>NZ_AP048545.1:0-665000 GCF_059730225.1 Pseudomonas sp. UTLPPB19802
CGGCCCGCCGAAAGCGGGCCGGTCACCCAACCGTTATGGTGATCCCGACCTTTGTAGTTCCACCAATCCCTGTGGCGAGGGAGCTTGCCCCCGCTCGGCTGCGAAGCAGCCGTAAAATCAGAGTGCTCGGCCTATCTGATACACCGAGTTCTCCGGATTTCGGGCCGCTTCGCAGCCCAACGGGGGCAAGCCCCCTCGCCACAAATGCCCGCTCGCCACAGGAACTGCGACCGCCTCCAGTTCGTCTTTTCCACGCGCAAGGCCAATGATATGCCCACTGCCCTTTATCGCCTGATCCTCACCGCACTGCTGGTGTTGCCAATGGCCGCCCACGCCAGCGATGCCAGCGACTTCATCGCGGCCAACCCGACACAACAGGCCAGGCTGCTGGAAAGCTGGGCCGCCCAGCCGGACCCGGCGCGCATCGAACTGATCGCCAGCCTGCAACAGGGCGAGATCAGCGTCGACGGCGCACCTGCCCAACCGGTCCGCCTGAACAACCGCCTGCGCGGCCTGATCGACACCGCCGTCGCCGCCCAGCAACTGCTCGCCGCCGACGCCAAGGTGCGCCTCGCCGCCGCCCTCCAACTGCAGAAGAGCGCCAAACCGGCACAGCTCCCCTTCCTCGACCGGCAGTTGGCCGGGGAAACCAACCCCGACGTGCATGTGGCCCTGAGCCTGGCGCTGGCCAACCTGCAACTGGTCGACCCCGATCCGGGGGTACGCCTGGCCGCCGTGCGCCTGCTCGGTGAGAGCGGCGATCCACTGGCCCGCACGCGTCTCGAAGACCTGCTGCAGCCCGGCGTCGAAACCGATGCCGGCGTACACACCGCCGCCGAAACCAGCCTGGCCCAGGTCAAGCGCAAGCTGATGATTGGCGAACTGCTTGGCCAGGCCTTCAGTGGCCTGTCCCTGGGCTCGATCCTGCTGCTGGCGGCGCTGGGACTGGCGATCACCTTCGGCCTGCTCGGAGTGATCAACATGGCCCACGGCGAGATGCTGATGATCGGCGCCTACGCCACGTATGGCGTACAACTGCTGTTCCAGCGCCTCATGCCCCAGGCCATCGACTACTACCCGCTGGTAGCGCTGCCGGTGGCGTTCTTCGTCACCGCGGCCATCGGCATGGCACTGGAGCGCACGGTGATCCGCCACCTCTACGGGCGGCCGCTGGAAACCCTGCTCGCCACCTGGGGCATCAGCCTGATGCTGATCCAACTGATACGCCTGCTGTTCGGCGCGCAGAACGTCGAGGTCGCCAACCCGGCCTGGCTGTCCGGCGGCATCCAGGTGCTGCCCAACCTCGTGCTGCCCTACAGCCGCCTGGTGATCATCGCTTTCGCGCTGTTCGTGGTGGCTCTGACCTGGCTGCTGTTGAACAAGACCCGCCTCGGCCTGAACGTGCGTGCCGTCACCCAGAACCGCAACATGGCCGCCTGCTGTGGCGTGCCCACCGGCCGCGTGGACATGCTTGCCTTCGGCCTCGGTTCGGGGATCGCCGGGCTCGGTGGCGTGGCCCTGAGCCAGATCGGCAACGTCGGCCCCGACCTCGGCCAAAGCTACATCATCGACTCGTTCCTGGTAGTGGTACTCGGCGGCGTCGGCCAACTGGCCGGCAGCGTCACGGCCGCGTTCGGCCTGGGGATCGCCAACAAGATCCTCGAACCGCAGATCGGCGCGGTACTGGGCAAGATCCTGATCCTCGCGCTGATCATTCTGTTTATCCAGAAACGTCCGCAAGGGCTCTTCGCACTGAAAGGACGGGTGATCGACTGATGAACCAGCCCCTGCTGTTGAGCGCTACACAAAAGGCCGGGCCACGCCTGACCCTCGCCGTCGGCGGCCTGCTGCTGATCCTGTTGCTGGCCCTGCCGCTGCTGTCGCTGTTGCCCGCGCAGAACCCGCTGCAGGTGTCGGCCTATACCCTGACCCTGGTGGGCAAGATCCTCTGCTACGCCATCGTCGCCCTGGCCCTCGACCTGGTCTGGGGCTACGCCGGGCTGCTGTCTCTCGGGCACGGCCTGTTCTTCGCCCTGGGCGGCTACGCCATGGGCATGTACCTGATGCGCGAAGCGTCCGGCGACCAGTTGCCGGCGTTCATGACCTTCCTGTCCTGGAGCGAGTTGCCGTGGTATTGGGCCGGCACCGACCACTTCCTCTGGGCCCTGTGCCTGGTGGTGCTGGCGCCGGGGCTGCTGGCGCTGGTGTTCGGTTTCTTCGCCTTCCGCTCGCGGATCAAGGGCGTGTACTTCTCGATCATGACCCAGGCCCTGACCTTCGCCGCGATGCTGCTGTTCTTTCGCAACGAGACCGGCTTCGGCGGCAACAACGGTTTCACCAATTTCCGCAGCATCCTCGGCTTCGGCATCACCGAACCGGGCACCCGTGCCGTACTGTTCCTGGCCACCGTGCTGCTGTTGCTGGCCAGCCTGTACAGCGGCTGGCGGCTCGCGCGCAGCAAGTTCGGCCGGGTGCTGACCGCGCTGCGCGACGCGGAGAACCGACTGATGTTCTGCGGCTACGACCCACGTGGCTTCAAGCTGTTCGTCTGGGTCCTGAGCGCGGTGCTGTGCGGCCTCGCCGGGGCGCTGTACGTGCCGCAGGTGGGGATCATCAACCCCAGCGAGATGTCGCCGACCAACTCCATCGAGGCCGCCGTCTGGGTCGCCCTCGGCGGCCGTGGCACGCTCATCGGCCCGCTGCTCGGCGCGGGCGTGGTCAACGGCATGAAGAGCTGGTTCACCGTGGCGTTCCCGGAATACTGGCTGTTCTTCCTCGGGGCGCTGTTCATCGTCGTCACCCTGTACCTGCCCAAGGGCGTGATCGGCCTGCTGAAGAAAAGGGGCGAAGCATGAGAATCACAGCGAACGCCGAGTTCATGCTCGAGCCCACCGCACTCGATGCCGGCACCGGCCGCGAGGCGATCGGCCTCGGCCAGGCCGCCGGCAAGGGCCTCAATACCCGCCACGGGACCATCCTGACCCTGGAAGACATCAGCGTCAGCTTCGACGGCTTCAAGGCACTGAACGACCTCAACCTGTACATCGGTGTCGGCGAGTTGCGCTGCATCATCGGCCCCAACGGTGCCGGCAAGACCACCCTGATGGACGTGATCACCGGCAAGACCCGGCCCGGCCAGGGCAAGGCCTGGTTTGGCGAAACCCTGGACCTGACGCAGATGAGCGAGGTGCAGATCGCCCAGGCCGGCATCGGCCGCAAGTTCCAGAAGCCCACGGTATTCGAAGCCCTGAGCGTGTTCGAGAACCTGGAACTGGCGCAGAAGACCGACAAGTCGGTCTGGGCCAGCCTGCGTGCACGCCTGAGCGGCGAGCAAAAAGACGGCATTGCCCAGGTCCTGGAAACCATTCGCCTGACGGCCTCGGTCAATCGCCCGGCCGGCCTGCTGTCCCACGGCCAGAAGCAGTTTCTCGAGATCGGCATGCTGCTGATGCAGGACCCGCAGTTGCTGCTACTCGACGAACCGGTGGCGGGCATGACCGATGCCGAGACCGAGTTCACCGCCGAGCTGTTCAAGAGCCTGGCCGGCAAGCATTCGCTGATGGTGGTGGAGCACGACATGGGTTTCGTCGGCGCGATTGCCGACCACGTCACCGTGTTGCACCAGGGCAGCGTACTGGCCGAAGGCTCGCTGGAACAGGTGCAGGAAAACGAGCGAGTGATCGAGGTCTACCTCGGCCGCTGACACGACATGCCCCAGCAGGAGCCGGGCTTGCCCGCGAATGGGCCCTTGAGGCCGCTGAAAAGCTTCGCGGGCAAGCCACGCTCCTACAGGGGCGGTGTCGAACACCACAGAGTTAGGAACACTGACCATGCTGCAAGTCGACAAGCTGCACCAATACTACGGCGGTAGCCACATCCTGCGCGGCCTGTCGTTCGATGTGAAGGTCGGTGAAATCACCTGCCTGCTCGGGCGCAACGGCGTCGGCAAGACCACCCTGCTCAAATGCCTGATGGGCCTGCTGCCGACCCGCGAAGGCAGCATCAACTGGGAAGGCAGCGCCATCACCGGCTTCAAGCCGCACCAGCGGGTACACGCCGGCATCGCCTACGTGCCCCAGGGCCGGGAGATCTTCGGCCGGCTGACGGTGGAGGAAAACCTGCTGATGGGCCTGTCGCGCTTTCCCGCCTCCCAGGCACGGGAAGTCCCGGCGTTCATCTACGAACTGTTTCCGGTGCTGCTACAGATGAAACATCGGCGCGGCGGCGATCTCTCCGGTGGCCAACAACAACAGTTGGCGATCGGCCGGGCCCTGGCCAGCCGCCCGCGGCTGCTGATCCTCGATGAGCCCACCGAGGGCATCCAGCCGTCGGTCATCAAGGAGATCGGCGCGGTGATCCGCAAACTGGCGGCCCGTGGCGACATGGCGATCCTGCTGGTGGAACAGTTCTACGACTTCGCCGCCGAACTGGCCGACCAGTACCTGGTGATGTCGCGGGGCGAGATCGTCCAGCAGGGCCGTGGCGAAAATATGGAAACCGAGGGTGTACGCGGGTTGGTTACGATCTAACCTGTAGCGTCCGGACAATAAACGATCATCATGACTGCATCTGCCACCAACGCCCTGTTCACGCCCAGCTGGCACGCCGATCTGGAGCTGGCTTACGCCCGTTTCGGCGACACCACGCGACCGATCCGGCGCCGTCATCTCGGCCCGCTGCGGGTGCAGAAGCACCTGTATGCCGAAGGCCCGGAAGTCTGCCAACACATCATCGTCCATCCGCCTGGCGGCATCGCCGGCGGCGACCGGCTGGACATCAGCGCCAGCGTCGAACGCGAGGCCTGGGCGCAACTGACCAGCCCCGGCGCGGCCAAGTGGTATCGCGCCAGTGGCCCCGCCCACCAGAGCCTGCGGCTCAAGGTCGGCGCGGGTGCCACCCTGGAATGGCTGCCCCAGGAAACCATCGTGTTCAGCGCGGCCCAGGCCGAACTCGACACCCTGGTCGAACTGGAGGGCGACGCCCGGCTGTTCTACTGGGACATGGTCGCCCTCGGCCGCCCGGCCAGCGGCGAACGCTTCGACCTCGGGCACTTCCAGTCCCACCTGGATATCCGCCGCGACGGCAAGCCGCTCTGGCACGAACGCCAGCGTATCCTCGGCAACGACGGCCTGCTGGACTCGCCGATCGGGCTCGACGGCCAGCCGGTGTTCGCCACCTTGCTGGTCACGGGCGAAATCGACAGCGAGTTACTCGAACATTGCCGCAATCTGCCAACGCCGGTACGCGGCGACCTCAGCCAGCTCCCCGGCCTGCTCGTGGCCCGCTGCCTGGCCAGCCAGGCACTGCATGCCCGGGCCTGGTTGATCGAGCTGTGGCGGCTGCTACGCCCGGCGCTGCTGGGCCGCGAAGCGGTGCCACCGAGGATCTGGAACACATGACTTTTCTTGACGCCTTGCGTTTTTCAACTGCCTGCCAACGGATCTGTGAAACATGGACCTGACTCCCCGCGAAAAAGACAAACTGCTGATTTTCACCGCCGGCCTGGTTGCCGAACGGCGCCTGGCCCGTGGGGTGAAACTCAATTATCCGGAAGCCATGGCCTATATCTCGGCGGCGCTGCTCGAAGGTGCCCGCGACGGCCAGACCGTAGCCGAGCTGATGCACTACGGCACGACGCTGCTCAGCCGCGACCAGGTGATGGAGGGCATCCCGGAGATGATTCCGGAGATCCAGGTCGAAGCGACCTTCCCCGACGGTACCAAGCTGGTCACCGTCCACCAACCGATTGCCTGAGGTCGTCCATGTCCTACGTTATCCGCGACGCCCTGCATGCCGACTTGCCGGCCATTCGCGACATCTACAACGACGCGGTGCTCAACACCACGGCGATCTGGAACGAGCAACCGGTGGACCTGGGCAACCGCCAGGCCTGGTTCAGCGCCCGGCAGTCCCAGGGCTATCCGATCCTGGTGATCGTCGACAGCGACGACAATGTGCTCGGCTACGCGTCCTTTGGCGACTGGCGGCCTTTCGAGGGCTTCCGCCACACCGTCGAACATTCGGTGTACGTGCGCAACGACCAGCGCGGCAACGGCCTCGGGCCCAGGCTTATGACGGCGCTGATCGAACGCGCACGGGATGGCGGCAAGCACATCATGGTCGCCGCCATCGAAAGCGGTAACAGCGCCTCCATTCGCCTGCATGAGCGCCAGGGCTTCGTCACCACCGGGCAGATGCCCCAGGTGGGCGTGAAGTTCGGTCGCTGGCTGGACCTGACCTTCATGCAACTGTGCCTGAATCCGGGCGCCCTGCCGCCCACCATCACCGAGGAGTAAGCCGATGAACGCCCAGTTGCGTCGCGTCACCCCCGAAAGCTTTGCGCATTACCGCCAGGGCCTGGTCGAGCTGTTGCTCGATGCTGTGGCACACGGGGCTTCCGTGGGTTTCATGGAGGATCTCGACGCACGCCAGGCGCGTGACTACTTCGACGGTGTACAGGCAGCCCTGGGCAACGGCGACCTGTTGCTTTGGGTGGTGGTACGCGACGAGGGAGTGCTGGCCAGCGTGCAACTGCAGTTGTGCCAGAAGCCCAACGGCCTGAACCGTGCCGAAGTGCAGAAGCTGTTGGTGCTCGGCGAAGCGCGCCGCCATGGCCTTGGCCAGCAGTTGATGCAGGCCGTGGAGCAGGCGGCCCGCGAACACCGGCGCGGCCTGTTGTACCTCGACACCCAGGCCGGCTCCGACGCCGAAGCCTTCTACCGCGCCCTCGACTACACCAAGGTGGGCGAACTGCCGGACTACTGCACCACACCGGACGGCCAATATTATCCGACCGCCATCTACTTCAAGACCCTGGGACGACCCGAATGATTCCTGGTGAATATCAGATCCAGCCTGGCGAGATCGAGCTCAATGCCGGTCGCCGCACCATCAGCCTGAGCGTGGCCAACAGCGGCGATCGACCGATCCAGGTCGGCTCGCACTACCACTTTTTCGAAACCAACGACGCCCTGAGCTTCTACCGCGCCGCCAGCCGCGGCATGCGCCTGAACATTCCGGCCGGCACCGCGGTGCGCTTCGAGCCGGGGCAGAGCCGTGACGTGGAATTGGTGGAACTGGCCGGCTTGCGTCGGGTGTTCGGTTTTGCCGGCAGGGTGATGGGCAGCCTGGACAAGGAACCGACATGAAGATTTCCCGACAAGCCTATGCCGACATGTTCGGCCCCACCGTTGGCGACAAGGTGCGCCTGGCGGACACCGAGCTGTGGATCGAAGTGGAGAAGGACTTCACCACCTACGGCGAGGAAGTGAAGTTCGGCGGCGGCAAGGTGATCCGCGACGGTATGGGCCAGGGCCAATTGCTGGCCGCCGAAGTGGTCGACACCCTGATCACCAACGCCCTGATCATCGACCACTGGGGCATCGTCAAGGCCGACGTCGGCCTCAAGGACGGGCGCATCGCGGCCATCGGCAAGGCCGGCAACCCGGATATCCAGCCCGACGTGACCATCGCCATCGGCGCCAGCACCGAAGTGATCGCCGGCGAGGGCATGATCCTCACTGCCGGCGGGATCGACACCCATATCCACTTCATCTGCCCGCAGCAGATCGAAGAAGCGCTGATGAGCGGCGTCACCACCATGATCGGCGGCGGCACCGGGCCGGCCACCGGCACCAACGCCACCACCTGCACCTCCGGGCCCTGGCACCTGGCGCGCATGCTCCAGGCCGCCGATGCCTTCCCGATGAACATCGGCCTGACCGGCAAGGGCAACGCCAGCCTGCCGGAGCCGCTGATCGAACAGGTCAGGGCCGGCGCCATCGGCCTCAAGCTCCACGAAGACTGGGGCACCACCCCGGCGTCGATCGACAATTGCCTGGGCGTGGCCGACCAGTACGACGTGCAGGTGGCGATCCACACCGACACCCTCAATGAATCCGGTTTCGTCGAAACCACCCTGGGCGCGTTCAAGGGCCGGACCATCCACACCTACCACACCGAGGGTGCGGGCGGCGGCCATGCGCCGGACATCATCAAGGCCTGCGGCTTCGCCAACGTCCTGCCGAGTTCGACCAACCCGACCCGGCCGTTCACCCGCAACACCATCGACGAACACCTGGACATGCTGATGGTCTGCCATCACCTCGACCCGAGCATCGCCGAGGACGTGGCCTTCGCCGAGAGCCGCATCCGACGCGAGACCATCGCCGCCGAGGACATTCTCCACGACCTCGGTGCGTTCTCGATGATCAGCTCCGACAGCCAGGCCATGGGCCGCGTCGGCGAAGTGATCACCCGCACCTGGCAGACCGCCGACAAGATGAAAAGGCAGCGCGGGCCGCTGCCGGGCGACGGCGATGGCAATAGCAACTTCCGGGTCAAACGCTACATCGCCAAGTACACCATCAACCCGGCGATCACCCATGGCATCAGCCATGAGGTCGGCTCCATCGAAGTGGGCAAGTGGGCCGACCTGGTGCTCTGGCGCCCGGCCTTCTTCGGCGTCAAGCCGACGCTGATCCTCAAGGGCGGGGCGATTGCCGCCAGCCTGATGGGCGACGCCAACGCCTCGATCCCGACCCCGCAGCCGGTGCACTACCGGCCGATGTTCGCCAGTTTCGGCGGCTCACGGCATGCCACCAGCCTGACCTTCATCAGCCAGGCGGCACTGGAGGCGGGGTTGCCCGAGCTGCTCGGCTTGAAAAAGCGGATTGCCGTGGTCAAGGGTTGTCGCGACGTGCAGAAAACCGACCTGATCCACAACGACTACCTGCCGCAGATCGAGGTCGACCCGCAGACCTACCAGGTCAAGGCCGACGGCGTATTGCTGTGGTGCGAACCGGCGGAGGTGCTGCCGATGGCGCAGCGTTACTTCCTCTTCTGACAGCCCCGAAGGGAGTCCAGGCGGCCTCTTCCGGATGCCTGGCTCCTGACCTTGTGGGAGCCGGCTTGCTGGCGATAGCGGTTCAACCGTCGACTCTTCATTGCCTGACACGACGAAATCGCCAGCAAGCTGGCTCCCACGAGGGCGGACGCTCAATCGTGGACGAAACGCTGCAACCGCTGGCGCAGCATCCGGTTCTCCGCGCGCAACTGCCGGACTTCACCCAGCAACTCCAGCGCCAGGGCCACGCCCTGCCATTCCAGCTCCAGATCATCGTGCAGCTTCACTGCACGCCGGGCAATCGTCAGTTCGTGGTCGAGAAAGCGCCAGGCGTCCGGTGAGCGGCCCTGAGGTTCGAGGATGCCGTGTTCGACGATTTCGATCACACAGGCGACCGGCAGGTCGGACGCCTCGCAGAAAGCTTGCATGTCCAGTTGAACGCTCAGGGCAGGACTCATGATCAGCTACTCCATTGTTCTCTCGGGTCGAATGCGGCCTTCTTCGCCAGCTCCTGCCACAACGCCTTCACCGCGTCGTCGCTGTGCCTGGGCATGACCGCCTTGAGTTGCACGAACAGATAACCGCGTTCGCCGGCCTTGTTCAACAGGCCGTGGCCCTTGGCGCGCATGCGCTGGCCGTTCTGGCTGCCGGCCGGGACCTTGAGGTTGATCTTGCCGGTCAGGGTCGGCACCGCCACTTCGGTACCCAGCGCCAGTTCCCACGGCGCCAGCGGCAACGTGATGATCAGGTTCTCCCCTTCGACATCGAATTTTGGGTGGGGTGCGAAACGAACCGTCAGGTACAGGTCGCCATTGGCCCCGCCACCGGCGCCCGGCGCGCCCTGGCCCTTGAGGCGGATGCGTTCGCCATCGGTCACCCCGGCCGGAATCTTCACGTTCAGGCTCTTGCTGGTGTTGCTCACATGCTGGCCGGCCGCGTTGTATTGCGGCACCTGGAAGGTGACCTTCTTCGACTCGTTCGACAAGCTCTCTTCCAGGAAGATCGGTAATTCCATTTCCACGTCTTTTCCTCGCCGGCCGGCGCTGCGACCCGATTGACCGCCACCAAATCCGGCGCCGCGCGAGCCGAAGATAGAACTGAAGAAATCCGAAAAATCACCGCCGCCGCCGCCAAACCCGGCGTTGCCGCCACGGCCCTGCCAGCCCGGAGGCCCCTGGAACGGCTGGCCATGCTGGCCGTATTTGCGCAATTCGTCGTATTCGGCGCGCTTGTCGGCGCTCTTCAGCGCCTCATAGGCCTCCGAGGCGTCCTTGAACTTGGCCTCGGCGTCCTTTTCCTTGCTGACATCCGGGTGGTACTTGCGCGCCAGCTTGCGGTAAGCGGCCTTGATGGCCTTGTCATCCGCCGTAGGCTCGACACCCAGGATCTTGTAGTAGTCTTTGAAGTCCATCTAGGGATCACCCTGCATTATCGATATCGCGCCGCTCGGCAGGCCTTTCGCGATCTCAAGGCTGTGACTGGGCGGGGCGTCAGAAGTTTATCGGCCGTGTCGGCGATTTCTTGTCATCGCCGATACACAACATGAACCGGTGACAACAAGTTTGGGGGTGTTGGCGCACCTTTCAAGTCACTCAGGCACGATTCAACGGATAACCGGCCTTCGATTCCGCGCTCGACTGGCATACACTGCGCGGCCGTTTTTTCACCGGAACTCGAAAGACATGAAAGACGCCTCTGCGGCCCGTGCCTGCGGCATCGACTTCGGCACGTCCAACTCCACCGTCGGCTGGCTGCGCCCCGGCGTGGAAACGCTGATCGCACTGGAGGACGACAAGATCACCCTGCCTTCGGTGGTCTTCTTCAATATCGAGGAACGCCGCCCGGTCTATGGCCGGCTGGCCCTGCACGAGTATCTGGAAGGCTACGAAGGCCGTCTGATGCGCTCGCTCAAGAGCCTGCTGGGCTCCAAGCTGATCAAGCACGACACCAGCGTGCTGGGCACCGCCCTGCCGTTCAAGGACCTGCTGGGCATGTTCATCGGCCAATTGAAGGGCCGCCTGGAAGCGACCGCCGGTCGCGAGTTCGAACAGGTCGTGCTCGGGCGTCCGGTGTTCTTTGTCGATGACGACCCCGTCGCCGACAAGGAAGCCGAAGACACCCTGGTGGAAGTGGCGAAGAAAATCGGCTTCAAGGACGTGTCCTTCCAGTATGAACCGATCGCCGCGGCCTTCGACTATGAGTCGACCATCGAGCGCGAGGAACTGGTACTGATCGTCGACATCGGCGGGGGTACCTCGGACTTCTCGCTGGTGCGCCTGTCGCCGGAGCGCCGTGGCCTGGATGATCGCCACGAGGACATCCTCGCCACCGGCGGCGTGCACGTCGGCGGTACCGACTTCGACAAGCAGTTGAGCCTGCAGGGCGTGATGCCGCTGTTCGGCTATGGCAGTCGGATGAAGAGCGGCGCCTACATGCCCACCAGCCACCACATGAATCTGGCGACCTGGCACACCATCAACTCGGTGTACTCGCAGAAATCCCAACTGGCCCTGGGCAGCATGCGCTATGACATCGAGGACACCGTCGGCATCGACCGCCTGTTCAAGCTGATCGAGCAACGCGCCGGGCACTGGCTGGCGATGGAGGTCGAAGAGACCAAGATCCAGTTGACCCACGCCGAGAACCGCCATGTGCCACTGGATCGCATCGAGGCGGGCCTGAGCGTGGACCTGAGCCGGGCGCTGTTCGAGTCGTCGATCGACAACCTGCTGGAGCGGATCCGCCAGAGCGTCACCCAATTGCTGGGCGATGCCGGCGTGGGCGTCGAACAGGTCGACACGGTGTTCTTCACCGGTGGTTCGAGCGGCATTCCGGCCCTGCGCCAGAGCGTCGCGGCGATGCTGCCCAAGGCGCAGCACGTGGAAGGGAACATCTTCGGCAGCATCGGCAGCGGCCTGGCGATCGACGCGCAGAAGCGCTACGGCTGATCCAAGGTGAAGACGAACACCTACACCTTGTAGGAGCAGGGCTTGCCCGCGAAGCTTTTGGCGACCTTGAAAGCGCCCTCGCGGGCAAGCCAGGTCGCCGCACTGGCGCCTGTAAATACCCGCGCCCGCAGAACGGGCAAGTCAATTCATCCGCGCGATCAGACCAGCTCCGCCAGCCTCAGCTCGCTCTTGAGGTACGCATAGTAGATCGGTCCTGCCACCACCCCCGGCAGGCCGAACGCCGCCTCGAACACCAGCATCGCCATCAGCAGCTCCCACGACTTGGCGCTGATCTGCCCGCCGACGATCCGCGCGTTGAGGAAATACTCCAGCTTGTGGATGAAGATCAGGTAGCCCAGCGCGGCTACCGCAACCCAGATCGACAACGACAGGGCGACGATGGTGATCAGCGTGTTGGACAGCAGGTTGCCGATGACCGGTAGCAGGCCGAGCAGGAAGGTCAGTACGATCAGGGTCTTGGTCAGCGGCAGCTTGATCCCGCACAGCGGCAGGATCACCGCGAGGAACACCCCGGTGAACGCGGTATTGAGCGCCGAGATCTTGATCTGCGCGAAGACGATATTGCGAAACGCCTGCACCAGCAGCCGCAGCCGATCGAACAGCGCCGCCGCCAGGGGTTTGCGCTGACTGGCATCGGACACATGCTGCAAGGCGACGATCGCCCCCAGCACCATGCCGATCAGCAGGGTCACGAACATGTGCGCCGCGTCCTTGCCGACCAGTTGCAGCTCGCTGAGATGGCGCTTGAGCCACTCACCGATGGCCACCTGGAATTCCGCCGCGCTGGCTGGCAGGTAGGCATCGATGAACGGTGGCAACTGCCCACGGGCCTTGTCCACCACCCCCATGAACTTGCCCAGGGAGGCACCGGGATTTTCCGCCTCGTGCAGCAGGAAGCTGATGGCTCCGGCGAAAATCAGCGCCAGCACGCTGACGATCAGGGTACCCAGCAGCACCACCGCCAGCCAGCGCGCGCGTCGCCCCGCAATCAGGTGCTCGAGCTTGGGCGTGAGCATGTTCACCAGTTCGAAAACCAGCAGGCCGGCCAACAGGCTCGGCAACAGCCGCAGCGGCAACACCATCAGCAGGCTACCACAGACGATGATCAAACTGGCCAAGACTACATAACGCTGGGAAAACGCCGACATACAGCCTCAAAACTAAACAGTGCCAAAGGATGGGCAGTCTGCCAGCGTTCCGGTGACAGAACTAGGGGGACGTGGAAGCAACGACATGCACGGATACAAAGTCTTCCGCCCCCCGGATACGCTCGACAGACGAAGACCTCCCACCACCACCGTAGAGGTCTTGTCGGCCAGGATCACTTCTTCAGGCAGGTGCTCATGAACGTCTTGCGCTCGTCGCCCTTGAGCGCCTTGGCGGTGGCGTCGGCGTTGCAGGTCTTCATCTTGTCCTGCTGGGTGACGGGTTTGGCGGCTTTCAGGCAGGTGCTCATGAAGGCCTTGCGTTCATCACCCTTGAGGGTCTTGGTGGTGGCTTCGGCGTTGCAGGTTTTCATCTTGTCCTGCTGGGCCTGTTGGGCAGCGGTGGCGGCAAAGCCCTGGGAACACAGCAACAGGCCTGCCAGCAACAACGGGATACGCAGCATGTTCATGGAGTTTTCTCCTGGTTGCCGCGCCGATGGGCGCGGCTACCCAAGCAGTGTAGACAAACCCCGTTACACCTCCAGCGCCCGACCTCGCCACCTCAGGGCATCCGGGACTGCCGTCGGTACTGCTCAGGGGTACAACCAGCCTGGCGCTGGAACATCGCGATGAACGCCGAGGCGCTGCTGTAGCCCATGTCGAAGGCGATCTCCTGGACGCTGCGAGTACCCTCCAGCGCCTGGATCGAGCAGACGAAGCGCAGGCGCTGGCGCCACTCACCAAAGCTCACCCCCAGCTCGCGGACGAACAGACGGGCCAGGGTCCGTTCGCTGACATGCAGGCTTGCCGCCCACTGCGCCAGCGAGCGGTTGTCCGCCGGGTCGTCCTGCAGTCCCTCAAGGACGCTGAGCAGCCCAGGGTCGTCGGAGTATGGCAGGTAGCTGCTGTGGACCTTGGCCAGGTGCAGTTGGTCCACCAGGACCTGGGCCAGGCGGATATCGGCCGGGTCACTGGGGATCTTCACATCACGCCGGGCGAAATCGCCGAGGATCGCCTTGAGGATGTCGCTGATGGCCAGGGTACTCGCCTCCTCGGGCATGCCACGACAGTGCTCCTCGGCGACATAGACCGAGCGATAGACGATCGCCTGGGTGTTGTAGGCGCTGTGTTCGGTGCCGGGCGGAATCCACAGGGCATAGCGGGAAGGCGACATGAAACGCCGCCCGGCCACCTCGTAGTGGATGACTCCATGGGACACGTAGTCCAATGAACCCCAGCGGTGACTATGGAGCGCCGCATGGCTGCCAGGACCGAATTCGGCATAGCGAAAATAGACCGGCGCCGGCAGATCGGGGAAAGACGGAATCTCGATGGGGATCTTGCGCATGCTGTCCGGATTCCGACGCTGATTGACCGGATCGAAGTATAAGCTTTGATCCGGACAACCGGATAATTCCCTTCACCCTGTCACTCCGGTTGGAACCCCATGCAATACGCGTTTCCCCTGCTCGCCATCTTCATCTGGGCTGGCAACACCGTCGTCAACAAAATGGCCGTCGGCGCGATCTTCCCGGCCGAAATCGGCTTTTACCGCTGGCTGCTGGCGGCCCTGCTGTTCAGCCCCTTCCTGCTGCGCCCGGTGATCGCCAACCGCGCGGCAATCCGCCCGCACCTGGGCAAGATCGTCACCCTCGGCGTGCTCGGCATGGTCGCTTACCAGAGCCTGGCCTACTACGCCGCGACCCTGACCACGGCGACCAACATGGGCATCATCCTGTCGCTGATGCCACTGATGTCCCTGGCCCTGGCAATCGTCAGCCTCGGCCAGCGGCTCACCGCCGGCGCACTGTCCGGCGCGGTGCTGTCGTTCATCGGGGTGCTGGTGGTGGTATCGGCGGGCAACCTGGCCACGCTGCTGACCCATGGCCTGAACCTGGGCGACGCGATGATGCTTGGCGCAACCCTGGCCTACGCGGTCTACAGCACCCTGCTGAAAAAGTGGCAGTTGCGCCTGCCGCCGTTGCAGTTGCTGTACCTGCAGATAGTGGTGGCGGTGGTGGTGCTGTTCCCGCTGTACCTGTTGTCACCGAAGGTCGGGCCGAACCTGCACAACGCCGGCCTGGTGCTGTATGCCTGCCTGCTGGCATCGATGCTCGCGCCATTGGTGTGGATGAAGGCGGTGGCCAGGCTGGGTCCGAGCCGCACGGTGCTGTTCTTCAACCTGCTGCCGATCCTCACCGCGCTGATCGCCGCCATGGTCCTGCGCGAGCAACTGGCGCTGTACCATCTGCTCGGCGGTGCCATGACGCTGGGCGGGGTGATTTTGTCCGAACGCTGGACCACCCCGCTGCGCAAGCCGGCTACAGCCCCGCAGCCTTGAGCCGGCGAGCATGCTCGACGAACAGGCGAATCGGCTCGGCGCCCTTGCCCACCAGACCGATGGACTGGTTGACGATATCCAGGTGATCCAGGGGATAGTCATCACCGATGACCGTCCCCAGGTGCGAGCTGTAGCGGCCGACCAGGCCATCGCACTGGCCGGCCTCGCGAATGAAGGTCTTGGCGAACAGCTGGCAACTGCGGTGGGTGCCGTCGAACAGGTTGCGTCCGCGATCGGTGATGCCCGGCTGCAGGGTCCCTGACCAGGAGTAATAGCGCACGCCATCGACCAGTTCGGCGCCCTGCCCGCCCCAACTGTCCGGAAGCCCCTGGGGATACTGCCGGTTGAACAGGGCGACGCCGTCGCTGGTCAGCGAATGATGCGAAGCGGCCAGGTCCATCGGCAGCGCCGGCCCGCGGTAACCGGTTTCCAGCCAGCCCATGAGCCGCGCGACGGCACAGAGTACAAAGGTGAGCAGGCGTCCGCGGGCACTCGTGGGCGGATAATGACGCTGGAAATGATCGGCCAGTTCCGAGCCATGGTTGGGCCCGGCCACTGATGTCACCGATGCCACCCATTCCGGCTGCCGCGCCGCCGCATAACGAGCCGTCAGCGCCCCCTGGCTGTGACCGATCAGGTTGACCTTCTGCGCGCCGGTCTCGCGGCGGATCTGTTCGATCCGCGCCAACAGTTGCTCGCCACGCACTTCGCTGGAGTGCAGCGGCGAAACCCGGACCGGAAAGACGACTGCGCCGCCTGCGCGCAACGCCGGGGTAATGCCATACCAGTAGGGAAACCACAGCAGCCGGACAAAACCGAGCATTCCCGGCACCAGCACCAACGGATAACGCGTGGCGAGTTCTTGCGACATCAATGACCGTCCATGACAGGGTATGAGTAAAGCCTAGGCGCTGTACGAAAGCATCGACATTGAAGATGACAACACGGCGACATGCCCTGTTCTGCCGCCTCGCGGTAACAATCGGATAAAACTTTTCGGCTCTCGCACCACTCACACCCTGGGTAGCGATCTCGCCAACAGAGCGAGACGCCCTAACCGGATCAGTCAGGAGATCGAGATGAGCGACATGCATTTGTCCGATGTAACCACCCTGCGCGAGCGCGCGCGCAAGAACGTCGAGAACGGCGCGGTCACCGAAGGCTATGGAGCCGACCGCAGCGAGATCCTGCGCCTGCTCAACGAGTCGCTGGCCACCGAGCTGGTCTGCACCCTGCGCTACAAGCGTCATCACTTCATGGCCAACGGCCTGAAGGCCAGTGTTGCCGCCGATGAATTCCTCGAACACGCCAATCAGGAAATGGCCCACGCCGACCGGCTGGCCGAGCGCATCGTGCAGTTGGGCGGTGAGCCGGAGTTCAACCCGGACCTGCTGTCCCAGCACTCCCACGCCCAGTACGTGGCCGGCAAGACACTTAAGGAAATGGTCTACGAGGACCTGGTGGCAGAGCGGATCGCGGTGGACAGCTACCGTGAGATCATCCAGTTCATCGGCGACCAGGATCCGACCACCCGACGGATCTTCGAGGATATCCTCGCCCAAGAGGAAGAACATGCCGATGACATGGCGGATATCCTGAAGGATCTGTAAGCCCTGGTCGGCTCTTGTAGGAGCGTGGCTTGCCCGCGAATAGGCCCTCAAGGCCGCTAAAAGCTTCGCGGGCAAGCCCTGCTCCTACAGGAAACCTGTGCAACCCTCGCTACAAAATCAGTTCCTCACCGTCCGCGGCGCCTTGCCCGACTTCATCTGTTCCAGCAAAGGCGCGCACTGGTTCGGCACATCACCACCCGGCGCCACCAACGCGAGCAATCCAGTCGCCGGTCCCGCGATCACCCCCAGCGCCACCATCCCAGCCCCGCGCAGCAGCAGCGGCACCGCCTGCACGCCGGCATCGGGCTTGATGAATTTGCCCCGCACATACAGCGGCGAGCGCAGGGACAACAGGCGGAAGCCCTTGGATTCGGGGCTGATCTTCAGGTCCAACTGCTCGCTGGCGAAGTTGGCCGTACCATCGATGTAGATGATGGCGTTCTCGGTATCGAAGACGAACAGGCGGGTGGTCGCCAGGCCGCTCTTGATGCCGAGGTCGGCCGCCGCGCAATTGATCTTCACTTCCTTGTCGCCAAAGATCTTGCCTACCACATAGTTACCGACGTTAAGCCCGGCGATTTCCATCAGGCCCCGGCTGACGGCGCCATCATTGACCAACATCTTCAGGTCGCCATTGGAGGTGCCCAACAGGCGTGCCACCGAGTTGCCGGTACCGCTGATATCGGCATCGCCATTGAGTTCGCCAAAGCTGGTTTTCATCGGTTCGAAGGTCGGGAACAGTTGCTTGAGCTTGAAGTTGCGCGCCGTCAGCTTCGCCCGGCCCTGCATCGGCGTGGCCCGGCCGTTGAGGCGGATCTGCGCATCGAGCTTGCCGCCGGCCACGCCGAAACGCAGGGGCTCCAGGCTCAGCTCGCCATCGGTGAGCACCAGGTGGGTATAGAGATCGGTGAAGGGCAGTTCGGCACTGTGGACGATCCGCTTGCCGGTAAACTCCACATCGGCATCCATGTCGCGCCAGCGCTCAGTACGGAATTCCTCCACCGGCAGGACCTTGTCCGCCGGCTGCTTGCTTTCACCACCGCGGGCCTTCTGCTTGGCGTTGGAATCGGCGCCAATCAGCGGCCCGAGGTCGACCATCAGCAGTTGGTTGGAGACCAGCACGCCGCTGAGCTTCGGCCGCGGTTGGCCGGCGACATACGACAGGTCGCCATGGATGTCGCTGGTGCCGATCCTGCCGTTGAACTGCTCATACTTGAAGGTCGCCCCCGTCGGCTCATGCAACTTGGCAATCAGGTGGCCGTCGGTTTCGTAGGCGGGCGAGTCCGGCAGGGTCACGCCGGTCAACGGGTAGAGGTTGCCCAGGCTGTTGCCGGCCAGCTTCAGGCGCAGGTCCAGGGCGCCGAGGTTACGCGGATCGGTCAGGGTACCGGCGACGGCGATCCGGGTATCGGCGATCTTCACATCGGCCTGCACCGGGAAAGGCTTGCTTGCGTCCTGCAGCGCGAGCAGGCCACCGACCTTGCCGGTCCCGGCGAGATTCTGGCCGTGGTACTGGCCCTTGACCTTGAATGCGAACGCGTAGTCCTGCGGCGTTGAGCCTTTCTCCACCGCCTTCTTCGCGGCGCTGTCGCCCACGATATCGCTGTACGGAATCGGCTTGCCCAGCGGGTCGATCAGCAAGTCGAGCTGTGTCTTGAGACTCTTGTCGTCGAGGGTGACATGACCCTTGTCAAAACCGATGGCACCAATATCCACGCTCCAGGCGGACGGCGGCTCGTTCGGGTCCTTGGGATCGAGCTGGAACGTCCAGTTGGCCCGGCCATCGGCCAGGCGTTCGAGACTGGCGTTCGGCTCGGTCAGGTCGATTCGGGGGATCACCACCTGTTGGGCCAGCAACGGCAATGGGGCCAAGCGCAGCTCGACCCGCTTGAGGGTGACCATCTGCGGATTCTTCGACCAGTCCGGATTGCCCAGGGTCAGGTCCTCGGCGATCACATGGGGCCAGGGCAGCCAGGCACGCCAGCCACCTTCATCCGGTTCACGTTGCCAGCGCACCGCCAGGTTGCCGTTGATGGCAAAGGGCCGATGCAGGATTTCGGAAACCTTGGCATTGACCGGCGGCTTGATCCGGTTCCAATCGAAGAACGCGATGATCGCCACCAGCACCGCCAGCAGCAGGACCAGGCTGGCACCGGCCCAAAGGAAGATTTTTCGAGTGCGCGTCATTGCACGGGGCTCCTGATAGCGGCTGAACGTCCAAAAAGCGACGCGATATAGCCTTACGACTGACAAACCCCCGGCAAGGTTTAATGCAAAACGTCATCAACCGGAAAATCAAAGCGGGCCAAACCTGACCAATCCATCAGTTTTTCGTTCCAGGCCACGCCCCTTCGTGAAGCAGGACTGAGTAGAAAATACCCAACATGGAGCAAGGGTAACACCCCGAAAGGCCCGAGCTAGACACCTCGCCCCGAACAATCAATTCCGTTGATTATTAACATTGTCTTTATGAACTTTTATATCGATTTTGCAAGGCTAACAATAGCTTCGTACCCACTTTATCGCCCTCCCACGGAGCAACCAATCATGAAACGCCAATTACTTCTCAGCCTTACCCTTGCCGTCCTGACTGCCAACGCCTACGCCCTGCCAGCCCGCGAGCAAGCCGCACCGCAAGCTCAATCCAGCCACGCCACTGTCAGCCAGTCGCTGAACACCCTGGCTTCGGACGGTTCGGAGCACACGCCACAAGGTCAGACCCTGGCCTCCGACGGTAGCGAGCGTACTCCACAGGGCCAGATCCTTGCCGAAGGTGGCAGCGACCGCACTCCACTGGGTCAAACCCTGGCCGAAGGTGGCAGTGACCGCACCCCACTGGGTCAAACCCTGGCCGAAGGTGGCAGCGACCGCACTCCCCTGGGCCAGACCCTGGCAGAAGGTGGTAACGATCGCCTGAAAGAAAAAGGCCTGATCACCGAAGGCGGTGCCGATCGCCTGGCAGAACGTCATCAAGCTGTGAGCTGAGGCCATGATGGCCTGGAACGAAGCCCGGTCCCCTGGATCGGGCTTCGACATTTCAGGAACCCCGATTCTTCGCTGCGCCCCCTATTCCCACGTTCGACGCCGGCAAAGCTGATTTGCTAGAGTGCGCCGCTCCTGTCCCTAGAAAACGTCCCCTCGATGCTGCCCCGTGCCGAACAGAAACAACAGACTCGTCATGCCCTGATGGACGCAGCGCGCCATCTGATGGACGGTGGACGTGGCTTTGGCAGCCTCAGCCTGCGCGAGGTGGCAAAAACCGCCGGCATCGTGCCGACCGGCTTCTACCGGCATTTCGACGACATGGACCAACTAGGCCTGGCGCTCGTCAGCGAAGTGGGCCAGACCTTCCGGGAAACCATCCGCCTGGTCCGGCATAACGAGTTCGTCATGGGCGGAATTATCGATGCCTCGGTGCGAATCTTCCTGGACGTCGTGGCACAGAACCGCTCGCAGTTCCTGTTCCTCGCCCGCGAACAGTACGGCGGCTCCCTGCCCGTTCGCCAGGCCATCGCCCGCCTGCGCGAGAACATCAGTACGGACCTGGCCACGGACCTGTCCCTGATGCCCAAGCTGCAACACCTGGATTCCGAGGGCCTGGCCGTCATGGCCGACCTGATCGTCAAGAGCGTGTTCGCCACTCTGCCGGAAATCACCGACCCGCCGCTGGAACCGCTGCCCGAGTATCTGGCGCCGCAGGCGAAGATCACCCAGCAACTGCGCTTCATCTTCATCGGCCTGAAACACTGGCAAGGACTCGGCAGCACCGAGTGAGCTTTCTGCGCCGCACCACAAAGACGCAGGTCTCTCCGGCGCGCACCATCTTGAAACATTCAGAAACATCGCTACGCTCCTTTTTCAGGCGCGCAGCGCTTTCTGATAGGGATTTCCTAGGTTTCTTCCGATTGGCAAGCCCTTTGCTCTAGCCCAAGCATTGCTCATTGCTGGAAGTCTCAAGATGCTGGTGATTCATCGAAGAATCGACCCCCAGGCCGCCTGGACCGCCGAACTCCACCTGAACTTCGAGGCCCGCAGCAAAAGCCGCCTGCGCTGTTTCAGTGCCGACGGTGAAGACGTGGGATTGTTCCTCGAACGTGGTCAGCCTCCGCTGTACGACGGCGAGTTCCTGCAAGCCGAGGACGGCCGCATCGTTCGCGTCTGCGCCCGTCCCGAGCAACTGCTGCATGTCACCTGCGCCAACGCCTTCGAACTGACCCGCGCCGCCTATCACCTGGGCAATCGCCATGTCGCGCTACAGGTCGGCGACGGCTGGCTGCGACTGCTCGACGACTATGTGCTCAAGGCCATGCTCGAACAGCTCGGTGCCCACACCGAAACCATTGAGGCGCCGTTCCAACCGGAACACGGTGCCTATGGCGGTGGCCATCACCACTCCCGGCATGGCGACGAAGACTTCAATTACCCACCACGCCTGCACCAGTTCGGTGTGCGTACATGAATCCGGCCTGGGCGCTGCTGCGCCTGGCCAGCCCGCAACTGCCGATCGGTGGGTACAGCTACTCCCAGGGCCTGGAAATGGCCGTGGAGCAGGCCCGGGTGCATGACCCGGCCAGCGCCCGACGCTGGATCGGCGATCAACTGCTGCTCAACCTCGCCCGCTTCGAGGCGCCGCTGCTGCTGGCCCACTGCACCGCTGCGGCGCAGGGCGACTGGCAGCAGCTCGAGCAACTGGCCGAAGACCACCGCGCCAGCCGCGAAACCCGCGAGCTGTACCTGGAAAGCCGGCAGATGGGCTATTCCCTGCAACAACTGCTCGGCGGCCTTCCCGAACTCGATGAGGCAGCCAGGGACTTCCTCGCCCGCCACGACGAACCACACCTGGCCCTCGGCTGGGCGCTGGCCGCGCGCGCCTGGCACATCAACCCCCAGGATGCCCTGGCCGCCTGGCTCTGGAGCTGGTTGGAAAACCAGCTGGCGGTGCTGATGAAAACCCTGCCACTCGGCCAACAGGCCGCCCAGCGCCTGACCAGCGAACTGCTGCCGCTGTTGCAGCAGGCGCAACAGGCCGCCAGTGTCCAAGACCCGCAACACATCGGCAGCGCCGCCTTCGGCCTGTCCCTGGCGTGCATGGCCCATGAGCGCCAGTACAGCCGCCTGTTTCGTTCCTAGGAGAGCAAGATGAACGCACAACCCCTGCGTGTCGGTATCGGCGGCCCCGTCGGCTCCGGCAAGACCGCCCTGACCCTGGCCCTGTGCCTGGCCCTGCGCGAGCGCTACAACCTGGCGGTGGTCACCAACGATATCTATACCCGCGAGGACGCCGACTTCCTCGTGCGCAACCAGGCCCTGGCACCGGAGCGGATCATCGGCGTGGAAACCGGCGGCTGCCCGCACACCGCGATCCGCGAGGACGCCTCGATCAACCTGGAAGCGGTGGACCAGTTGAACCGGCGCTTCCCCGGCCTGGACCTGATCCTGGTGGAGTCGGGCGGCGACAATCTGTCGGCGACCTTCAGCCCGGAGCTTTCCGACCTGACCATCTACGTGATCGATGTCTCGGCCGGCGACAAGCTGCCGCGCAAGGGCGGCCCCGGCATCTGCAAGTCCGACCTGCTGGTGATCAACAAGATCGATCTCGCACCACTGGTGGGCGCCTCGCTGGAGATGATGGATGGCGACACCCGGCGGATGCGCGGCGACAAGCCGTTCGTGTTCAGCAACCAGAAAACCGGGCACGGCCTGGACGCCATCGTCGCCTTCATCGAACGCCAAGGCCTGCTGACCGCGGCCTGATCATTCAATAACCAGGATTTTACCCATGAACCTGAAGAAACTCCTTGGCGCCCTCACCCTGCTGCTGGCTCCAGCCATGGCCTTCGCCCACCCCGGACATGGCGACAGCGGCCTGGTCGCCGGTATCAGCCACCCCATCGGTGGCATCGACCACCTGCTGGCGATGCTCGCGGTCGGCCTGTGGGCCGCGCAGCAGCAGGGTACGGCACGCTGGGCCCTGCCCTGTACCTTCGTCGGCACCATGCTGATCGGCGGCCTGCTCGGTTTCGAGGGCCTGGAACTGCCGGCTCTGGAAAGTGGCATTGCCGCCTCGGTGCTGGCGCTGGGCCTGGCCGTGGCGCTGGCGGTACGGCCGCCGGTCAGCCTGGCGATAGCCGCGACGGCATTGTTTGCGCTGTTCCATGGTGTGGCCCATGGCCTGGAACTGCCGGAGATGTCCAGCCCCTGGGCGTATGCCGCAGGCTTCGTGCTGGCAACGGCGACCCTGCACGCCCTGGGTTATGCGCTGGTGCGGGTATTGCCACAGGCGGCAGCGCCACTGGTACGCCTCGCCGGAGCAGCTTCAGCCGCGACTGGGGTGTGGTTGCTGGCGGGTTGAGTTTCGTCGTGCCCTGACGGGCGCCTTCGCGGGCAAGCCCTGCTCCTACAGAATCTAGGTCGAACGCGGACCCGCGTCACACCATGCCCTGTAGGAGCAGGGCTTGCCCGCGAATGAAGCAACCCAATCGCCAGTTGCAAACAGACTTGTCCGCGCCACCCGACCGATCCAGCACAATCCACGTATCTGACATGACGACAAATCGCCTGCTACAATGTGGCGCAAACTCCTGTCCGACGACCCCTGCCGATGCCTGATGTTTCCAGCTCTGCCGCCACCCCCGAATTGAAGCGCCTGTTCGCCACCGTGCAACAGCACTTTCACCAGGTGATCGTGCCCCTTTGGCAAGGTCCCGGCTGGAATGCCGAGCTGGCATTGCCCTATGAAGCGCTGGACGCCGAACATCGGCCACTGCCGCCGCAACGCTATCGCGCCATGGCCTGCGCGAGGCAGCTGTACCTGTTCTCCAGCCTGATCGGAAACACGACCTTCCCCGACGCAGGCACCCGCGCCGCTGCGCTGTTCCGCTCGCTGCAGCGGCATTTCCATGATGCCGAGCACGGCGGCTGGTTCTACAGCATCGACGCCCACGGTGCGCCGCTGGACACGCGCAAGGACCTCTACACCCACGCATTCATCCTGTTCGCCTGCGCCCACTATTGGGCCAAGGTCCGTGAGCCGCTGGTGGAATCGGTACTCGATGCCGCGCTGGAAGTGATCGCCGTGCGTTTCGCCACCGGCGACGGGTTGTATGAAGCGAACCTGGAACGCGACTGGTCATCGCTGGGCAGCGGCCCCTTGCAGAACCCCCTCATGCACCTGGCCGAAGCCTTCCTCGCAACGCTTTCGGCACGCGAGGATGCTGCCGTGCAACGCGATCTGCTGGCTCTGGTCGCGGCCCTGCAAAAGCGCTTTGTCGACCGCCAGCACGGTGTGATGTTGGAAAAGCCGCTGGGCACTGTGGATAACTGGTTCGAGCCGGGTCATCAGTTCGAATGGCTGTTCCTGCTAGAGTCCTCGACCGTGCTCCGCGGCTGCGCGCTGCACCAGTCGCTGGAGCGGGGTTTCGAGTATGCCGAGCAGACCGGTGTCGATCCTCAAGGCGGAGCGGTCAGCGCGATGCTGGCCATCGATGGGAAGGTACAGGATGCGACCCAGCGGATCTGGGCCCAGGCCGAGTATCTGCGGGCATTGACCTTGCGTGTGGATAACTCGGTACGTCTGCAGCGCCAGCTCCAGGCCCTGCACACGCAGTTCATGCACAAGGGCGGCTGGAATGAATGCCTGGATGCGCGGGGCGTCGTCAGCCGCGCGGACATGCCATCGACCACGCCTTATCACCTGGCGACCTGCCTATACGGCCTGGCCGACTACCTGAGCTGCCCCACAGCTTGGTGATAAGCCGGCTCTCTTGATGAGCGGCCGCCTGTGCCGAGCAACCTTTGTGCCGAGCAGCCCTTGTGGCGAGCGGGCTTGCCCGCGCTGGGCCGTGAAACGGCCCCAAAAAACCTGCCACCGCAATCCTTCAGACACAACGAGCTCGCAGACTTCAGGGCTGCCATGCAGCCCAGCGCGGGCAAGCCCGCTCACCACACGGCGTGGCCGACTACCTGGACTAACCCGCAGCAGAGTGATGAGCCGGCTCTCTTGATGAGCGGCCCTGTGCCGAGCAACCTTTGTGCCGAGCAGCCCTTGTGGCGAGCGGGCTTGCCCGCGCTGGGCCGTGAAACGGCCCCGAAACCTGCCACCGCAATCCTTCAGACACAACGAGCCCGCCGACGTCACGGCTGCCACGCAGCCCAGCGCGGGCAAGCCCGCTCGCCACATTGAACGTCAGGTCTTGTTGCGCTCGATCGCGAAC
Organism: Pseudomonas sp. UTLPPB19802; assembly: GCF_059730225.1. Taxonomy (NCBI): domain Bacteria; kingdom Pseudomonadati; phylum Pseudomonadota; class Gammaproteobacteria; order Pseudomonadales; family Pseudomonadaceae; genus Pseudomonas; species Pseudomonas sp. UTLPPB19802. The sequence continues at coordinate 25,124 of NZ_AP048545.1, forward strand.
CCGGCCCAGGTCTGGCTCACTGGCATCAGTTCCAGGCTGTTGATGTTCACGTGCGCCGGCGTGTTCATCACCCAGAAGATAGTCTCGGCAATGTCCTGCGGCTGAATCGGCTCGGCACCGGCATAGGTCGCGTCGTAGCGCGCCTGGTCGCCGCCGAAGCGCACCAGCGAGAACTCGCTTTCACACAGGCCAGGCTCGATATTGCTGACCCGTACGCCGGTACCCTGCAGGTCGCAACGCAGGTTCAGCGAGAACTGTTTGACGAACGCCTTGCTCGCGCCATACACATGGCTGCCCGGATACGGGTAGTTACCGGCAATCGAACCGAGGTTGACGATGCTCGCACCACGCCCGTGGGCGATCAGCCGCGGCAACAACAGCCGGGTGCTGTACACCAGGCCCTTGATGTTGGTATCGATCATGGTGTCCCAGTCATCCAGATCGCACTTGGGCGCAGGATCGACTCCCAGGGCCAGCCCGGCATTGTTGATCAGCCCACGCAGCTTGGCGAAGCTCGGCGGCAGGTTGGCGATGGCAGTCTCCATGGCCTCGCGGTCACGCACGTCGAGCACCAGGCCATGCACTTCGGTCTGCTTGGAAAGCTCGGCGCAGAGGGCATTCAGACGCTCTTCGCGACGCCCGGTCAGCACCAGTTTCCAGCCGGCCTCGGCAAAACGACGGGCACAAGCCTCGCCAAAACCGGAAGTGGCGCCCGTGATAAACAGCGTGGATGTCATCGTGTTCTCCTTGCTCGGCTCGGTTACAGCCTGAAATAAAGTCCCAGCATGCCCGGCCCGACGGAGGCCAGCAACTGCGCGGCGCGTTTCAACAGCAGACTGTGCAAAAAACGATCAAATTTCTATAACCCAGGCAAACCGTGCCCTGGAGCCCGATGTGCGCACCTTATCCACAGCCCCTTCCACAATTTCCGGGGGCAACTCGAAAAGCGCCAGGCCGCTATCCACAAGGCCTGCAGCCCTGTTTCGAAAGTTTTTTTCTTGACCTCGAACAACCCCATGTGCAGCAACCGGGCACCGACAACACCCTGGGGATTTCCGTAGGATGGCTCCAAGCCAGTAGCTACGCCGTCCGCGGCGGTCTTTCCAGAGTTTGCCCACAGAGTTATCCACAGTCTTCCCCAGTCACTTTCAGGCCCATGGCAATCTCCATAAACCTGTTGACAAATGCGCCACGAGCTCAGCAAAAACCTATTGATCAAAAAACAAACAACACTCTGCAAGCCACGTATTTCAAGGCCTGCAGCCAAGTACTCCCACGTTACCCACAGCCGATTCCACAGCAAACGGGGACAAGTCAAAACTGTGACAAAACAACTGTTTGCAGCGGTTTCATGTCGCACCCCGCGAAGTTTTCAACTGCGTTTTCCACAATTTCACCGGCCTGCCGTGGATAAGAAAAACGCCCCGGACCGACAAGGTCGCGGGGCGTTCCTGTGGATAGAGCTGTTCGCTCGACCTAATGCCCGCCCAGGTAGGCGTTGCGCACCTCCTCGTCGGCCAGCAATTCCTTGCCGGTGCCACTGAGGCGGATCTGCCCGTTGACCATCACATAGGCCCGGTCCGACAACCTCAGTGCATGGTTGGCGTTCTGCTCGACCAGGAAGATGGTCATCCCCGAGGCCGCCAGCTCGCGCAGGGTGGCGAAGATCTGCTTCACCACGATCGGCGCCAGGCCCAGGCTCGGTTCATCGAGCAGCAACAGCTTGGGCCGGCTCATCAACGCCCGGGCGATGGCAAGCATCTGCTGCTCGCCGCCGGACATGGTCATGGCTCGCTGGTTGCGCCGCTCCTTGAGCCTTGGAAACAGCTCGAACATGCGTTGCATGTCCTCGCTGGCGAACTGGTCGCCAATGGGGATGGTCCCCATCAGCAGGTTCTCTTCCACGGTCATGTCGGGAAACACCCGGCGCCCTTCCGGCGACTGGGCGATCCCGTTGGAGGCGATGTAGTGGGAGGATTTCTGGGTGATGTCGACACCACGGTAGAGAATCTGCCCACCTGCCGCCCGCGGCTGGCCGAAGATCGACATCAGCAGCGTCGACTTGCCGGCCCCGTTGGAGCCGATCAGGCTGACGGTTTCACCTTCGTTGATGTGCAGCGAGACCTTCTTCAGGGCCTGGATCGGCCCGTAGTACACGTCCAGGTTGACCAGTTCGAGGATAGCCTGACTCATACCAGTTCCTCTTCATCCGCACCCAGGTAGGCCGCGATCACTTTCGGGTCGTTGCGGATCGCCTCGGGTCCGCCCTGGGCGATCACGTTGCCGTGGTCCAGTACCACGATGTGGTCGGAAATACTCATCACCATGCCCATGTCGTGTTCGATCAGTACCACGGTCAGATCGTGCTCGTCGCGCAGCAGCCGGATCATCGCGCTCAGCGCTTCGGTCTCCTGGGGGTTGAGGCCAGCAGCCGGCTCGTCGAGGCAGATGATCTGCGGCCGCGTGCACATCGCCCGGGCGATTTCCAGGCGACGCTGCTGGCCGTAGGAAAGCTCACCGGCCAGGCGGTTGGCACAGTCAGCAAGGTCGACCACTTCCAGCCAATAGAATGCCGTGTCCAGGGCGTCGCTCTCGGCCTGGCGATAGCCCCGGGTATTGAGGATACCGGCAAGCAGGTTGCGGTTGACCCACATGTGCTGGGCCACCAGCAGGTTCTCCAGCACCGACATTTCCTTGAACAGGCGAATGTTCTGGAAGGTCCGCGCCAACCCGGCCCGGTTGACCAGGTGGGTGCCGCCGAACATCTTGTAGTACAGGCGGCTGGCGAAGTTCTTCGGTGAAACGAAGTCGCTGGCACGGAAGGACTCGCCCAGCAGCTGGATCACATTGGTCGCCTGGCCACGGGTATTGAGCTCGATGCGTCCACCGGAGGCCTTGTAAAAACCGGTCAGGCAGTTGAACACGGTGGTCTTGCCGGCGCCGTTGGGACCGATCAGGGCGAAGATCGAGTTGCGCTTGACCTGCAGACTGACGTCGCTGAGGGCCTTGATGCCACCAAAGTGCATCATCAGCTTCTCGACCGAGAGAATGATTTCGTCTTTCATCGTGCGGCCCCCTCATGCAAGGCACCCTTACGCGGGGCAACCCCGGTACGGCTGATACGGATCAGGCCGCGAGGGCGCCAGATCATCATCAACACCATCAGTACGCCGAACAGCAGCACCCGGTATTCGGCGAAGCTGCGCAGCAGTTCCGGGGCGACGGTCAGCACGAACGCGGCGATCACCACGCCAATGGTCGAGCCCATGCCGCCGAGCACGACGATGGCGAGAATCAGCGCCGACTCGAAGAAGGTGAACGAGGTCGGGTTGACGAAGCCCTGGTAGGTGGCGAAGAACACCCCGGCCAGGCCCGCCGTCGATGCGCCAAGGGTGAACGCCGAGAGCTTGACCAGCACGTGGTTCAGGCCCATGGCGCGGCAGGCGATCTCGTCTTCACGCAGCGCTTCCCAGGCCCTGCCAACGGGCATCCGGGTCAGCCGGTGCTTGATGTAGAGCACCGCCAGCACCACCAGGAAGAGCACGGCGTAGATGAAGTAGAACTTCACGTCGGGGTTGTAGGCGAGGCCGAAGAACTCATGGAACGGCACGCCGCCATCCTTTGCCCGCTTGCCGAACTCCAGGCCGAAGAAGGTCGGCAGTGGCGCCGGCATGCCGTTCGGGCCACCGGTCAGCGACAGCCAGTTGTTGAGCACCAGGCGGATGATCTCGCCAAAGCCCAGGGTCACGATCGCCAGGTAGTCGCCGTGCAGGCGCAACACCGGGAAGCCCAGGATGCAACCGGCCAGCGCCGCGCAGATGGCCGCCAGCGGCAGCACGGTCCAGAAGCCCAGGCCGAGGTACTGGTAACCCAGGGCCAGGCCGTAGGCACCAATGGCGTAGAACGCCACGTAGCCGAGGTCGAGCAGCCCCGCGAGGCCGACCACGATGTTCAGGCCGAGCCCGAGCAGCACGTAGATCAGGCCGAGGATCACCACGCCCAGCAGGTAGGAGTTGGCGAACACCGGGAAGATCACCGCGATGGCGATCATGATCGGGATGATCCAGCGCAGGCGCGACTTGTAGTCCGGCGCCAGCACGTGCACCCCGGAGCCGCCGCCCTCGAAACTGTCGAGAATCCGCCGTCCCCTCGAGGTCTGCAGGTACAGGCTCATGGCGAAGCGGCCTAACATCACGATCGCCACCAGCAGGGCGACGCGCTTGGGTTCCAGGTTGAAGCTGTAGCCATCCAGGACGACGCCGACGATCGGGCCGAAGACGATCAGGGCGATCAGGCCGGCCAGAATGGCATCCACCAGGCTTTTCTTGATATCGAGCGATTTTTCAGTGGCAGTGGACATGGCTTACACCTTCGACACAAGAGGACGGCCGAGCAGGCCTTGCGGCCGAAAGACCAGGACCAGGACCAGCAGCGAGAAGCTGAACACGTCCTTGTAGTCCGAATTGACCAGCCCGGAGAACAGCGACTCGGAGATCCCGAGGATGATCCCGCCCAGCATCGCTCCCGGCAGCGAGCCGATGCCGCCGAGCACTGCGGCGGTGAACGCCTTGATGCCGATGACGAAACCTGCGTAGAAGTCGAACGTGCCGTAGTTCATGGTGATCAGCACACCGGCCAGGGCCGCCATGGCCGCACCGATGACGAACACGTAGGAGATGACCCGATCGGTATTGATCCCGAGGATCGAGGCCATCTTGCGGTCCTGCTGGGTGGCACGGCACATGCGCCCCAGCTTGGTGTACTTGATGATGTAGGTCAGCACGCCCATGCCGAGAAACGCGGCCACCAGGATGAACACCTTGGTGTAGGTGAGCTGGACGAAGCCGCTGCCGACATCGATGCGCCAGGCACCGGTGAGCAGCGTCGGTACGCCCTGCTGCCGGGCGCCCTGGCTGATCTGCGCGTAGTTCTGCAGGATCAGCGAAATGCCGATGGCACTGATCAGCGGCGCCAGCCGGGTGGAGTTGCGCAGGGGCTTGTAGGCGATACGCTCGATGGTCCAGCCATACACGCCGGTGACGACGATGGTGAACAGCAGCGTGCCGAGCATCAGCAACGGAAAGGATTCGATACCGAAATAGGCCAGCAGGGCCAAACTGATCGCCGCAAGGTAGGCGGAAATCATGTAAACCTCGCCATGGGCGAAGTTGATCATGCCGATGATGCCATAGACCATTGTGTAGCCGATGGCGATCAGGCCATAGACCGACCCGAGGGTTAGGCCGTTGACCAGTTGCTGCAGGAAAATACCATCCATAACGCAATCTCACGCACGTTGAGAGACTGCACAGAAGCGCACCGCGACGGACCGGGGTTCAACCGCCGTCGCAGCACAGCCATGTGCAGTTCTACGAGAAAAGACAGGTAACTGCACGGACACGCGTGACGACCGGCCGGCCCCCGCAGGGCCGGCCAGCCGGCTCATGTCACTTCTGTTTTTCCAGCTGGTGGTATTTGCCGCTCGCGTCCCACTGGTAGACCACGTAGTCGGAAACCTTCAGGTCGCCCTTGGTATCCCAGGCCTTCTCGCCCATCACGGTCTTGACCGGATTGGACTTGAGCCACTTGGCGGCGTCTTCACCCTTGTTGGAGTGGGCGCCGCTGAAGCCGGCGGCCAGGGCCTGGATCGAGGCGTAGGCGTACAGGGTGTAGCCTTCGGGCTCGGTGCCGTTCTTGCGGAATTGCTCGACGACCGCCTTGCTGTCAGGCAGCAGGCGTGGGTCGGCACCGAAGGTCATGTAGACGCCGTCGACGTATTGCGGACCGCCAGCGGTGGTCACCAGCTCGTCGGTCACCACGCCGTCGTCGGACATGAACTTGACGTCCTTCAGGCCTTCGGTACGCAGTTGCTTGACCAGCGGGCCGGCTTCCGGGTGCAGGCCACCGAAGTAGACCACGTCGGCACCGGCTGCACGGATCTTGGTCACCAGGGCGCTGAAGTCCTTCTCGCCACGGGTCAGGCCCTCGTAGATCACCGGGGTCACGCCGCGCTTGATCAGTTGTGCCTTGGTCGCATCGGCCAGGCCCTGGCCATAGGTGTCCTTGTCATGGATCACCGCGACTTTCTTGCCCTTGAGCACGTCGACGATGTAGTCGCCAGCCACGATGCCCTGCTGGTCGTCACGGCCGCACATGCGGAACATCGCGGAGAGGCCGCGCTCGGTCACCTGCGGGTTGGTGGAACCAGGCGTGATCGCGATGATGCCGGCTTCGTCATAGATCTCCGACGCCGGGATGGTCGAGGACGAGCAGAAGTGCCCGACGACACCGGCCACCTTCTGGTTGGCCAGGTCCTTGGCGACCGTCACCGCCTGCTTCGGCTCGCACGCGTCATCCCCCTTGACCAGGACGATCTTCTCGCCATTCACCCCACCGGCTGCGTTGATCACGTCCGCTGCAGCCTGTGCCCCCTTCATGTACTGCTCGCCAAACGCCGCATTGGCACCGGTCATGGGACCGGCAACACCGATTTTCAGATCAGCCTGGGCAAACGCGGAAACACCCAGCGCAGCAGCCACTGCGAGGGCGACAAAGCCTTTTTTGAACTTCTGGGACATGAGGTGGTGCTCCAATGTTTTTTTAGTTTGGCACTGCGACTTCACTCCATGCTCAGAGCAAGGGGCGTGCCATCGGTTTTTTGTTCTTAAAAAAGTCGCTGTCTTATGGTTTTCTGGACTGTTTCGAGCCCTTTTTAACTGGGCGTGCAACCGTCTAAATCGCTGAAGGTAGAACCTCTATCAAATAAAGGTGCAACCGACAGGTGCCACTACTGCAACCAAGGCATCTATCCGCGTGCAACCGCCCTGTAACAACGTGCGTCACCGAAGTGCACACTCACAGTGCGCGACTGCTACATCGCGCACCAGTACAGGATAGTGGCGCTGGGTAAAAGCGCCGTTCGGATTGGCGCTTTTGTTGTATCAAATGACAACCCGCAAGCACTGGCCCGCGTGATACAGGGAGAAGCCGATCTCGTACAGACAACTGCGCAAGCCGACTGCCGGCACCGGGCGCATGGGGGCGAAGGGGATCGGCAATGCCTGAGGATTTCCGTTACACAGGTAGTCGGCGAACGCCTTGCCGACCACCGTGCCGGTGGTGACGCCACGCCCGTTGTAGCCGGTGACGGCCACCAGTCCGGGGGCGGGTTCAAAGAGGCGCATCAGGTGATCAGGGGTGAAGGCGATGCAACCGGTCCAGGTGCATTCCCAGTCGACCTTTTTCAGGAAGGGGAAATAGTGCTGCTGGACCCGGTCGGCCCAGGCCCGCAGGAACCAGGCGGGCTTCTGGTTGCCGTTGCCGAGACTGCCCAGCAGCAGCCGGCCGGCGGCATCACGGCGGATGCTGCTGAGTACCTGGCGGGTATCCCAGGAGCCCTGGCCGCCAGGCAGGATCTGCTTCGCGACGTCATCATCCAGCGGAGCGGAAGCGACCTGGTAGTAGTAGCCGGGGAAGAAGTTGCGTCGCAGCTCGGTCCACTCGCCTTCGGTGTAGGCGTTGGAGGCCATCACCACCTGCTCGGCGCTGACCGCGCCGTCGGCGGTCTGTACCGACCAGCGCTGGCCCTGGCGCTCCAGCCGGGTGACCGGCGAATGATCGAACAACCGGGCGCCCAATCCTGCAGCGGCCTTGGCCAGGCCCGAGGTGTACGCCATCGGATTGAGGGTACCGGCTCGCCGATCGAGCAAGGCGGCAGCGATCTTGCGGGTCCCGGTAGCGGCCTCGCAGGCATTGCCGGTCAGCAGCTCCACCGGCGCGCCACGGCGCTTCCATTGTTCTTCACGACTGCGCAGGTCCGCCTCGCCACGGGCGTTGTGGGCCATGTGCAAGGTGCCCTCGCGACGCAACTGGCAATCGATGCCGTACTTGTCGACCAGGCTGAAGACCAGCGCCGGCGCGGCGCCGAGCATGCGGTTGAGCTGGCTGCCGACGGCCTCGCCGAAACCGGCCTCGATGTCATCCGGTGGAATCCACAGCCCGGCGTTGACCAACCCGACATTGCGCCCGGAGCCGCCATGGCCGGTGCGGTGGGCCTCCAGGACGCAGACACGCTTGCCCTGCTCGAGCAGGTGGATCGCGGCCGACAGGCCGGTGATGCCGGCGCCGATGACACAGACATCGACGCTCAGTTCGCCCTTGAAACGCGGCGCCTCAGGTCGCTGTGGCGTCAGGCTTTCCCATAGACATTCTTCACGTAACGCCATTGCCAGACTCCAAAACGAAACCCAACAGCCACTTGAATGTGGCGAGGGGGCTTGCCCCCGTTCGACTGCGAAGCAGTCGCAGGCCGGTCGACGCCTGCATCCCGATATACGCGAACACCGATTTCAGGGCCGCTTCGCGACCCAGCGGGAGCAAGCCCCCTCGCCACAAGGCTACCCGGCACCAGTGTCAGTCGAAGACGATACCCTGGGCCAACGGCAACTCCAGCGAGTAGTTGACGGTGTTGGTCTGGCGGCGCATGTAGCCGCGCCAGGCATCGGAGCCCGACTCACGACCGCCACCGGTCTCTTTCTCACCACCGAACGCACCGCCGATCTCGGCACCGCTGGGGCCGATATTGACGTTGGCAATCCCGCAGTCGCTGCCTACCGCCGACATGAACTGCTCGGCCTCGCGCACGTCAGTGGTGAAGATGCACGACGACAACCCTTGCGGCACCGCATTGTTCAAACGCAGGGCCTCGGCGAAGTCGCTGTAGCCGATCACGTAGAGAATCGGTGCAAAGGTCTCATGGCGGACCACGTCGCTCTGCTCGGGCATCTCGACGATCGCTGGCGAGACGTAATAGGCATTGGGGAACTGCTCTTCCAACTGACGCTTGCCGCCAAACACCCGACCACCTTCACTCAGGGCCTGCTCCAGGGAGTCCTGCATGGCGTCGAAGCTGTGCTTGTCGATCAGCGGGCCGATCAGGTTGCCTTCCAGCGGATGACCGATACGCACCTTGGCGTAGGCGGCCTTGAGCCGGCTGACGATCTCTTCCTTCACCGATTCGTGGGCAATCAGCCGACGCAGGGTGGTGCAACGCTGGCCGGCGGTGCCGACGGCGCTGAACAGGATGGCGCGCACCGCCATGTCCAGGTCGGCACTCGGGCCGAGGATCATCGCGTTGTTACCGCCCAGTTCGAGGATGCTGCGGGCGAAGCGGGCAGCGACCTTGGGCGCCACTTCGCGGCCCATGCGGGTGCTGCCGGTGGCGCTGACCAGCGCCACGCGCGGATCGTCGACCAGCGCCTCTCCTGCGTCGCGACCACCGATGATGACCTGGCTGAGGTACGGTGGCGCATCGCTGAAGTCCTTCAGTACGCGCTCGAACAGCGCCTGGCAGGCCAGTGCGGTCAGCGGGGTCTTCTCCGACGGTTTCCAGATCACCGGGTTGCCGCAGACCAGCGCCAGCGCGGTGTTCCAGGCCCAGACCGCGACCGGGAAGTTGAAGGCGCTGATCACGCCGACGACGCCCAGCGGGTGCCAGGTCTCGCGCATGTGGTGGCCAGGACGCTCCGAGGCGATGGTCAGGCCGTACAGCTGGCGCGACAGGCCAACCGCGAAGTCGCAGATGTCGATCATCTCCTGCACTTCGCCCAAGCCTTCCTGGGTGATCTTGCCGGCCTCCCAGGAGACCAGCTCGCCGAGGTCGGCCTTGTATTGGCGCAGCACCTCACCGAACTGGCGCACCAGCTCGCCACGGCGCGGTGCCGGCACCTTGCGCCAGGCCTCGAAGGCCCGCTCGGCCCGGCCGACCTGTTGCTCGACCTCCGCCGGGCCCTGCCAGTTCACAGAGCCGATACGGCTGCCGTCGATCGGCGAATGCACGGGCTGCCTGCCCTGTTGATACAGCGCCGGGTCAACACCAAGACGATCGAGCAATACGGCAACCATGGGGGCACTCCTCCAAACGGAAATCGGAAAACTTCAGACTGTAGTTGTAGCGGTGTTCAGACTTGCCAACAAACGACGTTTAGGCGAGATATCATTCCGTTTATTCATGCTGCGCAAGAAACAGAAGAAAAGGCCCGTTCATGCTGAATAAAAGACACCTGCCCTCGATCACCGCCCTGCAATGTTTCGAGGCCGTCACCCGCCACCTGAGCTTCACCCGTGCGGCAGAAGAACTGAACCTGACCCAGAGCGCGGTCAGCAAGCAGGTCGCGCAGCTTGAAGAACTGCTCCAGCACCTGCTGTTCCGCCGAGTGCGTCGCCGGCTACAACTGACACCGGCAGGAGACCTGTACCTGGTGGAAGTCCGGAAAATCCTGACCCAGATGGAGATGTCGACCCACTACCTGCGCTCCTACGGTGGCGAAACCGAAGTCCTGCGGGTCTCCACGCCCCCGACCTTCGGCGCCCGCTGGCTGGTACCACGACTCAAGGGCTGGCGCCTGCGCCATCCGCATATCCATCTGGACCTGTGCAGCGAACAGGAAGCCGACGACCTGCTGCAGGGCCGCAGTGACCTGGCGTTCTTTTTCGGCCAGGGCTCGCGACCGGGTACCGAATGCCTGAAACTGTTCGGCGAAGAACTGGTGCCGGTCTGCGCGCCCTCCAGCCTGCCCGATCGGCCACTCGAAGACCCGACGCAACTGAGCGAGCTGGTCCTGCTGCAGAACGCCTCGCGCCCCCAGGCCTGGCACGACTGGTTCGACGACCAGGGCTATCACACCGAACACAGTTACCACGGGCCGCGCTTCGAGACCTTCTACATGTGCATTCGCGCGGCACAGGTCGGCTGTGGCGTGGCGCTGCTGCCGCGCTTCCTGGTGGAAGAGGAACTGGCCGACGGAAAGCTGGTAATCCCCTGGCAGCACGCGATGCCCAGCCAAGATTCCTATTACATGGCCTACCCGGAGCATTCGGCGGAGGTACCGAAGGTCAAGAGTTTCGTGCACTGGATGCAGGAACAGATCCAAGGCCCCTAGCCGCCTTGGCGCCCTGCTGGCCATTGAGGCCTGTGGTGCCCTGGCGGGCCTCTTCGCGGGCAAACCCTGCTCCTACAGTTGGCCGCAGTCCCTTGCAGGAGCAGGGCTACTCGCGAAGAGGCCCCAAGGTCAGCAGAAATCGCTGGTAAAACCGCCCCTTGATATGCGCCACTAGCAATATTCACCCAAAAGCTGCCGCAACGCCGCAATCAGCGTCGACCGGCATGGAGACACCCGTTATGAGCGATAAGGCCTTTGGCGATCGCATCGTGCAGAACCTGCTCGACACCGACTTCTACAAGCTGACCATGATGCAGGCGGTGCTGCACAACTACCCCAACGTCGAAGTCGAATGGGACTTCCGCTGCCGCAACAGCGAAGACCTGCAGCCCTACCTCGCGGAAATCCGCTACCAGATCGAGCGCCTGGCCGAACTGAGCCTGAGCGCCGACCAGTTGAGCTTTCTCGAACGCATCAGCTTTCTCAAGCCGGACTTCCTGCGTTTCCTCGGCCTGTTCCGCTTCAACCTGCGCTACGTGCACACCGGTATCGAGAACGGCGAGCTGTTCATCCGCCTGCGCGGCCCATGGCTGCATGTGATCCTGTTCGAGGTGCCGCTGCTGGCGATCGTCAGCGAGGTGCGCAACCGCTATCGCTACCAGGAAACCGAGCTGAACCAGGCCCGCGAACAGCTGTATCGCAAGTTCGACTGGCTGACCGCCAACGCCAGCGCCGACGAGCTGGCGCAGTTGCAGGTTGCCGATTTCGGCACCCGCCGGCGCTTTTCCTACCGGGTCCAGGAGGAAGTGGTGAGCGTGCTCAAGCATGACTTCCCCGGACGCTTCGTCGGCACCAGCAACGTGCACCTGGCCCGCGAATTCGACATGAAACCTCTGGGTACGATGGCCCACGAATGGATCATGGCCCACCAGCAACTGGGCCCACGGCTGATCGACAGCCAGATCGCTGCGCTCGACTGCTGGGTCCGCGAGTACCGCGGCCTGCTGGGGATTGCACTGACCGACTGCATCACCACCGACGCGTTTCTGAAGGATTTCGACCTGTACTTCGCCAAGCTGTTCGACGGCCTGCGCCACGACTCGGGCGATCCGGTGCAGTGGGGCGAAAAATGCATCGCCCGCTACCACCAGTTGGGCATCGATCCGATGAGCAAGACCCTGGTGTTCTCCGACAGCCTCAACCTGCCCAAGGCCCTGGAGATATTCCGTGCCCTGCGCGGTCGGATCAATGTCAGCTTCGGCATCGGTACCAACCTCACCTGTGACATTCCCGGGGTGGAGCCGATGAGCATCGTGCTTAAAATGACCGCCTGCAACGGCCAGCCCGTGGCGAAGATTTCCGATGAGCCGGGCAAGGCCCAGTGCAAGGACCCGAACTTCGTCTCCTACCTGCGCCACGTGTTCCAGGTAGCCGATTAATCCGTTTCGATCGAATCCCCAGCAAGGAGTGAATCATGCAAGCCGTACAGCGCCAGATTGCCGAGCAGCTCAAGGTCCAGCCGCCGTTCGCCGACCAGGCCGCCCTTGAGGCCGAGGTTGCCCGGCGCGTCACCTTCATCCAGAACTGCTTGCAGAACTCGGGCCTCAAGACCCTGGTGCTGGGCATCAGCGGCGGCGTCGATTCACTGACTGCCGGCCTGCTGGCCCAGCGCGCCGTGCGTGAACTGCGCGAGCGCAGCGGTGACGAGCAATACCGCTTCATCGCAGTGCGCCTGCCCTATGAAGTGCAGTTCGATGAGCACGACGCAACCGCCTCGGTGGACTTCATCAACCCCGACGAACGCCATACCGTGAACATCGGCCCGGCAGTCAAGGCGCTGGCGGCGGAAGTCGCGGCATTCGAAGGCAAGGCGGCGGGCTCGCGGGACTTCGTGCTCGGCAACACCAAGGCGCGGATGCGCATGGTCGCCCAATACACCATCGCCGGGGCCGCCAGCGGCCTGGTGATCGGCACCGACCATGCAGCCGAAGCGGTGATTTCTACCCCCCTACACTAAACTGCACAACCCCCTCTGTACAGCCCATTCCACACCCTTCCCAGCATCTCCAATCCCCGCCCATAATGCACACCGCCTGTTCCCCAGAAGGCTGGAACGGAATCCAAAGGTGGTGCGCGTATGAAGGTGATCACAGTCAAAGATAAGCCCCTCGACCTGAGCTATTCAGTCCTAGCTCAAGGGGAGTTCCGTGAGCAGTTCCTAGCCCAGCCTGAAGGGAAGAATCCCGAAGTGAAGGTATCAGGGTGCGTGTTGATGGGGAGTGGAGAACAACTACAACCTCTGACCTCCGAGTACCTGTGCCGCAACCTCCAGAAGAATAAGCTTGCTGACCAAAGCACCACATCGTACGCAAGCCGAATCATGTACCTGGTGGAGCACCTGAAGACCCTGGAGGAATATGAGACCAGCAACCGTGACGATGCGCTGCTGAGCGTTACGGTAGGTAGGCTGGAGAGCTACCTTGCGGGGCTGAATGATGCCGGCTTGGCGCCCAAGACTATTAAGGGAAGGGACTCAGCCCATCTCCACATGTTCAAGACGTTCCTGTGTAACCCGTACGATGATGGCCCGGCGATCCGGGAAGACAATCCGTACGAAACAGGGCTGATTTGGAGAGGCAAAGCGAACGCCCTCGGGATCGTGCAGCCCTGCAGCATGGACGAGCTGGAGCAGCTGATTCTGCACGCAGTATCGGAGCGTGAGCGGTGCTTGATCCAGGCCGTGTACGACACGGGAGTGCGGGAGTCAGAAGTCCCTAGGATCACGCTTCAGGCAATACGGGATGCGCTTGATTACCAGAAGCTCCAGTTCATCACCCAGGCTGGTACGCACGTCAAACCGATGAAGGCGCCCTACTGCCCACTCCACATCGCAGGGAGCAAGGGTAATAGGAACCAGATCAAACCTCGCACGACACTGGTCAGTCGGACGACGCTGGAGCGGATTGAGGACTACCACAAGACCCCTCTGTACCGTCGTTTCGCCAAACGGTACCCGAGCCCTGAGGAGACGCCAGCGTTCTTCAACGCTCACGGTGATCCCTACAAAACCAAAAGCATTGAAAAGCTCTTCGATCGTGTGACCAAGCGTGCTTTGAAAGCCAAGAAGATCAGGCGGCTCATCTCGCCCCACAAACTCAGGCACGGCGGTGCCTACGCGATTCTCAATAGCCCAGACCTAGGCAAAGACTATCTGGATCGTCTCGTCACGCTTTCGAAGTCATATGGGCACCAACGAGAGATGACGTCCGAGGGATACACGCTTATCCCACTGGATCTGTATCAATTGCTTGCTGAGCCGAGCGAGCTAATTAAGACCAAAGCCAGCGAGATGGAATTGCTTCGGGAAAGAACTACCAAGCGAATCCGTACAGGAGACAAAAAATGAATACCGAATCTCCTGAAGACATCCGCCAAGAAGTTGAAGAGAAGACAGCCAAGCGCAAGCGCTTGGAAAGCGATATCACGCGAGAGATCGACAACTGGGCCGCCGGCATAAAATCTAGCAGGAAAAATCTGCTCGGAGTTCAGTTGTGTCAAAAAGGCGAGCCGGCTGTCGCTCCTGTCTACTTAGAGAAACAGTTGGATAGCAGTTACAACGTCTTCAAAACTAGAACTGAGATCCTAAACTCGGTTATCCAGAAAATGATTGACGAAAAAATCATTATCCCTGGACACAACTCGATTGCCAACGAATGGCGGCGGAAGTTGCTTGATTGGTACGAAGGCCTTTCGGATTCAGAAAAACAGGCCATTCCAGTTTTCGGGCAGACCATCTCTGTCAGTAAGTGCCTGGACAAAGTACCAGGTATGGGTAACCTTAAGTGGGCGCGCTTGAACATTCCTCTTGTCGAAGAGACCTTCAACGAAATACTAGAAGATCTGAAAAAGCGCGGCGTGATCAAAAGCGACTACAAGACCGTTGCCGAGCGAAATGCTGAAACTGAACAGAAGAGGGAAGAGTCGCAAAAAGGAGAGACTTGGCAGGAACAGCTTAATACTTTGCGCGCCATCCCTCTCTCGCACCTCAACGAATTGGTACCAATTGATCCTGCACGCCCCTTCGTGCAAGTCTTCCATATGTTTGCCGCAGCATCCATGGGAACAAAGTCACTATCAGGACAACTGGGTTTCGTCGAGGGTTTCAGGCAAGTCAGCCAACACCTGAAAGGAATTGGTTTCACAGGCACTGAACACGCACTTGAACTCATTACACCTAATTACTTGGCACGCTTGCGAAACCATCTCAAAGAACAAGTATTCATAGGTGCAATGTCACCACACACAGCGAACGACACAGTTTCATCCGCTCGCAAAATGCTGAATCGCGCACTCAAGATAAAAGGTATCGGCTTTACATCGTTTTTAGATACCGAAGGTTTCGAGACAACACGCTCTACCGACGAGTACCGCCCATACTCCCAACGTGAGCGCCTTATAATCAAAGATGCATGCGAGTCGGAAATCTGGGAAACAAACAAACTTGCAGCCGACTACGTAAGATTCGATGGCGGGTGCGACCCGATCAACGACAAAGGCCATATACAGAACGGTCTTGGCACATTAGAAAACGCCAGATGGATTTTTGAAAACAAACTCAACTACCAACGGGTAAGCGCAGCTTTTGCTGATGACAACAATCCCTATGAGAAGGGCTTTTCCAAGATCCTTGGAAACTCCAAGATGGGCATTGCTGACATTTATGCCAGCTGGGGCGTGATCTATGAACTTACCTCCCGCCTAATAGCACCGTATGTAGTCCGCTTAGCGCAGGTCACGGGACTTAACGCGGACTCGCTAAAAACACTCGACCTAGATGACTTTGTTAAGAGCCACGAAATCACCAAGCGGCCCTATTTGCGCTACTGGAAAGAACGGTCAGGTGGGGAAAAATTCTATCATCTTGATTTGTTTCATGCTGACCTCACGTGGCTGAGCGTTGCACAAAGCGTGGAAGTTGAAAAAATTTTCAAAGATGTTGCTTTCTTGACCCGTCACATCCGTGAGCGCGCTGCTCCAGTCATAAAAAGCAGGCTGTTCATTTATGAATCGCAGAAGATGTCTGAATATCGAGAAATAAAGTCTCTTGAGAACTCTAACATTATCAACTTGATGATGAACCGGTTTGCCAAGGATCATAACCTGAAGAAAGACGACGGCAGCGATTTGTCGATCTCAGCTTCAAGGTTGAGGCCTAGTCTTGTTGCGGAGCTGGTAGAGCAAGATGTGTCACTGCGAGAGATTCAGATGATTCTCGGACACAAGCATGCCAGCACCACGATCGGCTATCTCGACAAGCTGGAGTTCAGCAAGACGGCGAGAAAGATTGTTGATGAAGCACTAAAGAAAATTCACAAGGAATACGTGCTGGCCCAGGCGAGCGGTGGGGACATCCAGACACCGGCCAATACTAACGTCGACGCCGTCAATGACCCTAGCTCACCGGCGGTCATCATCAGGACTGGCTTGGTGGAGTGCCGTAACGTTTACGATCCACCGGCAGAGATCCGTAATTCACCAGGCTACGTGGAGGGCAACCCCTGCGCACTGCTGAACAAGTGCCTGTCCTGCCGGAACAGCATTATCTCGGTTTCCAACCTGCCAGACCTGTTCGCAATGCGGCGTGACTACCGAACTATGATGGATACCACTGGTGTAGGTCGGACGCCGTATGGACGCGTCATCCGAGAGAACCTAGAGACCTTGGATAGCATCCTGACGCCATCAGCCCAAGGGTTCGATGCGGAGCAGCTGGAGCACGCAGAGCGCCTCTCTGAACACATCCTCACGAGCACTTTGGTAGAAGGAATGACCCTATGATCGCAACGCTGGATACCTTGATCTACCAAATCAAGTCGGTGAGGGAGCACTTCGTACGCCTGCTTAGCGCCCAGAATGTGCTTTACGCAGGGTATGCGGGAGCAGAGGCTGGTCAACACCAGAGCAGCGCTTTGTATGACCCTGTAGCGGTCTTCAATGCCCTCATGAACCTTCCCGTGAGCAAGCTCAGCGTGCTCGGGGATCCCGTGTGGGACTTCACTGACGAAGCAGAACCAGTCGCAAGGCTCGTTGAGGGTTCAAAGTCGAGGATCGACTTTACGAATTACCCAAACCTCAATAGCACGATCTTGTTTGAGCTGAAGATTGCCTTCATGTGTGCGCTTGAAATGCCTGGAGCAATTCGCCAAGGTGAACGGTTAGTCACTCCTAAACCTCACACAGTGTGCGATATCTTTAAAGCGGTAATACCGTTCTACGACAAGATGTGTGAGCGAAAGCGGCGTGAGCAAGGTGACGATTTTTTTGAGCTGTCATATTACAGCCTCGCCGACTTTCGCGAAAATGACTATATAGAAGAAGCCAAGGTTCATGATCGCGCATTCAGGAACGCGACAAACCAGGGTTTCAAATATCTGCGATCTCACTTCTTGCATGAAAACCTGTTTGCTAGGTCTCTCCCCTATATCGAAATGCACACTTTGGAATGGAAGCAAAACAGCGTAACCAATCCGAAAAAAAGGGAAAGGCAAAAACACTTCAGCAATAGAATTTTTGAAAAGTGCTCTCGCAAGGCGACTTTTGTTATCGTTGACTTCCTCAGAGCATTGAAAGAACCGATCAATGATAAAGACGGACTTGAACGTGTGACAGCGGATGGCTACAACGCAGCCGCAGAGGTCAAGCTTACCAAAAAGAATTTTGATATCTATGTTGCAATCAGGATGTCCTCAAGAGGCTATACCGGAAAGGAGATCGAACCTTTCCTTTACTATAAAGACCCTGAGTATTGGTCATCGCAATCGCGGCGTGACGGTTTATTCAAAAACAAAGATGCCCTTTGCCTGCTGACCCAAGCAAACATGGACGATGATTTTTATCAGTACCTCACGCATGTGAGCAACAGCGCATACTTCGTTATTGGTCAGTATACAGGCATGAGGCCGTCCGAGCTGTCGGGTATCATGGCTGAAGGCTGCTTGGACGTAGACGACTTTGGCCACAACCTGATCCTGAGCACCGTAATCAAGAATCGCGAACTGGCAGGTAAGCTCTTTGGAGATAAATGGGCAGCAATTCCTATTGTGATGGACGCAGTGCGCACCCTTCAAATTCTGAACCGATTCAAGCAGCACCCTTATCTGCTAGCCAACATGAACACTGTTGCCCCTGGCGAACAAGATAATGCCAAGTCAATCGGAAACTTCACATATGTGCTATGCGCATTCTTAGCAGAGGTTTTAGAATTTGATGAACTCGAAGAACTGGATGTATCTGCTTACACACTACGGCACTCATTGGCGCATCAAATGATGAGAGCTGCGGTAGGGCTTCCTTTTGTTTCCTACCAGCTGAAGCACTTCGGAAACGTAGTGGGTGCAATAGGTCAGAATCGCGTGAGTGCCGTCACTATTGACTATGGCGGCATTGGTGAGGCTCTTACTGCTGACGGAGGCAGGGCCGTCGGGAGGTCTATCCGGCATGAGGCTGAGCTTGAATTGGTCATGAATACCTGTGACCCCGATGGCAGCTATGTCGGTGAGCACGCAGAAGCGTATCGGGAGCGGCTCAAAAAGTACTACCAAGGCTACATCGAGGCTGGCTATACCAAAGAGGAAATTTTTGATCGGATGGTGGAGAACGACTTCGCTGTCATCAACGTAGGCCAAGGCTTCTGTTACGGTGAGGCCACAGAAGAGTTCGATGCTTCTCTGCCATGTATTGGCTCACTTCGGTGTAATCCCACCCGGTGTAAAAATGCCTTCGTGACTAAAGCCAATGCGCCAAAGTGGCGTGAGGTATATGTGCAGAACACGATTGCTCTGAAGAAGTTCGAGTCATCCAGCGAGATAATTCATGGTGACTTCGACAAATCGGTTGCCCAGTTGAAAGCAGCTATTGAAGAGGCCAAGGCCGTGCTTGAGGGGCTGGGAGAGGAATTGGTAGTATGAGTTCGGCTCCATACGATGATAAGAATAGCGAACAATTTGAAGCTGTTACGGAGCAGCTTAAGGAAGCTCTACGCAGGTTAGAAAAAGATGCTTCACTTTCTGCCTCTGCTTCCTCATTGGCTAGGCTGTCTGGCGTTCACAGGAACACCATTTATAACCGCAAGTGGCCCCTAGAAAAACTTCAGGAAATCAAAGAGCGACGCGTACAGCAAAAGAAAGATGCAGCAATAGCCAAAGCGGCTCCGGAATCGCCAGAGGTATTGCTAGAGCAATGCAGGCTTGAGGTCATCTATTGGTTTACCCAATTACAAGCTGCCCGTGAAGCTAATACAGCATTGAACAATTCGCTGAGGGAGACGGAAGACAGTCGCAATATCCATATGAGGCTTTCACAAGAACGCCTGCAGACTATCAATAGGCTGAATCTGGAGGTCAACAAGCTACAGGACGCGCTGGCCTTACAAGAGGAGGAGCTTACGCGTCTTAAACACGGCCTCCCTCAGGCTGAATGATGTAGGGGCAGAATCGACCCGAGCGTAGGGTGACACGCGTCTTGGGGCCGCCCCTCCTCCCCCAAATCTAGCCTTCAGAGGGCCTAGGTGCCACAGCTAGCTCTCTGTTACCCCATGCTGTTGCAGAACGTTGGAAGACAAGCGTAGTAGCCTAGTATGGGGAAGGCAGATCCGCATCTCTTATCCTTATCAGGAGCACTCCCAAGATGGAAATCTTCGCCGACCCATCGGAAAAAGCGACAGCATTGCTACACCGACTGGGTGTCCATGAAGTGTCTTCGGGGATCTGGGCGTTCACAGACATCGATGTCGCGAGCCACGGCCATGTGCATCACTCTCAGCAGCCGGTTGCTCTCGCTGCATACGCCGCCATCAACCCGACGTTTGCAGCCGGTCGCTTTCCCGGATACACGCTGATCGACCTGGTTGAAAAAGTGAGTTGTATGGACGGCACTGAAGTCGCCGCATTGGCGAAGGTTTGCCAGGTACCTCCACCGATTGACTGGTCAACCGAGGAACGAGGGGAAAAGTTCGGAGAGGTCGCTTGGCACATCGTAAAGAAATACGAGTTGGGTGCCTGCTTCACTCACAGCAAGCCGTGGGGGATCCAACAAGGTAGTCATTACAGCATGCGTCCTAGCGGCTTCGATCATGATCGGTCAGAGCCTGATCCTGAGGGGTTAAAAGCGATGCGCCAGGCATACAGAGAAATGACCGTTTTACAGCGTGTGATGGTACTTACGCTGCTTCACCTATATTCCCCAGGAAAGGACGATTTCTACCTGATAGGTGGCTGCCCGACCAAGATTTCTGCAGCTGAAGCACTTGGAGTTTTGCGAGCAGATGGAAGAGCGATAAGGGAGTGGGGACTGCTCGTAACTCATTACTCAGGCTGGTGATGCTGCCCGCCTGCGTAATTGGCGGTAAGCTTCCGGCAAACACACCTTCAGAAAAAGGCCTGCATGTAAAATCGCGCAGGCCAGTCATAGCTATCGGCTGTGATAGATGATCTTCGAATCGCCGATCAGGTCTTCGATCTTCACCAGAGGCACGGACGAGCGAACGCGACCAGAGCTAGTCTGGCTACGCCCCGTGGAGATCTGGGATCTGGTCAGGTAACCGTCCCCATCCTTCCTGCCTGCCGGCTTACCACTCTGATGACATGAGGATTTCATGAATACGCTCCGAGGTTACGTTGTTTCCGCAAAGACCGGGTTTCCTGCGGTACGCGCCGGAAGCCGTCTTTTTCTGAGACGTACAACGGCCATTATCGGCCACCTCTACCAAAAGACTTGTGCCATCCGACGAAATGCTTTCCCAACGCCGAACGCTCCCGTCGGTGGAGAAGCGCCAATCCAAGCCCACATCGTCGATGGAAGACAGATCATTCAGTAGATCCATTACTGATTGATAGCGCGAGTCAGGGTCGTACCTCAAGCACTTCTTGATGATGTTCTTGAGTTTTTTCGGCACATGACGCGGAATCTGCGCCAGATCCGGATAGGTTTCCGAACGCTGAGCACGCGCTAATTCAGCACCATTCGCGTAGGCCCCCAGTTGCTGATGCAGGGAGTCCAGCCCCACCAGCAAACGGTACAAGGTCAAGCCCACCTGGTAGATGTCTGCGCTGTTGTTGAAGTCACGGGTCACCGCGCTTTCAGGCGGTAGATGGAAGCGATAGGTAGCTTCAGGTGTGGCATATCCATCAATGTCCATGTTCTTGGCAAATCCAAAATCTGACAGCAGTGCTTCGTCGGTGTCGGAGATCAGGATGTTGTCTGGCTTGATGTCGAAATGGAGCAGCCCCTTGGAGTGGATGTTGTTGAGGCCGCTCAGGAACTGGATGGCGTAACGTATGAGCTGCCTACAGGTCAGACCCTCCTCCTCAGCAACCTGGTGCAGCGATCCTCTGCTGTAATACGGCATGGCAATGTAGATGTGCTGGTCGTCCTTACAGGCATAAAGCACCTGCACAACGTAGGGGTGGACACTCTTATAAAGCAGCTGAGCCTCGAGCAAGAAACGCTCTTCGTTGAAGCCATCGGTCTTCACCTGCTTGATCACGAGTTCGGCATCCAAGTGTTCGTCATGGACGACATAGACCTCAGAATTCTCGCCGTTTTCGCCGATACGCTGCTGCTTCCTGAACGACACCTGGGCCGCTTGGTACGGAATCATCGGGTCGCTCCTACGGCTACGAGGATAGCCTCACGAACTGCGGCAGCCTTACCAGAGGGCCAGCCCTCAATGCCCTCCAGCTCGGACTCACATTTTACGATCGAGGCAAATTCTGTCGCGGTGATACCCAGCCGGGCCCCAATGCTGGTTTTGCGCCCCACGAAGTAGCCTTTAATGCTGCTGCTCGCGAACGACTCCATGAAAACGGCCTCAAGGTACAGCCGGTCAGCATCCTGGTTCTGGGAGTTGCCCTCTGCGACTCGGATGCCGGCTACGTCGACCTGGTACTCCCGAAGGATGTCGAGGATGCTGTGACGAGCAAATTTGAGCTGCTCTGGCTTATTCAGGATTTGCGGGATGACCAAGGATTCGACGTTCAAGATTTGCTTCGCTTCATCGTCGTAGATGACGAAGGTCGCCTTTTTTGGCTCTGCGCGGATTCCGAGTGATCGCATAGCGTTCCCTGCGTACTGTGGATTCGGTGGAATGCGAACCCTAGCATCAGATCGCTAGCATCGACCATACGCCCTTGGCATGCCCGTTTAGGCAGGTAGGCGGCTACTTCGTGTCCGTAGTAGCGACTTAGGCATCGCATCGTCTGCAGCACCGAGCATCTCGCACGCCATCAATCAACCGACCGATGACCTTGGAAGCGTCGTCAGGTACGTGGTGATCGGCTCGATTCGTACTGCGAGATACCAAGGCTAATGTCAGCCGTTTCGAAACGCTTCGGCTACGCAAGCGGTGCTTCCATCAGCCTGGCCTGAGCAGCCTGCGCATGATGGCCAATTGAGATGCTGGACTCCACGATATGTGGAGAACTCACACAGGGTCTAATCGTGGCTAAGACCATGTCTGGTTCAGCCCTTCGAGAGTGCTCCAGGCCTTATATTTCGCCACCTCCACCATGGACTCCGTGTCCTGCAGGGAGGGTAATGTCAAGCCGCTTGACGAGACAAAAACAGGGCCAAAGCGCCGGCACCAAGCGAGGCTTTTCCACTTTAAGTGGTTGACATAGTAAGTCCCGTTGCTCAAAAATGATCAACGAGGGCTCAATAAGAGCAGGGCTGATCTGGTTCATGGCGATATTGGCAGATCAGTGTGGATTGCGCAGGTCGCCACCTGTGCGGTAGCGGTAACCGGCAACAATGGTTAGCTTCCGACCCCTTTCAGGCAGCTTTGCCTGGACGTGCTAAGCAAGCGCTGCGACTACCAGCCCTCAATGACTTTTCTAAGAAGGCGCCTATGGCGTCTTTTTTGCTTTCAGGGTGCCGACTTTCATCGCACTCTGCTTCTTCAAGACTTTGTACGCCGTCACCACAGAGTAGAAATTCTCGCCAGCTGCATCCAGCTGCGGTGACAGGATAACCACTCCCTTCGCGCCCCTGACGATCGTCAAACGGTAGCCATCACGGGTCTGGTATCCCTCACACAGAATCTGCGCGCCTTGCGACAAGATACCGGCCACAAAGGTTGGAACATCCTCGATCGCAGAGCAGCCAACCTTTGCCAGCTCGTGGCCATGCCCCTCCCAAATATGGCGAACACCAAAGCCCTTACTGAAGCCATGGTGCTTGCCTACCCGCAGGTAGATCTCACCACCAGGCACTGTAAGGTTACGGCTCGCGTAGGGTTCGATGTAGCCATAGGTGAGCAAGCCGGTGACTGGGTGCGGCACGCAGACCTCTTTATCCTCTGTCGCATAATCAAACAACTGCGCAAGGGGCATCAATGCAGTCAAATGTTCTTCATCCTATGGCAAGTCCCATGCGGGTATTGAGCCATTTTGCCATAGTTTTTAATGCAGTTTCTGACTGCACCGTGTCGCCACCGCTCAGACTAAAACAGTGCTCACGCAGTTGATCCTTATCCCTTAGTTGACTTTTTCATTGACAGATGGCCAACTATTAAAGAGGCTGGGACAAGGCCTAATTCCCCCGCTACAGGAGGCCGGGCAGAGCCCGGCCTCCTGTAGCGATTCTCGTATCGCTTTTTCTGAGCGGCTATTCAATACGAACGAGATAGCGCTTTAAAGACGGATGGGGAAGCTTAGATGCGCGTTCCTGCAGATGCTTTGGGCGAAACCCAGCATGGCTGGGTCTCTCGGAGGGACACTGCAAATAACGGCGTCATTCGCAGAGCCTTGTAGGGCGCATCCTCGAGATCTTGCACCTAAGCGCGCATTCCCACTGACTTTCCCTTGATGCGCCCTGCAAATGCTGCCATCTTACTGCTCCGCACTCAGCCTGAACGCAGCCCCTGATCTCTGCTCAACTACGTTTCAGCACTCGGTTAACCTCGGTCTCGATCGCATCGGGTTTCAACTCATAACCAGCAAAGCTTCCGAACAGCTTTGAGGTAGCACGCTGAACGTAAGGGGCAATACTACTGGCTGGAGTATCAGCCGGCACCTCGACATAGCTTTCGATGGAATCTTCCCGGGTAACCTTGTTGCGGGAAAACGAACCCTGATCAAGCCAATGATCAATATGACGTCCGCGTAACCTATTCCAGCGAAACATGAAACCAAGCTTGGCATCGACGTCGAAACTCAATGCGCTCACGAAACGAAGGCCCACCGCGATGACTTCGGCGACAAAGTACGCTGCTAAGCGCGGGTCTAGGGCTGTACCTGGTTCTACCCTGTCAGTCATGTCGTCACGCAGTAGCCGTGATTGATAAAACTCCCCACGCGCATGCATACGATAGAAATCAAGAGACTCGGAGACTGAACCTAGGATCAAGGACTCCCATGCCGTCTCCCGCTTATAGGGACGATCAGCGGTGTTGTGGAAATTTGTTGAAACCAGCCAAGCAGGCCATCCAGTGTATTCAGGATTAGAAGAGTCGACCTTTGCCAGGAAGTCATTGCTAGAGTCCTCAACATCCTTGGGCGGATCGAAAACCAAAGCGACCTCCCAGCTCCCTTTTTGCAAAAGCATTTGAGCCGAAGGACTCAGCTTGCGTACCTCAATCTCCATTTGGCGAGCATCTGCGCCCTGCTGGAGGATCGAGCGCGTGCGTTCCTCAAGCGTTGGGCTTTTAAGCGCCGAAGTGAAGAGATTCGCCCCCTCGACACCCAGCTGTCGTCGCAGGAAGCGCCCGATATCGGCCTCCCGATTATCGAAGCAGATCTTAAGAAGGTCTGGCCAGTCAGATGCCTTGATTGCGGACGTACTGGGTGTGCCATTCGAACCGAGGGTGCGAAAATAGACAGTATCCTCGCGTATTAACATTCGACCGTTGTCATTTAGATCTCTTTTTGCCGCTGCAGGTACCGTCACTCCTTGAGGTACAGCTATCACTGGGTGTAGCAATCCCTCACGCTCAACGAACGCTACCTGGATTTCGATTGAGATTGATGAATACCTTGAAACGATGCCCTGAATTACATCAACGTGAAAAGCTGCTTTCACGTCATCCGGGGCATCTTCCCGATCTGGCTGCAGGGTATCGTTGTTGAAACCTATTATCAGATAGCCACCATCACGGTTGTACAAGGCTATGACGGCTTTGGTGATCTTGGCGATGCCTTCAGCAGCCTTCGGATCGATCCACGTTTTGATCTCAACGCTCAACCCTTCGGAAAGGCGGCTCACCAAACTGTCGAGTCGAGCCTCAGAAATGTCCATTTTCCCCCCTTAAAATGAAAGCCCTTCAGCGAGCAGCGATAACACCTTGCACGATCTAAGCAGACACAAGATTTGCCCGGTACTGAAAGACCGTACGGGACTAGTGGAGCTATCGGCGGCGCTTGGATTTCGGCCTAAACCGCCGTCATGCCTAGGTTATCCCAACTCAATGCCCTTAACGAAAAAGCCCGGCACATTGCTCATAATTTTTCGCCAACGCGGATTTGGTTAGTCTTCAGGCACCGACAAATTTGGTGGGCAATCATGGACAACCAACTACGTAAGCACGCGAAAGAGCTCCGCGAAGCTGCCGATGTCAGCGTCAATCTGGCCGCGATGTGGGCCAACGTTGCCGAGAGAACCTGGAGATCGTGGGAAACCGATAGCGGCAGAGTCACCTCACGCCTACCCTCACCCGCTGCCCTGTGGAGCTTCCTAGCTCGATCGGGAATCAACATACGGAAATTGGGCCTAGCGATAGATGCAAAACCACGCGAACTCGCACTCGCTGTCGCCTGCTATAAGGGTGGCGTTGGCAAATCATCCATCACCGTGAATCTGGCAGCAGCCATAGCTGAGCTAGGTTTCCGGGTAGCGGTCGTGACGAATGACTTTAATCATCGTTATGCCTGTGACGACGGCGAGGAGCCGGCTGCAGACAGCTGGGTTAGCCGGGTCGGGTTCTATGATGAGCGCGACCTCATCACCTTTCCATCGGCAGTCAGACAGCGGCGTAAGCGCATTCGCGATCATTTGGCAGCCTTGCCCCCGGATGAACAAGCGCGATACCAGATGTTTCACGCTGACGAGCTTGAGGCTTTGGATCGGAAACATCGATCGACCGAAAAACTGAGAGACCTGATCGCGCGGCACGATTACGTGTTGTTTGACGTGAATGCTGAACTCGAGCTCATACGTCGGTTCGCAGATCTTGTCGCCGTGGTCGTGGACACCAACTGTTCCATGGCTGTACACAGTGCCGGAAAATTCGTCACAGCACTGCAGAACATCAAATGTCGGGAAACAACGCCGAGCTATTTTGGCTTGCTCACGAACTGTGATGTGGGTGGCGTCAGCACAGAGCTTGAAGAGTTTGTCGGCGATTTCATAAAGCTAAGTGACGAGCAGTACGACGAGATCCTTGAGTCAAAATACTCAACCCTTCAGCGCCGAGAACGCGTGCTTGAGATGGTCGATTCACTAGCGTTTCCTCCTCTGAGTACTGAACTGACCGGAGCTTACCGAATCGCAATCGAGATGCTGGAAGATGCTGTGCCTAGGGGACACGAGTATGGATATTTCAGCGCATTCGTGGATTTCGCTCCGCGCTCGCATGCCGCTAGGGAGATGCGCCGGCTGGCTGATGAGCTCATCCATTGGCGACTCCGCAACAACTGGAAGTGACATAGGCAATCAAAGCGCGCCCCCATTATGTGCAACGTGGTTGAGAGCCCCTCACCCTGGATGAGCTCAATACGACTGCTGATTCCGTCGGTTCAGAGGTGGTCTGCTTGCTACCCTCACTGCCTCCGTTCGTCGCCCAAAAAGCAAAATACGTTTGACGATTCACTGTCATTATTGTTAACGTAAATCGTCAATCAGAAACACAGAGGTGCTTTATGGACTCGCAAAGATCAATCCACGCATTAGTCGATACCCTGGCCGCCACGCTAGAAAAGGTTCCAGATGTAGCGGGTGGATCGGTGCGCGTGCTGAAGCTTCTAACGAATGTGTTCCAGCAGTGGTCTGAGGAAAAAACCAAGGAAAACCTTGGATCCTTGACTGATGCCGAGCTTCTGCAAAAGCTTGCGGCCAGCGGATCTGTAGCCGGGGCTTTGAGCACTAGGGAAACCCGGAAACAAGCTAGGCGCGTAGCTGCAAAGATCGAGTTTTTTGATCGACTCAAGGATTTCGGTGGAGTGCTGAAAAGTCAGGCAGTAGCCAGTGCTTTGGGAACAACAAGACAAACTATCAACAACCACGTGAAGAAAGGCACGCTGATAGCGATTCAGGAAGGAAACGATTACCTCTATCCCGCATTCCAGTTTGTTGGGGACGAGAAGCTTCCACACCTAGAAGAAATTTTAGGCCTCATGAAAGATGTCAGCGCAGAAGCTCAATGCACATTTTTTCTGAACCCGATTGCCTTCAGCAAGGGACAGATAGAATTACCATATGTGGTACTGAGAGATGGAGCTAATGAGGAACAGTTGAAGGCTATCAGGCGTGAAGCAGCCCTGTTCATGAGCTCAACACCGGCTTAAAAAACAGCGCACCCAAAGGTGGGGCGCTGCGTAAATGGTAGCGGAGCTTAAGAGCGCACCTGGTAACCGAGGATTTCCGTCATGATCTCCTCAGCGTCAATGCAGTCATCTTCAAAGCCTTCCGGAAGTTCTCCTTGGTACTCGAACTCCGAAAGCTTCGTCATCTCAACGGTGTTTACCGTTGTGGCCTCACCTGGAGCCGTCCACAGTGCATAGCAGCTGCGGCCGTCCGGGTGATGCCGTGACTCGTAAGCGATCCCATCGAAAGGACTGCCTGGCAACCTGGCCACCGCTGCGGCAATTGCTTGCGTAAGCTCATAGTCAGGGCCCGTCACTTCGTCCACCGTCCGGTTCAACTTGGACAGACAAAGCTTCAGATTCAGCAGCTTTAGATCTCTGGTCGTCTCAACCACACACATATCTCTTTTTTCAAGATCTGTGGTATTGAAAAAGAATCCCAGTCCTTTCCCTTGTTTAGCCCGAAGCCTTCCAAACGTCTCGGCCAGCGCCCCGCAGGGGTGTTCAGCCCCATACCAGATCCCGATTTCTTCCATGAGATCGTTAAACCTACCCAGTTCTTCAGGCTTTTTAGGGCATCCGTAGTACTCGGCATTCTTATGCCCGGAGCCCTGAACTCTGTAGGAAATCGAACCGCTCGGAAGCAGTTTGACGTTCAGCTTACCCTCAGAGTACAGCTTTTGAACCAGTTGCTGGATTTTTTTAGTATCGTCGTCGCCTGTAACCATTAATCACCTCGTTATTGAAAAGTACCGTCATAAGATCACCATTTAAAGGTTGCTTACGAAAAGGACGCTGGAATTCCAGCGGCGCCGACACATGCCGAGCGCTCGGGGATTATATCAGAGTAAAAGTGGCTGCAAACGGTGCTACTTACGCTCGCACTCCCGCGAGCCGAGCCCGGCGAATAGATCGTAGGGCAAGATAGTCACTCATTTGGATAGAGTGATATCCATTTGGGAATAATCCGACCGGGATTTGACTTCGTCCATATGAGCGAACGCTCACTTCATACTTGTCGAGAGTTATAGCCAGCTGCCAGGCAGGGTTGTATGAAGTTCACAACACCTGCCTATCCTTGTCAGACTAGAAATTTCTCAGCCTAGGATTTTTCGCAGGGTTACCCAGCTTCTGAATAGGCTCGCGGGCGACTAGAAAGGAGCGAATCGACGTACTCCCCCAATAAAAACGATGGTGCTTCACCCTTCATCCTGATCTGGCTCGTTATCCAGGTACTTCACTCTTCGAATCGGGTGCTCCACCAAGCTATCGGCCACATAATCGATGCGGGGCTTATCGGACGCCTTCCCTCCGCTAATTCCTTGAGCCCCGTTGAGCTTCCAAAGCAATGTTGTCTCGGCACAGGCCACATGAGAAAAGAGCACGATGTTGCTACCAGGAGGATTCTGAACGGATTTGAAAATGACACCGTCGATGCGTGGTTTGCAGCAGGTTGCCAGGTATTCAGCAATGATTTGAGAGGTCAGATATTCTGCCTCCGCTCCCGGGAGCACAGGGATCGTAATCTCATTATGGAGATATCTCAGAAGCTCCCTACGTCCCGATTTGACGTAGTACCCCTGGTCGAAGAAGCTGGGCTCAGGCCCTAAGTCAGCTTTTTCAATACGTTTGAAATCCAGCACCCTGATCTCATCATTCAACCGGAACTCGCCGCTGACAACAGTGCATCCCACCGGTGGACGCAGCTCAGATATACAGGTATCACGATCCAAAGCCCCATAAAACACGGGCACCCCGGCCGCGTTCATTCTGCCCCCGCTCGCTTTCTGCTTTGGTGGAGCGGCTAGATTGCGCGATGGATTACGCGTAATTTCCTCTTGGCTTTCGAACGTCATACAGGAGCGCGCGCGAAAAATTGCAGGCGAGTTGTCTGGTGTGAAAACCCGTACCACAGCACGCTCATCAGATCCCACCGAATAGCCGTGTACGCCTTCGAAAAGCCAGTCCAAAAACTGTTTCGCGTCCTCGTTGAAGAAGCGGCTTTTGTGACGAATCCCCTCCTGAAACTCTCCCCATATTTGCCCGAGGTGATGGCGTGGGAACTCCTTTCTAAAGTAACCATTATCATTGCTGAAGGCCTGTAGGTTAGCGCACACCGCTGCCACTATGGGCGCCTCTGCGGTGATCCGGAAAATGTGGCTTGGGTCGCCTCTTTGAGCGCGTTGCCACTTGCAGATCCGAACACCACTCTACAGACTGCAGGCTGTTGCAGACGCGACAGGTAGCGAAGCCTATGCCCAAGGAAGCTTCCTACCATTCGGTTAATACTCCCTAGGCGTAGCGCTTGCGTGACGCTCATCAGCTTTGCTAGCAGACAACTGCTGTCCGAGCTCTCCTCCGGCAGTACCTGCTTCCTCAAGCTGCCGAATCTCCCCGTGAAGACAGAAATTCATGCTAATCCAGCCTCGATTGGGGTAGCTTGAGTGCAGCCTCAAGGGTATTTCCCTACTACCGCCATCGTGTAGCATGGAGGCTTTGAGTCAAAGACGTAGGCGAACCAGGCCTAAGGACAGTATCGAATGGCACGTCATCTAAAATTATCTGCTACAGACCATTCTATTCTTGAATCTTACAAATCAGTTCTGGATGGGCTTTCTCTTTTCCTGGGCGATGGTTTTGAGTTCGTACTCCACAGTTTAGAAGATTTGGACGCCTCTGCTATAAAAGTCGTAAACGGGCATTATTCGAAACGATCAGAAGGCGCGCCTATTACTGATCTCGCCATGCAGATGCTACAAAAAATCAAGCAGGATGGTGATATACGAAAAAATATGGTGTATGTAAACCGTAACCCTGGAAAGTCACCAATCAAATCAGCAACTCTTCCGATCGTTGGTCATAACAGCCGCATCATTGGGCTAATTTGCATCAACTTCCATATGAGCCTTCCCTTAGGAACCTTCATTGAAGGTTTTTTTGGCGGTTTTGGCGGCGAAGCCCTCCCTCCTGCTACAGAAAATTACGCTACCAATTCGGAATACCTGATCACATCCGCTTTGCAAAATGCTCGCGCTGAAGTCATCAGCAATCCAGGAATAACAGCTCTAAATCATAACAAGGCAATCATCACATCGCTGTACGACAAAGGTATTTTTGAGCTCAAAGAGGCAGTGCTTATTGTCGCGAATGAGCTGAAAATCTCGAAGAACACAGTATATTTACACATACGAAATTCTGGAAAATAGCACTACTCTGAGGTCTCAGAAAAAGACGCTAGCAGGGGGCAATCACCCGCCCCCTCTCACGGTACCATCTCCAGCAAGGAACGTTCATTCGCGCTTGACGATACATAATTTCATTGACTGAATTTTTGTAATGCGGTAGCTTGCTGTCTAGGGCGGGCCAGCCACGCCCCTCTCTCGGACACCAGACTTGAAAGAGCGATCGCCCCAGCATGCCGAGTCGCGTTACCAACCTAGCTGCGGCTGCTCACACCAAAATTTAACTTAAGCGTCGGCTCACCTTTGCATTTCTGATCGCGAAGCTAACGCTAATCGTCTTTGATACGAACAACAAAACGGAGCGCCAATGGTCAATAAATTCGATATCGCAATTGATCGTCGGGGCACTTCCTCGATGAAGTGGGCCTCGTTGGACAATGAAAAAACCATCGCGGTTGGCTTAGCCGACATGGACTTCCCCACAGCGGATGCTGTAGTCGACGAGGTCATGGCGTTGGCTAAGTTTGGGGTTCACGGGTACGCGACAATCACTCCAGGCTATTACCATTCCTTCATCCAGTGGTGCGATCGCCGTTACAACTGGGATGTTAAGGAGGAGTGGCTTCTCTATTCGCCAGGGATCATTGCTGGCATGGGCAGCGCTGTGCGGGCGCTTACGCAGCCCGGCGACCACGTCATCTATCAGACGCCAGGATTCTATCTGCTCGACGAACTGACACGCACAAATGACCGAGTTTCGATCCAGAACCCATTGATCTACGCAGACGGACGTTACAACATCGACTTTCAGGATCTAGAAGCCAAAGTCAGCCATCCCAAAGCCAAAATGCTCTTACTCTGCAACCCGCAGAACCCCACAGGCCGTGTCTACACGCGTGACGAGCTTGAGAGGATTGCTGACATCTGCCTACGGCATCACGTCCTCATCGTCTCTGACGAAGTCCATTGCGATATGGTCTTCGCACCGCACAAACACATCCCCATCGCCTCACTGGGCAAAGAGATTGCTGACATCACCATTAGCTGCCTCTCACCTACCAAAACTTTCAATATGGCGGGCCTGCAGACATCGGTAAACGTGATCTCCAACCCTGAGTTGCGCGCTCGATTTGAAAAAGATCTGATCTCCCGAGACAGCAAGCGGCCAAATATCTTTGCTCATGCCGGCTTCAAAGCCGCATATGAAAAAGGTGAGGCATGGCTGGATGACGTTACTGCTTACATCAAAGCAAATACTGACTACATAGTCGCCTACGCTGAACAACATATCCCGGAGTTCAGAATCGTCAGCGCAGAAGGTACCTACCTTGTATGGATTGACTGCTCCGCAATGCAGATCAACGGTCGAGAGCTGCGGGAGTTCTTTTTGACCAAAGCTAACGTACTGATTTTCCCTGGCATCGAATACGGGGAGGAAGGTCGCCACTTTATCAGGCTCAACCCGGCATGCGCCCGCTCCGTATTGAGTGAAGTTCTAAATCGTATGGCTGTGGCTCTAGCTGAAACTCGCTCGTCCTAAAGAATCAGACAGCCCCCCCAGTGTTGATCTGCGGGGGGTGGTCTCCTTCTTGCAATAGCCTGCACCGGCCAGACAACGATCAGACCTATCCCTCAGCCAACCGCGCCCGAATTCGGATTGAGTTCCAACCTTTCAGTACTGCAGCTGTGGAAACAATGACGACAACGAGCGAGCAGCCCGCCAAAGCAATTATGGCAAGCCATTGATTCAGTTCGTTCGGCACCGTCTGATATACCCGTATCAAGGACGAAGCCAGGGCAGTGCTTGGGAATGTGAATGCCCACCAGCTTCGCGAGAACGGGGTAGCAACAAGCCGCTTACCCAAGCTCAGAATGACAATCGCGAAGAAGAGTGATGTCCAGGTCAAGAATAGAACCGCCTGGTTAGCGGTTTGCGTGAAAGAATGTATTGATAGGCCTAGTACAGCAGGAGCAGAGACTAAGATTGCTAATCCTGGCATCGCATGCTCCGGAGTCTTCGGAGGGACAAATATAAGGCGATACAAAATCAATGGCATGAATACAGCCCAACAGAAAAGCGACGAGATCAGCAAAATCTCACACACCGGGCCATATCCTAGAGTAACCCCTGCAAAACTAGGTGACGCATTTCCCACCATTGGAATCAACCAAGCTGGACTCAACTCGACAGGATCAACTTTGTCTACAAGCCAGTGCCGCATCATTAATATCAAAAAAAGCAGTTGAGCTGAAACCCCCACCACCCACAATACTTGCGCTGCATATCGACTGTAAGGAATCAAACCTAATGCGAGCAGCGCACTGGAAATAGTAGCTGCACAAAAAAAGTTTCGCCTCGCCAGACTTCTCCATTCCACTATTAACTCGCCAGGCGTATGGATTGCCCGGTAGAACTGAATCAGGATCAAGGCTATAAATACGCAACCCGCCAAAGCGAGAACTCCTTCCCCCACCAGTTCTACCACGCCAAACCCCTGTGCAGCCGAGCGCCAGGCCAAACCGAGGCCTGCCAACCCCATCACAGAGGAAAAGTAGTCAAATCCGATATCCCGCACTTTAAAAAAAAACAAATTCCTAGCCTCCTAGTTAAGTTTAAACCTCCCAAGCAGCTATGTATTTCTCAATTTTTCAATACTAGCACGCTCATTACTTGCAATATCAATTTGAAATATGCAGCAAATTCGCCCTTAGAATTACCTAGACCAACAGCAAGTTATTCATGTCCTGTAGGCATGGGAATTATCGCCCCGCTCATTCATCTGCGGATCAACGGGCAAATCATTTACCATCATTCAGGCACGACAAGAATATGATGCCCAAATTTTATTACCAAACTCATACACCCTATACATAGCTCTCAAGCACCTATTTCCAATCAAGATCACTTGGCACCCCACAGCAATACGACCAGGCATTGAATGTTACCCGCTAACAGCAACGCCTTTCTCATACACGTCCCCCGCAGTGAAGACATTGTAATTGGCGATTTAGCAAATGAGTTCCTAGTCATTCATATTCAAGCACCCTTTAGCCCTTGCGACCATATCGATATCGCCAATAGCGTGGTGCCCTCCAGGCGCCAGCCATGCGCATCCGATCGATGCTGCAAGAATGTCAGACCACCCAACTCAAGCTTAGGGAGATAACGTTTTTATATAATGCTCGTTTAGCACTACAACAATGAGTAGACATATCCATCAAGCGACGTCAGTAACTACTGGGACTTGGGGAGTCTAGCAAAACCTCTGTAGATTTGCTCCTAACTGGGCCCTTCGGAGAACACGACAACGCAGTTCGGTACAAAAAATAAATCCCAAAAGCAATTTACCCGATTTAAAAAAACGGCTAGTCCGGGTCTTGCGTGGAACTCGGACTAGCCAGGAACAACTCGGGTTGACGCTTGGCAGCTATCGATTGGCATGAGAGATTTAGGTTGGCCTAGCAATCACTCCTTATGCTGCTGCTCGTCGCGTCAATGGCCTTATCTTTTGAGTACGGCGGAAGACTCCAATTCCAAGGTAGCCACAAACTATAGAGACAATTGGACTCATCCAGGCGATGAAAGCGTAGGGGCCATACTCAAACATACTAACCCCTAGTACTGAAGCGTAGAAAAGGGATGCCACATCCCATGGGATTACGGCCCCGACCATAGTCCCGCTGTCCTCCATTGTGCGTGACAGAACACTCGAATGGACATCACGATCCTCAAATGCTTGGCGGAAAGCAACCCCTGGAAGTGTCAAGGTACAGTACTGACCGGCCCCCCCCAGCATCAAAGCCAGGCAGGCCGCCGTTGTGGAAAGCACTAGACCACCGATGCTAGTCGCATAACGCAGGATCCCATTCATAAGCACTGACAGAATGCCTTGACGATCGAGTATTCCGCTAATAATACCCGCGCACAAGCACAGGTAAACAGTCATCGACATACTGAGTGCCCCGCCTCGACTCAAAAGTTTATCAATGGATTCAAGCCCTGTTTTACTGACATAACCATTCATCCCACTGGATAACACATGAGTGAGTGAGGATTTCTGAACGAGAATCGCACAGACCACGCCCAATACTATACCGCCTACAAAGACTGGTATTGCAGGCTTTCGAAGTGCACTAAATATCAAGACAAACAGAGGCGGGGCTAGCAGCACTGGACTGATTACGATATTACTTTTCAGCCCGTCAGTCAGCGCAACGATCGTATGGATATCTGCTGAAGTCGCCGAATGGATATACCCAAGATACGAGAATAAAACTAAGCTCACCACCGTAGCAGGTAAAGTCGTATTCATCATTGACAGGATATGATCAATGAGGTTGGTGCCGGTGCTTGCAGCAGTGAGTATTGTCGTCGAAGATATAGGCGACATCTTTTCTCCCACCAACGCACCTGATATCACTGCTCCAGCGGTGATTGGCAGTGGTATGCCCAAGCCCTCAGATACACCCATTAATGCCAAACCGACAGTACCCGCAGTACCCCACGATGTGCCGGTGGTAAGGCATGTCAGGACGCACACGATAAAAGTTAGTGGAAGAAAGAAAGTAGGATTAATCATTTTAATCCCATAATAGAGCAGTGTCGGCACACTCCCTGACTCAATCCAAACCGCAATCATGACGCCGACAAGAATCATCATGAAGGTTGCTGGAAACACCCGCGCCACACCTTTCATTGCTGACGCCTGAATATCATCCCATTTCAAACCAAGATACATACTAAAGAGACTACTTACGCATATTGCACCTAGCAAAGCAATCACTATCGGCACATCACTTAGCACCAAGAGAATGACACAGGACAACGGCAAGCAAAATCCGATCAAGGCCTTACTTAACGTGACAGCAGATATACCGCCAACATCAGATGAGGGAGCATGCATAACATCACCGAATATTTTATCTTTATAATTTCAGGGCGTGGGAGTTAATAGCAATGATTAGTCAAGGACGGCGATAGCTTCAATTTCTACCAATACGCCCTTAGGCAATTCGCGGGCCGCCAAACAGCTGCGAGCAGGCTTAGAAATGAAATGCTGCTCATACAAGGCATTGAACTCAGCAAAATGCGCCATGTCGCTCAAGAAGCAGGATGTCTTGATGACATTTTGAAAGCCAGCTCCACCAGCTTCGAGAATAGCCGACAGGTTTTTGATCACCTGAAGCGTTTGCTCATGGATGCCGCCCTCAACAACCTGACCAGAAGTGGGGTTTAGTGGAATTTGCCCAGAGATGAACAGCAGGTCTCCATGGGCTTTGGCTTGCGAATACGGGCCGATAGCAGCGGGCGCCAAGGGCGTTTCTATTGTCTTCATGAAAAGCTCCATCAGTGAGAAATGCGGACTGGGTCAGCCAGCCGTTGCATCTTGACTGAATTTTTATTCATTGACAATACTTTTGTTCATTCTGCACAGCCCTTTTTGGCTGGACTAGCTCGGGAAATCCCTGGTCATCGTCCAGATCAGTTGACCCACCCATCAGGTCTGAGCCGCACCATGAGGCGGTGATCGACACCACACATCCCTAGAACACTGCAGAGCTTTTAGAAGCCTTCTATAAGAGAAGGCTCGGTGAGAAAATGACTTGAAGCCTTCATGAAATTTTTCTTCGAAGCTGCTTGTGATGCCAGGGTAAGCAGCAGCTGATACAGGCCAGACTCCTCGTTCCTCAAGGGCGCCAGAGCGTAGCCCTCAAATTTCGGTCAGGTGAGCAGCGCACCAACACTGCAGGAGCTCGAAGATCCACTCCTCCCAGTCACGGCGGTGTGAATGCGCCTCGATCTAGATAGCGGGCGTCACCGAGTGGCAGCTCTTTCAACACGCTCGCGAGCAGCGACACCCCTTCGTTCTGCGGGCGCGGGGATGGCCAGTCTGTCCGTGACTTTGCCGCCCAAGACGTTCCCACAGCTGTTGTGACCCCGTACAACAGGATAAATGCGCTAATTGAGGTCTTTTCAACGCCCGTGACCTGATTCAAAAGAGGGGTAATGTAGGTGTAGGCGGCGAACGAGCCAGCATACGCGAAAACCGTAACCAGAGCTCCGAGAAGCAGCTTCCCGTGCAAGAGAGTACCCAAGTTCACCCACGGGGAGTTCTTTCCGGCAGACGAAGTCGGGAGCGGATCGCGTATCCCAAAGAGCAGACCAATGAAGCCAATAGCCCCAAAAATGCCGATCGCTCCCAAGATCAAACGCCAGGAGACGGTTTCACTGAGGTAAATGCTGGTTGGCACACCTACCGCGAGTGCGAGCGTAAAACCACCAAAAACCACTGCAACAGCGCTACCAGCCCGGTGCGGCCCTGCCAGTCGCGCTGCAGTACTTGACGCTGCGGCCATGAACAAGCCATGTCCCATACCCGCTGCAAAACGCGCCAGAAGGATGACGCCTATGTTTGCGGTTACAGGAGCCACCAGTGCGCCCACAGTAAATACGAAAGCTGCGATAAGCATGACCTTCTTTCTCGGCCAGTTGGCAGTTAGCGCAGTCAGGACTGGTGCTGCGAAAACTGCACCTAGCGCATAAGCCGTCACTGTAGCGCCTGCGGTTTCAACCCCGACGCCTAATTCATCAGCCATAATGCTAGTCAAGCCAATGGGCACAAACTCTGCAAGCCCAAGCGCAAAAGCGCTTATTGCAAATATGTAAATCACGAAAGGCATTGTAAAACTCCGGAAAGTTAGCGCGAAGGCCCGGAGCTTGAGTTATAAATAAACAGATTAAAAATCAACATTTAGCAGCACACCCATAATTTAAATTATGGGTAATGACAAAGGCCTTCAAGTCCTATCAGCTAGCCCGTTCAGAGTCGCTCACGAAATACTCGAAATAATTACTTCCCTGAGCTTCTGAGCATCAAGCATACCAGAGTAAACTTTTTGGCCAATCGCCATACTAGGCACTGCACGGATACCAATCTGCTGAGCGTATTCGAGTTCTTTGTCGTGCCGCTGGCCACGAGCTGCGGACTCTAGGATCTCCTGCAGCGATTCTGTGGGCAACCCTACAGACGCGGCCACATCTCGGATAACAGTGAATTCCCCGATGTCGAGATTCTCCTGGAAGAAAGCTTTGAGCATAGCTTCAGCGTATTCGTTTCCTAGACCGTGCTCTTTGGCATACTGCAGTACTAACAAAGGATCACGGGTGTAGGGTTGCGGTGAAACGCTGGGTAGCTTAATGGAGATGCCCATTTTTTCCGCTGCCGGATACACGCCATATTTCCAAGCAGAGGGGAGATACTCGTCCTCAGGACGGAGGGTTGGCGTGGGGTATTCGCGGAGTTCGAAAGGCATCATTTCAATATCAACATCAAGCCCCTCAACTGCGGTCTCCAAGCTTTTTTTGCCTAGCAGGCAGTAAGGACACACGAAGTCGATCCATACCTGTATTTTGAGTTTGGAGCTCTGGGGCTGAGAACCTTCAACCATAGTCATTAAACACCTCTGTAATCACGCACCTTGCGGTAGCAATATGAAAAGACGCTGACAAGTTCTGATTTCAGTGGAAAAAACGGCACCCATGGTGAGTAGTGCCGCTCGGCTAGTTAGCCGATAGAAATGTTAAGCGAGCTCACTGTCCTTGATGTTAGCGACCGGGCCGAGGATAGAGGGATCGAAATCAACCAGCGAATCACCACGGGCGAAACGGTTAGGGAAGTCCGGGTTCGCCAACGCGCCTTTACCCAGCGCGATGATATCTGCGCCATCTTTGATGACGTCCTCGATGTGATCCACTCGGTGCAGGCTACCGTTGGTGATGATGACCTGGTTAGGAGCATAGCGGCGTGCGAGCTTGACGAAGCTGTCGCCCCCCGTCGCAAACGCAGGTTGCCAAGCCTCGAATTCAGTAACGTGAATGAAGTCGACGCCGGCATCTGCCAGAGAGCCAAACACCACTTCCGCACCAGCCTCACCTTCAGCCCACTTATGGAAGAAGTCGTTAACTTTGCCTTGGGAGATACGAACGCCCACAGCCGCGCTGCCAACAGCTTGGCGTACGGCCTTGTAGACCTCCAGAATCAGGCGAACACGATTCGGAACGTCGCCACCCCATTTGTCAGTTCGCTGATTGGAGAAGTCAGTCAAGAACTGGTCAAGCAGGTAGCCGTTTGCACCGTGAATCTCAACGCCGTCAAAGCCTGAAATCTCCAGAGCGCGCAGAGCTGATTTCGCGAAGCCATCGATAGCGTCAGCGATATCTTCGTCGGTCATAGCCTTAGGAGTTGGATACTGACCGCTCCCGTAATAGAAGCCCATTTGCTCACCCTTGGGGGTGACAGCCGATGGGCCAGCGGTGATTTGCGAAAAGCGGTTGCCTTGACTGAGCGCACCGGCATGCATCAACTGGGCGAAGATTTTGCCATCATGTTTATGAACCGCGCTGGTCACTGCACGCCAAGCCTGAGCTTGCTCAATATCAGTGATACCAGGCTGGAACTGGTAGCCTTGGGCGAACTTCTGATCGGTATAAATGCCTTCGGTGATCGTCAGCCCGAAGCCGCCCTTCGCAAAACGCTCGTAGTACTCAACCTGACGCTGGGAGGCGAGACCTTCTTCGCTTGCACTGATGCGGGTCATCGGCGCCACTGCGAATTTATTCTTCAGATTTACCTGACCAATATCGAAAGGAGTTAGAATCTGTTGCGTGTTGGTAGTCATCTCAAAACCTCGCCAGTTAGGATGGAAAGCTGGGTTGCTGACGAAGGTATCGCCATTGCGGGACTAGTGAAAGCCGCGCTAAGCGATAAGGCGGCATAACGAAATAGGATATTAAGATGCAAGTCGCTGAAGTTGAAGCCTTTGTTGCGATCGCGGCCAGTAACAGCTTGTCAGGCGCCGCCAGAAGACTAGGCGTTTTGCCAATGACCATCTCCAGGAGGCTAGCCTCTCTGGAAGAAGAACTGGGGGTGAGACTAGTGCATAGAACCACCCGGTCTGTGTCGCTGACACCTGAAGGCGAACTCTACCTTCCTTATGCCCAAGCAATGCTTGACGCCAACGAAGCAGCGAGGGCAGCTATCCTTACCTGTCCTGGGGCCGCCAGTGGGCTTCTAAAGGTAACCGCCCCCACGGTGTTTGGGCAGGCTGTCATCCTTCCAATGATTCCGGAACTCCTTGAGGAGAACCCTGCATTACGGATAGACCTGACACTATCAGACAGCATTGTCGATATCGTTGGCCTGGGTATCGACGTAGCCATCCGGATCGCCACACTCCGCGACTCAGCCCTGGTCGCTCGTCATCTGGCGCCAAACCCTCGCGTGATCTGCGCAAGCCCATCCTACCTACAGCGTAAGGGCATTCCCGGCACACTGGAGGAGTTGAGGGCGCACGACTGCATAGGCCTGCACTCAATGCCATATTGGCCACTCATGAAAGATGGAGAAGGGTGCTCGGTCAAGGCCGATGCTGCGTTCAGCGCCAACAGCGTGGAAGCTGTGAGAAGAGCTGGGAAAGTCGGACTCGGGATTGTGATGCTCTCCTACTGGGATGTCCGCACCGACTTGGCGGACGGGAGCCTGCAGGAGATTAAGTTGACGGACGCTGTCCCGGAAAATTTGTCCATTACAGCCCTCCTGCCCACACGGCAGCAGGTACCTTACCGGGTCAAAGCCTTCCTCGATAAACTTAGCCTAGTACTTGCCACCCCTGAGTGATGGTGGGAAGACCCTGTAGGCTCAATCATTTGCCCGCCCTAAGAAAATCGGCCCATTTGCGAACTAGGTAGTTATGTTCATCCATCACTGAGTTCCAGACACTGATACGGCTCACGCGCTCGGCATAAGAGCCACCCTCTCGGGTTTCTCCAAGCTCGATGAGGGGTTCACCATCACTCCCAAGCAATTGTTCGCGGGCAGGCTTGCCTTCATACCAGTAATCCCACTCCGCAACCGACAGGTGATCGCGAGCTCGCAATGGATTGGAAATGTAGAAGCCTTGTCGAGCCATCATCGCGCCTGGCCAACCTGCCAGCCACCAGTTCAGATAGGCGTATGCCGCATCTTTCACTGCCCCATCAACAGCGCGAGACAACGACAAGCCGCCGAACCAGCCCCGGTAGCCTTCTTTAGGGACTGCTTGGCGATACTGAATCCCTTCGCGATGCAGTTGCATCAACGCTGGAGACCAAACACTCTCAATGTGAACGCTAGGGCCCAGCATGAGCTTTCCCGCATCACGATCATCAGACCAAAAGGCGGCAAAATGGCCTTGGCGCTGAAGCTTGATGAGCACATCAGCAAGCTGGTCGATCTCATCCAGCCGGAGGTTGGCAATGCAGTCGAACTTGGCCAGGCCCTTCGCCTGGACTGCCAACGCAGCGTCCAATGCCCCGATAGCGGCATCACTCTGCAAAGCCACATGGCCGCACCAGCTGGGATCAACAAGCCACGACCAACTTTCGTTCTCGATGGCAAACCCTGGAGGAAGAAGATCTGGTCTATAGGCAAAGCTGTCCGCGTTGTGCGTGAGCGGTAGCATGCTGATGGAGTCGGTTGGGCGATTGGCCAAGCTACGATCATGCTGAACATACAAACGGTCGCAAGGCAGACTACCGCCCGCCAGCTCATCGTCAGCGTGAAGTCTGCCCCGCTTGGCCAGATCATTGATCTCATCCCACAACGCGACTCGCCTGATATCGATGGGTTGGATAGCGCCGGCAGGCCAGACAAAATCCATGCTATGGAACCACTGATCGTAAAGGTCGTAGCTTTCGGGATGCATCAACGCAATGCGCTGAACCGTTTGCACGTCGTGGATTTGGTATTCAACCCGGATGCCCAGCTCTTGCTCCGCTCGTAAGCGAATGGATTCCAGCAAGGTGACAGAGGTACCCAGTACTCTCAACGTGACATGGGCGCTCATGCAGCACGCCCAAGCCGATTCAAGAAGGCTTGAAACGATCTACGCAGAAGCTTGGTGTCCAGATCACGCACGATGATTACCAAACGGGATCGACGCAGTCCATCAGGCCAGCTGCTGAGGTGAACTGGCGAATGAAGGCAGTGCTGCACACCGTGAATCACGATAGGTTGCTCAGAGTCGATCACGTTCAAGATCCCCTTGACCCGAAGAATTCGTTCTCCGTGGCATCTTAACAGCATCGAAAGCCAGACCCCGAAGGCAAGCCAATCCAGAGGCGCATCGTACTCAAGTGCACAGACTTGTGCGCCGCCGTGCTGAGGTTGCTTGGCGGGTGCAAAAAGTTGCCA
The DNA here is from genome assembly GCF_059730225.1 of Pseudomonas sp. UTLPPB19802. Classification (NCBI taxonomy): domain Bacteria; kingdom Pseudomonadati; phylum Pseudomonadota; class Gammaproteobacteria; order Pseudomonadales; family Pseudomonadaceae; genus Pseudomonas; species Pseudomonas sp. UTLPPB19802. The sequence continues at coordinate 67,048 of NZ_AP048545.1, forward strand.
CTTCGCGACCTCCTCGTCGGGCTCCAGGCTTTTGAGCCCCTCGCCCAGAAGCTGCTCATCACCTTCCACCACTGTACTTGCCAACTCTATCGAAGCAGATGGGTTGAGGGTCTGCAGGTGTTCCAATAACTGATCAAGCATTGCTGCGCTGACCAGATCCGCCTTACTCACTAGAAGCCGATCAGCAGCTGTCACCTGGCCCAACCACTCGGGATGAATCCGCTCCTGAAGAGAGGCATGCAGCGCGTCGACAACAGTCACCATCAGACCTACGTGATACCGACCTCGCAGTTGGGGATCCCGCTGCAAAGTTGCAAGAATCGGTGCAGGATCGGCAAGGCCAGTCGTTTCTAAAAGCACTCGACGGAAAGCAGGGATCTCCCCGCGACTTCGCTTGTCATGCAGATCGATGAGCGCTTGCTTGAGATCCCCACGCACGGAACAGCAGACGCACCCACTTGGCAGCAGAACCGTGTTGGGAGCGATTTCCTGCACAAGTAAATTGTCGATCCCAACCTCGCCAAATTCATTGATGAGCAGAGCCGTCTCGCCCATGTCTTCGTTGGCAAGAACTCGCTGCAACAAAGTGGTTTTACCGCTTCCTAGAAAACCGGTCAGGACATTGATCTGAAGGCTCATGCCGGCGTCTCCAAGTGATCGAGAATTCTCGGATCAAGGGGATCAAGCTTGCGCCCTAGAATCTCCTCGGCTGTCTGCCAAAGCTGTTCCAAACCTGAGGCAACACCCTGTTTCCCCGTAGGGCCCTGAACCAGATAAGAAGCGCCCTGGACGTCACTGACTTTGAGCCTGAAGGGTGCTACCACCTGATTAATCGAGGCGATTCGACGCAAGCGCTCGCGGCGAGCGGGAAGGCTTATGTCTATAGGATCGCTCCAGTGAACGTCCTCACCGATCAGGCCACAAAGTCCACACATAGCTCACCTCAAGGCATTACATCGCCCGAATTCGGGTTAAGGGTTTGGCCAACGAACAAGTTTCCGCCAGGCTCAGAGGCAAGCAACACCGCGATCGGGGCCACCTCTTCAACCTTGCCGAATCGGCCCAATGGCAACTCCTTAGCCTTGGCAGCCTTCCACTCCTGGCTGATCCCTTCAACAAGCGGGGTTTCAACCGGCCCTGGCGCTACACAATTCACCAAGACGTTGTCCTTGCTCACCTCCAACGCCAGAGACTTAGTGAAGCCGATCACCCCTGCTTTGGCTGCAGCATAGTGAGTCAGTTGAGCACCACCTTTGATTCCGAGCTGAGAGGCGATGTTGATGATGCGACCCCATTGTTGTTCCAGCATATGAGGTAGAGCACGCTGGCTTGCCACGAACACGCTGGTTAGATCCACCCGCAGCATTTCATCCCACATTTCCTGGGTGAGATCCACGCACGAAGCCTGAGTCAGCATACCGGCATTGTTCACCAGAATATCGATGCCACCGAGGGCATCAACACAGGCATCTACACCAGCTTGAGCGCCCTCCCTGCTGCCTACATCAGCAACACATTCGATCACCAAGTTGCCACGGTCACGACAGTGGTTCGCAACGATAGCCAGGCGGTCGGAGTCTCGGTCGCACAACACGAGCTTGGCACCTGCCTCAGCATACGCATAGGCGATCGCCGCACCGATACCGCTGCCCGCTCCGGTAATGACCGCACGTCGGTTTTGCAATGGCTTCATTCTTATTCTCCTCGCAGCCGCAAGGAGACCTTGCGGCGCTGTAATCTTTACTCAGGCCAGCGCACGGTCAGACCGCCGTCGATGATGATGCTCTGTCCAGTGATGTAACTCGACTCTCGACCGGTCAAATAGCAAACCAGGTCAGCAACCTCGCTTGCTCGACCGACCCGACCCAGAGGAATCGCTTTGCCTGCTTTAGCCAGACCATCCGCCCCTAGCGAATTCTTGCTGTCCAGCGATTGAGGGGTTTCGATCAAGCCAGGGATGATGGTGTTGCAACGGATGCCTTTGGACGCAAACTCCACCGCAAGAGAACGGCAAAGCCCCGGAAGGCCGGCCTTGGCAGCTGCGTAATGAGAATGATCTTGCCATCCGTAGACACCACCAGCGATCGACGAAATCGCGACCATGGCTCCACCTTCACCGATGTAACGGCTCGCGCTTCGGAAAGTGCGCATCACGCCTGTAAGGTCGACATTCAGCATTTCATTCCACTGCTCATCCGACATCTGCAGCAGCGGGGCTTTACGCAAAAGCCCAGCGTTCGCGACGGCATAGTCGAGTCGACCAAACCGTTCGACAGCGGCTGCGGCAAGGGCGTCCATGGAGGCGCTATTTGTTACGTCCATCGCCACCATAAGGCACTCGCCGCCTGCCTCTTCCACGAGTCGCTGAGTTTGAGATGGATCATGTGAGTCAGCTGCCAGGTAGCCGCCCACCACGCGTACACCTTTCTTCGCGTACGCAACTGCAACCGCTTGGCCAATGCCACTGGCAGCCCCGGTGACCAACGCTACGGGTTGAGACATAGGTACATTCCTTCTTATTTGACTGAATGGGGTTCAACGTGCCGGGCTGCAAACATAATCAATCCCGAAAGGAAGCAAGGCAGCGCTCCAAACCAGAGGGCCGCGCTATGCCATTCACCACCGGTTGACAACACGCTGGTGATCCCCAGCCCAGCGACAATTGCGCCGATAGGGCCCATGGCATGGACGATTGCGCCCCCCGTTGCACGGATACTGGTAGGGAAGCTTTCACCCATGAAGAACAACATTGCGGAGTACGGGCCGGTAAGGAAGAAGAGGCCCAAGCTGTACAAGGCGATGACAGTGATCAGATCACTTGGCGCTTGGATCATGGCGAAGAATGCCAATCCACCACACATCCAACCGAGAGCAACAGTATTGCGACGTCCAATCCGATCGCCCAGCCAACCGTGAACGAGATAGCCAATGAAACCCACCAGGTTGGACAGGACAAGGATCCACAACGAGTTCTGGAACGACAGCTTGTGAACGCTCACGATGACTGAGGTGCCCAGAACGCTGAAGACTTGAATGGCCGACCAGTTGAGGAGAATCGCCAAGCTCAGAACCAATGTGGGTCGCAGTGCTGCGCCACGAAATGCTGCAGCAACGCCTGCTTTGGCATGCTCGTCATAGTCGACGTGGTACTCACGAGCCAGGCTGCGCGCTGCGGACTCGTCTCCCGCCTTGCGCAATTGGTTGATCCGCTGATGCACCTGGAACTGAGGGCTTTCTTTGAGTTTGCGAGCCAGGATCGCCACAATCAGCGCCGGTACCGCAGCAAAGATGAAGCAACCCTGCCAGCCAATGTGGGGCAGCAGCAGCGCAGTAAGGCCTGCGGCAATCAAAGCACCTACCGGCCAACCACTTTGCACCAGGCTGTAGACAAACCCCCGGCGCTTGATCAGCTTTGGATCGGTCGAGGCCGCATATACCTCGGTAAGGTATGTCGCGTTGACACCTTCCTCGGCATAGCCCAAGCCAGCGACTGAGCGAACCGCAATCAAAGGCCCTTTACCCATCCCGGCACATACTGCAGTGAGCGCTGAGCACAGCGCGGTACCACCGATGGTGAAGATAATCCCTCCGCGTCGACCGATCTTATCCACAAGAGGGCCTACGACGAACGCGACGACTGCGCCGCCAACCGCTACCCACGTGGCGATTTCCGCCTGTTCAGTTTCGCTCCAAGTGAAATGCCCGCCCATGACCGGCAGCAGGGTGCCAAATAAGATGAAATCGTAAACTGCAAAAACCCAAGCGAAGAAAGCAATCCAAGTCGCGTATTTGACATCTTTGGATTCCAGCTGTATGGGCTTCCATGCACCAGACTCAGTGACTGGAGTAGTCGTGGTGGCTTGCGTAGTGGTCATATCGGCATTTCTCTTGTTTTTTTCATGCACTTATAAACTTGCTAACCGAGGCGTCTTATTCAACGCTTGCGCGGTTGGCGCCGGATGAAGTCGTCAGCGATTTCGTCCATAGTGACGAATTTCACGCCTTCATGACTTTTCATGTGCTCAATAAAGCGTTCAAGCATGAGCAATACTTGAGGTCGACCAGAAACATCAGGGTGAATTGTGATGGGGAATACCGCGTAGTCATTTTCACGATAAACCCAGTCGAATTGATCACGCCACATCTCTTCCAAGTGGCGTGGATTTACAAATCCGTGGCTGTTAGGAGACTTCTTGATAAACATCATCGGAGGAAGGTCGTCCAAATACCAGTTCGCTGGAATTTCAACCAAGTCAGTCTCTTCACCCCGAACCAGCGGTTTCATCCAGGTATCAGGATGTTGGCTGTAATCAATCTTGCTCCAGCTATCCTTCACCCGAACGTAATAAGGGTGGAAGTCGTTGTGCATCAAGCTATGGTCGTACTTGATGCCCTTCTTCAGGAGCAGCTCATTGGTGACATTGCTGAACTCCCACCAAGGTGCCACGTATCCGGTAGGGCGCTTGCCAGAAAGCTTAGTGATGACTTCAATCGACTTGTCGAGGACGATCTCTTCTTGTTCAGGCGTCATCGCGATCGGGTTCTCATGGCTGTAACCATGAATCCCAATTTCATGGCCTGCCCGAACCACAGCTTTCATTTGCTCGGGAAAGGTTTCCACCGAGTGGCCAGGGATGAACCACGTTGTACGCAGGTCATATTTTTCAAAAAGCTTCAAGAGCCTCGGGGAACCAACTTCACCAGCAAAAAGACCACGGGAGATATCGTCAGGCGAATCCTCCCCACCATAGGAGCCGAGCCAACCTGCTACCGCATCAACATCAACGCCAATTGATACAAAAATTTCTTTCGCCATGATCTATACCTCTTTGTTATTCAAATATTGGCAGGCAAAAATTGCCCGCACTCCGGTTGACCTGTTACTTATCGCCTCGAACATAAGGCTCGATTGCCAGGGCAGCTCGGAGCAGTTCCTCATCATTCCCACTAAAACTTGAAAGAAGGAGACTCGTAGGAAGCCCTGCTTCCCCTGTTCCACTTGGCAACGCAACGCTAGGCATGTCCAACATGCTGCCTGGCATCGTCAGCCTCAGCGTTGCCAAGTTGGTAGCAACAAACAGGTTGACGTCTTCTTCGAGCGGTGCCAGAAGCGGAGCGACATGACCTACCGTCGGGGTCACCAGAAATGCGCCATCTAACTCATGCGCGATCTGCGCTTTCAGTGCCGCAGCAGCTTGGTACAAACGCACCTGCTTACTCGCTGGATAGGCTCGCGCAGCCTCAAGCCGCCTACGAACTCGCGGGTCTAGTTGTTCGGCATCCGGGCTGTCGAGAAGCTCTTGGTAAAGGGCAAAAGCCTCTGCACTCCCAAGCCATCCAATTTGCTCGATGACGTCCAGTGCTTCTTGAAATGCCTTGACCTTTTTTTGCTCGACTACTGCTCCTGCAGAAGCCAACCGCTCAAGTGCCGCAAGAAGATTTGCGCTGACCCCAGGCTGAATGCGCGAATCACTGAGCAGATCGGCATCTACACACAGCTTGAGCCCAACGATGGCAAGACCCGTGGTGTCCAGCGACATGCCCTCCTGATTACCTAGCAGGAGGTTATCGAGAACGATGGCATCACGAACGCTGCTGGTGATAGGCCCCAGCGAATCGAGAGAACTTGCAAGGGGAGTGACGCCGTCAAACGAGTAACGCTTTGCACTGCTTCGATAACCCACAAGGCCATTGAAAGCAGCTGGCACTCGAATGGAGCCTGCAGTGTCAGTTGACATGCCGATCGGAGCTACGCCCTGCGCAACAGCTATAGCCGAACCGGAGGACGATCCTCCTGGTGCACGTACTCCGCCGGCAAAGCGGAGATTGGTTGGCGTTCCGAAATGGGGATTGAGGCCCAGGCCCGAGTAAGCCAGTTCGCTGAGGTTGGTCTTTCCGATACTCACCATCCCCGCCCGGCTGAGTGCTGCGGCCAGTGAGCAGTCACGCAATGCAGGTTGGTCGTGCAAACGCAGTTTTGCACCAGCGGTCGTTACGCAGCCAGCCAGATCGTAAAGGTCTTTCCAGGCTACCGGTACGCCATCGAAAGGAGACAAGGGTTGACCTGCCTGCCAACGTGCCTTGGAAGCAACCGCTTCGCGCAGCGCTCGCTCCTCACACATGGTGATGAACGCTGTGGGAATCTGCTGCGCCCCCCGAAGCGCTTCCTTAAGAGCCGCTACTGGGTCGGTTGTTCCATCGGCGAATCGCTGAGCCAAGGAATGAGCATCGGCAAGCATGGAGCACCTCTAAAATGTACATTTTCAAAATACCTACATTTCCCCCAAGCATCGACCGTGCCAAGTTTTCTCCCGAAAACGGGGAGGAGCGTATGAATGGCTCTAGCGCTGAGGCGATCGGGTTTTTGTGAGCGCAAGACTACAGCTGGCCCAAAAAATGTATGTTTTAGACAATGATCCATTTTGGGTTTTTTAGTAACAGCCTGCTCCAAAATCGTTCATAGCAGTGTTACCGGTGTTCGATCACATTCCGGCTTGCTTGTGAGAAACTTACCCACCACGCTTCATGAGAACCGCCTGATGTCTGCCACACAGCCTTTGGAAGATCGTCCTGCTGCATCCCGCTACGAGACAATCCGCATTACGCTGCGTGATGCGATCCTCAGCGGGCAGACGGTTCCCGGACTCGTGTTGGTGGAGGGGCCGCTAGCGGAACTTTTTGGCACCAGTCGCGTGCCGGTTCGCCATGCCCTGAATCTGCTCCATGAGGAAGGCCTCATACGCCGGTTCGCTGGACGTGGCTTCCTCATTGACCCTGACCGAACTACCGATACGCCTTTACGGGTACCCCTCACTCGCAAGCTCTTGGGATTAGAGCCTCAAGAAGACCTCATCGATTATCGACCGCTTGGTGAACGCATTTACGATCATCTCGCCCAAACGGTCATCCGATTCATGGTCTTTGGCCATTACCGAATCGATGAGCAGAGCGCAGCCGAAGAATTGAACGTCAGCCGAAACGTAGTCAGGGAGGCCCTGATGCGACTGAGGGACAAAGGCCTGGTAGAAAAAGAACCTTACTCACAGTGGCTAGCCGGGCCGTTGACTGCCCAGGCCGTGAAGCAAGACTACGAATTACGGATGCTCCTCGAACCTGATGCCCTGCGCCAAGGCGTCGAGCACGTGTCTCGCAGTGATCTTGAAGGGATGTTGAGTCGGGTAGTTAAGGCCCAAGAAGCAGGTCGTGGTGTTCAGCGAGCAGACATAGAGAAGCTTGAGCAGGATTTGCATGTGACCTGCATAGCGGGGGTAAGCAATACCCGTATGGCAGCAGTCATTCGTCAATGCCAGATCCCCATGAACGTCGGACGCGTCCTCCATGAAGCCCTGCAGTCAAGCAACGACGAAGCTATGCTGGTGGAACATCGATTGATTTTCGAAGCTCTCTTATATGGAACGATTGAAACTGCCTGTTCATGCCTGCGGGATCACATATCCAAAGCCCGTGAGCGCACGCTCCAAAGACTCAAAGTACTCTCAGTTCTGCCAGAACCGGATGTACCTAACTACCTGGAAAGACTGGCCTGAATGAAAAGGGCATGCGTGCACTCTGCAATCCGGCATGCCCCCCCCTCTGCCGTTGGCCGTAAACTAACCTTTCCACTGCACTGACTGCCCATCGCTTTGGATCAAGAACTGCGAATACAAGTCCTGCGGCGAGCGAAGATGCTTGGCAACCTGAAGGCTGCATAATGGCGTTAGCTCTTCACGCAGCGGCGTCCTTTCGTGCGATGAGACTCTCGGTTCGCCATAGATACGTCAGGCCGCATCAGCGGACTCAGCAGTGTACGGTTAATGTAAGCCGCGTGAGCTCCCCCGCTGCAATAAAGAATTCACAGCAAAGATGCGCGGTCGCTATATTGACCGTCACGGTCATTCCGCTATATTTGAGCTTTGTCGGAATAGCAGGGATTCCATGACCGCCGATTTTCACCATCTAGCGCTTGTCTTCGCGGTCTACATCATTGGAGCAGCCAGCCCCGGGCCGAGCACCATGAGAATAATGGTCACCGCAATGCGCCAAGGAAGACGAGCAGCCGTATGCATAGCGGCGGGAGTCGTTAGCGGATCTTTGTTTTGGGGCACCTTGGCAGCTACTGGCATCTCAGCTGTGCTCACGCAATACGCCCACGTGCTAGTTTTCATGAACATCCTCGGCGGCGCTTACCTGCTTTACCTCGGATTCAAAGCCGCACGCTCAGCGTCTATAACAGATGCTCAAATTGAAAAAGAGATACCGCCCACTTCTGATGTGGGCATCAAGCTGTACCAAAAAGGGCTGCTCATGCACCTAACCAATCCGAAAGCGCTGCTTGGATGGATTGCTACCATGACACTGGGGTTGGGCCCTGCGGCTACTAACTCAACAATTGCCTTGATCCTGGCTGGCTGCGCCCTGCTCAGCATCACAATTTTCTTTGGGTATGCAATTGTCTTTTCTACCGCTCCAATGGTGAGCGCCTACCGGCGTGCGCGCCGCTGGATCGAGGCCTCGTTGGCAATTGTATTCGGATCTGCGGGGTTGAAACTGCTGTTCAGCAAATTCTGAAACGAAATCGCTTGGCTAATTATTCATGGCGCAAAAAAAGGCGCTCAATGCGCCTTTTTCCGTACTGATCAATTACCGACTGATATTTCGCATGTTGTAATCACCCCAACCCTCAGCACAAATTAACAACACACTGTAAAAGCTCTTAACCTTTGCAATCATGAAACTTACCTTAAATTAATGATCAAACCCAGATGTGTAATTTCACACCTCGAACACAGTGATGAGGCTATCCAGCGGCCAAACATTAGAAAAGCTATATAATCTTAAGCAGGTTAAGAAACGCTAATGAGGGGTTCTGCAGATGCACCTGATCAGCCCGCAGGTTGCTGCATTCACAGCCGTCCTAGAGGAGACCAGCTTCGAGGCTGCAGCTCGTCGCCTCTCCATCACTCCCTCGGCTGTCTCTCAACGCATCAAGGCACTGGAAGATCGGGTTGGCCAGGTACTGATCGTCAGAGAATCTCCATGCCGCCCCACCCCTGCTGGAGAAAGACTGCTGCGAAGGGTTCGTCCAATGCAAATCCTGGAAAGCGAAGCTCTGGCAGATTTTCTACCCGGTTCAAGCACCTCAGCGTTTGCCAGTTCCATCTCCATCGCAGTCAACGACGATTCGCTTTCCACCTGGCTATTAACGGCACTTGCCAGCCTTCATCAGGACTATGGTTACCTGTTTGATATACACCGCGATGATCAGGAGCATACCTTGGAGTTTCTGAAAAGCGGAGCCGTGCTTGGCGCTATCACATCAGAAAGCGAGGCTCTACAAGGGTGTCAGGTGCACTTCCTGGGAGCAATGCGCTATCACGCCATTGCCTCCCCCCTCTTTGTTGACCGCTTCTTCGGTGCAGGCATCGATACCGCAAGCTTGTCCAAGGCGCCGCTCATCTCCTACAACCGAAAGGACGATTTGCAATGGAGATTCCTCCAGTCCATCTCCCCTGAGCCGCTTGAACCCCCAATACATTACATCCCCTCAACCGTAGGGCTTGTTGAAGCCGCAGAGCGTCAACTCGGCTGGTGCATGATGGCTGAAGGGCTATTCGAAGCTGCCCGGGATGCACGGCGTCTTGTCGACATCGCCCCTGGCCACCACATCGATGTCCCGATGTATTGGCAGCATGCTGCAATTCGTTCCACCACCTTGGAGCTCATAACCAAGGGCATCCTCAAAGCCGCCTCGAAAAATATGCACCTGTGAAAGGGAGAAGTGATTGAGTCAGTGGCCATCTCGCGGAAGATGGCCACTCCAGCCCTGAGCGCCCAACAGGCTCAAGACCTTGGCCAAAGCAACGCGCGTTGCCGGCGTGCAGGCTTGCATCGGCTGACGCAGATCTGCACTCGTTAACCCCTGTAGATTCAATGCAGCTTTGAGGACAGCTGGGTTTGGCTCAGCAAAGGCAATCTGCATCCAGGGGAGCAACTGGTAGTGAGTCAGACGCGCCCCCTCTAAATCCCCCCCATTAACCTGCTGATGCAACTTGACGTAGAGATCTGCCCTGATGTGGGCTGACGCAGAAATCGCTCCTGACCCACCCAAGCATAAGCTGTTGAACAGTTGGGAGTCTTCGCCAGCCAGAACCTGTACAGCCCCATCCTGGATCAAGGCCATTGTGGTCTCCATATCCCCACCACAGTCCTTCACAGCCGCAATCTGGGGGTGGCGAACTATTTTCCGTAAGGTTTCTCGCTCGATCCGCGCGCCCGTTCTGTAAGGGATGTCATAGACGATCACTGGCACCCGTGCCGAATCAGCAACGGTCATGAAGAACGACTCCAAACCCGCCTGAGAAGGCCGGATGTAATATGGGGCAGGCACCAAAAGCCCTGCCAGTTCGCGCTTCTGAATTTCCTCTTGGAAAGCCAGGATTTCCCGAAGATTGTTCCCAGATAAAGCTGCAGTGAAGACAGGAAGACACGCCATACTGACTGTGTTCATTTTTGCCATGATGGCCGAGATTCTTTCGGTGGCCGGCATCTCTCATGCCTTTGCTCAGGGTATGTTCAGCAACCTGGAGTCCTTCGCCATTCTCATCACTCCATTCACCTCGGCTGCATTGGGCATCCTAGCTAACAGCGGCAACGCCCCCAACAGCTTGTTCATGCCCTCACAATACGCGCTCGCCTTGCAAGCTGGGCTCAGCGTCCCGGCTGTCGCTGCCCTCCAACATGCATCAGGCACCTGCATGAGTATCTTCTCGCCAGTCCGTATGTCTATAGCTGCCGGGCTTGCCGATGGTCGCGGTCAAGAGCGAATTGTATACAAAGAACTGCTTCCATATGCAGCTGCTGCCTTACTGATCTTCTTCCTTATCGCAGTTTTCGTCAGTCAATGCTGATTAGACCAAGATCAAAAAAGCGCCCTGAGCATTTCGCTTACGGCGCTTTTTCTTTTGGAGGGAAAAACTACAAATGCGCACGAATCTGCCATTTTGCCCACAAAAAACAGCATTTTGGCCTATTCAGAACTTCCTGCCAATTAGAATATCCTCCCTCTCTGACCCTTTAACAGGCACAGCGGATAAATAGGTCAATGAAGAAGTAGCTCTAGATGAACAAGGCAGACCATGCTCCAAAAAATCCATCCCAAGTGGCCCGCTTTTAAATTGATTTAAGCTTCCAGTTAAATGCCTAGCGCCCTTCAGTAATTAACACAAGGACAACATAAACCTACAGCAGCATCAGCACCCTTCTAAAAAAGACAATATAAAGGTATGAGGCATGAAGTACAGCAACACTCCAATATCGCATGAAGCAGCGGACGACACATCGGATGATTCATCCCTGAAGCGAAACCTGAAAAACCGACATATCCAGCTAATCGCAATTGGTGGTGCAATCGGCACAGGCCTGTTCATGGGCTCGGGCAAGACCATCAGCGTATCTGGCACCTCGATTATCTTCACCTACGCCATCATCGGCTTCTTCATGTTCTTCGTCATGAGAGCCATGGGTGAAATCCTGCTCTCAAACCTGAAGCACAAGACCTTCACTGACTTTTGCACTCAGTACATCGGACAGTGGGCCGGCTACTTCATCGGCTGGTCGTACTGGCTAGCGTGGGTGGTGGTAGCAATCGCCGACTGCACAGTGATCAGCAGCTACATGAAGTTCTGGTTCCCGGATATCCCAACCTGGGCTCCCGCCTTCAGCGTCCTCGCCATCATGTTTGCCCTGAACATGTTTGCCGTGAAGATGTTCGGCGAGGTCGAGTTCTGGTTCGCTCTGATCAAGGTTGTAGCGATCATTGCACTTATCGTGACCGGAATAGTGATGATCAGCCTGTCAGTCACCTCACCACAGGGTGTGGTCGCGTCCCTTAGCCACCTGACCCAGGACGGGGTCGTCTTCCCTTATGGCATTAGCGGATTCTTCGCCGGCTTCCAGATCGCGATCTTCTCCTTTGCAGGCGTTGAACTGATCGGTACCACCGCAGCTGAAAGCCACGACCCACATAAAACCTTGCCGAAAGCCATCAACTCGGTACCGGTTCGAGTCATCATTTTCTACGTACTGGCCCTGGGCTGCATCATATCCGTATCGTCCTGGGCAAAAATCAACATTGATCAAAGCCCATTTGTGCAGGTCTTCCTGATTGCAGGCCTTCCTGCTGCAGCCGGCATGATCAATATGGTTGTGCTGACCTCGGCAATGTCCGCTGCTAACTCCGGCGTGTTCGCAACAAGCAGGATGCTTTACAGCCTCTCGGGGAAAGGACAGGCGCCAAAGCTTTTCCGCGTGCTCTCCAAGTCGTCCATTCCCATGCGAGGACTGGTGTTCTCTTGCTTGTGCATGGGCGCCGGCCTTGTGATTTTGTTCATCATCCCAGAGGTGATGAAGGCGTTCACAGTGCTAACGACTATCTCCGCAATCCTTTTCATTTTTGCTTGGGCAATGATCGTGGTTGCGTACATCCGCTACCGCAGGATTGACCCTCAACTGCACATTGCATCTCGCTTCAAAATGCCAGGTGGCCTGATCATGCCTTGGCTCGTCCTGGCATTCTTCGCCTTCGTGATTGTGCTACTGGCCCTGGAGCCGGACACGTTACACGCGATGCTTTGCATGCCTGTCTGGTTTGCAATTCTGGCTGTGGCGTATCGCCGAAAAGACAAGGCACCGCAGTTGACTAGCGAGACCTCCGTCTCCTAACGCAAAAGGGTTACCAGGTGATGCTCTGGTAGCCCTTTTATTCTATGCTGGATTAGATGAGCTTGCTCAGCACGAATGTGGTGACGGTATTTTCTACGCCAGGCATGGCCGCAATCAGCTTCCACACCATGTGAACACGCTCCGGGTGGGCGGCCTCGATCCTCACCATCAGATCGAACTCACCACTCATGACCTCGCACATGGTCACTTCTGGAATGGCTTTCACCCCCCTCACAACATCCTCACCGCGCATTCGGTCATGGCGATACACGAATATGATCGCGCTGATTGGTGCAGAAGGCTTTCGCCCTTCCCCCACACGGATCGTATAACCCTGAATTGCCCCATCCCGCTCCATGCGCTCGATACGCTGACGGACTGCATTACGCGAAAGGTTAACCTTGGAGCCCAGCTCAGCATGGGAAATCTTGGCGTTAGCAGTCAGCTCAGCCAGGATCCGCTCATCTTGAGGATCGAGAAGACGTTTCATACGTTCTTCCTATATGCCCCGCAGAAATCGGGAGAGACCATCAACATCACCTTTGCTCAGCACAACATGCTCCATGGACAGGGTTGGCGATTCGGGCACTTCCCCACCCCACATGTTCAACTCAGCCAAAAGCTGTGAAGACTTGCTGGGGGCAAGCTGTGCCAGGGTCACCATGGGGCTTGCAATGCTGCGACGGTGAAGCCGAGCCGCCAGTGCACCAGTCGCGGTCTGTGGATCAACCGCTGTTCCTGCTTCCTTGAACAGCGTAAGCAGCTCCTCCCTTACCTGCTCGTCTGCAACCGCGTAGGAGTCAAACAGCATCCGAGCCTGTAGCCACTGCTTGTTCCCAATGCTCAGCTTACCTGAGTCCTCGAAAATGGCCATGAGGTGCTGCACAGTGCAGCCATCATGATCATAGAGCTCCCAGATGAACCGTTCGAGATTGGAAAAGAGTGAGAAATCCATCGAAGGAGACAGCGAATGACTCACCTCACGGGTTGAGTAGCTGTTCTGATTGATGAAGCGATGCAAAGAGTCATTGGTGTTTGTCGACACGATGACCTGATTGATTGCCAGCCCCATTTTCTGGGCTACGAAACAGGCATAAATTTCGGCAAAGCTTGCGCCTGGAATACTAAAACCAACCGGGCGCACGCCTCCCCCCAGTTGCAAGGCACTATGAAAGAAAAAGACGATTTGAGCCAAAACACCGACCCAATTCGTAGAGTTGAAACTAATAGGAAGAAGACTCTCGATCGGCCAGTCTCTTAATACCTTGGAAACCAGCGTCTGGCAGTCATCAAAGCTCCCAGCCACCTCGAGCAACTGAACATGCTCTGAGCTAGACGCCAACAAGCCAGCCAGTCGATCAGCAGGCACCCCATCTCGAGGATAGAGGGCCACCACTTTCACATTGCTCACATCTTTGAAGGCCTCAATGGCCGCAAGCCCAGTATCGCCATTAGTCGCACCAATAACGACAGCTTGGCCGGGAGGGGTAAGAAAATGAGCCACCAAGCGAGCTTGGAGCTGAGCAGCAAAATCCTTCGATGCCTGGGTAGGCCCATGGTGCAACTGCAGAACCCACTCATTCGGGCCAATCTGCTGCAGGGGAGCTACCGCTCGATGGTCGAAGCATTGATAGCAATCCTTGAGCATCTTCCTCAAGACAGAGCTTTCGATTTCATCGCCTACAAATGGTGATATAACACGGAAGGCCAGCTCATCGAACGGAAGCCATGACCAGCTAGCAATCTCTTCGCTGTCAAAATGCGGAAGGCGTTCTGGCACATAGAGTCCCCCATCGGACGCCATGCCCGAAAGGACAACGCTACGGAAATTGGCAGGTGGTGCAGAACCACGAGTGCTTACGTAGTCCATATTTACTCCAAATAAAAAATTAAGCGTCTATCCTGTGCTGCAGATTCATTATCATGCAGCTTTAGAAGCACTTTATGCACGCAACGACAGCAACTGAATAGGCTAAATCGCATTATTTAATGGTCAAAAAGCTCGTTATCGAGCATTTTGCTCATCCCGAAAATCTGTGAAACGTATCGCTGAAATTTTTTATCAAAAAAGGCCGCTCAATGGCGGCCTTTTTCTCTCTCTCGGTCTGCTCAAGCTGCTGACGAAAATTTCATCAGCAATAGACCGCTTATAATCATAACGGCAGCCAGAATTCTAAGCGGGCCGATTGGCTCCCCCAGAAACACGATACCCACGGCGAATGCACCAACTGCACCAATACCAGTCCAAATAGTGTAGGCCGTGCCCAAAGGCAAGCTTTTCATTGAATAAGAAAGCAAAACGAAGCTAGCAATAACCATAATGATAGTTATTACTGAAGCTCCAAGTTTTGTGAAACCTTCAGATTGCTTCATCGAGAAGGCCCATACGACCTCCAAAATTCCTGCGATAATCAAACTAAACCAAGCCATCATCGGCTCCATAAAGAAGCCGGGTCGTCCCGGCAAGATTAACCCAATTCTTCGGGGTCGTCCCCTGGGCACTAAAGAGTTAGATTTTAAATCAGGCTTCAATGTGCTCGGTTGTAATAACCGCGCCTGGCATCATTTTCGACAGACCGGTAACGAGGTCATCCGCTGCTGCATTCAGCGCCTCAATTGGCATCTCTGGCAGACTTTCAAGAATAAACCACATCTGTTTGGCTTCGGCATCCAGACGGGTTCGCACACCCTGGCGCCAGTTCCAACGACGGCAGGTTACACCTCGGTCATCTCGCCAAATAACTTCACCAGCTTCTGGCGGCTCATTTGCAGGTTCTCCACTTTTCATAGTGTCGAACTCTTCACTGCCGTCTGCAATGGTCAGTCGCGGCATCCCAACATAAGCAGCAAAATTTTCACCGCCAACCGGAATCGCATACTGAATACTGATAGCGTTGTAAAGGTCTACTACTGGGTCAATCGTTGGAAGCTTACCATCCTTCTTGACACGCTTGAGGAGTGCTTCTGCAGAGCAGGGTGTCCGCTGTGGCTTAACACCAAATTTCCGGAATGCATCGCCCCAAGCAGCCAAGTGAGCTTCAGCCCAATCCGAGGTGCCGGCCTCAACCACTTGATAAGCTCGCTCCATCGCCTCAGCTGCTACACCAGGATTAACGATAGGAGCTGCCTCAACGACCACACTGACAGCTCGAAAACCTGGAGCTAGCTCGGCAACCCTAGAGTCAATTGACGGATGTACAGAAAGCATCAGAGAATCTCCTAAAACTGACCAATTTAGTGCATTTTATCGACCAATGACCAAAAAAGTCAATATATCGACCGATCCGACTACCCACGTCCAGCAGGTTAGCGAGGCCGTAGCCAAGCGCCTTAGAGAGGTGCGAAAGCAGCAAAAAATCTCCTTGGATGAGCTTGCTCGTCGCTCAGGCGTGAGCAAGGGAATGGTAGTTGAGATTGAAAACTGCAACGCCAATCCAAGCATTGCCATCTTGTGCAAGATTTCAGCGGCACTCGGATTGTCAGTCGCGGATGTGGTGAATGTTGCAAGCGCCCCCACCGCCCGCCTAATCGAAGCACAGGAGATTCCAACGCTCTGGAACGGGCCTGAAGGCGGAACAGCCCGGTTGCTCGCAGGCACCAGCGGGCCCAACATGATCGAGCTCTGGAAATGGGAAATTAAACCTGGTGAATTTTTCGAGTCCAGTGGACACCCCACCGGCACATTCGAGCTGTTCCATGTTGACCAGGGCACATTGAGGCTCGTCATTGGTGAAACTGAGCTCATCATCATGCAGGGATGCTCAGCGATTGCAAAAACAGATGTCCCTCATCGGTATGTCAATGGTGGAAAGGAAGACTTGGTTTTTACAATGACTGTTGCAGAGCTTCATCAATGATGAATTTTTGAGATAAAAAAGCCTCCCGGATAGGGAGGCAAAGAGGGTTACCTACGAAGAGAAGCAACCCGGGAGAGTGCATGAGTTCTCCCGGATATCGTTTAGTCGCGGAAAGTCTCGTCCAAAGCTGCCGAGATGTCCTTAATCAAATCGTCAGCGTCTTCCAGACCGATCGAAAGACGCAGGTGGCCATATTCCAAAAACTCTTTCGGATAATGCTCAGAGCCTCCTCGAGCCTCAGGGCCAACATGGACGATAAGAGATTCATCATGGCCGATGGAGACAGCAGAAGTGATGACCTTCAACTTCGCAACGAAGCGGTTTTGCTTGTCTGAGGAGCCTTTAACGGCAAACGCCATTACTCCCCCAAAGCCTTTACCTTCTAACTGACGACGGGCCAGTTCATGCTGAGGGTGAGATGGCAGGCCCGGGTAGTAGACGTAAGCAATCCGATCATCGGAATCTAGGAAGGCAGCCACCTTTTCAGCCGTTGCGAGATGCTGACGGAGACGCAGGGGCAAGGTCACCGAGCCACGCATGATCAGCCAGGCGTTGAACGGTGAAATCACAGCACCCAGGTCAACCAAAGCGTCATGCTTGATCTTGCCAATCAGCTCTTTGCTGCCAATCACAACACCACCCATGGCATCCCCATGGCCGTTGATGTATTTGGTCAACGAGTGAACGACAAGATCCGCGCCTTTGCTCAAGGCGTGGAAGAATGGCGGCGGAGTGAAGGTGGCGTCGACCGAGAGCAGAGCACCATGCACTTTCGCGATCTCTGCCAAGGCTTCAATATCTGCAACCTTGGTGGTCGGGTTACCGATCGATTCGGTATGGATCAACTTGGTATTCGGCTTCATCGCCTTGCGCACAGCATCCAGATCGCCCATGTTGACGAAGGTCGCTTGAATGCCATAGCGCTCCGGCAGCAACTCGGCAAACAGGCGCCATACTGCTTCGTAGGTCACATCGCCGACAACGATGTGATCGCCGCTTTTCAGGAACGTGAAGAAAACCGAATGCAGCGCGGCAACCCCGGTAGCAAACGCAGCTGCTGCTTCGCCGCCCTCGATTGCTGCGAGCTTCTTCTCGAGGCATACCTGGTTGTGGCCCGCGTTGCGGGTGTATACCAAGCCATCAGGGCTCGACCAGTCCATGTCTTCTGGGTCATCCGGAAGACGATAAGAGTTCGCCATGACCAGTGGCGTGCGCACAGCGCCGGTAGTGACATCCATTACGTTACCGCCATGGACTGCCTGGCTGCTAACACCCAATGTTGCCAAGTTTTCTTTATCAGGACGCATCTTAATACCCTCTCGCTTATTGAGCTTCTTTTAGTGTGGGCTTCACATTCAAGCCATGGCTTGACTCAGCCGCATTTGTAGCAACCAACTCTTGACTCTCGTCAAATTTTAGTTTCCCGCTAGCGATACCATAAACTCGCCCTCGCACCATGTACCAACCAGCGACAAGAATTGCCGCATAGAAGGGAATAGATGCCGCCGAGTAAGTACCCACTGGATAGTCAAAAGCAATAAGGACAAAGACCACAACAAAGAACGCGAGAGTCACATAGCCGCTATAGGGCGCGAACATCATTCTGAATTTTGGTCGTTCGATAAGGCCTTGCTGAGAAAGTTTATAGAGCTTGAGTTGGCAAAGAATAATTACACCCCACGCCCCCAGCATCAAGATCGCCGTCAACGACATGGCAATCTCAAAAGCTTGGTCTGGCAGAAACGCATTCATCGCTACGCCGACAAGAGACGCGATTGTCGTAAACATAATCCCAGCAAATGGCACACCGTTGCTGTTCATCTTCACAAGGAATGGCGGTGCAGAACCCGTTACTGCAAGCGAACGGAGGATACGCCCAGTGGTGTAAATCCCGGCATTAAGTGATGAAATGGCCGCAGTAAACAGAACCATATTCATGATTGCATCAGCGCCCTGTACACCAATGGCACCGAAGAAAGTCACTAGAGGGCTCACTCCTGGGATGTAAGATTAGCTCGGCAAAAGCAACGAAAGAAGCAATATAGTGCCAACATAGAAAACAACAATACGGAAGACAACTGCACGAATTACTTTAGGCATGACCTTTTCAACATCTTTGGCCTCCCCTGCTGCCGTACCAACGAGTTCTATACTACCGTAAGCAAACACGACGCCTTGTATTAGAATTACAGCAGGCATTACGCCATAAGGGAACCACCCCCCGTGATCCGAAATCAGCTGAAATCCTGGCACATGACCATTGATTGGAGTGCCAAAAACAACCATGTACACACCCACACAAAGGAATGTAACCAGGGCTGCCACTTTGAAGAAAGCAAACCAGAACTCTAGCTCACCAAAAATCTTGACAGATACTAGGTTGATGCCAGTGATAATCGCCAGCACACCAAGTGCGGAGGCCCATTGTGGGACATCTCCAAGAAATGGAATATATGCCTTGAAGAAATTAAGATAGAGCGCTGTTGCGGTAAGCTCAGCGATCGCGACCGTTACCCAATTCGTCCAATACATCCACCCTGCTGCATACGCCAGTTTTTCTCCATAAAACTCTCGAGCGTAAGACACAAAAGACCCTGTAGAGGGCCTATGGAGCACTAGCTCACCGAGAGCCCGAATGATAAACCATGCAATACACCGCATACCGCAAATGCAAACACCAATGAGGGGCCAGCTTCGGATAGCCGAGCCCCCGCGCCCAAAAACAAACCACTGCCAACAGCACCACCAATTGCAATCATCTGTATTTGGCGGGCACGCAATGTCTTTTTGTAGCCAAAATCTTCTGCACCAACATATTTTACCCTGCTTGCACTCTCAGTTACCGAGCCAGCAGGCACACCTTCTTTAAAGCTCATACGCCAACACCTTGTTATTGTATTACAGCAAGACGCAATAAACACACGCCCTACATAAGCAGCATATTCACATATAGAATTAACCAGCCCCCGCTCGTTCAAGGCAACAAATGCCTGGACGCGCACGAACGGGCAAATTTTAAGCAACGCTCATAATTTATTATGGCTGACCAATAAAGGCTTGAACTTCTATTTCTACATCAACACCCAACACAAGCTCAGAGACCACTGTCGAGCGCGCAGGGAGATTGGAGCCAAAAAACTCCTTATAAACTTCATTTAAGCCATCAAAATGGCTCAAATCTGAAAGCCACACTGTCGCCTTTACGACCTGATCGAAATTGGCATCGCAAGCAGCCAGGCTTTCACCAATGCGCAAGCAGACAGCTCTGGCTTGATCCCTAATGTCACCGAGAATGATCTCGCCAGTTGGGCTCACTGGAATCTGGCCAGAAAGGAACAGAAAACCGCCCGCCTTTACTGCTCTGGAAAGTGGCAGTGGTGCCTGACTAGGGTATCGCTGAATAGGATTGCTCATTTTCGCCCCCGAGCTGGAAAAAAGGGGAGCTGACGCCCCCCTCATGCAACGTGATGAACATCAGAGCCTGATGGGATATCGGGCCTTAGACGCTAGGGCCGTTAAGGCAAACGACCTTAGGCTGAGTCATATCTTCGTAGGCAAAACGCACACCTTCACGACCCATGCTGCCGTATTTGAAACCGCCAAACGGCATAGCGTCGAAACGGTAGTCAGACGAGTCGTTGATCATCACACCACCGGCCTCGAGCAGCTTCGCAGCCTTCATAGCGGTGTTCAGGTTGCTGGTGAAGATGCCAGCGTGCAGGCTGTAATCAGGCTCGTTGGCGAGCGTCAAGGCGTCTTCGAGCGTGCTGATTTCCTGCAGAATAACGATCGGGCTGAATACCTCTTCCTGCCAAACCTTGCACTCGAAGCTCACGTCTTCCAGGACGGTTGGGTGGAACAGCGTACCTTCTCGCTTATTCCCGAGCAGAACCTTGGCACCCTTGCTGACAGCATCATTGACTGAGTCTTCTGCACGCTTGGCTGCTGCCTCAGAGATCATTGGGCCTACGTCAGTCGCCTCGTCTGCCTGGTTGCCGACGACCAGGGCACGAGACTGCTCTACGAATTTCTCCTTGAAGGCCTGGTAGATTTTGCTATCAATCAGGATTCGCTGAGTACCGATGCAGTTCTGCCCTGCGGCCCAATAGGCACCAGAAACGCAAGACTCAACAGTGGATTCGAGCTCACAATCGCCCATGACAATCACTGGCGCATTACCGCCGAGATCCATGGCCATCTTCTTCAAGCCGGCAGTCTTAGTGATCTGCTCGCCCGTCACGAATCCGCCAGTGAACGAAATCATTCGCACAGCACGGTGAGCAACCAACGCTTTACCCAGCTCAGCATCACCAGTGGCGACCGAAACAACCTCAGCAGGCAAACCGGCCTGGTTAAGGTAGCTGACCAACTTCACTGCAGACAGAGGAGCAAGCTCAGAAGGTTTCAGCACTACCGAGTTGCCACCAGCGATGGCAGGGCCAAGCTTGTGGGCAACCAGGTTCAACGGGTCGTTGTACGGAGTGATAGCCAAGATGATTCCCAGAGGCTCACGAGTAAACCAACCCTGACGCGATTCCGAACCCACATAGGAGTCGAACGGAATCACTTCACCGGCATTCCGCTTGGCTTCTTCTGCCGACAGCTTAAGCGTGTTTACGCAGCGAAGAACTTCTTTACGCGCTTGGCGGATTGTCTTGCCAGACTCTGCCGAAATCAGCTTGGCGAAAGCCTCTTTGTCCTTCTCAACCAGCGCCGCTGCATGCTCCAGAATACGAGAGCGCTCGGCACGAGAGAGGTTACGAGCGGTCACAGCACCGTGCTTGGCAGCTTCGATCACCAAGTGAGCAGAAGTCGCAGGAACCTTTGCCACCTCACCAATCACAGAACCATCGAACGGGTTGAATACCGTGATCTCTTCGTAATCTGTGGACAGAGCCATACTCAAGCTATTCATGTTCAGATCGCCTGTTTGGTTTTGTTCTTGTGAATGCTGATGATGTCGGACAGCAGTGCGTAGGCAGTTTCGATGCGACCAGCACCGGCACCTACTACGGTGACAGGGCCCAGCAGATTGGTTTCGAAGCTGACAGCGTTGGTAGCGCCAGTTACACCAGCCAACGCGTCAGTATTCGGGAGAAGTTGCGGGCTAACCGAGGCAGTCACGGTGCCAGCTGGAGTGATCTGAGCACTACCAATGAGCTTCCAACGAGAGTCTTTGCTAGCTGCATTCTGGATGTCTTGAGCGGTGATGTTCGAAATGCCTTCACAGCACACATCACTCGGGGTCAGCTTCGCACCCAGCAGTTCGTTTGCCAGGATTACAACTTTCAAGCGGACGTCGTGACCTTCTACGTCAGCGGTCGGATCAGCTTCGGCATAACCGAGCTCTTGAGCCTTCGCCAGGGCATCGCTGAAGTCCAAACCGGCTTGCATGCTACTGAGGATGAAGTTGGAGGTGCCGTTCAGGATGCCTTTGAAGCCAGTGATTTCCGAACCAGCCAGAGTCTCCTGCGCCATGCGGATAACAGGAGTGCCGCTCATCACAGCACCTTCAAACTCAAATGCAGCCCCGGTGGTAGCGGCCAGCTTCTTCAGCGCAGCAGAGTGCAGTGCTACTGGGCCCTTGTTGGTAGTGACTACACTGATGCCCTTTTCCAGAGCCCAGCGGCAGAAAGTGGTTGCTGGCTCACCATCAACCGGATTGGTGAAGGTGGCTTCAGCGACGATATCGGCACCAGAGAAGCGAATGACGGTTTCGTTGGCCGGCTCTGCGCTGCCATTTTCCAGCGCTGCGAAAGCACCCTTGGCTGCAGGAACGGCTACCAGTTTCTTAGGATCCAGGCCGTCTTTACCAATCACCGAGCCCAAGAAGATGTCGCTGACGCCAACGATTTTCAAGGTAAAGCCAAGCTCTTCAGCCCAAAGCTCATTCTTTTCGGCAACCAGTTGGGCCAGAGCGCGGTTAACACCGCCGAAACCCAGCAAAGCAATTTTGTATTCAGTCACAGCAACGGCCTCATTTTGTTGTTTACCACTGGAGGAAATCGTAAGCTGCAACCCTGCTTAACCGAATATGCCAAACAGACAGATCTTGCTAGCAAAATGCTCGTATAGTATGTCGCTTTGCTTGTGCACTATTTTGTATGATTTAACGCCCAATGAGCTTACTTACAAAAATCGCCATGGGCTTAGCGAAAAAATCAATCTATTTCTCTGCCTTAAATAATCAGCTCCAAAGGGAGCGCAATAAAATCCGGAGAGAACAGCATGAGCGAGTCCGTTGCTTACAAAGTTGAGGTTCAGTCCGCATCTGAAGTATTGAAATGGTCGAAACACGACACGGTATGGGTTCTGGGAATTTATGGTTGCGCTGAATCGCCCCTGGTTTCGTAGACACCTCCAAGCCTCATAATGAGGCCCAAATAGGAGGTGCCATGAGTCGTCAGCGTTACCCCGAAGAATTCAAGATCGAAGCGGTCAAGCAAGTGACCGAGAAAGGCAAACCTGTCGCCGATGTCGCCCAGCGCCTGGGCATGTCCGTGCACAGTCTTTACGCCTGGATCAAGGTCTACAGCAAGCCCCAAGAGCAGCGTCAGCAAGACGACGATCAGCAGGCCGAACTGCGCAAGCTACGCGCTGAACTCAAGCGCGTGACGGAAGAGCGAGACATCTTAAAAAAGGCCGCCGCGTACTTTGCCAAGGAGTGCGGCTGAAGTACGCCTTCATCAAGAAGCACTCGACTGATTACCCGGTGCGGCGCCTTTGCCAAACCCTCAAGGTGCACCCCAGCGGCTATTACGCCTGGCTGGCCGAGCCTCAATCTGCCCGAGCAAAAGAAGATCAACGTCTGCTTGGCTTGATCAAACACGCTTGGCTGGAAAGCGGAGGTGTATACGGCTACCGCAAAATTCACGATGACCTGCGTGAGCTGGGAGAGGAATGCGGCCGAAATCGAGTCAGGCGCTTGATGCAGGCGGAGGGGCTGCGTTCTCAAACGGGCTATCGGCGGCGTCCAGGGTTCTATGGTGGAAAACCAACAGTGGCCTCGCCCAACCACCTCGCGCGGCAGTTCAAGGTAAGTGAGCCGAACAAGGTCTGGGTGACAGATATCACTTACATCCGCACCTATGAAGGGTGGCTCTACCTCGCGGTAGTGCTGGATCTGTTCTCACGCCAAGTAATTGGTTGGTCAATGAAGCCAAGGATGTGCAGCGACCTGGCTATCGACGCGATGTTGATGGCTGTTTGGCGACGCAAGCCTCAGCAGCAAGTTATGATTCACTCAGATCAAGGCAGTCAGTTCAGTAGCTCGGATTGGAAAAGCTTTTTGAAGGCCAACAATGTAATCAGCAGCATGAGCCGGCGGGGAAACTGCCACGACGATGCCGTAGCCGAGAGCTTTTTCCAGCTTTTGAAGCGAGAGCGAATCCGACGAAAGATCTACACAACCCGTGAAGAAGCCCGAAGTGATATTTTCGATTACATCGAGATGTTCTATAACCCTAAACGCCGACACAGCAGTGCTATGCAGCTGTCTCCAGTAGAGTATGAGAAACGCTATTTCCTGAGCTTGGAGAGTGTCTAGAAAACCAGGGGCGATTCAGTGCTGCACCGCAAGAAATGTTTTGCTAAAGCCTCCGTAGAATCCAACATTGGCATGCTGGCCCAGCCAGTTTGGATGTTACACACTCGGCCAATACGATGACGACAAGCAATACACATTCGTGATGTCGGCTGACGAGCGCCAAAGCTTCGCACGCGCCCACTACTTCCTCCTCACCGAGCCGCAGGGCGTGATCGACCTGTTAGCTCGCAAAAAATCTATGACTGCGCCTGTCATCTACAATGACCACCCTGCACTGGGTTCAGAGGGTCGAATTCTCCGCGAAGCGGCTTAGCAAGCAACGCGCGCAGGCGTGAGGATGGAAGCCCGTAGGGCCGAGACCAGGTGTGCCTGGGCTTGGTTCACGACAGCCGTGCCGTAGGCCACGCCCTATATCTCTAGATTAATCAATCCCGGCAGACCGCCCCACTGACCAGAAGTGTCTGAAGAAGCTCTGCCTTCGTCAGCGATTCGAGACTCGCTGCAGCGTCCTCCCCAGACCGGTGCTGGGAGCAGCACGACAACGGATTCAGAATCACGAGAGTTATCTCTAAGCAATAGTTATTGGTTCTCCATAATTTGACCTAAAACGAGATCAGGCAAACGGTCAGGTATTCTCGCAGCCACCAGCTGAAGTAGGTGTTCTGATCCGACCGTAGGCGTCACCCCTACCCACAAAATTAACGCGATGTTATACTAATTCTCCTCAGCTTCTCGAATTTTATCCCTCGCTGACTGGCAATTTGCAGAAGGAACTAACAACCCCCCACTTATATCTACTTTCCGTCAAGTCTCTACATAACATCCGCGTAATCCATGCATAAAAGCAAATCAATCCAGCAATATACTCTTAACTACTATCTAGACCTATAGCTCAAAAACTTTGAGACGTGACTTCATCCAACTGAGCATTTCAGTAGCCGCTGGGCTTTGTACTCTCAACGCACGCACCATCATACGCGCCTTAGTAGAGTTTAGTAGGACATGATTTATTGGAATAGAAACGAGCTCGTTGGCATCTATCTCCGCTAGTACTGAATAGTAGCCCAGCAACGTGAACCCCGAGCCTCTTTTTACGTACTGCTTCAGGACACCCAATGAATTTGTAGACAAGCCCAATTTAAATCGCGCACCTTCTGCTAATTCAAGCATATCCACCAACTGCCTCAACCCATAGTTATAATGCATGGTTGCTAATGGGTATTGAACCAGGTCAGAAATGGCCAGATCTCTATCTAACAGAGCTAAATCATGGTTAGGCTTCACAATTACTGACACTGGTCGGGATGCAGTTGCGCAATACACCACTTCAGGATGCGTAGGCGGGTTGTAAGCAAGACCTATGTCTGCATCCCCAGCAGCCACCTCGGCCACAATTTCGTTTACTGGTAGCACATCAACTGTTATTTCCAGCTTAGGATACCTTTCACAAAATTCGCCCACTACATCTGTCATCAAGCCTTGAACGTAACCTTCGCTCGTGGCGATCCTTACGCTGCCATATTCCAAACCCTGAAGTGCTTGGAGGCGACATTTGAGCTGCTGTTGCTGCGCTTGGCACCCCTGCCAATACTCCAGGAGATGCTTGGCAGCATCAGTGGGTACCACCCCTCTCGCCCGCCTCTCGAAGAGGATCATCCCTACCTCTTCCTCTAGCAATCTGATTTGGCGTGTAACGACCGACGGCGCAGTGTTCAGCTCCTCTGCAGCACGACGAATAGACTGCAGGGTTAGCACCTCGTAGAAATAGCGTAATCGCCTCTGATTGATCTCCCTCATAAAGCACCTGCGTTGCTCAAAAAGCAACACTAGCGCAGATCAGTTGCTATTGCACGCAGGACTTGAAACCCCGACCATATCAAGGTGCCCGCGACCGGGTCGGGAAGCATAAAAATAATCACTTAGTCTTAATTGGAGCTAGCCTGTGAACACGCTTTCTCACAGCGAACTTACCAAAACCAATGACGCCATATCTGACCTGTATCGGCGAATAAACTGGCGAATACTGCCAATTTTGATGCTTTGCTACTTCTTTGCCTGTCTGGATCGACAAAATATCAGTTTTGCAAAGCTGCAAATGCAACATGACCTTGCATTTTCAGATGCAGCCTACGGCCTTGGAGCAGGCATTTTCTTCATTGGTTACGCATTATTTGAAGTCCCTAGCAACCTAATGCTTCCCCGAGTCGGTGCGCGCCGAACAATATGCCGAATTCTTATATTGTGGGGTTTAACTTCCGCAGCAATGATGTTTGTAAGCAGCGTAGGCATGTTCTACTTTCTGAGGTTCCTCCTCGGTGTCTTCGAGGCTGGCTTCGCTCCAGGCATGTTGTTTTATCTAACATACTGGTACGGTGAGTCACGAATGGCTAGAGCGGTAGCCCTGGTACTAATGGCCGGCCCTATTTCAGGCGTATTGGGCGGGCCCTTATCTGCTTGGATTATGACCGAAACCGACGGAGCGTTTGGGCTAAGCGGTTGGCAATGGATGTTCTTTCTAGAAGGTATACCGTGCGTATTCTTGGGCTTCTTCGTATATTGGATGCTTTCTGACAAGCCAAGCACTGCAAAATGGCTCAACAGTCAGGAGGTTGCCCTACTGGAACGCCAAGTACCGCCCACTCACCCTACGCACAAATCTTTCAAAAATGTCCTGCGCGATCCTAAAATATATCTAATGGCTGGCGCATATTTCTGCATTATCTGCGGAATCTACACAGTCAACTTCTGGCTCCCTAGCATCCTCAAGGCAAATGGTGTTCAAAGCACTTTAAATATAGGGCTAATTACTACCATCCCATACATAGCGGCAATTATAGGAATGGTACTTTTCGGTCGCCTTTCAGATAAAAAACGTGAAAGACGCTGGCATAGCGCAATCCCAGCAGTTCTTGCTGGAATCTCATTATGCATCGCAACTTGGTCAACAGGTAACCTGATAGCATCGGTAGCGTTCATGACCCTAGCAACGCTCCTTATGTACGCAGCTTACGTTGTTTTTTGGGCTATTCCTTCTGAATACCTAAAAGGCGATGTCGCTGCCGGAGGGATTGCGTTCATCAACACGATTGGAGTTCTGGGAGGATTCTTTAGCCCAACGATTATTGGATGGGCTACTTCCTTCACCGGCTCTATGAATGCAGGTCTTTATGTTATGGTTATTTTACTGATAATCGGCGGAGCACTGCTTTCTAAAATCAACTTCCTTAAAACCGCCTCTAACTAAATCATTTTTAAAGGCGCGCAATTAACTGCGCGCCTTCAAGCGATGAACCCCATGAACCTACAAACATCAAATAAACCGCTCACAATATTAACCGCCGGCTTTCAACACGAAACCAATACTTTTGCTCCATCTAAAGCAACATATCAAAACTTTGCTCAAGGCGAGGGCCATCCAGCGCTTGCCAGAGGCAATGACTTCCTTGATTTGGAATCAGTCAATCTTCCAATAGGTGGTTTCTTAAGCGCTGCTAAAGACAAGGGATGGAAAATCATTCCGACAGTCTGGGCCGGTGCTTGTCCCTCCGCACACGTCACACACGACGCCTTCGAAAGAATTTGCGCTGAAATTCTTGATCATGTCTCAAATGAAAGTTATGACGCAATCTTCCTAGACCTCCATGGAGCGATGGTCGCTGAGCTCTACGATGACGGCGAGGGTGAGCTACTGCGTCGTATCAGAGAGGTTGTAGGAGCTGAAACCCCCATCGTCGCATCGCTCGATCTCCATGCAAACGTGACAGAAGCCATGATACATTACGCTGACGGATTGATAGCGTACCGCACATACCCTCATGTTGACATGGCTGATACAGGCCGTAGATCTGCAGAGCTTCTTGACAGTATACTTAATGATCCGGCTCGACCCTCAAAGTTTGCCTTGCGCCTCCCATTCTTAATACCCGTTAACAGCATGTGCACTTTAACCGAACCAGCCAAGGGAATTTTTGAATCCTTAGTGGAATTAGAAACTAACGGAATCCTATCCGTTTCATTTGCCACAGGATTTCCGGCATCTGATTTTCCAGAATGCGGGCCTGTCATTTGGGGTTACGGAATCGATGAGCGCAGCATAACCCATGTCATTACAAACTTTTATTCTTATCTACTGAACTCCGAGCCCCAGTGGAGAATGCCACTTCTAGAGCCTAAAGAAGCTGTCGAAGAAGCCGTTAGATTATCCGCATCTTTAGGCGCAGGCCCAGTTGTCATTGCTGATACTCAGGACAACCCTGGTGGAGGTGCCGATTCTAATACAGCAGGGATGCTCAGAGCGCTTGTTGACGCTAAGGCGACCAATGCGGCAATAGGACTTTATTATGATCCCGATATAGCTTCCGCTTGTCATAAAGGCGGCATCGGCTCCCTCCTAGAGCTAACGTTCGGTGGTAAATGCGGCATTGCGGAGGACATACCTTTCACTGGAATTTTCGAAGTGCTAGCCCTCAGTGATGGCAGGTGCCAGTACGAAGGCCCAATGAAACACGGCATGATTGCGGAACTTGGCCCAATGGCTTGCGTGAGGATCTATGATATCTATATCGCCATTAGCTCCACAAAAGCACAGATGCTGGATAGAGCACTTTACAGAGCTGTAGGGATCAAGCCCGAAACAATGAGCATTCTGGTTAATAAAAGCTCGGTACATTTCCGCGCGGACTTCGATAGCATAGCCCGAGCAACACTTATTGCGAAAGCTCCAGGGCCCATGACTGCTGATCCAGCAGATTTACCTTGGAAAAATCTAGGGGAAGGCATGAGGCTCAGCCCTGGCGGCAAGGTTTTCATAAAAAGCTAACATATTGGAACGCCTTAGACCAGCGTAATGAAATAGCTCCCAAAAGTAAATTTTTGGCGTATCAAACATGACGCTTCATCCACAGGTTTATTCTTTTTGGAGGAGCGTCAGATGTTCATAGTTTCATCCACACCACCCTCATGCCTTTTATTAAATGTTTTTTCGAAAAGTCCGCGAAAACAATTTTTTGTACTCTTCATCCGCTTGTTTTTAATTTCATCATTTGGCTTGCCACCGCTTTTCCGTGCGTTTCTGCATATGACGCCCCTGAAAGTATCCCCGTTCAGACAGCACGCAGACCTGTAGCTTGGACAGGTAGCAACCATTAGGCAGGCTGTTTTTCATTTTGGGATCAAAACAAAGCGCAACAGCGGTAGCTTATTCGATGTGGTCAACAAACGTTCGGTCAGTGTCGAAGAATTTTTAGCTTACTCTACCGGGCTAGACATACTGCAAGCATCGCATACCACGTCAACGACCCCAACGGGCTCACTTGCTTGTGCGACCTTCATTCAGCACCTCCGGTATCCTCTACAAGCATGAATCGCACCTTCCCGATGTCAACCTAAGACCGCGCCGCAACTTAAGGCTCAGCGTCGAGCGGCAAGGCTTTGGTAGGCTGCCCTGGGGAGTAGTAACGGACTATTGAGTGTACGCATGATCACCTTGCCTCAAGTTTAATCTCTGGAGCAACCGCTTGAGCACGCTAGTGCCCCAGTTATTACGAGTCACTGCTTCACGCTCCAACGTTCTCCAGCGACCCTTTCGGCAAACGGCAGGCCGAGCGTTCAAAACGTCTTGTTGACGACGTCCATAGTAGTACCGCACTCGAAGATCTTCGCGAAGCTCGCTGTTTGGCCGAAGAATTCATAATCGGTCTAGTCGAGTGCGGACATCTGCGGGCAGATCGAGAGCACGACTATGTGATCCTGAGCGCCATTCATTGCCGCCGCGACTTCTTGCGTGAGCAGCTCTCGACGCTCGACTCACCTGGATTTTGAGTCGCATGTTCAGGCGCCCGCAAAGGCGCCTGGCTAAGACGCCGGATGCCCTTCAGGAGCGTCGGCATTTGCGAGCATAGCTCTGAGCTCTGCCCTTCCACTCGTACGCTCGAAAGATGTAAGTACGTACTCACCACAATTCGTTGAAGCGACCCAAAACCGACCCACTTTCCGCAGCTCGAAGATCGGCATCGTCTGTAAGATGTAGCCAGTAACGTGCAGCTCAGCCGCGCCCGGATTGCCTTGGCCAAACACCACACCAACAGCGCACTCCGACGAGATGAACACATTGCCGAGGTAAGCACTGATCGGCACATCGTACGTCTGAGCCATGGCTCGAATGACTCTCCTCAGCTGAAAAGCCGAAAGCCCGTTCGAGTTGTACTCGGCGGTTTCATCTGACACTCGTACTAACCGCTCCTGCCCGTAAAACCACAACATCCCTTATACTCCGCTCTGCCACTGACGCTATTAAATGTCGCAGGTGAAATCTGCCGAAAAGCCCGTGCATTCGCCTGGATACCCGCGCGGATTCGATATCAACCGACACCCGGAAACGACGGTGTCTACAGCATGATGAGTGTGGCCAAAAATCCAAACGTCAGCCTTCGCCACCAGCTGACCCCACTCGTTAAAATACGCTGCTCCAAGGTGCCCTTCGTGCCCATCACCCGCGACCTCTTGGATCGGACAGTGATGGGTGATCACTACCGTTTTCCCGTCAAAATTCTTAGCGAGTTCTTCCTCCAAAAACTCCTTCGCCGAGATATTTCGGGCGATTAAATCGACGGGCCGGAGCTTCCTGAATCCATCCCCAAACCGGATGCACTGGAAGTCGTTCATCCTCTCCCAGCACTGGTACATCGCAAGCTTGTAATTCCCGGTCGAGGTGAAATCTGTCCAGGCCGTCGTGGCGAGGTAGCGCGTGTTGCCAATGACCAATACCTGATTTTCTAAAACATGCACGTGCTCAGCTGCAGCCTGCTTCATCTTGATCAGGGAACGGTCGAGATGGCCCCGGAAGTACTCGTGGTTCCCGCAGACGTAGATGACTGGACAGTCGAAGGTGGCGTTCGCCCATGTCACTCCCCTCCCACGCACAGAGATGTCTCCGGCGAGCACGACCAGGTCGACGTCTAGCTTAGGTGGCATGAACTCGGAGAACTCGTTGTGTAGGTCGGAGTAGACCGCAATCTTCATACCGCGCTCCATAGGGTAGCGTCGCTGCTCCCGGGCCAGTCCGAAGGACGACCGGGCTGCAAAATCTGCAATGTTCAAGGACGAAATGACAGAACCATCTCGAGCGAGGCTTGCTTCTTGTATCCGTCGCCGACAAGCAGATAGACCGTATTGCGAGTCTCAAACATAGATAGATGCTCATTGGAGATCGCGTACGTGGAACGCACCCAGCTGCCAGGTACGAACCGTCCTTGGCTGTCGTAAATGACCTCATGAGCGAGCACGACCATCGGTGTGATTGCACCCCGCAGCGGCTCAACCTCATTCGGTGGGATTTCAACAATGATCCAACGCTTCACAAGGCAAAACGCTTTTCCAGGAAAGCGCTGCTCTGCAGCTTGAACCAGCTCTGCTTTATCGCCAGACCACCCATGGACAACCTCGCCAGCGCCGTAGAGAAACTCCATAGCGTCATCAAGGGACACAGACATCTCTTACCCCCTGGCGCTCGAAAAAACTTGCCCATCATGGGTGACAAACTCGTAGATTGGGGTCGCTTCCGTACCGTCTTTGATACGGATCTCTGAGAGGAGCCTCATTGAGAACTCAGTCTGATTGGTCATCGCGGGTGGAGCGAGCAGCTGAACTTTGTTGACGCTCAGGAAATCGACTGAGTCGCCTTTACACAACGAATCGACAGCCTCGACGCTCGAGACGATGCGCATAGAAGGCCCAAGGCATCCGTCGACGAAGCCACTCCCTTCTACAAGGAAATAGTAGGAATCTGCGTTCAGGCTTGCCGAGTCCCAGAGCAAACGCAGGTGATCCGGCGCCAAAAACTGCCCTTGCAAGTCGGCTCGCTTAGTCACCAACACTACTCATACTCCGCATATTTCTCGGGCTGTAAGCTAGTGTTAAGCCCTTCAACAATTGATATAAATTGACACTTTTCCCGGCCATTAGCTGCAAAGAAGCTGAATTTCTTACGTTCCGGGATAGGTGAGGCACAATAGCACCGATTCACATTCCCTGACTATATTTCATAGATGTGAATTTCGCGATGTGGCCTTATCCTTCCCTTTACGCGGAAGTCTTGATGCCATCGCCCCACTCCTTAGCAGCGGTCTTGCGCACCGTGCGTGCTGCTCGTGGCCTCTCTCAAGAGCAGCTGGTGAAAACGCTAGATGCCCGACACTTGCACAACGTAGAGCACGGCTCGACGAACATGACGTTGAAGATGCTTGAAGGTATCAGCGGCCACCTGGACGTCGACCCTCTAGCACTGCTAGCAGCAGCATCGAGTTTCGACCGTCAGGAGACTTTTGAAGAGTTCATGGCCTACCTGTGGAGCGAGCTCCATAAGCTGCGTGATATGAGGGTCATGGAGAACGTGCCAGCGCAGTTCTCTGACGGCGTACTGATCCCGGCCAAAGGGGGTAAGCCAGCTACCTCCGCCGACAAGATCAGAGCCGTGCTGGATTGCAAAGGTGAGGGGCTGACTCAGAAAGAGACGTCGGTGAAGTTAGGCATGCCGCCCTCGACGGTGCACAAGATTTGGCATCGGAAGGATGCTGATCGATAGGCTTGAGATCTTCAGTTGAGGGAGCGGATGAAAGACTGTCCAGCATTTCACAGCCTACTTCCACTGCTCGCGCCCTGGCTTTGGGTAGCCACGGATAGACGATACTGAGCCGGCCTAGGCAAATTCATCTGTACCGTTCTATGAGGCCAACTCGACCTCCGCCGCGCTCATAATTGATACATCGCCCATCCGGCGCAGCCGGCTCTCGTTCTAGCCCTCAGTCATCTTGATGAGAGGCCTCAGAAACGTCGACGAGCGCCTCACCTACGCTCCATTTATCATCAGGGTGAAGGAGCGTAGTAACCGCTGTATCTAGCGTGGTGTGCACCTCAAACTTTGGTTTTCCCTTGGTCTCCAGATCCGTATAGAAAATATACTCTACGTTCGTGAAGATCCTCGATGCTCGCGGAGCTTGAATCCCCTGACCGAACAGATTGAACTTCATCCCTTCAGGCTCTGAGATCCGGATCATCGCAAAGATCCCCTGCTTCTCGAGAGACTCAAACGTACACCCAGTAGTGTAATCAAACTCTCCCTTGCAGAGCATATTTGGCTCCCGAGGGCTGATCAGTGGGCCGTCGAGCAGCTTATTGTACTTTCTCATAATCTGATAGATATCAGGGCTCATCTCCGTACTGATCATCACAATAGGAGCATCGCAGCTCTCAGCAATTTTCCGCGCCAACTCAAGATAGTGAATCATCCAATCAATCTGCGAGTGGAATTCCTCACTGCCCTCAGCAGCGCGAGTGTCGTAAGGCACGAGCTGATTATTTATTTCGAGCTCAAATACCAACCGACCAGTGGAAAGATGTTTGGCTGCCTTGACCAACCGAGAGAAACGGGGGAACTCGAGGACATCCTTACCCCGCCACGATTCGAGGGAGATCGAGAGATCGAATTTGCTATCTTTCCCGTCATGCGAGCATTGAGCGCTGATAGCCACGAGCCCTCCTAACGCTGCACCTTCAAACACCGTACGCAACGTGCCGGAGGTGTAGTAGAACGTGAAGGTATCTACTAGCGTCTCACTTCCTTCCTCGGTTCGAACATACAAGGTACCGGGCAATTCGCGCTTAGGCGCCCCCATTGTTAGCGTGCCCTTTTGGCCTCCCAGAACCTTGCCATGCAGTGCCTCAATCAGCCTGGATCCCTCCAACCTGAAGTGGTCACTCGGAATCACAAGCTCCCGACCTTCCTCCAACAGCGCTTTTTCCCCTGCCAGGTAGCCTTCGATCTTGTCCGTGCCTTCGATGATCAGCTGGAGACTGACCTCTTCCGCTACAGGCTGAATGAAGTACTCGAAGCGATCGCCATTCTTGTTCACTTCGACGCTGAAGCGCGGATCCAGGTTCGCGAGACTCAGCTCGTGCCCTCTCATCAACTCGGCGACAGGTGCGTTCACAGGATCGGCGGACATATTCGAAAAGCGCTGCAGTAAGGCAATCGAACCCTCGTCCACCGCAACCCTGACTTCCTTTTCCGTGAAGCTTTTCTGGTTGAGCTGCGCATTCGCTCTTATCTCAGCAGCCCGCTTCCACTCCTGCAGCTCTTCGACGCTGTAATTGCTTTGGTCTGCATCGATGAGCCTCGAGTGGGTCTGGCACATCCAGATCCCATTGTCGAAGTGCTTACGCTCATCTGAGGTCAGCTCAGAGTCATACCGGGGGCCTAGCGGTGCTGCAGCCTTGATATGACACGCAACCCCTAGGTTCACAACTCCATCACCCGCGGCGTTGGCACCGTGGGTGTGCACGAAGCAGCCAGGAAAAGCGCATACGTTTCCAGCGCTATCCCGCAGGCGCTGAACCGTGGTGCCGGTGAAGTCGTCGCGAATTCGCGCCACGCGCGGCTGCTTTTCTGATTTTGGATTGCTCATGCACTTCCCTAGGTAGCAGAAAACGAACGCGCAAATGATGCTAGGAAATCATCCGGATTGCGATGGCTTGAATGGAGGCGGGATTTGAGTTGGCTTGGTATCGTTTCGACCCGTGGAGGGCCAATGCAGCCTCGAAGGCCGGCTCGGAGAGGATTCGGGAGCGTTGTGACTCTTCGCCTGGCCCCATCTCGGATGGGGCTGGCTTACTGACTTACTTTTCTTACTGACTTACATTCTTGCTGACTTACTAGGTCTTACTGGGACTTACTTACGAAGACTTTGCAGTTATTCGCCAATACTCCACTTAGAAGTAATTGGATAACGACGATCTCTACCAAACCCTCTCTCAGTTACGCGAGGGCCGACAGCAGCTTGACGTCGCTTATACTCGTTAAGGTCGACAAGCCTAATAACCTTGTACACAACCTCTTTATCGAAGCCCTCTTCAATGATGGCATCCGCTGAATAGTCATGCTCAACATAAAGGCGCAAGATCTCATCCAAAACAGGATACGGTGGGAGCGAGTCTTCGTCTTTTTGGTCAGGCGCAAGCTCTGCTGATGGCGGACGATCAATCACGCGCTGTGGAATTACGTATCCAAGCGTGTTCCTATACTCGCTCAACTTGAATACAAGTGTCTTCGGAACATCTTTCAAGACATCGAAGCCGCCAGCCATGTCACCATAGAGCGTTGCATAACCAACCGCCATCTCACTCTTGTTACCGGTAGTCAGTACCAAGTAGCGCTTCTTGTTGGAGATTGCCATGAGAATTACACCACGGCAGCGCGCTTGCAAGTTCTCTTCAGTGGTATCTTTAGCCAACCCCTCAAATTCAGACGCTAGAGTAGCGAGAAACGCTTCAACCATAGGCTGAATTGGCATCACGCTATATTTCACGCCTAGCAAATCAGCTTCTTCTTTCGCGTCGTCCTGACTCATCTGTGCGGTGTAGTGATACGGCATCATCACCGCTTCAACATTTTCAGCGCCAAGAGCATCAACTGCAACGGCTAAACTCAAAGCCGAATCGATACCGCCAGACAGACCTAGCACAACACCTTTGAAACCGTTGCGCTGCACGTAGTCTCTAACACCAGTTACCAGTGCCTGATAAACACTGGCTTCGATGCTCAGCAGCTCCGACTTCTCAGCTGAAATCGGTGTAACTCTTTTGCCATCGACTTCAAAGTCTACAGTATGCAGACCTTCTTCAAAGGCTGGAGCTCTCTGAGTAACCTTCCCACCTCCGTCAACTACAAAGCTATTCCCGTCGAACACAAGCTCGTCTTGGCCGCCGACTTGGTTGACATAAACCATTGGGATCGAGCATTCACTCGCTCTCTCAGCCAACAGTTCTTCACGTTCAACCTGTTTACCTCTATGGAACGGCGAGGCATTCAGAGTCAGCATAAGCTGCGCGCCGGCACTGCAAGCTTGACCAAGAGGTTCTGGGAACCAGATATCTTCACAAATACCCAGCGCAATTTTTACACCGAAAAGCTCAACTACGCTCGGCTCAT
Source organism: Pseudomonas sp. UTLPPB19802 (assembly GCF_059730225.1). Classification (NCBI taxonomy): domain Bacteria; kingdom Pseudomonadati; phylum Pseudomonadota; class Gammaproteobacteria; order Pseudomonadales; family Pseudomonadaceae; genus Pseudomonas; species Pseudomonas sp. UTLPPB19802. Next base: position 103,154 of record NZ_AP048545.1, read on the forward strand.
TACCAGGCACGAAGTAGCGCTTCTCATCGAACACTCGATAGTTTGGAAGCTGCTGTTTGTAGTAGCGAGCAACTTCCTTACCATCCGCGAATATCCCGCAGCTGTTATAGCGATGACTCTGAAGCTCTTCGTGGCCAGATCCTTCCTCAACCCATGGGAAGCCCACTACGATCGCGATATCTTGAGCAGCGCTTTTAACTTGCTCTAAAGCTTTTTCAATCCGATGCTGCATGCTGGTTCGCAACAGCAAATCTTCTGGCGGATAACCACAGAGAGTTAGTTCGGGGAAAACGATAATTTGGGCATGGAGCTCATCACGGGCTCGCTTCGCCGCTTCGATGACCTTTTCGACGTTGCCTTGAATATCCCCTACTCGGATATTCAGCTGAGCCATTACCACTCTCAAATTCTGCATGGTTCCTCCTATGCCTTGAGCGGGATGCAAGATGCAGTGCTGGGCCGGATTGGAGGGGTGGCGACCTGGTGGGGATTTGGGCTTCAGGGTGAAGCTCATGGTGGCCATTTACTCTGAGGCAGGAGCGGCATCTTGCGATATACCTCCCCATTATGCCCTATCCTCATCGCCCCATTTCTAGGCCGGGAGTGGGCAGGTCAAAAAAATTTACACTTTTTTGGGGTTGTGCAGTTGTGTTTTTTGCACAGCTTCCTACCCTATATATAAACCTTGTAGAGATGTGTGTTGTGCACTTTATAGGGGGGTAGAAGGTAATTTCTTTACCAAGTTCGGTGACGGGGCCTGCGACCTGGCGCCCCTGAGCGGCCTGGTGAAAAACCAGGTTCGGGCCATCGCCCGCAGCTTCGGGGCACCCGAGCCGCTGGTGGAAAAGGTTCCCACCGCCGACCTGGAAGACCTGGCACCGGGCAAGCCGGACGAGGCTTCCCACGGCGTGACCTATGCGGAAATCGATGCATTCCTGCACGGCCAGCCGGTGCGCCAGGAGGCCTTCGACATCATTTGCCGGACCTATGAAAAGACCCATCACAAGCGCGAGATGCCATTCGCGCCGTAAGATCCGGAAAGCCTCAAGGTGAAGGCCTCAAAGGCATGATACCGGCCAGTTTGCCGTAGGATTCTTCTGTTTTTCCCGGCAACTGTTGAGGCCCTCACCACTGCGGAGCAGTCTTCGCCATCCAGATTGGCCAGGACTGCTGCCGATGTTGCTCAAGCAAAAGCCTCCCCATATTCGAACCACCCCACTGCTCCAGCGCCCATGGGTCATTCCGCTGTTCGGACTGATCGCCTGCCTCTGCTGGATCGCCATTGCCACCCGGCAACCCGATCGTCCGGCCAACGGCCGCCCCAGCAAGGAACACTTCATCCTCAGCGGCAGCATGCCGACCCAGACAGCCCTGCGCGCCAGCGCCCGCTATACGCCCGGTAGCCAGCAGAGCGGCTGCCCCTACCAGCATCCGACCCTGCATTTCGACACCGTCCCGCTGGATGCACCGCGTGCGTTCGACTTTACGGTTCCCACCGGCTATGAACTGCCCGACTGCAAGCTCTACCTGAGTGAAGTCAGCTTCGAGACCGAGGCGTTCTATGGACAGGACAACCATCAGCGCAGCATCACCAGCAGCGGCGCCATCACCCTGCGCGACGAGTTGCGCCCAGGGGTTTCGGGGTTTCCGTCATCGGGGGAGAAACACTATCGCGGCCTATGCGACTGGCAGCAGCACAGCGCGCCTGCGGGCCTGGAACCTCAGCAGAGTCTGAATTGCTACAGCGTCGACGAGCAGTGGCAGGCGTTGGGCAATGACTATAAACGCAAGCAATTGGGTGGAATATTCAGTCGGCAGGAACTGGAAGGGAAAAGGATTCGGCTGGAACTGAGGAAAAACGAACAGTCCTGATCCCGCGCGAGGCGGGACCAGGTGCAGGCGATTACTTGAGGGTAACGGTGCCTTTCATCATCGAGATGTGGCCTGGGAACGAGCAGAAGAAGCCGTACTTCTCCGAAGCGCTCAGCTTCGACACGTCGAAGGTGACCGAGTCTTTCTCGCCGGCACCGATGATCTTGGTGTGGGCGATGATGCGTGCATCACCGTCTTTCAGGTAGTTCTTGTCGATGCCGGCGGAAATGCCGTCCGACGCGATCGGCTGCATGTCGGCTTCCTTGCTCAGTACCCAGTTGTGGCCCATGACATTCTTCGGCAGGCTGCCGCCGTGGGTCAACTCGACGGTGAAGGTCTTGCAGCTCTTGTCGATTTCGATGGCCTTGGTATTGAAGGACATCTGGTCGGTGGAATCGATGGTGGTTTTACATTCGGCTGCGAACACCTGGCCGCTGGCCAGGGCCAGCAGGGATACCGCGACAACTTTGGCAAACATCGTGAATCTCCAAGGCAGGGTATGAAAATCGGCGGATCAATGCAGGAAGGCTACCTGGGGCCAGGAGGCGTTCCCATGATCTGGATCAAGAAATTGTATACAATCCTAAGCTATCGCTTCGATGGATACAATCAACCAGCCAGACGAATCCGCACGGCTTAACATTAGTCCATCGTCCTCTATCGGAGTCTGCGCCATGTCCACCAACAGCCTGCTGTACAGTTTGCTCGCCGCCTATGCCTGCGGCGCCAGCGGCACCTGCGAAACGCCTGCCCGGCCGCGTTGAGGCCGGGAGCTGGCTCGTTACCAACTGATGCCGAAGGGCAACTCACCGTCGAGCACCACCACCGTGAGCGCATGGATCGTCAGCCCCACAGGGTCAGCCCGGCACCGATCCACAGACAGTTCAGCCCGGTCAGGCGGGAATTGCTTTTACCCGAAGGATCGGCTTCCGCCCGATCCTGATTGAAAAGTCATCACGCCATTAACGGCTCACAGCACTACAACTTCTGGTCAGCGACGCCGCCCAGTACGACGAAATCGTTCTCGCTGCAGACGGATCTCGTTCGTTAGTTCGCGCATTTCACGATGCCGTTGACTGTTTATGCACAACAGGCTCAGCAGCGGAAAGCAAAGGTCCAGTGTCCAAAGCCACATTTCAAATTTGTATCCAGGCGTGGATAGGATCAAGAGCAAGCAAAGCACATTGAATGCCACAATAGCCTTGATAGCGCCGGGACGTCCGCGAATGACAAGGAAGTTCCAGATAGTTATCCAGACCGATGCCCCAGCCATTGCGATAAATTCAAACTTGAGTCGATCAGGGAAATACCTAAGATGAGTTAGTCCCAAAAAGAAAACAGCAGAGGCAGCAGAAAAAATTCTAGCAAGGACCACACAAATAAAAATCGGAAAATAGCGCGACCTGAAATTTTGAATTCCCTCTTCAATATCAATCTTCCGGTTCATATAGCAAACCCACTGCAACAGCTTTTAGATTTACAGCATTAGCGCTACCTGAAAAATTGCTCGGCACGCCAGAGTGTTTTATCTGTCTGAAGACTCGCGCCAGCGGCGAAGCCTTAATGCATCCTGCCTCATCGCCCTTTGCGCCTGGCTATTCAGCACGAGTAGCCCGACCAAAGGAGAAACAACACTTAAGATATAAAGCTCGCGAGAGACTCCATATGAAAGTGCCGGCAAACTCAAAACAAAGCACAAGACAAATAAGGAAGCTTCAAACCAAACCAAGCCAGTCCTTCCCCACACAATCAAAATATTGACAACCAACATTACCACGGCAACAAGCAATCCAACATTGGAAAGCACCTGAAAATTCACACCAAGAGAAAAATAACCACAACAGGAAAAATATATCAACGCAACACTGGAGCTTATACAGACAAGCTCTACAAAATATACCAAAGCACTCTCCACACTGTGACGGACTAAAAGCGCAAATGGATCAGCACCATTCTTCACTGCTCGAATTCCTCATACAACCCGATGACAACTGCTCCGATATTCCCGGAATGGACGCTACCCGCCAAACTTGAAAATGCACCTAAAGAGTTCATGAGTTGATGGGCAGTGAACTGATGGATCTGCGTCGGTGTAAAACGTTTGGCCATTTCGCCAGACGCCTGCTTCAGCTTAATCAGCTTGTGCGTCAATTCAGGATTCTTTATTTTCAGGACCTCTCGATTCAATGCTGCGCGCTCCTGGCGCGTCAATCCCTTCAGCACACTTCTCAACGGTTTACCCGTAGATTTTTTCGCAGTATTAATTACCTTCCATGTCGTGTGACTAGAAACACCAGCACCGAGCGAAGAAATAGCATCCAGCACATCCATCATCGCCGAATACCACGCTTGCTGGTCTAGGTAATCATTAACCTCAGGTGTGAAGGCCTCCGAAAATGTACGCGCAATGCCAATCACGCATTGGGCATAGGTTGCTCTGACCGCAACGGCACCAACAAGAACAATGACGGTACTGGCTCCAGCAGTGAATGGAATAAGAGCCTTACCCAAGCCGACCGCAAGGATGCTGAAAAGTACTCCGGAGCATGTCCACCCCATACTCACGGCCTCCGCCATCCACCGCGACTCCCGCGGCTGCGTTTCCAGCTCACGCACGAACTCCAACGGAGCCATGTGCCTTGGCGCCTCACGCAGAACGATTTTCTTCGGCGCGATGCTGCAAACCGCCTGAAACTCTCTCAGCGTCACTACCGTGAGGTCACTTTCGATGTAGACCACCCCCGCCCCGACGATGGCCGGATCGGCGTCGATGGCCTGGAACAGCCGTGGCAGATCGACCTTGCCCTGCACCCGTTGGCGAGCATTGCGGTGCGCTGTGGGCACGCCGCTCTTCAATAACTCGGAAACCATGCCGTCACTCCCTGACCCGTTATCACAGGTCTGCGAGCATAGGCAGTCCAATCAGCCGTAACTGTAGGATCCTGGAGTTAATCAGGAAGGCTACTTCCCTTTCGACGTTCAACACCTTGTTCAGTACCCACCCTTGCGCGGAAAGTCTGCTCCGACCGCCTGTTGGCGCGAATCAACGACAAGGAGTGAATATGGCAACCGATATGTTCTTGAAGCTCGGTGATATCAAGGGTGAGTCCAGGGACCAGCAGCACCGCGACGCGATCGAAATACAGTCGATTCAATGGGGCATGACCCAGTCCGGCTCCATGCACACCGGCAGCGGCGGTGGTGCCGGCAAGGTCAGCATCGGCAACCTGTCGATCGGCAAGGCCATGGACAAGTCATCACCCAACCTCATGGCGGCCTGCTCCAGCGGCAAGCACTACCCCGAAGCGACGCTGACTGTGCGCAAGTCCGGTGGCGCAGCGCCTGTGGAATACCTGGTGATCACCCTGAAGGAGGTGATGGTGGCCTCCTACTCGACCGACGGGAACCAGGGCCGCGACGCGCTGCACGAGGATGTGGGGCTGAACTTCGCCAGGGTCGAAGTCAGCTACCAGCCGCAGAAGGCCGACGGCGGCAAGGACGGCGGCAGTATCAAGTACGGCTGGAACATTCGCGAGAATGCGAAGATCTGAAACGAGCCGGCTAACGCCGCCCTGGCAACTTGCGACGCAGGTTTTCGCGCTGCTTGCGGATCTCCACCAGGCGCTCGCGCATCTCACGGTGGCGCCTGCTGTTGAGCAACAGCAGGCCCAACAGCGGCGCGAAGACGGCCAATGCGTACACGATCCGATGCGGGTGCGAGGTGATGGTCGGCAGGACAGCCAGAAGACATAGGGCGAAGACCAACACTAGGCCACGCACCCACTGCGGACGGCCGCGCACGATCATGAAGTTGCAGTGGGCTACCACGAACCCCAACAGCATGATCGCGGCGAACATACCGGTCGCCTGCTCCTCCAGTGAAGCCGCTGGAAAGTAATGATCACCCGCCAACGGCACGCCACAGGCGATGCCGATCAGCGCGGCAAAGATCCCGCCGATGAAGGTGGGAAAGTAGCGTGCGAGGAACTGGCGCAGGCTCAACGTTTCCATTACTCGTCGATCTCCTCGTAAAGCCCTACGGCAACGGTTTTCACGTTGCCGGACAAGGCACTGCCGGTCAGTCCGATCGCCGCGCCCAGGGAGTCCTTGATCTGGGTGATGGTGGCGTGGCGGATCTCGGTCGGGGTGAAGCGCTTGGGCAATTCGCCGGCCAGTTGTTTCAGCTTGAGCATTTTCGAAGTCAGGCGCGGGTCGTTGATACTCAGCAGTTCCTTGGTCAGCTTGGCCCGTTCCTGCCGGTTGAGCCCACGCAGCACGTCACGAACACTCTTGCCGGTAGTGGCCTTGGTCAGGCGCACCAACTTGATGGAGGTCAGCGCAGAGGCCCCCACACCCAGCAGCGAAGCGGCATCCAGGGCGATCGAGGTGTACTGGTACCAGGCCTCGCTGTCGAGATAGTCGTTGCGTGCCGGATTGGTCACTTCGTTGACCGTCCGATAGCCACCGACGAGGCACTGCGCGGTACTGGCAGCCGCAGCGGTATAGCCGATGGCAACCAGCACCGAACTGGCGCCGGCCGAAAACGGCACGGCCACCGAGCCACTGAGCACCACCACCCAACCGATCACCGCACCGGCACACGACAGGCTGGTATTGATCGCCTCGCTGACCAGCCGCGACTCCCGGGGATTGTCCTGCACCTGCTGGGCAAACTGCTTCGGCGCGATGTATTTCTGTGCCTCGCGCAGGATCACGCGCTTGGGCTTGATGCTGCAGATCGGCTGGAACTCGCGCAAAGTCACCACGTTGAATTCGGCATCGATATACACCACGCCCGCACCGACGATGCCGGGGTCGGCGTCGATCGCGGCGAACAGCCGAGGCAGGTCGATCTGGCTTTCGATGCGTTTGCGGGCGAAGAACTGCGAGGGACTGGAGTCCATGCCGATGCCGGGTAGCGAAGAGCTCACGCGGTATTCATCCTTGAGTCGAACGGTGGAAAATTCGTGGCAACCTTAACAAACGAACCCACGCTTCGATAGAAAGCAAAACGCCAGTATCGCGCCAGGCCCCCGCTATCCGGCGGGAAGCCAATACCGCCATAGATATCTGCCACCTTGGCAACGCCCTGCCGTCCTTAGATGACACTCCGACTGTTTCTGGCCCTGACCGATGCCGGCAAGGCCACTGAAGAGAGTGTCTCCATGACCGCAATCGCCCCCTTGCCCGTAGCCGACTCACCTGGCGACTATCTGATGTCCAGTGATACCTGGTGCGACTACGACGCGCTGAGTACCATCGAAAACCAACTGACCACTTTCCTCGCACCACTCAAGGCCGGGGAACGGGAACGCTACCTGGCACTGTGCCGGGAAGAGCCACGACTCAAGAAAAACCTGGCCGAATCCCTGCAAGGGTTCAAGGCCGATTTCGAACGCAATGCCAGGCGCGATCTGCGCACGGCACTCCACGAGGAAACCGGCCAGTACATCGATCCGGAAAAGTCCCGGCTCAATACCAGAACGCTGAAAGTCCCCCCGCGTACCGACGCCAAGGACCCGATCGAACTGATCTACAGGATCATCGAGCAATATCAGAAAGCCAGGCACCGCAGAGCCCTGGACCCGAGCGCCCCGGTAGAGGAAATCATCTCCATTTCCCTGTGGCAGGCGGCCAAGGAGAATTTCTCCTTTACCGGGGCCACGGCCTCGTTTCCTTCCGGCTTCGATTTCCAAAGACACAGCAGCATCAGTGTCGTCTGCGAAGACCCTGCGCAGAAAGTGTCCCTGGGTGTGGATCGCTTCATCTCGATCGTTCGCTCCCTGGACCTGGGGTCGCGCCTGAGACGCGAACTGCACGAACAAATGATCAACCTGATCGGCGACCCACTGCGCGCCCACCAGAAAGCCAGCCTGGAACTTGCCGTCCTGGAAGCCTTGCGCCAGCAGACATTGCCCGGCACCGATCAGCCCTCGGCGGACACATTCATGCGGGCGGTGGCTGACAAACAGCTCATGAGCGCGCAGTTCTACAGCCTTGATTTTGGTCGCGACTACCTGCCCAATTTCGGCGACCTGCAATCGCTGCCACTGCCCTTCTGCCTGATGCGTTTCGAGCGCGGAGCACCCCAGGGCGTGTTCAGTTATTTCCCGGACCGTCCGGGTGGCGCCCTGCGCTACCACCTGACGCCCGCGCTGGCACTCGAGGATCTGCGCAAACAGATCCGCGAGGATGCGGGCACAGGCCAGATCACCTGGCTCACACGCACCCTGTCGTTGATGAACCAGGCCGACTTCTACGGCAAGCTCAAGGCCCCGAGTGTCGATGAAAACGAACTGACCACCCCTGCCCGATGGCTGCACCGGGCTTTTGGCGATACCGAACCACCGGCCCGGCGCATCAACCTGGTCAGGACGCCGCAGTCGGAACGCGAGCAAGACAGCTCCGTGCTGGGCACCCTGACCCGGACCCAATCCCTGAGACTGCTCGCCGACATCACCAACATCGCCACCACCCGACGCAGCCTCGACTGGCAAACGTTGATCAACACGCTGCAATGGATGGCCAGCGAGACCCTGGAACTGCTCCTGCTGCCCTTGCCTGGCGGAGTGCTGGGCCTCAACCCGCTCATGATCAGCGCCAGCCTCGGTACCCTGGCCTACCAGAGCCTCGTGGCCACCACCGAGCTGGCCAGCGGTAGAAAAATGGAATTCGTCCAGGCCGTCACCGATGTCGCCGAGCTGCTCATCACCGCTCGAATCCAGGCGATCGGCGCACGTCTTTCGGCCCGCCGCACCCGCACCCTGATCGAGTCCCTGGGCAGACCCCGCACCGTGACACAGGCGGCCGGCGATAACCTCTGGCTGAGTGACTTGCGACCCTACACGCCACTCGCCCAAACCATCGTGGACGGGCTGGCGATGGATGCCCAGGGCCTGTTCAAAAAAGACGGCAGGCTCTATGTCCAGGTCAAGTTCGACACCGAGGTGCGAATCGGCGAGGTCATCCTGGACACCCACACCGGACGTTATCACCTGATGCACGCGGATGCCGGGCGCTACAGGCCGGCCATGGTGTTCGATCCTGCCACCCGGTACTGGAAACTGGCACCGGTCGATATCAGTTCCCTCTCCGATACCCAGTTGCTGCAAAAAATGCTGCGGCGCGATCTGCCGTCGCTCAGTGAGCAGGAGTTGGCTCGATTGATGTCATGGTCAGACCTTTCCCGCTCGAAACTGCAAAAGATCTGGCAGGGCGACGAAACCGCCCCCTGGGAAGCGAATCAGGCCATTGGCGAGTTGCAGGTGCGCAAGGCCCTCGATCAGTTGCAAGCCGCACTCGACAGCCCCGACGCCGAACTGCCGCTCCATGCCGACAGGGCCTTGCCCGCCCTCCTCGCCCGGCAGATGCAGGCCCCCCTGCTGATCGAGAACAACGAGTCGGGCACCCTCAGCCGCTACGCCGACGTGCAACGCCCGGATGCCAGGCCGAAACCGACGATCACGCTGATCGAAGTCCACCCAGGGCGCTACCGACCCGCCTATGAACCGATATCGGGCGAAACGGGTACGCTGCTGGAAACCACCCTCAAGGCCCATGAACACCTCAACCGGCGCAGTTGGGCGAGCGAGACGGCGGAGGTGGTCGAACCGAACTTCGAACGACGCCTGGCAAACTTGCGCAAGGCGCTCGCCAGCGACCTGCAGAATCACCAGCATGCCCTGTACCTGGCCCTGCTCGACACCCCGACGCGCGCCCAACTCAAGCCCAGCCACCCGGCCTACGCCTTTGCGCCCGTCAGCCTACCCGGTACGCCCCTCCAGCCCGCCGTCGGCATACTGCGCGAACGCTTTCCGGGGTTGAGCCAAGCAGCGGCCATCGACCTTGTGAACACCCATCCGTCGCTTCACGGCATCGACCTGGACAGCCGACTCGAACCCTCGGTGCTGGTGACCGTGCAGGCGTCCCAACAACAGAGCCGGATCATCAGTGCGCTGGCCAGTTGGGCGGACAGGAGCGAGCGCGGCCTTGGCGAAGACAGCGAAGCCTTGTTCTGCCGGCTGTTGTGCACCCTGCCACGCTGGCCCGGTCACCTGAAGATCCGCATCGACTCCGGAATCGACAGCAATGGCCGCCCCATCATCTCGGCAACCCCCTCGCGCAGCTACGGGTTGGAGGATGCCACGACCACCCTCAGGTTGTTCAGAAACGGCGAGCGCTACATGGGTATCGACGCCACCGGCAGCTTGATCTACGGCGCCTCGGCCGAACACAACCTGGCCGACAGCCTGCTGCGCTCACTCAATGACGCCCAGCGGGATGCCCTGGGCTATCGACTCGACGAGCAGCAGCGCCTGGTCGACGATCTGCTGCAGGTCGCACAGGGGCATCGCGAAGACCTCAAGGACCTGCTCCCGATTGACGACCAGTACCTGCTCACGCCTGGCCGACTCGCGCATTTTCGTCAGGACAAACACCTGCCCATCGCCGACGACGAGCCATCGCTGTACAACTTCGCCGGCAAGCGCTACGCGACCATCGATGGTGGGGCCTATCAGATCATGGATGATCGCGAGGCCTCCACGCCGGACCGCAATGTCTACCGCATCGTCAAGCCGGGAGATCCGGTGGCCACCGACCCCGAGAATCGCTACGTCGCGACACGCCCCGGGAGAAGCGAACCGATCACTCGCCGCGCCGACGGCCAATGGGTCGGGATTGTCGTAGGCGGTGCGGGCGGCATGCCGCGCAAGCTGGGCCGGCTGGAAGCGAGCAAGCTGCAGGACAACAACCTTCTCCTGGAGCTGGAAACCCACCACCGCGCGGTGCAGGCCTCACAGAACCGGCTAAACCCAATGCTCGACGCCCTCAGGCAGGCGACTGACGAAAACGCCCGCAGGGTGGCCAGGATCGCCCACGAGGTTTACCTGCGCACCCATCTCAACCTGCTGGATCAGCATGCCAAACGCTACGAAACCCATCAGCAACTCTGGGTCAGGCAACAGGCGACCGATGGTTACCGCAGCGAACTGAAAAGCATCCGGTTCAGCCAGGTGGAGTTCTACTCCCGACTGTTCCTGGCCGAGGACGACAACTTTATCGCCCAGGTCGGCGGGCCCCTGCCGAACCCATTGACCCACCTGCGACAGTTCCGTGACTTCAACAGAAAAATGCTGGCGAGCCTGGCAAAGCGAATACCCATCCTGGAACAACGCCAAGCCGTGATTGCCAGCCTCCTCGAACTGGCCCCTGGCAGGCAGACCGAGCAACGGGTCGAGCGGTTGACCCAAGGCACACCCAGCACGCTCAAGGCCGTCGAGATGGGCAAGCTGGTCGCCCTGAGCAATCTCTATTCGATCGGCGACCCGCTCAATATGGACGCGCCTCCCACTTACCACCTGGAGGCGACACGGGAAATGACCCGTTTCCGGGAAGTCTTCGTGACGCTGGACCAGATCAGGCTGGTTCCCGAGGACAAACAGATCGCCGTGCTCGATAACCTGCTGGAACAATCCTCGGGCATACGGGAAAACCTCGAAGCGATGAGCGACTACCCCGGCACATCCACGGAAGCCGCTCATCAAAAGGTGATGATCGACATCATTCGTGGTTTCGAGGAGGCCATCGTTGGCGAGTTGGAGCAACGCTATTCGCAGGCCTACAGCAACGAAGCCCTGTCCACCAGCCTCGACGCCATCGACCTGGACTTCCTGCCCGCTCAGCCATCAACCAGCCAGGCCCCACCGCCGAGAAAGCGCCTGATCAAAGTCAGGCGGGGCGGCCAGGATCACCTCAAGCTCGGCCAGGAGCGCATCAGCGACGATGGGGAAACGCTGATCGATATCATCGAGGAGGACAAGCCGGGCATCCCCTTCCAGTCCTATCGCCAGGTCAACGGCCAATGGCTGGGAACCCGCAATGCGATCCCCGCGCCTCCCGTCGAGCAGCCGGTCAAATTGCCAGCCACCCGGCTCAGTGAGGGCAATCAGCTACTGGGGCAGGTGCAGACCTATCTGGCCAAGGCCCATCGCGATGAACAGGCCAGGCAGAACCCGAGCAACATCGTCGAGTACCTGGACGCCAGGGCCGTGCGGCTGGACCAGCAGGCCACGGACATCGCGGCCTTGTCGGCCGCCGAGGCGCCACAGGCGAAAACGCTGGCTACCCGTCTCAGGCAAGCCGCCCAGGAGCTGCGCAGCGAAGGCGAGAACATCAGGCTCAGGTTATACAAGGACCCGAATGTCCTCAGCGTGCAGCGCCTGCTCTACCTGATCGACAACGATCAGGTAGAGGTCAGGAAAATACAGGACCGGGTCGAACGCGGCAAAGGCGCCAGAAAAAACTACCTCGACGTCTATTCAATACGCGACAAGGCCACCCAGGGCGAACTCTGGCATGCGCATTTCCACTACGCCCGCAAGGATGCCGCGCCACGGAACTTCGAACTCAAGGGCGGGCACCTGAAAACCCTGGCGCAAAGCCGGCTGGGCATTGAAAGCCAGATTCGCCAGCAACAGCAGGGCCTGCCCCATACGCCGATCTGGCGCGAAGCCTTCGACGGGCGCACGGCGCAGCAGTTGTTTGACCGGGTTGCCTGAACCGCTGGCAGTTCACCCGGCCATGCCCGGCTTCAGCGTGGCACCACCGGCTTGCGAGCCGGTTTCTTGCCCTTGCCCTTCGCCGCGTCGGAACGCTCCTTGGCGGCCTGCTTGTTGCGCGCAGCCGCTGCGGCCTTGGCTTCCTCACGCTTGTCCCACGGCTTGCCGCCGTCGCTGCCGCGCGGTGGCAGGCCGGTGTGCTGGGTGAGGATACGCGTGGTGTCCTTGCCCACCTTGTGGCTGCCGGCCGGCGTCGAGTTCTTGCGCCGGGCGCTCTGGTAGCTGTCGGTCTGCGGCTGGTGCAGCGGGATCAGTTGGTTCTTGCCCGGACCGATCAGGTCGCCACGGCCCATGCGCAGGAGGGCTTCGCGCAGCATCGGCCAGCCCTTCGGGTCGTGATAACGCAGGAACGCCTTGTGCAGCCGGCGCTGCTCCTCGCTCTTGACGATGGTCACCGCGTCGCTCTTGTAGGTGACCTTGCGCAGCGGGTTCTTGCCCGAGTGATACATCGCCGTGGCACTGGCCATCGGCGACGGATAGAACGCCTGCACCTGGTCGGCACGGAAGCCGTTGCCCTTGAGCCACAGCGCCAGGTTCATCATGTCTTCGTCGGTGGTGCCCGGGTGGGCAGCGATGAAGTACGGGATCAGGTACTGCTCCTTGCCGGCCTCTTTCGAGAACTTCTCGAACATCCGCTTGAAACGGTCGTAGGTGCCAATACCCGGTTTCATCATCTGGTTGAGCGGACCTTCCTCGGTGTGCTCCGGGGCGATCTTCAGGTAGCCGCCGACGTGGTGGGTCACCAGTTCCTTGACGTACTCCGGCGACTCGACCGCCAGGTCGTAGCGCAGGCCGGAAGCGATGAGAATCTTCTTCACCCCCGGCAAGGCACGAGCACTGCGATAGAGCTGGATCAGCGACGAGTGGTCGGTGTTCAGGTTCGGGCAGATACCGGGGAACACGCAGGACGGCTTGCGGCACGCCGACTCGATCTCGGGGCTCTTGCAGGCGATCCGGTACATGTTCGCGGTCGGCCCGCCGAGGTCGGAGATGACGCCGGTGAAACCCGGTACCTTGTCGCGGATCTCCTCGATCTCGCGAATGATCGACTCTTCGGAGCGGTTCTGGATGATCCGGCCTTCGTGCTCGGTGATGGAGCAGAAGGTGCAGCCACCGAAGCAGCCGCGCATGATGTTCACCGAGAAACGGATCATCTCGTAGGCCGGGATCTTTTCCGTGCCATACGCCGGGTGCGGGATGCGCTGGTAAGGCATGCCGAATACGTAGTCCATTTCCTCGGTGGTCATCGGGATCGGTGGCGGGTTGAACCACACATCCACCTCGCCATGCTTCTGCACCAGCGCACGGGCATTACCCGGGTTGGTTTCCAGGTGCAGCACGCGGTTGGCGTGGGCATAGAGCACCGGGTCGTTGCGCACCTTCTCCAGCGACGGCAGGCGGATCACGGTCTTGTCGCGGGTCATACGCGGACTGGCGAGGATCTGCACGACCTTGGCTTCCTGCGGGTCTTCAACCGGACCTTTTTCCTGTTCGATGGCGCAGGCGGCGGTGTCCTGGGTGTTGACGTAGGGGTTGATGATCTTGTCGATCTTGCCCGGCCGGTCGATGCGCGTGGAGTCGACTTCGTACCAGCCCTGCGGGGTGTCGCGACGGATGAACGCGGTACCGCGCACATCGGTGATGTCTTCGATCTTGTGGCCGTAGGACAGGCGCTGGGCAACCTCGACGATTGCCCGTTCGGCGTTGCCGTAGAGCAGGATGTCGGCGCTGGCATCGATCAGGATCGAGTTGCGCACGCGGTCCTGCCAGTAGTCGTAGTGGGCGATCCGGCGCAGCGAGGCCTCGATGCCGCCAAGCACGATCGGCACGTGCTTGTAGGCTTCCTTGCAGCGCTGGCTGTAGACCAGGCTGGCGCGATCCGGCCGCTTGCCGGCCAGGCCGCCCGGCGTATAGGCGTCGTCGGAGCGGATTTTCTTGTCGGCAGTGTAGCGGTTGATCATCGAGTCCATGTTGCCGGCCGCGACACCGAAGAACAGGTTCGGCTCGCCGAGCTTCATGAAATCGTCTTTCGACTGCCAGTTCGGCTGGGCAATGATCCCCACGCGAAAGCCCTGGGCTTCCAGAAGGCGGCCGATGATCGCCATGCCGAAGGACGGATGGTCGACGTAGGCATCGCCGGTGACGATGATGATGTCGCAGGAATCCCAGCCAAGCTGATCCATCTCTTCCCGGCTCATGGGCAGGAAAGGCGCTGGTCCGAAACATTCGGCCCAGTACTTGGGATAGTCAAATAACGGCTTGGCTGCTTGCATGGCGGTGACCGATGTCGAGGTGAAAGGTGTCGAGATGAAAAATCGCGGGCGCGGAATATAGCACAAAAAATGATCAAACCCGACGATAATCGTCGGGTTTATCAAGATCGCGCCGGCCCTGCCGCACGCCCTGCGGCCTGGAGGCGTTACTCGTCGTCGTCGAAGTTGTAGCTGCCCGGCGCGAGGTTCTCGAAACGGGTGTACTTGCCGATGAAAGCCAGGCGGATAAAGCCAATCGGGCCGTTCCGCTGCTTGCCGATGATGATTTCGGCAATGCCCTTGTGCTCGGTTTCCGGGTGATAGACCTCGTCGCGGTACACGAACATGATCACGTCGGCGTCCTGCTCGATCGCTCCGGATTCACGCAAGTCGGAGTTCACCGGGCGCTTGTTCGGCCGTTGTTCCAGGGAGCGGTTGAGCTGGGACAGCGCCACCACCGGGCAGTTGAACTCCTTGGCCAGGGCCTTGAGGGAACGGGAAATCTCGGAAATCTCGTTGGTCCGGTTGTCGCCGCTGGAACCCGGAATCTGCATCAGTTGCAGGTAATCGATCATGATCAGGCCGACGTCGCCGTGTTCGCGCACCAGGCGGCGCGTCCGCGCACGCATTTCCGACGGGCTTATCCCCGCGGTATCGTCGATGAACAGCTTGCGGTCGTTGAGCAGGTTGACCGCCGAGGTCAGCCGTGGCCAGTCATCGTCTTCCAGTTGACCGGAACGGACCTTGGTCTGGTCGATGCGGCCGAGGGACGAGAGCATACGCATGATCAGCGATTCGCCTGGCATCTCGAGGGAGTACACCAGCACCGCCTTGTCGCTGCGCAGCACGGCGTTTTCCACCAGGTTCATGGCGAAGGTGGTCTTGCCCATCGACGGACGGCCGGCGACGATGATCAGGTCGGCCGGCTGCAGACCGCTGGTCTTCTCGTCGAGGTCGGTATAGCCGGTAGACAGGCCGG
The DNA here is from genome assembly GCF_059730225.1 of Pseudomonas sp. UTLPPB19802. Taxonomy (NCBI): domain Bacteria; kingdom Pseudomonadati; phylum Pseudomonadota; class Gammaproteobacteria; order Pseudomonadales; family Pseudomonadaceae; genus Pseudomonas; species Pseudomonas sp. UTLPPB19802. Next base: position 118,876 of record NZ_AP048545.1, read on the forward strand.
TGATCGCATCGGAGGTGTTGAACAGGGTGTCGATACGGTCGATGGCCTTGGTCAGCAACTCGTTGACGCCCACCGGGCCGCCTGTCTTGGGACGTGCCTCGGCGATCTGGAAGATCTGCCGCTCGGCCTCGTCGAGGATTTCCACGGCGGTACGGCCTTCGGGGTTGAAGGCGGCATCGGCGATATCGTTGGTGATGCCGATCAATTGCCGCAGGGTCGCCCGCTCACGGACGATCGAGGCATAGGCCTTGATGTTGGCGACCGACGGAGTGTTCTTCGCCAGCTCGCCGAGATAGCCCAGGCCACCGACCTGGGACGTCTGGCCTTCCTTGTCCAGTTGCTCAGACAGGGTCACGACGTCGATCGGCAGGTTCTGGTCGGCCAGACGGGCGATCGCGCGGAAGATCAGGCGGTGGTCATGCCGATAGAAATCACCGTCCGAGACCAGGTCCAGCACGCGTTCCCAGGCATTGTTGTCCAGCATCAGGCCACCGAGCACAGCCTGTTCGGCCTCGATGGAATGCGGTGGCACCTTCAGGGCGGCGGTTTGCAGATCGTATTGCTCGGGAGCGGAGATTTCGTTCATAGCCACTTGGAATCAGATGGTTGGAGCCAAAAAACAAAGGGCACGACCTGAATGAACAGAGTCGTGCCCGATGTTAACCGTCCGACGGGCAAGCCGCCAGACGATTGAGTGCTGCTTAGGCAGCCACCACAACAACGCGTACGGTTGCTTCGACTTCGGCGTGCAGGTGCACGGCCACGTCGAATTCGCCAACGTTGCGGATGGTGCCGTTCGGCAGACGCACTTCGCTTTTTGCCACTTCAACGCCGGAGGCGGTCAGGGCATCAGCGATGTCGTGGGTGCCGATCGAACCGAACAGCTTGCCTTCGTCACCAGCGGTGGCAGTGATGGTCACTTCCAGCTCAGCCAGTTGGGCGGCGCGCGATTCAGCCGAAGATTTTTTCTCGGCTGCGGCTTTTTCCAGCTCGGCACGACGCTCTTCGAAAGCGGCCAGGTTGGCAGCGGTCGCAGCGGTGGCTTTGCCGAAAGGCAGCAGGTAGTTACGACCGTAACCGGCCTTCACTTTTACTTTGTCGCCCAGGTTGCCCAGGTTGGCGATTTTTTCCAGCAGGATCAGTTCCATTTGGTAATAACCTCTTAACTTTTAACCTTCACCGTTCGCGGAACCGTTACCGGGGTCCTTCGACGCCAGGCGTCCGCGAAAATCAATCAGGCTGTCGACAATGGCCAATACCACGAGCAACGGACCGAGCAGGTGCATGAAAGGCAAGAACGTCACGTATATCCCCACCAGCCAGAAAGAGGCCAGTCGTTTCTGCGCAACCAGCCCGTGAATCAGGGCCAGGCCGGCGAAGACCAGCGGTACGCTGCACAGCGGCAACAGGATCAGTGCATGCAACCCGAAAAACGGGGCGATACACATGACGGCCAGCAGTGACAGCGTCACGTTCTTCGGGAGTCGGATAGCGCGAAATTCGCGACCGAAACCACCGGGGTTATACAACGACGCTTGCCAATAGCGCCCAAGAATCAGGCACAGCACACTGAAGACCTGCAACGAAATCGCTGTCGAAATGATCATCAGCGGGACGGTCAGCGAGATGAGAAACGCCTTCTGGTCGGCCGAGAACTTCTCGTAGACCTCACCCATCGCCAGCGGCATGACGTGTTCGAACGTCTGCGCCAGCGACTCGATGAAGGAACTGAACACAGTTCCCAGGCTCACCGCACACAACAATCCCACGGCCATGCTGCACAGCAGCACGCGGTTCCAGGTATGCCCGGCGCGCAAGATCAACGCCAGGCTGCAACTGCCGAGCAGCACCAGAAGGGCTGTCGGGTCACCTAGGAAGTGCCAGCTCAACAACACCGACAACAGTCCGATACCCAGGACGCTCGAGGCGTCCGAACCGCGCCGCAGGAGCACAAGGCAACCCGCGGCGGCACTCAACCAGAACAACAGCGGCAATGCCGCAGCTCCGGCCACGACCAGCGTGGCCTGCACACGTCCCCGCATGATGAAGTCAGCTAAGGCACGCATGCGCTCAATCCTTTACTACTTGTCGACGACCCGGTCTCAGCGGCCGTGGCTGTCGGTGTAGGCCAGCAGGGCCAGGAAGCGGGCGCGCTTGATAGCGGTAGCCAGCTGACGCTGATAACGAGCCTTGGTACCGGTGATACGGCTTGGAACGATTTTGCCGGTTTCGGATACGTAGGCTTTCAGGGTGTTGAGATCTTTGTAATCGATCTCTTTCACGTCTTCAGCGGTGAAGCGGCAGAATTTACGACGACGGAAGAAACGTGCCATGTAATTGGCTCCTCAAAAGGTCCGTGGATTACTCGTCAGCGTTATCGCTGTTGTCGCTGTCATCACCCTCAACGCCTTCGGCGTCGGAGTGCTCAGGACGGTCGCGACGCTCACGGCGCTCACTGCGGTTTTCTTCAGCCTTGAGCATCTCGGACTGACCGGTAACGGCTTCGTCGCGACGGATGACCAGGTTACGGATCACAGCATCGTTGTAGCGGAAGTTGTCTTCCAGCTCGGCCAGGGCCTTGCCGGTGCACTCAACGTTCAGCATCACGTAGTGAGCCTTGTGAACATTGTTGATTGCGTAGGCCAGTTGACGACGGCCCCAGTCTTCCAGGCGGTGGATTTTGCCGCCGTCTTCTTCGATCAGCTTGGTGTAACGCTCAACCATGCCGCCGACTTGCTCGCTTTGATCCGGGTGGACCAAGAAGATAATTTCGTAATGACGCATGAATGCTCCTTACGGGTTGTAGCCTGCCACTCAAAAGCGGTCAGACAAGGAGTGAATGACACTTGTGTGTCTTGCCTTGGAGTAGGCACGGATGCGCCAGCCATCACGGCAAGGGGCGCAATTGTAGAGAAGGGGCGCGGGGGGCGCAAGATAATTGGTGAATATTTGAACAGATTCAGCTGCAGGAGCCGGCTTGCTGATGATGAATGATCGACCGATGCCGTGTCGCCCCCATCGCCAGCAAGCCAGCTCCCACAGGTCAGGCCTTCTTGGCGGCAGCCTTGACGCTGCGCTGGCGCATCGCTTCGAACAGGCAGACGCCGGTGGCCACGGAAACGTTGAGACTGCTGACGCTACCGGCCATCGGCAGCTTCACCAGATAGTCACAATGCTCGCGGGTCAGGCGACGCATGCCCTTGCCTTCGGCGCCCATGATCAGGATGGTCGGACCGGTCAGGTCCTGCTGGTACAGCTCCTGCTCGGCCTCGCCGGCCGTACCGACGACCCACAGGCCACGCTGCTGGAGTTTTTCCAGCGTCCGCGCGAGGTTGGTCACGGCCACCAGCGGAATCACTTCCGCCGCACCGCAGGCCACCTTGCGCACGGCCGGTGTCAGGGTCGCCGACTTGTCCTTGGGCACCACCACCGCCAGCGCACCCGCCGCATCGGCGGTGCGCAGGCAAGCGCCGAGGTTGTGCGGATCGGTCACGCCATCGAGCACCAGGATCAGTGGCGCGCCTTCGGTACGGTCGAGCAACTCGTCGAGCATCGCCTCGCCCCAGACCTGGCTGGGACTGACTTCCGCCACCACGCCCTGGTGCACGCCTTCGACCCAGGCATCCATCTCGCGGCGCTCGGCCTGGCCGACCGCTACGCGATTCTCCCCCGCCAGTTGTAACAGGGGCTGGACCCGCGGGTCACTGCGACCTTCGGCCAGCCAGATCTGCTTGACGCGCTTGGGGTGATGACGCAACAGCGCCTCCACGGCATGCACGCCGTAGATTTTTTCCAGCTGACTCATGACTTGCCCTTGGGTTTACGTGCCGGACCGTTCTTCGACGGGCCCTTGCGATGCTTGCTCGGCTTTTCCGAGGCGCTGCCGCGACTGGACTTGCCATCCGCCTTGGGCTTGCCGCCGGTTTTCGCTTCGGCCAACAGCGCCTGTTTCATTTCCCGACTCTTGCGCACCTCGGCATTCTTCGCCGCGGCGTCGCTGGAGCGATAGGCATCGCCAGATTTCTTCTCGGCGCTGCGCCGGGCAGGACGAACCGGCTCGGCAGCCTTCTCGGCCACAGGTGCCGGGGCTGTTTCGGCGCCGCGCTTCTTGCTGCCGCGTCCGACGGGAGCCGAGAAGGTCTTGTCGGTCATTTCGAAGTCGATCTTGCGCTCGTCAAGGTCGACGCGCATGACCTTCACTTCCACCGTGTCACCCAGGCGGAAGTTGCGACCGGTGCGCTCACCCGACAAGCGGTGATGCACGGGATCGAAGTGGTAGTAGTCGCCCGGCAAGGCGGTGACGTGCACCAGGCCCTCGACGTAGATATCGGTCAGCTCGACGAACAGACCAAAACCGGTCACCGCGGTGACCACGCCCGGGAACGACTCGCCCACGCGATCCTTCATGAACTCGCACTTGAGCCAGTTCACCACGTCGCGAGTGGCTTCGTCGGCACGGCGTTCGCTCATCGAGCACTGCTCGCCCAACTGCTCCAGCGCGGCCTCGTCGTACGGATAGATACGCGCCTTGGGAATGCTCATCGCACCGGCACGACGGACGTGCGGGGTGTTCTGCTTGGAGTGGATCACGCTACGGATCGCCCGATGCGTCAGCAGGTCCGGATAGCGACGGATCGGCGAGGTGAAGTGGGTATAGGCCTCGTAGTTCAGGCCGAAGTGGCCATCGTTCTCGGCGCTGTACACCGCCTGGCTCAGGGAGCGCAGCATCACGGTCTGGATCAGGTGGAAATCCGGGCGACTCTGGATACTGGCCAGCAAGGCCTGGTAATCCTTCGGCGTCGGACCATCCTTGCCCTTGTGCAGCGACAGGCCCAGCTCACCCAGGAACGCCCGCAGTTTTTCCAGGCGCTCCGGCGGCGGACCATCGTGCACCCGGTACAGCGCAGGGATCTCGTGTTTCTGCAGGAACTCGGCAGTGGCGACGTTGGCCGCCAGCATGCACTCCTCGATCAGCTTGTGCGCATCGTTGCGGGTCGTCGGGCGGATTTCGGCGATCTTGCGTTCGGAACCGAAGATGATCCGGGTTTCCTGGGTTTCGAAATCGATCGCGCCACGGGTATGACGGGCGCCCAGCAGGACTTTGTACAGGGCGTACAACTGCTTGAGGTCCGGGATCACTTCCGAATACTGCGCACGCAGCCGCTTGGCCTCGGCGGTCTTCGACTGCTCCAGGATCGTGCTGACCTTGTTGTAGGTCAGACGCGCATGGGAATGGATCACCGCCTCGTAGAACACGTAGTCGGTCATCTCGCCCTTTTTCGAGATGGTCATTTCACAGACCATCGCCAGGCGATCGACGTGCGGGTTCAGCGAGCACAGGCCGTTGGACAGCTCTTCCGGCAGCATCGGCACTACGCGCTCGGGGAAGTACACCGAGTTGCCACGGACCTGGGCCTCGGCATCCAACGCCGAACCCACCTTCACATAGCTGGAAACGTCGGCGATCGCCACGTACAGCTTCCAGCCGCCGGAGAACAGCCGCAGCTTGCCGGGAATCGCTTCGCAATAGACCGCGTCGTCGAAGTCACGGGCATCCTCGCCATCGATGGTGACGAACGGCAGGTCGCGCAGGTCAATGCGCTTTTCCTTGTCCTTCTCCTCGACTTCCGGCTTGAGCTTGCGCGCCTCCTTGACCACGGCCTCGGGCCAGACATGGGGAATATCGTAGGTGCGCAGGGCAACGTCGATTTCCATGCCGGGGGCCATGTAGTTGCCGACCACTTCGACCACGTCGCCCTGGGGCTGGAAGCGTGGCGTCGGCCAGTGGGTGATCTTCACCTCGACGAACTGCCCGATCTGGGCGTTGGCGTTACGGCCTGGAGTGACCAGCACTTCCTGCTGGATCTTCGGGTTGTCGGCGACCACGAAGCCGATGCCGCCCTCTTCGAAGTAGCGGCCAACGATAGTCTCGTGGGCACGGGACACCACCTCGACGATCACGCCTTCGCGCCGACCGCGCCGGTCGACACCGGAAACCCGTGCCAGGGCACGGTCGCCGTCGAACACCAGGCGCATCTGCGCCGGGCTCATGAACAGGTCTTCGCTGCCATCATCCGGAATCAGGAAGCCGAAGCCGTCACGGTGGCCGGCGATACGACCGAGGATCAGGTCCAGCTTGTCCACCGGGGCGTAGGTGCCACGGCGGGTATAAATCAGTTGAGCGTCGCGCTCCATGGCGCGCAGGCGACGGCGCAGGGCCTCCACCTGGTCTTCGGTGCTCAGGCCGAATTCTTCCACCAGCTGTTCGCGGCTGGCCGGCGACCCGCGCTCGGACAGATGCGCCAGGATCAATTCACGGCTGGGAATAGGGTTTTCATATTTTTCCGCTTCACGAGCGGCCTCGGGATCGAGGGACTGCCAATCGGCCATTAGATAATTTTCACCTTGTCTATATGCCCGGATAGTTTGGCATACGCGTATTGAAACGGGAAATTTCAGGCGCTGAAGATGCTGGAAAACCTCTCCTTTAGCGGCGACAGACGCGATTGCAGAGCGTTTGCAGGATTTTTTGGTTTTTTTTGCGAACGGGGCTTTACAGCCTCAGGACAGCTCCGTATAGTGCGCGCCATCGACAACGCAGACGTTGAAGATACTGCCCAGGTGGTGAAATTGGTAGACACGCCAGCTTCAGGTGCTGGTGACCGAAAGGTCGTGGAAGTTCGAGTCTTCTCCTGGGCACCAATTCAAAACTTCAGAAATTCTGGAGTTCTCCAAAAACCCGCGAAAGCGGGTTTTTGCGTTTCTGGCCTAACAGAAATATCCCACCTCGAAACACGCCTCTGCGGAAGCGGACTTACTTGGCGATAGCTGTCCGACAGGCAATATTGCATTGCCTGATTCACCGCTATTGTCAGCAAGCCGCCCCCCACAAAATGGAAAGACAGCCTATCCACCCTTAACCGACAAAAAAAATGATTTATTAAAAGCAAAACAGGGGTTTACAGATCAAAACAGTGCCCGTATAGTGCGCGACATCAACAGCGACAACGCTGAAGATGCTGCCCAGGTGGTGAAATTGGTAGACACGCCAGCTTCAGGTGCTGGTGACCGAAAGGTCGTGGAAGTTCGAGTCTTCTCCTGGGCACCAATTTCAAACTTCAGAAATTCTGAAGTTCTCCAAAAACCCGCGAAAGCGGGTTTTTGCGTTTTAGCCCACTGACACACCGCCCTGTGGAGAGCGGGCTTGCCCGCGCTGGGGTGCACCCCCTCCCAAGACAACTCCCCCCGAAGCAGCAGGTAAAATACTTGCCCGAGCCCTGCGACTGCTTTGCAGTCGAGCACGGGCAAGCCCGCTCGCCACTCCCCTCCAACGGCTATCGATCAGGCGCGGAACTGTCCCAGGCTCGCCTTGAGCTGCGCCGCCAATCCATCGAGTACCTTGCCACTGGCCGTGGTCTCCACCACTGCCTGCGCCGCACGCTCGGCCTGGGCATGAATTACCTCGACCCGCCCGCGCACGGCATGTGCACCCTCAGCCTGGTGCGCCGCCGCCTGGGTCGCCAGGCCGATGGCCGCATGCACCTGCTCGACCGCGCTCTGCACCGTCTGCTGAAGCTTGGCGCTGTTGCGCAACACCACCAGCCCTTCATTCGCCTGGCGCCCGGCCTGGCCGATCGCAGCCACCGCCTCGCGAGCTCCCTGCTGCAAGGCACCGATGTGTGCCTGGATATCCCCCGTGGAACTCTGGGTCTTGCTGGCAAGCGCACGCACTTCGTCAGCCACCACTGCAAAACCACGCCCGGTCTCACCCGCACGCGCCGCCTCGATGGCCGCGTTCAGCGCCAGGAGATTGGTCTGCTCGGCGATGCCGTGGATCACCGTGAGTACCACCTCGATCTGCTCGCTTTGCTGGGCCAGGCGCTCGATCACCTTCGAGCCGGTGTCGACCTGTCCCGCCAAGGCCTCGATCAAACCGCCGACCTGGGCCGAAGTCTTGGTGTTTTCATCAGTAGCCTGACGGATATCCACCACCTGTTGGAGTGCCGCCTGCATCGCCTGGCTTTCCGATTGCGCCTCGTCAGCCATTCGCTCCAGGGCTCGCAAGCTCTGCTCCACCTCATCGCGCTGCAACTCGGCCGCCTTGTCGGCACCGGCATTACGCAGACTCATCGCGCCAATTTCGACGCCCGTACGCTGGGCCACATCCCCCGCCTCACGGACGATCGGCTGGAGCTTGTCGACAAAGCGATTGACCGCCGAAGCCATGTGGCCGATTTCATCATTACTGTCGAGCGGCACACGCTTGGTCAGGTCGCCCTCACCCGCTGCCAGGTCATTCAGCGCCGCGATCAACAGATGCAGCTTGCTGACCACCCTGCGCCCAAGCACTACCGCCAACAGCAGCAATACACCCAGGCCGACCAGCGCCAGCCCCAAGCCGATCCGCCAACGCAAGGTCTGCGCTGCGTCCTGCACCGTACTCGCCGTATTGGCCTGCATCTGCGTAGCGGTCGACTGGGCCGACTGCAGGCGCGCGCGCATCGCCGCCGAGCTGTCGGCCGCTGCGCCCTTGAGACTATCCCCCACCAGTTGATCACTGCTGGCGATCAAGGCCGAGAAGCGCTGGTCCAGGGCCTTCAGGTCGGTGTCGACCGAGGCCGTTGACACGCCCATCAACACCTTGCCGATTTCCACGCCATTGGGATTGATCGATGCTTCAAGGTAATAGACCGAGGGATCGTTCTTTGCCGCGTTCAGCAGCTTGTCCAGCGCCCGCTCGCCCTGCCCCTTCTCCAGAAGCGCCTTGTTGATCGGATTTTCCCGATTCAGGTAACGGGTCAGATGCTCGCCGGCGGCGTCGTCATACACCACGAACAGCACGTTCGGATTACGCTGGGCACGCCGGGCGAATTCGGAGAGGGTTGGTACATCGTTGTCCCACATGGCGCGCGGGGCAACCGAGGCGAGCAATTGCGCCATATCGTTGGCCGAATCCTTCAGATCCTTCTCCAACGTAGCCCGCAATTGCGCCTGCTCATCCTTCAGGCGCGAGGACAGCCCGGCCGTAAGCCGCTGACGCGTGCTGGAGGAAAGATTGTCCAGGCTTGAGGTCACTTCCTTGCCGGCCTGCTCAAGTTCGCCGGAGAGCTTCTGGCTGTCGCCCCCCAGGCGACTGCCCAGATCGGCCTCCAGAGCGGTGACCGTGCTTCGGGTCAGGGCGACCGCCACCAGCACCTGCACCAAAAGGGCGATACCCAAGGTAACGAACACAGGCCGCAACAAACGACTCTGTAACAGCGAGAGAATGGCCGACACCGAAGACTCCTCCACTTTGGCGCCATTAAATTGATGGCACGCTTTTTTAGAAGATAATCCCAGCAAGGGTCGTGCCGTACAACAGACAGAAACGACAAAGGGCCCCATAAGGGGCCCTTCTTGATCTACATCAACGACTTATCAGGCGAACGGGTGACGCAGGACGATGGTTTCGTTGCGATCCGGACCTGTCGAAATAATGTCGATCGGCGCGCCGACCAACTCTTCGATGCGCTTGATGTAGGCACGGGCAGCCGCTGGCAGCTCTTCCAGGGTCTTGGCGCCCAGGGTCGACTCGCTCCAGCCTGGCATCTGCTCGTACACCGGCTCCAGGCCGATGTAGCTGTCGGCATCGGTCGGCGCGTCGATGACTGCACCGTTTTCGTTCCGGTAGCCGACGCAGATGTTGATGGTTTCCAGGCCGTCCAGAACGTCCAGCTTGGTCAGGCACAGGCCTGAAATGCTGTTGACGTCGATGGCGCGACGCAGGATGACGGCATCGAACCAGCCGCAACGACGAGGACGACCGGTGGTGGCACCGAATTCATGGCCACGCTTGGCCAGGAATGCGCCGACGTCATCGAACAGCTCGGTCGGGAACGGACCGGCACCGACGCGAGTGGTGTAGGCCTTGGTGATACCCAGGATATAGTCCAGGTACATCGGACCCACGCCCGAACCGGTGGCGATACCGCCGGCAGTAGTGTTGGAGCTGGTGACGAACGGGTAGGTGCCGTGGTCGATGTCCAGCAGCGAGCCTTGGGCACCTTCGAACATGATGTCCTTGCCGTCACGACGCAGGTTGTGCAGTTCGGCGGTGACGTCGAGCATCATCGGCTTGAGCTGCTCGGCGTACTCCATGCACTCGTCCAGGGTCTTCTGGAAGTCGATGGCCGGCTCTTTGTAGTAATTGACCAGCACGAAGTTGTGGTAGTCGAGCAACTCGCCCAGCTTCGCGGCGAAACGCTCGCGATGGAACAGGTCACCGATACGCAGGCCGCGACGAGCAACCTTGTCTTCGTAGGCCGGGCCGATACCACGACCGGTAGTACCGATCTTCTGCTCGCCGCGGGCTTTTTCGCGCGCCTGGTCCAGGGCTACGTGGTACGACAGGATCAGCGGGCAGGACGGGCTGATACGCAGGCGCTCGCGCACGGGTACGCCCTTCTCTTCCAGCTTGGTGATTTCACGCAGCAGGGCGTCCGGTGCAACCACCACGCCGTTGCCGATCAGGCACTGTACGCCTTCGCGCAGCACGCCCGACGGAATCAGGTGCAAGACGGTTTTCTCGCCGTCGATCACCAGGGTGTGACCCGCGTTGTGGCCACCCTGGTAGCGCACTACGGCGGCAGCATGTTCGGTCAGCAGATCAACGATCTTGCCTTTGCCCTCATCACCCCACTGGGTGCCCAGGACTACGACATTCTTACCCATAACACTTGTCCTCATTCGCGCAAACTTGGCGCCGGCAGCCGCCGGCGGGAAAACTCAGGAAACCAGCGGCAATACTTGCCAAAGCCCGTTCTGCTGCATCAATTGCCGGTCGCAGTCCGCATCGCGGGCGGCGGCCAAGGGTTGCCCAGGCAGCGCCTGGACAACACGCTGACCCTCACCGCGCAATTGGCAGACCATCTGCCAGAGCGCCGCATCCGCACTGTCAGGCATCCAGATACCGCCAGACGGTAGCTCGACCTCAGCACGCCCCAGGGTCACCAGGGTCTTCAAATCGGTGGAAAAGCCAGTCGCCGGACGGGCACGACCGAAGTCCGCGCCGATGTCGTCGTAGCGACCGCCCTGGGCGATGGCCTGCCCAACACCCGGAACGAATACCGCGAACACCACACCGGTGTGGTAGTGGTAGCCACGCAGCTCGCCCAGGTCAAAGTACAGCGGCAGCTCCGGGAAACGCACGGACAGCCGCTCGGCGATCGCCAGCAGGTCGTCCAGCGCCGCCATGACAGGGGCCGGCGCACCCGCCAGGCGCACACGCGCCGCCGCGAGCACTTCGCGACCGCCACACAGGTCGACCAGCGAACGCAACATGGCCGCCAAGTCCGCCTGCAACCCTTCGGTGAGCTCGATCACTTCGTCGATAGCCTTGCGCTGCAGGGCATCGAACAACTGCTGCTCGACCTCACCGGACAAACCGGCCGCACGAGCCAGGCCACGGTAGATACCGACATGCCCGAGATCCATGTGCACATCCGGCACATCGGCCAGTTGCAGCATCGCCAGCATCAGGCTGATGACCTCGACATCGCTGCTCGGACTGGCGTCGCCATACAGCTCGGCACCGAGCTGGATCGGACTGCGCGAAGTCGACAGCGCCCGCGGCTGCGCGTGCAGCACACTACCGGCGTAGCACAAACGGCTAGGGCCTTCGCGCCGCAGGGTGTGAGCGTCGATACGCGCTACCTGCGGCGTGATGTCGGCACGAAAGCCCATCTGCCGCCCCGACTGCGGGTCGATGACCTTGAAGGTACGCAGGTCGAGATCCTGCCCGGCACCGGTCAGCAAGGACTCGAGGTATTCGATGTGCGGGGTGACAACGAACTCATAGCCCCAGCTCTGGAACAGATCCAACACCTGACGCCGCGCTACTTCGATGCGCGCCGCTTCAGGCGGCAGTACTTCTTCGATGCCATCTGGCAGGAGCCAGCGGTCTACCGTTGCCATTACGCCTTTCCCCTATGATCCGGGCGGCAAGCCCACAGGCGAGCCTTGAGTGGAGCAGAAAATGGTTAACGCACGCGCAAGCAAGGCGCGACGAAACAGCCGAAAACCGGCTTCGCCTACCACTTTCCTCGAAAAACCTGTCGGGTCGATCAACCCGTTTCCTGCCCATCTGCCGCTAATCAAACATGCAGACGCAAAAAAGCCGGGAATTTCCCGGCTGCCGCATCATACACCCGTTTTCCGAAAGGATCACCCCGCCAGGCGTTTTAGCCGCCCGACGGGTGTGTAGATGCGCGGTGGATCAGGGCTTGGCTTTTTCCAGGTAATGGAAAAAGTCGCTGCTCGGATCCAACACCATCACGTCGCTCTTGTTCGCAAAGCTCTCACGATAGGCACGCAGGCTGCGATAGAACGCATAGAACTCCTGATCCTGGCCGTAGGCCTTGGAATAGATCGCTGCAGCCTGGGCATCACCGTCACCGCGAGTTTCCTCGGACTGACGATAGGCTTCAGCCAGCAGCACCCGACGCTGACGATCGGCGTCGGCACGAATACCTTCAGCCAGCTCGTTACCCTTGGCGCGATGCTCACGAGCCTCACGCTCACGCTCGGTACTCATGCGTTCGAAAACGCTGCGGTTCACTTCCTTCGGCAGGTCGATAGCCTTGACCCGGACATCGATCACTTCGATACCCAGTTCTTTCTCGGCCATCTTGTTCAACGACCCGGTGATATCCGCCATCAGCGCATCACGCTCGCCGGAGACCACTTCATGCAGGGTGCGCTTGCCGAACTGGTCGCGCAGCCCGGACTCCAGGCGACGGGACAGGCGTTCGTCGGCGATCTGCTTGAGACCGGAAGTCGCGGTATAGAAGCGCTCGGCATCCTTGACCCGCCACTTGGCGTAGGCATCGACCATCACGGCCTTCTTCTCCAGCGTCAGGAAACGCTGGGTCGGGGCATCCAGGGTCATCAGGCGGGCATCGAACTTGCGCACCTGGTTGACGTACGGAACCTTCACGTGAAGACCGGGCTGAACATCGGTCTGGACCACGCGACCGAATTGCAGCAGGACGGCACGTTCGGTCTGCAGCACGATGTAGAAGCAGTTCCAGCCAGCCAGCACGACAATGACGCCAACAATCAGGGCGATCAGCGATTTATTGCTCATCAGCGGCTCTCCCTTGTGCGCGTTTGCGGCAGGTCAGTGATATGCGGCGTGACATCCGTATTGCTGCTGGCAGCGGCCGAGCCGGTTACCGGCGAGCCACTGGCCGGGCTGTTCTGGATCATCTTGTCCAACGGCAGGTAAAGCAGGTTGTTCTGGCCGTTCTTGTTGCCGGTCACGAGCACCTTGCTGGTGTTGCTGAAGACTTCCTGCATGGTGTCCAGGTACAGGCGCTGGCGAGTGACTTCCGGTGCCTTGCGATACTCGACGACCAGCTTGCTGAAACGATCGGCCTCACCCTTGGCGCGGGAGATGACTTCGTCACGGTAGCCGTTGGCATCCTCGATGATGCGCTGGGCCTGGCCACGGGCTTCCGGCACGACGCCGTTGGCGTAGCCTTCGGCCTGGTTGCGCGAACGCTGCTCGTCTTCACGGGCACGGATCACGTCATCGAAGGCTTCCTGGACTTCACGCGGCGCGGCGGCGCTCTGCACGTTGACCTGGGTCACGGTGATACCAGTGCGATAGGTATCGAGGAAACGCTGCAGGCGCTCCTTGATTTCGCTGGCCATTTGTTCACGGCCCTCGGTCAGCACCTGATCCATCGCGGTGGAACCCACCACATGGCGCAAGGCGCTGTCGGTAGCCTGCTGCAGGCTGATTTCCGGCTGATCGACGTTCAGCACGAAGTCCTGCAGGTTGGTGATCTTGTACTGCACGGTCAGCGGCACCTCGACGATGTTCTCGTCTTCGGTCAGCATCTGCCCCTGCTTGGTGTAGGCACGCTCACGCGTGACGTTTTCCATGTACTTCTTGTCGATTGGCGGGAAATAGATGTTCAGGCCCGGGCCGACCGTCTCGTAGTACTTGCCGAAGCGCAGCACCACGGCCTGCTCCTGCTCGTCCACGACATACACGGCGCTGTACAGCCAGACAGCCGCCAGCACGACGAGACCGATGCCCAGCAGGCCGAACCCGCCGCCACTGCCGCCCGATCCACCACCGTCGTCACTGCGTTTCTTTCCGCCACCGAACAACCCATTCAGGCTTTCCTGCAGCTTGCGGAAGGCTTCGTCGAGATCTGGAGGGCCCTTGCGGTCGCCATTGTTACGACGCTTGCCACCCCAGGGATCCTGATTGTTCGAATTGCCACCCGGCTCATTCCAAGCCATAGCGCTCTCCATCTGATAAAGCAAAGACGCACCCACGGCGCGCCGACCAATGCTACAGAATGCCTGCGACAGCGGCACAACCGCTTTGTCAGGCTTTTATTGCAAAGTGTGTTGTTCGATGAACTCAGGCGGCTTCATGCCTTCGCGCGAGACCAACCGATTGAACTCGGTCATCGGCAGCCGAATCGACAAGAGACAGGCACCTTCTTCGTCGTGTTCTTCCTTCTGAACCGCCCCCAACTCGAAGAACTGTGCACGCAGTCGAGCAAAACGCTGTGGCAAGCGCAAGGTGCCGATGAACAAATCGTTGCCCAGCAACTCGGCAATCGCCTGCTCCAGCAACTCCAGCCCTACCCCTTCACGGGCCGAAAGCCAGACCCGCTGCGGCTTGCCATCCTCGCCACGCTGGATCTGCGGCTCGACACCTTCGAGCAGATCGAGTTTGTTATAGACCTCGAGGATCGGCAAGTCCTGGGCACCGATCTCGCCCAGCACCACCATCACCTGCTCGATCTGCAGCATCCGATCCGGCTCGGCAGCATCGATCACATGCAGCAGCAGGTCGGAGTTGCTCGACTCTTCGAGCGTAGCCCGGAATGCCTCGACCAGGTTGTGCGGCAGATGGCGAATGAAACCCACGGTATCGGCCAGCACGATCGGGCCGAGGTCATCCAGGTCGAGACGACGCAGGGTCGGGTCGAGCGTTGCGAACAGTTGATCCGCGGCATACACCTCGGACTGGGTAACCGTGTTGAACAGTGTGGATTTGCCGGCGTTGGTGTAGCCCACCAGCGATACGGTCGGGATGTCGGCGCGCTTGCGCCCGCGACGGGACTGCTCGCGCTGGCTGCGAACCTTTTCCAGGCGACCCTTGATCTGCCGCAGGCGGACCCGCAACAGGCGCCGGTCGGTTTCCAGCTGGGTTTCACCGGGACCACGCAGGCCGATACCGCCCTTCTGCCGCTCAAGGTGGGTCCAGCCGCGTACCAGCCGCGTGCTCATGTGCTCAAGCTGGGCCAGTTCGACCTGGAGCTTGCCTTCATGGGTACGTGCGCGCTGGGCGAAAATGTCGAGAATCAGGCCCGTACGGTCAAGCACGCGACACTCGAAAGCACGTTCGAGGTTACGCTCCTGACTGGGCGTGAGGATGTGATTGAAAATCACGATATCGATCTGCTCGGCCTTGACCAGGTCGCGAAGCTCCTCGACCTTGCCAGTGCCAATCAGATATTTGGCGGTTGGCCGATGACGCGGCACGCTGAACAGCGCGACGGTCTCGGCGCCAGCCGATGATGCCAACTCCTGAAACTCCTGCGGATCTTCGCGCGCCTCAGGGTCCTGACCTTCCAAGTGAACGAGAATGGTTCGTTCACCACCACCGTGGCGCTCAAAGAACAAAGGAGACTCCTATCAGGCGTTACCTGGCTCAGCGTCGCCCTGCTCGGATTCGGTTGCGCTAGGCAGGCGAATTGGACGAACCGGCACCACTGTCGAGATAGCGTGCTTGTAGACCATCTGGCTCACGGTGTTCTTCAGCAGAATCACGAACTGGTCGAACGATTCGATCGTGCCCTGCAGTTTGATCCCGTTGACGAGATAGATGGAAACCCCGACTTTCTCTTTACGCAAGGTGTTCAAGTAAGGGTCTTGTAGCGAATGCCCTTTTGACATGTGCCGCACTCCTTTAAGGATCAATAATAAAAAATGAGCAAACAAGTGACTTTGCCGCCTCCCCCCAAGGATAGACGGCATTTACAGGGACTCAGCTCAATATGGAGATGGTCCCGAGGTATTTCAAGGCGCGTGGCAGATTGTCGCAATCCAGGCTGTCCAGCCAGTGCAGATTCGCCCAACTGCGCAGCCAGGTAAACTGGCGCTTTGCCAACTGGCGAGTAGCGATGATTCCGCGCTCGCGCATTTCGACTGACGTCAGCTTGCCATCCAGGTGATCCCAGACTTGTCTGTAGCCTACAGCACGTATAGACGGCAACCCGACATGCAGGTCACTTCTATTACGCAAGGCTACGACCTCGTCAACGAATCCCTGTTCCAACATCTGTGTGAATCTTTGTTCAATCCGGTCATGCAACACCTGGCGATTCGCTGGAGCGATGGCCAGATTGGCGACAGTATAGGGTAATTGCGGGCGTCCCGAAGCGGCTGCGTCAGTACTTTGCGCAGATTGTCGCTGCCGATGGGCCGTCATGCTCAGGCCGCTGACCCGATACACCTCCAGCGCCCGGCTCAATCGCTGCGGGTCGTTGGGGTGAATACGCGCCGCCGACTCCGGATCGATGCTCGCCAACTGCTCGTGCAGGGCCTGCCAGCCAAGGCGTGCAGCCTCTTCCTCGATTTCGGCGCGAACCTGCGGATCAGCCGCCGGCATATCCGCAAGACCTTCGAGCAAAGCCTTGTAATAGAGCATTGTACCACCGACCAGCAGGGGGATTTTGCCCCGTGCGGTGATCTCGGCCATGGCCGCCAGGGCATCCTGGCGAAATTCGGCGGCGGAGTAGCTCTGGGCCGGGTCGAGAATGTCGATCAGCCGGTGCGGGAATTCCGCCAACAACGCCTTTGAAGGCTTGGCGGTACCAATGTCCATGTCCCGGTAAACCAGGGCAGAGTCGACACTGATCAGCTCGCAGGGCAGCACCTTGGTCAACTCAATGGCCAGGTCGGTCTTGCCGGCCGCCGTCGGGCCCATCAGGAAGATCGCTGGCGGAAGGGATTTCGAGGCTGTCATCAACGTCCGCGCAGGAAAAGTTTGTCCAGGTCATCAAGACCCAGTTGCGTCCAGGTCGGACGCCCATGGTTGCATTGGCCGCTGCGCTCGGTACTTTCCATATCCCGCAGCAGCCCGTTCATTTCCGGCACGGCCAGGCGCCGATTGGCGCGCACGGCGCCGTGACAGGCCATGGTCCCGAGCAGCTCGTTCAGGTGCGCCTGGATGCGATCGCTGGTGCCGTACTCCATCAGGTCCGCCAACACGTCCTGCACCAACCGATTGGCCTCGGCCTGCTTGAGCAGCGCCGGAATCTGCCGGATAGCAATGCTTTCCGGGCCCAGGCGCTGCAGTTCGAAGCCCAGGCGCTGGAACCAGCCCGCATGCTCCTCGGCACAGTCAGCCTCACGCTGACTGAGGGCCAACGACTCGGGCACCAGCAGCGGCTGGCCACTGAGGCCTTCGCTGGCCATGGCGACCTTGAGCCGCTCGTACATGATCCGCTCATGGGCGGCGTGCATATCCACCAGTACCAGGCCCTGGGCGTTCTCCGCGAGAATGTAGATGCCCTTGAGCTGCGCCAGGGCATAGCCCAGCGGCGGTACGTCGCCCTGGCCCTCGGGCAGCGCAGGTGCACCGGTTTCCGGCAGGGGGGCGAAAAATTCGCGGTAGACGCTTTGTGTCTCCGCCACCGGCGGCATCGGTGTCGATTGCGGGCGATACTGGTATTGGTACCCTGCCCCGGAGCCTGAGCCGGCTGCCGGCACGGAAGGCGAAAACGGCTGGGACTGGGGCTGCTCCAGCAGGTTGGCAGCGAGCCGCATCTCCCCCTGCGGGCCGAACTCACCGGCCTCGAGCCCCGTGGGGCGGACGATACCGGCTACCGCCGCTGGCGCGGCCAGCTGGTCCTCGGGACGCACATCCCCCAGGGCACGGTGCAGGGTGCCGTAGAGGAAATCGTGAACCATGCGCCCATCACGGAAACGCACTTCGTGCTTGGTCGGGTGCACATTGACATCTACCGCCGACGGATCGACTTCGAGGAACAGCACGAAGGTCGGATGCCGACCGTTGAACAGCACGTCACGATAGGCCTGGCGCACCGCGTGGGCCACCAGCTTGTCGCGTACCGCCCGACCGTTGACATAGAAATACTGCAGGTCGGCCTGGCTACGGGAAAAGGTCGGCAAGCCAACCCAGCCCCACAGGTGCAGGCCGTTGCGTTCGACCTCGATCGGCAGCGCCTGCTCGAGGAAACCCGAACCACACACCGCCGCTACGCGCCGGGCACGGGCCGCATCGTCATGGGCCTCGTGCAGGGCGAGAATACCCTTGCCATTGTGCCGCAGGTGGAAGGCAACATCGAAGCGGGCCAGCGCCAGGCGCTTGATCACTTCCTGCAGGTGGTCGAACTCGGTCTTCTCGGCCTTGAGGAACTTGCGCCGGGCCGGGGTGTTGAAAAACAGGTCGCGCACTTCCACCGATGTACCGACCGGATGGGCTGCCGGCTGGACCCGGGCCTCCATCTCACGCCCTTCGGTTTCCACCTGCCAGGCCTGGTCGGCGTCGCGGGTCCGCGAGGTCAGGGTCAGGCGCGCCACGGAACTGATGGACGCCAGGGCCTCGCCACGAAAGCCCAGGCTCATCACCTGTTCGAGGTCTTCCAGGTTGCGAATCTTGCTGGTGGCGTGACGCGCCAGGGCCAGGGGCAACTCTTCGGAGGAAATGCCGCTGCCATCGTCACGCACACGCAGCAGCTTGACGCCGGCCTGCTCGACATCCACATCGATACGCTTGGCGCCGGAGTCGAGGCTGTTTTCCAGCAGTTCCTTGATCACCGAAGCCGGGCGCTCGACCACCTCGCCCGCGGCGATCTGGTTCGCCAGGCGTGGGCTGAGCAGTTCGATCCGGGCACGTTCCTTCAGGGCTGACTCACTCATTGCTTGGCCGCCAGTTCGGTGCCGGGGATGGTCAGGGTCTGGCCGACCTTGAGCTCATCGCTGCTCAATTTGTTGACGCTGCGCAGGGTCGCCACCGACACCTGATAACGCACGGCAATCATCGCCAATGTCTCTCCCGGCGAAACGCGGTGGTCGCGCGGCCCCTGGGCGATCTTGCCGGAATCGCGCAGCCAGGCGATGTAGGTGCCCGGCGGCGGGTTCTGCTGGAAGAACTGGCGGATACCGCTACTGATCGACCGGGCCAACGCCTGCTGATGGCTGGTCGAGGCCAGCTTGGAGGCTTCGTTGGAGTTGGAGATGAACCCGGTTTCCACCAGGATCGACGGAATGTCCGGCGACTTGAGCACCATGAAGCCCGCCTGCTCGACGCGCTGCTTGTGCAGCGGGGTCACCCGACCGATGTTGCTCAAGACCTTCTGCCCGACGTTCAGACTGGAGGTCATGGAAGCGGTCATCGACAAGTCGAGCAATACACCGGCGAGCATCTTGTCCTTGTCGTCAAGGCTAACGTTGCCGGCACCACCAATCAGGTCAGAGCGGTTTTCACTGTCGGCCAGCCAGCGCGCGGTCTCGGAGGTTGCACCGCGGTCGGACAACGCGAACACCGAAGCACCGAACGCGGCCGCCGACGGCGCCGCATCGGCATGGATCGAAACGAATAGATCCGCGCCTTTCTTGCGGGCGATCTCGGTACGCCCACGCAACGGAATGAAGTAGTCGCCAGTCCGGGTCAGCTCGGCACGATAGCCTTTCTGGCCATTGACCTGGCGTTGCAGCTCACGGGCGATCGACAGCACCACGTCTTTCTCGTGCTGGCCACGGGAGCCGGATGCACCCGGGTCTTCCCCGCCGTGACCGGCATCGATCACGACGATGATGTCACGCTTGCCCGCCGGTGCCGGCGGCAGCTTGATCGCCGGTTCGGCTGGCGTCACCGGCACGGCTGGCAAGGTCGCCACGCTCGGTGTCGGGTTCGACGCTGGCGTCGGCGTCGGCGCAGCATCGGCCGGGTTGTCGAAGAGGTCGACCACCAGGCGATTGCCGTACTGCGCATTCGGCGCCAGGGTAAAACTCTTGGGGGTCACCGCTTTCTTCAGGTCGACCACGACCCGCAGATCGGTCGGCGTACGCTGGGCCGCGCGCACACTGGTAATCGGCGTGTTGGCTGTCGGCACGTTCAGCGGGCCGGCCAGGGTCGCGCCATTGATATCGATCACCAGGCGATCCGGCGCCGTCAACGTGAATACGCTGTGCTGGACCGCGCCAGACAGGTCGAACACCAGTCGCGTGTTATCCGGGGCTCGCCACAGTCGAACACTCTTGACCTGGGTCGCCGCCACGGCGTCCATGGCCAGTGTCGCAAGCAACAACCCTGCGACTGCAAGCACCGCGCGAATGCGCATACCAAACCCCATCTTCTATTTGAACTCCAACGCCAATGCGGCACACCAGGCATCGCCTCGTGGCCCCTGGGACAACAAACGCAGCGAACGCCCGCTACCCTGCGGGCTAATGGTAATGGTCAGGTCCGGCTTTGGCAAAAAGCCTGCCCCCTTGTCGGGCCACTCGATCAAACACAGGGCATCGCCTTCGAAATAGTCGCGAATCCCCAGGTATTCGAGCTCTTCGGGGTCGACCAAACGGTACAGGTCAAAATGATATGCGCGAACATCAGTCAATTCGTACGGTTCGACGAGAGTAAACGTCGGGCTCTTGACCGCTCCGCTGTGCCCCAGACCGCGAATGATGCCTCGCGACAGGGTGGTCTTGCCGGCCCCCAGGTCGCCTTCGAGGAAAATAACACCGACCCCGGCAGTGACCTCGGCGATCTTGCGGCCAAATGCCACCATCCTGTCTTCATCAGGCAGTTGAAGGGTTAGTTCAGACACGGCGATTGTTCCTCCAACAACTGGCGAATGGCTGGAATCAGATCACTGGCCGCCAGCCCACGGCCTTTTTCACCTTGCAGCTCACCGGCACGGGCATGCAGCCAGACGGCCAGGCAGGCCGCCTCGAAACCCGCCATGCCCTGGGCGCGCAATGCGCCGACCAGACCGGCGAGTACATCGCCCAGCCCAGCCGCGGCCATCGCCGGATGACCGCGTTCGCAGAGCGCCACCCGCCCATCCGGCGCCGCTATCAGGCTGCCGGCGCCCTTGAGCACACAGGATGCCTGGTATTTCGCCGCCAGTGCGCGCACCGCGCCAACCCGGTCGGCCTGTACCTGGGACGTCGACAACCCGAGCAACCGCGCCGCCTCCCCCGGATGCGGAGTGATGACACTGTCGGCCGGCAGGCATGCCTCACCATTGGCCAGCAGGTTCAGTGCATCGGCATCCCAGACCTGCGCGACCACGCGACTCGACGCAACCGACAGCAGGCTGCGACTCCAGGCGAATTGCCCGAGCCCCGGACCGACCACCAGCACGCTGGCCTGCTGGAGCGTTTCCATCAGTTGGTTGGCCGACTCGACGCCCAGCACCATCACCTCAGGCAGGCGGGCCAACGAAGCGGCGACATGTTCCGGGCGTGTTGCCAGGGAAACCAGCCCGGCGCCGCTGCGCAGGGCCGTCTCGGCGCTGAGCAGGATCGCGCCGCCAAAACGCCGGTCACCGCCGATCAGCAACACATGGCCGAATTGGCCCTTGTGGGCCTCCGGTTGACGTGCTGGAAGTCTCGGCAAGGTCGCGGGTGTCAGCAACTGAATATCGGGAAAAGGTGGTTTGGTCTGCGGCATGCGTCGTTCGGCTCTGATGTCTGGCAGAATTATACGCACCAAAGCCTAGGTTTCTCCTGTCTCATGTCTGTAAATAGCGTCGACCTTCCCGCCCTTGCCCTATCCATCAAGCAATGGGCTCGTGAACTGGGCTTCCAGCAGGCGGGTATCGCGGGCCTGGAGCTGGGCGAACACGAGCAGCACCTGCAGCGCTGGCTCGATGCCGGCTACCACGGTGACATGGACTACATGGGCGCCCACGGCAGCAAGCGTTCGCACCCGGACGAACTGGTGCCCGGCACGCTGCGGGTCGTGTCGTTGCGCATGGACTACCTGCCGGGCGATACGCAAATGGTCCAGCGCCTGGCAGAGCCGGAAAAAGCCTACGTATCGCGCTACGCCCTGGGGCGCGATTACCACAAGCTGATCCGCAAACGCCTGCAGCAGTTGGCCGAACGTATCCAGCAGGTCATCGGCCCCTTCGGCTACCGCGCCTTCGTCGACAGTGCCCCGGTGCTGGAGAAGGCCATTGCCGAGCAGGCCGGCCTGGGCTGGATCGGCAAGAACACTTTGGTGCTCAACCGCAAGGCCGGCAGCTACTTCTTTCTCGGCGAGCTGTTCGTCGACCTGCCGCTGCCCGTGGATGAGCCCCACGCCACCGAGCACTGCGGGCGCTGTTCGGCGTGCATGGACATCTGCCCCACGGCGGCATTCGTCGGCCCCTACGTGCTGGACGCGCGGCGCTGCATCTCCTACCTGACCATCGAACTGAAGACGGCTATCCCCGAGGAGCTGCGCCCGCTGATCGGCAATCGGGTGTTCGGCTGCGACGATTGCCAGGTGGTCTGCCCGTGGAACCGCTTTGCCCGCCCCACCGTCGAGGGCGACTTCCAGCCCCGCCACAGCCTCGATAACGCCGGCTTGGCGGAACTGTTCCGCTGGGACGAGGAAACGTTCCTGAAAAATACCGAGGGTTCGCCGCTACGCCGTGCCGGCTATGAGCGCTGGCTGCGCAACCTGGCGGTCGGCCTGGGCAATGCGCCGTCGACCATCGCGGTGCTCGAAGCCCTCAACAGCCGGCGGGACTATCCGTCGGAGCTGGTTCAGGAGCACGTACAATGGGCCCTGCGCCAGCATGCTGAACGGGCCTCACCCGGCCAGACGCCTCACTGCGCATCGTTGTAGATGAACTTGGGCATTTCCCAGTGAAAGCGAATCGCCAACAGACGTAGCAGGAAACCACCGAACAGCGTGATCAGAATCGCCTGCTCATTGGGCAGTTGCCAATAGGTGCAGCCCAGGAAACACCAGGCGGCGGCGAAGGAGACGCTGGCATAAAGCTCACGCCGGAACACCAGGGGGATGTCGTTGCAGAAGATATCCCGCAGCACCCCACCGAACACCCCGGTGATCACCCCGCTGACCGATGCCACCATCAGGCCCTGTCCCATCTCCAGGGCGGTCATGCAACCAATCAGGGTGAAGGCCACCAGGCCCAGGGCATCGAGAACCAGGAACAGCGAGCGCAAGTGACGCATCAACGGTGCGATGAACACCGTCACCAGCGCAGCAACCGAGGTCAACACCAGGTATTCCGGGTGCTTGACCCAGGTCAGCGGGTAATGCCCCAGCAATACATCGCGCACCGAACCACCGCCGAGGGCAGTAACACAGGCGATCAGCACCACGCCAAACCAGTCCATGCCACGCCGCCCCGCCGACAGCGCACCCGTCATGGCTTCAGCGGTAATGGCGACGAGGTAGAGCATCAGCAGCATGATGGCGGTCCGGGCAGGAGAAGGCGCGCAGTCTACTCATTTGGGCTGCGCACCAAAAGAGCGCAGCCGTGCCACAGCCGATCAGAACTTGATGAAGTGCTTGCGGTAGTGTTGCAGCTCGGCGATGGATTCGCGGATATCGTCCAGTGCCAGGTGCGTACTGCCCTTCTGGAAGCTGTCGCGGACTTCCGGCGCCCAGCGTGCCGCCAACTCCTTCAGGGTGGAGACATCCAGGTTGCGATAATGGAAATAACGCTCCAGGGATTTCATGTGACGAGCGAGGAAACGACGATCCTGGCAGATGCTGTTGCCACAGATCGGCGACTTGCCCTTGGGCACCCATTGTTCCAGGAAGGCGATGGTCTGGGCCTCGGCCTCGGCCATGCTGATGCGGCTGTCGCGTACACGCTGGGTCAGGCCCGAACCGCCATGTTGGCGAGTGTTCCACTCATCCATGCCGGCCAGGATTTCGTCGCTCTGGTGGATAGCGATCACCGGACCTTCGGCCAGGGTATTGAGGTCGCTGTCGGTGACGATGGTGGCCATTTCGATGATCACATCGGTATCCGGGTCGAGCCCGGTCATCTCCAGGTCGATCCAGATAAGGTTCTGTGGATTTTGCATAGCTTGACTCCTCGGCGTAGCGGCACAGTTTAGCGCAGGCTGCGCTTGCCGGGCGTGCTAAACTCGCGACCGCTTGACCCTCCCGACGATTCGACGACACGGAACACCCATGGCCAAACGCCAGCTCAACCGCCGCCAGAACTGGCGCATCGAAAAGATCCAGGGCGAACGCGCAGCACGCGCCGCCAAACGCGAATCACAGGCCGTGGAAGCACTGGAGGGTGGCGACCTGGGGCCTGAACAGACGGGCCTGGTGATCGCGCACTTCGGTGTGCAGGTCGAGGTCGAGGCCCTGGAGGGAGAACTCAAGGGCCAGGTATTCCGCTGCCACCTGCGGGCCAACCTGCCGGCACTGGTGACCGGCGACCAGGTGGTCTGGCGTGCCGGCAACCAGGGCATTGGCGTGATCGTCGCGCAACTGCCACGGACCACCGAACTCAAGCGCCCCGATAGCCGCGGCCAACTCAAGCCGGTGGCCGCCAACGTCGACATGATCGTGATCGTCTTCGCCCCGTTGCCCGAACCCCATGCCAACCTGATCGACCGCTACCTGGTGGCCGCCGAACACGCTGGCATCCGGCCGCTGCTGCTGCTGAACAAGTTCGACCTGATCGACGAGCACAACGCCCCGGCCCTGAACGCACTGCTGGCGGTCTACCGACAACTGGGCTATCCGCTGCTGGAAGTATCGGCCCATCACGGCAACGGCATGGAGCAGTTGCAGCAGCAACTGGACGGACGCATCAGCGTCTTCGTCGGCCAGTCCGGCGTCGGCAAATCCTCGCTGGTCAACAGCCTGCTGCCGGAAGTGGGAACCCGCGTCGGCCCGCTCTCCGAGCTCTCCGGCCAGGGGACCCACACCACCACCACGGCGCGCCTGTTCCACTTCCCGGGCGGTGGTGAACTGATCGACTCCCCGGGCATTCGCGAATTCGGCCTGGGTCATGTCAGCCGCGCCGATGTCGAGGCCGGCTTCATCGAATTCACCGACCTGCTCGGCACCTGCCGCTTCCGCGACTGCAAGCATGACCGCGAACCCGGCTGTGCACTGCTCAAGGCCCTGGAAGAGGGGCGCATCCAGCAGCAGCGGATGAACAGCTACCGCTCGATCATCGCCAGCCTGCCGCAAGACAGTTACTGAAATGACAGAAACGAAAAGGCCGCGATAATCGCGGCCTTTTCGCTCGGTTCAGGAACCGGTTCTGGGCTTGCCCGTCTCGTCCATCTTCAACACGCCGTCCTCGAAGATGTTCAAGCGTTGCCGAACCTCGTGGGCCGGCAGCGGCTGCTTGTCCGCCGGCAGCGCATTCGGATCGGCTGGCGCGGCGCTCGAAGCACCAGGCGCACCCGGGGTCGCCGGTGCGTTGGCATCCGGTTTGGCCTCATCCGCGCCCTGCTCGCCCTCGATGGCCTTCTGGGCCTTCTTGGTCAGCACCACGATATCGATGCGACGGTTGACCGGGTTGAATGGATCGGCCTTGTCGAACAGCGCCGACGAGGCATAACCCACCACCCGCGCCACCTGCGAATCCGGATAACTGCCTGCCACCAGCGCCCGACGTGCGGCGTTGGCACGGTTGGCCGACAGTTCCCAGTTGCCGAAATCGCCGGTGCCCGAATACGGCTTGGCATCGGTATGGCCGCTGATACTGACCTTGTTCGGCACCGCCTTGATGGTGTCGGCCATCGCCAGCAGGATGTCCTCGAAGTAGGGTTTCAGGCGCGCGCTGCCAGAGTCGAACATTGGCCGGTTTTCCGCGTCCATGATCTGGATGCGCAAGCCGTCCGGAGTGATCTCGAACAGGATCTGGTCCTTGAACTTCTGCAGTTGCGGGCTTTCGTCGACCTTGTTCTGCAATTCCTGCAGCAACAACTCCAGGCGCTCCTTCTCGACCTGTTCGGCCATGCCCTCGACCTGGTCGGTGTCGACAGTGACCTTGTCAGGCTGCGGCTGCGACTTCACTTCCGGGTTGAGCGTCTTGTCCGGCGCCAGCGTCGGCGAGCCGCCGAGATCGATGATGTAGGGCGTGCCGCTCTCGGAGAAACCGATCGGGTCCTTGAAGTAGCCGGCGATGGCGATCTTCTGTTCCGGGGTTGCAGTGGATAACAGCCACAACACCAGGAAGAACGCCATCATCGCCGTCGCGAAGTCGGCGAAGGCGATTTTCCAGGCACCGCCATGGTGCCCGCCGCCAAAGCGCTTGACGCGCTTGATGATGATCGGCTGATTATTTTCCATGACTCAGCGACCGCGAACCGCTTGTTCCAGCTCGGCGAAGCTCGGCCGATGCTTCGGATAGAGAACCTTGCGCCCGAACTCCACCGCCAGCGATGGCGGCATGCCGGAAGCCGAGGCCACCAGGGAGGCCTTGATCGCCTCGTAGACGTTCAGCTCTTCCTTGGCATCATGGGCCAGGGATTGTGCCAGCGGGCCGAAAAAGCCGTAGGCCGCGAGAATACCGAAGAAGGTACCTACCAGTGCCGCACCTACGTGCATGCCGATGGCCTTCTGGTCGCCATCGCCCAGGGATGCCATGGTCACCACGATACCCAGTACCGCCGCGACGATACCGAAGCCGGGCATACCGTCGGCAATGCCGGTGACCGCATGGGACGGATGCTCGAGCTCTTCCTTCATGCTCAACAGTTCCATGTCGAACAGGCCTTCCAGCTCGTGGGGAGCCATGTTGCCCGAGGACATGATGCGCAGGTAGTCGCAGACGAATGCGGTCATGCGCTCGTCCTTGAGTACCGCAGGGTACTTGGCGAAGATCGGGCTGGCCGCGGCATCCTCGATATCACCCTCGATCGCCATCATGCCTTCGCGGCGGCTCTTGTTGAGAATTTCGTAGATCAGGCCGAGCACTTCCATATAGAAGGCGTGGCTGAAGCGCGAACCGAACATGCCCAAGGATTTCTTGAACACGTGCATGGTCATGTAGCCGGGGTTCGATTGCAGGAAAGCGCCCAGGGCCGCACCACCGATGATCATCACCTCGAAAGGCTGGATAAGGGCGGCAATCTTGCCGTGGGAGAGCACGTACCCGCCGAGGACGCTCGCGAATACGACAATGATGCCGATGATTTTAGCCATAGAATGAGAGTACTTGTTGAGTCGGGTTCAAGGTCATATTCGGAAGTTAGTAAATCTCTTCTTCTACTTATCGGCAAAACTGCGCCAGACTATAGCCAGTTCAGGCGAAAAGCCAGAAAACCGGCAGCGCATGGCCTGCGCAGCAGTGCCGCCAGAGGCCCAACCGGGCGCACCAACGGTGATGATCACGCTTAATCATGACGAATGAAACGGCTGTGTCCAGTGCAAGACCAAAAACCCTGCAAGGCTGGACCAAGCTGCTGCAGGCTGTGCGCCTGCCCGTCCCGCAGGACAGTCACGACCGCGTCTGCCGAGCCATCCGCGACAGCCGCAGCTCGCTGCGCGATATTGCCGAACTCATGCAGGATAGCCCGGCCCTGGCATTGAGCGTGATCTGCGAGGCCAACCATCACACCCACGGCAGCATGGCCGAGGCGGCCGAAAATCTCGAGATCGCGATCAATCGCCTCGGCCTCAAGCGCACCGAGGAACTGCTCGAGCGCCTGCCGGCAAGGCTGCCGGAAGATATCCCGATTGCCCTGCGACAACTGCAACTGATCAGCCAGCATGCCAGCCAACAGGCCAGCGGCCTGTTCGCCGCACGTCTGGCCAGGCTCTGGCAGGACATCCACTGGGGCAGCCTGCTGTTCCTCGCACCGCTCTGGCCATTGGCCCTGACCCACCCCAAGCTGCTCCAGGCCTGGGAACTGCGCGTAGTGCACAAGCACGAGCCGGCTGCCAAGGTCGAACGGGAGCTGTTCGGCGTCCGCCTGCTGGAGCTGTGCCAGGCCATGGCCGAGCTCTGGCGCCTGCCGGTATGGGTGACCCAGGGTTATCAATTGCTCTTGAACGAACGCAAGACCCTCGTCCAGGCCCTGCATATCGCCCGCGACAGCGACAACCCCCTGCACCAGCAACAGCAACTGGATGCCGACCCGGAACTGCGGCGCTGGCTGAACCAGCCGGCCAATACCGTATTGCTTGCCAACGGCCTGGCCCTGGCGGCGCAACAAGCCTGGGACAGCCCGCATTGCCTGCGCTGGCAGTACCTGTCGAGCCTGTATCTGCAGCAGTCGATGAGCGAGGTGCAGCAGCAGGTCCACCAACAGGCAGCCCAGAGCGCCAACCAGCACGCGATGCAAGACCTGTGGCACCCGGCCGAAGCACTGATCTGGCCCTGGCATGTCCGCCGCGTGCACGCCGACCTGCAACCGGCCGCCGCCCCCACTGCCGAGGCAATGGGCCTGTGGCGCAAGCACTGCGCGCAATTGTTGGCCGAACCCAGTCCGTTCACCAACGCCATGCACCTGACCACCGTGGCCCGCGACGCGCTGGCGGCCTGTGGCCTGCGCCGGGTGATGATCCTGATGACCGACCGCAGCCGCACTGCCCTGCGGGTGCACCAGACTGCCGGCCTGCCGCCAGAGGCACACAACCTTACCCTGCAGGTGGCCCAGAGCACTTTGCTGCAACGCCTGATGAGCCAGCCAGCGCAGGTACGCCTGTCACCGGAAAACGCCCCGCAGTTCCAGGCCTTGTTGCCCAACAGCCTGCGGGCGCAATTCCTGCCCGCCGAGCACCTGCTGCTGCGCTCGCTGAGCAACAACGGCCGGGTGGTGATGGTGGTGCTGGCCGACCAGGAGGGCTCACCGTTCTCGGAGATCACCGTGCAGGCCTTCGGCAAAACCGTGCAATGCATCGAAAAGGCCCTGCACGCCTTTACCAACCGCAGCACCTGAAGCTTGCGCTACAATCCTCCCCTTTGCGTCCAGGAGACTCCACATGCCTGACTTCTCTGGCTTGCCATTGGTGATCGAGCCCAGCGACCTGCTGCCGCGCCTCGACACCCCCGGGCTGATCCTGGTGGACCTGACCAGCAGCGCCCGCTATGGCGCAGGACATATACCCGGCGCCCGCTTCGTCGACCCCAAGCGCACCCAGTTTGGCCAGCCGCCAGCGCCGGGGCTGATGCCTTCGAAGGAGGCGCTCGAAGCGCTGTTCGGCGAACTGGGCCACAACCCGGATGCGGTCTACGTGGTCTACGACGACGAGGGCGGCGGCTGGGCCGGACGCTTCATCTGGCTGCTGGACGTCATTGGCCATGGCCGCTATCACTACCTCGACGGCGGCCTGTTGGCGTGGCTGGACGAAGGCCTGGCGGTGTCCGAGGACATCCCGGCGCCAGCCGGTGGCCCAGTCGCGCTGACCCTGCACGAAGCGCCGACCGCCACTCGCGACTACCTGCAGTCGCGCCTGGGCGCGCCCGACCTGGCGATCTGGGACGCTCGCGGTCCTCTGGAGTACTCCGGCGAGAAGGTCCTGGCAGCCAAGGGCGGACACATCCCCGGCGCCGTCAACTTCGAATGGACCGCCGGCATGGACAAGGCACGCAGCCTGCGCATTCGCAAGGATATGCCAGCGATCCTCGACGAACTGGGCATCACTCCAGACAAGGAAGTGATCACCCATTGCCAGACCCACCACCGCTCCGGCTTCACCTATCTGGTAGCCAAGGCGCTCGGTTATCCGCGCGTCAAGGGCTACGCCGGCTCCTGGGGCGAATGGGGCAACCACCCCGACACCCCTGTAGAGATTTGAGATTCACAAGGACCCTTGATGAAAAAGAGTTTGTTTATCCTCAGCCAGTACCTGCTGCCCCACCACCTGCTGTCACGCCTGGCCGGCTGCATTGCCGAGTGCCGTGTGCGATGGTTCAAGAACGCCTTCACCGCCTGGTTCGCCAAGCGCTACCAGGTGGACATGTCCCAGGCCCTGGTCGAGGACCTGACCGCCTACGAGCACTTCAACGCCTTCTTCACCCGCGCCCTGAAAGATGGAGCCCGGCCACTCGACCCGACGCCGGGAGCGATCCTCTGCCCGGCCGACGGCGCTGTCAGCCAACTCGGCCCGATTGAGCACGGCCGGATCTTCCAGGCCAAGGGCCACAGCTTCAGCGCCCTTGAACTGCTGGGCGGTGACGCGGCACTCGCCGCGCCGTTCATGGGCGGCGAGTTCGCCACCATCTACCTGTCGCCCAAGGACTACCACCGCGTGCACATGCCGCTGGCCGGCACCCTGCGCGAGATGGTCTACGTGCCAGGCCGCCTTTTCTCGGTCAACCAGACCACCGCCGAGAACGTCCCGGAACTGTTCGCCCGCAACGAGCGCGTCGTCTGCCTGTTCGATACCGAGCGCGGGCCGATGGCCGTGGTGCTGGTCGGAGCGATGATCGTCGCCTCGGTCGAAACCGTCTGGGCCGGCCTGGTGACGCCACCCAAGCGCGAACTGAAAACCTTCCGCTACGATGAAGCGGCCCGCGCGCCGATCCATCTGGAAAAAGGCGCCGAACTCGGACGCTTCAAACTCGGCTCGACAGCCATCGTGCTGTTTGGCCCCGACCAGGTGAAATGGGCCGAAAGCCTGGCCGCCGGTTCGACCGTGGCCATGGGCCAGGGTCTGGGCCTGCCACGGAACGCCTGATACGCTGATGGCCTCGCGGGTCGAATCCGTTCGAGCCCGCGAGGCCAGACCACGGACAATCGGTCGCAAGCCGATCCGCGGGACAAGGATGCAGCTGTACCGTATTGCTGCTAGAGTCGTGGCATTATATTGCCACCAATTTTTTGTCACCTCACCGATGGATGATGCACGTTTTCCTTGCTGGAGTTGGCCCGTTAGATGAGCAGTCCAAGCCCCCATCTATTATTGCGCGCGCCGACGCCCACGCAGTCGAGCCTGTCCTTCTGCGATGGAACACCGCGTGACCTGAGACGCTGGATCGCCGAACTACCGAAAGCCAACCTCGGAGAAACTGCGCGCCTGCTGTACCAGGGGCTTGGCGAACTCAACCAGTTGCTCACGCCCAGCGAAAACCGCCTGCAGTTGCTCGAATTGATACGCCCCGAGGTGTATTACGTCTGCAAGCATCTGGAGCGGCACTTCCTCAATCAGTCCGTCGTACTCGACGAGCGTCCACGCAAGGTCGCCAATCTCTGCCAGGCCCTGCAGAATCACCTGGCAATCGGCTACAAACAGATTGCGATGCGCGTCGCCTCCCGCTTCAGCAAGGAACGCGCCGGGCTGATGACCATGGCCATACAACGCGCCCTGCACTGCCTCAACGGCCCACTGATTCGTGCCAGCCAGCTGTATTGCCCGGTGCCGGAGGGCCTGTGGCTCGAAGTGCACCAGCTGTACCAGCTCGCGATTGCCCACCAGGTACAGAATCATCCGGTGCGTGACGAACTGGCCAGCCAGACCCAGGCACTGACCATCGAGCAGACCTATGTCGTTGCCCTGCTGCTGGGCTGCTCGCGCTGCAACCAGATGCGCCAGAACAATATTGCCCGGCTGGCCGAAGTCCTCGAGCCCTGGAGTGCCCGGGTCAAGCTGCAGGATGCCAGCCAGTCATCGAGCCTGTTTGCCGTGGCGCCCGGCGCGGACGCACCACCACGCTATACGTCGCTGTTTGCCGTCGAGCAGCTGCCGAGCCTGATGGGCATCAACACTCTGCCTCTGGTCGAGGCACTGAAGGAATATCTCGAACTGCCTGCCGAGCAGCGCAGCCAGTCACGCCTGCTGGTCCCCGGAGGCCTGAGCCTGGATACCCTGCAACACCTGTGCGCAGCCTGGGGCGAAGCCGCCGAGCGCAGCTTCCAGCGCACGCCGGGACAAGGCTCGTTGACGCTGTGCATCGGCATGAGTGCGCTGCACTTCTACCTGGGCGGCCAACGCCCCTTCAGCGAAATTCTCAATCGCCCCGCTGCCAGCCGCACGGCGCACTTCACCGCCCAGTTGGCCAACAGCACGGAGAAAGACAGCTGGACCCTCGCTTTCGATGCCGAGCGCCATGGCAGCGCCGATACGCTGCTGCCCTACGAAGAGATCCAGTACCATCCGACGGAGGCCGACGTCAGCCAGGCGGCGGCCAACAGCGCCGACGACTTTCCGACTTTCCCCCTGCAGATCATCAACCACAGCCCTGGCGGATATTGCCTGGCCTGGCCACGGGAAGTCCCCAGCCAGTTGCAGGCGGGAGAACTGGTCGGCATCCAGGACCCGGCCTCCCAAGGCTGGAGTGTCGCCGTGGTCCGCTGGATTCGCCAGGTACGCAGTGGTGGAACACAGATGGGCATCGAACTGATCGCCCCGCATGCCCAGCCTTGCGGCCTGCAACTGGTGCGCAACAGCGAGGAAAACAGTCAGTACCTGCGTGCCCTGCTGTTGCCGGAAATCAGCGCCATAGGCATCCCCGCCACCCTGCTGGCCCCGCGACTGCCGTTCCAGGAAGGCCACAAGGTGATGATCAACACCAACGGCGAGGAGCGTCGGGCCGGACTGAATACCCGAAAGGCCAGTACCGGCAGCTTCAATCAGTTCGAGTACCGACTGTTCGAGCAGCCGACAGCGGTGAGGAACGATGCGTCGGCAGGCGGTGCAGCCGCTCCCGAGGAAGACTTCGGCTCACTGTGGAAGACGCTCTAGGAGAGGATTCTGCAGGAGCGGGCCTGTCCGCGAACAGGCCCGGCACCGACAGACAGCGGGTCAGTTGCGCCCGTGGCGATCCGGCAGGCCCAGCAGGTACAGCACACCATCCAGCCCGAGCGTTGAAATCACTTGCCTGGCCGACTTGCGCACCAGCGGCTTGGCGCGGAATGCCACGCCCAGACCGGCAACGCCCAGCATCGGCAAGTCATTGGCACCGTCACCCACGGCAATGGTCTGCTCCAGGCTCAAGCCTTCCTTGGCCGCCAATTCGCGCAGCAGGTCGGCCTTGCGCTGGGCATCGACGATAGGCTCGACCGCCACACCGGTGCACTTGCCATCAACCACTTCCAGCTCGTTGGCGAACACGTAGTCGATCCCCAGCTTCGCCTGCACCTGCCGTGCAAAGTAGGTGAAGCCACCCGACAGGATTGCGGTCTTGTAGCCCAGGCGTTTGAGTTCGGCGAAGAGTATCTCGGCCCCCTCGGTCAGGCGCAGCGAGGCGCCAATCGAATCGAGAACGCTGACATCCAGGCCCTTGAGCAGCGCCAGGCGCTCCTTGAAGCTGGCCCGGAAATCCAACTCCCCCGCCATCGAACGCTCGGTGATCGCCGAGACCTGCTCGCCGACACCCGCGGCCTTGGCCAGTTCGTCGATGACTTCGGCCTCGATCAGCGTGGAATCCATGTCGAACACCGCCAGGCGCCGATTGCGGCGGAACAGCGAGTCTTCCTGGAAAGCGACATCGATGTTCAGTTCCTGGGCCAGGCCGAGGAACTCGGCACGCAGTGCCTGCGGGTCGGCCGCCTCTCCCAGTACCGAAAACTCGACGCAGGCCTTGGTCAGGCCGGTCGGTACGTCCAGCGGCAGGCGCGCCGACAGGCGGTCGATACGCTCGATGTTCAGCCCGTGGCGCGCGGTGACCGCACTGACCTGCTGCAACTGCTCGGCGGTGATCTTGCGACTCAACACGGTGACGATATGACGGTCCTTGCCCTCGCTGTCGACCCAATGCCGGTAGTCGGCTTCCGACACGGCAGTAAACCGCACCTGCTGGCCCAGGCCACTGGCCGTGGACAGCACCTCCTGGAGTACCGGCGACTGCTCGCCACCGGGAACCTCGACCAGGATGCCGAACGACAGGGTGTCGTGGATAACCGCCTGACCGATGTCGAGAATGTTCACACCACCTTGCGCCAGCACGCCGGTAATGGCTGCGGTGAGACCCGGACGGTCTCCACCGGTGATGTTAATCAGGACGATTTCGCGCAAAGCGCACCCCCGTTCGTTAAAAAAGTCGCATTCTACCCACTTTCAGTGACCATCGGCACCGCCAGCGCTTTGCCGGTCTAGGGCCTGTCGCTATACTGCGCGTCAACTTCACGGACAAAAGAGCCGCGCTCAGTGAACCGGCCCACGCCAGTCAAAAACGATAATTTCTTCCTGCTGATCTTCCGGGCACTGCGTCACCGCCGGGTACCGATTGCATTACGCATTGCCAGCCACAACGTGATTCTCGTCGCGCTGGCGTTGGTCATCTACGCCTGCGTGATGGGTCTGCAGTTCAAGGAAGCCATGCACCAGCAGGCCGACGCCCTTGGCCAGAGCCTGACCACCCAGACCGCCACGTCGGCGACCGAGCTGCTGGTGTCCAACGACATCCTCAGCCTCAACGTGCTGCTCAACAACCTGACGAAAAATCCGCTGGTGGCCCACGCGGCAATCTATAGCGTCGACAACCGCATCCTCGCCGAAGCCGGCCAGCGCCCGAAAAGCGGCCTGCTGGGCGAGACCGAAGGTGTCTACCAGACCAAGATCACCTTCCAGGATGTGACCGCCGGCAACCTGCGAATCAGCCTGGACATGGCCCAGTTCCAGCAGCCGATGACCATCAGCCTGCAGAGCATGGGTATCCTCAGCGCCATCCTGCTGGCACTGGCGCTGGCCCTGAGCCTGCGGCTGGGCCGGCATATCTCGACACCGCTGCTGCAACTGCGGGTCTGGCTGCGGGACATGGACGAACATACCCCGGCCACCCGACGCCAGGACGAGATCGGCGATCTTGCCCGCCAGTTGCACTCGCGCTTTGCCCCGGCGAAACTGGAGCCCGAGCCAGAGCCGGAAATCGACTACGACGATAGCGACTACGAGGAAGATGAGCCCGTCGGACAAGGTTTCCAGGTTCGCAATCTGCGTGATCCAAGTTTCGACACCGGCACAGTGGCCGCGCCAGCCAAGCCGCCAGCCCGCCAGGCTCCCCGCCCGGTAGACGCTGAATTGGAACTGGACGACGAAGACCCCTTTGCCGATCTGCGCGAGAGCCCACAAGGCTCGACAGGCGCCGTGGCGAAGCAGGTCACCCCCGCACAACCCCAGCACAGTGCCGTACTTGCCGTACAGCTTGGTGCCCAGGACCAATTGCGCCGCCTGCCACGGGCCCGCCTGACCGAGTTGCTGGAGCGCTATCGCGACTGCCTCGACCAGGCCGCCTCACTCTACCAGAGCGAGCTGCACACCCTGAATGACGGCAGCACACTGATGCTGTTCCACACTGAAGACAGCGGCGACGACTACCTGACCAATGCCATCTGCTGCGGCGAGCTGCTCAGGGCGCTGGGCCATCAGTTGCAGATCGAAGTCGCCGACAGTGGTATCACCTTGCAACTACAACTGGGCCTGACCCTCGGCGACGAGCTGTTCGGCATCAGCCAGATCGACCTGCTGCTGACCGAAACCGCCCAGGACGCCCTGGCGCTGTCGCAACACAGCCGCAACCTGCTGCTGGTTGAGCGGCAGATCAGCGACGACCCGCTGATTCGCCAGCGGGCTCGTATCCGGCCAATCGCCAGCCCCGAAGGCGCCTGCTGCGTGGAACGACTGATGGAGCCCTATCCATCGATGCTCGAACGCCAACTGGCGCGGATGCACGAAAGCAGCAAGTAATCGGTTCTCGCCATAGGCCAGACAACAAAAAGCCCGCAACGAATGCGGGCTTTTTGTTGTCTGGCGACCACCTCAGAAGC
This sequence comes from Pseudomonas sp. UTLPPB19802, assembly GCF_059730225.1. NCBI lineage: Bacteria > Pseudomonadati > Pseudomonadota > Gammaproteobacteria > Pseudomonadales > Pseudomonadaceae > Pseudomonas > Pseudomonas sp. UTLPPB19802. The sequence continues at coordinate 154,570 of NZ_AP048545.1, forward strand.
GGAACACTTCCATATCCGTACGAATCGGCGTGGCCATCGGGATCTTCGGTTTTTCCGGCTCGGCCTGCTTGGTCGGCGCTGGTGCCGCCGGCTTGGTGCGAACCTCGGCAACCGGTGGCTGGTTGGCGAGCGGCTTGAGCGCCACGCTCAACTGCTCAGCCAGGCGCTGCAGCAGTTCGCCCTGGGCCTGGACCTGTGCCGCCGAAGTACCGGCATGCTGCTGTTCCAGGTGAACGATACGGTTGTCCCGGACTTGGCCGCGACGATCCAGCAGGCGCCATTGGGCATCGAGGATCGCTGGCTGCTTGGTACCGGAATCCAACCGGGTAATCGACAGCAGCACCTGCACATCCGGTGTAGCGCCCGCCGTCGCCGGCGACAGCACGACGCGCTGGCTGTCCAGTCGCCATGCCAGTTGCCGCACCAGCAGCTGGTTGATATCCGAAGACAGGCTGCCCGCCCAACGACCATCGGTCGCTGCTGTCAGGCTGCCATCTGGCTGGCGCTGCAGCAGGGTTTCGCGCTGCAGGTAGTCAGCCAGGGAAACAGGACCCAGCACCACGAACATACCGGTACTTTGTTGAGGCTGGCCCGGCGTGCCACTATCCAATTGATACAAGGAAACCGGTTGGTGAACGCTGCAGCCGGCCAAACCGAGCACGCCGGAGAGCAGCAACATTAAAGGAAGGCGCAGAACAGTCATCATCCCATCCAAGTGGCCACCATTGGGCAGGCCACAGTCTGATCCAGAAAATTCGTTTTGGGCGTTCTGCCATACAGCCGCCCAAGAGGCGCATATCATCCGTGAATATGCGCCATGACTCCAGTAGTGCCGCGCCGATCCTGCACGAAAAAACCAGGACAAGCGCGCTAAACCGCACTAGTTGCCAATTTCTACCAGCAACGCGTCGACTCGCTGGAAGCCGCGTGGCAGTTTGTTGCCCCGGCGACCGCGCTCGCCCTTGTAGTGTTCCAGATCATCGGCCTTGAGTGACAAGGTACGCTTGCCGGCCTGCAAAACCAACGTCGCACCTTCCGGCAGCACGGCAAGATCGCTGACGTATTCTTCGCGACTGGCAACCCGCTCGCCGGGAACGCCAATGATCTTGTTACCCTTGCCCTTGCCCAGCTGTGGCAGGTCGCTGATCTTGAAGATCAGCAGGCGACCTTCGGTAGTGACTGCCGCCAGCCAGTTCTGCTCACGATCGGTCACCGGCCGTGGCGCCATCACCCTGGAACCGTTGGGCAGGCTCAACAACGTCTTGCCCGCCTTGTTCTTGGCCTGCAGATCCTCACCCTTGACCACGAACCCGTAGCCCGCATCGGAGGCGATCACATACAGCGCTTCGTCCTCGGGCAACAGCACGCATTCGAAGCTGGCACCCGGCGGCGGCGTCAGACGACCGGTCAGCGGTTCACCCTGGCCACGCGCCGACGGCAGCGTGTGGGCCGCCACCGAATAGCTGCGCCCGGTGGAGTCGATGAACACCGCAAACTGGTTGGAACGCCCGGCTGCCGCAGTCTTGAAGCCATCGCCCGCTTTATAGGACAAGCCGGTGGCGTCAATATCATGACCTTTTGCACAGCGAACCCAACCTTTTTCCGACAGAACGACCGTTACCGGCTCAGTGGGCATCAGCTCGTTTTCCGACAGCGCCTTGGCTTCAGCCCGGGCAACGATCGGTGAACGACGGTCGTCGCCATAGGTTTTCGCATCGGCGAGCAGCTCGCTGCGCACCAGTTTCTTCAGCTTGGCTTCGCTGGCCAGCAGCGCTTGCAGCTTGGCCTGTTCCTTGAGCAGCTCGTCCTGCTCGCCGCGCAGCTTCATCTCTTCCAGCCGCGCCAACTGGCGCAGGCGGGTGTCGAGAATGTAGTCGGCCTGGATCTCGCTGAGGGCGAAACGTTCGATCAGCTTGGCACGCGGATGCTCCTCGGTACGGATGATATGGATCACTTCATCCAGGTTGAGGTAGGCGATCAGCAAGCCGTCCAACAGATGGAGGCGCTTTTCGACCTTGTCCAGGCGGAATTTCAGGCGGCGCCGGACAGTGTTGACCCGGAACTCCAGCCATTCCAGCAGCAAAGAACGCAGGTTCTTCAGTTGCGGCTTGCCGTCCAGGCCAATGATATTGACGTTGACCCGGTAGCTGGACTCCAGGTCGGTGGTAGCGAACAGGTGCTGCATCAGCTCTTCGGGGTCGACCCGGTTCGAACGCGGGATGATCACGATCCGGCAGGGATGCTCGTGGTCGGACTCATCGCGCAGGTCGGCGACCATCGGCAGCTTCTTGGCCTGCATCTGGGCAGCAATCTGCTCCAGCACCTTGGCTCCGGAAACCTGGTGGGGCAATGCATGCACGACGATATCGCCGTCCTCGACGCGGTAGACCGCGCGCATGCGTACCGAACCACGTCCGGTCTCGTAGATCTTCAGCAGGTCGGCCTGGGGCGTGATGATTTCCGCCTCGGTCGGATAGTCCGGGCCAGGCACGAACTTGCACAATTCCTCGACCGTAGCCTTGGGATCGTCCAGCAGGTGCACGCAGGCGTTGGCGACTTCCCGCAGGTTATGCGGCGGTACGTCGGTAGCCATGCCCACGGCGATACCGGTGGTGCCATTGAGCAGGATGTTCGGCAAGCGTGCCGGCAACACCGCAGGCTCTTGCAGGGTACCGTCGAAGTTCGGCACCCAGTCCGCGGTGCCCTGGCCCAACTCGCTGAGCAGCACTTCGGAATAACGCGACAACCGCGATTCGGTGTAGCGCATGGCCGCGAAGGATTTCGGATCATCCGGCGCGCCCCAGTTACCCTGGCCGTCGACCAAGGTGTAGCGGTAGCTGAACGGCTGCGCCATCAGCACCATGGCTTCGTAGCAGGCCGAGTCACCGTGGGGGTGGAACTTGCCGAGCACGTCACCGACGGTCCGCGCGGACTTCTTGTGCTTGGCGTCGGCATCCAGCCCCAGCTCACTCATGGCATAGACGATCCGCCGTTGCACTGGCTTGAGGCCATCGCCGATGTGCGGCAGTGCACGGTCCATGATCACGTACATGGAGTAGTTGAGGTAGGCCTGTTCGGTGAAGTCAGCCAATGACCGGCGTTCTACGCCATCCAGGCTGAGATCAAGGGATTCGCTCATGCGGGCCTCATCAGTTCGTAGTCTGGCGCAGCAGCAAGGTGCCGCCACGCTGGGTGAATTCAAGTTGTTTCAAAGCGCTCATGCCCAACAATACCTGCTCGCCATCCAGGCCCGGCGCCACCAGGGCCCGCACATCCCGCAGGAGGATATCGCCCAGTTGCACGCTGTCGAGCCGGGTTCGATAGCCCTCGGCTCGCCCGTTGGCGGTGTCCAGGGTGACCGGCGAACCTCTCGCCAGCCCCAGGCGATCGGCCAGCGGGGCTGGAATCGCCACATCGGTAGCGCCAGTGTCGAGCATGAACTGCACCGGCGCCCCATTGATCAGGCCATTGGCGACAAAATGCCCGTGGCCGTTCCCGGCCAGGCGGACCTCTATATAACCCTCGCCCTGTTGCGAGGTGACGACGCTATTGGGGTTTTCCTGGCGATCCTCCCACTGGCCGAAAAATCGCGTGGCGAGAAACAGTCCGGCACACCAGGCCATGATCATCAGCACGCGACCGGCGCGCTGCCCGGGCTGCTGGCTCATGGTCGGGCGCTCCAGCCGCCATCCGGCGCGGCAAAGCGCCAGACGATCGGCCGAGCCTCACCGTCGGCGCGGGCGCCGTCGTTGTTGTCCAGACCGATCCAGGCGCCATCGGCGTCGACCACCAGGGCTTCGGCCAGGCCGTAGTTCTGCGGATAACGGCGCGGCTCGGTCAGGGCCTCGGCGGCAAACGACCAGCAACGCTCGACCGCACCACTGCCTGCATCGCGGCGGCAAACCCGATAGGCGTTGCGTTCCAGGGTAAACAGCTTGCCGTCGAACAGCGACAGGTCGGCGAAGTCGCGAGTCACTGCCTTGGCGTTCGGGAACTGCGGCGGCTGCATCTCGTTGCCGTCTTCACTGAGCAGCACGCAGTTGCCCTCGCAATCCCACTGTGCCGGTTGCCGCTTGAGCAGCAGCAAGCCACGTCGCTCGCGCTCGGCCGCCAGCCACAGGCGATCACCTCCAGGGCTGACTGCCAGGCCTTCGAACACGGCGTTGAAGTGCAGCAACATGCCATTTTCCCGAGCCTCACTGACCAGCCTTGGGGAAATTGCCAGCCACTGCGGCGCACCGTTTGGCGGCACTTTCAGCACGGCAGCATGGGCTTCGCTGACGATATAGCGGTTGCCCGCGTCATCGCAGCTGACGCCCTCGAAATCCAATACCCCGCCGCGAATGAACGAAGCCGCCCAGGCCTTCAGCCGCAGGCCCCAGGACAGACCGCTGTCGGGCGCCGGCGGAACTTCGAGGTGCACGCCTTCGGCCTTCCAGACGCGACTCGAGGTATCCAGTCGATAGAGCAGGTCGTCGTCGCGATCCGAAATCGTCCACAGCTCCTGGCCACACAGCGCCAACCCGGACAGGTTGCCACCGTGCATGCCCTCGACCGGATGCTCGGACAACAGCTTGAGCTCCGGTACCGAGTCGGCGAGCGCCGGCCACGCAACCAACAGCAACAGCGCCGCGAGGGCTCTGCGCATCAGACCAGCACCTCGGCCAGGTTGCCCTTGGACTCCAGCCAGGTCTTGCGGTCACCGGCGCGTTTCTTCGCCAGCAGCATGTCCATGATTTCCGCCGTGGCTTCGAAATCATCCAGGGTCAGCTGCACCAGTCGCCGGGTGTTGGGGTCCATGGTGGTTTCACGCAATTGCGGCGGGTTCATTTCACCCAGGCCCTTGAATCGGGTGACCTGCGGTTTGCCGCGTTTCTTCTCGGCCACCAGGCGGTCAAGGATGCCATCACGCTCGGCGTCATCCAGCGCGTAGAAAATCTCCTTGCCGAGGTCGATCCGATACAGCGGCGGCATCGCCACATAGACGTGACCGGCATCCACCAGCGGCCGGAAATGCTGGACGAACAAGGCACACAGCAAGGTCGCGATGTGCAGGCCGTCAGAGTCGGCGTCGGCGAGGATGCAGATCTTGCCGTAGCGCAGTTGGCTAAGGTCCGCCGCGCCGGGATCGACGCCGACGGCCACCGCGATATTGTGCACTTCCTGGCTGGCGAGCACTTCACCGCCATCGACTTCCCAGGTGTTGAGGATCTTCCCGCGCAGCGGCAGGATCGCCTGGAACTCCTTGTCTCGCGCCTGCTTGGCCGAACCACCGGCAGAGTCACCCTCGACCAGAAACAGCTCGGCACGCATCGGATCCTGTCCGGCGCAGTCGGCCAGCTTGCCCGGCAGGGCCGGGCCCTGGGTAACGCGTTTGCGCTCGACCTTCTTGCTTGCCTTCAGGCGGCGGCCAGCGTTGTTGATCGCCAGTTCGGCCAGTTGCATGCCCAGCTCGGGATTGGCGTTGAGCCACAAGCTGAAGGCATCCTTGACCACGCCAGAAACGAACGCGGCGGCTTCACGGGACGACAGGCGTTCCTTGGTCTGCCCGGAGAACTGCGGCTCCTGCATCTTCATCGACAGGACGAAGGCAATCCGCTCCCAGACGTCTTCCGGTGCCAGCTTCACGCCGCGTGGCAGCAGGCTGCGGAACTCGCAGAACTCGCGCATGGCATCGAGCAGGCCCTGGCGCAGGCCGTTGACATGGGTACCGCCCTGGGCGGTCGGGATCAGGTTGACGTAGCTTTCCTGGATGCTGTCGCCGCCTTCCGGCAGCCACAGCAAGGCCCAGTCGACCGCCTCCTTGTTACCGGCCAGGCTGCCGCAGAACGGCTCGTTGGGCAGACGCTCGAATTCGCTGACCGAATCCACCAGGTAGGAACGCAGGCCGTCCTCGTAATGCCACTCGACCTTCTCGCCGGTGCCCTTGTCCTCGAAGCTGACCAACAGCCCCGGACACAGCACCGCCTTGGCCTTGAGCACATGCTTGAGGCGGCTGATGGAGAACTTCGGCGAATCGAAATACTTCGGGTCCGGCGAGAAATACACGCTGGTCCCGGTGTTGCGCTTGCCGACGCTGCCAACCACTTCCAGCTCGGTGGCCTTGAAGCCGTCGGCAAAGGTCATCTGGTACTCGTTGCCGTCACGCTTGACCTTGACCCGCACCTGGGTCGACAAGGCGTTGACCACGGAGATACCCACGCCATGCAGGCCGCCGGAGAACTGGTAGTTCTTGTTGGAGAACTTGCCGCCGGCGTGCAGCTTGGTCAGGATCAGTTCGACACCGGACACACCCTCTTCCGGGTGGATGTCCACCGGCATGCCACGGCCGTCGTCGCAGACTTCCAGGGAGTGGTCGGCATGCAGGATGACCTGCACCGACTTGGCGTGGCCGGCCAGGGCTTCGTCGACACTGTTGTCGATGACTTCCTGGGCGAGATGGTTCGGCCGACTGGTGTCGGTGTACATGCCCGGACGTTTACGCACCGGGTCGAGGCCCGAGAGGACTTCGATGGCGTCTGCGTTATAGGAGCTAGCGCTGGGAGTGGCCATGGGGTCTCGTCATCAGTCGTCTATGAATAGGGGTCATTCTCAAAGTGCAGAGAAATCGATCGTTTGGTACTTATCGGCACCGATGCCGGCAAAGCTGAGCAACGCCGGCAATTGTCGGGCAAAGCCCTGGAAGCCATGGTCGCCGCCTGCCTGGATACGCAAGGCACACGCCCGGTAATACTGTTGCGCGGCGCGATAATCAAGGGTTTCATCGGCTGTTTGCAACCATACCTGATACCGCTGCGGGTCCTGGGGCGGCGGTACTTCCAGCGCGGCCAGGGCCGTCACGTGGTCCAGGGTCAGTTCCCAGGTTTCGCCGCTGTAGAGGTTCTGCTGCGGGCCGAGAAAGCCGTCGAACATCCGGTGCGGGCTGACCGCCGGGTTGACCAGCAGGGCCTTCAGGCCATGGCGTTCGGCCAAGTGAGTGGCATAGTAGCCGCCGAGCGAGCTGCCGACCAGCAGCGGACGTCCGAGTTCGGCGATGGCGGCCTCGAGCTGGGCCATTGCCTGGCGCGGGTGATGATGCAAGGTCGGGACCCGCAGTTGCCCGGCCAGCCCCAGGCTCGCCATCACCGCCATCAGTTGGGTGGCCTTCTTCGACTCGGGCGAGCTGTTGAAGCCGTGGATATACAGGATAGAACCGGACATGTCATCGCTCTCCAGGCGCCAGCACGCGGGCAAAGACGCGCAGTTTAGCCTGAGTCCGGGGCCATGACTCGTCCTGAGAGATTTCCTACGGTTTTTGGGGAAGTTCAGTAACCGGTGCCGCCATAGTCGACGGTCGACTCGAAGCCCTCAACCCGCGATATGCCGGTCTCCAGCCGTCCATCCGGGTGCAGGCGCAGCCAGCGATAGCCGGGGGCCTTGTCGTCGAGCTTGAAATCTTCACTGCCCGGCGCGAACTGGATGCAGGTCGAGGGCGATGCCAGCAGGCGCAGCCCCTGATGCTGCTGGTCGAACTCCTGGTGAATATGGCCCCAGAGCAACGCCCGCACTTGGGGAAAACGTTCCAGCACAGCGAACAGCGCCTGTGGATTGCGCAAGCCGATCGGCTCCATCCAGGCACACTGGATGGACACCGGATGGTGATGGAAGCAGACCAGGTGATGGCGATCCGGGGCTTCGCTCAGGGAGCTGGCCAGCAACTGCAACTGCCCTTCCTCCAGAAACCCCGGCACCGAGCCCGGTACGGCAGAGTCGAGCAGCGTCACGCGCCAGTTGCCGATATCCACCACCGGCTGCAGCAAGTCGCTGTCGCCAGCCGCCAGGGCCATTTCGCGCAGCTCATCGTGGTTGCCGGGAAACCATCGGGCCGGCGCCGGAATATGTGCGCTCATCTGGCGAAAGCGCTGGTAGGACTCCAGCGTACCGTCCTGGGAAAGATCGCCACTGGCCAGTACCAGGTCGATATGCGGCTGCTCGGCCAGGACACAGTCGATCACCCGTTGCAGACTGTCGCGGGTATTCATCCCCAACAGCGTACCGTCCGCCTCGGCGAACAGATGGCTATCGGACAGCTGGATCAACAGCACCGAATCCGTGGTGGTCGATTGAGTGGCTACGCTCGACAAGGCGCTCTCCCGGGATTGCTGGCTGGACAGGTTTTAACCGATTCGTTCAAACCGCGTTGCGCGCAATTATGGTCAGGGAACTTGCAAAGAGGAAATGGCTGAAACGGGCACAGTTCACATTTAGCCAGATACAACCTAACGCACGGCCTCGAATTCATGGCCGCAAGCCAGGCAGTGGCTCAGCCACTCGCCGAGGAACACGTTGAGCTGGGCTTTTTCGTCCGGCTGGTGCATGGCCGCATTCGGGTACGGGTAGATACTGCGGAAACGTCGTGCATGTTCGGCGCTGATCACCTCGGCCATGCGCGCATCGTGGTAGACCTGCACCTGCAACTCCGGCACCGGCAACCACGGCAGGCTATGTTCCTGGCGGACCAGCAGGGTGGTGGTGTAGGGACAATCCTGCAACACCTCCAGGGCGAGTACGCCCAGCATCTGGTCGCCCTGGGTCACGGCAATCCGGCGGGCACGCTGCTGGTCGCGCATTTCGGGCAGCAATCGCATCAGCCGGGCATAGTTCGCCTCGCAGGCGGCCTGCAGCCCGGCCAGGTCGACCCGATAACGCTCGCGCAACAGACTCAAGACCATAAGCCCCTCACTTCGGTGCGATTCAAGGCCAGCCATTGCAGGGCGATGATCGAAGCCGCATTGATGATCCGCCCATCGCGCACGGCCTGCAGCGCATCATCGAAAGACCAGACCGTTGCCCGGATGTCCTCGCTCTCCTCTACCAGTCCGTACAGGCCGCCGGCCCCCTCGGTCTGGCAACGCCCCAGATAGAGGTGAACGAATTCGTTGCTACCGCCAGGCGACGGAAAGTACCGGGTGATCGGCCAGAGCGCCTGCAGTTCGAGATCAGCTTCCTCCTGCGCCTCGCGATGAGCAACCTCTTCCGGCTGCTCGTCCTTGTCGATCAGACCGGCAACCAGCTCGACCATCCAGGGGTTCTCGGTCTTGCCCATCGCACCGACCCGGAACTGCTCCAGCAGTACTACCTCATCACGCCGCGCATCGTAAGGCAGGACACACACCGCATCATGGCGCACGAACACCTCGCGATTGATCTCCTTGCCCATGCCGCCGGCGAAAAGCTCGTGGCGCAGGTGCAGGCGATCGAGCCGGTAGAACCCCTTGAAGCAGTTCTCCCGCCGGATGATCTCGACGTTCGTCGGAGTGGACTTGCTGATGTCGGTCATGCTGATCCTCTTTGCTGTAACGGCGAGGCTCCTCCTCGACTTCGCGCCATCCTAACGCGCCAATGCCCGCCGGTGCAGCCACTTTCCCATCGCCGGGATAGACGGCTGCCCCTGAAACCTACTCTAATTAGCGTAGTGGCGAACCGACCACGCCGCTGACAGTCAAAGCACGATCTCCCTGGCCTACCTTTCGCTGACGAAGGACGTACATGTCGTTTTTAAAAATCGCCTCGCTGACCTGCATCGCCCTGACCCTGGGCGCCTGCCAGAGCCTGCTCCAACCCGCCACGCAGAAACCGCTGGAGTTCAAGCGCGATGCCTGGGAACAGGTCAAGCCAGGCTGCAACGACCCGGACTGCCCGCTGGTGAACATCGACATCCTGCACTTCCCGAGCGAACCGCAACTGGACAGCCTGATCGAGCGGCGCCTGTTGCAAATGCCGCCCGCCGCACCCGGGGCGCCGCAGCCGACATCGCTAAAGAACTACCAGGACCAGTTCCTCGCCACCGCCGCCAGCCGTCAGGCCAGCTACCTGCAGTCGAAGGTACTCGAACAGCATGACGGCTTGGTGATCATCGAGCTGATCAGCTACCTGGACAACGGCACTCCCCAGGGCACGCCGGAGCGCAGCTACATCAACTGGTCCCGCGCGGACCACAAGGCCCTGGCCCTGCAGGACATGCTGCTACCGGGCCAGGAAGAGGCGTTCTGGAAACTGGTCAAGGTCGCCCACAACAGCTGGCAGATCAACAACCGGGCGGACCAGGACTTCATCCGCACCTGGCCCTTCCAGAAAACCCCAAACGTCGCCCTGACCAGCGACGGTGTAATGCTCAAGTACAACGTGACGACCATCGCCCCCTACGCCCTGGGCGTGATCGAGCTGAAGATCGACTACTCGCGCCTCAACGGCATTCTCAAGCCCGAGCGGTTCCCTGCCCATAAGTGAAGAGTTTGCCCAGCAGGCACTGCAACAGCCCTGCCAGCAACAGCGACGGCAGGGTTGCTCCGAGTTCGGGATAGAGGTTGGCCAACAGGTGGTAGGTGCCGATGCCGCCCAGCCAGGCCAGCAGGGCCGGCCAGCGCAAGGCTGACGGCGACACCCGGACACCTCGGCGGCGCAGAATGAAATGGTCGGCCAGCACCACACCGAACAGCGGCGCGAACACCGAACCGATCAGCAGCAGGAAGTTCTGGTACTGCGCCAGTGGCGCAAAGCAGGCGATCAGGGTGCAGAGCACGCCAATGGCAAGCGCCAGCCATTCGACTTTCAATGGCAACAGAATCCCACTGGAAACCGCCGCCGAGTGGATATCGGCAAAGGCGTTCTCCGACTCGTCGAGCAGGATCAGCAGCAACGGAATCCCCAACCCGGCCCCCGCCAGGGCCAGCAGGAGGGCATTGACCTCGCCGCTTGGCGCGAAGGCCAGGGTGTAGGCCACGCCAAGGCTCATCAGCCAGAGGTTGCCGATAAAGAAGCCCAACGCGGTGCCGCCGAAGACGCTCTGGGCACGCTTGCCGAATCGCGAGTAGTCGGCGATCAGCGGCAGCCACGACAACGGCATGGCAATCGCAATATCGAAACCCACGGCAAACGCCATCGAGCCATCGCCGGTCTGGCCCCACAGTACCGCGAGGTCGGCCCGGGCGAAGAGATTCCAGGTCAGCCACAGGCAGGCCGCCAACAACAGCCAGATACCCCACTTGCGCAGGATCTGGCGCACGAACGTCAGCGGCCCGCTGATCGCCAGCAAGGTCGCCAGCGCACCGAACAGCAGGGTCCAGAGCAACGGGCTGACCAGCGCACTGCCCTCGCCGAAGGCTCGGGTGGCGAGCAGGCTGGCGGCATCGCGCATGACGATGATTTCGAACGCACCCCAGCCCACCAGTTGCAGCAGGTTGAGGATCGCCGGGAGCCCCGCGCCGTACCGGCCGAGGCTCAGTTTCAGCGCCGCCATGGAAGCCAGGCCGGTATCGCTGCCGATCACCCCGACCGCTGCCAGCAGCAGCACGCCGACTGCCGTGCCGAGCAGGATCGCCAGCAATGAGCCGGACAGCCCCAGCCCCGGCGCCAGCAGGGCACCGGTCTGCAGCACCATCAGGCCGATGCCGAGGGAGAACCATAGGGAAAACAGGTCGCGCGCGCCGAACACGCGCTTGTCGAGCGGGACGGCGACATCGGGGGAATAGGTGCCGGGAGTTTTCAAGGGTGTCATCTCAAGAGAAGCGCAAATGTAAACGGACCTGTGGCGAGCGGGCTGGCCCGCGTTCGACTGCGACGCAGTCGTAAAAACGGACAACCCGGCGTATCTGATACACCGGGCTGCCTGGTTTCAGGGGCGCTTCACGCCCCAGCGCGGCGGTGCGGCGATCCGACAAGCCCGCTCGCCACAGGGGTCCGGCTCAGGTCAGACCTTCTGGTACAACTGGCTACCCTCGCGCCTGAAGCGCTCGGCCTGCTCCGCCATGCCTTGGGCAGCATCCACGTCAACCGCCTCGATCCGCTGGTTGGCCGCGTATTCACGGACTTCCTGGGTGATCTTCATCGAGCAGAACTTCGGCCCGCACATGGAGCAGAAATGCGCGACCTTGGCCGAATCCTTCGGCAGGGTTTCGTCGTGGAACGCCCGCGCGGTGTCCGGGTCCAGGCCCAGGTTGAACTGGTCTTCCCAACGGAACTCGAAGCGCGCCTTGCTCAAGGCGTTGTCGCGGATCTGCGCGCCTGGATGGCCCTTGGCGAGGTCTGCCGCATGGGCTGCGATCTTGTAGGTGATGATCCCGGTCTTCACGTCATCCTTGTTCGGCAGGCCCAGGTGCTCCTTGGGCGTGACGTAGCAGAGCATGGCGCACCCGAACCAGCCGATCATCGCCGCGCCAATGCCGGAGGTGATGTGGTCGTAGCCTGGCGCGATGTCGGTGGTCAGCGGGCCGAGGGTGTAGAACGGCGCCTCGTCGCAGCACTCCAGCTGCTTGTCCATGTTCTCCTTGATCAACTGCATCGGCACGTGGCCCGGGCCTTCGATCATGCACTGCACGTCGTGCTTCCAGGCAATCTTGGTCAATTCGCCCAGGGTTTCCAACTCGCCGAACTGCGCTTCGTCGTTGGCGTCGGCAATCGACCCCGGACGCAGGCCGTCGCCCAGCGAGAAGCTGACGTCGTAGGCCTTCATGATTTCGCAGATTTCGTCGAAGTGGGTGTAGAGGAAGTTTTCCTTATGATGCGCCAGGCACCACTTGGCCATGATCGAGCCGCCACGGGAAACGATCCCGGTAACCCGCTTGGCCGTCAGCGGCACATAGCGCAGCAGCACGCCGGCGTGAATGGTGAAGTAGTCGACGCCCTGCTCGGCCTGTTCGATCAGGGTGTCGCGAAACAGCTCCCAGGTCAGGTCCTCGGCCACCCCGTTGACCTTCTCCAGCGCCTGGTAGATCGGCACGGTGCCGATCGGTACCGGCGAGTTGCGGATGATCCACTCGCGGGTTTCGTGGATGTGCTTGCCGGTGGACAGGTCCATGACCGTGTCAGAACCCCAGCGGATGCCCCAGGTCAGCTTGGCCACTTCTTCCTCGATAGATGAACCCAGGGCGCTGTTACCGATGTTGCCGTTGATCTTCACCAGGAAGTTGCGGCCGATGATCATCGGCTCCAGCTCCACGTGGTTGATGTTCGCCGGAATGATCGCCCGGCCGCGGGCAATTTCCTCGCGGACGAATTCGGGAGTGATCTCCTTCGGAATGCTCGCGCCGAAACTGTGGCCACCGTGTTGCTGCTTGAGCAGCCCGGCCGCGCGGGCTTCCTGCAGCTTGAGGTTTTCGCGGATGGCAACGTATTCCATCTCGGCGGTGATGATGCCCTGCCGGGCATAGTGCATCTGGGTGACGTTGGCCCCGGCCTTGGCCCGGCGCGGATTGTTGACGTGGGCGAAACGCAGCTTGGTCAGCTCCGGGTCGGCCAGGCGCTGCTGGCCGAAGTTCGAACTCAGGCCGGCCAGGCGCTCGGTGTCGCCGCGGCTGTCGATCCACGGCGAGCGGACATCGGCCAGGCCCTGGCGCACGTCGATGGTCACGTTCGGATCGGTGTAGGGGCCGGAAGTATCGTAGACCAGCACCGGCGCGTTGATCTCGCCGCCGAAGTCGGTCGGGGTCACGTCGAGGCTGATTTCGCGCATCGGCACGCGGATATCCGGACGCGAGCCCTGGACGTAGATTTTTTGCGAGCGGGGAAAGGGTTGCACCGACTGCTCGTCGACCTTGGCCGAATCGCTGAGGTTCGCGGCGTCTTTTAATCTTGTACTCATCACGGGCTCTCCAGACTGCATCCAGGTGGATTGTCGGGACGAACCTGAATTGCACGGACGCACCATGAGCGGCGCTGTGCCTTGCCCGGACGAACGTTGTTCGATTGTCGAACAACACCCCGGACGCAGCACAAGAGGACTCGCCGGGAGACGAGCAATCTTGTTCCCTACGCAGGCGCTAACCTGATCAGGTTCAACGGGATCCGGAATTATCCGATCTCAGCCTCATAGCAAGGCACCCCGACAAGAACGCGCCGAGTGTAGACCAAGACTGCGACAGAACGCCACCACCCTCGCCTTCGTCTGGATAAATGGCCGATATGCAGGATTGTTGCGAAACCCGGCGGCAACTACACTCGCCTACGGCTTGACGCTGCACATCGCGCGCATTAGCCTCGGCCCCGAATTACAACCGTAATATTCATTCCAAGGATCGCCTCATGCTGCGCAAACTATCACTGGCCCTGGCCGTGTCTTGTGCGACCAACGGACTGGTCTGGGCAGCTGAAGCGCCCTTGTCGACCAGGACCGACCTGGTCAGCGTCTACCAGGAAGCCCTGGACAACAACGCCGACCTGGCCGCCGCCCGCGCCGACTACGACGCACGCAAGGAAGTCGTGCCCCAGGCCCGCGCCGGCCTGCTGCCGAACCTCTCGGCCAGCGCCAGCAGCAACAACGTCCACACCTCGATTGATCGCCCTTCGGCGACCACCAGCCGCAGTGCCAATGTCTACCAGGCGACCCTGAGCCAGCCGATCTTCCGCGCCGACCGCTGGTTCCAGCTCCAGGCCGCCAAGGACGTCAACGAACAGGCTGCGCTGCAACTCTCGGCCACCGAACAGAACCTGATCCTGCAGAGCGCCGAAAGCTACTTCGCCGTGCTGCGTGCCCAGGACACCCTGGCCTCGACCAAGGCCGAGGAAGCAGCCTTCAAGCGCCAGCTGGACCAATCCAACGAACGCTTCGACGTCGGCCTGTCGGACAAGACCGACGTCCTGCAATCCCAGGCCAGCTACGACACCTCGCGGGCCAACCGCATCGTCGCGCAACGCCAGGTCGAGGACGCGTTCGAAGCGCTGATCACCCTGACCAACCGCCAGTACAACTCGATCCAGGGCATCGTCCACACCCTGCCGGTGCTGGCTCCGACGCCGAATGATGCCAAGGCCTGGGTCGATACCGCCGCCAGGCAGAACCTGAACCTGCTGGCGAGCAACTACGCGGTCAGCGCCGCCGAGGAAACCCTCAAGCAGCGCAAGGCCGGCCACGCGCCGACCCTCGACGCTGTCGCCCAGTACCAGGCCGGCGACAACGACGGCTTCGGCCTGACCAACCCCAATACCCTGGGGCAGAACTATGGCGGCCCGGTGAAACAGACCACCGTCGGCCTGCAACTGAACATCCCGCTCTACAGCGGCGGCCTGACCAGCTCACAGGTGCGCGAATCCTATTCGCGGCTGAGCCAGACCGAACAGCAGCGTGAGGCCCTGCGCCGGCAGGTGGTGGAGAACACCCGCAACCTGCATCGCGCGGTCAACACCGACGTGGAACAGGTTCAGGCCCGCAAGCAGTCGATCATCTCCAACCAGAGTGCACTGGAGGCGACCGAGATCGGTTATCAGGTGGGAACACGCAATATCGTCGACGTACTCGACGCCCAGCGCCAGCTGTACACCTCGGTCCGCGACTACAACAACACCCGCTACGACTACATCCTCGACAACCTGCGCCTGAAACAGGCGGCGGGAACCTTGAGCCCGGAAGACCTGAGCGCCCTGGCGCGCTACCTGAAGGCCGACTACAACCCGGACAAGGACTTCCTGCCACCGGATCTGGCGAAAGCCGCGGCGGCCAACCTCAAGGCGCCATCGGAGCGCTGACAGCGGCTGGGGGAACACAGACCGTGGGAGCAGGATTCATCCGCGAAAGGGCCCTCAAGGCCGCTAGAAAACTCCGCGGATAAACCGGGGCGCCGGCTCCCACAGCAGAGAGCCGTCAGCGTGTCTCAGACAGTAAACGCCCAAGCCCATCCAACAGCCGTTTCAAGGCACCTTGGTTGGCCTGCATCACCTTCAGGCCCGCCTCGCCCATCCGGCGCGCATCCTGCGGCAATTCGAACAGGCGCCGCACCGCCACCGCCAGGCCTTCGGCATCATCGACTTCCTGCAAGGCACCGGCGTCGCGCATCAGCGCGGCGATTTCGAGGAAGTTGAACAGGTGCGGCCCACTCAGGACCGGCTTGCACAGGGCCGCCGGCTCCAGCACGTTGTGCCCGCCATTGGGTACCAGGCTGCCGCCGACGAAGGCGCTGTCGGCCAACGCATAGAGAAACAGCAACTCGCCCATGGTGTCGCCGAGCAACACCGAATCCTGCGCCCCCACCGGCTCAGCGGTCGAGCGCCGGACCGTGGTGAAACCTTGCTGGCGGCAGAGTTCGAAGACGCTGTTGAACCGTTCGGGATGCCGCGGCACCAGGATCAGCAAGGCATCCGGGTAATTGCCGAGCAATTGCCGGTGCGCTGCCAGGACCACCTCGTCCTCGCCTTCATGGGTACTCGCGGCAATCCACACCGGGCGCTGCCGGGCCTGCCACTGCTCACGCAGTTCGGCGGCGCGCGCCAGCAATTGCGGGTCGATGCTCAGGTCGAACTTGATCGAACCAGTGACCTCTACGGTCTCGGGCCGTGCGCCCAGTTGCCGGAAGCGTTCGGCCTCGGCCTCGGTCTGTACCGCGATCAGGCTCATTTCCTCCAGCATCGGCCGGGTCAGCCGGGCGAAACGCGCATACCCCTTGGCCGAGCGCGCCGACAGCCGCGCATTGGCCAGCGCCACCGGGATTCCTCGCCGGGCACACTGATGGATGTGGTTGGGCCACAGTTCGGTTTCCATGATCACCGCGAGCCGAGGGCGTACGGTGTCGAGGAAACGCGCCGCTGCCCAAGGCAGATCGTAGGGCAGGTAGCAATGCTGGATCCGCGGTTCATTGGCGAACAGCGCCTGGATCCGCTCCGAGCCGGTGGGCGTCATGCAGGTCACGGTAATCGGTAACCCGGGATACTGCGCCAGCAGCGCCCGGATCATCGGTGCGGCGGCAATGCTCTCGCCCACCGAGACGGCGTGCACCCAGATTCCGTCCGGGCGCATTGGCGGCAGGCCGCGGGCAAAACGTTCGGCGATCCGCCGGGCATAGGCCGGCGCCTTGCGCGCCCGCAGCCACAGACGCACCGCCACCAATGGCAGCCCCAGATGAAACAGCAAGGTGTAGAGAGTTCTATTCATGGCGGCGGAGTTTACTGTGTTTTCAGCCGATCGCCTGCAAGTGTTCGGCAAAACGCTCCGCCAGCCAACGTCCCGCCGGCCCCAGTGGATCGTCGCGGCGCCAGACCAGTTCGACCACCAGCGCAGGTGGCGTCCACTCGCTCGCCAATTCGACCATCTGCCCCTGGTACGTCGGATACTGCACCACGTGACGCGGCAGCCAGGCCCAGCCCAGGCCGCGAATCAACCATTCGGCCATGACGTAGAAACTGTCGGCACGCCACACCTGCGGGCTGGCCGCCTCGCTGCCGGGATAGACACTCGACTGCGTCGACATCAGCAACTGCCGATGCTGCGCCAGTTGCTGGCAATTGACCTTCGCCAGCGCCGCCATGGGATGACCGACACCGCATACCGTGACCATTTCGATGCTGCCCAGCACCCGCCGCTCCAGGGCCTCGGGAATCTGGTCGTGGTAGAACAGCAATCCCAGGTCGGCCCGCCGCTCCACCAGCTTGCGCGCCACATCGCCCTGGGCCGCGCTGGTCAGTTGCACCTCAAGGCTGGGGAAGCGATTGGCCAACGCCTCCAGGCTGTCGACCACCGACTGATAGGGCATCGCTTCATCCTGCGCCAGGCGCAGGCAGGCCTCCTGGCCGCGCACCAGGGCCAGGGCTCGACCGTTGAGGCGCTCGCACTGGCGTAGCACCTCACGCGCCTCCTCCAGCAGCGACTCACCCGCCTCCGTCAGCCGCGGCTGGCGCCCGCTGCTACGCTCGAACAGCAGCACGCCGAGGTCGTCCTCGAGCAAAGCAATCGCCGAACTGATCGCCGATTGCGCCTTGCGCTGATGCCGGGCTACTGCAGAAAACGAACGCTGCTCGGCGACGCTGACGAACAGACGCAACTGTTCCAGGTTCCATTGCATGTCGAAACCAACCTATCTTCATTACAGATAGGTAATGACTTTACCCCATCTGACCAATGGCTAAAATGCCCACCTCATCAGCAGGCCAAAGACCGGGGAGACCATTTCATGAACGCCTACTACTATCTCGCCATCGCCATTTGCGCCGAAGTCATCGCCACCGTGTCCATGAAAGCGGTCAAGGGCCTTAGCACGCCGCTACCGCTGACGTTGATCATCGCCGGTTACGCCACGGCTTTCTGGATGCTGACCCTGGTGGTACGCACCGTGCCGGTGGGCGTGGCCTACGCGGTCTGGGCTGGCATGGGCATCGTGATGGTCAGCGTGGCCGCGCTGTTCCTCTACGGCCAGAAACTGGATATGCCGGCCATGCTCGGCATGGCGCTGATCGTCCTGGGCGTGGTGGTGATCCAACTGTTCTCGAAAACCGCCGGGCATTGACGGCGGGCCGTCGACGCCTCCCCTGAACCTGTATACTGCGGCCTTAGTCAGAACAACCGAGGTCGCTGCATGCCATCCGCTATTTCCACCGATGTCCTGATTGTCGGCGCCGGCGTCGCCGGTCTCTGGCTGAATGCGCGCCTGCGCCGCCAGGGCTTTTCGACGGTGTTGGTGGAGAGCGCCAGCCTCGGCGGTGGCCAGAGCGTGAAGTCCCAGGGCATCATCCATGGCGGTGCCAAGTATGCGCTGCACGGTGCACTCACCGGCGCCTCGGAAGCCATCGCGGACATGCCGCGGCGCTGGCGCGAGGCCCTGGCTGGCAACGGCGAACTCGACCTGTCCGGCGTGCGCCTGCTGTCCGAGGCACACTACCTCTGGTCCCCCGGGACCCTGGCCGGCAACCTCACCAGCTTCTTCGCCAGCAAGGCCGTACGTGGCCGGGTCGACCAGGTCAAGGGCGAGCAATTGCCACTCGCGCTGCAGAACCCACGTTTCAAGGGCAAGGTCTACCGCCTGGCCGAATTGGTGGTCGATGTTCCCAGCCTGATCGAGCGCCTGGCCGAGCTGGCCGGCGACGGCCTGCTGGCCGGACAGAAAATCGAACCGCTGCGAGAAAACGATCAACTGGTTGGCCTGCGCGTCGATGAGCGCGAGATCCGCGCCCAGCGCATCGTCCTCAGTGCCGGTGCCGGCAATGCCGAACTGCTCACCGCCCTTGGCTTGAGCCAACCGGCCATGCAGACACGGCCACTGCACATGGTGCTGGTCAAGGGGCCAAGCCTCAAGCCGTTGTACGCCCACTGCCTGGGCGGCGGACCCAAGCCACGGATCACCGTGACGACCCACCCGGCGGCCGATGGCCAGTGGGTCTGGTACCTTGGCGGTGATATTGCCGAGGCCGAAGGCGTGGCACGTGACAGCGACCAGCAGATTGCCGAGGCACGCAAGGAAATCGGCAACCTGCTGCCGTGGATCGACCTGAGCCAAAGCCGCTGGGCCACCTTGCGGGTCGATCGCGCCGAACCCCGGCAATCGGGCCTGACCCGCCCGGACAACGCCTTCCTCGCCGAAGAGGGACGCCTGCTGGTCGGCTGGCCAACCAAGCTGGCGCTGGCACCGGACTTCGCTGATCGGGTGCTCGCCAGCCTGCAGCGCGACGGTATCCAGCCTAGCCATCCATCCCCGCTGCCCGAACTGCCGCGCCCGGCCATCACCCAAACCGCCTGGGAGCAACTGCTGCCATGAGCCTGCCCACCCTGCACGAACTGCATCGCCCGCTGGGCAGCACCGGCCTGAACGTTTCGCCACTGGGCCTGGGCACCGTCAAGCTGGGCCGCGACCAGGGCGTCAAATACCCCAGCGGCTTCCAGATTCCCGACGACGACGAGGCGCGCCAGTTGCTCAAGCTGACCCGCGACCTGGGGATCAACCTGATCGACACCGCGCCGGCCTACGGCCGTAGTGAGGAGCGACTCGGCCCGTTGCTGCGCGGGCAACGTCATGAATGGGTGATCGTCAGCAAGGTCGGCGAGGAATTCGAGGCTGGCCAATCGCGCCACGACTTCAGCGCCGGGCATACGCGGCTCTCCGTGGAGCGCAGCCTGCAACGCCTGGAAACCGATTTCATCGACCTGGTGCTGGTGCACTCCGACGGCAACGACCTGGCGATCCTTGAACAGAGCGATGTCTACCAGACACTCGCCGAGCTCAAGCGCGAAGGCAAGATCCGCGCGTTCGGTTTTTCCGGGAAAACCGTCGAGGGCGGCCTGAAGGCTCTGGAACAGGGCGACTGCGCGATGATCACCTACAATCTGAACGAACAGGCCGAACGACCGGTCATTGATTATGCGGCTGCCCATGGCAAGGCGATTCTGGTAAAAAAGGCCCTGGCCAGCGGTCACGCCTGCCTGAGTCCTGGCGTCGACCCGGTACGCGCCAGTTTCGAGTTGCTGTTTGAACACCCCGGCGTGGCCAGTGCTATCGTCGGTACCATCAATCCGCTGCACCTCGCCCATAACGTTGCAACCGTAGCCCGGGTCATTCGCCAGAACTGATGCCGCCCACGCGGCCGACCCCGACGCAAGAAGGAGCCGACATGCCGCGAACACTGATCAGAAAGAACCCCAGCAACTTCAAGACCCTGCCCCTGTTCGTCGAAGCGACTCCCGAAGGCCTGAGCTACCAGAGCGTCGGGATGCCGCTGAACTTCGCGCAGATCCTGCACAAGCGCAAGCCGGTGGCTGTCGCCGACGCCGGGCGCTTTGCCCTGGAGCTGGCCAACCTCGGGGTTTCGGTACGACTCACCCTGCACTGGCAGAACCGCGACTACTGGGTGCTGGTCCGTCAACGCCGCCAGGACCGCGGCGACGTGGTGCTCAAGCTGATTTCCGGTTACGTCCCGGCCCAGGAACTGAACCTGCCACTGCACACCGCCATCCAGGAAATCGCCGAGGAATGCCTGCTGGAAACACCGGAGGGCTGGCTGACCGGGCGCTTCAACGACACCTGGCTGCCGGCCCCCTACTCCGCCGCGCTGCATTATCGCGAGGCCCTGCCGTTTCGCCTGACGCCGCTGTCGGGGTCGGCACTGCCCGTGCGCTGCGGCGTGCAACAACTGATGGAGCGACCACGGGCCTATGTACACCTGCCCACCGCGTCGCTGCAACTGATCTATGACCTGCGACTGGACGTGCCCAGGGAAGCGAAGTCCCTGAGCCTGTTTCATGTCGACGAACGGCTGGAAAACGATGAACTGGTGGCGAGACTGGACCGCTCCCGCCCCGACCTGTACCTGATGCCCCTGAAGGACGGCCAGCCCTGTGCCGAACTGTATACCTTGAAAAAGGATCAGTTGATTGCGGCCAGCACACGTGGCCTGTACCTGGCGGAAAGCTTCGCCCGCCAGGACGGCTGGCTGGTGCGCGATGAGCGGGTTCGCTGGAAGGACTGGGTCCGCCAACAAGGCCTGGAAGAACCGGAAAAGGATTCGAAGCTCAAGCGTCTGACCGGCAGGGCACGGCAGATCCTGCGCAAGATCGTACCGGCCAAGGCCGGGCACTGACAGCAAGCAGGCCGGCGTCTACAGGATAAGACTGGAGACGCCGCCAGCTATCAGTTGCTGCGGATCTTCTCGACGATCGCCGTGGTCGAGCTGTTTTCCACCAACCCCAGCACTTTCACCGTGCCGCCATAGGCCTTGACGATGTCGGCGCCGACCACCTGGTCGATACCGTAGTCACCGCCCTTGACCAGCACATCGGGCCTGACCTGGGCCAGCAGGTTTTCCGGCGTACCCTCCGGGAAACTGATCACCCAGTCCACCGCGCCGAGACCGGCCAGGACCGCCATGCGCCGGTCGACGCTGTTGATCGGCCGGCCAGGGCCTTTCAGGCGGCTGACCGAGGCGTCGTCGTTGATCGCGACGATCAGCCGATCACCCTGGGCCCGTGCCTGCTCCAGGTAGGTCACATGGCCAGCATGGAGAATGTCGAAACAGCCGTTGGTGAAGACGATCTTCTCGTTGTGCGCGCGGGCGTCATCCACGGCCAGCAGCAACTGCTCAAGCCCCAGCACACCGCGCTCGGAGCCTTCTTCACGCTGGATCGCACGACGCAGTTCCGGAGCACTGATGGCCGCTGTCCCCAGCTTGCCAACGACAATGCCCGCCGCCAGGTTGGCAAGGGCCACCGCATGAGGCAACTCCTCGCCCGCGGCAATCGCCGCCGCCAGAGTGGAAATCACCGTGTCGCCGGCACCGGTCACATCGAATACTTCACGGGCCCGGGCCGGCAGGTGCAAGGCCGGATGATCGGGACGCAGCAGGGTCATGCCGTGCTCGCCACGGGTGACCAGCAAGGCCCCCAGGTCGAGGTCCTGCATGAGCTGCGCGCCCTTGGCGACCAGTTCGTGCTCGTCCGCACAACCGCCGACGATGGTTTCGAACTCGCTGAGGTTCGGCGTGATCAGGCTGGCTCCGCGGTAAATCGAGAAGTCCCTGCCCTTGGGATCGGCCAGTACGGGAATGCCCCGCGCACGCGCCGCCTGGATCAGCGCCTGGTGGTTCTTCAGTGCACCCTTGCCGTAGTCGGACAGCACCAGCACCTTGATGCCTTCGAGCAGGCCATCCACCTCGGCGCCCAGTGCCAGGGCGTCTGTGGCGAACGGCTCTTCGAAATCGATACGCAGCAGTTGCTGGTGACGGCTCATGACCCGCAGTTTGACGATGGTCGGCTGGTGCGCGATGCGCTGGAACAAGGCCCGCACGCCTGCGCCCTTGAGACTGTTGCTCAGGCTGTCGGCAGCTTCATCGTCGCCGGTGACACCCACCAGGGACGCCGGCGCACCCAGCGCGGCAATGTTCAGGGCAACGTTGGCAGCACCGCCCGGGCGGTCTTCGATCTGCTCGACCTTGACTACCGGCACCGGCGCCTCAGGGGAAATCCGTGAGGTACCACCATGCCAGTAACGGTCGAGCATGACATCGCCGACCACCAAGACAGGGGCTTGATCGAATCGCGGCATGGACAACTTCATGGAGCAACCCACATACAAAATGAACAGGGGCGCGATATTAACACAGGGTTGCGGCTGGCTAGCCTATGGCTTCAAGTGAGTGGCTTCGCCCGTGGCAATTGAACGTTTATTGACCAGGAAGTCCAGCAGGAGCTGGGTCGAAGCCTCCAGCGTCATCGATGTGGTATCGACTTCGCAATCGGCATCCAGCGGCACCTCATAAGGGCTGTCGAGACCGGTGAAATCCTTGATCTGCCCGGCCAGGGCCGCTTTGTACAAGCCCTTGGGGTCGCGTCGGGAGCAGACGTCGAACGGCGTGCTGACATAGACACAGGAAAACTCCCGGGGCTTGAACAATGAACGGGCCAGGTCGCGATCGGCACGAAACGGCGAGATCGCCGAGACGATCACGATCAATCCGGCATCGACCATCAGGCGGGCCACTTCGGACACCCGCCGGATATTCTCCTTGCGAGCCTTCGCGGACATGCCCAGGTCGCTGCACAAGCCGTTGCGTACGTTATCGCCGTCAAGCAGGAAGGTATGCAGGCCAAGCTGATTGAGCCGCAGCTCAAGGGCATTGGCCAGGGTCGACTTGCCGGCGCCCGACAACCCGGTAAGCCATATGCAGGATGGGCGCTGGTGCTTGATCGCCGCCCGCTCGACCGTGGAGAGCGCCAGGGTGTAAGGGCGGATCTGCGGTTTTTCCAGAGGAATGGTTGCCAGTCTATTCATAGCCCAGTAGCTCATAGTCTCGCTGGTAGACGCGGCGAATCAGTCGGCGGGTTCTTACTGAACAGAACTCCCTCACTGGCTCCGAGCGGCGCTGGCGTGAATGGTTGAGGTGAGGCAGGCCCGATGAGACTCCGATGCGCTCGCAGACGGATTGAAAGTCCTGCTCCAGATGTTCCTGGCGACCGATGAAATCCAAGCCCACATGCCCAAGCGAACCGACGAGAAAATCCGTCTGGGGAGCGAAGTGCAGTTGCTTCCTGATGTTCTCGGGGTGCAGCCAGCGATAGACGAAATCATCAAAATCGCGATAGGCACTCACCAGGTTCTGCGCCGACATATCCCGTCGGCACGGCTCGTTTCCCTTCAGGAAGGCGAAAGCCGAGTAGGCACGCTCCAGGGGCTCGCGCACGAAGGCAAACTTGAAGCTGTTAGCATACTGTTCGGGAAAATGATGTTCATACCAATGCAGCGGCAGGTGCCCAGGATGCCAACCGCCAAACAATGCGCCACACACGCTGCTACCCGCACATTTGGGAACGTGAATAAACAGACAGGCATGCTCGGTGAACAAGTCGGGAAACTGAACATTGCCGGACATGACCTTATTGACGACCTGGCGGTCAACGATGGACAGGCGCCCCAGCAGGAATTCTCGCTGAGCCTTGGGCATCAGCTTCCATAGGTAACGTTGCAACATTCCAGTACCTGCGCGGAAGGGATGGCCCTTCCGTTGATATCAATGATTCGTTGCCGAACCATAACAATCTCGGGTACCAGGAAGTATTTAGCGATGGTCAAGCTGGGTAAATATTTAGATACAAACCTCCAGCGCATTGCACGCCGGAGCTGCCCGGGAGCGACAGGTCGCTCCCGACACCCTGACTCAGGCGATTCCAGCCGGAAGCGACTCGTCCAGCCCCATGGCATGCAGCCGTGCGTAA
This sequence comes from Pseudomonas sp. UTLPPB19802, assembly GCF_059730225.1. Classification (NCBI taxonomy): domain Bacteria; kingdom Pseudomonadati; phylum Pseudomonadota; class Gammaproteobacteria; order Pseudomonadales; family Pseudomonadaceae; genus Pseudomonas; species Pseudomonas sp. UTLPPB19802. The sequence goes on from NZ_AP048545.1 coordinate 179,003, forward strand.
AAGCCATTTTTTTCCAGCAACTGCGAATGGGTGCCACGTTCGACGATACGTCCCTGGTCCATCACCAGAATCAGGTCAGCCTTCTCGATGGTCGACAGGCGATGAGCGATCACCAACGTGGTGCGTCCCTTCATGACTTTGTCCAGCGCGGCCTGGATATGTCTTTCGGATTCGGTATCGAGTGCTGACGTGGCCTCGTCGAGAATCAACAGCGGCGCGTTCTTGAGCAGGGCCCGGGCAATCGCCAGCCGCTGACGTTGCCCACCCGACAGCAGGACGCCATTCTCACCGACCTGGGTATCCAGCCCCTTGGGCAACTGATCGATGAAATCCTTGGCGTAGGCATCGCACACGGCCTTCTCGATATCCTCGCGAGGCGCGCCCGCCAGGTCACCATAGGCGATATTGTTGGTCACCGTGTCACTGAACAGCGTGACATGCTGGGTCACCTGGGCAATATGCCGACGCAGGTTAAGCAGGCGGTAGTCTTCGACCTCGACCCCATCCAGGAGGATCTCGCCCTGCTCATGGTGATAGAAGCGCGGAATGAGGCTGGCCAAGGTCGACTTGCCGCTACCTGAGCGCCCCACCAGGGCAACCATCTGGCCCGGTTCGACACTGAACGAAATGTCGTCCAGCACCAGGCGGTCGGTTCCCGGATAGGTAAAGCTCAGATTGCGCACATCCAGCCGACCCTCGATCTTGTCCCGCTCGATGGTACCGTGATCGATCTCCGGGGCGACGTCCAACTGCTCGAAGATGCTCTCGGCACCCGCCACGCCTTTCTGGATGGTCGAACTGACCTCCGACAGTTGCCGGATCGGTTTTGGCAGCAAACCCGCCAGGGTGATGTAGGCCACCATGTCGCCTGCCGACGCATCGCCGCGCAGGTACAGTACCAGGAACATCAGCACTGCCATCGCAACGTAGATCACCAACTGCAGCATCGGTGTATAGATCGCACCGGTACGCGTCATGCGCAACTGCTTGTCGGTGTTGCTCTGGCTGGCATTCAGGAAGCGCTTCTGCTCGTAGGTCTCGCCCCCAAAACTGCGTACGACGCGATAACCCTGGATGGTTTCGGAAGCCACATGGGTCACATCGCCCATCGCGACCTGGATTTTCTTGCTCTGCTTGCGAAACTTCTTGCTCGCGGTGCGAACCATCACCGCAATCAACGGCAGGATAGCGACCATGACCAGCGTCAGGCGCCAGTTCATGAACAGCAACGAGACGAACAGGAAAATCACCGTCATGCCCTCACGAACCACGACCTTGATCGCATCCGTCGCGGCGCCGGTCACCATGGTCACGTTGAAAGTGATACGTGAAATCAGATGGCCGGAGTTGTGCTGGTCGAAATACCGGTTTGGCAGGGTCAGCAGGTTGTTGAACAACTGAACCCGCAAATCATGGACCAGCCCAAGGGATACCTTGGCCAACAGGTAGTTACCCAGGTAAGAACCCAGGCCCTGCCAGGCGGCAATCAGGATGATCAGCAGCGGCACGGCCTGCAGCAATTGCAGGTCACGCAGATAAGGCACGTTGGGGAACAGCGCGGCTTCAGGATTGGACAGGCCATCGACAAAGTACTTGAGGATGTAACCCAGCATTGGCTGCGTCGAAGCGAAAATCAGGAAACCGACGATACTGAGCGAGAACAGGCCTATATAGGGCCGTACATAGCTCAGGAGGCGGAAGTAGACTTTCAAGCTCGACGGGCTTGCAGAGAGACTGGAGTCGGTCATGTCACGCGGCGGTAATTGAAAAAGGAGGCTGACTTTAGCACAGCTTCTCTGTTGTACTGACTGCCGCTTGGCTCAAGGTCCCCGCCGTCCCGGTGGACGACATTGAATAGCCAGTACGTTAGTATGGCCTTTCATCTTTCGGAAAGATTTTTCAGCATGCAATTCAGTGGCTTGAATAACGCCTCCAATCGAGTTTTCGATTTCATCTGTCTCTGGCTGTTGCCCCTAGGCTACCTGTTGCTGCTAAGCGACATGTTCTTTCTGCCGGGTCGCAGCGTGCACCACAAGATCTACTATGCGCTGTTCAGTGCACCAGCCCTGGTCGCCCTGCTCCTACGCCCCCGGGAACTCAAGGAACTGATCCGTGAACCGCTGTTCATCGCCATCACGGCCTTCGTCCTGTGGACCATACTCAGCCTGCTCTGGAGCCCACCAGTAGCAGGCGCCTGGGGCGACACCAAGCCGCCTTTGCACACCCTGATGCTCTTCATCGGTTGCACCCTGCTGGTGCGCTATCGCCCGGACAGCCTGCAGCCACTGATTTTCAGCGCGGCCATCATCGGCCTCGGCGCGACCCTGTACAACCTTTACATATTCTGGAAAACCCATACGCCGGAGCAGCGCATGGTGGGTGCCGGGGCCTTCGACAATCCGCTGCTCAGCTCCCATGTCTTCGGCTTCTTCTGCGTCTACTGGATGAGCCTGAGCATGCTCTGCAAACGCCCGCAGACGTTGCTGCTGAGCCTGCCTGCTCTACTGGTCATGTTCTGTGCCGTTCTCGCCACCGGCTCTCGAACCCCCCTGGTTGCACTTACCCTGGCGGCCCTGTGGCTGAGTTTCATCTGCTGGAACCGCCGTTCGGTGCTGGTTCTGGGAACGATGCTGGCATGTGGCGTTGTGGTATTCAGCTTCTTTTCCGAAATGCTTTTCGAACGTGGCAATTCGTTCCGCTTCGAACTGTGGCGCATGACCCTGGAGCAGATCGCTTTCCACCCTTGGATCGGACACGGCTATAACGCCGAACTGAGCATTGATCCAGGAACCGGTTACAACTTGAGCGAACCCCACAACTTTGCCTTGGGCGTGTTCTTCTATGCCGGGATAATCGGTTTCCTGCCATGGATCTTCATGCTTGGCTGGGGCTTGCTGAGTAGTTGGCAGCAACGCGTACAACCGCTCTTCATACTGGCATCCAGCTGGCTGGTATTCGGCATAGGTGCTGGGCTTACCGAAGGGGGGGGAACGCTGTCACGGCCCAAGGAACACTGGTACCTGCTTTGGGTGCCCCTGGCACTGATTCTCGCCCTGACCGTCGCACGCCGTACTCGGCGCCTGCTGGACAGACCCGTTCGACAGCTGGATGCGAGCGAACTCACTGAACTGACCCGCGGGGCCCGAACCATCGAAGAGGATGGCCTGGGTCCAAAAGTCTTGTGTTTGCAAAACGGAGAGTACCTGAAGCTATTTCGACGTCGTCGCGTCTATAGCTCCGGGAGCTTCAACCCGCAATCGGCACGCTTTGCGACGAATAGCGAGCGCCTGCGTGGCATGGGCATTCCGACGCCAGGGATTATCGATCTTTATCATCTCAAGGATGGTGGCACCGCCGTACACTATCAGCCACTACCAGGCCAGACGCTCCGCCAAGTATTGCAATCGATGGGGTCGGCAGCGGTACGCGAGGCCTTGGTCGAGCGCTTCGGCAGGTTTCTTGGGCAACTGCACGAAGGGGGCGTTTATTTCCGCTCGCTGCATATGGGCAACGTCCTGCTGCTGGAGAGCGGCGAGTTTGGCCTGATCGATCTCGCCGATCTGCGAGTCTATCCCTCGCCCCTGAGGCAATCACTGCGACAGCGCAACCTGCGGCATATGCAGCGCTACCAGGAGGACCGCGGCTGGCTCTTCGAAGAACAGTTGCCCGCACTGCTCAAGGGGTACGCCGCGACGGCCTCGGCCCGATCAGCCTCCTCGCTACGCAAGGAAGCACAACTGCTGACCCAGACAGCGAGGGCCTGATGGACATTGGTCGCAGCATCCAGAGGGTGCCGCGACCGTTTGTGGAATGTCAGTTGCGACGTTGCGTGGCATATTCGAGAAAACTGTCGATATCGTCGCTGCACAGCTTGTCTGCCAAACCGTACAGCTCCTCTTGCGGCCAGTCCCACCAGGCACTGGCCAGCAATGCCTGACGCTGCTCCTCGGGAAAACGCCAGCGCAGGAAGCGAGCCGGATTCCCCCCCACGACTGCATAAGGCTCCACGTCCCGGGTCACCAGGGCGCCCGCCGCAACGATCGCACCTGTCCCCACCGTCACACCAGACAACAATGTGCAGTTGGAGCACAACCACACGTCGTTGCCAATCGTGACGTCGCCATGAGTACCGCTGTATTCACCGATATGCGCAGCCTGCGACACCATGGCCGGAAACGGAAAGGTCGTCACCCAGTCGGCACGATGATGTCCACCAAGAAAAATCTGTACCCCTTCGGCAATGGAGCAGTAGGCGCCGATGTTCAGGGTCGAACCTTCCTTCCAGTCATGGACCAGGGGCAGCCCATAGCTTCCCCGGCCAAAACCATAACCGGGATAGCGCTGCTTGAAACGAACCGCCCCACGCTCGATCTTCGGCAGCTTGCGGATCGCCCGCTTGGCCCGTTTTTCGAGAAACCGCTGAATCCAGCCCATGCCTCACGCTCCGTTCAGCTTTTTTCCAGCGGGGAAAAATACAACCGGCCCAGAGCCTTCCAGGTTTTCCCTGTCCAGGCCTTGAACGGAATCTGTGCCAACAATTCGCGAGCCAACTTGCGGTCACGGTTGGAGGTTTTCAGGAACATCGAGTTTAGAAACTTGTAGCGCACCTGATCATACAGCGGATGATCGTTGAACAACGCATAGGTGCGCAGGATGCTGTCGATCATGAACCGGTGATTCTTGTAGGAGTTGGTGGCGTGCTTGCGATAGCGCGCCATCAACACGCCAAGACCATCGATGAAGTAACCGGCATGGGTGATCTTCAGTTCGATCAGCAGATCCTCGAGACGAATCTGCGGGTCGAACCCGCCGACCTCATCCAGCGCCTCGCGGCGGATAAGCAAGGTGGGAGCAGGAGGATAAGGCTTGCGCTCAAGGAACATGTCGTCGAAATCCAGCCGGCGGAACGGCACGTCACGGCGCTGGCGTTTCTCCGGAAAGAGGTTGCCCTCGGAGTCGATCAACTCGATGTTGCCCGCACAGATCCCGACCTCGGGCTTGCCATCCATGTGCGCGACCTGAACCGCAATACGCTCGGGCAGCATGATGTCATCGGAACCGAACGGAGCGATCAGGCTGCCATGGGAACGCGCAATGGCACCGTTGAGCGTATTGGTCAGGCCCTGGTTTTGCTGGACCTGGAAGTCGAAACCATGTTCGGCCTGAAGACGGCGAATACGTTCGACACTGTCATCGGTGGAACCATCATCGACCACTAGCAGTTCGATATTCGGATAGGTCTGGTTGAGCACGCTGAGAATGCTCTGCTCAATGTAGGGGCCGTGGTTGTACGAGGCGATGATCACCGTCACCAGGGGCTGGGCGTCTGTCATGGATGTTCCTTACCAGCCTGGGCCAGGCCTGATTCAATCAAGTCCAGGTATTGCTGACGGAATACCTCGATGTCGTGTTGATCCTGCAGATAGCGGTAGCTCTGCTCTCCCTTGGCTCGCAGGGCGTCATCCGACAGACCGAGGTAGTTGTCCAGGGCTGCTGCCAGCGAAGGCACATTGGCCGGCTCCACAGCCAGGCCACCTGCCCCCTGGATCAATGGCAGCATGGCCGGGACGCTGGACGCGATGACCGGCAGGTGCCCGCTCATGCCCTCCAGCAGAGCCAGGCCCAGACCCTCGGCGAGCGAAGGCATGGTCCAGATATCGAATGCGCGGACATACTGCAGGGCGTTCTCGCGAAAACCGAGCAAGTGGGCACGGCCATCAAGGCCAAGGCGATTGATCTCCTGCCGCAAACGTTCTTCTTCACGCCCCGCACCGATGATCACCAACTGGGCATCAGGATACTTGTCCTTGAGTGATGCAAATGCCTGCAGAAGGTAAGTGTGTCCCTTGACCGGTACCAGTCGGCCCAGTGCACCGACCAGGCGTGCCGAAGGCGACAGCCCGAGAAGCTCTCTTGCCTGCTCCCGCGAGTGCTGCAAGCCCTCGGCCTGCGGGATATCAATCGCGTTGGTGATCGCGTAGGTATTGGCGTCGGTGAAGCCGCAACGACAATCCAGCAGGTACTGTTTCACGGCAGGCGAAACGCCTACGAAGCGCCAGCGCTTGTCGATCAAGCCCTGGGTTTGCCTACGTCGATAGAGACGATCGTACTCGCCAAAACCATGGGAGATACCGATACACAGGGGGATTTTCAGCCAGCGGTTGAGCTGCAGCAGCATGTTCACCGGTTTGAAGCGATTGCATACCACCACATCGAATTTCTCCCTACGGCAGAATTTGTACAACTGCCACATTGCCTTGAGGCGCATGCCCTTGAGGGAACTGTCGGAGAACTCGAAATATACCGAGTGGTCAGCCCGGCTCACAGGCTCACCCTGACCGGGACGCCCACGCAGGAACGCCGCCGTGACCTCGAAGCGCTCGACAGGCAGGGCCTTGACGATCTGTTCGGCCAGGTCGGCGAAGTCGTGCGACTTGACGTTATAGTCCGGCTGCAGTTGCAGGACCTTGAAGCGTTGACTCATAAATCTCCCCGCTGAAACCCTGTCGCATCGATGGTCCACGCCGATTCCCGTGCCAGCAGCCGGATTTGCCCGGGGTCGGCTTCAGGTAGCCTGGACCACTCATTGCGCTTCCAGCACACAAAGTGAAAATACGGAAAGGAGCGCTCGCCATCGCGGTCATTGGTCAGGCGCCCATTGCGCCAGTACCAGCGACTCGGAAAATCACAGGTCCCATCATGCCATTTGATCACGCCGCCTGGCGTGCTGAAACACTCTGTGAACTCACTGCGCCGCCGCCAGGGATTGAACTTGCCTACCAGATTGAACAGAAGTTTGGGAAAGTTCTTGCGCCAGAGGAAAATACGGCTGAATGCGCCCTCATCCAGCGCATGATGTTCATGATCGGTAAAACGCTCTTTCCAGTTCTTCATCTGCATGAAGACCTCACGCTTGCGCGCGGTATTGCGCATCAGGCACAAATGCCCAGCGACCCGTCGTTCGTGAGTGGAAAACATATCGTAACCGGCCAGCCGCTCAGTGGTGAAATACTCACGCAAGTTGCCATAAACCAGGTCGATGTCGCCGAACGCCCAGAAATCATAACCTTGCAGGCGATCAGCATGGATATAGCCCAGGGCCGGCTTGATATCGCAGAGTTTGTAGGCAGCCTTGGGGGCGAAATCAATCTCCAGCCGACCCGATACCAACTGACAGTAATCTCCGAAACTCATGCTCTCGATGGTCACGTTGGCGGGAGTATCTTCCGGTACGCCACAATCACTGAACAGCAGCCAGTCAACATCTGGATTGTGCCGGCAACTTTCCAGAAAGAACGGCATCCAGAACGGCCAACGCCCAAAGTAGGGAATAATAAAAAGAATACGTGGGGTCGGACGGCTCATTGGCAACTCACTGTAGGCATCGGGGGCTCAAGGGCAATGCTATGCCCCGGGGACGGCGTTACCGCCGCTCAAGCAACCAGAACAGCTCGTGCCGCCTGACTGCCTTGCGAAAGAACTCGTTCTCGCCGTAGGGGGATTGTACCCTACTAGCCATAAGCCACTGTATTGAACGACGCAGTCGGCGCTTGAACGCCGCACGCGGCTGCAAGTCATGCATCATGCCCAATGCCATGGCCTTGTCGCGCTGTTGCTCCAATGACAGCGACAGGCAGTAGGGTCGCATCGGCTGCGCGGCATCGAACACCGGCGGCAAGGCAACCCCCGCACCGGAATCGCCCATGGGCCAGCGATCATTGTCATGCAGGTGGTTGGCATAGCCCAGCAGCGTCGTCGGCTGCCACTCCAAACCCTGCAAGGCCTCCATCACCGCTGCCTGGGCACAGATATGATCAGGGTGCGGATCAAGAGAGGGATGTGGCAGGACAATCACCTGTGGCCGGGCCCGGCTCAACAGTTCGCGCAGGTCGGCCAGCAGGTTGTTCCAACTGGGCACGCCGTCGTGGTCACCGGGCAAGGGGAACGGATTGAGCTGGCGGAACAGGCGAATATCGTCCAACTCGGCTTCACGGGACGCCACCGGCTGGTCCGGTGCGGCCTGCATGGCCGGCAGTTGCAGGCAGAAATAGCCGAGTTGCACGCAATGCTCTTGCGGCACGCCAGCCCAGCGCGGCACCGCAATACTGTCCCAGGCCCGCAGGCGCCCCTTGAGGCGAGCCGCGTCGGCACGGGGCAGCCCCATCGACTGGTAATGCTCGGCCTCGATCTCGCCAGCGGTCAGGGTTACGATCCAGGTTTCATCGGCCTGACTGTACAAGCCATAGGCCGCCAACTCGGCGTCGTCGGCATGGGGAGCGATCACCATGACTCGCTGGCGCCGCAGGTCCGGCTGGCGAAAAACCCACAGCACCGGCTCACCCACCAAGCGACAGAAACGCCCACGCAAGCGCAACGAACCGGCTGTCAGTGCCGGTGCGAAGCCAGCCAGGTTCAGATAGCGCAAACCGTTGACGCCGCGCTCGAAGGTCTGGCGATCGGCGGATTGCGCGTCCTGGATTTCGACGGCCGGATCGAGGAAGCGTCCCAACCAGCGGCTCTTGAGCCTGATGGCCAGTACCAGGGTTTCATCACCGGTCAGCGCAAGGGCCCCGTCCAGCCTCAACAAACCAGCATCCAGGCGACCAGTCAGCTGCTGACTGCCTTCGGGAAAGGCATACTGATAGTCGTCACCCGGCGAATAGAACAGGTGATCGGCAAACCAGGCCTCATGGGCAACCCAGGCCAGCACCGCCAGAACCAGAGGCAACCACCAGGCCACCAGCAGGCCGACCACGATCAGCAGGACCAGGCCAATCAACAGCGCCAGCCGCTTGTTGCGGCGATGACGCTTGAGCAATTGCTGCTTACGGCTCATACCTTGAACACCGGCACGGGGTTGCACCAACGATCCTTGTACTCACGGTCCGCACGCCCGAACGAAAAGCGCAACGCCTTGCCTCGTGCCCGGGCGTCTTCCCATGCACTCTGGGTGTTGAGAAAGCTCAGCACACTGCCGGGGCTGAAGGCACGGGTCTCGGGATCGACGCCACCGTTGATGTATTCGATGCTGATCCACTCCGGCGACTCGACGCGGTAAATCAACTGCACGGCAATCGGCGCATCATTGAGAAAGATCACCGAGCCGACCAGCAGTTCGCGCAGCAGTTCGACGACCTCGGCCATGCGCGCCGCACCAGTCGCGGCGAAGCCCCAGCGCCGCTGGAACAGGTCGCAATAGATCGCCGCCAGTTCGCTACTGGAGAACTCGCTGACCGGGCGCACCACACCGCCCGCCTCTTCGAGCAGACGCAGTTCACGGCGCTGGTTGTAGCGAAACTTCTTCGACAGGTCTTCCGGCGTCCGCGCCATCGCCAACTGTTCGGCCTGAGCCTGCAGACCGCTGAAACGATCGACGTTCAATTCGGAGAGATAACGGCCGCGGTGGCGCAGCGGCGCCTGCGCGCCCGCCGCTGCCGGCAGGATCAGCTCGGCGTTGCCCAGATCGAACAGGCCTTTCTTGCCCCGGCGCTTGAGCACGTCCTTGGAGAGCGCCAGATCACGCCCCCAGGTCGGGATCGCGGCCCTCAGCTCGCCACCCTGCTCGAAAGCCAGATAGCGCACCGGAATTGCGGCGAGGCCAGCCAGGCGCTCGACCACCAGCGGGTGCGTCGCGACGCTGCCGCCGAAACGCTGCCAGGCTTCGCTGTAGGTGGCGGCATCCACCACCGACCAACCACGCTCGCGCCAACCCTGGAATAGGTTGAGCATCAGGCCTCCGCCGTCAGGTCGGTGACTGCTGGCAACTGCCAGAAGGTGCCACGGACCGCCTGGTCCGAGAACCGCTCATGCAGTCTGGCCAGCATCAGCTCGGTACAGGCCAGGCGCTGTTCGTCGTCCAACGCCGCCAGGTGCTGGAGGCCCTGCGCCAGGTGCTCGGCATCACCGAGCGGGAACAGAATCCCCACGCCCTCGACCACTTCCCGGGCACCACCACAGGCGGTAGCCAGCAACGGCACACCAGCGGCCATGGCTTCGAGCAGCACCATACCGAACGGTTCGTGATCGGAACTCAGCGCAAACACGTCGAATGCCCGGAAATAACGACGAGCCTCCGGAACCTGGCCGAGAAACAGCACCCGCTCGGCAACCCCAAGCTCACCCGCCAATACCTTCAGGTCCTGCTCCAGGCGGCCGGTACCCAGGATCGCCAGCAGGCTGTTGCCCGGCAGCCGATCAACAGCCTGGGCAAACCCACGGATCAGGGTTGCCTGGTCCTTGTCGGGATGCAGCCGGCCAACGTTGCCGACAATCCAGGCATCCGCTGGCAAACCAAGGGCCGCACGCGCTTCGGCGGCCGGAAGCTGCGAAGCTTGCAGGGCGTCGATGTCGATGCGGTTGTAAAGTGTGCGAATCCGTCCGGTCGGCCACTTCGGCAGGCACTTGCGCATCTCGTCGCGCACCGCATCGGAGACGCCGAGCAGGCTCAGGCGCTTGCGAAACAGATGGGCGAACAGCCTGCGACTGCCCCGTACATAGTCACCGAACGCATGATGCACGCCGATAACCGGCAGCGCGGTACCGAGCAAGGCGATATAGATCGGCTTGAAACGATGGGCGACGCAGAAACTGAAGTCGCGCGAGGCGGCAATCTTGCGCAGGTCGCGGATGGCGCCGAGCTTGAGGCCACGGATAGCCTTGGAGCTGTACTCCATGAACAGCACTTCATCCGAGCCACAACCCGCAGCGACTTCCGCATCGGCGGACCCGGTGAGAAACACTGTGGTCACCCGGTAGCCGGTCCCCTTGAACAGGCTGGCGTACTGACGGGCACAATCGAGGAATGGCCCGTCATACCCGTGGCAGAACTGCAGCACATGGCGCTCAGCCGAGCGTGTCATAAGCGTCCGCGCCGTCTTTGACCACCAGGATGTCTTCCATGATCAGGTACTGCAGGTCCGAGCCGAAGAACATGTTCAGTGCATCGGTCGGCGAGCAGATCATCGGTTCACCGCGACGGTTCAACGAAGTGTTCAGCGACACGCCGTTGCCGGTCAGGGCTTCCAGCGCCTTCATCATGTCGTAGTAACGCGGGTTGTATTCGCGCTTGAGTACCTGGGCCCGGGAAGTGCCGTCTTCGTGAACGACTTCCGGCACGCGAGTCTTCCACTCCTCGGCCACCTCGAAGGTGAAGGTCATGAACGGCGCCGGGTGATCGATCTTGATCATCTGTGGCGCGACGGTGTCGAGCATCGACGGGCAGAAAGGCCTCCAGCGCTCGCGGAACTTGATCTGATGGTTGATCCGGTCTGCCACGCCGGCGACGCTCGGGCAACCGATGATCGAACGACCGCCCAACGCGCGTGGACCGAACTCCATGCGGCCCTGGAACCAGGCCACCGGGTTGCCGTCGACCATGATCTTGGCGATCTGCTCCGGCATGTTATCCAGCTTGCGCCACTTCGGCGCATCCGGATGCCGGGCGCAGGCCGCGATCACGTCTTCGTTGCTGTAGGCCGGGCCGAGGTAGACGTGTTCCATCTTCTCCACCGGCACGCCGCGGGCATGCGAGACATAGGCCGCCGCGCCCACCGCGGTGCCGGCATCGCCGGAGGCCGGCTGGACGAACAGTTCCTTGAGGTCATCGCGGGCGATGATCTTCTGGTTCAGCTTGACGTTCAGCGCGCAGCCGCCCGCGAAGGCCAGCTTGCCGGTTTCCTTGAGGACGTCGCCCAGGTAGTGGTCGATCATCTGCAGCGCGAGCTTCTCGAACAGCGCCTGCATGCTGGCCGCGTAGTGGATGTACGGTTCGTCGGCGATGTCGCCTTCGCGCTTCGGACCCAGCCACTCGATCAGTTTCGGCGAGAAGTAGAAGCCCTTGCCCTTTTCCTTGTAGCGGCGCAGGCCGATGACGTTGGCATACTCGGTGTTGATCACCAGTTCGCCATTCTCGAAAGAAGCCAGCCGCGAGAAGTCATACTTGCTGGCATCGCCGTAGGGGGCCATGCCCATGACCTTGAATTCGCCATCGAGCATTTCGAAGCCAAGGAACTCGGTGATCGCGCCATACAGGCCGCCCAGCGAGTCCGGATCGAAGAACTCCTTGATCTTGTGGATCTTGCCGTTTTCACCGTAGCCGAAGAAGGTCGTGGCGTATTCGCCCTTGCCGTCGATCCCGAGGATCGCGGTCTTCTCCTTGAAGCCGGAGCAGTGGTAGGCACTGGAAGCGTGGGCCAAGTGATGCTCGACCGGCTCGATCTTGATCTTCTTCGGATCGAAGCCCAGTTGCTCCAGGCACCAGACAATTTTCTTGCGATAGCGCTTGTAGCGGCGGTTGCCCATCAGGATCGCATCGAGGGCACGATCCGGGGCGTACCAGTAACGCTTGGCGTAGTGCCAGCGAGCCTTGCCGAACAGGCTGATCGGGGCAAACGGGATTGCCACCACATCGACGTCAGACGGTTTGATGCCCGCCTGCTCCAGGCAGAACTTCGCCGACTCGTAGGGCATGCGGTTCTTTGCATGTTTATCGCGTACGAAGCGCTCTTCCTCGGCGGCCGCAATCAGCTTGCCGTCGATGTACAGGGCTGCGGAAGGATCATGGCTAAGGGCGCCGGACAGGCCAAGAATCGTCAATGCCACAGGGGTCTAGCCTCTATTAAGTCTGCATGCAGGCGGCGATGCGCCTTGAGAAAATGTGTCCTCGCAAGGGGCGAGAAACAGCTAAAGGGCGGGATTATAGCGCAAAAGCAGCGACAAGCCTCTAGCGGCAAGCCGGGAGCGGCCGATCGCCGCGCCGCAGGGGCTCGCGGCGATCGCGTGGTCAGTTGGTCGGTTCGATAGTCCTGGGCAAGCGACCGTCGATGACCTGGTACAAGGCGCTGCTCTCGGGCCAATTACGCATGAACCGCGCACGATCACGAGCATAGGCCGGCGCGAAGCTGCTGTTCGAATGATGCTGATGCACGGCATCCAGATCGATCAGCGTCCAGCGCTCCTCGTGCCAGAACAGGTTGTGCCCCTTGAAGTCGCCATGACTGATACGTTCGCGGATCAGCTCGGCAAACAACTGCTCCAATGCCTGCAACTCGCTCTCGGGCACCGCGCCATTTTCAACGTAGGGCGCAAAGCGCTCGATGATGTCCGGCCCCGGCAGATACTCGGTGACCAGATAGGCCTGGCGACGCAACCCGAAAAAGCGTTTTTCCAGAACCGCCAGCGGCTTGGGTGTGGCAATACCGAGAAATGCCAGGCGATTACCCTCGCGCCACGAATGCCAGGCGCGACTTGGGCGCCAGAAGCGCTTGAGCCAATGGGCAAAACCCTTGATGTTGTAGCGCTTGAGCAGCAGGGTCCGGCCATTCGCCTCGATCCGGCCAACGCTGGCCGCACCGCCGGTCTTGTACAAATGCCCCTGGTCAAGCAGGGTGTCCGCCTGGGCCAGCACCGGCAGCAGGGCAGTCTCTTCCTCGCGACGAACGGCGCATAAGGCGAACAGCCCGCGCCGCACGCTGAACAACGTGCACTCACGCCCGACCTTGGCGAGAAAATCCTTGAGCCGCCAGCCGCGAATTCTTTCGACCTGCTTGAGCAGCGCCTCCAGTGGCAAGGCATGTTCGGCATTGCTCAACAGGTAGTGCACCAGCAACTCTTCGATGAACGGTTCGAAATGCCTGGGCAACTGGGCGAAAAACACCCCGAGGTTTTCCAGCACTTTCTGCCGGGACAACGGCTTGCCCGCTTCTTCGGCACGAATTCCTGCGCCATCGATCAGGTACAGCTTGCCGCCATGACGCAGCAGGTTGTCCAGATGCAGGTCTTCCTGCCACAGACCCTTGCCGTGCATTTGTGCGATCACCCCCAGGGCTTCCCCCAGCACCAACTGCTGCTCATCAGCCAGGACCGGTAACATCTCCACCTTCTGCCAGGCATCGGCCAGGCTCTCGGCACCCTCCAGGAATTCGAAAAGCAGCCAGCCGCCTTCGCCTTCCTTCAGGCCGTCAGCCAGCAGCAGCGGCGTCGTCAGCCCCTGCTCAGCGAGCGACCGCACACCCTGCAACTCCCGCTGGAAATGCCGGGCAGCCTTGCTACCCACCAGCAACTTGGCCAGCACCATACGCCCGCGCCAGACCCCGGCACCGACATAACGCTGGCCAGGCAGCACTCGCAACAGGCTGAGCAATTGCAACTGCCCAGGCCCGGCGGCATCTGCCAGCTCAATGCTCAAAGGCAGGACTGGCGTCCTCCCCGCGGACTTCAACTCGGACAAACGCATCAGCGACTTCCCTTCTTGCTACGCCGCGCACCCAGGCGCTGGAGCCAGGCGTCCACCAGCGAGCTGTCCACCGGCTGGTCGAGATAGGCCGCCAGCAACGTACGCACATCGGCCTCGCTCCAGACTGGCGCCCGACGCAGCAACGGTTCCAGGTCCTTGACCCGATCACGCTGGCCAAACAGCAAAGGCCGGGTTTTCTCCAGGTCGATCAACTGCGCCTGGTAACCGCTTGCCGTTGCCTGCAGGAAAATATGCTTGGGATAGAAACACCCGTGGACCTGCCTTGCCCCGTGCACTTGCCGGGCCAGCAGGCCACAACAACGCAGGATGGCCTGACGCTGCACCGGGGAAAGTTGCGACCACTGCTCCAGCAACGAGTCCAGGTCGCTCCAGCCATCCAGCGCCCGGGTCAACAGCACGGCCCGACGCTCACCTCTCACCACGCGCTGACCGAAGAACGCCGCCTGCAACGCCGGAATACCCAACTGCTGGTAACGACTGATATTGCGGAACTCACGAGCGAAGGTCGGCTCGCCCAACGGGCTGTGCAGGGTTCGCGTCAGGTAATTGCTCTGGCGCTTGAGGTAATACCCCTGGCCTTCCAGCTCCAGCCGGTACACGCTGCTCCAGCCACCGCCACTGGTGTTGGGCTCGTCCACCGCCTCAAGCTCCTTGCTCCAGAGCGCATCGAAGTTGCCGAGCCCGTTGCGCTCCAGCAATGGGCGGTCGACAGCCGCCAGGAAGTCGGTCATTCCCGTCCCTCGAAAAATCTCAACACATGCCGGATGCGCTTCTTGTCCGCGGCATTCAGGCGCGTACGTTGGCGATACTGCAGGTAGAAACGCAGCCGCTGGGTCGCCGACAGGTGATACTTGGCAACCTTGTCCAGGCAAGCCAGATCCTTGGTGATCCGGTAGCGCAGCCAGAAGCCGCGCCAGAACTCGCCGTTCGGGCAATCGATCAGGAACAGCCGGGCCTGGTCATCGACCAATAGATTGCGCCACTTCAGATCGTTATGGGTAAAGCGCTGGTCGTGCATGATCCGCGTGCAGCGTGCCAGTTGCCGACTGATGCCATCGACCCAGGCACGATTGCGCAACAACGGGTCATTGCGGTTGGCCAGGGCCGAAAGGTCTTCGGTGTTGGGCAGTTCGCGAGTGATCATGGCGCCCCGGTGATAGGCCGCGCCACGACGCTCCAGGCCCCAGCCAACGACGTCGGCAGTCGGAATGCCCCACTTGGCGAAACGCTTGAGGTTCTGCCATTCGGACTTGACCCGAGGCTTGCCCACATAACGGCGCATGCCCTTGCCCGCACCATGGTAGCGCTTGACGTAATAGTTGACGCCATCACGCTTGACCCGGATGACCTCGGACAACGGATCACGCGTCAACCGCTCGCCCTCAAGGGCGAACACCGCTTCCAGGCTACCAAAGTCATCCGCCAGCGCTGCGTATTCGGGCTCCAGTTTCCAACCCGGCATCAGAGCGCATCCCCGTAACGTTGCTTGCGCTGGTACAGCCGCTCGGCCTTGCCTTCCAGCCAGGCCAGCAAGGAAGCTTCTTCGCGCAGAACCTGACGCAGCGGTTGCTGGAAGTAACCACGCAGGAAGCGCAGCTTGTCGCGTCGGGTCAGGCCGATATCCAGCGCCGAAAAATACAAGGCCGCCAGGTCCTTGTTGCGCCAACGGCGGGTGATCGCCGGACGGGTCTGGGCCCGGTGCAGGTCGATCACCGACAACTTGAAGTCATCGGCCGTGACCGGCTTGTCGGTATGCAGCAGGAAATGGCAGATGTAGCAATCGCGATGATTGACTCCGGCGCGATGCATCATGCCGGTCATGCGCGCCACTTCCGCGATCAGGGCGCGCTTGAGGCGCGGCTCTGGCGGCTGCCGGACCCAGTCGATGCTGAAGTCTTCCAGGCTGATGGTTGGCGCCAGCTCCTCGGTGACGATAAAGGAATGCTGGCCGGCAGGATTGCTACCGCGCTCGCCATAGGCAACTGCGGTCATGGTCGGCACACCCGCTTCATGCAGGCGCTGGATCGCCCGCCACTCCTGCCCGGCCCCCAGGACCGGCAGCTTGGCAGTGAACAGGTTCTTGAAGATCTCACCCCAACCGATGCCACGATGGATCTTTACGAAAAAACCATGGCCGGCGACTTCGGTACGCAAGGTCCGGCGCGCCTCCAGCTCACGGAAAACCTCACCCTGCAAGCGCTCGACCTCGGCGAACGCATCGCGTCCAGCCCACAGGCTCTTGAAGGGCTCGGCAAGAATCAACTTCATCGATGCTGCTCCGCCAGAATCACATCCGCAGCGTGCTGCGGCATGCTATAGAGGTCGGCCGTCTCGGCGAAGGCCAGACCGTTGCGGCTCCATGCCGTGCGTGCCGTCTCGTCGGACAGCATCCGGTTCAGGTATTGATTGAGCTGGCCCTGCTCGAAAGGTTCGTCCAGCACCAGGCCGCCATCGGCCTCGGCAATGTAATGGGCATACCCGCAGACCGCACTGACCAGCACTGGCAACCCGGACACCAGCGCCTCCAACAGCACCGTACCGGTGTTTTCGTTGTAGGCCGGATGAATCAGCAGGTCGGCGCCCAGCAGGAAACGCGGGATATCGCTGCGCCCCTTGAGGAACTGCACATGCTCGCCCAAGCCCAGCGCAGCACTCTGCACCTGGAATACCTTGGGGTCGTCCTGGCCAATTACAAATAGCCGAGTGCGTTTTTTCAGTTCCGCAGGCAATGCCGCCAGGGCCTTGAGGCTGCGATCGACGCCCTTGGTCTTGAACCCGGAGCCGATCTGCACCAACAGGTACTCGTCGTCCGCCAGCTTGAATTCACGCCGGAACTCGGCGCGGATCTCGGCGGCATTGGCCGGTGCGCGCCGATCCTGGGCAATCCCCGGCGGCAGCAGGTGAAAGCGCTCCAGCGGGGTGTCGTAATGCTTGATGAACAGTGGCTGCTGGACCTCGGAGATCATCAGGACCTCGGTTTTCGCATCCCGGGCAAACACCGCCCGCTCGTATTCGGCGAAGTGCTTGTAGCGACCCCAGAAACGGTACAGCGAATGGCGCAGGTTCTGCGCCTTGTCCTCGAAGCAGCCGTCGGCGGCGTAGTACACGTCCAGCCCCGGCATCTTGTTGAAGCCGATCAGCCGGTCGACCGGACGCTTGGCCAGGTCGGCCTCCATCCAGGCGCTGAGTTTCTCGTTGCGTCGATGATTGGAGAATGCCTTGATCGGCACCACCAGCACTTCGAAGCCTGGCGGGATGTCACCCTCCCAGATCAGCGTGTAGACGCGAATCTGGTGCCCGCGCTTCTGGCACTCCAGGGCAATACGCATGAAATCGCGCTGCAGGCCGCCGAACGGAAAGTATTTGTACAGGACAAAAGCCAGTTGCATCAGTGCCGCTCCTCGGCCAGTAACAAGGCGGTCAGCCGGCTGGCGACACGTTCGGGGTTGAGTCGCGTGAAGCACAACGGCAATTCGCGCCTGAGATCGAAGCGCTTCTGGTCTTCGGGGGTCGGTACATAGGTGCATTTCTTTTGCAGGCAGGGCGCGCAGGGAAAATCGCTCGCCAGGTGAATCTGCGATTTGCCGTAGGCCCCGGTGAGCCCCGGATTGGTCGGACCGAACAGCGACAGGGTCGGCACATCCAGCGCCGCAGCCAGGTGACCAAGACCGGTATCCACCGCGACACAGGCGCTGGCGCCGGCAAGCACCTTCGCCACGCCGGCGAGATTCAGCTTGGGCAGCACCACTGCATTTCTAAGACCACGGGCGATACGCTCGGCGCGGGCCTTCTCGTCCGGATTGCCCCAGGGCAGGCGTACCTCCACCCCCAGGTGCCCCATGCGTTCGCCCAGTTCGCGCCAATAGGCTTCAGGCCAGTGCTTGGTGTCCCAGGTGGTGCCGTGGAGAAACAGCACGAACGGATTCCTGCGTGGCAACTCAACCAGCCGCTCGACATCCAGCCCATAGTCGCCCAACCCGCTGGGCAGGTCGTAGCCGAGGGCGACCGCAAACAACTGGCGCACCCGCTCGACCGCATGCTGGCCGCGGGCAACCGCCAGGCGCCGGGAATAGAAACGGCTGGCCAGCGGCTCACGGGCCGAGTGCTGGTCCAGGCCGGCAACCGGAGCCTTCACATAGCGGGTCAGGAACGCGCTTTTGACCAAACCCTGGGCATCGATCACCAAGTCGTACTTCGTTGCCCGCACGCTTTGCTTGAAGCGTTTCCACTCGCCACTCTTGACGGTCTGCCAAAGGTTCTTGCGCCAGCGACGGATCGCCACCGGAATCACCTTGTCCACAGCCGGATGCCAGCTCGGAATTTCGGCGAAACCCTCCTCGACCACCCAGTCGAAGCGGATGCCGGGAATGGCCCGGGCCGCATCGGTCAGCGCCGGCAGGGCATGAATCACGTCCCCCAGGGAGGACGTCTTGACCAGCAATACGCGCAAGTTACTGAACCTCGACCGGGGCGCCCTGCAGACGCTGCAAAGCCTCATTCACAGGCGCAGGCAACAGCTGGCGCAGGCAGTTGTAATGACCGAAACGGCAGGTACGGTCAAAGCACGGACTGCAATCGAGGCCGAGGCGGACGACTTCCACCTGGTCCGCCAGCGGCGGCGTGAAGCCCGGCGAGGTCGAGCCATAGACCGCCACCAGCGGGCGGTTCAAGGCCGCAGCCACGTGCATCAGCCCGGAGTCGTTGGACACCACCGAGTCGGCACAGGACAACAGGTCGATCGCCTCGGCCAGCGACGTGGCGCCGCTGAGGTTCACCGACTCCTCGCGCAGGCCGGGGATCAGCCGCTGGCGAATGTCCTCGCCGACCGCATGATCGTTCTTCGAACCGAACAACCAGACCTGCCAGCCTTCGCGAATCTTCGCCTCGGCGACTTTCGCGTAGTGCTCCGACGGCCAGCGCTTGGACTCGCCGAACTCGGCCCCCGGACACAGGGCCAGCACCGGACGATCGAGCACCAGCCCGAACTTGGCCAGCGCTGCTGCGCGGCTGACCGGATCGATCTGCAACCGCGGACTGGGATAAGGTTTTGGCAGTTCGGCGCCCGGCTCATGGGCCAGTGCCATGAACCGCTCGATCATCAGCGGGTAGCGTTCCTTGTCCAGCTTGCGCACGTCGTTGAGCAGACCGTAGCGGAACTCACCACGCCAGCCGGTGCGCTTGGGGATACCGGCAAAAAACGGCACCAGCGCCGATTTCAGCGAGTTGGGCAGCAGAATCGCCTGGTCGTACTGGCCGGCCAGGGACTTGCCGATCTTGCGCCGAGTCGCCAGGTCGAGCACACCGTGGCCGAGCGGAAAGCTCAAGGCCGCACGAACTTCGGGCATGCGTTCGAGGATCGGGCGACTCCATTCGGGAGCCAGCACATCGATCTCGCACTGCGGGTGGCGTTGCTTCAGGCACTGGAACAGTGTCTGAGCCATCACCATGTCACCGACCCAGCTGGGCCCAACGATGAGAATTTTCATAAATATTCCGGAAACGATCAGGGAGGCCTGTAGCCTCCCCGGTCTTTGCCCATGGCCGTCCCAGGTCCTGCACGAAACCACCCTGCGGCGAGTTCCGCTACAGCCCTAGCTTAGTCCCAGTTCAGCCCAGATCCGCATCACGCCGCGCCGTTCCACCACGAACTGGTCGCCACCGATGACGCCGGCCTCCTTTTGCAGGGCCTGGCGATGGGCAGCGGAACGGTAGGCCTTGTAGGCCTCGCGAAGCAGGCCAGCGTCGGTCGCGGGGATCAACCCGGCCTGTTCAAGCCCTTCTAGAATGCGGATATTATCCGTGTAGCGCAGTAACGCCGGGTGCTGTTCAGACCAGGCCAAAGTCGCGTATTGCACCATAAATTCGATATCGACGATACCTCCGGCGTCCTGCTTGAGGTCAAACGGCGCCGTCGCCTCGAAGGCATTGGCCGCTTTGCCGGCCGCAGTCGCCTTGCTGCCGAGGTTGTCACGCATCTTGGCGCGCATCTCGCTGACTTCCTGGCGCAGCGTCGGCAGATCCCGTTCGCGCCCCAGTACCGCCGCGCGCACTTTCTCGAAGGCCGTCCCGACATCCGGGCAGCCCACCAGCACCCTGGCGCGGATCAGCGCCTGGTGTTCCCAGGTCCAGGCCTCGTTCTGCTGGTAGCGCTCGAACGCACCGAGGGAACTCACCAGCAGGCCGGAAGCGCCGGACGGTCGCAGGCGCATGTCGACCTCATAGAGCTGGCCGGAGTTGGTCTGGGTAGTCAGCAGGTGAATGATCCGTTGCCCCAGGCGGGTGAAGAATTGCGCCGTGTCGATGGGCTTGGCGCCATCGGTCTCGGCATTCGGGTCGCCATCGTGGATGAACACCAGGTCCAGGTCCGAACCGTGCCCCAACTCGATCCCACCCACCTTGCCATAACCGACAATGATGAAGCCGGGATCGCACAAGGTGCCATCAACCCGCCGCGGCGAGCCGTACTTGCTTACGGTCTGGCGCCAGGACAGGGCCAGCACCTGCTCGAGAATCGCCTCGGCGAGCCAGGTCAGGTAGTCGCTGACCTTCATCAGTGGCAAGCTGCCCGAGATTTCCGAAGCGGCGACCCGCAGCCGGTGCGCCAGCTTGAAGTGCCGCAGGGCCTCCATCTGCTGCTCGAGATCGTCCTCGGGAATCCGCGTCAGGCGCTCGCGCAGCTCGGCCGCCAGCTCTGGCGCCAGCGGCGGCTTGAATAACCGACCCTCGTTGAGCAACTCGTCGAGCAGCATCGGAAAACGCGTGATCTGTTCAGCGATCCACGGGCTGGCGGCGCACAGGGTCAGCAATTGGCGCAGGGCGCCGGGATTTTCCGTGAGCAGCACCAGGTAGGCAGAGCGCCGGGCGACTGCCTCGACCAGCGGCAACACACGCTCCAGCACCAGGTCCGGGTCGGCATGTTCGACGGCCTGGGCCAGCAACCGTGGAATAAAGGCATCCAGACGCTCGCGACCGAGACGCTGCATGGCCCGCAGCTGCGGACTGGCGCGCAAGGCCGCCAGTTGCTTCAGCGCCTTGGGTGCGTCCTTGAAACCAGCCTCTTCCAACTGGCGACTGGCGGCTTCTTCATCCTGGGCCTCCTCCCACAAAGGCAGCCACTCGCCCCCCACGGCGACCTGGCACTCTTCGTTCTCATCCTCGTCCGGGTCGGCGATGACCTGGCGGAAATGCCAGTCGACGCGGCCCCGCCAGTACATCAATTGCTCGTGAAAGGCCGTCCAACTGTCGAAGCCGAGCATGAAGGCGATACGCGCCCGGTCCGCTTCATCATCGGGCAGCATCTGGGTCTGGCGATCGGCAATCGCCTGGATCGCATGCTCGGTGTAGCGCAGGAATTCATAGCCCGTGCGCAACTCGGCGACCACCGCCGCCGGCAGGTAACCCTGACCTTCGAGCGTACCCAGGACCTTCAGCAGCGGCCGTTGCTGCAGGCTCAGGTCGCGCCCGCCGTGAATCAGCTGGAACGCCTGGGCGATGAACTCGACCTCGCGAATGCCGCCGGAACCGAGCTTGATGTTGTCAGCCATGCCCTTGCGGCGCACTTCCTGCTGGATCAGCTGCTTCATGGTGCGCAGCGCTTCGATCGCGGAAAAGTCCAGGTAGCGCCGGTAGACGAAGGGACGCAGCATTTCCAGCAGATTGGCGCCAGCCGCCTGGTCGCCGGCCACCACTCGCGCCTTGATCATCGCGTAGCGTTCCCAGTCGCGCCCCTGGTCCTGGTAATACTGCTCCAGGGCATTGAAGCTCAGCACCAGCGCGCCAGCCGAACCATAGGGCCGCAGGCGCATGTCGACCCGGAAAACGAAACCGTCGACAGTGATCGGGTCCAATGCCTTGATCAGGCGCTGACCCAGGCGAATGAAGAATTCCTGGTTATCCAGTGCGCGCTTGACCCCGACCGTCTCGCCGCCTTCCGGATAGGCGAAGATCAGGTCGATGTCGGAGGACAGGTTCAACTCCACGGCGCCGAGCTTGCCCATGCCGAGGATGACCATCTGCTGGGGCTCACCGCTGCGCCGACCGGTTGGCGTACCGAATTGCTGGCAGTGCCGCTGGTACAGCCATTGATAGGCCTGGTCGATACTCGCATCGGCCATGTCCGACAGGTCGCGGCAGGTCTGCACCAGGTCGGCCTGGCGGGTCAGGTCGCGCCAGATGATCCGCACCTGCTGGCGATTGCGCTGGCGGCGCAACACCCGCCCCAGCTCGTCCTCGCTTTCAGCCTGCTGGACTGCGGCGGCGATCTGCCCACACAGTTCTCCTGGGGCGAACATCCGGTCCAGGTCGCCAAACTGCGCCAGTTCGAGCAACATCAAAGGGTCACGAACCGCCTGTTCAATAAAGAAGTCGCTGGCGGCGCTGACGCGGGCGAAGTCGGCCCAGCGCTCGGGCGACCACAGTGCCAGACCGTGATCATCGTCCAGCGCGGCAACGGCGGCGCGGAAGGACTGCTCGGCCCGGCTGACAAAAGGCTGGAGAATGGCCGGCAAAACGGCCAGTGCAGGTAGGCTCATGGTCTATCCTTGATCGGCGAACAAGCAGCCGCTAACGATGCGCACGAGAAAGACGCGCGGCAAAGGAGTGTCGAACAAAAGTTGGAAATAGCTGATAATCGGTTTTTTTTGGCAGCCAACATCAAGCACACACCTGACAAGGTTTATTTTCAACCAACAATATCGATTATTCTCACAATGAAACAGGAAGTTTTTCCACGCTGATCTGTAGTTTTACTACTCGTCTATACATTCGAAAGGCTGAAATGGCTGACGATTTGTAGTAAAACTACAGAACCCCGGAACAACCTCCGGAACATCCAAGAATTTATGTCGTCTGCCCACAAGGCCAGTCGCAAACTCAGGCAACCGATTCTGGAAGCCTTTCCGCCCTGGAGCAAGCCATGCAAGACCTCGATCCCGTCGAAACCCAGGAATGGCTGGACGCCCTGGAATCGGTTCTCGACAAAGAAGGCGAAGACCGTGCTCACTACCTGATGACCCGTATGGGTGAACTTGCGACCCGCAGCGGTTCGCAACTGCCCTACGCCATCACCACGCCATACCGCAACACCATTCCCGTCACCCACGAAGCACGCATGCCTGGCGACCTGTTCATGGAACGCCGCATTCGCTCGCTGGTGCGCTGGAACGCCATGGCCATGGTAATGCGCACGAACCTGAAAGATTCTGACCTGGGCGGTCACATCTCCAGCTTCGCCTCCAGCGCGACCCTGTATGACATCGGTTTCAACTACTTCTTCCAGGCCCCGAGCGACGAGCACGGCGGCGACCTGATCTACTTCCAGGGCCACACCTCCCCGGGCGTCTACGCCCGTGCGTTCATGGAAGGCCGCATCAGCGAAGACCAGATGAACAACTTCCGCCAGGAAGTCGATGGCCAGGGCCTGTCGTCCTACCCACATCCTTGGCTGATGCCTGACTTCTGGCAGTTCCCGACCGTATCGATGGGCCTGGGCCCGATCCAGGCGATCTACCAGGCACGCTTCATGAAGTACCTGGAACACCGCGGCTTCATCCAGCCAGGCAAGCAGAAGGTCTGGTGCTTCCTGGGCGACGGCGAGTGCGACGAGCCGGAATCCCTGGGCGCAATCTCCCTGGCCGGCCGCGAGAAGCTGGACAACCTGATCTTCGTCATCAACTGCAACCTGCAGCGCCTCGACGGCCCGGTTCGCGGCAACGGCAAGATCATCCAGGAACTCGAAGGCGTGTTCCGTGGCGCCCAGTGGAACGTGACCAAGGTCATCTGGGGCCGTTTCTGGGACCCACTGCTGGCCAAGGACGTCGACGGCATCCTGCAACGTCGCATGGACGAAGTCATCGACGGCGAATACCAGAACTACAAGGCAAAAGACGGTGCGTTCGTTCGCGAGCACTTCTTCAACACGCCTGAACTCAAGGCGATGGTTGCCGACCTGTCCGACGACGAGATCTGGAAGCTAAACCGTGGCGGCCACGACCCGTACAAGGTCTATGCGGCGTACCACGAAGCGGTCAACCACAAGGACCAGCCAACCGTCATCCTGGCCAAGACCATCAAGGGTTATGGCACCGGTGCCGGCGAAGCGAAAAACACCGCGCACAACACCAAGAAAGTCGACGTCGACAGCCTCAAGCTGTTCCGCGACCGCTTCGACATCCCGGTCAAGGACGAAGAGCTGGAAAGCCTGCCGTTCTTCAAGCCGGAGCCGGACAGCGCCGAAGCCCGCTACCTGAGCGAGCGTCGTGCCGCACTGGGCGGTTTCGTCCCTCAGCGCCGCGCGCAAAGCTTCAGCGTACCGACCCCAGACCTGGATACCCTCAAGGCCATCCTCGACGGCTCGGGCGACCGTGAAATCTCCACCACCATGGCTTTCGTGCGGATCCTCGCGCAACTGGTCAAGGACAAGGAAATCGGCCCGCGCATCGTTCCGATCATCCCGGACGAAGCCCGTACCTTCGGTATGGAAGGCATGTTCCGTCAACTGGGCATCTACTCGTCGGTCGGCCAGCTCTACGAGCCAGTCGACAAGGACCAGGTGATGTTCTACAAGGAAGACCAGAAAGGTCAGATCCTTGAAGAAGGCATCAACGAAGCGGGCGCCATGAGCTCCTTCATCGCCGCCGGTACTTCGTACTCCAGCCACAACCAGCCGATGCTGCCGTTCTACATCTTCTACTCGATGTTCGGTTTCCAGCGTATTGGCGACCTGGCCTGGGCCGCTGGCGACAGCCGTACCCGTGGTTTCCTGATCGGCGGCACCGCCGGCCGGACCACCCTGAACGGTGAAGGTCTGCAGCACGAAGACGGCCACAGCCACCTGCTGGCTGCCACCATCCCGAACTGCCGCACCTATGATCCAACCTACGGCTACGAGCTGGCGGTGATCATCCAGGACGGCATGAAGAAGATGACCGAAGAGCAGCAGGACGTCTTCTACTACATCACCGTGATGAACGAGTCCTATCAGCAGCCAGCCATTCCGGCCGGTGTCGAGGACGGCATCATCAAGGGCATGTACCTGCTCGAGGAAGACACCAAGGAAGCCGCCCACCACGTGCAACTGATGGGCTCCGGCACCATCCTGCGCGAGGTGCGCGAAGCCGCGAAGATCCTGCGCGAGCAGTTCAACGTCGGCGCCGATGTCTGGAGCGTTACCAGCTTCAACGAACTGCGCCGCGATGGCCTGGCCGTGGAACGCAGCAACCGCCTGCACCCTGGCCAGAAGCCGCAGCAGAGCTACGTCGAGCAGTGCCTGGCCGGCCGCAAGGGCCCGGTGATCGCCTCTACCGACTACATGAAGCTGTTTGCTGAACAGATCCGCCAGTGGGTCCCATCCAAGGAGTTCAAGGTCCTGGGTACCGACGGTTTTGGCCGCAGTGACAGCCGCAAGAAGCTGCGTCACTTCTTCGAAGTCGACCGTCATTTCGTGGTGTTGGCAGCCCTGGAAGCCTTGGCTGACCGTGGCGACATCGAGCCTAAAGTGGTGGCCGAGGCTATCACCAAGTTCGGGATCGACCCGGAAAAACGCAACCCACTGGACTGCTGAGGAGACCCCCTGTGAGCGAACTCATTCGCGTACCTGACATCGGCAGCGGTGAAGGTGAAGTAATCGAACTGTTTGTGAAGGTCGGCGACCGTATCGAAGCCGACCAGAGCATCCTGACCCTGGAATCGGACAAGGCGAGCATGGAAGTGCCCGCGCCGAAGGCCGGTGTCATCAAGAGCCTGAAAGTGAAGCTGGGCGACCGCCTGAAGGAAGGCGACGAGCTGCTGGAGCTGGAAGTCGAGGGCGCCGCCGCGGCGGCCCCTGCGGCTGCCCCGGCTCCTGCTGCCGCCCCAGCCGCGCCAGCGGCCGCACCTGCACCGGCGGCTGCTCCGAGCGCCGCCCCGGCTGCCGCTTCGGCGCAGCAGGTGCACGTGCCGGACATCGGTTCGTCGGGCAAGGCCCAGATCATCGAGATCTCGGTCAAGGTCGGCGACACCATCGAGGCTGATCAGTCGCTGATCACCCTCGAATCCGACAAGGCCAGCATGGAAATCCCGTCGCCGGCTGCCGGCGTGGTGGAAAGCATCAGCGTCAAGCTGAACGACGAAGTCGGTACCGGCGACCTGATCCTGGTCCTGAAGGTCGCTGGCAGCGCGCCTGCCGCTGCTCCAGCTCCAGCTCAAGCCGCCGCTCCAGCTGCCGCACCAGCGCCAGCAACGGCCCCGGCCGCGCCGGTCGCCGACAGCGTCCAGGACATCCACGTGCCGGATATCGGTTCGTCGGGCAAGGCCAAGATCATCGAAGTATCGGTCAAGGCCGGCGACACCGTCGAAGTCGACCAGTCGCTGATCACCCTGGAATCCGACAAGGCCAGCATGGAAATCCCATCGCCGGCTGCCGGCGTGGTGGAAAGCGTTTCCATCAAGCTGGACGACGAAGTCGGCACCGGTGACCTGATCCTGAAACTCAAGGTCAAGGGCGCCGCGCCTGCAGCCGCCCCAGCACCGGCGGCTGCTCCGGCTGCTCCGGCCAAGGCCGAGGCCGCACCAGCTGCTGCACCTGCACCCGTGGCTGCCCCGGCCGCCGCTCCAGCCGCTGCTGGCGCCAAGGTTCACGCCGGCCCGGCGGTACGCCAACTGGCCCGTGAATTCGGCGTCGAGCTGAGTGCCGTCAGCCCTAGCGGTCCGCACGGTCGCATCCTCAAGGAAGACGTGCAGGTCTACGTCAAGGCGATGATGCAGAAGGCCAAGGAAGCTCCGGCCGCTGCCGCTGGCGCAACCGGTGGTGCCGGCATCCCGCCGATCCCGGTCGTCGACTTCAGCCGCTTCGGCGAAGTCGAAGAAGTGCCGATGACCCGCCTGATGCAGGCTGGCGCCGCCAACCTGCATCGCAGCTGGCTGAACGTGCCACACGTGACCCAATTCGACTCGGCAGATATCACCGAACTGGAAGCGTTCCGCGTCGCGCAGAAGGCCGTGGCCGAGAAGGCTGGCGTCAAGCTGACCGTCCTGCCACTGCTGCTCAAGTCCTGCGCACACCTGCTCAAGGAGCTGCCGGACTTCAACAGCTCGCTGGCGCCAAGCGGCAAGGCGATCATTCGCAAGAAGTACGTGAACATCGGCTTCGCCGTCGACACTCCGGATGGCCTGCTGGTACCGGTCATCAAGAACGTCGACCAGAAGAGCCTGCTGCAACTCGCCGCCGAAGCGGCTTCCCTGGCTGAAAAGGCCCGGACCAAGAAGCTCTCCGCCGACGACATGCAGGGCGCCTGCTTCACCATCTCCAGCCTCGGCCACATTGGCGGCACCGGCTTCACGCCGATCGTCAACGCGCCGGAAGTGGCGATCCTCGGCGTATCCAAGGCAACCATCCAGCCGGTCTGGGATGGCAAGGCCTTCCAGCCGAAGCTGATGCTGCCACTGTCGCTATCCTACGATCACCGCGTAATCAACGGTGCCGCGGCTGCGCGCTTCACCAAGCGCCTGAGCGACCTGCTGGCGGATATCCGCACCATCCTGCTGTAACCGGCGACCCGGCCTCCCGCCAAGGAGGCCGGGCTTGCAGTGTTTTCCGAGCGCCACGCTCGTACCTCAACCCCGCCAAATGGCGGGGCTTTTTTTGCGCCATCCGAAATACGCGCAAACGCCCGACCTAGAGCGGTAGAAGCCGCTCACCCATCTTGCTCGACTGAAGATTTTCCAACTCCGGCCGATACATTGAAGGCACAGAGCCACTGTTCTGCTTGTCAGCCCGATCCGCTTAATGCAACCTTGCCCAATTCGCCAGGAAAAAGGCCTCTTCCCCCTGTGCGTGATCAGTACTCTTGAAGCGAGCTCTCAATGAAAAGCCAACCCGATGCCGCCAATAGATTGGCGGCCGAGGTAGTGACTCAGTTACCGGTGCCGTCGCGGCTCGGTATGCTGCGTTTCGAGCGGCTGAATGAAGCAAGCTGGGCCCTGCTGTTTCTCGATCCCAACTGCGAGCGCCAGTTCGGCCTGCCGGCCATCGAGCTTTGCGCCCTGGTCGGTTCGCCCTATGCCAGCCTGATGGAGCCCGAGGCGCGTTACCGCCTGCATGACGCGATCCAACTGCAACTGACGGAGAGCCCGCACTATCTGGTGCGCTATACCCTGCACACCGCCCAGGGCCCGCTGACCCTGCTGGAGATGGGCGAAGCCTACAAGCAGCACAACCGCCACCTGCTGCGCGGCTACCTGCTGGTCGTCGAAGGCCTGTTCGGCCTGGAGCCACAACCGCCACTCACCGACCTGGCGACCCAGAACAGCCGCCTGCAGATCGCCCTGGAGCTCAACCAGCGCGCCCAGCTGGACCAATTGCAGCATCTGGACCGGGTACGCTCCCAGCAGGACCTGATCCTGCGCCTGGCGCGCCAGCGCTACAGCGTGAACAACTCCTTGCAGGAGGCCGCGGAGCTGATCACCCGTAGCGCTTGCGACATCTACCAGATCGACAGCGCCAGCATCTGGAACCTCGAAGGGCAGCGCCTGGTGCCGATCTCCGCCTACCATCGCGCCAGCCAGGAATACGTCCTGCCGGACGTGATCGATGCGAGCAAGTTCCCCGATTACCTGGAAGCCTTGCACACCAGTCGCGCCATCGATGCGCACAACGCCACGCGCGACCCGCGCACCCGCGAAATGGCCGAGATTCTCCGGCCGCGCGACGTCAACGCCATGCTCGATGCCAGCATTCGCATCGACGGCCAGGTGGTGGGCGTGCTGTGCCTGGAACAGACCGGGCAGACCCGCGCCTGGCAATCGGATGAAATCGCCTTCGCCGGGGAACTGGCGGATCAGTTCGCCCAGGTCATCAACAACCACAACCGACGCACCGCCACCAGCGCCCTGCACCTGTTCCAGCGAGCGGTAGAACAAAGCGCCAACGCCTTTCTGCTGGTCAATTGCGACGGCATCGTGGAGTACGTCAACCCGAGCTTCACGGCCATCACCCAGTACAGCACCGAGGAAGTCCACGGCCAGAAACTCTCCGAGCTGCCGGCCCTGGAAAATCTCAGCGAACTGCTGTTCGATGCGCAATCGAGCCTGGCCCAGAGCAACAGCTGGCAAGGCGAGTTCAAGAGCCGCCGCAAGAATCTCGAGCCCTACTGGGGGCAACTGTCGATCTCCAAGGTCTATGGCGACAATCGTGAGCTGACCCACTACATCGGCATCTACGAAGACATCACCCAGACCAAGCTCGCCCAGCAGCGCATCGAGCGTCTGGCCTATACCGACAACCTGACCAACCTGGGCAATCGCCCGGCGTTCATCCGCAACCTCGACGAGCGCTTCGCCCGCGACAGCGACTCGCCCATCAGCCTGCTGCTGGTGGATATCGACAACTTCAAGCGGATCAACGACAGCCTCGGCCACCAGACCGGCGACAAACTGCTGATCAGCCTGGCCCGACGCCTGCGCAACAGCCTCAGCCCAAGTGGCAGCCTGGCACGGTTTGCCAGTAACGAATTCGCCGTACTGCTGGACGACACCGACCTGGAAGCCGGCCAGCAGGTCGCCAGCCAGTTGCTGACCACCCTCGACAAACCGATGTTCGTCGATAACCAGCTGATCAGCGTCACCGGCTCCGTGGGCCTGGCCAGCGCACCGCTGCACGGCCGCGATCCGCAGACCCTGATGCGCAACGCCGGCCTCGCCCTGCACAAGGCCAAGGCCAACGGCAAGCACCAGGTCCAGGTCTTCACCGAGGCCCTGAACGCCGAGGCCAGCTACAAGCTGTTCGTCGAGAACAACCTGCGCCGGGCCCTGACCCAGAACGAGCTGGACGTGTTCTACCAGCCCAAGCTGTGCCTGCGCAGCGGTCGCCTGCTGGGGATGGAGGCGCTGTTGCGCTGGAATCACCCGGAAAAGGGCATGATCCGCCCCGACCAGTTCATCAGCGTCGCCGAAGAGACCGGCCTGATCATCCCGATCGGCAAGTGGATCGCCCGCCAGGCCTGCCGCATGAGCAAGGCCCTCACCGCCTGTGGCCTGGGCAACCTGCAGGTGGCGATCAACCTGTCGCCCAAGCAGTTCTCCGACCCGGACCTGGTCGCCTCCCTGGCCAGCATCCTCAAGGAAGAACAACTGCCGCCTTCGCTGTTGGAACTCGAACTGACCGAAGGTCTGCTGCTGGAAGCCACCGACGATACCCGGCAGCAACTCGACCAACTGAAAAAAATCGGCCTGACCCTGGCCATGGACGACTTCGGCACTGGCTACTCGTCCCTGAGCTACCTGAAGAAATTCCCGATCGACATCATCAAGATCGATCGCAGCTTCATCCATGAGATCCCGGACAACCAGGACGACATGGAGATCACCTCCGCGGTGATCGCCATGGCCCACAACCTGAAACTCAAGGTGGTGGCCGAAGGCATCGAGACCTCCGAACAACTGGCCTTCCTGCGTCGCCATCGCTGCGACGTCGGCCAAGGCTACCTGTTCGACCGCCCGATTCCGGGGGCCGAGCTGATCCAACAGCTCAAGCGCTACCCGCGCGGACCTTTGGCCTGACAGCGCCGCAACACTCGGGCACACTGTCGGTCTACTTCATATAGCGACAGCTTATTTCAACCTGACTGAGAGGACTGCGACATGGTCTTGCGCTCGGAAATACTGGTGAACAAAAACGTGCTACCTACCAAAGAACAAGCCCTGCCGGGCCGTGAAACCCCGATGACGGTCCCGGACAAACACTTCGTCAACGGCAATCCGCTGCTGGGCCCATTCCCTGGCAACGTCGAGTTCGCGATCTTTGGCCTGGGCTGCTTCTGGGGCGCTGAACGGCGCTTCTGGCAGCGTGAAGGCGTGCACAGCACATCGGTCGGCTATGCCGGCGGCTTCACCCCGAACCCGACCTACGAGGAAGTCTGCTCGGGCCTGACCGGCCACAGCGAAGTGGTATTGGTGGTCTACGAACCGGAAATCGTCAGCTACGAGCAGTTGCTGGCGCAATTCTGGGAACTGCACGATCCGACCCAGGGCATGCGCCAGGGCAACGACATCGGTACGCAGTACCGCTCGGTGATCTACGCCACCAAGCCGGAGCAACTGGAAGCGGCGCAGAAGAGCGCCCAGGTGTTCCAGGCGGAACTGACCAAGGCCGGGCTGGGCAGCATCACCACGGAAATCGCCGAGGCACCGACCTACTACTACGCCGAGGCCTACCATCAGCAGTACCTGGCGAAGAACCCGGAAGGCTACTGCGGTATCCGCGGTACCGGGGTCAGCTGCCCGATCTGAGGAGCTGGCAGGCCCACTCCTGTGGCGAGGGGGCTTGCCCCCGCTGGGGTGCGAAGCACCCCTGAAGCCAGGCACCGCATTACACCAGAAAGAGCAGGACTGCTGATTTTACGGTTGCCACGCGACCGAGCAGGGGCAAGCGCCACAAAAGCCATCCAGTCCCTCAGATCCCGCCCATGGAGTTCACTCAGCAATCAGCCAATCCATCCGCCAGTCACCCTGGGTCTGCGCCAGCTTCTGCGCCAACCACGGCAACAGCTCACGCAACTCCTCCTCCAGTCCCCACGGCGGATTGGCAATCGCCAGACCCGAACCGTTCAGGCTTGCCGGCGTGTCCAGTGGATGCACCAGCAACTCCACCCGCAGCAGCTTCGGCGCACCGGTACCGGCCAAATCCTGGTAGAAGCGCTTGAGCGCCCGCTGGTCCTTGATCGGATACCAGATCGCCGCCACCGTCTGGCGCATGCGCCCGATCGCTTCCTTGAGCGAAGCGGCACACCGCTGCATCTCGTCCAACTGCTCGAACGGCGGATCGATGAGCATCACCGCACGCTTTTCCGCCACCGGCAGCAGCGCTCGCGCCAGGTGCCAACCCTCGCCCAGGTGCACGGCAACACGCCGATCGCTCTTCATGTTGTCCTTGAGCAGCTTGCCGTCTTCCGGGTGCTTCTCGTTGATCAGCACGCGGTCCTGCTCACGGGTCAGGCGCCGCGCCAGTTCCGGCGAACCCGGGTAGTAGCGCAATTCGCCGTCCGGATTCATCTCGTGCAGCACCCGCAGGTAGTCGGCGGTGACGGCAGGCAGGTCCGGCTCGCCCCACAGGCGGGCGATCCCTTCCAGGTATTCGCCGGTGCGACTGGCCTGGTCGCCCTTGAGGTCGTACAGGCCGATACCGGCATGACTGTCGAGATAGGCGAACGGCTGCTCCTTGCGCGCCATCAGGGCGATCAGGCGAGTCAGGACCAGGTGTTTCAAGACGTCGGCATGGTTGCCGGCGTGGAAGGCGTGACGGTAATTCATGGCAACTCCTGCGAAGGAGGCGAAGTTTACCTTGTGCTCCTGCCGCCGTCAGGTCGCAACGTACAAGCGGCAGGTTGTGCAACCGACATACTCGCCGGGGTGACGCATGTTAACGTCACGCCCTCTCACTCGAAGGATTCGAAAAAGATGACCACCCGCTACGCCAAAATCGTCCTGAGCCTGGCACTCGCCGCCTTCGCCTTCATGGTCACCTTCAACAACATCAGCGACTACGGCTCCAACTTCGCCTTCGTCAACCACGTGCTGAGCATGGACACCACCTTCCCGGACAACGCCGCGATGTACCGTGCGATCACCACGCCCGTCCTGTGGCACGCAGCCTACTGGCTGATCATCCTCGGTGAAGGGCTGACCAGCATACTGCTGGCCGTTGGCGCCCTATCGCTGTGGCGAGCCCGCAAGGCCGATGCAGCCAGCTTCGCCCGAGCGAAGAGAGCCGTCATCGCGGGTACGACCCTGGGCTTCCTGGTGTGGTTCTTCGGCTTCATGGTGGTCGGCGGCGAATGGTTCCTGATGTGGCAATCGAAGATCTGGAACGGCCAGGAAGCCGCCTTCCGGTTCTACATGGCCTTGCTCGGCGTGCTGATCTTCGTCAATCAGGCCGACAACGAGCCGGCTTAACCTGGATCACTTGCCGACCATGCGCCAGTAGCGGACACTGGCGCACCGGTTTGCGGTCCGATTGCGGGTACCCCACCCGAGGTCATTGGCGACTCAGGCACACGAGACCATTAAACGACCGCAACTGCCCGGCAGTGCTCAATTAATGGAATTTCACTGAGTCGAGACTTTATGAAAGACGCAACGATTGCGCTCCATCACGGTTTCAAGTCGGACCCGACCACCAAGGCCGTGGCCGTCCCCATCTACCAGAACGTCGCCTTCGAATTCGACAACGCCCAGCACGGCGCCGACCTGTTCAATCTCGACGTCCCGGGCAACATCTACACCCGGATCATGAATCCCACCAACGACGTGCTCGAACAACGCCTGGCGGCCCTGGAAGGCGGGATCGCCGCACTGGCCGTGTCCGCCGGCAGCGCGGCGATCCACTATGCGATCCAGACCCTGACCCGCGCCGGCGACAATATCGTTTCCACCCCGCAGCTCTACGGCGGCACCTATACCCTCTTCGCCCACCTGCTGCCGAGCTTCGGCGTCGAGGTACGCTTTGCCCGCGACGACTCACCCGAGGCCATCGCCGAACTGATTGACGACAACACCCGGCTGGTCTACTGCGAAAGCATCGGCAATCCGGCGGGCAACATCGTCGATATCGAGCGTTTCGCTCAGATCGCCCATGCCCACGGCGTACCGCTGATGGTCGACAATACCGTGGCCACGCCGATCCTGTGCAAGCCGATCCTGTTCGGTGCCGACATCGTCGTGCATTCAGTGACCAAGTACGTAGGCGGCCATGGCAACGCCCTGGGCGGAGTGATCGTCGACGCCGGCACCTTCCCCTGGACCGATCATCCGCAGAAGTTTCCCGGTCTGAATACCCCGGAAGCCGCCTACCACGGCGTGGTCTACACCGAGAAATTCGGCCCGGCAGCGTTCATCGCCCGCGCCCGCACCGTGCCGCTGCGCAACACCGGCGCGGCGCTGGCACCGATGAACGCCTTCCTGCTGCTGCAAGGCCTGGAGACCCTGGCCCTGCGCATGGAGCGCCATACCGAGAACGCGCTCAAGGTGGCAAAGTTCCTCAAGGCCCACGAGCAGGTCGCCTGGGTCAGCTACGCCGGCCTGCCCGACCATCCGCACCACGAGCTCGCGCACAAGTACATGAAGGGCAAGCCGTCGGCGATCCTTTCGTTCGGCCTCAAGGGCGGCTACCAGGCCGGCGTGCGCTTCTACGATGCACTGCAGATCTTCAAGCGCCTGGTGAACATCGGCGACGCAAAATCCCTGGCTTGCCACCCGGCCTCCACCACCCATCGGCAAATGACCGAGGAGGAACAGGCCAAGGCCGGCGTGAAGCCGGAGATGATCCGCCTGTCAGTCGGCATCGAGGCCATCGAGGACCTGCTCGAAGACCTGCAACAGGCACTGCAGGCCTGAAACGCAGCGGCCCGCCTCCAGAGAGACGGGCCGCCTTGCTCGCTACAGGGCTTGCAGCCCTATCCCACGGATCAGTGTTCCAGGCGGAACTGCTTCTCCGCAGCTTCGAAGCGTTCGATCATCTGCGCCGAAGGCTTGCCCATCTTGCTGACCACGTAGACCGCGATACTGGCGAAGATAAAGCCAGGGATAATTTCGTACAGGCCCAGCAGATTGAAGTGCTTCCAAACGATCACGGTGACCGCCCCTACCAGGATGCCGGCCAGGGCGCCGTTACGGGTCATGCCCTTCCAGACCACCGAGATCAGCACCACCGGACCGAAGGCTGCGCCGAAGCCGGCCCAGGCGTAGCTCACCAGGCCCAGTACGCGGTTTTCCGGGTTGGCGGCCAGGGCGATGGCAATCACCGCGACCAGCAGCACCATGGCCCGACCGACCCACACCAGCTCCAACTGCGAAGCGGACTTGCGCAGGAACGCCTTGTAGAAGTCCTCGGTCAGCGCACTGGAACAGACCAGCAACTGGCAGCTCAAGGTACTCATCACCGCCGCCAGGATGGCCGACAGCAGCACACCGGCGATCCAGGGATTGAAGAGGATCTTCGCCAGTTCGATGAACACCCGCTCGTGGTTTTCGCTGACCGGGCCCGCGACCTCGGGGTGCGCCGAGAAGTAGGCGATACCGAAGAAACCCACCGCCACGGTGCCACCCAGGCAGAGGATCATCCAGGTCATGGAAATGCGCCGGGCATTGGCGATCGACTTGACCGAATCCGCCGCCATGAAGCGCGCCAGGATATGCGGCTGGCCGAAGTAACCCAGGCCCCAACCCATCAGCGAGATGATCCCGACAAAGGTGGTGTTGCGCAGCATGTCGAAGTTGGCCGGATCCTTGGCCTCGATCGCCAGGAAGGTGGTATCGACACCACCGGTGGCCAGCAGCACGATGATCGGCGTGAGAATCAGGGCGAAGATCATCAGCGTCGCCTGCACGGTGTCGGTCCAGCTTACTGCCAGGAAACCACCGACGAAGGTGTAGGCAATGGTCGCCGCCGCACCGGCCCACAGCGCGGTGCCGTAGGACATGCCGAAGGTGCTTTCGAACAGACGGGCACCGGCAACGATGCCGGACGCGCAGTAGATGGTGAAGAACACCAGGATCACGATGGCCGCAATGACGCGCAACAGGCCGCTGCGGTCTTCGAAACGACTGGAGAAGTAGTCCGGCAGGGTCAGCGCGTCACCGTTGTGCTCGGTCTGGACCCGCAGGCGACCGGCGACGAACAGCCAGTTCAGATAGGCCCCGACAATCAGGCCAATAGCGATCCAGCTCTCGGACAGGCCGGACATGTAGATCGCACCCGGCAGGCCCATCAACAGCCAGCCGCTCATGTCGGAAGCGCCGGCCGAAAGCGCGGTCACGACACTGCCCAGACTGCGACCGCCGAGAATGTAGTCGGAAAGGTTGTTGGTAGAGCGATAGGCCATCAGTCCGATCAGGACCATCGCAGCGATGTAGATCACGAAGGTGATCAGGGTTGGGTTACTTACGCTCATTGAAAAGCCCTGGCATTGTTTTTATTCAGCGGCGATCCGCGACCGACGAAACGACAATGCTTGTCAGACGGTTAAACGGACCGGGCATTCGTGACTGATGTTTCCCCAGGAAAATCACCAGCCGGTGCCTCCCGTCGTAGGAGGTTGCACCTCGACCCAGCATGCTATTCAACAATACGAACGAGGCGCAACCTGTTTTACCTCCTCGAGTTGCACCTTTCGTCTTTTCCAATTTTTCCCACACGCGCTTACTTCTCCATGCAACGTAAGCCCCTGACTTACTGGTCAAAACCATAAAAGATCGATCATTCGTCAACATCCACAAACATTTCGTGCCAGGAGGGTGTTTATTTCCGATTAAAAAATGGGTTGCACCCGGTTGCACCTATTGCAACCCAGCGCTAATCTCTTGGCCACCTGACGCCACGCGGTAGTGGCAACCATGAGGATAAGAAAAATGGCTACCACCACTCTTGGGGTCAAACTCGACGACCCGACCCGCGAGCGCCTGAAAGCGGCGGCCCACTCGATTGACCGCACCCCGCACTGGCTGATCAAGCAGGCCATTTTCACCTACCTGGAAAAACTCGAAAGCGGTGCAACCCTGAGCGAACTCAGCGGCCTGCCCCGCGGCGAAGCCGACGACGCCGGTGAAGTTCCGACCGATCACAGCCACCAGTGCTTCCTCGAATTCGCCGAGAGCATCCTGCCGCAGTCGGTACTGCGCGCCGCTATCACTGCCGCCTACCGTCGCCCGGAGCCGGAAGTGGTGCCGATGCTGCTGGAGCAGGCCCGCCTGCCGGCAGCCACCGCCGAAGCCACCAACAAACTGGCGGCGACCATCGCCGAAAAACTGCGCAACCAGAAGAGCGCCGGTGGCCGTGCCGGCATCGTTCAGGGCCTGCTGCAGGAGTTCTCCCTGTCGTCCCAGGAAGGCGTGGCGCTGATGTGCCTGGCCGAAGCCCTGCTGCGCATCCCCGACAAGGGTACCCGCGACGCGCTGATTCGCGACAAGATCAGCACCGGCAACTGGCAGCCGCACCTGGGCAACAGCCCGTCGCTGTTCGTCAACGCCGCCACCTGGGGCCTGCTGCTGACCGGCAAGCTGGTCTCCACCCACAACGAAGCCGGCCTGACCTCGTCCCTGAGCCGTATCATCGGCAAGAGCGGCGAACCGATGATCCGCAAGGGCGTCGACATGGCCATGCGCCTGATGGGCGAGCAGTTCGTCACCGGTGAAACCATCGCCGAGGCGCTGGCCAATGCCAGCAAGTTCGAAGCCAAGGGCTTCCGCTACTCCTACGACATGCTCGGCGAAGCGGCACTGACCGAACACGATGCGCAGAAGTACCTGGCTTCCTACGAGCAGGCCATTCACTCGATTGGCAAGGCCTCCCACGGTCGCGGCATCTATGAAGGCCCGGGTATCTCCATCAAGCTTTCGGCCCTGCATCCACGCTACAGCCGCGCCCAGTACGAACGCGTCATGGAAGAGCTGTATCCGCGCCTGCTGTCGCTGACCCTGCTGGCCAAGCAGTACGACATCGGCCTGAACATCGACGCCGAGGAAGCCGACCGCCTGGAGCTGTCCCTGGACCTGCTCGAGCGCCTGTGTTTCGAGCCGCAACTGAACGGCTGGAACGGCATCGGCTTCGTGATCCAGGCGTACCAGAAACGCTGCCCGTACGTGATCGACTATGTGATCGACCTGGCCCGCCGCAGCCGCCACCGCCTGATGATCCGCCTGGTGAAGGGCGCCTACTGGGACAGCGAAATCAAGCGCGCCCAGGTCGAGGGCCTGGAAGGCTATCCGGTATACACCCGCAAGGTGTACACCGACGTGTCCTACATCGCCTGCGCACGCAAGCTGCTTTCGGTGCCGGAAGTCATCTACCCGCAGTTCGCCACCCACAACGCCCACACCCTGTCGGCGATCTATCATATCGCCGGGCAGAACTATTACCCCGGACAGTACGAATTCCAGTGCCTGCACGGCATGGGCGAGCCGCTCTATGAACAAGTGGTGGGCAAGGTTGCCGAGGGCAAGTTGAACCGGCCGTGCCGCGTCTATGCACCGGTCGGTACCCACGAAACCCTACTGGCCTATCTGGTACGCCGCCTGCTGGAAAACGGCGCCAACACCTCGTTCGTCAACCGTATCGCCGACCAGTCCGTGTCCATTAAGGAACTGGTGGCCGACCCGGTCGCCAGCATCGAGCAGATGGCCCTGCAGGAGGGCGGCTTCGGCCTGCCGCACCCACGCATCGCCCTGCCGCGCGAGCTGTATGGCATGGAGCGCGCCAACTCGGCGGGCATCGATATGGCCAACGAACACCGCCTGGCCTCGCTGTCCTGCGCGTTGCTGGCCAGCGCCAACAACCCGTGGAAAGCCGCCCCGATGCTCGGCTGCGTCTCCAGCAGCGAAACCCCGGCACCGGTACTGAACCCATCGGACCACCGCGACGTGGTCGGCCACGTCCAGGAAGCCAACGGCGAAGACGTCGACAACGCGATCCAGTGCGCCCTCAACGCCGCACCGATCTGGCAGGCCACACCACCGGCTGAACGTGCCGCCATCCTGGAGCGGGCTGCCGACCTGATGGAAGGCGAGATCCAGCCACTGATGGGCCTGCTGGCCCGCGAGGCCGGCAAGACCTACGCCAACGCCATCGCTGAAGTGCGTGAAGCGGTGGATTTCCTGCGCTACTACGCGGTGCAGGCGCGCAACGATTTCAGCAACGACGCCCATCGCCCGCTGGGGCCGGTGGTCTGCATCAGCCCGTGGAACTTCCCGCTGGCGATCTTCAGCGGCCAGGTTGCCGCCGCGCTGGCCGCCGGTAACCCGGTCCTGGCCAAGCCGGCCGAACAGACCCCGCTGATCGCCGCCCAGGCCGTGCGCCTGCTGCTCGAAGCCGGTATTCCGGAAGGCGTGGCACAACTGCTGCCGGGCCGCGGTGAAACCGTTGGGGCACGCCTGGTCGGTGACGAGCGGGTCAAGGGTGTGATGTTCACCGGCTCCACCGAGGTCGCCCGCCTGCTGCAGCGCAATATCGCCGGGCGCCTGGACAACCAGGGCCGACCGATCCCGCTGATCGCCGAAACCGGCGGCCAGAATGCGATGATCGTCGACTCCTCGGCATTGACCGAGCAGGTGGTGATCGACGTGGTGTCCTCGGCCTTCGACAGTGCCGGCCAGCGTTGCTCGGCCCTGCGCGTACTGTGCCTGCAGGAAGACTCCGCCGACCGCGTGATTGAAATGCTCAAGGGCGCCATGGCCGAGTCGCGCCTGGGCAACCCGGAGCGCCTGTCGGTGGACATCGGCCCGGTGATCGACGCCGAGGCCAAGGCTGGAATCGAGAAACACATCCAGGGCATGCGTGAAAAAGGCCGCAGCGTCTACCAGATGGCGATTGCCGATGGCGAGGAATGCAAGCGCGGCACCTTCGTGATGCCAACCCTGATCGAACTGGAAAGCTTCGACGAGCTCAAGCGCGAGATCTTCGGCCCGGTTCTGCACGTGGTCCGCTACAAGCGCAAGGACCTCGACCAACTGATTGCCCAGATCAACGCCAGCGGCTACGGCCTGACCCTCGGCGTGCACACCCGGATCGATGAAACCATCGCCAAGGTGGTCGACAACGTCAACGCCGGCAACGTCTACGTCAACCGTAACATCGTCGGTGCCGTGGTCGGCGTGCAGCCGTTCGGTGGCGAGGGGCTGTCGGGGACCGGCCCGAAAGCCGGTGGCCCGCTGTACCTCTATCGCCTGCTGTCGACCCGCCCGGCCGATGCCATCGAGCAGTCCTTTGCCCGCGTCGATGCGCAGAACGCACCGGACGTGCGCCTGCGTGCCGCCCTGGGCAAACCGCTGAACGCCCTGCAAACCTGGGCCGCGGCCAACCAGCAGCAGGACCTGGCGGACCTCTGCGCCCGCTTCGCCAGCCAGTCGCAGAGCGGCATTACCCGCGCCCTGGTCGGCCCGACCGGCGAGCGCAACAGCTACGCCATCCTGCCGCGCGAACACGTGCTGTGCCTGGCCGAACTCGAGGCGGACCTGCTGACCCAGCTCGCCGCGGTGCTGGCGGTGGGCAGCTCGGCGCTGTGGCCGGAAGGCGAGCCGGGCAAGACCCTCTACGCACGCCTGCCAAAGGATGTGCAGGCGCGCATCCAGCGGGTTGCCGACTGGCACAAGGATGAGGTGGTCTACGATGCGGTCCTGCATCACGGCCACTCCGATCAGTTGCGCGCCGTCTGCCAGCAGGTGGCGAAACGCAGTGGTGCAATCGTCGGCGTACAGGGCCTGTCCCAGGGCGAAACCGGTATCGCCCTGGAACGCCTGGTGATCGAGCGGGCGCTGAGCGTCAACACCGCGGCAGCTGGCGGTAACGCCAGCCTGATGACCATCGGCTGATCAACCGAAACACCTGGCACCCGCAATGGGTGCCAGGCCTTCGCCTCTAGAAGCCGAACCTGGGGCTGTATTCGACATGAAACCCCTCCGTCCTCAACCACCCCTGCAACGCCAGCAACTCCTCCCTGGATGAAACCTGCCGCGGCGCAGTCGCCTGCCCGGTCATGCGATCCCCGGGAAAGAAGAAAATCGGTTCATCGCGCGGATCGAATCCGGCAGAAAATGGATTGCCGGTCTCATCGTTATGCCAGACCAGATTGCCACCGGCATAACCTGCCGCCCTTACCTGCTCGTTCAGCGCCCGCACGATAGCGATACCGAAACCATGGATATTGCCCATATCCTGATGCTCGCGCGCGCCCTCGAAAGCCGGACGCGGAGTCGTCCACGGACTGGCTCGACGCTGCTGTATTTCGTTGACGTTACCCACGAGCCGCGCTGCAGCCTCCAGCGGTCGTCGGTTCGCGGCTTGCGCCTCGCGAGGATAAATCGCGAACAGGTCGTAATCCGCGGTGATCGCCCGGTCATCGCCCGGATTGCTCAGCACCTGGACCGGCCCGGCGTCGTCGAAAACCCGCCCCTGCTCATCGATACGGAACAGAGCGGATACACCCGACGGGTAATCGGCCCGGTACGCCGAACCGACAGGTTCCATATGCCCAGCCTCCAGCAACTCGGCTAGCCGCGCAGGGGACAGGCTCAGGCTCACCGTCCCGGCTCCTGACGCCAGCGCCTTGTCGATGTTGCGCTGCTGCCCGGCGAGCTGCGCCGCCGTCACCTTCGAGTAGGCCGGGTTCAACGGGACGAACCCGGCCGTGGGACCGGTGCCGCTGGACTTGGCCTTGACATGAGAGTTCTTCGAGGCGAAGCCTTCATTGAGCAGGCTCGCTCCCAGCGGATTGGGCGCGCGAAAGGCAAGCACGACGCCATAACGGTCCGCCACGGCCTGGATGGCCTCGCCATACAGCAACCCGGATGCTGCCTTCCCGGCGGCAGGAAAGAGCGCCCGCGCACAGATAGCGCGCTCCCGGCCAGGAACATTCGCAACTGAACTCAAGGCGTCAGGCAGACCTGGGCGGGAGACGTCGTTATCGCCCCTGCCATTGATGAGAACCGCCTCCATCGAAAGCCCGCGGGTGACAGTCACTTGCATGATTACCCCCAACCATAAAAATTGAAGGGGTACCTTGGCGACAAACCATCTACCTCGAATACCAGAAAAAACTCACACACATGCGAGCTGCTCCGACAGATATAGGGCATGAGCTACGTCGCCGCTTTGGCCCTCTATCACCCAGATCAATCTTGCTAGGCACCACCCATTCAGCCACCTAGACTCGAGTCATCCCATCAAAGGTAGGCCGCCATGTCCGAGACGCTGCTCAGTTCCCGCAATCTGGCTTTCGAGCTTTACGAAGTCCTCGATGCCGAAGGCCTGACCCGCCGCGAGCGGTTTGCCGAGCACTCACGGGAAACCTTCGATGCCGCCCTGGGCACGGCCCGCACCATCGCCGAGAAATTCTTCACGCCACACAACCGCAAGAACGACGAAAACGAGCCGCGTTATGAAAACGGCGAAGCGGTCCTCATTCCTGAAGTGAAGCCCGCGGTGGACGCCTTTCTCGAAGCCGGCTTTCTCAATGCCGCCCGCAGCTTCGAAGACGGCGGCATGCAATTGCCGACCCTGCTGTCCCAGGCCTGTTTCGCGCACTTCCAGTCGGCCAACGCCGCTTCGACCTCCTACCCGTTCCTGACCATGGGCGCCGCCAACCTGATCGAAAGCTTCGGCAGCGACGAACAGAAGCGGCGCTTCCTGCAACCGATGATCGACGGACGCTTCTTCGGCACCATGGCGCTGACCGAACCCCACGCCGGCTCGTCCCTGGCCGATATCCGCACCCGTGCCGAACCGGCCGCCGACGGCACCTACCGGCTCAAGGGCAACAAGATCTTCATTTCCGGCGGCGATCATCCGTTGTCGGAAAACATCGTGCACATGGTCCTGGCCAAGCTGCCGGACGCACCGGCCGGGGTGAAGGGCATCTCGCTGTTCATCGTGCCCAAGTTCCTGGTCAATGCCGACGGCAGCCTCGGCCCGCGCAACGACGTGCTGTTGGCCGGGCTGTTCCACAAGATGGGCTGGCGCGGCACCACCTCCACGGCGCTGAACTTCGGCGATAACGGGAACTGCGTCGGCTATCTGGTAGGGAAACCCCATCACGGCCTGAGCTACATGTTCCAGATGATGAACGAGGCGCGCATTGGCGTCGGCATGGGCGCGGTGATGCTCGGCTACGCCGGCTACCTGTACTCCCTGGAGTACGCACGGGAGCGTCCACAAGGTCGCCTGCCCGACAGCAAGGACCCTGGCACCGCTCCCGTGGCGATCATCCAGCACGCCGACGTCAAGCGCATGCTGCTGACCCAGAAGGCCTATGTCGAAGGCGCCTTCGACCTGGGCCTGTACGCCGCCCGCCTGTTCGACGACACCACCACCCTGGAATCGCAAGCCGAACGGCAGCAGGCTCATGAACTGCTCGACCTGCTGACCCCGATCGTCAAATCCTGGCCGTCGGAGTTCTGCCTCAAGGCCAACGAACTGGCGATTCAGATTCTCGGCGGCCACGGTTACACCCGCGAATACCCGGTGGAGCAGTACTACCGCGACAACCGTCTGAACCCGATTCACGAAGGCACCCACGGCATCCAGTCGCTCGATTTGCTGGGGCGCAAGCTGGCGCAGAACGGCGGTGCCGGCCTCAAGCAACTGATCCGCCTGATTGCCGACACCGGCAAACGTGCCGCCGCGCATCCTTCCCTGGACGCGTTGCGCGAACCGCTGGAACAACTGGTCGCACGCCTGCAGGAGGTGACCATCGGTCTGCTCGGCGACCTGGCCCAGGGCAAGGTTGGCAGCGGCCTGGCCAACTCGGCCCTGTACCTCAAGGCCTTCGGCCATACGGTCATCGGCTGGCGCTGGCTGGAGCAGGCGGTGCGGGCCGAAGAGGGCCTGGCCAAGGGGGATGGAGCCGATCTTTCGTTCTACCGGGGCAAGCTGCAGGCGGCCC
Organism: Pseudomonas sp. UTLPPB19802; assembly: GCF_059730225.1. Lineage (NCBI taxonomy): Bacteria > Pseudomonadati > Pseudomonadota > Gammaproteobacteria > Pseudomonadales > Pseudomonadaceae > Pseudomonas > Pseudomonas sp. UTLPPB19802. The sequence goes on from NZ_AP048545.1 coordinate 222,656, forward strand.
GCTACTTCCTGACCTGGGAGGTGCCCGGCTGCCATCACGAACTGGCGATTCTGCAAGCCCGCGACGATACCTGCCTGTCGATGCGGGAGGACTGGTTCTAAAGCTTTTGACAGCGGTACATTTCAACAGGTTAGAATCAATGGCACGCAGACTGCATGGAGTCAGTCTGCGCACCCGTCTTTCTAGCTTTTCTGGAGTACTGCCTTTGAATGCGACGACCATCAACAGCCTGTTCTTGATCGGCGCGTTGCTGGTAGGCGCAAGTATCCTGGTCAGCTCCCTGTCTTCACGCCTGGGCATCCCGATCCTGGTGATCATCCTCGCAGTGGGCATGACCGCCGGCGTCGACGGCGGCGGCATCATCTTCGACAACTACCCCACCGCCTACCTGGTGGGTAACCTCGCCCTCGCGGTGATCCTGCTCGACGGCGGCCTGCGCACGCGGGTGTCGAGTTTTCGCGTAGCACTCTGGCCGGCGCTATCGCTGGCGACGGTGGGCGTGCTGATCACCACCGGACTGACCGGCATGGCCGCCGCCTGGCTGTTCGACCTGAACATCATCCAGGGCCTGCTGATTGGCGCCATCGTCGGTTCGACCGATGCCGCCGCGGTGTTTTCCCTGCTCGGCGGCAAGGGCCTGAACGAACGGGTGACCGCCAGCCTGGAGATCGAATCGGGCAGTAACGACCCGATGGCGGTGTTTCTCACCGTGACCCTGATCGACATGCTCGCCAGCGGCCAGACCGGCCTGCACTGGAGTCTGCTCGGCCACCTGGTTCGCGAATTCGGCATCGGCGGGGTCATCGGCCTCGGCGGCGGCTGGCTGATGCTGCAACTGGTCAACCGTATCAACCTGGCCAACGGCCTGTACCCGATCCTGGTGATCGCCGGCGGCCTGGTGGTCTTCGCCCTGACCAACGCCCTGCACGGCAGCGGCTTCCTGGCCGTCTACCTGTGCGGCCTGATGATCGGCAACCGCCCGGTGCGCAGCCGCCACGGCATCCTGCACATGCTCGATGGCATGGCCTGGCTGGCGCAAATCGGCATGTTCCTGGTGCTGGGCCTGCTGGTCACGCCCCATGACCTGCTGCCGATCGCCATTCCGGCCCTGGGCCTGGCGCTGTGGATGATCCTGTTCGCCCGGCCGCTGTCGGTGGTGGTCGGCCTGCTGCCGTTCCGTGCCTTCCATGGCCGCGAGAAAGCCTTCATTTCCTGGGTTGGCCTGCGTGGTGCGGTACCGATCATTCTCGCGGTATTCCCGCTGATGGCCGGACTCCCCCATGCGCAGCTGTACTTCAACCTGGCGTTCTTCATCGTGCTGGTCTCGCTGCTGGTGCAGGGCACCAGCCTGCCGTGGGTGGCCAAGCTGCTCAAGGTCACCGTACCACCGGAGCCGGCGCCGATTTCCCGAGCCGCCCTGGAAGTCCACGTCACCAGCGAGTGGGAACTGTTCGTCTACCGCCTCGGCGCGGAAAAATGGTGCATCGGCGCCGCCCTGCGCGAGCTGAAGATGCCCGAAGGCACGCGGATCGCCGCACTGTTCCGCGGCCAGCAACTGCTCCACCCGTCCGGTAGCACCACCCTGGAAGTCGGCGACCTGCTCTGCGTCATCGGCCACGAACACAACCTGCCGGCCCTCGGCAAGCTGTTCAGCCAGGCACCGCAGCGCGGCCTCGACCTGCGCTTCTTCGGCGACTTCGTCCTCGAAGGCGACGCCCAACTGGGCGCCGTGGCGGCCCTGTATGGCCTGAAGCTCGAAGGCGACGATCCGAACACGCCACTGGGCAGCTTCATCGCCCACAAGGTCGGCGGCGCACCGATCGTCGGCGACCAGGTCGAATGGAACAACACCATTTGGACGGTTGCGGTCATGGACGGGAACAAGATCGGCAAAGTCGGCGTCAGATTCCCCGAAGGAAGTCGCCCAGGGCCGGGCCTCTTCCTCTAAACTGGCCACTTCCCGACTTACCTTGCTCGATCGGTACCTATGTCCTTCTTGCGCTCCCTTTCCTGTGCGGCCCTGCTGGGCCTGAGTCTTTCTGTCGGCGCCCTCCAGGCCGCCGAACCGCCCACCAGCGAGTCGGTCCAGCAGAGCCTGGACAAGATCGCCGATCGCAAGCTTTCGGATGTCGACCAGAAAGCCCTGCAACAGGTGCTGCAGCAGACCCTGAGCTGGCTGTCCAGCACCGACGACTACACCAGGCGCCTGGCCGCGACCAAGCAGCAGGTGGCCGAGGCCCCGCGCCAGACCAGCGAAAACCAGCGTGAGCTGACGCGCCTGAAAGCGACCCGAGTGGTACCGGTCGCCCAACGCTATGCCAATCAATCGGTACCCCAACTGGAGCAACTGCTGGCCGAACGCACCACCCAGCAGGGTGAGCTGCAAAAGGCCCTGGCCGACGCCAACAGCCTGATCATCACCGCCCAGACCCGCCCTGAACGGGCCCAGTCGGAAATCAGCAACAGCCAGACCCGCATCCAGCAGATCAACACCATCCTCAAGCTGGGCAAGGACAACGGCAAGACCCTCAGCACCGAACAGCGCAACCAGCTGACCGCCGAACTGGCGGCGATCAATGCGCTGATCCCGTTGCGTCGCCAGGAACTGGCCGGCAACAGCCAGTTGCAGGACCTGGGTAACAGCCAGCACGACCTGCTGATGGAAAAGACCGCGCGCCTGGAGCAGGAAATCCAGGACATGCAGACGCTGATCAACCAGAAGCGCCTGGCCCAGTCCCAGCAGACCGTCACCCAGCAATCCATCGAAGCCCAGAAAGCCGGCGACAGCAGCTTGCTGGCGACCGAGAGCGCCACCAACCTCAAGCTCTCCGACTACCTGCTCAAGAGCACCGACCGCCTCAACGAACTGACCCAGCAGAACCTGCAGACCAAGCAGCAGCTCGATACCCTGACCCAGAGCGACCAGGCCCTGGACGAGCAGATCAATGTGCTCAAGGGCAGCCTGCTGCTGTCGAAGATTCTCTACAAGCAGAAACAGGCCCTGCCGCGCCTGAAGGTCGATAAAAACCTGGCGGACGAAATCGCCGACATCCGCCTGTACCAGTTCGAGGTCAACCAGCAGCGCGAACTGCTCAGCAGCCCGTCCAGTTATGTCGAGAACCTGCTGGCGACCCAGCCGCCGGAACAGGTCACCCCGCAACTGCGCCGCACCCTGCTCGACCTTGCCGTGACCCGCAGCGACCTGCTGGAGCGCCTGAATCGCGAGCTGAGCGCGCTGCTCAACGAATCCATCACGCTGCAACTGAACCAGAAGCAGTTGCTCAGCACCGCCCAGAACCTGCGCGCGACCCTCGACGAACAGATGTTCTGGATTCCGAGCAACAAGCCACTGGACCCGGAATGGCTGGAAGGCGTGCCCAACCGTCTGCCGAGACAGGTCACCACCCTGCCCTGGCTGTCGAGCATCAACGAACTGGCCGACGGCCTGCTGCAACGGCCCCTGTTGTTCCTGCCGCTGCTACTGGTGATCGGTGGGCTGCTGTGGAAACGCAGCTACCTGTACGGGCGACTGAGCAAGGTCCACAAGGACATCGGCCACTTCAAGCGCGACAGCCAGTGGCATACGCCGCAAGCGATCCTGATCAACGTGCTGCTGGCCATGCCGGTCACCCTGGCCCTGGCCCTGTGCGGCTACGCCCTGCAGATCGACGCCCGTGGGCAGAACGCCAACCTCGGCGCCGCGCTGCTGCAGATATCCCAGGCCTGGCTGGTGTTCTACACCGCCTATCGGGTCCTGGCGCCGGGCGGCGTCGCCGAGCTGCATTTCCATTGGGAGAAGCCCCAGGTCGAATTCCTCCAGGGCTGGGTACGGCGCCTGGGCCTGGTGGTCCTGGCCCTGGTGGCCGTGGTGGCCGTGGCTGAGCTGCAGCCGGCATCCCTGGCCGATGATGTACTCGGCATCGGCGTGGTCCTGACCTGCTACGCCCTGATGGCCTGGCTGCTCAGCCGCCTGCTGCTACGCAGTCCGAACCATGGCAAGGCCTCGCTGTTTCGCAAGCTGATCGGGGTGCTGTTCACCGCCCTGCCGATCGCCCTGTTCGTCGCGGTGTGCTTCGGCTACTACTACACAGCACTGAAACTCAGCGATCGACTGATCGACACGCTGTACCTGCTGATGTTCTGGCTGGTGATCGAGGCCACCTTCGTTCGCGGGCTGTCGGTAGCCGCCCGGCGCCTGGCCTACCAGCGTGCGCTGAGCAAGCGCCAGGCGGCCAAGGAAGCGGGCGACGGCGAGATCGTGGTCGAAGAACCGACCCTGGATATCGAGCAGGTCAACCAGCAGTCCCTGCGCCTGATCCGCCTGGCCCTGCTCGGCGGTTTCGTCGCCGCGCTGTACTGGGTCTGGTCGGACCTGATCACCGTGTTCTCCTATCTGGACAACATCACCCTCTACGAATACACCAGCGGCACCGGCGCCGCCATGAGCATGGTACCGATCACCATCGGCAACCTGATCGGCGCCCTGGCGATCGTCGGCATCACCCTGGCTCTGGCGCGCAACCTGCCCGGCCTGCTGGAAGTGCTGGTGCTGTCCAAGCTCGACCTGGCCCAGGGCAGCGCCTATGCCACAACCACCCTGCTGTCCTACACCATTGTCGGCATCGGCTTCGTCTCCACCCTATCGACCCTGGGCGTAAGCTGGGACAAGCTGCAATGGCTGGTGGCAGCCCTCTCGGTGGGCCTGGGTTTCGGCATGCAGGAAATCTTCGCCAACTTCATCTCCGGCATCATGATCCTGTTCGAGCGTCCGGTACGGATCGGCGACACCATCACCATCGGCACCCTGTCGGGCACCGTGAGCAAGATCCGCATCCGCGCCACCACCATCACCGACTTCGATCGCAAGGACATCATCGTCCCGAACAAGACCTTCATTACCGGGCAGTTGATCAACTGGTCGCTGACCGACACCGTCACTCGCGTGACCTTGAAGCTCGGCGTGGACTACGGCTCCGACCTGGACCGCGTGAAGGAACTACTGCTCAAGGCCGCCCGCGACAACCCACGGGTGCTCAAGGAGCCAGAGCCCCACGTGTACTTCCTCAACTTCGGCGAAAGCACGCTGGATCACGAACTGCGCATGCACGTACGCGACCTGGGCGACCGCAACCCGGTGATCGACGAGGTCAACCGTTTCATCAACCGCGAGTTCAAGAAGGAGCACATCAACATCTCCTTCCGGCAGATGGAGGTCTACCTCAAGAACCTCCACGGCAACGAGTACAAGCTGGTGGCGGTCGACGGCGAAGCGGACACCCTGGTACCGGCCAGCAAGCCCGGCGCAGAGGCTCCGCAGCCGCCACAGGAAAAGCCCGACTAGCATCGAAGCACTAATCCCAGCAGAATACTCGGACATTCTGCTGGAGATGGCCGTTGAAAGCCCTCGACGAACTGACCTTCGACAACCGCTTCGCTCGCCTGGGCGATGCCTTTTCCACCCATGTGCTGCCCGAGCCCATCGACAACCCGCGCCTGGTGGCAGCAAGTCCCGCAGCCATGGCGCTGCTCGACCTGGACCCGGCAAGCGCTGAAGAAGAGGTCTTTGCCCAACTGTTCAGCGGCCACAAGCTGTGGGCCGAGGCCGAGCCACGGGCGATGGTCTATTCGGGGCACCAGTTCGGCTCCTACAACCCGCGCCTGGGTGATGGCCGCGGGTTGCTGCTCGGCGAGGTTCGGAACGAGGCAGGTGAATACTGGGACCTGCACCTCAAGGGCGCCGGCCAGACACCCTACTCGCGCATGGGCGATGGGCGCGCGGTGCTGCGTTCGTCGATTCGCGAGTTTCTCGCCTCCGAAGCCCTGCATGCCCTGGGCATTCCCAGCAGCCGTGCACTGTGCGTGATCGGTTCGGATACACCCGTGTGGCGCGAGCGCCAGGAGCGTGCGGCGATGGTCCTGCGCCTGGCGCCAAGCCACATTCGCTTCGGCCATTTCGAGTACTTCTACTACACCCAGCAGCCCGAACAGCAGAAGCAGCTTGGCGAACACGTGCTGGCGCAGCATTTCCCCGAGTGCCTGGAACAACCGGAACCGTACCTGGCGATGTTCCGCGAAGTGGTCGAGCGCAACGCCGAGCTGATCGCCAAGTGGCAGGCCTATGGTTTCTGCCATGGCGTGATGAACACCGACAACATGTCGATCCTGGGCATTACCTTCGACTTCGGCCCCTTCGCCTTCCTCGATGATTTCGACGCCCATTTCATCTGCAACCACTCCGACGACCAAGGCCGCTACTCGTTCAGCAACCAGGTACCGATCGGCCAGTGGAACCTCAGCGCGCTGGCGCAGGCACTGACGCCATTCATCAGCATCGAGGCTTTGCGCGAGACCCTGGGACTGTTCCTGCCACTTTACCAGGCCCATTACCTGGACCTGATGCGCCGCCGCCTCGGCCTGGCCACCGCGGAAGATGGCGACCAGCAACTGGTGGAGCAATTGCTGCAGCGGATGCAGGTCGGCGGTGTCGACTACACCCTGTTCTTCCGCCGCCTGGGCGAGCAACCGGCCCACCTGGCAGTAGCACGCCTGCGCGACGACTTCATCGACCTCAACGGCTTCGACGCCTGGGCCGAAAGCTACCTGGCCCGCGTCGCCCGCGAGCCGGACCAGGATGAAGCACGGCGCAAGGCACGCATGCATGCGGTCAATCCGCTGTATATCCTGCGCAACTATCTGGCACAGCGAGCCATCGAGGCAGCGGAAAAGGGCGATTACAGCGAAGTGCGGCAGTTACATGCGGTGCTGAGCCGACCGTTCGAGGAACAGCCAGGGATGGAGGCCTACGCCGAGCGGCCGCCAGAGTGGGGCAAGCACCTGGAAATCAGTTGTTCGTCCTGAAGGCTCAAACCTCGGGATCGATGACAATCTCAGGCTTGGTCAGAGAAAGGTCTCGATTGGCACGTCGAAGTACTCAGCCAGCCAACGGAGCTGCCTCAGGTTAAGCTGGCGCTTGCCGCTGAGAATTTCCGAAACCACCGATTGCGGGCCTACACCAGGAAGCTGGCTCTGGGTAAGCCCACGCTCCTTCATCATGTATCGCAGAATATCGATGCCGTCGGGGGCCGACTCTGGCCGATGTTCACGCTCATAGGCCTCGATCCAGTCACTGATGATATCCATCAGGCTGTTGAGTGGGTGCGACTCGTCCTCACCCACCAGATCCAGCAATTCATCCAGCGCCTGGACCATCACCTCATAGTCCGCCTCGACCTTTGGCTTGCGTAGCAACGGCGCCAGGAACTCCCAGTGCTCCGCCGCTTGCTCGATCAACACGCTCATTTTTCAACCCTCTCTCCAGTCGCCCCTGTCGTAGGTGCGATGATCCAGCACATGCCTGATGTACAGCTTTTGTGTTGCGTAGCGAACAAGGGCTATGAGTCGCAACTTGTTGCCCCCTATGTCGAAGACATGAAAAGGACCCACCTTGTCCACCGCCGGAAACCTTGCCTTCATGGCAGCAAAATCATGAAGACTGGAACTCTTGATACCCCGATACCAATCATCCAGAGCCTTGGCTGAACGTGGCCATTTTTCCTTGGCCTCCCAAATTCGCGTTACCGTAATCACACGCATGCAATCTCCCTATCGCATATTGCTATGAAGGTTAGACTCACCGTCAAAATATCGCAACTTGCTATACACGAAATCCGACTGACGGCTCACTCTTCCAGACTAGATTCTCTGGGTAAGCGTCGACCGGCCAAAATATGAGCGCATGCGACAGGGTCCCGCGAGGCCTTGATAAATCCCGTACACGACTCCAGATAGACAGCCATCGGCCACTTTTCCGGACCCTTCCATGACTGAACCACTGCTGATCCCCTGCCCACACTGCAACGGCCTCAACCGCCTGCCCGCCGAACGTCTCGGCGACCAGCCGAAATGCGGGCGCTGCAAGGGCGAAGTAGTGTTAAGCAAACCGTTCGAATTGAACCAGGGCGACTACGCCAGCCAGATCAAGGGCGACCTGCCGCTGCTGGTGGATGTCTGGGCGGATTGGTGCGGGCCGTGCAAGTCCTTTGCGCCGGTGTTCGAACAGGCAGCGGCACAACTGGCCGGCAAATGCCGCCTGGCCAAGCTCGACAGCGAGGCCAACCAGCAACTGTCGGCACAACTGGGGATTCGCTCGATTCCCAGCCTGATCCTGTTCAGGAACGGCCGGGAAGTCGCGCGGCAGAGCGGAGCATTTCCGCTGCCGCAATTGCTGGCCTGGCTACGTAGCCAGGGCATTGCCGTCTAGGCATTCTCTTCCAGCAGGCTGTGCAGTTCGACGAACTGCTGGGTCAGCTTGTGGCGCGGGTCGAAGTGGATCAGCGGTTTGCTGGCCTCATGGGACTCGCGCATCTTCACCGAACTGGCCAGGTACACCGGCAACACTGGCAAACCGTCAGAGATCAGGCCGTCGAGCATCTGCTGCGGCAGGCTGGCGCGGGCCTGGAACTGGTTGACGACGATCCCTTCTACCTGCAGATCCTCGTTGTGATCTTCCTTCAGTTCTTCGATTTCCTGCAGCAGGCCGTACAGCGCCTGGCGCGAGAAACTGTCGCAGTCGAAGGGAATCAGTACACGATCGGCTGCGATCAACGCTGAAACCGCATAAAAATTCAACGCAGGCGGCGTATCGAGGTAGATCCGGTCGTAATCTTCGGCCAGTTCCTCGAGGAGTTTGCGCAGCTTGTTGATCTTGTGCTTGGCCTCGAGTTTGGGCTGCAGGTCGGCCAGCTCGGCGGTGGCGGTGATCACGTGCAGGTTGTCGAAAGGCGTCTCGTAGATGTCCACCTGGTTCTTCTTCGAGAACGGCCCGGACGACAGGGTCTGCTTGAAGAAGTCGGCAATGCCCATGGGAATGTCTTCGCCGGTCAGGCCGGTCAGGTACTGTGTGGAGTTGGCCTGGGCATCGAGGTCCACCAACAGGGTCCGATAGCCTTCACTGGCGCTGACCGCCGCCAGGTTGCAGGCAATGCTCGACTTGCCGACCCCACCTTTCTGATTGAACACCACACGCCGCATGACAAGACCTCCGTGTATCAATGAATGAGCCAGTGTAGAGGGCTTCGTCGCCGCTTCGCCACCTCGAACAGACAAGAACTACCGCGCAATACCCGATAACTCGGCAAGCCCAGGAAGATTCCATTCAAACGGAGGAAACAGCCGACAGATGTATCCCCAAAAACACGAATAATGGCTATGTGACAGATATCTGGTCGTTCATCTGTAAATTTTATCGTGCAAAATGTAGCCAATTGTTTGCTACAAGTCCGCCACACCGGGATAATGCGCGCCACTCGGCCACAGCGCCACGCCAAGGTTGGTATCGCTTCCAGGATCCAGCCGCAGCGTTTCAAGGAAGCCCGCAGGGGCGGGAAAAACACTCAGTGATCAACTTCAATATCGCTCAATGGCGCGCCTGGGCCCCGAGCCTCGAAAGCGTGTCCGACTGGCAGGCCTGGAGCCGCCAGCCCGCGGTTCCGGCAGAGAGCGATGCGGCTCCCGATGTGTCGTTCCTGCCGGCCATGCAGCGCCGCCGCCTCAGCCGTCTGGCGCGCATGGCGTTCAGCGTCGGCTGGCCCCTGGCCGAGGGCCGCGAGGCACTGCCCCTGGTGTTCATTTCCCGCCATGGCGAAACCCCACGCACGCTGGAGATTCTCAGCGACCTGGCCGCCGACCAGCCCCTGTCGCCCACCCAGTTCAGCCTCTCGGTGCATAACGCCATTATCGGCCTGTGGTCGATCATGCGCGGCGAAACCAGCGAAATGACAGCCCTGGCCGCCAATGGCGACGGCCTCGAACACGGCATGCTCGAAGCCGCCGCACTCTTGGCCGAGGGTGCGCCGGCAGTGCTGTTGGTAATCACCGAAGAACAGCCACCGGCGGCCTACAGTCGCTGGATCGATGACGTACCGTTCCCCTATGCCGTCGGCCTGCTGCTGACACCCGGCGACGACTGGCAACTGTCCCTCGGCCGTTGCGCGGACCAGGGTAGCCGCACCGAGTGGCCCCATGCCCTGAACCTGGTACGAACCCTGCTCGGGCCGCAAGCCACCTGCCAACACACATGGAAGACCCGGGCATGGAATTGGCAACGCCGAGCATGACCAAGCCGCGCGACGCCTATTACTGGCGCCTGCTGGCCACCGCCATCAGCTTTGCCCTGTTCGGCCTCGGCGGCCTGTGCCTGCGCCTGGTGATCTTCCCCCTGCTCGGTTGCCTGCCCGGCGATGCGCAACGCCAGCGCGAGCGCGCGCGCCGGACAGTCAGCCGACTGTTCTGGCTGTTCATTCGCTTCATGGCCCGCAGCGGCGTACTGACCTACAACGTCGAAGGCGCGGACAAACTCGGCCGCCCCGGCCAGATGATCATTGCCAACCACCCCTCGCTGATCGACGTGGTGTTCCTGATCGGCCTGGTGCGCAACGCCAACTGCGTGGTCAAGCAGAGCCTCTGGCAGAACCCGTTCACCCGCGGACCGGTGCGCTCTACCGAATACATCAGCAACGATGGCAGCATGGACATGCTCGATACCGCCGTCGGTGCCTTGCAAGGTGGCCAGACCCTGATCATCTTTCCCGAGGGTACCCGTACCTCGCCCGGCACGGCACCGGCCTTTCATCGCGGCGCCGCCGCAATCGCCCTGCGCGGTGCGAGAATCATCACCCCCGTGGTGATCGAGGTCAGCCCGACCACCCTGACCAAGGCCGAACCCTGGTACCGCATTCCCCACCGCCGGGTGCACTTCAGTTTTCGTGTCGGGGCCGATATAGACCCACAGACCTTCGCCAGCCAGGGCCCCGCGCCCCAGGCGTCGCGCAAGCTCAACGACTTTCTGCATCATTACTTCATTAAGGAGCTCGCCACAGATGAGCGATCCAACAAGCGCCCTGCACCTTGAGATCAAGGAACTGATCATCGACGCCCTCGGCCTCGAAGACATCAGTGCCCAGGACATTGGCAACGACCAAACGCTCTTCGGCGAAGGCCTGGGCCTGGACTCGGTGGACGCCCTCGAACTCGGCCTGGCGATCCAGAAACGCTATGGCATCAAGATCGATGCCGACGCCAAGGACACCCGTGACCATTTCTCCAGCGTGGCCAGCCTTGCGGCTTTCGTCACGGCTAAACAGGCAGCGTGAGACACCACCATGCAAACCCGTGAAGACATCTTCAATACCCTGCGCGATGCCCTCGTCGAGCTGTTCGAACTCGAACCCGAGCGCGTGACCCTGGACAGCAACCTGTACCAGGACCTGGAAATCGACAGCATCGATGCCGTGGACCTGATCGACCACATCAAGCGCCAGACCGGCAAGAAGATCGCCGCCGAGGAATTCAAGGCAGTCCGTACCGTCAATGATGTGGTCGAGGCCGTGTTCCGGCTGGTCCAGCCGGCCGCATGAGCCGACTGATCGGCCTGGGTCTGCTGCTGGCGGGCCTGCTGTACCCCTTTGCGGTGTATTTCGGCATGGAGCATTTCGCCCCCTGGCAGTTCGGACTGTTGCTCGGCGGCCTGTGGCTGGCCCGTGCCCTGACCGGCGAACGCAAGCCCGGCAGCCTGTGGATGGCCGTGTGCGCCATCGCCTTCTGCGGCCTGCTCGGGCTGTTCAACAGCCCGGCACTGTTGCGCTGGTATCCGGTGCTGATCAGCGGCTTCATGCTCGGCCTGTTCAGCCTGAGCCTGAAGTTCGGCCCACCGGTGGCCGAGCGCCTGGCGCGACTGAGCGAGCCGGAACTGCCGGAAGTGGCGATCCGCTACACGCGCCGGGTGACCCAGGCCTGGAGCCTGTTCTTTCTCTGCAACGGCTTGCTCGCCGCCGCCCTCACCCTCTGGGCACCGCTGAGCTGGTGGATGTTGTACAACGGCCTGATCGCCTATGGCTTGATGGGCCTGCTGTTTGCCATTGAATGGCTGATACGACAACGCGTAAGAGGCCGCGCATGAATTGGATAAACCTTGAGCAGTTGTTGCTCAAGATGCACGCCGGGCGTGCCGTGACAATCGATCCGCCGCTGGACCATTCCCAACTGTGCCAGCGCGCCCTGGGCCTGGCCGCCAGCCTGCGCGAGCGGAACGTGCAACGCCTGGCGCTGCACCTCGAAGACGCCGGGGACCTGGCGATCGCCCTGCTCGCTGCCTGGCGGGCCGGCGTGGCGGTGCTGCTGTTGCCTGACCTGCAGGACCAGACCCGCCAACGCTGGGCGGCACAGGTCGACCTGTGGCTGACCGACAGCAGCGACCTAGCCTACCTGCAGGCCGAGCCACTGGAGCCGGCCGCGCTGGATCTCGACCAGTGCCGCCTGAGCTTGTGCACATCCGGTTCCAGCGGCGAACCCAAGCTCATCGAAAAAAGCCTGCGCCAACTGGCCAACGAAGTGCTCGCCCTGGAGCAACTGTGGGGCGCCGACCTTGGCCAGGCGTGCATCATCGGCAGCGTCGCGGCCCAGCACATCTACGGCCTGCTGTTCCGCGTACTCTGGCCCCTGTGTGCCGGACGCACCTTCGTGCGCCGGCAACTGGCGTTCCCCGAGGACCTGCAGCGCAGCAGCCGCGAACACCCGCAGTTCGCCTGGGTGGCGAGCCCGGCGCTGCTCAAGCGCATGGGCGACAACCTCGACTGGCCGGCACTCAGCGCCGTCCGCCGGGTATTTTCCTCGGGCGGCGCGCTGCCGGAAGAAGCCGCCAGCAGCCTTCAGCAACGCCTGGGGCAATGGCCAACGGAGATCCTCGGCAGCTCGGAGACGGGCGGTATCGCCTGGCGCCAGGGCGACCGACTGTGGCGTCCCTTCGCCGATGTACAGCTGACCCAGGATGCCGACGGTGCCTTGCAGGTCGCCTCGTCCTACCTGCCGGCTGGCCACATCGAGCAGACCGCCGACGCGGCGCGCTTCGAGGCCGATGGCCGCTTCGAACTGCTCGGCCGGCTCGACCGCATCGTCAAGCTGGAAGAAAAACGCATCTCCCTGCCAATGCTCGAACAGGCGCTGCTGGAGCATCCCTGGGTCGCCGAGGCGCGACTGGGGGTGGTGCAGGAAAACCGCGCCTATCTCGGCGCCTTGCTGGTGCTCTCCGCCCAGGGCCTGCACACCCTGCGCAACCAGGGCCGACGTGCCTTGACCGAAGCCCTGCGCCAGCATCTGCTCAAGCACTGCGAAGCCCTGGCGCTGCCACGGCGCTGGCGGTTGCTGCGGCAGATGCCGCTCAACGCCCAAGGCAAGCTGCCGCAGGCCGAGGTCCAGGCCCTGTTGCAGGCGCCACGGCCCAAATCGCCGGAAGTGCTCGGGCAAAGCGAAACCGACGGCGAATGGCTGCTGCAACTGGCCGTTCCGCCGGACCTGGCCTACTTCAGCGGGCACTTCCCGGTTACGCCGGTACTGCCCGGCGTGGTCCAGGTGGACTGGGCCCTGGAACTGAGTCGCGAACGGCTTGAGCTGCCAGCGAAATTCGCCGGCATGGAAGTGCTGAAGTTCCAGCAACTGGTACGCCCGGGCGACCGGATCGAGCTGAGCCTGCGCTTCGACCAGGAACGCGGCAAGCTCTACTTCGCCTTCCGCAATGGCGATGCGGCCTGCTCCAGCGGGCGCATCGTGCTGGAGGCCGCGCATGCATAAGCCGTGTGCGGTGATACCGGTGTACAACCACGAAACCGCCGTCCCGACGGTGGTCGAGGCACTGCTGGCAGCCGGCCTGCCCTGCGTGCTGGTGGATGATGCCAGCAGCCCGGCCTGCGCCGCAGTACTGGAACAATTGGCCGAGGGTGAGAACACCTTCCTGATCAAGCTGCCGGTCAACCAGGGCAAGGGCGGCGCGGTCATGGCCGGCCTGCGCGAGGCTTCGCGGCGTGGTTTCAGCCATGCCCTGCAGGTGGACGCCGATGGCCAACACGACCTGCAGGATGTCGCGATCTTCCTCGACGCCTCCCGCAGCCATCCCGAAGCACTGATCTGCGGTTACCCGCAGTACGACGAGAGCGTGCCCAAGGGCCGCCTCTATGCCCGCTACCTGACCCACGTGTGGGTGTGGATCAACAGCCTGTCGCTACAGATTCCCGATTCCATGTGCGGCTTTCGGGTCTACCCGCTGCCGCCGGTGCTGGCGTTGATCGACAGCGCACGGATCGGCAAGCGCATGGATTTCGACCCGGAAATCCTCGTACGCCTGGCCTGGCGCAACCAGCCCATGCGCTGGCTGCCGACCCGGGTCCACTACCCGCAGGACGGCCTGTCGCACTTCCGCCTGTTCCATGACAATGCGCTGATTTCCGGCATGCACACACGGCTGTTCTTCGGCATGTTGCTGCGCTTGCCGAGCATCCTCTGGCGACGGTGGTGGGCATGAGCGAAACGAAGCACTGGGCTGACCACCAGGAGCGCGGCAGCTTCTGGCTGATGAAACTCACTGCCTTTGGCGTGCGGGTACTCGGTCGGCGACTGCTCAGCCCGGTGCTGCATGGCATCGTCCTGTATTTCTTCCTGTTCGGCCGCAGTGCCCGGCAAAGCGCCTGGCAATACCAGCAGCGCCTCGCAGAGTGGAGCGGCCAGAACGCCCTGCTCCCGACGCGGATGAAAGTCTTCCGTCAGTTCATGGCCTTCGCCGATGCGCTGCTGGACAAGCTCGACGTCTGGAATGGCAAGCTGGGCATCGAGCAGATCAAGATCATCGACCCGGCCCTACTGCGCGACCAGTTGCGTGGCGAACGTGGACAGATGCTGGTCGGTGCCCACCTGGGCAACCTGGAAGTCTGCCGCGCCCTGGCCGAACTGGGTGAAAAGGTCACCATGAACGTGCTGGTGCACACCAAGCACGCCGAACGTTTCAACCGCCTGCTGGGAGAAGCCGGAGCGACCAACCTGAGGCTGATCCAGGTCAGCGAGCTGGACCCGGCGATCATGCTGCAACTGAGCCAGCGCCTGGACCGCGGCGAGTGGCTGGCGATTGCCGGCGACCGCGTCCCGCTGCATGGCGGACGCAACGTGCGGGTGAACTTCCTCGGCCACGAAGCGGCATTCCCCCAGGGGCCCTGGCTGCTGGCCGGGTTGCTGAAATGCCCGGTCAACCTGCTGTTCTGCCTGAAGCTCCAGGGTCGCTACCACGTCACCCTCGAACCCTTCGCCGAAGCCGTGCAATGGAAACGCGGCGACCGCGAGCAGATCATCGCCCAATGGACCGGCCGCTATGCCGAGCGCCTGGGCCAGTACTGCCTGCAAGCCCCCCAACAATGGTTCAATTTCTACCCTTTCTGGAAGAACGATGACGACGCATCCGCTTGAGCCGGTAACCTTCGGCGAACTCCCGCTGCGCATCGAAGACGTGCTGGCCCTGGCCAACCGTCAGGTGCCGACGCAGTTGCAAAACGACCCGGCCTATCGCCAGCGCATTGCCAAGGGCGCGCAGTTCCTTGACTCGCTGCTGGACAAGGAAGGCGTGATCTACGGCGTCACCACCGGCTACGGCGACTCCTGCGTGGTCGCCGTGCCGCTGCAGCACGTCGAGGCGCTGCCGCGTCATCTCTACACCTTCCACGGCTGCGGCCTGGGCAAACTGCTCGACCCACAGGCCACCCGTGCCGTGCTCGCTGCGCGCCTACAGTCGCTGTGCCACGGGGTTTCCGGGGTGCGCGTGGAACTGCTGGAACGCTTGCAGGCGTTTCTCGACCTGGACATCCTGCCGCTGATTCCCGAAGAGGGCTCGGTGGGCGCCAGCGGCGACCTGACGCCGCTCTCCTATGTGGCCGCGACCTTGTCGGGTGAACGCGAAGTGCTGTTCCGTGGCGAGCGCCGCCAGGCCAGCGACGTGCACCGCGAGCTGGGTTGGGACCCACTGGTCCTGCGGCCCAAGGAGGCCCTGGCGCTGATGAACGGTACGGCGGTGATGACCGGCCTGGCCTGCCTGGCGTTCGCCCGCGCCGACTACCTGCTGCGCCTGGCGACCCGTATCACTGCGCTGAATGTCGTCGCACTGCAAGGCAATCCCGAACACTTCGACGAGCGCCTGTTCGCCGCCAAGCCGCATCCGGGGCAGATGCAGGTGGCGGCCTGGCTGCGCCAGGACCTGGCCATCGACGCGCCGACCGCACCACTGCACCGCCTGCAGGATCGCTACTCGCTGCGCTGCGCCCCCCACGTACTCGGGGTGCTGGCCGACAGCCTGGGCTGGCTGCGCGGTTTCATCGAGACCGAACTGAACAGCGCCAACGACAACCCGATCATCGACGCCGAGCAGGAGCGTGTACTGCACGGCGGGCACTTCTACGGCGGGCATATCGCCTTCGCCATGGACAGCCTGAAGAACCTCGTGGCCAACGTCGCCGACCTGCTGGACCGCCAGCTCGCCCTGCTGGTGGACGTGCGCTACAACCACGGCCTGCCGAGCAACCTGTCCGGCTCCAGCAGCGAACGCGCCATGCTCAACCACGGCTTCAAGGCCGTGCAGATCGGTGCCAGCGCCTGGACCGCCGAGGCCCTGAAAAACACCATGCCGGCGAGCGTGTTTTCCCGTTCAACCGAATGCCACAACCAGGATAAGGTCAGCATGGGCACCATCGCCGCCCGCGACGCCATCCGCGTGCTGGAACTGACCGAGCAGGTCGCCGCCGCCACCTTGCTGGCCGCCAACCAGGGCGTCTGGCTGCGCAGCCGGGAAGCCGATGCCCGCCCGTTGCCTCCGGCACTGGCGGCCATGCAGGAAGAACTGGCCCGGGACTTCCCGCCGCTGATCGAGGATCGCGCCCTGGAAACCGAACTGCGCCGGTGCCTGCAACGCATCGGCGAACAACACTGGAGGCTGCATGCGTAGCCGTGGCGTACTGCACGTCGATACGGAGATCCTCGTGCCGTTCTTCGACGTCGATACCATGCACGTGGTCTGGCACGGCCACTACGTGAAATACCTGGAAGTGGCGCGCTGCGCGCTGCTGGACCATATCGGCCACGACTACGTGCAGATGCGCGAGTCCGGCTATGCCTGGCCGGTGATCGACCTGCAACTGCGCTATGTGCGTGGAGCGGTGTTCGGCCAGAAGATCAACGTGCGGGCCGACCTGGTGGAATGGGAAAACCGCCTGAAGGTGAACTACCTGATCACCGATCTTGCCAGCGGTGAACGCCTGACCCGTGCCAGCACGGTGCAGGTCGCGGTGCACATCGAAAGCCGCGAGATGCAGCTGGCTTCGCCAAGAGTCTTCGTCGACGCGGTCGAAAAGGTGCTCGCATGAATATCCTGAAACACGGCCTCTGTGGGAGCCGGCTTGCTGGCGATAGCGTCCGCAAGATCGCTGCAAGGCTCAAGGGCCTCATCGCCAGCAAGCCGGCGCCTACAGGGGGCCTGCGTGGTCTGCTGCTGGTGTTGTGCCTGGGCCTTTCCGGGAAGGCAGCGGCCTTCGACTTGCAACAGTTGAGCGAGCAGTTGGCCAAGCCCACGGTGATCCACGGCAGCTTCGTCCAGGAAAAACACCTGCGCGCCCTGCCGCAACCGCTGACCAGCAGGGGTACCTTCGTTCTCGCCAAGGACCACGGCCTGCTATGGCTGCTCAAGACTCCGCTGCAACAGGACTACCGCATCACCGCCAAGGGTATCGCCCGGCGTGACGCCAGCGGCTGGCAGATGGTCCCGAACAAGAGTGCCGGGGCCGAGCAGAACCGCCTGTTCATCGCCGTACTGCAAGGTGACAGCAGCGGCCTGCAACGGGACTTCGAGCTGCAACTGCAAGGCGAGGCCAACGACTGGAAGCTGACCCTGACGCCACGCTCGGTGCTGCTCAAGCAGATCTTCACCCGCATCAACATCGACGGCGGCGCCCTGGTGCAACGCATCGAACTGCTCGAGACCCAAGGCGACAGCACCGTCCTGCGCATGCAGGACAGCACGGCGAGCCAACCCCTGAGCGAAGCGGAGCAGCATGACTTTGCCGAGTGAACGCCTGCTGCCGCGCCTGTTCCTGATCCTGCTGCTGGCAGTGCTCGCACTCGCCGGCTGGCAGTGGCGACACGGCGCGCCGTTGTCGGCGAACCTGATGGAACTGGTGCCGGGCACCTCGCCCGATGCGCTGGACCTCAAGGCAGAACAACGCATGCAGGAGCCGCTGAATCGGGAAATCCTGGTGCTGGTCGGCCAGGCCGATCGCCAGCAGGCCATCGCCATGGCTCGCCAGTTGGGCGAGCGCTGGCAGGCCAGCGGGTTGTTCGAGAAGGTCCAGTGGGACCTGCAGGCCGACCTGCCCGCACTGCGCGAGCAACTGTTGCAGGGCCGCCTGGCGATGCTCTCGGCGAAGGACCGCCGGCAACTGATCGATGACCCGGCGGCGTTCATCCAGCAGCGAGTACAAACGCTGTTCGACCCCTTCGCCGGCTTCAGCCTGGTGCCGAGCCAGGACGACTGGCTCGGCCTCACCGGACGTATCCAGAACAGCCAGCCCCAACGAGGTGCGGTGCAACTGGACATCGGCAGCGGCGCCCTGGTGGCCGACGCCGATGGCAAGAGCTGGGTGCTGCTGCGGGCCCGCACCACCGGCAACGCCTTCGACATGAAACTGCCGCTGCAAGTGGCCGAACTGCTCAAGCAGAGCCGCGAGCAGGCCAGCCAGGCCGACGTGCAACTGCTGGCCGCCAGCGGCCTGCTGTACGCCGCCAGCGGCCAGCAGCAGGCGACCCGGGAAATTACCTGGGTCGGCGGCGGCGCCACCCTGGGTATTCTCCTGCTGTTGCTGCTGGCGTTCCGGCGCTGGCGGGTGTTGCTGGCCTTCGTTCCAGTGCTGGTGGGCATGCTGTTCGGCGCCGTGGCCTGCGTGGCATTCTTCGGCCACATGCACGTGATGACGCTGGTGCTCGGCTCCAGCCTGATCGGCGTCGCGGTGGATTATCCCCTGCACTACCTGTCCAAGAGCTGGAGCCTCAAGCCCTGGCAAAGCTGGCCCGCCCTGCGCCTGACCCTCTCCGGCCTCAGCCTGAGCCTGGCCACCAGTTGCATCGGCTACCTGGCGCTGGCCTGGACACCGTTCCCGGCCCTGACCCAGATCGCGGTGTTCTCCGCTGCCGGCCTGCTCGGCGCCTACCTGACAGCGGTATGCCTGCTGCCGGCGTTGCTCAAGGGCGCCGAGCTACGCCCGGCCGAATGGCCGCTCAAGGTCAGCGAGGCCTTGCTGGCACTGCGCGAACGGCTGCTGCTGAAACTCGGCAGCCCGGTATTGCTGGGCCTGCTGATGCTGTTCTGCGCCGGAGGCCTCTGGCACCTGGGCACGAAAAACGATATCCGCCAGTGGGTCGGCGCGCCGCCGCAATTGCAGGCCGAGGCCCAGGCGATTGCACGGATCACCGGCTACCAGCCGACCAGCCAGTTCTTCCTGGTTCGCGCCGCCGACCAGCAACAGCTCCTGGAACGCCAGACGGCCCTGGCCAAGCGCCTCGGACAACTGGTGAGCCTGGACAAGCTGCAGGGCTACCTGTCGCTGAACCAGTTGGTCAGCCTGCCCAGCGAGCAACAGCGCCTGCGTGACTCGCTCCAGCAACTGCCACGGCATTGGCAGCCATTGCTCGACCTCGGCGTACCACTGGCGGCCTTGCAGAAGGAACTGGCCGAACTCCAGGCCCTGCCGATCGAGGATATCGACAGTGCCCTGGCCGGCCCCCTCGGCGAACCCTGGCGTGTGCTCTGGCTCGGCCCCTACGCCGACGGCGTGGCGGGCATGGTCAGCCTGCAGGGCCTGAACAACGCCGAGTTGCTGCGCGTCCAGGCAATGGACCTGCCAGGCGTGCAACTGGTGGATCGTCTCGGTGACCTGAACAAGGTGTTCGCCGCCACGCAGATCAGCGCGGCGGAACTGAAACTCGCCTCCTGCGTGCTGATCGTGCTGTTGCTGATCCTGCCATTCGGTCTCGGTGGTGCCTTACGCATCGTCTCCCTGCCGTTGCTGGCCGCGCTGTGCAGCCTGGCCAGCCTCGGCTGGCTGGGGCAGCCACTGACCCTGTTCAGCCTGTTCGGCCTGCTGCTGGTCACGGCCATCAGCGTCGACTACGCGATCCTGATGCGCGAACAGATCGGCGGTGCGGCAGTCAGTCTGCTCGGCACCCTGCTGGCGGCGCTGACCACCTGGCTGTCGTTCGGCCTGCTGGCGATTTCCAGCACGCCGGCGGTGAGCAACTTCGGCCTGTCGGTCAGCCTGGGATTGGCTTTCAGCTTCCTGCTTGCGCCGTGGGCCGGGCGGCAATCCCATGAACGGGTGAAAAAGGAATTCGCACCATGATGATCCTGCTGTTCTGGGGCATGGCACTGGCCGCCTTCGCGCTGGCCACCCGTATCGGCAAGCAGTTCGGCCTGGTGCCGATCGTCAGCCAGCTGCTGCTGGCGACCTTCGGCCTGCCGCTGCTGATGCTGTTCTGGGTCGAGCCGCACTGGCAGTTGAGCGGCGCCGCGCTGATCGCCCCCGAGTGGCTGAAGACCCTCTACGGGTTCGCCTTTGCACTGGTGCTGGGCAGTATCCTCAGCGACGTGATCGAACTGAAGATGGACCGCGAGAGCCTGAAGATCGCCCTGCCGAGCTTCTGCATACCGTTTGCCTGCGGGCTGGCCTGCGCCGCCTGGGTGCTGCCGGAACAGCACTGGCTGAACGCCCTGGCAATCGGCCTGGTGTTCGCCATCACCGCGATCCCCGTGCTGTACCTCTATCTCAAGCACATCGGCTATCCACTCGCCGCCACCCGGCGCCTGGTACAGACCGCAATCCTCATCGACCTGGCCTGCTGGACCCTCTTCGGCCTGGCCCAGGGCAGCCTGCACCTGGGCAGCCTGCTGCTGCCTCTGGCGGGGACGCTGGTGCCGCTGGCCCTGCATGCCTGCCGGATACGCCAACCGCTGGTCTACAGCCTGGGCTTCTTCGGCCTGCTGGTGGTGGTCGAACACTACAAGCTCAACGCCCTGATCTTCGGCATCGGATACCTGTTCTGCATGGCCTGGCTCAAGGTACCGCTGGTGCCACCACTCAAGCCCGAGTGGATGAACCGTCTGCAGATCGGCGTGGCGATTCCGCTGATCCTCACCTTCGGTATCGTGCAGATCAACGTGCACAGCGCCCTGAGCAACCTGAGCCTGGTGCAATTCGTCGCGCTGCTGGTGGTCCCGGTCGCCAGCAAGCTGCTCGGCAACTGGCTGGGCCTGGGCTGGGCCGGAAGCTCGTTCCCCGGCGCCAGCCGCTGGAAGGAAAGCCTGCTGCTCAACATTCGCGGCTTGAGTGAAATCGTCTTCCTCAACCTGCTCCTGCAACAACAGCTGATCAGTCCGGCGCTGTATTTCGCGCTGATGCTGATGGGCCTGCTCGCCACCCTGCTGCCGGCATTGGCGGGCATGAACCGTATCCCCTTGAATAGCGCCGAGACCGGCAAGGAGCCCGTGTGCCAATGACTGAAATGGAACGCCGTGAAGTGGTGGTGATCGGCGCCGGCCCGTCCGGTGCAATCGCCGCCGCCCTGCTCAAGCGCAATGGCCATGACGTGCTGATCATCGAGCGCCAGCACTTCCCGCGTTTCTCCATCGGCGAGAGCCTGCTGTCCCACTGCCTGGACTTCGTCGAGGAAGCCGGGATGCTCGACGCCGTCAACGCTGCCGGCTTTCAGCTGAAGAATGGCGCAGCCTTCGCCTGGGGCGATCGCTACAGTGCCTTCGACTTCGGCCAGACCTTCAGCAATGGCAAGCCGACCACCTTCCAGGTGCAGCGTGCCGATTTCGACAAGCTGCTGGCGGACCAGGCCGCCCTGCAGGGCGTGGAAATCCGTTACGGCGAGGAAATCGTCGGCGCCGATTTCGAGCGTCCGCAACCACAGTTGCAGGTCCGGCGCGAAGACGGCAGCGAGTACCGGCTCGAAGCCCGCTTCGTCCTCGATGCCAGCGGCTACGGCCGCGTGCTGCCGCGCCTGCTGGACCTGGAGGCGCCCTCGGGCTTCCCGGTGCGCCAGGCAGTGTTCACCCACATCGAAGACCGCATCGACCATCCCGCTTTCGAGCGGGAGAAAATCCTCATCACCACCCACCCGGAAAAGCGCGACATCTGGTTCTGGACTATCCCGTTCAGCAACGGCCGCTGCTCCCTCGGCGTAGTCGCTGACGCCAGCCATTTCGCCGGTCGCGGCGAAGACCTGGACGCCTGCCTGAAAGGCTTCGTCGCCGAAACCCCGAGCTTGCAACGCGTGCTGGAAAACGCCGTGTGGGATACTCCGGCACGAGCCATCGGCGGCTACTCGGCCAACGTCAAGAGCCTGCACGGCCCGGGCTATGCACTGCTGGGCAACGCGGCGGAGTTCCTCGACCCGGTATTTTCCTCCGGCGTGACCATCGCCATGCGCTCGGCCAGCATGGCCGCAGGCCTGTTGCATCGGCAGTTGCGGGGCGAGAGCGTCGATTGGCAGAGCGAGTTCGCCGAACCGCTGAAGCGTGGAGTCGACACCTTCCGCTGCTATGTCGAAGGCTGGTACGCCGGGACCTTCCAGGATGTGATCTACCATCCCGGCAGTTCGGACGACATCCGCGCGATGATCAGCTCGATCCTCGCCGGCTATGCCTGGGACGAGCGCAATCCCTTTGTCAGTGAGCCCAAGCGCCGCCTGCGTATGCTCTCGGAAATCTGTGCGAGTACCCCGGCATGAGCAATCAATACCTGAGCGACACCTACGTCGAGGAAACCCGCTTCGGCTTCTGGTTCCTGCGCAGCCACACCTGGCAGCACCACGTGTTGCGCGTGGCGATCAACGACCTGCGCCGCCTGTTCAGCGAAGAGCTGCCAAAAAACCCGGTACTGCTCGACGCCGGCTGCGGCCAGGGCAAGTCCTTCCAATACCTGCAGCAGGTGTTCACGCCGCAACGGCTGATCGGCCTCGATGCTGACCCGCACAGCCTGGAGCTGTCCGCCGCAGAAGCACGGCGGCGCAATCTCGACATCGAACTGATCGGCAGCGACTGCGCGACCCTGGACGTCGAATCCGAGAGCGTCGATATCCTGTTCTGCCACCAGACCTTCCATCATCTGGTCCAGCAGGACCGGGCCCTGGCCGAGTTCTATCGGGTACTCAAGCCCGGTGGCTACCTGCTGTTCGCCGAGTCCACCGAGGCCTACATCGACACATGGGTGATCCGCTGGCTGTTCCGCCACCCAATGCATGTGCAGAAAAGCGCCGGACAGTACCTGGACATGATCCGCGACCAGGGCTTCGAGTTCGAAGAGAAGAACGTCTCGTACCCCTACCTGTGGTGGAGCCGGTCCAAGGACTTCGGCCTGCTCGAACGCCTGCGCCTGAAAAGCCCGCCGCCAGTCGGCCAGCGTGAGGAAACCCTGGTCAACGTGGTTGCCCGCAAACCCCTGGCAGGTCATAGCGAATGATACGTGTACTGTTGCTGGGCTGCTTCCTGCTGCTGGGCGCCTGCGCCAGCCGCCTGCCGCTGCCCACGCATACGCCGACCCTGGCCCTGCCGATGCAACTGCTGGTCGAGCGCCAGCAGGACGGCATGCGCCAGGATTGGCTGCTGGTGATCCAACGCGAAGCCGGCGGCCTGCGCTGGTCGCTGATGGACCCCCTCGGCATCCCGCTGGCCCGTCAACTTTTGCAGGACGGTGACTGGCACGCCGACGGCCTCCTGCCGCCCAACCCGCAGGCCCGCGAACTGTTCGCCGCCCTGCTGTTCGCGCTGACGCCGCAGGCCGAGCTGACAACCAACTACCCCACCGCCCGACAGCAAGCCGGGCAGCGGCAACTAGGCGAGCAGTGGCGGGTCATTTATCGCCAGCCGCTGTTTTTCCGTCTCGACCTGCCACAAGGTCTGCACTACAGCATCAGCCCGTTGAACGAGAGCGCACCATGACCGCCTACCTGAACGCCCTCGGCCTGATCTGCGCCCTGGGTCGCGACAAGCAGGAAGTTGCACGTAACCTGTTCGCCGGTGACTGTTCGGGCATTCGCACCGAGACCGGCTGGGTCCCCGAGCGCGCGCTGCCGGTCGCGGCCGTGCGCGGCGATCTGGTCGCGTTGCCCCACGAACTGAGCGACCAGCACAGCCGCAACAACCAGTTGCTGATGGAGGCGACCCTGCAGATCCGCGATTCGATCCAGCAAGCCATCGACACCCATGGCCGCGAGCGCATCGGTATCGTCCTGGGTACCAGCACCTCGGGCATCGACGAAGCCAGCCGCGGCATCGCCAGCTACCTGCGCGACCAGCAGTTCCCCGCCGACTACGACTACCGGCAACAAGAACTCGGCGCCCCGGCCAGCTTCCTCGCCGACTGGCTGCAGTTGGAGGGGCCGGCCTATGTGATTTCCACCGCCTGCACCTCCAGCGCCCGCGCCCTGATGAGCGCCCAGCGCCTGCTCGACCTGGGCTTGTGCGATGCAGTGCTGTGCGGCGGGGTCGATAGTCTGTGCAAGCTGACCCTGAACGGTTTCAGCTCGCTGGAAGCCGTGTCGGAGCAACGCTGCAACCCGTTCTCGGTGAACCGCAACGGCATCAACATCGGTGAGGCCGCCGTGCTGTTCCTGATGACTCGCCAGGCCAGCGATGCACAGCCAATCGCCCTGCTCGGCTCCGGCGCCAGCTGCGACGCCTACCATATCTCCGCTCCGGAACCGGCCGGCAAGGGCGCCACCCAGGCCATGGCCAAGGCCCTGCGCCAGGCTGGCCTGCAGCCCGGGCAGATCGCCTACCTGAACCTGCACGGCACCGCAACCCAGCACAACGACGCCATGGAAAGCCTGGCCGTCGCCGGTCTTTTCCCGAGCAGCCTGCCCTGTTCCTCGACCAAGCCCATGACCGGCCACACCCTTGGCGCCGCAGGGGCGCTGGAAGCGGCCTTCTGCTGGTTGAGCCTGAGCGCCGAGAATCCGCATGGCGCCCTGCCGCCGCACCTCTGGGACAGCCAGCCCGACCCGGCGTTGCCGCCACTGCACTGGGCCAGCCCGGACGACCGGCTAGACCCCGCGACCCCACGTCGCCTGATGAGCAACTCGTTTGCCTTCGGCGGTAACAATGTCAGCCTGATTATCGGAGACGCCCCATGATCGATTGGCCGCTCGCCGAATTGCTGCCCCACGCCGGGGACATGATCCTGATCGATCAGGTCCTGGCCTTCGATGAAGAACAGATCCAGACCCGTCTCACCGTGCGCCCCGGCGGCCTGTTCAACCGCGAGGACGGCAGCCTGCCGGCCTGGGTCGGTATCGAGCTGATGGCGCAGAGCGTGGCCGCCTATGCCGGTTGCCGCGCCCGCAGCGAGGGCCGGCCGGTTGAACTGGGGTTCCTGCTCGGTACCCGCAAGTTCGAATGCAACGTCGAACATTTTCCGCAGGGCAGCGAGCTGACCATCCACGCCCAGCGCTCCCTGGAGGATGACAACGGCATGGGCGTCTTCGAATGCCACCTGAGCGGTCCGGCCATCCAGGCCTCGGCGCGCCTGAACGTGTTCCGTCCGCCCCAGGCCGCCGCCTATCTCAACGAATCACAGGAATCCAGCCATGACTGAATCCATTCTGGTTACCGGCTCCAGCCGTGGCATCGGCCGTGCGATCGCCCTGCGCCTGGCCCAGGCCGGTTATGACCTGGTGTTGCACTGCCGCAGCGGTCGCGCCGAGGCCGACGCGGTACAAGCCGAAATCCTGGCACTGGGTCGCAACGCCCGAGTCCTACAGTTCGACGTGTCCGAGCGGGAAACCTGCCGGGCCATTCTCGAAGCCGACGTCGAGGCCCATGGCGCCTACTACGGCGTGGTGCTCAACGCCGGCCTGACCCGCGACGGCGCCTTCCCGGCCCTCTCGGATGACGACTGGGACCAGGTACTGCGCACCAACCTCGACGGTTTCTACAACGTCCTGCACCCGCTGATGATGCCAATGATCCGCCGCCGCGCACCGGGGCGAGTGGTCTGCATCACTTCGGTGTCCGGCCTGATCGGCAACCGGGGCCAGGTCAACTACAGCGCCTCGAAGGCCGGCCTGATCGGCGCGGCCAAGGCCCTGGCGATCGAGCTGGGCAAGCGCAAGATCACCGTCAACTGCGTCGCGCCAGGGCTGATCGACACCGCCATGCTCGACGAGAACGTCCCGGTGGAAGAACTGCTGAAAATGATTCCCGCGCAGCGCATGGGCACCCCGGAAGAGGTCGCCGGCGCGGTGAACTTCCTGATGTCCGCCGAAGCGGCCTACATCACCCGCCAGGTCCTGGCCGTCAACGGAGGCCTGTGCTGATGAAGCGCGTCGTCGTCACCGGCATGGCCGGCATCACCTCGCTGGGCAGCGACTGGGCCAGCATCGAGGCCAACTTCCGCGCCAGCCGCAGCGGCATCCGGCGCATGGACGAATGGAACCGCTTCACCGAGTTGAACACCCGCCTGGCCGGCCCGGTGGATGACTATGCGGTGCCGTCCCACTGGACCCGCAAACAGTTGCGCAGCATGGGCCGGGTCTCGCGCTTCGCCGTCGGCGCCGCCGAAATGGCCTTGGCCGATGCCGGCCTGCTCGGCAACGAAATCATCCGCGACGGACGCATGGGCGTGGCCTGCGGCTCGTCCACCGGCAGCACCGACGAGATCAAGGCCTTCGGCATGATGCTGATCAACTCGGTGGCCGAGGGGCTGAACGCCAACTCCTACGTGCGCATGATGCCCCACACCACGGCGGCCAACATCAGCATCTTCTTCGGCCTCACCGGACGCCTTATCCCTACCTCCAGCGCCTGCACCAGCGGCAGCCAGGGCATCGGCTATGCCTACGAGGCGATCAAGTTCGGCCGCCTGCCGATGATGCTCGCCGGCGGCGCGGAAGAGCTGTGCGCGACCGAGGCCATGGTATTTGACGCACTCTACGCCACCAGCCTGAAGAACGATGCCCCGCACACCAGCCCCCGTCCCTACGACAGCGGCCGCGATGGCCTGGTGATCGGCGAGGGCGGCGGCATGCTGGTGCTCGAGGAGTTGGAACATGCCCTGGCCCGCGGCGCGCATATCCATGCGGAAATCGTCGGCTTCGGCAGCAACGCCGACGGCCAGCACGCGACCCGTCCGGAGCAGGTCACCATGCGCCGGGCCATGGAACTGGCGCTGGAAGACGCCGGGCTCCCTCCCGACGCCATCGGCTACGTGAACGGCCACGGCACCGCCACCGAACAGGGCGACATCGCCGAGACCCTGGCGACTCAAAGCCTGTTCGGCAGCCGCATGCCCATCAGTTCGCAGAAGAGTTTCCTCGGCCATACCCTCGGCGCCTGTGGCGCGCTGGAGTCCTGGTTCAGCATCGAAATGATGAACCGCGACAGCTACGTACATACCCTCAACCTCGACCAGGTCGACCCGCAATGCGCGGAGCTGGACTACCTGCGCAGCGAGTTCCGGCAGATGAGCAACGAGTATGTGATGAACAACAACTTTGCCTTCGGTGGCGTGAACACCTCGCTGGTGTTCCGTCGCTGGTCCTGATTCTTACCCCACTGGAGAAATGGAATGTCCCTGTTTCGCGTTGTACTGATCGCCCTGGCCCTACTGACGACCGCCGGTTGCACCAGCAAGAAAATCATCACCCCGACCCGCACTGTCACGCCCGAAATCCAGACCAGCCAGGAGCAGATGAAGCAGGCGATCCTCACGACCCTGGTCAAGCGCAAGTGGAGCGTGCAGCGGGTCAACCCGTCACAGGTCCAGGCCGAGATCACCGTGCGGGAGAAATTCCACGTCGAGGTCGATATCAACTACAGCGCCAGCGGCTACAACATCGCCTACCGCGACAGCAGCGGCATGGACTACAAGGATGGCAAGATCCACAAGAACTACATCCGCTGGGTGCGCCTGCTGGACAAGGGCATCCTGCGTGAGCTGCGCGACCACGATGCCGAAAGCACTGCTCGTGCCATCGGTGTTGGCCAGCCGCAGCCAATCAGCCAATAACAACGTTTCTTCCGTGCATCGAAAAACAAGGAGTTGACCATGAAGATGAAAACCTGGGCCGCTGCTGCCACCTTGACCCTGTGCAGCCTGCCAGGCCTGAGCCAGGCTCGCGACACCACGCTGAACCTGCCGTTCGACAAGGTGGTGGCCGAAGCGGTCAGCACCGGCAAGATCGACGGCAACGTCAAGTTCTACCTGGCGGGCAACACGCCAAAGGGCAAGATCACCGTGGTCAGTCCGGGCGCGGTCACCAACAAGAAGACCAACGCCTTCAACAAGAGCGACGAGGAAGCCTGCGCCTGGGCCCTGCAGTCGGCGCTGATCACCCTGGACGAAGCGGCGAAAAAGGTCGGGGCAAACGCGGTGACCAACATCGTCAGCTACTACAAGCGTAACGAAACCAAGAGCCCGACCACCTACGAATGCCATGCCGGCGCATTCATCGGTGGCGTGGCGCTGAAGGGCGATCTGTCGAAGGTGCAGTAACCCTCTCCAGAGGTGAGCCCCTCCACTGTGGCGAGCGGGCTTGCCCGACTTTCAGACTTGTTGTGACACCGCCCGCTGCGTCAGCAAATCGACAAACGCCTTGGCCATCGGTGACTTCTGGTCCTTGCGCTGTACCAGCCACACCGACGAGATTGCGTCCGGATCGAGCAGGCGCCGATAGACCACGCCATCAATGCGGATGCGCTGATAGGACGCCGGCATCACCGAGACCCCAAGCCCCGCCGCCACCAGCCCGATGATAGTCATCGCCTCGCCCGCCTCCTGGGCGAAATGCGGACTGAAGCCCGCTTGCCGCGCCAGGCTCATCAACTGCGCATACAGGCCGCTGCCGTAGCTGCGCGGAAAGAACACGAATGGTTCCAGCGCCAGCTCCGACAGGTGCAACCCCGCCTCGCTGCTGCTGGCCAGCGGGTGCTCGGAGCTTAGCACCGCCACCAACGGCTCACGCATCAGTTCAACGACGTGCAGGGCATCAGGCAACTGCAGCGGACGCATCAGGCCGACCTCGATCGATCCGTCCATCAGCGCATCAGCCACCATCTTGCTGCTCATTTCCTGCAGGTTCAGGTGCACCGCCGGATAGGACTGGCGAAACGAGAAAATCACTTGGGGAATCGTCGAGTTGAACGGCGCCGACGAGGTGAAACCGATCTTCAATTCGCCCAATTCGCCCAACTGGGCCCTTCGAGCCACATCCGCCGCCTTGTCGACCTGCGCCAGCACCAGCCGGGCCTCCTCCAGGAACAACCGACCGGCCTCGCTGAGCTCGACCCGACGATTGGTACGCTCGAACAGACGCGCTCCCAGCTCCTGCTCCAGCGCCTGGATCTGCTGGCTCAACGGCGGCTGGGAAATGCCCAACAGCTCTGCGGCGCGGCCGAAGTGAAGTTCCTCGGCCACGGCGATGAAGTAGCGCAGATGACGCAATTCCATGGACACCTCATTGAGTCGTAAAACATATCAAACATGTCGAACAATATATTGGAAAGAATATTTAGCCAGCTATATGATTTTTCCATTGCCTGACCGAATGCACCTTCCGAGGTCCACCGTGAAAACTGCTGTTGCTCCCCTCGCTCACGAAATTCCCTCCGACGTATCGAACGATACGACCCCTCGCCCCAGCGACACCTACATCGAAAAAGGCACCCCAGCGTTCATGCGCACCGTGCTGGCGCTGTTCTCCGGCGGCTTCGCGACCTTCGCCCTGCTGTACTGCGTACAACCGATGATGCCGATGCTCTCGAAGGAGTACGGGATCAATGCCGCCCAGAGCAGCCTGATCCTGTCGGTGGCCACCGCGATGCTAGCGATTGGACTGCTGATCACCGGACCGATTTCGGACAGCCTCGGGCGCAAGCAGGTGATGGTAGTGGCGCTGTTCAGCGCCGCACTGTTCACCATCCTCGGCGCCTTCATGCCCACCTGGCAGGGCGTGCTGGTCATGCGGGCGCTGGTGGGCCTGTCGCTGAGCGGCCTGGCGGCCGTCGGCATGACCTACCTGAGTGAAGAGATCCATCCCCAGCACATCGGCCTGGCCATGGGCCTTTACATCGGTGGCAACGCCATCGGCGGGATGAGCGGGCGACTGATCATCGGCGTGCTGATCGACTTCGTCAGTTGGCACACCGCCTTGCTGGTCATTGGCGGCCTGGCGCTGATCGCCGCGACGGTGTTCTGGAAGATCCTGCCGGAATCGCGCAACTTCCGCCCCAGCAAACTCAATACCCGCAACCTGATCAACGGCTTCACCATCCATTTCCGTGATGCCGGCCTACCCCTGCTGTTCCTCGAGGCATTCCTGCTGATGGGTGCCTTCGTGACCCTGTTCAACTACATCGGCTATCGCTTGCTGGCCGAGCCCTACAGCCTGAGCCAGGCGTTCGTCGGCCTGCTGTCGATCGTCTACCTGTCGGGCATCTACAGCTCGGCGCAGATCGGCGCCCTGGCCGACAAGCTGGGCCGGCGCAAAGTGCTCTGGTCGATGATCCTGACCATGCTGCTGGGCATCGCCCTGACGTTGGTCACGCCGCTGCCGGTGGTGATCGGTGGGGTGCTGCTGTTCACCTTCGGCTTCTTCGGCGCGCACTCGGTGGCCAGCAGCTGGATCGGCCGCCGCGCCCTGAAAGCCAAGGGCCAGGCTTCGTCGCTGTACCTGTTCTGCTACTACGCCGGCTCCAGCGTCGCCGGTACCCTGGGCGGAGTGGCCTGGCACTACGCGGGCTGGAACGGCATCGGGATGTTCATCGGCAGTCTGCTGCTGGTGGCCTTGCTGGTGGCACTGAAGCTGGCACGCTTGCCGGTGCTGGCGAGCAACGTAAAAGCCTAGCTACAACTGCACTGCTGGCGGTTGCGGTGTACCAAGGTACACTGAGCGCATCCGATCGTTTTGGTAAGGGAAGCCGGCATGCGCCTGGACCATCTGCATATTCAGAATTTTCGTTGCTACGAAGATGCTCATTTTGATTTCCAGCCAGGGTTCAACCTGGTGGTGGGGGTCAATGGGAGTGGGAAGACTTCGTTGCTGAATGCGGTGGCCAGGTGCTTCGCAGGTCTTGGAGAAGAGTTTTCCAGCCTTGGCCAATCAGTCCCTGAGCAAGACATTCGTTTCGTGATCAAGAACGTGAATGGCCGTATCACTTCCGAACATTGCTTCCCAACAAAAATCACCGCCGAGGGTGAAGCTTTCGGGTTGTCCGAATGGCATGTCCAGATCAACGGCTTGAATGACACCAGCTTACCCAGCTCAAGTAACCTAACAGTGCTTGCTGCGAATGATGCTCCTGTACTTGCCTACTATCGTGCAAATCGTCGTTGGAAGGGGGTCGGAGTTACTGCAGAGTTTGCAGCGCAGTACAGAGTTTTCCGTCTGACCGGCTATCTGAACTGGGCGGATGCGGTCGTAGATCTAAAAGATTTCGAGGGTTGGCTAATCGGTAGAACTCTACTGCGCCTGCAATACCTTCTTGACGCAAAAACGGCAGTTAAATCTCTCGATGACGAGCTCTCGATAATAAACGACGCCATTCGAGTAGCACTCCCCCAAGCCGGAAACTTGCGTTATGACCTAAGACTGCAGCAGCTGTTGGTTGATGTTGACGAAGGAAAAACCATCCCTTTCAACGACCTCAGCGACGGTCAGCGCGGCCTGATCGCCCTGATCGCAGACATCGCCCGTCGCATGTGCATCCTCAACCCGCACATGGGTAAGGATGTGCTGAGAAACACCTCGGGTGTGGTCATCATCGACGAGTTGGATATCCATCTTCACCCGGCCTGGCAACGCACCATCGTCCATGCCCTGAAGTCGGCTTTCCCCAAGGTCCAGTTCATCGCCGCCAGCCACTCGCCACAGATCATCGGCAGCCTGCGCCCGGAAGAAATCATCGTGCTAGACAATGGCGACAGCTCCCATCCGAGAGCCTCCTACGGCCTTGATTCCAGCCGTGTGCTCGAAGAAGTGATGGGCGCCCCGCAGCGGGAGCCCAAAGTGGAGAGCCTGTTGAGCGAGCTATTCTCGGCCCTGGAAAGCAACAACTTGGAGGAAGCCAAGGCGCGTCTTTCCAGCCTGAAAGCAGAGGCGCCGGACCTTCCCGAATTCGCCAGGGTTGAAGCCCTGCTCAAGCGCAAGGAGGTGCTGGGCAAATGAAGCAAGTGATCAAGGGAACTGAGCCTGCATCATTCACCGCTTGGAAAGCCGACACAAACCCGGATTGGCAACCCACCTACGATACCCTCCAGAATCCGCAGAAGCGCGACCTGCACAACAGTCTGCTGCAAGAACAACACTATGCCTGTTGCTATTGCGGTCGCGGAATAGACCTGAATGACAGTCACATCGAACACTTCCGCCCACAGGAACGCTTCGAACACCTGGCACTCGACTACGACAACCTGCACGCCTCCTGCCTGCGAGAAACCAAACCAGGCAACCCGCTGCACTGCGGCCATCGCAAGGGCAACTGGTTCGATGAGGCACTTCATGTGTCCCCTCTCGACGAGGACTGCGAACAGCATTTTCGCTATTTGCTCAATGGAGAAATTGAGGTAACCACCCACAACGATTCGGCCGCACGCAAAATGATCGAGGAATTGGCTCTGGATATCGCTTACCTCAACAACCGGCGCGAAGAGCAACTGCTAGGTTTCTTCGATAACGACTTCCTGATCGAAGCGTCCGAAGAAGATCTGCGCAAAACCATTGCTCACTTCCGCTCGGTCGAGGACGCCCGCCAATTCCCGTTCAGCCACGTCATCGCGCGGTACGCCGAACAACTGCTTGCCGTCTAGTCTGCCAGCCACACCACCCGGGCCTGCAACAACGCGTCGCGCTTCTCCAGGCCCAGGCTCTGCAACTGCGCCCCGCCCTGCTCGATCCGCTCCAGCCAGCCGAGCAGGGCCAGGGCTTCGCCCGAAATCGTCAGCCGTAGCGCCTGCCCGTCCTGGTCCAGTTGCTGCAACTCCAAACCGGCTGTCCGGGCGCTTTCCTCCAGGCGGGTCGACAAGGGTTGCACCGCGGCACTGCGCTCAGCCACCGGTCGGGCCTTGCGTACTTCGCTGGCCTGGGCCCAACGCTGCTGGTGCAGGCGTTGAGCCTGCTCCTGACGTTGCTGCACCGGCTGCCAAAGCCCTTTGAACAACAGTACCGCCAGCAGGAACAATCCCAACCCGACCAGCCACTGGCGCTCTCGCCGGGCAAGATTTCGCCAGCGCTCGCTCAACAGTGGTGCAACGACCATCCGGCGCCTGATCATCCGCCCTGCTCCTCCAGGGTCAACGTGGCGCGCACGCGATTGCGCTCCTTGCTCGCCGTGCCGAGCCGCACCGGCAGGTCGTTCTGCCGGCCGCGCTCGCGCAACTGCGCAAGCTCGCTGAAATCACTGGACGTCAGCGCCAGCGTCCAACCAACCCCGGCCTGGTAGTCGATACGCTGGACCTCGACACCGCTGCCACCGATCACCTGCTCGACCAGGCGAACCAGCCGCGCCATCTGCCGGGACTCTGGTCCATCATCGGCAGCGACGGCCTTGAGCTGGGCGGACAAATCGACAATCCGGGTCTGCTCCGGATAGAGCGCCTGGAAATGCCGGACACTCTGCTCGTACAACTGCGCGGCCCGTTCTTCGAGGTATTGGCTGCGAGCCAGACTGAAGCCCCAGGACAGCACGAACACCGCCAGCAACGCAGCCAGCAACGGCCACCCGGGCATCCGCCCGGTGGCTTGGCGAAACGCGCCCTGGAGCAGGTCGGTACCTTGCCCCGCCATCAGCAACCTGCGCACCTGGGGCAATTGCTGTTGGTCGAGCCGGCAAAGCTCATCCGGCAATTGCGCAAGCACACTCTGCAACAGCGCGTCAGGGCCAGCCAAGCGCGCCTCAAGGGCTCCCCCCAACAGCCATCGCCCGCCCCACCAGACGCCATAAGCCAGATCGCGAGGCAGCAGGTCGGCATCGACCCGCACACTGGCAGGCCGTACGCCCAGCTCACGCAGCAGCCCAAGGAGGCGGGCGAAACCAGCCTTGTCGACCACCAGCAACGGATAACGCCGGCTCGGATCGGGATCGCCCGCCACCAGATGCAGGTCATCCAGGTCATCGGCCAATTGTTCCTCCACGGAGTAAGCCAGCGCCTGGATGCTCGGGCGTCTACGCCCCGGCCATGGGTCACTGCGCAACCAACTGCATGCCTCCATCGGCAACATCACGTGCACAGGCTGTCCGGCCAGTTGGCTGGCAGCCTCGGCCAGGGTCATTTCGGCCATCTCTTCATCGCCTTGCCAGCAGGCGACCGGCCAATGCTCGTCCGACGCATCGAGGCCGGCCGGGTAAAGGTAAAGCCACGGGGTCATAGGGGCGACTCACTCTGGGCCGGAGCCAGGAAACGGCGCTGCACTACACGCAGGCGATGGGTTTTCGGGTCGCGCTCAAGGTCGCTGACCAGACGCAGGCGGACAGGTCCGGCAGCCACCTCGGTGGTTACCCGGAACCAGCGGCTGTCGGCGCCCAGCCCATGAGCGGAAACACCACGGCCCTGCAGGCCGGCAGCCAGGGCGAAGGCACCCGCGTCCGGGTACCCCTCGACCGGACGTTGCTCGACCAGCATTCGCGCATCGCTGTCACTGAGGCCATCGAGGGTCGACAACAGCAGCGCACGGGTGGTGTTGATGTTCAGCCGGGCTTCGGCCGGCAACAGGACGACCCAGGGCTGCAGGCGTCGCAGGCTCGACTCGTCCATACCCGGCAGCAGGCGCAACTGGCTCAGGTCGCGGACCTCGGTGCCACGCAACGGCGCAAGGTCGATGGCGGCGATTTCCAGCCGTTCCAGCAGGCGCCTCCAGCGGCCCTGGATGACCTCATCGGCCTTGCCCGGAATCAGCAAGGGCGTCAGGTTGAAACGTGCGGCAAGGTCCTCGATGTCCAGCTGCAACTCGACGCCCGGCAACCTCAACGGCAGCGGCCGCCGTGCCCAATCCTGGGCCAGGTTGGTGGTCTGCCCGTGCGTCGGCCCCGTTCTTTGCAGCAACTGCCCGGCCCAACCTTCCGCAGCGATCGCCCATTGGCGCAATTGCACCTGGTGGATGTGCTGGGCGCTGCCCTGCAAGGTCAGCCGGTGACTGCGCAGCAGACTACCGGTCAGCAGCAGCGCCAGCGCCATGACCAGCAAGACGGTGACCAGCGCCACACCTCGTTGCCGGAAGACCATCATCGACCCTCCGGCAACAGGATGACCCGGCGAATCCCCTCGAAACGCCCGACGGACAGGCTCAGCTCGACCGCCTGCGGCAAACCGGCACCCGCCGACAACACATCGCGCCAGCCAGCGCGCTGATCATAAAAGCGCCAGCGCAACGCGTGCACGTCACCCAGCAGCACCTGCCGCTGGAGAGTTGCCAATTCCGGGCTACGGCTGTAGCGCAACAGGCTGCGCTCCTCCAGGCGATAGCTGACCTCCAGACGCTCGCTGCGCGGTTGGTCCAGTGGATTGCGCCAGTTGCCCCGATGCAGGCTCATCTCACCCTGGCGCAGCAGTAGCGTCGGGCGCTCTGTCGACACGGCCACTTGCATGATGTCCCGCTCGATCACGGCCACCGCCCGTTGCAGGTTGCGCAAGGCCAGCTCATGGCTGCGGACCTGCTCCTGTACCCGCAGCAGGCCGTCGTAGAGCCGCCAGCAGCCCAGGCTCAGCAGACTGAAAAGCGCCAGGGCGATCACCAGCTCCAGCAGGGTGAAACCGTCCTGCCTAGTCATTGCCCGGCCCGCCCTGGGCAACCGGTAGCCAGCCGGTAAGGTGATGCAGCACCTGCGGGTCGTCACCGAGGCGAACCTGCAGTTCCACCTCCAGCAGGCGCCCGTCGGCGGCAGGTGACAGATTCTGGCTCAGGCGCCAGGTGCGTTGGTCGAACTGCCGCTGCAGCTCCTGCCGGCCTGGAGCAGGCGCGGCTTGCAGACGCAACTCGTTCAACTGGTTATCCGCCAGCCAGGCCGCGAACAGCCGTTGCTGCAGGCTGCCGCCCTGGCGCAGGACATGGTCGCTCGCCGACAACACCGCTGCAGCCAGCAGGGCGAATACCGCCAGGGCCACCATGACCTCCAGCAAGGTGAAGCCGCCTTCAGCTTTCATCGATGGCCGGGTCGCCAAGACCGTCTCCCGAAACACTCAGCCAACGCCGCTGCGCGGTTTCGTAATGCAGGGTGAAGGCGCTCATTTCATCGCTGCTCAGCACCAGCAATTGCGGCTGGTTCGGCCGGTTGCCCAGTTTCAGCGGCCGTCCTTCGAGTTCCAGGCGAAAGTACAGGCCATCGGGCAAGCGATAGGAGGCTCCGGCTGCGCGCCAGTCGGGACGCTCGAAGACCACCACCTGGTAGCCCTCCGCATCGATACGCAGGCCGAACTCCTGGCCATCGAGCACCGCCTGTTCGCGCAAGTGCTGCAGCAACTGCACCAGCCCTCTGGCTTCCTGGCGGGCTTGGCGCGCCTGGCTCGGTTGCATGGAGAGACCGATCAGCCCGGCCAGCAAACCGATAATTACCATCGCCACCAGCAGTTCCAGCAGGGTGAAGCCAAGCGAACGTCCGCACATCGGTCAGGGCTCCCAATTGCCGATATCGGCGGCCAGTTCCTCGCCGCCGGACAGGCCATCGGCACCGAAGGAATACAGGTCATAACCCTTGGTCCGGATGCCCGGATGGAGATACTGGTAAGGCGTACCCCAGGGATCGACCGGCAGGCGCTTCAAGTAGCCCTGGGGGTTCCAGTTCTTCGCGGGTGGCGAACCCAGCGGTTGGCTCACCAGGGCTTCGAGCCCCTGCTGCGTCGAGGGATAATGGAAATTGTCGAGGCGGTACATTTCCAGGGCCGTGCCGATGGCCTGGAGGTCGGTGCGTACCGCCGTGACCTTGGCCTGGTCGGTACGCCCCATGAACTGAGGCACCACAAGCGCGCCAAGGACCCCGATGATCACTACCACGACCATGATCTCGATCAGGGTGAAGCCGCTCTGCCGAAAAGTTGCGGATGTGTTCATGGATCAATTCACCGTTTGGTTGAGGCCGAGGATCGGCAACAGAATCGCCATGACGATCAGCAGCACGATGCCGCCCATCGCCACCAGCATGGCCGGCTCGAACAGACTGACGACCAGCGCGATGCGGGCCGCGAGGTTTTTTTCCTGCTGCTCGGCGGCGCGCGCGAGCATGCTGTCCAGCTCCCCCGCACGCTCGCCGCTGGCGATCATGTGCAACATCAGCGGCGGTATGTCGCCGCTCTGCTCCAGGGCCCGGCTCAGGCTGCCGCCCTCACGGACCGCACGCGCCACCTCGAGCATGCGGGCGCGGATCGCCAGGTTGCCGATCACCGTCGCGCAGATCTCCAGGGCATCCACCAGGGGCACGGCACTCTTGCCGAGAATCGCCAGGGTGCTGGCAAACCGTGCCGCCTCGATGGCCCTGAGCACCCCGCCCAGCAGCGGCGTACGCAACAGGCAGACGTGCCAACGCAGGCGCATTGCCGGACGCCGCCAACCCTCGCGCAGCAGCAGGCCCAAACCCGCCAATGTGAATGCCAGCCAGCCGCCGTATTCGCGCAGGCCGTCACTGAGGCCGATCAGCCCGCAGGTCAGCAGCGGCAGTTCCTGGCCGCTGTCGATGAAGATCCTCACCACGTCCGGCACCACGTAGCCCAGCAGGAAACCGACGATCCCCAACGACGCCAGCAACAGGACCAGCGGGTATACCAGCGCCAGCTGGATTTTCTGTCGAGCCTGCTGGCGAGCCTCGGTGTAATGCGCCAGTTGTTCCAGTACCTGGCCCAGGTGGCCGGAACGCTCGCCGGCGGCGATGCTGGCGCAAAACAGCTCGGGAAAGGCTCGCGGAAAACCCGCCAATGCCGAGGACAACGCGTAGCCCTCCAGGACCCGATCGCGGACTGCCGCCAGCAGGCTGGCGGTCCGCCGTCCGTGGTGCTGCGCCACCAGTGCCCGCAGGGCTTCTTCCAGCGGCAACCCGGCCTGGACCAGGGTCGACAGTTGCAGTGTCAGCATCGCCAGTGTCCCCGCGCCCAGCCCGCCGCCAGAACGACGCCAGGCGAACAGACCGGGACGCTCCCCGACCACCTTCAGCGCAGTCGGCAACAACCCACGCTCACGCAACAATTGCCGGGCATGGCGAGCACTTTCGGCCTGCTGCTGACCGCGGCAGCGACGGCCCAGGGCGTCCTCGGCGTGATAGTCGAAGGTCGGCATCTTCAGTCCTCCTGGGTGACACGCAGCAGTTCATCGAGGCTGGTGCGTCCCTCCAGCACCAGCCGCTGCCCGTCCTGAAACAGACTGGGCCACGCACTGCGGGCCTGGCGGGCCAACTCCGGTTCGCCAACCCCGTCATGGATCAGTTGCGCGAGCGCCGGGCTGATGTCGATCAACTCGTAGATACCGGTGCGACCGCGATAGCCCTGCTGGCAGCGCGGACAGCCGACGGCCCGGAACAGATTCGCCGTGGCCTGCGGCGCCAGCCCGAGTCGCTGACGGGCTGCGGCGTCGACGACCAGCGGAGCCTTGCACTCGACGCACAGGGTGCGGACCAGGCGCTGGGCCAGCACGCCGACCAGCGAGGACGCGAGCAGGTAGCCGTCGACGCCCATGTCCAGCAGGCGCGTGACCGCCCCCGCCGCGCTGTTGGTGTGCAAGGTCGAGAGCACCAGGTGTCCGGTGAGCGAGGCCTGCACGGCGATGGCCGCGGTTTCCCGGTCACGGATCTCGCCGACCATCACCACATCCGGGTCCTGGCGCAGGATCGCCCGCAGGCCTCGGGCAAAGGTCATCTCGACCTTGGGATTGACCGGCGTCTGGCCGATACCGGGCAGGTGATACTCGATCGGGTCCTCGACCGTGAGGATGTTGCGTGTGCGGTCGTTGAGATGGTTGAGGGCCGCGTAGAGGCTGGTGGTCTTGCCCGAGCCGGTCGGCCCGGTGACCAGGAGGATGCCATGGGGCTTGCCGAGAATCCGCCAAAAGCGCTCCAGCGTCCCGGCCGGCATGCCCAGCCGCTCCAGCTCCAGGCGCCCGGCCTGCTTGTCGAGCAACCGCAGCACCACTCGCTCGCCATGGGCCGACGGCAGGGTCGAGACCCGCACGTCCACCTCATGCCCGGCCAGCCGCAAGGCCATCCGACCATCCTGGGGCAGGCGTTTCTCGGCGATGTCGAGCCGTGCCATGACCTTGATCCGCGAGACCAGCAGCGTCGCCAGTTCTCGCCGTGGCTGCAGCACTTCACGCAACTGGCCGTCCACCCGCAGGCGCACCGAGACGCTGTGTTCGAAGGTCTCCAGATGCACGTCCGAGGCCTTTTCCCGTACCGCTTCGCTGAG
This sequence comes from Pseudomonas sp. UTLPPB19802, assembly GCF_059730225.1. Taxonomy (NCBI): domain Bacteria; kingdom Pseudomonadati; phylum Pseudomonadota; class Gammaproteobacteria; order Pseudomonadales; family Pseudomonadaceae; genus Pseudomonas; species Pseudomonas sp. UTLPPB19802. Next base: position 261,940 of record NZ_AP048545.1, read on the forward strand.
CAGCGCGTTGATCAAGCGAATAATCGGCGCATCGCCCTCCTGCTCCAGCAGGTCGGCGGTGGGCGGCAGGCGGTCGGCCAGGCTCATCAAATCGAGTTCGTCATCCAATCCCTGGGCGACCTGCTCGGCGGCGCTCTGGCCATCGCTGTAGCAGGTCGCCAGGCGAGCGGCGAAGTCGGCCACATCGAGCGGACACAGGGGCCAGTCGCGACCGAGATGACGCCTGGCTTCGGCGAGTGCAGTCAGCGGCGTGTCCGCGCGGACCAGCAGCCTGGCCTCATCGCCCTGCCACTCCAGCAGCACGCCAAAGCGCCGAGCGAAACCGAACGGCAGTTGGCGCTTCACGGAGTGGCCTGCTGCCGGCGCAGATCGACCACGTCGGCATCATCATCGTGACCATCGAGCAGGCGCTGCGGATCGCTTGGCAGCAACAGCGAATTGCCCTGGCGAGCCGACGGCTGGCTGAGCTCGCGTAGCCGGTTGTAGCCTGCCGTGCTGGCCTCGACCAGATCCTCGCGACCGCGCACGATAGTCGGCCGCAGGAACACCATCAGGTTGGTCTTCTCGCGCGTCTCGCTGTTCCAGCGGAACAGCGCCCCCAGGTAGGGAATATTGCGCAGCAGGGGCACGCCGCTTTCCTGGCTGCGGATGTTGTCCTTGATCAGGCCGCCGATGACGATGATTTCGCCGTCATCGACCAGGATGGTGCTCTTGAGCGCGCGCTTGTTGGTGATGAAGTCATCGGTCACCAGGGTGCTGGAGGCCAGTTCGGAGTTTTCCTGCTCGACCCGCAGGCGCAGGGTCGAACCTTCGTTGATGTGCGGACGGATCTTCAGCTTGATGCCGATGTCTTCCCGGCTGACCGTGGTGTAGGGATTGTCGTTGCCGTTGCTGGAGGTCTGGTAGGAACCGCTCTTGAAAGGCACGTTCTGCCCTACCAGGATTTCCGCTTCCTGGTTGTCCAGGGTCAGCAGGCTGGGCGTCGACAGCACGTTGTTGCGCACATTGCGCGCCAGCGCGGACACCAGCAGGCCGAACCGGTCGTTGCCCACGCGCAGTACGGCGCCATCGGGCAACCTGGTCTCGGGCTTGCTGAAGACAGGCAGGGTGATACGGGCATCGGCAAAGGTGATCCCCCCCTGCAGCGCGCCGGACTGGCTGCCCCACTGCACGCCGAGAGCGTCCTGGATATCACCGGAGATCTCGACGATCGCCGCATGGATCAGCACCTGCGAACGCGGCTGGTCGAGCTGGCGCACGATACCTTCCAGGGTGCGCAACTGGCTCGGCTCGGCGATCAGCACCAGGGCGTTCTGGTTCTCATCGGCCTTGACCACCGCCTTGGCCTTGTTGCTGTCGCGGCTGGCAGAGCCCGCGACCTCCTGTGCCGCGCCCTGGCCCATGGCATCGAGTACCTCGGCCAGTTGCTTGGCATCGCTGTAGCGCAGGCGGATCACTCGTGCATTGTCCGCGCCCGCCGGGGCCGGTGTATCCAGTGAGCGCGCCAGTTCTCCGAGGCGCTTGCGCACCGCCTGGGGCCCGATCAGCAACAGGCGGTTGCTGCGCGTGTCGGCGATCACCTGGCTCCCCGACTCGGCGCCCTGCTTGCCCAGGGACTGTTCCAGCACCCGGGCCAGCTCGGCGGCCAGGCCGTGCTTCAGCGGCAGCACGTCATGACCGTTCCGGTAGCCGGCGTCCAGCTCGCGGATGATCCGGGCGATACGCCGGACATTGCCAGCACTGTCCGTGACCACCAGGGCATTGGCCGAGGCCGAAGGCCCGACGTAGCCATTGGCCGATACGAGCGGGCGCACCAGGGAAGCGAGGTCGCCGGCCACGCTGTTGTTCAGCGCCACCACCTGGGTGACGAACTGGCCGATACGGGCACTGCTGTCATCGGCATCGCTGGCGCGGGTACGGGCATCCGTCGCGGGCGTGATGAGGATGCGATCGCCCTCGTCGATCACCGTGAAGTTGTGGGCGTCGAGCACCGAGTAGAACAGCCGCCGCACCCCTTCACGGTCCAGCTCCTGCTCCGAGAGCACCGTGATACGTCCCTGGACGCGAGGATCGAGCACCACCGTGGTGTCGAGTATCGACGACATCTCCCGGACCACATCACGCAGCTCGGCATCGTTCATCGCCAACTGCCAACGCGGCGCCTCGGCCCACGCAACCAGCGGCGACATCGACAACAACAGGCCGCAGGCGAGCGGGCGCCAGGCGATGAGCATCGCGGACAGCTTCATGGATTCACCCTGGCGTCTGGCGCCACTGGCCGCAAATAGGAAGAGGAAGGCACGCTGGCAGGGACTGCACGACCCGACGCCGACAATGACGGTCGGGACGGCGGCTCAAGCGCCAGCAATTCCTCGCGACCGTTGCGCCAGAGCACCACGCGCCCGGCTTCGACCCGACGCAATACACTGCCACCGGGCAAGCTGTCGCCCACCCGATAGACCCGCTGGCCCGCAGCCCCTGCCAGCAATGCCCGGGAGCCGCCCGAACTGGCGACAAAGCTGGCGCGCAACTGCAATAACTCACTGCTGCGTGCCAGGGCATCACGGGGCTGCAGGCCGAGTACCGTGGCTACCGCCCCATGGTTGAGCGGTGCCAGCGCAGGTGCAGCGGTCAGCACGATGGCAACGGGCATCGCCGGCAGGTCCCGACGAAATACCCACTCGCTCCAGGCCAACCAGGCCGTATAGGCCAGTGGCAGTGCGCACGACAGTGCATACAATCCGATCCCCACGGAACGTTTCACCCGTACGGATACCCGAGCCTCGAACGGTCCCATGGTTCATGTACCGAGGAACGTTCGCACAACGGCAAAGGCAATGAATAACGCTTCGGCAAACTCATTGAGTAATCCGAGGCACTTTTCATGGACAAGAAAAACCTTGAACAGCGCAACATACAAACACCAGCCAATTAAAATAAAAGACAGTCCGAAAAATAAAAAACATCGCGCACGGCAACTAAACTTTCCATATAAGAAAGTATTTAACATATCGAAATATCAGCCAGGACCCGAAGCAATGTATCCAGTCATCGCCCCAAGCCCCGTTAGTTGGTATTACCTGATTATCCAGGCATCCTGCCAGTTAGACCCATGCCCCGGCGCATAGTGATGACTGTTGATCTTGCACCAGGCGCCCTCCGGAAACGGCTTGCACTCATAGACATCGTCACCCTGGAGAACCCTGGTCCCCGGCTGGTAGTCGGCAATTCCCTGCGGATAGACATGGTCATATTCCTGGCCGCCCCCCTCACCCGCCAGCTCGATGGACACCAGGTCCTGGCGGGTGGTACGACCGTCGGCGGTCACGCCCACCAGCTTGACCTGATGGGTGCCGGGCGCACTGCGCAGGTCCACGCTCAACCTGGCGGAACCGGCCTCGACCGGTTGCGAGGTGGAACCCACGGCCTTGTTGGCGGCATCGAACACCGTGACTTCGACGTTCATCGGCCGGTTGCCGAGGATCGGCACCGGCAAGGCGAGACGCCCCTTGTCCAACGCGAGGTCATTGCCCATCGTCGAGATACGCAGCTCAGCGGCGGCATCTTCCTGCAGTTCCATTTGCAACTCGTAGCGCTTGACGCCACTTTCGGCCCTGGCGAACACCTTGTTCGCGCCCTTGATCGGGTTGATACGGCCTTCTTCGTCACGAACGCCAGCGCGCACCTGCTCCTGGGTCCGGTTGATCTGCTCGGCCAACTTGAACGACCAGTTCTCCGGCCGACCCTCCTGCGCCGTATCGATGGAGATCTCCACCGTACGCTCGAGCATCTCGCCCTCGGCACCAAAGGCTCGTGCCTTGACCTTGTCACCCACCAGCAGGGCCGTGGCCGACGGGGTGATGCTGCCAACCGTATGCCAGCCGTCCGGCGTGGCGGCTTCGGCGAGGATGTTCACGTCCGCGACGTTGTAGAAGGCCGCCGCGGTATCGCCGACGGTCCAGACCGCGAGGATGACATGTTGACCGGTCTTGTCCGATGGAATCGTGCAGGCATGCTTGGTGCCGGAGACCGGCAACTGGTTCTGCCCATCGACCGCACAGAACGGCGTGTTGTCGAAAGAGGCGCGGGTCAGCGGCTGGTTGGGGTTCCAGCCGGAGCGGGTAATGAAGTACTCATGCTTGGTCGCTGGGTGGGCCGCAGTGTAGTGCCAAGTGAATTCGATATCGCGATCCTTGATTTCGGTCAGGTGCCAGCGCGTTGCGCTCTGGGCATCCATCGCGGAGAAATTGGCCGAACCGCCGCTGGCGATCCTGCCATCGGTGGGCCCCTGCTGGGGGCCGCCACCACTACCCGCGGGAAAGCCCTTGAAGGTTTCGCCCACGCTTTGCGGCTCGTACTGCGCCCCACCACAGTCCTTGCTCAAGCCCAGCTGGCAGGCATAGGCCCGCGACGGTGGGCTACTCAGATAACCATGGGCCGCAGCCTGTCGTGAAGCAACCAGGGCAGTCATCATGGCCAGCGCAGATACGCCCGCGACGATCGAACCCGAACGTTTTTTCATCATAGTTTCCAATCCCGGCATCAATTATTGAAATACTTGCATCCATGTAAATCGAATAATCAAAACATCTCTGACATGGACACACCTCTCCCTGAGAAAGCCCCATCAGTTGATATCCATTTAAATAGCAAGATAAATCCGAGCACCCACTACCAGCACTTCACCAGCAGCGCTTCAGAAGTAAGAATTCGGATTTGCATTTTACGAACATTCAGTTTTTTAGCTGTAGGATAGTTCCGAGCAGAAAGAGGGAATCATCAGCAATAAAAGCTTTGTCCGGGATGTTTTACCTTTGAAGAGGGAGTTCGCAAAAAATCTTGAAGGAAACTTCAGAAATACATCCAGACGGATAGTAAAAACGGAGCGGGGTATTACACAAGGCAATGGATGAGCGCGTCAGACCGGCAGCCTCTGGACGGGACTGACAGCCCATGCAACAACACGTCGGGATTTTCTGATAGGGCGAGGAAAAATCGGCGCCCTCAAGGAAAGATCCACGGCCCCGCCGGGGCCGTGGTCACCTGCCAAACCTCAGCGGTGGTATTGCGCGGAAAACTCGTGCACGGCATTGATGAAGGCCCCCGCATGCTCCGGGTCGACCTCCGGGGTGATGCCATGGCCCAGGTTGAACACATGGCCCGAACCTTCGCCGTAGCTGGCGAGGATCCGCGCCACTTCGGCACGAATGGCCTCGGGCTTGGCGTACAGCACGGTCGGGTCCATATTGCCCTGCAACGCAACCTTGTTGCCGACCCGGCGACGGGCTTCACCCAGGTCACAGGTCCAGTCCAGGCCCAGCGCATCGGCACCGGCCTCGGCAATGCTTTCCAGCCACAGGCCGCCGTTCTTGGTGAACAGGATGACCGGCACCTTGCGCCCTTCGTGCTCGCGGATCAGGCCGCTGACGATTTTGCGCATGTAGGCCAGGGAGAACTCCTGGTAGGCCGCCGCCGACAGCGCGCCGCCCCAGGTGTCGAAGATCTGCACCGCCTGGGCGCCGGCCCGGATCTGCCCGTTTAGGTAGCTGGTGACCGACTGCGCCAGCTTGTCCAGCAACAGGTGAAGGGCCTGCGGATTGTCGTAGAGCATGGCCTTGGTCTTGCGGAAATCTTTCGACGAACCGCCTTCGACCATGTAGGTAGCCAGGGTCCAGGGGCTGCCGGAGAAGCCGATCAACGGCACGCGGCCATTGAGTTCACGGCGGATGGTGCTGACCGCGTCCATCACATAGCCCAGGTCTTTCTGCGGATCGGGGATCGGCAGCGCCTCGATGTCGGCCAGGTTGTTGATGACTTTCTTGAAGCGCGGACCTTCGCCGGTCTCGAAATACAGGCCCTGGCCCATCGCATCGGGGATGGTCAGGATATCGGAGAACAGGATCGCGGCATCCAGGCCCGGGTAGCGATCCAGGGGTTGCAGGGTGACTTCACAGGCGAATGACGGATTCATGCACAGGCTCATGAAATCGCCGGCCTTGGCGCGACTGGCGCGGTACTCCGGCAGGTAGCGACCAGCCTGACGCATCATCCACACGGGAGTGACGTCTACGGGTTGCTTGAGCAGGGCACGCAGGAAACGGTCGTTCTTCAGGGCAGTCATGTCGGCATCCGGAAAAAAAGTGCGGGCATTTTCTCAGAGCGCAACGAAAAAGGCACGGCGAGTGCCGTGCCTTTTGTCTATCGGGTCAATTTGTCGCGGGTCAGAAGGTCAGACGCCCAGGTAGTCCAGGATGCCTTCGGCGGCGTTGCGTCCCTCGAAAATCGCCGTCACCACTAGGTCGGAACCGCGCACCATGTCGCCACCGGCGAAGATCTTCGGGTTGCTGGTCTGGTGCTTGAACTGACCCTTCTCCGGAGCCACGACACGGCCCTGGCTGTCGGTCTGGATACCGAACTGCTCGAACCATGGCGCCGGGCTCGGACGGAAACCGAAGGCGATGACCACGGCGTCGGCCGGGATGATCTCTTCGGAGCCCGGGATCGGCTCGGGGCTGCGACGGCCACGGGCATCCGGCTCGCCGAGACGGGTCTCGACCACCTTCACGCCTTCGACCTTTTCTTCACCGACGATCGCGATCGGCTGGCGGTTGTAGAGGAACTTCACGCCCTCTTCCTTGGCGTTCTTCACCTCTTTGCGCGAACCGGGCATGTTCGCCTCGTCACGACGATAGGCACAGGTCACGGCCTTTGCGCCCTGGCGAATCGAGGTGCGGTTGCAGTCCATTGCGGTGTCGCCACCGCCAAGTACCACGACCTTCTTGCCCTTCATGTCGACGAAATCTTCCGGCGACTTTTCGAAGCCCAGGTTGCGGTTGACGTTGGCGATCAGGAAATCCAGGGCGTCATGCACGCCCGGCAGGTCCTCGCCGGCAAAGCCGCCCTTCATGTAGGTGTAGGTGCCCATGCCCATGAAGACCGCATCGTATTCGGCGAGCAGCTCTTCCATGGTCACGTCCTTGCCCACCTCGGTGTTGAGGCGGAACTCGATGCCCATGCCGCTGAAGACTTCGCGACGATTGCTCAGCACGGTCTTTTCCAGCTTGAACTCGGGGATACCGAAGGTCAGCAGGCCGCCGATTTCCGGGTTCTTGTCGAACACCACCGGGGTCACTCCGCCGCGCACCAGCACGTCGGCACAGCCCAGGCCCGCCGGGCCTGCGCCGATGATCGCGACGCGCTTGCCGGTCGGCTTGACCTTGGACATGTCCGGACGCCAGCCCATGGCGAAGGCGGTGTCGGTGATGTACTTCTCCACCGAACCGATGGTCACCGCGCCGAAACCGTCGTTGAGGGTGCACGCCCCCTCGCACAGACGGTCCTGCGGGCAGACCCGGCCGCAGACTTCCGGCAGGGTGTTGGTCTGGTGGGACAGCTCCGCCGCGGCGAGGATATTGCCTTCGGCCACCAGCTTCAGCCAATTCGGGATGAAGTTGTGGACCGGGCATTTCCATTCGCAGTACGGGTTACCGCAACCCAGGCAGCGGTGGGCCTGGTCGGCCGACTGCTGGGGTTTGAAGGGTTCGTAGATTTCCACGAACTCTTTCTTGCGTTGACGCAACAGTTTCTTCTTCGGATCCTTGCGCCCGACATCGATGAACTGGAAGTCGTTACTCAGACGTTCAGCCATTACAAAAACCTCATCAAACTCTTCAGGCGCATCACTGCGGGTTGGCACGGGTGCTGGACAACAGCGACTTCAGGCTGGCTGCCTTCGGCTTGACCAGCCAGAAGCGCCGCAGGTAGTCGTCCAGGTTTTCGGCAAGGTTGCGACCCCATTCGCTGTCGGTCTCCTTGACGTACTCGTCCAGCACGTTCTGCAGGTGGCTGCGATAGGCTTCCATCGCTTCACCGCTGATCCGCTGGATTTCCACCAACTCGTGGTTCACCTTGTCGACGAAGGTGTTGTCCTGGTCCAGCACGTAGGCGAAACCGCCGGTCATGCCCGAGCCGAAGTTGTAGCCGGTCTTGCCCAGTACGCAGACGAAACCACCGGTCATGTACTCGCAGCAGTGATCGCCGGTGCCTTCCACAATGGCGTGGGCGCCGGAGTTGCGCACCGCGAAACGCTCGCCTGCGGTACCGGCGGCGAACAGCTTGCCGCCGGTGGCACCGTACAGGCAGGTGTTGCCGACAATGGCGCTGTCCTGGCTCTTGTAGACGCTGCCCTTGGGCGGAACGATCACCAGCTTGCCGCCGGTCATGCCCTTGCCCACGTAGTCGTTGGCATCGCCTTCGAGGTACAGGTTCAGGCCACCGGCGTTCCACACGCCGAAGCTCTGCCCGGCCGTGCCCTTGAAGCGGAAGGTGATCGGTGCCTTGGCCATGCCCTGGTTGCCATGGGCACGGGCGATTTCGCCGGAGATCCGCGCGCCGATGGAACGGTCGCAGTTGCAGATATCCAGGTCGAACTCGGCACCGCTCAGGCCCTTGATCGCCGGCAGGGCCATCTCGACCATCTTCTCGGCCAGCAGGCCCTGGTCGAATGGCGGGTTGCGGTCGACCCCGCAGAACTGCGGCTTGTCCGCAGGGACATGATCGCTGCCCAGCAGCGGGGTCAGGTCCAGATGATGCTGCTTGGCGGTATCACCCTGGATGACGTCCAGCAGGTCGGTACGGCCGATCAGTTCCTCAAGGCTGCGCACGCCCAGCTTCGCCAGCCACTCGCGGGTTTCCTCGGCGACGTAGGTGAAGAAGTTCACCACCATGTCGACGGTACCGATGTAGTGGTCCTTGCGCAGCTTGTCGTTCTGGGTCGCCACGCCGGTGGCGCAGTTGTTCAGGTGGCAGATACGCAGGTACTTACAACCCAGGGCGATCATCGGTGCGGTACCGAAGCCGAAGCTCTCGGCGCCGAGGATGGCTGCCTTGATCACGTCGAGGCCGGTTTTCAGGCCGCCGTCGGTCTGGACCCGGACCTTGCCGCGCAAGTCGTTGCCGCGCAGGGTCTGGTGGGTCTCGGCCAGGCCGAGTTCCCACGGCGCACCGGCGTACTTGATCGAGGTCAAGGGCGATGCACCGGTACCGCCGTCATAGCCGGAGATGGTGATCAGGTCGGCATAGGCTTTCGCCACGCCGGCGGCGATGGTGCCGACACCGGCTTCCGCCACCAGCTTCACCGAAACCAGCGCCTGCGGGTTGACCTGCTTGAGATCGAAGATCAACTGCGACAGGTCTTCGATCGAATAGATGTCGTGGTGCGGCGGTGGCGAGATCAGGGTCACGCCCGGTACCGCATAACGCAGCTTGGCAATCAGGCCGTTGACCTTGCCGCCTGGCAACTGGCCGCCCTCACCGGGCTTGGCGCCCTGAGCCACCTTGATCTGCAGTACCTCAGCGTTGACCAGGTATTCCGGGGTCACACCGAAACGACCGGTCGCGACCTGCTTGATTTTCGAACTCTTGATGGTGCCGTAGCGCGATGGATCTTCGCCACCCTCACCGGAGTTGGAGCGTGCGCCCAGGCGGTTCATCGCCTCGGCCAGGGCTTCGTGGGCCTCCGGCGACAGGGCGCCGAGGGAGATACCCGCCGAGTCGAAGCGCTTGAGGATCGCCTCCAGCGGTTCGATCTCGTCGATGCTCAGCGGCTGGTCGAGGGTCTTGACCTTGAGCAGGTCGCGGATCATCGACACCGGACGGTTGTCCACCAGCGCGGTGTATTCCTTGAACTTGGCGTAGTCGCCCTGCTGCACGGCAGCCTGCAGGGTGTTGACCACGTCCGGGTTGTAGGCATGGTACTCGCCGCCGTAGACGAACTTCAGCAGGCCACCCTGCTGGATCGGCTTGCGCGCGCTCCAGGCTTCGGTCGCCAGCAGTTTCTGCTCGGCTTCGAGGTCGACGAAACGCGCGCCCTTGATGCGGCTCGGCACGCCGCGGAAGCTCAGGTTGACCACTTCCTCGGAGAGGCCAATGGCCTCGAACAGCTGCGCACCACGGTACGAAGCGATGGTCGAGATCCCCATCTTCGAGAGGATCTTGAGCAGGCCCTTGGTGATGCCCTTGCGGTAGTTCTTGAAGACTTCGTACAGGTCGCCCAGTACTTCGCCGGTACGGATCAGATCGCCCAGCACTTCATAGGCCAGGAACGGATAGACCGCCGAGGCACCGAAACCGATCAGCACCGCAAAGTGATGCGGGTCACGGGCGGTCGCGGTTTCAACCAGGATGTTGCTGTCGCAGCGCAGGCCTTTCTCGGTCAGGCGGTGATGCACCGCACCAGTCGCCAGCGACGCGTGTACCGGCAGCTTGCCCGGCGCGATATGGCGGTCGCTGAGGACGATCTGGGTGCGACCGGCGCGCACGGCTTCCTCGGCCTGGTCGGCGATGTTGCGCACGGCCGCTTCGAGGCCGACGCTTTCGTCGTAGTTCAGGTCGATGATCTGGCGTTCGAAACCCGGACGCTCCAGGTTCATCAGCGAGCGCCACTTGGCCGGCGAGATCACCGGCGAGCTGAGGATCACGCGCGAGGCATGTTCCGGCGACTCTTCGAAGATGTTGCGCTCGGCACCCAGGCAGATTTCCAGCGACATCACGATCGCTTCGCGCAGCGGGTCGATCGGTGGGTTGGTCACCTGGGCGAACTGCTGGCGGAAGTAGTCGTACGGCGTGCGCACGCGCTGGGACAGCACGGCCATCGGCGTGTCGTCGCCCATCGAGCCGACCGCTTCGTAGCCCTGCTCACCCAGGGGGCGCAGCACCTGGTCACGCTCTTCGAAGGTGACCTGGTACATCTTCATGTACTGCTTGAGCTGCTCGACGTTGTAGAACGCCGAACCATGGTCGTTGTCTTCCATGGTCGCCTGGATACGCAGGGCGTGCTTGCGCAGCCACTGCTTGTACGGGTGGCGCGACTTCAGGCGGTTGTCGATCGAGTCGGTGTCGAGGATCTGCCCGGTCTCGGTGTCGACGGCAAAGATCTGCCCTGGACCAACACGGCCCTTGGCGATGACGTCTTCCGGCTGGTAGTTCCACACGCCGATTTCCGACGCCAGGGTGATGTAGCCGTTCTTGGTGGTGACCCAGCGCGCCGGGCGCAGGCCGTTACGGTCGAGCAGGCAGACCGCGTGGCGACCTTCGGTCATCACGACGCCAGCCGGACCGTCCCAGGGCTCCATGTGCATGGAGTTGAATTCGTAGAACGCGCGCAGGTCGGCGTCCATGGTCTCGACGTTCTGCCACGCAGGCGGAATCAGCATGCGCACGCCGCGGAACAGGTCGATACCGCCGGTGACCATCAGTTCCAGCATGTTGTCCATGCTCGAGGAGTCGGAACCGACACGGTTGACCAGCGGACCCAGCTCGTCGAGATCGGGGATCAGGTCGTTGGCGAACTTGGTGCGACGGGCCAGGGCCCAGTTGCGGTTGCCGGTGATGGTGTTGATCTCGCCGTTGTGCGCCAGGAAGCGGAACGGTTGCGCCAGCGGCCATTTCGGCAGGGTGTTGGTCGAGAAACGCTGGTGAAACACGCAGATCGCGGTCTTGAGCGTCGGGTCGTTGAGGTCCGGATAGAAGGCGGTGAGGTCCGCCGGCATCATCAGGCCTTTATAGATGATGGTCTTGTGCGAAAAGCTGCAGATGTAGTGATCGGTATCGGCAGCGTTGGCCACCGACGAACGACGACGGGCACTGAACAGCTTGATGGCGAACGCCTGGTCACTGAGGCCTTCACCGCCGATGAATACCTGCTCGATCTGTGGCAGGCGCTCCAGGGCCAGGCGGCCGAGGACGCTGGTATCGATCGGCACCTTGCGCCAGCCCACCAGTTGCAGGCCGGCCGCGAGGATTTCGCGATTCATGTTTTCGCGCGCAGCTTCGGCTTTGACCGGGTCCTGGTTGAAGAACACCATGCCTACCGCATATTGCTTGGGCAGATCGTTACCGAATTGCGCTTTGGCGACAGCACGCAGGAACTGGTCGGGCTTCTGGATCAGAAGGCCGCAACCGTCACCGGTCTTGCCGTCGGCGTTGATCCCACCGCGGTGGGTCATGCAGGTCAGGGCCTCGATGGCCGTCTGCAACAGGTGATGACTGGGCTCGCCTTGCATGTGGGCAATCAGGCCGAAACCGCAGTTATCCTTGAATTCATCTGGTTGGTACAGACCTGCTTTCATAGACACTTTCTCACCAGGCTGCCTCTTAGCGAGGCAAATTTCTTTTCAATTCAACCGCTTACCATCCACGCCGAACGTACGCCGGCTTTGTAGGGGCAAAAGGGAGGTCATTGTACACACCGACACAGACGCCCACAAATTTAGCGACGAAATGTCGAAAATTCGTGTCGCATTTATGAAAGTTTTAAAGCGATATTTCGTGTTAGTCAAAGTTTTTTGGATTTTGACCGTTACGACTCAAACCTACAGTGACGCAGACACCACAAGGCACGCAGCTTTGCGGGCTGCGCGCCGAGGTGGAAATTTTGAGGTGCTGGAAGGGCAGCCTGGGTAAGGCTGCCGAATCATCAGCGAGTTGTGGCGAGGTCCTGTTGGACGCTGGCGACAGTGCGAGGCCAAGGTTTACCAGCCTGAACCTTCGCTGGCAAGGCCTTGATAGCGCTTACCGCGGCATCGCGGCTGGCGAAACTACCATAAGTGATCACATAAAGCGGCTTGCCGTTGAGCACTTTCTTGAAATAACGGTACTCGCCGCCCTGCTCCTTGACGAAGTTCTGGGCAGTGGCCTCGGAGCTGGTGCCGAGGATCTGCACCACGTAGTGGCCCGGAGCCTGGCCTGCGTACCAGCTACTGCCAGCGGCCGGCTTGGCTGCAGCAGCAGGCTTCTCGACCGGTTTCTCGACCTTGGCCACCGGCTTGGCGGCTGGCACCGGTACTGGTGTCTGCGCAGGCTTGGCAACCGGAGTTGCCGGCTTGGCCGTGGCTACCTGGGTCGGTGCTGGCGTCGGACGAGCGGGCGTCGGGCCAGCCGGAACCCCCAAGGGCGGAGCGGTGGTGGTCACGGTTGGCGGCTGAGCCACACCCCCGTCAACCGCCGGAGCGCCACCATCGTCGCCTTCCGGCATGCCACCGGCAGCCTCGGCCAGCGGGCCGCGCATCACTGGCTGCGACTGGCCGACCAATGGCAGCGGCATCGGCTGCGAATTGCCGGCGAACTCGACCGCCGGGCCACTACCTGGCTTCGGCGCCTGCCCCAGTGGCAGCTGGGCCTGCTCGTTTGGTGCGCCGGCAGTCGTCGGCGCCTTGCTGCGACCAGAACTCATCCAGGCCGCAGCGATCGCGACCACTACCACGCCGGACAACGCCAACACGTATTTCTTGGACATCTTGAACCCCATACTTGGTCGCTTGACCGCGGAGCGGCTGGCAATCATGGCTTCGATCATCGCGTCGCGGGCCACCTGGTTGATATTGCCAGGCCAGCCTTCGGCGCTTTCGTGAATCTCAGTGATCTGCTCAGCGGTAAAAAGTTCTACACCCTGCCCTGCACCTTCCAGGCGCTGGGCCAGATATTCACGGGTTTCCTCTTCCGTATAGGGCTGCAGTTCGATCACATGGAAGCGCTCTTCCTCCGCGCTGTGCGGCTCCAGGGCGGCAATCAGCGACGACTCGCCGAACAGGAACACGTGTGGCCGACCTTCCGGAGCGCCAGCGGCCAGGGCCAGCAGGGCCTCGATCGCCGAATCGTCCAGTTGCTCGGCATCATCCACCAGCAGATAGACTTCCTGACCGGTCAGCGCCAGTTGCACTACCTGCGCCAGGATCGAGGACACGTCGGCCTCGGCCACGTTCAGGGCCTGGGCGATCTGGTACAGCACACCGGCGGCATCGCCGGCACCGCGTGCGGAAACCACCACGCTCTGCACCGACTGCTTGTTGGTGCTGGCCACCAGCGCCTGGCGCAGCAGAGTCTTGCCGCTGCCCAGCGGGCCCGTCACCACCAGCAGCAACTGGCTGTAGCGGGCCAGGTGATGCAACTGCCCCAGCACTGGCTTGCGCTGGGCGGGGAAAAACTTGAAGCCAGGCACCCGTGGAGCGAAAGGATCGTGACTCAACTGATAATGGCCGAGGAAAGCCTCGTCGGCATGCAAACTAGTCATCGGAATCTAATCAACCTTTAAGCTGAGCCAAGGCGCGGTAGTCCGCCCCCAGCGTGGCCTGTAGAACCTCTTTCGGATAATCGTCGGTCACTACGGCTTCGCCCATGCGGCGCAACAGCACCAGGCGCATCCGACCGTCGATCACTTTCTTGTCAACTGCCATGTGTTGGAGAAAATCGGTCTCGGTCATCTCCTCTGGAGGGATGACCGGCAGGCCCGCCCGCTGAAACAGGCGAATACCGCGATCACGCTCGTCCGCGCTGATCCAGCCCAGGCGCGCGGACATTTCCAGCGCCATGACCGTACCGGCCGCCACGGCCTCACCATGCAGCCAGACACCATAGCCCATGTGGGTTTCGATGGCGTGGCCAAAGGTATGCCCGAGATTGAGCGTGGCGCGCACACCGGACTCACGCTCATCGGCCCCGACCACGGCCGCCTTGGCCGCGCAGGAACGTTCGATGGCCACGGTCAGGGCCGCCTGGTCGAGGCTACGCAGGGCATCGACATGCTCCTCCAGCCAGGTCAGGAATGGCTCGTCGCAGATGAGGCCGTACTTGATGACCTCGGCCAGACCCGCCGACAACTCACGGGCCGGCAGCGTCTTGAGGGTCGCGGTATCGATCAGCACCACGTTGGGCTGATAGAACGCCCCCACCATGTTCTTGCCCAGGGGATGGTTGATACCGGTCTTGCCACCCACCGAAGAATCGACCTGCGACAACAAGGTAGTCGGAACCTGGATAAAGTCCACCCCACGCTGGTAGCAGGCCGCGGCAAATCCGGCCATGTCCCCGATGACCCCGCCACCCAGGGCGATCACCGTGGTCCGGCGGTCGTGACGAGCCTGCAGCAGGCCGTCGAAAATCAATTGCAGGGTTTCCCAGTTCTTGAAGGCCTCGCCATCGGGCAGCACCACCGAGATCACCGAATAGGCGCCCAGGCTGCGACTCAGGCGCTCAAGATAGAGCGGCGCGACGGTTTCATTGGAGACGACGGCGACCTGCCGACCGGCAATGTGCGGCGTCAGTAGCTCGGGTTTGTCCAGCAACCCTTCGCCAATGTGGATCGGGTAGCTGCGCTCGCCAAGATCGACCTTAAGTGTCTGCATGTGTCCCCACAGTGAAGATGGACGCGGGCGTCCAGTCCCAGGATTAACGATTGTCGGCGGCGTCCGTTGCCGGCGCGGCCCGATGGCCTTGAGCCATGACCGCAGGCGGGCATGACGGGCGTCGAGAATAGCGCATTTCCTCGCCCGCTTTAACGGGGAGGTAGCTGTTGCAAGCGCTCGAGGATGTCCAGCACGACCATGCGTGGCGGCCGCTCATCGGTTTCCACCACCAGATCGGCGATTTCCCGATAAAGCGGATCACGGATCGCCAACAGGTCGCGCAAGGTCTTGGCCGGGTCGGCGGTACGCAATAGTGGTCGATTGCGATCGCGCGCGGTACGGCCAACCTGCTGCTCCACCGACGCATGCAGATAGACCACCCGCCCGCCGGCATGCAGCGCCTGGCGATTTTCATCGCGCATCACCGCACCACCGCCCGTGGCCAGGACCACGCCGTCGCTGGCACACAGCTCGGCAATCATGGCCTGCTCGCGATCACGGAAACCCGGTTCGCCTTCCTTGTCGAAGATCCACGGGATATTCGCGCCGGTGCGCAATTCAATTTCCTTATCGGAGTCTTTGAACGGCAGGCGCAGCTCTTTGGCCAGCAAGCGACCTATGGTGCTCTTTCCAGCCCCCATAGGCCCAACAAGAATCAAATTTCGCACAGAATCAACGACTCACAGCAATCGCCTGGTTATTCATGATACGCGGAGTCAGGAATACCAGCAGCTCGGATTTTGCTTCCGAAACGATGTCCCGACGGAAAAGGCGCCCAACATACGGCACATCGCCGAGAAATGGCACCTTCTCTTCGGTTTTGCTCTGAGTATTGGAGAACACCCCACCAATCACCACGGTTTCACCGTCGTTGACCAGCACCTTGGCGTTGACTTCGTTCTTCTTGATCGGTGGCACGTTGTTGAGCACGTTCTGGTAGTCCGGCTCGTCCTTGGTGACCTTCACCTCCATGATGATCCGGTTGTCCGGCGTGATCTGCGGCGTCACCTCCAGCGACAGCGACGCTTCCTTGAAGGACACCGAGGTGGCACCGCTGGAGCTGGACTCCTGGTAAGGAATTTCCGTGCCCTTGAGGATCTTCGCAGTTTCCTTGTCGGAAGTGACCACCTTGGGCTGCGAGACGACCTCACCGTTGCCGGTCTTCTCCATCGCGCTCAATTCCAGGTCAAGAATGGTGTTGTCGGTGACGAAGCCGATGCCGATGCCAGAGGTCGCCGTGGTGGCGCCCAGGTCGACGAACGGTGTGCTGGCGCTCTGACCAGTCAGCCGGGTCAGCGTCGGCGAGCCACCGTTGGTCTTCCAGTTGCCACCGGAGATGCTGCCGCCCCAGCGGGCGCCCAGTTGCTTGTCGTAGCCGACGTTGGCCTCGACGATCCGTGCCTCGATCATCACCTGGCGCACCGGGATATCCAACTGCGCAACGATGCGCCGCAGCTCATCGAGACGTTCCTGGGTCTGGTAGGCGATGATGTTGTTGGTGCGCTCGTCCACGGTGATCGAGCCGCGCTCGTCACCCTTGCTCTCGGCGCTGGTCACCGACTGGAACAGCTTGGCGATGTCCGCAGCCTTGGCATAGTTGACCTGCAGCAGTTCACGACGCAATGGCGCCAGTTCGGCGATCTGCTTCTGCGACTCCAGCTCCTGGCGTTCCCGCGCGGCGATCTCGTCCGCTGGCGCTACCAGCAGCACGTTGCCGATCTTGCGCTTGTCCAGGCCCTTGGTCTTGAGCACCAGGTCCAGTGCCTGGTCCCATGGCACATTCTGCAGGCGCAGGGTGATGCCGCCCTGCACCGTATCGCTGGCCACCAGGTTGAGGTTGGTGAAATCGGCAATCAGCTGCAGTACCGAGCGAACGTCAATGTCCTGGAAGTTCAGCGAGAGCTTTTCGCCACTGTAGACAAATCGCTCGGCGTTGCGCCGCTGCAGGTCATCGACGGTCAGCGGACGGACGCTGATGGTCAGCTTGTTGTCGGTCTGGTAGGTCGAATAATCGAAGGCACCACCCGGCTCGATGGAAATGCTCGCGCGGTCGGCGGACGCCGTGGCGTTGACGTACTGGACCGGCGTGGCGAAATCCTTGACGTCAAGGCGCACACGCAGGGACTCGGGCAGTTGGGTACGGGGGAAGTCGACGTTGATCTTGCCGCCCTTTTCCTGCACATCCGGACTGATGGAAGGATCGGAGAGCTCGATCACCACATTGCCTTCGCCCTGCTCGCCGCGCTGGAAGTCAACATTGCGAATGGCCTTGCCCACCGGCACGTAGGGTTTCGGCGCCGCTCGCGCCGGCTGCGGCGCAGCGGCTGTCGGACGAGCGCTGGCGGCCTGGTTCGACACTGCGGACGCAGGGCCCTGGCCGACCACCACGAACAGGTTGTTACCGTCGATCCGGGTACTGTAGGGCGCCAGCTTGGTCAGGTTGATGATCAGCCGGGTACGATCCTTGGCTTCCACCACCGTCACGCTGCGCGCATTGCCAACACCCAGGTCGCGAGTCTTGGTGGTCAGCTGGCTGGCCACCCCGGTCAGATCCAGGGCAATCCGCGCCGGCTGCTCGGTGGTATAGCCATGGGGGGCCGACGGCGGGCTGTCGAAAGCCAGCTTGATCTCGACACGATCCCCTGGCAATGCCGCCACATCGAGCGTCTTGAGATTGGCAGCGAACACCATCGGCGATATCAGCGCCATCCATAGCGAAATGCCGAAGGCGGAAAGGATCCTGTTCATATCGAGTTCCACTATGAGTGCTCTTTCAAGGGGATAGTGCGCGGTCGTTCCAGCCAGCCACCTTCGCCGTCCGGTACGATCTCGATCACCTCGACCTGGGAATCGCTGATGGCCACGATATGGCCCTCGTTACGCCCCAGGTAATCCCCTACTTTCAATCGGTGAACGCCACCCGCCCCACGCAACAAGGCGTAGGTGCCGCTGGCATTGGAAAGGGTGCCAACCATCTCGAACTGTTCGATATTGAAGCCTTCGAGGAATTGCTTGGTCCGGTTCGGGTCCGGCTTGACCTCGCGCGAGCCCTTCTGGCGATTCACCAGGTCGATCTTGATCGGCGGCTGGAACGGGCTGCGCAACGACGAGGCGCTGTAGGTAAACGCCTCGTAGGACTGGAACTTCGGCGTCGGCTCGATATTGCCGGCCGGCCGCGCACGCACCTCGCGCATGTAGGCATCCAGGTCGGCAAAGTCGTTGCCACCCCCGCACCCCGCCAGTAGCAGCCCCAGGAGCCCCAGGCACAACCCACGCAGGCCGATCATTTCTGCAGCCCCTTGTCATTGTAGCGGTAGGTCTTGGCGAGAATGCTCATGCGTAGCTTGTTGCCGCTGCCGGCAGTCACGGGCTTGATCTCGAAGTCGTGCAGGGTGACGATGCGCGGCAGACTGGCCACGCCGCTGACGAAGGTGGCGAGATCGTGATAGGCACCCGTCACGGTGATCTGGATCGGCAACTCGATATAGAACTGCTGCGCCACTTCCGGCAACAGCTTGATCTCCTCGAACTCCAGCCCGCTGCCGAGCCCGGTACGCGTGATGTCTTCCAACAGCCCCGGCACCTCGGTATCACTGGGCAACTGCTTGAGCAACGCACCGAAGGAAGCCTCCATGTCGAGCATTTGCTGGGTGTAGGCCTCCAGGTTCGCCGCCAGGTGTGCCTTGGTCGCGAACTGCTCCTTCAAGGTGACTTCGGTGGCGCGTTGCTGGTCGAGCTGGTCGGTCAGGTCCTTGATGTAGAAGTTGTAGCCCAGCGCCAGCACCAGCAGGGCAACGATGATCCCGCAAGCGCCCTTGACCGCTGCCGGCCAGGAACCGATGTTCTGCATGTCGAGATCGGCAAGGTCGATCTTGCGCAGGTTTTCCAGGCGTTCGGACAGATTCATTTGGCCGCTCCCGGAACCGGAGGCTGAGTCTGGCGCACGCTCAACTGGAACACGTTGGCCTGGTCGACCGCGCCACTGGTGGTCGCCTTGACTTCGGTGAGGCTCGGCGCCTCGAGCCACTCGGAGGCTTCGAGGTTACGCATCAGATCCGAAACACGGTTGTTGGACTCTGCCGCACCGGTGATCGCGATGGTCTTGCCGGTCATGCTCACGTCCGTGAAGTACACGCCATCGGGCAACGTTCGCGCCAGTTGATCGAAGATCCGTCCACTGATCGGCCGGTTGCCCTGCAGGTCCTGGATGATTTTCATCCGCTCGATCAATTGCTGGCGACGTGCTTTCAACTCACTGATCTGCTTGATCCGCGAGTCGAGTTGGGCAATTTCCTTGTTCACATAGGCATTGCGCGCCACCTGGTGGTCGATGGAGCTGCTGATGTACTGGTCGGCAACCAGGACGATACCGACCGAAATCACCAGCACACCGACCAGGGCCGTCAGAAAGCGCTTGCGTCGCTCTTCGCGTAGTTGCTCGCGCCAGGGCAGAAGGTTGATCCGCGCCATCAGTCAAAACTCCTCAACGCCAGGCCACAGGCGATCATCAGGGCTGGCGCATCGCTGGCCAGGGCCCCGGCGTTGACCTTGCTGCTCAAGGCCATGTCGGCGAACGGGTTGGCGACCATGGTCGGCGTGCCCAGGCGCTGCTGGATCAGGTGGTCGAGCCCGGCAATGGACGCGGTACCGCCGGCCAGCAGGATGTAGTCGACATCGTTGTACTGGCCGGAGGCGAAGAAGAACTGCAGGGAACGGGAAACCTGCTGGACCAGGGCATCCTTGAATGGCTGCAGGACCTCGACCACGTAGTCGTCAGGCAAACCGCCCTGCTTCTTCGCCAACCCCGCCTCTTCGTTGGACAGGCCATAGCGCCGCTGGATTTCCTCGGTGAGCTGGCGTCCACCGAACAACTGCTCGCGGGTATAGATGATTCGCCCGTTGTGCAGGACACTCAGGGTGGTCATGGTCGCGCCGATGTCGACCACCGCAACCGTCAGCCGGTCATGGTCGATGGCCAACTGCGCCGCCAGCAGGCCGAAGGAACGCTCCAGTGCATAGGCCTCGACATCGACCACCCGGGCATCGAGCCCGGCCAGGCCAAGGGCGGCCTCGCGCACTTCGACGTTTTCTTTCCGACAGGCGGCCAACAGCACCTCGACCCTCTCGGGATTGCGAGCCGAATAGCCCTGGACCTCGAAGTCGATGGCGACTTCCTCCAGCGGGTAGGGAATGTACTGGTCGGCTTCGATCTTGAGCTGGCTCTCCATGTCGTCGTCGGAGAGCCCGGCATCCATTTCGATGGTCTTGGTGATGACCGCGGAGCCGGCCACCGCCACCGCAGCTTCGCGGGCACTGGTACGGGCCTTGAGCAGCACCCTGGTAAGGGCCTGGCCAACGCCTTCGAGCTCGGCAATGTTCTTCTCGACCACGGCATTGGGCGGCAACGGTTCCACGGCGTAGGACTCGACCCGATATCGATTGCCTGAGCGGCTCAATTCGAGGAGCTTTACCGAGGTGGAACTGATGTCTATCCCCAGGAGCGAATGCGCTTTTTTGCCGAAGAGTCCAAGCACTACCGATTCCCTATTACTATCCGCGACTTACGGACCCTTTATGATGAAGGGCATTTAATAGCAGTCTTGACATAAGCGCAAATGACGCTCAAGGCCAAAAATGCTTATAATGCCCCACGTTTTTCTCCGAGTCGTCGAACCAGCGCTTGCCGTAAATCTAGCCTGACGCCTAACTCATTCTTTTATCTGGAAATCCACAAGCCTTGATTCGTCTGCTGAAGTTTTTCGGGTGGTCTTTCATCGCCGTATTCTGCGGGCTGTTGCTCGTCCTGAGCGGCGCATTTCTCTATCTTAGTCCGGGCCTGCCGTCCGTGGAGGCCCTGCGAAGCATCCAGTTGCAGATTCCGCTGCGCGTCTATACCAGTGACGGAAAACTGATAGCAGAATTTGGCGAGATGCGCCGCTCCCCCATCCGTTTCGCCGACATTCCGCCCAACTTCATCAACGCCCTGCTGAGCGCCGAAGACGACAATTTCGCCAACCACTATGGCGTCGACCCCAGCAGCCTGATGCGTGCCGCAACCCAACTGGTCAAGAGCGGACACATCCAGTCCGGCGGCAGCACCATCACCATGCAGGTGGCGAAGAACTTCTTCCTGTCGAGTGAGCGTAGCTTCTCGCGCAAGACCAACGAAATTCTCCTGGCCCTGCAGATCGAGCGCCAGCTGACCAAGGACGAAATCCTCGAGCTGTACGTGAACAAGATCTACCTGGGCAACCGCGCCTACGGTATCGAGGCCGCGTCACAGGTTTATTACGGCAAGTCGATTCGCGATATCAGCCTGGCCCAGATGGCCACGATTGCCGGCCTGCCGAAGGCGCCATCGCGCTTCAACCCGCTGGCCAACCCGGTCCGCGCCAAGGAGCGTCGTGACTGGATCCTCGGCCGCATGTACAAGCTGGGCAAGATCGACGAAACCGCCTACCAGGCTGCCCTCGCCGAGCCGATGAACGCCAGCTACCACGTGCCGACGCCGGAAGTGAACGCGCCGTACATCGCCGAAATGGCCCGTGCCGAAATGGTCGGCCGCTACGGCAGCGACGCCTATACCGAAGGTTTCCGCGTTACCACCACGGTGCCGAGCAACCTGCAGGAACTGGCCAACCATGCCGTCCAGGAAGGCCTGATCACCTATGACCAGCGCCATGGCTATCGCGGCCCCGAGTCACGCCTGCCAGGCAAGACCCGCGAGGCCTGGAACCTCGAACTGAGCAAGCAGCGCACCATCAGCGGCCTTGAGCCGGCGATCGTCACCCAGGTGGACAAGGGCGCCCTGCAGGTACTGACCCGCAATGGCAACGAAACCGTGGCCTGGGACAGCATGAAGTGGGCTCGCCCCTACCTGAACACCAACAGCATCGGCGCCGCGCCCAAGCAGCCGGCGGATGTCGCCCAGGTCGGCGATCTGATTCGCGTCCAGCGCCAGGAAGACAACAGCCTCAAGTTCAGCCAGATCCCGTCCGCCCAGAGCGCACTGGTCTCGCTCGACCCACAGAACGGCGCAATCCGGGCTCTGGTCGGCGGCTTCGCCTTCGAACAGAGTAACTACAACCGCGCCATGCAGGCCAAGCGCCAGCCAGGCTCCAGCTTCAAGCCGTTCATCTACAGCGCGGCCCTGGACAACGGCTATACCCCGGCCAGCCTGGTCAATGATGCACCGATCGTGTTCGTCGACGAATACCTGGACAAGGTCTGGCGCCCGAAGAACGACACCAACACCTTCCTCGGCCCGATCCGCCTGCGTGAAGCGTTGTACAAGTCACGCAACCTGGTGTCGATCCGCCTGCTGCAAAGCCTGGGCGTCGACAAGACCATCGACTACATCGCCCGGTTCGGTTTCAACAAGCAGGACCTGCCGCGCAACCTGTCCCTGGCCCTGGGTACCGCAACACTGACGCCGATGGAGATCGCCACCGGCTGGAGTACCTTTGCCAACGGCGGCTACAAGATCACGCCGTACCTGATCGACAAGATCGAAAGCCGCAATGGCGAGACCCTGTTCGTCGCCAACCCGCCGAGCGTGCCAACCGGCACTGCGGCGAGCAGCGGCATCGCTGCCCCGAGCCATTCGACCTTCACCGTCAACAGCAACAGCGAAAGCCCGAGCCCGACCACCCAGGCACCGGCCATCGCCGAGCGCATCGTCGACGGGCGCACTACCTATATCCTCAACAGCATGCTCGAGGACGTGATCAAGCTCGGCACTGGCCGTCGCGCCCTGGCATTGGGCCGCAGCGACCTGGCCGGCAAGACCGGTACCACCAACGAATCCAAGGATGCCTGGTTCAGCGGCTACAACGCCGACTACGTGACCACCGTCTGGACCGGCTTCGACCAGCCTGAAAGTCTTGGTCGGCGCGAGTTCGGCGGCACAGTGTCGCTGCCGATCTGGATGGACTACATGGGTGCCGCACTCAAGGACAAGCCGCCACACACCCAGGCCGAGCCGGAAGGCATCCTCAGTCTGCGGGTCGACCCGGTCAGCGGCCGCGCAGCAGTGCCAGGCACACCGAACGCCTATTTCGAGCTGTTCAAGAGCGAAGATACGCCACCGTCGGTCAACGAACTGGGCAATGGCGGCAGCGCTCCTGGCAGCCCGCTGCCAGCAGACGAGTCGGCGCCGATCGATCTGTTCTGATGAAAGCCGAACTATTGGGATAAGAGCAGTTTTTTTGTGGCGAGCGGGCTTGCCCGCGCTCGGCTGCAACGCAGCCGCAACCCAGGCAGCGCGCATAGACTGAAACGGCGCGGCCAGCAGGTTTTGGGGTGCCTTGCACCCAGCGCGGGCAAGCCCGCTCGCCACACTGGGCCGCCCTGCCACCACGGCCATGTTACCGACCACAAAAAAGCCCCGACTCATCCGAGCCGGGGCTTTTCATTTGACGCTACAGCGGCTTAGCCGTTGAACACGTCATCCACGCTTTTCAGCGGGTAGTTCTTCGGATACGGCAGGGTCGCCACACCGGTCTCGATCGCGGCCTTGGCCACAGCATCGGAGATCACGGTGATCAGACGGGCATCCAATGGCTTCGGAATGATGTACTCACGGCCGAATTCCAGCGAGTCAACACCATAGGCCTCGCACACTTCCTTCGGCACTGGCAGCTTGGCCAGGTCCTTCAGGGCGTTGGCAGCGGCGATCTTCATCTCTTCATTGATGCGCTTGGCGCGAACGTCCAGGGCGCCACGGAAGATGAACGGGAAGCCCAGAACGTTGTTGACCTGGTTCGGGAAGTCCGAACGGCCGGTCGCCATGATCACGTCGCTACGGGTGGCGTGGGCCAGCGCCGGGGCGATTTCCGGATCAGGGTTCGAGCAGGCGAACACGATCGGGTTGGCCGCCATCGACTTCAGGCCTTCAGCGCTCAGCAGGTTCGGACCGGACAGGCCGACGAACACGTCAGCGCCTTCCAGGGCTTCAGCCAGGGTGCGCTTGTCGGTTGCGTGGGCGAAGACTGCCTTGTACTGGTTCAGGTCGTCACGGCCGGAGTGGATGACGCCACTGCGGTCGATCATGAAGATGTTCTCGATCTTGGCGCCCATGCTGACCAGCAGCTTCATGCAGGAGATTGCCGCAGCGCCGGCACCCAGGCAGACAATCTTGGCTTCCGGCAGGGTCTTGCCGGCGATTTCCAGGGCGTTGATCATGCCGGCCGCGGTGACGATCGCGGTGCCGTGCTGGTCATCGTGGAATACCGGGATGTCGCACTGTTCGATCAGCGCGCGCTCGATCTCGAAGCACTCAGGTGCCTTGATATCTTCCAGGTTGATCCCACCGAAGGTGATGGAGATACGCTTGACGGTGTCGATGAAGGCTTGCGGGCTTTCCGAGTCGACTTCGATGTCGAACACGTCGATACCGGCGAAACGCTTGAACAGCACGCCCTTGCCTTCCATGACCGGCTTGGAGGCCAGCGGGCCGAGGTTACCCAGGCCGAGGATCGCGGTGCCGTCAGAAATGACCGCAACCAGGTTGCCCTTGCCAGTGTACTTGTAGGCCAGCTCGGGATCGCGACCGATTTCACGTACAGGCTCGGCGACACCAGGGCTGTAGGCCAGCGACAGGTCGCGGGCGGTGGCAGTGGCTTTGGTGAGCTCGACGCTCAGCTTCCCCGGACGAGGATTGGCATGATATTCGAGAGCGGCAGTTTTCAAATCTGACATATGGGCATTCCGCTTTTTACTGTGGGACAGACGGACCGCCGAGGATACGCGTGTCGCAAAATCCTCACAAGACTGACCAGTCACCGGTGTCAAGGGTCGCAACCTACGACTTTGGCCCAAGAGCCGCGAAATACAAGGCTAAAACTGTTCACAATCAACAATGAAAATGTCTACAATTTTTCTCGACAGATTCTTTTCAGCGCACCCGGATGGCTAGAGAGGATGAGCCAAGAGCCTCAAGCGTGCTCGCCATCACACCCCACCTGCAGCCGGTAAATCGCGCCCACAAAAAAGGCGCTCACAAGGAGCGCCTTCTTATTCAGCATGGGACAGCCCTTCAGGCCGCCCAGGAAAAAAGCCTTAGGCCTTCTTCGCACCGAATGCACCGAAACGATCGGCGAACTTCTGAACGCGGCCGCCGGTGTCCAGGGTCTTCTGCTTACCGGTGTAGAACGGGTGGCACTCGTTGCACACGTCGATTGCCAGAGGCTTGGCGAAAGTCGAACGGGTTTCGAACTTGTTGCCGCAGCTGCAGGTAACGGCAATTGCTGGGTATTCTGGATGAATGTCTGCTTTCATGATGACTTCCTCGGCTAGCGTGCCGCCGCCCAACACTATTGTTGAACACCGCACGTAATTTAGCCGGAGATAATACCACCCTTGCGCAATGAAGCAAGCTGTCCCCTGCACCAGTCGTCTGCTAGGCTCGCGCCCCTATTCATCGCCACTGTCCGAGATAACCGCGTGTCCGAAGCCATCCTGCGCCTCGCCCTGCCTTCGCCCTTGCGCCGCCTGTTCGACTACCGGGCGCCCAAGGGCGTGCCGCGCACTGCGCTGCACCCCGGCATGCGGTTGCGGGTGCCGTTCGGACGGCGGGAAATGATCGGCATCCTGGTGGAAATCGCCGAACACAGCGAAGTCCCGGCGGAAAAGCTCAAGCCCGCGCTGGCCCTGCTCGATGCCACGCCTCCGCTGCCACCGGCGCTGTTCAAACTGTGCCTGTGGACCGCCCAGTATTACCAGCACAGCCTCGGCGACACCCTGAGCTGGGCCTTGCCGGTCCTGCTGCGCCAGGGCGAGCCGGCAGAGGCCCGCCAGGAGCGTTTCTGGTCGATCGTACCGGGGGCGCGCCTCGACGACACGCGTATCGCCAGGGCCCCACGCCAGCGCGAGGCCCTGGCCACCCTGGCTCAGCATCCCCACGGCGTGGCTCATCAATTACTGGGCAAACTGCAGTTGAGCAAGGACAGCCTCGACCTGCTGCTGGCCAAGAACCTGGTGCAGGTGGAAATTCGCCGCCATGCCCCTGTCGAGCGTCACGAACACTGGCTGGCGCAGCCGGAGCTGCCGCTCAACGACGAACAACGCGCGGCCTGCAGCGCAATCCGCGCCGGTTTCGACAGCTTCCATGCCTTCCTGCTGGCCGGCGTCACCGGCAGCGGCAAGACCGAAGTCTATCTGCAACTGATCCGCGAGACCCTCGAGGCGGGCAAACAGGCCCTGGTACTGATCCCGGAGATCAATCTCGGCCCGCAGACACTGGCGCGTTTCGAGCAACGCTTCAACGCCCGGATCGCCTTGCTGCACTCGGCCGTCAACGACCGCGAACGCCTGGATGCCTGGCTGGCGGCACGGGACGGCGAGGCCGACATCATCATCGGTACCCGCTCGGCACTGTTCACGCCAATGAAAACCCCCGGCCTGATCATCATCGATGAAGAGCACGACGGTTCCTATAAACAGCAGGAAGGCCTGCGCTATCACGCCCGCGACCTGGCCCTGGTACGCGCCCGCCAGGAAAACATCCCGATCGTGCTGGGCTCCGCCACCCCCTCCCTGGAAAGCCTGCACAACGCCCATATCGGTCGCTACGGCCTGCTGCGCCTGACCCACCGGGCCGGCGGCGCCAAGGAGCCACGCTTCCTGCGCCTGGATGTGAAAAGCCGGCCACTGGACAGCGGCATCTCCGGGCCGATGCAACAAGCCATCGGCCAGACGCTCGCTGCCGGCCAGCAGGTGCTGGTGTTTCTCAATCGCCGGGGGTTTGCGCCAACACTGCTGTGCCACGACTGCGGCTGGATGTCCGAATGCTCGCGCTGCGATGCGCGCATGACCGTGCACCAGCGCCATGGCGAACTGCGCTGCCACCATTGTGGCAACGTCGAGCGGGTGCCACGCAATTGCCCACAGTGCGGCAAGGTCGACCTGCGGCCGGTCGGCGCCGGTACCGAGCGCGCCGAGGAACGCCTGGCGATCCTGTTCCCCGACTACCCGGTGCTGCGGGTCGACCGCGACAGCACATCACGCAAGGACGCGATGAACCAGCTGTTCGCTACCATCCAGAAAGGCCAGCCGTGCATCCTCGTCGGCACGCAAATGCTCGCCAAGGGCCATCACTTCCCACGGGTGACCCTGGTCTCGATCCTTGACGCCGACGGCGGCCTGTTCTCCGGCGACTTCCGGGCCAGCGAGCGCATGGCCCAACTGATCGTCCAGGTGGCGGGCCGGGCTGGGCGGGCAGAAGAGCCAGGCAAGGTGATCATCCAGACCCACCTGGCGGACCACCCGCTGCTGGTGCAATTGACCGAGCAGGGCTATTTCGCCTTTGCCGAGCAGGCCCTGAGCGAGCGTCGCGCCGCCGGCCTGCCGCCGTTCGCACACCTGGCCCTGCTGCGCGCCGAAGCCCACAAGCCGGGGCAGGCCGAGGGCTTTCTCGACGAAGCCTGCAGCGAGGCCGAGCGCCTGCTGGGTGAAATGGAGTTGGGCGGCATCGAGCTGCTGGGGCCGGTGCCGGCACCGATGGAGCGCCGCGCCGGGCGTTTCCGCGCGCAGCTGCTGCTGCAGGCCAATGCACGGGCGCCGCTGCATCGCCTGTTGAGCCACTGGTTGCTGGTATTGGAACAGATGCCGGGCGGGCGACAGGTCAGGTGGTCGCTGGATGTCGATCCGGTGGATCTGTATTGAGCCGGAGTGCCTTTTCGCGGGCAAGCCACGCTCCTGCAGGTCGGAGCCAAACACGGATACTGTGCACAACGCCGAACTTGTAGGAGCAGGCGGGCGGCGATCCGACTTGCCCGCGAAGGGCCCCCTACGCACACCACAAGTCCGCAACCTGTTGGCAAGCTCGCCCCGGCAACGGATAATGCCCAGTTTTTCCACCTGCGCCTTGGGCGCCGCCGCGCTCGCGGTCGAAAGAGAAGACCATGAAAGACACCATTCGCCAGCTGATCCAGCAAGCCCTCACCCAACTCGTCAACGAAGGTGTGTTGCCTGAAGGCCTGACGCCGGCGATCCAGGTCGAGAATACCCGCGACAAGACCCACGGCGACTTCGCCAGCAACATCGCCATGATGCTGGCCAAGCCCGCCGGCCTGAAGCCACGCGACCTGGCGGAAAAACTGATCGCCGCGCTGCCGGTCGACGAAAACGTCAGCAAGGCAGAAATCGCCGGCCCAGGCTTCATCAATTTCTTCCAGAACACCCAGGCCCTGGCCTCGCGCCTGGACGCTGCCCTGGCCGACGCCAGCATCGGCGTGCGCAAGGCCGGCGCAGCCCAGCGCACCGTGGTCGACCTGTCGGCGCCGAACCTGGCCAAGGAAATGCACGTCGGCCACCTGCGCTCGACCATCATCGGTGACGGCGTCGCGCGGGTCCTGGAGTTCCTCGGCGACACGGTGATCCGCCAGAACCACGTTGGCGACTGGGGCACCCAGTTCGGCATGCTGATGGCCTACCTGCAGGAAAACCCGATCACCAGCGACGAGCTGTCGGACCTGGAGAACTTCTACCGCGCCGCCAAGCAGCGCTTCGACGAGTCGCCCGAGTTCGCCGACCGCGCCCGCGGCCTGGTGGTCAAGCTGCAGGCCGGCGACGCCGAGTGCCTGGCGCTGTGGACGCGGTTCAAGGACATCTCGCTGTCCCATTGCCAGAAGATCTACGAGTTGCTCAACGTCAAGCTGACCATGGCCGACGTCATGGGTGAAAGCGCCTACAACGACGACCTGATCAACGTGGTCAACGATCTCAAGGCCGCCGGCATGCTGGTGGAGAGCAACGGCGCCCAGTGCGTGTTCCTCGACGAGTTCAAGAACGCCGAAGGCGAGCCGCTGCCGGTGATCATCGTCAAGGCCGACGGCGGCTACCTCTACGCCACCACCGACCTGGCAGCCGTGCGCTACCGCAGCCGCCAGCTCAAGGCCGACCGTGCACTGTACTTCGTCGACCAGCGCCAGGCCCTGCACTTCCAGCAGGTGTTCGCGGTGGCACGCAAGGCCGGCTTCGTGACCCATCCGATGGAAATGGAACACATGGGCTTCGGCACCATGAACGGCGCCGACGGCCGTCCGTTCAAGACCCGCGACGGCGGCACGGTCAAGCTGATCGACCTGCTGACCGAGGCCCAGGAACGCGCCTACAACCTGGTCAAGGAAAAGAACCCGGAGCTGGCCGAAGCCGAGCTGCGTGAAATCGCCCGGGTGGTGGGCATCGGCGCAGTGAAGTACGCCGACCTGTCCAAGCACCGCACCAGCGACTACAGCTTCAACTTCGACCTGATGCTCAATTTCGAAGGCAACACCGCACCTTACCTGCTGTACGCCTACACCCGGGTATCCGGTGTGTTCCGCAAACTGGGCAAGGACTTCAGCGAAGTCGATGGGCAGATCGTGCTCGAAGCCGCCCACGAGCAGGAGCTGGCAGCAAAACTGGCGCAGTTCTCCGAAGTGCTGAACAGCGTTGCCGAAAAGGGTACGCCGCACATCCTCTGCACCTACCTGTACGATGTCGCCGGCCTGTTCTCCAGCTTCTACGAGAACTGCCCGATCCTCAGCGCCGACACCCCGGCCCGCATGCAGAGCCGTCTGCGCCTGGCGGCACTGAGCGGTCGTACCCTCAAGCAAGGCCTGGAACTGCTGGGCCTGGAAACCCTGGAGCGCATGTAAGTTGGCCGCGAAGAAAAAACCCGCACCCAAGCGCGGCGCCAGCCGCTACCAGGCCCCCGAGAAGAAGCCGATCCCGGGCTGGTTGTGGTTGGCCATCGGACTCGGCGTCGGCGCCTTTATCGTGTTCCTGATGAAACTGGAACCGGGCAAGGGCGATGACGTCAAGCGGGTCCGACAGGAACAGCAGAAAGCCACCAAGGTTGCCGAAGCCAACAAGACCCCGCCAAGCCCGACCCAGCCGGTGAAGCCAAAATACGACTTCTATACCCTGCTGCCGGAGTCGGAGGTCATCGTGCCGCCGGAAGCCGTGCCGGAGAAAACCCTGCCGACGCCACAGCCCGTGCCGACCCCGCAAACGCCGGTGACTCCGGCTGAAGCGGCGAAAATCGACACTGCCCGGGCCCAGGCGGCGCTGGCCGGGATCACCCCGCCACCGCCGCCACCGGTGGCCAAGGCAGAGCCGGCAGCGGTGACCAAGTTCTTCCTGCAGGCCGGCTCGTTCCGCAAGGAAGCCGATGCGGACAAGGTCCGGGCGCAGATCATCCTGCTCGGCCAGGCGGTATCGGTGGAGTCCGGCACAGTGAAGGACGAAACCTGGTACCGAGTACTGGTCGGTCCGTTCAGCAACCGCGAGCAGCTGACCACGGCGCAGAAACAACTGGCTGGCAGCGGTTTCAGCAACCTGTTGTTACAACAACGCCAGAGCCGCTGACCTCGCCCAAAAGCCTTCCGGCTTCCCCCACGAGGGAGCCGGCAGGCTGGCGATGGGCATCCAAAGCCCAACAGCTTCGCCACCTGGCACAGCGCTATCGCCAGCAAGCCTGATCCCACAGAAACCGCACACCCCTCCTACACCACTCGTCCCCCAGCCTTACCCACGGTTGAAAATCCCTGCACCACCCCCATATGAGTTTCCATCAGGCATTTTCGCCCCGCTGCGTGGAGACACTCCCTTGACCACCATCGTTTCAGTTCGCCGCCACGGCAAAGTCGTCATGGGTGGCGACGGCCAGGTTTCCCTCGGCAATACCGTCATGAAGGGCAACGCCAAGAAAGTTCGCCGCCTCTATCACGGTCAGGTCCTCGCCGGTTTCGCCGGTGCCACCGCCGACGCCTTCACCCTCTTCGAACGTTTCGAAGGCCAGCTGGAAAAACACCAGGGCCATCTGGTCCGTGCCGCCGTCGAGCTGGCCAAGGAATGGCGTACCGATCGCTCCCTGAGCCGCCTGGAAGCCATGCTGGCAGTCGCCAACAAGGACGCCTCGCTGATCATCACCGGCAACGGCGACGTGGTCGAACCGGAGCATGGCCTGATCGCCATGGGCTCCGGTGGCAACTACGCCCAGGCCGCGGCCAGCGCCCTGCTGAAGAAGACCGACCTGTCGGCCCGCGAAATCGTCGAGACCGCCCTGGGCATCGCCGGCGACATTTGCGTATTCACCAATCACCACTTCACTATTGAGGAGCAGGACCTCGCGGAATAAGGAGTGCCAGACCTGTATCGATACTGACCCCTACCGCTCGAGGCCCCACATATCATGTCCATGACTCCCCGCGAGATCGTCCACGAACTCAATCGCCACATCATCGGCCAGGACGATGCCAAGCGCGCTGTAGCCATTGCCCTGCGCAACCGCTGGCGCCGGATGCAGCTGCCTGAAGAGCTGCGCGTCGAAGTAACGCCCAAGAACATCCTGATGATCGGCCCGACCGGCGTCGGCAAAACCGAAATCGCCCGGCGCCTGGCCAAGCTGGCCAATGCCCCGTTCATCAAGGTCGAAGCGACCAAGTTCACCGAAGTCGGCTATGTCGGCCGTGACGTCGAATCGATCATCCGCGACCTGGCGGACGCCGCGATCAAGCTGCTGCGCGAGCAGGAAATGGTCAAGGTCCGTCACCGTGCCGAGGACGCCGCCGAGGAACGTATCCTCGACGCGCTGCTGCCACCGGCCCGCTCCGGCTTCAACGAAGAGGCCCAGCCAAGCCAGGACACCAACACCCGCCAGCTGTTCCGCAAGCGCCTGCGTGAAGGCCAGCTGGATGACAAGGAGATCGAAATCGAAGTCGCCGAGAACGCCGGCGTCGATATCTCCGCGCCACCGGGCATGGAAGAGATGACCAACCAGTTGCAGAGCCTGTTCGCCAACATGGGCAAGGGCAAGCGCAAGAGCCGCAAGCTCAAGGTCAAGGAAGCGCTCAAGCTGGTGCGCGACGAGGAAGCCGGGCGCCTGGTCAACGACGAGGAACTCAAGGCCAAGGCCCTCGAAGCGGTCGAGCAGCACGGCATCGTGTTCATCGACGAGATCGACAAGGTCGCCAAGCGCGGCAATGTCGGTGGCGCCGATGTCTCTCGTGAAGGCGTGCAGCGCGACCTGCTGCCGCTGATCGAAGGCTGCACCGTCAACACCAAGCTGGGCATGGTCAAGACCGACCACATCCTGTTCATCGCCTCCGGCGCGTTCCACCTGAGCAAGCCGAGCGACCTGGTGCCCGAGTTGCAGGGCCGCCTGCCGATCCGTGTCGAACTCAAGGCACTGAGCCCGGAAGACTTCGAGCGCATCCTCAGCGAGCCACACGCGTCGCTGACCGAGCAGTACCGTGAACTGTTGAAGACCGAAGGCCTGAACATCGAGTTCCAGCCGGAGGGCATCAAGCGCCTGGCGGAGATCGCCTGGCAGGTCAACGAGAAGACCGAGAACATCGGTGCCCGTCGCCTGCACACGCTGCTGGAGCGGTTGCTCGAGGAAGTCTCGTTCAGCGCCGGCGACATGGCCGGAGCCCAGGGCGCCGAGCCGCTGCGCATCGACGCGGACTACGTCAACAGCCACCTTGGCGAATTGGCGCAGAATGAAGACCTGTCGCGGTATATCCTGTAGGGAACACCGCTCCCTTCGGTGGGAGCGGGCTTGCCCGCGAAGCCTTTGGCGGCCTTGAGGTCCCATTCGCGGGCAAGTCGGATCGCCGCCCGCCTGCTCCTACAAGAGCGGCTTTCACATCGACAGGTCCACGCTCGTCATGACAACCCGCATCCCCACCGCCATCAACCTGCACAAGGCCTCGAAAACCCTGACCCTCAAGTACGGTCCGGACGAGGAATACCATCTGCCCGCCGAGTTCCTGCGGGTGCACTCGCCCTCCGCCGAGGTCCAGGGCCACGGCAAGCCGATCCTGCAGTTCGGCAAGCTCAACGTTGGCCTGAGCAAGCTCGAACCCGCAGGCCAGTACGCACTGAAACTGACCTTCGACGACGGCCACGACAGCGGCCTGTTCACCTGGGACTACCTCTACCAACTCGCCTGTCGTCAGGATGACTTGTGGGCCGAGTATCTTGCCGACCTCAAGGCAGCTGGAAAATCCCGTGACCCCTCCGAGTCGATCGTCAGGCTGATGCTCTAGCAGGCGGCTTGCCATTTGGGGCGTATTTTCTAATCTGTTCTGATCCAATACCCGGAAGCAACGGCTGACGTTCGGCGCGCTTGCGAAAAAAATAAAACTCGGGTAACCAATGGACTTGGCAAGTCACGTGCATTTAACGATGCGCAATCAACCGGTCACCCGAGCAGCAGTACTTGGCATTCGTTGTGCCTGGTCGCACAGTGTTTACCCGGTACTCGTCTCAGGACAATGGAGCGTCGTAGATGAGTGACAAGAACAGCGATGACCTCAAGCGTCAGGCTTCGGAGAACACCCTGGGCCTGAACCCCGTCGTCGGCTTGCGTAGAAAGGATCTTCTGACTTCTGCCCGAATGGTACTGGCCCAGACCATCCGGCAACCCATTCACAGCGCCAGGCACGTCGCCCATTTCGGTGTCGAGCTGAAGAATGTGCTGTTCGGCAAGTCCGAGCTGCAGCCGGACAACGACGACCGTCGTTTCTCCGACCCGGCCTGGAGCCAGAACCCACTGTACAAGCGTTACCTGCAAACCTACCTGGCCTGGCGCAAGGAACTCCATGACTGGATCGACGACAGCTCGCTTCCGGCTCAGGACATCAGTCGCGGACACTTCGTCATCAACCTGCTGACCGAAGCCATGGCCCCGACCAACAGCGCGGCCAACCCGGCGGCCATCAAGCGTTTCTTCGAGACCGGCGGCAAGAGCCTGCTCGACGGCCTGTCGAACCTGGCCAAGGACCTGGTGCACAACGGTGGCATGCCCAGCCAGGTCAACATGAGCGCCTTCGAGGTCGGCAAGAACCTCGGCACCAGCGAAGGCGCGGTGGTGTTTCGCAACGACGTGCTGGAACTGATCCAGTACGGGCCGACCACCGAACAGGTGCACGAGCGCCCGCTGCTGGTGGTACCGCCACAGATCAACAAGTTCTACGTCTTCGACCTCAGCCCGGACAAGAGCCTGGCGCGCTTCTGCCTGCGCAGCCACCAGCAGACCTTCATCATCAGCTGGCGCAACCCGACCAAGGCCCAGCGCGAATGGGGCCTGTCGACCTACATCGAGGCGCTCAAGGAAGCCGTCGACGTGGTCTGTGCGATCACCGGCAGCAAGGACCTCAACATGCTCGGTGCCTGCTCCGGCGGCATCACCTGCACCGCCCTGCTCGGCCACTACGCGGCCCTGGGCGAGAAGAAGGTCAGTTCCCTGACCCTGCTGGTCAGCGTGCTCGACACCGCACTGGACACCCAGGTCGCGCTGTTCGTCGACGAGCAGACCCTCGAAGCCGCCAAGCGCCACTCCTACCAGCAGGGCGTGCTGGAAGGCAGCGACATGGCCAAGGTCTTCGCCTGGATGCGGCCCAACGACCTGATCTGGAACTACTGGGTCAACAACTACCTGCTGGGCAACGAGCCGCCGGTGTTCGACATCCTGTTCTGGAACAACGACACCACCCGCCTGCCGGCCTCGTTCCACGGCGACCTGATCGAGATGTTCAAGAACAACCCACTGGTCCGTGCCGACGCCCTGGAAGTGTGCGGCACGCCGATCGACCTGAAGAAGGTCGACGCCGACATCTTCGCCCTGGCCGGCACCAACGACCACATCACGCCGTGGAAGTCCTGCTACCGCTCGGCGCAGTTGTTCGGTGGCAAGGTCGAGTTCGTGCTGTCGAGCAGCGGCCATATCCAGAGCATCCTCAACCCGCCGGGCAACCCCAAGTCACGCTACATGACCAACGAGGAAATGCCGGCCAAGGCCGAGGACTGGCAGGAGAACTCCACCAAGCATACCGATTCCTGGTGGCTGCACTGGCAGGCCTGGCTGGCGGCACGCTCGGGCAAGCTGAAGAAATCACCGGCCAACCTGGGCAGCAAGGCGTACCCACCGGCAGAGGCGGCACCGGGCACCTACGTGCACGAGCGCTAGACGCACTATCCTTCATGGGGGAGCCCGTTTTCCGGCTCCCACGAGCGAAAGTGTCGATGCAAGAAACCGACTCAACCACAGGGCTCGCAGTATGCCGCAACCGTTCATTTTCAGAACCATCGAGCTGGACGGCCAGACCATCCGTACCGCGGTTCGCCCCGGCAAGCCACACCTGACGCCGCTGCTGATTTTCAACGGCATCGGTGCCAACCTGGAGCTGGTGTTTCCGTTCGTCCAGGCGCTGGACCCGGACCTGGAGGTCATCGCCTTCGACGTCCCCGGCGTTGGCGGCTCGTCCACGCCAAACCGTCCCTACCGCTTCCCCGGCCTGGCCAAGCTCAGTGCGCGAATGCTCGACTACCTGGACTATGGCCAGGTCAACGCCGTCGGAGTGTCCTGGGGCGGGGCACTGGCCCAGCAGTTCGCCCACGATTATCCGGAACGCTGCAAGAAGCTGATCCTGGCGGCCACCGCCGCTGGCGCGATCATGGTCCCGGGCAAGCCCAAGGTACTGTGGAACATGGCCAGCCCGCGCCGCTACATCCAGCCCTCGCACGTCATCCGTATCGCTCCCACCATTTACGGCGGCGCGTTCCGGCGCGACCCGCACCTGGCGGCCGAACATGCCGCCAAGGTGCGTTCGGCGGGCAAGCTGGGCTACTACTGGCAACTGTTCGCCGGCCTGGGCTGGACCAGCGTCCACTGGCTGCACAAGATCCGCCAGCCGACCCTGGTGTTGGCCGGCGACGATGATCCACTGATTCCGCTGATCAATATGCGCCTGCTGGCCTGGCGTATTCCCAATGCCCAGCTACACATAATCGATGACGGCCATTTGTTCCTGATCACCCGGGCCGAAGCCGTGGCGCCCATCATCATGAAGTTCCTCGACGAAGAGCGTCAGCGGGCCGTCATGCACCCGCAACCGGCGCCGTTCAAGAGCACCTGAAGCGGCACCCATTCGCAGCGTGCCCACCGGCAGGATATCGGCAGGGCACGACAGGGACGAGGCACTGGACAGCCTTGATCTGGCGCGATGTATCGGTTGATCAGCTTGATGACGAAGGAGTGTTGATTCATGCCAGACAAACCAGCGACGGGGTCGCTCCCCGCGACCGCGACGCCCATCAACGCACGGAGTGCGATTACCGGCCTGCGCGGCCAGGACCTGTTCTCCACCCTGCGCAACGTCGCCACCCACGGCCTGCGTAATCCGTTGCATACGGCACGTCACGCACTGGCCCTGGGAAACCAGTTGGGCAAGGTGCTGCTCGGTGAAACACCGCACCAGCCGTGCCCGCGTGATTCGCGCTTCAGCGACCCGGCCTGGAGCCTCAACCCGTTCTACCGGCGCGGCCTGCAAGCCTACCTGGCATGGCAGACCCAGGTCCGGCACTGGATCGACGACAGCCGGATGACCGATGACGAACGCGCCCGCGCGCACTTCATCTTCAGCCTGTTCAACGATGCCGTATCACCCTCCAACACCCTGCTCAATCCGCTGGCAGTCAAGGAACTGTTCAACTCTGGCGGCAACAGTATCGTGCGTGGTGTCAGTCACCTGGTGAACGACATGCTGCACAACAACGGCCTGCCCAGCCAGATCACCAAGCATGCCTTCGAAGTCGGCAAGACCGTGGCCACCACCCAAGGCTCGGTGGTGTTTCGCAATGACCTGCTGGAGCTGATCCAGTACCGACCGATGAGCGAAAAGCAGTACGCCAAGCCGCTGCTGATCGTGCCGCCGCAGATCAACAAGTTCTACATCTTCGATCTCAGCCCGACCAACAGTTTCGTGCAGTACGCTCTGAAAAACAGCCTGCAGGTGTTCATCATCAGTTGGCGCAACCCCGACGTACGCCACCGCGAGTGGGGGCTGTCGACCTATGTCGAGGCCGTGGAGCAGGCCATGGATGTCTGCCGCAGCATCACCGGCAGCCGCGAGGCCAACCTGGTCGGCGCTTGCGCCGGCGGCCTGACCATTGCCGCCCTGCAGGGTTACCTGCTGAGCAAGCGCCAGTTGCGTCGGGTCGCCAGCGCCACCTACATGGTCAGCCTGCTCGACAGCCGGATGGATAGCCCGGCGACCCTGTTCGTCGACGAGCAGACCCTCGAGGCGGCCAAGCGCCGTTCGTACCAGCAAGGCGTGCTGGACGGCCGGGACATGGCCAAGGTCTTCGCCTGGATGCGGCCCAACGACCTGATCTGGAACTACTGGATCAACAACTACCTGCTGGGCAAGGAGCCGCCGGCCTTCGACATCCTCTACTGGAACAATGACCACACCCGCCTGCCGGCTGCACTGCATGGCGACCTGCTGGACTTCTTCAAGCACAACCCGCTCAGCCATCCCGGCGGCCTGGAAGTCTGTGGCGTGCCCATCGACCTGCAGAAGGTCACGGTCGACAGCTTCAGTGTCGCCGGCATCAACGACCACATCACACCATGGGACGCGGTCTATCGCTCGACCCTGCTGCTGGGTGGCGACCGCCGCTTCGTGCTGTCCAACAGCGGGCACATCCAGAGCATTCTCAACCCGCCGGGCAACCCCAAGGCCAACTACCTCGAAAACCTCAAGCTGAGCAGTGACCCACGCGCCTGGTACCACGATGGCCAACAGGTCCAGGGCAGCTGGTGGCCACAGTGGCTGGAATGGGTCCAGGCCCGTTCCGGCACCTTGAAGGAAACCCGGCTGACCCTCGGCGACGCCAAGTACCCCACCATGGAAGCCGCGCCCGGCACCTACGTAAGGGTGCGATGACTACCACCGGACGCGGCTGCCCGGCAGCCGTGAGCCAGACCTAAGAAGACTGGATGAAAACCCGCGACCGAATTCTTGAATGCACGCTGCAACTGTTCAACCAGAAAGGCGAGCCCAATGTCTCGACCATGGAAATCGCCAACGAGATGGGGATCAGCCCCGGTAATCTCTACTACCACTTCCATGGCAAGGAACCCCTGGTGCTCGGGCTGTTCGAGCGCTTCCAGGCGGAGTTGACGCCGTTGCTGGACCCGCCGGCGGACGTCGAGCTGGCGCCCGAGGACTACTGGTTCTTCCTGCACCTGATCGTCGAGCGCCTGTCCCAATACCGCTTCCTGTTCCAGGACCTGTCCAACCTGGCCAGCCGCCTGCCCAAGCTCGCCAGGGGCATCCGCCACCTGCTCAACGCACTCAAGCGCACCCTCGCCTCGCTGCTGGCGCGGTTGAAGGCCCAGGGGTTTATCGTCAGCGAGACCCAGGCGTTGGGGCAGTTGGTGGAACAGATCACCCTGACCCTGCTGTTCTCACTGGACTATCAGCGGATCCTCGGGCGCGAGGGCGAAGTGCGGCTGGTGGTGTACCAGATCATGATGCTGGTGGCCCCGCACCTGCTGCCACCAGCGCGGCTGGCGACGGAGCGGATGGCGCTGCGTTATCTCGAAGAACCCGAGTAGGCAAGCGGCGCTGTGGACGCAGGATGCCGTGGGGGCAGGATTCATCCGCAAACAGAATGGCGCCTGTCCCGACGTCTTCGCGGGCAAGCCCTGCTCCTACAGATACGAGTCGTACACAAATAAGCGTACGACTCGTATCTGTAGGAGCAGGGCTTGCCCGCGAAGAGGCCGAACCTGACGACAGCCAACCCAAACAAAAACGCCCGACCTTCACAGGCCGGGCGTTTTCATTGCGCGAAGCGCCACTCAGGACTGGGAGGACGGCGCCGACGGAGCCGGGGCCGCAGCCGGAGCGGCTGGAGCAGCCGGGGACACCGAGTTGGTGGTAGTCGGTGCAGCCGCTGGCTTCGCCGCGGCAGGTACTGCAGGCTTGGCGACAGCCGGCTTGGCTGCTGGTTTCGCCGCAGCCGGTTTCTTCGCGGCCGCAGGCTTCGCGGCGGGTTTGGCCGCCGGTTTTGCAGCGGCTGGCTTCGCAGCAGGCTTGGCCACCGGTTTTGCAGCGGCTGGCTTCGCAGCAGGCTTGGCCGCCGGCTTCGCCGCTACAGGTTTGGCTGCGGGCTTGGCGGCCGCCGTCTTGGCCACAGGCTTGGCAGCCGGTTTTGCAGCCGGCTTGGCCGCAGCTTTCGCAGCAGGTTTGGCCGCCGCGGTTTTCGCTGCCGGCTTGGCGGCGGGTTTGGCTGCAGCCTTGGCCAATGGCTTGGCTGCAGTCTTCGCCGCTGGCTTGGCGGCTGCGGTCTTCGCTGCCACGGGGGCGACTTTCTGGCCGGTGAGCTGCTCGATCTGCCGGGTCAGGGTATCGACCTTGCTGTTGAGTGCCTTCACTTCATTGCGGCTAGGTACACCCAGGCGCGAAATGGCACTGTTCAGGCGCTTGTCGAAAGCCTCCTCCAGCTCATCCCACTTGCCCAGGGCGCGCTCCTTGACGCCACTGATGCGCGACTTGGCAGAACCGGCGGAGTCCTTCGCCGCCTCGACAGTCTTGCCCACGGCGCTCTTGGTCAGTTTCTCGGCCTTTTCGCCGTCCTTCACCAGGCTCTCGAAAAGCTTGCTGCCGTCACTGTCGATTTTCGAGTACACGCCTAAACCGGCAAGCCAGATCTTGCGGGAATATTCTTCAACCTTCCCGATCCACGAGCTGCCTTCTTTCTCAGTATTCTTTTTGCCAGCCATCCCGTTCTCCTTAATGTTTACGCGCGACACGTTCGAGCAATGCCGTCAACTCATCGAGCTTAGCAGAGAGTGCCTCAACGTCATGTTTAGACGGAATCCCGATGCGATTCAAGGCACTGGCGACACGACTGTCGAACGCTTTCTCGACCTTGTCCAGTTGAACCTCGACCCGGCCCTTGAGGCCGTTGACATCGTTCTTCACGTTATCGATCTGGCTGTTGGCGGCTTCAAGCTTCGAATCGACAGCCTTTTTTCCATCCTTTTCAACTGCTTGGCCGGCCTTGACGAGTTCCTGGAAGTACTCGCTGCCTTCCTTTCCGACCTTGGCATAGGCACCCAGGCCCGCCAACCAGATCTTGCGGGCATAGACTTTCACTTCAGCCAGGGCGGTGGGCTGAACGTCGGATTTTTTCTTCAGACTGACTTTGGCCATGGTGCACCTCACGCGTGAACGGTTGGAGGAACTGCCCGAGAGAACGGGGACTTGAGCACAAAGTAATGACAAAAATTAGAATGGGCACCCTAACTGACGAGGGCAGGATTCACTTTTGGGAGCCGGCCCCACCTGAGGGAGCCGGCTCCCACAGGTTCAGGCCAGTGCCTTGTCCAGCGCCTTCTCGATCTCGCCCTTGATGGTGCCGCTCATGGCCGACATCAGCATGCCCAGCTCGACATCCACCCTGATCCGGTCCTCGGCGATCGTCACCTCGCCCGTGACCCCGGAACGCTTGAGGCTCACGGTATCGCCCGACCAGCGCGGCGTCAGGCCATACTGGACGGCCAGTTTCTGCACCAGCGTCTCGGCTTTTTCACGCGCGCCTGCCAGACCAAGGTGATGGGCGCGCTCGACACTAATCCGGGCCATCGTTTGACTCCTGTTCCATGAATGTAGGCCGGGCCGGCCTTGAACCGCGCTGCGTCAATCCGCCCCGGTCGCCCACTATACTTACATTCCGCCTTTGCCAAGACAAAGCCGGCTACCGGGATTAGAATGGCCCGCATTCTCTTCTGGTGACAGCGATATGACTGATCAGCGCAAAGGCAGCGATGCCGAACCCACCACCCACTTCGGCTACAAGAATGTGCCGGAAAGCGAAAAGGCCGGCAAAGTCGCCGAGGTCTTTCACTCGGTGGCCGCCAAGTACGACCTGATGAACGACGTCCTTTCCGGTGGCATGCACCGCCTGTGGAAGCGTTTCACCATCGAACTGTCGGGCGTGCGCACCGGTAACCGGGTCCTCGACATCGCTGGCGGCACCGGTGACCTGGCGGCGAAGTTCTCGCACCTGGTAGGCCCGACCGGCCAGGTGGTACTCGCCGACATCAACGCCTCCATGCTCAAGGTCGGTCGTGATCGCCTGCTGGACCGCGGCGTGGCCGGCAACATCGAGTTCGTCCAGGCGGACGCCGAGAAGCTGCCGTTCCCGGACAACCACTTCGACTGCGTGACCATCGCCTTCGGCCTGCGCAACGTCACCCACAAGGAAGACGCCCTGCGCTCCATGCTGCGAGTACTCAAGCCCGGCGGCCGCCTGCTGGTGCTGGAGTTCTCCAAGCCGACCAACGCATTCATGTCCAAGGTCTACGACGCCTACTCGTTCGCCTTCATGCCACTGGCCGGCAAGCTGATCACCAACGACTCGGAAAGCTATCGCTACCTGGCCGAATCGATCCGCATGCACCCGAACCAGGAAACCCTCAAGTCGATGATGGTGGACGCCGGTTTCGACCGCGTGACCTACCACAACATGACCTCGGGTATCGTCGCCCTGCACCGCGGCATCAAGCCCTGATGCTGCTCAGCGGCCTTCTCGCCGGCGTCGAACACGGCCTCAACCGTGTCCTGCGCCTGGACAGCACCGCCCTGGGTCGCCTCGGCCACCTGACGGGCAAGGTCATCGAGGTCGACAGTCCGGCCTTGAAGCTGTTCATCCTGCCCAGCGACGAAGGCCTGCTGCTGGCCGCCCATTGGGCCGCCGAAGCCGACTGCATCCTCCGCGCGCCCACCTCCAGCCTGTTGAACCTGGCCCTGAGCAAGGACAAGAGCGCCGTCCTGCATGGCCCGGACGTGCACCTGGAAGGCGACAGCGCGGTCCTGCTGGACCTGGCCGCCGTGCTGCAGGACCTGGAGCTGGACTGGGAATACGAGCTGTCGCGCTGGCTCGGTCCGGTCGCCACGCAACTGGTCAGCGGTCACCTGCGCAGCCGCGCCAACTGGTACCGCCAGGGTTTTGCCAGCCTCAACCAGAACCTGGCTGAATACCTCAGCGAAGAATCCCGGGCCCTGGTCGGCAAGCACGAGGCCGAAGCCCGCTTCGCCGAGCTCGACCGGCTCAAGCTCGATCTAGAACGACTCGAGGCGCGTTTCGAGCGCCTCTCCCGATCCCTCAATTCCAGCGATAACGCATGAAGCTGCTCGCCGTCCGCCGTCTGTTGCGCATCCAGCGCGTCGTGATCCGCTACCGTCTCGATGACCTGCTGTTCGACCTGCCCCTGCCCTGGTTCCTTCTGGCACTGCGCTTCGTCCTGCCATGGCGCTGGTTCCCGCGCAAGCAGCTGGAGCTGAGCCGTGGCGCGCGATTGCGCCTGGCACTGCAGGACCTCGGTCCGATCTTCATCAAGTTCGGGCAGATTCTCTCGACCCGCCGTGACCTGCTGCCCGAGGACATCGCC
Organism: Pseudomonas sp. UTLPPB19802; assembly: GCF_059730225.1. NCBI lineage: Bacteria > Pseudomonadati > Pseudomonadota > Gammaproteobacteria > Pseudomonadales > Pseudomonadaceae > Pseudomonas > Pseudomonas sp. UTLPPB19802. Next base: position 304,354 of record NZ_AP048545.1, read on the forward strand.
GACGAGCTGATGCTGCTGCAGGACCGCGTACCGCCGTTCGACCCGCAGAAAGCCGTGAACCTCATCGAGTCGCAGCTGGGCCGCAAGATCAGCGAAGTCTTCAGCCGCTTCGACATCGAGCCGCTGGCGTCGGCCTCGGTGGCGCAGGTCCACGCCGCGCAGCTCAAGAGCGGCGAGGAAGTGGTGGTGAAAGTCATCCGCCCTGGCCTCAAGCCGGTGATCGCCCAGGACCTCGCCTGGCTGTTCATCCTCGCCCGCACTGCCGAACGGTTGTCCGCCGATGCGCGCCTGTTGCACCCGGTGGACGTGGTCAGCGACTACGAGAAGACCATCTACGACGAGCTCGACCTGCTGCGCGAGGCGGCCAACGCCAGCCAGCTGCGGCGCAACTTCGAAGGCTCGGACATGATGTACGTGCCCCAGGTCTACTGGGACTGGTGCCGGCCGAAAGTACTGGTGATGGAGCGCATCTACGGCATCCAGGTCACTGACCTGGCCACCCTCGCCGACCAGCGCACCGACATGAAGATGCTCGCCGAGCGCGGCGTGGAGATCTTTTTCACCCAGGTGTTCCGCGACAGTTTCTTCCACGCCGACATGCACCCCGGCAACATCTTCGTCAGCACCGTCAATCCCTGGAGCCCGAAGTACATCGCCATCGACTGCGGCATCGTCGGCAGCCTGACCCCGCAGGACCAGGACTACCTGGCGCGCAACCTGTTCGCCTTCTTCAAGCGCGACTACCGCCGCGTCGCCCAGTTGCACATCGATTCGGGCTGGGTTCCGGCGGATACCCGGCTCAACGAGTTCGAGGCGGCGATCCGTACCGTCTGCGAGCCGATCTTCGAAAAGCCGCTGAAGGACATCTCCTTCGGCCAGGTGCTGATGCGCCTGTTCCAGACCGCACGCCGCTTCAACATGGAAGTCCAGCCGCAACTGGTGCTGTTGCAGAAGACCCTGCTCAACATCGAGGGCCTGGGCCGCCAGCTGTACCCCGAGCTGGACCTGTGGAGCACCGCGCAGCCGTTCCTCGAACGCTGGATGCGCGACCGCGTCAGCCCGAAAACCCTGCTGGGCAACCTGCAGAGCCAGGTCGAGCAACTGCCGCACCTGGCCAACATGACCCGCGACCTGCTCGAACGCCTGTCGCAGCCCCACGCCGCCGATCCCGAGCCGCCCTACAAAAAGCGCAAGGACGACTGGCTGCTGCGCCTGCTCGGTTCGCTGCACCTGGGCGGCGGTGCATTCCTCGCCGCCGGCGGGCCCTTGCACGAGCTGGGCCACTGGCCGGCGGCAATCATGGTGGCCATTGGTTTGTATCTGGTCGTGCGCCGATAGCCAGCAAGGCTCGCGGCTGGCAAACTGTTCATTCGCCGAGGCCCAACCACGCAGGTTGCGCCCGGTTGTCGGAGTCGAAAATGAAAGACTGGCTGGACGAGATCAAGTGGGACAGTGACGGCCTGGTGCCGGCCATTGCCCAGGATCACAAGACCGGGCGCGTGCTGATGATGGCCTGGATGAACCGCGAAGCACTGCAACTGACCGCCCGCGAGAACCGCGCCATCTACTGGTCACGTTCGCGTGGCAAGCTGTGGCGCAAGGGCGAGGAATCCGGCCACGTGCAGCACTTGCATGAAATGCGCCTGGACTGCGACGCCGACGTCATCATCCTGATGGTCGAACAGGTCGGCGACATCGCCTGCCATACCGGCCGCCAAAGCTGCTTCTACCGTGTCTACGAGAACGACGGCTGGAAGACGGTAGACCCGGTCCTCAAGGACCCGCACAGCATCTACGCAGCAGGACACTGAACATGACCGACACCCTGACCCGGCTGGCCCAGGTACTGGAAGAGCGCAAAGGCGCCGCTCCCGACAGTTCCTATGTCGCCAGCCTTTACCACAAGGGCCTGAACAAGATTCTGGAAAAGGTCGGCGAAGAATCCGTCGAGACCATCATCGCCGCCAAGGACGCCGCCGTCAGTGGCGATTGCAGCGACGTGATCTACGAAACCGCCGACCTGTGGTTCCACAGCCTGGTCATGCTCGCCCAGTTGGGCCAGCACCCCCAGGCCGTGCTGGATGAACTGGACCGCCGCTTCGGACTTTCCGGACACGCCGAGAAAGCCTCGCGTCCGTCCGCCTGAACAACTTTTAGAGAGGAGAAACACCATGGGCATTTTTGACTGGAAACACTGGATCGTCATTCTGGTTGTCGTCGTGCTGGTGTTTGGTACCAAGAAATTGAAGAACCTCGGCACCGACGTCGGTGAATCGATCAAGGGCTTTCGCAAGGCCATGAACGACGACGAGAAGCCGGCCGAGCCGGTGGTTCCGCCAACCGTGCAACCTGCCCAGCCGCAGCCGGGCGCACAGCAGAGCGCGCCACACACCATCGATGTACAGGCGCAGAAAGTCGACGATCTCGCTAACAAAGAGCCCCGCAGCCATTCGTGAGCACTGAATAATGTTCGGTATCAGCTTCAGTGAACTGCTGCTCGTCGGCCTGGTGGCGCTGCTGGTCCTCGGCCCCGAGCGCCTGCCGGGCGCCGCGCGGACGGCTGGCCTGTGGGTCGGACGGCTGAAACGCAGCTTCAACGCGATCAAGCAGGAAGTGGAACGGGAAATCGGTGCCGACGAGATCCGTCGGCAACTGCACAACGAGCACATCATGTCCCTGGAGCAGGAGGCTCGCAAGATTCTCTCGCCGGTCCAGGAACCTGCACCCCAGGCACAGCCTCAGCCAGTCGCCGATTCCGTCACCCAGCCGGTCAGTGAGACACCACTGCCAAGCGACCTGCCACCGGTCACCGTTGCCCCAGGCGATGCCGTGCCGGTACTCGGTGCCGTCGAGCCGGCCCCGCATGTGCCGACCGAGACCGCGACCACCGCGCCGACGCCCAGTGCGCCAGCTTCTCAAGACCCTACTCTGCCGCCGCGAGCCCCATGAGCGATTTTCCGGAAAACGACCAGCACATGCCGCTGGTCTCGCACCTTACCGAGCTGCGCACCCGCCTGCTGCGTTGTGTCGCGGCGATCTTCCTGATCTTTGCCGGGTTGTTCGCCTTCACCCAGCAGATCTACACCTTCGTCTCCACGCCGTTGCGCCAGTACCTGCCGACCGGCGCGACGATGATCGCCACCGACGTGTCCTCGCCGTTCCTCACGCCGCTCAAGCTGACCATGATGGTCTCGCTGTTCCTGGCGATTCCGGTGATCCTGCACCAGATCTGGGGTTTCATCGCACCCGGCCTGTACAAGCATGAAAAGCGCGTCGCCGTGCCGCTGCTGGTGTCGAGCATCCTGCTGTTCTACACCGGCATGGCGTTCGCCTATTACCTGGTGTTCCCGCTGATCTTCAAGTTCTTTGCCGCCGCCACTCCGGCAGGCGTCGAGATGATGACCGACATCACCAGTTACCTCGACTTCGTCATGACCCTGTTCTTCGCCTTCGGCGTGGCATTCGAGATCCCGGTAGCCGTGGTGTTGCTGGTATGGATCGGCGTGGTCGACGTCAAGTACCTGAAGAAGATCCGCCCGTACGTGATCATCGGCTGCTTCGTGGTCGGCATGATCCTGACGCCACCGGACGTGTTCTCGCAGACCTTGCTGGCGGTACCGATGTGGCTGCTGTTCGAGATCGGCGTGCTGTTCGGTGGCCTGGTCAGCAAGCGGGGTGACCATCCGGAAGAAACACCCGCCGACAACGACCCACAGCCGCCAGCGCCACTCGCGTGAACCTGCTGCTGCTGGAGGAGGCCGACTTCATCGCGGCCGACCGCGTGGTCCTGCGTGACCGACGCCTGACCCACATGCAGGAAGTCCACAGGGTCGCGGTGGGCGACAGCCTGAGGGTCGGGCGTATCGGCGGGCTGATGGGCACTGCCCGGGTCCTGCACCTGGAAGCCGGTGAGGCGCAGTTGCAGGTCAGTCTCGACCAGCCAGCGCCGGCCAAGCTGCCGCTGACCCTGGTACTCGCCCTGCCTCGCCCGAAGATGCTTCGCCGGGTGTTCCAGACCATCGCCACCATGGGCGTGCCCAGACTGGTGCTGGTCAACAGCTACCGGGTGGAGAAGAGCTTCTGGCAGACGCCGTTCCTCGAACCCGAGGCGATCCGCGAGCAACTGGTCCTGGGCCTGGAACAGACCCGCGACACCGTGCTGCCGGAGGTCATCATCGAGAAGCGCTTCAAGCCGTTCGTCGAGGATCGCCTGCCCGCCATCAGCGCAGGCACCCTGGGTCTGATCGGCCATCCCGGCAACTACCCGCCCTGCCCGCGAGCAGTGGACGAACCGGTAACCCTCGCCATCGGCCCCGAAGGCGGCTGGATTCCCTACGAAATCGACCTGTTGGCCAAGGCCGGCCTGCAACCGGTTCAGCTCGGCGAACGCATCCTGCGGGTCGAAACCGCCGTCACCGCTCTGCTCGCCCGCCTGTTCTGACCCCTGGCGCCCCCGCGCGAGCCACTCACGCGGGGCAATAGCGTGCGCCGGCTCTATTCGGCACTCTCCAGCCCTGCCACCGCTACAGAATCGCTGCGCGCCGCCGATACAACGGAATTATTGGAAATAAGCCCGCGATCAGGCGGGCGAGTGCCGTCAGGAGTCCGTCCATGTACCGTTGGCTAACCCAGAGCCTGGGCAATGTGAGCATCAATCTGAAACTCGGTATTGGCTTCGGCCTGGTACTACTCCTGACCATGCTCATCACCTTCACCGGCTGGAGCGGCCTGGGCTCGGTGATCAACCGTGGCGACAAGCTGGGCTACATCTCCTCCCTCAACATGCTGACCAAGGACCTGCGCATCGCGCGCCTGGACTATGAGATGCGCAAGGGCGAACAGGGCCCGACCACCGTCAACGGCCTGCTGGACAAGCTGGAGAACGGCCTGAAGAGCGCCCGCCAGCAACTGCAGACCGCAGAGAGCATCGAATTGATCGACCAGCAACTGGCCTCCATCGCGCAGTACAAGCGCGCGTTCGCCGACATGAACCAGGCCACGCAGAACCGCGAGGCCGCCCGCAGCAAACTCGGGGCCAGCGCCGACAATGCCGTTGCCAGGGTCGCCGAGGTCGAGAAATCGATGCTGCAAGGCGACAGCGTGATCCAGTTCAACAGCGTGATAGAACTGAGCAAATTGATCCAGCAGGCCCGCTTCCAGGTCCGTGGCTACACCTACAGCGGCCGCAGCGACGCCGAACAGCCAGCCCTGGACGCCATCGACAATGCCCTGAAGAACCTCGAGAGCCTGCCGGCCAAACTGCCCGAGCAGCACCTGGCCAACCTGCAGCAGGCCAGTGACTCCCTCAAGGCCTACCGCGCCGCCGTCAGTGCCTTCCGCGACTCGCAGATTGCCAGCGCCCAGGCGCTCAAGAACATGCAGGACCAGGGCAACCAACTGCTGGAGTTGAGCAACAAGCTGACCGACCTGCAGACCGCCCGCCGCGACAGCGACGCCGCCCAGGCGAAAAGCCTGCTGGGCATTTCCGCCGCCCTGGCGCTGCTGTTCGGCATCATCGCCGCCTGGGCCATCACCCGGCAGATCGTCACGCCCCTGCAACAGACCCTCAAGGTGGTCGAGCGCGTCGCCTCCGGCGACCTCAGCCAGGATCTACAAGTCGACCGTCGCGACGAACTGGGCCAGCTGCAACGGGCCATGCAGAGCATGACTCTCAGCCTGCGCAAGCTGATTGGCGGCATCAGCGATGGCGTCACCCAAATTGCCAGCGCCGCCGAGCAACTGTCGGCCGTGACCGAGCAGACCAGCGCCGGGGTCAACAGCCAGAAGGCCGAGACCGACCAGGTGGCCACGGCCATGCATCAGATGACCGCCACCGTGCAGGAAGTGGCGCGCAACGCCGAAGAAGCCTCGGAGGCTGCCGTTGTCGCCGACCAGCAGGCCCGCGAGGGCGACAAGGTGGTCGGCGAGGCCATTGCCCAGATCGAACGCCTGGCCGCTGAAGTCGGCCATTCGACCGAAGCCATGGGCCATCTCAAGGCCGAGAGTGACAAAATCGGCAGCGTACTCGACGTGATCAAGTCGGTGGCCCAGCAAACCAACCTGCTGGCCCTCAACGCCGCCATCGAAGCGGCCCGCGCCGGCGAAGCCGGACGTGGTTTCGCGGTAGTCGCCGACGAAGTCCGCAGCCTGGCCCAGCGGACCCAGAAGTCCACCGAGGAAATCGAGGAGCTGATCGTCGGCCTGCAAGGTGGCACCCAGCAGGTGGCGGCCATCATGGACAACAGCCGCAGCCTGACCGACAGCAGCGTCGAGCTGACCCGCCGCGCTGGCGGCTCGCTGGAAAACATCACCCGCACCGTGTCGGCGATCCAGACCATGAACCAGCAGATCGCCGCTGCCGCGGAACAACAGAGCGCCGTGACCGAGGAGATCAATCGCAGCGTGCTGAACGTGCGCGATGTTTCCGAACAGACCGCCTCGGCCAGCGAGGAAACCGCCGCGTCCAGTACCGAGCTGGCGCGCCTGGGCAACCATCTGCAAGTGCTGGTCAGCCATTTCCGGCTGTAGACCCTGAAAGGAGTGGCCGCGTCGCCGCCGGCGACGTGGGCCAGTCCCAATCGCTCACAGATCACGGAAATTCCCTACATTCGGTTCAGGTCGCGTCTCCCGCTCAAACGCCGATGAGAAGCAATGCCCCCTGCATGACAAGCACAGGGGCATCTTCACTCATTCGCCCGGCAGGAGATCCACCATGTTCCGATGGCTGTCCCACGCTTTAATCAATCGCAGCATCCGCTTCAAACTGGTCCTGGGCTTCGGCCTGGTCCTGCAACTGACCCTGGTCATCGCCGCGACCGGCTGGTACGCCCTGCAACGCAGTATCGATCACGCCGAGCAACTGTCGCTCATGGCCAGGCTGGGTCAGATCACCCGCAACGTCCGGGCCCCGCGCACGAACCGGGAGGCGCTCGACAAAAGCCCCGTCGACCCCGAACGCCAACTGGCCGAACTCGAACGGCACTTGACGGCCTTGCACAGGGGTATTGAAGAGCCGCTCCAGCAGCAACGGCTGGAGGAACAGCGCAACACCTTCAGCGCCTTGCGCAGCGCCCTTGCCGACGCCGATCCGGGCTTGGCCGATCACCTCGACGAACGCCTGGAGAATTTTGGCCAAGCCCTGCTCAATGACCTCGACGCCCTCAGCCAGACCCATGCGCAACAGCGTGACCACGACACCAACCGGTCGAGGCGGATGCTCATCGGCATTGCCAGCCTGGCGCTGGTGATCGGCATGTTCGCCGCCTGGATCATCAGCGTACAGATACTGGTTCCACTCAGGCGCGGCCTCAAGGTCGCCGGGCATATTGCCGCGGGCGACCTGAGTCGTGACATCCGGGTCGAGCGCAGGGATGAGCTGGGGCAACTGCAGCAGGCCCTGCAGCGCATGAGCCTGGGCCTGCGCGAACTGGTCGGCGGGATCATCCAGGATACGATACGGGTAGCCGAGGCCGCCCGGGAGTTCTCCGACAACGCCGGCCAGACCCACCTTCGCATCGGCAACCAGCGTGACGAGATCGACCTGGTCGCCACAGCCATGAAGCAGATGAGCAGCAGCGTCCGGGAAGTCGCCCAGCATGCCGAGGCCGCCGCCCTGGCCACCAGCCAGGCCGAACGACAGGCCCGTGAAGGTGACCGCGCGGTCGCCGAGGCCATCGCCCGGATCGAGCAACTGGAGCAGGAAATGCAACAATGTACCGAGGCGATGGCGTCTCTCCAGCAGGAGAGCGACAAGATCGGCGGCGTGCTCGACGTGATCAAGTCGGTGTCGTTGCAGACCAACCTGCTGGCTCTCAACGCCACGATCGAGGCCGCACGTGCCGGAGAAGCCGGGCGCGGTTTCGCGGTGGTCGCCGATGAAGTGCGCTGCCTGGCCCAGCGAACCCAAGACTCGACCGAGGAAATCGAGGAACTGGTCGCCGCCCTGCAGCACGACACCGAACGCGTCGCGCAACGCCTGGACAAGAGTCGCAACCTGACCCGCAGCAGCGTCGAGGCGAGCCAGCACTGCGGCAGCACGCTGGAAGGCATCAGCCGCAGCGTCTCGCGCATACAGGCGATGAACGAGCAGATTGCCGCGGCCGGCGAAGAGCAGAGCGTGGTGGCCGAGCAGGTCAGCCACAGCCTCCTACAGGTGCGCGATATCTCCGAACAGACCGCGGCAACCAGCGAAAGGACCGCGACCGCCAGCGCCGAACTGGCACGCCTGGGCTCGCGACTGAGAGTGCTGGTCGACCGTTTCCGCGTCTAGGGCCACTCAGTCGATTTCAGCCAACCAGGCGGTTTCCTTGAACCACTTGTCGTGAATCCGATCGTAGGTGCCGTCTTCGGCGATCTGGTTGAGGAAGTGGTTGATCCAGTTCAGGCTGTCGTGATCGCCCTTCTTCAGGCCGAACGCCAGGCGCTCGTAGGTGAAGGGCTGGTCCAGGCACACCAGCTTGCCCGCGCCCAGCCTGTTGGCCGCGACGAGGTTGTAGGGCGCGTCGTGGATAAAGGCGTCGGCCTTGCCGTCCAGCACATCGCGCACGCCCTCCTCCTCGGTGGCATAACTGACCAGTTGGGCGTTGCCGATCAGTTTCTTCACAACGATCTCGCCAGTGGTGCCAGCCTTGACCCGGATACGATAGGCGGCATCGTTCAGGTCTTCGAAACCCTGAACCTTGCCCGCCAACGCCTGGGGGATCAGCATCGTCTGTCCGACCACGATGAAGGGATCGCTGAAATTCAGGCGCAGATTGCGTTCCGGAGTGAGGGTCATGCCGCTGGCGATCAGGTCGGTCTTGCCCGCCAGCAAATCGGGGATCAGCTGCGGGTAGGCGCTGGGCAGTAACTCCAGCCGGACACCGAGGGCCTTGGTCATCTCATGCAGCAGGTCGATTTCAAAGCCCACCACCCGCCCCTGTCTGTCGGTCATCTGGAACGGCATATAGGTCGGGTTGGTGCCCACCTTGAGGCTGCCACGCCTGACCGCATCATCGATGGCACCTGCCTGGAGTCCACAGGCCTGCAGGGATACAGCCACCCCCAGCAGTAACGCCAGGTACCTTTTCATCATGAAAACTCCTCGATCCATTTCCCGGTGGGTCGAGCCGACCCGACAAACCGAGCGGCCACAGCCGGCCGGCACAATTTCGGGGCGCGATCCTAACGCACCCGGCCATTACGCCGAGGGGTCTTTTGTTACCAAATGACAACGGATACGAGAGAAGGAGAAAGGTCTTACAGGGAGGGTCGAATCCCCCTGGAGCAGACTCCAGGGGGGATCGAATCAGGCGGGCTGGCCTAGCACGGCAGCAGGTTGCAGCGGCAGCAACGGGGCGTGTGGATCGGCCTTGACCGAAGCACGCCAGGCATCCAGCCATTCAGCATGAGCTTCACTCCAGACCTGCGCATGCAGGCGCCCAAGGGCGACCGGGTCGCTGAGCAGTTGCAGGCGGGAATGGTTGTCCAGCGCCGCCGGGCCGACTTTCAGCGCATGGCGCACGCGTTCGACCCGCAGCCACTCGATCGGCTCTGCCTGACCGTGGCGGGAGGTTGCCAGGGCGCAGGCCAGGGCGTTCTGGCGTGGATCGACCACCGCGCGGATGAAACCGTCGTTCAGCGCATGCCAGCGGTTCTCGTGGGTGTACTCGTCGGTCGCCAGCAGCGCCTGGGGCGGGTTGTATTCCTCGGGAATGAGGAACAACTGCTCGTCCTTCGAACGCAGGCCCAGGTTGACCCGGCTGGAGATCACCGACACCGGGATCGACAGCATCAGCGAGCCGACGATCGGCACCAGCCACCACAAGAAGCTCGGGTTCAGCCAGATCACCAGCAGGGCCCAGAGAGCGCCCAGCAGGGTCTGCGGACCATGACGGCGAACCGCTTCGCTCCAGGGCGTGGAGTCATCGTCACGCTGCGGCGAGTTCCAGGTCGCGGCCCAGCCGAGAAACGCAGCCAGGACGAAACGGGTATGGAAAATCATCCGCACCGGCGCCAGCAGCATGGAGAACAGCATCTCCAGCAGCATCGACACGGTCACCTTGAACTTGCCACCGAACTCTTTCGCGCCCTTGGCCCAGATCAGGATGATGCTGAGCAGCTTGGGCAGGAACAGCAGCACGATCGTGGTGGAGAACAGTGCCACCGCCTTGTCCGGATGCCATTGCGGCCATAGCGGATAGAGCTGGCGCGGCTCCATGAAGTACTGCGGTTCCATCAGCGTGTTGACCGCCAGCAGCGCCGTCGACAGCACCAGGAAGAAGAACCACAGCGGCGCCGACAGGTAGGACATCACGCCAGTAAGGAACACGGCGCGGTGCACCGGGTGCATACCCTTCACGAGGAACAGGCGGAAGTTCATCAGGTTACCGTGACACCAGCGGCGGTCGCGCTTGAGCTCGTCCAGCAGGTTCGGCGGCAACTCCTCATAGCTGCCCGGCAGGTCGTAGGCGATCCAAACACCCCAGCCGGCACGACGCATCAGTGCCGCTTCGACGAAGTCGTGGGAGAGGATCGCACCGGCGAACGCGCCCTTGCCAGGCAACGGCGCCAGGGCGCAATGCTCGATGAACGGCTTCATCCGGATGATAGCGTTGTGGCCCCAGTAGTGCGACTCGCCCAACTGCCAGAAGTGCAGGCCGGCGGTGAATAGCGGACCATAGACGCGGGTGGCGAACTGCTGCATGCGCGCATAGAGGGTATCCATGCCCGATGCCCGTGGCGCGGTCTGGATGATCCCGGCGTCCGGCGTGGCCTCCATCAGGCGAACCAGGCTGGTCAGGCATTCGCCACTCATGACGCTGTCGGCGTCGAGCACCACCATGTACTTGTAGTCACCACCCCAGCGACGGCAGAAGTCGTCGAGGTTGCCGCTCTTGCGCTTCACACGACGGCGACGGCGGCGGTAGAAGATCTTGCCGAAGCCAGAGGCTTCGCGGCAGACGTCCAGCCAGGCCTGCTGCTCGGCCACGCAGATATCGGTGTCGTTACTGTCGCTGAGAACGAAGAAGTCGAAACGATCCAGGTCACCGGTGGCCGCGACCGACTCGAAGGTCGCCCGCAGGCCGGCGAACACCCGTGGCACATCCTCGTTGCAGATCGGCATGACGATAGCGGTACGCGCATCCGCCGGAATCGGCTCGCTGCCGGCGCTGGCGCCGGAGATACGGTATTTGTCATGCCCGGTGAGCAGTTCGAGGAAGCCCATCAGGGCTGTCCAGAACCCGGCCGAAACCCAGCAGAACAGGATACCGAACATCACCAGGATGCTGGTCTGCAAGGCATACGGCAGGACCTGCTTGGCAGTCTGGAGGATCGGCTGATGCAGGACCTCGTTGAGGTCGACGAACGACCAGCCCTGGTAAGGCATGATGCCTTTCATATACCAGCCGGCGACGATGGTCTGGCCGAGCATCAGAGTCAGCAGGATGTAGCGTCGGATCGAGCCTACAGTGCGCCAGCGGGCATGAGGCAGCTCGCGCTTGTCATCCTTCGGTGCCGGCGGGTTGCTGCGCCCGGTCAGGCGTCGCCAGCCGCGCACCAGGATATTGGTCCGCCATGGCTCGGGGACGACCCGGGTCCGCCGGATCGGCGGGGTGGCCTTGAGGCACACCCGGCCGCTGGCATCGACCGAAAGCATCGCGGCGTCTTCCAGTTCGGCAGCGCTGTCGAGGGTCAGGCGGCGCTCCACCGAGGCTTGCGCAGCCTCGGCGGAGTCGACGTGCGGTTTGTCACTGAGGCGCTCATGCAACTCGTCGAACGACGTGCAGATCGCCAATTCGGCGCGCTGCTCGTTACTTAGCGGCAGGTGCGCCAGATACTCGGAGAGAGCCTCTGGCTGGGCGATAGAATTACTCATCGGCAGGCAACTGATAGCTCCAGGTCTCGGTCAGGACTTGTTCGGTCTTGGCCGGTTCCGGGGTGGTTGGGGCAGCCTCGGCAGCCGGCGCCGTGGCGTCGTGCTCTTGCTTGTCCTTGGCCTTGTCTTTCTCCGGGGCCTTGGCGGCATCTTTTTCCGAAGCCTTGGCGGCGTCCTTCTCGTGCTTCTGCTGGCTCCTGGCGGCGACCTTGTCGGCCTTGACCACCTGGGACGAAGCCTTGGCCGGTTCGGCGGCGACAATGTCCTTGACCAGCGCGGCGCGCATTTCGGTCGACTTGCCCGGATCCTTGATCTTCAGGCGCAGGGTCAGGCGCCAGCCCTCGGTTTCCGGATTGTAGCGCAGGCTGTTCTCGACCACTTCGGCGTTGTCGCCGACGCTGACCTGGCTGCGTACCGGTGCATCTGCCGGCAGAGCCTTGAGGGCCGGGCCCTCGAAGTCCACCAGATAGGCCACGCTGCCGTCCGGTTGACGGATCAGGTTCGACTGCTTGACGTCACCGGTGGACTTCAGGGTCTGCTTGACCCAGGCGCTGTCCGGCGAGTGCAGGGCTGCTTCGTCCATTGTCCAGTGCAGGCGATAGGCGAAGTTCATCGCCTCACCCGGCTGGGCGAGCTTTTCCGGGTTCCAGAAAGCCACGATATTGTCGTTGGTTTCGTCGGCGGTGGGGATTTCCACCAGGTCGACGGTACCCTTGCCCCAGTCGCCCTTCGGTTCGATCCAGGCGCTTGGGCGCTTGTCGTAGCGATCGTCGAGGTCTTCGTAGTGGCTGAAGTCGCGACCGCGCTGCAGCAGGCCGAAACCACGCGGGTTCTCCACGGAGAAGTTGCTCACCGCCAGGTGTTTCGGATTGTTCAGCGGACGCCACAGCCACTCGCCGTTGCCGGCGTGGATCGACAGGCCAGCGGAGTCGTGCAGTTCGCGACGGTAGTTGAGGACTTTCGACGGCTGGTTGGCGCCGAACAGGAACATGCTGGTCAGCGGGGCCACGCCCAGCTTGCCGACCTTGTCACGCAGGAACATCTGCGCCTTGACGTCGACGATGGTGTCGGCACCCGGACGCAGGGTCAGGCGATAGGCGCCAGTGGCCCGTGGCGAGTCAAGCAGGGCGAAGATCACCAGGTGCTTGTCGGTCGGCTTGGGCTGCTGGATCCAGAACTCGGTGAACCGCGGGAATTCCTCGCCAGACGGCAAGGCGGTATCGATCGCCATGCCACGGGCGGACAGGCCGTAGGCCTGGCCCTTGCCGACGACGCGGAAATAACTCGCGCCGAGCATGGTCATGATCTCGTCCTGCTTGTCGGCCTTGTTGATCGGATAAAGCACGCGGAAGCCGGCATAACCCAACTGCTCGGTGGTTTTCGGATCGAATTTCAGGTCACCGAAATCGAAGCGGCTCGGGTCGTACTTGATCTCCGAGACGTCGGTACCGGTGATTTCGTTGATTTTCACCGGCGTGTCGAAATGCATGCCCTGGTGATAGAACGACAGCTTGAATGGGGTCTTCTGGTCGGCCCATTCGGCTTTGTCGGTCAGGAAGCGGATTTTCTGGTAGTCCGCGAACTTCATCTCACGAAATTCGTTCGGCAGATTACTGCGCGGAGCTTCGTACTTCTGCCCGGCCAGGGTCTTCGCCTTGGCCGCCACATCGTCCAGATTGAATGCAAAGATTTGGCCGGCACTGAGCAGGCAAAGCAGTGCGGAGCCCGTCACCAGTGCTTTTCTCAACCCTCTGGCAGTCAATTTTGGTGCATTACAGGGACTAACAATCACGAGCAACCCTCGCCGAAAACAGATCAAAAAACCAACGGCTAGCTATCAATGCGCCAGGTTGGCGAGCATTGTTCCGACTCCCCTGGGACGAAATGATTCCCCAAACGGTGTCGGACAAGTCTCTACCTTATTCAAAATGGACCAACGAACGCTGATCCCCGTAGCGCGCGATTATCTAGTAGGCGGCGTTACAACGCATCAGGCGAAACAAAGTATTTATCGACAAAACGCCCTGTTTTCAGCCCGATACGTGGTTTTTTTCACTTTCAGGTCTGTAACAGGAAGGTTACCGGGCCATCATTGACCAGATGAACCTTCATGTCCGCCCCGAAACGTCCCGTCGCCACCTGACCATGCAACCGTTGCGCCTGTGCCACTACATACCCGAAAAGCTCTTCGGCAAGCGCCGGTGGCGCTGCCGTGGAGAAGCTCGGGCGTAGCCCGCTGCGGGTATCGGCGGCCAGGGTGAACTGCGACACCAGCAGCAAGCCGCCGCCGGTGTCCGCCAGGGAAAGGTTCATCTTGCCCTGGGGATCGCTGAACACCCGATAGTTAAGCAGCTTATGCAGAAGTTTGTCGGCGCTGGCCTGGGTATCCCCAGGCTCGACGGCCAGCAGCACCAGCAAACCCTGGTCGATGGCACCGACCACCGCCCCCTCGACCTCGACCCGCGCGCCGCTGACGCGCTGCAACAGGCCCCTCATGCTTCTTCGGGAGGCAGGTCGAGCAGATTGCGCGCCATCTGGTCCGCAGCACGTACCAGTGCATCGGTGATGCCCGGCTCGGAGGCGGCGTGGCCCGCATCGCGAATCACCTGCAATTCGCTGTTCGGCCAGGCCTGGTGCAGCGCCCAGGCGTTGTCCAGCGGGCAGATGGCGTCATAGCGGCCGTGCACGATCACCCCGGGCAGATGGGCGATCCGGTCCATGTCGCGGATCAGTTGGTCGGGCTCCAGGAACGATTTGTTGGTGAAGTAGTGACACTCGATCCGGGCGATGGACAGGGCCCGCTGGGGCTCGGAGAAACGATCGACCACCAGCGGGTTGGGCCGCAGGGTTGCGGTGCGCCCTTCCCACAGCGACCAGGCCTTCGCCGCGTGCATCTGGGCGATCTGGTCGTTGCCGGTCAGGCGCTTGTGGAAGGCGCCAAGCAGGTCGTCGCGTTCTTCCGGCGGGACCGGCGCCACGTAATCCTGCCAGTAGTCCGGGAACAGGCGGCTGGCGCCGCTCTGGTAGAGCCAGTCGACGTCCTGCGGACGGGCCAGGAAGATCCCGCGCAGGATCAATCCATGAACCCGCTCGGGATGGGTCTGCGCATAGGCCAGCGCCAGGGTCGAGCCCCAGGAGCCACCGAACAGCACCCATTTGTCGATACCCAGGTGTTCACGAATCCGCTCCAGGTCCGCCACCAGATCCCAGGTGGTGTTGTTCTCCAGGCTGGCATGGGGAGTCGAGCGCCCGCAGCCACGCTGGTCGAAGGTCACGATCCGGTACAGGTTGGGGTCGAAGTAGCAGCGACTCTGGGCGTCACAGCCGGCGCCCGGGCCGCCATGGATGAAAATCACCGGCAAGCCCTCGGGCGAACCGCTTTCATCGACGTACAGCACATGCGGCTCATCCACGGCCAGATCGTGCCGGGCGTAGGGTTTGATCTGCGGGTACAAAGTCTGCATCACGCGCTCCGTAAGGGTCGGGGTCATCCCTGTGGGGACATCTTTGATTCTGCCGTCCGGCATCATAAACCCGAATCACGCAAACGGCATGTCCTTGTCAAAAGTACGGTTGCCGGAACCGTCCCGCTGGCAACTAGCCGTTCGGTCAGTGTTCAAGGCCGTGCAATGACCGGTTCAATAAGAAGCGTAAAACCGAGCGGCAGGAGCCGCTGCCCATGGCTGCCAACGGCCATACCACACAGGGAGTCCCCAATGAACCCGTACCGCTTGCCCGACCTGCTACGCCACCCGGAAAAAGCCGTGATTGTCGCCGACAACGAAATGTTCATCCGGGCCCTGCGTGAACTGGGGCTGGAAGCCAGTCTCCTCGGCAGCCTGGATAGATTGCCCGAGCAGAGCCTGGCATTTTCCTTCAGCCAACAGGGCGCCCGGCAGCTCTACCAGCGCGCGGCGCATACCCGGCAGAAGCAGACCCTGCTGTGCCCGCTGCATGCATTCGACACCGGCCTTGAGAATGCGCTCTACAGCCTGATGCTGCTACTGCGCTGCGACTTTTCCGACTGTTTCAAGCGTCAGCATTATTACCTGGCACTGCTCAGCGGCCTGCGCCGCCTGCACCTGACGAGTGCCAGCAGTCGCGCCGAGGTCTGGCTGAACGGCAACTGCACGCCCTATGCCCTGACCCGTGATGAACTCGGCGACAGCTTCGTGCTGTCCGTCACCGAACTGTTCGAAGTGCACTACGCCCACATGAAGCCCGACTGCCCGGATATCTTCCAGGTCAGCGGCGTGCTGCACATCAGCGGCCTGCTGCTTTCGCGAGGCAGCCGGGCGCGACCGTTGCCGGAGGGCGTGGCGAGCGGCATGCGCCAACTGGCCGAGCAGGTCGCCCACCACCATGCCTCGCTGCGGGTCGAGCACAACCTGGTGCGCTCATTCCGGGTCGCGGGGGAGGAATACCTCCCCCTGCTCGGACAGGCTGCCGGAAATCGCGGCCTGTACCTGAGCGAGTTCGCCATCGGGGTGAATGACGCCATCGGGCCGAACATCAGCTACATCCGCAATTCACCGATGAACGAAGGCATCCGGGGCGTGCATGTGGCCCTGGGCGATGGGCTCAACGGTTATCACATCGACTTCCTCGGCCCCGGAATCGAAGTAATCCCCGGCTGACCCGCGCCACCTCAGCGGCCGTAGCGCTCACGCCCCCAGGCCAGCAGGCCCTGCAGCAGCGCCTTGAGCACCACCCGTGTCGGCTCGGCCAGATCGCTGCGGTAGTTGAACGGTTCGAACTCGTCCATGTAGGTGCACTGGCCCAGTTCCAGTTGCACGGCATGGATATGTTCGGCTGGGTTGCCGTAGTGACGGGTGATGTGCCCGCCCTTGAAGCGCCCGTTCAGCACATGGCTGTAGGCCGGGTACCCGGCGCAGATGGACTCCAGCCGCGAAGCCAGTTGTGCGTCACAGCTGGCGCCGTTGAAGGTGCCGAGGTTGAAGTCCGGCAGCTTGCCGTCGAACAGGTGCGGGATCACCGAGCGAATCGAGTGGGCGTCGAACAGCAACGCATAGCCGAACTCGGCCTTGAGCCGCGCCAGTTCCTCCTGCAGGGTCCGGTGATACGGCGTCCAGACCTGCTCCAGATAACCCGCCCGCTCGTCGGAAGATGGTTCACGGCCTTCCAGGAACAGCGGCACGCCATCGAACAGCGTCGCGGGGTAGAGGCCGGTGGTGGCACCGACATACAGTGGCTTGTCATCGGACGGACGGTTGAGATCGATGACAAAGCGCGAGTACTCGGCAGCCAGGGTGCTGGCGCCCAGCTCCTCGGCGAAGTCATAGAGCTTGGGAATATGCCAGTCGGTATCCGGCAGGCTGCGGGCTTCGGGGATCAGCCCGTCGCGAACCGCCGGCGTCAGCCTTAACCCTGCGTGGGGCATGCTGATCAGCAGCGGCACGCGGCCTTTCTTGAAGTTCAGGACATTATCCACAACCACTCTCCTAGATCAGTACTTCGATACCGTGGCGCACCACGCGTTTGCCCAGGTCGCCGCCCAGCCAGTAGGCCAGGTCCGCCGGCCGGTCGATCTGCCAGGCGACGAAGTCGGCGACCTTGCCGACCTCCAGGGAACCATGGGAATCCCCCATGCCCAGCGCCGTGGCGGCGTGCAGGGTGACCCCGGCCAGGGCCTCTTCCGGCGTCATGCGGAACAGCGTGCAGGCCATGTTCAGCATCAGCCGCAACGACAGCCCCGGCGAGGTACCGGGGTTGAGGTCCGTGGCGATGGCGATCTTCACACCGTGCTTGCGCAGGGCATCCATCGGCGGCAGCTGGGTTTCGCGCAGGAAGTAGAAGGCACCAGGCAACAACACCGCCACCGTCCCTGCCGCCGCCATGGCGATGGCATCTTCCTCGGTCATGAACTCCAGGTGATCGGCCGACAGCGCCTGGTAACGCGCCGCCAGGCTCGAACCGTGCAACGAGGACAGTTGCTCGGCATGCAGTTTCACCGGCAGGCCCAGGCGCTTGGCGACCTTGAACACCCGCTCGACCTGGGCCGGGGAAAACGCCAGGTATTCGCAGAACGCATCGACCGCATCCACCAGCCCCTCGGCCGCCAGGGCCGGGAGCATGTCGTTGCAGATGTGCTCGATGTAGTCGTCGGAACGGTCCTTGTACTCCGGTGGCAACGCATGGGCGGCCAGACAAGTGGTACGCACGCTGACCGGCAGTTCCTCGCCAAGACGGCGTGCCACCTTGAGCATCTTGCGCTCGTTTTCCAGGTCAAGGCCGTAGCCGGACTTGATCTCGACGCTGGTCACGCCATCGCGCAGCAGGCAGCTCAGCCGCTGGCGGGCGCTGGCGAACAGTTGTTCCTCGCTGGCCGCGCGGGTCGCTCGCACGGTGCTGGCGATACCGCCGCCGGCGGCGGCGATCTCGGCATAGCTGACGCCCTGCAGGCGCTGTTCGAACTCGCCGCTGCGATTACCGCCGAACACCGTGTGGGTGTGGCAGTCGACCAGCCCCGGCGTCACCCAGGCCCCGTCCAAATCGTTGACCTGTGGATAATCCGCTGCCGGCAGTTCGGCGCGAGGGCCGATCCAGTCGATCTTCGATGCCACGGTCACGATGGCGGCATCCTCGATGATCGAGTAGCTGCCTTGGGCCATGCTTGCGACGTGACAGTTCTGCCAGAGCGTTTTCATCCGGGGCCTCCGTGGGCTATCGATGAGACAGGGAAGGATCTTGCGCGACCCGCGCCGCCTGGGCCGCCGCCGGCTTGACCCAGATCAGGTACGCCAGCACCAGCAGGCCGATCCACACCGCACCGACGATCAGCGCCGGCCGGCTGTCCGGGAACCAGCCCAGCACGCCGAAGATGAAGACCATGAAGGTGATGGCGGCGATCGGCGCATAGGGCCAGAACGGCACGGGGAATTTCAGCTGGGCGGCCTCTTCGCGACTCATCGAGCGGCGCATGGCAACCTGGGTGATCAAAATCATGATCCACACCCAGACCGTGGCGAAAGTGGCGATCGAGGCGATCAGCAGGAACACGTTTTCCGGGATCAGGTAGTTCAGCAGCACGCCACCGAGCAGCGCCGCGCCCATCACCACCACGGTCATCCACGGCACGCCGGCGCGCGACAGCGTGGCAAAGGCCTTGGGCGCCTGCCCTTGCTGGGCCAGGCCGTACATCATGCGGCCGGCACCGAAGATATCGCTGTTGATCGCCGACACGGCGGCCGAAATCACCACGATATTGAGAATGGTCGCCGCCGAACCGATCCCCAGGTTCTGGAAGATCTGCACGAACGGGCTGCCCTGGCTGCCGATCTGCGGCCATGGATAGATGGACATCAGCACGAACAGGGTCAGCACGTAGAACAGCAGGATCCGCACCGGCACCGCATTGATCGCCTTGGGAATGACCCGCTGCGGGTCGCGGGCCTCACCGGCGGTGACGCCGATGATCTCGATGCCGCCAAAGGCAAACATCACCACCGCGAAGGACGCGATGACTCCAGCCACGCCATTGGGCATGAAACCGCCATGGTTCCAGAGGTTGCCGACACCGACCTCGGCCGATGGCGTGGCGGTGCTGATGCCGAAGAACATGATGCCGAAGCCGCCGAGGATCATCGCGATGATCGCGCCAACCTTGAGCAGCGACAGCCAGAACTCCATTTCACCGAATACCTTCACCGCGCACAGGTTCAGCGCGCCGATGAAGAACACGATGCCCAGGACCCAGATCCAGCGATCGACCTCGGGGAACCAGAAGCCCATGTAGATACCGAAGGCGGTGACATCGGCCAGGCCGACGATGACCATCTCGAAGGCGTAGGTCCAACCGAGGATAAAGCCCGACATCGGGCCGACGTAGGTGCTGGCGTACTGGCCGAAGGAGCCGGACACCGGATTGTGCACCGCCATCTCGCCGAGGGCGCGCATCACCATGAACACCGCGGCACCACCGATCAGGTAGGCCAGCAGCACGGCCGGGCCGGCCATCTGGATGGCCGAGGCGGAGCCGTAGAACAGGCCCGTGCCGATGGCGGAACCCAGGGCCATGAAGCGAATGTGTCGGGCGGAAAGCCCGCGTTTCAAACCTTTGACTGGCTGTTGCATTACTCGTCCTTAATTATTCTTATCGGTACAGATCGACAAGAATCAGACTTGGGGGCGAAGGTCTTGCGGCCACCCGGCCGCAAAAAGGGGTCGCAGAGTACCCAACCCGACCCGCACAGGCAAAAAGCATCTGCCCGGTGGCTATCCACCGGGGCATTGCCGGCAGGTTCTCCTGTGGCGAGCGGGCTCGCCCGCGCTGGGGCGCGAAGCGGCCCTGAAACCAGGCGACTCGGTATATCAGAGACGTCGAGTCATCCGGTTTTGCGGCTGCCATGCAGCCGAGCGCGGGCAAGCCCGCTCGCCACAACAAGTCCCTCCACCCGATCCATCAGTCTGTTCCTGTGTAACGCTTACAGACTCGGCAGCAACTTCGTCGGCACCAGCGCAGTCAGGCAGCGCGACGCCAGCAGCTCGGTGGCAGCCTCGATGTCCGGGGCGAAGAAACGGTCCTTGTCGTAGTAGGCAACTTTCTCCCGCAGGGTCGCGCGGGCGGTTTCCAGGCTTGGCGAGGTTTTCAGGCCGTTGCGCAGGTCCAGGCCCTGGCAGGCAGCCAACCACTCGACCGCGAGAATCCCGCGGGTGTTCTCGGCCATTTCCCACAGGCGCTTGCCGGCAGCTGGGGCCATCGACACGTGGTCTTCCTGGTTCGCCGAGGTCGGCAGGCTGTCGACACTGTGCGGATGGGCCAGGGCCTTGTTGTCGCTGGCCAGCGCCGCCGCCGTCACCTGGGCGATCATGAAGCCGGAGTTGACGCCGCCATTGGCCACCAGGAACGGCGGCAGTTGCGACATGTGCTTGTCCATCATCAGCGAGATACGCCGCTCGCTCAGCGAACCGATCTCGGCAATCGCCAGGGCCATGTTGTCGGCGGCCATCGCCACCGGCTCGGCGTGGAAGTTGCCACCGGAGATCACGTCGCCCTGATCGGCGAACACCAGCGGGTTGTCGGATACGGCGTTGGCCTCGACCACCAGCACCTCGGCCGCCTGGCGGAACTGGGTCAGGCAGGCGCCCATGACCTGCGGCTGGCAGCGCAGGGAATACGGGTCCTGGACCTTATCGCAGTTCTGGTGGGACTCGGACACTTCACTGCGCTCACCGAGCAGATGGCGATAGCTCGCCGCCGCGTCGATCTGGCCACGCTGGCCGCGGGCTTCGTGGATACGCGCATCGAACGGCGAACGCGAACCCAGCACCGCCTCGACGGTCAGGCCACCGGCAACCAGCGCACCGGCGAACAGGTCCTCGCCTTCGAACAGGCCACGCAGGGCGTACGCGGTGGACACCTGGGTGCCGTTGAGCAGCGCCAGCCCTTCCTTCGCCGCCAGGGTCAGCGGCGCCAGGCCAGCCTGTTTCAGCGCAGCCGGGGCATCCAGCCACTGGCCCTTGTAGCGGGCCTTGCCTTCGCCGAGCAGCACCAGCGACATGTGCGCCAGCGGCGCCAGGTCGCCGGACGCACCGACCGAGCCCTTGAGCGGAATGTGCGGATAGACCTCGGCATTGATCAAGGCGATCAGCGCATCGATCACCTGCCGACGAATGCCGGAGAAACCACGGCTCAGGCTGTTGACCTTGAGCACCATGATCAGGCGCACCAGGTCATCGCTGATCGGCTCACCGACACCGGCGGCGTGGGACAGCACCAGCGAGCGCTGGAGGTTTTCCAGGTCGGCACTGGCGATGCGGGTCGAGGCCAGCAGGCCGAAGCCGGTATTGATGCCGTAGGCCGTGCGGTTCTCGGCAAGGATCTGCTCGACACAGGCAACGCTGGCGTCGATCTGTGCCGAAGCGCTGGAATCCAGGCTCAGTTGCACCGGCTGCTGGTACACGGCACGCAGTTGCGCCAGGGTCAGTTGGCCGGGAATAAGGTTCAACGCAGTCACATTCATGCTCCTTTTGAGAGTGTTATCAACTGCCAGTCGCTCCGGAAGCTTCCGTTATCCGTCGCCGTCCACTTTTTGAGCGGATGGCGCCTTGGCACGCTGGCTATCTTTGTTTGAATCAGTTCAGGTTCGGCAATCGTTCGGACAGCAGCCCCGCGTCACGCAGCAACGCCGCCGTGGTGGCGATATCCGGTGCCAGCCAGCGATCCTGGTCATAGGCCGGCACGTGCTCGCGCAGCAGCTTCCAGGCGACGTCGGTACCGGCGCCGAAGCGCTGCTCCTTGAGGAATTCGAAGGCCTGGGCCGCCAGCAGGTACTCGATGGCGAGGACCTGGGTGCAGTTCTCCAATACCTGGTGCAGCTTCAGCGCGGCATTAGTACCCAGGCTCAGGTGGTCTTCCTGCAGCCCCGAGGTCACGTAGTTGTCGAGTACCGCCGGCTGCGCCAACTGGCGGTTCTGTGCACAAAGGGACGCGGCGACGTACTGCACGATCATCATTCCCGAGTTGACGCCCGGCTGGCTGACCAGGAATGCCGGCAGACCGCTGACGTGCGGATTGATCAGGCGGTCGAGGCGCCGTTCGGCGATCGAGCCGATTTCCGCCATGGCGATCGCCAGCAGGTCCGCCGCCAGCGCGACCGACTGGCCGTGGGGATTGGCCTGGGACATCACCCGGAAGTTGTCCGGTGTGCCCAGCAACAGCGGGTTGTCGGTGCAGCCGTTGAGTTCGATCTCGACCTGCCGGGTGACATGGGCCAACTGGTCACGGGCCGCGCCGTGCACCTGCGGGATCGAGCGGATGCTCAGGGCGTCCTGGGTACGGATGCCCTTGCTCGCGGCGATCACTTCACTGCTTTCGAGCAGGCCGCGCAGGTTGCTGCCGACCTGCTGCATGCCCGGATGCGGCTTGAGCGCGATGATCTCGGCGTCGAACGCGGCAATCTGGCCGCGCTGGGCCTCGAAACTCATGGCGGCGGTCACATCGGCCCATTGCACCAGGCGAGTCGCATCGGCCAGGGCCAGGCAGCTCAGGCCGGTCATGCACGGCGTGCCATTGACCAGGCACAGGCCGTCCTTGGCGCCCAGTTGCACCGGCTGCAGCCCTTCTTCGGTGAGGGCCTGCCGGGCCGGCACGATCCGACCACGATAGCTGACCTGGCCGACGCCGAGCAGGGCCACGCCGACATGGGCCATGTGGGTCAGGTAGCCGACCGAGCCTTGGGACGGCACTTGCGGAGTGATGCCACGGTTGAGCAGCGCCAGCAGGGCCTCTACCACCTGGCGATGCAGGCCGGACTTGCCCTGGCTGTAGTTGATGACGGCGGCGCAGATGATTGCCCGGGTCTGTTCGTCGGCCAGTGGTGCACCGACACCACAGGCGTGGCTGAGCAGGGTATTGCGTGACAGTTGGCTCAGTTGCTCGCCGGACAGCGAGACATTGGACAGTGCGCCCAGGCCGGTATTGATGCCATAGGCGCGCTCGCCGTTGACGACGATGCGCTGGACGATCGCCTGGGCGTTGTCGATCCGCGCCCAGGCTTGCGGCGCCAGCTCCAGCTGCGCACCGTGACGGGCGACGGCGACCACATCCTGCCAGCGCAACGGCGCATCGGCGATAACGATTTTTTCAGCCTGGGACATCTGAAGCCTCACACAAATCCTGTTGGTTAACGCTGGTGGCGAGGGGGCTTGCCCCCGTTCGAGCGCGAAGCGGTCGCAAAACCGCCAGACGTATTTCAGCCGGGCGACAGGCTCTGGGGCTGCGACGCAGCCCAGCGGGGGCAAGCCCCCTCGCCAAAAGCCAGCCACAAGGCTCGCCTCATACGGTCGCAGCCCGCCGCTGGACGAACCGGTCCACGTACTCATCCGCCGGCGAATGCAGGATTTCCCGGGGCGTACCGACCTGGATCAGCCGGCCATCCTTGAGAATCGCGATCCGGTTGCCGATGCGCACCGCCTCGTCGAGGTCGTGGGTAATGAACACGATGGTCTTGTGCAGGGTCTTCTGCAGCTCAAGCAGTTGGTCCTGCATCTCGGCGCGGATCAGCGGGTCGAGGGCACTGAAGGCCTCGTCCATCAGGATGATGTCGGTATCCGCCGCCAGGGCCCGGGCCAGGCCGACGCGCTGGCGCATGCCGCCCGACAGCTGGTGCGGGTACTTCTTCTCGTAGCCCTTGAGGCCCACGGTGTTGATCCAGTGCTGCGCGCGCTCTGCGCACAACTGCTTGCTCTCGCCACGCACCTTGAGGCCATAGGCGACGTTGTCCTGCACGGTCTTGTGGGGCAGCAGGCCGAAACTCTGGAACACCATGCTGATCTTGTGCCGGCGAAATTCGCGCAGGGCATCCATGTCGTGCTGCAGGATGTCCACGCCATCGACCAGGATCGCGCCGCTGGTGGGATCGATCAGGCGGTTGAAATGGCGCACCAGGGTCGACTTGCCGGAACCCGAAAGCCCCATGATCACGAAGATCTCGCCGGTGCCGATGCTCAGGGACAGGTCGTTGACCCCGACCACGCAGCCGGTTTCGGCCAGCACCTGGTCCTTGGTCTTGCCCTGGCGGATCAGGTTCAGCGCGTCGTTGGAGCGCGAACCGAAGATCTTGAAGACGTTCTTGACTTCGATCTTGCTGACGATGGAATCAGTCATTTGCTCACCTCATGGCGCGGACGACCGTAGGCCTGGGTAATGCGGTCGATGACCACGGCGAGAATCACGATGGCCAGCCCCGCTTCGAGGCCACGCCCGACGTTCAGGGTCTGGATGCCCACCAGCACGTCTTCGCCCAGGCCACGGGCACCGATCATCGAGGCGATCACCACCATCGACAGGGCCATCATGGTGGTCTGGTTGATCCCGGCCATGATGCTCGGCAGGGCCAGCGGCAGTTGCACGCCGAACAATTGCTGCCAGCGGTTGGCACCAAAGGCGTTGATCGCCTCCATCACCTCGCCATCCACCTGGCGGATGCCCAGGTCGGTCAGACGGATCAGCGGCGGCGCGGCGTAGATCACCGTGGCGAAGATCGCCGGAACCTTGCCCAGGCCGAACAGCATCAGCACCGGAATCAGGTACACGAAGCTGGGCATGGTCTGCATGATGTCCAAGAGTGGCATCAGCACCGAGCGCAGGCGGTTGCTGCGCGCCGACAGGATGCCCAGCGGAATCCCGATCAGCACCGAGATCAGCGTCGCCACCAGCATCAACGCCAGGGTCTGCATCAGCTTGTCCCACAGGCCGACCGCGCCCACCAGGAACAGCAGGCCGACGATCACCACGGTCGTCACTACCTTGCGGGTGGCGTGCCAGGCGATACCGCCGACAATGGCCAGCATCAGCCACCACGGCATCATGCGCAGCAGGCCTTCCAGGTTGACGATGGCCCACAGCAGGGTGTCGGAGATGTGGCGGAACACATCGCCGTAGTTGGTCACCAGCGAATCGACCCAACCGTTGACCCAGTCGGCGATGGAAAACGTGAAATTCTCGGGAAACATTGGAAACTCTCGATCAAGTGGATGTAGCGTCCCGGCCAGCCTCTCGGTTAACCGGGAGGAATCGACCTACAGAGCCGCGTTGATTTTCTTGGCAGCGTCAGCGCTGACCCAAGCCTGCCAGACCTCAGGGTGTTCCTTGAGGAAGATTTTCGCCAACTTCGGCGATTCGATCCGCTCCTTGGTCATGCGCCCCAGGTTCTGGTTCAGCAGGTCGATCGGCAAGTTGGCCTTCTCCAGCACGGCGACCAGCTCAGGTGCTTCGTCGTGGAAGGTCTTGGACAGACCGACCTTGATGCTCACACTCTTGTCGACACCCGGCTTTTCGTCCAGCTTGATCAGGTCGACCTGGCCCATCAGCGGCGTCGGCGACCAGTAGTAGAACAGGATCGGCTCGCCACGCTTGTAGCTCGACAGCACTGCGGCATCCAGAGCCGGCCCGGTACCAGGCCGGAAGTTGGTGTAGGAGTTTTCCAGGCCGTAGCTCTTGAGCATCTCGCTGTTGTCCAGCTCGCAGGTCCAGCCGGCCGGGCAGTTGTAGAAACGGCCCTTGGCGGGTTCTTCCGGGTCCTTGAACACGGTGGCGTACTGCGCCAGGTCGGCGATGTTCTTCAGGTTCGGCGCCTTGGCTTCGAGCTTGCGCTTGGCGTCACCCTCGACCACATAGCGCGGCACGTACCAGCCCTCGATGGCGCCGACCACCGGCGCACCGACGCCGACGACCTTGCCGGCCTTCTCGGCCTTGTTCCAGACCTCGCTGCGGCCGACCCATTCCTCGGCAAAGACCTGGATATCGTTGGTGCTCAGGGCGTTCTCCATGGTGATGGAGTTGCCCGGCAGGCTGTCGGTCTTGCAGTCGTAGCCCTTTTCCAGGACGAACTGCAGGACGTCGGTCAGCAACATGCCGCTTTCCCAATTGAGGCCCGCGAACTTCACCGGCTTGCCGGACTCGCACCAGCCGGCAGCCTGGCTTGCGCCGGCAGCGGTCAACAGGCCGAGGGACAACGCCGTGGTCAGCAGGGTCTTTTTCATTTTCATTATGTGACGCTCCTAATCATGAATGGGTTAACGGCAGTCAAGAGGCATCCGGCCCGGTTGGCCCGCGAGGGGCCCTGTCCACGTGTTGCTCAGGCTCGGTATTCAGGCCACCGACGACGGCTGGACCCGGCCACTGGCCTTGGGTACTGCGACCTCGCCCTGCTCTGGCGGCAGGATCAAATGATCAGGAACCGCACCGTGCCACTTCTTCGCAGCGAAGTAGTACAGCGCTGCCGGAACCACCAGGCCGATGATCCAGGAGATATCGGTATCGCCCAGGCTCGCCACCAGTGGGCCGGTGTAGAAATGCGTGGAGATGAACGGCATCTGGATCAGCACGCCGAACACATAGATGCTGATGCCCAGGATGTTCCAGCGGCCGTAGCGACCATTGGGATCGGACAGCGCGGGAATGTCATAGCGTTCCTTGGTGATGCAGTAGAAATCGACCAGGTTGATCGCGCTCCACGGCGTGAAGAACGCCAGCAGGAACAGGATGAACGCGGAGAATTCCTTGAGGAACGAATCCTTGCCCAGCAGCGCCAGGGCCGCCGCGAGGCTGACCATGATGAAGATGTACAGCAGGCGCACGCCGCTGCCGATATGGCGGTTGCCACGAAAGCCGCTGATGATGGTGGCGATCGACATGAAGCTGCCGTAGGCATTGAGCGTGGTCACGGTGACCTTGCCGAAGGCCACGGCGAAATACAGCGCCGCCGCGATTACCCCGGTGCCACCGAGGCTGACGATGAACGACACCTCGTGGTGGGCGAACTGCGAACCGGCCAGGGCCGCCGCGAATACCCCGAAGACCATCGACGCCTGGGAGCCGATCACCGAACCGAGGCCCACGGCCCAGAAGGTTTTCGACGCCGAGGTGCTGCGCGGCAGGTAACGCGAGTAGTCCGCCACATAGGGGCCGAAGGCGATCTGCCAGGACGCCGACAGCGACACCGCCAGCAGGAAGCTCGCCAGGGAGAAATGCTTGTTGTCCAGCAAGGCGGAAACGTCGTTGCCGGCCAGCAGCTTGTAGAACAGATAGATGAAGGCGATCACCCCCAGCACGCTGGCAACCCGGCCGATGCCGTGGATCACCCGGTAGCCGAAGATGGTGAAGACCAGGATCGACGCAGCGAACAGCACGATGCCGACCCAATCCTCGACGTGCAGCAGTTGCGCCACCGCCTGCCCGGCCAACAGCGAACCGCTGGCCGAGAAGCCGATATACATCAGGCACACCAGCACCAGCGGGATCACCGCGCCGTAGACACCGAACTGCACGCGGCTGGAAATCATCTGCGGCAGGCCCAGTTGCGGCCCCTGCGCGGCATGCAGCGCCATCACCCCGCCGCCGAGCAGTTGCCCGAGCAGCAGGCCGACCAGCGACCAGTAGACATCGCCGCCCAGCACCACGGCGAGCGCGCCGGTGACGATCGCGGTGATCTGCAGGTTGGCACCCAACCACAGGGTGAACTGACTGAGTAGACGACCGTGTCTTTCCGCCTCCGGGATGTAGTCGATCGAACGCCTTTCGATCAACGGCTTGGGGTTCGCACGATCATTTGAAACAGCCATTTATTGTTCAACCTCTGTGGATTGTTTTCGGTGTTTGGCCTTCAGAAACCTTGCGGAACTTGGCTCCCACAAGGTTTTTCTCCTCGCGGAGCCTTATTTGCCGGTGATCATCGGCAGGTTCAGGCCCTGTTCCTTCGCGCAGTCGATCGCGATCTGGTAGCCGGCATCGGCGTGACGCATGACACCGGTCGCCGGGTCGTTGTGCAGTACCCGGGCAATACGCTCAGCCGCTTCGTCGGTGCCGTCGCAGACGATGACCATGCCCGAGTGCTGCGAGAAGCCCATGCCGACGCCGCCGCCGTGGTGCAGGGACACCCAGGTCGCGCCGCTGGCGGTGTTGAGCAGGGCGTTGAGCAGCGGCCAGTCGGAGACGGCATCGGAACCGTCCTGCATCGACTCGGTTTCACGGTTGGGGCTGGCAACCGAGCCGGAGTCCAGGTGGTCGCGGCCGATCACGATCGGCGCCGACAGCTCGCCGCTACGCACCATTTCGTTGAACGCCAGGCCGAGCTTGGCGCGCAGGCCCAGGCCGACCCAGCAGATACGCGCCGGCAGGCCCTGGAAGCTGATGCGCTCGCGGGCCATGTCCAGCCAGTTGTGCAGGTGGGCGTCGTCCGGAATCAGTTCCTTGACCTTGGCGTCGGTCTTGTAGATGTCCTGCGGATCACCCGACAGCGCGGCCCAGCGGAATGGCCCAATACCACGACAAAACAGCGGACGGATGTAGGCCGGGACGAAACCGGGGAAGTCGAAGGCGTTCTCGACGCCCTCTTCCTGGGCCATCTGGCGGATGTTGTTGCCGTAGTCGAAGGTCGGGATGCCCTGTTTCTGGAACGCCAGCATCGCCTTGACGTGCACCGCCATCGATTGCTTGGCGGCCTTGACCACGGCTGCCGGCTCGGTCAGGGCGCGGGCGCGGTACTCTTCCCAGGTCCAGCCGGCCGGCAGGTAGCCGTTGAGCGGGTCGTGGGCGCTGGTCTGGTCGGTGACCATGTCCGGCCGCACACCGCGACGGACCAGTTCCGGAAGTATCTCGGCGGCGTTGCCGCACAGGGCGATGGAGATCGCCTTGCCTTCGGCGGTGTACTTGGCGATACGGGCCAGGGCGTCATCGAGGTCCTTGGCCTGCTCGTCGACGTAGCGGGTGTTGAGGCGGAAGTCGATGCTGGTCTGCTGGCACTCGATGTTCAGCGAGCAGGCACCGGCCAGGGTCGCGGCCAGTGGCTGGGCACCGCCCATGCCGCCCAGGCCGGCGGTCAGGACCCAGCGGCCCTTGAGATTGTTGTCGTAATGCTGGCGACCGGCTTCGACAAAGGTTTCATAGGTGCCCTGGACGATGCCCTGGCTGCCGATGTAGATCCAACTGCCGGCGGTCATCTGGCCGTACATGGCCAGGCCCTTGGCATCCAGTTCGTTGAAGTGTTCCCAGGTGGCCCAGTGCGGCACCAGGTTGGAGTTGGCGATCAGCACGCGCGGGGCGTTGCTGTGGGTCTTGAACACGCCGACCGGCTTGCCGGATTGCACCAGCAGGGTCTCGTCGTCATTCAGGTTGGTCAGGCTCTCGACGATCTTGTCGTAGCATTCCCAGTTGCGCGCGGCGCGACCGATACCACCGTAGACCACCAGCTCCTTGGGGTTCTCGGCCACTTGTGGGTCGAGGTTGTTCATCAGCATCCGCAGTGGTGCTTCGGTCAGCCAGCTCTTGGCGGTCAGCTTGTTGCCACGGGCGGCACGGATTTCGACGTCACGGCGCTTGGTGAAGGTGGCGGTAGGTTTCTGGCTATTCTCAGTCACGAAAAAACTCCTCTGCGATCGTCCGAACCCACCCAGGCAGTGGGCAAGCGAGCTTGCGGCGGATACCCCATCACAAGCGGAAAAATGAGTGGGTGCGTAACGGCTCCCTGGCTACTCATACGCACACATATTTACTTGTACATACAAGCATATGCAATCAAGCGGCCAACTTGAGAAACGTGCACTGAAGAATTTCTCAGAATAGTCGGCAAGGGCCGTGGGACAGGGCTTGGAGCGGAAATCGAATTTGTAGGACGAAGCGCTGCTGTCCGTAGGAGGCTGTTACCGAGAGAGGGTTTTGCGCCAGGCTGGGGCGTTCGGTAACAAAATGGTGCGCATTGGGATGCACACTAAAAGGAGCGAACGAACACAACCCTATGGAAGCCGGCGATCCGGCTCCAACAGGGACAAGGAAGCTCTTGAGAATGGGGTTGGATACAGCAGAATCAGGCAGGAATCAGCTCAATCACACAGCAACGGCCGGTCACCGCCACTTCCTGCAGCCCGACGTTACCTTCCAGCCGCAGGCAGTCATGCCGGCCGAGCACTTCGTAACCATTGTCGGCCAGGCCGACATGCAACTGGTCGCTGACACTGAAGATCAGCAGCACCGCCGCCGAAGTGAAGAACCGCTTCGGCTGCGCAGCATCCAGCCATTGCAGGCGGGCGCTGTAGCGGTCCGGGGCGTAGATCAGGTTGAAGTCACGGATCGGCCCGTCGAGCAGCGTGCAACCGACCTGGCTCGCGCCGTTGAAGGCGAATGGGTCCAGCGGCAGCAACGCACGGGTGCGCTGACCATCGACCTGCAGGGTCATGCCCGCGCCCTGCAGCACGGTAATGATCCGCTCGTAGCCGGCAAAACTGGAAAAACCGCCCGATTCGCCGATGTCGGCAATCGACAGGCGCCAGCCGAAACCGTCCAGGCCCTCGCCTTCGTCGCGGGTGATCTCTTCGGTGCTGCCACCGCCGTTTTTCCACGGCATGCGCGGGTAGTCCGCGGCGCGCAAGACTTTCAGTGCACTCATTTGGTAAAGCGTCCTTCCAGGCGATGACGGGAACCGGGGTGGATCAACCGGGCGGCCGTCACCGGCTGGCGACCGGACCAGGTCCGCCGACGGATCATCAGGCACGGCTCGCCCGGCTCGATCTGCAGCAACTGGCATTCGGTGGCGTCGGCGAGAATGGCCTCGACCACATGCTCGCCCTCGGTGAGCGGCGCAACCTGGGACAGGTAGGCGTAGGGCGTCTGCAGGGTGAAGTCCTGTTTGAGGTAATCCGGCGCCACCTGTGCATTGACGAAACGATCCTCGATCTGCACCGGGACATCGTTCTCGAAATGCACGATCAGCGAATGGAAGACCTTCTGCCCCTCGCGCATGTCCAGGGCCACGGCACGCTCGGAACCAGCGGTTTCCTCGCCGAGGGTGATGATCTTGCAGGTGTGGCGATGACCGCGCGAGGCGATCTCGTCGGCAATGTTATGCACCTCGAACAGCGCCGACTGGGTCTTTGGCTCGGCGACGAAGGTACCGACACCCTGCATGCGCACCAGCAGCCCTTCGGCAGTCATTTCCCGCAGGGCACGGTTGATGGTCATGCGGCTGTAGCCCAGTTGCTCCACCAACTCGCTCTCGGACGGCACGCGATAGTGCGGCGGCCAGTTTCCGCTGTCGATCTGCTGGGTGATCATCTGTTTGACGCGGGCATATAACGGCGCCGGACTTTCGCCCATTTGGGCAGCCAGCGGGTTGTTGGCAGGCGGAGTCGGCACGGGAAATCCTTTGTTCGGTTCTAGGGGTGACTGGCGTCTTGTCACGCAGATGGCACAGCATCCGCACGACAGGATACCAGCTTGCCGGAGTTTACCGGGCGCGCAAACGTCTGTATATGTATATACAAATAAGACACGATGAGGTTTTGAACCATGTCCGCCTTCTTTGCCGAACGCGCGCTACTGCCTAGTGGATGGGCCAAAAACGTACTGCTCGAAGTCGACGCCCAAGGCGTACTGACCCGGGTCGAGGCCAATGCCGCTGCGCAGGCTGCCGAACGGCTGGGCGGCCCACTGTTGCCAGGCATGCCGAACCTGCACTCCCACGCCTTCCAACGAGCGATGGCCGGGCTGGCGGAAGTGGCCGGCAACCCGAACGACAGCTTCTGGACCTGGCGCGACCTGATGTACCGGCTGGTGGGCAAGATCAGCCCGGAACAGCTGGGCATCATCGCCCGCCAGCTCTACATCGAGATGCTCAAGGCCGGCTACACCTCGGTGGCCGAATTCCACTATGTGCACCACGACACCACCGGCCAGGCCTACGCAGACCCGGCCGAACTGGCCCTGCGCATCAGCCAGGCCGCCACGGACGCCGGCATTGGCCTGACCCTGCTGCCGGTGCTCTACAGCCACTCCGGGTTTGGCGGCCAGGCCCCCAACGACGGCCAGCGGCGCTTCATCAACAGCACCGAAAACTACCTGAAGCTGCAGGCGCGCCTGCAGCCGTTGCTGGCCAGCCAGCCAAGTCAGGCCCTGGGTTTGTGCTTCCATTCGCTACGGGCGGTGACTCCCCGGCAGATCAGCGAAGTACTGGCCGCCAGCGACCGGCACTGCCCGGTGCACATCCATATCGCAGAACAGCAGAAGGAAGTCGACGACTGCCTGGGCTGGAGCGGCAAACGTCCGTTGCAGTGGCTTTACGACAATATCGAAGTGGACCAGCGCTGGTGCCTGGTGCATGCCACCCATGCCGACACCGAGGAAGTCAGCCGCATCGCCCGCAGCCGAGCGATCGCCGGGCTGTGCCTGACCACCGAGGCCAACCTCGGCGACGGGATTTTCCCGGCGGTGGACTTTCTCGCCCAGGGCGGACGCCTGGGTATCGGCTCCGACAGCCATGTGTCGCTGAGTGTGGTCGAGGAACTGCGCTGGCTGGAATATGGCCAGCGCCTGCGCGACCAGCGGCGTAACCGCCTTTATCGGGCCGATCAACCGATGGTCGGGCGCACCCTGTTCGACGCGGCCCTGGACGGCGGTACACAGGCGCTCGGACAGGCGATCGGTGGCCTGGAAGTGGGCAAGCGTGCCGACTGGCTGGTACTCGACGGCAATGATCCGTACCTGGCGACCGCCGAGGGCGACGGCATTCTCAACCGCTGGCTGTTCGCTGGTGGTGATCGCCAGGTGCGCGATGTGATGGTCAATGGCCAATGGGTGGTGCGCGGTGGCCGGCATGCGGGAGAGGAAGAAAGCGCGCGGGCATTTGCCCAGGTATTGCGCGAATTGCTGAACTGACGCCAGGCGCGCTGTTCCGTGGGAGCCGGCATGCCGGCTCCTGCAATGAATTGCACCAACCCGTCAGATCAGTGGGGCATCTTCGAATCCGGTGTACGCCAGATCAGTCGAGTGGTGTCATACCCCTGCTGCCGCGCCCTGCTCAGCAGGTCCTCGCGGGTGTCGGCACTCATCTTGGCACTGCGCGACAACAGCCACAGGTAGCGCCGGCTCGGGTCGCCGACAATCGCGTTGTGGTAGTCATCGCTGACGTAGAGTATCCAGTAGTTACCCTTGGCCACGCCCGGCAACAACGCGGTGAACCAGTTGTCGAAGCGCACCCAGAGCTTATCGGTCTGCCCCGCGACCTGCGGCGTCGCGGTGCCCTTGGCTTCTTCCCACTTCCAGTCCTCGGTCAGGCAGCGGTTGAACACTGCCATCTTGCCATCGGGCATCAGGCTGTAACGGGCTTCGGACTGCGCACAGTTGCGCTGGAAATACATTGGCATCCGCGCCATTTCGTACCAGGTGCCCTGGTAACGCTTGAGGTCGACGTGACCTGCGGTCTTGGGCGCCAGATCGTCGCCTGACGTAGCGCAACCGGCCAGCAACAAACCGGCCAAAAGAGTAACCACTAAACGCAACATTCTTCTTCTCCCGAGGGACTGCTCCCCGGTTTACTTCAGGCCTTGCCCGGAAAACATCAGGACTTTGTCACCGGCGTACTGCACGCTGATAAAGCTGTTCTTGTCGCCCCAGGTACAACTGGACATGCCCAGCGCGCCCGAGCAATCGGAAGGCGAACCGAGCAACGCCTCGACTTCGGCCTTGGGCATGCCCGTGGACAGCTTCGAGTAGTTTGCCTGGTTGACCTTGCTGCACGCGGCCAACAGCACGCAGAACGACAACAGAGCGAGAGAGCGCAGCGACATGGGAAGAAACTCCTGGGAACGAATGAGGTCGACACGGGGCCTACCGCAAGCTTAGAAGAGAAAACCGCCATCTGGTTCCCGAGCCTACGACCTTTTCTTACAGGGCTTTCCTTTGCAGATCAGCACTTTCTAGGAGCGGAACGGGTATTTCGTCGGCTTTACCGTCAAGAAACTAATCTTTAACAAGACTATGTCGAGATATAGAGGCGTGTTGCTATCAAACGTGGCAAATTGTCGCTTTCGTTGACCCGCCCTCTGCAGACAGCCATTTCATGACCAGAAACTTCAAATTCAGCCATAAGATTCTCCTGGCTGCGGCCCTCGTGGTCGCCGTGGCGTTCGCCTGCTTCATCCTGTTCAACGATTATCGCCAGCGCCAGGCGCTGTACAGCAGCACCCAGGCATCGATGCAGGAACTGGGCAGCCTGACTACCAGCAACATCCAGACCTGGCTGGAAAGCCGCATCCAGCTGCTGCAGTCGCTGTCGCAGCAGATCGCCGTGGACGGCAGCTCCGCCGACAGCCTCAAGCGTGCGGTGGGCCTACCCGCCTACACCAGCAACTTCCAACTGAGCTACTTCGGCAGCCAGGAAGGCGTGATGTTCTCGGTGCCGGCCGGCAACCGCCCCGCCGACTACGATCCGCGCGCCCGCGGCTGGTACAAGGCCGCCAACGGCGCCCAGCAGACCGTCGTCACCGAACCCTACATCGCCGCCTCGACGGGGAAGCTGGTGATCACCATCGCCACCCCCGTACAGCACGACGGCAAGTTCATCGGCGTGACCGGCGCGGACATCGACCTGGGCAGCGTCAGCGCCATCATCAACTCGCTGAACTTCGGCGGCCACGGCCATGCCTTCATCGTCAGCGCCGACGGCAAGATCCTGATTCACCCGGACAGCAAGCTGATCCTCAAGAACCTCGCCGAGGCCTATCCGGGCGACACGCCGAAGATCAGCCCCGGCCTGAAGGAAGTGACGGTGGGCGGCAAGGACCAGTTCATCTCCTTCACCCACGTCAACGGCGTACCTTCGGCCGACTGGTACGTGGCCCTGGTGCTGGATCAGGACACCGCCTTCTCGATGCTCAGCGAGTTCCGCACTTCGGCAATCGTCGCCATGGTGATCGCCGTGGTGATCATCATCGCCCTGCTGGGCATGCTGATCCGCGTGCTGATGCAGCCGCTGCACCTGATGGGCCGCGCCATGCACGACATCGCCGAAGGCGAAGGCGACCTGACCAAGCGCCTGACCATCCACGGCCACGACGAGTTCGGCACTCTGGGCATGTCGTTCAACCGGTTCGTCGAACGTATCCACACCTCGATCCGCGAAGTGGCCTCGGCCACCGGCCAGGTCAACGAAGTTGCCCTGCGGGTGGTCAGCGCCTCCAACTCGTCGATGTTCAACTCCGACCAGCAGGCCAGCCGCACCAGCAGCGTCGCCGCAGCGATCAACCAGCTCGGCGCCGCAGCCCAGGAAATCGCCCAGAACGCCGCCCTCGCCTCGCAGCATTCGAGCGATGCACGCAACCTTGCCGAAGATGGCCAGCAGGTGGTCGACAAGACCATCGTCGCGATGCAGCAACTGTCGGCGCAGATCAGCGACTCCTGCAGAAACATCGAGACCCTGAACAGCAACACGGTGAACATCGGCCAGATCCTCGAAGTGATCACCAGCATTTCCCAGCAGACCAACCTGCTGGCGCTCAACGCCGCCATTGAGGCAGCGCGGGCCGGTGAGGCCGGGCGCGGGTTTGCCGTGGTCGCCGACGAAGTGCGCAACCTCGCCCACCGCACCCAGGATTCGGCGCAGCAGGTGCAGAAGATGATCGAGGAACTGCAGGTTGGCGCCCGTGCGGCGGTGACCATCATGACCGACAGCCAGCGCCAGAGCGAAAGCAGCGTCGGCATCGCCAACCAGGCCGGCGAACGGCTAGGCAGCGTGACCCAGCGGATCGGCGAGATCGACGGCATGAACCAGTCGGTGGCGACCGCGACCGAGGAGCAGACCGCGGTGGTGGAGTCGATCAACGTTGACATCACCGAGATCAACACCCTCAACCAGGAAGGCGTGGAGAACCTGCAGGCGACCCTGCGCGCCTGTGCCGACCTGGAACAGCAGGCGACTCGCCTGAAGCATCTGGTGGGCAGTTTCCGGATCTGACTTTCACGGGGCCTGCGCTGACGCCTTCGCGGGCAAGCCCTGCTCCTACAGGTGTGCGTCGTACAGAAGAAGCAAGGTACGACGCTGAACTGTAGGAGCAGGGCTTGCCCGCGAAAACATCCTCAGCAACATAGAAAGTCTAGAAGCGTGAGCCCGGCTCGCGCAGAAAATGCCACTTCTTCAGCAGTGGACTCCCGCCCCAGGACAGCGTTGCGATGGGGAAACCGCCCGAACCGGGCAATGATCTTCTGATGCCGCTCGGCATAATCCAGCTGGCTGGCAAATACCTTCCGCTGCCCTTCCGGTTGCTCCCGCAGCAACGCCGCAAACCGCGACACAGCCTCGTTCTGCACCGCCAGATTCTCGCAATGCTCGAACACCAGATAGATAAAGGAACGCTGCATGGCCGGCAGTTGCCGGTCGAAATCAGCGGCAATCCCCTGCGCGACCAGCGCCTGGGCACGGGCATCACCGGAAAAGGCCTTGGGGGTATCGCGGAAGATCATCCGCGGCAGTTGATCGAGCAGCAGCACCACGGCCAGCCAACCTTGCGGACATTGCGTCCACTCGGCCAATCCGCCAGCCAGGGCCTGCTCGACCCAGGCCCCGAAGCGCTCATGCGCCTCGCGGTCCTGGCTGGCACGCTTGCCGAACCACAGCTTGCGCCTGTCAGCCTCGATCTCGTCGGGCTGTTCGGCTGAACCGAACCACCATTCGAGCAGGGACTGCCAGGGCGCAGCCATGGGTTTACTCCTGGTGGTAACCGGTGACCCGCTCCACTTCTTCCTTCGAGCCGAGGAACACCGCCACGCGCTGGTGCAGGCCTTCCGGCTGGATGTCGAGGATACGCTGGTGGCCGTCGGTGGAAGCGCCGCCCGCCTGCTCGATCAGGAAGGACATCGGGTTGGCTTCGTACATCAGGCGCAGCTTGCCCGGCTTGGACGGCTCGCGGCTGTCACGTGGGTACATGAACAGGCCACCACGGGTCAGGATGCGGTGTACGTCCGCGACCATCGCGGCAACCCAACGCATGTTGTAGTTCTTTTTCAGCGGACCGGTTTCACCGGCCAGCAACTCTTCGACGTAACGCTGTACCGGAGCTTCCCAGTGGCGCTGGTTGGACATGTTGATCGCGAACTCCTGGGTGGAGGCCGGGATGGTGATGTCTTCGTGGGTCAGCACGAAGCTGCCCATTTCGCGGTCCAGGGTGAAGCCCTTGACGCCGTCGCCCAGGGTCAGGATCAGCATGGTCTGCGGGCCGTAGATCGCGTAGCCGGCAGCGACCTGCTGGGTGCCTGGCTGCAGGAAGGCCTTTTCGTTCAGGGCTTCGTTCTGGCTCAGGTATTCGTTCGGGCAACGCAGTACGGAGAAGATGGTACCGACCGGGGCGTTGATGTCGATGTTCGACGAACCGTCCAATGGGTCGAAGACCAGCAGGTAGGCGCCTTTCGGGTATTTACCTGGGATCTGGTAGGCATTGTCCATTTCCTCGGACGCCATGCCGGCCAGGTGGCCGCCCCATTCGTTGGCTTCGAGCAGGATCTCGTTGGACAGCACGTCGAGTTTCTTCTGCACTTCGCCCTGCACGTTCTCGGTGCCCATGCTGCCGAGGACGCCACCCAGCGCGCCCTTGGAGACGGCATGGCTGATTTCCTTACAGGCGCGCGCGACCACCTCGATCAGGAAACGCAGATCGGCAGGCGTATTGTTGCTGCGGGTCTGCTCAATCAAATAGCGACTCAGGGTAACGCGGGACATGGATGACTCCGGAGAAAGGGGGCTTAAAAACCCGCGCAGTTTAACGCGAGTCGCGCTGCAAATCCTCATGCTCAGACACAGATGACGCATAGAGAGTTCACCGATCGGCTTCAGCGTAGTCCAAAAGCGCTACCGGGCGCCTGCGGTCAGGCGTTGATGACAGGCATACGGGCCCCTTCGCGGGCAAGCCCGCTCCCACAAGATGATTACCTTCCACCGTGGGAGCGGGCTTGCCCGCGAAGAGCCTTCCAGGGAAGGCATACAGAATGCCGCCACGGCACCATCAGCCGATCTTCAAGCCTGCGGCTTGCGCAGCAGGCTGAAAGCCATGCCGCCCAACGCCGCCACGCCCAGCAACAGCACTGCCCACAAGCCGATCTTCTTCCAGTCGGTCGTCGGCGCAGGCAAGGCCTGCGAGGCTTGCGGCGCAACCGCCTGCGCGGCACCCGGTGTCGCCTTGCCCAGCGAGGCCAGGCGCTGCGGGCTGTAGTCGGGAATCAGCGTCGACAGCGGCAGGTTCGCCGCGCCAACCGTCGCATTGCCCAACGCCAGGGAGAACGGCGCATTGCCACGAGCCAGGAACACCAACTGCGTCGGCCGCACGGCATAAGTCAGTGCCGGAGCCGTTGCCCCGAGCCCGCCGCCGCGCTCATCCACCACCAGCTTCAATTGCGCAACGGTGTAGCCGGACAGCTCCAGCGTGTTCTGCAGTACGTCCTGGCCACCCTGGGTCAGCCGATACAGCAGGCCACTGCCCAACTCCTGCCAGGCCTCATTGCTCGTGCGCCGGCCATACAGACGCACCGGCGCCAGGCTGTTGGGCTGGGCCATGTCGATGTGCACCTGCTCCAGGTTCAGGCCGGTCGGCAGGGCCCAGGTGTACTCGCCGGACTTGGCGGTGCTGCCCGCCAGTGGTTGCGACCACGCCAGCGGCGACGCCGACTGGCTGCTGGTACTGCTTACCAGTTGCGCCGCATTTAGCACCGGCGCCGATTGCGGCGACTGCCACAACAGCCGCAGGTAGCGCGCCGACTGCCCCGGCAAATTGACCTCACGCTGCTCGATACGCTCATCGGCAAAGGACAGCCGCGCCACCTGGCCATCGCCCCACGACTGCCAATGCTGCAAATCGTCACTGGCCTCGATGCTGAAACGCTGGAAGCCGTCGCGCTCGCTGGTCCAATCGAGCAGCAGTTGCTGCAACGGCGCCTTGATCGCACTGGCGTCGAGCAGCCAGCCACGCAGGACTTCCTCGCCGGCCTCCAGTTGGCTGGACGGTGTCACCTCGACCAGGGTACCGGAGGTGGTCGACTGCACCCGCACGCTCGGCGTCGCCTGGGGGGCATCGGCCGAGCTGAACAGCGGGAACCATTTCACGTCGGTCTGGCTGCGCTGCTGGGTCGATTGCGCCTGCTCCTGGAGCAAGGCGTAGGCCTGCGGTTCGCCCGCCGAGTTGAACACCCGGACGTCGTTCAACTCGGCCTGACGGGTCTGTGCCTGCAAGACCAATGGCAATTCCAGCCGGTACCAGGGACCTTCGCCGCTCAGTGTCAGGGGGACCTGGGTGCTGAAGTCAGCCGGCTTTTCCTGGGCCAGCAACGACGCGCTCAGGCACAGCAGCACCACGCCCAGGCAGCCTGGGCTCAACTTGCGAATCAAGACGACACTCCTTCAGTTTGCTTGTCGGCCGGCTCAGCCTCCGCGCGCTTGGGCGGCAGCGGTGCGAAATAGCCCACCACCAGCATCAGCACACCGACGCCGATGAATGAGACGATCCGCGCCAGCCCGCCACGGTTGCTCAGTTCGACGAAAAACAGCTTGGCAACCACCAGTGCGATCAGCCCGGCACCAATCAGCCAGACCTCGCGACGATGGCGCAGGTGGCCGCCGATCATCAGGCCCAGGGCGATCAGGCTCCAGGCGATCGACAGGCCGGCCTGCACCAGCATCGATGCCAGCAGCGCATCGAGTTCGAAATCCACGCCGCCCCAATGGTGCGCGGCCCGCATCACCAACGCCGTGACGAAGGCGAACAACGACAGGCCCGAGACCGCCTGCGCGGCCAACTCGGCATGGGCAGTGCGAACACCCAACCGGGGCACCGCAGTGCGCGACCAGATATAGAGGCTGCCCAGGGCGAACAACAGCCCCAATTCCAGCGGGTTGAGCAACGGCACATACGGCAGCGGCTCGGCGTGGCCGTCGCTGAAGCTGTTGGCCAGCCAGAACCAGCCGAGCATCAGCAGCGCCAGCGGCGCGGCGGCGTACAGGCGGTACTCGCGCGCATAGGCCGCGATCGGCCATGGCCATTCGCGCGGCGCGGCCATCAGCACCAGGTACAGGCTCGGCAGGATCGCGTAACCCAGCCAGCGCCAGGCATTGTAGTGTTCCGACAGCAACAGCAGGCCATAGCGCAGCTCCAGCGCCAGCACGCCGAGGATCAGCCAGCAACCCAGCACGTGGGCGACACTCAACACCCGCGCCGGCAACAGCGGCGCCAGCTTGCGCAACGACAGCAGGTGCACGGCAAACAGTGCCGGCCATACCAGCCAGCCGAAGTGCGCCGCCGGGTTGTAGAGTCGCGTCCAGTCCAGCAGCAGTATCAGCCCGGCCACCGGCACCAGCAGAGTGCACAGCAGCGCGAGGTCCGACCAGCGCAGGCGCAGGGCCAGCAATGCCCACAGCGCCACGCTGGCAGCAGCGATAGCCAGCATCCAGGTTGCCCAGGTCGCCGGCGCGGCAAACAGCATGATTTCACCAGCCCAGGCCAATACCCACCAGCCCGTGCCCCATACCAGCAACACCTGGGACAGGCGCCGCAGGCTCACGGCATCGAACACCGCCGGCTGGCTGTCCCGCTGCAGCCGCCAGGCGCCGACGAAAGCGGCCAGACCAAGCACCATCGGCGTCCAGAAACCGCTGTGGGCGAGCAGACGCACGCCGTCAGTGTCGAACGAGCCGAATTGGCCCAGCCCTTCGAGCAGGAACGCGCCACCACCGATCAGTTGCAGCAGCAGACCAAAGAGAAAGCTCAGGCGCTGGCGCAGGTATAGGCTCAGCCAGATGATCAGCAGGCCGCTGGCGGCCCAGACACCACTGGCCGTCGCCCACGGCAACACGAACAGCACCGCCAGATTGATCAGCATCAACCCGACCAGCAGCACCACCGACAGCCCGCGCAACAGCCGGGCGTCGTTGCGCACCATCTCGTCGCGCGCTGCCAGCAACATCCCGCCGATCAGCGACAGGCCGATCAGCGAGGCACTCATCAAGCCGCTCCAACCGGCACTGAACACCGCCGAGGACTCGCCCTCAGCACCCTGCAACCGCGCCAGGAACAACGCGCCGCCGAGCAACTGCACGGCAAAGGCGCTGAACAGGAACGCCCGCGATTGCAGGCGCAGGCCGGCAAACAGCGTCGCCAGCCCCGCCAGCGCCCAACTGATCGCCGTGCCCTGGCTCAGGAAAAACAGCGGAGCCAACAGGTAGAGGAACGCCAGGCCCAGGCAGGCCAGTACAGGAATGCCGCGCCGCTCCCACTCCGCCGCCTGCCCTGGGGCGGCCTGGCGCAGTTGCCAGAAGCTGAACAGCAGGGCCAGGCCCAGCAGCAGCGCGCCCAGCGGCGCGGCATCGAGCAGGCTGTGGTCGCCAACCTGCAAGGTACCGAGGAACGACAGTGCCGAGCCCAGTTGCAGCAACAGCGCGAAGACCCGCGCAAACGGGCGCTGCTGGCGCAGGCCCAGCCAGAACACACCCGCGCCTTCCACCGCCCAGGCCGCGGCCGTCCAGCGAGCGTCGAGGCCCAGCGGGATTGCCAGGCTGGCGAAAATCACCCCCAGCGCCAGGCAGGTTTCCGCCAGCAGCAGTGCCCGCCCCCCCATCAGCAGACGGGCCAGGCCCATGTAGATGATCCCCAGCGCCAGCGCGCTGAACGCGGCCGCGAATTCCAGGTGCTGGACCAGCGCGAACTGCAACCCGAAGCCCACCAGCGGCGGGCCGAACAGCATCGTGCCGTCGACATGGTCACCCTGGCGCGCCGACCAGCGCAGCAGCCCTTCGCGGCTGTCGTCTTCCGGCCCATCGGCCATCTCGCGCAGCTTGCGCCGGGCAAACAACAGGCCGATGGCCAGGTACATCAGGAAGAACAGCACCAGGAACGGCTCGGTGCTCCACAGCAGTTCCGGCTGATAGGAACGCAGGCCCCAGGCGAAGCCGATGCCGAAGGTGCCGACGAACCCGATCAGGTTGAGCAGGCGCCAGGCCTTGAACCAGGCGATCGCCAGGATGCCGCTGTTCAACAGGATGAAGTAGCTGAACAGGGCGACATGGTTGCCGGAGCCGGTGGAGGTCAGGATCGGCGCGGCAAAACCGCCCAGCGCCGCCGCCGCGGCCAGGCCGAGGGCGTCCTGGGTCACCGCGAGAATCGCCGAGAACACCGTGACCGCCACCAGCAGGCCGAGGGCTGCGGAAGGGTCGAGCAACGGATGCAGGCGCATCGCGGCAAAGACCGTCAGGTACAGCACCGCGATCCCCGTACCCTGCAGCATCAGGCCATAGTTGCTGTTGCGCAGGCGCAGCCACCAGCCCAGGCCGAGCAGGCCAAGGGCACAGCCGGCGACCCCGGCGTAACGCAGTTCGATCGGTACCACCATGCCTTCGGTGGCATAACGCAGCAGGAAGGCCAGGCCGAGGAACAGCAGCAGCACACCGACCCGCAGCACGGTATTGCCACCGAACAGCCAGTTGCGCGCGCCGGCCACAGCACGTTCGATCAGGTTCGGTTCGCGGGGGGTTGGCGGAGCCGATGGCTCGACCGCTTCGCGGGCAACCACCGCCTCCGGTGCCCAGGCATCGACTTCGGGTCGCTCGGCCTTGGGCTCGTTGCGCGGCGAGGGTTCCAGCAGATCCTGTGGGAGTTCCCAGATCAGTTCGGGTTCGGCGCGCAGCGCGCGGGGAGCCGGCTCCACAATCGGCTCGGCGGCCTCGGCCGGCGCAACGGAAGGTGTTCGCTCGACGGCGGCGGCAGGCGGCTCAGCCTTGGTGGCAGCGAAAACCTCCAGCTCACGCACCCGCTGCTCGATCATGGCCTGGGCCTGCTGGTTCTGCTGCAAGCGAGCCTCTTGACTGGAAACCAGGCGACCCAGCCCCCGCAGGCGGAACGCCTGGCCAATCACCAATCCGAGCAGGGCGCCCATCAGGGCGTCGAGGATGAGCTCATCGATCATCCAGCCTAGGGCCAACCCGACCAGCATCAGAATCCA
The DNA here is from genome assembly GCF_059730225.1 of Pseudomonas sp. UTLPPB19802. Lineage (NCBI taxonomy): Bacteria > Pseudomonadati > Pseudomonadota > Gammaproteobacteria > Pseudomonadales > Pseudomonadaceae > Pseudomonas > Pseudomonas sp. UTLPPB19802. The sequence goes on from NZ_AP048545.1 coordinate 347,475, forward strand.
TTGCATGCACGATATCCCTACACGGCGTAACGGCAACACGCCCCCGCCTGCGGGAGCCGGCTTACTGGCGATAGCGGCGTGTCAGGCGACGAAGATGTCGACTGTCGGATCGCTATCGCCAGCAAGCCGGCTCCCACAGCGGAGCAGCGTGTCTTGGGGCAAGGCCCCGGCCAGACTGCCGCGTAGTATATCGATCCGGCCCCACCAGAGTGGGGCCGGCCTCACAAGTTATTGCAAAAGATTACTCAAGTGCTTTCCAGATCTCGGTCGCGTATTCACGAATGGTCCGGTCCGAGGAGAACCAGCCCATTCGCGCACTGTTCAGCACGGCAGAACGCCACCATTCCTTGCTGTCGTGCCAGTGCGCCTCGACCTTGCCCTGGGCGGCCCAGTAGGTGTCGAAATCGGCACAGACCAGGAAGCGGTCATGGTCGATCAACGAATCGACCAGGCCGACATACCGCGCCGGATCGTCCGGGGAAAACACCCCGCCACGAATGGCTTGCAGCACGTCGTTGAGCCGATGGGAAGCCGCCACGTCCTGGGCCGCGCTGAACTCGCCGTTGCGCTTGCGCGATTCGACCTGCTGGGCACTGAGGCCGAAGATGAACATGTGTTCCTGACCAACCCGCTCGCACATTTCGACGTTGGCGCCGTCCATCGTGCCGATCGTCAGTGCACCATTGAGGCCGAACTTCATGTTGCTGGTGCCGGAAGCCTCGAAACCGGCAGTTGAAATCTGCTCCGACAGGTCTGCCGCCGGAATGATGCTTTCGGCCAGGCTGACGTTGTAGTTGGGCAGGAACACCACCTTGAGCAGGCCACGCACCGTCGGATCGTTGTTGACCGTGCGGGCGATGTCATTGGTCAGCTTGATGATCAGCTTGGCCTGGTGGTAACTCGCCGCGGCCTTGCCGGCGAAGATCTTCACCCGCGGTACCCAGTCGGTCTCCGGCTCAGCGCGGATCGCCTGGTACAGCGCCACGGTGTGCAGCAGGTTGAGCAACTGGCGCTTGTACTCGTGGATACGCTTGACCTGCACGTCGAACATCGCCGCCGGGTTGACCGCGATACCCAGGCGCTCCTGGATCAACGCCGCCAGGGCACGCTTGCTGTGCAGCCGCTGCTCGGCGAACTGCTTGCGAAACCCGGCCTTCTCGGCGAACGGTTCCAGCCCCAGCAGCAGGTCCTCGGGACGATCGAGCAGTTCCGGGCCGAGCGCACCGACCATCATCTCGGTCAGGCGCGGGTTGGCCTGGTACAACCAGCGGCGGAAGGTCACGCCGTTGGTCTTGTTGTTGATCCGGTCCGGGTAGAGCTTGTGCAACTCGGAGAACACCGTGCTGCGCATCAACTGCGTATGCAGTCCGGACACGCCGTTGACGCTATGGGAACCGAGGAATGCCAGGTTGCCCATGCGCACCCGGCGACCGTTATCCTCTTCGATCAGCGACACCGAGCGCAGCACGTCGAAATCGTGGATGCCCTTGGCCCGCAGTGCATCGATATGCTGGGCGTTGATCAGGTAGATGATCTGCATGTGCCGCGGCAGCATGCGCTCCATCAGGCCCACCGGCCAGGTTTCCAGGGCTTCCGGCAACAGGGTGTGGTTGGTATAGGACAGCGTTTCCACGGTGACCTGCCAAGCCGCATCCCAAGTGACGCCGTGCAGGTCGACCAGTTGCCGCATCAGTTCGGCGACGGCGATCGAAGGGTGGGTATCGTTCAGCTGGATGGCCGCATGTTCGCCGAGGCTGAGCACCGAATCGTGCATGTTCTTGTGCCGCCGCAACAGGTCCTGCAGCGAGGCCGACACGAAGAAATACTCCTGGCGCAGCCGCAGCTCCTGGCCGGCCTCGGTACTGTCCGCCGGGTAGAGCACGCGGGAGATGCTTTCGGCCCGGGCGACTTCGGCCACTGCGCCGAGGTGGTCACCGGCGTTGAAACGTTCCAGGTGCAGCTCTTCCGTAGCACGGGCCCGCCACAGGCGCAGGGTGTTCACGCTGGCGCCACGCCAACCGACCACCGGCGTATCGTAGGCAACCGCCCGCACGGTTTCTCCCGGCCACCAGACCTGCCGGGCCTGGCCGGTCTCGTCATGCACGGTCTCGACGCTGCCGCCAAAGCCCACCGGGTAGATCACCTCGGCCCGCTCGAACTCCCAGGGGTTGCCGAAATCCAGCCAGTTCTCGGTCTGCTCCTGCTGCCAACCGTCGACGACCGCCTGGCGGAACAAGCCGTGCTCGTAGCGGATACCATAGCCATGGCCGGCAATGCCCAGGGTCGACATGCTCTCCATGAAACAGGCCGCCAGGCGCCCCAGGCCACCGTTGCCCAGCGCCGCGTCGGGCTCCAGCAGGCGAATGCGCTCCAGGTCGACGCCGAGGTCCACCAATGCCTCACGGGCGATGTCCAGCAGGCCGAGGTTGCTCAGGCTGTCGTACAGCAGGCGACCGATGAGGAACTCCAGGGAAAGGTAGTAGACCCGCTTCTGGCCCTTGCGATAGATCTGTCGCGTGTGGTCCATCCAGTGCTCGACCATATGGTCGCGGGCGGCCAGGGCAATGGCCTCGAACCAGTCATGGTCGAAGGCATGATCGGGGTCTTTACCCACGGCGTAGGTAAGTTTGGCAAGGACGGCAGCACGAAAGGCAGCCACCTCGGCTTCACGAACAGGCGTTTCCTGAGACATCGATACGACCTCTAGCGAGATGGACGATTTAAAAGGCGAGTTGTCTGAGCCTAGTCGGTTCGACACAAGGCGATGGCTCTGGTTCGTGGTTTTTTCCATGCGGCAGGGGAAAGCTCGATAAATAGGTGACACCGCCAACAGTCGAATGTGTAGACAAATGCCGCGACAAATCGACGATTGTGCGAAAAACCGTCAAAAGGTTGTTCACAAATCCACCAGCCCCGGTATGATCGCGCGCCCGATACGCCCCCGGATGCCACCTGATGAAACCGACCCTGATCGCAGCCGCAGAGCTCGACCGCCTCGAAACCTGGCAGAAGTACTCCAGCCATATGTGCGGGGGCTGCATGTCCAGCTGCTGCACCCTACCCGTGGAAGTGAAGATCAAGGACCTGATCCGCATCGGCATCGTCGATGAATTCGAACGCGGCGAGCCGGCGAAGAACATCGCCAAGCGCCTGCAGAAGGAAGGGATCGTCGAGCGCTACAACCAGAAGTCGGAGATCTTCACCCTGCAGCGCATGAGCAACAACGACTGCCTGTACCTGGACCGCAAGACCCGGCTGTGCACCATCTACGACAAGCGCCCGGACACCTGCCGCAACCATCCCAAGGTCGGCCCGCGTCCCGGCTATTGCGCCTACAAGCCCAAGCCCCAGGAGCGCCAGGCGCCGAGTCGGAACCTGGAACGTTTCTGACCCAGAGACCTGGCATGTAGCACCCCATCCCTTGTGGCGAGCGGGCTTGCCCGCGCTGGGCTGCGCAGCGGCCCTGGGACCTGCCACCACGGTTGCATCAGACACAACGTGCCCACCGGGTTCACGGCTGCCTTGCAGCCGAGCGCAGGCAAGCCTGCTCGCCACACAGCCCCGCTCGAGCATGAAAACGCCCCCGGCCTCCCCGCCATCATGGTGGCGAGCGGGCTTGCCCGCGCTGGGCTGCGCAGCGGCCCTGAAACCTGCCACCACGGTTGCATCAGGCACAACGTGCCCACCGGGTTTACGGCTGCCTTGCAGCCGAGCGCAGGCAAGCCTGCTAGCCACACAGCCCCGTTCGAGCATGAAAACGCCCCCGGCCTCCCCGCCATCATGGTGGCGAGCGGGCTTGCCCGCGCTGGGCTGCGCAGCGGCCCTGAAACCTGCCACCACGGTTGCATCAGGCACAACGTGCCCACCGGGTTCACGGCTGCCTTGCAGCCGAGCTCAGGCAAGCCTGCTCGCCACAGAGTACGGCTCAGCTATGAAGCTCCAGCCTACTTGCAGAGCCCGACTCACTGACAGAACCCAGCCTGCCTGCACATCCCCTTAACACAGGCATAAAAAAACGCCCCCGGCCTTGCGACCGGGGGCGTTTTTCATTCAGCCGGGGCTAGAAGATCAAGCCTTGGCTTTCTTGGCAGCGCGGGTACGCTCGCCTTCGTCCAGGATCTTCTTGCGCAGGCGGATCGACTTCGGCGTGACTTCGCACAGCTCGTCGTCCTGGATGAATTCCAGGGCCTGTTCCAGAGTGTGGCGAACCGGCGGAACCAGGGCGATGGTTTCGTCTTTACCCGAAGCACGCATGTTGTCGAGCTTCTTGCCCTTGGTCGGGTTGACGCCCAGGTCGTTGTCACGGCTGTTCAGACCGATGATCTGACCGTTGTAGATCTCCTGGCCGTGCTCGACGAACAGCTTGCCGCGCGCCTGCAGGGTTTCCAGGGAGTAGGTCAGGGCCTTGCCGGTTTCTACCGATACCAGAACACCGTTCAGGCGGCCGGACATGTGGCCGGACTTCATGGTGTCGTAGCGATCGAAGATCGAGGTCAGGATGCCCGCACCGTTGGTCAGGGTCAGGAACTGGTTACGGAAACCGATCAGACCACGTGCTGGAATGTTGTATTCCAGACGGACACGGCCCTTGCCATCCGGCGCCATGTTGGTCAGGTCGCCCTTACGCAGGCCCATCTCTTCCATGACCTTGCCCTGGGATTCTTCAGGGATGTCGATGGTGACGTTTTCGAACGGTTCCTGTTTGGTGCCGTTCACTTCGCGGATGATCACTTCAGGACGGCCCACGGCCATCTCGAAGCCTTCGCGACGCATGGTTTCGATCAGAACCGACAGGTGCAGCTCACCACGGCCGGAAACCTTGAACTTGTCAGCCGAGTCGCCTTCTTCAACGCGCAGTGCCACGTTGTACAGCAGCTCCTTGTCCAGACGCTCCTTGATGTTACGGGAGGTCACGAACTTGCCTTCCTTGCCGCAGAATGGCGAGTCGTTGACCTGGAAGGTCATGGAAACGGTTGGCTCGTCAACGGTCAGCGGCTTCATCGCTTCAACGTTGTTCATGTCGCACAGGGTGTCGGAGATGAACAGCTCGTCGAAACCGCTGATGCAGACGATGTCACCGGCAGCAGCTTCTTCAACGTCGACACGGTGCAGGCCGTGGTGACCCATCAGCTTCAGGATACGACCGTTGCGCTTCTTGCCGTCGACGTCGATCGCCACCACCGGGGTGTTTGGCTTGACGCGACCGCGAGCGATACGGCCAACACCGATCACGCCGAGGAAGCTGTTGTAGTCCAGGGCGGAGATCTGCATCTGGAACGGACCGTCACGGTCAACCGACGGCGCAGGTACGTTGTCGACGATCGACTGGTACAGCGGAGTCATGTCTTCGGCCATGTCGGTGTGGTCCAGGCCGGCGATGCCGTTCAGGGCCGAGGCGTAGACGACCTTGAAGTCCAGCTGTTCGTCGGTGGCACCCAGGTTGTCGAACAGGTCGAAGATCTGGTCCAGAACCCAGTCAGGACGCGCGCCCGGACGGTCGACCTTGTTGATCACAACGATCGGCTTCAGACCGGCTTCGAACGCCTTCTTGGTCACGAAGCGGGTTTGCGGCATAGGGCCGTCCTGGGCGTCGACCAGCAGCAGCACGGAGTCGACCATCGACATTACGCGCTCAACCTCGCCACCGAAGTCGGCGTGGCCGGGGGTGTCGACGATGTTGATGTGGTAGCCGTTCCAGTTGATGGCGGTGTTTTTCGCCAGAATGGTAATGCCGCGCTCTTTTTCCTGGTCGTTGGAGTCCATCACGCGCTCGTCGTTGAGCTCGTTGCGCTCCAGGGTGCCGGATTGACGCAGCAGTTTGTCAACCAGGGTGGTCTTGCCATGGTCAACGTGGGCGATGATGGCGATGTTGCGTAGATTTTCGATCACTTGTGTATCTCGATCAGAGGATTCGGTGTGCTGACAAGTCTTGGCAGCGATTGACGGTAGTGTCCGGCGTGGCCGTTACAGCTTGACGGCGGCGTCGGGGGGCCGGTGACGCAGGCCACAGGCAAACAGCCCCGGGCACTTAGCTCGGTCGATAAACGCGCACATTGGCATGCCCCTCACTGAGCAAATGGTGGGCATGCAGGCGACTCATCACGCCTTTGTCGCAATACAACAGGTACTGGCGAGTAGGGTCCAGTTCCTTGAAACGAGCATTCAGTGCATAGAACGGCATCGTTTGTACCTCGATGCCAGCCAGTTCCAGCGGCTCATCGTCCTGGGCATCCGGGTGACGGATGTCGATGACGATATGGCCCGCCAGCGCCTCGCTGACTTCTTCGATCTGCAGATCCTGGCCCAGTTCGTCGATCACATGATCGATCGAGACCAGCTTGGCGCGCTCGAGCGCACGCTCGAGGATCGCCATGTCGAATTCTTTCTCTTCGTGCTCCACGCGGTAGCGCTTGGCGTTGGTCTTGGGATTGACCGAAATCACCCCGCAGTACTCAGGCATGTGCCGGGCGAAGTTGCCGGTACCGATCTGGTCGGCCAGGTCGATGATGTCCTGCTTGTGGCTGGCGATCAGCGGGCGGATCACCAGCTTGTCGGTCACGCAGTCGATCACCGACAGGTTCGGCAGCGTCTGGCTGGACACCTGGGAAATCGCCTCGCCGGTGACCAGCGCGTCGATGTGCAGCCGCTCAGCCATCGCCGAAGCCGCCCGCAACATCATACGCTTCAATACTACGCCCATATGACCGTTATCGACTTTACCGAGAATTTCTCCCAGCACTTCCTCGAACGGCACGCTGATGAACAGCACGCGATGGGAGCTGCCGTACTTCTTCCACAGGTAGTGGGCGACTTCCATCACCCCCAGCTCGTGGGCGCGGCCACCCAGGTTGAAGAAGCAGAAGTGGGTCATCAGGCCGCGACGCATCATCTGGTAGGCGGCCACGGTGGAGTCGAAGCCACCGGACATCAGCGTCACGGTCTGCTCCACCGAGCCCAGCGGGAAACCGCCGAGGCCTTCGTGCTGGCCGTGGATGACGAACAACCGCTGGTCGCGAATCTCGATCCGCACCTCGATTTCCGGATCCTTCAGGGAAATCCCCGCCGCGCCGCATTCACGCCGCAGGCGACTGCCAACGTGCTTTTCGACATCCATCGAACTGAAGCTGTGCTTGCCACCGCGCTTGCAACGCACCGAGAAGATCTTGCCCGGCAGCACATCAGCGTAGTGCTGCAGGCATTTGGCGGTGATGTCGTCGAAGTCGCCCAGCGGGTATTCGTCGACCTGCAGCAGGTGCGCGATACCCGGCGTGCAGCACAGGCGCTCCTTGAACTCGTGCAACGCCTTCGGATCGGTCAGCGCGGTTTCCAGCTCGAGGTTGTCCCACACGCCATTCACCACCACGGCCGGGTCCAGGTCCTTGAGCACGGCACGGATGTTCTTCGCCAACTGACGAATGAAGCGCGTCCGCACCGGACGGCTCTTGATGGTGATTTCGGGGAAGACTTTTACGATTAGTTTCATGAAAACAGCGCGCGACGGGCCGGCCGAAAAAGTGGGGCGCGGATTATAGCGGAAATTGCTCAAGGTTTGACCAGTTATTGTACAGACGGTTTTCATCGCACCAAAAAGGGTCGTATTGACATTTTTTGGCACCACAAAGGTGCGATATGCGCCCTGAAATTCTCCTATGCTGGCTGGAACGCTTGAGATTGGGGCAAAAAACCCATGACGGGGCACTGGCATGCAATTTGCTCCCTTGTGAGGCAGGTTGCCTTGGCCGAGTATTCGCGCCGGCATCACTACTATTTCAGGGCTACTCCAACACCCAGCCCGAAGCCACCCGGAGGACACCATGTCGAAGTCGGTTCAACTCATCAAAGATCATGACGTTAAATGGATTGATCTGCGCTTCACGGACACCAAAGGTACTCAGCACCACGTGACCATGCCGGCTCGCGATGCGCTGGACGACGATTTCTTCGAAATCGGCAAGATGTTCGATGGCTCCTCCATCGCTGGCTGGAAAGGCATCGAAGCCTCCGACATGATCCTGATGCCGGACGACAGCACCGCCGTGCTCGACCCGTTCACCGAAGAGCCGACCCTGATCCTGGTCTGCGACGTGATCGAACCTTCGACCATGCAGGGCTACGACCGCGACCCACGTGCAATCGCCCGTCGCGCCGAGGAATACCTGAAGTCCACCGGTATCGGCGACACCGCCTTCTTCGGTCCTGAGCCTGAGTTCTTCATCTTCGACTCGGTGAAATTCAAGTCCGACATTTCCGGTTCGATGTTCAAGATCTTCTCCGAACAGGGTTCGTGGATGTCCGACCAGGACGTGGAAGGCGGCAACAAGGGCCACCGTCCAGGCGTGAAAGGCGGCTACTTCCCGGTTCCACCGTTCGACCACGACCACGAAATCCGTACTTCCATGTGCAACGCGCTGGAAGAAATGGGCCAGACCGTCGAAGTTCACCACCACGAAGTGGCGACTGCCGGCCAGAACGAAATCGGTGTGAAGTTCAACACCCTGGTTGCCAAGGCTGACGAAGTCCAGACCCTGAAGTATGTCGTGCACAACGTGGCTGACGCCTACGGCCGCACCGCTACCTTCATGCCGAAGCCACTGTACGGCGACAACGGCTCGGGCATGCACGTTCACGTTTCCATCTCCAAGGAAGGCAAGAACACCTTCTCTGGCGAAGGTTATGCCGGCCTGTCCGACACCGCCCTGTACTTCATCGGCGGTATCATCAAGCACGGCAAGGCCCTGAACGGCTTCACCAACCCTTCGACCAACTCCTACAAGCGTCTGGTCCCAGGCTTCGAAGCTCCAGTAATGCTGGCCTACTCGGCTCGCAACCGTTCCGCCTCGATCCGCATTCCTTACGTCAACAGCCCCAAGGCTCGTCGTATCGAAGCTCGTTTCCCGGACCCGGCTGCCAACCCATACCTGGCCTTCGCTGCCCTGATGATGGCGGGCCTGGACGGTATCCAGAACAAGATCCACCCAGGCGACGCTGCCGACAAGAACCTGTACGACCTGCCGCCTGAAGAGGCCAAGGAAATCCCACAGGTTTGCGGTAGCCTGAAAGAAGCCCTGGAAGAACTGGACAAGGGCCGTGCGTTCCTGACCAAGGGCGGCGTGTTCAGCGACGACTTCATCGATGCCTATATCGAGCTGAAGAGCGAAGAAGAAATCAAGGTACGTACCTTCGTACACCCACTGGAGTACGAGCTGTACTACAGCTGCTGATCCGGTCGCGTCTGCCCGCGCAGGCGTAGCTTGAGCAAGCGCCCCGTCTCGAAAGAGACGGGGCGTTTTCATGTGCGCTACAAAAACCGGACACCCGCGGTTTTTCATGAAAATGCGCTGGCGCTGGCATGGCCTTGTGACGTTAACTCTGGCCCCTGCCCCGCCACCGGAAAGTCGAAGCCCGCCATGTCGCCGAAAAACCGCATCGCCAGCCTGCTGCTAGCCACCTGCCTGAGTACCAGCGCGCTGGCCGCCAATCCACCCGCCCCGGATAGCCTGGGCCCGCTGCTGCAGACCATCAGCGAACGCCTGACCATCGCCAACCAGGTGGCCCTGACCAAATGGGACAGCGGCAAGCCGGTCGAGGACATCACGCGCGAACAGCAGGTGATCGCCAACGCCCAGCAACAGGCGCAAACCTATCAGCTCAAGCCGGATGAGATCGGCCCGTTCGTTGCGGCCCAGATCGAAGCCAACAAGCTGGTGCAATACGCCCTGCTGGCCAAATGGCGGAGCGCCGGCAAGGCGCCGGTGATCGCCAGACCCGACCTGGTCACGCAGATCCGCCCCGTGATGGACCAGTTGCAGATCAAGCTGCTGCAGCATTACGCCGCGTTCGCCCCCTATCGGCAGGATCCGCACTGCCCGGCGTGGCTGACCCAGGCACGCCGTGACCTGGCCTCCGACAGCATCCACGACCTGGCCCTGGTACGCGCCGTGGGCGAATTGTGCCTGCGCACACAGTGAAAGGAGCGACGGTTCTGCTCTATGCTGACAGCTTATCACGATCAGCACGTTCACCGGGAGCCGTCATGGGTCGACCCCTGCTCTATCTGCTGCTGGCCTTCACCCTGCCGGTGTCGGCGCAGATCTACAAGTACACCGATGCCAATGGCAACACCGCCTACAGCAGCCAGCCGCCCGACGGCACGGCCGCCCAGACCGTGGAGTTGCCACCGCTCAACAGCGTCGAGACGCAGAAGCCGGGCACCCCGACGCCGATCCGGCCTGCCATCGCCCCAACCACGGGCACACAGGAAACCGCAGCACCCTACAACGTGTTCGAACTGACGGACATCCCGACCGAGGAAGCCCTGCGCGCCAACAACGGCACCTTCACCGTCGGCGTGAAGATCGAGCCGCGCCTGCAACGCCAGCACCTGTTGCGACTGGTACTCGACGGCACGCCCTATGGCCAGCCGAGCAATGTCCCGCGCCTGCAACTGGTGAACGTCGACCGTGGCGAGCACACCCTCGGCGTGCAGGCCCTGGAAGGCGAGAAGGTGGTGCAGCAGAGCCCTGTCGTGCCGTTCACCGTGCAACGGGTACACAAGCCTTGAGCCGTTCATGACTCGACCGTTCATTCGAGCCCTGGGCCTGGCATTGCCGCTCGTTGCCCTGCCAGCAGCGGCCGAGGTCTACACCTACATAGACAGCCAGGGTAACCGGGTCTTCACCGACCAGCCCCACAAGGGGGCGACACGCGTGCCGCTGGCGCCGAGCAACCGCATGCCGGCCAATCCCCGCAGCCAACCGACGAGACCTACCGCCAGCAAGGCCAACCCCGGCCCCGGCCCGATCTTCCACTACCAGATGGTCCGCGTCCTGGTACCCGACCCGGACGCCACGGTTCGCAGTGCCGAGGGTAACCTGATCGTCAGCGTCACCAGCGAGCCCGGCTTGCAGGCCGGTCACGGCTACCGCCTGCTGCTGGATGGCAAGCCCACCGGGGAGGCCGGCACCAGCCCGGTGTTCGCCCTGGAGAATATCGACCGCGGCACCCACCAGCTTGCCGTGGAAATCCTCGACGACCAGGGCCGCATTGCCGAGCGCACCGCCAACCAGCCATTCCACATGGTGCGCATGTCCCTCAACCAGAAACGCCAGGCCCAACCCTGCCAACTGGCCGAGTACGGCCAGCGGCCAGAATGCCCGCTGGCGGACAAACCCGAGGAAGAAAAAAGCAGCATCCTGCCGTTTCTGTAGCTCGGAACACAAAAGCACCAAATCAGTGCACTAAACTACCCTTCTATCCGGCGCCGAGCCCATTTTGGTTCGAAATGACCCGCCATAGCCCGAAGAACGCCACTCAATCGAGCCTGAAACGCCCATTTCAGGCCGTTTGCGCTTCTTTTCGGAGCCTTGGTTTGGTTTTTGCATTTTCCCGATATCGGCGCCTTGTTCGCGCGCAAACGGGACCACCCCCGTTTGACATGCTCCAAAAGAGGTCCCCATGACCATCAGCGACGCCCTGCACAGACTGTTACTGGACAACCTGACCACCGCGACCATCCTGCTCAATGCCGACTTGCGCCTCGAGTACATGAACCCCGCGGCCGAAATGTTGCTCGCCATCAGCGGCCAGCGCAGCCATGGTCAATTCATCAGCGAGCTGTTCACAGAGTCGACCGAAGCGCTGAACTCCCTGCGCCAGGCAGTCGAGCAAGCGCATCCGTTCACCAAGCGCGAAGCCATGCTGACCGCCCTGACCGGCCAGACCCTGACCGTCGACTATGCCGTGACACCCATCCTCAGCCAGGGCGAAACCCTGCTGCTACTGGAGGTCCACCCCCGCGACCGGCTGCTGCGCATCACCAAGGAGGAGGCCCAGCTGTCCAAGCAGGAAACCACCAAGATGCTGGTGCGCGGCCTCGCCCACGAGATCAAGAACCCCCTCGGCGGGATTCGCGGCGCCGCCCAGTTGCTGTCCCGCGAGCTGCCGGAAGAAAGCCTCAAGGACTACACCAACGTCATCATCGAGGAAGCCGACCGCCTGCGGAATCTGGTGGATCGCATGCTCGGCTCGAACAAGCTGCCATCACTGGCCATGACCAACGTCCACGAAGTGCTGGAGCGAGTCTGCAGCCTGGTGGAGGCCGAGAGCCAGGGCTGCATCACCCTGGTGCGCGACTACGATCCGAGCATCCCCGACCTGCTGATCGACCGCGAGCAGATGATCCAGGCCGTGCTCAATATCGTGCGCAACGCCATGCAGGCCATCAGCAGCCAGAACGAGCTGCGCCTGGGCCGCATCAGCCTGCGCACCCGGGCCATCCGCCAGTTCACCATCGGCCACGTGCGCCATCGCCTGGTGACCAAGATCGAGATCATCGACAACGGTCCGGGCATTCCTGCCGAACTTCAGGAAACCATCTTCTATCCAATGGTCAGCGGTCGCCCCGACGGTACCGGGCTGGGCCTGGCCATTACCCAGAACATCATCAGCCAGCATCAGGGCCTGATCGAGTGCGATAGCCATCCCGGCCACACCACATTCTCGATCTTCCTGCCCCTGGAACAAGGAGCCACATCGACATGAGCCGTAGTGAAACCGTGTGGATCGTCGATGACGACCGTTCTATCCGTTGGGTCCTGGAAAAAGCCCTGCAACAGGAAGGCATGACCACCCAGAGCTTCGACAGTGCCGATGGCGTGATGAGCCGCCTGGCCCGCCAGCAGCCGGACGTGATCATCTCCGACATCCGCATGCCCGGCGCCAGTGGCCTGGACCTGCTGGCGCGGATTCGCGAGCAGCACCCGCGCCTGCCGGTGATCATCATGACCGCTCATTCCGACCTGGACAGCGCTGTCGCGTCCTACCAGGGCGGAGCCTTCGAATACCTGCCCAAGCCGTTCGATGTCGACGAGGCGGTCTCGCTGGTCAAGCGCGCCAACCAGCACGCCCAGGAGCAACAGGGCCTGGATGCACCGCCGACACTGACTCGCACCCCGGAGATCATCGGTGAAGCACCGGCGATGCAGGAAGTGTTTCGGGCGATCGGTCGCCTGAGCCACTCGAACATCACCGTGCTGATCAACGGCGAATCCGGTACCGGCAAGGAGCTGGTCGCCCACGCCCTGCACCGCCACAGCCCACGGGCCGCATCGCCGTTCATCGCATTGAACATGGCGGCGATTCCCAAGGACCTGATGGAGTCGGAGCTGTTCGGCCACGAGAAGGGCGCCTTCACCGGCGCGGCCAACCTGCGCCGCGGACGCTTCGAACAGGCCGACGGCGGCACGCTGTTTCTCGACGAGATCGGCGATATGCCAGCGGATACCCAGACCCGTCTGCTGCGAGTGCTGGCGGACGGCGAGTTCTACCGGGTCGGCGGGCATACGCCGGTCAAGGTCGACGTGCGGATCATCGCCGCGACCCACCAGAACCTGGAAACCCTGGTGCACGCCGGTAAGTTCCGCGAAGACCTGTTCCACCGCCTGAACGTGATTCGCATCCATATCCCGCGGCTGTCGGACCGGCGCGAGGATATTCCGACCCTGGCCAAGCACTTCCTCGGCCGGGCGGCACAGGAGCTGTCGGTGGAGCCCAAACTGCTGAAGCCGGAAACCGAGGAATACCTGAAGAACCTGCCCTGGCCGGGCAACGTACGCCAGTTGGAGAACACCTGCCGCTGGATCACGGTCATGGCTTCCGGCCGCGAGGTGCACATCAGCGACCTGCCGCCAGAGCTGCTGAACCTGCCCCAGGATTCGGCGCCAGTCACCAACTGGGAGCAGGCCCTGCGCCAATGGGCCGACCAGGCGCTGGCCCGCGGCCAGTCGAGCCTGCTCGACAGCGCCGTACCGAGCTTCGAGCGGATCATGATCGAGACGGCGCTCAAGCACACCGCCGGCCGCCGCCGCGACGCCGCCGTGCTGCTGGGCTGGGGCCGCAATACCTTGACCCGCAAGATCAAGGAGCTGGGCATGAAGGTCGACGGCGGTGACGACGAGGACAGCGAAGAAGCCTGAGCCCCGCCGCATCGGACAAAGCCCTCGACAGCCTGGCTGCCGAGGGCTTTTTATTGGTGGGAGCAAAGAGGAACACGGCTTGCTCCGTAACCTTGTGGGAGCCGGCTTGCTGCGGGCGGCGTTCCGACGATCCGCCGCAGGCGGCCATCCACCTACGCACCACGAGAATGCACCCTGACCCGTCATCGGGCAGCCTTCAGAGCCGCCTGCCTTCCAGCACACCAAGCACCTTACCGGGAAGCGCCCCGGATTCCGGGGCCTACAGCCGCTTCAGGAAAATTCCCCACACAACCTGAAGCACTTTTTCCAAAACTGGCACGCCCTCTGCAATAACCCCTGCATCACCCAGTTTTGGGGGCCCTGGTACAGGCAGGCCAGGGAATCCCCTTCTTTACATCCGGGACTCATACCGCTCAGAGCGACGAGTCCCACAGGTTTTGGGGACCCCGGTACAGGCAGGCCGGGAATCCCCATCTTTGACCCGGAAGGCACTCCACCCAGAGTGACCATTCCCAGCCGTTTCGGGGACCTCGGTACAGGCAGGCCGAGAATCCCCTCTTTAACAGCCGGGCTCATACCGCTGATAGCGACGAGCCCCGAACCGTTCAGGGAGCTTTGGTACAGGCAGGCCGGAGATTCCCTCTTTTATTCTTCACGGAGATTGATCGCCAATCTCCAGCGCCCATCGACCTTGGCCCCAGCCCACTCGCCACGCAACGGCCGGGCGGCCACCAACGTCAGCAGCACCCCCTGGTCGGTCAGGCGCACACGCCAGTTGGCGTCCTTGCCGGCGATCTTCAGGCGGCCGCCCTGGGCCTTGCCCTCGGCATCGAACAACAGCGCCACGGTACCGTCCACCCGCTCGCCATGGACCTTCGGCTCGCTGGAAAACCACACCACCAGCGCGTCGTCCGCCGCATCGACCTGCTGCAACTGTGCCGGCTCGGGATTGGTCAGGCGACCGATCATCAACCCCACCATCAACCCGAAAATCGCCAGGGAGCCCATCACCCGCAGCATTAGCTTCGGTCGCGAGCCCTCTTCGGGAGTAGAATGCTGCTCATCTTCATCTTCGGAGCCGTGCATGTTTCACGTCATCCTTTTTCAACCAGAAATTCCGCCGAATACCGGCAACGTTATCAGGCTGTGCGCCAATAGCGGCTGCCATCTGCATTTGATCGAACCCATCGGATTCGAACTGGATGACAAGCGCCTGCGTCGCGCCGGCCTGGACTACCACGAATATGCCACGCTCAAGGTCCACCCGGACCTGGCCAGCTGCCTGGAAAGCCTGGGGCATCCACGCCTGTTCGCCTTCACCACCAAGGGCTCGCGGCCGTTCCACGATACCCGGTTCGCCGAGGGCGATGCCTTTATCTTCGGCCCGGAAAGCCGCGGGCTACCGGCCGAGGTGCTCGACAGCCTGCCGGGCGAACACCGCCTGCGCCTGCCAATGCGCGAAGGCTGCCGCAGCCTGAACCTGTCCAACACCGTCGCGGTGGCGGTCTACGAGGGCTGGCGCCAGTTGGGATTCGGCGGAGCCGTCTAAAGCTGCACCGCATAAAAAAAGCGCCGCAAAGGCGCTTTTTTCATTTGTGTGCGATGCACACAGCGATGTCCTTACTGGACAGTCGCCGAACCTTCCTGCTGCAGGCGCTGCACTTCCTGCGCATACAGCGCGTCGAAGTTCACCGGAGCCAGCATCAGTGCCGGGAACGAACCACGGGTCACCAGGCTGTCCAGCGCTTCACGAGCGTACGGGAACAGGATGTTCGGGCAGAACGCGCCCAGGGTGTGGCTCATCGAAGCCTCGTCGAGGTTCTTGATCAGGAAGATACCTGCCTGCTGAACTTCGGCGATGAAGGCAACTTCTTCACCATTCTTGACGGTCACCGACAGGGTCAGCACCACTTCGTGGAAGTCGCCTTCCAGGGCTTTCTGGCGGGTGTTCAGGTCCAGGCCGACGCTCGGCTCCCACTGCTGGCGGAAGATCGCCGGGCTTTTCGGAGCTTCGAAGGACAGGTCACGCACGTAGATGCGCTGCAGGGAGAATTGCGGTTGGCTTTCTTCGTCGGCAGCGGTGTTCTGTTGGTCAGTCATGGCAGATCCTTCTTGATCTTCGGGTCTTTAGGGTTTCAGAGTCAGACGTTGAGCAACGCGTCGAGTTTACCGGCGCGCTCAAGAGCGTACAGGTCGTCGCAACCACCGATGTGCTGGCTGCCGATCCAGATCTGCGGCACGGACGTGCGCCCCGCCTTGTGCGCCATCTCGGCGCGCACCTGGGGCTTGCCATCGACCTTGATCTCCTGGAAGGCGACCTGCTTGCTCGCCAGCAGATGCTTGGCGCGCGAGCAATAGGGGCAATAGTCACTGGAATAGACGACAACCTGGGTCATATCACTTCACCAATGGCAGGTTGTCGGCTTTCCAACTGGAAATACCGCCGGACAGCTTGGCCGCAGTGAAGCCGGACTTGAGCAGTTCGCGGGCATGAGTCCCGGAGTGCTGGCCCTGGGCGTCGACCAGAATCAGGGTCTTGGCCTTGTGCTTTTCCAGTTCGCCGACGCGCGCCATCAGCTTGTCCTGGGGAATGTTCAGGGAACCGACGATATGGCCGGCGGCAAAGTCCTTGCTCGGGCGCAGGTCGATCACCACGGCCTGGTCCTTGTTGACCAGCGCAGTCAGTTGCGCGGTGCTCAGGCTCGCGCCACCACGGCTCGCCTCGTGGGCGATCAGCAGGGCCAGCAGCAGGACGAAGGCGCCGGTCAACAGGTAGTGGTTAGTGGCAAATGCAATCAGGTGATCGACCATCAGGAGGTTCCAGGGCGTTAAAATGTCGGCCAGTATACACAGCCGTCAAGGTCGGCCAAACCCCGCCCGGCGGTGACTGCGTTTGAACTTGCCATTAAACTGCGACTCTTTTTTCCATGTTCTTTCAATCCAGCCGCGAGTGGGATCTATGACTGCCACGCCTAAACCTTTGGTCCTGATCATCCTGGATGGCTTCGGTCACAGCGAGAGCCAGGACTACAACGCCGTCTATTCGGCGAAGAAACCGGTGCTCGACCGCCTCACCGCAAGCATGCCCAACGGCCTGATCTCGGGCTCCGGCATGGATGTGGGCCTGCCGGACGGTCAGATGGGCAACTCGGAAGTTGGCCACATGAACCTCGGCGCCGGTCGCGTGGTGTACCAGGATTTCACCCGCGTCACCAAGGCGATCCGCGACGGCGAGTTCTTCGAGAACCCGACCATCTGCAAGGCTGTGGACCAGGCCGTGGCCGCCGACAAGGCGGTGCATATCCTCGGCCTGCTGTCTGACGGCGGCGTGCACAGCCACCAGGATCACCTGGTGGCCATGGCCGAACTGGCGTTCAAGCGCGGCGCACAGAAAATCTACCTGCACGCCTTCCTCGACGGCCGCGACACCCCGCCCAAGAGCGCCGAGTCATCGATCGAGCTGCTGGATGAAACCTTCCGCACCCTGGGCAAGGGCCGTATCGCCAGCCTGATCGGCCGTTACTTCGCCATGGACCGCGACAACCGCTGGGACCGTGTGGCCCAGGCCTACAACCTGATCGTCGACGGCCAGGCCGAATTCCAGGCCGCCACTGCCCAGGAGGGCCTGCAGGCCGCGTACGGGCGCGGTGAAAGCGACGAATTCGTCAAGGCCACAAGCATTGGCGAGCAGGTCAAGGTCGAAGATGGCGACGCCGTGGTGTTCATGAACTTCCGTGCCGACCGTGCCCGCGAACTGAGCCGGGTGTTCGTCGAAGACGGCTTCAAGGAATTCGAACGTGCCCGCCAGCCCAAGCTGGCCGGTTTCGTCATGCTGACCCAGTATGCCGCCAGCATTCCCGCGCCATCGGCCTTCGCGCCGGGCAGCCTGGAAAACGTGCTGGGCGACTACCTGGCGAAAAACGGCAAGACCCAGTTGCGGATCGCCGAGACCGAAAAGTACGCCCACGTGACCTTCTTCTTCTCCGGCGGACGCGAAGAACCGTTCCCGGGCGAGGAGCGCATCCTGATCCCGTCGCCGAAAGTCGCCACCTACGACCTGCAACCGGAGATGAGCGCACCGGAGGTCACCGACCGGATAGTCGATGCCATCGAAAACCAGCGCTATGACGTGATCGTGGTCAACTACGCAAACGGCGATATGGTCGGCCACAGCGGCGTGTTCGATGCGGCCGTCAAGGCCGTGGAATGCCTGGATTTGTGCGTAGGACGAATCGTCGATGCCCTGGAAAAGGTCGGCGGCGAGGCGCTGATCACCGCCGACCACGGCAACGTCGAACAGATGGAAGACGAGTGCACCGGCCAGGCCCACACCGCCCACACCACTGAGCCGGTGCCGTTCATCTACTACGGCAAGCGCGACCTGAAAGTCCGTGAAGGCGGCGTGCTGGCGGACGTGGCGCCGACCATGCTCAAGCTGCTGGGCCTGAAACAGCCCGAAGAGATGACCGGTACTTCGATCCTGACTGACCGTTAAAAGCTGAAAATCGGGCCGGCAGCGTGCTGTCGGCCTACCTCTTTATCGGAAACGCCTGAAAGCAACCGCTTTTGGACGTTTTTTTTACAACGTATGGCGGGCATACTAGGCCGTCTCGTATTCAGGTGCTGCCCGCCCCATGCTTCGCGCCCTTATCGCTCTAGCCCTGACCTGCCTGCTCCAACCGGCCTTCGCCGACGAGCGCGCGCAAACCCAGCAACAGTTGGAGTCCACGCGCCAGGACATCGCCGAACTGAAGAAGCTCCTGGGCAAGCTGCAGGAGGAAAAATCCGGCGTGCAGAAAGACCTGCGCGGCACCGAAACCGAAATGGGCAAGCTGGAGAAGCAGGTCGACGCCCTGCAAAAAGAGCTGAAAAAGAGCGAGAGCGAGCTGCAGCGGCTCGATGGAGAGAAAAAAAAACTCCAGAGCGCGCGCACTGAACAGCAACGACTGATCGCCATCCAGGCCCGCGCCGCCTACCAGAGCGGCCGCCAGGAATACCTCAAGCTGCTGCTCAACCAGCAGAATCCGGAAAAATTCGCCCGCACCCTCACCTATTACGACTACCTGAGCAAGGCCCGCCTGGAACAGTTGAAGAACTTCAACGAAACCCTGCGCCAACTGGCCAATGTCGAGAAGGACATCAACCTGCAGCAGGCCCAGTTGCTGGTGCAGAAAAGCGATCTCGACAGCCAGCGCGACGAACTCGACAAGGTTCGCAAGGAGCGCCAGGCCGCCCTGGCCAAGCTTAACCAGGACGTGAAGGACCGCGACCAGAAGCTCGCCGCCCGCGAACAGGATCAGGCCGACCTGTCGAAAGTCCTGAAAACCATCGAGGAAACCCTGGCTCGCCAGGCCCGCGAGGCAGAGGAGGCGCGTCAGAAAGCGCTGCTCGCCCAGCAGGAAGCCGAAAAAAAGCGCCAGCGTGAGGCCCAGGAGCTGGCCGACCGCGGTGACGACAGCCCGCGAAAGCCGCCTCGCTCCACTCCCGGCCCACTGGTTTCCAGCGCAGGGGAATCATTCGGCGGCCCTTTTGCCGCAGCGCGCGGAAAACTTCCATGGCCAGTTGATGGTCGATTGCTGGCGCGCTTCGGAGAAACCCGTGGTGACGATGTGCGCAGCAAGTGGGACGGCGTGATGATTGGCGCCGCCGCCGGCAGCCAGGTGCATGCCGTGCATGGTGGCCGCGTGGTATTCGCCGACTGGCTGCGCGGTGCCGGTCTGCTGGTGATCCTCGATCACGGCAACGGCTACCTGAGCTTGTATGGCCACAACCAGACCCTGCTTAAATCGGCGGGGGATGTGGTAAAAGCCGGTGAGTCGATCTCTACTGTAGGCAACAGTGGCGGTCAGGACGCCCCAGCGTTGTATTTCGCTATACGTCAGCAGGGTCACCCGAGTGATCCGGCACAATGGTGTCGCGCGCAAGGATAGGCGCCGTACCTTATTTAGGAGTTCGTTCGACATGCTGCATTTGTCCCGCCTCACCTCGCTGGCCCTGACGATCGCCCTCGTGATCGGCGCGCCCCACGCGTTCGCTGCGCAACCTGCCCAGCCCGCCCCGGCAGCCGCTCCTGCCGTGACTGCCAAGGCTCCGCTGCCGCTCGACGAGCTGCGCACCTTCGCCGAGGTCATGGACCGGATCAAGGCCGCCTATGTCGAGCCGGTGGATGACAAGACCCTGCTGGAGAACGCCATCAAGGGCATGCTCAGCAACCTTGACCCGCACTCCGCCTACCTGGGTCCGGAAGATTTCGCCCAGTTGCAGGAAGACACCAGCGGCGAGTTCGGTGGCCTGGGCATCGAAGTCGGCATGGAAGACAACTTCGTCAAGGTAGTGTCGCCGATCGACGACACCCCGGCGTCCAAGGCCGGCATCGAGGCGGGTGACCTGATCGTCAAGATCAACGGCCAGCCGACCCGTGGCCAGACCATGACCGAAGCCGTCGACAAGATGCGCGGCAAGGTCGGCCAGAAGATCACCCTGACCCTGGTGCGCAACGGCGGCACGCCGTTCGACGTGACCCTGACCCGGGCGATCATCCGCACCAAGAGCGTGCGCAGCCAGATGCTGGAAAACGGCTACGGCTACATCCGCATCACCCAGTTCCAGGTCAAGACCGGCGAAGAAGTCTCCAAGGCCCTGGCCGCGCTGCGCAAGGAAAACGGCAACAAGAAGCTCAACGGCATCGTCCTCGACCTGCGCAACAACCCAGGCGGCGTGCTGCAGGCGGCGGTGGAAGTGGTCGACCACTTCATCACCAAGGGCCTGATCGTCTACACCAAGGGCCGGATCGCCAACTCGGAACTGCGCTTCTCGGCCACCGGCCACGACGAAAGCGACGCCTCGCCGCTGGTGGTGCTGATCAACGGTGGCAGCGCCTCGGCTTCGGAAATCGTCGCCGGCGCCCTGCAGGACCAGAAGCGCGGGGTACTGATGGGCACCACCAGCTTCGGCAAGGGCTCGGTGCAGACTGTGCTGCCGCTGAGCAACGACCGCGCGCTGAAGCTCACCACGGCGCTGTACTTCACCCCGGACGGGCGCTCGATCCAGGCCCAGGGCATCATCCCGGACATCGAGGTCCGCCAGGCCAAGGTCACCGGCGCCCAGGACGACGAAACCTTCAAGGAAGCCGACCTGCAGGGTCACCTGGGCAACGGCAATGGCGGCGCGGACAAGCCGAGCGTCAAGGCGACCAAGGGCAAGGCGCGCCTGCAGGACGACGACTACCAGTTGGGCCAGGCGCTGAGCCTGCTCAAGGGCCTGAGCGTCACGCGCGGCAACTGAGATGCTGCGTTGGACCCTGCTGGCCCTGTTCGGCTGCCTGATCGGCGTTGCCCAGGCAACGCCGAGCGAAACACCGGCCCCCGCCAAAGCCTACCTGACACTGATCATCGATGACCTGGGGCAGAACCTGCCCCGGGATCGTCGCGTGCTGGCCCTGCCCGGCCCGATCACCCCGTCGATCATGCCCGACACCCCCCACGCCGCCGAAGTGGCCCGCGAGGCGCACCAGGCCGGCAAGATCGTCATGCTGCACATGCCCATGGACCCGGCTACCGGGCCGTTCGCCTGGCATCCTGACCTGCCCCTGGAAGAGTTGCAGAAACGCCTGGCGGCAGCCTTCCTGGCCGTGCCCTTCACCAGCGGCATCAACAACCATGAAGGCAGCCGCATGACTGCGGAACCGGTGGCCATGGCCTGGCTGATGGGCGAACTGCAACGGCGCAACAAGTTCTTCGTCGACAGCCGCACCAGCGCCAAGACGGTCGCCGCCTCGGAGGCACAGAAGATCGGCCTGGCCAGCGTGTCGCGGGATGTGTTCCTGGACAACGAACGCACGGAGCCGGCGATTACCGCGCAATTGCAGACCGCGATAAGGCTGGCGCACAAGCAGGGCACCGCCGTGGTGATCGGCCATCCGTACCCGCAGACGCTGGCGGTGCTGGAGCGCGAGCTGCCCAGGCTCAAGGAGCAGGGCATCGAGTGGATCGATATCCGTTCGATGATTGCCCTGCGCGGCAACCAGGCCACTGTGGGGCATGGCAGGAACGGGATCTATCGCTGAGAAGCGCCTTGCTGTGCCGAGTCGGGTTGCGGAGTGAGTGAACCTGCAGGGTAAGCGGGCTTGTGTGGTGAGCAGGTTTTTGTGGCGAGCGGGCTTGCCCGCGCTCGGCTGCAAAGCAGCCGCAAATCCAGGCAATCAGACTTGCCTGATGTGTGGAGTCGCCTGGTATTGGGGCCGCTTCACGGCCCAGCGCGGGCAAGCCCGCTCACCACAAAAGCCCGCTCACCACAGAAATCTGCTAACAACACAAACGTGCTCGCCACATGAACCCGCTCGCTACGGCGGTATACCCGCTGGGGTCTACAGGTAACGCGCCATGATCTCGTCGACCTTGCCTTCCTTGCGCAACTGATCCAACGCCGCCTGCAACCGGGCAACTACCGCGTCCGGTACCTCCCTGTTCAGCGCCAGGTACAACTCGGCGCTGTTGAAACGCAGCACGGTCTTGAGCCCGCTGATGCCCTCCTGGCGCGCCAGGAAGCGTCCCGCCGGATCGCCGGTGGCCCACAGGTCGATCTGCCCATCCATCAGCTTGCGGGCATTATCCTGGTCACGCAGCACCAGCACCGGCTCCAGTCCCTGGCGGGCCAGAGTCTGCGCGATGGCGTCGCCCTTGTAGGCGCCAACCTTGTACTTGCGCGCCTGCACCAGGGCCGTCAGCGCGAGCTTGCTGTCGGCCCTGGCAAGCATCACCCAGTCATCCGGGCCGATGGGGCCGACCCATTTGAACAGGGTTTCGCGCTCCGGCAGGCGCGCCATCACGAATACCCCATAACCGGGCTGTTCCAGGGCGAGCTTGTAGATCCGCTCCCAAGGAAAGCGCAGTGTCAGGCTGTAGCGGACATCGGCACGCTTGAAGGTCTCGCGGACGATATCCACGGCGATGCCTTCGATGTTCTCGTCCTGGGCGAAGTTCTTGCCGTTCTTCGCCATGTTGTACGGCGGGAAGTTCTCGGTCAGCAGGACCAGCGAAGTATCGGCGCTGTCCTGCGCGTTGACGGCCCCTGTCAGCAACAGCGAAGTGCTGGCGACGGCCAGTAGAAGACGTTTGAGCATGCTGTACTACCGAAGTCCATGGCATGCCCAAGAGTGGCTTGGGCCTGCCATGCTGTCCAGTGATCCCGTGTTCAGCGGACCACGATACCGCGTTGCGCCATGTAGGCCTTGGCTTCGGGCACGGTGTACTCGCCGAAGTGGAAGATGCTGGCGGCCAGCACGGCACTGGCATGGCCTTCGAGGATACCGTCGGCCAGGTGCTGGAGATTGCCGACGCCGCCAGAGGCGATCACCGGAATGCCCAGGGCATCGCTGATGGCGCGGGTCACGCCGAGGTCGAAGCCGTTTTTCATGCCGTCCTGATCCATGCTGGTGAGCAGGATTTCACCGGCGCCCAGGCCCTCCATCTTCCTCGCCCACTCCACCGCGTCCAGCCCGGTAGGCTTGCGCCCGCCATGGGTAAAGATTTCCCAGCGCGGGGTTTCGCCCGGCTGCGAAACCTTCTTGGCGTCGATGGCGACAACGATGCACTGCGAGCCGAAACGATCAGCTGCTTCACCGACGAACTCGGGGTTGAACACCGCCGCCGTGTTGATCGAGACCTTGTCGGCCCCGGCGTTGAGCAGGTTGCGGATATCCTGAACGGTGCGCACGCCACCGCCAACGGTCAGCGGGATGAACACCTGGCTGGCCATGCGCTCGACGGTATGCAGAGTGGTGTCACGGCCATCGACGCTGGCGGTGATGTCGAGGAAAGTAATCTCGTCCGCGCCCTGCTCGTCGTAGCGACGGGCGATTTCCACCGGGTCACCGGCATCGCGGATGTTCTCGAACTTGACGCCCTTGACCACGCGACCGTTGTCGACGTCCAGGCAAGGGATGATGCGTTTGGCCAGCGCCATGGTCAGTCCTCAGCCAGTGTAGGAATCGCAGAAGGCTTGCGCCTCGGCGACATCCAGGGTGCCTTCGTAGATCGCCCGGCCGGTGATCGCACCGATGATACCCGGCGCCTTGGCGTCCAGCAGGGTCTTGATGTCACCCAGGTTGTGGATACCGCCGGAGGCGATCACCGGGATCTTCGTCGCAGCAGCCAGGGCAGCGGTGAACGGTACGTTGCAACCCTGCATCATGCCGTCCTTGGCGATGTCGGTGTAGACGATCGCGGACACGCCATCGGCCTCGAAACGCTTGGCCAGGTCGATCACCTGTACCGAGCTGACTTCAGCCCAGCCGTCGGTGGCAACGAAGCCATCCTTGGCGTCCAGGCCAACGATCACCTTGCCTGGGAATGCACGGCAGGCTTCGGCCACGAACTCGGGCTGCTTGACGGCCTTGGTGCCGATGATCACGTAGCTCACGCCGGCCTTCACGTAGTGCTCGATGGTTTCCAGCGAGCGGATGCCACCACCGATCTGGATCGGCAGGTGCGGATAGCGCTTGGCGATGGCGGTGACCACCTCGCCATTGACCGGCTGGCCTTCGAAGGCGCCGTTCAGGTCGACCAGATGCAGACGGCGGCAGCCGCCCTCCACCCACTTGGCAGCCATGCTCACCGGGTCATCGGAGAACACCGTGGAATCTTCCATGCGGCCCTGGCGCAGACGTACGCAGGCACCGTCTTTGAGATCGATAGCGGGGATAATCAGCATCTGGAAAACCTTAAAGTCGTTTTTTCAGCTTCACTCGAAAATCAGTTTTTCTCGAGCGCCCACAAGTCGCTTTCGATGCTCTCGAACCTTTCCTTAAGGTGCGTCTGCACATCGAAAATCGCCCTGTTGTAATAATGCGGAGCAATTTCGCGGGTAAACAGCTCAAGGATTTCAGCCGCTTCGAACGAACCCAGGTCCAGTTCGAAACGGTCTTCCATGAACCGCTTGATCTTGTGGCAAGCCTCGCTCTCCTGCTCTGGAGTCAGCGTCATGAGCGGCGGCTTGCCCTTCTTCGCGGCCATTACCAGCGGCCGTCCCAGGCGGCGAAGTTCTGCAGCAACTGCAGGCCATGGGTATGGCTCTTCTCCGGGTGGAACTGCACGGCGAAACGCGAACCCTCGGCCAGCGCTGCGGCGAAGTCGACGCCATAGCGGCCGCTGCCGACCACCTGCCGTGGATTACCGGCGGCGATGTAGTAGCTGTGCACGAAATAGAACCGCGCCAGGTCCGGAATGTTGTGCCACAGGGGGTGGTCCACCGCCTGCCTCACCTCGTTCCAGCCCATGTGCGGGACCTTCAGGTGCGCGCCGTCTTCCTGCAGGTCCTTGCCGAAGAACTTCACCTGACCGGGGAACAGGCCGATGCAGTCGACGCCGTCGTTCTCTTCACTGCGCTCGAGCAAGGCTTGCATGCCCACGCAGATGCCGAGGAACGGACGATCCTGGCTGACCTCACGCACCAGCGAATCGAAGCCCAGGCGACGAATCTCCGCCATGCAGTCGCGAATCGCGCCCACGCCGGGGAACACCACCCGGTCCGCCTCGCGGATCACGGCGGCATCGCTGGTGATCATTACCTTGCCGGCGCCCACGTGCTCGAGGGCCTTGCCCACCGAGTGCAGGTTGCCCATGCCATAGTCGATAACCGCAACTGTCTGCATCAGAGCACGCCCTTGGTGGAAGGCATCTGGCCAGCCATGCGCTCATCCAGCTCGACGGCCATGCGCAGCGCGCGGCCGAAGGCCTTGAAGACCGTCTCGATCTGGTGATGGGTGTTGTGCCCGCGCAGGGTGTCGATATGCAGGGTGACGTTGGCGTGGTTGACGAAGCCCTGGAAGAATTCCTGGAACAGGTCGACGTCGAAACCGCCCACGGTGGCGCGGGTGAACGGCACGTGCATCTGCAGGCCGGGACGGCCGGAGAAATCGATGACCACGCGCGACAGCGCTTCGTCCAGCGGCACGTAGGCATGGCCATAGCGGCGGATGCCCTTCTTGTCGCCGATGGCCTTGCTGAAAGCCTGGCCGAGGGTGATGCCGACGTCTTCCACGGTGTGGTGGTCGTCGATATGCAGGTCGCCCTTGCTTTCGATATCCAGGTCGATCAACCCGTGACGGGCGATCTGGTCGAGCATGTGTTCAAGAAAAGGCACACCGATATCAAATCGGGCCTTTCCGGTGCCATCCAGGTTGATCGAGGCTTTGATCTGGGTTTCCAGAGTGTCGCGCTCGACGGACGCCTTACGTTCGGCCATCACCAGCTCCGCAAAATCATTGGGCGAAAAAGGCAACCATTATAGGCGGGCGGACGGCAAACAGAAACACGGAAGGTGAGTTCCCTGACGGGCTGGAACCAGCGCCGTCAGGGCTATACCTGTCAGGACAACCGCTTAGTGGCCTGTGTGGCCACTAGTGGAACAGCACGGCGGTCTTTTGCAGGGTGACCCAGACACCCCAGGCCAGCGGAATGCCCACCACCAGCCAGGCGGCGATCGCCAGCGGCTTGCTGCCCGGCGCGGCTTTCCATTCCAGCACGGTGCTGCCATCGGCACCCTTGTCATGACCCAGCGCCTGTTCGGCGGCCAACTCGGCATCGGTCATGAAGTACTTGTCGGCCACCGGACGTACCAGCAGGTTGCAGATGAAGCCCAGCACCAGCAGGCCGGCGAGGATGTACAGGGTGATGTCATAGGCAGCCGCGCGCGGCACGCCGATGCTCAACTGGTACTCGCGCAGGTAGTTCACCAGCACCGGACCGAGTACGCCGGCGGCGGCCCAGGCGGTCAGCAGGCGACCGTGGATCGCACCGACCATCTGGGTGCCGAACAGGTCCGCCAGGTAGGCAGGGACCGTAGCGAAACCACCGCCGTACATCGACAGCACGACGCAGAACGCCGCCACGAACAGCGCGACGCTGCCCAGGTGGCCGAGGCTCGGTACCGACGCATAGAGCGCGAAGCCCAGGGCGAAGAACACGAAGTAGGTCGCCTTGCGGCCGATGTAGTCCGAGAACGAGGCCCAGAAGAACCGGCCACCGATGTTGAACAGGCTCAGCAGGCCAGTGAAACCGGCGGCGATCGCGGCGATCTGCGCCAGTTGCGCGGCGTCCAACTGACTGAAGGTCAGGTCGTTGCCCAGCAGCTTGCCGCCGAACACTTCCTGCAGCAGTGGCGAAGCCATGCCGAGGATGCCGATACCGGCGGAAACGTTCAGGCACAGCACCAGCCAGACCAGGCGGAATTGCGGGGTTTTCCAGGCCACGTTCACGTGCACGTGACGGTTGGTGATCATCGCGTTGGTGGTTTTTTTCACCGGCGCGGTCCAGCCTTCAGGCTTCCAGCCGGTTGGCGGCACGCGGTAGGACAATGCGCCGCCGATCATGAAGATGAAGTAGATCACCGCCATGGCGACGAAGCTCTGCCACACGCCGACGCTGGTCGGCGAAGCGAAATGACCCATCAGCGCGGTCGCCAGCGGTGCACCCACCATCGCGCCGCCGCCGAAGCCCATGATCGCCATGCCGGTAGCCATGCCACGCTTGTCCGGGAACCACTTGATCAGGGTCGACACCGGCGAGATGTAGCCCAGGCCCAGGCCGATACCGCCGATCACGCCCGAACCGAGCCACATCAGCCAGATCTGGTGGGTATGAATGCCCAGCGCGGAAATCAGCAGGCCGCCGCACCAGCACAGTGCCGAAACCACACCGGCCTTGCGCGGACCGGCGTGTTCCAGCCAGCCACCCCAGATCGCTGCCGAGCAGCCCAGGAAGATGAAGAACAGGGTGTAGATCCAGCCGAGCATCGAGATCGGCCAGTCGCATTGCGACGAGAACACCTGTTCGAAAAAGCCGATATCCGGCGCACAGGCAACCGGTGCGGTGATACCCAGTGCCTTGGACAGTGGCAGCCAGAACACCGAGAAGCCGTAGGCCATGCCGATGCACAGGTGGATGGCCAGGGCGGCCGGTGGAACCAGCCAGCGGTTGAAACCGGGCTTGGCGATGATGCGCTCCTTGGACAGGAACGCTGGCTCGGCGGCAACGCTGCCCGCCGTGGTGCTAGTGCTCATTGGTGTTTCCCCCATTGGAATTGTGATTCGCCGGACACACCTCACTCCCAACCTTCGTGCACGCAGGCAGGGTCGTTTTATTGAAATGAAGCTCCGAAACGCGACAATAGGCCGCAGAAAGACAGGCGAACGGCGAGAGATTACCACTTGCTCGTTACAGATAAAGCAAACTGATATCGTCTTTTGTAATCAAACTGCACCGCAGCCCCATTTAACTGCCGGCGCAAGCTGGGCACCGCCCCCGCCGGAGACGGCTTGCTGGCGATTGCGCACTCCCCGGCAGGCCGATTCACAATCGCCAACAACCAAGCGCCAACCGACCGTCCTCGTAGCGTTATACTCGCGAGCTGACTTCAAATTCGATTCAACACAAGGATTCGCCCATGAAAGCGTTCGGCAAAATCCTGGGCCTGGTACTTCTCGGACTGTTGCTGATCATCGTGGCGTTGGGCTTTGCGCTCACCCACTGGTTCGATCCCAACGACTACAAGGACGAGATTCGCCAGATTGCCCGCGACAAGGCCCACATCGAGCTGACCCTCAATGGCGACATCGGCTGGAGCCTGTTCCCGTGGCTGGGCCTGGAGCTGCATGACGCCAGCGTGGCGACCCTGAGCAACCCGACCAAGCCGTTTGCCGACCTGCAGATGCTCGGTCTCTCGGTACGTGTCCTGC
This sequence comes from Pseudomonas sp. UTLPPB19802, assembly GCF_059730225.1. Lineage (NCBI taxonomy): Bacteria > Pseudomonadati > Pseudomonadota > Gammaproteobacteria > Pseudomonadales > Pseudomonadaceae > Pseudomonas > Pseudomonas sp. UTLPPB19802. Next base: position 376,182 of record NZ_AP048545.1, read on the forward strand.
CGCTGCTGCGCCGCCAGGTACAGATGAGCGATGTGCGCGTCGAAGGCCTGAACCTGATGCTCAACCGCGACAAGGACGGCCACGGCAACTGGGAAGACATCGGCCGGCCACTGACCACAGCCACGACAGCGGGAACCCCGGAGCAGCCTGCCGGTACACCACAGGGCAGCGGTACTGCCGAGACGGAAAAACCCTCGCAGCCCCTGCGCCTGGACATCGACAGCCTGACGGTGAACAACGCCAGGGTCGAATTCAACGATGAAAAGACCGGCCGCCAGATCACCTCGGAAAGCATCCAGCTGAGTACCGGCCCGGTTCACGAAGGCAAGGAAATCGCGGTCAAGCTGACCGCCTTCTTCGGCACCAACCAGCCAGTATTGCGGGCCAGGACCGAACTGGCCGGCAACCTGCGTTTCGATCGCGCCCTCAAGCGCTACCAGTTCGAGGACATGCGCCTGAGCGGCGAAGCATCGGGCGACCCGTTGCAGGGCAAGAGCCTGACGTTTTCGATGCAGGGACAGTTGCTGGTGGACATGGCGGCCAACATTGCCGAATGGACCAGCCTCAAGCTGTCGGCCAACCAACTGCGGGCCATTGGCGAACTCAAGGCGCGTGATCTCGACAAGACCGCGCAGCTCACCGGCGGCCTGTCGATCGCCCAGTTCGACCTGATGAAGTTCCTCGACAGCATTGGCCAGCCGCTGCCGCCGGTAGCCGATGGCAGCCTGAGCAAGGTCGAACTGGTCACCCGCCTGAGCGGCACGCCAACCAGCCTGGCGCTGGACAACATCAACCTGAAACTCGACGACAGCAACTTCAGCGGCCGTATCGCCATCGAGGACTTCGCCAAACAGTCACTGCGTGTACAGCTCAAGGGCGACAAGTTCGACGCTGATCGCTACCTGCCACCGAAATCGGCCGATGCCGACAGCGCCTCGAAAGTGCGCCAGGCCGAGGTCATGAGCAGCGAGGCCAACGCCGTCGCCGGCACCACGCCGCTGCCGGACGCACCGACCAAGGGCGCCTGGAGCAACGACCGGCTGCTGCCGATTGAGCGTCTGCGCAGCCTCGACGTGGACGCCGACCTGAACTTCGACCAGTTGATCCTGAAGAAACTGCCGATCGACAACGCAGCCCTCAAGGCCACCGGCCAAGGCGGCCTGCTGACCCTCGGCAGCCTGCGCGGCGAGCTCTACAACGGCAGTTTCGAGAGCAAGGGCAGCCTTGATGTGCGCAACGAGCAGCCACGCCTGAGCCTGCAAACCCGACTGAACAAGGTGCCGGTCGAGCGCGTGTTGCAGGCCCAGGGCCAGAAGCCGCCGGTGAAGGGCGCAGTCACCCTCGACAGCAACCTGAGCGGTACCGGCAACAGCGAAAAGGCGCTGATCGACAGCCTCAACGGCACCGCCAGCTTCGTCCTCAACAACGGCGTGCTGCTCAACGCCAACCTGGAACAGCAGCTTTGCACCGGGATCGCCCTGCTCAACCGCAAGACCCTGAGCAGCGAGCAACGCGGCAAGGACACGCCTTTCCAGGAACTCAAGGGCAGCCTGGTCATCCGCAACGGCGTCGCTAGCAACCCCGACCTGAAGGTGCGCATTCCCGGCCTGAGCGTCAACGGCAACGGCGATATCGACCTGCGCGTGCTGGGCATGGACTACCGCGTCGGCATCATCGTCGAGGGCGACAAGAGCGACATGCCGGACCCGGCCTGCCAGGTTGGTGAACACTTCGCCGATATCGAATGGCCGCTGCGCTGCCGTGGTCCGCTGGAACTGGGCGCCAAGGCCTGCCGTATCGACAAGGATGGCCTCGGCCAGGTGGCCGCACGTGCGGCTGGCAACAAACTGAGCGAAAAGATCGATGAGAAGCTCGGCGACAAGGTCAGCCCGGAACTGAAGAACGCACTCAAGGGGCTGTTCAAACGATGAGAGCCGAGCAGTTTTCAACGGCGGTGCTGGACTGGTACGACCGCCACGGCCGTCACGACCTGCCCTGGCAACAGGGCATCAACCCGTATCGGGTATGGGTTTCGGAAATCATGCTGCAGCAGACCCAGGTCAGCACGGTGCTGAACTACTTCGACCGGTTCATGGCCTCGCTGCCGACCGTCGAGGCCCTGGCTGCCGCCCCGGAAGACGAAGTGCTGCACCTGTGGACCGGCCTGGGCTACTACACCCGGGCACGCAACCTGCAGAAGACCGCGAAGATCGTCGTTGCCGAGCATGGCGGCGAATTCCCGCGGGATGTCGAAAAGCTTACCGAGCTGCCGGGCATCGGCCGCTCCACCGCCGGCGCCATCGCCAGCATCAGCATGGGCATCCGCGCGCCGATCCTCGACGGCAACGTCAAGCGCGTGCTGGCCCGCTACACCGCCCAGGAAGGTTATCCGGGCGAACCCAAGGTGGCGAAACAACTGTGGGCCAACGCCGAGCTGTTCACACCCAAGACGCGGGTCAACCACTACACCCAGGCGATGATGGACCTTGGTGCGACCCTGTGCACCCGCAGCAGGCCCAGTTGCCTGTTGTGCCCGCTGGAAAGCGGCTGCGAAGCCCACAAGTACGGCCTGGAAACCCGCTACCCGATTCCCAAGCCGCGCAAGAGCGTGCCCCAGAAGCGCACGCTGATGCCGCTGCTGGCCAACCGCGAAGGCGCCATCCTGCTTTACCGCAGGCCGTCCAGCGGCCTCTGGGGCGGCTTGTGGAGCCTGCCGGAGCTGGATGACCTCGATGATCTGCCGCACCTGGCCCTGCAGCACTCGCTGGAGCTGCGCCAGCAGCAGGAACTGCCGAGCCTGGTCCACACCTTCAGCCACTTCCAGTTGGCTATCGAGCCCTGGCTGGTACGGGTCGAGGAGTCCGCCCATCACGTGGCCGAGGCCGACTGGCTCTGGTATAACCTCGCCACCCCGCCGCGCCTGGGGCTTGCCGCCCCGGTGAAAAAGCTGCTCAAGCGCGCCGCCGACGTTTTGAATGCAGGAGAGTCGTCATGACCCGCACCGTAATGTGCCGCAAGTACCAAAAAGAACTGCCAGGCCTGGATCGCCCACCGTATCCGGGCGCCAAGGGCCAGGACATCTTCGACCACGTTTCCCAGCAAGCCTGGGGTGACTGGCTGAAGCACCAGACCCTGCTGATCAACGAGAAGCGCCTGAACATGATGAATGGCGAAGACCGCAAATACATCCAGGGCGAGATGGACAAGTTCTTTTCCGGCGAGGAATACGCCAAGGCCGAAGGCTACGTTCCACCGGCCGAATGATCCCGTGTTTTCGAGGCTTGAGTCGTAAGCGCCGGTAATAATTAAAATTTTTTTGAAATCTTGCTTGACGCATCCTCGAAAAACGCTTTTAATGCGCCCCGTTGCCCAGATAGCTCAGTCGGTAGAGCAGGGGATTGAAAATCCCCGTGTCGGCGGTTCGATTCCGTCTCTGGGCACCACTAATTGATTCAGGTGGTGTCAAAGCCAACTGAAAATAAAAACCCGCCTAGTGCGGGTTTTTTATTGCCTGGAATTTGCTAGCGTCGGCTTCTGACAAAAGCGCTGACGAAACCTGTCCACGGGTTTCCCGGCCAACGCCAGGAAACTGCCTGATGACAACCCCCGAATGTCCCGCGACCCTTCTGACCGCCGACAGCATCGCCAGCCCCTTCATCGAACGTGCAGCCGACGGCTACGCCCTAGGCGGCTACCAATGGCGCCACGGCGAATTCCAGACCGCTCGCCCGATGGTAATCATCAATACCGCCACCTCACTGCGCTGCCGCTATTACTCGCGCTTTGCCGACTACCTGTTCGCCAATGGTTTCGACGTGATCACCTACGACTACCGCGGCATCGGCGAATCGCGTCCGACTTCGATGCGCGGACTCAAGGCTTCCTGGACCGACTGGGGCATGCTGGACTTCGAAGCCATGTTGCAACGGGCCCGTCGCGAGTTCCCCGGCCAACCAATCGACGTGATCGCCCACAGCTTTGGCGGCTGTGCCGCAGGACTGGCCAGCTCAGGACAACTGATCCGCCACCTGGTGACGGTCGGCGCGCAGTTCGCCTACTGGCGCGACTATGCCCCCGCAGCGCGCTGGAAGATGTTCGCCAAGTGGCACCTGCTGATGCCGCTCCTGACCGGCCTGTACGGCTACTTCCCCGGCAAACGCCTCGGCTGGCTGGAAGACACGCCCGCTGGCGTGGTGGCGGACTGGAGCACCCCGACCGGACGCTACGAGAGGCGCCCCAGCGCACGCAGGCACGATTCCCTGCCCTTCCCCAGGGTCAAGGCGAAAATCCTCGCCATAAGCCTCACAGACGACCCCTTCGGCACCATTGCGGCCATAGAGCGCCTACTGAGCTATTTCAGCAGCAGCGAGCGGCATCATCTGCGCATAAAGCCTGAAGACATCGGCGAAACAGAAGTAGGGCATTTCGCATTCTTCCATAGCCGATACCAGGAGAAGCTTTGGCCGATTGCACTGGAATGGCTCAGAAAGGCGGAGCTGGCCGATGGAGTATCCGGACAACTTAATCAGCCCCAAGATGGCCTTCAGGAAAAGTAGATCCCCCCTACAAAACCTGGAGAATCCGGCTTTTCCACCGCAAAACCCGATGAGCCGATTACTGCCATCCTCTTGCGTGCATGCCACTCACACAAGAGACCATCATGACCCCGAGCATCACCACCCGCGATCAGGACACCCGACTTGCCCCGCTACTCGAGAACCTGGGTGATCTGATTCGCCAGGCCAGGCAACGCACCTTGCGTGCCGTGGATACGATCCAGGTACAGACCTGTTGGCAGATTGGCCGACATATCGTTGAGTTCGAGCAGGCCGGAGCGCAACGCGCCGCTTATGGAAAACGCCTACTACCTGCACTTGGCAAGCGCTTGACTGCGCAATTCGGCAAAGGCTTTGACGCATCAAACCTGCGCTACATGCGACTCTTCTACAAGGCCTTCCCAAAGTGTGACGCGCTGCGCCACGAATTGAGCTGGACCCACTACCGCCACCTTCTGCGCGTGGAGGAGGAAACCGCTCGTCATTGGTACATGCACGAAGCGGCCAATCAGAACTGGGCTACCCGCGCCCTGGAGCGACAGATCGGCACCCTATACTACGAGCGCCTGCTCGCCAGCCGCGACAGGGAGCCCATACAACACGAAGCCGCCTCCCACGTCGACACCCATCAAACAAATCCAAGGGAGTTCGTACGCGATCCGGTCCTGCTCGAGTTCCTTGGCTTGCCGAACAGCGGCATCCTGCTGGAAAGCGATCTGGAGCAGGCCCTGATCGACCAACTGCAGGATTTCTTCCTGGAACTGGGCAAGGGCTTTGCCTTCGTTGCCCGCCAACAACGCTTGAGTACTGACAGCAAGGACTTCTATGTCGACCTGGTGTTCTACAACTACCTGCTCAAGTGCTTCGTGATCTTTGACCTCAAGCGTGGCGAACTGAGCCATCAGGACATCGGCCAGATGGATATGTATGTGCGCATGTATGACGACCTCAAGCGTGGCTCGAATGACGGCCCTACGGTCGGCATCATCCTGTGCTCGAAAAAAGACGAGTCACTGGTACGCTATTCGGTGCTCCATGGCCATGAGCAACTATTCGCCAGCAAATACAAGCTGCTGCTGCCAACAGAAGAAGAACTGCGTGCGGAACTGGATCGCGAACGAGCGGTGGCGACTCAAAAGCTGCTGCGCCAGAAGCGCCAGTAATCTTGCCCTCTCGACAAAATGCTCTTTGGCATTCCCCCGGTTCGCAGGGATAATTCGCGCTTGTCCCCTTTTTCAAAGCACCGTAGCCCATGGCATCCCAGAACAAGCAACACAAACGCGCACAACGGGCGAAAACCAAGGCCAAGCAGAACCGCGTCCGTCGCGCCAGCGAGCCGGTCGAGCCGCTGCCGGTGGACGACGATCGGATCGATCTGGAATCGGTCGATCTGACCGACCTGTTCATCCGGATGCGCGACGCAGAAGCCACCAGCCAGCAGGCCATGTGCAGCGTCTTCCTGCAAGACCCGCTACTGGAGTTGGTGGTGGAGCAGGAGGGTGAGGAGGATGCAACGGACTTCATCCTGTCCGCGCTGATCGAGTATCGCCAGTGGTCCACTGAAGGCACCGAAGAGGCCGCACTGGCCTGGATCGAGAGCCCGGCCTTCCAGGCCGACTATATGGCGGCATCACAGGCCCTGCAAAACACTGCAGAGTAAACCTGGGGGCGCTCGAGACAGCGCCAGCAGCCAGCCTGCTAGCGATAGGGCCCTTGCTCACGGCGAGGACCCCATGCAAACAAGAGCGCTTAGTTCAGCACCACACGGCCGGCCTTCTGCAGCCGGCGCCGACGCGAAACCAGCAGCCCCGCCGCCACCACCAGTATGCTCAACAGGCCGGTAGCCAACACTTCCACGCGATGGGCTTCCTGGAACAGCATCACGCTCAACACCGCAACGATGAACACGATCACCGCCCAGGTCAGGCCAGGGAACAGCCACATCTTGAAGTCGATCTTTTCGCCCTTGGCCACGCGCTGACGACGCATGCGCAGTTGCGACACGGCGATCACCAGGTACACCAGCAGCGCGATCGCGCCCGAACTGGCCAGCAGGAACTCGAACACCGCAGCCGGTGCAACGTAGTTGGCGAACACCGCCAGGAACGCCGCCCCGGTCGACAGCATCACCGCCCAGTAAGGCGTGCCGCTGGCGTTGGTGCGCTTGGACATGGCCGGCGCATCACCGCGCTTGCCCAACGAGAACAGCATCCGCGACGCGGTATACAACGCCGAGTTCAGGCAACTGGTCACGGCAACCAGCACCACCAGGTCGACGATCAGCTTGGCATTCGGGATACCCATGCGATCCAGCACGGTCTGGTAGGAACCGACAGCCGCCAGGCTCGGGTCATTCCATGGCACCAGCGACACCACGATGAAGATCGACACCAGGTAGAACAGGCCGATACGCCAGATCACCGAGTTGGTGGCCTTGGTGATCTGCTTGCCCGGATCTTTCGACTCGGCGGCAGCAATGGTCACGATCTCAGTCCCCATGAACGAGAACATCGTGGTCAGAATGGCTGCCAACACCGCCCCCAGACCGTTCGGCATGAAGCCGACGGTATCGACCAGGTGCGACACACCGCTGACCTGGCTGGTCGGCAGCAGACCGAAGATCGCCAGCAGACCCAGCACGACAAAGCCGATGATCGCCACCACCTTGATCAGCGCGAACCAGAACTCGAACTCACCGTAGTTCTTCACACTGAACAGGTTGGTCGCGGTCAACAGCAAGGTAATGACCAGGGTAAAGGCCCAGATCGCCACGTTGGGGAACCAGGCATGCAGGATCGTCGCCGCGGCGTTGGCCTCCAGCGGAATCACCAGCACCCAGAACCACCAGTACAACCAGCCGATGGTGAAACCGGCCCAGTGCCCAATGGCACGGTCGGCGTACGTCGAAAAGGAGCCGGTATCCGGAGAGGCCACGGCCATCTCGGCCAGCATGCGCATCACCAGCACCACCAGCGTACCCGCCGCGGCATAAGCCAGCAGTACTGCCGGACCCGCTGCGGCAATCGCATGCCCGGAACCGACGAACAGCCCGGCACCGATCACACCGGCGATCGACAACATCGTCACATGCCGGGGCTTGAGCCCTTGCTCCAGATTGTTGGAATTATGCGTACTGCTCATTGGAAGATTACCTGTGCAATGAAGAGCTATTCTCTGCGCCTCGCGTTACCGGAAACCTTGTAAAAGGAACCCAACGGGGCGTGTTTTATTTTTTACGCAAATTTTGCGCCAAAATATTACAAGTCTCCGGCTGCCGGGGGCTGGCCACCCGACCGAAGGACAATCGCAAGTCATTGAGATTCATGGCTATTAGCCAGAACGTTACCGAGCCACCCAGATTCAGACCCGCCGGTCGCACCGGAAACAGGCAAAAACAATCCGCACGCCCCATTTAAGGGCGAGGCAATGCCCGTTGAGCCGGTTTACGCTTCCAACCCTGGGCCAAAGGTGGCAACATCGCGCCCTTTTTGACGCGACGGTCAAGGTGAAGACGGATCGAACGGGTGTTCGGTTGTTGATGGGGCGACAGTCTGCTGTGCCGATGCGACAACCTGCCACGGCACCCACCTACCCCGTTCGAACCCTATGCTAGCTTGGCGCTCGCCAGGAAGGCAGCCAACAGCAGGAGCCGCAACGAACAATGAGGAACGCACATGGCTGAGGCCACGCCCGCGCTTGAAATCCGCAACTTGCACAAACGCTATGGTCAGCTGGAGGTACTCAAGGGTATCTCGCTGACCGCCCGTGACGGTGATGTGATCTCGATCCTCGGTTCATCCGGTTCCGGCAAGTCCACGTTCCTGCGCTGCATCAACCTGCTGGAGAACCCGCACCAGGGCCAGATCCTGGTCAACGGCGAGGAACTCAAGCTCAAGGCCGCGAAGAACGGCGAGCTGGTGGCCGCCGACGGCAGGCAGATCAACCGCCTGCGCAGCGAAATCGGTTTCGTATTCCAGAACTTCAACCTCTGGCCCCACATGACCATCCTCGACAACATCATCGAGGCCCCGCGCCGCGTGCTCGGCCAGAGCAAGGCCGAAGCGATCGAGATCGCCGAAGCGCTGCTGGCCAAGGTCGGTATCGCCGACAAGCGCCATGCCTACCCTGCCCAGCTTTCCGGCGGCCAGCAACAACGCGCGGCCATCGCCCGCACGCTGGCCATGCAACCCAAGGTCATCCTGTTCGACGAGCCGACCTCGGCCCTCGACCCCGAGATGGTCCAGGAAGTCCTCAACGTGATTCGCGCCCTGGCCGAAGAAGGCCGTACCATGCTGCTGGTCACCCATGAAATGGGCTTCGCCCGCCAGGTATCCAGTGAAGTGGTATTCCTCCACCAGGGCCTGGTAGAGGAACAGGGCACGCCACAGCAGGTCTTCGAGAACCCGCTGTCGGCGCGCTGCAAACAATTCATGTCCAGCAACCGCTAACGGAGCAACACGAATGCAGACCTACAAGAAAATCCTCCTGGCCGCTGCCGTCTCCATGGCCTTCAGCGCCAGCGCCCTGGCCGAAACCCTGAAAATGGGCATCGAGGCCGCCTACCCGCCGTTCAACAACAAGGACGCCAGTGGTCAGGTCGTAGGCTTCGACAAGGACATCGGCGACGCCCTGTGCGCGAAGATGAAAGTCGAGTGCAGCGTCGTCACGTCCGACTGGGACGGCATCATCCCGGCCCTGCAGACCAAGAAGTTCGACTTCCTGATCTCCTCCATGTCGATCACCGACGAGCGCAAGCAGGCCGTCAACTTCACCGATCCGTACTACTCCAACAAGCTGCAGTTCATCGCCGCCAAGAAAGACGCCGGATTCAAGACCGACAAGGCCTCGCTCAAGGGCAAGATCATCGGCGCACAGCGTTCGACCCTGGCCGGCAGCTGGCTGGAAGACCACCTGGGCAGCGACATCACCATCAAGCTGTATGACACCCAGGAAAACGCCTACCTCGACCTGCAGGCCGGTCGCCTGGACGCCATCCTGGCGGACAAGTACGTCAACTACGAGTGGCTGAAAAGCGACGCCGGCAAGGCCTACGAGTTCAAGGGCGACCCGGTGGAAGAAAGCGACAAGATCGGCATCGCCGTGCGCAAGAAGGACGACGCCCTGCGTGAGCGCCTGAACGCCGCGCTGAAGGAAATCATCGCCGACGGTACCTACAAGAAGATCAACGACAAGTACTTCCCGTTCAGCATCCTCTGACCTGCCCCGATGGCCGGCACCCCGACGGGCCTGTAGAGCCCCGCGGGTGCCGGCCGTCCTCAAGCAAAGCCTGCCTTGCCCATGAATATTGATCTCTTCGGATTCGGCCCGGCGCTCGCCGCCGGCGCGCTGATGACCGTCAAGCTCGCGCTCTGTGCCCTGTGCCTGGGACTGGTGCTCGGGCTGCTCGGTGCATTGGCCAAGACTTCCCCGTACAAGCCACTGCGATGGCTGGGCGGCACCTATTCGACCCTGGTCCGTGGCGTCCCGGAATTGCTCTGGGTGCTGCTGATCTACTATGGCACCGTCAACCTGATGAGTGCCCTGGGCGAATCCTTCGGCAACCCCGACCTGGCCCTCAGCCCGTTCGCCGCCGGCGTCATCGCCCTGGGCCTGTGCTTCGGCGCCTATGCCACGGAAGTGTTCCGCGGGGCGATCCTGGCGATTCCCAAGGGCCATCGTGAAGCCGGTGTCGCACTGGGCATGTCCAAGCTGCGGATCTTCAGCCGGCTGATCCTGCCGCAGATGTGGCGTATCGCCCTGCCGGGGCTGGGCAACCTGTTCATGATCCTGATGAAAGACACCGCGCTGGTCTCGGTCATCAGCCTGGAAGAAATCATGCGCCAGGCACAGAACGCCGTGCAGTTCACCAAGCTGCCCTTCACCTTCTACCTGGTGGCGGCCTTCATGTACCTGGGCCTGACCATCCTCTCGATGATCGGCATGCACTTGCTGGAAAAACGTGCCGCTCGCGGTTTTGTGAGGACCACATAAATGGAATGGGAAGTCATCATCAAATGGCTGCCGAAGTTCTTCCAGGGCGCGGCACTGACCCTCGAACTGCTGGGCATCGCCGTGGTGCTGGGGCTGGCCCTTGCCGTGCCGCTGGGTATCGCCCGCGCCTCCAAGCTCTGGTACGTACGGTCGCTGCCCTATGGCTACATCTTCTTTTTCCGCGGAACACCGCTGCTGGTGCAGCTGTTCCTGGTGTATTACGGCCTGGCACAGTTCGAATCCATCCGTGACAGCTTCATGTGGCCCTACCTGCGCGATCCGTTCTGGTGCGCGGCGGCCACCATGACCCTGCACACCACCGCCTACATCGCCGAAATCCTGCGGGGCGCCATCCAGGCCATCCCGCCGGGTGAAATCGAAGCCGCGCGGGCACTGGGCATGTCGCGACCCAAGGCGCTGTTCTACATCATCCTGCCGCGGGCGGCGCGCATCGGCCTGCCGGCCTACAGCAACGAAGTGATCCTGATGCTCAAGGCCAGCTCGCTGGCGAGTACCGTGACCCTGCTGGAACTGACCGGCATGACCCGGACCATCATCGCGCGCAACTACCTGACAGTGGACATGTTCTTCACTGCCGGGGTGTTCTATCTGGTGATCTCGTTCCTGCTGGTGCAGGCGTTCAAGCTGCTGGAACGCTGGATGCGGGTCGACGCCTGCCAGGGGCGCTGATGCGATTTGGGGCGCAGGGGACTTAAAATCCCCTGCTCCACAAAAAGCCTTGTCGATCTGAGAGACCTGACAACCCGGAACCCCAGCATGCCTCCCATCCTCCAAGGCCACGCCCTCAAGACCCGCTTCCAGGCCCTGGACAGCTTCCTGTCAGCCCACCAGCACCTCTGGCGCCCACGCCCCTTCACTCACCTGCAACTGCCGTGGGAAGCCGCACACCCGGAACTTGCCACCTGGCTCCGCCAGCGCAGCCTCGAAGAAGCCGAAAGCAGCCACAACCGTCCGGAACAGCTTGGCGCCCCCGAGCCGTTCCCGGCCCTGGCCGCCGAATCCGCCGCCCTGGCCAGCGTCGGCAACCTCCCGGACAAATCGCTGCCAGCCGCCAGCCCGCGCCTCAACGTCGACGTACCCGGCCGCAAGTGGCAGCAGATCGAAGCCTTCGCCGCCCGCCTGGATTTCGCCCACAAGCCCGGCCATTGGCTCGATTGGTGCTCCGGCAAGGGCCACCTCGGCCGTCGACTGCTGCAACCCGGCCAGCAACTGACCTGCCTGGAGTACGACCCGGCACTGGTCGCCAGCGGCGCCCAACTGAGCCAGCATCACCACCTGCCCGTCCGTCATGTCCAGCAGGACGTCATGGCCGTCGAAGCCGCCCGGCACCTGAGCGCCGAACACACGCCGGTAGCCCTGCATGCCTGCGGCGATCTGCACGTGCGCCTCATGCAACTCGCCAGCCGCGCAGGCTGTGGACAACTGGCAATCGCCCCGTGCTGCTACAACCGTATCGGCAGCGCGCACTATCAACCGCTGTCCAGCGCCGCCCAAGCCTCCGACCTGCAGCTTTCCCTGGATGATCTCGCCCTGCCCCTGAGCGAAACCGTCACGGCCGGTAACAGGGTGCGTCGTCAGCGCGACCGCTCCATGGCCCGCCGCCTGGCGTTCGACCTGCTGCAACGCCAACTGCGCCAGAATGACGATTACCTGCCAACCCCCTCGCTGCCCAGCGCCTGGCTGGACAAACCCTTCGCCGACTACTGTCGCGACCTGGCGGCGCTCAAAGAGTTATCCACAGTCGGCGAGCAGGATTGGGCGCAACTGGAGGCTGCCGGCTGGCAACGGCTGGCCGCAGTGCGCAACCTGGAACTGCTGCGCGGCCTGTTCCGCCGGCCGTTGGAGCTGTGGCTGGTGCTCGACCGCGCGCTGTACCTGGCAGAACAGGGCTACCGCGTGCGTCTCGGCCAGTTCTGCGAAAGCCCCCTGACCCCGCGCAACCTCCTGCTGCTGGCTGAGCGCGACTAACTGTCACATTGCCATGCGCAGCCTGTGGATAACTCTGTTGATTCTTTTAGCGCCCAACCACGGAAAACAACGCCTGTGGCGTCGACAAGCGGCTGGTCATTTTTTGTTCATAAAATAAATCGACGAAAAAACAGACAGTTGCAACATGCTGCGAACGCGGTCACAAATCCTTCCATCGATCGCGCTGCCGACCAACCACTTGTGCATAAGCGCGCGAGCCAATGGCAATAACCCGCCCCTGAAAGCATCCACGCCCTCGTAGGAGCGGCCCTGCTGGTGATCCGCCGCAGGCGGCCTTCCCCAACCCGCATCCTCAACCAGCCACCTCCAAAAGGCCCTCCAGCAACAACCTCCTGGCCCCGACCAACTCCTGCCGCACCGCCTCATCCCCTCGCACAGAACCCTGCAGGTAGATGAACCTCACCTGCCGGATACCAACGCAATCAAGCTGCGCCGCCAGGCAAGGCGTCAGAAAATCCGGCTGGTTGGCATTTTCTCCCTGGATGAAACCACCGGAACTGACCAGCACAAAAGTCGGCCGATCCCTGAGCAGCCCCACCTTCCGCCCCGCGCCATTGCCGCCGAAACTGCGCTGAATCCGCACCACATGGTCGACCCACAACTTCAGCGCCGCTGGCAGCGTGAAGTTATGCAGCGGCGTACACAGCACCAGCAGGTCGCTGTTCTCCAACTCGACGATCTGCTGCTCGGACACTTCGACGGCCGTAGCCTGTCCATCGAGCGAAGTCACGGCCGTCGCGTAATCACGGGTCACAGCCGGCAATGGCTCACTCCCCAACTGCCGCTCGATTACCGCCGTGATACCCGGCAAACCCTGCAGCACCTCGGCGGCCAATTGGTAGCCGCGAGCCGCCTGGCCATGAGGACTGAAATTCAGCAACAACGCTCGGCTCATACCACCTGCTCCAGGTCCTGAAAGAAGTGCATGCCCTTGGCCAACATCCCCTGCCGGAAATAGAAGCGCTGCGCCAACGGCATATGCAGCCCGGTATCGAGCACCAGGTAACGATAACCCAGGGCCCGCGTGTGCCGCCGCACCTCATCCAGCAACCCGGCCCCCAGCTCGCGCCGCTGCTGCGAGGCGGTCACCACCAGATCGTCGACATAGACGAAGCGCCCATAGAGAAAATTCTCCGTCACCCGAAAGCCAGCCAGCCCAATCACCTGCCCCTGCTCGCGCAACGCCAGCAAGCGATAACCCTGCTCGCCCTGGCGGAACACCTGCTCGACGAAAGACTGCTCGTTATCCAACTGCGGACGCAGCTCGCGCATCACCGCAAAACACTCGCGACACCGGGCTTCGCTTTCGATCAGCCCATACTCCAGCTCACTGCCCACGGGACGCCTCCTCATGCTCACGGACACCAGGCGGCACCAGACGGAAACCCACACCGACGCGGTTGAGCGCATTCATCAGTCCGATCGCCAGGGTCAGGTCGGCCAGTTCCTTCTCGCCAAACACCGCCGCAACGGCCTGGTAATCCGCATCCGGAATCGCCGTCTGGTGCACCAGGGTCACCGTCTCGGCCCAGGCCAGCGCAGCACGCTCACGGGCATCGAACAGCGACTCGGCCTCGCGCCACACCGGCACCAGTTGCACCTTGTCGGAGCTGACGCCCAGCTTGAGCAGATCCCGCGAATGCTGGTTGATACAGTAGGCACAGCCATTGATCTGGGAAACCCGCAGGTACACCAGATCGACCAGCTGCGGCGCCAGCCCGCAGCCCTGTAGATAACTTTTCACACCACCCAGCGCCTTGTAGCCCTGGGGTGCGGCGGCGAAATAATCGAGACGTTGCGTCATGGTCGGTTTCCTTCTGAGGAAATAAAGAACTGACTCTTAGTCTGCTGATCACAGTCCCACGCCAACAGGGCCAAGATCGGGCAAGCCGCTTGGGACATGTCCCACCACCGCAACCGGTTTGGTTAGACTGGACCGCTCTGCCTTCCAGGGAAAATCCCATGCCCCCAGCCCGACCCGCTGCTGCCGAACCGGGTGTTCCAAAATACCTGGTGGTCTATCGACGCATTCGCGGCGCCATCGACGATGGCCAGTTGCGACCCGGCGACCGCGTGCCGTCGGTACGGGCCCTGGCCGCCGAACTCAGCCTGGCACGGGGCACCGTCGAAACTGCCTATGCGCTGCTGGTCAGCGAGGGCTACCTGACTGCCCGTGGCCAGGCCGGCACCCTCATCGCCCTGGACCTGCCGGCGGCTCCGACAAAGCCACCGACCAACAACACCCCGACCGAACAAGACCACCCGCTGCCGCTGCAACTGGGCATGCCGGCGCTGGACGCCTTCCCGCGCAAGCTCTGGGCTCGGCTGGTCACCCAACGCGCCCGCCAGACCGACATCGCCAGCCTCGGCTTCAGCGACCCACGCGGCTACGCGCCGCTGCGCGCAGCCATCGCCCAGTACCTGGGACTGTATCGCGGCGTGCATTGCGCAGCGGACCAGGTGTTTATCTGCACTGGCTACAACGCCGTTCTCGAACTGGTCTGCGAGAGCCTGGAAATGACCGGCCAGGACTGCTGGTTCGAAGACCCCGGCTACCTGCATGCACGGCAGATCCTGCTCAACCGCGGCGTGAGACTGGTGCCGCTGGCAGTCGATAGCGACGGTCTGAATGTGCAGCAAGGCCTCCAACAGGCACCGACCGCCCGGCTGGCGATAGTCACCCCGGCCCACCAGAGCCCACTGGGCGTCGCCCTGAGCCCCACCCGCCGAGAGGCACTGCTCGCCTGGGCAGTGCAACAGTCGAGCTGGGTACTGGAGGACGACTACGACAGTGAATTCCGCTACCACGGCCGCCCGCTGCCCGCCCTGAAGAGCCAGGACCGACACGACCGTGTGCTGCACGCCGGCACCTTCAGCAAGATGCTGTTCCCCGGCCTGCGCCTGGCGTACCTGGTGGTACCGCAGGATCAGGTCGAAGGCTTCGAACAGCGCGCGCGGCTACTACGCAACCGCTGCCCGGAACTGTTGCAGGCAACGGTCAGCGACTTCCTCAGCCAGGGCCACTTCACCCGCCACCTGAAGAAAATGCGCCAGCTATACAGCGCGCGCCGAGCGTTGCTGGTGGAGGCGCTGGAAGAGGTATGTGGGGACATTCTCAAGGTGGACCCACAGGCCGGTGGCATCAACCTGCTGGTGCGTTTGCTGATCGATGTTTCGGACACCCGCGTGGCAGAGCAGGCGCGGGCGGCGGGATTGGCCATCGAACCCTTGTCGCGCTGGCAACTGAAGGCTGGAGCGGAAGGTGGGCTGTTGATGAGTTTTACTAACGTAGCCTCGGCTGCACAGGCGAGCGAGGTGGCCGGCAGGTTGTTGGCGGTGATACTCGAGGTGCGGTCGGGCGGTTGATCGCTCACGGCCCATCGCCAGCAGGCCCCATAAAAATAGTCAAATATCAGGGGTTTACAGAACCCCGCCAATCGCTATAATCGTCGGCCTAACACGCCGGTATAGCTCAGATGGTAGAGCAACTGACTTGTAATCAGTAGGTCCCGGGTTCGATTCCTGGTGCCGGCACCATGTTCAAAGCCCCGCAATGCGGGGCTTTGCCGTTTCTGGGGCTTTATTTTGGCGCTTTCAAAAATCTGAAAGTGTCCACAAATCGTCCACACCCACCCCAACCTCAACGAACAGCCAACGACTCGCCCAGGTCCAGCGCCTCGTTAAGGAGGATTAGAGTGTCTCTCAGCAGCTGATCATTCGTGGTCCCCTCGAACAAGATTCCACCTTCTGAAGTATCAGTACGCAGACTGTCCATCAGTTGGTAAAACCGAACGACATTCCCAGCATCTTTCTCACTGAGGGCGCCAAGCTTAGGCGCATTCGCCAAGTAAACCCGGTTGTAGTGTTCTGGGATGCTCAACCTGACAGAGATGAAGCTTGCTGTTCCAAAGCTAGCGCTAACTGCCAAGTGATCCCGAGCTTCAGAAAACTTACGGCAATATTTCTGCCTGTCAGCGATCTCAATCAATGATTCCACTTCTGCCAAAATCGCAGCACGAACGCTACGACTTTCCCTCTGAGCCTGCCAACCAAGAGCGAGCCATGAGCCGCTGATACCAATCGCACCTGATATCAGTGCTACGGCTACGGTGGTCCAGTTGACGGACTGATTTGCAGAAGGTGCAGCAGCAAAATCCCAAACGACTACACACCACTCAAGAGCCTCATGCATCTTCGACATCCTTCACGCCGAGACTTGTCAGAGGGTTAAGTGCTACGACCTCTGCAAGATGGCCAGGGCTGAAATGGGCATAGCGCATCGTCATAGCAAGCGATGAATGCCCCAGAACCCGCTGCAATGTCAGGATGTCCCCACCATTGGCCATGTAGTGGCTGGCAAAGGTGTGCCTCAGTACATGGGTCATCTGCCCATCTGGCAAATCCAGGCTAACGGCCTCGACCGCTTCCCCAAACTTCTTGTAGCAGTCGCCGAAAGGCAGGCTGGTTTTCACCAGTTCCTGCAGCTCTTTGCTGATCGGCACGGCACGACTCTTGGAGTTCTTCGTGCGGTGGTAGTGGATCCGGCGATCTTTCACCTGGCGCGCTGTAAGACCCTCAGCCTCGGACCAGCGCGCACCTGTGGCCAGGCACACGCGAGCAACAACGCCAGCGCTCGCGGAGATCTTGTCCAGAGCATTGAGCAACGGCTGAATCTGGTCCTTCTCCAGGTACGCCATTTCCGGCTCATCGAACTTCAGGCGCCGGACCTTGGCCAACGGGTTCTCCCACTTCCATTCGCCCAGGCGATCCAGCTCGTTGAACACGGCGCTCAGGTAGGCCAGTTCATGGTTCAACGTGTTCGCACTGACAGGCTTGGCCTTCTGCCCCTTCTTCATACCGTTGCCCGGTGTGCTCCGACCATGATCGCCGGCCAGGCGCTCGGCGCGGTACTGGGTAAAGTTGGCAGCAGTGAAATCAGTGGCGCGCGGATCGCCCATTCTCTCAGCCATGGCCTGCAGGGCGCGCTGACGCTCCTCCCCTCGTTTGAGGGTCTGCCCATGCAGTTTGAACCAGATATCAATCAATTCGCTCAGGCGCCGATCGTCACGCTTGGGCTTTTTCTCGAACTCGCCTCGAGCACCGTCCCCCATCAGCAGACGCTCTGCATGCATCGCTTCGTTCTTGGACTTCAGCTTGCGACGAACACGAGGTCCATCGCGCCCTTCAGGCCGACAATCCAGTAGCCATTCACCGGTGGGCAGTTTCTTGATCGACATAGGTCACACCGGGCTCACTTGACCGCAAGCTGGGGCTTCCTCGCCGGTCATCAACCACAGCGTGTATTTCTTGAATCGCTCGTGATTGGTGATTTTCAGGAGCGCGACCGAACTGACCTCGATACGCAATGCCAGCTCGTATTTCTTGTAGCTGCTCAGGCTGATGCCCGTGGCTTCACACAGCTCAGACTGTGTCAGGCCTTCCTTGATCCTGATCGCCTTCAGCTTCTCCGCAAGCTCCATTAACTGCATCTCCCTCTTGACATGGTTCCATATGGGTACTTAATCTAGGTTCCATATGGGTACTTTTGGCCCAAATATCCCCAAATATCCGATGCAGAGGTTAACAGAATGCAGATTGCGATCGACACGCCATACATGACCATCGCGGAGTTCACACGCCGTTCTGGTCAGTCAGCAAGCGCTGTGGAAAACGAGATCAAATCAGGCAATTACATCATCCGCCCGAAGCGTGAGGGATCGAAGGCAGCCGTACTGATCAACATGGTTCACATGACTATGGAGGCTGCCGACCAAGCGGAACGCATCCGTCTGGATGGCAAGCGGTAAGGGGCTCGCATGAACGCACGATTCACCCCGGAGCAGTTCGACCGCATCTATCTGGATGACGTGGTTCCCGAGCTGCAGCACGACAAGGAACTGGGGTTCCAATCCAAGGACGAGTCTCAGGAGTACTTCAACAAAGGGATTTGCCCTGGTTGCGGTGAGCGGACGATCTACGTCAGCAAGCTCAAACCGTTCCAGATCAAGTGCAACCGCCTCAACCAGTGCGGCTACGAGGAAAAGACTCGGGAGCGGTATCGCTACCTATTCGAAAACCTGAGCGACCGCTTCCCGTCGACCGTGGACAACCCCAACGCGACAGCCGATGCATATCTGCAGCGCACCCGTGGGTTCGAAATCAAACGAATCGCCGGCTGGTACGATCAGGCCCGTCGACAGATGGCTGATGGCTCCTACGCAGCAACCGTGCGCTTCCCGCTGTGTGACGGCTATTGGGAACGAATCATTGATGCAACTGCCGTGGCCGCAAACGACGGTGACAAGGCCGGCATCCGCAAAGGAATGAAATACAAGGGCCACGGCTGGGAACCAAAGGGCCAGGCCTACCAGAAAGACGACCTGGTGTTCGTTGTCGAAGGGATCTTCCACGCGATTGCACTCTGGCTCGCCGGCTACAAGGCGATCGCCGCGATCAGCTGCAACAACTTCCCCTGGCAGATCATCGAGGCCGAACAGGGTAAAGGCGTCCGTTGGGTTATCGCCCTTGATGATGATCGCGCTGGCCATGACGTGATCCCGAAGTACCGAGATCGGCTGACGACGATGAAGGAAAGCTGCCAGGTGGCGCTCTCCGGCAGCCGCGATTGGGATGACGTCTACCGCGATGGCCAACTGGATGACGTGTTCATCCAGGACGCGCTGTACCAGGGCCAACTGTTTTGCGCCCGTTCGGCCATCCATAAAGCCTACTTGCTCTATACCCGCCGCCCGCGCCCCTTCTTCCTGGTGGAGTTTGGTCAATGCCTTTTTTCGGCCCGGGTGAACACGTCCGAGCTGCAGAAGGACCTAGATGACATGCCACGTAAACCAGGGGAAGAACCCACCGGATACCGCACCGAATTCACGAAGCACACGACCATCAGCCAGGTGGCCAACTGTGTGCCCCGTTTCGAGTACCTGGAGCGCGATGCGATCAGTGGCGAACAGCGCTACTTCTTCAAGTTCGACTTTCCGAATCGCCGCTTGAACTGCAGAGAGCCATTGCCACCGAGCGCTATCACTGAGCCCCGAGGCTTCGCCAAGGCCCTCTTGGAGAGGACACCTGGCGGCATGTTCGAAGGCGGGGAGAAGGTCCTAGGCATGCTCAAGAGCGAATGGCTGCGTGACCCCAACGTAGTTCGCACGCTGCCCTTTGTCGGGTACGACGAGGTGACCGGTGCCTACTGCTACCCCGGCTTTGGCTTCTACAAAGGCAAGGCCATGCAAGTAAACGACCACGGCTTCCTCGACATCAAGGGGCAAGGTCTGAAGACGTCTGCCCGCAGCTACCCGATGCACCGCGGCCAATCATTCGACCCGTCCTGGTTCAATGACTTCAAGTCCGTGTTTGGCCTCAACGGCCTGGCCAGCCTGGCGTGGTGGACGGGCTCCCTGTTCGCAGAGCAGATCCGCGCCGTACAACAAGGGTGGGCATTCCTCGAACTGACCGGTGCCGCTGGCGCGGGCAAGTCGACGCTGATTCGCTTTCTGTGGCGTTTGGTTGGCCGAAAGAATGAAGAAGGGATCAAACCCAGCGGATCTGGCGCGTCAGCAATCGGCCTGCTGCGCTCGCTCTCTGCAGTAAGCAACCTGCCGGTAGTCCTGATGGAATCCGATAAGGAAACCACAGACGCCATGGGGCGAACGGTGATCATCCAGTACAACTGGGACGAGATTAAGTCCCTGTTCGACATCAATGCCAAGCTTCGCGTGACCGGTGTGAAAACGGGCAACAGCGACACTGACGCGCTGATCTTTCGCGGATCGATCTGCATTTCACAGAACACCATGGTGGAGGGATCGGAGGCGATCATTACCCGTATCGGGTACTTCCACATGACATGCGACCACCACACCGCAGAATTGAAGGAGGTTGCCGACCGCCTCAAGGCTATGCCCGTCGAGCAACTGTCCGGTTACCTGGCAACAGTGCTATGCCAGGAAAGCACCTGGCTGCAGAAGTACTTCGATGTGTACCGCGACTGCGAGCGCCGGTTCTTGGCCCTCGGCGGCGTAAGCCATGCACGTATCGTCCAGGTACATGCACAGATCCTAGCTGCTGCCATGGCCACCCAGTCACTGTTCCCGGACTGGTCGGACCGAGACATTGAAAGCCTGGCCAAGCACCTGGAAGCCCGCGCACTCGATCGACAGCAAACACTCTCTGCCGAAAGCAAGACCGCTGCTCTGTTCTGGCAGGCCTATCACTACCTGAACGAACAAGTGGTGACGATCGACGAAGGTTCCGGCCCACGCCTGGAAACCCGGGAAACCCTCAACCACAGCTCGGACAAAGGCCTGATCGCGATCAACATCCAGCACTTCCAGACCGCTAGTCGTGCTGCAGGCCTTGAATTGCTGCCGACGATCCTCCTGCAGAAAGCGCTGAAAACCAGCAAGACCCACACCTTCCTGGAGACACGTAAGTACCACTCCCGCATCGAGCAGCGATCGTTGAACTGCTGGATATTCAAAAAGCATGGATAAGCCCGTCAGCACGGGGATGAGCGATCGGGAGCGGCACTAGGCGGAGGGACCTGCGTTTTCTGAGTAGTCCCCTAAAGCATCTGGAATATCTGGAAGGAATAGGAATAGGTCAATGAATACAGGCAGTTACAGCCGTCCAGCAATCGGCGTACCAGTGGAAGGTACTGGAAGGAATTTCCTTCCACCACCTTCCACCAACCTTCCACCTCGGGGGTTATTCGACGAAATGGCTACAGCCCAGGTAATACGTGGCCTGCAGGCGAGTTGCTGCAATTCGACCTTCCACCACCTTCCACCCCTGCTGGAAGGAGAAAAAAAAGCTGCAGACCAGCAAGAACAAGGGCTGCAGACCTGCCGGTACGGGTTCCTTCCACTTATTCCAGATGCTCAGGGGGTATACGCGACACATTCAACAACCGGGTGGAAATCCACCCATCAGTGCCACCAGGCACCACAAGGAGAAACAGCGATGGAAACAGAGCAATTAACCGCTGAGGTTCAGGTAGCGCTCAGCAAATTCCGTGAATTCGCCAAGGGTCGAGTCGGGGACCTGCAGATGCTGTTCGATGGCCAGTCCTTCAAGAACAGGGCCGTTCAACTGGCTTTCGAAGCATTCCAGGCTGGGCGTGATCCCAAGCCAGTTGGCCAACTGTTCGCAAGCATCCGAGAGGACAGCAAGTACCACCACCAAATTGAATGGTGCCTGAGCAACGGCATCGGGCACCCCTTCCCTGTCCGCTTCCAAGCTTCATATGACGACTACGTCCTGATAGGTGGTGCAGGAGGAGCCTACCGGCTGGCCGACGTGGATCTGCACGTGCTGCACGAGGGCTCCTTGTACAGCGTGCGCGGAATGAGGAACGGCCAATGAGCAACGGAGCAAGAACCATGGCCACCGCACTGGCCAAAGTCCAAGCCCACCAGCAGCAGCTACCGGCTATCCGTGTTGCTGGAACTCAGGCACTCAATCGGTTGGTCCCGATCGCCTTGCGCGACCACGGCCAGAGCCGCGTCCTGGGGCGCTTCCTGCTGGGGATCTACAACGGCGAGGACTTCCCCTTTGAACTCAGCACCCTGCGCAGCCTGGACATCGACCTGTTCGAAGACTGCCTGAAGGTCCTGATGATGGACTTCACACCCGACCTGGAGGTGCACGAACGCATCCAGGGCGGTAGCGCGATCTGGCAGCGCCTGATCGAGCAGTGGGCACCGGAGACACTGGAATGAATGTTTTCTACACCGTGGACGGCCAGGCCGGCGCGATGCTGATGCCAGCAACGTACCTCCTGTACGCCAAGGCCGAGGATCTGGCTGAACTGGTGGCCAGTGACTTCTGGCGATATCACCAGAGTCCGCCCGTGACCTGCGAAGTGCACCTGAAACAGGTCGATGGCGTGGAGCTGGGAGTATTTGAAGTGCAGAGCGTGACGCGCCCGGTGTACACGGCCAAAGCCATCAACCAGGGCTGATAGAGACGGTGCCAAGGAGTTGCAGCTCCCTGGCACCTACCACCGAAACGAGGAGAAGAACATGCGAGTACCAACCCCAAGCGGCAGCGGCTCGAAGGCTACCACAACACCGAGCCGCCTGCAGGCCACAGCCATCGTCGGGGGGGCCCTGATCGGCTTCCTGGTCATGAAGACCCCCGAGGCCTATTCCCAACTGGAGAGGGTCACCGACGCGGCCCGTTGTCGCGGCGATCTGTCCGTCCAGGACATTGCCCTGGTTCAACAACTGCTGGCCAGCGCCGCATACACATCATCACTTTGAAGGAGAAAATAACCATGACCCACAAGAAGACTGACTCCCGCACCGCTGACAAGTTCGTAGTTCGCTTGCCTGATGGGCTGCGCGATCTTATTGCCGATGTTGCAGCAAGTAATGGCCGTAGCATGAACTCAGAAATTATCAGTCGGCTCAAGGGTTCTATAACTGGCGACCTGGACTCCACCGAGTTGCGAAGGCTCACAAGGATTCTCACTTCGCGAGTTGAGGAGCTGGAAGCGCAATTGAGTTTGAAAGGGGCGGCATGATGCTTATTGATGGAAATTTAATTGAAGTAAACAAGGTCGAGGCGGAAGAAGCGCGCCGTCAGTTGGGCCTCGGCAATGACTTCAATCTGACGCAAGCGACCCAACACCTTTACCATGATCCAGGCGACGGTCTGGTGTTGATCCCGCTGCCCGCTGACATGTTCGTGGTTGCATTCGAGGGAGGAACTGGAGAACGAAAATTTGGGGTTGTAAGAATCAACTCACTGAAACACAAACTCAAAGAGTATTGAAACAGTATTAGTTCAATACACATTCACTACAGAATGGGCGCATAAGCGCCCATTTTTTATTACCACACACATGACCACACTCACACCAGACCATCACATCAAGAAACTAATCGCACAACTGGCACAGCAATTTCAACTGCTTTATTTTCTTGACGCGCAGACCGTTCAACGACAATATATTGGCTATGTGCCATTATGGAAAACGGAGTTACGCATGTCACAACCAACCCTCTGCCTTAACAAACTTGCCGATGACCTAGAGAACCACGGAAACCTGCTTGCCCTTTTAACTGAACTTCCTACCACCGAACTATCCGAGCGCGGGCGCGTTGGGTTAATACAGTTCTCTACTTGCCTGATGAAGGACTTCGAAAACATAGAGAGAACTTTCAACAGCTACCGCGCATCTATAGCGCCAAGCTGTTGAAAGATCTCCTTCTGTCGAGACTTGGGTAATTTTCGGAGCTGATCAAAAACAAGACGATCAAGCATCTGCTCTGAAGGGGTTAGGGTATGCGAAAAAGTCAGATGCGCCACCCAGCGATGGCCACAGTCTAAACAGGTGCAGTAGAGAGACGAAAATTCCATAGAAATATCGTTCCTAGAAGATATCCTGCCCTTCCCGTTACACTCCTTGCAGTAGACTCGCATACACCCCTCCCTTAGGTTCCTGATTGGGTACTATTTTGCCATAAAGCAGTGCCCACTGAACCTATTAATATTAGTCAGACTGTTGCTATTTCTGGTTCTTTTTTCCAACTGATACGCCTGTCTTCGCGCAGCACTTCGTTGACCTGACTGAACAACTGGCAGATGGGTCGAATCTCGTTGTTCGTGTACACCCGATCGATCTTCTCGATGTCACCGAAGCCGCCGGTATTCTCGGGAATAATCCCTGCTAGCGCCGGGTTCATACGCCATGCTGCAATGATGTCATTCCGTGTGATGTTCTTAACTTTCTCCAGCTCATCCCGAGCTTGAAAGTCACCGACCGGGATGATCTTGATAGCGTTCTCTTGGCCGCCTGGAATGTTCACAAACATCGAACGAAAGTTACCAACACCCTTACTCGCACTGATCTGCGCTCTAAGCTCGTCTTCGTCTTTCTCGGACAAGTTTGGATCATTGGTATAGAAGATGTAACCAGCATGCGCGCCGTTGCTGTAATACCGGCGGCGGAACAAAGTTGCGGCCTCATTCAACAGCAGTGCCTGCAGGCCGCCCAGGTAGTCAGGAACACCATAAATGTTCTGTTCCACATCATAGTCTTTGACCTGAATAATCTCGTCCTGATCGAACTCTTCTTCTTGGCCATTGGGCAGCAACATGACGAATCCACCGCCAACTTTTACCCGCATGTTGATCGCCGGCAGGTGCTCCAACTCCAGGCCCTGGTCTGCAAAGTTGAAGTGCACCAGGAAATAGGCTTCCCCAAACACCATGTAGTCCAGGGCAGCACAACCCATTGTGTGGATGCTGCAGCCTGCAGACGGAATGAACTCACGCAACAGCAAGTTGCGCTTGAACTTCGGAATGGCGCCGTGGTGCGCGTTGGCACGCAGCAGCTTGGCCAGGCCGGCGCGGGACACCGGTGGTTTGTACAGCCGCCCGTCGTCGCTGGCGAACACGCCCAGGTACTCGCCGATATTGCTGGTCAGGACCTGTTCCGGCTCCCCGAATGTGAACACCCGTGTTGGCTGTCGCTCGGGCTGCCGGTTGTGTCGTTGCTTTCTGTTCGCTCTTGGCATGGGTTCCACTCAGGAGGTAGCGGCTACTGCGCCGCCTGTTGGTGTTCAAAGGTTCGTTGTGCAGGGCATGCATGACGGCCCACGCGATGTCCGCGTGCCCGGTGGCCTCGGTCCTGGAGGCGCTGAACGTGATCTGGCCGCCACCGGTGGTGCCGCGCTTGATGGTGAGGAAGGCCTGGGCGATGTCGGTCCAACCGGCGTCCCACTCGATCCGGGCTGCCTGGATGACGTCCTGGGCCTTGAGGACCAGCGTGGTTTTCGTCTCCAGGCTGTAATGGATCTGCCTGGCCCGTGGGTAGAAGTCGTGCACCAGGTCGTAAACACCGATTCCGACGCCTGTCGTGTCGATGCCGATGTGCTGCACGTTGAACCGCTCTGTAAGCTTTTTGACCT
This sequence comes from Pseudomonas sp. UTLPPB19802, assembly GCF_059730225.1. Classification (NCBI taxonomy): domain Bacteria; kingdom Pseudomonadati; phylum Pseudomonadota; class Gammaproteobacteria; order Pseudomonadales; family Pseudomonadaceae; genus Pseudomonas; species Pseudomonas sp. UTLPPB19802. The sequence continues at coordinate 401,671 of NZ_AP048545.1, forward strand.
GGGCCGCCTGGTAGGTGAACGACTGCCCCCGCCAGCTGTGTTTCTCCAAGATCCGGAACTTGCCCCCGGGCTCGGCGGGCGGTGCCACCACGACGCACGTAGCATCGTCCCTGGTGCGGCTGGGGTCGTAGCCGAGCCACACCGGAGCATCGCCAAACGGTCGGTCCTCGCTGGGCCTGTAGTCGTCCCACAGGCCGAGGTCGGAATAGCAGCGCTCGAGGGCGGCCAGCGAAAACGCCGATTGGCTGCTGTCGATGAACTTGCACATGAACAGCTGTTCGAAGCGCTCTTCGTCGTTCTCCAGGCGCAGGCGATCGATGTCGAACAGATTGCAGCCGCTGGCGATGGCATCTTCCAGCGTGATGATCTTGCGCCACTGCCCATCCGGGCACAGGACACCGGCGTGGATCTCGGCATCACTGGGCCAGGCTCCGGCCTTCTTGGCGCGTTTGCTGTTGCGGAAGGTCTCACCCGTCCAGAACGGATAGGCCTCATGGGTGACCGCGCTGGGGGTCGAGAAATACGTCTGCCGCCACTTTGCATGAGCGGCCATGCCGCTGGCCACGCCCTGGATCTTGTCGAACCGGGGTATCCAGAAGATTTCATCCACGTATAGGTGCCCGTGGTAGCTCTGCGCGGTATTGGCGTTGGTTGAAAGGAAACGTAGTTCAGCCCAAGGCTTGCCGTCCTTACTGAGCTTGATCGGGTTCCCGGTCAGCTCAATGTCGAACCACTTGCTGGCAAACTCAACGATGTAGCTACGGAACACCTCGGACTGCGCGCGGCTGGCCGACAGGAAGATCTGGTTATCCCCCGTCAACACCGCGTCCATGAAGGCCTCGGCTGCAAAGTAGTAGGTCAGGCCGATCTGCCGCGACTTCAGGATGTTCCGGATACGCGCCGTCAGCGGGTTTTTCTTGGCCGCGAACAGGTCCAGCTGATACTGAAACATCTTGGAGGTGAACTTCTCCAGGAAGTCCACTTCGGTCAGTTGGCTGATGTCGTTCTTCTGCGCCTTTTCCCGCTTCTTACCGCCACGGTTTCCCTGGTCCTGGCGCTCCCTGCGTGGGCGCTCGTTGTCCCTGGCCGGCGTGTCATTCGCCGCCGGTGCTGCAGGCCGGGCAGACTGCTTGATCAGCTTTTCCCTGATCGATGTTAGGCGCTCCAGCTCGTCGAGCTCGACTTTGGTTAGTGTGTCGGTCTTCTCCAGGATGAGCGTGATCCGCCGGCTGACAGCCGTCACCGGTTCTTCGTCCGTCAACATCTCGTCCCAGCCGCCCTGGCGTATCCAGTAATAGATGATCCGGACGTTCGGGAGCTTCAGCTGGGCCTGGATCTCCTTCACCGACGCCCTGCGCAGGTAAAGCCGTTTCGCGGCCTCTTTGACTTCGATTGAGTAGTTCATGGGGCCGCAGTCTATGCGGCGAAATCCCCATAAACGCGGCCTAAAAGTGAGCGATTTTCCTAGATCGTGAAAATAGGAATTCCGCTCAAGCAATCCATTTTGCAGGGGCTGATCGGCTCCCTATCGTGGCGCTCATCGACCACCACCGAGCGTTTCACTGATGCCCCGATCCCTTGTCTCCTACTGGAAGCGCGTAGCTGTCAGCGGCCCGACTGCAGACCAACGGGAGATTACCGTCCAGGAGCTGCGTGACTGCGCCGAGACCTACAAGCTGTCCGTGTACACGGCGGTGATCTGGAGCGAACACGAACGCTGGCCAGGCTCCCACGGCACTGTCTTTGCCGTGCGTCTCGTAGAAGACGACCCGGAACTGGAGCCTGGCCAGGTGGCCCTGGAGGCACAGCTCAAGCCCAACAACAAGCTGCTGCAACTGAACGACGAGGGCGAAAAGCTATTCACCAGCGTCGAAATCACCCCTGACTTTGCCAAGTCGGGACGGTTCTACCTGACCGGCCTGGCCGTCACCGATTCGCCGGCAAGCCTGGGCACCCAGGAGCTGTATTTCTCCCGGGGCGCCCGCAGAGGCCACCGCTATGCCCGCACCTCCTACTTCTGCAACGCCGTTGCCCTGGGCTCCCTACGCGAGGGCGGTCAGACAAAAGGCGAGATGCGCCGCCTCTTTTCCGCACTGACCGGCTTGTTCAAGAGCTTCGCCGAAATCAGCGGCACCCCTGATACCCCCTCACCCCAAGAGAACAAACCGATGGATGAAGCAACAGCCAAGGCGCTGCAGGCGCTGTGTGATCAATTCGTAATCCTGCTGGCCGGCTTCCAGGCCGTCCTGGAGCCGGTCGTGGAGAACGTCGACCCGGCTGACAACCAGGAGCAGGTCGACGCAGTGGGCACCGCCGTCCAGGACGTGGTTGACCAGGCCAATGAAGACCGCGACTACAGCCGCAACGGCAAGGGCGGTAAAGGTGGCAAAGATGTCAAGGAACTGAGCGCTCGTATCGACGAGCTGCAGGAGTCCATGACCAAGATGTTCAACAGCACGGCCAACCGCCGCCAGGTACAACGCACGACCGGCGCCCAAGGCCAAAAACGCAAGGGTCTGCGCTAATGGCTTCCCTCTCTCAACACGCTGAAGAACAGTACCTGCGGCTCCAGAGCGAGCTGGCCGATGCGTACAACGTCGGTGACGCGGCCCGTACCTTCGCGGTCGAGCCGGCGCATGCCCAGGAGTTGAACGAACAGATCACCGAGCGTTCCGACTTCCTGCAGCGGATCAACGTCGTGCCTGTCCGTGATCTGAAAGGCGAAAAGGTACTGATGGGCCTGAACGGTCCAGCCACCGGTCGTACTGACACGGACAAGAATGACCGCGAGCCGCGCTCCCTGCTCGATCTCAAGAACAACGAGTACGAGCTGTTCAGCACCGAAACCGATGTCGCCCTGAAGTTCGCGACGATCGACGCCTGGTCGCAGTTCCCCGACTTTGCCGAGCGCTACCTGGCCGCAGTCCAGCACCGGATCGCGCTCGACCGCATCATGGTCGGCTTCCACGGCAAGTCTGTCGCACCCCAGACGGACCCTGACAAGTACCCGTTGCTCCAGGACGTGAACAAGGGCTGGTTGCAGATCGCTCGCGAGCAGATCCCCGAACAGGTCCTGTCGAGTGGCGACCCGGCCACGAAAATCATGCTGGGCAAAGGTGGCGACTACACCAACCTCGACGCGGCTGTGCATGACGTCAAGCAGATGATTGATCCGGTGTTCCGCGACGCCGGCGACCTGGTGGCCATCGTCGGCTCCGACCTGCTGGCCTACGACAAGGGCAAGCTGTATGCCGCACAGGGCCAGACTCCTACGGAAAAAGAGCGGATCGAGGACCAGCAGGTTATCGCCACCTATGGCGGCCTGCAGTCCTTCCTGATCCCGTTCTTCCCGGCCAAGGGCATCCTGGTAACCAGTTGGACCAACCTCTCGATCTATTTCCAGGGCACCAGCTGGCGCCGCCACCTCCTGGAGAACCCGAAGCGCTCCCGCGTCGAGGACTACAACGGTCGCAACGAGGGCTATGTGATCGAGCAGTTGGGCAAGTTCGCCTACCTTGAATCTGACTCTGTGGAGACGGTCAAGTGAGCCTGGCGCTGGAGCACAAGCGCCGCGTACTCGCCCAGGGCGTGTCGGCGGTGGCCAGCGCGGTCGCCGCTGCTGCGCTGCCGTACTCGCCAGGCGAGGCACTGGGCAGCCCGGCGAATGCACGCAAGCACCTGGCCTTGATGGAAGCCGCACTGGACGAGGACCTGGCCCGCCTGAGCGCGATCCAGGGCATGGCCACCCGGCAGGACCTCAAGCGTAGCGAGCTGCTGCCCAAGTACCAGGAGTACATCCAGCGCTACATCGAGTCCGGCCTGGTCTTTCCGAACCGCGTCCTGGTCCAGGTCATGGTCTGGCTGTTCGACACCGCGCAGTTCGTCGATGCCCTGGAGCTGGCCGACATCGCTATTGCGCAGGCGCAGGTGATGCCGGAGCGCTTCAAGCGCCGTGACATCCAGACCTTTGTCGCCGATTCGGTCTGTGAGTGGGCCTATGACGAGTACAAGGCCCAGCGCAGCCCGGAGCCATACCTGTCCGACCTGCTGCCGCGCGTCGACGGTGAATGGGACCTGCCGGAGCAGATCCCCGCGAAGTTCCACAAGCTGATTGGCATTCGTGCCCAGGAAGACAAGGAATGGGCGACCGCGCTGGAGCACCTGGAGCGAGCGCAACAGCTCTATTCCAAGGTCGGCGTGGAAACCCGGATCGAGAACTGCCGCAAGGCCCTGCGTAAGCAGGAAGCCGCCGCCGGCGCCCAATAACCGACTCCCCCCCCAGCGGGAACCCGTGAAACGAGATAGCCAATTCATTGGCCTACCCCGTTGAAACGGTGTTTCCCGCCCTTTTCGAGTGATCAGCGATGAGCTTTTCAGGCAGAACCTCCACCGTGGTGGACCAGACCATCGAGAACAACGGCTTTTGGCCGGATCTCTCCCTGGCTGAGTACCAGAAGGCTTACCGCCTGCCCGGCGAGTACCTGGGCGAAACGCTGGTCACTCAACTCGTTATCGCCATGGGCGAGGTGAACCAGGACCTGGCTCGCGTTGAATCGCTCCTGCAGGCTGCTGGCGTATCGAACCTGGAAGCCCAGGCCAACCCGGGCTCGGTGCTTGGCTGGGGCTACGCCAATAAGGTCGCCTTGTACAAGCGCGCGGTGTACTGCAGGGCGAAGGCAGCAGCACTGACCGACTTTGCGACCGTGACCCGCCGCGAGGTTGCCGAGAACACTGGCAAGGAAGCTCCGGAACGTGCCGAGACCTTCCTGGCGTACAGCCAGCAAGCCATTCGCTCCCTGCAGGGCCGTGGCCGCATCACGGTGTCACTGCAATGAACAAGCTCCGTGGCCTGACTGCGTTCCTGCTCGAGCAAGACCTGGTTCTCCCTGAACAGCTCGATAGCTGGACCGAGAACGTCAGCCTCGATCTGATCTGGAAACCCAGTTCCGCCGGCATGTACATGGGTGACATGCGGTACCGGGCAGTGTTCGTCCTGGAGCGCTTCGCCGGCAACCCTGCGCTGATGATGGCCCTGGTGGGTTCGTGGCTTGAGTCGAACGATCCCGATCGAGGCGACGACCTGCCTGCGCCGGCATTCACTGTGGAACCCCTCGACAACGATTTGTTCGATGTCGAGCTGGTGCTGGAGTTCGAAGAAGAGCAGCACCTGGCCGAAGACCCCAACGGCCAGATCAAGGTCGGGGACAAGACCTATGGGCTTGGCCAGGCCGAAGTGTGGGTGGCCGAACACGGCGAGGTGAGCCATGGGGCGTAGCCTGGTCGAGCTCGATGCTCGGGGCTACCTAGGCGTCCAGGAGCAACTGGCACTGTTGAGCATGCCCCCACAGTTGCGCCGGCGTCTGCTGAACAACGTCAGCAAGCGCGTACGCACCATGAGCCGCCGCCGGATCCGGGAGCAACAGAACCTGGACGGCTCGCCATTCGCCCCCCGCAAGGGCGATGGCAAGGGCAAGAAGAAGATGGAAGCAGGCCTGGGCAAGCTGCTCCAGGTCACCAACCTCACGCCCGACGAGGCAACGCTGGGCTGGCGCAACGCTTTGACGGGCTGGATCGCCGCCCAGCAGCACAACGGTGTATCCGAGCGGCGTACTGCAGCGCAGATGCGCCGCTGGAGCACTGTGCCCGAAGGCCTGGCAGCCACCGACAAACAGGCAAAGCGGCTGCGGCGCCTCGGTTTCAAGGTCCGCCAGGCCGGCAAAAAGTCGCTGACCAGGCCGTCCGTGGCGTGGATTCAGCAGCACGTCAACTACGCGAAAGCCGGGCTGCTGATCCGCATTTTGTCCGACGAACGAGCCGAGGGCACCGGCGCGCAGTCGTGGGACATCGCCCTGCCTCGCCGGCAGTTCCTCGGCAGCAGCGACCAGGAAACCAGCGAGCTGGTCAGCCTCGTCCTGCAGCAAATCCTCAACTCTCCACGTTAACGAGGCACCCTATGGCACTCGGAAAAGTCAGCGTCAACAATCTCAACCTCGGCCAGGGTGCCGTAACCGAGATCGAGCGCTATTTCCTCTTCATCGGCCCAGGCGCGAAGAACGTCGGCCAGTTCATCCCGCTAAACACCGACAGCGACCTGGACGCCCAGTTGGGCATCCCTGAGAGCGACCTGAAGACCCAGGTTACTGCCGCACGCCTGAACGGAGGCGACCGCTGGAACTGCATCGCCGCCCCGATCGCGGTCGATGGCAGTTGGCAAGACGCTCTGCAGAAGGCGCAGCAACTGGGGTTCTCTGTTGAGGCGGCGGTGATCACCACACCAGTGACAGCCGCGGCTGAGCTGTCGGCGATGCACGATGCGGCGATCACCATCAACAACACTTACGGCCGCCGCCTTTTCGTGATGGCCTGTACTGCCGGCATCGACAAAGCATCCCAGGACTGGAGCGCATACCTAGTCGCGCAGAAAGCGATCACCAAGGATGTTTCCGCACCGCGTGTCCTGGTGGTCCCCCAACTGCACGGCAACAACCTCGGCGTCCTGGCCGGGCGGCTGGCCAATGCGGTCGTGAGCATCGCAGACAGCCCGATGCGCGTCGCCACTGGCGCTGTCCTCGGCCTGGGGGATGCCCCGGTGGACAAGGAAGGTATCCCGCTGCAATCCGCCCTGGGCGCCGAGCTGGACAAGGCCCGTTTCTCGGTACCGCAAACCTACCCGGACTATCCGGGCACGTTCTGGGGCGACGGCAACATGCTCGATGCGCCGGCCAGCGACTACCAGGTGATCGAGTACCTACGCTTGGCCGACAAAGCCGCCCGGCAGATCCGGCCGTTGCTGATCCAGCGTGTCGCCGATCGGCGCCTGAACAACTCGCCGGCCAGCATGGCCGCCGCCGTCAGCCAGTTCATGAAGCCACTGCGCGCTATGGCGAAGTCCACCGTCTTTGCTGGCCAGCAGTTCCCGGGCGAGATCGAGTCGCCCAAGGACGGCGACGTGGTCCTGGTCTGGAAGAGCAAAACCAGCGTTGAGCTGTACCTGAAGCTCAAGCCCCTCAACTGCCCGAAAGACCTGACTGCGAACATCGCCCTGGATCTTTCCAGCGACACGGAGTAACCCCACATGTCCCGTATTGGCGGTAAGAACTTCGACGTCTCCGTTGGTGACCTCAAGGTCCACGTCGACACCTGCACACTCGATATCACCGACAACAGCGCGGTGGCCACGAACCGAGGCGTCCCCAACGGGCACGTCGACGGCGATGTCTCGGCCGCTGGCGAGTTCGAACTGGACTCCCTCAACTTCAACCTGCTGATCGAGGCCGCCCGGACTGCTGGCAGCTTCCGCCAGTTGGACCCGTTCGACGTGGTGTTCTTCGCCCAGGCCGGCGAGGAGGAGCTGCGTATCGAGGCCTTTGGCTGCAAGTTGAAGGTGTCCAGCCTGCTCAGTGTCGACCAGAAGGGCGGCGAGAAATCCAAGCACAAGGTGCAGTTCAGCGTTTCAAGCCCCGACTTCGTCCGTATCAATGGCGTGCCGTACCTCTCGGCCGCTGAGATCGAGGGCCTGCGCTGATGGTCTGCCCGTTCGATCGTGCGCAAGCCCTGGAGCAGCGGCAGCGTGACCAAGCCATTGCCGCAGCCTTGGCGGTCAGCCGGCCGAGCGGGCCAAGCCTGACCCATTGCGACGACTGCGGCGACGAGATCCCCGAGGCGCGGCGCGCCTTGGGCGGTATGACCCGCTGCGTCCCCTGCCAAAACCTTTTCGAGCGTGCCCGATGAACCGCCTGCAGAAGCCCAAACTGGAGATCCGCGTGGCTCTCCTGGAACAGCGCGTGGACGATCTGGTCACGCACCATGAATCGGTGCCTGGGCGCGTCACGCGCTTGGAAAGCGAGTTCAAGCAGTTCACCGCCGAGCTGGCCGCGCTGAACGAGGGCCAACGTGTCCTGACCGCGACCGTCGCAGACATCGGCACGAAAGTGACCCGCGTGCTGGCGACGATCTCGGTTTTGGCTGTGGTCGCGCAAATGGTTGTGCCGGCAGTCCTGCGCCTGGTGTTCCCATGAGCCTGCGCAGCCGGATCCTCGCCGGCACCGTAGGCCTGGTCCTCGGCAGCAGCACCCTGATGGCATTGCTGGGCAAGTGGGAGGGTGAGGGCCAGAACACGGTCTACGCCGACAACCTGGCCCAGGGGCTGCCGACGGTTTGCAAGGGCATCACCCGCCATGTCAGCCCGTATCCGGTGATCGTCGGTGACTACTGGTCGCCGGCGCGGTGCGCAGAGGTGGAGCAACTGGTGGTCCAGAAAGGCCAGTTGGCCCTGGCCGACTGCCTGACGAACCCGAACATCAGCCAGAACACCTTCGACTCCTTGAGCAGTCACGGCCACAACGTCGGCGTGCCGTCGACCTGCGCGAGCCGGGCTGTAGGGCTCATCAACGCCGGGCGCATAGCGGAAGGCTGCCGCGCCCTGGCTTGGGGCGCTGATGGCCGTCCGGTGTGGGCCTACGTCACCGACGCCAAGGGCATCAAGCACTTCGTGCCCGGGCTGCACGCTCGTCGGCTGGATGAAGCGAAGTTGTGCGCCTCATGACTTCCTCACCTTTGCGCCTGCTCCTGGTCGTGCTGATCGTCGCCGGCGGGATCTGGCTCGCTTTCGACCAGGTGCTGCTGCAGCGCGACAGCGCTCGATCTGAGCGTGACGTCGCGAAGTACGAAGTCGCAGGCCTGCGCGAAGCCGCCCGGATCAGCGGCGAGCGCCTGGCCACGGCTGCCGCCATCGACACAAAACACACTCAGGAGCTGAGCGATGCGCTCAAGACAAACCAGGACCTGCAGCTTGCTGTCGATCGCCTTGATCAGCGGCTGCAGCTCCACGCTACCTGCCCCGTTGCCGGCGAACACACCAATGCCGGCGCCGGCGGCGTGGCTGATGCAGGTTCCCCCGAACTCACTGCAGACGCTCGACAGGCTTATTTCACCCTCCGGGAACAACTCGCCGTCAGCCGGCAAATGATCCTGGGCCTGCAGGACTATGTGACCAACGTTTGCCTGCGCTGACTCACCCAACATCAACCCAAATGAATGGAGCAACACCCATGGATACTCGCGAAATCACCCTGGAAATCGGCGCAAACGAATACGCCTTCACCCTGACGCCTCAGGACATCAGCAAGTACTTCAACGCCATGACCCCGACAAACAAGGTCGCGCCGGCCAACAACCTGCTCGTCACCACCGTGGCCCAGGAGCAGCGGGCAAAGCTCAAGGAACTGCTGGGCAACCCGGTGATGGTGATGCAGATCGCCGGCGCGCTCCTGGAAGAATACTCGCCTGACGTCGAGATCATCGTAAAAAAGCCCTCGAATACGCGGAACGACTGAGCGAGGACGGCCTGGGCCAGTTGATTGCCCTGACCACTCGCTGGCTGCCCGGGACCGAGCCTACTGTGGAAAACATGGGCACGGCCAAGTGGCTCGACGACGAACACTGGAGACGCATGGAGATCGCGGTGGCCAACGGCATCGCGCATGCGCTGAACGGATAATGACATGGCTGATCGCAGCTCCCGCCTCGACTTCATCCTCGCCTTGACCGACAAAATCACCGCGCCCCTGGGCAAGGTGAAAATGGGGTTTGCCGACCTGGCCGAGAAGAGCCAGAAGGGCATCATCCAGATGGGCGCCGGCCTGGGCGGCCTGACCGGCGCTTTCTGGGGGATCAGCGAGTCGCTGGAGCCTGCCCTGGAGATGAACCGGGCGATCGGCGATGTGCGCTCCCTCGGTGCCGCCGAAGATGCCCTGACTGCCCTGAACGCCAAGGCCCTGGAGTTTTCAGTGAACTACGGGCAGAACGCCCAGGAGTTCGTCGCCTCGGCCTACAGCATTGAGGGCGCGATCAAGGGGCTGACCGGCAACCAGTTGGCGACCTTCACCAACGCCAGCAACCTGCTGGCCAAGGCCACCAAGGCCGATGCCGATACCATGGGCGAGTACGTGGGCACCATGTACAACCTGTTCAAAGGCCAGGCTGATGCCATGGGTCGAGGTGAATGGGTCGAAAAGCTGGCCGGGCAGACAGCCACGGCCGTGCAGTTGTTCCGGACAAGCGGTGACCAGATCGGCGAGGCGTTCAAGGCCGCTGGCGGCCTGGCCAGCACCGCCGGGGTCAGCCTGGCCGAGCAGATGGCAGTCCTAGGCACGCTCGGCAGCACCATGGACGGTGGCGAAGCGGGCGGGCTCTACAAGTCCTTTTTCGAGAACATTTCCGGCGCGTCCGAAAAGCTGGGGATGAAGTTCGTTGACACCCAGGGCAAGTTGCTGCCGATGCTCGATATCCTGGAAAAGCTAAAGGGCAAGTTCGGGGATCTGTCGATCGAGGCCAACGGTAACAAGCTGCGGGACGCCTTCGGCGGTGAAGCGGCCCGATTGATCAGCTCGCTGATCGCCGATACCGATCGACTGAAGAACGGCATGGACCGCCTCGGCAACGTGCGCGGTCTGGAGAACGCCGAGAACATGGCCAAGATGATGGTCGACCCCTGGCAGCAGTGGACGTCGCTCGTCGAGGGCATGCGGATTCTGTTTGGCCAGGTCCTGCTGCCCTCAATCACGCCCGTCATGCAGAAGCTCGTCGACACCGGCAAGGTGCTGATGCGCTGGACGCAGATGTTCCCGAACATCACCCGTGTCGTCGGCATCACCACGTTGACCATCCTCGGCATCATCGCTGCCATGTCGCTGCTCACGTTTGCAGTGGGGGTTGCCCGGGTGACATGGCTTGGCTTGATCACGGTCTGGAAAGTGGTGCAGATGCTGCACCTGCGCACGATCGCCGGGTTTCTCCTGCAGGCGGCTGCTCTCGGCCTGTATGTCGGCGGCCTGCTGCTGTTCCGGTCGACGCTGGCGATCGTTCGCGGCGCCATGCTCGCTTGGCAAGGCGTGATCTGGCTGGTCAACGTCGCGCTGACTGCCAACCCGATCGGCGCCGTGGTCGTGGGCATCGCGCTCCTGGTGGGGCTCGTCGCGGCGGCAGTGGTGTACTGGGACGAGTGGACCTCGGCCCTGATGAACACCGAGGCCTTTAAGTGGGTCATGGAAAAGCTGCAGGTGCTGACCGCCTGGTTCGACGGCATGGGTGGCTGGGCCGGGATGGCCAAGGGCGCCTGGGACGCGATCGTCGGCGTGTTCAACAAGGCAATCAACGGCCTGATCGAGATGATCAACATGATTCCCGGGGTGAACATCGAGGCGCGCATGGGCGATCTGCCACAGATCCCCGGCGGCGAGCAGGTCGGCAATGCTGCAGACGTCGCCGCCTCGGCGCAGAAGGCCCAGCAGACCATTAATGCGGCCATTCCATCGATCTCTCCTGCCCGGCCTGCAGCGGTTCCTCCTGGCGGGCTGCTGACCAGCATCCAGAACACGAACACCAGCAACAACAAGGGCACGCACGTGGAGAACATGAACATCCACACGGCCAAGCCCATGACCCCGTTGGAACTCGAAAACATGATGGCCATGGCGGTACCGGGATGAGCGAGTACATCGATCTGCTGATCCAGGACAACGACCTGGTTCTGGATCTGTCCCGGCAGCCGCTCCTGGTCGACGACCGCGCCTGTATCGCCCAGGACATCGCACACATGATCCGCGACAGCGGGCTGCTGGTGACGCTGGTCGCAGAGCGCGACCGACTCCGGCAGCGCGACTGCATCCAGCAACTGGAACTCCTGGTCGAGTCGGACGAACGCCTTGTTCCTGGTAGCGCACAGATCACCCAGTTGCAGCCCGGGCAGTACCTGGTTGCGGCGAAAACCCTGAAATTTGGCACGATTGAGGTAACGCTGTGAGTAACGTGGACTTCAACCAGGCGTTGAGTGACGCCGGCATTCCGACCACTGAGGCCGGCCTGCGCCAGGCGTGGGAGGCTGAGGTGGTCGCCCAGGGCGCCAAAGTCAGCAATACCAGCGCCTATTCGCCGTTCTGGCGGGTAGTGACTGCACTGATCACCAAGCCGGTGCTATGGATCCTGCAGTTCCTCGCCGGCACCGTGCTGCCCAACTTTTTCGTCAAGACCGCGACCGGCACCTGGCTGGAGATGTTGGCCTGGGCTGTGGCGATCGAGCGCAAAGGCGCCACCAAGGCCACCGGCCAGGTACTGTTCACTCGCACCGCCGCCGGCGGCACGCTGGAGGTCACGGCCGGAACGGTGGTCCAGTCAGCCACGATCAACGACCGCGTCTACCAGGTGGTCACCACGGCTGCAGGATTGTTCAGCGACGGCTTGATGCAGTTGGAGATCCCGGTCGAGGCGATCGACACCGGTGCCGGCTACAACCTGGCCCCGGGTTACTACGCGATCCTGCCAACACCGGTCCCCGGTATTGCCCAGGTCGTGAACAACGACGGCTGGCTGGCTACTCCTGGTGCAGACCCTGAGCCGGACGAGGAACTGCGTTTGCGGGTGCGCAACCAGTTCTCCGCCGTGAACCGGTGGCACACCGATGCGGCCTACCGGGCCATGATCACCGAGTTCCCGGGCGTCCGGCCGGATGGCGTGTATTTCTTACATGGAGCCCCGCGCGGGCCCGCCACCGCCAATGCCTATGTCCTGTTCGATGCCGATGTGCCGGCGGCGACGTACCTGGAGCAGATCAACGCCTATATCCGCGACGGCGGCAATCACGGCCACGGCGATGACCTCCTGGTGCTCGCCATGCCGGAGACGTTGCACGACCTGGTCGTGCAACTGTGGCCCCGATCGACGCTGACCAGCGAGCAACGGGACAAGCTGGAGGCGGACGTAGAGCTGTTCATCAGGGCCGCGTTCCGAGAGAGCACCGACTACGCCCCGACGTTGACCTTTCCCCAGTCGCGGTTCTCGTTCAGCCGCCTCGGCGAAGAGCTTCACCAGCAGTTCGCCGGCATCGAGTCGCTGCGCTTCGGCAATGACGACATCGTGTCCGAACTGACGATCCCCCGGATCCGGAGCCTGGAGGTCGAGCGCCATGATTAAGCTCGATCTGAAGTTCTGGCTCGCCGGTACCGAGCTGACAAAGATCAAGGACGCCGCCCAGGCCTACTGGGAGAAGGTCGAGGGTTGGCTGCGCTGGCCGCTCCTGCAGCTCGACGCTGACACCTGCCACCTGGTCGTGCTCGATCTGCTGGCCTGGCAGCGGGACATCACCCGATTCAAGGGCGAGCCCGAAAATCTGTACCGGTCGCGGGTCAAGTACGCCTTTATCAACGCTGTGGACGCCGGCAGCACCGCCGGCATGAACCGCATCCTGCAGCGCCTTGGCGTCGGTTACGTCGAGATCCAGGAGCGCGATCCAGACCGAGACTGGGACGTTGTGCTGCTGCAGTTGAGCAACATGCAGTTGGCCGAGAACCCCGAGCTGCTGCGCGTCCTGATCCAGCAGTACGGCCGCACATGCCGCCGCTATGACTTCGTGACCATCACCCCCCTGGCCATGGGCGTCGCCCTGGTCGATTTCAACGACGACCAGCAGACACTGGTCGCCAGCCTGTAGGAGCCCACGATGGGAGCCAGTATCACCGTCGCAGGCGAAAGCCTGATTGCCCAGAAACAAGCCGCCCAGCAGAACCTGGTCATTCAGCGGTTCATCTTCGCCAATGTTCCCGGGCTGGATCCTACCGCCCCGGTGGACCGCACCGCCGCCAAACCAGCAGCGGCCCAGATCGTCTACAGCGCGGATATCCCGGCGGCCGGGTATGTGAACCCAAACCAGGTCGTGTACAGCCTGCAGGTAGGCTCGGATGTCGGTGACTGGGATTTCAACTGGATCGGCCTGGAGTCGGCCGAGGGTGTGCTGTTTGCCGTGGCCTACGTGCCCCTGCAGCAAAAGCGTCGAAACATCCCACCGCTGCAGATCGGCAACAATCTGACCCGGAACTTCCTGGTCGTGTTCGACGGAGCCCAGGTGCTGACCGGGTTGACGATCGATGCACACACCTGGCAACACGACTTCACCGTGCGCTTGGCCGGCATCGATGAGCGTGCACGCAAAGCGAACCGCGACCTATACGGCCGCCGGCTCTGCCTGAACTCTGGCCTGCTGATGGAAAAGGTCGGGAGCGCTTACCAGCTCAAGCCCGGGATCGCGTACGTGGAAGGGCTCCGCGTGGAGCTGTCTGCAGCCATGCCCGTAGCTGCACCGCCGAGTTTTCCGACCTATGCCTGGCTGGATGTCAGCCTGCAGCGACAATTGAATGATGTGGTCACGACCCTGCAGGTCGTTTACGGCAATCCGCCCCGAGCGGACTACGTCGACGCTAATGGCATTACGCACTACAGCGTGATTGTGGCGCAGTTGGTAGACGCCAATACGCTGGTTGACTCACGCGTTGTTTTCGAGGCCAGCAGCCCGCTGCTGACCGCCTTCGCGCTCAAGAATGGCACTTACCCGGATCTACGTGCCCAGGCGACTACCAAGGAAGATGTGAAGCTGGGCAACATCCCAAACGCAATCAGTGACGACCAGGACACGAACAGCAGCACCATTCTAGCCACCACCAAAGCCGTCAAGGCCGCGTCGGTCCTGATCTGGACCGGTATCGCGAACATCATTTCCGGCGCCACGGTGGTCGGTAAGGCGGCGAAGTGGGCCGTCGCTCGCAAGATCACCCTCGGTGGTGCCATGACCGGCTCGGTCGACCTAGACGGTTCTGGTGACGTCACGCTGACTGCGACGGCAACCCAAGCCACCGAGGCAGTCGCTGGCGGCGCGAAGGTGGCCACACAGTCACAGACGAACGCCGGCACCGATGACACGGCATACATCACGCCAAAAAAGCTGCGCTTTGGATTCGCAATCAGTCTGGCCACCAACGGCTACATGGCCCTACCCAGTTGGATGGGCGGCTTGATTATCCAGTGGGGCTACTACCAGGGGTCTCTGGACGACCTAACAGCCTTGGTGACATTCCCGATCGCCTTTCCTTCCAGCAACTTGAACGTCTCGGCCACGGGCGACGGTGCGAAGTCCGTGAACGGTGACTATGTGACCGCTGGCGCCCAGAAGGTCAACAACATTCAGTTTCGATTGAACGGTTACGCCACCAACATGCCGTCACTGGGCTACCACTGGTTCGCCCTGGGCTATTGAGGAGAAACGATGAAGTTCAGCCAATCAACCGGCGGTTTCTACGATCCGACCGTCCATAGCTCGATCCCTGCGGACGCGGTGCAGATCACTCGCAGCGAGTACCTGGTACTGCTTGATGGCCTTTCTAAAGGGCTGACGATCAGCATCAGCGCACAGGGCGCGCCGGAGCTGCAGGAAACACCCCAGGCCACTCTGCAGAAACTAATTGCCCAGTACACCAGTGCGGTCCAGAACCTGCTGGACAGCACTGCCATCCAGTGGGGCTATGACAACATCAACAATGCGGTGACCTACGCAGAAGAACCGGCGGTACCGAAGTTTCAGGCCGAAGGCCAGGCCTTCCGGGCTTGGCGCTCGGCGTGCTGGAACTCGTTCTATACGCAGTTGGACGTAGTGACCGCTGGTGCCCGTCAACTCCCGCCCCTTGACCAGCTCCTGTCCGAGCTACCGACCTTGGAGCTGTCCCGTGACTGATACCTGGGCCCCGGTAGTAATGCGCTGGCCGACCGAGTCCACGGCCTGGATGGCCGACTTGGCCAACGCCCAGGGCCTCGCCAGGGGCGAGCTGGAGAGCACAGCCCAGCGCCTGGCCGGACTCGATGGTCTGGCCAGCACGAACCCCGGGCCGGTGGGCAATGCTGCAGCCGCGGCTGTCGCATCAGGTCGTTCAGCACTGGCCGGCCAACTCGGCGAAGCGCCTGCATGCTTGGCTGTTACGCCGTTCCAGAGCGGTGTCGGCCAGGGCCAGGGCAATCAGCGTTACCTGTCTGCCCCAAATCTGCTGCAGCAGCTCGCCGCCAAACTCATCGACAAGACCGATGCCGGCGTGCCGGCCGGGCCACAGTACGCGGTGTCACTGATGTTTCTGGGCACCACATACGCTCAGCTCGCTGACACGCTTTCGCGCTTCAATGCCTTGTTGCCGATTCCTGACCTGGTGCGAACTGAGCGGCGAGCGCGCAACCTGTCGACGCTGGAGGCTGAAAAGTGGGAGATCCCCACCGCTGGGCCACTGCCGCGCTGGGCAGAGCTGCCCCTGGAGCGCTGCACCTTGTTGAAGGTGGCCAAGCAGTCCATGGCCGGCCAGCTCGCAGCGCTGGAGAGTTACGCCGACAGCTCGCCCATGGGCGACCTCGCGGCGCTGGCTGGGCGCAAGGCTGCCCAGGCCCAGGCCCGCGACCAGCAGTTGAATGACCTGAAGGCCCTGCTGACCGGCGGGGATATCGATCACAGCATGCGGGCTCGGGTGATTGGCCCGGGCGACAGCGGCGAGCTGAGCCGCCAACTCCTGGACGGTGATGCACCAGGTCATGAGTACGTGCTGTCCGCCGGCGTGCTCCTGGTTGGATCGCTCCAGGGCTTGAGCTTTGTGCGGGAGCTGGTCGGCCTATGACTCTGTTACTCGATGGCCAGGAGATCCGTGGCAACCGCATGAAGGTCACCGCAAGCCTGCGCATTGAAAGCGAGGATCTGTCGGGACAGACCAGCAACACGGACACCGCTCACAAGGGCTTCAAGCCCAAGACGTTGGCGGTTTCGATGATGATCGCATTCAAGGACCAGGACCAGCTCCGGGCCTTGATGCGCCTTGCCGAGGCGACCGGCGCCGGCGGGAAGCTCAAGCTGTATCGCATCGTCAACGACAGCGCGGCCGCGTTCGGCATCCGTGAAGTGCAGTTTTCGGATGGGGTCAACGCTCGGGAAGACGACAACCTGGCGGCC
Organism: Pseudomonas sp. UTLPPB19802; assembly: GCF_059730225.1. Classification (NCBI taxonomy): domain Bacteria; kingdom Pseudomonadati; phylum Pseudomonadota; class Gammaproteobacteria; order Pseudomonadales; family Pseudomonadaceae; genus Pseudomonas; species Pseudomonas sp. UTLPPB19802. The sequence continues at coordinate 418,475 of NZ_AP048545.1, forward strand.
TGGCTGGTGCAGTTCACCCTGTCCGAACGGCTCTCCAACCCGGAGAAGGCCGAGCAGCGCAAGGGAACCAGCGACGTCAACGCCCAGTCCGCATCAGGCCAGGGCGTCGGTGGCAAGGACGGCGAGGCCGGCCAGGAGCTGACTGGCTTCGAAAAGGTCCTGAAAAAGGTGGATGACTACCTGGCACCTGGTGCGCAGTCATGAAGCTGAACAAGGTCCTGACGATCGGCGGCACCGTGTACCCGTTGATCACAGATGACGTGCGGCTTGATCTCAAGAGCCCCGGCCGGGCGACATTCACGGTGCAGGCCGGCGCGCCGGCCAAGGGCCTGGTCACGTTCGATATCGGCTACAACGACAGCACGTTGCAGCGCCATTTCCTCGGCTACGTCGAGCGCTCGACGGCGGTGAACAGTGTTCAGCAGGTCCTGGTCTGCCGCGAGCTTGCATCAGTCCTGGCCCAGCCGCTGCCGCTCAACCTGCGCCACGTCGATCTGCAGGGCGTGCTCGAGGAGATTAGCACGCAGACCGGCCTGCGCTTCCGGGTTCCGGACAAGCCCTATGCCAAGGTCAAGGCGCCGTACTTCTACGGCCTGGCCTCGGGGTATCTGGCCATGGACAGCCTGGCGAGCGTGTTCAGCATCCCTGACCCGATCTGGCAGCAGCAGGGTGACGGAGAGGTGTTCGTCGGCAGTTGGGCCGACAGCTTCTTCGGTACACGCCCTGCGCTGCAGTTGCCGGTCGAGCTGTTCGACGGCTACCAGGGCAATCACAGCGCAGTGATTGCAGCTCTCCCCGGGCTGCGTCCTGGTGCAACCTTCAACCAAGGCGAGCGGATCACCAGTGTGGCCCTGGCCGGTAATCAGATGGCCATCAAATGGACGACGCAATCCGTCGCAGCGTAGAGCGACAATTTCCCGAATTGACCGGTGGCTACCACCTGCCGCGCTTTGGCCGTGTGGTCGCGGTACCGGATGCGCCGGCAGCACCAGGTCTGTGTGATGACTTCCGGCCGCGCTTCGGCGTTGACGTCGAGGTGCTGCTGCCGGACGGCGAGCCGGATCCGGCGCTGCCGATCCTAACCGGCCTACCGCTGCCGGCGCCGATGGGCGGCCAGGAAGCGGGAATGTTCGGCTTTCCCGAGGAGGGCACCACGGTGGTGGTCAGCTTCGCCTACGGCCTGCCTCACAAGCCCTTTATCACGCAGATCCTGCCGCACGGCCTGAGCCTGCCCCGGGTACCCAAGGGCGACCAGGTGTGGCAGCACAGCGAGGCCTGCCAGCAGCGCGTCGACGCGGACGGCAACTGGCTGCGCCAGACCGATGGAAAGATCGAGGACAAGGCGATCGAGCGGAAGGTTGAGGCCCTGGAGAACACCGAGCAGTTCCAGAGCTGCACCAGGACGATCGACGACCACTCCACCGAGAGCGTCGGCGGCATCAAGAAGATCGAGGCGCTGGGCGCCATGAAGCTGCTGTCGGGTGGATCTGCGAGCCTGGCAGCGATCGACGATCTGCACCAGGCCACCGGCCGGGACCTGAACCTGGTCGTCGGCCAGAAGCACAACGCGACGATCGGCGGCGACATGCAGGAGCAGATCCAGGGCACGCGCAAGAGCGTTGCCGCGATCAGTCAGAGCCTGCAGTCGCCCAGGACCTGGCTCGGGTCGGAAGGGGTCAACGTGCTGCAGGTGCTGTGCGATCTGCTCGACCTGGTGGAGCAGATGAACACGCAGCTGGCCAGCCACACCCACGGACCAACGCCACCACCGGGGAATGCCGTTGTCTTCACAGAGAAGGCTGCTGAATCGAAACAACTGAGCCTTAAACTTAAATCCGTTACGCTCTGAACTTATAGCGCGTATCGCGCTATTCAACTTAGCGCGCATCGCGCTATTCAACTGATAGTGGAAAAGTCTCGGTTCACGAATCATAACCTCAAGAGAAGGGGGCGGCCGTATTCCACTATTAGTTGAACTTTCTGTCCAACGAGCGAGTGGGGATTGATACCGTGATACCACTCGTCTGAAAGATGTCGCCGGCGACAGTGGCGGTTGGCGGAAGAAGTGATTAGCGGCTGATTGTCATTTTGATAAGCATCACGGTATTCCCCCCCCTTGAATAGGGGGTCCTCGTGTCAGAATGATAATTTCGGCTCTCAGAAAAAAGGAGGACCCACGCAGTGGTGGGTCCTCCAGCAGCAAGGGCATGGGTTGCACGATGCCCGCTCTGCGGTCATATTGTGCTGGCACTGAGCCAATCCCCATAGCCTTCCTACCTCCACGTTGAAGCCTATGGTCAAGTAACTTGCTCGTCAACCGTACCAGTCGTCATCAAAGCCGTTCGCCAGCGCATTTCCCTGACTGTTGGGGCTATGTTCGGTCTAATCGTTCGATTCTTTGTTGCGTGGAAAGTTTGGCGGGAATGTTCTTAGGACTTGGCTCAGTCCAATCATGAACTGACCGATGAGGTATCAACGATGTATATACAGAACCTGAGCATTCGCCGTTTCCACGAGGAGCTTATCCGGCTCCTGCAGACAGCATACTGGCTGACTAAGTTATACCGACTGTTTCCAGTGAGTTAGTGCTACAAAGATGGGGGCTTCGGCCCCCTTCTTCTTTTTTCGCTATACGATCCGACACCACCAGGACTGTGCATAAGCACATCCGTCGATGAACTCGATACCGCTCAGGACGAACCCGTGGGTGGCCATCCTGGTTAGCGTTGCGTCAACGAGCTGCGGTAGCAGGTCTGGCTCCATGGGCATACCGGTCCGCAAGCTGGCGACGTTTGAACTGCGGCCCATCCTCTTGTCTTCCTCACAGCGTACATTCACATCGCCTTTCAACGGCCTCAGTGCTCGGCGTTCCTTCTCACCCAGGGCCATGCCCTTGCGGCGCATAGGAGTAACCAGCATGTGCATGGTGAACCCCTCCTACTCCACACTTGGTTGATCAAGCAGCGCTTCAATTGCGTATGCCAGGGCTCCATCTGCCTGCTCCAGGAGATCACTTAGGCCGTCGCGATCGACAAGCTGTGCCCGGTGGAGCGCATGGGCGCCACTGACCAATGCCTTGTGGTGAGCACCAGGACAAGCCAACAGTGCGTCCTGATCCAGTAGTAGCTCCAGCCAGGCCGGGAGCGAGTCCACCGCGCAAGTGACTTTCATTGCGTGCTCCTGGTTCATCGAGGGGACCTACCCATCAGAAATTAACTGTATGAGCATACAGTATATCGGGATTGGCCCTCGTACCCACTGCGAGACGATGAAATGCGCTGATCTGACCTGGCAGCCTGCGGCGGCGGCCAAAAAACGCCGGCGGGGAAAAAAATCGGCCGGAAAAATCACTTATCCCCCTCCCGCCGACGCACCTTGCGTGAATTTTTTTTGCAAACCTGGCTGATAGGTCAATCACCGCCCAGGGCAGGCCCGGCCTGGGCCATGAGCAGGGGCCAGCGATTGCACGGAGTGAAAAGGATTGAAGACCTGTGCAGACAATGACGGGTTGAAGTGTCCACAAAGTGTCCACGTTGCAGACGGATACCTGGCCCAAATATCCTTAAATAACTATTAAAATCAGAGGTTAGCGGGATTTTACCAATGTCCATTGACCTACTGAGTGGACTTGTAATCAGTAGGTCCCGGGTTCGATTCCTGGTGCCGGCACCATACAAGGTTCCAGAGAAGGCTTTCAAAATCTCTAGAACCCCCGAAAAACCCGCCTTCTGGCGGGTTTTTTCGTTTTGGCGTTCCATCGGTTTCCGTCAGAAACTGGTGGATTCCAACCGTTTTAAGGGTAGAGTTTGGGATACAGGTCACTTCGATAAAAGGGAGTACCCTTATGTCGCGCACCACTGCTCCACTCTCTGATTCGGCTTGCCGCTCAGCCAAGCCCACCGACCGCGCCTACAAGCTTTTCGACGGCGACGGCCTCTACCTCCTAGTCCAACCCAATGGCCGCAAAGGCTGGCGGCTCCGTTACGTCAAACCTGACGGACGGGAAGGACTGACCTCGTTCGGCAACTACCCCGTCATTGGCCTCGCCGATGCGCGCCGCAAGCGCTTGGAGATCAAGCGAATGCTGGCGGATGGCATTGATCCCATAGAGACCAAGCACCAAGCCAAGGCGGAAGCCGTGATCAAAGGCAGAACCTTTGAAAGCGTTGCGCTGGACTGGCACACAGAAATGTCGGCCAAGTGGGCACCAGGCCATTCCAAGACAGTGATGAGCCGCCTAAAAACCCACGTATTCCCGCTGATCGGCGCACGCGCCATTGTTGATCTCGACACCCATGACCTTATGCAGCCCTTGGAAGCGATCAAGAAGCGCGGAACGATAGACGTTGCTTTAAGGGTACAAAACTACCTGCAGAGCATCATGCGCGAGGCAAAGCGACTCCGGCTTATCACCGCAAACCCTGCTTACGACCTCGAAGGCTTGATCAAAGCCCCGCGGGTGGTACATCGCCCCGCTCTACCCTTATCGCGACTGCCGGAACTGCAAGAGCGGATCGACACCTATAAAGGCCGGGCACTTACCCGTCTGACGGTGATGCTGTCGCTCCATGTGTTTGTACGGTCCAGCGAGCTGCGCTTCGCCCGATGGAGCGAGTTCGACCTTAAGCGCGGCGTCTGGGAAATCCCGGACACTCGACCCGCGTTGGAGGGAGTAGCCTTTTCCACAAGGGGTACGAAGATGGCAGGGGATATCCATTTAGTACCCTTATCGCCGCAAGCAGTGGCCTTGCTTGAACAGATCCACGCACTCACCGGTAAATTCGACCTGGTGTTTGCAGGCGATGCCAAGCCCTGGAAACCCATGTCTGAAAACACCGTGAACAACGCGCTACGGACGATGGGATACGACACCAAAACCGATATCTGCGGACATGGGTTTCGTTCGATGGCCTGCAGCGCACTGATCGAGTCAGGATTGTGGTCCGAGACAGCCATTGAACGGCAGATGAGCCACAAGGAACGCAACAATGTCCGCGCCGCTTACATCCACAAGGCCGAATTCATTGAGGAACGCAGGCTGATCATGAACTGGTGGAGTCGGTACCTGGAGGCCAACCGACAGGAGCATGTCACTCCACACGAATTCGCCAACCAGATTGGAGATAACGTTACTCGCATAAAGGCGAAGCCTGGCATTGGCGCAGAGAGGAGGAGTTGATATGGATATCTCAACCGCACAAAGCATCAAGCTCGCCATTGTGTCGGCAACCGGACTGTCAAAAGACGCGCTGCATATCTATTTGGGCATGGCGGTCTATTTGACGTTGATCGTTGGCACCCGACGATTCAGGCCATACCTTGGCTGGCTGGTTGTTTTCATCATTGCGTGTGCAGGCGAGTGGGTAGATCGGCGAGACGATATTGGAAGCTTCGGGTACTGGCGCTGGCAGGCAAGCGCTCACGACGTTCTCAACACGTTATTTTGGCCGACGGTGCTAACACTACTTTGGCTTTTAAAGTGCCGCAGTAAAGTAAGCGTACATCCGTAAGGCTCTCGCAATCTGCTCTGCCACGCGGGTCCATCCAAACAGGGCTGCAAAGCCGCCCTGTTTGGATGGACCTCACTTAAAAAATCTAAAGCCCACGCAACTGTCTGTGGAAAACCACGGATTTCCACCGGTGGATAATTTCATCCACAGCCGCAGAACTCCCGAAAATTGGGGCCTTGACCCAAATTATCCACAGGCGTAGAAAAGATCGAGCAAAGCGCTGTCGTCGACAGCAACCCAGGTAGCCAGAACCTTCAAGGCTACGCCACACGGTGGTGGTTCTCCCAAAGTGCGATTAGCGTCCGGTGGCTCGCACAGTCACAGCGATGTGATGGATGCCTACTTCTATCAGAGTGCCCACTGCGGCAACTCACCCCTTTCATAGCTGCCCTGCAGCAACCTATCCGCTTGGCCATTTCCTTGCGCCAACCTGCGCCCGTCTCTTTCTCCCGGAAAGAGACGGGCGCTCCTACCGCTGCTGCAGCCCAACTCGTACAAGGCTTTGCGGCATTCCCCCTCGTGACAATCGGCGTGACAAACACCGAAGTCACCAGCAACAGCGATGCAGATGATGGTGTCGCAGCCCAGGGAATGGACTGAACCTGACTGACAGTCAGGCATGCCCCGGTCATCACATCACTGCCTTCACTCGACTCAGGATCTCGCGGCGTTGGTTTCGTCAGCCAGCACAGCCTCCACCCGCCCACTTCTTCGGAAGTGTTCAGGAGGCCAGATCATGAGATGCCCACGCTCCCGGTCGTAAGGAGCCGCCAGTCCCGCGTTAATGGACAACCCTCACAGGTCGCAGGGGCCTTGATCCCTGATAACACTCAACATTCTTGGCGGGATGACGTGGGGAAAGTTTTAAAAGTTTTGGCTTCGAGAGGAGTTTGATCATGGCGCTGGTGGGCAGACGAGATGGGCGCAATTTTGGCTATGGCCGGCAACTGAGCTATGCCGGGCCGCAAGCGCTGAGAGACATGTTCGGTGGCGGGCACTACGGGACCGTTAAAGCGCACTGTGATCGTTGGCAGGCATTCGTGCGCTGGTGCCGCTCAGACGATGGACCAGGACTCAACGATGCACGACAGGTAGATCGTCAGATCTTGGCGGATTACGTGGCGCATCTGCGTCACTTGGTCGATCGCGGCGACCTCTCCATCGCCACCGCACAAAATCGATTGTCCAGCGTCAACCGAACCATGGCGGCGCTTCGCGGTGATCAGTACGTGAAAGTGCCGAGTCCGAGCAAAGCGCTGGGAATGCAGCGCACCACCATCCGCACGACAGCTCCACAAGGCCAGGATCGCGAACACCTGATGCGAATCGTCGAGACGCTCAGCGAACAGCACTCTCGTGCCGCGGCCATCGCTCAGTTAGCGCGGGCCACCGGAATGCGCCTGCGCGAGGCCATTTTGGCCGACTTACCGCGCTTAAAACGTGAGTCCGAACACTACGGCAAGATCAACATCCAGGATGGCACCAAAGGGGGGCGCTCAGGTGCCTCGGCACCTCGCTGGATCAGAGTGGATGATCATATTCACGAAGCTTTGAGATTCGCCGAACAGGTCTCACCCCGCGGCAGCCACAACCTGCTTGCGCCGAATGAAAGATACCTCGATTTCCAACGGGAAATCGTCCGTCCCGCGCGGGACTTTCTCCATAAGCACAACCTCAAAGGCTTTCACGAGCTACGGGCGGCGTTTGCTTGTGAGCGCTATGAGCAAATTACCCAGCACCAAGCGCCGGTTAATGGTGGTCAGTGCTATGCCGTGGATCGGCGTCTTGACTGTGAGGCTCGCATGCAGATCAGCAAAGAACTGGGGCACAGTCGGATCGACGTTGCCGCTGCCTATATTGGAGGACGGACATGAGTAAGGCGTTTGATATGGAGATGTTCCTAGGTGGCGTGCTGACTGGATCGCATGCAACGCAGCAGCGGCATTTGCGGCAAGCCAGGATTATTAGCGCCGAGATCGCAGCGCGATGGCGGCGAGAGACGCCATGGAGCTGGCAGAGAAAACACCTAATTTGGTTTATGGACCATCGGCTAGCTGGGCGTAGTGAAGCGACTCGTTACTATTACCTGCTTACCGTCCGACTGCTCGCTCAGCGCCGACAGACGTCATGGACTTTCAATCTCTAAGTGGCACCTGATACCGATAGCAATCAACCCAAAAGCAACTGACCTTGACTAGTGGCTTTTTGCGTAGGCATCAGTCAGCTCCCCTTGATGAGCGCTGATGTCGAGCTCTAGACACAGCGGACACTCATCCGCTTGCTAGAGTGTAAACCTAGCTGTAAACTGTCAATCAAAGTGTCAAGCTGAGTAATCGAAATGGGAAAGAAATACGCAAACGCCCCAGTCTACTTCACCATCGGCCAGGTGCGTCACAACACACTGCTGTCACTGAAGGCTTACCTTCCGGCTATTCAGGAGCGGATGCGCAAGGCTGGTTACCCTGATTTCAAAAGCGCTCAGCAGATGCAATTCTCTTTTGGTGCTATTACAGGCGGGGATGACACGCAGCCTTTCCAGCCGGGCGTACAGCAGATCGAAAGCTATACGTTCTCCAACCTCGAAGGTACTCAAGGCTTTCTGATGGAGCCGAGTGCGCTTTCGTTTCGCTGCACTGAATACGAGACCTTTCCGAAGTTCTATGCTGAATTGGAACGGGGTTTGAGCATTCTGGAGGAAGCGGTCGACGGTCTCGCTTATTTTGAGCGCTTAGGCCTGAGGTACCTCGATGCTGTAGTACCTGCTGAAGGGGAAACCTTACAGCAGTACCTTGCTCGAGAGGTGTGGGGAACACCAGCCTCGCTCGATCTCAACCAGATGTACCAGTTCGAAGGGCAACCACTGACTTACAATCATTCTTTTGCCGAGTCGTCGGCCACCATCCCAAGCATAGGGCAGGTGGTCTCGCGGGTGGTTGCCCAGAACAGCGAACTGCGCTTTCCACCAGACCTGCTGCCAGATCCGCTCAAAGTTGGCGAGCGCTTCAGAGGACTCAATGGTCAGCACGCAACCGTTGACGTCGACGCCAGTTTTTCCGAGCGCCGAAAGTACGACTCGACCGAAATCAAAGATAGGTTTCAACACCTTCACGACCTCGTTGAGCTGTTCTTCAACGCGACTGTGACGGACTACGCACGGAAAGCATGGAGTTAACCTATGAGCACAATGTACGCGCCATCTCCAAACCCGGGAATGGCAAACCGATCATTTAATGCAGCAAGCCGGCATCTCGAATCCGAACGAGAGAAGGTCAAGCGCACGGCAGGCAGCGCAGCACTGGCTTGGGGCTACGGCCTGACTGTTGCCTTTGCACTATGCCTTGGAACCTTGTCACCACAACCCCAACCTCGCGAGAACCGGGCTAGCAAGGAATACAAAGAATCGGCTCAAGGCATCGCCAAGCATGAGCAAACAACTGCCCCACGGACAACCGCAGAAGCTATGTCTTACGTACGCAACACCTTGAAACCAGCGGTGACCGAATTGGCATTGATCTTCGGAGTTTCGAGGCAGGCGATTTATAACTGGCAAGCCGGTGAGCACATCTCAGAGGGCAACCAAGCCCTGCTCTACGAACTGGCCGCAGCGGCCGATCGTATCGTGGCCCATCCGCTAGCAGGACAAGTGAACGCCAAGCGGAAGCTCCCAGGCGGCAAATCTCTATTTGAAGCTGTTGCCGGAGGCATGTCGGGTGTAGAGGCAGCTGGGAAACTCATCGCTATGGCTCAAAAGGAAGGCGCACAACGTGCAGCAATGGACTCGAGACTGAAAACTCGAAATCGGGCCGCCGTAGATCTCGCGTCGATCGGCTCACCCCATTTGCAAGACAGAGCATGAGGTAGCAGTTGATGGTGAGCTGGAGTCGATCAACACCGTGGCGACAAGGTTATATTGTCGATAGCGAAACACTCGCCCAGCTCGGCATCACCATCGACGGCGATGACCAGGAAAAAATCATCGCAGCCGTCGCCACGCATGATTGCGACCTTGCGCAGCTAGCATACGGCGAACCGGAGGTGGAGCTCATTTTAGGGAAGGTCCTGACGGACAAACTTGATGGGAACTATACGCACTGCAAAACCGCGAGGCGCCTACATATCGAACTGACTGGCACGGACGAGCACTTACTTTGCGAATTCGATGCAAGCAAGCGGGTTAGGGTTCAGAAGGAGCATAAGGATCCGTCCAAGGCATTTGTGTCCTACGAGCCGACTCGGGCTGCCTTGATGAACGGCCAGGAACGAAGCATCTTCCAGCGCTGGCTAGCAGCAAGATATCGCCGATCATCGTTCCCGGACGAGTTTGACCGCAGGCTGCGAGATACAAAGGTTGCCGATCGACTTGCCAGGCTTTTTAAAGAGTCCGGGAACCACATTCCAGCAGTGTTCTTTGACGTTGATCAGGGGACGGAGAGAACCCGAGAAGGATCGGACGATCTTTACGAGCTCGCGATCTTGGTTCTCTACAAAACCGACGAAGATCCTGAGACTGCGGAAGAAGCAGCCTTGGCTGCAGCAAAGGCCATCGACGAACTTTTTCTGAGCCGCTGCAGAACAGGCGCGAATCAGGCTTGGGAATGGATCGAGCTGACAGAAATCAACGTGATATCCGATGAGGCGCTGACCTATGGTCAGTCGCTAAACCTGATCAGATGGCAGGCTGACTATGTGAGCTTGCGAAGCGACCCAGCGCAGCCAATTTTTGACGTCTGAGTGAAAAAATCTCAACTTCTGAGCCAACGGCCTGAAAACGAAGGGAAAATTAGAGGAGAAGGGTTGACGGCAAGATGATATGACAGGATAATTATAATTGCCGATAGCTTTTTTATCGACAAAAAAGCCCACCAATGTTTGCAGCATTGGCAGGCGATTTGAACCGTGCAATGGATGTTTTTGCAGAACTCCAAAGCACAATTAGAAAACAAACCCGGAGGTCAGGTTTCCATACTCGGGAAGAGATTCTACGTACATATCGATCTCTTTACAACACCTGCTTGACTAGCGGCATTTGCAGTGTCGCAAGTACTTCCGGGTTCTCTTGGAGAATCCGTATGACTTTGATTTGCAGACCCTTCATTACCCTCCGCAACGGCAAACGCCTTTTCGCACACGAGGTTGGTAAAACCGCGTTCTGCTTTGAGGTAGATGAAGTTCGGAAGGCGAAGCAACCAGAAGGAGCCGGTGAGCAAGGTACGCTCGACCTGACGGACGACAGCGCACCATCCAAGCCTCACTGATGTAGATAGAAAGCCCGGTAAGCTCAATCGCTTGCCGGGCTTTTTTGCTAAAATTTCTTTAGCACTGTTTTCAGCTTCCGGCCATTTTCCGCCATGGCCGCTTCCCACGCATTTATAGCAGTCAGCTCAAATTGAAAGAGTATCGAGCTTTGCCTTTTACACGAGGTCATGTGCTGTCGCTTACCCTAAGCGGTAGGGTCGTGCCCTCCATCATCCGACTATGAGGGTCTGCGATATCGAAACCTCGAGGCAGTGTAATTCCCTAAGTTCTTGTTTTAGCTTTCCTTGACTCGTTAATCATCAGAGGGGGCGCCTGAGGATAGTTTTAGAGATAGAAGTACGCGCCTATAGAAGTAAAATACTTAAAAATCAATTAGTTGTGAGAATTTTCGACTCCTGGTGCCGCACCATGTTCAAAGCCCCGCAATGCGGGGCTTTGCCGTTTCTGGAGCTTTATTTCGGCGCTTTCAAGAAGCTGAAAGTGTCCTCAAATTGTCCCCTCCTCAAAATCTCAGGCACCGCTCCACGCCGCCGCACAGAAAACAGGTGGATGACCGGCGTGTGGAATAGAAAGAAAATACCCCACCGAGGGTTCCAGCATCTTTCGCCGGCACCGTAAAACGCTTCCCCACCTGACCCACTTCACAGATCTGAATTTCCCCCGCGTCAGCAATTTACTCCCGGCCCCGAAGATGAGAAAAGCTACCCAGCCTTTCCCACGGATACGGACCTCCCATGTCTCGCACAAAGCTGTTCATCAAACTGCCCGTCATTCTGATCGTCGCTGTCGCGCTGTGGTACGCGTGGATCATTCTCAGCGCCAAGCTCGAATGGGGCGGTGGCAGCCCGGACCAGCAGACACTGGGTGCCGTGCAAGACATCCGGCAACGCGCGATGACCCAGTTCTGCACCGGTGTGGTCGTCACGCCACAAGGCACCTGGTTGGTCGGCCGCGTGGAGACAGACGCCAAGGCTTTGAAACCTGCCGCCGACGTAGTGGACCTGGATGCCGTGCTTTACGGCAAACCGACAGAGGACAAGGATCAGGAATCGGAAGAATCCGGTACCTTCTCCAGCTTCCTCTCCCCGCGCCAGAAGGAAACCACCTTCATTTCGCGCCTGAATGATCAGGGCCGATTCGAGCTGGTGGCCCATATCACCGACCCCGCCTGCCTAGTGGCCAGCCCGGATGGCAAACGGGTATTCCTGCTGAGTGGCCTTGATCGCCCAGAAACCGACACACCACCGGTCGATGACAAGCCACAGGTGCTGTTTGCCGGCACGCAGAGCGCGGCCTTTCGTACCGACGACCAGGGCAGGCATTGGAACTGGCTGCCCAAGGGGTTCTTCTCCGAGGCCGATCACATCGCCTGGAACCTGAAGCCGTACTTCCACGGCCAGGACGAGATCTGGGCCTGGAGTTCACCGAGCCAGGAATCCCGGGGCTACGGCAACGACCCCGACGCGATCTCCACCGGGGTCTTCTACTCGGCCGATGGCGGCGCAACCGACACCGAAATCCTCGCATCCCAATCGCTGCTGGTGACGCAGGAGTATGCCCAGGGCAAGCGACCGGACGTGACCGAGTGGTACAAGGAATCCAGCGATACTGGCGACGTCCAGACCCACGTCACGCAGCTGGACGCGCAACACGCGCTTATCTGGGTTTCGCAGCGGTTCTGGGGACGCAATCCGGGCGATGGGGACCGTAACCTGTCGGTCAGCATCACGACCCGCGCCCAGCTCAAGCGAGACGCCAGCCAGTGGCAGGTGGAGTCCATACAACGTGAGGACGGGCTGTTCATCGACGCGGTGGTGGATAACGGCAGCGGCCGGGTCATGGGCCTGATCGACCAGGGCGGGCAAGGGCAGGACATGGTTGGCGAACTGGACACCGCCAAGCTGGCCTGGCACGTCGTTGGCGAGCTGCCCAGTGTGTTCGGTCCACTGGGATCCCACAGCCAACTGCGCGAGGGGCATTTCTGGATGGGCCAGAACAGCCTGCTGATCAACACCTCCAGCAACTACCATCCGCCGCGCTGGCTGTACTGGTGGTCGAAAGCCACTATCTCCGCAGACGGCGTATTCTACTCCACTGACTGGGGGCGCTCCTGGCAGCGCCTGGCGGTTGACGGTTACCTGGGCATCCTCGGCTTTCAGGAAACACAGGACCGAGTGTTCTGGGCCAAGGGCAACTGGTACGACAGCCGTGACCTGGGGGTTTATTCGTACGGGTTACATTAGAGATTGAATGAAGGGGGCAACCATGATCATGTCGTGGGCTGTCCCCTGACTATTGACCGCCACCCCCTTCGATCAGTCCGCGTCCAGTCCACTATAGAGCCCACGCAGATAGCTCTCCAACGCCTGCTCCTCAATAGTCCATTGGCCATGCCCAAGGTTGGCAACCAGATCCCGTTTGCGCATCCGCTCCAACCCGGTTTGAACTTGTTGGGTGCTAGGCACCTGACCACTCGGTAACTCATCAGCCAGGGAACGCCGGTACTCGTCGGCATACAGCGATGCTCCGGTGACAATGCCCCTGAGCAGCAATTGATCCAGTGGTGGCAAATCCTGTAGCAAAGTGGTGAATTGCCCTTCATCCACCATCCCGGCCCAAACAATCCTGTCGGCCTCCTTGACGCAGATGTGTTGGGTCAAGCTGATTGTGAACAAGGTGCGCAGGTAGTGAGGAGTCATGCCTCGGGCTACGTAAAGGCGATAAGCCTGTTCCACTTCCCAATGCGAACCCGTCGTTTCCCGATAAAGTCGACCGAAATGCTCCGAAAACTCCCGCCCCAGATCAGGAAAGCTCAATTGTGAACCAAACTGATAGAAGGGTGCCTTGCTACGCCGGAACATGCTCGTCAGACCGTCCTGGGATGAGCCGGTAAACACTGCAAAAACACTACCCTGACTAGTCGTCAGCAAGGACCGAAGCGTGGCGGTAAAATTCTCAAACGCCGGGCGCGTGGCCAAGTGCTGTACCTCATCGACTATGAGCAATGCCTTACCCTTGCCCGCAATCCTGAAACGCTCGAACAACTCATGGATCGAGGGAATCCCGGCCTCGGTCAATTCGGCCTCGGCAGAAGCAGAATCCATTCCCAGGCCGACTTTCATGCCCTTGAGCGAGCGCTTCGGCCTGGCCCACCAGGTTTCAATCCGGGTCAGCAGGCTGGTCTCATGCAGAGCCTTGGCGAGGGCGGCACAGATCACTCGTTCAGGGTCTTCCTTGTTGGACCATAGATCCGCATAGGCCACGACAAAGCCCTGCGACTCTGCCATCGGCGCAAGATCTCTCAGCAGGAACTGTGTCTTACCCTTGCGACGTGGCGCAAAGAGGGTCGTGGCCTGCTGAAGCTGGTTCTCGAAACCCATCAATATCTGCTGGGCGAGAGCTGCGCGCGGAAAGTAAAGACGGTCGGGAGTCATGAATATGTCAATTTATTCAAAAAAACATAATTATGATTATTGGCATATTTATTCATATTGCAAGGTCGCAAATGTTACCGCTTCTGCCCAGAAGGGGTTCCCATAAGCAGGCCCTGCCTCAACGATTAACCGTGCTTTTCCCTGCGAGATCACCGGCTGCCGTCGACGGAAACCCGGCAAAGGCCTGGCGCAGTGCTTTGGCATATTCACGGTTGCCGAGAATCATGCTGTTGATATGGTTGCCGCCCTTGATCAGCAACAGGTGCTTGGGTTGCGCGGCGGCCTCGTACAACGCCTTGCTGAAGCGCGACGGCACGTAGGGGTCGTCGGTACCGTGGACGATCAGCACGGGGATGCCGATCTGGCTGATCTTGTCGATGGAGTCGAACTTCTCCGAGAGAATCCAGCGCACGGGCAACGAAGTCGGGATTGCCGCCCCGGCCGCGTCGCCCAGGTCGGTAAAGGTCGACTCGATGATCAGCCCCGCCGCCTTGGCGGACTGCTTGTCACCGGCCAGGCGCTCGGCCAGGTCGACCGCCACCGCGCCGCCCAGGGAGTGACCGTAGATGTAGCGCTTGCGGGCATCCGGCTGCAACTGCACGAGCCGCTTCCAGGCATTGCCGGCATCCTGGTAGACGCTGCGCTCGGACGGCAGCTCGCCAGGGCTGTCGCCGAAGCCGCGATAGTCGATGGCCAGCACCGAGAAGCCCAGGTCGCGCAGTTGGGTGATCCGCCCGACCTGGGCTGTCAGGTTCCAGCGAGTGCCATGCAGGTAGAGGATGGTCGGGGCATCGGCGCGGCTCGATGGCCACCACCAGGCGTGCAGGTAGTCGTTGCCTGCCAGGGCGTCGCTGACCGGGATCCGCATTTCCCGCACGCCACTGGGCAGCCCGTTGAACCAGCCCGCCGTGCCCGGCTGGATGTTGAACAGCAACTGGCGCTCCTTGTAGGCCAGCCGCGAACAGCCATAGGGCAAGCCAACGGCGATGAACAGCGCCAGCAACCCCAGAGACAACCAGCGGCGACGGGCGATAAAGGTTCTGACGGTCATGGCGCCCGGTTCTCGGCTCAGGGAAGGCATCGGCTAACAGGGCCACAGATTACCCGCAACCGGCACAAACAAAAACGCCCCGAACCAGTCGGGGCGTTTGTTCAACCTGGGATCAGGTTGCTACAGCGTTGTCGCCGCGATCAGAACACGTTGATCGGGTAGTCGACGAATACACGGACTTCGTTGCCGCTGACGTTGTATTCGCTGGACTTCTGCGACACGCGCAGGATCGAGCTACGTACCTTCACGCTCAGGTCCTTGGCCGGGCCGCTCTGGACCACGTACTTGAACTGGTTGAAGATTTCGCGCTCGGTACCACCGGTGCTGGTGGAGGTGGTGATGTTGTCACCACGGACGTAGGCGAAGTTGTAGCTCAGGCCCGGTACGCCGAAGGTACCGAAGTCCAGGCCGTAGCCCAGCTGCCAGGAGCGCTCGTCCGAGCCGTTGAAGTCGGACCAGTAGGAGTTGGCCAGGTAGATGGAGTTGCCGCCATCACCCACGCGACCCTGGCCACGCTGGTAGCCGCCGTACGGGTAGCCCAGCAGGCTGTCGCCGGTGCTGCGCTGGTGCGCGATGGTGAAGGAGTGGGCACCCAGGGCGTAGGTGGCTGCCAGGCTCCAGATCTTGTTGTCGCGACCGTCGGCGCCGGCATCAGCCGCGTAGTCCTTGTCCAGCTTGGTACGGTAGCCGTTGAAGTCCAGGGTCAGGGACTGATCCTGGGCAACCGGGAATACGTAGTTCAGGTTCACGTACTGCTTCTTCAGCACGTCTTCAACGTCGGAAGCGTACAGGGCCGCCTTGAAGTTGTCGGTGAACTGATAGCTGCCGCCCAGCACGTTGATGCTTTTCAGGCCGCCGCTGTCACGACCTTCGTCGCTCTTGCGCGATTCGGCGGTGAAACGACCGGCGTTCAGCTCCAGGCCCTTGATCTCCTTGGAGGTGATCAGGGTACCGGTGTAGCTTTCCGGCAGCAGGCGGACGTTGTCATAGCTCAGCACCGGCAGGGCTGGCATCTGGTCGCCGTAGGTCAGTACGGTGTTGGACAGACGGAATTTCACCGCGGCACCGGCCTTGGCCAGGTCGCGATCAGGCGAACCCTTGTTGTCCTTGGCGAAGAAGTCGATGCCCTGGGCACCGGTAGTGCCCTTGCCGCCGTCCAGACGCAGGCCGTACAGGCCGAAGGCGTCAACGCCGACACCGATGGTGCCCTGGGTGAAACCGGACTTGAAGGTACCGATGGCAGCCTGGCCCCACTCGGCCTTGTCAGGGTTGCCGTCCTTGTAGTCGCGGTTGATATAGGCGTTGCGCAGCAGCACGTTCAGGTGGCTGTCTTCAACGAAACCCTTGGCGTCCGATTGCTCGCTTGCCATGGCCTGGGTGGCGCTGAGAATGCCCAGTGCGAGCAGACCGATCCGTTTGTTCAACATGTTGTTTTCCTTATAGCTGGATAAAACGCCCTGCAGCTCCCGAGCTGAACCTGTGTGTTGGGATTTTTCACGCAGAAAAAAAGAAGGCCCGCCTGCAGGTGAATGCAGCGGGCCTCTTATTATTTTGGGTATATGGCTTATAGCCACAGGCGTGCCGCGAATCCTATCCGCGACACGACTAAAGTGTCAATTTCGTGAATCATCGGCAATTAGACAAGTATTTTTGGTCAACCTCGAAAAATGGCATATCAGCCAGCGTCACGGCAGTTTTGCAGTAACGACATCGACGACTCAGTCAGCACAACCCTGCAGCCCGCAGGCCGGGCCTGAAGGAGTGCCAGCCACTGGCCCGGTCGACTCGCGCAACCATTGCGCGAAAACTTCAGGCTTGCCCAAGTAAGGGCCGATATCGATCAGGCTGAAGCGCCCATCACGTTCCAGTACCAGGGTCGGAAAGCCTTGCCCGCCGACCCGGGACAACAAGGCCCGGCTGCGCTTGAAGTGCTCGACCGCCACCGCGCCACTGTTGCGCTCGAAGGCGGACTTGAAGGCTGGCGGCTCGAAACCCAGTTCGACTGCCAACTCCAGCAACACCTCGGCATCGGCGATTCGCCGTCCCTCCAGATAATGCGCGGTCTGCAATCTGCCGAGCAGTTCAAGCCCACGCCCGGCCAGTTCCTCGGCCGCCAGCACGGCGCTCGTCGGCGGTGCGGAATCGAACACCGCCGAACTGTCGCGCAGCAACCCCTCGAAGTAAGCCTGACCAAACGGCTGGCCGGTGTACTCGGCAATACGCCGGTCGTGGGGCATGACGTAGTCCCGCAGGTTCGGGCTGACGAACTGCCGATTGTTCCCGGCCATCATGCCGCCGCCATGCAGGGCCATCGGCAGCACCTGGCTGGCAGCCTGCACAAGTGGCTTGGCGCCATAGCACCAGCCACACAACGGATCGTAGATGTAATGAAGGGTCGCGGGAGCGGTCATGGCGGTCTCCAGGGAAGTCGTCAACAAGCAGTGCCTACAGGTTAGCGCCGGGCAGCTGTTCGAAAAACGCCGATATGGCGGCTGGTTTGTTGCGGAAATCGGTCATATTCGAGAAATGTAACAACTCAGACATATTTAGATACAAACCAGCCAGCCGCGCTATTGGTAATTGTTATCAATTAGAAATAATACTCGATACCATTCGCGCGCTTTTCCAACCCCCTTACACCCTCACGGATACATCCCCGTCATGCCTGCCCCTTATCGCCTGGCGCCCGTCACTTTCGGGCTTTGCGTTCTGCTGTCCGCCGGATTCACACAAGCCACGACCACCCTGCCGGAATTGTCGATCAACGCCGATGCCGACCCGGACGATCCCCGCGTCAAGGATGTCAGCACCGCGACCCGCACCGCCACGCCGGTGCGCTACGTTCCCCAGGCCATCGACTCGCTGAAGACCGCGAACGTGCTCGACTACGGCACCAATGACCTGGGCAAGGCGCTGAGCGGCATCCCCAACGTCAGCAGCGGCGCGGACACCCGTTTCGACAGCTTGCGAATCCGTGGTTTCGACGCCAGCAACGACTTCTATCTGGATGGCATCCGTGACGACAGCCAGTACGTGCGCGACCTGCACAATATCGAGCGCATCGAGGTGCTCAAGGGCCCCGCCGCAGTCCTTTACGGCCGTGGCAGCCAGGGCGGGATCGTCAACCGGGTCAGCAAGCTGCCGCAGTTCGGCCGCCGTTCCACGGTCGAGGTGCAGGGTGGCAGCGACGACCTGCGCAGCCTCTACACCGACCTCAGCGTCGATCCCACGCAGGACCTCAGCCTGCGCCTGAACATGGGCAACCAGGACAGCAACAGCTTCCGCGACGGCGTCAGCGGCAACCGCCAGCTGTTCGCCCCGTCGATGAGCTGGCAATTGACCCCGGATCTGAACTGGCTGGTGCAGTACGAATACAGTCGCTACAACCGCACGCCGGACCGCGGCATACCGGGGATCAACGGGCGGCCGGCCGATGTCGGTCGCGATACCAGTTACGGCGACCCACGGGACTACATCGACGACAAGGCGCAGTCGCTGCGCTCGAAGCTCACCTACGCGCTGAACGACAACTGGCAACTGCGCCACACCCTTGGGGTGTTCAAGCTCAACAGCGATTTCGACAATACCTACCTGACGGGTTATACCCCGGCGACCCGCCAGGTCACGCGCCAGCGTTGGCAGCAGGACCTCAACACCCGAAATATCTATAGCAACCTGGAAGCCGAAGGCAGCGTCGACACCTTCGGCCTCGAGCACCGCCTGCTGACCGGGCTGGAGCTGGGCAGCCAGCGCCGCGATCCGAAACTCTACACTTCGCTGGCCTCCGGCACTGGCAGCCAGGCGGTGCCGGCATTGGATCTGTTCAAGCCCAATCACCACCTCAGCCATAACGGGCGCATGACGCTCTCCAGCGACAACCACACCGAAGTCGAAAGCCGCGCGCTTTACGTCCAGGACCAACTGCGCCTGAACGACCAATGGCAATTGCTCGCCGGCCTGCGCCACGATCGTTTCGAGGTCGAGACCACCAACAACCGGACCCACGTCACGGACAGCCGCGACAGCCACAGCACCAGCCCGCGCCTCGGCGCGGTCTGGACGCCATGGCAGGACCACTCGTTCTACGCGTCCTGGAGCAAGAGCTTCTCGCCGGTGGGCGGTGGCCTGATCGGCATCACCCCGAACGCCCCCGGCAACGGCAACGACCTGAGCCCCGAGCGCACTCGCCAGAAGGAAGTTGGGGTGAAAAGCGACTGGCTCGGTGAGCACCTGAGCACCACCCTGGCGGTGTATGAGCTGGAGCTCTATAACCGCCGTACCCGAGACCTGCTGAAACCCGAGATCACGCTGCTCACTGGCCTGCAGCGCTCGCGTGGCGTCGAGTTGACCGGCACCGGCCGCATCGTCGGCAATTGGTACCTGCGCGGCGGCATCGGCCTCCAGGACGCCACCGTCGTCAAGGACAACAACGGCTTCGAGGGCAAGCGCGTCAGCAACGTCGCCAAGCGCAACGGCAGCCTGTTCCTGACCTGGAAACCGGAGATGGGCTGGTACGCCGAAACCGGCCTGACCCTGGTCGGCGATCGTTACGCCGACAACGCCAACACCGTGGTGCTGCCAGGCTATGGCACCTGGGACGCCCTGGCCGGGTTCCGCACCCGCGACTGGGACCTGCGCGCCGCGTTGAACAACATCAGCGACCGCACCTACTACGCCTCGGCCACCAGTGCCTTCCAGATCCAGCCAGGGGCTCCGCGCAGCCTGGTGGTGACGGGCAGCTACAGTTTCTAAGGCGCAAAAAAAACGCCGCTGGCCGGATCGCTCCGGGCAGCGGCGTTTTCCTTTAAATCCATTTAACCCTGCAAAACCCCAAGCAAGGCATCCAGTTCAGCGTCGCTGAACAGCCCTGCGGGGTAGCGGTCGATAATCATCCGACGAGGATCCTGAGCACGGGTTGCACGCGTTCCATTGCTTTTCAACCACTGAGCCAGAATTTGAAGCGACTCGCTCGTCACCGACAGGGGATGCGAAACTCGCTCGCTGGCTACGTTCATCTCGACGCTCTCCTGGTTCATGAGCGGCTAAGTTACTCAAGGTTTATGACAAAACGTCGTAGTCCGAAGACCCTTCGTCTGTACTCCAGGCAGATACAAGAGCTATGCCAAAGTGCCAGCTCTGAGCACCAGCACCCATAAAAAAACCCGCACCCCATAAGGGCTGCGGGTTGGATGAAGAAAATTTCACAATGATGCAAAAGTGCCACTATCCAGGGCGGTGACAGCCGATGTTACAGCCCCACTCAACCCTGCCGTGGCGCGGGTTGCTGTTGGGTAAGACAGTGGATATTTCCGCCGCCCAGTAACAACTCCCGTCCTGGCACCATCACCACTTCATGTTGCGGGAACAGCTTCTGCAGGATCTCCCGGGCGACAGCGTCCTGCGGGTCGTCGAAGCTCGGTGCGATGATCCCGCCATTGACGATCAGGAAGTTCACATAGGAACCGGCCAGGCGCACCGAAGGGTTGCGCTCCTGGCTACCGGCCACGGCATCGACCCCCGCACACTCTTCCTCGGTGGCGTACAGAGGCCCCGGAATCGGCATCTTGTGCACCACAAAGGCGCGCCCCTTGGCATCACGACTGTTCTCCAGGACCTTCACGGCCGCCTGGCAACGTGGGTAGTTCGGGTCTTGCGGATCGTCGGTCCAGGCCAGCAGGACTTCGCCCGGACGCACGTAGCAACAGAAGTTATCCACATGGCCATCGGTTTCGTCGTTGAACAGGCCGTCCGGCAGCCAGATCACCTTTTCCACCGCCAAATGCTCGCCGAGGATCTGCTCGATCTCTTCGCGGCCCAGATGCGGGTTGCGATTGCGATTGAGCAGGCACTCCTCGGTGGTGATCACCGTGCCCTCGCCATCGACATGGATCGAACCACCTTCGAGCACGAAGCCTTCGGTACGGTATTCCTCGCAGCGCTCGATCTCGAGGATCTTGCCACCCACCTGCTCGTCGCGGTTCCAGGGGAAGTACAGGCCGCCGTCGAAGCCGCCCCAGGCATTGAAGCCCCAGTGCACGCCACGGACTTCGCCCTGGTCGTTGATGACGAAGGTCGGCCCGCTGTCGCGAACCCAGGCGTCGTCACTGGACATTTCCACCAGGCGGATATTCGGCACGTCCAGGCGCGCCCGGGCATTTTCATACTGGCCGGCGGAAACCGCGACCGTCACCGGCTCGAACCGGGCGATCGCCTTGGCCACAGCAGCGTGGGCCGCTTGTGCCGGCTTGCCGCCCAGGCGCCAGTTGTCCGGGCGCTCGGGCCAGATCATCCAGACCTGGGTCTGGGGCGCCCATTCGGCGGGCATGTGGAAGCCGTCGGCGCGAGGGGTGCTGTGCAGGATGCTCATGGGGATCAGGACTCCAGGGAACCGTCGAGGATTTTCAGGGCATGTAATGCCGACTTTATAGCCGATAAAAATCGGCCTTCAAAGCTAAAAAATTATAAATGGCCTTTTGGTAGACGAAATTTACCGATAACAATCGGTTTTAAACATCACAGCCCTTCATCCAGTACCTTCGACAGCATGTCGACGAAGAAATCCACGCTGCGACGCGTGGTGCACATCGGTGGCTTGATCTTGAGGATGTTCAGATGGTCGCCAGTCGGCTGCATGAAGATTCCCAGCTCGCGCAACCGATCACACAACAGCGCGGTTTCTTCGGTGGCCGGCTCCAGGGTTTCGCGGTCACGGATCAGTTCCGCCCCGAGGTAGAAGCCCGAGCCGTGCACCGCGCCTACCAGCGGATGGCGGTCGATCAGCGCCTCCAGGCGTTCCTTGAAATAGCCGCCAACGACCTGGGCATTCTCCCAGAGCTTTTCTTCGGCCATCACTTCCAGCACGGCCATGCCGATCCGGCAACTGACCGGGCTGCCGCCCGACGACGAGAAGAAGTAGCCCTCGGCCTCCAGTGCCTCGGCGATCTCCCGACGGGTGATCACCGCCCCCAGCGGCTGGCCGTTGCCCATGCCCTTGGCCATGGTGATGATGTCCGGCACCACGCCCTGCTCCTCGAAGCCCCAGAAATACTTGCCCATACGCCCGTAGCCGACCTGCACCTCGTCGGCGATACACACGCCGCCCTGGGCCCGCACCAGCGCATAGACCTGCTGCAGGTAGCCCGGTGGCAGGGCGATCCCCCCGGCATTGCCATACACCGGCTCACAGATGAACCCCGCCAACTGGCGGTTCTTGTCGGCCAGCTTGAGCAACTGCTGCTCGACGCTGCGCACATAGTCCGGCGCGCTGTCACTGCCACGAAACGCCCCACGATAGGTATTCGGCGCGGTCACCGGGTGCACCCAGTCGGGGCGGCTTTCCAGGGCCTTGGGGTTGTCGGCGATGGAGGTCGAGACCGCATCCGCCGCCACCGACCAGCCGTGATAGGCCTCCAGCACGCTGAGCATGTCGCGCCCGCCGCTGTAGGCCCAGGCCAGGCGGATCGCCAGGTCATTCGCCTCGGTGCCGCTGTTGACCAGGAACACCCGGTCCATGGAGTCCGGCGCCAGCTCCAGCAGTCGCTCGGAGAACTCGGTGACGGCGGCGTAGTGGAAGCGCGAGTTGGTATTGACCAGCGACCACTGCCGCACCGCCTCGGCGGCCATCCGTGGGTGCCCATGGCCCAGCACCGCGACATTGTTGAGCATGTCCAGGTAGGAGCGACCCTGCATGTCGATCAGGTGGTTGCGCCAGCCGCGCTCGATACGCGGCGGGTCGACGTAGTAGTGCTTCTGCGTGCGGGCAAAACTGGCGTCGCGGCGGGCCAGCAGCTCGGTTGCGTCCAGCTCCGGCTCGGCGTCGCAGGCCAGCCCCAGCAGGGCCGCTGGCGATGGGCAGAGCGCCTGCCAGGCGGCAGCACGCGAGGGTGTGCAGAACAGCGGCGCCTCCAGCTCGGCCTGTCGGCACAACTGGACCCGCAACGCACCGCCCGCCTCGCCCAGCACCTGCCCCTTGACCACTGCGGCCCCCGGTTTGACGGAGGCTTCGACGCCCCACAGTCGCAGACTCAGCGGTGTGCCCGACAGTTGCCAGGCACCGTCGCCGAGGGCATGCAGGGTACCGGCGAACGGCGCTTCCACAGTCGTACCAGCCGGGACCTGCAGGTCGACATGCAACGGGCAGGTATCCGGCTCCACCGCGCTGTCGGGGCGCGTACGCGACAGGCGGTACTGCCCGTAGCGGCTGGCTGCCAGGCCGTGCAGCGCGGCAGCTTCGGCCAGCAGGCGCTGGTCGATACCGTCCTGTTCCCAGTTGCCGGCCTCGAAATGCGGGCTGAGCACACCCAGGTCGATCAGTGCGAATTCACGCCCGACCAGCCCTGGCAGCAATGGCGCGAAACCCTCGCTGGCGATCGCGTCCAAGGGCTGGTCGAGGGCGGTGAGGATCGCCGCTTCCATCAACTCGAAGGGCACCGAGGTCGCCACCTCGAAAATCTCCCACTCATGGGCCAGGTTGTCGCGGCTGTAGTGGTTGTCCGGATCGATACCGACCTGCTGCTCGCCACTGAGTACCAGCACCGCCGCCCGGGAGACAATCAGCGGCCACAAGGCGAGCAATTCCTCGCGTTGCAGCGGATTGACCGCGTGGTAGGCCTGGACCGCCGGCAAGATCACGAAGGGATCACCTTCGGCATGGTGCAGCAGGGCCGCGCAGGTCACCGACAGGTCGGCGATCCGCCAGGTGCGGCTCAGGTCGCCGAAATCGATCACACCCTGCAACTGCCAGTGCCGCTGCGCATCGCGGCGCCAGACCACGTTGTCATCGGTGATATCCAGGTGAATGGCCTGGACCGGCAGCTTGTCCTCCAGCGGTTGCAAGCGACGAGCGGCCTTGGCCGTAGCAGCGCGAATGACGGCCTGCCGTTGCGGATCGTGGATCACCGGTAGCAGGTGTTCGATCAGCGCCCCTGCGTGCCGTGGGTCCCACTGCAGGGTGCGCTCCAGGCCAGGATGCTGGAAATCCGCCAGCGCCCGGTCCATTTCGCCGCAGAGGCGCCCCAGGCCGGCCACCAGCTCACGACCGAGGTGCTTGAGGTGGGTCAACGGCTGGCCTTCGATGTATTCCAGCAGGCGCACATGCAACGGTTGGCCGCCCAGCTCGATGGAGAGCAGGTCCTGGCCATTGTTGGCGGCAATCACCCGCGGCACCCGCAGGCCGTCGCAGCCAGCCAGGTGCGCCAGGCCAGCGTGCTGGGCCTGCAATTCTAGGCTGGCGTAGTCGCCATGGCAGATTTTCAGAACGAATCGACCCTTGTCGCTGTCGACCCTGTAGTTGAGGTCCTGTTGGCTGCCCAGCGCCTGCAGGGTTCCAGAGAGCCCGTAATGCGCCTCAAGCAGTTGCAGTGCCGAAGACATCGAGACATTCGGGCTCGGCAGACTGGCACGGCGGATCAACGTAGCGAGCAACATGGAGCGACTCCCTGGAGTTTTTATCGGGTGTCTATATCGCCACCGGCGCCGTCAATACGCAAGTACGAAGTAAAGTAGGAAGCGTCGGCACCGATACAGGAGCAGTCGCACTTGCACCGCTGCCTGCCTACCCACAAGCTATGCTGCATCAATTGAATGCCCGTCTAAGGAAAAGGCACACCGACATGCGAATTCTAGTCACCGGCGGCGCCGGCTTTATCGGCTCCGCCCTGATTCGGCACCTGATCCGCAACACTGAACACGAGGTCCTCAACCTCGACAAACTGACCTATGCCGGTAACCTCGAGTCGCTGAGCAGTATCGCGACCGATACCCGCTATGAATTCGTCCAGGCCGATATCGTCGACCAGGCCACTGTCAGTGCGCTGCTGGCACGTTTCCAGCCTCACGCGATCATGCACCTGGCGGCGGAATCCCACGTAGACCGCTCCATCGACGGCCCGTCGGATTTCATCCAGACCAATATCGTCGGCACCTACAGCCTGCTGGAAGCCGCTCGCGGCTACTGGTCGAAGCTGGCCGAGCCAGAGAAAAGCGCCTTTCGCTTCCACCACATTTCCACCGACGAAGTGTACGGCGACCTGCATGGCGTCGACGACCTCTTCACCGAAACCACCCCGTATGCCCCAAGCTCGCCGTACTCGGCAAGCAAGGCTGCGTCCGACCACCTGGTCCGCGCCTGGCATCGCACCTATGGCCTGCCGGTGCTACTGACCAACTGCTCGAACAACTACGGTCCCTTCCATTTCCCGGAAAAGCTGATCCCGCTGGTGATCCTCAATGCCCTGGCCGGCAAGCCGCTGCCGGTGTACGGCGACGGCCAGCAGGTTCGCGACTGGCTGTTCGTCGAGGACCATGCCCGCGCCCTGTTCAAGGTGGTCACCGACGGTGTGGTGGGCGAGACCTACAACATCGGCGGCCATAACGAGCAGAAGAACATCGAGGTGGTGCGCGGCATCTGCGCCCTGCTGGAAGAGCTGGCTCCGGCCCGCCCGGCTGGCGTGGCACGCTTTGCCGACCTGATCACTTTCGTCAAGGACCGTCCGGGCCACGACCTGCGCTACGCCATCGACGCCGGCAAGATCGAGCGCGAACTGGGCTGGAAACCGCAAGAGACCTTCGAAAGCGGCCTGCGCAAGACCGTGCAGTGGTACCTGGAAAACCTCGAATGGTGCCGCCGGGTCCAGGATGGCAGCTACCAGGGCGAACGCCTGGGTTCCCTCGATCACAAGGAGTTGTTGGCATGATGAAAGGTATCGTCCTGGCCGGGGGCTCCGGCACGCGCCTGCACCCGATCACCCTCGGGGTTTCCAAGCAACTGCTGCCGATCTACGACAAGCCGATGATCTATTACCCGATCTCGGTGCTGATGCTGGCCGGCATCCGTGAAATCCTGATCATTTCCACACCGCAGGACCTGCCGCAGTATCGCAATCTGCTGGGTGACGGTAGCCAGTTCGGCGTGCACTTCAGCTATGCCGAACAGCCATCCCCGGACGGCCTGGCCCAGGCATTCCTGATTGGCGAGGAGTTCATCGGTGAAGATCCGGTGTGCCTGATCCTCGGCGACAACATCTTCCATGGACAGTCCTTCAGCACCCAGTTGCAGAGAGCCTCCCGCCAGGCAAAAGGTGCAACGGTCTTCGGCTACTGGGTCAAGGACCCGGAGCGCTTCGGAGTGATCGACTTCGACGACGAGGGCCGGGCCCTCTCCATCGAGGAAAAACCCGCCAAGCCGAAATCCAGCTATGCGGTCACCGGGCTGTATTTCTACGACAACGACGTCATTGAAATCGCCAAGGCGGTTAAGCCGTCGCCACGCGGCGAGCTGGAAATCACCGACGTCAACAACGCCTATCTCAAGCGCGGCGACCTGCGGGTCGAGCGCTTCGGTCGTGGTTTTGCCTGGCTCGATACCGGCACCCACGACAGCCTGCTGGAAGCCTCGCAGTACGTACAGACCATTGAGCACCGCCAGGGCCTGAAAGTCGCCTGCCTGGAAGAAATCGCCTACCAGAATGGCTGGATCGATCGCGAACATCTGCTCGAGCGTGCCAAATACTTCGGCAAGACCGGCTATGGCCAGTACCTGTTCACCCTCGCTGGAGAGAAACGATGAAGGCCACGCCGACGCGACTGCCAGGCGTACTGATCCTCGAACCCAAGGTGTTTGGCGACGAACGTGGTTTTTTCTACGAAAGCTTCAATGCACGGGCCTTTCATGAAGCCACCGGGCTGGATCTCGACTTCGTGCAGGACAACCATTCGCGCTCGCAGAAAGGCGTCCTGCGCGGCCTGCACTACCAGATGGAAAACACCCAGGGCAAACTGGTGCGGGTGATCGCCGGTGAGGTTCTCGACGTGGCCGTCGACATCCGCCGCAGCTCGGCGCATTTCGGCCAATGGGTCGGCGTGCGCCTCTCTGCCGAGAACCATCGCCAGCTGTGGGTACCCGAAGGCTTCGCCCACGGTTTCGTGGTGCTCAGCGACCACGCCGAGTTCCTCTACAAGACCACCGACTACTACACCCCCAGCGCCGAACGTACCATTCGCTGGGACGACCCGAGCCTGGCCATCGACTGGGAATTCGAAGGGGTTCCACAGCTCTCGGCCAAGGATCAGAACGGTAAATCCCTGCACGAGGCCGATCTGTTCGAATGAGCACATCCTCCCTGAAAATCCTCATCAACGGCCAGAACGGCCAGGTGTCCCGGGAGCTGCGCAAGCGCCTGGGCGACCTGGGGCAGTTGTTCGTCCTGGGCCGCGACCAACTCGACCTGGCGCATCCCGAACAGATCCGCCAACAGGTCCGCGCCCACCGCCCGGACCTGATCATCAACGCGGCGGCCCACACCGCCGTCGACCAGGCCGAGTCAGAACCGGACCTGGCGTTCGCGATCAACGCGACGGCGCCCGGCATCCTGGCCCAGGAAGCCGCCGACCTGGGGATCCCGCTGATCCACTACTCCACCGACTACGTGTTCGATGGCAGCAAGGCCGAGCCCTACACCGAGGACGATGAAACCAACCCGCTGAGCGTCTACGGCCGCAGCAAGCTGACCGGCGAGCGGGCCATTGCCGCGGCTCACGACCAGCACCTGATCCTGCGCACCAGTTGGGTCTACTCCAGTCATGGGCGCAACTTCCTGCTGACCATGCAACGGCTGCTGCAGGAGAAACCGGAACTGCGCGTGGTTGCCGACCAGGTCGGCTCACCGACCTGGGCCGGAACCATCGCCAACAGCACTCGCGCCCTGATCGAGCGCTGGCAGGCCGGCCAGGCCGGCGCCTGGGGCACCTATCACCTGACCGCCAGCGGCGAAACCTCATGGTTCGGCTTCGCCCAGGCGATCGGCGAACAACTGCTGGCCCTGAACAAGCCTTGCGCGATCCTCGAAGCCATCCCATCGAGCGCCTACCCGACGCCCGCCACCCGTCCGCTGAACTCGCGCCTGGATTGCAGCCGCCTGTCGCGCGAATGGCAGGTGAGCCAGCCGGATTGGCACACGGCCTTGCGCGAATGCCTGGCCGAACAGGGCTGAGACCGGCGAAACAGCATTTATTGATTACGCGCCCTCCCCCATAATGCGCCGGACACCACCGGCGCATGCTCTCGATGATCACAACCCCACCCATTCCCCGCAGACCCCGCTGGCGCAGCCTGGCCCTGCTGTTTCTCTGCCTGGCGCCCCTGCTGTGGCCCCTGGAGCATCTGGCCGAGCGTTACTACCGCAGCGAGCTGGTGAGCCAGAACCGCCAGACCCTCGACCTCTACGTCGCCAACCTGCTGGGAACCCTGCACCGCTACGAAGTCCTGCCGCAGATCCTCGGCGACCTGCCGGCCCTGCGCGCCGTGCTCGCCGAACCGGAGCAGGGCCTGCGCCTGGCAAACGCCAACAGCCTGCTGCGTGACATCTGCAACCAGACCGGCGCTGAAGTCATGTACCTGATGGACACCAGCGGCAAGACGCTCGCCGCCTCCAACTGGGACAAGCACGACAGCTTCGTCGGTCGCAATTTCGCCTTCCGCCCCTATTTCAGCGAAGCCATGGCCGGTCGTCTCGGACGCTTCTTCGGCCTTGGCACCACGTCGGGCAAGCGTGGCTACTTCTTCGCCGCAGCGGTACACGACGGTGACAAGGTCATCGGCGCGCTGGTGGTCAAGGTCGACCTGGACCACACCGAAAGCCTCTGGGGCAAGACCCCCGAACAGTTGCTGGTCACCGACCACAACGGCGTGGTGATCCTGACCTCGCGAGCGGACTGGCGCTTTCGCGCAACCCGCTCGCTGAACGGCACCGAACGTGACGCCATCACCGCCATCCAGCCCTACCCGACGCGTAACCCGCAACCGCTGGAGATCAGCCCCAAGGCCTGGCTGACCCAGACCCAGCAGATCGACGAGACCGGCTGGAGCGTCAGCATCCTCGCCCCGCGGACGCTGATCGACCGCCCGGTGCGCACCGTGGTCGCGATCGGCGGCGCCACCTTGCTGGTGCTGATGCTGCTGCTCGGCCTGATGATGCAACGCCGGCGTCACTACCTGGAACGGATCGCCTTCGAGGCCAAGGCTCGCCGCGAGCTGGAAATGCGCGTGGCCGAGCGGACCAGCGACCTGGAAGGCCTCAACCGCCGACTCAAGCAGGAAGTGCTGGAGCGCGAGCACGCCCAGCAGGAACTGGTCCGCGCCCAGGACGACCTGGTCCAGGCGGGCAAGCTTTCGGCCCTGGGCACCATGTCGGCGAGCATCAGCCACGAACTCAACCAGCCGTTGGCGGCGATTCGCAGCTACGCGGAAAACGCCGAGGTGCTGCTCGACCACCAGCGTACCGACGACGCCCGCGGCAACCTCAAGCTGATCAGCGAACTGACCGGCCGCATGGCCTCGATCATCGCCCACCTGCGCGCCTTCGCCCGCCGCGACCGGCATGCCCCGGAAAGCGTCGCCCTGCAGCCGGCACTCGATGACGCGCTGGCGCTGTTGGCCAAGCGTCGGCGGGCAATGGAAGTCGAACTGATCCGCGACCTGCCGGCCGCCGCACTGTGGGTCGAGGCCGGAGAAACCCGGCTGCGCCAGGTACTCGGCAACCTGCTGGCGAACGCCCTCGACGCCCTCACCGAAAAAGCCCCGCCGCGCAAACTCTGGCTGAGCGCCCAGGAATCGCCAGAGGGCGTGACCCTGACGATTCGCGACAACGGCCCAGGCTTCTGCCTCGAAGCTCTGGGGCGCGCCGGGGAGCCGTTCTACACCACCAAGACGCGCACCCAGGGCCTTGGCCTGGGCCTGGCCATCTGTGATTCGCTGATGCGCGCCTTCGGTGGCGAACTGCTGTTCGCCAATCACCGCGAAGGCGGCGCCCTGATCACCCTGCGGATGCGCGCCGGCGCTCCCGGGGTCGCCCTGCAACCGGCCGAGGACTCGATGGTATGAATATCGACCACCAGATCCAGGTGGTGCTGATCGACGACGATCCCCACCTGCGCCAGGCCCTGAGCCAGACGCTGGATCTCGCCGGCCTGAAAATCCTGCCGCTGGCCGAGGCCCGTGGCCTGGCCGGACGTATCGAGCGCGACTGGCCGGGCGTGGTCGTCAGCGATATCCGCATGCCCGGCATGGACGGCATCGAACTGCTCAACGAACTGCATGCCCAGGACCCGGAACTGCCGGTGTTGCTGATCACCGGCCACGGCGACGTGCCGCTGGCGGTCCAGGCGATGCGCGCCGGCGCCTATGATTTTCTGGAAAAACCCTTCGCCAGCGACGCCCTGCTCGACAGCGTGCGCCGCGCCCTGGCGGTGCGCCGCCTGGTGCTGGACAACCGCAGCCTGCGCCTGGCACTGAGCGATCGCCAGCAACTGGCGACCCGCCTGCTCGGCCATTCGCCACAGATGCAACGCCTGCGCGAACAGATCGGCGCCCTCGCGGCGACCAAGGCCGACGTGCTGATCCTCGGCGAAACCGGTGCCGGCAAGGAGGTGGTGGCCCGTGCCCTGCACGACCTGTCGGGCCGTCGCAACGGTCCGTTCGTGGCGATCAACGCCGGTGCCCTGGCCGAGTCGGTGGTGGAGAGCGAACTGTTCGGCCACGAACCGGGCGCCTTCACCGGCGCGCAGAAACGCCGGATCGGCAAGTTCGAATTCGCCAACGGCGGCACGCTGTTCCTCGATGAAATCGAAAGCATGAGCCTGGACGTGCAGGTCAAGCTGCTGCGTCTGCTGCAGGAACGGGTGGTCGAGCGCCTGGGCGGCAATCAGCAGATCCCGCTGGATATCCGTGTCATCGCCGCGACCAAGGAAGACCTGCGCCAGTCCGCCGACCAGGGCCGCTTCCGCGCCGACCTGTACTACCGGTTGAATGTCGCGCCGTTGCGCATTCCACCGCTGCGCGAACGGGGTGAAGATGCATTGATGCTGTTCCAGCATTTCGCCGACGAAGCCAGCGGCCGCCATGGCCTGCCGCCCCACAGCCTGCAACCGGCGCAACGGGCGCTGCTGTTGCGCCACGGCTGGCCGGGCAACGTCCGCGAGCTGCAAAACGCCGCCGAACGCTTCGCCCTCGGCCTGGAACTGGCGCTGGACAACGGCACCTCGGAAAACCTCGACGCACAGATCGCAGGCGGCAGCGGCGGGTTGAGCGAACAAGTCGAGCACTTCGAGAAGTCGCTGATCGCCGCCGAACTGGCGCGCTCCCACAGTTCCTTGCGCAGCCTGGCCGAAGCGCTGGGCATTCCGCGCAAAACGCTGCACGACAAGCTGCGCAAGCACGGGCTGAGCTTCGACAGCGGCAGCCACAGTGGCGGCGAAGAGCTTGAATGAATCACATCACTGAGGTCACTGCATGAGTCGCGACAGCCACTACCTGGAATCCATCCTGCACCACGACATCCCCCTGACACGCGAGATGGGACTCAAGGTTGGCGGCTGGGAGGCCGGGCAACTGCGCCTGTGGCTGCCGCTGGAGCGCAACGTCAACCACAAGAGCACCATGTTCGGCGGCAGCCTGTACTGCGGCGCGGTGCTGGCCGGCTGGGGCTGGCTGCACCTGAGCCTGCGCGAGGCGGGTATCGATGACGGGCATATCGTCATCCAGGAAGGCCGGATCAGCTACCCGCTGCCGGTCACTGGCGATGCCGAGGCACGCTGCGCGGCGCCGGAGGAGAAAGTCTGGAAAAAATTCCTGGCCACCTACCAGCGTTACGGCCGGGCGCGGCTGACGCTGGAAACCCAGGTGATGAACGCCGGCAGCGACGACGAAGCCGTACACTTCAGCGGCCAGTACGTGCTGCACCGCTGAACCCCATACCAGCACCGCGTCCCCTGTAGGAGCCGGGCTTGCCCGCGAACCGCCACCGGCGGCCATTCAAAAAATTCCGGATGGCCGCCGATGACGCTTCGCGGCGGTTCGGCACCCCGACAAGCCCGACGCCTACAGATCAGGCTTGCGTCAGTTTCGGCAACTGCGCCCGCCACGGTGCCTGTTCGGGCAAGGCCAGGAAAAACGGATTGAGCAACGACTCACGCGGCGGGTAGCTGAAGCGCTCGCCACTCAACTCCAGCACCTCCCCACCAGCGCCTTCCAGCACACCCTGGGCCGCGGCCGTGTCCCACTGCGAGGTCGGCGCCAGGCGCGGGTAGAAATCCGCCGCACCCTCGGCCAGCAGGCAGAACTTCAGGGAGCTGCCGATATTCGCCAGCTCCAGCTCGCCCAGGCTCGCACTCAACCCGGACAGCAACTGCTCCTGCTCGGGGCTGGAATGCCGACGGCTGGCCACCACCGTGAACGCCTTGCCAACTGGCGGTTGTGTACGCACCCGAATCGGCTCAGGCGGCAAACCAGCGTCCGCGCGCCAGGCACCCAGGCCTGCGCCGCCGAAATAGCTGCGGCCACTGGTCGGCATCGACACCACGCCGAAGACCACCCGGCCCTGCTCGACCAGGGCGATGTTCACAGTGAACTCTTCACTGCCGGAAATGAACTCCTTGGTGCCATCGAGCGGGTCCACCAGCCACCAGCGCTGCCAGCCGGCACGCACACCCTGGGGAATATCGGCGTCTTCCTCGGACAGCACCGGAATATCCGGCGCCAAGGCCGTCAGGCCGGCCACGATCAGGTGATGGGCCGCCAGGTCGGCCGCCGTCACCGGCGAGGCGTCGGCCTTGTCCATCACTTCGACATCAGCGCGCCAGAACGGCAGGATCGCCTCGCCAGCCTGGCGCGCCAGCTCGATCACCGGGGCCAGGAACGGATGGGGCAAATTCACGAACGCATCACTCATGGTTGAAACACTCCACGCTGGGTCAACAGATCACGGGCCAGGTACAACGCCGCCAGCGCGCGTCCCTCGGTGAATTGCGGGTTCTGCGCCAAGCCGGACAACTCGCGCAGGTTCACTCGGTCGACCCGCATCGGCTCGGGCTCATCACCCTCAAGACGTTCTTCATACAAGTCGCTGGCCAGGACCACCTGGATCTTCTGGCTCATGTAGCCCGGCGACAACGACAACTCGGTCAGGTGCTCCAATTGCCGGGCACCAAAACCGGCCTCTTCCTTCAATTCCCGCTCGGCCGCCGCCAGCACGTCTTCGCCCGGCTCGATCAGGCCCTTGGGCAAGGACAGCTCGTACTCATCGGTACCACCGCAATACTCCTCGACCAGCACCGCATGCTCGGCGTCGAGCATCGCCACGATCATCACCGCACCGTAGCCCGTGCCCTTGCCCACCAGCCGCTCGTAGGTGCGCTCGACACCGTTGGAGAAACGCAACTGGAGCTGTTCAACCCGGAACAGACGGCTGCTGGCGACGATTTCACGGGCAAGTACGGTAGGTTTCTGGCGCATGGCGGCTCCTGGGCGTTAACGGGTTACTATACCGTGGCTTTTCCGATTGTCTGTGTCGGATATCCTTTTACCGGTCGAGAAGTTTCCCATGCCCTCATTACCCTGGCGCGACATCGATACCGTTCTGCTGGACATGGACGGCACCCTGCTCGACCTGCATTACGACAATCACTTCTGGATGGAACACCTGCCCCGGCGTTATGCCGAGCTGCACGGCGTCAGCCTGGGCATGGCGGAGGCGGAGCTAGGCGCGCTGTTTCGGGACAATGCCGGCCAGTTGCAATGGTACTGCCTGGACTTCTGGAGCCAGGAGCTCAAGCTGCCGGTGCGTGAACTGAAACTGGAGACCGCCCACCTGATCGCCCTGCGCCCGGATGCCGACACCTTCCTGGCAGCGATCCGCCAAGCGGGCAAGCGGGTGATCCTGATCACCAACGCCCATCGCGATTCACTGTCACTGAAGCTGGAGCGGATCGAACTGGCGCCCTACTTCGAACGCCTGATCAGTTCCCATGACTATGGTTTCGCCAAGGAGTCGCCGCAGTTCTGGGACGCGCTGCAGGCCGATATCGGCTTCGACCCGGCGCGCAGCCTGTTCATCGACGACACTCTGCCGATCCTGCGCAGTGCCCGACGCTTCGGCGTGGCGCATCTGCTGGCAGTGAGCGAGCCGGACAGCCGCAAGGGCCCAAAGGACACCGAAGAGTTCGCCGCGGTGGGCGACTACCGCGAATTGATCACTGACTTGTAGGAGCCGGGCTTGCCCGCGAACCGCCACCGGCGGCCATTCAAAACGGTTCCGGATGACCGCCTATGGCGGTTCGCGGCGGTTCGGCGCCCCGACAAGCCCGGCTCCTACAACGGCGGGGTTACTCGGGAATACGCAGCGTCTGCCCCGGATAGATCCGATCCGGGCTCGACAACATTGGCTGGTTGGCCTTGAAGATCTTGTCGTACAGGTTGGCGTTGCCATAGACCGCCTTGGAGATCGCACTCAGGGTGTCACCCGGCTTCACCACGACAAATCGCGCCGCCTCGAGCGCCGGCCCGCTGACGCTGATTCGGTCATCGACGCTGCCGACACCGGCGATATTGCCCAGCGCCAACAATATCTTTTCCTTCTCCTCCTGGCTGGCCGCCGTTCCCGTCACCGTGACCTTGTCGCCCTCCACCGTGGCCTGGACATTCGGATTGCCCAACCCGACCTTGGCGATATGCTCCTTGAGTTGCTCGCCAGCGTTGGCATTGCCCGGGGTCAGCAAGTCGAGCAGTTTCTCTCCGGCCTCTTTCACGAAGCTCAAGATACTCATGGTTGTTTCTCCTCGATGGGTGATATCCAGACGCGAACCACTGGACCGGGCACGTCTGCGACAGGTTCCGGACAGACCCATGACTCAGCGTAGCCCAACCGCGCTAGAATCCGGGGCTGAACCGCGCGTGGAGCGACGATGGACATCAAACAGCTGAAATTCCTGATTGCCCTGGACGAAACGCGACACTTCGGCCAGGCGGCGGCACGCTGCCACATCACCCAGCCGACGCTGTCCATGCGCCTGCGCAGCCTGGAGGAAGAGCTCGACCTGCAACTGGTCAACCGTGGCCAACGCTTCGAAGGTTTCACCGCCCCCGGCGAGCGGGTGCTGGCCTGGGCCCGCACCGTACTGGCCGCCTACGACGGGCTGCAGGCCGAGGCCGCCGCCTGCCGCGGCAACCTGATCGGCACCCTGCGCCTGGGCGTGGTACCGCTGTCGAACTTCGACCCGCTGCACCTGATGCAACGCCTGCACGCCGAGCACCCGGACCTGCGCTTCGAACTGTCGTCCCTCAGCTCCGAACAGATCCTCGAACAACTGGCAAGCAATCGTCTCGATCTCGGCGTGTCCTACCTGGATCGCCTGGACACCGAGCGCTTCGACGCCCTGCCCCTGAGCGAGACCGCCATGGGCCTGCTCTACGACCAGCGTTTCTTCCAGTTCGGCGAACAGCCGCTGAGCTGGGAAGCACTGATCGAACTTCCCCTGGGCATGCTCACCAGCGGCATGCATTTTCGCCAGTCCATCGACCACAACTTCCACAGCCGCGGCCTGAACCCACAGCCGCTGCTGCAGACCGACGCCGTTCATCAGTTGCTGCAGGCCGTGAATGGCGGCCTGTGCTGCGCGATCATGCCGTTGAACAGCGGCCTCGAAACCCTGACCGACCACCTGAGCCTGCAACCTATCGAAAATGCCCGGACCCTGGCCAACCTGGGCCTGATCATGCGCCGTGGAGCACCGCGTTCGGCCCTGGCCGAAGCCTGTTTCGCGCTCTATCAAAAATCGCCGGCCGGACATTGATCGACGTCATCTATCGGTAGATCAGTACTAGCGATTAGACGTGACCTTTTGTCACGCCTAGTCTTAGCACTGGATATTCCGCCGGTAATGCCCCATGCACGCCAAGCCCGTCGGCTGCGCGCTTCCTGCCACCGCGGCAGCTGCGCCAGCCGCCAGCCAGAGCTACCAGTACAGCGACCTCGACCACCACGAAGCCGTTGAGACCGCCCTCGCCGAAGAAGTCGCGCTGGCCATTGCCTACAACGGCATCAGCCAGGCCGTGATGCTGGTCACGCCCACCGACCTGGAAGACTTTATCGTCGGTTTCAGCATCGGCAGCGGCATCATCCATGACGCCTCCGAACTCTACGACCTGAAGCTCACCAGCAACGGCTCGGCGCACTACGCCGAAGTGGAGATATCCAGCCGCGCGTTCTGGAACCTCAAGCAGCAGCGCCGACAACTGGCCGGCACCAGTGGCTGCGGCCTGTGCGGTGTGGAAGCCCTGGAACAGGCCCTTCCCGAACTGGCCGTGCTGCCCGGCGCGCCACTGCCGCCGGCCGCCTGGCTCGACAACCTGCGCCAGCGCATCAGCGCCTTCCAGCCGCTGGGACAATACTGCGGAGCGGTGCACGCCGCCGTGTTCATGAACGACCAGGGCGAACTGTTGCTGGGCCGCGAAGACATCGGCCGGCACAACGCCCTCGACAAGCTGATCGGTGCGCTGATCCGCCAACAGATCCCGACCGCCGGCGGCGTGGCCATCGTCACCAGCCGCTGCAGTCTCGAATTGATCCAGAAAGTCCTGCGGGCCGGCATCCAGACCCTGGTGAGCCTGTCGTCCCCCACCGGCCTGGCCCTGCAATGGGCACGCCGGCACCACCTCAATCTCATTCACCTGCCGCAGAAAAGTGCGCCGCGGGTCTATAGCCCTGCGATGGAGAATCCCGCGTGAGCAATCATAATCAAGCCGACCAGACCCCGACCCCACGCTACAAGCCCTACAAGGGCGCGGCGGGTGGCTGGGGCGCATTGATCAGCGTCGCCCAGGCCTGGTTGACCAGCGACAACGCGCTGAAAAACATCCGCATGATGCTCAAGACCAACCAGAACGGCGGTTTCGACTGCCCGGGCTGCGCCTGGGGCGACTCGCCGGAAAGCGGCATGGTCAAGTTCTGCGAAAACGGCGCCAAGGCGGTCAACTGGGAAGCCACCAAGCGCCGGGTGGATGCCGCGTTCTTCGCCAAGCACAGCGTCAGCTCGCTGTTCGAGCAGTCCGACTACTGGCTCGAGTACCAGGGCCGCCTGACCGAGCCGATGAGCTACGACCCGACCACCGACCGCTACAAGCCCATCAGCTGGGACGCGGCCTTCGCGCTGATCGCCAAGCACCTGCTGAACCTCACCAGCCCCGACCAGGCCGAGTTCTACACCTCGGGCCGGGCCAGCAACGAGGCGGCGTACCTGTACCAGTTGTTCGTCCGCGCCTTCGGCACCAACAACTTCCCCGACTGCTCGAACATGTGCCACGAGGCCAGCGGCGTGGCCCTGGCGCAAAGCGTCGGGGTCGGCAAGGGCACCGTGACCTTCGACGACTTCGAACACGCCGACGCGATTTTCGTCTGGGGCCAGAACCCCGGCACCAACCACCCGCGGATGCTCGAGCCACTGCGTGAAGCCGTGAAGCGTGGCGCCCAGGTGGTTTGCGTCAACCCGCTCAAGGAGCGTGGCCTGGAACGGTTCCAGCATCCACAGCACCCGCTGGAAATGCTCACCAACGGCGACAAGCCGACCAACACCGCCTACTTCCGTCCGGCCTTGGGCGGCGACATGGCCCTGATGCGCGGCATGGCCAAGTTCCTGCTGCAATGGGAGCGTGATGCCCAGGCGGCCAACGAACCGTCGGTGTTCGACCATGACTTCCTCAACGAACACACCGTCAGTGTGCTCGACTACCTGGCCGCGATCGATGAAACCCCGTGGGAGCAGATCGTCGCGCAATCGGGCCTGACCCTGGTGGAGATCGAGCAGGCGGCGCGGATGTACGTCAAGGGCAAGAACGTCATCATGTGCTGGGCCATGGGCATCACCCAGCACCGCCACTCGGTGGCGACCATCCAGGAAATTGCCAACCTGATGCTGCTGCGCGGCAACATCGGCCGTCCAGGCGCTGGCCTGTGCCCGGTACGCGGCCACAGTAACGTGCAGGGCGACCGCACCATGGGCATCAACGAACGCCCACCGGTGGCATTGCTCGACGCCCTGGAACGCCGCTTCCAGTTCAAGGTACCGCGCAGCAACGGCCATAACGTGGTCGAAGCCATCCACGCCATGCTCGACGGCCGCGCCAAGGTGTTCATCGGCCTGGGCGGCAACTTTGCCCAGGCCACCCCGGACAGCCCAAGGACCTTCGAAGCGCTGCGCAATTGCGACCTGACCGTGCAAATCAGCACCAAGCTCAACCGCAGCCACCTGACCCACGGCAAGGAAGCGCTGATCCTGCCGTGCCTGGGCCGCACCGACATCGACCTGCAGGCCGAAGGCACCCAGGCCGTGACCGTGGAAGACTCGTTCAGCATGGTCCATGCCTCCAACGGCCAATTGCAGCCGCTGTCGAAGCACATGCGCTCGGAACCGGCGATCATCGCCGGCATCGCCGCCGCGACCCTCGGTTCGCATCCGGTGGACTGGAACTGGCTGGTGGGCGACTACAACCGTATCCGCGACCTGATCGCCGACACCATTCCCGGCTTCAAGGACTTCAACCAGCGCCTCGAACATCCGGGCGGTTTCTACCTGGGCAACACCGCCGGCGCCCGTCGCTGGAACACCGCCTCGGGCCGGGCGAACTTCCGCTCCAACAGCCTGCCGAGCGACCTGATCCACGAACTGACCCACGCCACCGGCAAGAAACCGGACCTGATCCTGCAGTCGATGCGCTCCCACGACCAGTACAATACCACCATCTATGGTCTCGACGACCGTTATCGTGGGGTCAAGGGCCAGCGTGAAGTGCTGTTCGTCAACGAAGCGGACATCATCCGCCTGGGCTTCAAGCCAGGGCAGAAGGTCGACATCGTGTCGTTGTGGGAAGACGGCCGCGAGCGTCGGGTCAAGGGCTTCACCCTGCTGGCCTTCGACATCCCTGCCGGCCAGGCCGCTGCCTACTATCCGGAAGTCAACCCGCTGGTGCCGCTGGAAAGCGTCGGCGACGGCAGCCACACCCCTACCTCCAAGTTCGTTGCGATCTGCCTGGAAATGGCCAGCGAGAACGGCCTGATCCTGGCTCAGGCAAGCTGATTCAGCCCATTCCGGGGCGCCTTGCGAGAGGCGCTCCGGCAGTGAGTCCGGATGCCAGCTCAAGGCGTTCGTCCGGGCAACCGGCAGGGTTCGTTCCAAAAGATGGAAAAACGTCGGCACGAGTCAACGTTCCGGAGGCGGCGACAGCCTCTTCCAGCGAGCGCGCAAGGCGCAAAATGATCGGGTTCAAGTAGCGTCAGACTGCCGAAAATAGACTAAGTTCCCTTGCAAAATCAGTAAGTTATGATTTTGTATACAAGTCGTGTTATTCGTCGGATTTCCGTTGTAAGCACGCCGTCACAAGCCTCAGGATCGCGCCGTCATCCCTAGGAGGCTCCTCTCACATGAAGTTCTCGTCGATTCTCTTGTTGTCCCTGAGCCTGGCCAGCGGCCTGGCTTGCGCCGGCGGTACCACCGAAGCCGGTATCGGCGGTGCCTTGGGCGGCGTGCTCGGTTCAGCGGTCGGCCAGTCGCTGGGCGGCAACACCGGCTCGACCATTGGCGCGGCCCTGGGCGGCGCAGGCGGCAGTGCGGTCGGCGCGGACAAGCGCAGCCGCGGCGAAGCAGCGATCGGCGGCGCACTGGGCGCGGCCGGCGGCAACGTGATCGGCCGCAGCATGGGCGGCAGCACCGGCAGCCTGATCGGAGCCGCAGCGGGCGGCGGCGCGGGCGGCGCATTGGGCAACTACATGGGCAACTCCAGCGACCGCGAGGATCGCCATTACCGCGACAGCCATCGTGGCCGTGGCCACGCCTATGGCCATCGCAAGCACGGTCGCCACTGGCGCCACTGAGAAAGCTGAAAAGGGGAATGCCGCAACGGCATTCCCCTGGTCATACCCACCGGCCAGTGCAGAAAACCCGCCATAAAGCCGCCCGACCATGCAGATTGCATGAGCCTCAGATTGCAACCAATATCCAACCTACTGAAATAAAAGACAATTTTTTGAAGGCAGGATTGGCACAACCACTGCTATCTCCTCTGTGAAGGCTGCACGTCTCTCACCTATGGAGCACGATAACAATGATCGGGAACGCCGAAGTCCATCCGGGCGCACTGCAAGATTCGTCGAACCACTCGGGAGTGTCCTGGGCGGCGATCTTCGCTGGCGCGGCCGCCGCCGCCGCACTTTCCTTCCTGCTGCTCATGCTCGGTTCCGGGCTGGGCTTTTCCGCTATCTCACCCTGGTCGGGCGAAGGCCTCAGTGCCAAGGGCCTGGGTATCTGGGCCATCATCTGGCTGGCGCTGACGCAGATCCTTGCCTCGGGCATGGGCGGTTACCTGGCCGGCCGCCTGCGGGTGAAGTGGGCCAATGTGCACGGTGACGAGGTCTACTTCCGCGATACCGCCCACGGTTTCCTCGCCTGGGCCGTGGCAACCCTGCTCATGGTCGCATTGGTGGCCGGTTCCGTCAGCGGCATCGTCGGTGGTGGCGTCAAGGCCGGGGCGACCGTGGCCGCAGGCGCGGCGAGTGGCGTCGATGGCCGTCAGGATCGCAGCTCCGACTACTACATCGATCTGCTGTTCCGCGACGATCGTCCGGCAGCGGTAAGCGAGGACGCGGCCCATGCCACGGCCACGCGCATCGTCGCCCACAGCCTGAGCACCGGCCAATTGAGCGTCGAGGATCGGACCTACCTTGCCCAGTTAGTGGCCCAGCGCACCAACCTCAGCCGGGTCCAGGCCGAACAGCGTGTCGACCAGGTCTACGCCCAGGCCCGCCAGGCCGTCGACGCGGCGAAGCAGGCTGCCGACCAGGCTGCCAAGGCCGCTGCCTGGACCACCTTGTGGATGTTCATCGCCCTGCTGATCGGCGCCTTCTTCGCCAGCCTGGCGGCGACCTTCGGTGGCCGTCAACGGGACAACGTGGTCTATCTGGAAAGCACCGAATACCGGACGCGCACCGCGCCCCTGAACTAACCCGAGGAGAATGAAAATGCGCTCACTTCTGCTGTTTTTTCTGGGTGTACCGATCCCGGTGATCATCCTTATCGCACTGTTCGTCCATTGATCAGGCCACCGCGGCTCTCCTCCCAGGGGAGCCGCTGTGCTTGCGGCCACTCCGCACGCCGGCCACGTTTGTAACATTCAATTACATCCACACCACTCAAAACACCTTAAGGCTAATTCCTAGAACGCCTGGATCGGAGCCATTTCTCCACTATCCCAGGAGGCTGCGCCAACAGGGCACAACAGCCGAAATACCTGCCCGACCAGTCAGATTCAGAACGCCTTCCTGACTCGACGAATCCTTCCTGCAGCCCAGAAGGATTAAGGGTTATCCCGATACTGATATCAATATGCTACCGATATGATCCGCGGCACTTGAGCCATGCAATGGAAGCAGCGGATGTGGAAGTATCTGGGAGTCTGGTTAGGGATCGCGCTAAGCGCCAGTGGGCTTTTCCTGGCCCAACCCCTGCTCAACGGCGCCGGACTGATACTGATCGCGCTCGCCGCTCTCGCCCTGCGGATTGTCAAACCGTCGAACAATCCCGCACCCGGCACCCTTACGCCACAACCTGATATCGTCACCGCTCAGGGCGAACTGCACACGCTGCTGCCGGTAGTCGCCCCGGCCTGGAACGATGGCATCGGCCAAAGCCGCCAACTGCTGCAATCGAATATCAGCGAGCTGTTCGAGCGCTTCGCCAACATCGCCGCGCGCCTCGAAGGCGGCCTGCACAGCTCCGAAAATATCCTGGGTAGTGGCGGCGTCGGGGAAAGCCTGCGCGACGCCAACCAGCGCCTGCATGAAGTGACCCAATCCTTCGAAGCCAGCAGCCAGCGCCAGGGCGAACTGCTCGAAACCATCAGCCACCTGGGCGACTACGCCAGCCAACTGCAGCAGATGGCCAAGCGCGTCCAGGAAATCGCCAACCAGACCAACCTGCTGGCCCTCAATGCCGCCATCGAAGCCGCTCGCGCCGGCGACTACGGTCGCGGCTTCTCGGTGGTCGCCGACGAAGTGCGCAAGCTCTCCACTCTCTCCGCCGAAACCGGCCAGGGCATGGACACCAAGGTCGGCGAGATCAACCACGCGATCCAGACCACCATCACCGCCGCCGCCGAACTGGGCAGCAGTGAAAAGGCCAACCTGGACTTCCTCAATCACGCCGTGACCCAGGTCATGGCGCGCCTGGGCGACAACCTCGGCGAACTCACCGACGCCTCCCGCGTCCTGCAGCGCGATGCCCGGGACACCCAGGCCGATATCCAGGCGATCATGGTCAACCTGCAGTTCCAGGACCGCGCCGACCAGATGCTCGACCACGTCCAGGCCGACCTCGCCCACCTGCTCGAGGCCATCCGCCAGCAGGACGCCAGCCTCAACGATCCGTCCGCCTGGCTCGAACGCCAGCGCCAGCGTTTCACCACCGACGAGGAGCGACAGGGTCGCTCCCAGGTGGCAACCGGTGACGACGTGACCTTCTTCTAGCTTCTCCCGCTTTTTCCCTTTGCAAGAGTGATGAACATGGCCAAGACCATCCTGATCGTCGACGACTCCCTGTCCATGCGCCAACTGGTGAAGATGAGCCTGACCGGCGCCGGCCACCAGGTCATCGAGGCCTGCGACGGCCGCGACGCCCTGAACAAACTGACCGGGCAGAAGATCCACCTGATCATCAGCGACGTGAACATGCCCAACCTCGATGGCATCGGCCTGGTGAAGGAGGTCAAGGCGCGCAACGAATACCGCTTCACGCCGATCATCATGCTCACCACCGAAAGCGAGCAGTCGAAGAAAGCCGAGGGCCAGGCCGCCGGGGCCAAGGCCTGGATCGTCAAGCCATTCCAACCGCAGCAACTGCTGGCGGCCGTCGACAAACTGCTGGGATAACCCGCCATGTTCTCGCTGACTCCCGCCGCCGATGGCATGCCCGCGCAACTTCGCCTGCAAGGCGACCTGACCCTCTACGAAGTCAGCCTGGCGCGCGAGCAACTGCTCGGCCTGCTGCCGTTGCCTCCAGGGCCATGGCAGTTGGACCTGGGAGGCCTGAGCG
The DNA here is from genome assembly GCF_059730225.1 of Pseudomonas sp. UTLPPB19802. Lineage (NCBI taxonomy): Bacteria > Pseudomonadati > Pseudomonadota > Gammaproteobacteria > Pseudomonadales > Pseudomonadaceae > Pseudomonas > Pseudomonas sp. UTLPPB19802. Next base: position 461,632 of record NZ_AP048545.1, read on the forward strand.
AACTGGACAGCGCCGGCGCACAGCTGCTCCTGGCGATCCAGCGGGCGCTGTCGTCCATCGACCATCCCGCCACCGTCAGCCAGGTCTCCGATACCGCCAGGGAACTGCTGACCCTGCTGAACCTGGAATCGCTGTACCCCGCCGCCCCTACCGAGGATTGATCCCATGCTCAGTGGCGAACAATGGAACCAGTTGCTGCTGGGTTTTCTCAGCGAAGGCCGTGACCTGCTCAAGGACGCCGAGGACAGCCTGCTGCGCCTGGAAACCAGCCCCGACGACCAGGAAGCGATCAACGGCCTGTTTCGTGCCGTGCACACCCTCAAGGGCTCGGCCGGGATCTTCTCGCTGACCCCGCTGGTCAACCTCACCCACCACCTGGAAAGCCTGTTGATGTCGGTGCGCGACGGCCAACGCGCACTAACGCCGGCGCTGACTTCGCTGATGCTCAACTGCATGGATGAGTTGAACGCGATGATCGAGCGCGTCGACCCCGACAGCGGCCTGCTCGATGTCGACGAGACCCGGCAGGCGCCGCTGCTGGCGGCGCTGTTCGAGGCCCAGGGCGACACGGCGCAAGCGCTGGCGGACGCCGAGCCGCAGGAGGCGGCAGCCGCCCCGGCAGACCGGCTCACCTGGCAGGTCTCGATCAGTTTCTCTGCGGAGCTGTTTCGCAACGGCTTCGACCCTGCGGCCTTCCTGCGCTACCTCAAGCGGCTGGGGGAAATCGTGTCGCTGCAGAGCCGCATCGACGCAATACCGGCCCTGGATCGGCTCGACCCGGAAACCTGCCACCTGGGCTTCGAGTTCCAGTTGCTCACGGCGGCCAGCCAGGCCGAGATCGAGGACGTCTTCGAGTTCATCCAGGACTTCTGCGAACTGCGCCTGAGCGTCCTCGAACCTGCCCGGCCAGCGACGACCGTAGCCGTCACAGCGCCTCCCCCGGTCGTTGATACCCCGGCGCCGAAAACCGCCACCACGCGCGAGCGGCGCGCCCTCGACACCACGCTGGTCAAGGTCGCCGCCCACAAGCTCGACGAGTTGATCAACCTGGTCGGCGAGCTGGTGATCAGCACCGCCAGCGCCCAGATGCAGGCCCGCCGCAGCAGCGACAGCGGCTGCATGGAAGCCACCCAGGCGGTGCACCAGCATGTCGAGCAGATCCGCGAGGCGGCGTTGAAACTGCGGATGGTCGAGGTCGGCGAAACCTTCAACCGCTTCCATCGGGTGGTACGCGATGTCAGCCAGGAGCTGGGCAAGAACATCCAGTTGAGCCTGGTCGGCGGCGAAACCGAACTGGACAAGTCGGTGATCGACAAGATCGCCGACCCACTGACCCACCTGGTACGCAATGCCATCGACCACGGCATCGAGTCGGCCGCCGAGCGGATCGCCGTCGGCAAGCCGGCCGAGGGCAACCTGCGCCTCAATGCCTACCACGACTCGGGCATGATCGTACTCGAAGTCAGCGACGACGGACGCGGCCTGAACACCGCGCGGATTCTCGCCAAGGCCATCGACAAGGGCCTGGTCGACCCGGACGCGCAGCTCAGCGACGCGGATATCCATCTGCTGATCTTCGAGGCCGGTTTCTCCACCGCCGAACAAGTGTCCAACCTCTCCGGGCGCGGAGTCGGCATGGACGTGGTGCGCAGCGCCATCGACCAGCTGCGCGGGGTGATCGAGATCGACTCCGCCGCCGGCCAGGGCTGCACCTTCCGCATCCGCCTGCCGCTGACCCTGGCGATCATCGACGGCTTCCAGGTCGGTGTCGGCCAGGACAACTTCGTCATTCCGCTGGACATGGTCACCGAGTGCATGGAAGCCGGTCCCGAATGGCTGCACCAGGGCCAGGGCTACCTCAACCTGCGCGGCAAGCCGCTGCCATGCATCGCCCTCGACCGCCACTTCGGCCTGGCACCGAGCCGTGCCCGTCGGCGCAACATCGTCGTGGTCAGCCAGGGCCGCCAGCAGGCCGGGCTGATTGTCGACCAGTTGCTCGGCGAACTGCAGACCGTGATCAAGCCCCTCGGCCAGATGTTCCAGCACCTGCGCGGCATCAGCGGCTCGACCATCCTCGGCTCCGGCCAGGTCGCGCTGATCCTCGATATCGCCAGCCTCCTGCGCCATTTGCAGGCCCCGGCCGACGCCGTGGCCACCTCGATTTCCACCCCCTTGCCCAGCCTTTCAGGAGATTGACCATGCAGTTCGTTCGCAACATGAAGATAGGCATACGGCTGACCGCGGGCTTTCTGCTGGTCGTGGCACTCACCGTCGTCATCGGCGTGATCGGCATCCGCAACCTGTCCCAGGTCAACGACCTGTCGGACCGCATGTACGACCGCGACCTCACCGGCCTGAACCTGATGCAGGAAGCCAACATCCAACTGATCGTCGCCGGCCGCTCCATGCGTCACAGCCTGCTGGCCACCAACGCCGCCGACCGCGAACAGGCTGCCAAGCAGTCACGCGAAGCCCTGGAGCAGACCCGCAAGCTGATCGCCGAGGCGCGCAAGGCGTTCATCACCAAGGAAGGCCTGGCCCAGATCGACCAGCTCGAAGCGCCACTCAAGGAGTACGAAAACGTCGTCCTGCAGATCCTCGGTACCCACCAGCAATCCGGCCAGTTGCAGGAGACCAGCGACGTCACCGACCTGCTGCCCAAAGCGGTCAGCACCAGCAACGTGGTCGACCAGTTGATGGGCGTGGTCACCCAGGGCAAGCGCGAGCGCGCCGCCCAGGCCAACCAGCAGATCACCGATATCGCCAATGCCTCGCAGACCCAGATGATCGCCCTGATCATCGCCGCGACCCTGCTCGGCATGCTGATCGGCGTGTTGGTCACCCGCAGCATCACCCGCCCGCTCAACGGCGCCGTGGAGGCGGCCAATCGCATGGCCGCCGGTGACCTGAGCCAGGACCTGGCAATCACCAGCAAGGACGAGACCGGCCAGTTGCTGGGCGCCATGCAGAACATGACCCTGCGCCTGCGCAACATCCTCGGCGACGTACGCAGTGCCGCCGACTCGTTGTCCTCGGCCTCGGAGCAGGTCAGTTCGACCTCGCAGTCGCTGAGCCAGGCAGCCAACGAACAGGCCGCCAGCGTCGAGCAGACCAGCGCTTCGGTAGAGCAGATGTCCGCCTCCATCGCGCAGAACACCGAGAGCGCGAAAATCACCGACGGTATCGCCGGCAAGGCCGCCAATGACGCCGTCCAGGGCGGCGGCGCGGTCGGCGACACGGTGCTGGCGATGAAGCAGATTGCCGACAAGATCAGCATCATCGACGACATCGCCTACCAGACCAACCTGCTGGCCCTCAACGCCGCCATCGAGGCCGCCCGCGCCGGCGACCATGGCAAGGGCTTCGCGGTGGTTGCCGCCGAGGTACGCAAGCTGGCAGAGCGCAGCCAGGTAGCGGCCCAGGAAATCGGCCAGGTCGCCTCCAGCAGCGTGCAACTGGCCGAGCAGGCCGGGCACCTGCTCAACGAGATCGTGCCGAACATCCAGAAGACCTCCGACCTGGTCCAGGAAATCACCGCCGCCTCCCAGGAACAGAGCGGCGCCGCCGGGCAGATCAACATCGCCATGGGCCAGATGAACCAGATCACCCAGCAGAACGCCTCGGCGTCCGAAGAACTGGCGGCCACTGCCGAGGAAATGAATGCCCAGGCCGGGCAGTTGCAGGAGTTGATCGGTTTCTTCCGTTTCGAGGAGGACGCCGCCGGTGCCCACCGGGCCCCGTCCCGCAGCCATGACGGCTACGGTTTCAATGGTCCACGAGACAGCTTCAAGAGCCGCACGCCGGTCGATGAAGGCCAGTTCGTGAGTTTCAACTGAGGGCCGGATCATGACTGCAAGCCAGAGCCGCGACCTCGCCCTCCTGCCCGAGGCGCCCCTCGCGTCGAGCATCCAGCACCTGTCGTTCCGGGTGCGGCAGGCCGCGTACGCGGTGCCCATCGACCTGGTGCGCGAGATCATCGAATACGGCGATGTCACCGCCGTACCGATGATGCCGGCGTTCATCCACGGCGTGATCAACCTGCGCGGCAACGTCGTGCCGGTGCTGGACCTGGCCACGCGCTTCGGCTTCGAGCCGACCACCGTCGGCAAGCGCACCTGCATCGTCATCATCGAACTGGAACTGGCGGACTTCAACCAGCGCATCGGCCTGGTGGTCGACGCGGTGGACGCGGTGCTCGACATCGACCCGCAGCAGGTGGTGGCCGCACCGACCTTCGGCGCCGGCATCCGCACCGACTTCATCGCCGGCATGGCCCGTGGCGAGCAGGGTTTCACCATCATCCTGAACATCCCGCAAGTGCTGTCCCTGGAGGACATCCGCCAACTCAGCCTGACTGCGGCCCAGGGCGCCTGAGATGTCCAGCCAGCTCAAGCTGCCCACCCTGGGCGACGGCGAATTCCGCCGCCTGCAGACGTTGATGGCCGAAGCCTCGGGCATCGTCCTGGCACCGAACAAGCGGCCACTGGTGGCCGGCCGACTGATGAAGCGGCTGCGCCATTACCGCCTCGACAATTATGCCGGCTACCTGCAACTGCTCGATCAGCCGGCCTACCTCAAGGAACGGCGGCTGGTGGTGGACCTGCTGACCACCAACGAAACCTACTTCTTTCGCGAGCACCCGCACTTCGAGTTCCTCGGCAACTGGCTCGGCACGCGCAAGGGTCCGCTGAAGTTCTGGAGTGCCGCCTGCTCGTCCGGCGAAGAGCCCTACAGCATGGCCATGGTGGTCGAGGAGAACCTGCGCGGTGGCGACTGGTCGATTCTCGCCAGCGACCTCAGCCTGAGCATGCTGGAGAAGGCCGCCGATGGCATCTACGACATGGCCCAGGCCAAGTACTTCCCCCAGGGCTGGCTGCAACGCCACTGCCTGAGCGGCGTCGGCGACATGCGCGGGCGCTTCCGGGTCCAGGCCGCCCTGCGCGAACGGGTCAACCTGCGCGAGATCAATATCGTCCAACCGCTGCCGGACGGGCTCGGGCCCTTCGACGTGATCTTCCTGCGCAACGTGCTGATCTATTTCAGCAACGAGGAAAAACAGCGCATCGTCCAGCGCCTGGTCCACCAACTGCGCCCCGGCGGCCTGCTGTTCATCGGTCACGCGGAGAGCATCCACGGCTTCGACCTGCCGGTGCGGCTGCTCAACCCTTCGGTCTACGAACGCCTATGAATCCGTCGCTGTTCCTGCGCCCCGGCGACTATTTCTTCGGCCAGCACGAAGGCATGGTCACCACCCTGCTCGGCAGTTGCGTGTCGATCATTCTCTGGCACCCACGCTGGCGCCTGCTCGCCGTCTCACACTACCTGCTGCCCAGCGACCCGAAAGCCGGCAATGGTCTCGACACCCGCTACGGCGAAGGGGTATTCCAGCGTATCCAGGGCGACATGCAACGCCACGGCACCCACCCCGGCGAGTACCGCAAGGGCATCTTCGGTGGCGGCAGCCTGGTGCGCTTCGAGGGCATGCGCGGCCGCAAGATCGGCCACAGCAACAGCGCCTTTGCCCGCGAACAGTTCAGCCGGCGCAACTGGGTGGTCGATCACTGCGACCTCGATGGCCAGCATTATCGCCGCCTGCACATCAACGGCAGCAGCGGCGCGGTCGACTGCCAGCGCAACAGCGTACAGCCGCTGTTGACGGGGGTGCGGCCACGATGATCCGGGTGTTCATCGTCGACGACTCGGCGCTGGTCCGCCAGGTACTGACCCAGTGCCTGGAAAGCCATCCGAACATCAAGGTGATCGGCCAGGCGGCCGACCCGCTCTACGCCATCGACAAGATGCGGCGTGACTGGCCGGATGTGCTGATCCTCGATATCGAGATGCCGCGCATGGATGGCCTGACGTTCCTGCGCCAGATCATGAGCGAACGACCGACGCCGACGCTGATCTGCTCGACCTTGACCGAACAGGGCTCGGCAGTCAGCGTCGAGGCCCTTGCAGCCGGTGCCGTCGGGGTGTTCACCAAGGCCAGGCTGGGGCTGCGCCATAGCCTCGAACAGCTCTCCACCGAACTGATCCGCAAGGTCGAGGAAAGTGCCCGGGCACGGCCTATGGCCCTTCGCCACAGTCCCCCTGTCGCAGAATCACCCCCCGTGGTGCCCATGGCCCCGACGGCGCTCAGGACCACCGATCGGGTAGTCGCCCTCGGCTGTTCAACCGGCGGCACCCAGGCCCTGGAATTCATCCTCAGGCAATTGCCACGTGACTGCCCGGGGATTGTCATCGTTCAACACATGCCGGAGAAGTTCACCGCCGACTTTGCCCGGCGCCTGGACAAGCTGTGCCAGATCGAAGTACGCGAGGCCAGGCACCTGGATCGCGTCCACAGCGGCCTGGCCCTGCTCGCTCCCGGAGGTTTGCACATGCAGCTCAAGCGCAGTGGCGCGCACTACCAGGTGGAGGTGCTCGACGGCCCGCCCGTCAACCGGCACAAGCCTTCGGTGGACGTCCTGTTCCGCTCGGTGGCGCGCCAGGCCGGCGCCAACACGCTGGGCATCATCATGACCGGCATGGGCGATGACGGCGCGCGCGGGCTGCTGGCCATGCGTGACAGTGGCGCCAGTACCGTCGCCCAGGACGAAGCCAGCTGCGTGGTGTTCGGCATGCCCAAGGAAGCCATCCGCCTGGGCGCGGCCCAGGCGGTCGAACCCCTGGTGAAGCTGCCGAAACTGATCCAGCTTTTTGGCGACAGCCACCGCCACGGCTGAGCCGGCCCGAACCAATGTGGACCCTGGGTGGGAATCCAGACAAGAACAACCGCAGCAGGCCCACTCGGCGGCTGCGCCCTTCTCTTTGCGCCATGGGCTAGAGCTTATGTTTTGTCGAATACTGCTTGCCGACGACTACCCGCTGTTTCGGGCGGGAATCCGGGCTTTGCTGGAAAAAAAACAAGAATACGAAGTCGTCGGCGAAGCAGGCGATGGCCAGGCCGCCATCGAACTGGCCTCCAGGCTCAAGCCGGACATCGTGCTGCTGGACATGTCGATGGAGCGCATGAACAGCGTCACCGCGCTCAAGGAGCTGTCGCTGCGCGCACCGCGCAGCAAGGTGCTGATGCTGTCGATGCACACCGACACGCACTTCGTGATGAAGTGCCTGCAACTGGGCGCCCATGGCTACTTGCTGAAAACCGCGACGGTGCTGGAGCTGGAACTGGCCCTCAAGGCCTTGCGCCACGGCGGCCAGTACCTGTCATCGGCGGTAGTGCCACTGGTGGTCAACCAGGCCGTCCGGCACAGCCATGAACCGACAGCCAAGGCCAGCCATGTCGCGTTGACCGCACGCCAACTGGAGATCCTGCGGCTGATCGCCCGGGGCGAGACGACCCGCTCCATCGCCGTCGGCCTCGGCCTGAGCGTGAAGACCGTGGAAGCGCACCGCTCGCAGATCATGCACCGGCTGCGGATTCACGACATTGCCGGGCTGGTGCTGTTCGCGGTGCGCGAAGGGATCATTCAGATCAACGATTGAAGGGCGTCACGCAAGCCCTCGGGAATCGACACCGGCCGGTTGCTCGCGCGCTCGACAAACACATGGACAAAGCGCCCGGCGGCACAGGCGTCGTCTTCGCCGGCCTTGAATACCGCCAGCTCGTATTGCACCGAGCTGTTGCCCAGCTTGCCGACCCGCAGGCCGATCTCGATGCGCTCGGGGAAGGCCACCGAGGCGAAATAGTCGCAGGCGGAACTGACCACGAAACCGACCACTTCGCCGTCATGGATATCCAGGCCACCCTGCTCGATCAGGAAGGTATTCACCGCCGTGTCGAAAAAGCTGTAGTAGGTGACGTTGTTCACGTGGCCGTAGACATCATTGTCGTGCCAACGGGTAATGATCGGCTGGAAGTGGCGGTAGTCACCACGCTGTGGCAGGCGTTCGGTCATGGGGGCCTCGATCAGAAATGGGTAGCGAGAAAGCTGAAGTAGCGTTCGCGGTATTCGGGCAGTTCATTGGCCAGGTGATGCCGGGCCTGTTCCAGCATGAACACCTCGGGTTGGTCGAACTTGCTGCGCAGCACGGTCAGGTTGTGCCGCCAATCGACGGTCATGTCGCCTTCGCCCTGGATGATCAGGGGCCGGCGCGGGCTCGCGGTGGCGCCTTCGATGCCCGGAATCCAGCGGGCCAGGGCGCCGACCCAGGCAGTCGGCAGGCGCTGCGGCTGCAACGGATCGGCCTGCAGGAACGGCATGAATGCCGGGTCGTGGGTGTTCTCGCTGAAACGCCGGGCAATGCCTTTGACGAACGGCCTGAGCAGGTGATAGCTGAGCTTCGACCAGCCCCAGGCCCGCGGCCGCACCAGCGGCGAAAGCAGGACCACCTGGCCCTGGGCCGGGCTGTCCAGGCCATGCTTGAGCAGGTGATCGACCACGATGGCGCCACCGGTACTCTGCCCGAACAGGTGCCAGGGCTGCGGCAGGTCGAGGCTGCGGGCTTGCTCGAACAGCCCCTGCAACGCCCGTTGGTATTCTGCGAAATCCTCGATGCTGGCCCGCTCGCCGCTGGACAGCCCGTGGCCCGGCAGGTCGCAGGAAATCACTGCGAAGCCGCGGTCCAGGGCCCAGTCGATGACGTTGCGGTACAACCCCATGTGGTCGTAGAAGCCGTGGAACAGGAACAGGGTCGCCACCGGCTCCTGGGGCAGCCAGAGCTGGCTGACCAGATCGAAGGCGCCGCTCCTGAAACCGCCAAGGCGGCTGGTGAACGGGGCGTTGCGCTGGGGCAGGTCCAGACCGTAGAAACGCTGGTAGGCCTGCGCCGCCGGCGACAATGGCTGTGCCTCGGCCAGCGGGCGCAGGCTGGCGCGCAGGGAATCGGGGTCGAAGGTGGCGGGCATGGACGGCTCCAGGCAAAGTTACGGCAACGCCGAAGCGTTTTACTGATCTGCGATATTCTTCTGTCAGGGCAGGCATGGCAAGCTACGCGACCTTCGAGGACCCAATTGCCATGCTCCAGACGCGCTACCAGACATTACTCGCCAGCCTGCTGGCCGTGCTTTGCGCGGTGGGCCTGTGGTTCGCCTACGACTGGTTCCAGGGCCGCTACATCCGTGCCTTCAGCGACCAGGCCGCGCTATTCGCCGGCGACCGCCTGAGCCTGCCACCGGAACTGGCTGGGCCGGGCAAGATCCGCCTGGTGCACTTCTGGGACCCGGCCTGCCCCTGCAACGTCGGCAACCAGCAGCACCTGGGCGAACTGGTCGAGCATTTCGCGCCCTTGGGCGTGGAGTTCTACGCACTGCAGAAGCCTGGCAGCCACGGCCAACTGCCGGCCAACCTGCAAGCCATCAAGCCGCTGGCGGGGCTCCCCGGTGCCGAACACCTGACCGTCAGCCCGGCAGTGGCGATCTGGGACCGCAACGGCCAGCTGGCCTACTTCGGCCCCTACAGCCAAGGCGCCACCTGTAACTCCAGCAACAGCTTCATCGAGCCGATCCTGCAGGCCCTCAGCGAAGGCCGCTCGGTGAACGCCACCCACAACATGGCAGTGGGCTGCTACTGCCCTTGGCAAGAACCGGGACAATGATCACGGCAAACCGGACTTTTCAGGGTAATCCGCCGTGTGTCCGATGCATCCGTCCGGCGGGCTGTGCTACACCTTAGCGGCTGAGCCTCGGCAGCCCCGACCTTGACAAGGAACCCCGCATGAAACGCAGCCTGACCGTTCTCGCTGTCCTGATCGCCGCCACGGCCGCTGGAGCGGCCTGGTACATCCAGGGCAAGCTGCCGACACGCCAGGGCCAGGTCACGCTGGGCAACCTGCAGGGACCGGTCACCGTGCGCTACGACGAGCGCGGCGTGCCGCATATCCGTGCCGAATCCGAGACCGACCTGTACCGCGCACTGGGCTACGTGCATGCCCAGGACCGCCTGTTCCAGATGGAGATCGTCCGGCGCCTGGCCCGTGGCGAGCTGTCCGAGGTCCTCGGGCCCAAGACCCTGGAGACCGACAAGCTGTTCCGCAGCCTGCGCATCCGCGAACATGCCGATCAGTATGTCGCCCAGCTGGACCGGCAATCCGCCGCCTGGAAGGCCCTGCAGGCCTATCTGGACGGGATCAACCAGTACCAGGCCAGCCACGCCAAACCGGTCGAATTCGACCTGCTGGGCATCCAGCCGCGGCCGTTCACCGCCGAGGACACCATCAGCATCGCCGGCTACATGGCCTACAGCTTCGCCGCCGCCTTGCGCACCGAACCGCTGCTGACCTACGTGCGCGACAAGCTGGGGGCCGACTACCTCAAGGTATTCGACCTGGAGTGGCGCCCCCAGGGCATGCTCGGCTCGCCGACGCCGCTGGCCGAGTCCGACTGGAAGGGCCTTGGCGCCCTGGCGCGAGTCAGCGAGCAGGCCCTGCGCGATGCCGGTGTACCGCAGTTCGAAGGCAGCAACGCCTGGGCGGTCTCCGGCAGCCGGACCAAGAGCGGCAAGCCGCTGCTGGCGGGCGACCCGCACATCGCCTTCTCGACCCCGGCGGTGTGGTACGAGGCGCAACTGTCGGCACCGAATTTCGAGCTGTACGGCTATCACCAGGCGCTGGTGCCGTTCGCCTTTCTCGGCAACAACCAGGCCTTCGGCTGGAGCCTGACCATGTTCCAGAACGACGACCTCGACCTGATCGTCGAGAAGACCAACCCGGAACATCCCAACCAGGTCTGGTACCACGGCCAGTGGGTCGAGATGACCCGTAGCGAGCAGCAGATCGCGGTCAAGGGCCAGGCGCCGGTGACCTTCACCCTGCTGCGCTCCCCCCATGGCCCGATCGTCAATGACGTGCTCGGCACCAACGCCGGAGCCAAGCCGATCGCCATGTGGTGGGCATTCCTCGAAACGCCGAACCCGATCCTGCAGGGTTTCTACGAACTCAATCGCGCCGACACCCTGGACAAGGCCCGCGCAGCCGCCGCCCGGATCCAGGCGCCCGGCCTGAACCTGATGTGGGCCAATGCCAAGGGCGATATCGGCTGGTGGGCCGCCGCACTGCTGCCCAAGCGACCGGACGGGGTCAACCCGGCGTTCATCCTCGATGGCAGCACCGGCGACGCCGACAAGAACGGCTACTACCCGTTCAGCGCCAACCCGCAGGAGGAAAATCCTGCGCGTGGCTACATCATCTCGGCCAACAGCCAGCCGGCCTCGCCTACCGGCATGGTCATTCCCGGTTACTACAACCTGGCCGATCGTGGCCAGCAACTGAACCGGCAACTGGCCGACAACAGCGTGCGCTGGAGCGTGGAAAACAGCCAGAAACTGCAACTGGGCACCACCACCGACTACGGCCCGCGCCTGCTCAAGCCGCTGCTGCCGGCATTGCGCGAAGCGGCGAAGGACCCGGCCGAACTCAAGCTGGTGGAACAACTGGCGACCTGGAAGGGTGACTACCCGATGAGTTCCACCAGCGCCACGCTGTTCAACCAGTTTCTCTACGAACTGGCCCGTGCCGCCATGCACGACAAGCTGGGCGACGACTACTTCAACACCCTGATCACCACCCGCGTGGTGGACGCCGCCCTGCCACGGCTGGCGGCCGATGGGAACTCCCCGTGGTGGAACGGCAACCGCAACGAGGTGGTGAAACGTGCCTGGCAGGCAACCCTCGCCCACCTCAGGACCACCTACGGCGACAACAGCGGCGGCTGGGTCTGGGGCAAGGCGCATACCCTGACCCACGGCCATCCGCTGGGCCGGCAGAAGCCGCTGGACCGGCTGTTCAACGTCGGCCCGTTCGATGCGCCGGGCACCCACGAAGTGCCAAACAACCTTTCGGCGAAGATCGGCCCGGCGCCCTGGCCGGTGACCTATGGTCCCTCGACCCGCCGCCTGATCGACTTTGCCGACCCGGACCACGGCCTGACCATCAACCCGGTGGGCCAGAGCGGCGTGCTGTTCGACAAACACTACAGCGACCAGGCCGAGACCTATGTCGAGGGTGGCTATGAGGAAGTGCACATTAACGAGGTCGAGGTCTCGGCCAATACCCGCAGTGTGTTGAAGCTGGTACCGGGCAAATAGTCAGGGCGGCGCCTAAGCCCCGGCCTTGCGCACCTGCCCCGGCGCCAGCCCATAGAGTTCCTTGAACTTCTTGCTGAACGCCGCCTGCGACTGGTACCCCGCCTGCAGCGCGATATCGCTCAAGCCCAGGTGCGAATTGCTCAGCAAGCCATAGGCCAGTTCCATCCGCACCCGAGTGAGCAGCACCCACGGCGACGCCCCCGCGACCTTGACGAACGCGCGCATGAAGGTCGCCCGCGACATGTTCGCCAGCGCCGCCAGGCTGTCGATGCTCCATTCGTGGGCCGGGTCATCCAGCATGCCCTGCCAGGCCCGGCTCAGGCGTTTGTCGGCCAGTAGGGCCAGGGTGCCGCTGGCCTGTAGATGCTGTTGCAGATAAACCCGCAGAATCAACGTGAACAGCGCCGACGACAGCGCATCCACCAGGAATCGCGCACCGGCCTGGTCGCCATCGGCCTCCACCCGCAACAACCCCACCAGCGCCGCCAACTGGCCGCTGGCCGGCAGGTCGCGACTGGACACCACCAGGTAAGGTGGCAGAGCGGCGAACAGCATGGACTCACGCTGGTAATGAAAGCGCCCACAGAGCAGATCGAGCGCGGGTCCCGCGCGGCCAATCCGGTGCAGCGGCAGCAAGCCACCCTGGTCGACCTGCGTGGCCATTGGTGCCACCCGCCGCCCCTCGCTGCGCAACAGGTGTGTGCCGCCGCCGGGCAACACCAGGATGTCCCCCGCCCCCAGGCGTACCGCCGGCCCGCTGGGCAGTTCGACCTGGCACTCCCCCGTCAGCACGATGTGATAGGGCGCGATACCGGCGTTCTCCTGCTCGTGATCCAGCGCCCAATCGCCCTGCAACTGGCAACGCAAGTCCAGGCTGCCGCGCACGCCGGCCAGCCCGATGAGCCTATCGATCGAGTTCATTTGCGCCTATCGGACAAAGGGTTGAGTGGATCGAACAAAAGTGACTGAACCGAATGAATGAAACTGGATTCGTTGCTTACGCAGTCTACCGTCAGCCTTTCAGGAGTTACCACGATGTTTCTCAATTGGTCCGAACTGTTGCCCACCATCAAGAACGCCTTTGGCGCATTGGGCAAGTCCAACCCCAAGATGGTCCAGGCCTATATGAAGCTGGGTGAAGCCGCTGCCGAAAACAATGTGCTGGATGCCAAGACCCGCGAGCTGATTTCCATCGCCGTGGCGATCTCCACCCGCTGTGACGGTTGCATCGGCGCCCACACCGACGCGGCGATCAAGGCCGGCGCGACCCGCGAGGAAGTCGCCGCGGCGCTGGCCACGGCGATTTCGCTGAATGCCGGGGCGGCGTACATCTACTCGCTGCATGCGCTGGAGGCGTATGACAGCCTGAAGTCGTAAGTTATTCCCGCCGCCGTTCCAGCAGAGCCCGGACGCCTGGTTGTCACGGGCTCTATCGGGCACTTCATGAGTTGCGTCGACTTCAAGGGCCTCTTCGCGGGCAAGCCCGGCTCCTACAAAGCCTGTGTCGTGCACAAATGTTGTGATCGCCAAATAACTGTAGGAGCGGGGCTTGCCCGCGAAGGGGCCAGACAGCCAACCACAAGACCTCAAGCCAACCCGGCAAAATTCTGCCGAAACTGCTGCGCGCTCACCCCCAACCGCCGCTGGAACACACTGCGCATGTGGTGCGCATCGCGAAACCCGCACTCATAGGCGATGGTCTTCAACGGCGCCCCACTGCTTTCCAGCAGCACCCGCGCCGCATCAACCCGCGCGCTTTCGACGAACTCCGCCGGGGTCACGCCGCTTTCGCGGACGAAGACTCGAGAGAAATTGCGCGCGCTCATGTTCGCCGCCTTCGCCAGCTCAGCAATGCTCAGGTCCGCCGTCAGATGCGCCAGTACATACGCCTGCACCTGGGCCACGGCCGAACCCGGCTCGGCATGGGGTGTCAGGTAGGGACTGAATTGCGACTGGCCCCCCGAACGCTGGGTGAACACCAGCAGTCGCCGGGCCACGCTCAAGGCGACTGCGCTGCCATGATTCCGGGACAGCAGGTACAGCGACAGGTCGATTCCCGCCGTCACCCCCGCCGAGGTGAACAGCTCGCCATCCTGCACATACAGACGATCGGCCTCGACCCGTGCCGTCGAGCACAACTCGGCCAGCGCCTGCGCGTCGTTCCAGTGGGTGGTCACCGTCCGCCCCTCCAGCAGCCCGGCCCGCCCCAGCATGAACGCGCCGTTGCAGATCGAGCCAAACAACCCGGCACGGCCAGCCGCGGCCCGCAGCCAGGCATGGAACTCCACCCCGAAGTCCTGCCCCGGCAAGTTCGGCCCACCGGCGCACAACAGCAGGTCGTAGCGTTCCAGCGCTTCGCTGAAATGCCGGTGTGCCTGGATCGCCAGGCCATTGGAACAAGGCACCCAGCCGCGCTCGACGCCAATCACCTCCAGGCGGTACCCCGCCTCGGGCCCCAGGAAGCGATTGGCCTCGGCAAATACATCCATCGGCCCGGTGACATCCAGGGACTGGACACCGGAAAACACGACGACGGCGACGGTACGGGTCATGGAACAAGCCTCTTTCGGATCAACGTCTGGTTCCGTACGGAAAACCGCCGAACCGGGCCTACGGTACCCAAAGGCCTGCGGGGATACGAGACGCATGCGGCGGCTGGCGTGAAACCCGCCGCGAATGGCTGGAATCGTCACCCTGTATCAATAGCAGCCAAACCCACCCGGCGCCAGACTGATTCCATCGGCGCCACCCCGGCGCTCGCCAGAGGAGTCACCACCATGAGCAACACCATCGCCGGCATCCGGATCCCCGACAGCGCGCTGGCCAGGGCGGCCACCGAGTACATTCGCGATGTGGAGAGCGACCTGCTCTACCACCACTCGCGCCGGGTATTCCTGTTCGGCGCCCTGAGCGGCGAGCGCAAGCAACTGGCCTACAACCCGGAACTGCTCTACATCGGCGCGATGTTCCACGACCTCGGCCTGGTGGAAGGCCAGCGCAGTGACCACGACCGTTTCGAAGTCGACGGCGCCAACGCCGCCAAGGCCTTCATGCAGCCCTATGGGCTGTCGGACGACGATATCGAGCAGGTCTGGCTGTCGATCGCCCTGCACACCACGCCGGGTATACCGCAATACCTGCGTCCGACCGTGGCCCTGGTGACCGCGGGAGTGGAGATGGATGTGCTGGGGATGGACTACGCCGCGTTTCCCGCGGCACAGCGTGAAGCGGTGGTGCATGCGCACCCACGGGGGGAGCAGTTCAAGGAGTGCATCATCTGTGCGTTTGCCGACGGCTTGCGCCATCGTCCGCAGACCACCTTCGGCAACGTCAAGACCGACGTGTTGAGGGACAAGGATACGAGTTTCAAGCCGATGAATTTCGTCGAGGTGATCCGGCGTTCGCCGTGGGCCGAGTGAAATCCGGGAGGCCCCATTCGCGGCGGTTCGGCGCCCCGACAAGCCCGGCTCCTACAGAATAGTGTCGTCCACCATTTTTTGTACGGCACCAACCTTGTAGGAGCCGGGCTTGCCCGCGAAGCTTTTAGCGGATCATACGGTTTCCACCGCAGCCGATGGTCGCCGCACGTCCGGCTGTTTCCAGGAGTCCGCCGCGCTTTCCTCGATGGCCTGCTGGATCGCCTTGCGACGACGCTCTTCGGCCTGGCGACTGAAGTACCAGACCAGGAAGGTCACCAGCGATACCGCCAGCAGGATCAGGCTCGCCACCGCGTTGATCTCCGGCTTCACGCCCAGGCGCACCGCCGAGAACACTTCCATCGGCAGGGTGGTCGACCCCGGCCCGGAAACGAAGCTGGCCAGTACCAGGTCATCCAGCGACAGGGCGAACGACATCATGCCGCCCGCCGCCAGCGATGGCGCGATCATCGGGATGGTGATCAGGAAGAACACCTTCCACGGCCGCGCACCGAGGTCCATGGCTGCTTCTTCGATGGACAGGTCCAGCTCCCGCAGGCGCGCCGACACCACCACCGCCACGTAGGCCGAGCAGAAGGTCGTGTGGGCGATCCAGATGGTGGCGATGCCACGCTCCTGGGGCCAGCCGACCATCTGCGCCATGGCCACGAACAGCAGCAGCAGCGACAGGCCGGTGATCACTTCCGGCATCACCAGCGGTGCGGTGACCATGCCACCGAACAGGGTGCGGCCCTTGAAGTGGGTGATCCGGGTCAGCACGAACGCCGCCAGGGTACCCAGCGCCACGGCCGCGACGGCGGTGTAGCAGGCGATTTCCAGCGAGCGGGCGACCGAGCCCATCAGCTGGGTATTGTCGAGCAGGCCGACATACCACTTCACCGACCAGCCGCCCCACACCGTCACCAGCTTGGAGGCGTTGAACGAGTAGATCACCAGGATCAGCATCGGCAGGTAGATGAACAGCAGGCCTACCACCAGCATCAGACTCGAGAAACTGAAGCGCTTCATACCCTGCCCTCCATTTCCTTGGCCTGGCTGCGGTTGAACAGGATGATCGGTACGATCAGGATCGCCAGCATCACCACGGCGAGTGCGGACGCTACCGGCCAGTCACGGTTGTTGAAGAATTCCTGCCACAGCACCTTGCCGATCATCAGCGTTTCCGGACCGCCGAGCAGCTCGGGGATCACGAACTCGCCCACTACCGGGATGAACACCAGCATGCAGCCGGCGATGATGCCGTTCTTCGACAGCGGCACGGTGATCTTCCAGAAGCTGTTGAAGGTACTCGAACCCAGGTCCGACGCGGCTTCCAGCAGGCTGGCATCGTGTTTCACCAGGTTGGCGTAGAGCGGCAGGATCATGAACGGCAGGTACGAGTAGACCACACCGATGTACACCGCCAGGTTGGTGTTGAGGATCTGCAGCGGCTCGCTGATCAGGCCGGTCCACAACAGGAAGCTGTTGAGCAGCCCGTTGTTGCTGAGGATGCCCATCCAGGCATAGACGCGGATCAGGATCGCGGTCCAGGTCGGCATCATGATCAGCAGTACCAGCACGGTCTGCACTTCCTTGCGCGCCTTGGAGATGGCGTAGGCCATCGGATAGCCGATCAGCAGGCACAACAGCGTGCTGACGAAGGCCATCTTCAGGGAACCGAGGTACGCCGCCAGGTACAGCTCGTCGTCACCCAGCATCGAGTAGTTGCCGAGGTTCAGTACCAGTTGCAGCTTCTGCTCGACGAAGGTGTAGATCTCGGTGTACGGCGGAATCGCCACGTCCGCTTCAGCGAAGCTGATCTTCAGGACGATGAAGAACGGCAGCATGAAGAACAGGAACAGCCAGAGGAAAGGGATCCCGATGACCACATGGCGGCCAGAGGGGGTTATTCGTTGCAGCCGACGCTTGAGTTTTCGCATGTTCATGAGCGCAGTACCACGCCGCTGTCGTCTTCCCACCAGACGAACACTTCGTCACCCCAGGTCGGCCGTGCGCCCTGGCGTTCGGCGTTGGCGACGAAGGACTGCACCAGCTTGCCGCTCGGCAGCTCGACGTAGAATACCGAGTGGCCGCCCAGGTAGGCGATATCGTGGACCTTGCCGCGCGACCAGTTGTGCTCGCACTGCGGCTGGGTGGTGGTGACCAGCAGCTTCTCCGGACGGATCGCGTAGGTCACGCGCTTGTCCTGCACCGAGGTGCTCACGCCGTGGCCGACATAGATGCTGCGCTCCAGCTCCGGGCTGGCAATGCGCGCATAACCTTCGGCGTCATCGACCACTTCACCGTCGAACAGGTTGACGTTGCCGATGAACTCGCAGACCAGGCGGCTGGTCGGGGTCTCGTAGACGTCGATCGGGCTGCCGATCTGGGCGATCCAGCCGAGGTGCATGATGGCGATCCGCTCGGCCATGGTCATGGCCTCTTCCTGGTCGTGGGTCACCATGACGCAGGTCACGCCGACGCGCTCGATGATCTCGACAAGCTCAAGCTGCATCTGCGAGCGCAGCTTCTTGTCCAGAGCACCCATGGGCTCGTCGAGCAGCAACAGCTTCGGCCGCTTGGCCAGGGAACGGGCCAGGGCCACACGCTGGCGCTGGCCACCAGACAGTTGGTGCGGCTTGCGCTTGGCGTACTGGCTCATCTGCACCAGCTTGAGCATTTCGGCCACACGGGCATCGATCTCGGCTTTCGGGATCTTGTCCTGCTGCAGGCCGAAGGCGATGTTCTGCGCCACGGTCATGTGCGGGAACAGGGCATAGGACTGGAACATCATGTTGATCGGCCGCTCGTAGGGCGGCATGTCGGTGATGTCCACGCCATCGAGGTAGATCCGGCCTTCGGTGGGCCGCTCGAAACCGGCGAGCATGCGCAGCAAGGTGGACTTGCCCGAACCCGAGCCGCCAAGCAGGGCGAAGATCTCGCCCTTCTTGATTTCCAGGGACACATCGTCCACGGCGATCGTCTCGTCGAACTTCTTCGTGACCCGGTCGATCTTGACCAACACCTGCTTGGGTGATTGGTCGCCTTCGAGGGCTTTCTTATAGGCGCCGGAGGCAACAGCCATTTGCAAAACTCCCAACAAAATTTAACTGCAGGGCCAAGACGGCCCGGCATTGAATGGTTTGACCCGAGGGCCCTGCGGACTATTTGCCCGACTTGATCCGGGTCCAGCTACGGGTCATCACACGTTGGATTTTCGGGGGTAGTTCCGAGTTGACGTACAGCTTGTCCACTACAGCTTGCGGTGGGTAAACCGCTTCGTCGGTGCGCACGGCCTGATCCATCAGTTCGCCAGCCTTTGGGTTCGGGTTGGCATAGCCGACATAATCGCTGACCTGGGCGATCGCTTCAGGTTGCAGCAGATAATTGATGAAAGCGTGGGCCTCCTTGACGTTGCTGGCGTCCTTGGGGATCGCCAGCATGTCGAACCAGAGGTTGCCGCCTTCCTTGGGAATCACGTAGGCGATATCCACGCCCTTCTTCGCCTCTTCGGCACGTTTTTTCGCCTGGAACACGTCGCCGGAGAACCCGGCCGCCACGCAGATCTCGCCGTTGGCGAGGTCGGAGATGTACTTGGACGAGTTGAAGTAGGTCACGTACGGACGGACCTTGAGCAGTTTTTCCTCGGCCGCCTTGTAGTCCTTCTCGTTGGTGCTGTTGGGGCTCAGGCCCATGTAGTTCAGCACCGCCGGGAGCATTTCATCGGCCGAGTCGAGGAACGCCACCCCGCAGCTGGAGAGCTTCTTGATGTTTTCCGGCTCGAACAGCATCGCCCAGGAGTCGATCTTGTCGACGCCCAGCGCGGCCTTGACCTTCTCGACGTTGTAGCCGATGCCGTTGGTACCCCACAGGTACGGCACGGCGTACTGATTGCCCGGATCGTTCTTCTCCAGGCGCTTCATCAGCGCCGGGTCGAGGTTGGCGTAATCGGGCAGCAGCGACTTGTCGAGCTTCTGGAAGGCGCCGGCCTTGATCTGCTTGCCGAGGAAGTGGTTGGACGGTACCACCACGTCATACCCGGTATGTCCGGCCAGCAACTTGCCTTCCAGGGTTTCATTGGAATCGAAGACGTCATACACCGGCTTGATACCGGTGGCCTTCTCAAAATCGGCCAGGGTTTTCTCGCCGATATAATCGGACCAGTTATAAATATGCACGGTCGGTGCAGCGTATGTACTGACAGTCAGCGTCAGGCCTGCGCCAACCAGCAAAGTCTTGCAAAACAAAGAAATAGACACTCGGAGGTCCTCTCAATAGTTGGGCCTGAGTTGCCCGGGCCATATGGCGTCTGAACCGCCCGACGGCAAAACCGGCGCGCAACTTACCCTCGATAAGCCGATCCAGCAAAAGTTTTCTTTGATTGATATTTATCCTGCTGGAACCGAGCCCCGGATGAGCCTGGTTCCAGCAGGTGGAGCGGTGTTACACCAGGCGGGTTACTTGCCCGACTTGATCTTGGTCCAGCTGCGGGTCAGCTCACGCTGGGTAGCGGCCGGCAGGTCGGCGATGGCGTAGAGCTTGGCCTGCACGTCAGCTGGCGGGTAGATGCCCGGATCGCTGGTGATGCTCTTGTCGACCAGTGGCGTAGCCTTCTCGTTCCCGTTCGGGAAACGCACGCTGTCGGTGATCGCCGCCATGACTTCCGGCTTGAGCAGGTAGTTCATGAACTTGTAGGCACCGTCGACGTTCTCGGCGTCTTTCGGAATGGCGACCATGTCGTAGAAGCTGCCAGCACCTTCCTTCGGAATGGCGTAGCTGACTTTCACCTTGTCACCGGCTTCGGCAGCGCGGGACTTGGCCTGCTGGATATCACCCGAGTAGCCGACGGCCACGCAGATGTTGCCGTTGGCCAGGTCCGAGATGTACTTGGACGAGTGGAAGTAGGTGATCGAAGGACGGATCTTCAGGAACAGTTCCTCGGCCTTCTTGATGTCATCCTTCTTCTGGCTGTCGGTTGGCAGGCCCAGGTAGTGCAGCGCCACCGGGATCATCTCGGTCGGCGAGTCGAGGAAGCTCACGCCGCAGCTCTTGAGCTTGGCGATGTTCTCCGGCTTGAGCAGGGTGTCCCACGAATCGATCTTGTCCACGCCTAGCGCGGCCTTGACCTTCTCCGGGTTGTAGCCGATGCCGATCGAGCCCCACATGTACGGGAAGGCGTGCTGGTTGCCCGGGTCGCTGACCGAAACCGCCTTGAGCAGCGATTTGTTCAGGTTGTCATAGTTGGACAGCTTGGACTTGTCCAGCTCCTGGTAGACGCCAGCCTTGATCTGCTTGGCCAGGAAGTTGTTGGACGGCACCACGATGTCGTAGCCGGACTTGCCGGCCAGCAGCTTGGCTTCCAGGGTTTCGTTGCTGTCGAACACGTCGTAGACGACCTTGATCCCGGACTCTTTCTCAAAGTTCGCGATGGTGTCCGGTGCGATGTAGTCGGACCAGTTGTAAACGTGCAGCACTTTGTCGTCCGCGTGAGCGGCACCGGCCATCGCTCCGGCCATGGACAGGGCCAGGAGAGTCTTGCCAGCGTTCTTCAAACCTAATGCCTTCATGCGTCATGCTCCAATTTTTCTTTTTAACCAGCTGTTCGGCGGCCGATTCCCGGGCGACTCGGAACAGTGGGGTAGTCTGGCAAGATCCAAGGCCGGCTTTCAAGAAAAGACAGGCCTTTCTGATCACTCCGGGCGAAAGCGCCGACAACTCGCTTGCGCTCAGAGCCTAGCACCTAGCCCTGCAACGCACTCAGGGTCAGGTCCAGGCATTGACGCGCCTTGGCCACCAGCTCGTCGATCTCGTCCTTGCTGATCACCAGTGGCGGGGCAATGATCATGGTGTCGCCGACAGCACGCATGATCAGGCCGTTGTCGAAGCAGAACTGCCGGCAGATCATGCCGACGCCCTTGCCTTCATACCGCGAACGGGTGGTCTTGTCCTTGACCAGTTCGATGGCCCCCAGCAGACCCACACCGCGAACCTCACCCACCAATGGGTGATCGTTCAGTTCCCGCAGACGCTTTTGCAAATAGGGTGCCGTTTCGGCATGGGCCCGCTCGATAATTTTTTCATCGCGCAGGATGCGGATGTTTTCCAGCGCCACCGCCGCCGCCACCGGATGCCCGGAGTAGGTGAACCCGTGGTTGAAATCGCCACCTTCGTTGAGCACCGCGACCACATCGTCGCGCACGATCAGGCCACCCATGGGGATGTAGCCGGAGGTCAGGCCCTTGGCGATGGTCATCATGTGCGGCTTGAGGCCGTAGAAATCGCTACCGAACCACTCACCGGTACGGCCGAAACCGCAGATCACCTCGTCGGCGACGAACAGGATGTCGTACTTGGCGAGGATTTCCTTGACCCGCGGCCAGTAGCTGTCCGGCGGCACGATCACCCCGCCAGCGCCCTGGATCGGCTCGGCGATGAACGCGCCGACATTGTCCACGCCCACTTCGAGAATCTTCTCTTCCAGTTGGTTGGCCGCCCAGATGCCGAACTCTTCCGGGCTCATGTCGCCGCCTTCACCGAACCAGTACGGCTGCGGGATGTGGACGATGCCCGGGATCGGCAGGTCGCCCTGCTCGTGCATGTAGGTCATGCCGCCCAGGCTGGCGCCGGCCACGGTCGAACCGTGATAGCCGTTCTTGCGGCTGATGATGGTCTTCTTCTGCGGCTGGCCCTTGATCGCCCAGTAGTGGCGAACCATGCGCAGCATGGTGTCGTTGCCTTCGGAGCCGGAACCGGTGAAGAACACGTGGTTCATGCCCTCGGGCGCGATCTCGGAGATCACCTTGGCCAGTTCCAGCGCCGGCGGGTGGGCGGTCTGGAAGAACAGGTTGTAATAAGGCAGTTCGCGCATCTGCTTGCTGGCGGCGTCGGCCAGCTCGTCGCGCCCGTACCCGACCGCCACGCACCACAGGCCGGCCATGCCGTCGAGGATCTTGTTGCCCTCGCTGTCCCAGAGATAGACGCCCTTGGCGTTGGTGATGATGCGCGGGCCTTTTTCCTTCAGTTGCTTGAAGTCGCTGAAGGGGGCCAGGTGATGATCACTGCTGAGGGCTTGCCACTCACGGGTTTGCGGGTTGTTGCTGGTCATACGGATCTCCTAGATTCCAGTGAAGGCGCGGCCAGGAACCCGCCGCGCCCGCTGCATCAGACGGCGAAGAGCAGGAATTCCCGCTCCCACGAACTGATGACACGCTTGAAGTTTTCATGCTCGGCCCGCTTTACCGCGACGTAGCCAGTGATGAATTTCTTGCCCAGGTACTTTTCGATGGTCTTGCTGTTTTCCATGCGCTCCAGGGCGTCCTCGATGGTCAGTGGCAGGCGCAGGTTGCGTCGCTCGTAGCCACGACCGACCACCGGCGCGCTCGGCGTGATGCCTTCGACCATGCCGATGAAGCCGCACAGCAGGCTCGCGGCGATCGCCAGGTAGGGGTTGGCGTCGGCGCCCGGCAGGCGGTTTTCCACCCGACGGTTCTGCGGGCCGGCATCCGGCACACGCAGTCCGACGGTGCGGTTCTCTTCGCCCCACTCGACGTTCACCGGGGCCGAGGTGTCCGGCAGGAAGCGGCGGAACGAGTTGACGTTCGGCGCAAACAGCGGCAACAGCTCGGGAATCAGCCTCTGCAGGCCGCCGATGTGGTTGAGGAACAGCTCGCTCTTGGTCCCGTCTTCATTGGAGAAGATGTTCTTGCCGGTCTGGATGTCGATGATGCTCTGGTGCAGGTGCATGGCGCTGCCCGGCTCGCCGGTCATCGGCTTGGCCATGAAGGTCGCCGCCACATCGTGCTTGAGCGCCGCCTCGCGCATGGTGCGCTTGAACACCAGGATCTGGTCGGCCAGGGACAGGGCATCGCCGTGACGGAAGTTGATTTCCATCTGCGCCGTGCCGTCCTCGTGGATCAGCGTGTCGAGGTCCAGTTCCTGCAGTTCGCACCAGTCGTAGACATCCTCGAACAGCGGGTCGAATTCGTTCGCCGCCTCGATGGAGAACGACTGGCGACCGATTTCCGGGCGACCGGAGCGGCCCACCGGCGGCTGCAGCGGATAGTCCGGGTCGTCGCTGCGCTTGGTCAGGTAGAACTCCATTTCCGGTGCGACGATCGGCTGCCAACCACGGTCGGCATAGAGTTTCAGGACCTTCTTGAGCACGTTGCGCGGCGACAGCTCGATCGGGTTGCCCTGCTTGTCGTAGGTGTCGTGGATCACCTGGGCGGTCGGTTCGATGGCCCAGGGCACCAGGTACACCGCGTTACCGTCAGGGCGGCAGATCATGTCGATGTCCGCCGGGTCGAGCAGTTCGTAATAGATGTCGTCTTCGACGTAGTCGCCGGTCACGGTCTGCAACAGGACGCTCTCGGGCAGGCGCATGCCCTTTTCGGCGATGAACTTGTTGGTTGGCGAGATCTTGCCTCGGGTGATGCCGGTCAGGTCGCCAATCATGCATTCGACTTCTGTGATCTTGTGGTCTTTCAACCAATCGGTGAGCTGGTCGAGGTTGTTACTCATAAATGCCTCTGGGCTGGGTTTCCTGAGCTACATAATAGGAGTCAGGTGTTACTAAGCGCATCACTATCACGTTGTTTTGCCCGTTTTCGGCAAACCTCGCCAAAAGCCTGGAAAATGCCGAGGTAGGCCGGGTTGGACCTGACCTGCCATTCCGGGTGCCATTGCCCCCTCGAAGCAAAAGCCTTGCCGCCCACCACAGAGACCGCCTCGACCAGTCCGGGAACCGGGTTGACTGTGAGTTCCGCCGTCACGGCGACACGGATCAGCGGCACGGTGGTGCGGTTGCGTGCAGAATCATGAGCGGTGCCCGGCTCGCTGGCCGGACCGCCGTACAAATGCGGTTCGACATGGGAGAGAGAGCCGGTAAAAAGAAGGCCGTCGACACTGTCCAGAATATCGGACGGTTCGAACAGTTCCGCCAGCGAGGGAATGATCAGCGGCAAGCCCTTGGCAGCACTTGCGACTGCACGGACATACTTGTCACCACTGATGTGATAACCATGCAAACCAACCTGTTTAGAGCAGGCGGTGACGCCGATCAACGGCAGGCGAGACATGAAACACCCCGGTATTATTGCTGTTATGGGTTTTAATCGAGCTTAGCCTTGTTCATTTTTTTACACAACACCCCCGTAAAAAATACAACACGGCCCGCTCAAGCCTGCGGTGCCCATGGGATTTATCAGGGAAAAAACGCCCCAAAATGCCCCAAAAAAGCCACTCGGGCGCTTTTTCAGGGCAGAAATTGCCTGGCTTGACTTCGGCATGCCGTTCGGGTTGACTGAAACCAGAAAAGATCAATGATTGATATTTTTAACAACAAAGGTGTTGCATCATGTCGGTACCCCCGCGTGCCGTTCAGCTTAACGAAGCGAACGTGTTCCTTAAGGAACATCCTGAGGTTCTGTACGTCGACCTTCTGATTGCGGATATGAATGGTGTGGTGCGAGGCAAGCGCATCGAACGCACCAGCCTCCACAAGGTTTACGAGAAAGGCATCAACCTGCCGGCCTCACTTTTTGCCCTCGACATCAACGGCTCCACAGTGGAAAGCACCGGTCTGGGCCTGGACATCGGCGATGCCGACCGGATCTGTTACCCGATCCCCGGCACCCTGAGCAACGAACCCTGGCAAAAGCGACCCACCGCGCAATTGCTGATGACCATGCACGAACTCGAAGGCGATCCTTTCTTCGCCGACCCTCGTGAAGTGCTCCGCCAAGTTGTAAGCAAGTTTGATGACCTCGGCCTGACCATCTGCGCCGCCTTCGAACTGGAGTTCTACCTGATCGACCAGGAGAACGTGAATGGCCGCCCGCAACCGCCCCGCTCCCCTATCTCCGGCAAACGCCCGCACTCGACACAGGTCTACCTGATCGACGACCTCGACGAATACGTCGACTGCCTCCAGGACATCCTAGAAGGTGCCAAGGAGCAAGGGATTCCGGCTGACGCCATCGTCAAGGAAAGCGCCCCGGCGCAGTTCGAAGTGAACCTGCACCACGTGGCCGACCCGATCAAGGCCTGCGACTACGCGGTCCTGCTCAAGCGCCTGATCAAGAACATCGCCTACGACCATGAAATGGACACCACCTTCATGGCCAAGCCCTATCCGGGCCAGGCGGGTAATGGACTGCACGTCCACATCTCGGTACTCGACAAAGACGGCAAGAACATTTTTGCCAGCGAGGATCCCGAGCAGAACGCCGCGCTGCGTCACGCGATCGGCGGTGTGCTCGAGACCCTGCCCGCGCAGATGGCCTTCCTCTGCCCGAACGTCAACTCCTACCGTCGCTTCGGCGCGCAGTTCTACGTGCCGAACTCGCCGAGCTGGGGCCTGGACAACCGCACCGTGGCCCTGCGCGTACCGACCGGTTCGGCCGACGCCGTGCGCCTGGAACACCGAGTTGCCGGCGCCGATGCCAACCCGTACCTGTTGATGGCCTCGGTACTGGCCGGCGTGCACCACGGCCTGACCAACAAGGTCGAGCCGCCCGCACCGACCGAAGGCAACAGCTACGAGCAGAACGAGCAGAGCCTGCCGAACAACCTGCGCGATGCCCTGCGCGAGCTGGACGACAGCGAAGTCATGGCCCGCTATATCGATCCGAAGTACATCGATATCTTCGTGGCCTGCAAGGAAAGCGAGCTGGAGGAGTTCGAACACTCCATCTCCGACCTCGAGTACAACTGGTACCTGCATACCGTGTAAGCGGTTGCGGTAATGCAAAGAAGAACGCCGCAGGCCCCAGGGCCTGCGGCGTTTTTTTGCCAGGAATATCGAGACGCCGCTCCGCCTTGTGGCGAGCGGGCTTGCCCGCGCCCGGCTGCAAGGCAGCCGTAAAACCAGCCGGCTCGGTGCATCAGCCAAACCGGGGAGACAGGTTTTGGGGGCCGCTTCGCGCCCCAACGCGGGCAAGCCCGCTCGCCACAAGACCCGCTTGCCATAAGACACCACCGAACCGTCCTCGCGCCGCCGTGATTCGGCGTCCCGACAAGCCCGCTCGCCACAAGACACCGCCGAAGCATCCTCGCGTACAATCCCCGGCATCCCTGCCGGAGAACCCCATGCCCCGCCCCGCCACCGCCCGCAAACCCCGTGCACGCAGCCAGGCGCGGATCGACTCGATCCTCGACGCCGCCCGCACCCTGCTGGCCGCCGAGGGCGTGGCCAGCCTGTCGATCTACAGCGTCGCCGAGCGCGCGCAGATCCCGCCGTCATCGGTCTATCACTTCTTCGCCAGTGTCCCGGCCCTGCTCGAAGCGCTCACCGCCGATGTCCACGCGGCCTTTCGCGCCTGCCTGCAGGCACCGATCGACCACGCCAGCCTCAACAGCTGGCGCGACCTGTCACGGCTGGTGGAACAGCGGATGCTGGTGATCTACAGCGAAGATGCCGCGGCCCGGCAACTGATCCTCGCCCAGCACGGCCTGGCCGAGGTGACCCAAGCCGACCGCCAGCACGACATCGAGCTGGGCGACCTGATGCACAAACTGTTCATCCGCCACTTCGAGCTGCCGACGTTGCCGACCGATGTCGACGTGTTCGCCCTGGCGATGGAGCTGGGAGATCGGGTCTACGCGCGGTCGATGCAGCTGCACGACCAGATCACCCCGCGCATGGCCGAGGAAGGCATGCGGGTGTTCGATGCGTACCTGGGACTGTACCTGCCGCCGTACCTGCCCAAGCGCGCCATCCCGCTCTAAACTCCAACACGGCCGTCTGTAGGAGCAGGGCTTGCCCGCGAACCGCGAGAGGCGGCCATTCAAAACAGTTTCGTATGGCCGCCCATGGCGGTTTGCGGGCAAGTCGATTCATCGAACCGCCTGCTCCTACAACGTCAGAACGGTGCGTCGCCGAGGATGGTCGCGCGATGCATCACCCGCCGGTTCGGCCGGTAGTCATCCACCGCGTAGTGCTGGGTCACGCGGTTGTCCCAGAACGCCACATCGTTCTCCTGCCAGCGCCAGCGAATGGTGAATTCCGGCCGCGTTGCATGGGCGAACAGCAGCTTGAGAATCGCCTCGCTCTCCGCCTCTTCCAGCTCATTGATACGGGTGGTGAAACCCTCGTTGACGAACAACGCCTTGCGCCCACTCACCGGGTGCGTGCGAATCACCGGGTGCGACAGCGGCGGATTCTTCCTGCGGGTTTCCTCCCAACGCGCCAGGTCCTCGGGCGTATTGCCGAAGCGCTCGACGGGGAACGACTTGATGAAGTTGTGCGTCGCGGTCAGCCCATCCAGCAACCGCTGCAGCGGTGCCGACAAGGCCTCGAACGCGGCGATCCCGCTGGCCCACAGGGTGTCGCCCCCAAAGGCCGGCAACTGCTTGGCCGCCAGCACCGCACCAAGAGCCGGAGTCGGCAGGAAGGTCACGTCGGTATGCCAGATCGCGTTGTCACGCACATCGGTCACCGCCGTATCGAGAACCAGCACCTGCGGCTGCTCCGGCACGTTCGGGTAGATCGGATGGATATGCAGGTCGCCGAAATTCGCCGCGAACGCCGCCTGCTGCTGCGGGATCAGCGGCTGGTTGCGAAAGAACAGCACCTGATATTTGAGCAGCGCCTGCTCGATGGCGTCGCGCTGCTCGAGGTTGAGCGGCTGGCTCAGGGCGATGCCGTCGATCTGGGCACCCAGGGCCGCGCTCAGGGGAGTGATGGTCAGGCTCATGGTCGGGTCTCTTCAAATACGCGCCGAGCGGTCGGCAGGGTCAAGTCTGTCAGTGAGCCTGGCCGTGCCACGGCACCAGCTTGCGTTGCAGGGCGCGCAGGCCCATCTCCATGGCGAAGGCGATCAGGGCGATGACCAGGATGCCCAGCACCACCACATCGGTTACCAGGAACTGCGCCGCCGACTGGACCATGAAGCCCAGGCCACTGGTGGCTGCGATCAGTTCGGCGGCGACCAGCGTCGACCAGCCGACGCCCAACCCGATGCGCACGCCGGTAAGAATGTCCGGCAAGGCGCTGGGCAGGATCACGTAGCGAATCAGCTGTGTCCGGGTCGCTCCCAGCGACAGCGCCGCACGCAGCTTGGCCGCATCGACGGTGCGCACGCCGGTAGCGGTCGCGATGGCGATCGGGGCGAAGATCGCCAGGTAGATCAGCAGGACTTTCGACAGCTCGCCGATACCGCACCAGATCACGATCAGCGGCAGATAGGCCAGCGGCGGGATCGGCCGGTAGAACTCGATCAGCGGGTCGAGAATGCCGCGGGCAACCCGGTTGTGGCCGATGGCGATGCCCACCGGAATAGCCGTCAGCACCGCGATGCCCAGGGCCAGGCCGATACGGCCGAGGCTGGCGCCGAGGTGCTGCCAGAGGGTCGAGTCCATGTAGCCCTTGGTTGCCAGCAGCCAGCCTTTTTCCAGCACCGCCGAGGGCGGCGGCAGAAACAGCGGTTCGATCACGCCATACGCGGTAACGGCCCACCACAAGGCAATCAGAGCCAACAGGGTCAGTACGCTGATCCAGCGGGTACTCAGGCTGCGCCGCGCCACAGGGGTGGGCGACTTGGCGGTGGTGGTCGCCGGCAATTCATAGCTGCTCATACGAACTCCTGCCGTGGGCTGGCGCTGCGCTGGGAGAACACGCGGGCAAGCACGTGCTCGCGGGTTTCGATAAAACGTGGATCGGACTTGATCGAACGGGCCGACTCGCCGGCGCTGTAGCGCTGGCCGAAGTCCAGGCGCAGATGCTCCACCACCCGGCCGGGATTCGGCGCCAACAGGATCAGGTCGGTGGCGAGAAACACCGCTTCTTCAATATCGTGGGTAATCAGAAACACCGGCTTGGCGGTGCGCTGCCAGACCTGCAGCAACAGCTCCTGCATCTGCTCGCGGGTAAAGGCATCGAGGGCGCCGAACGGCTCGTCCATCAGCAACACGCGCGGGTCTGCGGCGAGGGCGCGGGCCAGGCCGACGCGCTGCTTCTGGCCACCGGAGAGCTGCCAGATACGCCGCTGGTCGAAGCTCGCCAGATCGACCAGCGCAAGCATTTCCCGAGCACGGGCTTCGCGTTGCTCACGGGATACGCCCGCCAGTTCCAGGCCGAAGCCGACATTGGCCAGCACATCCTGCCAGGGCAGCAGCGCATCGTCCTGGAACACCACGCCGCGCTCGGCACTCGGTCCCTTGACCGGCACACCATCGAGGGTGATGCGCCCGGCACTCGGCTCGACGAACCCGGCGATCAGGTTCAGCAGCGAGGTCTTGCCGCTGCCCGACGGCCCGAGGGCCACCAGCAGCTGCTGGGGCCCCAGACTGAGGGAAATATCCGACAACACCGGCTCGGCCGCACCGGGGTACTGTGCGCTGATGCGCTCCAGTTGTAACAAGGCCATGGCGAAGGGCTCCTCAGTCTGGGCTTGAGCAATCAGGCTCGGTGGATCAGTGGGTGATGAATTTGGCGCTGACGTACGGCGCGTAGTCCGGCAGGACCGCTTCGACCTTGCCCTGTTCCTTCAAGAACGCCGCGGTATCGGTGATTGCCTGGGCAGTCGGCTTGCCGAGGACAGTGACCTGGTCAGCCGCCAGCGGGTAGACGTTGCCTTGCAGCAGCAGCGGAATGTCGGCGGCCTTGGCGCCCGAGAGCTTGACCAGCTTGTCGACGTTGCCTTTGTCAGCCAGCCAGGCTTGTGGGTCCTTGCGATACTGGGCGTAGGCATCCAGCGTGACCTTGGCGAACGCCTTGACGATTTCCGGGTGCTTCTCGGCAAAGTCCTTGCGCACGATCCAGGCGTCGAACGTCGGCGCACCGAGTTTCGCCAGCTCACCAGAGGTGATCAGCACCTTGCCGTTTTCCTTGGCGACGCCCAGGGCTGGGTCCCAGACATAAGTCGCGTCGATATCGCCGCGCTTCCAGGCAGAGACGATGGCTGGCGGTGCGAGGTTGAGAATCTGCACTTTCGCTGGATCGATGTTCCAGTGCTTCAGAGCAGCCAGCAGGCTGTAGTGGCCGGTGGAGACGAACGGCACGGCGACTTTCTTGCCCACCAGGTCCTGGGGCGAGTTGATCCCGGAACCATCGCGGGCCACCAGGGCCTCGGCAGCGCCGATCTGGGTGGCGATCAGGAAGGTTTCCACCGGTACCTTGCGGGTAATCGCCGCGGTCAGCGGGCTGGAACCCAGGTAGCCGATCTGCACATCGCCCGAGGCGATGGCCGAGATGACGTCCGCGCCATTCTCGAACTTGCGCCAGTCGATCTTGGCCTGGGTGACTTTTTCATAGGTGCCATCGGCCTGGGCGACCTTGGCCGGATCGACGGTGGTCTGGTAGGCCACGGTAAGGTCGGCGGCCTGTGCGAACAGGCTGGCCCCGGCCAGGGACAAGGCCGCCAGCAGGCGGAGTGGGGAATTGGGTTTCATGGGAGAAGCTCCTCGACGGATGACCGGGGACTCGGCGTGTCGAGAAGACTAAATGATCTAAGAATCTTAAAATAAATAACTTATTCACATTAGCTTATGAGAGTAAATAGGCCTGTCATGTCCCCGTAAACCGTGGCCCTCCCACACCTTCACCGGCAGGCCAGGTGGCAGCGCGGCCTTCCCTGGTCTATGGTTTCCAGTTCGCCCCATGAGTCATCACCCGGACCGGACGTCGGAATGTGACAGTCACGTGGCGTTCTTGCTGCGACAAATGCTGTAATAAATTGACGGGAGTAGCAGCGTTTCGCCATGATTGCGTCGCCTTTTTGATCGCTCATGACGTACGGAGACTGTTACGCCCCGTCTGTGGTTTTAAAAAAGAGGCAAAAAATACTTTTCAGGAATGAGCCCGGCGGTCGATAAGAACCTCTGGCGATGCGGCTCGATGGAGCGCGATATTCCTGAATCGTCTGAAAAAGGATGAAATGATTCTTTTTGGGTTTATGACAAAGTCATTACCCTGCACGGACCAAATCACAGCGGTTAGACCAAAGTCGTAGACATGGTTTGTTACGATTGACTTACCAGTCACGATCCGGCGCTAATCGCGCAATCTGTGGCGCCAAAGGGACGCAGATCCCGAGCCTAGAAATACAAAAATTAGAAATGAGAGGAGCAAGACCAATGAAGAAGTCCACTTTGGCCCTGGCTGTGGCCGTAGGGGTTCTGGCGCAGCAGGCAAGCGCCGCAGGTTTTATCGAAGACAGCAAGGCCACTCTGGGTCTGCGCAACTTCTACATCAATACCGATAACCGCGATGGCGCCAACACCGCCACCAGCCGCAACAAGAACGAAGAATGGGGCCAAGGCTTCGATCTGCGCTTCATCTCGGGTTACACCCAAGGCACCGTCCAATTCGGCGTTGACGCCATCGGCCTGTACGGCGTCCGTCTGGACTCCAGCCGTGACAAGAGCGGTAACGCCAACGGCGCTGCCAACGGCGGCACCGTGTTCCCGACCAATGGCCAGAATGGCGCAGTACCAGACTTCGCAAGCCTGGGCCTGACCGGCAAGGTCAAGGTCTCCCAGACCGAACTGAAGATCGGTACCCTGCAGCCAAACAACCCGGTCATCAAGACCAACGACGGTCGCCTGCTGCCACAAACCTTCACCGGCGGCGAGATCAAGTCGAACGAAATCAAGGATCTGACCCTGACCGGCGGTCTGATCAACTCGGCCAAGGGCCGTAACTCCACCAACGACCAGAGCCTGTCGCTCGCTGGCGCCAACGGTACTACCGCTGCCGCTCGTGACAGCAACAAGTTCTACTACGGTGGCGCAGACTACAAGATCACCAAGGACCTGACCGCTTCGTACTACTACGGTGAGCTGAAGGACTTCTACTCGCAGAACTTCCTGGGCCTGGTGCACAACTGGGCAATCGGTCCTGGCGTGCTGAAGAGCGATCTGCGCTACTACCGCAGCCGCGACAACGGCGCCAATGGCGACACCGCCAACTACTACACCACTGGCTGGTACTCGGATCACACCACCAACGCCACCAAGGTCAAGGGCAAGGTCGACAACGACCTGTACAGCTACCTGGCCCTGTACTCGGTTGAAGGTCACACCTTCGGTGCTGGCTACCAGTACACCAAGGGTGACAGTGACTTCCCTTGGCTGAACCAGGGTGACGGCTCGTCCAACAGCACCACCACCGACGTGCAGATCCAGAAGTTCGCCCGTGCCGGCGAGCGTACCTGGCAGGCTCGCTACGCCTATGACTTCGCCAAAGTGGGTGTGCCTGGCCTGACCGCTGGCGTCGTTTACCTGCGTGGCGACAACATCGACACCATCGTTTCGGGTGCACGTGCCAACGGTAGTTCCGAGTGGGAACGCGACATCAGCCTGGCCTATGTCGTACCGGAAGGTACTTTCAAGAACCTGGGCTTCGCCTGGAAAAACGCGATGTGGCGTACCGACCTGCCGAACACCCGTTCGCAGGACGAGAACCGCCTGATCGTCAGCTACTCGATTCCGCTGCTGTAAGAAGCGCGTGATCGGCTGGTAGAAAGATCCACACTCGGCCCGGTGCAATACCGGGCCGAGTGCTTCACGTCTTGCATACAGCACTACTCTTCAGCTTCGACCCCACGCCAAACCTCAACATCGCGGCGTTTGGTACTCCACTGAGTTACATCCCCTTAGCCCTCTCACAAGCTGTGGACAAGAGTGCGCCTGGCCGCTTGCGGCGTCCAATGAAGAACTTTTTAATATTTCTTTATCTTCTAAATAAATCAATATTTATTCTTTTTAAATAATCCTCACTCAAGGCACAGTAGGCCTCATGAACCTTCACCCAAGGAGCAGCACATGAGCCTCAGACTTGGCGACATCGCCCCCGATTTCGAACAGGATTCCAGCGCCGGCAAGATCCGTTTCCACGAGTGGCTTGGCGACAGCTGGGGCGTGCTGTTTTCCCATCCGGCCGACTTCACCCCGGTGTGCACCACCGAGCTGGGTTTCACCGCCAAGCTCAAGGACGACTTCGCCCAGCGCGGCGTCAAGGCCATCGCCCTGTCCGTGGACCCGGTGGACTCGCACCACAAGTGGATCGAAGACATCAACGAGACCCAGCACACCCTCGTCAACTTCCCGATCCTGGCTGACGCCGATCGCAAGGTTTCCGACCTGTACGACCTGATCCATCCCAACGCCAGCGACACCCTTACCGTGCGCTCGCTGTTCGTGATCGATCCGAACAAGAAGATCCGGCTGACCATCACCTACCCGGCGAGCACCGGCCGCAACTTCAACGAGATCCTGCGGGTGATCGACTCGCTGCAACTGACCGACAACCACAAGGTTGCCACCCCGGCCAACTGGCAGGACGGCGACGACGTGGTGATCGTGCCGTCGCTCAAGGACGAGGAAGAGATCAAGAAACGCTTCCCGAAAGGCTACCGCGCGGTGAAGCCGTACCTGCGCCTGACGCCACAGCCCAACCGCTGACTTCCATCTCGCGGGCAAGCCCCACCCCCTTGTAGGAGCGAGGCTTGCCCGCGATCGGCTGCGAAGCAGTCGTAAAATCGCCAGATGCAATGTTCCTGATGAAACGGGTTCTCAGGATTTGCGAGCGCTTCGCACTCAATCGCGGGGATCGCAGGCTTCCAGGGATTCACAAAGCAGGGGTTTTCAGGCCGTTTTGACGGCCTATTTTTTTGCCTGGAACAAAGCCATTTACATATTCACTTTAAGAATAAACAAATGAATAAATGAGATTTATGGATATATAAAATGACTGGTAAGGTCTGTCCCAACCCAAGCGAGATCGCAACCCGCGAATCGCCGCCCTACGTTTGAGGAAAGACCTTCATGCTGGTCGTGACACTCGGAGGAAGCCCCAGCCAGCGATCGCGCTCCGGGGTGCTGCTGGACCACGCCAAACGCTGGCTCAACCAGCAAGGCGTCGAAGTGGTGAGCTACCAGATCCGTGATTTCAATGCCGAAGACCTGCTTCACGCTCGCTTCGGCAGCCCGCAGGTCGTCAACCTGCTGCAACACATCGAGCAGGCCGACGGCCTGGTGATCGCCACCCCGGTGTACAAGGCCTCGTTTTCCGGCGCCCTGAAAACCCTGCTGGACCTGCTGCCCGAACGCGCCCTGAGCCACAAGGTGGTACTGCCGATGGCCACCGGCGGCAGCATCGCCCACATGCTCGCCGTGGACTACGCGCTCAAGCCGGTCCTCGCCGCACTGAAGGCCCAGGAAATGCTCCACGGCATCTTTGCCGAGGACAGCCAGATCGCCTACGGCGAAGGCAGCGCCCAGGCGCAATTGACCCCGGCGCTGGAACAACGCCTGGGCGAAGCCCTGGAACAGTTCCATCGGGCCCTGGCCCGCCGACCCAAGCCACTGGACCCGGCCCTGCTGAACGATCGCCTGCTGAGTGCCCGCTGGAGCATCTAGCCCGCTTCAACCCGCTTATCGATGTACTGGCCTTACTCGCCCGCCAACGGGCAAGCAGGTGCAGCCAAAACCCCAACTGCAAAAAGGAGAGCGCCATGCGCACTGTCATTTTGCGTCGCGGTCTGGTCGCTCTGTTTGCAGCGGCTGTCACCTTCGGCGCCATTACCCAAGCTCAAGCCGAGACCCTGCGGATCGGTTACCAGAAATACGGCACCCTGGTCCTGCTCAAGGCCAAGGGCAGCCTGGAAAAACGCCTCGCCGCCCAGGGCGTGCAGGTGCAATGGACCGAGTTCCCCGGCGGCCCGCAACTGCTCGAAGGGCTGAACGTCGGCTCGATCGATTTCGGCGTCACCGGCGAGACCCCGCCGGTATTCGCCCAGGCCGCCGGCGCCAACCTGCTTTATGTCGCCTCCGAACCGCCAGCACCGACCAGCGAAGCGATCCTGGTTCCCAAGGACTCGCCGATCAAGTCGGTGCAGGAACTCAAGGGCAAGAAGGTCGTCCTCAACAAGGGTTCCAACGTGCACTACCTGCTGGTCCGCGCCCTGGAAGACGCCGGCCTCAAGTACAGCGACATCCAGACCGTCTACCTGCCGCCCGCCGATGCCCGCGCCGCCTTCGAGCGTGGCAGCGTCGACGCCTGGGTAATCTGGGACCCCTACCAGGCCGCCGCCGAGCAACAGCTCAAGGCCCACACCCTGCGTGACGGCAAGGGCCTGGTGGACAACAACCAGTTCTACCTGGCGACCCGTCCCTACGCGGAAAAACACCCCGAAGTGATCAAGGCCCTGGTCGAAGAAGTCCGTGCCGTGGGCGACTGGTCCAAGGCCAACCCCGAGGAAGTCACCGCCCAGGTCGCACCGCTGCTCGGCCTGCCCGCCGACATCACCCTGACCTCGGTGAAACGCCAGGGCTACGGTGCACAGTTCCTCACCCCGGAAGTGGTCGCCGCGCAGCAGAAAATCGCCGACAGCTTCTACCAGCTCAAGCTGATTCCCAAGCCGCTGAGCATCAAGGACGTGATCTGGACTCCACCGGCCGCCGTGGCCACCGCACCTTGAACCATACGAATCCCTTAGGAGACAACTCCATGAGCCTCAACATCTTCTGGTTCCTGCCTACCCACGGCGACGGTCATTACCTTGGCACCGCCGAAGGCGCCCGCGCCGTCGACCACGGTTATCTGCAACAGGTGGCACAGGCCGCCGATCGCCTTGGTTTCGGCGGCGTACTGATCCCCACCGGACGTTCCTGCGAGGACTCCTGGCTGGTGGCCGCCTCGCTGATTCCGGTGACCCAACGGCTGAAATTCCTCGTCGCCCTGCGCCCCGGGATCATTTCCCCGACCGTGGCGGCACGCCAGGCGGCGACCCTCGACCGGCTCTCCGGCGGCCGCGCGCTGTTCAACCTGGTGACCGGTGGCGACCCGGATGAACTGGCCGGTGACGGCCTGTTCCTCAACCACGAAGAGCGCTACCAGGCCTCGGTGGAATTCACCCGCATCTGGCGCCGGGTCCTGGAAGGCGAGACTGTCGACTACGACGGCCAGCACATCAGCGTGAAGGGCGCCAAGCTGCTCTATCCACCACTGCAGCAACCGCGTCCGCCGCTGTACTTCGGCGGTTCTTCGGAAGCCGCCCAGGACCTGGCCGCCGAACAGGTCGACATGGTCCTGACCTGGGGCGAGCCACCGGCCGCCGTCGCCGAGAAGGTCGAACAGGTGCGGGCCAAGGCCGCCAAACAGGGCCGTACCGTGCGCTTCGGCATCCGCCTGCACGTGATCGTCCGCGAAACCAATGCCGAAGCCTGGAAGGCCGCGGAAAAACTCATCTCGCACCTGGACGACGACACCATCGCCCGTGCACAGAAATCCCTGGCGCGCTTCGACTCCGTCGGCCAGCAGCGCATGGCCGCGTTGCACGGTGGCAACCGCGACAAGCTGGAAGTCAGCCCCAACCTGTGGGCCGGCGTCGGCCTGGTGCGTGGCGGTGCCGGCACCGCGCTGGTCGGCGACGGCCCGACCGTGGCGGCACGGGTCAAGGAATACGCAGCCCTGGGCATCGACACCTTCATCTTCTCCGGCTACCCGCACCTGGAAGAGTCCTACCGGGTCGCCGAACTGCTGTTCCCGCACCTGGACATCGAACGTCCGGAGCGGCCGCAAAGCGCCGGTTACGTCAGCCCCTTCGGTGAGATGGTCGCCAATGACATCCTGCCCAAAGCCGTCTCCCAGAGCTGAGGCCGCACCATGACGACCCTTACCCGAATCACCCACCGGCTCGCGCCCTGGGCCCTGCCGATACTGTTGCTGGCGGTGTGGCAACTGTCGGTCTCGGCCGGCTGGCTGTCGACGCGGATCCTGCCCGCACCGAGCGCGGTGGTCGAAGCCGGCGTCGCCCTGGTACAGAGCGGCGACATCTGGACCCACCTGGCCATCAGCGGCTGGCGGGCCGGCCTCGGCTTCATCATCGGCGGCAGCATCGGCCTGGCCCTGGGCTTCATCACCGGCCTGTCGAAATGGGGCGAACGCCTGCTCGACAGCTCAGTGCAGATGATCCGCAACGTGCCACACCTGGCGCTGATCCCACTGGTCATCCTGTGGTTCGGCATCGACGAGTCGGCGAAAATTTTCCTGGTCGCCCTCGGCACCCTGTTCCCGATCTACCTCAACACCTACCACGGCATCCGCAACGTCGACCCGGCGCTGGTGGAAATGTCGCGCAGCTACGGCCTGTCCGGCTTCAGCCTGTTCCGCCAGGTGATCCTGCCGGGCGCGCTGCCGTCGATCCTGGTGGGCGTGCGCTTCGCCCTCGGTTTCATGTGGTTGACGCTGATCGTCGCCGAAACCATCTCGGCCAGCTCCGGCATCGGCTACCTAGCGATGAACGCCCGGGAGTTCCTGCAAACCGACGTGGTGGTGCTGGCCATCGTGCTCTACGCGGTGCTTGGCAAGCTCGCCGATCTCGCGGCACGCGGCCTGGAGCGCGTCTGGCTGCGCTGGCATCCGGCTTACCAGACCAAAGGCGGTGCAGCATGACAGCCCAACAACCTCCACGCCTGCTGCAAGGCATTCCGCTGGCGGCGCGCAAACTGCAGAAAACCTTCGGCGAGCGCCAGGTGCTGCGCGAGATCGACCTGCACATCCCGGCCGGACAATTCGTTGCCGTGGTCGGCCGCAGTGGCTGCGGCAAGAGCACCCTGCTGCGCTTGCTGGCCGGTCTCGACAAGCCCACCGCTGGCGACCTGCTGGCCGGTTCGGCGCCGCTGAGCGACGCCCGCGAAGACACCCGGCTGATGTTCCAGGAAGCGCGCCTGCTGCCATGGAAAAAAGTCATCGACAACGTCGGCCTCGGCCTCAAGGGCAACTGGCGTCCACAGGCCCTGCAAGCCCTGGAAGCGGTCGGCCTGGCCGATCGCGCCAACGAGTGGCCGGCGGGTCTGTCCGGCGGCCAGAAACAGCGCGTCGCCCTGGCCCGCGCCCTGATTCACCAACCTCGCCTGCTGCTGCTCGACGAACCGCTGGGGGCGCTGGATGCCCTGACCCGGATCGAGATGCAGCAACTGATCGAACGCCTTTGGCAGCAGCATGGTTTTACCGTGCTGCTGGTGACCCACGACGTCAGCGAAGCCGTGGCCATTGCCGATCGGGTGATCCTGATCGAAGACGGCCAGGTCGGCCTCGACCTGCACGTCGAACTGCCGCGCCCTCGGGTGCGGGGTTCCCATCGCCTGGCGGCGCTGGAGACCGAAGTGTTGAACCGGGTGCTGTCACTGCCTGGCGTGCCACCCGAGCCGGAACCTGTTTCACCCTTGCCCACGCAACTGCGCTGGGCGCTGTAATCAAGCCTTGCCTACTCAATCAAAGACAGGAATCAACGCCATGACCATCAAAGCCATCAACGTGCGCAACCAGTTCAAGGGCACCGTCAAGGAAATCGTCACCGGCGACGTTCTGTCGGAAATCGACGTCCAGACCGCTTCCGGCATCGTCACCTCGGTGATCACCACCCGTTCGGTCAAGGAACTGGAACTGGAAATCGGCAGCGAAGTGATCGCCTTCGTGAAATCCACCGAGGTGTCGATCGCCAAGCTGTAAGCGGTGGCGCCAAACGACCCCGGAAGGCCAAGGCCCTCCGGGGTTTTCTTTTTTGGGTGATCGACCGACGCAGCCCAGCTTCAGAATCATATCTCCGTCTCTTGAAACGAAAAAACCGGCACAAGGCCGGTTTTTTCACCCCAACAGCCAGCGAACTGAATCGCTGCGTACGGGGCTGAGTAGTTCTTTTAGAGTGCCACAGATGACGTTGATGTCAACTCACTACGACCGTTGGATACATTCTTGTTGCAGGCGCCAAGACCCACCAGCAAGACGATTCCCTTTCCCTCGCCTGAAGTTTCCTAGAAAATCCTTTCGGCTTGCGCCTGTCGATCTGCGGGACCTAGGCTTGGACCTGTCACTGCGAACACGCGGTGATCGGGTTTGGTAGCCCGAGAACAATCAAGGCGCATGACGCCACTCTAGTGGATTTTTCGTTGGCATTTCTTGCCCGCGACTGTCGTCCATGGTGGCTGTGCGCAGGGCACTTTCGAGTGCGCTGGGTTCCTTGATTCCCGGTCTACCAACCTGCGCATAGCCGCCACCCATATCGTTTGGTAGCGATCAGTGTCGGCTCCATCAATCAAGGAGTTGTCATGAAAACCATCGTTCCCGATCCGCCGGTGCAAAATGCATCCTTCATGGATGCCGAAGCCGCTGAACGCGCCTTCGCCCATTACGAACTACCAGCAGATTCCATCAGCAAAACATCCCACCTCGAAGACACCCTGAACAACCTCGACTCGATCCTGCGCTCTGCAGCCGCCACCGCGTATGAGTCTGCCGAACAGTTGAGCGGTATGCCGCGTCACTTGGCGATGGCTGCGGTGCATCTGATCGAGTTGGCGCAAAGCCAGGTGGACGGGTTGCTGGGCCAGCAACACTGAAACATCGGGCACACCGCAGTCCCTGTGGCGAGCGGGCTTGCTCGCGCTGGAGCGCGTAGCGCTCCTGAAACCAGACACCGCGATACTTCGGATGGAATCGGGTCGTCTGGTTTTACGGCTGCTGCGCAGCCGAGCGCGGCGGTGCGGCGTCCCGACAAGCCCGCTCGCCACAGAGGTATGCAGCACGCCGAAACGGTGTGGGGCTGCAGAAAAACAAAAGGCCCGCTCGAAGGCGGGCCTGGTGGTTTTTGGTGGATTAGCGGGCAGTCAGTGCCGCGTAGCTGTTCATCAGGTTGCGGTAGTTCGGGATACGCTGCGACAGCAGGTTGCCCAGACCTTCGATATCGTTGCGCCAGTCGCGGTGCAGCTCACAGGCCACCGAGAACCAGTTCATCATCTGCGCGCCAGCCTGGGTCATGCGGTTCCACGCGGCCTGCTGCACGGTTTCGTTGAAGGTACCGGAAGCATCCGTCACCACGAACACATCAAAACCTTCAGCCAGGGCCGACAAGGTCGGGAAGGCCACGCAAACGTCCGTCACCACACCGGCAATGATCAGTTGCTTGCGGCCGGTGGCCTTGATCGCTTTCACGAAATCTTCGTTGTCCCAGGCATTGATCTGGCCTGGACGGGCAATGTACGGCGCATCCGGGAACATCTCCTTCAGTTCCGGAACCAGTGGGCCGTTCGGGCCTTGCTCGAAGCTGGTGGTCAGCACGGTCGGCAGGTCGAAGAACTTGGCCAGGTCAGCCAACGCCAACACGTTGTTCTTGAACTCGTTCGGCGAGAAGTCCTGCACCAGGGAAATCAGGCCGGTCTGGTGGTCGACCAGCAGGACTACGGCGTCGTCTTTGTTCAGGCGGTTGTAGGTTGGCTTGCTCATGGGGGAATCCTTTTTCGTTAAGTGGTTAGAAGCTGTGTCGTTCAA
This sequence comes from Pseudomonas sp. UTLPPB19802, assembly GCF_059730225.1. Lineage (NCBI taxonomy): Bacteria > Pseudomonadati > Pseudomonadota > Gammaproteobacteria > Pseudomonadales > Pseudomonadaceae > Pseudomonas > Pseudomonas sp. UTLPPB19802. The sequence continues at coordinate 502,347 of NZ_AP048545.1, forward strand.
CTTGTGACCAGATTAATGAGTCGCCGAAAAAGGAAAAAGCGGCTCAAACCGGTTTGACTGTCCGTCCTGGATGGACAATCCAACGCCGACATCGCCGAGCCTCTAGGACTTGCGCCAGACACTCGCCAACCACGGCTGCTGTTCACGCGGCAAGCCGGCAGGACGGTAGTAGTGTTCCAACTCGACGAAGCCCGCCGCCGTCAGCAATTCTCGCCAGGACTCCAGGTCGTGGTACGAACCATATCGCTCGCCATTCCAGCCCTCCTGGTTCTCCCCACGCGGGTTGGAGCTGAACAGTACGCCACCTGGCTTGAGCGTGGCATGCAGTTGCCCAAGGACACGCGGCAACTCCTGCAGCGGGACGTGGAACAGCACGGCATTGGCAAAGATGCCGTCGAAACACTGCGCCGGCAGATCCAGTTCGAGGAAGTTCTGTTGCAGCACCTCGCAACCGCTGTCCTCACGGGCCATCTGCGCGAAACGCTCGGTACCGTCGAGGCCGACGGCGGTGTGGCCGAGGCGGGTAAAGGTCTTGAGGTCGCGACCGGGACCGCAGCCGAAATCGAGGATGGTGAACGGCGCCATGCCCTGGATGTGACGCAACAGGGCGTCGATGTTCTGGCTGACGTCGTGGTCGCGGGTGCCTTCGCGGAAACCTTCGGCGGTACGGTTGTAGTGACCGAGGGTGGTGGAGGCGATCTGGTGGAGGTCGTCGGGGCCGAGGGTTTTCATCGAGGATCTGCGCTTTGGGGTGGGTGATCTGAATATATCACCCCGCGAATTCTTGCTGTGCCTGGGAGGACCCCTTCGCGGGCAAGCCACGCTCCTGCAGGGCTTTGTCAAACACGAGATTCGTATACGACACAGCACTGAGCAGGGCTTGCCCGCGAAGTCGCCACCCGAATCAGCGCTTGTTGAGCACCCGCGCCAACCGATCCCCACCGAACTGGATTGCCGCTACCAGGATCACCAGCAACACGATCACCGTCAGCATCACCTGGCTGTCGAAGCGCTGGTAGCCATAGCGGTAGGCGATGTCTCCCAGGCCACCCGCACCAATCGCGCCGGCCATTGCCGAGGAGTTGATCATCGTCACCAGGGTGATGGTGAAACCGCCGACGATCCCCGGCAACGCCTCGGGCAGCAGCACGTGCCAGACGATATGCCAGCGCCGGCAGCCCATGGCCTGCGCCGCTTCGATCAAACCATGATCGACCTCGCGCAGGCTGACCTCGGCGATCCGTGCAAAGAACGGTGTCGCCGCAATCGTCAGCGGCACCACCGCCGCCCACACGCCATAGGTGGTGCCGACGATCAGTCGGGTGAACGGGATCAGCGCCACCATCAGGATCAGGAACGGAATCGAGCGGAACAGGTTCACGAACGCTCCCAATACCCGATTCACCGCCGGTGCCTCGTAAATTCCGCCCTTGTGGCTGGTGACCAGGATCACCGCCAGCGGAATGCCCAGCAACAGCGCGATCAACGACGACACGCCGACCATCAGGAAGGTGTCGATCACCCCCTGCCACAACCGATCAAGCCACATAGCCGAGTACCTCCACCTGTTGTGCCCAACCGGCCGCACGCTGGCTCAGCGCCTCGGCGTCCAGCGGCGATCCGCTCACCGATAGCAGCAGTTGCCCCAAGGCGTGCCCCTGAATCCGCTCGACGCCACCCTGCAACAGCCGCACCCGCCCGCCCAAGGCACTGAACAGTGCGGCCAGGTCCGGCTCGTCACTGGCGCTGCCGGTGAACTGCAGGCGCAACACCACCTCCGCTTCTGTCGATTCCGGCTGTGCCCGCAGGCGACCCTGCAACTCCTCCGGCAGCGCGTGCTGCAACGGCGCGAGCAAGGTCCGGCTGACCTCATGTTGCGGATCGCCAAACACCTGCCACACCGGCCCCTGCTCGACCACCCGGCCGTGCTCAAGCACCACCACGCGGTCGCAGATCTCGCGGATCACCGCCATCTCATGGGTGATCAAGACTACGGTCAGGCCCAGGCGCCGGTTGATCTCGCGCAGCAGGCCGAGAATCGACTGGGTGGTCTCCGGGTCGAGCGCCGAAGTGGCTTCGTCACACAGCAGGATCGCCGGGTCATGGACCAGCGCCCGAGCGATCCCCACCCGCTGCTTCTGCCCACCGGACAGCTGCGCCGGATAGGCCTTGTGCTTGTCCCGCAGGCCCACCAGTTCCAGCAGCTCGCGCACCTTCTGCTCGCGCGCCAGCCTGGGTACACCGGCCACCTTCAGCGGCAGCTCGACGTTCTGCCAGACGGTCTTGGCCGACATCAGGTTGAAGTGCTGGAAGATCATGCCGATCCGCCGGCGCAATTCCACCAGGCGATCCTCGTCGAACTCGCCGATGTCCACCTGGTCGATCAGCACCCGCCCCGACGTGGGTTGCTCCAGGCGGTTGATGGTGCGGATCAGCGACGACTTGCCGGCACCGCTGCGACCGATGATGCCGAACACCTCGCCGCACTGGATCGCCAGGTCGATGCCCTGCAAGGCATTGACCGGACCGTGGTGGCCGTCGTAGGTCTTGCCCACGCCGATGAAGCGCACGTGGGCCCGGTTGAGATCAGGGTGCAGCTCGGTCTGTTCGGCCTCGCGTGGCGCTTCGGCCTGCGGGCGCTGGAGGCTGGCAACACTCATGTCAGCCTTCCCAGCCGGCCTGGTACAGCTTGCCGTGGGCCTTGTCCAGGGCGGCGCGTACGGCGGGCGAATGCTGGTAGATATCGACGAACTTGATCAGGCGCGGGTCGTTCTTCTCCTTCGGCTGGATGACGAACTGGATCACGTACTCCTTGTGGTCGAGGCCGTCGAACAGCAGCGCGGAGCCGGCATCGAAGGTTTTCGCCAGGCGGATATAGGCCGGGTAGCCCTGCACCAGGTCGGCGTCATCGTAGGCTCGTACCAGTTGCACGGCCTCGACCTGGAGGATCTTGATCTTCTTCGGGTTGGCGACGATGTCGTCTTCGGTGGCCTTGTAGCCGACACCGGGCTTGAGGGTGATCAGGCCGGCCTTGGCCAGCAGTTGCAGGCCGCGACCGCTGTTGATCGGGTCGTTGGCAATCGCCACGGTGGCGCCCTCGGGCAGCTCGGCGAAGCTCTTGTACTTCTTCGAGTAGAGGCCGACGTTGTTGATGATCCCTGGAGCGAAGGGCACCAGGTCGAAACCGGCGGCGGCCTTGGCGTTTTCCAGGAACGGGATGTGCTGGAAGTAGTTCACGTCGATATCGCCGGCAGCCAGGCTGACGTTGGGCGCGATCCAGTCGGTGAACTCCACCAGCTCGACCTTCAGGCCCTGCTTGCCGGCTTCTTCCACGGCGGCCTCCAGCGGGATGGCGAAGGCGGCGGTGGTGCCGACCTTGAGCGGTGCGTCGGCGGCATGGGCAGCGCCGCTGAACAGGCCAAGGGCGAGGGCCAGTGCCTTGACTGGCGCGGTGAGGCGTATTGTTTTCATGATGGATTTCCAGTCGGTAATCGTCTGTAGGGGCTGCACCGGCCTTGTAGGAGCCGGGCTTGCCCGCGAAGCTTTTGGCGCCCTTGCAGACGCTTTCGCGGGCAAGCCCGGCTCCTACAGGGCCAGCGTTTGTTTTTCGTTTGCGTCAGGCGACGAAGGGGCCTGTGGTGTTTCCGCAATTGAGTTCTGGCGATAGGCCGCGCCTGCATGTTCCGGCGGCAGGTGGGCCTCGTCGCCGAACAGCTTTTCGCGCAACGTCCCCTGCTCATACGCGGTCTTGTACGAGCCACGCCGCTGCAACTCGGGAATCACCAGGTCGATGAAGTCCCCGTAGCTTTCCGGGGTGACGATGCGGGTCAGGTTGAAGCCGTCCAGGCCGGTTTCGGCGATCCACGACTCGAGCTCATCGGCGACCTGGGTCGGCGAACCGACCACGGTCACGTAGCGCCCACCCAGGGCGTGTTGCTCCAGCAGCTTGCGTCGGGTCCAGTCGTTGTTCTGCAAGTTGCGGGTCGCCGACTGGATCGCGTTGCTCTTCACGTACTGGATCGGCTCGTCCAGTTCGTACTCGGAAAAATCGATCCCGGTGGACGCCGAGAAATGCGCCACTCCGGCCTCGGCACTGGCGTAGCCGAGGTACTCGGCATGCTTGGCCCAGGCCGCCTCTTCGGTCTCGCCGACGATCACGTTGATGCCCATGAACACCTTGACCGCCTGGCCGTCGCGCCCTGCCGCCTCGACACTGGCGCGGACCTTGTCCACCTGGGCCCGGGTCGCCGCCTTGTTCTGCCCGCTGATGAACACGCACTCGGCATGCCGCCCGGCGAACAGCAGGCCGCGCTCGGAACTGCCGGCCTGGAACAGCACCGGCGTACGCTGTGGCGACGGCTCGCAAAGGTGATAACCCTCGACCTGGTAGAACTCGCCCTTGTGCCGCACCTTGTGGACCTTGTCCGGCTCGGCATAGACCCGCCGCACCGGGTCGTTGATAACCGCGTCGTCTTCCCAGCTGCCTTCGAGCAGCTTATAGAGCACTTCCAGGTACTCGTCGGCCTGGTCGTAGCGGCGGTCGTGCTCGACCTGGGCCTCCAGGCCCATGGCCTTGGCGGCGCTGTCGAGGTAGCCGGTGACGATGTTCCAGCCGACCCGGCCGCGGCTCAGGTGGTCCAGTGTCGATAGCCGGCGGGCGAACAGGTACGGCGTCTCGTAGGTCAGGTTGGCGGTCAGGCCGAAGCCGAGGTTTTTCGTCACCGCAGCCATGGCCGAGACCAGCAGCAGCGGATCATTGACCGGCAGCTGGATCGATTCGCGCAGCGGCACCTCCACCGACTGCTGGTAGACGTCGTAGACCCCGACGATATCGGCGATGAACAGCCCGTCGAACAGCCCGCGCTCCAGCAACTGCGCCAGCTCGGTCCAGTACTCGAGGGTCTTGTAGCGGGTCGAGTTGTCCCGTGGATGAGTCCACAGGCCGTGGTTGATATGCCCGATGCAGTTCATGTTGAAGGCATTGAGCAGGATCTTTTTCTTGCTCATCAGATGGTCCCCCGCAGCGGCGGGTTTTCATCGTTGAGGTAGTAGTTGCCCACTGCGTGATACTTCCAGCGCACCGGGTCGTGCAACGTGTGCACCCGCGCATTGCGCCAGTGGCGGTCGAGACCGTGCTCGGCCAGGGTCGCCTGGCTGCCCGCCAACTCGAACAGGGTGCTGCCGGCGGCGAGGGAGATTTCCGTACTGATCGCCCGGGCTTCCGCAACGGCAATCGACGCCGCCGCCACGCTGTCGGCCGTCGTGTCGGCCTGGGCGCGGTCGAGAAACTCGCCGGCGCGCTCCAGCAACGCTTCGGTCGCACTCAGGCGAATGCTCAGGTGGCCGATGCTCTTCAACGTCAGTGGATCGTCGACGGCCTTTTCAGTACCCGAATCGATCCACGGCCGGGTGCGGGTACGGACGAAATGCAGGGCATCCTCGTAGGCGGCACGGGCAATGCCGGTATCGATGGCCGCGTGGAGAATCTGCGCCAGTGGCCCGACCGGCGTTGGCCGCTCGAAAGCGCTCTGGAACGGGATCACGTCCTCGGCGGCGACGAACACATCCTCGAACACCACCGAACCGCTGCCGGTGGTGCGCTGGCCGAAACCGGTCCAATCGTCGATCACCGTCAGCCCAGCGCTGTCCCGCGGGACGAAGGCCAGTTGCTGCACGCCCTGTTCGTCCACCACCGAAGTGGGAATGCGCTGGGCATAAAGCGAACCGGTCGAATAGAACTTGCGCCCGTTGATGCGATAACCCTCGCCATCACGGCGCAGGTGGGTGACGCGATCATGGGCGGTCTTGGTGCCCAGTTCGGCCAGGGCATTGCCGAAGCGGCGACCGGCCAGGACCTCGGCGTACAGCCGCCGTTTCTGCGCCTCGCTGCCGTTAACCCGCAGGACTTCGAGGGCATAGAAATGGTTCTGTGGAATCTGCCCGAGGGAGGCGTCGGCCTCGGCGATCAGTTGCGTGACCTTGGCCAGGGTGACGTTCGACACACCGGCGCCACCGTACTCTTTCGGCACGCTGATGCCCCACAGGCCGGAGCGCGAAAACACCTCCAGCTCGGGCAGCGGCAGGCGCCGTTCACGGTCGCGCAGCTGGCTGTCGCGCTTGAAATCCTCGGCCAGGTCGCTGGCCACGATCAGGGCTTGCTCGTCGCTGGATATGATCGCGACGCGTGGGGAAAACTGTGACATGGGTGTCTCCAGAGGTCTGGTCAGATCCAGGAATGGCGGGCGGGCAAGGTGCCGTTGAGGCGATAGGCACCTACCGCGTGATACTTCCAGCGCACCGGGTCGTGCAGGGTGTGCACCCGGGCGTTGCGCCAGTGCCGGTCGAGGTTGAACTCGGCCAGGGTGGCGCGGCTGCCGGCCAGTTCGAACAGCTTCTCGCTGGCGAGCAGGGAGATTTCGGTGGTGAGCACCTTGGCCTCGGCCACGGCAATCGAGGCCCGTGCCGCAGCGGCGGCATCCACCGGCCCGGCATTGATCTGATCCAGCACCTTCCCGGCCTTGCGCAGCAAGGCCTCGGCGGCGTGCAGTTCGATTTTCAGCTTGCCGATATCGGCGATCACATACAGGTCATCACTGGCCCGCTCGACCTTGGCATCGACCCACGGCCGCGAACGTTCGCGGACAAAGGCAATGCTGTCGTCGATGGCGGCGCGGGCGATCCCGGCGTCGATGGCAGCCTGGATCAGTTGCGAGACGGCGCCCTGGATGTTCGGAGTGCCGGCCTGGCGCCAGTTCTCGACGACGTTCTCTGCCTCGACCCGCACGTTGTTCAGCAGCACGGTGCCGCTGGCGGTGGTGCGCTGGCCAAAGCCGGACCAGTCGTCGACCACCCGCAGGCCTGGCGTGCCACGCCGGACGAAAGCCATGACCTGGCGGCCTTCGTCATCGAGAGCCTTGACCGCCACCCAATGGGCGAACAGGGCGCCGGTGGAATAGAACTTCTGCCCAGTGATGACAAAAGCGTCACCGTCGGCAGTAATCCGGGTCTTGATCTCCAGGGTATTGCGGGTGCCACGCTCGGGGCCGGCGTTGCCGATCCGCCAGCCGTCGAGCACGCTCTGGAACAGCTGCTTCTTCTGCCGGTCGGTGGCGGTGCCGAGCAGGGCTTGGAGAATGCCGAACTGGTTCTGCGGAATCTGTCCGAGGGCCGGATCGGCAGCGGAAACGATCGCGAACACTTCGGCCACGGTCACGAAGGACACCTGCGGACCGCCGAATTCACGGGGAATGGTGATACTGCCCAGGCCGCTGCGGGTGAACTGCTCGATTTCCGCCCAGGGCAGCTTGCGTTGCTGGTCGCGCCGGGCGGCGTGCAGCCGGGCGACTTCGGCCAGCTCACGGGCGGCCTGCAGGGCTTCGGCATCGTTGCGCAATACCCGCGCCGGCAGCAGCAGCGGCGCGATATCCTGGTCGCTGTGGACCTGTGCATCGTTCAAGTTAGACATCAGCGCCACTCCGTGGCGTGCGCAATGCCCCGGCGATCTGCACAAGGGTGATTGTGTTCCTGACCATACCTACCTCATCTCTCTCAGGAGGCATCGCGAAGGCGATACCGACGAAATCAAACAGGTCCGGTGGTCCGGTACATATACCCTAAACGCGTATAAAAATTAAATAAACTAACCTTTAGGAATATGCATAGAAGGTCTGTTCCTCACTCCCGGCGGCGTTGGGCGGCGCGGGAAAACCCAGGGACGACAGGCCTGATGAAGTGCCGTGCGGTCCCTACCCGCAAGCGTCGTGGTGGCGCCCAGCGGGAGTTGTTGCCAACCCGGTCGATCACGCAGTAGGTGATGTCCAGGCCGCGATCCTCGCCGGCTTCGAGGATCACCGAGGCCGGCACGAACACCGTGATCGGCTTGCCGACATCCGCTGGCGCCAGCTTCGGCAGGTCGAAGCGCACATCGCCCCACAGCAGGGTGATTTCATCCTCGGCCGCCATGTTCGGGTAAGGCTCCAGGGTCAGCGGCACACCACGCTTCATCTGGTTCGGATTGACCCCATAGCGGTGGATCGGCAATGGGATCACCAGCGGTGCCAGGCCCTGGTTCTCCTCGCCGATCGGCAGGCCACCGGGGCAGTCCAGCTTGACCGGCAGGCGCAGTTGCGGCGAGGTCAGCGCCGCACTGCCGATACGCATCAGCCGGTAGTGAATCCGCGCCACGCCGTCGAGGACGAAACTCTGTGGCACCCGCAGGCTGAGCGACTGGCCCTGCTCGCCCGCCTGGACCTGCCGGGACGCCACGTAGCAACCGTCCCAGAACAGTTCGAGCAAGTCGCCTTCATCCATGCCGGGATAGGCCGGGATACAGATCGACAACTGCTCTGCGGCCAGGCGGCCAATGCCACGCCGATGGGCTTGTGGCACCACGGGCAGCGCGAGTCGGGAATGTTCAAGGGAATCGCTCATGAAATCGTCCTTTTATCAGTTGCCGAAGAGTTCAACTTGAAAGAGTTGGCCGGTTCCATATGGAAAGACGGCTCATTGGCTCTTTCGCCGCATCCTTACAGCCGAAAGTTGATGGCGCGAGAATAGCCGGCTCCCTTACCCAGGGAAGTGCTATCCAGATAACGCCAAACAAGTAAGCCGCCAAATAAAAGCCTTGAGCCACGCCTGTCAAGGCATTGCCTGGCACTGATGCCTGTCTTTGGACTATTCGGATTATTCCTACTTCACCGGGCCAGGATCACGGGCGAGAAGCAGGTGGAATCGAGAGTCGGCGTCGGTACGACCGAAAAGCCAACACCGTTTGAAAATGTTTCGGGAGGGAGCATCTGTATTCATCGCCAAGTTGAAAAGCACATGACTGCAGGCGATAAAACTGTCACGACGGAAATAACGTACTCGCTCCCTGAGTACGTTATTTAAATAACAAGAAGATTCCTACGCATCACCCAGAAACTTACTGAGAAATTGCCGAGTGCGTTCTTCTTTTGGGTTGGCAAACAGCGCCTTGGCTTCACCTTGCTCGACAATCACACCCTTGTCGAAAAAGATCACCCGGTTGGCCACATCGCGAGCGAAACTCATCTCGTGGGTGACGATGACCATGGTGCGTTTCTCTTCCGCCAGCCCGCGAATCGTTGCCAGGACTTCGCCCACCAGTTCCGGGTCGAGGGCCGAAGTCGGCTCATCGAACAGGATCACCTGCGGCTCCATCGCCAGCGCCCGGGCAATCGCCACGCGCTGTTGCTGGCCGCCGGACAGGCGCCGTGGATAGGACTCCTCCTTGCCCGCCAGGCCGACCTTGGCCAGCAGCTTGCGGCCCAGGGCCACGGCCTGCTCGCGCGGGGTCTTCTTGACCACGATCGGGCCTTCGATGACGTTCTCCAGTGCCGTGCGATGGGGGAACAGGTTGAAGTTCTGGAACACGAAACCGACCTGCTGGCGCAGCTTGCGGACCAGGTTCTGTTGCTGGCTCAGCGGGCGACTGCCGTCGATCTCGATATCACCGACCTGAATCCGGCCGCTGGAGGGTTCCTCGAGGAAGTTCAGGCACCGCAGGAAGGTGGTCTTGCCGGAACCACTGGGGCCGATGATCGCCACCACTTCGCCGGCCTCGACCTTGAGGTCGATGCCCTTGAGCACGCTCTGCCCATTGAATTGCTTGGTCAGTTTTTCAACCACGATCATGCTTCAGGACTCCAGGTCATGCCGGTTGACCCGGACTTCCAGGCGATTCTGAAAATACGCCAGGATGCTTGCCAATACCCAGTAGATCAGGGCCGCGGACAGATACATGGTGAAAATTTCAAATGTCCGTGCCGACACCAGTTGCGCCTGACGGAACAGCTCGGGCACCTGGATCGTAGCCGCCAGCGCCGTGTCCTTGACCAGTGAAATGAAGCTGTTGCCCAAGGGTGGCAAGGCGGTACGCATCGCCTGCGGCAGGATGGCCCGACGCAGGGTTTGCGCACGGGTCATGCCGATACTGGCTGCAGCTTCCCACTGACCGCGCTCGATGGAACCGATGGCGGCACGCAGGATTTCACAGGCGTAAGCGGCCATGTTCAGCGAAAAGCCGATCATGGCCGCCGGGATCGGATCCAGCTCGATGCCCACTTGTGGCAAACCGTAGTAGATCAAAAACAGTTGCACCAGTAGCGGCGTGCCGCGAAAGAACGACACGTAGACCCGGGCGATCCCGCTGAGCAGCTTGAAGCGCGACAGACGCATCAAGGCCAGGCCGAAGCCCAGCAGCAAGCCGAAAAACATCCCGCCGAGGCTGAGAATCACCGTGTAGTACGCACCCTTGAGCAGAAAGGGTGCGGAGTCCAGCGCGAGTTGCAAACCTGCTTCCATTATTGAGTGACGTCAGCGTTGAAGTATTTTTCGGACAGCTTCTTCAGGGTGCCGTCAGCGCGCAGCTTGTCGAGGGCCTTGTTCACGGCGTCGAGCAGTTCAGGCTCGCCCTTGCGCAGGGCAATACCGGCTTCCTGACGGGAGAAGGCATCGCCGGCAGCGGCGGTGTCCGGGGCTTTCTTGGCGTATTCCAGGGCGGCCAGGCGGTCGATCAGGATCGCGTCGATACGGCCGATGCGCAGGTCCTGGAACTTGGTCGGGTCATCGTTGTAGGTCTTGATAATGGCTTTGGGCTGGTTGTCCTTGAGCCATTGTTCGTAGTTGGTGCCCAGGCCCACACCGACTTTCTTGCCAGCCAGGTCGTCGGCGGTCTTGATCGCGTCGACGTTCTTTTTCAGGACCAGTGCCTGGATGCCGGAGACGGTGTAAGGCGTAGAGAAATCGTACTTCTTCTTGCGCTCTTCGGAGATGGTGACCTGATTGACCACCGCGTCCAGACGCTTGGACTCCAGGGCCGCGAGGATGCCATCCCACGGGGTGGCCTGCAGCTTGACCTGGACGCCCAGCTCCTTGGCCAGCGCCTCGGACAACTCGACTTCGAAGCCGCTGAGCTTGCCGCTTTCATCGACAAAGCTGAACGGCGGATAGGTGCCTTCCAGGCCGATCTTGATCTCGCCGGCTTTCTTGATCTGGTTCAGTTGTTCACCGGCCACGGCCTGACCCAGCAGACCGGCGCCAAGCACCAGACCCAGGCTGCCGATCAGCAGACGCTTGCGAAATGCGGAAATATTCATGAAGAGCCCCGTGTGTTTTTTATGGGAGAAGGAAGGCAAACCTGACACTTTGATTACCAGCGGCCATCCTGCCTCAAAGCAGTATTGGCGTCTCGTGGCAAATTCGCCTGAGGCGAAACTATAAACGGCTCCTTTTATAATTTTAAATAATATAAAAGAATCCGATTATTCCATTTTGTGTGCTTGTGCTGCCTGCGTACGGGTGGGAAATTTCCTAGGGGTAGGCCAACCAGGAAATTTCCCCAGCCCTGTCAGGCAAACGATGCGTTATAGGCAAACAGCGCCGGCGCACCGCCGGTATGGAGGAAGATGATCGGGCCATCGTCGAAACGCTGCAGGCCGATGCCATCGAGCAGTCCGGCCATTGCCTTGCCGGTGTAGACCGGGTCGAGCAGGATGCCTTCCTGGCTTGCCAGCAGCTTGACCGCCGCCAGGGTCCCGGCATTCGGCTCGCCGTAGCGTGGGGCGAAATATTCGTCCCACAGGTGCACCTTGAAACTGGCCGGCAGCGGTACTTCCAGCAACTCGGCGGTGCGTTCGGCCAACCCCTGTACCTTCGGCCGCTGCGCCTCGTCGCTACGCGAGACTGTCACGCCAATCACCGGCAGTTGCGGCAGGGTTTCGCTCAGGCCCAGGGCCAGGCCGCTATGGGTTCCAGCACTGCCGGAGGCCAGCACCACGGCAGCGAATTCCAGGCCGGTCGCCTCGATCTGCGCCGCCAGTTCCAGGCCCGCCCGCACGTAGCCCAGCGCACCGAGAGCGTTGGAACCACCGATCGGCACCAGATAGGGCTTCTTGCCGTTGCTGCGCAGACGCTCGGCCAGGGCCTGCAACTGCTCGTCGGCGTTGTCCAGGTTGTCCACCAGCTCGACCCGCGCATCGAACAGGTCCAGCAGCAGGCGGTTGCCGTTGCCCAGGTAGTTGCCGTCCTCGGTGCCGATCGGGTTTTCCAGCAGGGCCACGCAGCCCAGGCCCAGGCGCGCTGCCAGCGCGGCGGTCTGACGGACGTGGTTGGACTGGATCGCGCCAGCGGTGACCAGGGTGTCGGCCCCTGTCGCCAGCGCATCGGCCGCCAGGTATTCGAGTTTGCGCAGCTTGTTGCCACCCAGCGCCAGCGGCGTCAGGTCATCGCGCTTGATGTAGACATCACGGCCCAACCACGCCGACAGGCGTTCCAGTTTTTCCAGAGGCGTGGCCTGCTCAAGCAGGGGCAGGCGGTCGAAGCGGGCGAGCTGTTGTTTGATCATGAGTCCGAACTGACGGTAGGAAATGTTTCGACTATAGGCAGGCACTTTTCCCCAGGCAACCGCCGGTCGCTTATTTCGAAAGGTTCTTAGCAAAGCACTATTCGTTCTTAATCGCCGTTCGGGACGGTGCCGTAAAGTGAAAGCCATTCAGGTGGCCCGATTGTCTGGCCGCCAGGTCGGAGATTTGATCGTGAGCGAGCGTTCCAGCCATTGGCAACTACAGACCATCGTCAGCCAGTTGCGCAGCGCCCGGGATGAGTGGCGTAGCCGCAACGGGCGGGTCAGTGATGAACAGGGCGGGCGCGAACTGCCGTCGCGCCAGGCCATGGCGGACATTCTCGAAGCCCTGTGCGGGGCGCTGTTCCCGATGCGCCTCGGGCCGGTGGACCTGCGCGAGGAAAGCGAGGACTTCTACGTCGGCCACACCCTGGATGCCGCCCTCAATTCGCTGCTGGCCCAGGCTCGCCTGGAACTGCGCTACGCCGCCCGGCATGACGGCCAGGCCGATACCGAGGTACAGGCCCAGGCCGTGCGACTGATCCAGGACTTTGCCCTGGCCCTGCCGGAGTTGCGCCGGCTGCTCGACACCGACGTCCTCGCGGCCTACCACGGCGACCCGGCGGCACGCAGCGTCGACGAAGTGCTGCTGTGCTATCCGGGGATTCTCGCGGTGATCCACCATCGCCTGGCGCACCACCTGTACCGGGCCGGATTGCCGCTGCTGGCGCGGATCAGTTCGGAAATCGCCCACTCGGCCACCGGTATCGACATCCACCCCGGCGCGCAGATCGGCCCGAGTTTCTTCATCGACCACGGCACCGGCGTGGTGATCGGCGAAACGGCGATCATCGGCGAGCGCGTGCGTATCTACCAGGCCGTGACCCTCGGCGCCAAGCGTTTCCCGGCGGACGAGGACGGCCAGTTGCAGAAGGGCCATCCACGGCACCCGATCGTCGAGGACGACGTGGTGATCTATGCCGGCGCGACCATCCTGGGGCGCATCACCATCGGCAAGGGCGCCACCATCGGCGGCAACGTCTGGCTGACCCGCAGCGTACCGGCGGGATGCAACCTGACCCAGGCCAACCTGCAGCAGCATGAGAGCGAGATACAGCGCTGAGCGAGTGGCTGACGCAGATCATTGCGGGAGCTGGCTTGCCAGCGAAGGCGTCCTCGAGGCCGTCAAGAGCTTCGCGGGCAAGCCCGCTCCTACAAGGTTCGCTGCTGAACTGTCCATCCTGAGGAGACAGTCAAACCGATTCCAGCCGCTTTTTCCTTTTTCGGCGACTCATTAATCTGGTCACAAGTTGAACGACACAGCTTCTAACCACTTAAACGAAAAAGGATTCCCCCATGAGCAAGCCAACCTACAACCGCCTGAACAAAGACGACGCCGTAGTCCTGCTGGTCGACCACCAGACCGGTCTGATTTCCCTGGTGCAGGACTTCTCGCCGAACGAGTTCAAGAACAACGTGTTGGCGTTGGCTGACCTGGCCAAGTTCTTCGACCTGCCGACCGTCCTGACCACCAGCTTCGAACAGGGTCCGAATGGCCCACTGGTTCCAGAGCTGAAGGAAATGTTCCCGGATGCGCCGTACATCGCTCGTCCAGGCCAGATCAATGCCTGGGACAACGAAGATTTCGTGAAAGCGATCAAGGCCACCGGCCGCAAGCAACTGATCATCGCCGGTGTGGTGACGGACGTTTGCGTGGCCTTCCCGACGCTGTCGGCGCTGGCTGAAGGGTTTGATGTGTTCGTTGTGACTGACGCTTCCGGTACCTTCAACACCACCGTGCAACAGGCCGCATGGAACCGCATGACCCAGGCTGGCGCGCAGATGATGAACTGGTTCTCGGTGGCCTGTGAGCTGCACCGCGACTGGCGCAACGACATCGAAGGTCTGGGCAACCTGCTGTCGCAGCGTATCCCGAACTATCGCAACCTGATGAACAGCTACGCGGCGCTGACGGCCCGCTAATCCACCTGGAACCACAAGGCCCGCCTTCGAGCGGGCCTTTTGCCTTGCGCAGACTGGCACCGATCCTTGGGGCAAAACGCCCTGGTTTTGGCGAAGGCTTGGGGGCCTCTTCGCGGGCAAGCCCTGCTCCTACAGCTACCCAGTGGGCACGCATCTTGTGTACGACACAACCCCTGTAGGAGCAGGGCTTGCCCGCGAAGCTTTTAGCGGCCTCAGGAACGCCATCACCAGCAAGCCAGCGCCCACATCAGAAAGCGCCCCACACCAACACCCTCACCCTGCAACTCCTGCTGAAAGAGGCTGTCGGAACCATACCGCCCGGCCCTGCGATTAGGCCCATCCCCCCTATCCGTGTTTAAATTGAATGCTCGTTCAAGTTAAACCGGCAGTTCGCTGCCCGCTCACAACAGGAGGCTTGCCTTTGCTGAGTCCGAAATATCCAGCCATGCTCCACCCCTTCGAGGTACCCGCCACATGAGTACCTCCACGACCGCACCCAGCGGCCTGATTCGCATGAACCCGCCCGTGTTCTACTTCGCCGCGACCTTCATCCTGCTGTTCGGCCTGGTGGTCATCAGTCAGCCCGAAGCCGCCGGCGAGTGGTTGCTGGCAGCCCAGAACTGGGCGGCCAACACGGTCGGCTGGTATTACCTGCTGGCGATGACCCTGTACCTGGTCTTCGTGGTGGTCACCGCCTTGTCCGGCTACGGCAGGATCAAGCTCGGTGCCGACCACGACGAACCCGAGTTCAGCTATCTATCCTGGGCCGGCATGCTGTTCGCCGCCGGGATCAGCATCACCCTGTTCTTCTTCTGCGTCTCCGAACCGCTGACCCACATGCTCCAGCCACCCCAGGGCGAAGCCGGGACACCAGCGGCCGCACGCCAGGCAATGCAGATCCTGTTCCTGCACTGGGGCCTGCACGGCTGGGGCGTGTTCGCCTTCGTCGGCATGGCCCTGGCCTACTTCGCCTACCGGCACAACCTGCCACTGGCCCTGCGCTCGGCGCTGTACCCGCTGATCGGCAAGCGCATCAACGGCCCCATCGGCTACGCGGTGGACGGCTTCGGCATCATCGCCACGGTGTTCGGCCTCGGCGCCGACATGGGCTTCGGCGTGCTGCACCTCAACTCGGGCCTGGACTACCTGTTCGGCATGCCGCACACCCAGTGGATCCAGGTCGGGCTGATTGTGCTGATGATGGGCGCGGCCATCGCTGTCGCGGTGGCCGGCGTCGACAAGGGCGTGCGGGTGATGTCCGACATCAACATGCTGCTGGCCTGCGCCCTGCTGCTGTTCGTGTTGTTCGCCGGGCCCACGCAGCACCTGCTCAACACCCTGATCCAGAACCTCGGTGATTACCTCGGGGCACTGCCGACCAAGAGTTTCGACCTCTACGCCTATAACAAGCCCAGTGACTGGCTCGGCGGCTGGACGGTGTTCTACTGGGCCTGGTGGATTGCCTGGGCGCCGTTCGTGGGCCTGTTCATCGCGCGTATTTCCCGCGGCCGGACGATCCGCGAATTCGTCTTCGGCGTGCTGCTGATCCCGCTGGGCTTCACCCTGGCGTGGATGTCGATCTTCGGCAACAGCGCCATCGAGCAGGTACTCAACCACGGCATGAGCGCCCTTGGCCAGTCGGCCATCGACGACCCGTCGCGCACCCTCTACCTGCTGCTGGAAACCTATCCGTGGAGCCGCACGGTGATCGCGGTCACGGTGTTCATCAGCTTCGTGTTCTTCGTCACTTCGGCCGACTCCGGCACCGTCGTACTGTCGACGCTGTCCGCCCGTGGCGGCAATGCCGACGAGGACGGGCCGAAATGGCTGCGGGTGTTCTGGGGCGCGATGACCGCGCTGATCACCAGCGCACTGCTGTTCTCCGGCAGCATCGATGCACTGAAGTCGGCAGTGGTGCTGACCTCGTTACCGTTCTCGCTGATCCTGCTGGCGATGATGTGGGGGCTGCACAAGGCGTTTCACCTGGAGTCGCAGAAGCGCATCGCCCAGTTGCATTCGCTGGCGCCGGTATCCCAGGCGCGGCGCGGTCGCGGCGGCTGGCGCCAGCGCCTGAGCCAGGCGGTGCACTTCCCGTCGCGGGACGAGGTGTACCGGTTCCTCGACCAAACCGTGCGGCCGGCGATCGAAGAGGTCACCGCGGTGTTCGTCGAGAAGGGCCTGAACGTGGTCACCCAGCCCGACCCGGCCAACGACAACGTCAGCCTGGAAATCGGCCATGGCGACCTGCATCCGTTCGTCTACCAGGTGCAGATGCGCGGCTACTTCACGCCCTCCTTCGCCCTGGGCGGGCTGGGTTCGCGGGACCTGCGCAACCGCCGCTACTACCGCGCCGAAGTGCACCTGAGCGAGGGCAGCCAGGACTACGACCTGATGGGCTACAGCAAGGAGCAGATCATCAACGACATCCTCGACCAGTACGAACGGCACATGCAGTTCCTGCACCTGGTGCGTTGAGCACGTAAGAACCAGGCACCCCACATCCAGGTGGGGTGCCCCAGGAACGCCGTAGTCAGACCAACCCACCATTGGCCCGCAGCACCTGGCCATTGACCCACCCGCTCGCCGGGCTCACCAGGAACGACACGATCTCGGCGATATCCTCCGGCTGGCCCAGCCGCTCCAGTGGCGGCATGCGGGCGAAGGTCTGGATCTGCTCCTCGCTCTTGCCGTGCAGGAACAACTCGGTCGCTACCGGCCCCGGCGCCACCGCGTTGACCGTGATCCGCCGGCCACGCAGCTCCTTGGCAAACACCTGGGTCAGGGATTCCACCGCCGCCTTGCTGGCGATGTACACCGCATAGCCCGGCAGGTTCAGCCCCACGGTGCTGCTGGAGAAGTTGACGATGCGCCCGTCGTCGTTCATCCGCCTGGCCGCCTCGCGCAGGGTGTTGAAGGTGCCACGGGTATTGATGGCGAACGTCTGTTCGAACAGTTCGTCACTGTGCTCGGCCAGCGGCAATACCTTGAGGATCCCGGCGTTGTTGACCAGCACATCGACCTTGCCCAATTGCAGTTCGGTCTCGTCGAACAGCCGGGCGACCTCGGCGGCGCTGGCGACGTCCGCCTTGACCGCTATGGCCGAATGGCCGGCCTGGCGCAGTTCCACCACCAGCGCCGAAGCCTCGTTGGCACTGCTGGCGTAGTTGATGGCGACGGCAAAGCCTTGCGCGGCCAGTTGGCGGGCGATGACGGCGCCGATGCCACGCGAGGCGCCGGTGACGATGGCAACTTTTCGGGATTGCTGGGTCATGTCGAATCTCCTGGGGTGTGCATTGAAGTGAAGCCAATTTCACATGTTTATCCAGGGCGATAAATGCGCGATAGTTGACCTTACTGTTCAATAATCACCAACAATCGACCGCAGCGGAGCCCCCATGGACCAGGTCAAGGCGATGAAGGTTTTCGTGCGAATCTACGAACGCGGCAGCTTCACCCTGGCCGCCGAAGACCTGAACCTGCCCCGCGCCACCCTGACCCACACCCTCAACCAGTTCGAGGCCTGGCTCGGCACCCGGCTGCTGGAGCGCAGCACCCGCCGCGTGCGCCCGACCCTCGACGGCGAGGCCTACTACCCGCGTTGCGTGCAGTTGCTGGCAGAGCTGGAAGAAGCCGAACTGGCCTTCCGCACCGTGGCACCCAAGGGCCGCCTGCGGGTGGACCTGCAGGGCACCCTGGCGCGCTACTTCGTGATTCCGGCGCTGCCGGCCTTCCTCGAACGCTACCCGGACATCGAGGTGTCCATCAGCGAGGCCAGCCACTTCATCGACCTGATCGCCGAAGGCGTCGACTGCGTGTTGCGCTCGGGCAACCTCGGCGACTCGTCGCTGATCGGCAAGCGCGTGGCCAACCTGCGCCAGGTGACCTGCGCCAGCCCGGCCTATCTGCGCAAGCACGGTGAACCGCGCAGCCTCGATGACCTCGGCCGGCACCAGGGGGTGAACTACGTGTCCCGGGCCACCGGCAAGCTGTTCCCGTTCGAATTCATCGAAAACGGCGAGCCACGGGAAGTGCCGCTGGCCGGCCGGGTCTCGGTGTTCGGTGCCGAGATCTATGCGGCGTCAGCCGTGGCCGGGCTCGGGCTGATCCAGGCGCCGCACTATCGGGTGGCGGAACAGATCGACCAGGGCCTGCTGCGCGAAGTCCTGCCGGACCATCCGCCACCGCCGATGCCGGTGTCGGTGCTCTACCCGCAGAACCGGCACATGTCGCCACGGGTACGGGTGTTCGTCGACTGGATCAGCGAGGTGTTCGCCAACGTCGTGTGAGCCTCCGGGTCAGGCGCTCTCGCGCTCGATCACTTGGCAGGTCAGCAGGTTCAGGCGCTGCACCTCATCCACCGGCAACGCCCCCAGGCTTTCCAGCACCCGCGTCGCCGCCAGCACGCCGATCTCCAGCGCCGGCGGCTTGATGGTGCTCAGGCTCGGCAGGAGCATCTCGGCGAACGGATAATCGCCGAAGCCCAGCACCGCGCACGCCTCGGGAATCTTCAAGCCGGCGCGCTGCCCGGCCAGCAGGCCACCGGCGGCCAGGTTGTCGTTGGCGAAAATGATCGCGTCGGGTCGGGTAGCGCCGCTCATCAGCGCCTGCATCGCCTGCTTGCCGGCCTCGAAGGGCGCGAGCCCCGCCTGCGGGGCGAACACCCAGGGCTCCAGTCCCAACTCACGCACTGTCGCGGCATAACCATCGCGACGCTCCAACGCACTGAAGTCGCCTGCGGCGCTGTTCTGCACGAACGCGATCCGCCGATAGCCCTTGCCATGCAGGTAACGGGCGGCACTGACGCCGACTTCATGGTGGGAAAAACCGATCTGCAATGGCGCACGCCCAGGCTGGTAATCCCAGGTCTCGACCACCGGGATATCCGCCTCGGCGATCATCTTCTCGGTGCCCGCGCTGTGGAAACGGCTGGTCAGCACCAGCGCCGCCGGCGACCAGCCCAGAAACGCCCGCACCGCACTCTCTTCCTGCTCCGCCGAAAAGTAGCTCGACGCCAGCAGCAACTGGTAGCCATGGTGATTGAGGGTGTCGCTGAAGCCCTGGATGGTGTCGGCGAAAATCGGTCCGGAGATGTTCGGGATCACCATCGCGACAATCCGACCACGGGCGGACGCCAACCCGCCGGCGACCAGGTTGGGCACATAGCCCAGCGCCTCGACCACCGCCGCGATCCGCTCGCGGCGCTCGGGCGAGACCTGTTCGGGGTTGTTGAAGTAGCGCGACACGGTGATCGCCGAGACCCCAGCCTCCTTGGCAACCGTGCTCAGGGTAACCCGCCCGGCCCCCCGGCGCTTACGGCCTGGCGCTTTGTCAGCAGTCAAGATGCAGTCCTTCTTGAAAACTAAAAGGAATATAAAAGTAATTTTTCAGTATTGGACGGTCTATGTCGACCTTCCCGATACTGGCGATGTTAGCGCTAACAAAACGCTTTGTCTGCCTGCTACTCGCTCGAGCGAATGCCCCAAGACAAATCAGGCGCTGTCGACGCAGAGCGACGGCGGTTCAGGGTCATTTTTCGAGCGGGCACCACATGCACAACACATTCGGGGAGCAACACACACTGGTACGGGCGATCCGTGCCGCCACGCCACGGCGCCCACACCTGGCCTGGCTGCTGGCCGGCCTGGCCGCGCTGCCATCGCCGGCAGTCTTCGCCGCCGACAACGGCAGCGACCAGGAACCGACCCTCAAGGCAGTCACCGTCACCGCCACCCGCCGCGAGGAATCGCTGCAGAAGGTTCCGGTGGCGGTCTCGGTGGTCGACGGCGAACAGCTGGAGCGTGACAGTCGCAACGGGGTTGCCAGCATCGTCCAGCAGGTGCCGACCCTGAACTTCCGCACCGGCGCCTCGAACAAGGACACCTCGCTGTTCGTCCGTGGCGTCGGCACCATCTCCACCTCGCCAGGAGTGGAGCCGACCGTGGCGACGGTGATCGACGGCGTGGTCTACAGCCGTCCCGGCCAAGCCACCCTCGACCTGCTCGACCTCGACCGCATCGAGGTGCTGCGCGGCCCGCAGGGCACGCTGTTCGGCAAGAACGCCTCGGCCGGCGTGCTGAACATCGTCACCAAGGCGCCGACCGCCGAGACCCACGGCTACATCGACCAGTCATACTTCAGCGGCAACGAAAGCCGCACCCGTTTCGGCATCGGCGGCAGCCTGGTTCCCGACACCCTCAAGGGTTCGCTGACCACCCTGTTCGGCAGCTACGACGGCAACGTCGACAACAAGGCCAACGGCCAGGAAGTCAACGGCTACAACCACAAGGGCGTGCGCGGCAAGCTGGAGTTCACCCCCAACGAGGACGTGAAACTCACCCTCGCCGCCGACTACATGCAGTCCCACGACGACGCCCCCAACGGCGTGGTCAGCAAGTCCCTGAGCCCGGCCTTCACCAATGCGCTGAGCCCGGTGCGGCCGTCCTCCGATAACCGCGACATCAACGCCGATACCCGCAGCTACGTCGACGACATCAACAAGGGCCTGTCCGCCCAGCTCGACTGGAACCTGGGCGACTACACCCTGACCTCGATCACCGCCTGGCGCGGCTGGAGTAACCACCAGTACCAGGACGGCGACCGCCTCGGCACCGTCACCGCAGCCTTCCCCGGCACCGCCGACCGCGGCGCCCTGGACTTCAACCAGTACTCCCAGGAGATCCGCCTGGCCTCGCCCAAGGGCCAGTTCCTGGAGTACGTCGGTGGCCTGTTCTACATGCACGGCAAGGACGAAGAGACCTACCAGCGCACCCTGACCACGACCACCAGTGTCAACCGTGGCGTCGCCGACTACAGCACCACCAATGACAGCTACGCGGTATTCGGTGAAAGCACGCTGAACTTCACGCCGAGCTTCCGTGGTATCGCCGGCCTGCGCTACACCCACGACGACCTGTCCTACGATCACCGCCGCGTCTCGACTTCCGCGACTACCGTCAGCGGCATCCAGCCCGCCACCAGCAGCCATGGCTCGGTGGACGAGGACGGCTGGTCCGGGCGCCTGGGCGTGCAGTACGACCTCAGCGACAGCGTCACCAGCTACCTGACCTACTCGCGCGGCTACAAAGGCCCGGCCTACAACGTGTTCTTCAACATGCAGCCACGGGACACCGATGCGCTGAAGCCGGAAACCTCCAACACCTGGGAGGCCGGGATCAAGGCCACCAGCTGGAACAACCGCCTGACCACCAACCTGGCGGTGTTCCACAGCGACTATGACAACTACCAGGCGAACTTCTACGACACCGTCGCCGGGCAGGTGGTGACCCGCCTGATCAACGCCGGCAGCGTCAGCACCGAAGGCGTGGAAGCCGACTACGCGCTGCAGGCCACGACCAACCTCAAGCTCTCCGGCGCCCTGGCCTACACCCGCGCGCGGATCGACGAGTTCTCCTGCCCGCCAGGCGCCGCCGCCAGCTGCAACGTCAACGGCAAGCCACTGCCGTTCAGCCCGGACTGGAAGAGCTACGTGCGTGCCGACTACACCGTGCCGCTGAACAACGGCCTGGACCTTGAACTGGGCACCGACTTCAGCTGGCAGAGCGAGGTGCAATACGACATCGCCCAGAACGTCGACACCAAGCAGGGCGCCTACGGCATCTGGAACGCCAGCATCGCCCTGGCCGACTACAACCAGGGCTGGCGCGTGGCACTGCTGGGGAAAAACCTCGGCGACAAGTCCTACTCTCCGTTGCTGGCCAGTGGCGGCAACTACATCTACCGGGCCGTGCCACGGGATGACGAACGCTATTTCGGCATCCAGGTGCGTAAGGATTTTTGAGCCGTTGCGTGCACAACCCTCAATTGATCGCCAAGGAACCTGTCATGACCCAAACTCCGCGCCAGTTGAAACTCGGTGCCTTCCTGATGGCCACCGGGCACCACGTCGCCGCCTGGCGCCACCCGGACGTCCCGGCCAATGCCGGACTGGATTTCGCCCACTACAAGCAGCTGGCCCGCATCGCCGAGGCGGCGAAGTTCGACGCGCTGTTCGTGGCCGACAGCGTTGCCGCCGCCGAAGGTGAAATCGCCAGCCGCATGGCCCGCTCGGATCACTTCGAACCGCTGACTCTGCTCTCGGCGCTGAGCGCGGTGACCGAACGCATCGGCCTGATCGCCACCGCCACCACCAGCTACAACGAGCCGTACCACGTCGCCCGCAAGTTCGCCTCGCTGGATCACCTGTCCGGCGGCCGCGCCGGCTGGAACCTGGTGACCTCGGACGCCGCCGCCGAAGCCCTGAATTTCGGCCGCACCGAGCACATCAGTCATGCGGAACGCTATGAGCGGGCCCGCGAGTTCCACCAGGTGGTCACCGGTCTGTGGGACAGCTGGGAAGACGACGCCTTCACCCGTGACAAATCCAGCGGCCAGTACTACGACCCGACCAAGCTGCACGTGCTGGATCATCAGGGCAAACATTTCAAGGTCCGCGGCCCGCTGAACGTCGCCCGCTCGCCCCAGGGCCAGCCGGTGGTCGTCCAGGCCGGCTCCTCGCAGACCGGCCTGGAACTGGCCGCGCAGACTGCCGAAGTGGTGTTCACCGCACAAACTTCCTTGGCCAGGGCACAGGCGTTCTACGCCGACCTCAAGGGCCGCCTGGCACGCTTCGGACGCTCGACCGACGCCCTGAAGATCATGCCGGGGGTGTTCGTCGTGGTCGGCCAGAGCGAAAGCGAGGCACGGGAGAAACATGAAGCGTTCCAGGAACTGGTCGAGCCGCAGGTCGGCGTCGCGCTGCTCGGACGCATGCTGGGCAACTTCGACCTGTCCGGCTATCCGTTGGATGGCCCGCTGCCAGAACTGCCACTGACCGACAGCGGCCAACAGAGCCGGCAGAAGCTGCTGACCGAACTGGCCGGCACGGAAAACCTGACCCTGGCGCAACTGGGCCGGCGTATCGCCGGTGGCCGTGGGCACTACAGCCTGGTCGGTACACCAATACAGATCGCCGACGAGCTGCAGGCCTGGTTCGAACAGGGCGCAGCGGACGGTTTCAACGTGCTGGTACCGCACCTGCCGGGCGGGCTGGCGGACTTCGCCGCTGGCGTAGTGCCGGAATTGCAGCGCCGTGGACTGTACCGGACCGAGTACCAAGGCACCACGTTACGCGAACATCTCGGGCTTGAGCGGCCGGTAAACCGGTTTGCACAGCCCTTGTAGAGCCGAGTGCAAGCCAGGAAAACAGTTTCCGCCGGAAAAATGCTCACTTTTTAACCAAAAGCTGCCATCTAATCGTACTTTTCCGTAATACGTAGTATGTGTACCGAGTCAAAAGTTTTGATTCTTCTAGAAATTACTGGACGAATCCGAAGTTTAAGCAAAGGGTCAAAAGTAAGCAGGTATGTACTAACTTGTACTGCCCCTTAAATGGCGTTCCATGGAAAATTGAAAGTCAAGTGCAAATTTTCGGGGCGGGGAGAAATATGCCTGTCGGGAAATTTGCGCGAGCGACGGCAAGCCCGGGACAAAACCCGGAAAAACATGAAACGTTTCAGTCACGGATCGAATCCGAGATAGGAGTGGTCTGCCGCAGGCGTATGCTGACTGATCCGGACTGCAATGAAGTGGGCCCCGGCCCTGTGAAATTTCCCGCGCAATGAGAGAGGATTCGATGACTTATCAAGCTGCCGAAAACCGCTACGACTCCATCCCCTACCGCCGCGTCGGCCGCAGCGGCCTGGTGCTGCCGGCGCTGTCCCTGGGCTTGTGGCACAACTTTGGCGACAGCACGCCGATCGACACCCAGCGCGCCCTGCTACGCACGGCCTTCGACCTGGGCATCAACCACTTCGACCTGGCGAACAACTACGGGCCACCCTATGGCAGTGCCGAGACCAACTTCGGCCGCCTGCTGCGCGAGGACTTCAAGCAGTACCGCGACGAGTTGATCATTTCCAGCAAGGCCGGCTGGGACATGTGGCCCGGCCCCTACGGCCAGGGTGGCGGCTCGCGCAAATACGTGCTCGCCAGCCTCGACCAGAGCCTGCAGCGCATGGGCCTGGACTATGTGGATATCTTCTACTCGCACCGCTTCGACCCGGACACGCCACTGGAAGAAACCGCCAGTGCGCTGGCGACCGCCGTACAGCAGGGCAAGGCGCTGTACATCGGCATTTCGTCCTATTCCGGGGTGAAAACCCGCGAGATGGCGGCGCTGCTCAAGGAATGGAAGATTCCGCTGCTGATCCACCAGCCGGCCTATAACCTGCTCAACCGCTGGGTGGAAAAGGACCTGCTGGATACCACCGAGGAATTGGGTACGGGGGTAATCGCCTTCACGCCACTGGCCCAGGGGCTGCTGACCGACAAATACCTCAACGGCATTCCGCAGGACGCGCGAATCAACCGTCCGGGCGGTGGCTCGCTGCGCGAGTCGCACCTGTCCGAGCAGAACATCGCCCATGTCCGGGCTCTCAGCGAAATCGCCAAGCGTCGCGGCCAGAGCGTGGCGCAACTGGCCCTGGCCTGGACCCTGCGCGATCCACGGGTGACCTCGGCGCTGATCGGCGCGAGCCGGCCGGAACAGATCATCGAGAACGTCGGGGCGTTGAAGAACCTGGACTTCAGCCAGGAAGAGCTGGCGGAGATCGATCGTTTCGCCCGCGAAGGCGGGATCAATCTGTGGGAAAAGCCGTCAACGGCTGAGTGAAGCATGAGGAATGCGCCTCGACTCCATGCGGAGTCGAGGCTCATCACTCATAAGAATCTAGCCGGAAAGCCCAGAATACTGGCCGTTACCCCTCCAGCAACTCGCTTGGGCCTGAGATTTTGCCTGAGCTGCAGCTCAACCACATGCGGTCTATCCATAGAAGCAAAGTAACCCGCCTCCAGATTACAAAGCCCCTCCAGCGTCCTCACAGGAAGCCCAAGGAGTTGCTGCACCTGAGGTCGAGAAAGCACCTTGTTTTCCACAAGCATCTTCACCCCTCGACCTACAACCTTTGGCCGTTCAAACTCGAAGTCCTTATCCATCGGCTCGCCTTTAGCCCACCCCCTGGCAGCGCGCGCGCACCACAATCGTGTGGCTGTGTTGTCGTTGATCATCGCCAATTCCTGGCAACGCGTGATCATGGCGGCAACCGAAACTTTCCAACTCGACTTCAACGCCAACAACGTATCCAGTGTCGGCCACCGAACCTCTCGACTGAAGCCTTCTGCTGGCAGCAAGAAAGCACTCGCAAAACGGTTGGCCTGAGCTTCAAGCAGTCGATGCCTGGTTTTGGACTGCTCCTGGGTAACATAACGGTGCAATACGATATGGCCCAGCTCATGAGCTGCATCGAAACGACTGCGAATTCCATCGGACTTGTCATCAACCAGCAGTACGTAAGGTCTCTGGTCCAGCTCATGCCAATTGGATACTCCTTCCAGCTTCAGATAACCAACGGATGTCCTGGCACACACAATGCCGGCGTTCTCCATGACCTGAACAACATCCGGAATCGGAGCGAACCCCATCCCCCAGGCTTGACGACAGTCACTGGCAACCTGCTCGATTTCCTGATCAGAAATCAGCTCGCAATCAGTTTCCCGCAGAGATGGGACATTGACCGCAGGAAAATCGAGGCCTTCCTGAAGTTTGTACACAACGTCCTGAAGCCATTCCAGCCGAACACCAGCAATATCTCTCGCACTGCCAGTCGTACTGGACCGGGAGCGGAAGAAAAAAGGAGTCGTTTCCTTCGCCATCAGCGGCGCTTCAAACAGCCAGTTTTTACCGATGCCAAAAACATCACATAGTCGCTGAACAGCATCAGAGTCGGGAGACTGAGAACCACTCTCCCATTTGGAAACAGTGCCCGAGTTGCACCCGGCCAAGTCAGCAAAAGCTGCCTGAGCAATGCCAAGCGACAAACGCAGCTGTGTGATGCGACCGGGCTGAACGGTTTTCATGGTTGACCTCCGAGCTGGTCGCTAATCATCGGCTTGATCATTCGCAATTTCGGCGTACCGCATCTTATCTCGCAATTTCGTCCAGGCAATATCCCGGGAGCCCACCGCTCCTGTCTCAACATAGCCATTGATAAGCTCTCGGAGCGTGCAACTCATGTGGAAGCCCTTGCCGTTGAAATAGGGCACCGCAACCGTGATTCCAAGCGGCTCTGCCTGACTGAAATACCCTGGAGGAGGGGCCTGCACAATCACTAAAGCGTGCATGAGCTGTTCGCAGGACGGCTGGGGCAACGTGTCGATCCAGTCCACTTGAGCAGCAGCAAGCGATTCGTTGAGTGTCCTGAGCTCGGATCTGTACTTCGCTGGCCGGATGTCTTTTTGCCAGTGCAGCACCACTGCGGTGATTCGTAGTTTTCCAAGAGCGAGTAGAACGTAATAGCTACCCTTGGGGTTGGTGTCTCGAATGATCGGCACCCGATGCTTCATCGCCCCCATGGCGTCCTGCACGAAGCAGTGTCGCAGCTGTCCTCGAAGATGTTCCTGTGGCGTATGCAAGAGCTGCTGGCTGTCCTCCAAGGCCTTTTGGAAGGTTTGAGGAATGGATATCTCAAGCTCTTCAAAAAAACCTCGGTCGACCTCCGAGCGAATAAAGCGTTGAATTTCTTCTTTTGTAACCATGTTGCCACCACTCACCCTAATGGATTGAGTGGAATTTTTACGGTATTTCCTATCCGTTAATAAACCAAAATACTGTTTCCATATACAGCACAAAAGACACCGGACGTGCATCCCGGAGATTCAGGGAAACCGAAAAGAGTCACTGACAGCCTCCCTGCGATGGAGGCGTCACATACACCATCGCAGGCCAATCAGATACCCAAAGGGATGGTTCAGGCCACGTCGCGTTTCGGCTCGCGAATCCGGTACCACGCCACGTACAACGCCGGCAGGAACATCAGCGTCAGTACCGTCGCCACGACGATGCCACCGATCATCGCGTAGGCCATCGGCCCCCAGAACACCTCACGGGCAATCGGGATCATCCCCAGGCTCGCTGCCGCCGCCGTCAGCAGGATCGGCCGGCGCCGATGCTCGGTCGCCTCCACCACCGCGTCCCACGGTTCATAGCCGTTGCGCTCGTACTCGTCGATCTGGGTCACCAGAATCACCGAGTTGCGAATGATGATGCCGATCAGCGCCAGGATTCCGAGGATCGCGACGAAGCCCATCGGCGTGCCCGTCGGCACCAGCGCCAGGACCACGCCGATCAGCCCCAGCGG
Organism: Pseudomonas sp. UTLPPB19802; assembly: GCF_059730225.1. Classification (NCBI taxonomy): domain Bacteria; kingdom Pseudomonadati; phylum Pseudomonadota; class Gammaproteobacteria; order Pseudomonadales; family Pseudomonadaceae; genus Pseudomonas; species Pseudomonas sp. UTLPPB19802. The sequence continues at coordinate 529,884 of NZ_AP048545.1, forward strand.
CGCGACACTGGCCACCAGGAACATCTTCTGCACGCTGTGCAGCTGGATCATCAGGAAGGTCGCCATGAGGAACAGCATCAGCGGCACCACCTGGGCGATCGGCCCCTGGGCCTTGCCGCTTTCCTCCACGGTACCGCCGGTGACCACTTTGTAGCCCACCGGCAGGCCGGCAGAGAACTGGTCGATATCCGGCTTCAACTGCCGCACCAGGTCGGTCGGCTGGATGCCACTGCGCACGCCGGCCTTGAGGGTGATAGTCGGCAGCCGGTCACGCCGCCAGACCAGCGGCTGCTCCAGCTCGTAGCGCACCGTGGCGAAGGCCAGCAGCGGGACCGAGGTGCCATTGGGCGTGACGATCTGCAGGTTCTGCAGGGTCTCCGGCGTACCACGCTCGCTGTCCACCGCCCGCCCGACCACATTGATCAGGTAGATATCGTCCTTGACCTGGGTCACCGGCGCGCCACTGACAATGGTGTTCATCAGCTTGGCCACGTCCTCGGACGACAGGCCGAACTGCCGCGCCTTGTCCTGGGCGATGTCGATGCGCAGGACCTTGCCCGGCTCGTTCCAGTCGTAGATGGTCTCGCCGACATTGGGGTTCTTGTCGAGCAGGGTCGCCAGTTCGATGGCGTGCTTGCGCACCTGGTCGATGTCCTTGCCGCTGACCCGATACTGCAACGGCCGCCCCACCGGCGGGCCCATCTCCAGGGTCTGGACGAAACTGCCGATACCGACGAAATCGTCGCGCAGGCGCTTGTTCAGCCGGTCCATGAGCGCCGCGCGCTGCTCCAGGCTCTTGCTGACGATGATCAACTGCGCGTAGTAGGGGTTCTGCAACTGCTGGTCGAGCGGCAGGTAGAAACGGATCGCACCCTCGCCGATGTAGGTGCTCCAGCGCAGAATGTCCGGGTCGTCCTTGAGACTGGCTTCCAGCCGGTCCACGGCCTTGCGGGTCTCGTTGATCGAAGCGTTCTGCGGCAGGTTGAGATCCACCAGGATCTCCGGCCGGTCCGAGGACGGAAAGAACTGGTTCTGCACGAAACGCATGCAGAACACCGACAGGGCGAAAATCAGCACGGTGAGGCCGATGGCCCACCAGCGATTGCGCAACGACCACAGCAGCCCGGCGTTGAAGGCCCGGGCCACCCGTCCATTGCCGGTGTCGTGGGCCTTCACCTTCTCGCTGAGAATGTGCACGCCGATCACCGGCGCGAACAGCACCGCGACAATCCACGACACCAGCATCGCCACGGCGATCACCGCGAACAGGGTGAAGGTGTACTCGCCGGCCGAGCTGGCGTTGAGGCCGATGGGCACGAAGCCGGCGACGGTCACCAGGGTCCCGGTGAGCATCGGAAAAGCCGTGGAGGTGTAGGCGAAAGTTGCCGCCTGCTCCTTGCTGTCGCCCTTCTCCAGGCGGGTGACCATCATTTCCACGGTGATCATTGCATCGTCCACCAGCAGGCCAAGGGCGATGATCAGCGCGCCGAGGGAGATGCGCTGCATGGTGATGCCGCTGTACTCCATGAACACGAAGACCATCGCCAGCACCAGCGGAATCGAGCAGGCCACCACCAGCCCGGCGCGCAGGCCGAGGGCGATGAAGCTCACCACCAGGACGATGATCACCGCCTCGAACAGCGCACTGGTGAAGCCGCCGACAGCCTTCTCCACCACCTCGGCCTGGTCGGAAACCTTGTGCACGCCAACCCCCACCGGCAGGTCGGCGGTGAGGCTGTCCATGCGTTCGTGCAGGGCCTTGCCGAACGCCTGGATATTGCCGCCCTTCTTCATGGCGATCGCCAGGCCGATGGCGGTCTGGCCGTTGTAGCGGAACAGCGGCGTTGGCGGGTCGGCGTAGCCGCGGCTGATCTCGGCGATGTCCGCCAGCCGGTAGAAACGGTCGTTGAGCTTGAGGTTGACCGCCTCCAGGTCCTTCTCCGAGGCGTACTGCCCGGAGGCGCGCACCGAGATGCGCTCGGGACCGGCCTCGATCACCCCGGCCGGGGTCACCGCGTTCTGCGATTGCAGGCTCTGCACCACCTGGCGCTGGTCGATGCCCAGGGCCGCCAGCTTGCGGGTGGAGAAGTTCAGGTAGAGCACCTCGTTCTGCTCACCGATCATCTCGATCTTGCCCAGCCCCGGTACATCGCGGATCTGCGCGCGGACCTGCTCCACGTAGTCACGCAGTTGGCGCATGCTCAGGCCATCACCGGTGAAGGCGTAGACCGAGCCGAACACATCGCCGAACTCGTCGTTGAATCCCGGCCCCTGGATATCCTGGGGAAACTCCCCCCGGATATCGTCGATCTTCTTGCGCACCTGGTACCAGATCTGCGGAATGTCCTTGCCGCTAGTGGTGTCGCGCAGGAACACGAACACCGTCGACTCGCCGGGGCGGGTGTAGCTCTTCACGTAGTCGAGGGAGTCGAGTTCCTCGAGCTTCTTTTCGATGCGGTCGGTGACCTGCTCCAGGGTTTCGTCCACCGTGGCGCCGGGCCACTTGGTCTGGATGATCATGGTCTTGATGGTGAAGGACGGATCTTCCTCGCGTCCCAGGTTGATGTAGGAGAACACTCCCATCAACAACGCGACGAACATCAGGTACCAGACGAACGACTGGTGCTTGAGTGCCCACTCGGACAGGTTGAAGCTCCCTTTCATCGTGGGGTTTCCTCATCGATTCTGACTTTCTGTCCGGGCTTGAGACTGTTCACCCCTGCGCTCACCACCTTCTCGCCGGCCTTGACGCCAGCCCCCAGCAGCAGGCTGTCGCCCTCGCGGCTGAGCACGGTTACCTCACGGGGCGAGACGGTCGAGGTCTGCGGGTCGATGATCCAGATCTGCGTCTTGCCCTGGTTTTCCCACAGCACCGAGAGCGGCAACTGGGTGCGCGGCTCGATGACCGAGCTCAGGGTCACGCTGATGGAAGTGCCCAGGCGAAACGCCGCCGGGGTGTCGGCCAGGGTCAGCCGGGCCCGGCGAGTGCGGGTGGCGCTGTCGGCCTGGGGCTCGATTTCCCGCAGGCGCGCAGTGGTGTTGACGCTCGGGTCGAGCTGGCTGGCGACACGGAACTCGACGCCCTCGCGCAATTGGTCGGCCAAGGCGGCCGGCAGGTCGATCACGGCTTCCTTGATATCCGGACGGGCCAGGGTGACCACCTCCTGGCCGGCGCTGACCACCTGGCCGGCCTCGACCTTCCAGTCGGTGACCACCGCGGGATGATCGCTGCGCAGCTCGGTGTAGCCCAGTTGATCCCTGGCCTGCCCGACCGAGGCGCGGGCCTGTTCGAGAGAGGCACCGGTGGTTTTCAGGTCGGTCTGGGCCACGTCCAACTGCGCCTGGGCGCCGACGCCACGGTCGAACAACTCCTGCTGGCGGCGGGCGTTGGCCTGGGCATTGATCCACTGCGCCTCGATCCGCGACAGGTCGCCCTGGGCCGCACGCAACTGGTTCTGCTGGTCGGTCGGGTCGAGGCTGGCCAGCAGCGCGCCCTGGGCCACTTCGCTGCCGACATCGACATGGCGCCGGGCAATGCGCCCCGAGACCCGGAAGCCCAGGGTACTCTCGTAGCGCGCCTGGATGCTCCCGGCAAAGCGCCCGAGGCTTTGCACCGACTCCGGCTTGACCTCGATGAACAGCACGGGACGCACCGGCTCCGGCGGCGGCTCCTGCTTCGAGCAGGCGGCGACCAGCAGGCTGCCCAGCAACAATAACGACAGGCGCTTCATGGCGGACTCCCTCCGGCAACCGGGGCCGGTGGCTTGGCGATCTCCACCAGCATGCCCGGATGCAGCAACTGCCCACCGGCGACCACGACCTTCTCGCCACCTTGCAAGCCTTCGCCAATCATCACGTGACCGGTGAGATAACGGGCGACCTTGACCTGGTGCAGGCTGACCTTGCCGGCATCGTCCACCAACCACACGGCAGGCTCGCTGACGTCCTTGGTCAGCGCCGACCAGGGCAATTCGATACTGGCCTTGGCCGGCGCCGTCACGGTGGCGCTGACTACCGAGCCGAGGTCCATGCCGGCCGGCAGGTCACCCAGGGCCACCTTGACCTGCACCGTGCCGCTCTGGGCCGAGACCGCTGGCGTCACCTCGCGAACCTTGCCCACGGCCTTGATCGCCGGGTTGTCGAGCAGGGTCACGGTGATCGGCTGGTCCCCCGGCGGCTCCGCCAGCAACGATTCGTAGACATTGAACACTGCATCGCGCTCGCCGTCGCGGGCAAGGCTGAAGATCGGCATGGTTGCCTGTACCACCTGGCCGACCTCGGCCTGGCGCGCGGTGATCACCCCTGGCGCCTCGGCGATCAGCGCGGTGTAGCCCAGTTGTTCGCGGGCATTGGCCAGTTGCGCCTGGGCCGCGCTCAACGCGCTTTTCGCGCTGAGCAGGCCGGCCTGGGCGGAGTCGTATTCGCTGCGGCTGGTGTAGCCCTTGGGCAGGAGTTTCTGCTGGCGGACGAACGCCGCACCGGCCTGCTGCACCCGCGCCTGCTGGGCGCTGACCTCGGCCTGGGCGCTGTCGACGTTGGTCTGCAGGTCTTTCGGATCGAGCTTGGCAAGCACCTGCCGAGCAGAGATACGCGCGCCGACATCGACATTGCGCTGGATGATCTTGCCGCCGACCCGGAACGACAGGTCGGTCTGCACCCGCGCCTGGACATCGCCGGTGAGCGTGACGGAGGCGCCGAAATCCTTGCGCTGGACCTGTTCGACGAAAACGCGGGGACGCAGGGGTTCCGGGGGCTTTTCATGACCGCAACCGCTCAGGAGCGCCAGAAGCACCAAGGCTACTTTGCACTTCATTCGACGCCCTCTCATACACACTCCTTCGCGTAATGCCTACTCGCAGTGTCATTACGACTGATAGCGTAGAACAGGGTTCCGTCCTTGCTCGGCGCTGGCGAGCGGGCTTGCCCGCATTCGGCCGCGCAGCGGTCGTGAAGCCGGATACTCCGTAATCGCTGGCACACCGCGCCAGGGAGCCTTGGGGCCGCTTCGCAGCCCAGCGCGGGCAAGCCCGCTCACCACAAGAGCAGCGCCCGGACTTGCCCGACTGCTCCAGGTCGTGGCGAGCGGGCTCGTCGGAACGCCGCACCGCCACGCTCGGCCGCGCAGCGGTCGTGAAGCCGGACACTCCGTAATCGCCGGTACACCGCGCAAGGAGCCTTGGGGCCGCTTCGCAGCCCAGCGCGGGCAAGCCCGCTCACCACAAGAGCAGCGCCCGGACTTGCCCGACTGCTCCAGGTCGTGGCGAGCGGGCTCGCCCGCGTTCGGCCGCGCAGCGGTCGTGAAGCCGGACACTCCGTAATCGCCTGTACACCGCGCAGGGAGCCTTGGGGCCGCTTCGCAGCCCAGCGCGGGCAAGCCCGCTCACCACAAGAGCAGCGATGTATCGATCCGGGCAATCGGGCACACTGTCGGCTCAACCGCCAGGACCCTGCCCCATGCTCAAGACCCTCGCCGTCGCCAACTACCGCTCGATCAACAAGCTGGTGGTGCCGCTGGACCGTCTGAACCTGATCACCGGCCCCAACGGCAGCGGCAAGTCCAATCTGTACCGCGCCCTGCGCCTGCTGGCGGAAACCGCCCAGGGTGGCGTGGTCAACGCACTGGCCCGCGAGGGCGGGCTGGACTCGACGTTCTGGGCCGGGCCGGAGGTGGTCAGCCGGCGCATGGCCTCGGGCGAGGTGGCAGTGGAGGGCCAGACCAGCCGGGGGCGAAAACGCCTGCGCCTGGGCTTTGCCGGCGAGGATTTCAGCTACGCCATTTCGCTGGGGCTGCCGGACCCGCCACCTCCGATGAACACCTCGGCGTTCTACCTCGACCCGCAGATCAAGAAGGAGTGTGTCTGGGCCGGCCCGCTCTATCGCCCGGCGAGCCTGCTGGTCGCCCGCGCCGGACCGATGATCCGCGCCCGCGAAGGCCGCGAATGGGACGTGCTGGCACAGCACACACCGGACTTCGACAGTCTGTTCGACCAGGTCGGCAGCCTGCGTGGCTCGCCTGAAGTCCTGCTGCTGCGGGAAAACATTCGCGGCTGGCGCTTTTATGATCACTTTCGCAGCGACGCCGAGGCACCTGCCCGGCAATCGCAACTGGGTACCCGCACACCCGTGCTGCACCATGACGGTCGCGACCTGGCGGCGGCCTTGCAGACTATCCTGGAAATCGGCGACCCCGAGGCCCTGCAGGAATCGATCAGCGACGCCTTCCCCGGCTCGCGGCTGAAGATCGCGCCATTGCAGGGCGCGCGCTTCGCCATCGAGTTCCATCAGGACGGCCTGCTGCGACCACTGTCCGCCGCCGAGCTGTCGGACGGCACCCTGCGCTACCTGCTGCTGGTGGCGGCCCTGCTGACGCCCCGGCCACCGACGCTGATGGTGCTGAACGAACCGGAAACCAGCCTGCACCCCGACCTGCTGCCGGCGCTGGCGCGGCTGATCATCCGCGCCTCGCAACGCTGCCAGGTATGGGTGGTGTCCCATGCCAGCCGCCTGATCGCGGCCCTGCAGCAGGACCCGGCATGCAATTGCATCGTGCTGGAGAAGGTCCTCGGCCAGACGCGGATCGTCGGCCAGGGCATGCTCGACGAACCGGCCTGGAAGTGGCCGGACTGACTGGCCGGTACCGGATTTGCCGGATGCTTGCCGGGCGGCTACTTTCGTTGCAGCGGGTACGGATCTTTTACCCCGAAGGACGTTCCAAGCACGGACGAAAACGGCCAGCCAAGTGGCCGAACCATAACAAGGAAGACAATATGGCCCAGGTACAAGCGCCGCAAAAACTCGACCCAAAGGACATCGTGAAACTGCTGGTGGCGTTGCGCCGGGCAGTGAACGACCAGGCCGGCGTTCACTTGACGTCGCGCAGCGTCATTCGCGGATAAATCCATCACCCACTTTCCAGCAGGCAATAAAAAACGCCGACGCTGGTCGCTCGTCGGCGTTCAAACCTTGAAGGGGTTGTCGGTGAATCAGAACGCCGGCAGAACCGCGCCCTTGTACTTCGAATCGATGAACGCCTTCACTTCAGGGCTGGTCAGTGCCTTGGCCAGTTTCTGGATGGCGTCGCTGTTCTGGTTGTCAGGGCGGGCCACCAGGAAGTTCACGTACGGCGAATCGGCACCTTCGATCAGCAGGGCGTCCTTGGCCGGGTTCAGGCCGGCTTCCAGCGCGTAGTTGGTGTTGATCAGATCCAGGTCGACCTGGTCCAGAACGCGTGGCAGCAGGGCCGATTCCAGTTCCTTGAACTTGAACTTGTGCGGGTTCTTGGCGATGTCTTTCGGCGTCGACAGGGCGTTTTTCGGGTCTTTGAGTTCGATCAGGCCCTTGCTCTGCAGCAGCAGCAGTGCGCGGCCGGCGTTGCTGCCTTCGTTAGGAATGGCGATGGTCGCGCCGTCCTTCAGTTCGGACAGGCTCTTGACCTTCTTCGAGTAGCCGCCGAAAGGTTCGACGTGCACGCCGATCACGGTGACCAGGTTGGTGCCCTTGCCCTTGTTGAAGCCATCCAGGTACGGCTTGGTCTGGAAGTAGTTGGCGTCCAGGTGCTTCTCGGCCACCTGGGTGTTGGGCTGTACGTAGTCGGTGAAGACTTTCACTTCCAGGTCCACGCCTTCTTTGGCGAGGGTCGGCTTGATCAGCTCGAGGATCTCCGCGTGCGGGATCGGCGTGGCCGCGACCACCAGTTTTTCCCCAGCCTGGGCCAGGCCAGCGGTCAGAGCAGCCGCCAATGCGGTAAACAACAGAACCTTTTTCATGCAGTGTCCTTATCGAAAATCACGGTCGTCACCGACGACAGCCTGGAGAAGAGAGGTGCAAGCAATTTGATATCGCTTGCATGGCGTGGAAGATACCGGGATTTTTTATTCCCGAACAATACCTTTTATTCATCTTCATATTCATTTTACTCATATAAAGACATCTCCGCCTCGACACAACCTTGTAGGAGCCGGGCTTGTCGCGGCGGTTCGGCGCCCCCGACAAGCCCGGCTCCTACAGGGATATGCAAGCCATAAGGAATGAGCACTCCACAGCGTAGACGCTCGCTCAATCCAGCAAGCGCTTGAGCGCCGCCCGCTCCTGCGCGGTGCTGCTCGCCAGCAGGTGCTCGATCACCGCCAGCGGCTGCGGCAGGTTCAGATGCTCCGGCAGGATCTCGTCGCCACTGCTGACCAGCAGGGCGAAGTGGATGACGTTCTCCAGCTCGCGGGTATTGCCCGGCCAGCTGTGACGCTCCAGGGCATGCTGGGCGCTTTCGCTGATCAGCGGCACCGGCAGGCTCAGGCGCTGGCTGTAGATACCGAGGAAGTATTCGGCCAACGACAAGATGTCACCCACCCGCTCGCGCAACGCCGGCAACTCCAGGCGGCCCTCGCTGAGGTAGCTGTAGAGCCGCTCATGGAACTTGCCGACGGCAACCGCCTGGGCCAGGTCGATGCTGGTCGCCGCGACCAGGCGTACATCCACCGGGCTCGGCTGGTGCGCACCAACGCGGGTGACCTCATGGTTCTCCAGCGCCGCCAGCAGCTTGACCTGGATCGGCAGCGGCAGGTCGCCGATCTCATCCAGATACAGGGTGCCGCCATTGGCCGAGCCGAACCAGCCAGCGCGGCTGCTTACCGAGCCGCTGTGGGCGCCGGCCGCATGGCCGAACAGCTCCGCATCGGCATAGGTCGGGCTGATGGCGCCGCAGTTGACCGAAACGAACAGCCCGCCCCGGTCACTGGCGCGGTGGATATGCCGGGCCAGCAGTTCCTTGCCGCTACCGGTTTCGCCACGGATCAACACCGGCAGCGCCTTGGGCGCCAGTTGTTCGAGTTCCTCGCGCAGCTGGCGCGAACGCGGGTCGACGAACACCAGCGCCTTGGCGCGAATGCTCAGCGGACTTTTCTCAGCGTCGGGAAAGGTCAGCAACGGCTGACCGAAGGTTTCATGCAGACTCATGACAGACTCCCGCCCTGGTCCGCCGGGCGGCGGGGGCGTTGAACGAAAAAAGGAATTCAGGCGCGGCGCAGGGAATGTTGTTCCATGCGGGTTTGCAGGCGATACAGATAGGCGAATCCCTGCTCCCAGCGCTGGTGACCGGACTTGACGTTGATGTGCCCGGCACCGCTGATGATGCCGGCCTCGGCGCCCCACCGGCGGGCCAGTTCCAGGGCGCGTGGCGCGCTGACCGCCGGATCGTTGTCGGAGGCGACGATCTGGCTCGGGAACGGCAATGGCTCGCTCGGGATAGGTGCAAAATTACGCAACGCTGGCGCGCAGGCGGGCCGCTCGACATCGGCCGGGGCCACCAGCAGCGCACCCTGGACCTGGTTCAGCAGATGCGCTGGCGCAGTAAGCGCCCAGTGGGCCACGGTGACGCAACCCAGGCTGTGGGCGATCAGGATCACCGGCGTGCTGTCGGCGGCGATGGCTTCAGCCAGGGCCGCGACCCAGTCTTCACGACGCGGCGTCAGCCAGTCGGCCTGTTCCACCCGCACACTGTTGGGCAGGCTGTTCTGCCAGTGGGTTTGCCAATGATCTTCTGGCGATCCTTGCCAGCCCGGCACGATCAGATAACGAATCGACTCGTTGCGCATGGGGTACTCCTCCAGCGTTTGCGTTCCTGATCGAGTATAGGGAGGCGGAATATATCCGTTAAGGAATAAGAAGCTATTTATTAATTCCACAAAGAAATATAAACCGCATGCCCCTCTTGGACGAACCCCGCCCGCTGTAGGAGCGTGGCTTGCCCGCGAACCGCCTTCGGGCGGCCATTCAAAAACGGTTGCGGATGGCCGCCTACGGCGATTTGCGGCAGTTCGTCGCCCCGACAAGCCACGCTCCTACAATGGATGGCGTCGAGGACGAGAAATAAAAAAGGGCCGCACCCTGCCAAGGAGACGGCCCGAGAAACTTGAGGATGGGGTGCGATCAGCGTGCGGTGATCACCGACAGCTTGGTGATGCCGGCGCGCTCGATCGAGGCCATGGCGCGCGCCACCTCGCCGTAGTTCACGCCGTTGTCGGCCTGCAGTTGCACGCGCAGTTCCGGGTCCTTGGCCTTGGCCGCCTGCAGGTTGGTTTCCAGCAGGTCGGGCTGGATCTCGTCCTTGTTGAGGAAGAACTTGCCGTTGCCGTCGATGCTCACCACCAGCGGGTCCTTCTGCTCCACCGGGGCCACGGCCTCGGTCTTGGGCAGGTTGATCGGGATCGCGTTGGTCAAAAGCGGCGCGGTGACGATGAATACCACCAGCAGTACCAGCATCACGTCCACCAGTGGCGTGACGTTGATTTCGCTCAGTACCTCATCGCTGTCTTGAGTGGAGAAGGCCATGTCAGGACGCCTCCTTCACTTTCTGTGCCGAACCCTGGGCAGCGCCCTTGTTCGCGGCCGGATGCACCAGCACGCGGAACGAACTCTTCTGCGCCAGGCTGTAGAAGTCGTGGGCAAAGTCGTCGAGGTCGGCGGCGGTGAGCTTCAGGCGACGCAGGAAGTAGTTGTAGACCAGCACCGCCGGTACGGCGACGGCGATCCCGACACCGGTTGCCACCAGTGCGGCACCGATCGGCCCGGCCACGGTTTCGAGGCTGGCGGAACCGGCGGCGCTGATGCCCTTGAGGGCTTCCATGATGCCCCACACGGTACCGAACAGACCAATGAACGGCGAGGTACTGCCGATACTGGCAACCACTGCCAGGCCGGTTTCCAGCGAACGGCGCTCACGCACGATCTGCTGGCGCAGGGCTCGTTCCAGACGGTCCTGGTGATTGATCGCCTGGCTCAGGTCGGCAGCATGGCTGCCGTCACCGACCTGGATCGCCGCATAACCGGCCTGGGCCACGCGAGCGGCGGCGCCAGGCTGGGTTTCGCTCAGTTCGGCGGCCGAGTCGAGGCTGGAGGCCGCCCAGAACTGTTTGTGGAAGCGTCGATCCTGGCCTTTCAGGCGGCCGAACTGCACGGCCTTGAGCAGGGCCAGGCCCCAGGTGGCGACGGAGAAGACCACCAGCAGCCAGATCACCGCGCTTTCGATGGATTGGAGTGGAGATGCCAGTAAACTCATGATGTGTTCCCTCTTGAAACGTTAGCGCGTTGGCGGCCGGTCAGTGGATCTTGAAGTCGATGGGTACGCTGACCCAGCCGACCTGGGCGACATCGCCCTGTTTGGCAGGGACAAAGCTCCAACGCTTCACCGCTGCCAGGGCAGCGTCGTCGAGTTGCTGGCGACCACTGCTTTTCTGAATCTGGATCTCGCCCGGCTTGCCGCTGGCCAGGACCTGCACCCGCAGCACGACGGTGCCTTCCCAACCGCGACGCTGGGCCAGCGACGGGTACTCCGGCGCCGGGTTCTTCAGGTACGCGGCGTTGGCCGAAGCCGGTGTCACCGGAGCCGGGGCAGGTGGCGCCGGCGGCGCGGCCGGGGCTGGCGGTGCAGCGGGCTGCGGCGGCGCGGGCGGTTGCTCGACCGGCTTCGGCGCGGGCTTCGGCTCAGGCTTGGGTACCGGCTTCGGCTTGGGCTTGGGTATCGGCTTGGGCGGTGGCGGTTTCACCGCCAGCTCATCGACCACCGGTGGTGGTGGCTCAACGACTGGCGGTGGTGGCGGAGGCTGCACCGGCGGCGGCGGTTCGACCACGGGCGGCGCCGGTTGGGAGAACTCGATGGTCATCGGCGGGATTTCCGGCGGCACCACCGGCAATAGCGGAGTCTGCTGCTGGCTCAGCCAGTAGATCACCGCACCGTGCAGCACCAGGGCGAACGCCCCGAGCAATACCGCCTCGCGCCGGCTGAGAATGCCCTTGGGGGCTTTCTGCAAGCGCAGTTGCCCCAGCGGCGCACGGTGGGGCCGGCCGAGATCGACCAACTCGCCACCCGGTGCCTGGCGCCAGAGCACCTCGTGTGCACTGGCAGCGGTCTGGACATTGCCCATTGAATCACTCCTGCGGTCTTCAGCTAAAAATCGTCGCGGCGCACGTTGGCGGCGTCGAGGTACCGATCATCCCCGGAGGCTGCTTAGGCCCGAAAGTAATTTTTTAGGTTATTGATATGCAAAAATTGAATATGAATTTCTGACGATCTGCGCAAAGCCACGCGCATGAAGGGCTGCAGCCAATCGGCAAAAAATCGATGCTTTTCAGGCATGGAAAATATTCATCCAAGGCATGAGGCTGGGCACCTAGAAGTCATAACGACCGGTGACACCCAGGGTCCGCGGCGTACCGAGCAAGCCTTCATAACCACCGTTGCTGGCGGTCCAGAGGGTGGTGTAGTAGGTCTTGTCGAAGGCGTTCTTCAGCCACAGCGAGACGTCCCACTGGCCCTGGTTGAAATCGCCACGCAGGCCGGTGGAGAGGTTGACCACGGCATAGCTGGGGATCTGCCCGTAGGTGGAGTCCTCGACCGTGCCGACTGCCTTGGAGCGGAACGCATAGCTGGCGGTGACGTAGGGTTCCAGGCCGTTGTCCAGGTTCCACTTGTACTCGCCATTGGCATTGGCGATCCATTTCGAGGCCCCGACCACCTGGTGCCCGGTGAGATCACAGGATGCCGGTGCGCCCGGTCGCAGGCTGACCTCCGGTGGGCACGGCGCATCCTTGTAGGACAGGTACCGGACATCGTTGTAGGAGCCGTTGAGGTTGAGCGTCAGCCCACGTACAGGAATCAGCGTGCTCTCGACTTCGACCCCGCGCGAGCGCACCGAACCGGCGTTGGTCAGGTACTGCACGCGGTTGGCGTAGTCATAGGCGTTGGTCTGATAGGCGTTGACCTGGGTCCAGAACAGGTTGGCGTTGAGTTGCAGGCGCTTGTCCCACAGCGTGCTCTTGAAGCCCAGCTCGGCGTTGTTCGCCCGTTCGGTACCGATCAGCAGCGAGTCGGCACCGGCAGTCGGGGCCGTGCCCACTGCCAGGCTCACCCCACCGGACTTCTCGCCGTGGGACAGGGTCGCGTAGCCGAGCAGGTCGTCGGTGAAGCGATAGCTCAGGTTGAGTAGGCCGGACGGGCTGGTGCTGTACTGGCTGAGGTTGCCGGAGTCGTAGGCACCGACGCGGGCGCGCCGGGCGTTGGCGGCGGCACCGGTGACGGCGTCGCCACCCACCGGCGCGTTGCGGCTCACCCAGGCACTTTTCTCCTCGTAGCTGCCGCGCACGCCGGCGGTAAAGTCCAGGCGCTCGGTGAGGTGCCAGGTACCCTGGGCGAACAGCGCGAAGCTGTCGGTATCGATATGCCCGTTGCCGATACTGGTGACGTTGTTCAGCGCGCCGGTGGCGGTGCCATTCCAGACATCGGCCTGCGGCCCGTAGTAGTTGAAGCTCTTGTTATCGAGCTTGGAGCCGAAGTAGTAGGCCCCCAGCACATAGTCGAAGGCGCCGCCGGTGGGCGAGGCCAGGCGGATCTCCTGGGACCACTGCTTGTCCTCCACCGAAACCCCGGCGTTGTAGTAGGCCGTGGTATTGAGGCCATCGTCGTTGCGCGGGGTGAAGTTCCACCAGCGGTAGGAGCTGACCGACGTCAGGGTGAAGTCGTTGGGCAGGGTCCAGTTGGCCTCCAGCGAGCTGCCGCCCTGGAACACCGTGACATGCTGCGGGCCATTGAGATTGACCTTGCGGTGCGCGCCATTGACCAGGGTCGCACCAGCGGCATCGGCCCGCGACTGGTAGAGGTTGACGCCGTTGATGGTCGGCCCGGTGCTGTACAGCACGCGGGTCCCGGCGCTGGAGTCCTCCTCGTTGTAGTCGCCGATCCAGCGCAGGTTGAAGTTCTCGTTGGGCTTGAACAGCAGTTGTGCACGGAAGCCGTCCCGCGAGCCGCCATTGAGGTCGTGACCGTTGTATTCGTTCTTGATGTCGCCATCGCTGCGGGAGCGATAGGCCGACAGGCGCCCGGCCAACTGGTCGTTGATCGGCCCGGAGATACTGCCCTTGGTCTGGAAATAGCCGTCCTCGCCCATCGAGGCCTCGATGCTGCGCTCCGGAGTGAAGCTCGGCGCGCGGGTGTTGATATTGATCACCCCGGCGGTGGTGTTCTTGCCGAACAGCGTGCCCTGGGGACCGCGCAGCACTTCCAGCTGCTCGATGTCCATCAGGTCGAACACCGCCATGCCCGGCCGACCCAGATAGACGTTGTCGATGTACAGCCCGACGCTGCCTTCCAGGCCGTCGCTGGCCGGGTTATTGCCCAGGCCGCGGATCGACACGCTGGACTGGCGCGCATGCATGTAGGCGACGTTGACGCTGGGCACCAGTTGCTGCAGGTCCTGGATGCGATAGACCCGCTGGCTTTCCAGGGCCTGGCCGCTGACCACGCTGATCGGCGTGGGCACGCTTTGCGAACTCTCCTCACGCCGCCGGGCGGTGACGGTCACCGTTTCCAGGCGGCCGCTGTCGGCCTTGGTCTTGCTGGTGCTGGCGACCGGGGCAGTGTCCTGCGCGGTCTCGCTCTCGGCGGCATGGCCCAGCGACCAGCTGGCGCTGCCTGCCAGCAACAGGGCCAGGGGCAGGCGCTTGAGCCGTCGCGAGGGTTGGTGCACGGCAAGATTGGACGAAGTCATGGGCGGCTCCTGGTCAAAAAACATACATCCCGTATATTCTTTAAAGTTATTTATTTATGTTTTCTCAAAGATTTACTGCATAAGAGATTGCCTTTATAAGGAGTTGAGCGGATGCATAGCCAATGCATTTCCCCGATATTTTTTATGTGAAAAATGCATATCGATTTGCGCCAACTTCGCCACTTCATTGCCCTCGCCGAGCAGCGCAGCTTCGTCGCCGCCGCGTTGGCGGTGAACCTTTCGCAATCGGCCTTCAGCCGCAGTATCCAGGCCCTGGAACACAGCGCCGGCTGCCAGCTGGTGGACCGTGGACGCAAGGACCTGGCGCCGACCAAGCAGGGCCAGGTCCTGCTTGAACATGCCCGGCGGCTGGTCAGGGGGGCCCAGCAACTGGCCAATGAAATCAGCCAGTTCAACGGCCTGGAGGCCGGCGAGCTGCGCTTCGGTTGCGGCCCGGCGCCGGCCTCGGGGTTGATCCCGCGGGCGATCGGCCATTTCATCGGTCGCTATCCCAAGGCCCGGGTGCAGTTTCAGGTGGATGACTGGCAGAGCCTGGGCAAGCGCCTGCTCAACGACGAGTTCGAATTTTTTGTCGCCGACACCCGTTACTTCGAGGCCAACCCGGACTACCAGACCCAGCGTCTGCGCCCACGCAAGTGGCATTTCTGCTGCCGGGCCGGGCACCCGCTGACGGCCCACGAGCGCGTGACGGCCGAACAGTTGCTGAGTTATCCACTGGCCTCGACGATCCGTCCGCCGAACCTGCGCAAGGTGATTGCCGACCTCAGCGGCCGCCCGGATTTCACTCCGCAGGTGGAATGCGAAAGCACCTTCAGCCTGCTCGGCGTGGTGTTGCGTTCGGATGCCATCGGCATCTGCGGGGACAACAGCGATGCTTGGGAATATGCCCGGGGCGGGCTGGTGCGGTTGAAGGTCGAGGGGTTGGCCGATGACCTGGAAGAGCTGTACACCCGTTACGGCATCGTCAGCCGCGCCGGGTATCGGCTGTCGCCGCTGGCCGAGGCGATGATCGAGCAGATCAAGAGCGAGGATGCGTTGGAAGTGGAAGAAGTGTGCAGCCTGGAGCAGGTCGCGGTCTGAGCGGACGCCTTCGCGGCGGGCCGGCGCAAAGAGGCCCTCCCACCCACCGCACAATGCAGCCCATGCATGAAAAACAGTCACCAAATGCACTTGCCGAAAGCCGCGCCGGCCCGCGAAATCGCCTACCTGTCTTCCATTGTGGTGAACCCCATGCCCCACGTACGCAACATCCTCTACATCATGTGCGACCAGCTGCGTCGCGATTACCTGTCCTGCTACGGCCACCCTCACCTGCACACGCCGAACATCGACCGCCTGGCGGCCGCGGGCGTACGCTTCAATCGCGCCTACACCCAGGGCACCATCTGCGGCCCGTCGCGGATGTCGGCCTACACCGGGCGCTACGTCAGCAGCCATCAGGTGGCCTGGAACGCCGTGCCGCTGCCCCTGGAAGAACTGACCATCGGTGACTACCTGCGGCCCCACGGCATCCGCACCGCACTGGTCGGCAAGACCCACGCCACGCCCAATCTCGACGCCCTGCAACGGCTGGCCATCGACCCCGACAGCCCGCAGGCCGAACCCCTGAACGAGGTCGGCTTCGAACCCTGGATGCGCCACGACGGCATCTACCCGGACAGCCCGCTGTTCGCCGACAAGCGCGAGTCGGCGCCCTACACCCATTACCTGCGCGAACTCGGCTACAGCGGCGAGAACCCCTGGCACGACTGGGCCAATGCCGCCGAAGGCGCGGACGGCGAGATCCTCAGCGGCTGGAAAATGCGCAACGCCCACCGCCCCGCGCGCATTCCCGAACAACACTCGGAAACCGTCTACACCACCGACCGCGCCATCGATTTCATCAGCGAACAGGGCGAACAGCCCTGGTGCCTGCACCTGTCGTACATCAAGCCGCACTGGCCCTACCTCGCGCCGGCGCCGTATCACGCGCTGTACGGGCACGAGCAGGTGCTCGCGCCGATCCGCCCGCAGCCTGGCGCGGCCAGCGACCATCCGGTGTACAACGCCTTCCGCCAGCACGAGGAAAGCCAGAACTTCTCCCGTGACGAAGTGCGCCTGAACGTGGTGCCGACCTACATGGGCCTGATCAGGCAGGTCGACGACCAGCTCGGGCGGCTGTTCGATGCGTTGCAGTCGAGCGGACGCTGGGACGACACGCTGATCGTCTTCACCAGTGACCACGGCGACTTCCTCGGCGATCATTTCCTTGGCGAGAAGGAGTTCCTGCTGGAGCCGGCCGTGGGCGTGCCGCTGATCGTGCGCGACCCGCGTACAGCGGCGGACATTACCCGTGGCACGGTGGACGAACGACTGGTGGAAACCATCGACGCCCTGCCGACCTTTCTCGACGCCCTGGGGCTGCCGGAGGCATCGCACCGGCTGGAGGGGCGGTCACTGGTGCCGCTGTTGCACGGCGAAAAACCGGACTGGCGCCGCTACGCCATCGCCGAATACGACTACGCCTTCCAGGCCCCGGCGCGGGAGCGGCTGGGACAGCCGATCGATCGTTGCCGGATGACCATGGTGCGGAGCGAGCGCTGGAAATACCTGGCCTACGACGGCTTTCGTCCGCAACTGTTCGACCTGGAAAATGATCCGCAGGAACTGCACGACCTGGGTGCCGACCCGGCCTTGGCGGCGGTGCGCGAGGAACACCTGGGCTATCTGCTCGACTGGCTGCGTGGGCTGAAGCGCCGGACCACCATCAGCCATGAGGAGATCGACCTGCGCGGGCAGCGGTTCCGCTATGGCGAGCCGGAGGCGGAGAAGGTGGTGCAGATCGGGGTGTGGTGACTGAACAAACGAGTCCTGGTTCAACAAGAGCCTGTGGCGAGCGGGCTTGCCCGCGCTGGGGTGCAAGGCACCCCTGAAACCAGACATCATGATGTATCCGATAAAACGCGGTAGCAGGTTTTGGGGACGCATTGCGTCCCAGCGCGGGCAAGCCCGCTCGCCACAGACTGATAACATCCCCTCGGGCTCAAGCCCCCCGCAGGGTCTGGCTGCGCTGCCCATGCACGCCCACCGGCACTTCGCCCTTGAGCGTCACCCGGCGCACGATGCGCTCCTGGGTGCCGTAGTCGTCCACCGCGTAGTGCTGGGTCGCGCGGTTGTCCCAGATCGCCACGTCACCGGTCTGCCAGCGCCAGCGCACGGTGTTTTCCAGGCGCGTCACGTGGCTTTGCAGCACGCTGAACAGATGCGCCGAATCCGCCGGCAGATAGCCCTTGAGGCGCTTGACGAAATGCCCCAGCAACAGGCTGCGCTCGCCGCTGATCGGGTGCACCCGCACCACCGGGTGTTCGGTCTCGTACACGGTGGAAGTGAACACCTGGCGATAACGCTCCTGCGCCTGCGCCGACACGTTCGGTCGCAGGGACGCGTAGTCGTATTCGTTGCTGTGCACCGCCCAGAGCTTGTCCGCCAGCTCGCGCAGCTCCGCCGGCAGTTCCTCGTAGGCCGCCGCCGCATTGGCCCACACCGTGTCGCCACCGGAGGCCGGGGCCAGTACCGAGCGCAGGATCGAGGCTTTCGGATAGGCATCGACGAAGGTCACGTCGGTGTGCCAGGAGTTGGCCCGCCGTCCCTCCGCGCCATCCAGCTCCATCAGGTAGCGGGTGCCATCACGCACCGGCACCGTCGGGTGCGCCACCGGCTCGCCGAGCAACTGGGCAAAGGCTTCCTGGCCCTGGTCGTCGAGGTGGGTCTGGCCTCGGAAGAAGATCACCTTGTACTGCAACAGTGCCTGCTGGATCGCCTCGACGACGCTGGCGTCCAGCTCGCCGGACAGCGCGATCCCACGGATCTCGGCGCCGATGCGACCGGCCACCGGATGGATGTCCAGGGCGTGTACTGCGGGTTTTACAGCAAGTGCGGCATTGCTCATGGGTGGACCCTCGTCGACTGCTTACGGTTTGAGCCGCAGCGAAACAATGCTCTATCTATATTCCATTTACATCTAATAGATATTCACATGCTTCGTTGACGGAATAAGAGCTTGCATTTAAAACCTCAAGCCCAGCTCGTCGCAAATACCTTCGAGCTATTTTTCGGATGCCGGGAAAGCATATGGATCTTCGCCAGTTGCGTTACTTCATCGCCCTCAACGAACACCGCAGCTTTGTCCGTGCGGCGGACGCCATGGGCATCACCCAGCCAGCCTTCAGCCGCAGTATCCAGGGGCTGGAGCAGGAGTTCGGCTGCGTGCTGGTGGACCGTGGCAACAAGGACCTGCGCCCCACGCCCGAAGGCCAGGTGGTGCTGCAGCACGCCCTGAGCCTGGTGCAGGGCGCGGCACTGCTCAGCGCCGAAGTGACCCAGATGACCAAGCTCGACGCCGGCGAGCTGCGCTTCGGCTGCGGCCCCGCACCTGCGGTGAAGCTGGTGCCAGAGGCGGTGGCACAGTTCCTCAACGCCCACCCGAAGGTCCACACCCGCTTCCGGGTGGATAACTGGGAACGGCTGAGTCGCAGCCTGAGCCGCGAAGAGATCGAATTCTTCATCGCCGACATCCGCCATTTCGAAGCCGACCCGAATTTCCAGACCCAGCCACTCAGGCCTCGGGGTGGGGTGTTCTTCTGCCGGCCAGGGCATCCGTTGCTGGCCAAGGAAAGCCTGTCGACCAACGACATGTTCGATTACCCGCTGGCGGCCACGCTAATTCCACCGGGGATTCGCAAGCTGCTGGCGAACCTCAGCGGACGCACGGACTTTTCGCCGAACATCGAGACCGAGCATTTCCCGGCGCTGGTGAAGATCGTTCGACGTTCCAATGCCATTGGCCTGGGGAGCCGGGAAGCGTTCGAGGAAGATGTGGAAAAGGGTTCACTGGTGCCGTTGCACTGGCGCAACCTGCCGCAGAACATCGAGAACCTGAGTGCCCGTTGCGGCATTGTCAGCCGCACCGGATTCCGGCTGTCACCGGCGGCGCGGGCGATGATCGAGACATTGGTGGCTGTGGATAACCAGGAAGATCGCCTGGCGGTCTAGCTTTTGTGAGAGCCGGTCGGGCGGCGCTCCGCTTGCTGGCGCCCCGCCAAAGGCGGCCATCCAACGAATCGATGACGCTCATATGGGCGCTATCGCCAGCAAGCCGGCTCCTACAGAGAGGGGGTGTACCCTCAGGTAGTGCGGATCACAGCCCCGCCGCCGCCAGGTTCGGCGCCACCCAATCCGTCACCTTGAACGACCGGCGAATCAGCTTCTGCTGCACCGCCAGGTCCACCGAGTCCTGCAGCTTGCCGAGGAACACCGGGTCCAGTTGCGAAGGGAAGATCTCGCTCATTTTCTCGTCCTTCAGATCCTGCTGCAGAATCAGCTGTGGATAATTCGCCAGCCCCGACACCAGCTCGACGTAGGCCTGCTTGTTGTCTTCCTGGGTCAGCCAGTCCACCGCCTGCTGCTGCGCCTTGAGCAGCTTGGCGACCAGGTCCGGATGGGCATCGACAAAGGCGCCCGAGCCGAGCAGTACGCTCTGGATGCTGCCTGCCCCGCCCAGGGTCTTGGTGGTGACCGGTAGTTCAGCCAAGCCCTTGGCCCGCAGCGCCGTCAGGTTCGAACCACCCCACGACGCGTCGACCTGCTTCGCCGCCAATGCCGCCACCGCCGCACTGAAGTCCAGGTTGATGATCTTCAGGTCCTTCTCGCTCAGGCCTTGGCTGGCCAGCGCGGCATCGAGGGACAACTGGCAGGCGGTGCCACGGAACACCGCGACGCGCTTGCCCTTGAGGTCCTGCAGGGAGGTGATCCCCGAGCCGGGTACCACGCCCAGGTACTGCTTGACCCCACGCGCGGTAGCGCTCAGCAGACGGGTATCGAGACCATTGGACTTGCCGATGATCGCCGCCAGGTCACCCAGATAGGCGAAATCCACCTGGCCGTTGGCGATCGCCTCGTTGACCACGGGGCCCGCGCCCTTGAAGAAATTCCACTGGATCTTGATGCCCTGGTCGGCAAAGGCCTTTTCCAGGATCTGCTGGCTGCGCAGCACATCCACCACGCCGCTGCCGCTGTGCTGGGTGCCGGCGCTCAGGTCGGGCACCGCGATGCGGATTTCCTTGACCTCGGCGGCGGCGCTGGTCAGTGACAGGCAGCCCAGCGCGCTGGCCAGCACAGTGGTGGCGAACAGCCGGGTGAGGCGGCCTTTGAACGGGGTTTTCATCGGTGGTGCTCCTTGGCGACAGGCTTCGAGGCGCTGAAGGTAGGCACAATTTTCACCAGCGATAAAATACTAATAATTCACATTTTAGTAACTTTTAGAAATATGAGCAATGAAACCCAGCCTCTGCGGGGATATGCAGGAAACGCATGGAAAATATTCTCCGAATGCATTGGATGCCTGCCCCCCGCAGGCCTTAAATGGCCTTCTCTTATCTCCCAATAGCATCGATAAGATTATTTATAGATCGAACAAGCATATTCATCTCGACGCCGTGCATCGCCCGGATAACCGACAACGGAGGTCTGCCATGGCCCGTGTTTCGCTCCTCAGCCTGCCGCTGACATTGCCGCCCGCCGGGAACCGTCGGCAATGGCCCCGCCTTGGCCAGCGCCTGTTGCCCTGGTTGCTGCCGCTGGCCCTCGCCGCCCTGTGGTGGACCGCCAGCCGCCAGCACTGGATGAGCGAGCAGATCCTGCCGGCGCCCTCGCTGGTGGCGCAGAGCGCGCTGGAGTTGGGTAGCGGCGAGCTGTGGAGCAACCTGTGGATCAGCCTGCAACGGTTGCTCTACGGCCTGCTCGCCGGCGTCGGCATCGGTGCCCTGCTCGGCGCCACGCTCGGTTTCAGCCGGCGCGCCGAGCGCCTGGTGTTTCCCACCTTCAGTGCCCTGGCGCAGATCCCGACCCTGGCCTGGATTCCACTGTTCATGGTGTTTTTCGGCATCGGCGAACTGCTCAAGCTGGTGGTGCTGATCAAGGCCATCGTGGTGCCCGTCACTCTGCACACCCTGGTCGGCGTACGCGATGCCCAGCCGCGCCTGCGCGAAGCGGCGGCGGTGCTGCGGCTGTCGCCGTACCTGCTGGTGCGCCGGCTGATCCTGCCGGCCGCGCTGCCCGCCTTCATGGCCGGCCTGCGCCTGGCCCTGGCCGCTGGCTGGACCTCGCTGCTGGCGGTGGAACTGCTGGCCTCCAGCGAGGGTATCGGCTACCTGATGGTCTATGCCCGGCAGTTGTTCATGCTCGACATCGTCTTCGTCTGCATCCTGGTCATCGGCGTGATCGGCGTGCTGATGGATCGCGGCATCGCCCTGCTCGACCGGCGCCTGGTGCACTGGCCGCACCCGGCCACCGCGCAGCTTCCCCGCAGCCTGCGCTACCAGGGCTGGCAGCGTCTGCAACCGTGGCTGCTGCCACTGACCCTGCTGCTGCTCTGGCAACTGGCAAGCGAGCTGCAGTGGATCGACGGCGCCATCCTCGCCAGCCCCGTGGCGGTGCTGCACAGCACCTGGAACGGCCTGCTCGACGGTAGCCTCTCGGGCAGCCTCGGCCTGAGCCTGAAACGTACCTTCGCCGGCCTGCTCCTCGGCGGTTCGCTGGGCCTTGGCCTGGGTCTGCTGCTGGGGCTGTCGAAAACCGGCGAACGCCTCCTCGGCCCAAGTCTGTCGGCGCTCAGGCAGATCGCGATCTTCGCCTGGGTGCCGCTGATCACCGCCTGGTTCGGCCTCGGTGAATGGGCCAAGGTGGTGTTCGTCGGCCTCGCGGCGTTCTTCCCGCTGTTCATCGCCACCCAGCGCAGCGTCGCCAACCTCTCGCCACAATTGACCGAAGCGGCGCGGGTTCTGCGCCTGAGCCTCTGGCAGCGCCTGCGCAAGCTGGTACTGCCCGGCGCCGCGCCAGGGATTTTCGCCGGGCTGCGCCTGAGCCTGATCTACGCCTGGCTGGGCACCCTCGGCGCCGAATACTTCATGCCGTCCAACGGCGGCATCGGCTCGCTGATGATCGGTGCGCAGCAACTGCTGCAAATGGACCTGATCATGGCCGGCATGCTCCTGGTCGGCATCACCGGCGCCCTGATCAACCTGCTCGGCCAACGCCTTGAAATCCGCGCCACCCGCTGGAGACACGCATGAACGCACCACTGGTCAGCTTCAACCAGGTCGGCAAATCCTTCGACGTCGACGGCGCCGAACTGCAGGCCATCGACAACTTCAGCCTGGACATCGCCGAAGGCGAATTCGTCGCCATCGTCGGCTCCAGCGGCTGCGGCAAGTCCACCCTGCTGCGCCTGCTGGTCGGCCTGGACACAGCCTTTCGCGGCGAGATCCGTGTCGATGGCCAGGTGATCGACGGCATCGGCAGCGAGCGCGGCATCGTCTTCCAGGAACACCGGCTGTTTCCCTGGCTGACGGTCGAGGAAAACATCGGCCTGGGCCTGGTCAACGAGGCACTGGGCGACAACGAGCGCCAGCAGCGCATCAAGGACTTCATCCAACTGGTGGGCCTGGCCGATTTCTCCCGCGCCTACCCGCACCAGCTCTCCGGCGGCATGGCGCAGCGCGTGGCGATTGCCCGCGGGCTGGTGGCCAGCCCCCGCATCCTGCTGCTGGACGAACCGTTCGGCGCCCTCGACGCGCTGACCCGCCAGCAGATGCAGGACGAACTGCTGGCGATCCGCGAGCGCGCGCAGATCACCACGCTGCTGGTCACCCATGATGTGGAAGAGGCGATTTTCCTCGCCGACCGAGTGGTGGTGATGGAACCGCGCCCTGGGCGGATCAAGCGGGTGGTCGAGATCGCCCTGCCCCATCCGCGACAGCGCAACAGCTTCGAATTCCACCGCCTGCGCGAGGAACTGCTGCACGAACTGACCAGCGACGACCACTACCAGCCGCCGCAACCCGAACAGATCCGCGACCTGCCCCTGACCTTCATCGCCTGCTGAGAGGAACCCGACATGGCGCAACGCCCGAACTTCCTGGTGATCCTGGCCGACGACCTCGGCTTTTCCGATCTTGGCGCGTTCGGCGGCGAGATCGCCACGCCGAACCTCGACGCCCTGGCCCACGGCGGCCTGCGCCTGACCGACTTGCATACCGCACCGACCTGTTCGCCGACCCGCTCGATGCTGCTGACCGGCACCGACCACCATATCGCCGGCATCGGCACCATGGCCGAGGCGCTGACCCCGGAACTGATCGGCAAGCCGGGCTACGAAGGCTACCTCAATGACCGGGTAGTGGCGCTGCCCGAGCTGCTGCGCGAGTCCGGCTACCAGACCTGGATCAGCGGCAAGTGGCACCTGGGCCTGACCGCCGAACAGGCGCCCCACGCCCGTGGCTTCCAGCGCTCGTTCTCGCTGTTGCCCGGCGCGGCCAACCACTACGGTTTCGAACCGACCTACGACGACACCACGCCGGGCCTGCTCAAGTCGACCCCGGCGCTGTACATCGAGGACCAGGCGTTCGTCGAACAACTACCGGAGGATTTCTATTCCTCCGATGCCTTCGCCGACAAATTGCTGCAGTACCTCAAGGAACGCGACCAGAGCCAGCCGTTCTTCGCCTACCTGCCGTTTTCCGCGCCGCACTGGCCACTGCAGGCGCCGGCCGAGGTGGTCGCTCGCTACAAGGGCCGCTATGACGCCGGCCCTGAAGTGCTACGCCTGGAGCGGCTGGAAAAGCTCCGGCAACTGGGCCTGGTCGACAGCGCGGTCGAGCCGCACCCGCTGGTCGGTCTGACCGCCGAATGGGATTCGCTGGACGCCGAACAGCGCCAGCGTTCGGCACGGGCCATGGAAGTGTATGCAGCGATGGTCGAGCGGATGGACTGGAACATCGGCCGGGTCGTGGATTACCTGCGCAAGCAGGGCCTGCTGGACAATACCTTCGTCCTGTTCATGTCCGACAACGGCGCCGAAGGTGCCCTGCTGGAAGCCTTTCCCAAATTCGGCCCGGAACTGCTCGGCTACCTGGACCGGCATTACGACAACAGCCTGGAAAACATCGGCCGCGCCAACTCCTACGTCTGGTACGGCCCGGCTTGGGCCCAGGCGGCCACGGCGCCGTCACGGCTGTTCAAGGCCTTCACCACCGAGGGCGGCATCCGCGTGCCGGGGCTGCTGCACTATCCGCCGCTGACCCGGCCGGGGCAGATCAGCCACGGCTTTGCCACGGTGATGGACATCACCCCGACCATTCTCGACCTGGCCGGCGTGCGCCATCCGGGCAAGCGCTGGCACGGCAGGGAGGTGGCGCCGTTGCGGGGCAAGTCTTGGCTGGGATTCCTGTCTGGCGAGACTGCGCAGGTGCACGACGAACACACCGTCACCGGCTGGGAACTGTTCGGTCGCCGGGCGATTCGCCAGGGGCACTGGAAGGCGGTGTACATCCCCGGCCCGGTGGGCCCGGCGACCTGGCAGCTGTATGACCTGAGCCAGGACCCCGGCGAGATCCACGACCTGGCCGAAGCCCAACCGGAGCGGCTGGCGATCCTGCTCGGGCACTGGCAGCAGTATGTCGAGGAAACCGGGGTGATCCTCAGTGCCTCGCCGTTCCAGCCGGACTGACGCCTAAGCCACGCCTGTGGCGAGCGGGCTTGTCGGGACGCCGCACCGCCGCGCTCGACTGCGAAGCAGTCGCATGGCCGGCAAGCGCGGTACATCTGATGTTCCGGGTCGGCTGGTTTCATGGCTGCCTTGCAGCCCGGCGCGGGCGAGCCCGCTCGCCACACACTCGGCTCTCCTCTCAAGCTTGAGCGCTGCTCACCTCTTGAGCAGTGTCCCGTTCACGCCGCACAAACCGGTTCGCCCGGGCAAACGTGCCGAAATCGTTGAAGCGCACGCCCATTTCGGCCATCACCTTGTGGGCCACCGGCGCGGTCAGTTGCCGGATGTAGAACGGTTCCTTGACCACGAAGTGATGGATGCCGTGGGTGCTGCCGAAGTTGAAGCAGAACGCCTGCAATGGCCATAGCCACCAGGGGTTTAGCACCTGGGTCTGCTGGATCACGTTGCCCGGTTCTACATCGCCGTAATAGTGCATGTTCGAGCTGACGAAATGCAGGCAGAAGGTCCGTAGCACGTTCGGCCCGATGATCACCACCGCCGCGATGTCGATGACCCGCATCACCGCCAGGGTCCCGGCCGACCAGTCGATCGAGGTGCCCAGCAGCGCGGCGACGCCGTTGGCGCCATGGAACCCGAGGAACACATACCAGGCGCCCCAGTGCAGCAGGGCCAGTGGTGCATAGACCAACACCACGCGCTTGAGAATGCTGCGCCGATGCGCCCAGCTCTTCGCCCGGCCCGCGCGGATCAGCGCCGACATCACGTTGTCACCGACCATCAGCAGCCGCGCCAGTCCCCAGGGCTCGCCGTTGGTGATCGCCCGCTCCTCCATGTCGGCCTCGGTGCCGGACACCTTGTGATGGTTGAGGTGCAGGTGGCGGCGTACCCACGGGTTGATGGTGCTCGGCCGCGCCAGCCAGACCAGCGCCAGCATCAGGTTGTGCGGCACGCGCCGTTTGCGAAAATACATGCTGTGGATCAGGTCGTGCTCCAGCTCGTGGGTCAGCGACGCCAGGAACGCGTTGACCAGCAGGCACGCCCACCAAGCCAGATGACCGCCGATATAGAGCGCCGCCGAGCCGATCATGCCGGCCAGGGCAAAGGCCAGGATGCCGGCGCCGATGGCGTCCTGGTGATTGAGCAGCGGGTAGCGTCGGCGCAGCTCGACGCCCCGGGCCAATACCACTTCACGAATGCGCGCAGAGCGCTGCTGATCGTCCATTGCCTGAACATTCGGGGCCTGGGGGCTTGCGCAAACACCTTCCATGATTCCATCCTCTGGTCATTGATGTTCGCATCTTGCGCCGGAGCATCCCTGGAGGCCGTAGCCGCGAACGCCAACCCGTTGACCGGACGCGCCAACATGCCTGAACCGACCTCGCTTTCCAGCTGGACCCGCGCCCTGCGCAAGCAGCTCGACGCCCTCGGCCTCGACAGCGCGGCGCTGTGCCGCGAAGCCGGGATCGACCCGCAACTGATGGACGATCCCAATGCCCGCTATCCGCTGTCGGCCACCACCCGCCTGTGGCAACTGGCGGTGGCGGCCAGTGGCGATCCGGCGATCGGCCTGCGGGTGTCGCGGTTCGTCAGCCCGACCACTTTCCATGCCCTGGGTTATGCGCTGGTCGCCAGCGGCAGCCTGCGCGAGGTGTTCGAGCGCATCGTGCGTTATCACTCGGTGGTCAGCGATGCCCTGGAACTGGAACTGAGCCGCGAAGGCGAGCGCTACCGCTTCAGCCTGCGGGTTCCCAAGGACAGCGCGGAGCCGGCCCGGGAAGCCATCGACGCGTTCGCCGCCATCTACGTGCGCACCTGCCGCAACCGCCTGGGCCGCGAGTACGCGCCGTTGGCGGTGCACCTGCGGCGCGCCGAGCCGGCCGACCCCAAGCCCTGGCACACGGTATTTCGCGCACCGGTGTTCTTCGGCGCCGTGGAGGACAGCCTGGAGTTCGCCTGCAGCGATTTCGACAGCCACCTGGACGACGCCAACCCGGAATTGGCCGAGCACAACGAGGCGGTACTCGACCGCACCCTGGCGCAGCTCAAGCCGCTGACCTGGGAGCGCAAGGTACGCCAGGCCATCGAGGCCCAGTTGCCGGAAGGCGAACCTTCGGCCGAGCGCATTGCCCAGGCCCTGCACCTGAGCCTGCGCAGCCTGCAGCGACACCTGGCCGACGAGGGCTGTCGCTATGACACGCTGCTCAACGAATGCCGGGAGAACCTGGCACTGCTGCACCTGCGCGATCCGCAGTGTTCGCTGAGTGAGATCAGCTACCTGCTCGGCTTTGCTGACACCAGCAGCTTCAGCCGGGCGTTCAAGCGCTGGACCGGGATCACGCCGGGGCAGTTTCGCGATGGATTGCGCTGAGTCTTCCCTTCACAGCAGTGGCGGCAGGTGAACATTGTGGCGAGCGGGCTTGTCGGGACGCCACACAGCTCTGCTCTACTGAGAGATCTGTCAGTCAGCTTTCGGCCGCAGCCCGCAGGCGCGCCAGGTCGGTGATTTCGATTTCGCCGTAGTTCAGGTGCAGGATGCCCTCCTCCTGCAATCCCTGGAGAATCTGGTTGGTGGTCTGGCGTGACAGCGACAGCATCGACGCCAACTGCTCCTGGGCCAGCGGAATCAGTTGCCGCGAATGATTGAGTTCGCCATAGCCTTCGGCAATCTGCAGCAATCGGTGCACCAACCGTTCGCGGGCCGGCAGCAGGCTCAATTGTTCCAGGCCGATAAAGGTCAGGCGCAGCTTCTGGCTCATCAGCAGGGCGAAATGGCGCCAATATTCGGGATGCTCTTCCAGCAGTTGCAACAAGGCAGCCTGTGGCACCTGCAGCAGGATGGTGTGGCCCACCGCATAGGCATCGTGGGTCCGCGGCAGGCCGTCGAACAGCGAAATCTCGCCGAACCAGTACGGCAGCTCGATCACGCTCAGCAGGGCTTCCTTGCCCTTTT
This sequence comes from Pseudomonas sp. UTLPPB19802, assembly GCF_059730225.1. NCBI lineage: Bacteria > Pseudomonadati > Pseudomonadota > Gammaproteobacteria > Pseudomonadales > Pseudomonadaceae > Pseudomonas > Pseudomonas sp. UTLPPB19802. The sequence continues at coordinate 557,935 of NZ_AP048545.1, forward strand.
CACTGACCGAGCCGACGCGCACCGAGCCTTCGAGCACCGCGTACAGGCCGCAGGGCGGATCGCCGCGCTTGAACAGCCGCTGACCCGGCGTCAGGCGCCGGCCCCTGGCCGCCGCAATCAGGCTATCCTGCAAATGAGCCGGCAGGTTGCTGAACCAGTGACCGGTCAGCAGGCGTGAACGCCAGGCAGATACTTCCATGGGAACTCCGAGACGATTGTCGGCTAGCCGACAGCGCAAAGTTTTCGAGCAGGGCATGATCCCATCACCCTACAGGAGGAATAACAATGAAAAACCTCGTCGAGCACCTCAGTCAATACGCGGAGTACCACCGTGATCCGCGAAATATCGCCAGCCATTTCATCGGAATTCCGCTGATCGTGATCGCTGTCGCGACCTTGCTGTCACGGCCGGGATGGCCGGTAGCCGGGCTCTGGCTGACTCCGGCGGTACTTCTGACAGTGGCCTCGGCATGGTTCTACCTGCGCCTGGAAGTGGCTCTTGGGGTACTGATGACCGTGCTGCTGGGCCTATCCGTTTGGCTAGGCCAAATCATCGCTGCGCAGAGCACGATGGTCTGGTTGAGCGCCGGGATCGGCCTGTTCGTGGTCGGTTGGATCATCCAGTTCGTCGGGCATTACTACGAGGGGCGCAAGCCGGCGTTCGTCGATGACCTGAGCGGGTTGATCGTCGGACCGTTGTTCGTGGTGGCCGAATTGGCGTTCCTGCTGGGGTTGCGCAAGGCGCTCAAGCAGGAGATCGAGGCACGGGCAGGGGTGGTGCGGTTGCGCGAGAAGCGCGCGGCGGTCTGATGGGAGCGGTAACCGGGTTTGTGTGGCAAAGGCTTGCTGTAGCAGAGGACTGCCTGTGGCCAGCGGGCTTGTGTGGCGAGTGGACTTTCTGTGGCGAGTGGGCTTGCCCACGCTGGGGCGCGAAGCGCCCCTAAAGCCAGGCGCCTCATTCTGCCTGACATAACGCGTTCACGGATTTTAGGGCCGCTTCGCAGCCCAGCGTGGGCAAGCCCACTCGCCACAGAAAGCCCACTCGCCACAAGAACGCGACCTGCCCCAAATACCGCCCAGCGCCCCGTCAGACGCTCGCCAGCTTCTGCCAGACCTTGGGTTTGAAGAACAGCGTCTCGCCCCGCGCCAAACCGATCAGGCTGTCGTGGTCCTTGACCACTTCGGCCTCGATCAATTCGCTCTGGCCTTCCACCTTCAGCGTCACCCGGGTCGTCGCACCCAACGGACGAATGTCACGCACTTCGGCGACGTGGTGGTCCTCCAGTTCATGACGCGACAGCGATACCTCGTGTGGCCGGAACAGCACGTGGTTGTCCTCGCCCAGGTGCAGGCGGTTCGAGTCACCGAGGAAGTGATAGACGAAATCGCTGGCCGGGTTCTCGTAGACCTCGCCCGGTGAGCCGATCTGCTCGATCACGCCCTTGTTCATCACCACGATGCGATCGGCGACTTCCATCGCCTCTTCCTGGTCATGGGTCACGAACACCGAAGTCAGGTTGATGTCTTCGTGCAGCCGTGCCAGCCAGCGACGCAGTTCCTTGCGGACCTTGGCATCGAGCGCGCCGAACGGCTCGTCCAGCAGCAGAACCTTGGGCTCCACCGCCAGAGCGCGGGCCAGGGCGATCCGCTGGCGCTGGCCACCGGACAACTGCTCCGGATAACGATCGGCCAGCCAGTCCAGTTGCACCATGTTCAACAGCTCGTGAACCTTGCTGGCGATCTGGCTTTCGGTCGGCCGCTGGTTCTTCGGTTTCATGCGCAGGCCGAAGGCGACGTTGTCGAACACGGTCATGTGGCGGAACAGCGCGTAGTGCTGGAATACGAAACCGACGTTGCGATCACGCACGTCGTGGCCGGAGACGTCTTCGCCGTGGAACACGATGTTGCCGGCATCCGGGGTCTCCAGCCCGGCGATGATCCGCAGCAGGGTGGTCTTGCCGCAGCCGGACGGGCCGAGCAGGGCCACCAGCTCGCCGCTGCTGATGTCCAGGTTGATGCTGTTCAGGGCCTTGAAGGCGTTGAAGTTCTTGCTGACGTTACGGACTTCGATCGACATGACTTATTCCTCCGCGGCGCTGGCGCGCAGGCGGTTGATACGGTTTTCGCTCCACTGCTTGAGCAGCAGGATGAAGAGCGCCAGGATCAGCAACAGGCTCGCCACGGCGAACGCGGCCACGTGGTTGTATTCGTTGTAGAGGATCTCGACGTGCAGCGGCAGGGTGTTGGTCACCCCGCGAATGTGCCCGGAAACCACCGACACCGCGCCAAACTCGCCCATCGCCCGCGCCGTGCAGAGCACCACGCCGTAGATCAGGCCCCACTTGATGTTCGGTACGGTGACATGCCAGAACATCTGCCAGCCGTTGGCGCCGAGCAAGCGGGCCGCCTCTTCTTCCTGGGTGCCCTGTTCCTGCATCAGCGGGATCAGTTCACGGGCGACGAAGGGCACGGTGACGAAGATGGTCGCCAGGACGATGCCCGGCAGGGCGAAGACGATCTGGATGTCGTGGTCGGCCAGCCACGGGCCGAGCAGGCCCTGGGCACCGAACATCAGCACGTAGACCAGGCCGGCGATCACCGGCGACACCGAGAACGGCAGGTCGATCAGGGTCACCAGGATGCTCTTGCCACGGAAACTGTACTTGCTCACGCACCAGGCCGCGCTGACGCCGAACAGCAGGTTCAGCGGCACCGAGATCAACACGGCGATCACCGTCAGTTTCAGCGCCGACAGGGCATCGGGCTCGAAGATCGCGGTGAAGAACGCCCCCAGGCCGAGCTTGAGGCCCTGGGACACTACGATGAACAGCGGCAACAGCAGGAACAACGCAAAGACCAGCCAGCCGAGACCGATCAGTACCCGCCGCGAAGTGGCGCTGCCACGCCGGGCGGCATTCGCCGAGGACGCGGCGGCAATGGACGATTGGGACATGTTCGCGCTTCCTTATGGGGTTTCGATACGCCGCTGCAGCAGGTTGATCAGCAGCAACAGGACAAAGGAAACCACCAGCATCAGCACGCCGATGGAGGTCGCGCCGGTGTAGTCGTACTGATCGAGCTTGACCATGATCAGCAGCGGCAGGATCTCGGTCTTCATCGGCATGTTGCCGGCGATGAAGATCACCGAGCCGTACTCGCCGACGCCACGGGCAAAGGCCAGGGCAAAACCGGTCAGCCAGGCCGGCAGCAGCGCCGGCACCAGGATGTGGCGAAACACCTGCAGCGGCTTGGCGCCCAGGCAGGCGGCCGCCTCTTCCACTTCACGGGGAATATCGGCCAGCACCGGCTGTACCGTGCGGACCACGAACGGCAGGGTGACGAAGGTCAGCGCCAGGGTGATGCCCAACGGGCTGTAGGCGATCTTGAAGCCGAGGTCGGCGGCAAACTGCCCGACCAGCCCGGTCGGGGTGTACAGCGCGGTCAGCGCGATACCGGCCACGGCGGTGGGCAAGGCGAACGGCAGGTCGACCATCGCATCGATGATCTTGCGGCCGGGGAAGGTGTAGCGCACCAGTACCCAGGCCAGCAGCGTGCCGATGATGCCGTTGATGATGGCCGCGTACAGGGCGGTGCCGAAACTCAGTTTCAGCGCCGCGATAACCCGCGGTGCCGAGATGATGTTCCAGAACTGGTCCCAGGTGAGTTGGGCGGCATGCACGAACATCGCCGCCAGCGGTATGAGCACAATCAGGCTGAGATACACCAAGGTGTAGCCCAGCGTCAGCCCGAAGCCGGGTATGACGGGGGAGATACGACGCGACATAAAAGTCCTTGGTTTTGACGCACAAAAGCCCCGAACGAAATCCGGGGCCCTGGGCTTGGCTTATTTCAGGTTACCGACCCCGATCACTGGGCCTGGTAGATCTTGTCGAACACACCACCGTCATTGAAGAATTTCGGTTGGGCAGTCTTCCAGCCGCCGAAGTCCTTGTCGATAGTCACCAGTTGCAGTTTCGGGAACTGCTTCTCGTACTTGGCGGCGACCTTCTCGTCACGCGGACGGTAGAAGTTCTTCGCGGCAATTTCCTGGCCGGCCGGGCTGTACAGGTGCTTGAGGTACTCGGTGGCGATCTCGGTGTTGCCCTTCTTCTCGGCGTTCTTGTCGACCACCGCAACCGGTGGCTCGGCGAGGATCGACAGCGACGGCACGACGATGTCGAACTTGTCGGTGCCGCCGTCTTCCTTCAGCGCCAGGAAGGCTTCGTTTTCCCAGGCCAGGAGGACGTCGCCCTGGCCGTTGTTGACGAAGGTGATGGTCGAGCCGCGGGCACCGGTGTCCAGGACCGGCACGTGCTTGAACAGCTCCTTCACGTACTCTTCGGCCTTGGCTTCGCTACCGCCGGCTTTCAGGCCGTAGGCCCAGGCGGCGAGGAAGTTCCAGCGGGCGCCGCCGGAGGTTTTCGGGTTCGGGGTGATGACCGACACGTCTTTCTTGACCAGGTCGCCCCAATCCTTGATGCCCTTGGGGTTGCCCTTGCGCACCAGGAACACGATGGTCGAGGTGTAGGGGGTGCTGGCGTCCGGCAGGCGCTTCTGCCAGTCCTCGGGCAGGGTCTTGCCGAGCTTGGCGATTTCGTCGATGTCGCCGGCCAGGGCCAGGGTCACTACGTCGGCGCGCAGGCCGTCGATCACGGCGCGGCCCTGTTTGCCCGAGCCGCCGTGGGATTGCTGGATCTTCACGTTGTCGCCGGGATGCGCCTGTTTCCAGAAGCTGGTGAATTCGGCGTTGTAGTCCTGGTACAGCTCGCGGGTCGGGTCGTAGGACACGTTGAGCAGTTCATAATCCTTGGCCACGGCGGAACCGGCAAACACGGCGCTGGTGAGCGCGGCCAGGGCGTAACGGCGAATCGACGACATGGTGAAGCTCCCGAAAAAATGTGAGGTATTGGCTTTTTTCTTATGGCGCATCAGGTCCGCATTCGAGCCTGAACGCTGCTGTCTTTCGTAGAGGGGGGCATGGATGAATGCGCCCTCTGGTTGACCAGTCGGGCCTCTGAAGGCTCAGAGGGTCTTGCGAGATTCAGCTTGGCTTGTTACCGGGGTTTTGCAGGCGGAATTTTTCCTTGCGTTCGATCTGGACCACCTGGGCGTTGTGCACGGTGATCTCGACCGCACCGAAACGCAGGTCGCGCAAGGCGCTCTGGATCTCACGCAGAATGGTTGCTTCGTCCTGGCCGTCAACGCTACGCAGAGATGCGCTCATGGTCGTGCTCCTGAAATGAGAATTGCCGCGGCAGTGGCGGCACTGCTTTTGGGCGTTGGGGCAATCTTAGACAGGCGGGGTTATTCTTAAAAATACTATTTAAGAATTTTGATATAACTGAATTCATCTAACAAAAGTCCGGCAAAACGAAGGGGCTGAAACAGCCCATGCAACAGGCAAGCCCCCTCGCCACACCGGTCAGGCGATAGCTGGCGCACGTAGCCAATCCAGCCTTGGCGCCGGCACCGGCCGGCCGAACCAGTAGCCCTGCCCCAGATCACAGCCCTGTTCGAGCAGGAAGCGCGCCTGCTCCTGCTGCTCGATGCCTTCGGCATGCACTTGCATGCCCATGCTCTGGGCCAGGGCGATCACCACGCGAACGATCGCCGCGTCGTCTTCGTCCCACGGCAGGCCGGCAACGAAGCCCTGGTCGATCTTGAGTTTCTGCACCGGCAGGCGCTTGAGCCGCAGCAACGAGGAATACCCGGTACCGAAATCATCGATCGCCAGGCTCACCCCCAGCTCGCGCAGGCGATGCAGTTGCTCCAGCGCCACTTCGGGGTCATCCATCACCGCGCTCTCGGTCACTTCCAGTTCGAGCAGCGCCGGGTCCAGCCCGGTGTCGTCGAGCACCTTGGCGACCTGCTGGTACAGCTCGCGGCGGGCGAACAGCCGGCTGGAAACGTTCACCGCGATGAACGACAGCGCCAGGCCTTCCTGCTGCCACTGGCACATCTGCCGGCAAGCCTGCTCCATGACCCAGGCATCGATCTCGGCGATCAGCCCGGTGCGTTCGGCAATCGGGATGAATTCGCCGGGCGAAACCAGCCCACGCTCCGGATGCTCCCAGCGCACCAGGGCCTCGACCCCGACCAGGCGACTGCCCTGCAGGGCATGCACCGGCTGGTAGTAGACCCGCAACTCACCCTGTTCCAGCGCACGACGCAATTCACCGGCCATTTCCACCCGATGCTGGGCATGGGCGGTCAGTTCCTCGGTGTACAGCGCATAGCCTTCGCGGCCGGCGCTCTTGGCCTTGAACAACGCCGAATCGGCGTTGCGCAGCAGTTGCTCGGCGTTCAGCGCATCACTGGGGAACAGGCTGATGCCGATGCTGCCATTGATGAACAACTGGTGGCCATCGAGCAGGAACGGCTCCTTGAGACCTTCGATCACCCGCTGGGCGAGAGCGGCCGCCTGAACCACCTGCGGGCAGTTCTCGGCCAGCACGGCGAACTCGTCGCCGCCTAGCCGCGCCAGGCTGATCCCGGTGCCGAACAGGCCTTGCAGGCGCTCGCCCACCGCCTTGAGCAACTGGTCGCCGATATTGTGGCCGAGGCTGTCGTTGATGATCTTGAAGTGGTCGAGGTCGATCAGCAGCAGGGCGCAACCACGCTTGTGCACCTGGGCCGAGGCCAGGGCCTGGGCGGCCCGGTCGGAGAACAGCAGGCGGTTGGGCAGGCCGGTCAGCGGGTCGTAGTGCGCCAGCTGGCTCAGCTCGTGCTGCGAATTCTTGATCGCGGTGATATCGGAAAACACCGCCACGTAGTGACTGAGCTGGCCCTGGTCATCGTTGATGGCGCGGATCGTCTGCCATTGCGGGTAGATTTCGCCGCTCTTGCGCCGGTTCCAGATCTCGCCGCTCCATTCGCCGTTCGCCTCCAGGGCCTGGTAGACCTTCTGGTAGAACTCCGCCGGATGGCGCCCGGACTTGAACAGGTTTGGCCGCTCGCCCAGCACCTCGGCCTCCTGATAGCCGGTAATGGCGACGAACGCGCGGTTGACGTGGACGATCAGCCCCTCGCGATTGGTGACCAGCACCCCTTCACGAGTGCAGTCGAACACCGCCGCCGCCTGGCGCAGGCGCGCGCGGTCTTCACCCGCACCCGCGGCCTGCTGCTCCCGCGCAGCCAGGGCAAACCGCTGGTAGCGTGCATGAATCAGGAAAATCAGCACCGCACTGACACTTATCCACAGGTAGCCGCGAATGATCTGCCAGTGCGCCAATTGCTCGGGCTCATCGAAAAAGCTGCTCAACAGCTGCTGGCTGAGCTGGATCCAGAGGATCGATAACAACAGGTACAACACCCCCGCTTTCAGGGCATTGCGGTATGAACTTGCCATAAGCGGTGCTAATTCCCTCTAGAAATGCCAAATTGCCCTACAAAGCGGTCGGAATTATAGAGTAAGAAACATCCCGGCACTCTTATCTGAAACGGCGACTGGTTTTCTGTGGTGGCTCGGTGATAATGCAAGGGCTGTTCTTTACTTTATCGAGGGCCATACAGCCTATGTGGTACAACGGTTTTCTTGACCTCTCAGCCTGGCAACTGGTGGCGGTCACCCTGTTGATGACCCACGTGACCATCGTCGGCGTCACGGTTTATCTGCACCGCTACTCGGCCCACCGCTCCCTGGAGCTCAATGCTGGCCTCAAGCACTTCTTCCGTTTCTGGCTGTGGCTGACCACGGCACAGAATACCCGTGAGTGGACCGCAATCCACCGGAAACATCACGCAAAATGTGAAACCGTCGACGATCCCCACAGTCCGGTGGTCCTCGGCCTTTCGACCGTACTGCGCACCGGGGCCGAACTGTATCGGGCCGAGGCGCGTAATGCCGAGACCCTGCGCATCTATGGCAAGAACTGCCCGGACGACTGGCTCGAACGCAACCTCTACAGCCGCTACAAGCTGCTGGGCGTGGCCCTGATGGGCCTGATCGACCTGCTGCTGTTCGGCGCCATCGGCATCACCATCTGGGCGATCCAGATGATGTGGATTCCGTTCTGGGCCGCCGGCGTGATCAACGGCCTGGGCCATGCCATCGGCTATCGCAACTTCGAGTGCCGCGACGCCGCCACCAACCTAGTGCCCTGGGGCATCCTGGTCGGCGGTGAAGAGTTGCACAACAACCACCACACCTATCCCAACTCGGCCAAGCTCTCGGTGAAGAAGTGGGAGTTCGACCTGGGCTGGGCCTGGATCAAGGTGTTCAGCTTCCTGCGCCTGGCCAAGGTGCAACGTGTGGCGCCGATCGCCCACCGGGTCGAGGGCAAGGGTCACCTGGACATGGACACCGCCATGGCGATCCTCAACAACCGCTTCCAGATCATGGCCCAGTACCGCAAGCTGGTGATCGGCCCGCTGGTGAAACAGGAACTGGCCAAGGTCGATCACTCGGTGCGCCAGAAATTCCACCGCGCCAAGCGCCTGCTGTCGCGGGAAACCAGCCTGCTCAGCGACAAGCACCACCTGCGCATCGAAGGTATGCTCGAGCACAGCCAGGCGCTGAAGGTAATCTACGAGAAACGCCTGGCCCTGCAACAGATCTGGGTCAAGACCAGTTCGAATGGCCACGACATGCTGGCCGCCATCAAGGACTGGGTCCACGAGGCCGAGGCCAGCGGCATCCAATCGCTGCGCGACTTCGCCAATCAGTTGAAAACCTACTCCCTGCGGCCCAACGCCGCCTGACGCCGCTGATCGGCGCGCCTCGTTCCGGGGCGTGCCGATTGGAACTTCGCGACCATTCCCCTATCTCAAATGCACTTCGCCAATCCGGCGGGTTGTCAGTGTCGTCGTGCCCGATAACGGCGCGGCCACCCAGTGAGATGTGTGCCGATGGTGATAACAAAACCCAAACCGTCTTTGCTCAAACAGTGGCCGGAGGCCGCTGAAACCCTGCTCGCGCTGGTTCACGCGCAAGGTGAAGTCGCGCGCCTGAGCGAGCGCGAACAACTGTTCAGTTCCCTGCTGGTCAGCGTCAACGCCGTGCTCTGGGCCTTCGACTGGGAGGCTCGGCAAATGCTCTATGTCAGCCCGGCCTACGAGCGCATTTTCGGTCGTTCTGCGGGGTTGTTGCTGGCCGACTACGGCGAGTGGCGCAACAGCATTTATCCCGACGACCTCGACTATGCCGAACGCAGCCTGGCCGAGGTACTGGAAAAGGGCGCGGTGGAAGACCGCGAGTACCGCATCATCAGTGCCGATGGCGAAATCCGCTGGCTCAGCGACAAATGCTTCATCAGCCGCCAGGCCGAACCGGGCCAACGGGTGATCGTGGTCGGAATCGCCGAGGACATCACCGAAAAGAAGCGACTGGAAGACGAGCTGCAGCGCCTGGCGACCACCGATGTACTGACCGGCAGCAGCAACCGCCGGCATTTCTTCGAGTGCGCCCACCGCGAGTTCGAGCAGGCGCGGCTGCAGGGCTCGCCGCTGGCCTTCCTGCTGCTGGATATCGATGACTTCAAGCTGATCAACGACACCTACGGGCATCCGGCGGGTGACCAGGTGTTGCAGCGGATCGCCGAAAGCGGTCGTTCGGCACTGCGCAGCGGCGACCTGTTCGGGCGCATCGGCGGCGAGGAATTTGCCGCGCTGCTGCCCGGCTGCGCCCCGGAAATGGCACTGACCATCGCCGAACGCCTGCAACGCGAGATCCAGCGCCTGGCCTTCAATCAGGAAGGCGAAAATTTCGGCACCACCGTCAGCCAGGGCCTCACCAACCTGACGCTGGAGGACGAACTGCTCGACAGCCTGTTCGCCCGGGCGGACAGCGCGATGTACAAGGCCAAGCGCCAGGGCAAGAACCAGATCGTGCTGGCGTGACCGTGCCCTGAACCTGTGGGAGCCCCACGGGCTTGTGCTGTTCTGTACCAGAGGGTCGTGTCAGTTCTTGCGCAGTCGGGCCAGGTCCGGCAAGCCGATCTTGAGCAGCCTGGCGGCCCGGCTCTTGGCCACCTCCTCCACGCCCTCATTGGGCGCCAGGCGTGCCAGTTGCGCGGCCAGGTTCATCGATAGCGCCTCACGGGAATACACCCCGCCGCCGAGCTGGTAGATCGCCGCAATCAGTTCCCGCAGTTCCAGTGGCAAACGCCAGCGGGTACGCAACGCGGAGCCATAACCGGCCCCCAGCGCAAACAGCGACTCGCCAATCTGCTCATCATCCAGCTCGCCCCCCGCCTGCTGCCACTCCTGCATGCAGCGCAACAGGGCCAGGTCGCCCAGGCGGTGCAGCAGGCCGGCGCAATAGCAACGCTCCTGGTCCAGTTCGAACAATCGCGCCAGGGTCCTGCCGTATTCGGCGGTATGCAGTGACAGCTCCCAGTAGCGCTCGGCGTAGTCGGCCAGCACGGCATCGCTGAGCTTGGCGCTGCGCTTGAGGCTCAGGCCAAGGATCAGATTCATGCTTTGCGCCGAGCCCAGGCGCTGCAGGGCCTGGGCCAGGGTCTGTACCGCACTGCCATGATGCTGCGCCGCGCTGTTGGCGGCGGCGATCAGCACCGCAGTGATCTGCGGGTCGGTGCTGATTTCCTGGGCCAGTTGCTTCAGGTCCAGGCCATTGGGGTTGAGGCTGCGCTTCACCGCGACCTGCACATCGGCCATCAGCGGTGCGCCGTCCGATTGTTCGCGACGTCGTTCGAGAAAGGTCTTGAGGTCCATGCCCGGCGCCAGGGCCGGCACCTCGCAGAACACGCTCTGCCCGGCATCGAGCAGCAGATCCTGCAGGCGCTGGGTCAGGCCTTCCACGTTCAGGGGCTTGGTCAGATAGGCAGTGGGTTGCAGCGGCAGGGCTTCGCGGACGCTGGCGATGTCACTGCGGGAACTGAGCAGGATGAACGGCAGCAGCGGCGAACGCTTTTTCTGGCGCATGTTGTACAGCAGGCTCAGGCCGTCGATGCCCGGCAGCTCACGGTCGGCGATCACCAGGTCGATGGGCTGCTCGGTGAGGTGCTGCAAGGCGTCCTGGCCGTCGGCGCAAAGGGTCAGCTGCGCGTCGCAGCGTACGGTCAGCAGTACCTGCTTCAACAAATCCCGCGCCCAAGGGTCCGCCTCGGCAATCAACACACGGGGTACAGCGGGCAAATCCAAAGCAGTCATCTTGCACTCTCCGAGGGCAGTCCTGACACATTAGTCAAAACCCACCCCCAGATACAACCGCCAGCCACTCCTGATGGGCCGTGAAACAAAAAAACCCGCCGAGGCGGGTCTTTTTGTCTAGCGTGTCACGAGACTCAGGCGAGTTCGGCGAAGCACTCTTCGATGATCGCCAGGCCCTTGTCCAGCTGCTCGTCTGGCGAGGTCAGCGGAACCAGCACGCGCAGGACGTTGCCGTAGGTGCCACAGGACAGCAGGATCAGGCCTTTGTCACGGGCCTTGGCGACGATCTGTGCCACGGCGGCCGCGTTCGGCTTGTGGCTGTCGCCGTCGTCGAACAGCTCGACCGCGATCATCGCGCCCAGGGCACGCACTTCACCGATCACCGGGTGCTTGGCCTGGATCTTCTTCAGGCCACTGACCAGGCGCTCGCCGACTGCCTTGCAGCGGTCCAGCAGGTGCTCTTCCTCGAACACTTCCATCACGGCCAGGGCTGCGGCGCAAGCGATCGGGCTACCGGCGTAGGTGCCGCCCAGGCCGCCAGGAGCGATGGCGTCCATGTATTCGGCCTTGCCGCACACACCAGCCAGCGGGAAGCCGCCAGCGATGGACTTGGCGAAGGTGGTCAGGTCAGGCGCGACGCCCATCTGTTCCATGGCGAAGAAGGTACCGGTACGACCGGCGCCAGTCTGCACTTCGTCGGCGATCAGCAGGATGCCGTGCTGGTCGCACAGCGCACGCAGGCGCTTCATGAACTCTTTCGGCGCGACGTAGAAACCGCCTTCGCCCTGCACCGGCTCGATGATGATTGCGGCGATGTCACGTGGCTCGGCATCGTTCTTGAAGATGCGCTCGATGCTGGCGATCGACTCGTCGATGCTCACGCCATGCAGTTCGTTCGGGTACAGCGCACGGAAGACGCCACCTGGCATCAGGCCCATGCCGGCCGAGTAAGGCACGACCTTGCCGGTCAGGCCCAGGGTCATCATGGTACGGCCGTGGTAGGCGCCGGTGAAGGCGATCACGCCGGCGCGGCCAGTGGCGGCACGGGCGATCTTCACGGCGTTCTCGACGGCTTCGGAACCGGTGGTGACCAGCAGGGTTTTCTTGGCGAAGTCGCCTGGAACGCGGGCGTTCACTTTCTCGCACAGTTCCACGTACGGCTCGTAGGCCAGGACCTGGAAGCAGGTGTGGGTCAGTTTGTTCAACTGCTCGGTCACCGCGGCGATGATTTTCGGATGCACGTGACCGGTGTTCAGTACGGCGATACCGCCAGCGAAGTCGATGAACTCGCGGCCTTCGACGTCAGTCACGGTGGCGTTCTTCGCCGACTCGGCGAAAATCGGGTGGATCTGGCCGACGCCGCGTGGAACGGCAGCCTGGCGGCGTTGCATCAGGGATTCGTTGGTCTTGCTCATATTGTCCTCATTCACCGCTCATCGGGCGGCGTGGTTCAAGGATGACGCGGCAGGGAGAGCACTGCGCCAGCATACGATGATCGACTGGCACAGGGTTCCGGCCACATTGAAGTGACGTTTGAAACGCGACAGGAACAGCGCTCTCGTGCCCCTGTCGCCGAAGCGTCCGACCGGGTCAGATGCCCAGGCAGAGGTATTTGATTTCCAGGTAGTCTTCGATGCCGTACTTGGAACCTTCCCGGCCCAGGCCCGAAGCCTTGATACCGCCAAACGGCGCGACTTCGTTGGAGATCAGCCCGGTGTTGACGCCGACCATGCCGTATTCCAGGGCCTCGGCCACGCGGAACACACGGCCCAGGTCACGGGCGTAGAAGTAGGAAGCCAGGCCGAACTCGGTGTCGTTGGACATCGCGATGACGTCGGCTTCGTCCTTGAAACGGAACAGCGGAGCCAGTGGGCCGAAGGTTTCTTCCTTGGCCACGGCAGCGTTGTTCGGCACATTGACCAGTACGGTCGGTTCGAAGAAGTTGCCTTCCATCGCGTTGCCGCCGGTCAGCACGGTGGCGCCTTTGCTCAGGGCGTCGGCGATGTGTTCCTTGACCTTGGCCACGGCCTTCTCGTCGATCAACGGACCTGTGGTGGTGCCCTCTTCCAGGCCGTTGCCGATCTTCAGCTTGGCGACCGCCGCCTTCAGCTTCTCGGCGAAGGCGTCGTAGACACCTTCCTGCACGTACAGGCGGTTGGCGCAGACGCAGGTCTGGCCGTTGTTGCGGTACTTGGAGATGATCGCGCCCTCGACGGCCTTGTCCAGGTCGGCGTCGTCGAACACGATGAACGGGGCGTTGCCGCCCAGCTCCAGGGAAACCTTCTTGATGTCCTGGGCACATTCGGCCATCAGCTGGCGACCGATTTCGGTCGAGCCGGTGAAGGACAGCTTGCGCACGATCGGGTTGCCGGTCAGCTCGCCGCCGACTTCGCCGGCGCTGCCGGTGACCACGCTGAATACGCCTTGCGGGATGCCGGCACGCTGGGCCAGCTCGGCCAGGGCCAGGGCCGAGAACGGGGTCTGCGAAGCGGGCTTGAGCACCATGGTGCAACCGGCGGCCAGGGCTGGGCCGGCCTTACGGGTGATCATCGCGGCCGGGAAGTTCCACGGGGTGATCGCGGCGGTCACGCCGATCGGCTGCTTGATCACGATCAGGCGCTTGTCGGGCTGGTGGCCAGGAATCACGTCACCGTAGACGCGCTTGGCTTCTTCGGCGAACCACTCGATGAAGGAAGCGGCGTAGGCGATTTCGCCCTTGGCTTCGGCCAGCGGCTTGCCCTGCTCCAGGGTCATCAGGCGCGCTAGGTCATCCTGGTTCTCGATCATCAGCTCGAACCAGCGACGCAGTTTGTTCGAACGCTCCTTGGCGGTCAGTGCACGCCAGGCCGGCAGGGCCTTGTCGGCGGCTTCGATGGCACGGCGGGTTTCGGCGGCGCCCATCTTCGGCACGGTACCCAGGATTTCGCCCGTGGCCGGGTTGTTGACCTTGATCGTCTGACCATTGTCCGCGTCGGCCCATGCCCCATTGATGAAGGCTTGCTGGCGGAACAACTGGGTATCTTTGAGCTGCATGTAGGCTTTCCTTAACAGCACCGCGCACGCGCGGAGCGAATTATTGATTGTAGAAAGGCGCCTTGGGGGCTGCCGTCAGGAAGTTCATTCACCGGGCCGAAGCACATAAATAGCGCACAGGAGATAGCCGTGCGGTTCAGCACCCAGACAGGAGCGTTTGAAATCTCAAACGAATCCTAGGATCAATGGGGTCAAAGGACAATAGTCTGTTCGAAAAAAAGAACGAGAATAGACCATTGCTGGGAAGTTTTCTGATCAGCGTCACCTCGGGCCTTGTGACGCCCCCTGCGGTGGCGACAACAGGGAAAAACGTTCGGCGAGTCCGCGCAGGAAAACGATAGATCAGTTGCGCCAGAGTGCCAGAAGGCGCTTCGGTCGGGCGCAAGGTGTAGCAAGCGGCAGGAAAATGCGCCACAGGGACGGCGTAAAGTCACCGACTGAAAAGCACCGTGGACGCCTAGGGCCGAGATAGGTATTATGTCGCCCGCACAAGCACTCGTAGCTCAGCTGGATAGAGTACTGCCCTCCGAAGGCAGGGGTCGTGGGTTCGAATCCCGCCGAGTGCGCCATCTTCAACAAAAATGCCCTGGATCATCGATCCGGGGCATTCTTGTTTTCAGGGCTCACTCAACCCTGCCTCTAGAAATTGTCCATTGCGTTGCACATCGAAGCCTTCGCCATCTGCGTCGCCTCGACGGCCTGCAAGCGTCCCTCACTGCCGTGCAATTCATTCAACTCAATCCGGCACTCTCCGGCCGTGCTTGTCCGCAGCAGATAATCCACGCCGGCACGGGGTACGAAACTGAGGGTGTTGAAGCACTGCCGGGAGTAGTGCTGTTGCGCCAGGTAATGAAACGCGATGGGTTTGCCAGCCGGGATCAGCAGCTCCGACGAGACGGCATCCGCCCAGCCTGGTGCCGCACCTGGCATGCCCAAGCGCTCGCCATTACGGTCGGTGAAGCCTGACTGCGCCGAAACCATCACCCCGGCGCCAGGGCTCGTCCAGTCCAGGCAGTTGCGCCCAGGCACCGCACGCACCATGCCGTCACTGACCACCCTTAGCCGGGCCGTTTCACCCGCCCGCGGCGAGGTATAGGCGGTCGAGAACGAACGGACATTGGACAACTGGCCACAACCGCCCAGCAGTAGCAGGAGCATGGCAGGAGCAACATGTAGAGCTTTCATGGGCAAGCGACTCGCTGAGTGCCTGTTCACGGCCAATTGCTCTCGGCTCGTACGGCGTAGGCGATGGCCGGGCGCGCTCTGAGCAAGTGAACAGGCTTGAGAAAGACAGGCCTGTCAGGGCTGACGGCAATTCTGGTTGACCGACAGATGCGGTGCCGGTTCGAAGTTCACGCGCTGCAAGCCATCGGCGCCCTGGAAGAGGAAATACTTGATGCGACAATCCCTGAACATCGGCGAGTAGCCCTCGGCCCTGAACCCCTCGCCCTTGACCTCCCTGGTCACGGTATTGTTGCGGCTCACCGTGGCGAGCACCTGCGAGTAGCTATCGCCCATCTTCACTCCCGGCTCGCCGGTGGTGGACATCGACGAGGCACAACCGCCAAGCCCCAGGGCGGCGAAAAGTGCGATCACGACCCGATGGTCATGTCGGGCCTGGTTGACGTTGTTCCTGCTGTTCATTGCACAGTCTCCATCCATAGAGTTTTTATCGACGACCTTCGCACACCGGTGATTCGCCGATACGGCCCGTCTTGCAAAGGTCCAGGTTGTCCCGCCGCGAGAAACCGGCGTCCTTCATGCAATAGAAGCGCGTGAGCACCACATCGATCGGAGCCCTGTCTCCCGCCCCGTCGACATTGCTATAGCCGCAGCCATGCATGGCGTCTATGACACCTTCGACAGACACGCCTTTCTTGCTCCAGTGTGTGAATTCCGGCGGTGGTGGTTGAAAAGGCCGACAGCCAACCAGCGCCAATGCGCCCAGGCCAAACAGCAGCTTACCCGTGAACATGAGTCCCCCCTCAAGGTTTGACTTTGACATAGCTGGGCTTGCCACCGGAGTTGCTCCAGTAGACAGCACACGCATCTCCCCCATTGCCGTAGCAGTTGTGGACGGTATTCTGGCCGCCGAACACCTTCAGGACTTCCCATACGACATTGCTGCCAGGTGGTATCGTGCCGCCAGTGCCGGGGTTGAGCCCCACGGGAATCCGGCCCACCGGATCGTAGTTGTGAATCTGGTATTGCAGCACCATCTTGTCGTTCTGGACCTCGGAGCTGTAATTGGCCCGATTCTGCAGGGTTCCCAGCAGTTGGTCGGCTTTCTGGACCCCATAGGCGGCACCGTAGAAATACATTCTCGTATCACTCAGAATGCCGATGTTCGACGGATCACGCATAAGCGACTCCATGGCGTTGCCGGTTGTCATCGTACCGCGGCTATGCCCATCGATAACCAAGCCGCTCTGCCCGAACTGGGCCATATAGTCCTTGGTTTGCTGGGTCGCGGTGGATAATCCCCAGAAGTCATTTTCAAACGATTTCTGATAGGCCGCGATCATCAGTTCGGAAGTGAAATTGTTGGCATCCTGGAAGTGGATCAGATACTGCGGCCCGGTCTTGGCACTGCTGTGCTGTTCGGCATATTTCGCGGCTCCATCGGCGTCGTTGAAAATACCATTGTTGGCAATGTGTACCTTGCCATCGGGTCCGGGCTGAAGGTGCTGTTTTTCCTCATCATTCAACTCGCGATACTGGACCTTGCCGTAGCTGTCGCGTTTTGTATTTCCATCAGCATCCTTCTCAATCTCATAGACCTTGATCTTTTCCACGAAAATCTTGCGGTAGGCCTCGTCGGCCAACAGCGCGACCTGGCGATACAGCTCACGCTTGATCTCCTGTTCGGCTTCGACCTTGCGGCCCATTTCCCCCACGTCCAACCGATCGACGGCAGCATGCGCCGCCTCGGTATTGCGGTTCAGGTTGGCAATCGCTTCGTCGACGGTCAGGCCGGTCAGCACGCGCTGGCGCTCGGCATCGGTGATCACCAGGGTGCCGGCACTGATGGCACTGAGGGTATCGCTGGACTTGGAGTCGGAATCCGAGGCGTTGTTGAGGCTGTTGGCAACCAACGCCTTGGTCGCCCCCAACTTGCCTTCGAGCATCCGGGTATCCAGGTCGACCCCCGAGGCCTTGGCGCTGGCCTCTGAGACGTTGTGAATGTCGGCAACAGTCAGGGTGCCCGTGGTCAGGCGATTGTTGCCGTCGGCGATGGCCTTGTCCGAACTGGCGATCAACCCGCCCTTGAGGTCGGTGTTGCCCTTGACCGTGATGTCGAAGCCGCCGTCGCCGGCACGGATTCCCGACTGTTCGATCACGCTGGCGAAGTTGGACTTCTGCTTGGTGTTGCTGGAGCTGAAGCTGGCGCTGGACATGCCGGCACAAATCGGCGGAATGCACAGGCTGATACCGGCGCCCATGCTTTTCTGCTCGGAGGCGAAGGTGCTGGTGTCCTGCAGACTCTCGATGTTCAGGTCGCCGCCAACGTCGGCCTTGACCGTGTTGGCGGACACCAGCGCGCCACGCACGTTGGTGTCCTTGCCGGAAACCAGGTTGAGCTGGTTGCCCGCCTCGACGTGGGTGTTGCTCCAGACCAGATCGTTGCCATCGGCATTGCCACGGCTACGGGACGCGGCGGCGTTGAAGCTGATGCCGTTTTGCGCCCCGCCAAAGGCGATGCCGATGCCGATGCTGGCATTGCTGCCCTTGTTGGTGCTGTGCTGCTCCATGGTGTTCTGCGCGCCGACCAGCAGGATATTGCCATCGGCCTTCAACAGGGCGTCATGCCCGGCGCTGACCTGGCTGCCCTGGACCGTCAGGTCGTTGCTGTAGTTGGCACCACTGGCAATGATCGACACATCATGCCCCGCCGTCACCGAGGAGCCTGCCGCAGTGCTGCCGTTCTGCTCGCTGTTGCTCTGGTTGCTGCTGGCCCCCAGCGAAATGCTGATGTTGATCCCGCCCATGGACGCCGGGTCCGCCATGACCTGGGTATGGGCGTCGTTGAGAGCAAATGCGGTACTCAGCGCCGCCAGGGTCTTCATGCGGTTGTCATCGGTACGGTCGGAGGCCTTCTTCATCCGCTGCGCGGTTTGCACGGCACTGACCACCGGGTTGGTGACCGTGACGGTCACGCCGGATTGCTTGAAGCGGTTCTCCTGTTGCTGCGAAGAGAGGTTGCGCGCTTCGAGAATATTGACCTCGGCGGCCTGGATCGACACGTCGCCCTTCGGCGCACTGACATGGCTACCCACCTGGCGGTACTGCCCGGCGGCATCGATCGATACATTGCCATCCGTGGCCCCGATGTTGCTGGCCGCCGCGGTGCTCTCCCGGTTGCGGTTGTCCCCTGTCTGTTGCTGGGAACCGATGGTGACGGCAATCGCACCGCCGCTGAACAGGCCACTGGTCTTCACATCCTTGAAATGTCGCTCGTTCAGTTCCTCGGTAGCGGCCTGGATCTTGATGTCGTTTCCGGCAGCCAGCAGCGTACCTGAGGTGGAAACCACGTTGCTGCCGGTGACGCTGATGTCGCGCCCGGCCTGGACCACCGTCTGTTCGCCACTGAGGGTGGAGCCCAGGGCCTGGGTCTGGCTGAGCGTATCGCGGGTGGTGGTGGTCTTGCTGGAGAACATGCCGTTGCTACCCTTGACCTTGTGCGCTTCATCGGCGCTATTGAAGCTTTCACCCGCCTCAAGGTTGATGTCGCGTACGGCGCTGGCCGTCACCACGCCTGCCGTGCTACTGACCTGGGCCGCCCGGGCATTCAGGTCGCGGCCCGCGCCCAGGCGGATATCGCCCGCGGCCTGGAGCGTGCTCCCTACTTCATTGCGCCCGGCTTCGGCTCGCCAGTTATCGGCGTTCCACTGGTTGGCCTGGGTGTAGGACTCACTGACGGTGCCCAGCGTGAGGTCGTTGCCCGCCACCAGGACGGTCTGCCCAGCGGCGCCATCGTTGATGACCTGTGCCCCTTTCAGATTGATATCGCGCCCGGCCGTCGCGATCAGGTTCGCTGCAGGTGCCGACACGTATAGCCCGGCCACTCGCGACAATGCGGTGCGGGCACCTTGGTCGCCCTGGCTGTCGCCGTTGCTGGACAGCACATTCAGATCGCGGCCCGCGCCGAGCGCCAGCCGGCTGTCGGCGCTGATCTGCCCACCGAGGTTGTTGATGTCCTGGCTGGCATTGAGCGCCACGTCGTTGCCATGAATCCGCCCGCCGAGGTTGTCGAGGGTCTGCGCACTGACCGTCACGCCGTCCCGTCCGGAAAGGCTCCCGGCGTTGACCAGGTCACCACGCACATCCAGGTTCAACTGCCGACCTGCCAATAGCGCACCGGCACCATCGAGGTCGCCCTCACGGACCCGCACATAGACCTGCGGCACCAGTACCTGGCGGACTTCACCACTGGCGAGGGTCACGTCCCTGGACACCAGCCAGACGATGTCGCTGGTCAGTTGGGCCATTTGCTCGGCCGTCAGGGCCACCCCGGGGATCAACTTCCATTGCTCGGCCAGGGTCACTGCGCTGTCGATCATGCCGCGATACTGTTCCTCGTCGCTGGCATAGCCGTCGACAAAGCGCTTCCCAGTGAGCTGCGCCACCTGCTCGCGAATCAGCTTCTGTTCATAGAACCCATCCCCCAGGCGTTGCTGGATGGCGGCTGGATCAAGGCTCAGGCGCTGCAGCATGTAGTCCGACGACAGCCACTGGCGATAACTGGCAAACCGGGGGTCGGTTTCCACCAGATAGCTGGCAGTGCTGTTGGGCTGGGTATGGAACAGGCTGTTATCGGGCAGGGTCGGATTGAATCCGCCGGTGCGAATCTGCTCCACCGCCCCGACGGCATCCTTCGCGGTCAGCGCCTGCACCTGGCTGATCGGCGTCATGCCTTGCTCTCCGCCTACAGCGGCGCCCGTGCCGGAGGTCCTGTCGGTGACATCAGCCAGGACCAGCGAGCCGATCCGGGTGCCACTGCCGTTGACGGCCGAGTGCTCGGTAAAGACCGTCGGTGTCAGGGAGATCTGCTGGATCAGCGGCGCTGGCGTATAGCGGGTGGTGGAGGTGCCTTGCCGGTCACGGCCCTTGCGCTGGATGCGATAGAAGTTGCTCAAGGTCCCGCTGTCGGTGGTGACCTGCTGCCCCGTCACTTCGGTATTGACCAGGCTGGTCACATTGGCCGTCAGGGCCTGCCCCGCGATGACCCGGCTCTTGTCATTGAGCAACTGTTCGGCATTGATGCGGATATTGCCGCCGGCCAACAACTGCCCGGGGTCAGAACTGGCAACCCGGGTTTCAGTGACCTGGCGAGTGAAGTCATAACGGTTCCAGTTGTCCTTGACCCCGTCCGGCGTGACCAGGTGCTGCACCTCGTCGTTGTAGATCGAAATCTGGCTGGTGTCGTAGCGATTGGGCGAGCCGGAGAGCTGGTACTCCCGAAGTTCCTCGCTGGAAACCACGGCCTGCTCGGTGACAAAGTGTTCATTGGTGTTGCGGATGATGCGGGCATCGAGCACCAGATCACCCAGGGCCTCGATGGTCGCACTGGCGTTGTTCACTTCCAGGGCCTGGCCGCTGGCCTGGTTGGAGGTATCCAGGGCGGCACCAATGGCCAGGTCGCCACTGCTGAAGATCAGCCCATGTTCACGATTGTTCAGGTACTGGCTGGCAATATCGAGCCGGTCCCGTGCGGCAATCGTCGCGGCAACGCCACCTTCGCCGGTGTTGTTGAGCGTCCCGGCCGTGATCGCCAGGTGGTCACCGTAGAGACGGCCAGTGCCCAGGTTGTTCAGGGTCGCGGCGCTCAAGCGGGTGGTCTGGGCGTCGACCAGGCCACGGTTGTCGAATTGATTGCTCGCATTCGCCTGCACCTGGAGGCCGCTGAGGCTGCCACTGGTGCGGTTATCGATATCGCCCGCGTCCACGCGCAGCAGGTTACCCGCCTGCAGGGTCCCCTCATTACTCAACCGGCCACTGGCCTGCACCGACAGGTCGCCGTTACTCTGGAACAGTCCGCTGTTGACGAAATCACCCGTCAATCGGAACGCCAGGTCGCCCAGGCTGAGGACCTTGCCCGTACCGCTGTAGTGGGCGCTGTCGAGAACCAATGACTGGCCGGCAATCAGCGTCCCCCCGGTGTTGCGCACAGCCTGGGTCTTATTGGACAGGTCGCGATCGGCGACGGTCAGCACACTGCCGGCGGAAACGATCCCCTGTTGGTTATCGAGTGTTCCGCTGCCACTCAGGCTCAGCGTCTCGTCGGCCACGATCGAGCCATTGCGATTGTCGACGCCGTCGGCCGCCACACTGAGCGAACGGCCCTTGAGGCCCTGGTTGGTGCCCTGGGTCGAGGTGTTGTCGACGCTGGTCGCAGTGATCGACAAACGACCGTCGGCCCGTAGCAGGCCGGCCTGGTTGCTCAACTGCCGGGCATCGACACTCAGGGTGCTGCCGCTACCGATAAAGCCCTGGTCGTTGAGCAGTTGTCCAGCACGCAGGGTGACCGTCTGCAGACCGATAATCCCGCCGTTGCTGCCTGCATTGCGATTGCTCAGCAGTTGCCCGTGGGTATCGAGCGACATCGTCGAGATAGCCTGCACGGTTCCGCCATCGTTGTTCAGTGCACCGCTGTCGAGCATCAGCGTGTCGCGGGCGTTGAGCATGCCCTGGCGGTTGTCCAGCAGTTGGTTGCGGGTATCGACAAGCAATTGGCTGGCAGTGACCACGCCAGCACCGTTGTCCAGGCCCAATGCCGAGATGTTCAAGGCCTTCGCCGCTTCGAGACGCCCGCCATGGTTATCCAGCACGCCACCGTCACTGGTGAGCAGCAGATCGCCTGCAACCGAACTCAGGGTGCCGCCGCGGTTATCCAGACGCCCCCCGACCACGACGCTCATGCCCGAGCTGCCGGTCTGCACCCATTCGCCACCGACGTTGGACAGATCCAGCGCCGTGATACCGATCCGGGCCGCCCCTACCCGCGCGGCATCGCTGAGCAGGCCCTGGCTGGCCGTCGCGGTCACGGCCTGGCTGGCGCTGACCCGGCTGCGACGCAGATCCAGATTGCCGGAAGTGCTGGTCAGGTTGATGTCTTGTGCAGAGGTCTGGCTGTCGCTCAGATCGACCGCGCCGGCCGTGGCACTCAAGGCCTGGGCCGCGAGGTTCTGTCCCTGGGCACTCAGGGTGCCACCCGCGGTGAGCGTCAGCGAACCGCTGCTGCCCAGCTTGCCTGTGCTGTCGACACCCGCGGCCAGGGCCGAGCCCGCATGACTGCGAATGGCCGAGCCCGCGCCCTTGGCGGCCAGGCGGGCATTGCCCTGGGCCGACACGATGCCACGGTTGTCGATGTCGCCATCGGTGCCCAACTCCAGGTCGCCCTTGGCAAAGAGCGTACCGCTGTTGTCGATGCCCTTGTCACCCTGCACCGCAATGCGCGCCTCACTGCTGATCTGCCCACGGTTCTCGATGCGGCCATCGGCACTGATGACCACGTCGCCGGCACTGGAACCGATCTGCCCGGCGTTGCGTACCCCGACCCCGGCACCATTGCCGACCAGAGTGATCTTGCCGGCATACATTCCGCCCAGTTGCGCCACGTCGATCGCCACCTCGGGGGCGTTCGGATCGCTGGCGGCTGGATCGGTCGAGGAGGTGCCGGCCTTGATGCTCAAATCCTTCGACCAGATACCGGCATTGACCTCGATCGTGCGGGCGATGATCTCGGTGTAGTCGGCCTGGCGCGCGTCCATTCCCGCACCATTGATGCTGACCTTGCCCCCGCCGAGCTGGTAGCCCCTGATCTGGCCATCCTGCAGTTTCGCCCGACCTGCTGCGAGTGTCGCGCGGTCGGCGTTGATGAAGCCGCATCCGTCGCAGGCGATTCCCGACGGGTTGGCAATCACTACCTGGGCCCTGGAGCCTGCGACCTCGACAAACCCACGCAACTGGCTGGGATTGCTCGAATTGACTTCGTTGAGAATCACCCGGGCAGTGCCATTGGCCAGCGCCCGGTTGCCTTCGACCCATCCACCCAGCTGGGTCTGGCTGTTGGTGGTGCCGTTGTTGAGAATCACCCCGCGGTGGTCGACATCAAATTGCTGGTAGGTGTTACGTGATACACCTGCGGCGCTTGGGGTGGTGATGTTCACCAGCGGCGTGCCATTGCCAGCAGCCCCGATCGTCGGACGCTGGCCTGCTGGCGCGGAGCCATCGGCTACTACCTGGGCCTGGGCCGGCAGCACCACGGTCACCCATCCCAGGCTGACCATCAACGCAAACCTCAGCGGCGTCAGCGTTACCACGCCGACATGGCCAGGGGTGACGGCCTTCGCCGTGCCGGGTGCCTTGCAGGCGCTCTTCACATTTTCCGCCACCACCATCAGCAGTCCGCGGGCCTTGTTGAAAATGATTCGGTACAGATGCTTGTTCATGCAGATCCCTTGCGTGATGACGGCTCAAGGCGTGTGGCGGGAAAGCGGGTGGGTGGCAAACCAGGCTTGCGCCTCCAGGTCGAGGATGGCGATTCCGTGGAAATTCATGATGCGCAGCCCGCGCTCATCGCCCCGGTGATACAGCGAGCGGGCAATCCGCGTGGCCCAGAGGTGGCGGCGCAACAGTCCCGTGACTTGCCGGGTATGACCGAACGGCGCAACCCAGTCGTTGATCCACAATCGATCACCGCTGTTCCAGTCCGCTTCCGGCAGGCATACCGCGGGCTCGCTCAGATAACGCGCCTCGGCTTCGGCACTGAGGTTCAGCCAGGACAGAAAGAACACGGGCTTGCCTGCCTCGCTGATCAAGATGAATTGCCGCAACTTGATGGCTGGCAGCAGCAACGCCGACAGGCTGTGCAAGGGCGCGTCACGGTGGTTCTGCGAATGCATCCACAACCAGACCGCCGAGCCCAGCACCTGTGCTTCGTCGATGGGACTGTCGGGATGTTCGGGGGCCAATACGTTCAATGAGCCGTAATGCATGGGGCCTCCTTCAAAAGGACCAGTTGGCACTGAAGCCACTGGTGATATCGGCGGTCTGGAAACCTCGGGGTTTTTCCAACGGAGTGCCGACGTACATGTCGTAGGAAAACTGCTTGTAGCCGCCCCGCACCCCGAGCACGGCACCGGCCAGCCGCCGACCCGGCAGGTACTGGGCCGAATGCCCGCCGACCTCGCCATAGTCCACGCCCAGGTACAGTTCCTGGCCGCTGCCGCCCAGGTTCAGGCCCACTTCGTTGCTCAAGGTCCAGCCGCGCTCGGCGGACAGCACCTGCTCGCCGTCGAAACCGCGTACGGTGTAGCGCCCCCCGATCAGGAAACGGTCCTGCGGCACCAGTGGCGTGCGGTTCCACTGCCCTCGCCAGCCGGCGATGTAGCGCAGGCGTTGCGAGGCCAGCGTGAACGGCACCTGCAACTGTGCGTTGGCCGAAATGACCTGCAGGCGCGAGGTGCCTTCGTTGCTGTCTTCCTCAGGCGCGCGCAGGGCATTTCTCGCCCCGGTGCCACGGCGATAGGCAAGCCCCAGGTCCAGGGTGTTGGCCGCGATGAACTCGCGATGGTTGACTGCCAACTGCCAACCGGCCATGCGGCGGCGCTGGACCTCGATCTCGGTGTCATCGATGTAGTTGCTGGAGGTGCGGCTCCAGCCGCCCAGGGACACACTGGTCTTGCGCACCGCATCGCGATACACCACTCGCGACAGCTGGACTTCGTCATTGCGGCTACGGCCCTGGTACAGATAGGTCTGGTTCACCCCGGCCACCGTCTGGTGGTAGTCGTATTCGCTGGAGGTCAGGCTCAGTTGCCAATAGTCATAGGGCACCGAATAGTGCAGGGTATGCCCCTTGGAACCGCGATCTCCGCTCTGGCCGCCGCCCAGATCATGGTTGAAGCTCACATAGAAGAGGTCATTGAGGGTCGCCAGGTTGTCCAGCGACAACGCCACACTGCCCTGGTACTTGCCGGTCTGCTTGCTCCCGGAGTCGTCGACCGACAGGCTTACCCGCACCGGCAGCGCCTGCTTCCAGGCAATCACCACATCGCTTTCTCCCGGTTGGGCATCCGTACCTTGTGCCGGGGTGATCTGGACGTCCGCTTCGGCGGTCGGTACCCGCTTGAAGTTTTCCAGTGCCTGCTCGATATCCCGCAGGTTGAGGATGTCTCCGGGGGACGCGGGCATGGCGTTCCAGCTGTTCGCTCGCGAGGACGTGCCCTCGGCAAAGCGGATGTGGCGGATCCGTCCAGGCACCAACACCAGCGACAGCGTACCCTGCTTCAGATCCTGGGCTGCGGCCAGGACGCGGGTGGTGATGAAACCGCGAGCGATGATCGCATTCTGGATGCGCTTCATCGTCAGGTTGATCCCACCGGCGCCTACGCAGCGCCCCAGCAGCGGGTCTTCCTTAGGATTGGCCGAACGCAGGGCCCACTGAAAGTGCTCGGCCTGGTCGCCACTCAAGACGACGTTGCGGATCGTGAAGCAAGGCGTTTCATTGCGCGGCAGGTGCAGATGATCCGCAGTATCTGGCAGGGGCTTGAGGCGAACGTCGGGCGAAGGCTCCAACTGCTCGCGCTGGGCGCGCTCACGCTGCTGTTGGCGCAGCAATTCCTGGCCGGGTACCGGGGGCTCTGCTGCCAAGGCTACCTGGCTGGCCAATACGCTGGTGACGACACAAAGCACACGGACGGCAAGCGAAGACGTGAATAGCCACCTGAAGGTAGATGGCCCCATCGCCATTGGAGCACTGAAAAACATTTCTCATCCTTTTGAATAAAACCTCCTGCAATCCGGCGCTCTGGCAGCATCAGGACGAGAAAGTGCAAAATGGATGCTTGAAAATGTGATGCGGCACACAGGGTGACGTGGAAAAAGCGCCTTCGTTCCGGGGTGGCCGCGGGCCGTCGCGCCCACGTTATCGTCAGGAGGTGCCCTGGACCGTCGGTCTTGGGCACCTCCGTTTTGGCGATACGCTCAGCGTCACTGCGCTAGGTCACCCGAATAAAAAACACCACGATCCGCTGCGAACCCGGCACCCGCTGCAAGCCCGCCACCAGCTTCACCAGTCGCCCCTCCGCGAGCGCCACCCGGGCCGGTTGCAGCAGCGCGCTGTGGCTGGTCGAACGCGAGTCGACCAGCAGGCGCAGCCAGTCATCCGTCAGTTGCAACGGCGCCCTTGGCGCGCTGAACAGCACCACCGAGTGGGCCTTGGTCCATTTGAGGTGGATGAAGTAGCGATGCTCGGAGTTCGGATGCACGCAATCCAGGTTGACCGATAGGTAGGAGCGGGCCTTGGGAATCTCGGTCACGACGAAACCGTGGCGCTGCAGGATGCCCTTGACCGCCCGCTCGGTATGCAGCGACAGGTCCTGGATACGGTGCCGTCCCTCGACATCGAAGAAGCGCGGACTGATCACATGGCCGGGCTCGAAGTCCAACCGGGAAAAGCCCACGCTGCCCGGTGTTCCGATACGAAACGGATGCCGAATGGGCCGGCCATCGAGTTCGCGAAACAACACATCCAGGTCCAGGCCACGGGTTTCCCAGGTTTCCAGCGTGCGCCTGAGCGCGACCATGCGGCTGGCGGTGGTGGCCGTCCCGGTGTCGGCCCGCTCGATCAGCCGATTGAGCGTGAGTATCCGACTGTCCACCGTCATGCCCTGGGTACTTGAGGCAAGCAGGCTCTCCGCCGTGGCCTCGAACAACGGCTCGCGCAGCGTCCACAGCCGGGTTTGTGGATCGAAGGTCGCCGGAAGCGGTTGCTGGTCCAGATGCGACCACCAGTGGTTGAAGTCGCTGAGGGTCAATTCGGCCAGCGGGCCTGGGCGGCGGAGGAAGACGATTTCGGGATCGATGTCGGCCCCCTGGGCCAGCAGTTCGAAATAACGACCCTCGAGTTTCAGCAGACGCACGTCGCTGCCCCGTTGCCGGTACAAGCCCTTTTCCGCCGACAATTCGATGACGTCGCTGTCCTCCAACACCAGGCCCCATGCCTGCCAGTGGGTGCGGGAGGTCGCCGGCCGGCGGCCCAGCCACTCCAACCGCGACACCGGAGCCGGCGCGAGCGGCGGCGCGACGGCCTGCTCCCAGGGCCGGTGATAGGCCGCACGGCTGGGTCCCGGTTGCGGCTCGGGCGCATCGGCACCCAGCAGGTACTCGCCCGGCTCGCGGATATGGAGGATCAGTTCATTCTCCTGGCCGGCCGCCTTCTTCAGGCGCAAGGCGCTCTCACCCTTGGGCCGATAGACCTCGTAGCGATTGTTGCCATCACTGATGAATTGCACGCCATTCCTCACCTGGCTGCCGGCATTCACCGGGCCGTGCAGGGTCACCGCGTCATCCCCGGCGATCGGCTTGGCATAGCCCTGGAGCATCGGTTCTGGCCGCATGGTTGCCTCGCGTTTTTTCAGTGCCAGCGCGCCCCTCTGGGAAAGTGTGCGCCGGCGACTGATGCTCCTCAGCACCGCCCGCGCCCCAGTGCCGCCGACCACCCGCCCCGGGCGGGCAGTCCAGCCTGCCGGGTAGAGAGTCAAGGCGATATCGGCCAGGGTCATGTGCGCCGCCTTGAACAGTTCGAAGGCATCCCGTGGATCACCGCTGCGATGAAACTGGCGCAATGCCCCGGCCGTCTCACGGACATTGACGCCGATACTGACCACCGGCACCACCGACAACATCTTCAGCCAGAAGGCGGTGCGCTGGTCCTGTTCATGCGCCTGGCGCTGCTGCGACAGTTGCCGGGTGGAGTTCGATACGCTCCTGGCCCGTTGCTGCGCACGCAGCACAAAGGCGTGGGCCAGGATCAGCGAGAGGTCCGAGCGCGCGCTCTTTTCCAGGCGCAACCATTGCCCGGGATTCTCTGCGATCTCCCGCAGGACTTCCTTTTCCAACGCTTCAGGGCCC
This sequence comes from Pseudomonas sp. UTLPPB19802, assembly GCF_059730225.1. Classification (NCBI taxonomy): domain Bacteria; kingdom Pseudomonadati; phylum Pseudomonadota; class Gammaproteobacteria; order Pseudomonadales; family Pseudomonadaceae; genus Pseudomonas; species Pseudomonas sp. UTLPPB19802. Next base: position 585,994 of record NZ_AP048545.1, read on the forward strand.
GGCACGGATTGCTCCGGCTCGCTGGTCCACCAGCTTCGGACGACCTTGAACAGCCAGCCCGTTCTGACCGCCAGCAGCGGTTCGACCAGCGCAGGCACACTCGACGCCGAATAAGCCGCCGGTGGGCAATTCCTCTGCGGGAACGGCTCAAGGGGATATTCCTTGATAACCTCCGCAGCCCAACCCGCCGCCAACCGTTGCACGATGTCCTTCACCCGCTGCGGTGCCCGCTCGCGCTCGACCAGCGCCTGCTGCGCCGCCGCCAGGTCCGGGTACTCGGTCAGGGCCTGGGGAGCGCCGGGCAGGTAGAGCAGGGTCAGGCCGCCAACCCTGTCCTGGATCGCCATGGCATTGCCCACATGCCGGGCCCTGGCGAAAACCCTGCCGGCGAAGGTGACGAAGTACAATTCAAATGAAGGTTCATTGCGCCAGTCCGCAGGGCTCTGGTCGTTCATGACCCGCTCGAACAATTGCGTTGCCTGCTCGCCAAGCCCCTGTTGCCGGGCACTGAACAACTCCAGCCGGGCCCGATCCCGAACCAGCCGGTACAGCAGCGCCCGTTCGAACACCGGCAGCGCTTCACGGCGAGCGTCGTCGACGCCGTAGAAGGCTTGCTGGATCAGTGTGTCGTATTGCCCGCCCAGGTCCAGGCCGGAGATCGTCGAGATCAGGTAGTCGGGGGTCAGGCGTTGCTGCCAGGCGCCGTCCAGTATCCGCCCATACTGCAGCCGGCGTCGGGTTCCCGGGAGCTGCGGGTCGAGGTTTTCCAGGGCCAGTTGCAGGAAGCTGTAGGTGCGGCGCTGTTCGCTGACCACGGTCTTCGCCCCCGCCCCTCCTGTCGGCTCTTCGGGATGCGCGGCCCAGACCCGCTCAACGCTGTCGGGCAGATCGAACAATGGCCTATCGATGTCCAGCCCCGGATAGAGGCCGTCCTGTCGCAACTGCTCGATGATTTTTCCACGCGCGAAATTGTCCAGGTCCGGCAGGTACCGGGCCAGCCGAAGCTCCCAAGCCTGCACGCTTTGCTGATGGCGCCCCAGCAGCCGCGCATATTGCCGACGCGCCGCCAGCGCCGCACCCGCCAACCAGCCAGGTAACTCATCGACCTGCACCGCCGCGAGTTGCAGGGCGGCAATGTTAGCCAGTGCCTGTTCACGCGCATCGTGCCCACCAACCAGCAGCCCCTGTTCCAGTTCATGGGCCAGCATTTGCAGGGAACTGCGTTCGTCACCGATCTCCGAGAACGGTCGCAGGCCACCGTTGATCGCCCGGCAGATCCGCAGATGCTCCTCGATCTGTTGTTGCAGCCCATGCCGCCAGGCATCGGTGGCGATAGGGCGGTAGTGCACGGCAACCCGCCCGGTGGCTGGCAGTTGGCATAACCAGTTGCGCAACGCCCGGTGCCGATCGCGGGCAACCAGCGGCCAGAGGGTTGCGCATTCGGCAGCCAGCAAGGTGAAACCCAATCGCTGCGACAGGCTTTCAAGGCTGCTGAACATTTCCAGGCCGCCCAGTCGCCCCGGCACGAACAGCAAGGCAGCGACGTCCAGGCTGGGCTCGGCGAACGCCTGGCGGGTGCTGATGACACAGGCTCCCGTCAAGGTCCACGGCGAGTCCTCGGGGCCGATGGCGATACTGGCTACCTGGGTGTCACGGGCCGGGCGCGGCCCTGGCGGCGACGAGGCCGGCAGCACGTCAAGCAGACGCTGCAGTTCCGCCTGGCCGAGCAGCCCGAGCTGATGCTGCATCTGCGCCTCATGCAGCAAGGCCTGGCAACGCCCCTTGAGCAGCCGGTCGATCCGTTCGACACCCTGCCCGTCCTTGTCACGCCAGAAGCCAGGCCGGGAATAGTCGTCGCGGTCCTGAAGCAATGCCCGGACATGAGCCGCCTGCTTCAACCAGGGCCCATGATCGGCCAACAAGACTTCAGGCGTCGCTGCTGCGACCAGCGCCTGCGGTTGCTCCAGCCGCTTGAGCAGGCCCTGCTCCTGGCGCCGAACCTTGCTCTGCCGCAGGCGCTGGGGAATGTCGACGGCCAGGCTGCCAAAGGTGATTTCCAGCATTCGGTGCTGCTCATCACAACGCAGCAATCGCGCCAGCAGCGGCTTGATCGCCAGCAGATGGGTCAATGCGCGTCGCCCCTCCTGCATGGCCTCGACCGCCTGCAATGGCGTCAGGCGCTCGGCATCGACCAACCGTTCCGGCAGCATGTACGTCACATTGAGCCGCAACGCCGCAGCCCACTCATTGGCCATTTGGGTATCCAGCCAACCCAGCGCACTGTGGGCCAGGGCGTCCTCGACCAGGGTTGGGCAGGCCTGAAAGCCATAGGCGATGGCCACCTGGTCCGTAGGACCGAACAGCTGATGCCGCTCCTGCAACGGCAGCAGTTGCCAAGGCCGGTAGTTTCCCAGGGCATTGAGCTGCAGCGGTAGTTCGCGTTGCAGTTCGGCAAGGCTGGCGAATTCGAAGAACTCCTCGGCCACTCCTGGCAGGAAAACCACCTGCCGACCGTGTATGTCGTTGCTGGCACTCCACAAGTGCAAGGCGCCGCCCAGCGCCGGCGCACCGCGACCGACTCCCGGCCAGACCAGCCCGGACACCGCCAGTTGGGCCCAGCGCCCGCCAGCCCGCGCCCGTGCCTGGGCGGTCGGCGCATCGAGCAGGCTCATCAGCATTCCGGTTGCAGCGGACGACAACACACCGACACCGTGAGCCAACAGCACCTTGTCGTGAAACAGCAGCTTGTGCAGTTCGACCAGCCGATTACGGCGTGAGAGGTAGCTGCCATCGGCCGGCTGTTGCCAGTAGTCGTCCATGCTCGTAGCGATCCTTGACGCCAGGCCCAGTGCCTTCAGCCGTTGCAGGACCTGGCCGGGACTCGAGTCATGGGCGCCACTGAATGCCACGCCCGCCTCCAGCGGCAGGAAAGGATTACGCAACAGAGTCATGGCCAACTGCGCCAGGGTACGTTGTGCCTGGCCGCTGCCCAACGGTCCGGTAAACAGCATCCGCTGTGAGTCAGGCCCGAACGCTTCATCAAGTATCTGGCCGAGCAGCGCGCCGATTTGCGGCGCGCGCTCTACAAGTTTCCTCAGTTGACGCTGGTTATCCAGGCTACGCACCAGGGCGGCCTGGAGCCGATTGAGCGACAGGCTGGGATGCCGCGAGGCGGCCAGGTGCCTGAGCAGGCGCTCTTCGAAACGCTTGAGCAGTACGCTATCAGGCGCGGGTAATACGGTCTTCCTATCCGTGCTGGCGGGGTTCTGCTGGAGGCTCTCCATGAGCTTTCCCTCTTTCCATGAAAAAGGGAAAGCGTAAAGCGCCGCCTACCGGGTCGACGTGCTAAATAGTTAGCGCAGCCAGGTCAAAGAAAGATGCGCGCTCAGATTCGAGGTGGCTCTCACTGAATATCGTCGTTTAGCGGTAAAACAACGCAATCAGCCCATGCCTCAAACTGTTGAAAAGCCTTCCATCAGGCCGCACCCTGAACAGGCGAAGCAAGCGCAAGACCAACAATGTCCTGAATGACGCCTTTCCTGAATGGCCCTCACTCAACCTTTTCCATCGGGAAACGATATCGGGGCAATCAGCTGCGACCCGCAGGTAGATACGCAATGCATGACTGAGCACGATGGATTTCGCTTCACCCTCGCAGTTCTGCAAGACATTCAGCAAGGCAGTATCTATCGCATCGACGTCGACCTTCGCGCCAGGGCTGCGCACAGCGACTACCGAATGGATACAGGATTTGTCCTTGCCCCAGGACTCAAAAATATGCTCCCAATACCGCTGCTTTATTCCCTGGGACAAGAGCATCTGGCGGTTCGAGGCAGCGGTGGAAATTTGTGCGGCATGAACCCTGTACAGTAATAGCACCTCAGGAACGTTAGCCATCCTCCATCCCGCCATCGCCGCCCTGACCCAAAGATCATAGTCTTCGGCCTTGTCGCAGGCGGGGTCATAGCGGAGCTGTCTCGCCAGCTCCGCAGACATCATGACGGCTGGATGCGCGAATGGAGAACCAAAGAGCATTTCCATTCTTATCGCGGCCTCCGACTCCGGAAGCCTTACAGTACGCTGGTCAGAGGAGCCGAAGCGTTTCACCCAACTGCCGACAAGATCGGCCTGGAAATGGGCCAGGTAGTCGAGTTGCCTTTCAAAGCGGAAGGGCAACGCAATATCATCCTGGTCCATCCTCGCAACCCATTTACCTTCTGCGAGGTCAAGAGCCTTATTGAGGGTGCTGGTCAACCCCTGGTTTTCCTGAGTGAAGGCCCTGACCCTCGAGTCCTTCCGCTCATACTTCCTGAGCATGTCCAGTGAACCATCACTGGAGCCATCGTCTATAACGATGAGTTCAAAATCCGTAACTGATTGAGCCAGTATGGAGTCGATAGCTTCAGCAAGAAAAGCCCCCCCGTTGTAAACAGGAAGAATCACAGAGATCAACGGCTTTTCCTTGCCACCCGAGGCGTCTGCCTGAACGCTAGAATTCATTTCTACGGCTCCACAACCAGTCACGCGTGGCAACAAGACCGTCAAGAAGACTGGTCTTTGCCTGCCAGCCGGTGTCTCGTGTCAGTTTTGCGCTATCAAGCACATTGCTCTTCACGTCAAAAACACGTTCAGCCTGATGCTCAACATTGATCTCGCACTCAAGCTGCCGCATCAAGGGTCGGATATGATTGACAATATCCATGTTGGTCGAGCCCATGGAGGAACCCAGGTTATAGCACTCCGAGACCTTGCCGAACTCAAGCGCACTGACTATGCCCGAGGCAACATCGGAGATATACAAATAGTCCCGGACAGCGCCGGTCTCACCAAACACCTTTATTGGCAACCCTTTGATTGCTGATGCAATTGCAGTGGAAATGAAGCCTTGGCCAATGAACGGCCTTTGTCCCACACCGTAGGCATTGGCAGGGCGAACGCAAACGAACTGCAAGCCATGTGTCTTGGCATACAGGTAGGCGTAGTTTTCCAAGGTCAGTTTTGTCACGCCATAGGGTGAGATCGGATTGGCGGGATGTCCTTCCATGATCGGAACTGACCGTGCCTCTCCGTATACGGTTCCCCCTGATGAAATCAGCACCAGCTTGATGGAACGCCTTGCAGCCTCGGTAAAGAGCTGCACGGTCGGTGGCAGATTCTGCAGGAGGTCCGCCAGGGGATTTTCGAAGGATGTATTCGGAACCGTCGCATACGCCAGGTGTATGACCTCCTGATGAGCATCGAGCAGATCGCAGATCACCGCCTGCTGGCCAAAGTCACCGGACACATAGGTAGCATGCTCTGGAAGCGCGAATCGTGGCTGGTCACTTCTCCCGAGTACGGTGACTCGCCGGCCCGTGGCGAGAAGCTGAGGAACGAGATAAGCTCCGATATAGCCCCCGCCGCCTATCACTAGCGTGTGTTTTCCGGAAGCATTCCGAGTATTCATAGAACCGTCCACTCGGCAGGAATCAGATCCTTGGTGTCAGTGCCATTAGTGAACCACTGTTTAGGGGCGATCACTATTTTTTCAGGGGTGGGGTTCAGCCAGGCGCCCCACCAGCTAAATGAGCTGTTGGCAATGATGTTATGGCTACAGTAGCTCATCAAGCGCATGTCATTATAACTTTCCGCCCCCTTATTGTGCGACACATAATAATGCTCAGCATCAATTTTCAGATTTACTTTCACCCATTCAATATCATCAGAAAAAATAAAAAATACTGGTGACACAGATCTTTCTAAAATAGCCGAAACAGCCTTATTATAATACTCAACAGTACAGGCGGCATAGATACCATTACCGACATAGTCTCCTCGCCGAACATGAATACTCACCGAGTTAGTCTGCGAGATCTTATCCGCAAAGAAAATATTCTCTTCAGACATTTCAACAGCAAACGAGAAATCTTCACGAATGATTTTGGAAAATTTTCTGAAATAACGCTCAGTCTGCCAGTATCCAGACAGGTAGCAATCGCGAGGAAGCGACTCTACCCCATCCCAATACTCAAAGCACGGCTCAATCACAAAGCTTTTTTTCCGTGCCCAAGAAAACTGCTCTCGCCTCAACAAACGGTTGATGAAAGAAACTTGTTGCCAACCAAGAACACTTTCAACATCAGCTTTCTGGCTGAAACCGCTCTTAACGTCGAATACTCTTTTCAATTCAAAGCCCTGATGTAGCACATAGCTATCAAACGCTGAAATGTCGAGAAGTAAACTTGACTCAAACTCAAGCGACAGCGAACGGGACATTGCATACTGAAACATCTGATTGCCCAGACCACCAACGATTTTTGAAATAACCATATTATTTATTCCTTAGCTTGACACTGAGCAATCTCAGTGCTGCAGGATTATTCCATGAGACCAAAAATATCTGAGAAATGGCCAGAACAGAAAGAGCCAATAAAACAAAAATTGTAAACGCGAATGTCAGCGAACTCGAAGACGGCATAAACCCGGAAAAACCAACCATGCAGAAAAATGCAAAAATCGCAAAAAGGCATCTACCCACATGCAATTTAAAATTAACCTTCTTGTACATTACCACAATCATTGTACAAAGCATTGTTACAGAGCCGATTATTAGTGCAATACCCACCCATTCAAACTCAAATCCGCAGGCCCCAAAAGTGATTATGCATAAAAACATACTTAATGCACCTAAAGCATACGGGAGCGTCAGAGTTTTGGTCTCTCGTTTCGCATGAGCAATGTTGCTAAGCACATTACCAAGCACCCGACAAAGTTCAACTATAGCACCAATAACAACAAATCTTCCTGCATCTTCATACGAGGAGCTGACCAAGAGCTTTACCAGATATGGTGCTGCCAGGATTGTCACGCCAGCCAAAATTATATATATCGGCCCCAGTGTATTCAAAAGATCGGATGTGGCCAGTCTCAGCTCCGGAGCACTGGAGCAATCGCTGATTCGACGAAAAAAAAACGGATAGAGAAGTTGAGTGGACAGAGACTCTATCAGCGCCCAAACCTGCCCACTTAACTGCATACCCACTGCAAAAAGCCCGAGCTGCGCAAGTCCCCAGTAGTATTCTATAGCAAATCGGTATCCACTAAGCTGTATCCACATGAACCCCGTAGCGATGGCCAAGGGCAGACAGTAGTTTTTTATGGTTGTGCTATCAATTATCGGTAAATAAGAATTCTCAAGCAGGGTTTTACCAAGCTGCTTCCTAAAATAGAACTGTGCCCCTATCCCGCCTACAAGCATCCCAACTGCTTGTCCCGCATACCATGAAATCGCTGATGGGGAGTAGCTTACGAAACAAACCGCCATAACCAGACTGACCAGAGCCGTAATAATCGACCAGGCAACGGAAGCAGATCTAAAACCCAACATGTTAAGCAATGGTATGAGCATCGTATTCCATGTTGTTGTAGCTACAACCATGAAAACAACACCCATTAAAAGCATACCCTCACTAATTGAGCCAGGGCTTCTCAATATTAAAGAAAGCAGACCACCCAATAGCGATGCTACAAGCACGTAACGGTTGTAAGATTTCAACCGGCGAGTCAGCGTTCCGTCATCCCACCACTGATGAGTGTGTAGACTTAGATGCTGGGTCAGTGGATTCATCATCAAAAGACCACATAACATCTGTATGGTGACCAATATGGCAAGCTCGCCATACTGGCCCGGAGAAAGGAAAGATGTCACCATGCGGATGGAAACTAGAGTGAGTAATACTGTAGCAACCCGCCCCACGCCTATCAACAACACATCATTTTTTAGTGTTGACATCATATTCTATCGCGCTGCGATCTCCCTTGCATTCTCTACTACCGTTTCCCTCATCAAATCACTCAAGTGACACCGGAAATCTGGAGAACCATTAACCAACTCTACCGTGACAGTTCTCATTTAATAATTTTATTTTTTAAATCCACCAATTTAAGAAATAAAATCCTGGAAACTATTCTGGGTGTGTATCCTAGATGAAAAGCTGCTCCATTTGCAGCTTCAATGGCACCGGCAATCATAAAATTGGTAGAAATATTCCCATCCATTATATTGATAGTTGACGCCTTAGGCACCCACGTAAAATTTGCGTTACCTTTTTTCGCCAGCCGAATATAAAGCTCGTAGTCCATTGAGCATTTATATTGCTCGGAAAACTTCTCGACCATGATACTTTCCGACCGAATATAAATATTTTGGAGACCGACAATAGTCCCATATTTCAAAAGATTTTTTATCGAAAACTCTGGTGTTGGGCATCGCCGATATTTCAGCCCCCCAGAAAGTACATCATAGCCGTATGAGTCAAAATAGACGCCATCACATTTCGAAGCCACCCGCATCAAGGATGCCACTTCACTCAAGGTGCCGGGGAGCAGAATGTCATCTGCTCCCAGATAACCGAATATTTCACCATCATTAAGGTGTTGAATACCTATATTTATGGCACTCGATATACCCGAGTCCCTGGTTTTATCCCAGACTATAGGGTAACCCTGCTCGACAAACCTTGAGATAATTTCATGAGAGGCATCCGTGCTTTTTCCGTCGACCACAACTATTTTTTTATTTTCATAGTCCTGAGCAAAAAAAGCGAAAAGTGTTTTCTCCAAATATTTTTCGCCATTAAAGCAAGGCATTACCAATACGATTGTTGGATCGACAAAACAGTTCATAATTTTTTTAGCGCATCCGCAGCTTCAGCAATTGGATAGTGGTGATTACCAACGAAGAGTCCATATTGATCAATGTGTTCGGCATTTTTCAAAGAGCCGTGCACCTCGGAATCAAAATATTTAACAACTTCGTTTTTCGAAAAATTACCGGCTACGATCGGACGACATTCAAAGCCCAATTTTGTCAGCTTGGCAACGAGTTCCTTGCGGGTCAATTGACTACCAGGGCGGATGACCAGACTGAAGCCAAACCAGCTGGATGAGCCAATCTCGCGCTGAATGAGAATTTCCGGATGATCCTTCAACGCCTCCTGGATAAGAGCTCCATTCTTGCGGCGCTCTTCGATCAGACTCGGCAAGCGCTTGACCTGCTCAATGCCCAACGCACCTTCCAGTTCCAGCGGGCGAACGTTATATCCCGGCAGGACAAAGCGGAATGACTCCTCAAACGGATCGTCGCTTTTCTCACTGCAGACCAGATTTTCCTTTGGCAGGTTACGTGTCCAGCCGTGTGCCCGCAACGAGAGGATAATCTGGTAGAGCTCTTCATCGTCAGTGACGATAAGCCCTCCTTCCATGGTAGATATATGATGACTGAAGAAAGAGCTGAAGGTGCCCATCACACCGAATGTGCCAGCCTGTTTGCCCTCGTAGGTGGCACCCATGGATTCGCAGTTATCCTCAATCAGGACAATGCTGCGCTCGCCAATAATCTGCTGGATACGCCCAAAATCATTCGGGTTACCCAACAGATTCACCGCCATGATGGCCCGGGTCTTGTCAGTGACCGCCGACTCCAACGCATCCAGGTCGTAGTTCAGTGTTTCCAGGTCGATATCAACGAACTTGATCTTCAAGCCGTATTGATACAGCGGATAGTAGGTAGTACTCCAGGATACAGCCGGCACGATAATCTCATCACCGCGCTTGAGTTTGAGAGAAGCGTTCTTGGTATAGAACAGCGCAGCAACCATCAGCAGATTGGCTGAAGACCCGGAGTTCACCATGACACAGTGCCTACTCCCCACATACTGGGCAAAATCACGCTCAAAGGCTTTAACATGCTCGCCCATAGTGAACATGCCTGAGGCAATGACACGTTGCATTGCTTCAAGCTCTTCCTTTTCCCAGGAAGAAGTGGCCAGCGGAAACTTGATGCTCATTGAACGTGCTCCAGATAATAGCGATACGTCTTTTCAACGCCTTCCTGCAAGCTATGGGATGGTCTCCATCCCCACTGCTCCTGACGTTCGATACTCACCAGCTTGCGGGCCATCCCGACAGGCTTGCTGAGGTCATGCTCAAACTGACCGTGATAGTCCATGACTGCCGCGACAGCCTGATAATACTCATTGATCGAGTAATCATGTCCCAAACCGACGTTCATGTAGGCCGGCAGCGACTCGAAGTGCTGGATGGCATGAACAATGGCATCGGCCAGGTCACCGCCATACATGAACTCACGCCGCGCGTTGCCATCCCCCCATATTTCTACCGACTTGTCCCCAGCTGATTTTGCAGTGTGGATCTTGTGGATAATCGCAGGCAGAAGGTGCGAATGCTGCGGATCGAACTTGTCGAAGCGACCGTAGATGTTACAAGGAATCAGGGTCTTGTATTGAAAGGTGGCGTCCTCCTTCATGATGTACTCGCACAAACGTGCGGTGGCCACCTTGGCGAGCGCATACCCTTCATTGGTGGGCTCCAGCTCACCCTTGAGCACCATTTCCTCGGCCAGTGGCTCCGAATGGTTGCGCGGATACATGCAGGAGCTGCCGAGATTGATCAATCGCTTGATACCAGCCTTACGGGCTGCCCCAACGATGTTCCGTCCCATATCCAGGTTATCCAGAAGGAAGGAAACCGGCTCCCTGATGTTCGCCTGGATCCCACCTACCTTGCCAGCAGCGTGGATAACCATGTCTGGCTTGTGCTTCTCGAGGTACGCCTGTACGGCCTGGAAATTTCGAAGATCCAGTTCGGCACTACGCGGTGCCAGCACCTCAAAGGCAGAAACAAGGGGGTGGTCGAGCACATTGCGCCCCACCATCCCGCCGCCGCCAGTCAACAATATTCGCATTTTGCTCATGGGTAGCAGGCCATATCTTATTCGTTATAACTGAACGTGGTGTAGCCGTGCTTCTTGATCAGCTCATCACGCTCAGCACTCTTCAGATCTTCGCGCACCATCTCGCTGACAAGCTCGGTGAAGCTGATTTTCGGAGTCCAGCCCAGCTTGTTCTTCGCTTTCGAAGCGTCACCCAGCAGCGTTTCCACTTCTGTAGGACGGAAGTAGCGAGGATCGACGGCAACAATGCACTTGCCCTCGTCGTTATAGCCTTTCTCTTCTTCGCCTTTGCCTTTCCAGGTGATGTTGATACCGAGTTCCTGGGCAGCTGCATTCACAAAATCACGAACGCTGTACTGCACGCCAGTCGCGATCACGAAGTCTTCAGGATTCTCCTGCTGGAGCATCAGCCATTGCATCTCGACATAGTCCTTCGCATGACCCCAGTCACGCAGCGAATCCATGTTGCCAAGGTAGAGGCAGTCTTGCAGTCCCAGTTTTATGCGAGCCAGGGCACGGGTGATTTTCCGGGTAACGAAAGTTTCGCCACGAATTGGACTCTCGTGGTTGAACAGAATCCCGTTGCACGCGTAGATACCATAGGCTTCCCGGTAGTTGACCGTGATCCAGTAGGCATACAGCTTGGCGACCGCATAAGGACTACGCGGATAGAAAGGCGTCGTTTCCTTTTGCGGGATTTCCTGGACCAGGCCGTACAGCTCAGAGGTGGAAGCCTGATAGAAACGCGTCTTCTTCTCCAGCCCCAGAATCCTGATGGCCTCCAGGATACGCAATGCGCCCAGGGCATCGGAGTTGGCCGTGTATTCCGGCTCTTCAAACGAAACGGCAACGTGGCTTTGTGCCGCCAGGTTGTAGATCTCGTCAGGCTGCACCTTCTGGATGATCCGGGTCAGGCTTGAGGAGTCGGTCATGTCTCCATGGTGCAGGAAAAACGGCAGGCCCTTTTCATGCACGTCGTGGAAAAGGTGATCGATTCGAGCGGTATTGAAGAGCGAACTACGGCGCTTGATACCGTGAACTTCGTAACCTTTGCTCAACAGTAGCTCGGCCAGATAGGCTCCGTCCTGACCGGTGACGCCGGTTATGAGTGCTTTCTTAGTCATTTGCTCTTCCATAGTTGTCTTCAAATCGGACGATATCATCTTCACCCAAATAACTGCCTGACTGAACTTCGATAATCTCAAGCTCAACCATGCCGGGATTCTTCAGGCGATGCATTTCCCCGATCGGGATGTAAGTAGATTGGTTTTCGCTCAGGAGGAATGTCTCATTCCCTCGGCTGACTTCTGCTGTGCCCTTGACCACGATCCAATGTTCTGCGCGATGATGATGCTTTTGCAGAGATAGCGACGCACCGGGCTTCACACCAATGCGCTTGACTTGGAAACGCTCGCCTCGGTCGATGCCGTCATACCATCCCCAGGGTCGCAGAACCTTGCGATGAGAAACTGCCTCACTGCATTTATCCTTCTCCAACTGGGCAACAATGTCCTTGACCTGCTCCACGTTGTTCTTGTGCGTGATCAGCACCGCATCTGGCGTGTCAATAATCAAGAGATTGTCGGTACCCAACGCCACAACCGGACGATAGGGGGCGTGCACAAAGGTGTTACTCGAATTATGAACGGTTCCCCTTCCATATACTCGGTTGCCAGCCTCATCGGCCTCTGTCAGTTCAGCCAGGGAGTTCCAACTGCCAACGTCGCTCCATTGGCTATTGAATGGAATGACAGCAACATCGTCATGATGCTCCATCACCGCATAGTCGATACTCTGCGACCGGCACGCGGAGAACTCATCGAATTGCGGACGAATGAACTTCGTGGAGCCAGAGATGGTTTCAGTTGCAGCAGCCTCCAAGCTCGCCCGGCACTGCGCCAGGATGTCTGGCGCGTAATCCTCAAGCGCACGAATCAGTGTGCTTGCCTTGCAGAGAAAGATACCAGCATTCCACAGCACATTACCGGTAAGCAGTAGATGCTGTGCGGTGCTCAAATTCGGCTTTTCGATGAACTTCGCAACACTCCTGGCAGGGGCCGACCTGTCGGTACCCTGCTCGATATAGCCATAGGCGGTCGAAGGAAAGCTCGGCACTATTCCAAATGTGACGATAGCGCCAGCCTCGGCCTCGTTGATACCGCTGGATACCGTCTCCGCAAAATAACGGGCGTCTGGAATGTGGTGATCTGCGGGGCAGAACAGCAGCAGGTTACGCCCCTCACGCTCGCACTGGAGCGCCGCCAGGGCCATGGCGGGAGCAGTATTGCGAGCGCAGGGCTCCAGCAGGATGGATCCACTGGCACTGCCGGATTGCAGCGACTCGGATACAAGAAAACGATGCTCCTCGGCAGTCACCATCATCACATGATCCGCAAGTCCCGCCACTCGATCGAGCGTCAACTGCAGGAGGCTTTTGCCATCAATCAGTGGAACAAACTGCTTGGGAAAGCTCTTGCGTGACAGGGGCCACAGCCGAGATCCTGAGCCACCGCATAAAACAACGGGCGTAATTGAGTTGAAAGTCATGGGTGGTCTGCTTGAAAACCTTGATAATTCGCCAAGGGGCGCACCCCTGGTCAGTTGTCGCAAGACAAAGGAATCATTTTAACAGAATGTCCTTTTATCCGGTCCGTTGAAGGCGGCAAATCACGCCGTGCTTGCCAAAAAGTGGTCGGCAGCCAAGCCTAGCGCCTCATCAACCGTCAGCGGCGACTCCCACCCAAGTATCTGCCGGGTCTTTTGAATATCCACCTGTAGTGAACCACACAAACGCTGCGCCAGGGCATCACGCCCCAGCATGTGTGCGATACCGCTCAAGCAGCGTTGAGGAACAGGCAGAAGAAGCGGTGACTTACCCAAGGCACGAGCCATTCGTCGGAGTAGTTGGGTGGTCGACAGATCCTCTCCATCACTGACCAGAAACACCTGTCCAGCAGCATCGGGATGCTCCAGGCAAGTCACGATCAGATCGACCAATGTACCCAACGCCACCAGGCTGCGCTGGTTGTGGATGGCACCGAGCGGCAGCGGAATACCCTTGCTCAACCATTTCATCATGTTGCGAAAATTGGCCTTCACGCCCGGTCCATAAACCAGCACAGGGCGGATGACCACGACCTCCAGCCCGGTTTCGGCGGCTATCGACCACAACCCCTGCTCAGCCTCCAGCTTGGAAACTCCGTAAGGATCAGATGGAGCCGGCAGGTCATCAGCCATGTAGGGCTTCCCAGGCTCCGTCCCCTCGCCGTTGACCTTGATGGAGCTGAGGAAGACAAAGCGCCTTGCTCCGGCCTCCGCCGCCTGGCGGGCGAGATGCAGGGTTCCATCAACATTGGCACGCCGAAATTCCGCCAACGGATCGGCAGCCTGGTCCTGCATGACATGCACACGGGCTGCGCAATGCACGACCGTATCGATGTCGAGCAGGGCTTCACGCCAATCGACCTCGGGCCCTAGATCACCCACAACACAAGCTTCTGCATCGGGCGCGATCGCTTCAGGCAAGCGTCGGTAGGCTCCCCTTGGGCGATGCTTGCCATCAGCCAATAAACGAGCCAGCAAGGCCTGCCCGACAAAACCGCTCGCACCAGTCAACAACAGGTTCATGTCAGGCCTTACGCCAAACAGTGCGATTGATATAGCCGGTATAACTGAGCACCACACGCACCACCTGCATCGACACCGGGCCACCCTGGTAGTCCGGCACCACCGGGATCATCCGCTGCTGGCGATCATGCTGACTGGTTATGACCTTCACCGCCGCCAGTATCGACTCCTTGTCCAGCCCACTCATGATCAGAGTGCCTTCATCCATGCCCTCCGGACGCTCATGAGCATTACGCAATGTCACCGCCGGCAGGTTGAGCAACGAAGCCTCTTCAGTGATGGTCCCACTGTCGGACAGCACGCAGAACGCTTCCATCTGCAGCTTGATGTAGTCCAGTAGGCCAAATGGCTTGACGAAGCGAATCAGCGGATGGTCCAAAGACTCTCCCAGAGCCTCCAGGCGCTTGCGCGTTCGCGGATGGGTCGAGACAATCAGCGGATAACCATACTCGTCCGCCAGTGCCCGCAGACTGGCCAGCAGATCACGCAGGTTGTCAGGAGAGTCGACGTTCTCCTCACGGTGGGCGCTGACGATAAAGAACTTGCCGGACTCCAGGCCACTACGCTCAAGCACGTCGGACTGACGAATCTTGGGCATGTAGTAGTCCAGCACCTCTTGCATGTGCGAACCGGTCTTGATGATGGTTTCCGGGCGTATGCCCTCGGCGATCAGGTAACGCCGGGCATGCTCGGTCAGCACCATGTTGATGTCCGACAGGTGGTCCAGCACTTTACGGTTAAGTTCTTCGGGCACACGCTGATCGAAGCAGCGATTGCCTGCCTCCATGTGAAACACCGGAATTTTGCGTCGCTTGGCTGCAATCACCGCCAGACAGGTATTGGTGTCGCCATACAGCAGCAGGGCATCCGGCTGCTCCTGCGCGAACACCTCGTCAGCCTTGGCGATTACTTCGGCAATGGTCTGCGCAGGCGTCTCGCCAGCAGCGCCAAGGAAATGGTCGGGTTTGCGGATTTCCAGGTCATCGAAAAACACCTGGTTCAGCTCATAGTCATAGTTCTGCCCCGAATGCACCAGGACGTGATTGACCTGCTTGTCCAGCTCGGCAATCACCCTGCTCATCTTGATCAGTTCGGGGCGAGTCCCTACCAGGGTCATGACCTTAAGCATCGAGCTGCTCCTTGATGTAATCGAGCTTGAGCAATAGCTGCTTGATACCCGGCACATCCAGACGCTCGGTATTGTGCGAGGTGTAGTCGTCAAAGCTGGAGATTTTCTCTTCACCTTCAACGAAGTACTTCTTGTAATTCAGGTCGCGGTTATCGGCAGGAATGCGATAGTAGCGCCCCATGTCCTCAGCCTTGGCCATCTCTTCACGCGAAACCAGCGACTCGTAGAGCTTTTCACCATGACGGGTGCCGATCACCCGGACAGGGTTGTCCCGGCCAAACAGCTCCTTGAGCGCCTGGGCCAGCTCACCCACGGTCGAAGCCGGGGCCTTCTGGACAAAAAGGTCACCCTGCTGGCCATGTTCAAAGGCATGCAGCACAAGGTCCACCGAGTCTTCCAGCGACATCAGGAAACGGGTCATGTTCGGATCGGTGACCGTCAGCGGCTCATTGGTCCGGAGTTGATCGACAAACAGCGGAATCACAGAACCGCGAGATGCCATTACGTTGCCATAGCGGGTAGCGCAGATGACGGTGCCACCATCGGGAATCATGCGGGACTTGGCTACCATCAATTTTTCCGCCATTGCCTTGGAGATGCCCATGGCGTTGATCGGGTAGACCGCCTTGTCGGTACTGAGCACCACCACGCGCTTGACTCCGCGGTCGACGGCGGCATTCATGACGTTTTCGGTGCCCTGAACGTTGGTCCGTACTGCCTCCATGGGGTAGAACTCACAGGAAGGCACCTGCTTGAGCGCGGCGGCATGGAAAACATAGTCCACACCTACCATGGCCTGCTTCAGGCTATCGTAGTCACGTACGTCACCGATGTAGAACTTGACCTTATCGTTGGCCAAGGCGATGCGCATATCCTCCTGCTTTTTCTCGTCACGAGAGAAAATGCGGATTTCACGCACATCGGTATTGAGAAACCGCCGCAACACCGTATGACCAAATGAGCCGGTGCCACCGGTGATCATCAATACCTTGTCGTTGAACATAGAACCTTCCAAATCGTCTACAACCCCGAAGGGTCAGGAAAATATCGACCAAATCCCTTGGCGCTCAACCGCCCGGGCGGCTGGCATGCATGCGTTTGATTAACGCAGGCCAGGAATCTGCACTATAACCCGTCGCCTCACGGAAACGCCGGCCATCGAGGGAACGGTCTATCACCAGCACATCATCCGGCTGGATCGCGATGTTCCTGTCGTACTCGCTGGCGACCATACGCAACAATTCAAGCTTGTTAACCGGCTCGGCCGCCACATGATACAGCCCGTACAGTTCAGGGTGAGGCAGGACGTAGTCCTTCATTACGCCTGCCAGCTCCACTGTGGGCAACCCGGAGAATATCGCTCGGGAGAAACCCTTGACGCTTCCTTCCTGGGAAAGGAACCAGTCGATCAATGCATAGTTGGAGCCCAACTCATGGCCGATGATCGAGGTGCGCAGGGTAATTGCATGGGACAGATCATGGAGTTCGCCAATGTATTTTGACTTGCCATACAAGTCCTCGGCATCAGACACATCTGCTTCGAGGTAAGCGCCTTTTTGCCCGGAGAACACACAGTCGGTGCTGACATGAATCAGTCGGGCGCCCATCAGCTCGCAAAAGCGCGCAAGGCGGTGCGGCAGCATCGCGTTGATTGGCAGCGCGGTCAAAGGATCCTGCGCATCAGCCAACTGCTTGATCAAACCGACACAGTTGATGACGATATCAGGACGAACCGTCGAAAACGCAGCGACCAGCGCATCCTGATCCAGTACATCGACCCCCGTCAGTAACCGGGCATGGTCGGTTTCGGGAAAATGCCGAAGCGCGGACGCATTGCGCAGCGTTCCCCAGACCTCATGCTGGGCGTCACCACCGAACACACGAAACACGGCATGCCCCAGCATGCCTGTAACGCCAAGTACCAGCACTTTCATCTCAGATTGCCCTGTCCTTTGATTCATGGCCGAGCAACTGCGCCAGGATTTCAACCTGGCGATTCATATCGAAGTGCTCGTCAAAATAAGTACGACCCGAACGCCCCATGGCTTCGCGCTCGGATGCTTGTAGAGTTTTCATGCGTCGAATATTGGCGACCAGAGGGGCCACCTGCTCCGCATCGGATGCAAATCCTGCCCCGGCCTCCAGAATCACGCGCGCGCCTTCACCACTGACACTGGCGATGACCGGGCGCCCAGCGGCCAGGTAAGCCTGGATTTTACTCGGAACGGTTTGGGCAAAAATAGCCTCGTCGGTAAGTGAAACCAATAAAGCCGACGCCCGCTCGAAAATCTGCGGCATCGAGCTCATCGGATAACGTCCCGGCAATACCAGATTGTTCAACTCATGGGATGACCGCTGCGACTCAAGCCATTGAAGCCTGCTCCCACTACCGATGAGCACCAGGCGAATAGACGGGTCATCACGCAGCTCAATAGCGGCCTGAACCAGGGTATCCAGGCTCTGGGCGGTTCCAAGATTGCCCGCGAATACAACGCAGAAGTGATTATCCAGCACATCGAGCAACCCTTGCTCAACCGGAGTGTTGCTTTTGATATCTGCATTGTAGGAATTGGGGTGATAGACAATCTTGCGCCTATCGGCGTAACGCGCCACCGGCTCAAAAAATGCGCGGGACTGGACCAGCAGCACATCACAACAGCGGTAAATAGCCTTGACCATCCAGCCTACGAAACCGAGTGCATATCGGTTCTTGACGAAACCCGTCGCGGCGAGGCTTTCGGGCCACAGATCCTGCACCCACAAGGCCAGCCTGGCGCCCTTGAGCCACTTGAGCACAATGGCCGGAATAACCTGAGTGATGGGCGAAGGTGCAAACACCAGGATTGCGTCAAACTTCTTCTTACGCAACAGCCAGGGAAAATACACCAGTCCGGCGAGCAGAAACGAAAGATAATTGAGAATAAGGTTCCTGGCGCCCCCATGCCCTCGCGGCCATAACGGCACACGCACAACATCAACGACATCGCGGTACTTCTCGCGCTGCACACCCTTGGCGGTATAACCATCCAGAATTTTTCCATCAGGATAGTTGGGTTTCCCGGTGGCGACAGTAACCTCGTGCCCTTGCTCCACCAATTTTGAAACTATATCATTTATAATAAAACTTTCAGGATAGAAATACTGACTGAGCATTAGTATCCGCATCATTAAAACTCTTTATTTTTTAATGCAGAGAAAAACAGCTCCTTATTTGCTTCGATAGCCACTTGATCAGTGAGCTTCTCTACGGCTTTTTTATACACTCGCTCACACAACTGGCTTCTCTCTTCTTGGGTCATCAGTGCAAGCTGATCAATTTTATCGGAAAATACCTGAGGATTCCCCAACGAAAGGTCCCACCCCAGCCCTTCCTCCTCCAAATTCCTCCATGGAGTCTGATCGCTGATCAGCACAGGAGTACCAACACTGATGGATTCTGCAATAACGTGACCATAATTCTCACCTTGAGTCGGAAGAATAAAAAGGTCGTACTTGGCAAATGTGCTTTTTACGTCGTCAGGGAGGACATTACCACGATAACCAACCCTTATATTCGAAGGCAGTCGAGCAATGATGTTCTCACACTCTAACCAATACTCGGGATCCTCCCTGGGGCCATACATGTCAAATACAATATCCCCTTTCACATTCATCAACGCAGATAACGCATAGCTCAAATTTTTTATACGAGCAATACGGGAAAGAAAAATAACTCTCAGGGTTTCTTCCCTTTGACCTTTTCCGTCAGCAACTAGCGGGCCACGCCCGATTTTTTCGCCTATCGGACTTGGCAAGTCGATTGCCACCAAAACTTCGTCGCGATCAAGCCAAGGCAGCTTACTTAAAAAATCCTCTTTCTCATATTCACTTGAAGCTTGAAACTTAATCCTTCGATACAGCCGAGAAAAAACAAATTTATAAATCTTCTTTTTAAACTTCTTTATATCCAAGGCGCCTTTGGAAAACTCCCCCCTTGGTGCCAACACCACAGGCCTATCCGTTGAGCGATGCAGCAAACGACCAAGTAGTGGCTTCAAGGTAAAAACCGGATCAAAGAAACTATTCAAATATACAAGATCATGCGGCGTAGAGGAGGCAACTCTGGCCATGCCTTTGATAGTACATTTATCCGGTGCAGCATAATAAACCTGGGCATTACCAACTCTCTGCCATGCATTGGCAGTGATTGACGGATAGGCTTCTGACTCATCCTGATCACGATCACGAGTTACAATCCAGAACTCAATCGAGTCATGAAGGCTGTCTGCCATATTTAAAAGCGTCCGCAGCGGGCCTCCAGCCTTGTAGCCTGGGAGATAATACCCCACGAAGGTCAAGACTCGGATTTTTCGAACTGATTCAGCCCTCACAAGACCACCTTCCATATGCCATGTATAAACCTAAATATTTCAAAAACAAGCATTGAACAAAATTTCAAGCTTCAACACCAAAAATCAAAACCATATCAGATTACAAATTTCGAGAGCGCCCCCTATTAAAACCAAAAGCCGAAGCAATCACACGGAAATATTCTTTTACCAAACACAGAAACACTACCCCAAGCGCACACAAGAAAAAATAAAAAATAAATCCCGGAACATTGACACCCACCTGGGAAAACGCAGACGCCACAAAACCTCCCCAGTACGCCGAAAGCAATGGATTATACAACAACTTATGAACCAAGAGTTCACTCCCCATCACTAGAAGGGTCACAATCATCATTCCAAACATAACAACCCAAGGAGAGTTCGAAAAATAAAAAAAAGAGATAGGCCCTGGAAGGCTGGCAAAAGAAAACTGGCTGGTGTCGATATCTCTATAGTGCGACTGCGCGATCTCCTGAAAAGTTGATATTTTTCCAGCCTCACCTTTTTCAGTCAGTACAGATAAAAACAGGGAAGCACTTTTATCAGGATATGCATAGGTAGCCATGAGACCCTCAACTCCGACCCATCGATCTACAGAAAACATTGCAATTTTCATGAGAGCCTTACTATGTAGAAGCTCTCCATAATATTCAGCCGGCTTCGCAAGCGGCGCAGAAGCACCGGGCGAATAGTAATGATTACGCGCAGAATTCACCAAAGGATAACACAAAAAGAACAGAACAACAAAAGCACAGATCAACCCCAAAAACCACCTATAACTAAACCACTGCAGCCTCTTTCGTCCAAGAAAAATCGAAAACAGCACAGGAACAGAATGGAATATATATACCCCTCGACTCAATAACGAAATCGTCGACACCGCAGATTCAATGAAAATAAAATATACAGAATTCCTGCTTCCACCAGATAGATATTCCCACCACAGCATGGTGACTAACACCATGACAAACCCGCTTGACAACAGCCAGTAGAAAACTGCATTAAGCGGCCAAATAACGACTTTTGGAACGATACCGACTTGCTGAAATGAAAAACACAAATTCAATATGGAAAAACCAGCCAGCAGCACAACAAAACACAGCCAAATCGAAATTTTGCTTTTCACATACCAATCTGGTGGAGAAAATTTCGCGTTCACTTCCAAGGTAGAACGAAACCCGAGAAGCCCATGGTAGATCAAGCGTCCGCCTATCACTCCCAGAGCACCGACAGTGGCCAATAACAAGACACCATCCCAAGAGCGACCTGAACCATCAAAATAGCCTACCGGCTCTACAAATGGATAATCAAACAGCAAGTGAACTATAATTTTTAACCAAAAACCCAACCAAAGCATCCCTGAAAAGAACATATACCCATACGACACCTTGAAAAAAACAGCTGAAAGCAAGAGAAAAAAATATATCACTGAGAAAAAACTGAAAATTTCCATGCTGCCAGGATATAAAAAATATCCATATAGAGAAAGCACCACAAAAACAAAAAGAACAAACAAAAACAAAACTGACCTATTCAAAAAAACCCCTTGAAAACCAATTAGTTGGGACCGCAATCTTATAGATAAGATCGCACTTTTATTTCATATCAGACATAAAACTTCGGAATCCCCCTCCGAAAACACTATAACCCTTACCTATCAAACCAGTGTAATTATAATCGTATCGTTTTGCCACTATACTTCACCAACAACACTGACACGGGCGCGGACCAGCATAAACCAGATTCCTTCTGCTAAAACAGCAGCGGACGATAATACCTGTTGCATTCCATTTCCCCTATCACAGTACTTGAACGCACCTCAGAACTTGACCTGACTGTATGCCAGCAGAAAAAAATCGCTACAAGTCGCCAGAAGCAGCTCTCTCAAGGTGAGATCATAACGCATGAGTTGCCGCGCCTTATCAATGCCGCCAAACACCCTGGGTGGAAACTTGACAAGTCACAGTATTTCACAGGTGCTTATCATCCTCCGACGGCAGGCGGATCACATGCGGATGCAGTGGCGGCGCCAACGGTTGTGGCTGCTCGCCCGGCGCGACCCGATACAGATGAGCGATCACCTCCCGGACGCCACCGTGCTCGTCGTTGTGCACGATCATCGAGCCGGACGCACGCATGCGGGCGAATTTTTCCTCGTTGAGCCGGAAGCTGCGGCTCAACCCTTCATCGCCCACCACCGGCGGAGCCAGGCGCCGTTGGGCGTAGTTGCGCCCCTTGCGCTGCTGGTAGCGGGCCCAGGCGATCAGCACTGCGGCGTTGAGCAAGGCGACCCAGAGATAGACCTGCAAGGTGTTGAGCGCCTCGAAGAACGAGATATCGATCCGCGGACCTCCACGTCCGTCGAGCAACGGCCACAGGCCCTCGATCAGCAGGTACAACAGGCCAAGCCAGGCCAGCAGGGTCAGCAGCGTGTCGACAATCACCATGAACGGATGCTGGCGGGTCTTGATGATTTTCATGGACGCACCTTTTCTTTATCGGCATCGAACGGCTTGATGCCCCGGTCCGGACTGGTCCAGCGGGCCCGCTGGCCGTCCTGGCCGAACAGCACCCGCGGGAAACTGACCAGGGTGGTGAAAAAGCTGATGAACCAGAACACCAGCGGATACCAGACCACCCAGAACATGATTTTCCACAGGTCCCGCTCGTAGCGCCGGTCGATCAGCACACTGACCGCGAACTGCCCCAGGCAGACCGAGGCCAGCAGCAGGCCGGTAAACGCCGGCGGCACGATGCGATGCACGGTGATCGCCGCCGGCATCTCGATGAACAGGCCAAGGCAGTAGAAGATGATCGACAGCAGGAAGGTGAACGCCCAGCCGGTGGACAGGCAATATTCGAACAGCAGCGGCCACAGGTAGCGGTGGTGCCAGTGCCAGATACCGCGAATGTTCTTGAACAGCACCTGCGCTCCACCCTGGGCCCAGCGCAGTCGCTGCTTCCACAGCCCGCGCAGGGTTTCGGGCATTAGAATCCAGCACAGCGCCCGTGGCTCGTAGAAGATGCTCCAGTGGTCCAGTTGCAGCTTCCAGCTGATGTCGATGTCCTCGGTGATCATGTCCGGGCTCCAGTAGCCCACTCGGTCCAGCGCCGTGCGACGGAAGGCACAGACCACCCCGGAGACGGTGAAGATCCGCCCGAACACCCGCTGCGTGCGCTTGATCAGGCCGATGATCGAGGAGAATTCGCCGACCTGGACCCGCCCGACCAGGGTCGAGCGCGTGCGAATCCGCGGGTTGCCGGTGACCGCGCCGAGACGCGGGTTCTGCAACAGCGGGGCGACCAGGTAGGCGGCGGTATGCGGCGCCAGCAGTGCATCGCCATCGATGCAAACCAGGTACTCGCTGCGGGCCGCCACCGCGCCCATGCTCAGCGCCACCGCCTTGCCCTGATTCTGCGCCAGGTGGATGACCCGCAGGCGCGGGTCCAGTAGCGCCAGTTCGTCGAGCAACGGGCCGGTGTTATCACTGGAACCGTCGTTGATGGCGATGGCTTCGATATGCGGATAATGCTGAGCCAGCGCCGCCTCGATGGTCTCGGCGACATTGTCGCCTTCGTTGAAGCAAGGGATCAGGATCGAGATCAGCGGTTCACCCGGCAACGGCGGCGGCAGGGTATCGGCCTGCCACGGCCAGCGCCGCTCCCAGTGCCACCAGAAATACAACCCGCCGGCCATCCATAACCCCGACATGAACAGCGGGTAGAAGAACACGAAGTCCATCAGGAATTGCCCGGTAACCAGGAAAATCACGCCCAGGGGAAACCCGAGGACGAGCGCCAGGACGATCAGAGCCAGGATTCGATCCGTCATGATCTATGGGTTCCACTTGTTGGAGAGGGCCGGACGCAGCGCCTGCACCGACGGGTTGCCGTCGAGGAAGTTGTCCGGGTAGTAGCCGAAACTGGTTGCGCCCTTGTGCTTGAGTTGTCCCATCCATCGCGCCAACTGCGCACCGTCCAGATCCTGCGCCGGCTGGCTGCGCCAGTCCCGCGCCTGCAGTTCGAATACCGTGCGGTCGAGGGCGCCGGGGCGTTGCTGCAGTTGCTGGGCCAGGGCCTGCAGCCAGTCGTCCGCCTTGTGCTCGCCCTGCCCTTCCATCAGCGGCATGGCCATGGGCGCGGTCCAGTCGTAGCTGGCAAGAAAGTCGTCGAGATTCTGCGCAAACCAGGTTTCGCTGTGGGGATTGAGGACCGGCTCGGCGAACAGATTACGGGCGGTCTGGACCTGCGGCCCGCGAATGGCACGGACCCTGGCCGTCAGTTCGGCGGTCAGGTCGATCAGCGCGCGGCTCTTGAAACGCGTCCAGCGTTGCAGCGTGGCAGGGTCGTCGCGCAGGGCGCCGATGCTGCCCGGCAGGCCGGCGGCCGCGTAGGCATGCAATGCCGGTGGGCTGGCATCCTCGAAGTCGGAAAGCACGGCATCGTCGTGGTAGAGGATGCCGTCGACCGACGTCAGCCGGGCCAGGTCCTCGTATATCTCGCCGACGGTGCGCCGCACCTCGGGATCGAACGGCGACAGGCGTCGGTACTGTTTCGGGTCCACCGCGACCTGGCCGCTGGCCGGGTCCCAACGGGTGACCCGCGGCAGCCGTTCATCGAGGGCAAAGCTGAGCACCGGCATCCAGGCGAACACCTTGACGTGGGCACGGGTGCGCAATTGCCAGGCGACCCGGTCGAACAGGTCGGCGCGCATCGGCAGGTGCCGGTTGGGGAAATACAGGGAACGTGCCAGGCCATCGCCCGTCGGGTCGGCGAAGGCCTGCAGGAATACGGTGTTGACACCCAGGTCGGCGATACGCTGGACCAGCCGGCCGAGGTTGGCCTCCTGCTGCTGCGGATTCGGATCGTAGACGTTGTCCAGGTCAACCTGCACCACGCGCATCGGCAGGCGGTTCTGCACCGCGACGATGCTGCTTGCATAGTGATTGCCATCGGGGTCGGAAGCCACCAGCAGGCGCGGGCTGTTGAGCAATTGGTCGAGACCGTCGATGCCGTCGTCCAGGGTCAGGGCGATCTGGTAGCCCTGGCCTTCGATGACCTTCAGCGCGGTGCCGTCGGCGGTACCGTAGGGCCAGACCCAGACCCGCGGCGAGTAGCCGGTGGCGGCGCGGATCTTCGTCGAGATGGCGACCACATCGGCCCGCAGGCGCGCCTGGAAGTCGGTCTCGCTTTCATAACGGCCAGTCTTCGCGTCGTAGCGGCGGGTGGCCGCTGCCGGCTGCTGGTTGCCCTGGGGATTGGCCAGCACGCCCTGGTGACTGGCATTGGTGTGGGCGGCGATTTCCACCAGGCCGGAGGCCGCCACTTCGCGGACCTGGGCCCAGGTCAGGAAGTCGGAGCGTGGGCGCAACTGACCGGCGAAGTCCACAGGCTGGTCCGCCGGGGTGTCGATCCACACGCCGACCGGCGCCAGCAAGGCATGCCATTGATAGCTGCGCAGCACCGGCATCACCCGCGTGTAGAAGCTCGCGTAACCGTCGTCGAAGGTCAGCAGCACCGCCCGCGCTGGCAGTTCCGGGCCGCCGTCGCGCGCCGCGAGGATCTGGTCCACGGTCACCGGTCGATAGCCGTTCTCGCGCAGCCAGGCCAGTTGCTCGAGCAGTCGCTCGGTACGTACGGCGACCACCGCCTGGTCGGGATCGCGGTCCTCGATATCGTGGTAGGTCAGGCTCAGGAAGTGGTTTTTCGGCCAGGGCGCTTCGTTGACCGGCACCGGCCGCTGCGCCGGCGCGACGAAATCGACCGGAGCCTGCGCGCAGGCGCCGACCAGCAAGGCTCCCAGCAACAGGATGCAACGCGTGATCACAAGCATCATCCACCTCGGCTAGAAGCGGTAGGTCAGGTCGAAGATCAAGCGCACGTCGCGCTCGCGGTCCCCGTCATAAGGTCGGCTGATCCAGCTCAGGTTGGCCCCGGCCTCCAGGACGTCGTTCCACATCACCCGCTGGCCGTAGCCCAGCAAGGCCACCGCGCCGGTGCCATGATCGCGCTGGCTGTAGGTGCCGGCGCCGATCTGGAACTGCTGGCTCCACCGGGTTTCGTAACGGTGATACAGCACATGGTTGACGTTCACCGTCGGCAGCACGCTGAAGTCGGACCTGGGATTGAAGTACGGCACGTCCTCGTTCTTGCTGTTGTGGCTGGCGCTGACCTCCAGGCCCAGGTCCACCTGCACATGGGCCGTGCCATAGATGCCCTCGCGGCCGGTGAGCAGGTATTCGGTGCGATGGTTGCCGTCGCTGAAGTGCGACGGGGTGATTGCCAGTTTCCATTCGCGGCTTTCGTTGGCCCGCCAGCGCAGGAAGGCACTGGCCGAATCGGCACTGATGTCATTCTTCAGGGCGCGCAGCGGAGTCGCCGCCGCCAGGCGTTCGAGACTGCCGCCGTACTGCCAGTGATCGTCGATATCGAAGGCCGCCGACAGGCGTGCGCCAAGCTTGTTGCCATAACCGTAGGACTGGTTGGAAATTTCGGCTTGCAAGGTCATGTCGCGGGAGCGGTTCTCGATCCCCAGCCGCTGCCAGCGGCGCTGGGCATCACCTTCGGTGAAACGGCCGAAGGCGTAGCCGGCACCGGCGAACAGCCGCCAGTTCTCATTGATCGGCGGGCTGTAGAGCACGCTTTCGATACCGTAGTCGCGGCTGCCGGTGACCGCCCCGGCGCCGTTGTTGCCGCCGCCGAAGCTCTTGCCGGTATAGGCCTCGACCCGCAGCTCGGCCATGTCATGAACCTCCCGCACCCGCGCCAGCCGCTGGACCTGCGGGCTCTCGGGGAAACGCGCGAGAACATCGTCGGTCAACACATCGAGCTGGCGCCACTCCTGCAAGGCCAGGGCGGTGTTGGCCTGGGCCACCTCCAGGTTCATGTCGCGCGGCGCCGCGCTTTCGGTTTCCTTGTTGAGCGCTTCGGCCTGCCGCGGCCAATCACGGGCCAGGTACATATCGGCCTGGGCGACCCGCAGGCCGACATTGCCCGGCGCCTGGGCCACCAGCGCGTCCAGGCCCTGTTCGGTAGCCAGCAGGTCGCCGTTGTGCTGCCCCATCTGGGCGGCCAGTTGCTGGGCGTCGAGCCAGTCGTCATTGGGTACGCCACCAACCAAGCCCTTGAGTTCAGTACGCGGGTGAGTGGTCCTGGCCAGGTTGTCGGCCACCTCGCGGGCCTCCTCCGGGCGGTCACTCTCGATCAGTGCATAGGCCAGCGCCGAGGTATCGCTCACCCGGTCGGCGGGATCGGCACGCGGTGACGCAAGAACCTCGCGGTACAGCTCTACTGCCTGCTCAGGCTGGCGAACCGCCAGATAAGCTGCCGCCACCCAGCGCTGGGCGTAATGCGGGATGCTCACGCCCTCGTCGAGCAGCTTCTGCTGTTCACTCAGTACTTCGGCGTTGCGCGAGCGGGCCTTTAGCGCGCCCAGCCGATCGATTCGCCAGTGCACCACATCGTCATGGGCCTGCAGATCCGCCGACCAGGCGGCGAGCAAACGGTCGTAGTCGGCCAGGGCCCGGTCGGCGATGACAAAACGCTCCTGCTCGGTACGGGTCGGCAGCTCGGCCAGGCGCACCCGCTCGGCGGCCAGCTCACCTTCGAGACGCCGGGTCGCGGTTGCGTCGAGCAGGCCGGGATGCCGCTGGGCCAGGCGCAGGGCCGGTTCCGGCAGGCGGGCACGCTGCAGGGCGAAGAGGTATTCGCGTACGACTTGGGGCTGGTCCGGGGCGCGGACGAACGCCTGGTCGTACTCGAACAGGGCATCGCTGTTGGCCCCCGAACGGGTCAGCGCATACCCCAGCGCCAGGCGTCGCGCCGGGTCGCCGGGTTGCCGGGCGACCTGTTCGCGGGCGCGGCGCACCGCATCCTGGGGATTGCCGCCATCGGCCTCGGTGATCGCCAGGCCCAGTTGCAGGTCAACATTGCCAGGTTCGCGCTCCAGGGCCTGGCGGTACAGCCGTTCGGCGTCGCTCCAGCGCTTGAGGTTGCGGTAGGCACGGGCCACGGCGCCCAAGGCCTGGGTTGGCAGGGCCCGGTGTACGCCCTGGGTTTCGTAGACGCTGACCACTTCGGCATCCAGCCCGGCCCAGCTGGCAATCTGCAGATGGTCGCTGACCTGGCCGGCGGATTGCTGCGGGGCCGGCAATTGCCGCAGGAACGTCAGCGCCGGCGTGTAGCTGCCGTCACGGGCCTGGTGGATCAATTGGTCGTAGGAAGCATCGGCGAGGGCGGCGAGCGGCCACAGCAGTTGGCTGCACAGCGCTACCCCAAGCAATGGGCGCAAGCTGCCGCCTGGGCAGAACAGGGCATTACGCGGCATATCGTCTACTTCCCGAGTGACAGCCGGAATCAATGCTCCTGCCTGAGCCGGACAGCCAGGATGGAGCCTCAAGACAACGGCGAGGGCGAACAGTTCCGCTGTCTTTCAGCAAGGGTAGACGAAAAAGGACGGATGCAAGATCCAGAGTGGACGGGCATCGGCCAGGGCGACCGATGCCACGGGGAGACGCTTACTCGGCCGCTTCGGCGCCGCCCAGGCCACCGACCTTGGACATGATCAGGTTGATGAAGTCTTCCACCGGCATTTTCTGCCCGTTGAACTCCACCTGGCCTGCGGCGTAGTGCAGCTTGGAGACGATGTCCATGCCCTCGACGGTCGCCAGTTCCGTGGACAGCGCCATGGTACCGGCCATTTCACTGGTCATCGAGGCCTGCTGGGCGATCAGCTTGGGATCGGTCTGGCCTTCGAGCTGGGCCTGCACGCCGGCGAGATCGGCGATCATCGGCTTGGACAGCGACAGCTTGGCGTCCAGCTGCGAAACCAGTTGCTTGCCCAGTTCCAGCGGCGGCAATTCGGTGGACGATGGGTTGTCCAGGTTCACCTGCAGGTTGAAGCGACTTTCGCCGTTGGCCGTCTTGAACGACAGGTTCTCCACCGCGATCTGCGGCTTGCCGGCCAGCAGCTTCTTGATGTCGGCCTGGGCCTTGATCTGCTGCTCGGGAGTCAACTCAGGCACTGCCGGCACGTCTTCGCCCTCGGCGGTGGCCTGTTGCATGTGCTTGAGCTCGGCCTGGTACACCTCGGTCAGGGAACGGACCGCCGGAATATCCAGGTTTTTCGCGCTCAGGTTGAGTTTCGCGCTGCCCACCGACTTGCCGTTGTAGCCGATGTCGCCGACGGTGTAGTCCAGGCGGCCCGACAGGACGTTGCCGTTGGCTTCCAGGAGGTCCTTCTGCTCGAAGTCCTTGATCGTCACCTCAACCGGCTTCTCGCCGTAGGTGATCTTGGCATTGCTCAGTTCCAGGGTGTTGCCACCCAGGTAGAAGCCAAAGTCGCTCCTGGTCAGGTCGCTGGCCACGGTGAAGCCGCCGAGTTCGACCGACACCGGGCCATCTTCCTCGGACTGGCCGGTGATCTTCAGGCTGTTCATGTAGCCGTTGGCCTTGATCTTCGCACTCTTCTCGGTGCCGGCCACGTTCAGGTTGAGCCCGGAAAACTTCACCGTGCTCTTGTCGTCCGGGGCGAAATCCAGCGGGATCAGTTCGATGTTGCCGTCGACCTAACGGTCATAACCCAGTGCTACCACGCCCTTGAGCGGCGCAGCGCCCTTGGCGGCGTCGAACCACTTGGCCGTCAGGTCGTTCTTCTCCAGCGCGTAGTTGCTGTTGAGCATCACTGGCGCCAGCTTGAACGACTTGAGGCGCGACCACGGCAACGGACCATGCTCGATATGGTCGACGAACAGCAGCTCGACGTCCTTGTTGTCTTCGCTGAGCTGCAGGTTCTTCAGCTTGAGCCGGTAATGCGCGGTGCTGGTGAACAGGTTGCGTTCCAGCGACAGCAGTTCGATGCTCGCGCTCGCCCCGTGGCTGTTCATGGCTGTCTTGAGCTGGTCGTTGGCATCCTGGATCGATGAGTTCAGCACCCCTTCCAGTTGATTGCCGGTGTACCACGCGCCGGCGGTGCTCAAGGCACCAACCACGACGACAAACCCTAACAGCAAGCCCGCTGATTTATTCATGAATTGACCCGATCAGATATCCGTTGTGTTGAAAAGTGCTGGTCTTCCCTGAACCCTCGACCGGGTTCGGCTCGACGGCGCCCCGAAAGCGCGCAGAGTAGCATTTGCACCAAGACGGGCGCACCTGCCGTCCCGGCATCGGCCTGTGACGCAGAAAGCAAAATGCACGGAAAGACACTCGCCGCCCGGCTGGTTCGTCGGGCAGCGGTAGGATGGACCCCAGGACGAAGCCCCGGTTCCAGGCAGGCATGCACTCAGGAGTAGTGCGTTTCCATTTCGTCCAACTGATGGTCGAAGGTCTTCAACCGCGCGCTCCAGGTGTACACCAGCACCTCGAAGTCGCGGTTGATCACCACGCCGTCGGCCGAGTCGTTGCGCGGGTCGCAGACGTCCAGTTGATAACGCTCGCGGGCCATGGCACTGGCAACGTCCGCCAACTCACGAGCATTGTTCAGCCAGTGGCGTTCGTCATAAGCCACTTCCCGGTCGAGCTTCAGGCATTGGCTCTTGAGGGTTTCCAGGCTTTTTTCCAGCGGCGTGCCGGTCAGTTCGCCCATGACCTCCTGGAACGTCCGCCCAGGCTGCCAGTAGCTGCCCCAGAAATACCGGTCGAACACGGTTTCGACCCGACGCAGGGCGACCTTGGTATCCCAGACCATGACCAGGGTCTTGCTCTGCGACAACTGTCGTTTCTTGACTTGTTGAGTCTGATAGCTGGCCCACGCCACCACCACGATGGACAGCACGGCGATCAGGGCAATGGCGCTGTCGAGAAAGACCAGCGCCTTGTCGATCTGGTGGGCGAGCATCACGCCATAGAAGTACGCCGCGGAAAGCATGACCAGGGCGACCACCGCACACCAGAAACCGGGAGCATAAGGGTTTTTCATTATTAGAATCCCCATCAGGCCACGCAGGCCGCATCAAGAGATTCACCCGAAGCCCCGAACCAACGGCGGCCAGCCGATAATTCAGAGCATAGCAAGGGACTTGGGGAGGCGGCGTAAGAGCGAAGCTCGTTCGTCCGAAGTTATTCCAGCCAGGAACAGCTCAAGCGCACACGGGAATGAGAATTTTCTGCGTATTTTCGTTGTTCGCCTCATCTTTCATGACGAACTCCAGTTCATGTCCATGGCCGGAATCGGCAGGTATCAGTACCTGGCAGCGCATGTATTTGGCAGAGGTGCGGACAACCGGAATGACCTGCCCACCCGACCGGACAAGCGCGCCATGAGGGACGCGGAAGTTGATCCCATCATCATCGACTCGGAACAGCACTTCGACTACCTGGCTGGCCTTGATCAACCGCGAATCGAGACGTAGCTCGCCCAGTCGCGGGGTATCCGAGGGGCCGGAAGGGCGTGGTGGCGTCAGATCCAGCATATTTTCAGAAGCAAAAAATCCTGGATGACGCTCCGTCATCAGCAGGTCTTCCACCTGCTCCTTAATGTGATGCCCCAGCCACTCTTGCATTTCGAGCATTCTGGTTTGCAGGTCCTGCTGATTTCTCAGCAACGCCGTGCGCAAAGCGTTCATTTCCTGAAGTTCCAGGCTCCGCTCGATCCGCTGGCTGTCCAGCGCCGAGATCGCCTCCTTCATTTCCCCGTCGCGCTTCTGGATGACATAGACGCACCAGGCGATAACACCGGAGGCAACGATGCTGATGACTGTACAAACTACCGAAAGAGTATCGGAATCCATGTTCTGCTGATTTCCTGACAGTGGCTGACAAGGCAACGATTATACGTTGCCGTCAGACCGGTTCCCGATTCACTTGCCAGCTGTTGCGGACGTGCTTTCCCAACCACCGCCCAACGCCAGGAACAAATCGATCTGGCTCATCGCCACCTGGGTGTTGGCCGAGGCCAGTTGCGCCCGCACATCAGTGTAGGTCCGGGTGGCCTGCAGGTCGGCGAGGAACGAGGCGCGGCCGGCAGTGAAGAAGCGGTGCGTCTGCTCCGCCGCCAGCTTGGCCGACTGTTCGGCATCGGCCAGGGCATCGCGACGGTCGAGTTGCGCGGTGTACTGGGCGAGGCTGGTCTGGGTTTCGCGGATGGCGTTGAGCACCACGCCGTCGAAATGCGCCAGTACGCCCTGGGTGGTCGCCTCGGCTTCGCGGATACGGGCACGGGCACCATTGGTCGGCACCGTCCAGCTGATCGCCGGGCCGAAGCCCCAGCGGTTGGTCGACGGCTCGCCGAGGTCCTTGGCGAAACCGATGGTGCCAACGGTGGCGCCGATACTGATGTTCGGGTACAGCTCGCCCGTGGCGACCCCGATACCGGCGGTCGCCGCCGCCAGCCGGCGTTCGGCCTGGCGGATGTCCGGGCGGCGCTTGAGCAGTTCGGCACCGTCGCCCACCGGCAGCAGTTGGGCGATGTGCGGCAGCTCGGCGCAATCGGCAACGCCGCCAGGCAGTTGATCGACCGGCTTGGCCAGCAACATCGACAGCCGGTACAGGCCGGCCTGGCGCGCGGCGGTGTAGCGTGGCAACTCGGCGCGCAGGGACTTGAACTGGGTTTGCGAGCGGGTGACCTGGGTTTCATCGCCACGTCCGGCGTCGCGCAGGCGTTTGGTCAGCTCGGTGCTCTGGGCCTGCAGGTCGAGGGAGTGTTCGGCGATCTCACGCTCTTCGTTGGCCGCACAGACCTGGGTGTAGGACCGCACCACGTCGGCCACCAGGGTAATCCGCGCCACATCGCCAGCCGCCTGTGTCGCATCGGCATTGGCCTTGGCCGCCTCGATCCCGCGTTGCAGGGTGCCCCACAGGTCGAACTGGTAGGAGGCGGACAGCGAGATATCGGCGACATTCGCCACCGGCACTTTCTCCGCCAGCAGGAAGGCCTGGCCGGACTCCTGCAGGCGTTGTGCGCCAGCCTTGATCCCGGCGCTGAAACCACCGGCGGCCTCGGCTTCTTCCACCTGGGCGCGGGCACGGGCCAGGCTGGCCGCAGCCACCCGCAGGTCAGTGTTGGACGCCAGCGCCTGACGCACCAGTTCGTTCAAACGCGGGTCCTGGTACAGCCGCCACCAATCCGCCGGCACCGGCGCCGACACGACATTGTCGCTCTCGCCGGCGAGCTGGCCCTGCAGGTCCTTGCGCTGCATGGCCGAATCAGCCGGCAGGTGATAATCCGGACCGACCATCGAACACGCCGACAGCATCAGGCCGAGGCCCAAGGTGGTGACCTTCGCCAGCGGTTTCATTTCGACGCCTCGGGCTGGGCTTGCGGCTTGGCCGAGGCCTTCGCGGCGTCGTCGATGATCGAGACGGTCGCCGTACGCCCCGCAATCATGCGGAAATCGGCCGGCACATCGTCGAAAGCGATGCGTACCGGAATACGCTGGGCCAGGCGCACCCAGCTGAAGGCCGGGTTGACGTTGGGCAGCAGGTTCGAGCCGCTGGTGCGGTCACGGTCCTCGATACCGGCAACGATGCTTTCGACATGGCCACGCAAGCGGGCGTTGTCGCCGATTACGCGGATGTCCACGCTTTGGCCGACATGGATGCCGTCGAGCTTGGTTTCCTCGAAGTAGCCGTCGATATGGAACGATGCGCTGTCCACCACCGACAGCACCGGCCGGCCGGCGGTGACGAATTCCCGATCACGCGGGGCACGGTCGTTGACGTAGCCGTCCACCGGGCTGCGGATCACCGAGCGGTCGAGGTTCAGTTGCGCGGTATCGACTGTCACCCGGGCCTCGGCCAGGGCCGACTCGGCGCGCGCCACCTTCGACTGGCTTTCTTCCAGTTGCTCGCCCGGTACAAGGTTGCCCAGGCCACGGTTACGCTTGTACTCGCGCTGGGCCTGGGCCAGGGTTTCCTGGCGATCGGCGACCGCCGCCTGGGCCTGGCGCAGCGCCAGCTTGAAGCGGTCCTGGTCGATGCTGAACAGCACCTGGCCGCGCTTGACCGGCTGGTTGTCGCGCACCTCGACCTGCTGGATCAGCCCGGAGACGTCCGGGGCGATCTGCACGATGTCGGCACGGATATGCCCGTCACGGGTCCAGGGGGCGAACATGTAGTACATCACCATGCGCCAGATCACGAGACAGGCGAAGGCCACCACGAGCAAGGTCAGGACCACGCGGCCAATGGTCAAAATAGGTTTTTTCATGTCATCAGGTATCGACTGAACGAATCCACAACGCCCAGCAACAAAGCGTAGAGACCGACGTTGAACAATGCCCGGTGCCAGACCAGGCGGTAGAAGTGGACGCGCGTCAACAACCCGTGCACCACGAGGTACAAGCCATAGGTGATGCCCATCAGCACCAGCAGCGTGGGCAGGAACACCCCGCTGATATCCACGTCACCGATCATAACGGCACTCCATTGATCCCATACGGGACGTTGTCCGACTGGTCGCCGCTATTGACGAACTCCACGCCGGGCAACAGCGCCAGGCGCAAACCGCTCAGGGCGTGCAGCAGGTGCAGGCGGGTTTCACCGTCGTCCAGCTCCTGGGAACCCAGGGCCCGACGCGTGCGGTCCAGCGTCATCAGCAAGGGCGCCGGGGCAGGCAGGCGCTCGCGGGCCTTGAGGCAGGCCCGAAAGTACTCGCCGACTTCTTCCACCACCTGCTTGAGCAACACGTTGCCCACGCCCTGTACCCGCGGGGTGTAGGCCAACAGGTCGAGCAGGTTCAGTGCCACGCGCAACTCGCGCAGGGCAGCGCCGGTGTCCTGGCCGGTCATGGCCAGGCGCGGCAGGTGCTGCATCAACCGGTCGAGCATGCGCACGCCCATCTGCCGGTGTTCGGCCAGGGTGGCCGGCTCGGTGAGGCGGACGATGTCTCGCCAACTGAAGCGAGTCAGGCGCTTGCTCGCCAGCTCGGCGCCAAAGGGCCGGACCACCAGGGTCCAGACGAAGGCGAAGAGCAGGCCCACCGGTCCCGCCAGGTTGGCGTTGGCGAAGTTCAGGAAATCCGCATCGTAGGCCCCGGAAATGCTGATGAAGGACGAGGTGTTGACGATCGTCAGCAAGGTGCCGAGGTAGAACGCCGGCTGTAGCGTCAGGGTGCCGACGCAAATGAATGGTACGGCGAACGCCAGCACCAGCATCGGGAAATCGTGCAGGTTGGGCAGCACCACGAACAGGTAGAGGCTGGCGAAGATCACCGACATCGCGGTCCAGAAGAAGAACCGGTAGATCTGCGGCGCGGGGTCATCCATAGCGGCGAAGAAACTGCAGGCCACCGCAGCGAGGATCACTGCACTGGCTCCGTCGCTCCAGCCGGTCAGAATCCACAGCACCGAGGCGACGGCAATCGCCAGCACGGTGGAACCGGCCGAATAGAGCATCAGGCCACGGTCGATGAACGGCGACAGCCGAGCCAGCCGCCAGTGCCGGTAGACCGCGCGCCAGCTGTCCTGGCTGTCGCACTGGATGGCGTCCTGCAGGCTGCGCAGGTCCTGCCACAGGTCGATCCACTCGCCGAGGCGATAGAGCGCGTTGGAGAGCAGCAGTTGCCGGCGATCATCAAGTTCGACGGCGCTCGGCTGCAGGCTGTCGACCTGGTCACGCAGGGCTTGCCAGTGTTCGTGCGGTGCACCCTGGGCGGTGCTGTCCAGCCAGGCCTGGGTCGCCGCCAGCAATGGCTGGAAACGCGCGACCAATTCCGGCGTGCGGCGCTCCAGGGCGTACAGCGCGTCGTCCAGGGCGTCGACAACCGGCAGCAGGTGGATCATCCGCCCGCGCAGTTCCTTGGCGTTGCGCACGGTCTGCGGCCGGGCCCCTTCGTGGCTCAACTGGCCGATCATCAGTTCCAGGCTATTGAAGGTCGCGACCATGGCCGAGCGCAGGGCGCTGATTTCATCGGTCTGCACGTTGCGTGAAAGAAATTTCTGGCTGTAGCTGGAGGCCGAGACAAACCACTTGCCGGTGGCATCGAGCAGCACCGGCGCCAATCGGCGTGGCCAGAACATGCTGCCGACCACCGCAGCGACGACGATGCCGAGAAAGATCTCTTCGGTCCGCGACACGGCGATGTCGAACACCATCAACGGGTTGTCCACCACCGGCAGGGCGATCATCGGCATGGTGTAGCCGGCCAGCATCAGTGCATAGCTGTTGGCGGTGCGCAGGTGCAGCGAAAGGAACAGCAGGGTGCCGGTCCAGAGCGCGACCACCACGGCCAGCAGGAACGGTGTCTGCACGAACAGCGGCACGAACAGTACCGCCGCCGCCGCGCCGAGGAAGGTCCCGACCGCGCGGTACAGCGCCTTGGAGCTGGTGGGGCCGACGAAGGGGCTGGAAACGATGTACACCGTCGCCATCGCCCAATAGGGCCGCGGCATTTCCATGATCAGCGCGATATACAGCGCAATCATCGACGCCGCGAAGGTCCGCACGCCGTAGAACCAGTCGCGGGCCGGCGGCATGCCTGTCCAGAAACCGTTCAAGAGTCAGCCACTCCGGACGCATGCCCGGCAGCCTCGAAGGCGCGGATCACCCGCAACGAGGCTTCCAGGTCGGCCAGGGGAAGACCGCCCAGCACCTCATGACGCAGGCGAACCAGTTGCTTTTCGATGTCATGGAACAGGCCCTGGCCGATGTCGGTCAGGCCGAGGGTCTTGGCCCGGCGGTCGCTGGGGTCCTCGGTGCGCTGTACATAGCCGGCGCCGCACAGTTGATCGAGCAGGCGCACCAGCGACGGGCTCTCCATCCCGGCGATCTGCGCCACGGTCACCTGCCGCACGCCCGGGCCCATGCGGCCGATGATCAGCAGCGGCATGGCGCAGGCCTCGGAGATACCGTAGTTGGCCAGCGTGGTCTGGCAGACCCGCCGCCAATGGCGCGAGGCGAGCACCATACCGGTGCAGATGCTCTGCTGGAGCTGTTCGAGATGCTTGGACACAGGAGGATTCGCATAATGTTAGTTTGCTAACTATCAATATCGCGCATCGATCAGGATTTCGTCAAGCCTTGAAACAAATTTGTGATTTCAGCCGCTTCGACCTTTCCTCAGCAGCACATTCAATTGGTCGATCACCTCGGCCCAATCGGCATCTTTCAGCACTTCGTTGCGCAAAAAATCAGCCTGGGCCTTGCTCCAGAAAAACGCATCGGCCAGGTGCAGTTCCGGCTTGAGCGGCGAATGGCTGGCGATGAATTGGTCGATGCTCACCGCGTCGCTGGGCAGGCCCAGTTGCTCGAACAGGGAGGTAAGGCTGTGGGTCGGGGAATCCATGGAAATCTCCAGTCGGTGAAAGATCGGGGCACGACATGCGACATGCCCGCCCCCACCAATGGATGGGAGGAGGAACGCAAAGGTTCAGCGGCATGTTCGAGCAGCCGGGGATGGCTCTGCGGCCAGCCATGAATATGAGTCTAGGCTGTCCGGCGCCGGGTGCATCTGAAACCAGGTGGGAGTCCGTGCGCTTGTGTCCTTGAGCGGACTTTTCACGGCTGTTCAGTGACAGGAGGGTGGCGAGTGGGCTTGTCGGGACGCCGCACCGCCACGCTGGGGCGCGTAGCGGCCCTGAAGGCGACGCGTTCTGCCAGGAAGATGGCATCAGAAGGGTTTACGGCTGCCATGCAGCCGAGCGCGGGCAAGCCCGCTCGCCACAGGCAGGCCGTGTAGTCGCTACCGGGGAGAACTGGCCTGGCGCAGGCGCTCCAGGGCCTGGTACGGGGCGTCGGCCCAGAAGCAGACGCGCTCCTTGAGCCGCTCGGAGGCTTCCCGGTGCTTGTCCTGGCTGTCGGGCACGAAAGCCTGATCGGGTTGCTTGGCATGTCGCCCGGTCGCAGCGAACGCCTGGCGGCGCTCCTGGGCGTCGAGCCCGAAGAACTCACCGAGGCGTCCTTCCAGGGCCAGCGGCAGTTCCCGGTAGTTGACCGGCAGCCCGCCAAACACCTGGCAGTGCTGCGCCGCCAATTCGAACAGCCGCCCCAGGCGCGCGGCGATGTAGTCCTCGCGTGAGTCATCCTGGCCGGGTGTGTCCAGGCAGCTTTCGCCAATCATCCCCGGCACCATGTGCATGCCCGCCCGGCGCCAGTGGGAAACGGCGATTTCCAACGGGTCGCGGTACACGAACAACCAGGGCGTCTCGGGGAAGCATTCGCGCAGCAGCGGCAACTCGCCGATGTTCCAGGCATCGAGCTTGATCACCAGCGCCCGCTCGTCACCCCGCCGGCGTTGGCCATAGGCCGCCAGCAGGCCACGTAAAGCCGCCCGGCACTCCTCGGGTTCGAGCCCACTGCGCAACAGGCTGTCCAGTGGCGGCGGTTCGCTGATGACGATGTGATCGTCAAGCTGCGCCAGCATCTGACTGAGCAAGGTCGAGCCGCAGCGCGAGGCATGGTAGATGAAGGCCGTCGGCGCGACCGCCGGCAAGCGCCATTCGCTGAGCGTTGCCAGCGGGGTTTCCCGACGAAACGCCTGGTTGAACGGCAGCCGCAAGGCTTCGTCCACCGCATCGCGAAAGAACGACTGCACCAGCCGGCGCTGGCCAAACCAGCACCAGTCCACCCGCCAGTCGTCGGTCTGCTGCTGCCAGAGACGGATCGGCAACCAGTCGTTCAGAAGTGCCATTGCTGGCTCCAGGCATTGCGGCCCTGGCGCATTGCCGCCCGCAGATCCTCGCGCGCGAAGTGCAGGCCACGCTCGGCCGCCACTGCCAGGGTACGGGCAATGAAGGCTTCGCTGTCGTCCAGGCCCTGCAGGATTTCACACAGCGCCGGCTCGCTCTCCAGCAGGCGGCGAAACCGGGCCAGATTTTCCGCCGCCCGCCCCACGCCCGCTGGCGGAGTGATCGATACGCCGGCAGTGATCTGCTCCAGTAGCCAGGCCCCGGGCCGACAATCGAGCACCAGGTGAATGCGTTCACTCTCGCCCCAGTTGTCGACGCTATGGGGCCGGGCCAGGTCGAGAAACCAGAACTCACCGGCCTGCATCGGAATACGTTGTCCATCGAGCATGAAGTCCACGCCAGGCGGGCTGAGCAGCGGAATGTGCAGGCGCAGGTCCGCCTCCGGCACACCCAGGTCGTAGTCGCGATGCTCGTGAATCCGCCCTCCCGGCCCCAGGCGCAGCAACCGCGCCGAGCGAATCGACAACGGCAGGTCGAGGGCACTCGCCCAGGCCGCATCCCGCAACCAGGGATCGCGTTCGACGGCGGCCCCCGTCCCGTGGACCAGTTCGCCCAGCGCATCGGCCGGCGAAATCAGTGCCACGCCACTCCAGTCACCGTCGTAGTAGGCGGTATTGAAGTGGGCCTTCCAGGCGTGTTCGGGAATACGCGAAAGCGCCTGCAGCAACAGTGGCATGGCCACTTTGACCGGCAGACGGGAAAAGACCGGCAGGCTCAGGAAACGCCTCCAGCGCGATGACCATGGTGGCCCTCGCACAGGAGACGACGGATGCCCGCCAGGATCACCGCTGGCACGTTACTGCTGCGGTTTGGCATTGGACACAGGCGTGCTGATATTCCCTGCCGCCCACTGCGATTCCCGCGTGGCCAGGGCCCCGGCGATCGCCTGGACCTTGGTCGAGGACACCTCCGCTGGCAGCGGGTCCAGGCCGGCACTGGCGAAGATCTGGCCGTAGGCGTTGCGCAGGTCGGCGTAGGCCAGGTCGCGACGCAGGTCGGCCTGCAGGTTGTTCAGCTCGCCCTGGATCAGCTCCAGCTCGCCGATGCCGGCCGCCTGGTGACGGTTACGCAGTTGGCCGACGATCTGCCCGTCGATGCTGGACAGTTTCTGGCTGGTCTTGAACTGGCGCAGTGCCTCGCGGTAGTTGGCGTTGGCTACGTAGAGCTGGGCCAGCACGGCGATGGACATCGCCTGGCGCCGGGCACCGGCCACTTCCTCGCCGGCCTTGGCCACGTCGATGGCGGCCGGGGCGGAGATCACGTTGAACAGGTTCCAGGTGACCTTGACGCCATAGTCGGCCCACTTGTCGTTGACCAGGAACGAGTTGCTGTCGTAGTGCCCGCCGGCCGAGAACTCCAGGCCTGGCAGCAGGCGCAGCATGGCCTTGCGGGTTTCGTTGGCGCTGATGCGGGTCTGGTAGTCCTGCTCGCGCAACTCGGGACGACTGGCCAGGGCTTCCTGCTCGAGCTTGGCCATGTCGACCTTGAGTTCGGGAATCGGATAGTCGTCGGTGGTCGCCAGGGTCAGGTTGGTGCCCAGCGGCAGGTTGATCAGGGTAGCCAGTTCAGTCTTGGCCAGGGTCAGCGCCCTGCGCTGCTCTTCCAACTGGCGGGTCGCCTCGATCAACGCGCGCTGGTAGCCCAGGGCCTGGATCGGGTCGCCGATGCGCTGGTCGCTCATCTGCTGGCTGTTGTTCTGCGCCGCCTCGACACGCGCCATCAGGCTGTCGATCTGCTTGAGCAGGCGCTCGGCCGCCACCGCCCGCCAATAGGCCGAACGCACGTCCTGGACGATGGTGTTGATCACCTTGCGCCGACGCTCCTGGACGATCAGGCGCTGGTCACCCTGCTGCTTGGCGTTGATGTAGCTGACGCCGAAGTCGAGCACGTTCCAGACCATGGTCAGGTCGGCGACGTTACGGTCACGGTCCTGTGAGGTCGATGGCAACAGGGAGGTCTCACCTGTGTTCACATTACGGCTACTGGACGCGCTGACGTTGTTACGCCCGGCATAACCAGCCGACAGCGCCATGCGCGGCAGCATGTCGAAACTGGCGAGGTCCAACTGGCGCTTGGCCAGGGCCTCCTCCATGATCTTCAGGCGGCCTTCGAGGTTGTACTTCACCGCGCGAGCCATGGCTTCGTGCAGGGTCAGCGGGCCGTTGAGCGGCTCCTGATCCTTGTACATGTTCTGCAGATCGGTTTTGGCGCGCTGCTCGCTGACGCTGCGATCGATCGGTTGGCTGGTGACGGCACAACCGCTGACTACCAGCGCCAGCAGGCTGACGCTGAACAACTTCTGACTTCTTCTCATCCCTAGCATCGCCCCTGACTGCTGTTTTTTTCTTTATAGGCGCCGACTCATGTCGGCGCGGATTGCCGATATCGTTCAGGCCGGTATTTCGCTGACACCGACTTCTTTAAACGCCCAGGCCAGCTCATGCAGTTGTTTCTGCTCGCTGTCCTTGAGTTGCTGCAACTGCTGGCCGAGGGTCGGCGCACCGAATATCCCCTGCAGGCCCTTGGAGGGATCGCCCAGACTCTTGCTGCCCTGGCGCTCGAAAG
This sequence comes from Pseudomonas sp. UTLPPB19802, assembly GCF_059730225.1. Lineage (NCBI taxonomy): Bacteria > Pseudomonadati > Pseudomonadota > Gammaproteobacteria > Pseudomonadales > Pseudomonadaceae > Pseudomonas > Pseudomonas sp. UTLPPB19802. The sequence continues at coordinate 627,040 of NZ_AP048545.1, forward strand.
CCTTGGCACCACTGGCGTCGCCAGTCGACGACTCGCGATTGAACAGACCCGACAGGGTGCTGCTGCCGAAGACCCCGCCATCGCCACCGCCGAAGCCGAGGAAGCCGTTGCCAGTGCCGTTGCCACCGCTATCGCTGGAGCTGAAGACCTGAGCGATGAAGCTCGGGGCCAGTGCACCGTTGTTGATGAAGATGCTTCCAGTCGGCGGCAGCCCGCCGCCCATGTCTCTCTGCTCGAACAGCGGCGGGAAGCCCAGTGGCGAACCGAGGTTGCCGGTGGGAGGCCCGAAGACATTCGGCTGCAACGGTTGGTTCGGCAGGCTGATGAGCGGGCCGGTCGGGCCGCTGACGCGGAACTCCGGATCGCCGCCCAGCGATACCGTGGTAATCGCGTAGTTGTTCGAATTGGCGAAACCGACGCCGGCGTTACCGGCCAGGTCGGTGACCAGGCTGGTATCGAGGGTGATGAAGTTGCTCGGATCGGTGATATTTGCCGTCGGCGTCAGGGTCGCGGTCCAGGTCTTGCCGCCATCGCTGCTGGACAGGTTGGACAGCGTACCGTTGGCGACGCTGAGGTCGTCCAGGTTGAAGCCGGTGACCTTCTCGCTGAAGGTGAAGGTCACGGTGGTGCTCTGGCCGGCGGTCAGGTTCGGGTTGGCGACCACGATGGTCGCGGTCGGCCGGTCGGCGTCAACGCCATAGTTGTTGGAGATGGCGATCCCCGCGCCGGAGTTGCCGGCACTGTCGGTGACCAGGCTGGTATCGAGCACGATCAGGTTGGTGGGGTCGGTGATCGCCGCGGTGGGCGTCAGGGTCGCGGTCCAGGTCTTGCCACCGTCGCTGCTGGCCAGGTTGGACAGGGTGCCATTGGCCACGCTCAGATCCGACAGATCGAAGCCAGTGACCGCCTCGCTGAAGGTGATGGTGACCGTGGTGGTCTGGCCGATACCCAGGTTGGGGTTCGCCACAGAAATGGTCGCGCCCGGACGCTGCGTATCGATACTGTAGTTGTTGGACGTGGTAGTACCGCTGCCCGTGTTGCCCGAGGCATTCTGCACACCGGTGTTATCCAGCACGATCACGTTGCTGGTATCGGTGATGTTGCTGGTCGGCGTGAAGGTCGCGGTCCAGGTGATACCGCCGTCGCTGCTGCTCACTGCGCTCAGGGTACCGTTGGCGATGCTCAGATCGGCATTGCTGAAGCCGCTCACCGCCTCACTGAAGGTGATGGTCACCTGCGAGGTAGCCCCGACATTCAGCGCCGGGCTGGCCACCACGATGGTCGCAGTCGGACGCACGGTGTCGATGGTGAAGTTGCCCGAATTGGTCACACCAGTGCCGGTATTGCCCGCCAGGTCGGTGTAACCGGTGTTGTTCAGGCTGATCAGGTTGCTGGTGTCGTGAACATTGCTGTTCGGGGTGAAGGTCGCGGTCCAGGTCACGCCACCATCGCTGCTGCTCACCGCGCTCAAGGTACCGTTGGGCACGCTCAGGTCACTGTTGTCGAAGCCGGTGACTGCCTCGCTGAAAGTGATGGTCACGGTGGTGGTCTGGCCGGCGGCCAGGGTCGTGGAGGCCATCACGATGGTCGCGGTCGGCCGCTGGCTGTCGACGGCATAGGCGTTCGAGTCGGTGGTACCGGTGCCGGCGTTGCCGGCGACGTCGGTCACGCCAGTATTGTCCAGGACGATGTGGTTATTGGCCTGGTTGATACCCGCCGCAGGTGTCAGGGTGGCGGTCCAGGTAATGTTGTCGCTGGTGGTCAGGTTGCTCAGGGTCCCATTGCCGGCGGTCAGGTCGGCCAGGCTGAAACCGGTCACCGCCTCACTGAAGGTGATGGTGACCAGGGACGAGCCACCGACACCCAGGTGACCGTTCGCCACCACCACGGTCGCGGTCGGGCGCTGGGTGTCGATCACGTAGTTGTTGGACGTAGTGAGGCCCGTGCCGGCGTTGCCCGACGAGGTCGCGTTGACACCGCTGTTGTCCAGGGTGATGTGGTTGGCCGCGTTGCTGATGTTGCCGGCCGGGGTGAAGGTCGCCGTCCAGGTGATCCCGCCGTCGGCGCTGCTCACCGCACTGAGGGTACCGCCCACCACCGTCAGGTCGGCGTTGGTAAAGCCGGACACCGCCTGGCTGAAGGTGATGGTCACCTGCGAGGTGTCGCCGATCTTCAGCGCCGGGTTGGCCACCACGATGGTCGCGGTGGGGCGAACGGTGTCGATGGTGTAGTTTACCGAACCGGTGGTACCGGCACCGCTGTTGCCGGCGATGTCGAAGACCCCGGTATTGGCCAGGGTGATGACGTTGGTCCCGCTGCTGGTGTTGGCGTTCGGGGTGAAGGTCGCGGTCCAGGTGATGCCGCCGTCGCTGCTGCTCAGGTTGCTCAAGGTGCCGTTGCCGGCATTCAAGTCGCCCAGGGTGAAACCGGTCACCGCTTCGCTGAAGGTGATGGTCACCTGCGAGGTCTCGCCGGCGCTCAGGGTCGAGTCCGACATGACGATGGTGGCGGTCGGACGCTGGGTGTCGATGGCGTAGTTGTTCGACACGCTGGTGCCGGTCCCGGCATTGCCCGCCGTGTCGGTGTAGCCGGTATTGTCCAGGGTGATGACGTTGCTGGCGTTGGTGATGTTCGAAGTCGGGGTGAAGGTCGCCGTCCAGGTGAGACCGCCGTCGCTGCTGCTCACTGCGCTCAAGGAACCGCCGCCCACCGTCAGGTCGGCGTTGCTGAAACCGGTCACCGCCTCGCTGAAGGTGATGGTCACCTGCGCGGTCTGGCCGATGATCAGCGAACTCTTGTCGATGGCCACGGTCGCGGTGGGCCGCACGCCATCGATGCCATAGTTGTTGGACGTGGTGGTGCCGCTGCCGGCGTTGCCTGCCCCGTCCGACACGCCCGTGTTGTCGAGAATGACGTGGTTGCTGGCGCTGTCGATGCCCGCGGTCGGGGTGAAGGTGGCAGTCCAGGTGACGCCACCGTCGCTGCTGCTCACCGCGCTCAGGGTGCCGTTGCTTACCGTCAGGTCATCGTTGGTGAAGCCGCTCACCGCTTCGCTGAAGGTGATGGTCACCTGCGAAGTCTGGCCGATGCCGATGTTCGGGTTGGCGAACACGATGGTCGCGGTCGGCCGTTGGGTGTCGACCGAGTAGGCATTGGAGTTGGTGGTGCCGGTGCCGGCGTTGCCCACCAGGTCGGTGACCCCGGCATTGGTCAGGGTGACCAAATCGCCGCTGTGGGTGACACCGTTGGTCGGGGTCAGGGTCGCGGTCCAGGTGATGTTGTCGCTGGTGGTCAGGTTGCTCAGGGTGCCGTCCTGGGCATTCATGTCGGCCAGGGTGAAATTGGTCACTGCCTCGCTGAAGGTGATGGTCACCAGGGAAGTGCCGCCAATGTTCAGGGCGTTGTTGCTGACCACGATGCTCGCGGTCGGCCGCTGGGTATCGACGAAGTAGGTGTTGGACAAGGCCACACCGGCGCCGGTGTTCCCCGAGGCATCGGTGTAGAGGCTGTTGTCCAGGACGATGACGTTGCTGTTGCTGGTAATACCGGCGGTCGGCGTCAGCGTGGCGGTCCAGTGGATGTTGTCACTGGTGGTCAGGTTGCTCAGGGTGCCACCGGACGCCGTCATGTCGGCCAGGCTGAAACCGCTCACCGCCTCGCTGAAGGTGATGTTCACCGTCGAGGTGTTGTTGGTGGTCAGCGTGGCGCTGGCGACCGTGATCGTCGCGGTTGGCCGTACGGTATCGACCGAGTAACTGTTGGACATGGTGGTACCCGTCCCCGCCGCGCCGCTCGAAGCGCTGTTGACGCCGGTATTGTCCAGGGTGATGACGTTGCTGGCGCTGGTGATGCTTGAATTCGGCGTGAAGGTCGCGGTCCAGGTGGTGCCACCATCACTGGTACTCACGGCGCTCAGGGTACCGTTGGCGACCGTCAGGTCGGCGTTGCTGAAGTTGGTCACCGCCTGGTTGAAGGTGATGGTCACCAGCGAAGTGCTGCCGATGCGTTGGGTCGTGTTGCTGACCACGATGGTTGCGGTCGGTGCCGGGTTGTAGGCGGTGTTCAGGAAACCACCGTCGTTGTAGATACCGTCCACCGACGAAGGGCTGCTCGCCGTAACGCCCCCCGGTCCCTTGCCCCCGACACCGCTGGCCCCAACGTTGCCGCCATTGCCCAGCGCGGTGAAGTTGGCCGCGGTGATCAGCAGGGTACCCCGGTTCCAGATCGCCCCGACGCCCTTGCCGCCCGCGCCACCCGGATCGGAAGAAGCGCCCGCACCACTGCCGCCACCGCCACCGCCGCCGCCGCCCGCTGCAATGTTGCTGGAGATGACCGAGTTACCGACGATGGTCAGGGTACCCGTGGTGCCGTTATAGATGCCGCCGCTGGCTGCGGCCCCGGCACGTCCGGTGCTGTCCCAACCGGAACCGCCACCACCGCCACCGATGGACAGGCCGCCGCTGCTCGCCGTGCCACCACCGCCACCATTGCTGTAGCCAAAGGCGCCCTGGGCTCCTGCACCACCGGTGCTGCTGCCGCCACGACCACCCATGACGGTCAGGTTGTAGCCACCGCCGTTGCCGCCGGTGTTGGCCGTGCCGTTTTTACCGGCGTAATAGCCCTGGCCGTTGCCGGCGTCACCGCCACGGCCACCGACCTGCCCGCCAAGAGCCCCGCCACCGCCGCCACCACCGCCCACGGTGCCGCCCCTGACACCGCCGCCGCCACCGCCGCCGGAAGCGGCGTTGGCAGTCACCGTGACGTTGTTGAGGGTCAGGTTGCCAAGGTTGACGATGCCGCCCCCCAGAGACGCGGAGGCGTCCGAGCCGGCGTTGGCGCCCTGGCCGACGGCCAGGCCCTTGGTGATGACCAGGCCGTCGAGGGTCGCGGTGACCCCGCCATTGACCTTGAGCACCTGGGTCTTGTACTGGCCGCTGATGGTCACATCGGCGACACCGTCGTTGTTCAAGTCGCCATCAACCGTAAGATTCTTGGTGATCACCAGTTGGGTGTTCAGGTTGACGGTCATGCCGGAGTTGAAGGTGACGATATCGCCGGCCACCGCATCGCTCAGCGCCTGGCGCAGTGAGCCGGCGCCCGTGTCGTTGCTGTTGGTCACGGTGATGGTCGCCAGGCCGTACTGGTAGGCGGCCATGGCATCGGCCGAGAGCACGTTGTGGCTTTCGATGCTGCCGGTGGCGATTTCCAGGGTCCAGTCGCCACCCAGGCCGGTGCGATTGGTGGACGCGGCGATATCGCGCCCGGTGTATTGCGCCAGGGAGTCGACGAAGCTGATGCCCTTGTCGCCGGCGGCCGTGTTGCAGGCGTAGATCAGGATGTCGCCGCCGACGTTCATGTCGCTGCCGATGCGCGCCAGCACGTCGGCCCGCGCCGAAACGTTGTCGGCCGACAGGTAGGTGTTGCCCAGCCACAGGTCGCCGGCGTTGCCGTGGGCAATGATTTCCACGGTGCTGATGCCCTGGTGGGTATCCAGGTAGTCGGCGATCTGCTGCAGGCCATCCTTGCTGGCGTCGAGCATTACAACCTGGGTGCCGGGGGCGACGCCCTTGAGCAGGCTGTCGAAGTCCTTGACCCGCGAGTCGACGAACACCACCGACTGGCCGGGCACCGCCGTTGGCGAGGCGGCCGGGGTGGCATCGGACTGTGCGTGGGTATCGCTGCTGGCCGGCGCATGGTCGCTGGTCGGTGCCTTCGCCGCGTCGGTGGTGGCAGTGGCGTGATCGGTCGGTTGCGCGGCCTCGGCCACGGTCGCCGCCACGGCACCGTCGAACAGCATGCGGGGTTCAAGAGGGATGATCATGGGTGAAACCAGGGTTTTCACGCCTTCATTCCGCGCTTTCGGTTTGCTCCACCACATGCTTCACCTGCACTTGAGCGTTCATACGCTCAAAGAATTTTTCTATTGGGATTAAAAAACCGCGATCAACTGACCGCGGTGTTGGTTTTCATGCGAATGACATTCGCGGCGCTGCTGGTTCCATCGTTCCAGAACGACAGCTCCGCATATTTTTCGAACAGATCCGGCGGCAGAATGGTGCGCCGCGACTCCAGCGTCACCTTGGGCTTGACCTTGTGCAGGCCGGCAACGCCAAGGGCCTGGTCGAACGCCGGCGCGTCGTACGCCAGGTTGTCGAAATCGTGCTCGAACCACGGTTCATCAATGAACTCGTAGACCAGCCGCAACACCCGCTCGGGTGCCTGGGACAGCAGATCGTAGTCGACCAGCAGCAGGGAGTCGGCGTGTTCGCCGTAATAGGCTTCCTTCAGCGCGGTCCAGGCGTAGCCCACCAGGCGATTGCGCTGGGCCAGGGTTTCGCAGCGGCTGTAGACCGTGTTGCGCTCGACGTCGTCGTTGAACAGCTTGGTGTTCTCGAAGGGGTTGGCGCGATACAGCCGCTCCAGGCTGTCCATGACCCAGGCGACGTTACGCACGCAGACGATGACCTTGGACTGGGGAAACAGGTCTTTCAGGGCCGGCAGGCGCGCGGACCACTGCCGGTTGGTGTCGAAGATGACGGACTGGCTGGTCTTGTCGGCGTAATAGGCGTCGAACAAGCCTCGCAACAGGCGGCGGCGGGTGTCGGTGTCGATCACCGCGCCGAACTCGCTGCCGGCGCTGCAGTTGTCCAATACACCGTTGAACAACGTGCCGACCGGGCTGCTCATGCCGGCATGAAAACGCGGGTTCTGCAGCAGAATGGCGGACAACAGGGTCGAGCCTGAGCGCGGCAAACCGGAGATAAAATGGAAACTGCGCAATCCCTTCACCCTAGACATCAGTCCTTTTGTAGGACAGAGCGTAGCGTAAGGAAGTATTTCAGACTAGTAGTGTTTTGATATCAATTCTCACAACTTTAAGTCGGAAAAGGCCCATGGAAGCGGGCCTTTTCCGACGGCCATCAACCTTGCGAACGATCTCATCCTTCTATCTCGGGCCTTTGGTGGTTAGTGTCCACTACATGAAAGATGGCAGGTCTCATATAAAACCGCCTGGGTATCGCCCCCCGCATGCTGGTCGACTTTCCGCCAGCCGGTCGGAATCGACGGGAACTCATCCGGTGCCTCCCGGCTCATCACCAGCCAGACCCGACCATTGCCGGCCGGCAAGTCGTCCAGGTGATCCAGGTAGACCCCAGCCGTTTCATCGATCAGGGTACCGAAACCGTAGTTGTTGGGGCGGGTCGACACACCCTTGGCGGTAGGCGGCGTATACAGGCGGGGCGCGATGGCGCTCCGGTCGTAGTAGCCCCAGGTCAGGTACCAGAACATGTCGCCCAGTACCACCTGGTCGCCAGCCTGGCCGTGTCGGTTCATGTACTCGACCAGATTGTTGAACTGGTCACCGGCGTCCACCGTGTAGTTGTTCTTCAACCCCACCCCCTCTGCGGTCAGTACCGACGCCAGCAACAGCCCGGCCAGTACCTTGCGTTGCCGCGCCAGGCGGTCGACGGCCAGGGCCAGGATGATCGGCAGTCCCAGCATCGGCACGGTCAGGTAGCGCTCGATGAAAACCGGCGAGATGAATGACACCGCGAACACCAGCAACAGCGGCAAGGCGCTGTAGATCACCCACAGTGTTTCCAGATGGAAGCGGCTGCGGTCGCTCCAGACGATGAACACCATCACCAGCGCGACGACGCTCGGCAGGCTGGCGAACAACCACCACGGCATGCCGTCGCCGTCGTCCTGGGCCAGCACCTGCCAGATCATCGACGGCAGCGAATGCAGCGTCACCGGTGGTTCCCAGCCAACATCGCCGCCGACCTTGAGTTCATCCATGTGCAGCACCAGGTCGATCAGGCCCGGCAGCCAGGGCAGGAACAGCACCACGATCGCCACGTTGGCCAGCCACCAGTCCCGGCAGGCGACAGGACGTCGCCCGCTGTCGGGATGGCGGCGCAGCAACAGCAACCAGCACCAATGCGACAACACGCAGAATGCGGTGAAGTAGTGGGTGTAGAACCCGGCGGCCATCAGCAGCACGTAGCCCAACAGGTAGCGCTTGCGTTGCGGATGGTGGACCCAATGGACCAGGGCCAGGGTTGCACCCAGCAGCCACACGCCCATCAGCGAATACATGCGGATTTCCTGGCTGTAGCGCACCGCCGTGGGCAGCAGCGCGAGCATCAGGCCGGCCAGGAGTGTCACCCGGCGCCCGACGCCAACCAGGTGCGTCAGCCAGATGCCGAGGAACACCACCACCATGCCGGGGGCGGCACTGGCCAGGCGGATCGAGAAAATCGAGTCGCCGAACAGGCCGATCCAGCCACGCAGCAGCGCGAAGTACAGCGGTGGATGAACGTCACGAGCCGCATGGGTCCACAGTTCCGCCAGCGGATAGTGCGCCAGCAACAGGCTGGAGCCTTCGTCGCCCCAGATGGCCGCGGCGGTCAACTGATAGAGGCGCAAGGCCACGGCCACGGCCAGGATCGGCAGCAACCAGGGTTCGCGAAGCAATTGCACAAGGGATGGCAGGGGTATGACAGGCTGATCGTAAAGCCGCTTTATCGCCTCGTTACTGCTCGGAACGCCCATCACCACCCTCGGGAAATCAACCAATGCCCCACACTCGGGCGGCACGACGCGCTGATTGTAGGCCAGAACGGCATGAGCTTGCCTTCGCGACTTTTGTCCGACAAAAAAACACCTGATTGTCAAAGACAAAGGCTACTCTGTCATCCGGTGCACAACAGACTTGGGACAACCAGGCCAGGCACCTCACTCAACACAGCTGAAGGAAAGGGATCCATGGAAGTATTTGTCGGTACCATCCAGATGTTCGGCTTCAACTATGCCCCGCGTGGCTGGGCGCTCTGCCAGGGGCAGTTGATGCCACTCTCGCAACAACAGGTACTGTTCGCCTTGATCGGCACCTACTACGGCGGCAACGGCACCACCAACTTCGCCCTGCCCAACCTGCAGAGTCGCCTGCCTGTTGGCCAGGGCACCGGGCCGGGCCTGAGCCAGCGCGTCATCGGCCAGAGTGCTGGCGTCGAGAACGTCACGCTGCTGAGCAGCAACCTGCCGCCCCAGCAGATCTCGACCGCCAACCTCACCGTCAACACTACCGTTGGCCTGGCAAGCGCACCGAGCAATGCGGCCACCGCCCCCACCGCCACCAACTGCTATATCGGTGCCTCCGCGCCGTCCGGTCCACCCTCGGCCGGTATCTTCTCCGACCAGTTGGGCACGGCCATACCGCTCAAGGGTGTAGGCAGCACCATCGGCGGCACGCTGGTCACACCTGGCAGCAACATACCGGTCGCGGTACTCAACCCCTACCTGGCGGTGAACTTCAGTATCGCCCTGGAAGGGCTATATCCTTCGCGTAACTGATCGAGCCCGTGGGGGCCGGCTGGCCGGCCCCCACACCGACGGAGAGCATCGATGCTGCAACATGTTTCAAGCGAACACTTCCAACCCCTGCTGGACCAGCCCTGCCCACTCCAACTGCCCGATGGCAGCCAGTTGCAGATCCGGATCGAGGCGATCGCCCTGCGCCCGCAGGCGCAGTTGCCGGAAATGAGCCGTGTGCCGTTCAGCGTCCAACTGCACAGCCTGCAGCCGACGGATTTCGTCGATGGACTGTGCAACCTGGAGCTGCCGGGGATCGGACTGCTGGAAGGGATTTTCGTCTCGCGGGAGCCGGGATTGGGCCGTGATCCGGCCCTGGGCTACTTCAACATCGTCTTCAACTGACGCCCGGGTACCACACCAGCCGTTCGGCGCCCGGTGTGCTCTGCTCGACCTGAAACCCCAGCGCCAGGTAATGCTGGCGCGCCTGGGGGTTACTCGCCCAGACCGTGGTGGCGACCGGGCAGCGCACCTGCGTCGCGGCCTTCTGCACGTCCTGCAGCACCATCCGGCCAAAACCCTTGCCCCGTGCCGCCGGAATGAACGCCAGGTACAGCACGCGGATTTCATTGGGCCCGAAGTCGGCACTGAGCACACCAATCGGGGTATCGAGCTTCTCCACCACGTAGTGCATGGCATTGGGAAAATGCTCGCCGATCCCCTGTTCCTGCACCTGGAATTGCTGGGCGATTACCTGCTCGATCAGCTCCGGCTCGGCATCGATCAGTTGCAATTCCGGACGGGCCGACAGGTAGACGCTCTGCAGAAAGGGCGCGTCGGTAGGCCGCGAGGGCCGCATGGACAAGCCGGCGGCCGACGAACTGTTCAACATCGGTGTATTCCCTGTACCTGGTGAATGATCAAAAACCGCTTTCACGCACGCCCAGCGCCGCCATCCGACGCCAGGCGATACCCAGCAGCGACTCGCTACGGCCCTGCAACACGGCCACCCCACGCAGAGGATGGCTCGGTGTCGGTACCTCGTCGAGCAACTTGAGCCGGGCGCCATATTGCGCCTGCACCGGCTCCGGGCGGTGATTCTCGCCACGGCGCACGGCAATCGGCCCGTGGTGATCGGAGGTCAGCGCTTCCTGGTCGATAACGGACACACCGTTGGCATCGATATCGAGCAGTTCCACCGACCAGGCGGGGCGCATCGGATCATCGGCGACGAAGCGACCGCTCGCGCCAGGGGCGACCCGCCACAGGTCTTCCTCGGCCAGGTAACCCCGCAGGCGCGTGCCCTCCTCGACGATCCGCGCCAGCGGTTCGCGGGTTGAAACCCAGCGTCCGGCGCGCAGGTTCGGCAGCAGGTCGCGCACCTGGCCGGCCTGGGGCGCGCGCAGCAGCAGGCGTTCGCGCCGGGCCTGCAGGCCACGGTATTCGGCCACCGACTCGGCCAGGCGCTGTTCGAGAATACCCACGTCCGCGGCGGTTTCGCTGCGGCCGGCCTGGCGGCGCAACTGCAATTGCAGGATATCGATTTCCCGACGAACGATGACCGAGCGCGATTCGATATCCGGCGATTCCAGTTCCACCAACACCGCGCCCTGTTCGACGCGTTGGCCATCCTGCACGTTGACCTGGCGCACCCGCGCCGCGACCGGTGCATGCAAGGCCGTGACCCGCCCGGCCTCCAGCATCGCCGGCACTTCCACGCTGCTGCGCCAGGGCACCGCCACCAGCAACAGCAGGCCCAGCAAGCCCAGGCCGCTGAGCAGCATCCGAGGGGTGTGCGCCTGCTCGCGGCGCGCCCACCATTCGCGGGCCTCCTTGAAGATCGGCAGGAAGATGAACCAGCCCAGTTCGACCAGCATCAGGAAGATACCCAGCAACTTGAAGAACAGGTGATAGACCGCCAGGGCGATCCCGAAAAACAATGCCGCCCGCCACAGCCAGGACATAAAGCCCCAACCCAGCAGCCGCCGGCGCATACTCGCCGACCAAGGCTCGGGAGCCGGTTCGCCATAGCCGAACAGCGCCTCGCGCAGGCGCCAGCGGCACAGGGCGAAGGCCCGCCCCTGGAGGTTGTCGACCTCCCAGAAATCGCTGAGCAGAAAATAGCCATCGAAACGCATGAACGGGTTGAGGTTGATCGCCAGGGCCGTGAGCCAGGTGGCACTGGCGAGCATGAACGCCACCGTGCGCGCCGCGCCGTCCGGCAGCAGCGACCAGGCCAGCAGGGCGAGGCAGGCCAGCAGCATTTCCGCCAGTACCCCGCCGGCACCGATCAGCAGCCGTGCCTTGCGGTCGTTGACCCGCCAGGCATCGCTGACGTCGGTATAGAACAATGGCAACAGGACCATGAACGCCACGCCCATGCTCTGCACCCGGCAGCCGGCGCGCTTGGCCATGAAAGCATGGCCGAATTCGTGGCAGAGCTTGGCGAAGAACAGCGCCACGCCAAAGGCCATCGCCCCGCCGAGGCTGAACAGGTGCGGGAAGGTCGCCAGAAAGCGTTCCCAGTCCCGCGAAACCAGGAACACGCCCAGGCCCAGGGTGAGTGGCAGGCCGTAGCGCAACAGCCGTGGACCGAAGCGTGCCATCCACGGCCAGGCCCGATTGAGAAAGGCGTCCGGCCGCCACAGCGGAATCCGAAAGAACAAGTATTGGTGCAGCGCCATTTGCCACAGGCTCTGGCGTGAGGTGGCGGCCTTCCAGGCATAGCTGGCGCGCTGCTGCGGATCAAGGGCGGCGATCAGGTCATGGTTGCGCAGGAACGCCAGCATCTGCTCCAACTCAGGCTCGCCCAGTGGCAGGCCCGGTTCATCGTTCGCCGCCCGCAACACCCGCGCCGGATCACCCAGCGACCAGTGCCGCAGCAGGCGGATGGCCTGGGCACCCAGCTTGAAGTAGCGACCGCGCACCGGGTCGGCCAGGGTCCAGCGCGGCGAGCCGTCCAGGGCCGCCGAGGCGGGCGTGAGTTGCAGGTCCGCGCGCAGGCTGGGCAGGTTCATTACAGGCCGACGCTCTGGCGCAATCCGGCCAGTGGCCGGCGCAGCAGGTACAGGGCCAGCGGTGCACGCTGGCCAAAGATTTTCGCGGTGCCACGCAGGCCGATACGCGGTGGCGGCGAGTCACTGAAGCCGGCATCCAGCCGATAGGCCAATTGCCCGGCCGGCGTGGCCTGCGCCTCATAGGCCACCCGCTCGAGCCTGGCCGAGTGGCGTTGCAACGGGTCGCTGTCGAGGAACAACGCCACTTCGGCGTCCGGCTCCAGGGCAATCGCGTCGCCCACCGCCAACTCGATACGCAGTTCGGCCTGGCTCGGGTCGGCCAGCTCCATCAACCGCTCACCCGTCTGCACCGGCTTGCCGGTCCAGCGTTCGGCGTCGGCGAACACCGCGATGCCGTCGCGCTCGGCGCGTACTTCGCTGCGCTTGAGCAGTTCGGCGGCGTAATCACGCTCGGCGCGTTTCTGCTCGACACGGGCAGCGAGCAAATCAAGTTTCGAACTCGACTCGGCATCGGCGAATGCCCGTTGGGAATTGGCCTTCAATTCGGCCTCGGCCACGCCGAGGGCGCGCTGGGCGACATCGGCCTGGGCCTTGAGGGTGGTGCTTTCGAAGCGTACCAGCAGGTCGCCGGTCTTCACCGTCTGGTTGGGCTTGACCAGGAACTCGGCAATCACGCCGTCGAGCGGCGCCGCCACCACCCGGCCAGCCAGCGGCACGACCTCGGCCGGCGCCAGCACCGACTGGCGCACCGGAACCAGCAGGCTCAGCAGCACCAGCCCGAGCAACAGCGCCTGGCGCTTGCGGGTCAGGCGCAGTCGCCACGGCCGGCGCGGCTGCAGGGCCAGCCAGGCGTGGCTGTAGGTATCGCCCAATTGCGCCAGCAAGACCTGTTCGGATGGACTCCAGGGGTTGTCGCGGGCCAGCCACAGGCCGCCGAACACTTCGCCCTTGTGGTCGAGCAGCGGCAACCAGAACACCTGCGGTGCCGACAGGCTCTGCCAGTCCTCGACAATCGAGGCACTGAAGGCCTCCATCGGCACCACGGTGGCGGGCTTGGCCCGCTCCAGCTTGAACAACTGCGCCACGGCGTGTTCGACGAAGGCCACGAACGGCGCATTCGGCTCCACCGCGCTGACGCCGGTCACTGCCCGCACCTTGCCGGCAATCAGCAACGCGGCATGGCGGAAGCCGAACAGCGCCTGGCCGTCGTTGACTAGGCTGTAGGCCAGTTGCTCGGTGGTGCGCGCTGCGCGGGTCAGACGTTCCAGGTCGAGGAACTGGGCAAAGACCCGCTCCGCCGCTCCCGCTACGGGTGCGTTCATTTCAGCTCCGCGAAATGCGCCGTACCGCTCATGCCCGCCAGCAGGCCTTCGGCCTTGGGCAGGCTGGCAACCAGCAGCAGGGTTTGGCTGCCCTCGTCGATGCGGGCACCCAGGCGCTTGATGGTGGCGGTCAGCGGCTGGCCGGTTTCATCCGGAACGAAACTGAAGGTTTGCCCAGGCTTGAGCTTGCCCATCCAGCGCGAGGGCACCAGCAGGTGGATTTCCAGGGTGCGGTTGTCGACGATTTCCAGCATCGGCGAGCCGACCGAGACGCTTTCGTAGCGCTGGACCTTGCGCTGCACGACCTGCCCGTCATAAGGCGCGATCACGCTGCAACGCTTGACCTGGACCTGGTAGACCTGGGCCTGGGCCTGGCTCTCGGCGACCTTGGCCTCGGCCCGGGCGACCTCGAAGCGGCCAACCGAATTGAGCGAAGCCAACTGGCGGTTATGCGCCAGTTCCTCATTGGCGCCGCGACTGGCGGCCTGGGCGGCATTGAGCTGGGCCTGATAGGCCGAGCAGTCGAAACGCGCCAGGGTTTCCCCCTGCTTGAAGGTCTCGCCCTCACTGAAAGGCAGCTCGACGATCCGCCCCGACAACTCGCTGGCGAGCAGTGCCTGGTCGCGCGCGCGCAACACGCCACGGGCCTCGCTGGCCGTGGTCGCATGGGCCGCCGGTGCGGCCGTGTCCAACAGCGGATCGGTCTCGGCAGCCTGGCTCTGAGCCACGTGCACTACACAGGACAACCCGAAAACCAAACCCCACAAATGCTGCATAACAGTGACTCCTTGTCGGACAAGCGCGAGTCTACGGTAGCCAGGGTGAGCGTCAAGCAAATTGCCAGTATTGAACACCGGCTCGCCGATGTGCGGCACATCACAGCCTGCGTCGCCTCACCCGATACAAGCATAGGTGTATATCCAGGGCTTCGGTATGATGGCCTCCCTCCCGGCCCCGGCGCCGCACGTTTAAGGATTAGGGACAATTCATGCGTATCGCTCTTCTGACATCCCTGGCGCTGGGCGTTGCCTTCTCGTCACAGGCCCAGGCCAGTTCCGATGATTTCTGCTACCCGCGCTGGTCGATGATGCAGTACGGCCTGGACCGCTGCAGCAACCTGGCCTTCCTCAGTCCGGGCAACGATAGCCGGGTCAATCTGCGCCTGCTGCTGGCGGACCAGGGCAAGCTGCCCCTGGCTCCCGATGCGGTGAACGAAGAGGAACTCGCCGAGGGCTACGGCCCGGTGCCCTTCGCCAATACCCGCGTACAATCGAGCATGCCCGATGACAGCGATGAAGTGAGTAACACCGAGAGCGTCGAGCTGGACGAAACCCTGGAGAAGCTCGGGATCAAGCGCGGCGAAGAAGCCCCGGCCGGTGATGCCTTCCTCTCCGGCGAGGGCAGCCGCTGCCGCAGCAACTCGCAAGAAAGCACCCGCGCCTTCGTCGAGGCCCTGGTCGGCACCGGCGAGCTGTCGGCAGCCGAGCGCCAGGCCCTGGCCAGCGCGCGGGTCCAGATGCTGACCGCCTGCAACTGGGACCCGGCACAACAGGCAGCGTTGCTGCCCACCGACGTGCAATCCGCGCCCGGCCAGGCGTTCGTCAGCTACCTGCGGGCGGCCAGCGACTTCTACAGCGGCCGCTTCAGCGAGGCCGCCAGCGGTTTCGCCAACCTGGGCCAGGGCAGCCAGCCCTGGCTGAAGGAAACCGCGCTGTACATGCAGGCGCGTACCGCCCTGAACATGGCCCAGCAGGGCATCTTCGACGCCGAAGGCATGCCCACCGAAAAGGACGCCGACCCGGCCCAGTTGAAGCAGGCCGAGGACGGTTTCAACGCCTATCTCAAGGCTTATCCACAGGGGGCCTACGCGCCGTCCGCCCGCGGCCTGCTGCGCCGGGTCTACTGGCTGGCGGGTGACGCCGACAAGCAGGCCGCCGAATACCTCTGGCAATTCGACCTGCCCGAAGACGCCCCACGCAATGTTTCCTCGGACAGCCTGGTGCAGGAAATCGACAGCAAGCTGGTATTCGGCGTGGGCGAGATCAACCAGCCACTGTTCCAACTGGTCAACGACCTGATGGCCATGCGCACGACCGGCGACTATGAGTCCAGGAAACAACTGACCCTGGAAACCCTGCAGGCCCAAAAATCGATCTTCGCCGCCCAGCCGGCACTGCACGACTACCTGCTGGCGGCGTTCCATCTGTACGTGGAGAAGAACCCGGAGTTGGCGCTCAAGAGCCTGCCCTCCGAGATCCCGTCGAAACTGGACTACTTCGCCTTCAGCCAGCAGATGCTGCGTGGCCTGGCCCTGGAAGCCAGGCAGGACTGGCCAGCTGCGCAAACGCTGTGGCTGCAACTGCTGGCCCAGGCCAGGCAGCCATTGCAACGCGAACAAGTGGAACTGGCGCTGGCCAACCACTACGAGCGCAGCCAGCAGGTGAACAAGGTGTTCGCCGCCAACTCGCCGATCAAGACGGCACAGGTGCGCGCCATCCTGCTGCGCCATGTCGCCGATGCCGAGCTGCTGCGCCAGCAGGTCAAGCAGGGCCCGGATGCCACCGAACGCGACAGCGCCCTGTTCGTGCTGCTCTACAAGGACCTGCGCCTGGGTCACTACCAGGACTTCAGCGAAGACTTGAAGCAGTTGCCGGCCGACCCGGCCGACACCAGGCTGGGCACCAGCCTGGGTTACGTCTACAACGACGGCCAGTCGCTCAAGCTGTTCCGCTGGACTGGCGCCAAGGCCGAATCCGGCTACGCGTGCCCGGCCATCGCCGAGACCGTCGCCAGCCTGCAGGCCGATGCCAAGGCGCCGGCGGCGCTAAACTGCCTGGGCGAGTTCATCCTGCGCAACGGCCTCGATGGCATGCCGCTGGACCGCCAGCGCAGCAAGGATGAACTGGGCGGCACGCCGTCGCTGTTCAAGGGCCCGCTGTACTCGCGTCTCGATGGCTATCAACAGGTGATCGCCGACCCCAAGGCCACGCGCACGGACAAGGCTTACGCGCTGTTCCGGGCGATCAACTGCTACGCCCCGGCCGGCTACAACAGCTGCGGTGGCCAGGAAGTCGAGCCGGCGCAACGCAAGGCCTGGTTCAAGCAGTTGAAGGGCAAGTACGCCGACACCCAGTGGGGTGAGTCGCTGCAGTACTACTGGTAAACGCCGATGGCTCGTTGGCGCTGGCTATTGCTGGCCAGTTGGCTGGGCGCTGGCAGCGCGCTGGCGGCGGTCGATGCCCGCGAGCATGACGCATTCTGGCTGTGGAGCGGCGTCGCGCCACAGCCGGTGCTGGCCCAGGCGCGCAGCCTGTACGTGCTGCAGGGCCAGATCAGCCAGCCACGCCGCGGCGGTATCAGCTTCATCGCCCAGGGCATCGCGATTCCACGCCTGAGCCGGGGTGAGGTCTGGGTGGTCTATCGCGCCCATACCCTGCACTGGCCGGAGTCGGTCTATCGGCAGTTGCTCGGCCAGGTCAGGCGCTGGCAACAGGCGGGCAATCCGGTGGTGGGCATCCAGATCGACTTCGATGCCCGCACCCGCTACCTCAACGAATACGCCGACTTCCTGCGCGATCTGAGAAGGCGGCTACCGGTGGACCTGCGCCTGAGCATCACCGGGCTGATGGACTGGAGCAGCAACGCCGACCCGGCGGCCATCGCCCAGTTGAAAGGGGTAGTGGATGAGGTGGTGGTACAGACCTACCAGGGGCGCCACAGCATACCCGATTATGCCGCGTACCTGCCGCGGATGAACCGCCTGGGACTGCCATTCAAGATCGGGCTGATCCAGGGCGGGGAGTGGCAGGAACCCTCGTATCTCAAGGACAGCGAGTGGTTTCGCGGCTACGTGGTGTTTTTGCAGAACCCCTGAGTCGGGCGGTGTCTGGGCCGACGCTTTCGCGGGCAAGCCCGGCTCCTACAGTGACCGACATTGTAGGAGCCGGGCTTGCCCGCGAAGACGCCAGCCCGGACAACACAAACTACCGCTGCATGCCCCAACGCTTCACCGTCACCCGCTCCAGGCTGTCGAACACCAGGTTCTCCACCAGCAGGCCGATCAGGATCACCACCGCCAAGCCGGCGAACACCTTGTCGGTGTACAGCTCGTTGCGGTTCTGGAAGATGTACCAGCCCAGCCCGCCCTTGCCGCTGGTGGCACCGAACACCAGTTCCGCCGCGATCAGGGTGCGCCAGGCGAACGCCCAGCCGATCTTCAACCCGGCGAGAATCGACGGCAACGCTGCCGGGATCAGGATGAACAGCACGAAGCGCAAGCCCTTCAGGCCGTAGTTGCGCCCGGCCATGCGCAGGGTTTCCGAGACCCCGAGAAAACCGGCATAGGTATTGAGCGCCAGCGCCCACAGCACCGAATGCACCAGCACGAAGATCAGGCTGTTCTGCCCCAACCCGAACCACAGCAGCGCCAATGGCAACAGCGCGATGGCCGGCAGCGGGTTGAACATCGAGGTCAGGGTGGCGAGCAGGTCGCGACCGAAACGGCTCGACACCGCCAGCGTGGTCAAGGCAAAGGCCAACACCACACCGACCACATAGCCCTTGAGCAGCACCACCAGGGAAATCCACACCTTGCCCAGCAATTCGCCACTGAGCAGGCCGTCATAAAAGGCACTGGCGGTCTGCAGAAAGCTCGGCAGCAGCAGGTCGTTGTTCTGGTAGCGGGCCACCGCTTCCCAGAGCAGCGCCAGCAACACCAGGATCAGGCTCTTGCGCAGCCAACCCTGTTGCCAAAGCCGTTGTGCCAGGGACAGTTCGCGCTCCAGCGGCACTTCGAGTACCGGCTCGAGGGTGACTTCATATTCTTCACGCACGGGGGATGAAAGACTCATCGGGAATTCTCCAACCGCTCAATAGGCAATGCGGATATCGGCGAAATCCAGTTCGGTTTCGGCCTGCGGGGTTTCGTCGAACAGCAGCCGGTGGATACGCCGCGCCGATTCCTGGAAGGCTGCGCCGCCCAGGCTGTGCAGGTCGTACTGATGGCTGTGGATCTCCGCCCGCACCCGCCCCGGATGGGGTGAAAGCAACAGGATACGATTGCCCACCACCAGCGCCTCTTCGATCGAGTGGGTGACGAACAGCAGAGTGAAGCGCACTTCCTCCCAGAGCTGCAGCAGCTCTTCCTGCATCTTGCGCCGGGTCAGCGCATCGAGGGCGGCGAAGGGCTCGTCCATCAGCAGGATCTTCGGTTGCATGGCCAGGGCGCGGGCGATCGATACCCGGGCCTTCATGCCGCCGGACAAGGTGTGCGGATAGGCATCGGCAAACGCCGCCAGGCCGACCTTATCCAGGTAGTGCAGCGCCCGTTCCTCGGCCTCCCGACGCTTGAGGGTGCCGGAGGCGAGCAGCGGGAACATGACGTTCTGCTTGACCGTCTTCCACGGTGGCAGTTGGTCGAACTCCTGGAACACCACGATGCGGTCCGGCCCCGGCTCGCTGACCACTCGGCCCTGCAGGCGGATCTCGCCCTCACAGGGCCGGATGAACCCGGCCGCCGCCTTGAGCAGGGTCGACTTGCCGCAACCCGAGGGCCCGAGCAGGACAAAACGGTCCTGCTGGTCGACTTCGAAACTGACCCGGTGCGTCGCTCGCACCACCCGCTCGGGAGTGCGGTATTCCAAGCTGACCTGGTCGACCGCCAGCAGCGCCGGGGCCGTGGCGATCGGTTTGCTGGCCGCGTGGCCTTGCAAGGGGGCATTCATGACGATCAGCTCCCCTGCAGCGGCTTGGCGTCCTGGAAGAAGTAGTCCTTCCACGATTCGGGTTTGTGCTTGATGGCGCCCACGCGATAGAGGAACTCGGCCAGCGGGTAGGTGTTCTTCGGCGTCACGGTGAATTCGAACTGCGGGTTGTCGATGATCTTCAGCAACGCCGCCCGGTCGATCTTGGCCTTGGTTACCCGCAGGTAGGTGTCCGCCGCCGCACCCTTGTCCTTCTGGGCGAAATCGGCCGCTTCGGCCAGGGCTTCGACGAAGGCCTTGTAGGTCTTGGGATTGTCATTGCGGAATTTTTCGGTGGCGAACAGCACGGTCGGCGAGTTCGGCCCGAACAGGTCGTAGCTGTTGAGCACCACATGGACGTTGGGATTTTCCAGCGCCTGTTCCTGGAACGGCGGGTTGGAGAAGTGCCCGGTCAGTTCGGTGCCGCCGGCGACCAGTGCCGCGGTGGCGTCCGGGTGCGGGATGGCGACGGTGTACTTGTCCAGGCGATTGAATTCCTTGTCGCCCCACAGCTTGGCCGCGGCGTATTGCAGGTAGCGCGACTGGACCGAGACACCCACCGCCGGCAGGGCGATGCGGTCCTGCTCGGTGAGGTCGGCAATGGTCTTGACCTTCGGGTTGTTGCTCACCAGGTAGTAGGGGAAGTTGCCCAGCGAGGCCACGGCCTTGACGTTCTGCCGGCCGTGGGTGCGGTCCCAGATGGTCAGCAGCGGGCCGACGCCGGCGCCGGCGATGTCCACCGAGCCGGAGAGCAGCGCGTCGTTGATCGCCGAGCCACCCGACAGTTGGGTCCAGTCGACCTTGATGTCGATGCCTTCGGCCTTGCCGTGCTTCTCGATCAGGTGCTGGTCGCGAACCACATTGAGCAGCAGGTAGACGATGCCGAACTGTTCGGCGATACGGATTTCGCCCTCGGCATGGGCCGTGGCCGGTGCCAGCAGGCTGCCGGCCAGCAGGCTCAAGCTCAGGCCGAGGGTCGTGGTGAGGCGGCCGAGTTTCGGCAGCAGCGCAAAGGGTGCAGGCATGGGGATGCTCCTTGAAAGCGATCGGGTCAGAACGGGGCATCGCCCTGGATGGTGGTGCGGTAGAGCTTGCGACGCAAATGGTTCGGGCAGCCGGCAGCCAGATGGATCAGCGAGCGGTTGTCCCAGAACACCAGGTCGTGGGGTTGCCACTGATGGCGGTAGACGTTGTCCGGGAGCACGCTGTGGGCGTACAGCTCGCTGAGGAGCTGCCGGCTTTCGTCTTCCGGCAGGCCGACGATGCGGGTGGTGAAGCCTTCACTGACGAACAGCCCCTTGCGGCCAGTCTCCGGATGGGTACGGACGATCGGGTGCACCACCTCGGCGACCTGGGCCAGTTGTTCGGCGGTCAGGGTCGGGCGCCAGTTGCCTTCGAATTTGGTTTCGCTGTAACGCGCGGTGTAGGAATGCGCCGCCGAACGGCCTTCGACCGCCTTGCGCAGCCTTTCGGGCAGGTTGTCCCAGGCCTTGTGCTGGTCGGCGAACAGGGTGTCGCCGCCTTCGGCCGGCAGTTCCTGGGCATGCAGCATCGAACCGAGGCTTGGCAGTTCCTTATAGGAAAGGTCCGAATGCCAGAACTTGCCGGCATCACCCAGGCCGATGTTCTGGCCATTCTCGACGATGTTGGAAACGATCAGGATTTCCGGGTGCCCGGCCAGGAGAAATTGCTTGAGTACATGAATCTGCAACACGCCGAAACGACGGCTGAAGGCGATCTGTTGTTCGGGGCTGATGCGCTGATCGCGAAACACCAGCACATGGTGGTCCAGGTGCGCGCGATGGATACGGGCGAAGTCCTGCTCGTTGACCGGCTGGCGCAGGTCCAGGCCGATGATTTCGGCACCTGTCGCGCCGACGAAAGGGCGGATCTCGAAGGATTGGGACGCCGCCACGGGCGCCGGGGAAACCGCAGAAACCAAAGACATGTATTCACTCCCACGCAGAGCACGCCCGATAGCGCGCCTCGATCAGAAACTCACGGTGGTCCCGTGTTGGTTCAGTTCGTGCGGCGCACCGATTGGTCGGTGGGTACGCAGTGGGGAGACAATATAGTCATAAGGGAAATATTTTAAATATCATTTAGGAATATCTATAGGACCCCGGCAACGTCGGTCTTCCATGCCCCATGGGCTGTGCAAAATAACCTGCTGTTGCAAAGTAAAACGTACTTACAAAATGACGGAGACCTACACTGATTAGAGAAATGTTTGATAGTTGAGCGGGGCCTACTGGAAGAAAATGGCACCTTGCAACTATCGCGGTCGACAGCGGTTTGACGAGCGTCCAGACGATGGAAGGCAGTGCGTCGAGCCCGATTTGAGCTGCCTATCGAGCAGCAGGTGAGTCCCAACGTGGCAAAAAAAATCAACCCCTTGAGCAGCATCCTCGTCAGTGGCCCGATTCCCGCCCACCTCGCCCGGGCGGTGATCGAGGAGACCTTGCGCGGCGCGATTCTCGACGGACGACTGCCCTGCGGCATGGCATTGCGCCAACAGGAACTGGCCACGCTGTTCGGCGTCAGTCGCATGCCGGTCCGCGAAGCGTTGCGCCAACTCGAGGCGCAGTCGCTGCTGCAAGTCGTACAGCACAAGGGGGCGGTGGTCGCGCCGCTGATCGACGATACCTCCATGGAAAACTACAACCTGCGCATTCTGCTGGAGTCGGAAGCCCTACGCCTGTCGGTACCGCTGCTCACCGAGGCCGACCTGGACCGTAGCGCCGCCTACATCGACGAACTGGAAGCGCAGGCCGACTACACCGAGGTCGGACGGCTCAACCGGCTGTTCCACATGAGCCTGTACTGCAAGGCGCCCAACCACAAGCTGCTGGCGCTGATCGAGCAGGGCCTGGTGGAGGAGGAACGTTTCCTGCGCTTCAACCTGTCGGCCATGGGCCTGGGCAAACTCTCCCAGGACGATCACCGGGCGCTGCTCCAAGCCGCCCGTGCCGGCCAGGTCGATGCCTGCATGGCGCAATTGCGCCAGCACCTGCAGCGCGGCATCGAAGTCATCCAGCGTTATCTCGGCAAGACTTGAACAACCTGAAAGCCGGCCTTTTTTAGACGCCGCACTGACACCGACGACGAGGTTTCCCGCTACTCGATTTTCAATAATCGATGGAGGACTGCGCTCGCCTGTTACCCAGCTATACGAAGCACATCAACCAATACCGGTACTGACCGATATCCGACTCAATCAACCACCAAAGGTGGCCAATGAACACCTTCGACCACGATACCTTCGCCGACACCTGGGAGGACCGCGCCAGCATCCGCACCCGTCCGCGGCGACGGCTGGAAGACGATGACCGGCTGATCTACCCCCTCAGCCGCCAACCATTGGCCAACAGCGGCACCCTGCTCGCCCACTGCCCGGACCAGCGCGACTTCGTGCTGATCCAGAGCCTGTACAAGTTCATCAACGACGTGGTGATTTTCGAGACCGATATCGTCGACCGTACCGCCCGCCGCATCGCCAAGGGCCGCTTTCCGATCGGCTTCCCGCTGGCATGCCGCTACGCCGCCATGACCGTGGTGGTGGACGAGGATTATCACGCCCTGGTCGCGATGGACTTCATGCAGCAGACCATCGCCCTGACCGGCATCCAACCACTGCCCATGCCCGACGAGATCGAGCTGAGCCGCGCCATCCCCGTTGCCCTGGGCATGGCACCAGCGCATCTAAGGGGCGCCGTCGAGCTGCTCTGCGTAGCCATCGCGGAAAACACCGTGACCCAGGATGTCGCGGCGTTCGCCCAGGACGATACGGTCAAGGCCTCGATCAAGGGGCTGATGGCCGACCATCTGCTCGATGAGGGCCGCCACGCCGGTTTCTGGACCGGCCTGGTTCGGTTCTATTGGCAGGGCGCCAGCGAGACCGATCGCGAGGCGATCGCCGTAATACTGCCGGTGTTCCTCGCTCACTACCTGACCAACGACATCCAGAAAGCCTTCGACGCCAGCGTGATCGAACAACTGTCGGTCGACGCTGCGATCCGCCAGGTTCTCAAGAGTGAAGCCGCAAGCCTGGCCTATCCAGTCAATCGCCATCACCCGCTCTTGGTCAATATCGCACGGTTCCTGCGCAACAGCTCGCTGCTGGATTCACCCTGCGTGCAGAAGGCTTTGGGCGACTACCTGCTCCCGCCGGAGAGACCGGCATGAGGCGTCTCGATATCCACCTGGTCGGTTTCAGCCAGGCATTGGCTGAACTGGGCCGGGAGCTGGAGCAGCAGGGTCATCGGATCCACGATAATGAGCGACAACCAGTGGCGGATCTGCTGATCGAGGATGGCAGCCAGCCGATGCCTGTCGAGGCCCTTGGTACGCCACGACTGGGCTTGCGCGTGGCATACGGCCCGCCGACCAGCAGCGACTTGCCGGAGCTGGCATTGCGCGGCTGGCAGGACGGGCGGCTGATCCTGCACCAATGGGTCGCCCAGGACGGCTTCGGCAATGGCCAGGCACTGAGGCGGGCGGCAGGCGCGGCCCTGGTGGAACGGGCCGCGCTGCTGGTCAGCCGCTTTTCCCGTGACGCCGGGTATTTTCTCGAGGTTCCGGCGATTACCCCGACACCACCGGGCGTCGAGCAGCCGCTATCGGCCCTGGAAGCCTTGGCTTTCGAACACGGTTTCAACCGTACTGCCCGGCCCGACCTGCTGGCCCTGGCGGCCGTGCCGGTGATCCAGCGGATCGAGGACAGCCTGCGCCGTTACGCCAATCGCCGAGCCCTGAATATCGCCGGCAGCAGCATCCGTTATCGCCAGTTGCACGCCCACAGCCTGGCGATCCAGCATTGCCTGCTGGCAACCCTTGCCCATTTGGAAGACCGCGAAGAGCCGCCGGTGATCGGCCTGTGCCTGGCAAAAACCCCAGCGTTCTATGCAAGTCTGTTGGCCATCCTCGGCTGCGGTGCGATTTACCTGCCCCTCGACCCGAGCCAGCCACTGGCCCGCCAACAGTTCATCCTGGCGGACGCCAGGGCTACGCTGCTGCTGCACGATGGCCGACATCCCCTGGGCGAGCAATGGCCCTCGCTGGATGTCACCGCCGTGCCGCACGCAGACGCCACACCAGGCGCCTCATTGATCCGCCGCCCCTTGCACGCAGAGAGGCCGTGCCTGGCGCTGTACACCTCGGGCAGCACCGGCCAGCCCAAGGGCGTCCTGCTGAGCCAGGCCAACCTGGCCCATTTCAGCGCCTGGCATGCCGATTACGTAGGGCTCGACGAAGGGCATCGGGTCCTGCAGTTCTCGATTGCGAGTTTCGATGCGGCACTGATCGACATCTTTCCCAGCCTGATCCAGGGTGCCGAGCTGGTGGTCGCCAGCGAAGACCAGCGGCGCGACCCTTCGCAACTGGCGCTGCTGATCCGCGACCAACGGATCAGCCATGCCTTCATTCCACCGACGCTGCTTGGCATCCTGCCGCTGCAGCCGCCGCTGGGCCTGAGCCATCTGCTGACCGGTGGCGATGTCTGCGAGCCCTGGCTCATCGAGCAACTGGCGCGGCAGACGAACTTCCACAACCTCTATGGCCCCACCGAGGCGACCGTGCTGAGCACCGCTCGGCAGTTTCGCGCCGACACCGGCAATCGCAGCCTGGGTGGGCCGATCGCCAACAGCCAGGTGTTCATTCTCGATGAACAGGGCCAACCGGTGGTCGAGCAGACCGTCGGCGAGCTGCATATCGTCGGTCCGGGCGTGAGCCTGGGGTATCTGAACGACCCCGGCAGGACCGCCGAGTGTTTTGTCGAGTTGCAGCGTGGTGACGGCCCGGTGCTGCGCGCCTACCGTACCGGCGACCTGGCCAGGTGGACATCCGAGGGTATCGAGTTCTGCGGGCGGCGGGATCAGCAGGTAAAGATCCGCGGCTTTCGGGTCGAGCCGGAGGAAATCGAGCATTGCCTGCGCGATAGCCAGCTGTATCGACAGGTGGCCGTGGTCATCGACAGTCGACGGCAGATCCTCGCCTACCTGGCGCCGCCGGTCGGCACCGACAGCAGCCGCGAAGCCCTGCGGCAGCACGTCGAGCGCGCCTTGCCGGACTACATGCACCCAACCGCCTACGTCGAGCTGCAAGGGCTGCCAGCGGCCGACAATGGCAAGGTCGACCGCCGGGCACTTCTGGAACTGCCAGTCCCCTTGGGCGGCAATCGGGACCTTCGGCGGCCCGCCGACGCCGATGAAGCCTGGTTACGGGAGCTCTGGGCCGAGTTACTGGAGCTGCCGGTCGACGGCATCGCCACCGACGAGAGCTTCTTCAACCTGGGCGGGCATTCGATTCTGCTGTCGAAAATGCTGCTGGGGATTCGCGCCCGCTGCGGGCATGGCATCGCCATCAACCGTTTCATCGAGGAGCCGACCCTATGCCGGCTCGCAGTACTGGTCAGGGGTGAGGCCGCCCATGGCGCATTGAGCCCGCAGATACTCATCGATGCCGAACGCGAGCTGTATTGGCAGGCCCTGCCGGCCCAGCGTGCCGGCGACCTGGGCAAGGTGCTGCTTACGGGCGCCAACAGCTTCGTCGGCGTGCATATCGTCGAGGCATTGTTGGCCAACGGTGTCAGCGAGATCGCCTGCCTGGTCCGCGACAGCGCTGATGGTCCGGCTGCCGAACGCTTTGCCCAGGCATTGCGCGAAAATCGCCTGGAACACCTGGACCTTGGCCGGGTACGGGTTTATCCGGCGGATATCCGGCAGCCACGCCTCGGGCTGGACAGCGCGGTCTACGAGCGGATCGACCGCGAGTTCGGTGTACTTATCCACAACGCCGCCCAGGTCAATCACGTACTCGACTACGAGGCGCTGGCACCCGACAACGTCGCCCCGTTGTTCGAATGCCTGCGGCTGTGCGAGGGACGCAGCAAGAAGGTCTTCAATTTCATCTCCAGCCTGTCCGCCTGCAGCCGGGTCAGTGACCAGGGCCGGGTACTGGAGCAGCCGCCGGCCGCGACGCCACCGATCTACCTGCGCAACGGCTACAACCTGTCCAAGTGGGTCGGCGAACGAATTGTGCAACGGGCGCGCGAACGGGGCGCCTGGGTCAATATCCACCGTCCCGGGAATATCGCCTTCAACAGTCGCAGCGGCGTCTGCCAGCCCTGGCGCAATCGCCTGCTGCTGATGCTCAAGGGCTCGCTGCAACTGGGCCAGGTGCCGGACCTGGCGCTCAACTTCGACCTGATGCCCGTGGACTTCCTCGCCCGCTTCATCGCCACGCAGAGCCGCGGCCTACCGAATGCAGGCGGAGTATTCAATCTGCATAACCCCCGGCCGCTGAGCTGGACCGACTATGTCGCGGCGTTCCATGAGGCCGGCCATGATTTTGAGCTGGTCAGCGTAGCTGACTGGCAACAGTCGCTGCAGCGGGTAGAGCGCAATAACGCGCTGTTCGAAGTCCTGGGCTTCTATCTCAACGGTTTCGAGGAGGACATCGGCGATGTCTCGGCGATCGACTACCGCCAGGCCGAGGTCGCCCTGCAGCGCATGGGCGAAACCTATCCGGACAAGGACGCGGCGTTGCTGCGCAAAGGCTGCGATTACCTCCGACAGGTCCGCTTCATCTGATTGACCACAACCCCCTGGAGCACGATATGAAGACCCTGCAACCCGATACCCTGATCCGCAACCCCCAAGGCCAACCCGTGGTGTCCACGGTCGAGATCCCCAGGGATGCCGCCAGTACCTGGGCCATGGTCGGCGACTTTGCCGGCTTTGCCGCGTTTGTCCCGGCGCTTTCACATATCGAGATGATCGGTGAAGGCGTGGGTGCGTTGCGCAGGAAGTCGTTCAAGGATGGCCATCTAGTAGTCGAACAACTCAATAGCCGTGACGAGCAGACGATGCGCATGACCTGGACCACGCTCTACAACACGCTGGGCGTCGGCCAGCTATGGGCGATGATGAGCGTCGAGGCGTTGGCGCAGGACCGCTGTCGGGCGACCTGGACCATCATCGCCGAACCGGCGGCGGCCAGCGCCGAGGATACGCCGGGGTTCCGGCGGTTTATCCAGGAATTCGCCGATGAGGCGATGGGTAATGTGCGGACATTGCTGAGCTGAGGGCAATGCCCGCTCCCACGAGTTCGCAGGAGCGGGCGCGTCGGCAGGGATCAGATCTTGAAGCTGTCGACCAACTGTTTCAGACGACCCGCCTGCTGCGACAGCGCATCGCAATCCTTCAGCGTTTCGTTGAGGTTGGCAACGCCCTGCTGGTTCAGCAGGTTGATCTGGCTGATGTCCATGTTGAGGGCTTCGACCACCGCCGTCTGCTCTTCGGTGGCGGCCGCGACCGACTGGTTCATGCCATCGATCTCGCCAATGCGCTGGGTCACACTGACCAGTCGGGCACCGGCCTGGTTGGCGACTTCGACGCTCTCCTCGCTGGAGACCTGGCTGGCATTCATGGTCGTCACCGCCTCGCGGGAGCCGACCTGCAGCGAGGTGATCATCTTGTGGATCTCTTCCGCCGATTCCTGGGTACGGTGGGCCAGGTTGCGGACTTCGTCGGCCACCACGGCAAAACCACGCCCGGCTTCACCAGCACGGGCCGCCTCGATGGCAGCGTTGAGGGCCAGCAGGTTGGTCTGCTGGGAGATGCCCTTGATCACATCGAGGATGTGCCCGATGTTGTCGGTGCTGGCGTTCAGGGTTTCGATCTGGGTGCAGGACAGGCTGATCTTCTGCGACAGTTCGGTCATCGACTGGATGGTGCGCTCCACCACCTGGCGGCCATCATCGGCCTGCTCGCTCGCACCGCTGGCGTGTTCCGAGGCATCGGCGGCATTGCGGGCGATTTCCTGAGTCGCGGCGCCCAGCTCGTTGATCGCGGCAGCGACGCTGTTGGTTCGCGCACTCTGCTCGTCGGAACCGATGATCGAGGCGTTCGACGAGTTCATCACCCGTTGGGACAGGTCGTGCACCTGGCGGGTGGCCGAGGACACTTCGGCGATCGAGGCATGAATCCGCTCGACGAACTGGTTGAAGGAGCTGGCCAGTTCGCCGAACTCGTCCTTGTGGACGATGTGCAGGCGGCGAGTCAGGTCACCCTCGCCCTGGGCGATATCCTGCATGGCACGGCCCATGGTGGTCAGCGGACGCATCAGCACCTGGATCAACAGGGTCAGCAGCACCGCAATGGCGGCAACGGCAATGAACATCGCGATCAGCGCCGAGGTGCGGAACTTGCTCAGTGGCGCATAGGCCTTGTCCTTGTCGATGGACAGGCCAATGTACCAGTCAGCCGAGGGCAGGCCGACCACCGGGGTGAACGAGAGGATGCGCTCCTGGCCGTTCAGGGTGACTTCCTGGATGCCCTTGGCAATGCGCGGTGCCGAACCTGGATAGATGTCCTTGAGGTTCTTCATCACCTGGTCCTTGTCGGGACTGACGATCACCTGACCGTCCCCGCTGACCAGGAAGGCCTGGCCGATACCGCCGAAGTCCACCGAGTTGATGATCTTCACCAGGGTTTCCAGGCTCAGGTCGCCACCCACCACACCCAGCAGTTGCCCGTTGCTTTTCACGGGCATGGCGATGGTCACCACCAGCCCGCCAACCGAGGCGAGATAAGGTGGGGTGAGCATGGTCTTGTCAGCCGTGACGGCAGCCTTGTACCAGGGGCGCTGGCGCGGGTCGTAGCCATCCGGCATCTTTGCGTCGGGGCGCTGGGTGAAGGTGCCATCGGTCTGGCCGACGTAGGTGAACTGGAAGTTCGAGGTGAATGCAGGTTGCTCCACCAGGCCGGGGTAATCGGCCTTGCTACCTTGGTGAGCGATGTTCTGGGCGAGGTTCTCCAGCACCAGGATGCGCCCGCTCAACCAGTTCTGCACACTGCTGGCGGTGAGGTCGCCAGATTGTTCGACCGATGATTCGAGGTTCTGCCGGATGGTGCTGCGTTGCAGGTAGTCGTTGTAGAGAGTGAACAACGCAAACGCCAGAACCACGACACCGGAGGCGGCCAAAAGGATTTTATGGCTGAATTTAAGATTCATATCATAGGACTTCTTTATGCCGGAAATGGGGGTGCGTACGGGAGACAACATTCCTTGTAGCGGCGCAGGCAGCGTTCCATGGATGCCCTACTTTGGAGCACGCACTATTCATCTTCTTGTCGGCACCACGCAAGGAAAGCTTAGCGAGTTATCGGAAATGTCCTGATTACCCGATGAAAAGAGCGTCGTCACGTGCTGATTCGTGGTTGCAAAAACAATCTCGCTTCAAGACAATGCGACTTATTATCATTTACGCGCCATCAGGCCTCATGTCCTCTCCCGACGCTGCGCTGCATACCCTCTATAGCAATCATCACGGCTGGCTGCATGGCTGGTTGCGTGCACGCCTGGGCAATGCCGCCGATGCCGCCGACCTGGCCCAGGACACCTTCGTCCGCCTGTTACAGCGCACCGAGCGCCTGGAACTCAAGGCGCCCCGGGCATTCCTGCGCACGGTGGCCCGCGGGCTGGTGATCGATCACTGGCGCCGCGAGGAAATCGAACGCGCCTACCGCGACACCCTCGCCCTGCTGCCGGAAGCCGAAGCCCCCAGCGAAGAGTCCCGGGCACTGATCCTCGAATTGCTGGAAAGCATCGCGCGCCTGCTCGAAGGTCTCAAGCCCAAGGTGCGCAAGGCGTTCCTGCTGGCCCAGTGCGAAGGCCTGACCCACAAGCAGATTGCCGAACGCATGGGGCTGTCGCTGCGTACCGTCGAGCGTTATGTCGCCGAAGCGCTCTACCACTGCTACCTCCTGCGTTATGAGGCCTGAACCCGTGGACAGCCCGCTCAACCTGGACACTCGCCCCGCGCCGCAACCGCAGGTCGTCAAGCAGGCTATCCAATGGATGTTGCGATTGCGTAACGAAGCGCCCAGCCCGCGCCTGCAGCAACAATGCCGGCATTGGCGCGCGGCCCACCAGGACCATGAACTGGCCTGGCAGCGGGTGCATGGCCTGCAACGGGAACTGAGCAGCCAGTTGAGCCGGGTGCCCGGTGCCGGGGTGGCGTTCGAAACCCTGGAGAACAGCAGTCGCCAACTGGGTCGCCGCCAGGCCCTCAAGCTGTTGTCCGGCGTGTTGATGCTGGGCTCGGCCGCGTGGCTGGCCAGGGATAGCCTGGCCTGGCAGCAGTGGACCGCCGATTTCGCCACCGCCACGGGCGAGCGCCGCAGCTTCCACCTGCCCGACGGCACCCGCCTGCAACTCGATACCGACAGTGCCGCCGACCTGCACTTCAACGCCGGGCAGCGGCTGATCAGCCTCAATCGCGGCGAGATCATGGTCACGTGCGGCGCCGATCACGCAGTCCCGGTGTCGCGACCGTTGCGGGTCGAGACTCGCCATGGCCTGTTCGAGGGCCAGGAGGCGCGGTTCGTGCTGCGTGAAGAGCCCGGCTGCACGCGCCTGA
Organism: Pseudomonas sp. UTLPPB19802; assembly: GCF_059730225.1. Lineage (NCBI taxonomy): Bacteria > Pseudomonadati > Pseudomonadota > Gammaproteobacteria > Pseudomonadales > Pseudomonadaceae > Pseudomonas > Pseudomonas sp. UTLPPB19802. Next base: position 657,857 of record NZ_AP048545.1, read on the forward strand.
GCGTGGTCACCGGCAATGTGCTGATCCTCTCGCCGGCCAGTGGGGGCACGATCCAGGTCCCGGCCGGCCAGAGCTATCGGGTCAGCGCCAAGGGCGCGCAGCGTATCGCGCCACCGGACATGGATATCGGTGCCTGGGCCGATGGCCTGATCGTCACGCGCAATATGCGCCTGGCCGACTTTCTCGATGAGGTCGGGCGTTATCGCCGCGGCTACCTGGGCTGCGCGGCGGACATCGCCGACCTGCGCCTGTCCGGAGTCTTTCGCCTGGAAGACACCGACAAGCTGCTGGCGCTGTTGCCGCGCACCCTGCCGGTACGGGTGCGTTATCGCACCGGCTGGTGGGTCACGCTGGAGCGCCAGGCCTGATTCGAAATTATTTCTGGCGGGTTTTGCGTTCGGGTCCGGCTTAGTCAGTAAGCCCTTCAATCAGCCTCACTCGACCCTTACGGAAACCCGCAATGACCCGGCGAACCCTGCTTCCAGCCTCTCCTGCCGCCACGGCCCGAGCCACCCTTGGCCAGGCCGCGCGCATCACCCTGTTATCCACCGCCCTGGGCATCAGTACCCTACCGCTGCCGAGCATGGCCGCCGAGCCGGTCACGGTGTACCAGATCGCGCCGGGGTCCCTGGGCGACGTCCTCAACCAGTTCGCCCGTCAGGCCGGGATCAGTCTCGCGACGACCCCGGAACAGACCCAGGGCAAACAGTCGCCAGGACTGCAGGGCGACTACGGCACCGAGCAAGGGCTGCGCAGGCTGCTGGACGGCACCGGTCTGCAGGCGACCAGCGAGGATGGTCGCAGCTACGTCCTGCAACGTACCGCCGAGGGCGCTGCCCTGGCGTTGCCGAGCACCGAGGTCAAGGGCTTCGCCCTGGGCAACGCGCTGGGGAGCATGGACGGCTACAACGCGACCCACAGCCAGATCGCCACCAAGACCAGCACCGCGCTGCTGGAAACCTCGCAGACGGTCTCGGTGGTCACCCGCGAACAGATGGACGACCAGGGCTCTCAGACGGTCGCCCAGGCGATGCGCTACACCCCCGGCGTGCTGACCAACCCCTATGGCGCGACCCACCGCTATGACTACGTGGCCATGCGTGGTTTCAACGACGGCTCGGTGGACAATATCTACCTCGACGGCCTCAAGTCCATGGGCGACAGCGGTACCTACAGCACCATGCAGGTAGACCCGTACTTCCTCGAACGCGTGGATATTCTCAAGGGGCCGTCCTCGGTGCTCTATGGCCGCAGCTCGCCAGGCGGCCTGGTGGCCCTGACCAGCAAGAAGCCGCTGTTCACGCCCTATCACGAGATCCAGGCGACGGTGGGCAGCCAGAACAAGCGTGGGGTAGGTTTCGATTTCAGCGGCCCGCTCGATGATGACAAGCACATTGCCTATCGCCTGACGGGCCTGACGGACCAGTCGGACACCCAGTTCGATCACACCCGGGAAAAACGCTACGCCCTGGCACCGAGCCTGAGCATCGACTTCAGCGAGGACACCTCGCTGACCCTGCAGGCCTATCTGCAGAACGATCCCGATGGCGGCTATCACGGCGGCATGCCGGCCGACGGCACCTTGCACCAGCGCAATGGCCAGCGTATCTCCGAACATTTCTTCGAAGGCGAACCCGGCATCGACGGCTACAGCCGCAACCAGCAGTCGTTCGGCTATCAGTTCGAGCACCGCTTCAACGATGTCTTCACCGCCCGGCAGAACTTCCGCTACCTGGATTCGAAGGTGAAGCTCGACCAGGTCTATGCCTATGGCTGGACCAGCCCGACCAGCAACGAACTCAACCGCTACTACTCCGGCGGCAATGAACAGCTGCATGCCTTTATCATCGATAACATGCTGCAGGCCGACCTCCAGCTCGGCGAAACCCGGCATACCGTGTTGATGGGCACCGACTACCAACGGCGCAAAACCGTGGTGGACTGGAGCCAGGGTTCGCTGGCGCCGATCAATGCCTTCAACCCGGTCTACGGCAACTCGGCCATCAGCTACTACAGCCCGACCAGCTACCTGCGTCGCCTGGAACAGACCGGCGTCTACCTGCAGGACCTGGTGGAAATGGACAAGTGGCGCTTCTCCCTGGGCCTGCGCCAGGACTGGGTCGAGACGTCCGACGAGAACCGCATCGCCGAGGCCGCCCGGCCGCTGGGCACGCAAATCAGCGACCGCCGCACCAAGCTGACCGGGCGGGCCGGTGCGCTGTATCTGTTCGATAGCGGCATCGCGCCGTACATCAGCTACTCCGAGTCGTTCAACCCGAACTCGTATTCCGACGCCGCGGGCAATCCATTGCCACCGACCGATGGCACGCAGTGGGAAGCGGGGCTCAAGTACCAGCCGCCGGGCACGGACAATCTGTTCACCGCGTCGGTGTTCCGCATCGACCAGGAGAACCTGGCTTCCAAGCTGCCACAGGAGAACTTCTATCGTGCCGTCGGCGCGGTACGTTCCCAGGGCCTGGAGCTTGAAGGCCACCTGCAACTGACTGAGCAATTGAAGGTGCTGGGCAGCTACACCTTCACCGACATCAAATACTCCAAGTCGATGGTCAGCACCCTCAGCACCCCGAGCAACCTGATCGAGAACCAAGGCAATTCGCCAACCCAGGCCCCGCGCCACATGGCTTCGCTGTGGGCCGACTACAGGTTTGCCGGTGGCGCCCTGGACGGCCTGCGCCTGGGCGGCGGCGTGCGTTACGTCGGCTACAGCTGGGCCGATGCGGAAAACACCCTGAAGGTGCCGGCCTACACGCTGTTCGATGCATCCATGGGTTATGACCTGGGCAAGCTCGGCCTCAAGGGCGTCGATGTGCGCCTCAATGCCAATAACCTGACCAACGAATCCTATGTGGCTTCCTGTGCCAGCCTGAGCTTCTGCTACCTGGGCGAGGAGCGCAACGTCAGCGCAACGGTCAGCTACCAGTTCTGAATCAATGCAACGTCTTCTTGAAGCCAGCACCCGGACGGGTGCTGGCTTCGTCGTTTCCAGGGGAAACTTCCATGCGACCGATTGTGGTCATCCTGCATCGTTATATCGGGCTGGCAACAGCTCTTTTCTTGCTGCTGGCCGGACTGACCGGCAGCATCCTGGCGTTCAACCACGAGCTGGACGAATGGCTCAACCCGCGGTTCTACCAGGCCCAGGCAGAAGGGCCGCGACTGCCTCCCGCAAGCCTGGTGGAGCGTTTACAAGGCGAGCATCCGAAGCTGCAGGTCTGGTACCTGGAGTATCCGCAGGAACCCGGGCACAACGCGATGCTGGCAACAGTACCGCGCAAGGACCCAGCGACCGGCAAGCCCTTTGCCGAGAAGAGCCAGGTGTTCTATGTCGATCCGGTCAGCGGTGCATCCATGGGCCAGCGGTATTGGGGTGAGTGCTGTTTCCAGCGGGAGAACCTGATCCCCTTCCTGCTGGAGTTTCACTACAACCTTACGCTGCCGGGCAACTGGGGGTTATGGCTGATGGGGCTGGTTGCGGTGTTCTGGGTGGTGGACTGCTTCTTCGGCCTGTGGCTGACCTTTCCCCGGGGCCGGCCGTTCTGGCGCAAGTGGGCCAAGGCCTGGACGATCAAGGGCGGGCATGTGTATCGATTGAACATGGACCTGCACCGCGCCGGCGGACTGTGGCTCTGGCTGTTGTTATTGCCGATCGCCGTCAGCAGTGTGGCGATGAACCTGCCCAGCCAGGTATTCAAGCCGGTGGTTTCGTGGTTTTCCACGGTCGAGCCGAGCGTCTACGAGGCCCGTGGCAGGATGCCGGCGGAGCAGTTGGGCGAGACTCGCCTGGACTACCGGCAGGCCTATGAGCGGGCCTTGCAGGAAGGTCAACGCCTGGGGCTGACAGCTGCTATCGGCGAGCTGTACTACAGCTTTGAATACAATTTCTATGGTGCGGGATTCGGCCAGCACGATACCGAGGCTCATGGAAAGTCCTGGTTGTTCTTCCATGGTACCGATGGCCGCTTGCTGGGTCAGGAGATCGCCGGGCAGGGGACGTTGGGAGAGCGCTTCTATCGCCTGCAGCTACCGATACATGGCGGCAGGATCATTGGGGTGGTAGGGCAATCGATTATCGCGGTGCTGGGGCTTCTGATTGCCGGATTGTCGGCCACCGGGATCTATATCTGGTGGCGCAAGCTGGAAGCTCGGCGCAAGGGCCGTGGACGGGCGGGTGCGTAGCAGCCGGCTTGCCGCGCAAAAACAAAACCCCATCCGCTTGCGCAGATGGGGTTTCGGAATTCAATCTTGACGATGACCTACTCTCACATGGGGAAACCCCACACTACCATCGGCGATGCATCGTTTCACTTCTGAGTTCGGGATGGGATCAGGTGGTTCCAATGCTCTATGGTCGTCAAGAAATTCTGTGGCCAGTCCGTCGCTCGTGCGACGTACCAGCAAAATGAGGAACTTCTATCTATAGAAAAACAAAACCCCAACTGCTTTCGCAATTGGGGTTTTGGAATTTAATCTTGACGATGACCTACTCTCACATGGGGAAACCCCACACTACCATCGGCGATGCATCGTTTCACTTCTGAGTTCGGGATGGGATCAGGTGGTTCCAATGCTCTATGGTCGTCAAGAAATTCGGTAGCCAGCTCGTAGCCCTTGCGGGTCACGCTCCAGCAAATTCGGGTATGTGATTCAGGTATTTGTGCGTTGCAAACTTTCGGTTCACTTCGTCTTCATACACCGCAATCTGCTCATTCGACGCAAATTGCTTGGGTGTTATATGGTCAAGCCTCACGGGCAATTAGTATGGGTTAGCTCAACGCCTCACAGCGCTTACACACCCCACCTATCAACGTCGTAGTCTTCGACGGCCCTTCAGGGAACTCAAGGTTCCAGTGAGATCTCATCTTGAGGCAAGTTTCCCGCTTAGATGCTTTCAGCGGTTATCTTTTCCGAACATAGCTACCCGGCAATGCCACTGGCGTGACAACCGGAACACCAGAGGTTCGTCCACTCCGGTCCTCTCGTACTAGGAGCAGCCCCTCTCAAATCTCAAACGTCCACGGCAGATAGGGACCGAACTGTCTCACGACGTTCTAAACCCAGCTCGCGTACCACTTTAAATGGCGAACAGCCATACCCTTGGGACCGGCTTCAGCCCCAGGATGTGATGAGCCGACATCGAGGTGCCAAACACCGCCGTCGATATGAACTCTTGGGCGGTATCAGCCTGTTATCCCCGGAGTACCTTTTATCCGTTGAGCGATGGCCCTTCCATACAGAACCACCGGATCACTAAGACCTACTTTCGTACCTGCTCGACGTGTCTGTCTCGCAGTCAAGCGCGCTTTTGCCTTTATACTCTGCGACCGATTTCCGACCGGTCTGAGCGCACCTTCGTACTCCTCCGTTACTCTTTAGGAGGAGACCGCCCCAGTCAAACTACCCACCATACACTGTCCTCGATCCGGATAACGGACCTGAGTTAGAACCTCAAAGTTGCCAGGGTGGTATTTCAAGAATGGCTCCACGCAAACTGGCGTTCACGCTTCAAAGCCTCCCACCTATCCTACACAAGCAAATTCAAAGTCCAGTGCAAAGCTATAGTAAAGGTTCACGGGGTCTTTCCGTCTAGCCGCGGATACACTGCATCTTCACAGCGATTTCAATTTCACTGAGTCTCGGGTGGAGACAGCGCCGCCATCGTTACGCCATTCGTGCAGGTCGGAACTTACCCGACAAGGAATTTCGCTACCTTAGGACCGTTATAGTTACGGCCGCCGTTTACCGGGGCTTCGATCAAGAGCTTCGCGTTAGCTAACCCCATCAATTAACCTTCCGGCACCGGGCAGGCGTCACACCCTATACGTCCACTTTCGTGTTTGCAGAGTGCTGTGTTTTTAATAAACAGTCGCAGCGGCCTGGTATCTTCGACCGGCATGGGCTTACGGAGCAAGTCCTTCACCCTCACCGGCGCACCTTCTCCCGAAGTTACGGTGCCATTTTGCCTAGTTCCTTCACCCGAGTTCTCTCAAGCGCCTTGGTATTCTCTACCTAACCACCTGTGTCGGTTTGGGGTACGGTTCCTGGTTATCTGAAGCTTAGAAGCTTTTCTTGGAAGCATGGCATCAACCACTTCGCGTCCTAAAGGACACTCGTCATCAGCTCTCGGCCTTAAGATCCCGGATTTACCTAAGATCTCAGCCTACCACCTTAAACTTGGACAACCAACGCCAAGCTGGCCTAGCCTTCTCCGTCCCTCCATCGCAATAACCAGAAGTACAGGAATATTAACCTGTTTTCCATCGACTACGCTTTTCAGCCTCGCCTTAGGGACCGACTAACCCTGCGTCGATTAACGTTGCGCAGGAAACCTTGGTCTTTCGGCGTGGGTGTTTTTCACACCCATTGTCGTTACTCATGTCAGCATTCGCACTTCTGATACCTCCAGCAAGCTTCTCAACTCACCTTCACAGGCTTACAGAACGCTCCTCTACCGCATCGCTTACGCGATACCCGTAGCTTCGGTGCATGGTTTGAGCCCCGTTACATCTTCCGCGCAGGCCGACTCGACTAGTGAGCTATTACGCTTTCTTTAAAGGGTGGCTGCTTCTAAGCCAACCTCCTAGCTGTCTAAGCCTTCCCACATCGTTTCCCACTTAACCATGACTTTGGGACCTTAGCTGACGGTCTGGGTTGTTTCCCTTTTCACGACGGACGTTAGCACCCGCCGTGTGTCTCCCACGCTCGGCACTTCCAGGTATTCGGAGTTTGCATCGGTTTGGTAAGTCGGGATGACCCCCTAGCCGAAACAGTGCTCTACCCCCTGGAGTGATACGTGAGGCGCTACCTAAATAGCTTTCGAGGAGAACCAGCTATCTCCGAGCTTGATTAGCCTTTCACTCCGATCCACAGGTCATCCGCTAACTTTTCAACGGTAGTCGGTTCGGTCCTCCAGTCAGTGTTACCTAACCTTCAACCTGCCCATGGATAGATCGCCCGGTTTCGGGTCTATACCCAGCGACTAAACGCCCTATTAAGACTCGCTTTCGCTACGCCTCCCCTATTCGGTTAAGCTCGCCACTGAATATAAGTCGCTGACCCATTATACAAAAGGTACGCAGTCACAGAACAAAGTCTGCTCCCACTGCTTGTACGCATACGGTTTCAG
>NZ_AP048545.1:670000-1477500 GCF_059730225.1 Pseudomonas sp. UTLPPB19802
GCCTTTTTCAAGGACAAAACCGCGGATATCGCCGGCATCGTCCTTGCCCCAGACCACGAACACATCGGCGATCGGGCTGTTGGTGATCCACATCTTGCTGCCGGTCAGGCTGTAGCCGCCGTCCACCTTGCGTGCACGGGTAATCATCGCACCCGGGTCGGAACCGTGGTTCGGCTCAGTCAGACCGAAGCAACCGATCCACTCGCCGCTGGCCAGCTTGGGCAAGTACTTCTGTTTCTGAGCCTCGGTACCGAACTCGTTGATCGGCACCATCACCAGTGAGGACTGCACACTCATCATCGAGCGATAACCCGAATCGATACGCTCCACCTCACGGGCAATCAGGCCGTAGCTGACATAGTTGAGGCCACTGCCACCGTACTCGACCGGAATGGTCGCACCCAGCAGGCCGACTTCGCCCATCTCACGGAAGATCGCCGGGTCGGTCTGCTCGTGACGGAAGGCTTCGAGCACCCGTGGTGCGAGCTTGTCCTGGGCAAATTGCTGGGCGGTGTCGCGAATCATCCGCTCCTCTTCAGTGAGCTGTTGATCCAGCAGCAGCGGATCGATCCAGTTGAAGCTAGCTTTAGCGCCCATCAGAGACTCCTCGCAAAACAGGTCAAATATCGTGGATTGATCCTAGGCGCCGCATGCCGATCCGGCAAACGAGGATTTCGCATGCTGTTGTGCTAATTTCTCACTCCGTAAGCTTCTCGCAAGCCATTTCCCCGCACCTTTAGTGAGATTGCCGTACATGCGCAGGAAGATCCCCAGCACTGCCGCACTGATCAGCTTCGAAGCTGCCGCCCGCCACGAGAGCTTTACCAAGGCCGCTGGCGAGCTCTCTCTCACCCAGGGAGCCATCTGCCGACAGATCGCCAGCTTGGAGGAGTTCCTCGGGGTCGAACTGTTCCGCCGCTCCAGACGCGGGGTGAAGCTCACCGAAGCGGGGCTTTCCTACAGCCGCCGGGTCGCCACGCAACTCGATGCGGTCGAACGCGACACGCTGTCAGTGATGGGCCAGCAGGGCGCCAATGTGATCGAACTGGCGGTGGTGCCGACCTTCGGCACCCAATGGCTATTGCCGCGACTCAAGGACTTCCAGCAACAACACCCGGAAGTGACGGTCAACCTGACCAACCGCACCCGGCCGTTCCTGTTCGCCGATACCGATTTCGATGCCGCCATCTACTTCGGCGACGCCGACTGGTCGGGTACCGAGTCCCATCGCCTGATGGGTGAAAACCCGATGCCGGTGTGCAGCCCGGCACTGCTGGGCAACCGCCAGAGCCTGGGTGCAACCGAGATCGCCGAACTGCCGCTGCTGCAGCAGACCACGCGTCCCTATGCCTGGCGCCAGTGGTTCAACGCCCAGGAGCTGACCATCCCCCGCGACATGACAGGCCCACGCTATGAACTATTCTCGATGCTGGCCCAGGCAGCCATGCACGAGATGGGGGTCGCGCTTATCCCACCGTTCCTGATTCAACGGGAACTGGCGGAGAAACGCCTGGTGATTGCAAACCCCAGCGCACTCACCAGCATCAAGGCCTATTACCTGATGATTCCCGACCGAAAAGTCGAATCGGCGTCTCTTCGGGCTTTTCGTGACTGGCTGGTAAACCAGGCACAGGGCTACAGCCTGCTGAATTAATGGCTCTCAGCGATACCTGACCCCGTAGTCAAATACACACAAAACCTACAGACATAACAATATGTCGCCTTTACGCAAACTGTATCGGCGATGTCGTTTTTTGTACGAAAGTGCCTACTGGCAAGGCTTCCAGGCACTTTTCCGTGCAATGTCGAACTATTCACACCGCCGATTCGAAATTTCTTCATTTCCGACCAGAATCCTTTCAAGGCCTCTATTTTGCTGGCCTGCGCCCGATCAGTGCGACATTCGGTCACGGGGTGACTTGTAGTTAATTTTGCGTCACCTTTCAGAATCTCTTGTAGGGTGTGGTTTTCGCCTGCAAAATGCCGCGCCCCGCCCGGAAAATGGCGGGATCGTGCTGATCGGCCGCTCCAGCCGCACCATTCGCAGTGCGCTGGCCTTCTTATAAAAAAGATCACGCAGGAGATTTGACGTGCACATTGGTGTTCCCCTCGAAACCCAGACCGGTGAAACTCGGGTTGCTGCCACTCCGGAAACCATCAAGAAGCTAGTCGGCCAGGGTCATAAGGTCACTGTTCAAAGCGGCGCCGGCTTACGTGCCAGCGTCATCGACAGTGCCTATGAAGCGGCAGGTGCCAATATCGGCAGCGCAGCCGAAGCTTTTGGCGCCGAACTGATTCTCAAGGTAGTGGCCCCCAGCGACAACGAGCTGGTGCTGATCAAGCCCGGAAGCGTGCTGGTAGGCATGCTCAACCCCTTCAACAACGAGACCATCGCCAAGCTGGCTACCCAGGGTATTACTGCCTTTGCCCTGGAAGCCGCGCCACGCACCTCGCGCGCGCAGAGCCTCGACGTGCTTTCGTCCCAGGCCAACATCGCCGGCTACAAGGCGGTGCTGCTCGCCGCCCAGCACTATCCGCGCTTCATGCCGATGCTGATGACCGCCGCCGGTACCGTGAAGGCCGCCCGTGTGCTGATCCTCGGCGCCGGTGTGGCGGGGCTGCAGGCCATCGCCACGGCCAAGCGCCTGGGTGCGGTGATCGAAGCCTCGGACGTGCGTCCAGCGGTGAAGGAGCAGATCGAGTCCCTGGGTGCGAAATTCGTCGATGTGCCGTACGAAACCGACGAAGAACGTGAATGCGCGGTGGGCGTGGGCGGTTATGCCCGGCCAATGCCGGCCAGCTGGATGCAGCGCCAGGCCGTGGCCGTGCACGAGCGGGCAAAACAGGCGGACATCGTCATCACCACCGCCCTGATCCCCGGACGCAAGGCGCCAGTGCTGCTCAGTGCCGAGACCGTCGCACAGATGAAACCCGGCTCGGTGGTGATCGACCTGGCTGCCGCCCAGGGTGGCAACTGCCCGCTGACCGTCGCCGACCAGGTCGTAGTCGCCCACGGCGTGACCATCGTCGGCCCGACCAACCTGCCCGGTGAAGTCGCCGCCGATGCCTCGGCGCTGTATGCACGCAACCTGCTGGATTTCCTGAAGCTGGTCTTCAACAAGGAAAAACAGTTCGAAGTGAACCTCGAAGACGACATCGTCGCCGCGTGCCTGATGTGCCGCGACGGCCAAGTCATCCGCAAGAACGCCTGAGCAGAGGATTGAGAAGATGGAAGAGCTTATCTCCCCCGGTATCTACAACCTGATCATCTTCGTGCTGGCGATCTATGTCGGTTACCACGTGGTCTGGAACGTCACGCCCGCGCTGCACACCCCCTTGATGGCCGTCACCAACGCCATCTCGGCGATCGTGATCGTCGGCGCCATGCTCGCCGCCGCCCTGACCGTGACCCCGCTGGGCAAGATCATGGGCACCCTGGCCGTGGCCCTGGCGGCGGTCAACGTGTTCGGCGGTTTCCTGGTCACACGCCGCATGCTTGAGATGTTCAAGAAGAAAGCCCCGAAAGCCGTAAAAGAAGAGGCGCCCAAGTAATGAGCATGAACCTGGTAACGACGCTCTACCTGATCGCGTCGATCTGCTTCATCCAGGCCCTCAAGGGCCTCTCGCACCCGACCACGTCGCGACGCGGCAACCTGTTCGGCATGCTCGGCATGGCCCTGGCGATCGCCACCACCGTCGGCCTGGTATTCAAGCTCGGCGCCGAGTTGGCCACCGCCGGTATCGGCTACGTGATTGTCGGGCTGCTGATCGGCGGTACCGCTGGCTCGATCATGGCCAAACGCGTCGAGATGACCAAGATGCCCGAGCTGGTCGCCTTCATGCACAGCATGATCGGCCTGGCGGCGGTATTCATCGCCATCGCGGCGGTGGTCGAACCGCAGTCGCTGGGCATCGTCAAGCAACTGGGCGATTCGATTCCGGCAGGTAACCGCCTGGAACTGTTCCTCGGCGCCGCGATTGGTGCAATTACCTTCTCCGGCTCTGTCATCGCCTTCGGCAAGCTGTCGGGCAAGTACAAGTTCCGCCTGTTCCAGGGCGCACCAGTACAGTTCGGCGGACAGCACAAGCTGAACCTGCTGCTGGGCCTGGCAACCCTCGGCCTGGGCCTGACCTTCATGCTGACCGGCAACCTCGGCGCCTTCGCCCTGATGCTGGCCCTGGCCTTCGTGCTCGGCGTGCTGATCATCATCCCGATCGGTGGCGCGGACATGCCGGTGGTGGTGTCGATGCTCAACAGCTACTCAGGCTGGGCAGCGGCGGGGATCGGCTTCTCGTTGAACAACTCGATGCTGATCATCGCCGGCTCGCTGGTGGGTTCGTCCGGTGCGATCCTCTCGTACATCATGTGCAAGGCGATGAACCGTTCGTTCTTCAACGTACTGCTCGGCGGCTTCGGCAACGCGGCGGACGCTGGTGGGCCGGCGGGTGCGCAAGAGGCGCGGCCGGTGAAGTCCGGTTCGGCCGACGACGCGACCTTCCTGCTGACCAACGCCGACACCGTGATCATCGTACCCGGCTACGGCCTGGCGGTGGCCCGTGCCCAGCACGCGCTGAAGGAACTGACGGAGAAGCTGACCCACCATGGCGTGACCGTGAAGTACGCGATCCACCCGGTGGCGGGGCGCATGCCCGGGCACATGAACGTGCTGCTGGCCGAGGCCGAGGTGCCCTACGACCAGGTGTTCGAGATGGAGGACATCAACTCCGAGTTCGGCCAGGCCGACGTGGTGCTGGTATTGGGCGCCAACGACGTGGTCAACCCGGCGGCGAAGAACGATCCGAAGTCGCCGATCGCCGGCATGCCGATTCTCGAGGCATTCAAGGCCAAGACCATCATCGTCAACAAGCGCTCGATGGCCAGCGGCTACGCAGGTCTCGATAACGAACTGTTCTACCTCGACAAGACCATGATGGTCTTCGGCGACGCGAAGAAGGTGATCGAAGACATGGTCAAGGCCGTCGAATAACTCTTGCTCCAGCGCAATACCAAAAACCCCATCCTTTAGTAGGTTGGGGTTTTTCTTTGCCCGCGAAAAACCGACAAAAGGCCCTGGAGCTGGGGTCGGCATTCGACCTTGGTCGCGCGGCGAAACTTTTCGAAACCTCTAGACTGCGCATCTTGCTTCCGTTGCCTGAGAAAAAAATCCATGTACCGTGATCGTATTCGCTTGCCTTCCCTCTCCAGTAAGGTAATGAGCGCGGCAGACGCTGCCGCCCTGATCCAGGACGGCATGACCGTCGGCATGAGCGGTTTCACCCGCGCCGGCGAAGCCAAGGCCGTGCCCCATGCATTGGCCGAACGCGCCAAGCAGGAACCGCTGAAAATCACCCTGATGACCGGCGCCAGCCTGGGCAACGATCTCGACAAGCAGCTCACCGAAGCCGGTGTGTTGTCGCGCCGCATGCCGTTCCAGGTCGACAGCACCCTGCGCAAGGCGATCAACGCCGGCGAGGTGATGTTCATCGACCAACACCTGTCGGAAACCGTCGAACAACTGCGCAACAAACAGCTCAAGCTGCCGGACCTGGCGGTCATCGAAGCGGTGGCGATCACCGAAGACGGGCATATCGTGCCGACCACCTCGGTGGGCAACTCGGCCAGCTTCGCTATCTTCGCCAAGCAGGTGATCATCGAGATCAACCTGGCGCACAATCCGAACCTGGAAGGCCTGCACGACATCTATATCCCCAGCTACCGGCCGACCCGCACACCGATCCCGCTGGTAAAGGTCGACGACCGTATCGGCAGCACCGCAATCCCGATCGACCCGGCGAAGATCGTCGCCATCGTCATCACCGAACAACCCGACTCGCCGTCCACCGTGACCCCACCGGACAGCGAAACCCAGGCCATCGCCGACCACCTGATCGCCTTCCTTAAAGAAGAAGTGGCCGACGGGCGCATGACCAACAAGCTCGGCCCGCTGCAGGCGGGGATCGGCAACATCGCCAACGCGGTGATGTGCGGCCTGATCGATTCGCCGTTCGAAGACCTGACCATGTACTCCGAAGTGCTGCAGGATTCGACCTTCGACCTGATCGACGCCGGCAAGCTGTCCTTTGCCTCCGGCAGTTCGATCACTCTGTCGGGCCGGCGCAACAGCGATGTGTTCGGCAACCTGGAGCGCTATAAAGAGAAGCTGGTGCTGCGCCCGCAGGAAATCTCCAACCATCCGGAAGTGGTGCGTCGCCTGGGCATCATCGGTATCAACACCGCCCTGGAGTTCGACCTGTACGGCAACGTCAACTCCACCCATGTCTGCGGCACCCGGATGATGAACGGCATCGGCGGCTCCGGCGACTTCGCCCGCAATGCGCACCTGGCGATCTTCGTCACCAAGTCGATCGCCAAGGGCGGCGCCATCTCCAGCGTGGTGCCGATGGTCAGCCACGTTGACCACACCGAGCATGACGTCGACATCCTCGTCACCGAGATCGGCCTGGCCGACCTGCGCGGCCTGGCGCCACGGGAGCGGGCACGGGCGATCATCGACAACTGCGTGCACCCGCTGTACCGCGCCGCGCTCAATGACTACTTCGAGCGCGCCTGCGCCCTGGGTGGCCATACCCCGCACATCCTGCGCGAGGCTCTGGGCTGGCACATGAACCTGGAAGAAACCGGGAAAATGCTCGCTGACTGATCAAAACAGTTCCCCGCTGGCGCACACACAGTTTCGTCAGCGGGCGAACCGCTCCACGCAAAACATAAAAAACTGTACTGCTGTACTGGTCTTTTTCCTTCCTAAATCCCCTCCCAACGCCCTCGCCAACATGAAAATGCACCAATTTCGTGCAGATAGGTACAGTTGCCTCAATTTCGAGCAGTACAGCACCTATAAACAGTTAACTGGTCCCTCACAATACAAGTGAACTGTATCTAGAGAGGCTGGGCAAATGAGAGGATCATTGGCATCAGTCGAAGTTAAACCACTCCCTGATCCCGCCAAAAGCGGAAGGATGTCAACCATGGAACGTACACTCAGTTCCGAACTGTTCTACGAAAACACCGCTACTGAAGCCAAAGCCTCTCTGCCTCTGCGCGTTCTGGCCAACCTGATGCTGTGGCAGCGCCGTATCGCCAGCCGCCATCAACTGGCTCGCCTGGATGCTCGCCTGCTGGCCGATGCCGGTATCAGCGAAGCCCAGCGCTACGAAGAGCTGAGCAAGCCGTTCTGGCGCTAAGCAGCGCTCGCTGGCCCTGACCCACCGGGTCCACCGCCAGCAACCGAATTGAACAAACAGAACCCGTCGCGGGAAACCGCGACGGGTTCTGTCGTTTCAGGGCCGGGATTTTCACGATGAATCTGCCAAGATCGACCGACAGGTACAGTTTTTCATAAAATAAAAACATACCGGTACAGTTTATGAAATCCGACAAGAAGGCTCTAGACCGGTCATCACGGCGGCAAAATCGGCTTCCCGCCTCCACGGAACTCCGCCTAATATCGCGGTCATAGGTAGCCCGCAGCGCGGAATGTGCGTCTGAGGTTCAGCGTTACCGTGTTCGAGTGGCCGTGCTGTGCTGGTCCACTGTTCCTCTTCCCTGTCCAGGAGATTCACCATGTCCCGTCTTCGCCTGCTCGGCGCTGCCAGCCTGTTGTGCATGGCCGCCACCGCCCATGCCAGCAGCTTCCTCGTCACTACCGATGCCGTGGTCGGCGCGCTCCAGGCCACCACCGACACCACGTCCGATGCGACCTCGTCGCTGCGCGACAACAAGATCGTTCGCGCCGCCCGTGACGATGCTGCCAGCTTCGTCGCCAGCGAAGGCCGGATCCGCGGGGTGAAGCTGGAAAGCGCGTTCGACACTATCCGCCGCCAGGCACCCCAACTGCAGGCCAGCGACGCACAGCTGGCGCAGGCGATCCTGGCAATCTGACGGACACCGGAGCATGAGGCCCAAAAAGGGCCACATGCCCGCAAAAGGCTCGTCGCAGACCTCCGCGCTGGTCCTGGCCGGCTCATTCCGCTAGCCTTGACGCTCGTTCAATCAGCCATCGAGACTCATGCGTTCATTATCCTTATTGCTCATAGCCCTCAGCTGGATCACTCAGGCCCACGCATTCGACATGACTACACAAGGCGTCGTCGTCAGTGGTTATGTCACCAGCCAGGTGACCACCGCGCCCTTCGACCATAAACTGATATTGGCGGCCCGGGATGATGCCGCTGCCTTTGTCGCCAGCGACGGCCAGGTGCGGGGAGCGCAGTTGGAGTCGGCCTTGAGCTGGCTGCGTCACAGCCGGCCAAAACTTCATGCAAGCGACCTTGAACTGGCCGAGGCAATTCTCGTCAAATAGTCACTTCTGTATCCGGAGACATTTCATGCGTACCCCCCTGATCGCCGCCGCCCTCGGCTTGCTGTTGCTGGCCGACGTGGCCTCGGCGCACACCCTGGTGGCCACCAGTAACATCATCGTCCGCGCCTCGGGTCGCACCATCGACTTCACCTCGGACACCACCACCTCGATCCGCGACTCGAAAGTGGTCCGCGAGGCCCATGACGACGCCGCCAGCTTCGTCGCCAGCCGTGGCGAGATCCGCGGAGCGCAACTGGAAGCCGCCTTCAATGCCCTGCGCACCCAGGTGCCGGAAGCTCGCGACGCCAGCGACCAGACCCTCGCCGAAGCCATCCTCGCGCTGTGAAGCCATTTGCCGGCTGGCTGCTGGCCTGCTCGCTGTTGCTTGGCGGCAACACGGCCCAGGCCAACCTGCACTTGCAGCTCGACAGCGAAGGCCTGAGCCCGGCCGAGCAGCGCGCCAGCCAGGCACTGCTGGATGAGGCCATCGCCCACCTGCCGCCCAGCTTCATCGAGGGGCTGGACCGACGCATCACCCTGAGCTGGTCCACCCGCATGCCGGACAACGCCTATGGCGAGGCATCGCTGGTTTCGGAAGTCGAGCTCAACCGCAACCTGCTGCCCGGCCTGGTCGACGGCTCGGCGGCAACGAAAAAGACCCATCGCCCCCACGGCACCGTGCGCGAGGAAATGCTCGCCACCGTATTGCACGAACTGACCCATATCTACGACCGCGCCCGCCTGTGGCCAGAGGCCGAGCGCCGGCTGATCCAGCGCTGCAACCTGCAGAACGGCAACACCGGCCTGGTCGGCCTGCCCGACCAATGTCGGGGCCAGAACGGTCGCCGCTTCACCCTCAGCGACGACCCACGCCTGCTGGACCTGGCCGGCTGGCAGCAGTCGGTCGGCACCCGCGGCCAGCGCGAGACACACAACAAGCAGGTGGCCCGCAGCCCCGACATCTACGAGACCACCAATCCCAAGGAGTTCGTCGCGGTCAACATGGAGTACTTCCTCCTCGACCCGGCCTACGCCTGCCGCCGTCCGGCGCTGTACCGCTACTACAAGGAACGCTTCGGCTGGGCACCGCCAGCGAAGGACAACTGCGCCAAGGCCTTCCCGTTCCTCAACGCCGGCAACGATTTCGGCAAGACGCCGCTGGGCAAGATCGACCCCGAGCGGGTCTATGAAGTCGACTACCTGCTGGCCGAAGCCAACCAGAACTGGGTCAGCCGCTGGGGCCACAGCATGCTGCGCCTGGTCATCTGCGCACCTGGCCGGCCACGCGGGCCGGATTGCCGACTGGACCTCGACCAGCACCTGGTGCTGTCCTACCGCGCCTTCGTCAACGACGTGCAGCTCTCGACCTGGGGCGGCCTGACCGGCGCCTACCCGTCACGATTGTTTGTGCTGCCGCTGGCCCAGGTCATCGACGAGTACACCAAGACCGAGCTGCGCAGCCTGGCCTCGGTGCCGCTGAAACTGTCGCGCCAGGAAATCGAGGAAGTGGTCGAGCACGCCGCCGAGATGCACTGGAGCTATGACGGCAACTACTACTTCGTCACCAACAACTGCGCGGTCGAGACCCTCAAGCTGTTACGCAGCGGCACCGACAACGCCCAGCTCAAGGGCCTCGACAGCATCATGCCCAACGGCCTGCTGGAAGTGCTCAAGGGCCGCGGCCTGGCCGACACCAGCGTGCTCGACGACCCGCGCGAGGCCTTGCGTCTGGGCTATCGCTTCGACTCCTACCGGGACCGCTACCAGGCGATGTTCGAGGTGCTGAAAAAGCACCTGCCGATCAAGCAGGAAACCGTCGAGGACTGGCTGACCCTGCGGCCTGAAGAACGTCGTCCATGGTTCACCCAGGCCGACCTGCGCACCAGCGCCGCCTTGCTGCTGCTGGAACAGGCGGGCTATCGCCGGCAACTGCTGCTGGCCCAGGACGAGGTCAAGCAGAAGTACCTCGGCGGGCGTGACATCAAGGACGGCGGCATGGACCAGGCCAACCGTACCCTGCAGGCGATCCTGGCCAACAGCGGCTTCCTCAGCCGCCCGGCGGAACTGCTCGGCAGCGGTGGCTACGGTCTGCCACAACCCGGCGAATGGCAGCGCCTGGAAGCCGAGAGCAGCCAGCGCCAGCAGCAGTTGCAGCGTCTCACCGGCGACCTCGACAAGGAAGTGCGCAAGCTGCTCGACCCGGCCCGCGAGGCCGAGATCGAAGCCAGCGAAGCCAACCTGAAGATCGTCGGCGAACACCTGCGCAGCCTGCACAAGGCGGCGGGCGGCCTCGAACTGCCCTGATCCGTAAGCCGTGGTGGCTGTCGCGCCCCTTTCGCGGATAGATCCTGTTTTCATGGTGATCAGGCCTATGTGGCGAGCGGGCTTGCCCGCGCTCGACTGCGAAGCAGTCGCAAGTCCGGCAAAGCCGGTTTTGCCTGGTACACCGCGTGGGTCGACTCCAGGGCCGCTCCGCAGCCCAGCGCGGGCAAGCCCGCTCGCCACATAAACCCAACTGCCATACAAATCCGCTCGCCACAGTAATCTTGCCAGACACAAATGCCGTGAGCGCCGCCAACCCTGTGGGGCAGGATTCATCCGCGAACGGCGCCATACAATTCCCAAACCAACCTTTCAGCCACGAAAGCTGGCTGAAAGCTTCCCCCATTAGCATCGCCTCACCACCGGCACCAGACCGGTCGGCCAGGTCGCGCCCGCAAGCGCACCAAAGGCCCAATCAACAACAACAATGGTGATACCGATGTCCGTCCCGACCTGCCTGTTCGCTGCAAATCCGCCCGTAACGCCCGCGCCCGCCTTGCGCTGACCCCAGCCGCTTCGCCTTTCCCTAGCCGCGTTACGCCCGGAGTACTCCCCATGCTGACTTTCCTTGGCTTCGCCATGGTCATTACCTTCATGTACCTGATCATGACCAAGCGCCTGTCCGCGCTGATCGCCCTGATCATCGTACCGATCCTCTTCGCCCTGTTCGGCGGCTTCGGCGCCACCATCGGCAAAATGATGATCGAAGGCATCACCAAGCTCGCGCCGACCGGCGTGATGCTGATGTTCGCCATTCTCTACTTCGCCCTGATGATCGACTCCGGCCTGTTCGACCCGGCCGTGCGCAAGATCCTCAAGCTGGTCAAGGGCGACCCGCTGAAGGTTTCGGTCGGCACTGCAGTGCTGGCCCTGGTGGTCTCCCTCGACGGTGACGGCGCCACCACCTACATGATCTGCGTCGCCGCCATGCTGCCGCTGTACAGCCGCATCGGCATGAGCCCGCGGATCATGGCCGGGCTGATCATTCTCGCCGGCGGCGTGATGAACATGACCCCCTGGGGCGGCCCGACCGCCCGTGCCGCCAGCGCGCTGCATGTCGACCCGTCGGACATCTTCGTGCCAATGATCCCGGCCATGTGCGCCGGCGTGCTGGCGATCCTGCTGATTGCCTACTTCTACGGCAAGCGCGAGCGGACCCGCCTGGGCGAGTTGCACATCCTCGGTGACGACATCGACCATAGCGAAATCAGCGTCTCGCAGTTCCCCGAAGCGCGCCGGCCGAAACTGATCTGGTTCAACGGCGCCCTGACCCTGGGCCTGATGTGCGCACTGATCGCCGGGCTGCTGCCACTGCCGGTGCTGTTCATGGTCGCGTTCAGTATCGCCATGATCGTCAACTACCCCTGCCTGCAACAGCAGAAGGACCGTATCGCCGCCCACGCCGGCAGCGTGCTGGCGGTGGTCGGATTGATCTTCGCCGCGGGTATCTTCACCGGTATCCTGTCCGGCACCGGCATGGTCGACGCCATGTCCAAGAGCCTGCTGGCGGTGATTCCACCGGCGCTCGGCCCGTACCTGGCGGTGATCACCGCGCTGGCGAGCATGCCGTTCACCTTTTTCATGTCCAACGATGCGTTCTATTATGGTGTGCTGCCAGTACTGGCCGAAGCCGCCAGCCACTACGGCATCAGCGCCGTGGAAATGGCACGTGCCTCGATCGTCGGTCAGCCCGTCCATCTGTTGAGCCCACTGGTTCCATCGACCTACCTGCTGGTGGCACTGGCCGGCATCGAATTCGGCGATCACCAGCGCTTCACCCTGAAATGGGCTGTACTGGTGTGCCTGTGCATACTGGTAGGCGCATTGCTGCTGGGGACATTCCCGCTCTTCGGCAGTCTATAACGATAACGATTCACCGCCAGCCCGGCGAACGATGCAGGGCTGGCCCAACATTCGAGCAAAGGAACACACATGGATTGGCTGACCAACCCGGAAATCTGGGTCGCCTTCTTCACCCTGACCGCCCTGGAGATCGTCCTGGGCATCGACAACATCATCATGATCTCGATCCTGGTCAGCCGCATGCCCAAGCACATGCAGCAGCGCACTCGGATCTTCGGCCTGGCCCTGGCGATGATCACGCGGATCATGTTGCTGCTGTCGATCACCTGGGTCATGCGCCTGACCGCCGACCTGTTCGTGGTCCTCGGCCAGGGCATCTCCGGGCGCGACCTGATCCTGTTCTTCGGTGGCCTGTTCCTGTTGTGGAAAAGCTCACAGGAGATCTACCACGGCCTGGAAGGCGAGGACGAAACAGCCGATGAAGGCCCGGCAGGCAAGGGCGGCAACTTCCTCTACACCATCATCCAGATCGCGATCATCGACATCGTGTTCTCCCTCGACTCGGTGATCACCGCCGTGGGCATGGTTTCCCATGTACCGGTGATGGTCGCGGCGATCATCGTCGCAGTGCTGGTGATGATGCTCGCCTCGCGGGCCATCGGCGACTTCATCGATAAACACCCGTCGCTGAAGATGCTCGCGCTGTCGTTCCTGATCGTGGTCGGCACCGTGCTGATCGCCGAAGCCTTCGACGTACATGTACCGAAAGGCTACGTCTACTTCGCCATGGCGTTCTCCCTGGCGGTCGAGGCGATCAACATCAAGATGCGCACCGCGATGGCGAAAAAGAAAGCCCAGCAGGATCCGGTGAAACTGCGCAAGGATGTTCCGGGTCAATAGACCCGAAGCGTCGACGAAACAGGAAAAGGGGCCTCACGGCCCCTTTTTTTGTGTTTTTTTCATGACCGTTTTGTTTCAGGAGCGCTGACAACCATGCGATGCTGGCGCTTGTGCCGATAGCCGACTAAAGCTTAAGGACAAGTCGTAGAAAGGCACGCGATACATTCAACTTGCCCCTCTGGGGCACCAGCATCCCAGGGGGCCCACCATGCTGACCCTGCTCAATCTGCTTTCCGCCGTGACCCTGCTGATCTGGGGCACGCATATCGTCCGCACCGGCATCCTGCGGGTCTACGGCTCCAACCTGCGCCAGGTGATCGGCCAGAACATGGCCAGGCGGCCACTGGCGTTCGTTGCCGGCATCCTGGTCACGGCCATGGTGCAGAGCAGCAACGCCACGGCGATGCTGGTGACCTCCTTCGTCGGCCAGGGTCTGATGGCGCTGACCCCGGCCCTGGCCACCATGCTCGGTGCCGACGTCGGTACCGCGCTGATGGCCCGGGTGCTGACCTTCGACCTGTCCTGGCTGTCGCCGCTGCTGATCTTCCTCGGGGTGATCTTCTTCCTCTCGCGCAAGCAGACCCGCGCCGGGCAACTCGGCCGCGTCGGCATCGGCCTGGGGCTGATCATCCTCGCCCTGCAACTGATCGTCGAAGCCGCGGCGCCAATCACCCATGCCCAGGGCGTGAAGGTGGTGTTCGCCTCGTTGACCGGCGACATCCTGCTCGACGCCCTGGTCGGTGCGCTGTTCGCGATGATTTCCTATTCCAGCCTCGCCGCCGTGCTGCTCACCGCAACCCTGGCCGGCGCCGGGGTAATCGGCCTGCCGGTGGCCATCGGCCTGGTGATCGGCGCCAATATCGGCAGCGGCGTCCTGGCCTTCCTCAGCACCAGCATGCAGAATGCCGCCGGCCGCCAGGTCGCCCTCGGCAGCCTGCTGTACAAGCTGATCGGCCTGCTGCTGATCATTCCCGTGCTGACCCCGCTGGTGCACTGGCTCGATGACCTGGACTTCAGCCCGCAGGAGATGGTCATCGGTTTCCACCTGCTCTACAACACCGTGCGTTGCCTGGTCCTGCTACCCAGCGTCGGACCGATGGCACGGCTGTGCAGCTGGTTGCTGCCGGAACGGCCGGAAGCCAACGGCAAGCTGAAACCCCGCCATCTGGACCTGGCAGCGCTCGCCACCCCGGGCCTGGCGCTGTCCAACGCGGCCCGCGAGACCCTGCGCATTGGCGACCTGATCGAGAACATGCTCGACGCCATGCTCGACGTACTGCGCGGCAAGCAGACCGCCGTGGCCATCGAGATGCGCCGCCTGAGCGATGATGTCGAGGTACTCTACAACGCGGTCAAGCTGTACCTGGCACAGATGCCCCGCGAGGACCTGGGCGAACAGGACAGTCGACGCTGGGCAGAAATCATCGAACTGGCGATCAACCTGAAGCTGGCGGCCGACCTGATCGAGCGCATGCTGCGCAAGGTCCAGCAGCAGAAAACCGCCAAGCGCCGCTCGTTCTCCGAAGACGGCCTGGAGGAACTGGCCGGCCTGCACAGCCAGTTGACCGACAACCTGCGCCTGGGCCTGTCGGTGTTTCTCAGCGCCGACCCGGAAAGCGCCCGACAGTTGCTGCGCGAGAAGCGCCGCTTCCGTGCCCAGGAACGGCGCCTGGCCCATGCCCATGTCAGTCGCCTGCAGAAAAAGATCGTACAAAGCATCGAGACCAGTTCCCTGCACCTGGAGCTGATTGCCGACATGAAGCGCCTGAATTCGTTATTCTGCAGCAGCGCCTACGTGGTCCTGGAAACCTCCGACACCGGCGCGCTGGCCTCGGAAGAAACAGCCGATATCACCCACTCGCCTTGAACGTCCACGGCTCGACCGTTGTCTGTGCGTAGGAACCCGTTTGCGGAAATTGGTTATGCGTTGCCTGCTGTTCGTTTGCCTGTTGTTCACGCTGGTCCCCGCCCAAGCCCTTGATCG
The DNA here is from genome assembly GCF_059730225.1 of Pseudomonas sp. UTLPPB19802. Lineage (NCBI taxonomy): Bacteria > Pseudomonadati > Pseudomonadota > Gammaproteobacteria > Pseudomonadales > Pseudomonadaceae > Pseudomonas > Pseudomonas sp. UTLPPB19802. The sequence continues at coordinate 685,331 of NZ_AP048545.1, forward strand.
CTTCCAGGTCGAGGGTTACCAATTGCCCAACGGCCTGCAACTGCTGCTCAAGCCGGGCAGCGAGCGCGGGCACGTGGCAATCCGGCTGGTGGTGGGCGTCGGTTTCGACGATTTCGCCTGTGCCGACAAGGAGCTGCCGCACCTGCTCGAACACTTGCTGTTCAGCGGCATCGACGCCGGTGGCGAGGGTGGCCTGGAAGAACGCATGCAGGCCCTCGGCGGCGAATGGAACGCCTACACCAGCGACGCCGACACCACCTTCGTGATCGAGGCGCCTGCGGCCAACCAGCGCAAGATTCTCGACCTGCTGCTGGCGGTGCTGACCAAGACCCGGTTCAGCGACGACGACATCGCCGCCGCCAAGCAGGTGGTCGAGCGCGAAGATGGCGGCCATTACTCGCACCTTCAGCGCTGGCTGGACATCCAGCCGAGCGGGCACCGCAGCAGCGACCAGTTGGCCGAGGAACTGGGACTCAAGTGTCGTGAACACCCCGGGGTCAGCCACCTGACCCGGGCGCAGCTCGAAGCGCTACGCAAGAACTGGTACGCGCCGAACAACATGACGCTGATCATGGTCGGTGACCTCGACCGCCTGCTGCCGGCCTACCTGGACCGGGCGTACGGCGCGCTGGAGCCGGTGGAGCCCAACGACCACCTGCCACTGCCACAGATACTTCACCATGGCGCCGCCGAGCGCGACCTGATCCGTGGCTGGGTCGGCAACGGCGCGAAGATCCACTGGCTGTTTCCCGAGCCGGTTCTGGAAGACCAGTCCGACGCGGCGGTCGACCTGCTCAAGGATTACCTGGATTGGGCACTGTACCGCCAGTTGCGCCTGGCCCACAGCCTGTCCTACGGGCCCTGGAGCGAACGCGAAGTGCTCGGCGGCGTCGGTTTCTTCAGCCTCAATGCCGATGTCGAGCGGGACAATCTCGAGCAGGCCCGGCAAGTGCTGGCCGACCTGAAGGCACAATTGCTCAAGGACGGCCTAGACCCGGCTACCTTCGCCCGCCTGCAGCAGGCCGCTATCGCCCGCCAGGCCTGGGCCGTGCAGGGCAACAGCGCGCTGGCCGACTATTACTGGGGCGCCCTGGGCGATTACGAGGATGGCCACTTCAGCAATCCGGCCAAGGCCTTGCAGGCGGTGACACTCAAGGATGCCAACAAGGCCATGCGCAAGCTGCTGGACCAGCCGGGTTACCTGCGGATCGAGAAGCCACAGTTCAGCTATGACCAACTGATGTGGCTAGGAGCCGGCCTGCTGGCGCTGCTGGTACTGCTCCCGTTGGGCTGGCGGGCCTGGCGACGGCGCTAGACTCCGGGGCCTCTTCGCGGATGAACCGGACCGGATTCATCCGCGAAGAGGCCCTCAAGCCCACCAGCAACAGATCGGCTTTATCCCATAAGAGCTGACAAAAACTGTATTGTGTCGGCCTATTTCACCCGCCACTCCTGTGACCTGCCGCATGCCCAAGCTGACCCTCCTCATCCAACGCATCCTCGAACTGATGAAGCGTTACCCGGGGGCCATCGCCGCCTTCGGCTTCTGCTCGGGGATCGCCAGCTTCATCCTCATCGACCGCCAACAGAGCAAGGCCAGCCTGATTGCCATCGTGCTGTTGCTGAGCTGGGTCTGGCTGATGCTGGAAAACACCCTGACCCAATTGTTCAGCCGCCTGTTCAAGCGCGAGATTCCCGAGCCGCTGCTGCGCTATGCCACGCAGTTGATCCATCAGGAAAGCCTGTTCTTTGTCCTGCCGTTCTTCTTCATCACCACCACCTGGAACAGCGGCCAACTGGTCTTCACCAGCCTGCTCGGCGCTGCGGCGCTGGTGTCGATCACCGATCCGCTGTACTACAAGTGGCTGGCACCCAAGCGCTGGCTGCTGCTGGGCCTGCACACGCTGACGCTGTTCGCCGCGATGCTCACCGCACTGCCGATCATCCTGCACCTGACCACCGCCCAGAGCTACAAGCTGGCCCTGGGCACCGCGCTGCTGCTGTCGATCCCCAGCCTGGCGGTGAGCCTGCCACTACGCAGCGTGCGTGGCTGGCTGATGCTGGTCAGTGTCACCCTGGCCGTCGGCAGTGCCGGCTGGCTGCTGCGTTCCTGGGTACCGCCGGCCACCCTGTGGATGACCGAGGTCGCGGTGACCACGCAACTGCAAGACCGCACTCCCGGCGCCAGCCTGGAACAGGTCGATGCCGGCCAGGTGCGCGGCGGCGGGCTCTACGCCTATACCTCGATCAATGCGCCACGCGGCCTCGATGAGCGGATCTACCATGTCTGGGAATTCAATGGTCGCGAAGTCGACCGGATCGCCCTGGATATCCACGGCGGGCGCAAGGAAGGCTACCGCGCCTGGACGCACAAGCAGAACTTCCCTGCCGATCCGACCGGCCGCTGGCTGGTGCGGGTGCTGACCGAAGACGGACAGATGCTCGGCGTGCTGCGTTTCGAGATCACTGACCAGGCAGCGGCAGCAAAGACCGCACAAGGGTCCTAGTGATTTGTCAGACTAACGTGCTATTACAGTGGTTTGCGTAAATACCTGTTCAAGCCCGGAAGCTCATGATCATCAGCACGACGGCCGGCAACGCCCAGCTGGACACCTCGACGACACCCGCACGCCTGCGGGTCAGTGGCGACTGGACGCTGGCCCACTACAACGAATTGAAACGTCGCTGCGCCGCATTGCTCGGTCACTACGACGCCAGCACCACCGTCGACCTGGAGCAGTTGGGCGCGCTCGACACTGCCGGCGCCTCGCTGCTGGTGGAGCTGCTGGGCGCCCAGCGCCTCGGGCAACTGACCGAGCAGAGCGATCACCTGTCCGCCGCCGATAGGGCGCTGCTGCAGACCGTCTACTGTTCGCTGACCGACTTCTGCGAGCCGGTCAAGGAACCGGAGCAGGCCGCCGGCATGCAACTGCTCGAACGGATCGGCCGGGCGGTGGACAAGGTCTGGCAGGACACCCAGCAACTGCTCGGCTTCGTTGGCCTGATCCTCGAAACCCTCGCGCGCGGCCTGCTGCGGCCGTCGCGCTGGCGACTCACGCCGATGGTCGCGCATATCGAGCAAACCGGCCTCGATGCCGCACCGATCATCGCCCTGCTGACCTTCCTGGTCGGCGCCGTGGTGGCGTTTCTCGGCGCGACGGTCCTGGCCAGTTTCGGCGCCAGCATCTTTACCGTGGACCTGGTGGCGTTCTCCTTCCTGCGTGAGTTCGGCGTACTGCTGACCGCGATTCTGATGGCCGGCCGCACCGCCAGCGCCTTTACCGCGCAGATCGGTTCGATGAAGGCCAACGAGGAAATCGACGCCATCCGCACCCTCGGCCTGGACCCCATGGAACTGCTGGTGCTACCACGGGTGCTGGCGCTGCTGATCGCGCTGCCGATGCTGACCTTCCTCGCCATGATCTGCGGGATCGTCGGTGGTGGTGTGGTCTGTGCCATGTCGCTGGGCATCTCGCCGGCGATGTTCCTCTCGCTGCTGCAGGCCGACATCGGTATCCAACATTTTCTGGTGGGCCTGGTGAAGGCGCCATTCTTCGCCTTCCTGATCGCCGCCGTGGGTTGCCTGGAAGGCTTCAAGGTCAGCGGCAGTGCCGAATCGGTCGGTGCCCACACCACCTCCAGCGTGGTCCAGTCGATCTTTATCGTCATCGTGCTCGACGCCGTCGCCGCGCTGTTCTTCATGGAGATGGGCTGGTGAGCCGGGTAGCGCGACCGCCCAGCGAGGCGGTGATCGAGGTTCGTGGGTTGTGCAATCGCTTCGGCTCGCAGAGCGTGCACGAGCATCTCGACCTCGACCTGTACAAAGGCGAGATCATGGCGGTGGTCGGCGGCTCCGGCACCGGCAAGTCGGTGCTGATGCGCAGCATCATCGGCCTGCGCCGCCCCAGTGAAGGCCAGGTACGGGTGTTCGGCCAGGACCTGCCGAGCCTGCCGGAACGGGACAGGTCGCAGATCGAGCGCCGTTTTGGCGTGCTGTTCCAACAGGGCGCACTGTTTTCTTCGCTGACAGTGGTCGAGAACGTCGCCCTGCCGCTGATCGAACACGCCGGGCTCAGCCGGGCCGACGCCGAGCACCTGGCCTGCGTGAAACTGGCACTGGCCGGCCTGCCGCTGTCGGCCGCCAACAAGTACCCGGCCTCGCTCTCCGGCGGCATGATCAAGCGCGCCGCCCTGGCCCGAGCCCTGGCCCTGGACCCGGACATCCTGTTTCTCGACGAGCCCACCGCCGGCCTCGACCCGATCGGCGCTGCCGCCTTCGACCAACTGATCCTGACACTGCGCGACGCCCTTGGCCTGAGTGTGTTCCTGATCACCCACGATCTCGACACCCTCTACACCATCACCGACCGGGTCGCGGTGCTGGCGCAGAAACGCGTACGGGTGGCCGACGCCATCGAACGGGTCGCCGAAACCGACGACCCCTGGATTCACGAATACTTCCACGGCCCACGAGGCCGCGCCGCCTACGCTGCGGCAACACCGCTCAAGGAGGGATAAGATGGAAACCCGTGCCCATCATGTGATGATCGGCCTGTTCAGCGTAGTGGTGGTGCTTGGCGCACTGCTCTTCGGCCTGTGGCTGGCCAAGTCCAGCGTCGATACCGCGTTCAAGGACTACGAAGTGGTCTTCAACGAGGCCGTCAGCGGCTTATCTCGTGGCAGCCCGGTGCAGTACAGCGGGATCAAGGTTGGCGACGTGCTGCAACTGAGCCTCGACCCCAAGGACCCGCGCCGGGTACTGGCACGCATCCGCCTGGTCGGCGACACCCCGATCAAGGAAGACACGCGCGCCAAGCTGGCCCTGACCGGGATCACCGGCACCTCGCTGATCCAGCTCAGCGGCGGCACTCCGCAGAGCCCCGAGCTCAAGGGCAAGGACGGCAAGCTGCCGGAGATCGTCGCCAGTCCGTCGCCGATCTCCCGCCTGCTGAACGACAGCAGCGACCTGATGAGTGGCGTGAACCTGCTGCTGCATAACGCCAACGCGCTGTTCTCCCGGGAGAATGTGGAAAACGTCGGCAAGACCCTGGACAACCTGCAACAGACCACCGGTGCCATCGCCAGCCAGCGCGATGACATCCGCCAGGTACTGCAGCAGATGACCCAGGTCAGCAAGCAGGTCAGCGGTACCCTGGAGCAGACCTCGCAACTGATGCGCAATGCCAACCACCTGCTCGACAACCAGGGCACCCAGGCCCTGGGCAGTGCCGAGCGGGCCATGCAGTCGCTGGAACAGAGCAGCGCAACCCTCAACAAGCTGCTCGCCAACAACCAGGATTCGGTCAACAGCGGCCTGCAGGGGCTCAACGAACTGGCGCCGGCAATCCGCGAACTGCGTGAAACCCTGGGCAGCCTGAAGACCGTGTCGCAACGCCTGAACGCCAACCCCAGCGGCTACCTGCTGGGCCGTGACCAGAACAAGGAATTCACCCCATGAGGCTTGCCCGTCGTGCCCTGAGCCACCTGACCCTGATCGCCGGCCTGGCCCTGGGCAGTGCCTGCTCGATCCTGCCCGAGGCCGAGCCGGTGGACGTCTACCGGCTGCCGACCGCCCAGGGCAGCCTGGCCGCGCCGGCGGTCCAGCCGGTCGAGTGGTCGTTGCGCCTCGCCAAGCCGATTGCCGGCGAGGCCTTGAACAGCCCGAACATCGCCGTGATTCCACACGGTGACCTGCTCAGCCACTACAAGGCCTCGCGCTGGAGCGACCCCGCGCCGGTACTGCTGCGCAACCGCCTTCTCGATGCCTTCCAGCGTGACGGGCGGGTACGCTTGCTGAGCACCGACGATAGCAACCTGCGGGCGGACTTCGAACTGGGTGGTGAATTGCAGGCGTTCCAGACCGAATACCACGGGCAGGCCGCCGAGGTGGTGATCCGTTTCGATGCGCGACTGGTACGTGACAGCGACCAGCGGATTCTCGCCAGCCGTCGCTTCGAAGTGCGCCAGCCACTGGGCGACAAGCAGGTGTCTGCGGTGGTCGCCAGTTTCGGCCAGGCTGGCGACAGGCTGACGGGGCAGGTGATTGGCTGGGCGGTGCAGCAGGGCGAGGCTTCAGCCAAACGCTGAGACCCCGGCCACTGAGGGCTTTTGTGGCGAGCGGGCTTGCCCGCGCTCGGCTGCAAGGCAGCCGCGAATCGGCTACCGCGTTGTATCAGGCAGGACATGCATGCCGGTTTCAGGGCCGCTTCGCGGCCCAGCGCGGGCAAGCCCGCTCGCCACTCAGTCACTCATAGCCAGTTAGCCAGCCAGCATCCTCCAAGGAGCGAACACCGCGGCAGGCCTCAGCCGAAGAACCAGTAACAGACCCCGATCGCCGCGATCACCCCGGCCAGTTCCGCCAGCAGGGCACAGCCCACCGCATGGCGGGCGCGCTGGATGTTCACTGCACCGAAGTACACGGCCAGCACATAGAAGGTGGTCTCGGTGCTGCCCTGGATGGTCGCCGCCGCCAGGGCCGGGAAGCTGTCCACGCCCTGGGTCTTCATGGTCTCGATCAGCATCGCCCGCGCGGCACTGCCGGAGAACGGCTTGACCATCGCCGTCGGCAGCGCATCGACGAAGCGCGCGTCCCAACCGGCCCACTGCACCAGGTGGCGGATGCCGTCGAGGCCGAAGTCCAGTGCCCCGGAAGCCCGCAGCACGCCGATGGCGCAGAGCATCGCCACCAGGTACGGCAGCAGGTTCTTCGCCACATCGAAGCCTTCCTTCGCACCTTCAACAAAAGCCTCGTAGACCTTCACCTTGCGCAAGGCCCCGATCACCAGGAACAGCATGATCAGGCCGAACAGCGTCAGGTTGCCGAGGATCGACGACAGGCTCGCCAGCGCCGTGGCCGACAACCCGGCCAACACCGCCATGAAGCCACCGAGGATCAGCGCCCCCGGCACCAGGTAGGCCAGCACCACCGGGTCCCACAGGCGCAGGCGCTGCATCACCGCCACCGACAGCAGGCCGACCAGGGTCGAGGCGCTGGTCGCCAGCAGGATCGGCAGGAACACCAGGGTCGGGTCCGGCGCGCCCTGCTGGGCGCGGTACATGAAGATGGTCACCGGCAGCAGGGTCAGCGACGAAGCGTTGAGCACCAGGAACAGGATCTGCGCATTGCTCGCCACCGTCTGGCTCGGATTGAGCTCCTGCAACGCACGCATGGCTTTCAGGCCGATGGGCGTGGCAGCGTTGTCCAGGCCGAGGCCGTTGGCAGCGAAGTTGAGGGTGATCAGGCCAATGGCTGGATGGCCCCGAGGCACCTCGGGCATCAGCCGGCTGAACAGCGGGCCGAGGGCCTTGGCCAGCCAGTCGACGATACCGGCCTTTTCGGCGATGCGCAGGAAACCCAGCCAGAGGGTCAGGGTGCCGAACAGCAGGACCATGACCTCCACCGACAGCTTGGCCATGGCGAAGATACTTTCGACCATGCTGGCGAAGATTGCGGCATTGCCACCCACCAGCCATTGCGCCAGCGCCGAAACGGTCGCCACCACGAAAAAGCCAAGCCACAGGCCATTGAGCATCGGAAAAACTCCTGGAATATGCGGCGAATGATAACGGTCGGGCCAGAAACAACAAACCCCGGAAAATCCGGGGTTTGTCGAAGAGCGGCGGTCAGGCCTTGCTGCGCCAGTGCGGCAGCGAGTTCCAGTAGCGCTCACCCTTGGCATCGTCGTACAGGCCTTCCCAACGGGCGATGACCAGGGCGGCCAGGGCGTTGCCGATCACGTTCAGGGCAGTACGCGCCATGTCCATGATGCGGTCGACACCGGCAATGAAGGCCAGGCCTTCCAGCGGAATGCCGACGCTGCCCAGGGTGGCCAGCAGCACCACGAAGGAAACACCTGGTACGCCGGCGATGCCCTTGGAGGTGACCATCAGGGTCACTACCAGCAGCAGTTGCTGGCTGATCGACATGTCGATGCCGTAGAGCTGGGCAATGAAGATCGCCGCGATGCTCTGATAGAGGGTCGAGCCGTCGAGGTTGAACGAGTAGCCGGTCGGCACCACGAAGCTGCAGATGGCCTTCGGCGCGCCATAGGCTTCCATCTTCTCGATGATCCGCGGCAAGGCGGTTTCCGAGCTGGCGGTGGAATAGGCCAGGATCAGCTCGTCCTTGAAGATGCGCATCAGCCTGATCACCGAAAAGCCGAACAGACGGGCGATCAGCCCGAGCACCACAAAGGCGAACAGGAAGACCGCGACGTAGACCAGCACCACCAGCTTGGCCAGCGGCAGCAGCGAGGCGAAGCCGAAGTTGGCCACGGTCACGGCGATCAGGGCGAACACACCGATCGGTGCGTAGTTCATGATCATGTGGGTGACCTTGAACATGGTTTCCGAGACGCCCTGGAACATCTTCACCAGCGGGTCGCGCAGTTCGGCCTGCAGGCTCGACAGGCCGAGGCCGAAAATCACCGAGAAGAAGATGATCGGCAGCATCTCGCCACGCGCCATGGCGGCGATGATGTTCGACGGGATCAGGTTGAGGATGGTCTCGATGAACGCGTGCTCATGCTGTACTTCGGCGACGGTGGCCTTGTACTTGGAGATGTCCACGGTGCCCAGCGTGCTCATGTCGATGCCGGTGCCCGGGTGGAACACGTTGGCCAGCACCAGGCCGACGAGAATGGCGATGGTGGTGACGATCTCGAAGTAGATGATGGTCTTGAGACCGATGCGCCCCAGCTGCTTGGCATCACCGACACCGGCGATGCCGACGATCAGCGAGGAAATGACGATCGGGATGACGATCATCTTGATCAGGCGAATGAAGATATCGCCCGCCGGTTGCAGCACATTACTGATCCACCAGGCCTTTTCCGCACTGAAATGGTTGAGCAGCGCACCGAGTGCAATCCCCAGTACCAGACCGATGAGGATCTGCCAGGCGAGGCTGAGCTTTGCCTTCTTCATCTTGTTTACCCTTGCTTCAAGTGGACTTGGGCAAATGCGTCCTGCCAGCACGCCCAGGCATGCGGGAAGTACCCATCTGCCCTCCATGGAAGGTCACCGCCAGACGCCCAAAAGCTCTCTGGCTGGCGAAAAAAGGCGCAACTATTGCGGTGCAGGGGAGGCGCGTCTAATGCCGTAACCGTCTACCCCATGCCGAATCGGCATAGGTTTTGTCCGACAATAGGTTCGTTGAACGGTGGGGAAAGAGGACATTTCTGCCGTCCTGATGGCCGTAATCCGGCCATCACAGAGCGATTAGTATCACTCGGGGGATGAATAAAATAGCCTGATGGTTTTCGAAAAACCCTACAAAAACGGGCTTTGACCAGAACAATGGGAAAAGGTTTTTCTGGATATACGGTTGCAGCGGGTGGACGATCCGATACTAATTTGCACTTAATGTTCGAACGACATAAGTAGGCGGCAGCGGCAAACGGCAGGGTCCGCCCGACGGTTTGCCAACTGCTGCCTTCACCTGACCCGGCCCTTGCGCAGGCACTCCCTGTACCCGTAGGTCACTCCGATCCTGTAACAATCAAAGCATCCCGGCCCCCTGGTCATGCATTCGCCGTCCTCGGGCGATGCAGGGGTAGGAACTCATGATGAGTTCCTGCTCTTTCAATCCGCCGAACTCAATACCAGTTCGGATCCTTCTTGAGTTGCTCCTTCAACAGCCCCTGCATGCCTTCATCAGGCTTGCCGAGGAAACGGTATTCGGCATGACGGGTCGGCGACTTGTCGGCCGGCAACCCCGCTGGTACCTCCACCAGCATGGCGTAGGCATGGGCCTTGTCGAGACTGAAGGCAACGATCAGGCGCTTGTTGCGGCAACTGTCTGCGGTTTCGCACAGCGGACCCACAAGGTAGGGGTCGCCATCCTCTTCGACCGCGTTCATCTGCTCGGCGCTGCCCGACAGGTTCATGACCCATTCCGGCAGGCGCTCTTCCTTTTGCACGACCTTCTGCCAGGGCTCGCGATATTCAGGCGCCGTACTCAATAGCTCATTGGCCCGCGCCTGCCCATCGTTGGCCGCCAGGGCCGAGGCCCCACTGCCCAGCAACAGGGCAGCGGCCAAGACCTTCAGGGTGGGATTGAACATGTCAGCCCCGACCGCGACGGCCGAAGAGGAACGATGCAATGAACATCACCAGGAATACGACAAAGAGAATCTTGGCGATACCCGTGGCGGTGCCGGCGATACCACCGAAGCCCAGTACCGCGGCGACAATGGCAATGATCAGGAATGTGATTGCCCAGCTCAACATGATGACTCTCCTTACCTTTATCCTGCGATTTTTGGCTGCTGCCTTTTACTCTCTACTGCGAGTTGTCACACAGGCCGCCTGGCCTGTGCGTGTTGCCTAGAACACCCAACGTTCCTGCCGTGGCAGTTCGTCCAGCGGTTCGGCCTGCTCCACCGGCGTCAGGCTGTAGGCGACGCGGTCGCCAGTGCCTGACTCATTGCCGATGGCACTGAAATGGGTTTGAACGGGGGCCTGGAAGAACACGCGATGATGCTCGACTGCCGGCTGGCTCCAGCGCATGAATGCCTGGCCGACCACCAAGGTGACAAACAACGCGAGGAGCGCGAAAAGCCCTTGCTGAACATGTAGCGACGAGAGACGCATTGGGGCGGCAAGTTGGCGATTCATCCTGAAACTCCTCCGACACTGTCTTTATCTTTATTCCTGGCTGGAGCGGCGGTGGGCCGGTCCAACCTTGCGTAGGAGGTATATTGCAGGGCGCATGCCAATTTTTTTGTCAGAAAAAATCCAATAAAATCAGTGCCTTATAAACAAATATCGAACAGCCCGGACAGCATCCTGCACGATCACCCATTTGCAGTCGTGCACAATGCACGACAGGCCCATGACACACCGCCTAAGATGCTGTAACAAGACGGCGGAAAAAACGCCGGAATTTGCCGGAATGTCGGTTGTCGGAAGCAGAGACAGCAAAAAATTCCCCAAATCAGCGGGTTAGCAATCAGCTGCAGGGATGGTTACCCTGCATCGCCAGGGTCCCGGTCAGGACGGACCCGGCAGGCTGCCCAACATCGACCCGGGGTCCATCGGGAACATTCATATATAAGGAGCGCGGGTCATGGAATCAGCCCCGGAACACCAAGGCCGTATTCTGCTGGTGGATGACGAGTCCGCCATCCTTCGCACCTTTCGCTACTGCCTGGAGGACGAAGGCTATAGCGTCGCCACCGCGAACAGTGCCGCGCAGGCCGACACCCTGCTGCAACGCCAGGTGTTCGACCTGTGCTTCCTCGACCTGCGCCTGGGCGAGGACAATGGGCTCGATGTGCTCGCCCAGATGCGTATCCAGGCACCCTGGATGCGCGTGGTGATCGTCACCGCCCATTCGGCCGTCGACACCGCTGTCGATGCGATCCAGGCGGGCGCCGCGGACTACCTGGTAAAGCCGTGCAGCCCCGACCAGCTCCGCCTGGCCACGGCCAAGCAGTTGGAAGTCCGCCAACTGTCGGCACGCCTTGAAGCGCTCGAAGGCGAAGTACGTAAACCCAAGGACGGCCTCGATTCACACAGCCCGGCAATGATGGTGGTCCTGGAAACCGCCCGCCAGGTCGCCGGCACCGACGCCAACATCCTGATTCTCGGCGAGTCCGGCACCGGCAAGGGCGAGCTGGCCCGGGCCATTCACGGCTGGAGCAAACGCGCGAAGAAATCCTGCGTCACCATCAACTGCCCGTCGCTGACCGCCGAGCTGATGGAAAGCGAACTGTTCGGCCACAGCCGCGGTGCCTTCACCGGCGCCAGCGAGAGCACCCTTGGCCGGGTCAACCAGGCCGATGGCGGTACGCTGTTCCTCGATGAAATCGGCGATTTCCCGCTGACCCTGCAACCCAAGCTGCTGCGCTTCATCCAGGACAAGGAATATGAGCGGGTCGGCGACCCGGTGACCCGCCGCGCCGATGTGCGCATCCTCGCCGCTACCAACCTGAACCTGGAAGACATGGTCCGCGAAGGGCGTTTCCGCGAGGACCTGCTCTACCGACTCAACGTCATCACCCTGCACCTGCCGCCCCTGCGCGAGCGCAGCGAGGACATCCTGGCCCTGGCCGACCGCTTCCTCGCGCGTTTCGTCAAGGAATACGCCCGGCCGGCACGCGGCTTCAGCGAGGAGGCCCGCGAGGCGCTGGTCAACTATCGCTGGCCCGGCAACATCCGCGAGTTGCGCAACGTGATCGAGCGCGCCAGCATCATCTGCCCTCAGGAGCGCGTGGAAATCGGCCATCTGGGCATGGGGGAGCAACCGACCAACAACGCTCCGCGCATTGGCGCGCCGATGAGCCTGGACGAACTGGAGAAAGCCCACATCGGCGCCGTGCTAGCCACCAGCGATACCCTCGACCAAGCCGCCCGCACCCTGGGTATCGATGCTTCGACGCTGTATCGCAAACGCAAACAGTACAACCTGTGAGCTATGCCCCATGAAGCTTGCGATGAAGCTGCGCACCCGACTGTTCCTGAGCATTTCGGCACTGATCACGGTGGCCTTGCTGGGATTGCTGCTGGGACTGGTCAGCGTGACGCAAATGGCCAAGAGCCAGGAATCCCTGATCCACGAGAACTTTGCCACGCTGGACCTGGGGCTCAAGCTGCGCCAGAGCCTGGGCGACCAGTGGGTCATCATGCTCAACGAAAAGCCCGACCTGGAGGCCTTGCAGACCGCACGCACGCGTTATGAACAACTGCTGAGCGAGGGCATCGAGCAGGAGCAGGACGAGGATGTCCGCGGGCGTTTCGCCCAGGCCCGGGTCGACTACGAGAATTTCCTGCAGGTCTTCGAACGCTTTCGTAGCGGTCAGGCTGGCAACCAGGAGCTGACCAGCAGTTTCAATACCCTGCGCAATGGCCTGATCGCCGAGCATAAACAGACACTGGACTCGTTCAGTATCGCCGAAAGCGCGGCCCGCAACCGCGCCTTGCTGATTGCCGGATCACTCGGCCTGGTGGCCCTCGCGGTGCTGATCATCGGTTTCATCACCGCCCACGGTATCGCCCGACGCTTCGGTGCACCGATCGAGGCACTCGCCAAGGCGGCCGACCGCGTCGGTCAGGGCGACTTCGATGTCACCCTGCCAATTTCCTCGGCCAGCGAAATGAACCTGCTGACCCGGCGTTTCGGGCTCATGGCCCAGGCTCTGCGCGAGCACCAGGCCACCAACGTGGACGAATTGATGGCTGGCCAGCAGCGGTTGCAATCGGTGCTCGACAGCATCGACGACGGCTTGCTGATGATTGATCGCCAGGGCCAACTGGAACACCTCAACCCGGTCGCCCAGCGCCAACTGGGCTGGGACGCCGCACGCCTCGGCCAGGGCCTGGGCGAAGCCCTGGGGCGACCGGAACTCGATGAGCAACTGAGCCTGATCCTGCGTGGTGGCAGCCTGGAGCGGGCACCGGAAGACCTCGAGTTCGAAGTCGACGGCGAATCGCGCCTGCTGACCTACAGCCTGACGCCGGTCAGCCATCCCCAGGGCCATATCCTGGGTGCCGTGATGGTGCTGCACGACGTCACCGAACAGCGCGCCTTCGAGCGCGTGCGCAGCGAGTTCGTCCTGCGCGCCTCCCATGAGCTGCGCACCCCTGTGACTGGCATGCACATGGCCTTCGGACTCCTGCAGGAACGCGTGCACTTCGACCCCGAATCGCGGGAAGCGGACCTGCTGAACACGGTCACCGAAGAGATGCAGCGCCTGATGCAGCTGATCAACGACCTGCTGAACTTCTCGCGTTACCAGAACGGCTTGCAGAAACTCACCCTGGCCCCATGCGACATCGATCAGTTGCTGGAAAGCGCCCGGCAGCGCTACACCGAACAGGCGCTCAGCCAGGGCATCGAGTTGCAGATCGAGACCCAGCCACCGTTACCGCGCCTGCATGCGGACCACGCCCAATTGGAGCGAGTACTCGATAACCTGCTGGCCAACGCCTTGCGCCACACTGCCAGGGACGGGCTGATCCGCCTGCAGGCACGGCGACATGGCGAACGTGTGATCATCAGCGTCGAAGACAATGGCGAAGGTATTGCGTACGGCCAACAGGGGCGCATCTTCGAGCCCTTTGTCCAGGTGGGGCGCAAGAAGGGCGGTGCCGGTCTCGGGCTGGCCCTGTGCAAGGAGATCGTCCAGCTGCACGGTGGACGCATGGGCGTCTATTCACGGCCGGGGCAGGGCACGCAGTTCTACATGGCGCTGCCCATCTAGGCGCCCTAGGCTTCGTCATTCAGCCGGCGAGCATTCAAACGCCGGCCCCGGCTGATCATCTCGATGAACTGCACGGCCGTCAGCGCCTGGGCGAACAGCCAGCCCTGGCCATAGCTGACGCCTTCGCTGCTGAGCAGCATGGCCTGGGACTCGTACTCGATGCCTTCGGCTATCACCCGCAACTTCAGGGCGTGGGCCATCCGGATGATATGCGGCGCCACTCCGCTGCTGGCCGCGTCATGGCCGAGGGCGTCGATGAATGCCTTGTCGATCTTCAGGCAATCCACCGGCAGCGTCTGCAGATAGGCGAGGCTGCAGTAACCCGTGCCGAAATCATCGATCAGTACCTGGTGCCCGACGTCGCGCAGGGCCTGGAGATTGTCCCGCGCCACCACCACATCGACCAGGCCACGCTCGGTCACCTCGAAGGCGATCTGCCGGGGCGATACCCGGTACGCCCGCAGCAGCCGGGCGATCACCTCGCCGATACGTGGAACCATCACATCACAAGCCGCCAGGTTGACCGAAATGTACAACTGCGGATTGGCCCGCAACAGTCGTCCGAGCTGTTCCAGCAGGCGCTGCAGGACGAAGTCGGTGATCTGGCGGATCTGCCCGGTGTCTTCCGCCAGCGGTATGAACAGGTCCGGGCTGGTCAGCGTCCCGTCCGGGCGGCGCCAGCGCACCAGCGCCTCGGCGCCGACACAATGCCGACTGCCCAGGTCGAAGATCGGCTGGTAAAGCACCTGCAACTCACCGCGGCGCAACGCTCCCTGCAACTCGCCGTTGAGCGACTGGCGCTGCCGGGCGAGCTGCAGGGTCAGGCCACCAACGCAGGTGGCGACCAGCAGGCTCGCGGGCAACAGCCACCACCACAACGGGTTGAAGCGCAGTTGCATCAGTTGGCGTGGCGCAACCATCACCAACTGGTACTCCGGGGTGCTGGTCGGCATGCGATAGATCAGCTGCCGATCGGTGATCAGCA
This sequence comes from Pseudomonas sp. UTLPPB19802, assembly GCF_059730225.1. NCBI lineage: Bacteria > Pseudomonadati > Pseudomonadota > Gammaproteobacteria > Pseudomonadales > Pseudomonadaceae > Pseudomonas > Pseudomonas sp. UTLPPB19802. The sequence goes on from NZ_AP048545.1 coordinate 700,520, forward strand.
ACGAGTCGCCGGCCCTCGGCGTCCAACCCTGTGGTGGCCAGTCCTGCAGGGGCCCGAGGACCGGGATCGCCCGTCGGCCATGATTGACCACCACCAGCAGGCTCGCGCCGGGCGGCAACTCGACAACATCGCTCAGGTGGCCACGGGACGTCGAAACCCTGAAATTGCCGCGTCCCAGCATCAGCGTCGCCAGGTTGTCGTTAGGCTCGGACGAGGTATTGAGCCAGTAGCTGTAGGTCCGGCCCCGGATGTCCGGTTCGCGGAAAGAGGCTTCCGGGTCCTGGCGCGGCCAGTTGGAACAGGACTGGGCGGGACCGATATAGGAAGCTTCGTAGATGAACCGGTAGCTGAAACTCAACTGCTGCAGGGTTTCGATCATCCGCCCGTCGCAACCGCGCAGCGGCTGTGCTTCGAGCACATCGAGGCCTTCGCGCAACTGACCGAACAGTTGCTCAAGGCGTTCGAGAAAGCGCTGGCCCTGGGCATTCATCTGCTCGCTTTCCTGCAGCCGTACCTGGCGCACCACCACGACCAGGCTGCCACTCAGCAACAAAATGGCACTAAGCAGAGCAGCCAGGGACGCCTGCGACCAGGGACGATGGAACCAGGAGCGCAACGTCTCGCGGGCGGCCGGCATCATGCAATATCCGAAGGATTACCAATGAGTTATAGCAACTGATTGGCAAGATCGCCTGGACCGTCCGGCGGTGACGTTATTTTGACCTGTTCAGCACCTGCAGGATCGCCGCAGTCTGCGCATCGGCCACGCCATCGAAACGCGATGGTCGGAAATGCATCTGGAACGCCACCAGCGCATGCCGCGTCTCCGCATCCCAGTCGCCGGTCTGCGGCGTGCTGGTATAGCCCAGGTACCGCAATTGCTGCTGGAACCAGCTGGCACTCGGCAGTTGGTAGGCATACACCTGCTGCTGGTTCGCCACTGCCTGCTCATTCGGCCAGACGCCCAACCCCTCGGCAGCCAGGCGCTTCCAGGGGAACAGCGGACCGGGGTCCTGCTTGCGCTGCGGGGCGATATCGCTATGGCCGATCACATGGCGCGGCTCGATATTGTTGCGCTTGACGATGTCCTTGAGCAGGACGATCAGTGCCTGGACCTGCGCTTCACTGTAGGGGTACCAGACGCGCCCGGCGGGCGTGTCGCGGAACCCCGGATTGACGATCTCGATGCCGATGGAGCTGGAGTTCAGCCAGGTCCGCCCCTGCCACTCGCTTTCCCCGGCATGCCAGGCGCGCTGGCTCTCGTCCACCAGCTTGTAGATGGTGGCCGGGTTGTTGTCGCCGATCAGGTAGTGGCTGCTGACTTGGCCGTGGGTCAGCAGGCGCAACGAGTTTTCCATGTTCGCCGAGGTGTAGTGGACGATGACGAACTGGGCACGGCTGTCGTGATTGACCGAGGGATGGCTGGTGTCGATACGCGGACCGCTGGAGCAGCCCGCGAGCAACAGGCCCGAGAGAAGAAGAGGGAGCAATTTCATGAGAGTAACGAAAACCAGGGCAGTAACGCTCTAGGATAACTTACCCGGGCCGCCGACACTGGCCCGGGCAAGACGCTGTGACAAAACTGCATACCCCGTCAGCCCAGTTCCACCCGGTTGCGCCCGGCATTTTTCGCCCGGTACAAGGCCTCATCGGCTCTTTTGAGCACATGATCGCTACGCTCACCGGCCTTGAACGCCGAAACCCCCAGGGAAACGGTGATGGTGACCCGCTCACCCTTGAAGTGGAACGGACAGGCCTCGATGGCCGCCCGCAGGTTCTCGGCCAGCTTGAGACCTGCTGGCACCGGCGTTGCCGGCATCAGCAGGACAAACTCCTCGCCGCCGAATCGGGCGATGAAATCGCTGCCACGCAGGTTCTTGCGCAGCACGGCAGCGATGATCTTCAGCACCTTGTCGCCAGCCAGGTGGCCGTAACTGTCGTTGATGCGCTTGAAATGGTCGAGGTCGAGGATCGCAATCAACAGGGTATTGCCATGTTGTTGCCATTGCTCGACTTCATGGTCCAGGCGTTCGCCCCAGGCGGCCCGGTTCGGCAGGCCGGTCAGCGGGTCGATCAGGGCCTTCTGCCGTTGTTCCTCAAGGTGGTCGCGATAGCCCTGGGCTTCCTGCTCCATGTGCGCGACACGCTCGGCCAGGCCCTGCAGGCGGGCCGCGACTTCCTGTTCACGGACATCACGTTCCTGCTGATGCTTGTCCATGGTGCCCAACAGGTCTTCAAGACGGTTCTCCAACACATTCTTGAGGCTGTCGAGGTCGGCGGCCGCCTGGACGCTGCTCTGCAGCCCATCGACGTGCTCGCGTAACTGGCTGTGCAGGTTATTGGCTGCCGAGCGGCCCTCGGCATGGCCCTCACTGGCTGCCCGCAGGTTGCTCTGGAAGGACTCCAGCCGCTCGTTGAGCTGCTTGAGATACACCTCGAACTCATGCTGGCCACTGTCATTGATCGCCAGCATCAAGACCGCCAGATCATCGAGGATCGGCAGCAATTCATACCAGTTCAATCCATGTTCGAGGCGGTGGCGCATGGCCTCGGCGTGGGGCTGGTGACGCTCGGGCAGCGACAGCTCGTCCAGCAGGCCAAGCAGGGTCGACTCGATGTGCTCGGCCACCGAACTGTAGGACGGTTCCGGCGACTCCGGCAGAGCGTAGAGCACATCCTGCTCATTGTCCTCCGGATGAACGGCGGCCAGGGCCTCGGCCATCACCGGCGGTAGCGGCAGGCTGTCGAGGTAGGCCAGCGAGGGTGCTGGCGCGGCAGTCACCACTTCGGGCGGGTCGACGGGCTCAACCCGCGGCTCGACCTGCATCGCAGTCGGCTGGGCCACTTCAGGCACAGGCGTGGCGATGGCTGGCGACGCAGGTTCCGGCTCTGGCTCCGACTCCTGCGCAGGTGCAGGTGCAGGTGCAGGTGCATCAGACTCCGGCTTGACCTCAGGCGAGGGGGCGGACTCTGCCGCGACCACGGGAGGATTGTATGCAGCCACCTCGACAGGCACGGCCACAGGTTCAGGCTCGGCGACTGGCTCGTCAACCGGCTCAGCCGCAGCTCGCACCTCGACCGCCGACGCCGTCGTCTCGACAACGGCGGCCGGCTGGGCAACGGGCACGACGACGGGCACGGCAGGTTCGGCCGCTGTTGCCACGGGCTCGGCTGGCTTATCGTTGTCAGCGAGGGCTGTGGCCACCGACGGCAGTGGTGCCGGAGCTGTTTCAGCGTTCCCCTCGGCATTCTCCTTCGCACCGAACAACCGTTGCAGCAGGCCGGGCCGGGCCGGCTCGGCAGGATGCTCCAGCTCCGTCAGCACCTTACCCTGCAATTGGCTCAGTTCGCTGAGCAGCAGGGGAATTTCGGGGGCGTTCCCGACACGTCCATCGAGCTGCTTGGCAAATTTCTTCAGCGGCCCGCGCACATCTCGCGGCAGGGGCAGGGTTTGCAACTGGGTCACTAGCGCAGTCAGCGCGGTGCCCATCTGCTCGACCCGCGTTTCGCGGCGCTGCTCGGAGTCGAGTACGGCTTTTTCCAGGCGCGGCAGCAAGTTGGCCAGGGCTGCGTCCATGTCGTCGGTACGGATCACCTCGCGCATTTCCTTCATGCACTGGTCAACCGCCCGGTCGGTACCCTCGGCCGCCAAGGTGCTGCGCACCAGCCCGCGTCGGAGCAGGTCGAGACGGGCGTCCCAACGCCGTTCGAGCTTTTCCTGCTGCTCGATGCTCTTCAGGTACTTCTCTTTCCAGCGCTGGGCTTCTTCGCTGCTCATTGCAGGGCGTCCGTGAGATTCAACGACTCAAGACGGGCAACGTATCAGAACCGATGGAACCTGGCAGGCGAATTTCAACGGCAACCGGCAAATGGTCGGAAATAGGCTGCGCGAGTACCTGGACTCGCTCCAGCGTCAGGCTCGGGCTGAGCAGGATATGGTCGAGGCAGCGCTGTGGGCGCCAGCTGGGAAAGGTCGCCTCGACCTGTGGCGCGAGCAGCCCCAGGTCACGCAATGGCGAGTGTTGCAGCAGGTCGGTGGCGTGGGTGTTCATGTCGCCCATCAGCACCTGATGCTTGAAGCCACCGATCAGCTCGCGGATGTACGCCAGCTGCCGGGTTCGCGTCCGGGCGCCCAACGCCAGGTGCATCATCACCACCACCAGCGCCTCCGGACCTTCACCGAAACGTACCAGGATGGCACCACGGCCGGCCGGGCCGGGCAGCGGGTGATCCTCGATCGCCCAGGGGCGCAGGCGGCTGAGCACACCGTTGCTGTGCTGGGCCAGGCGACCGAGATTGCGATTGAGCTGCTGGTACCAGTAGGGAAAGGCACCGAGCTGGGCCAGGTGTTCGACCTGGTTGATGTAGCCCGAGCGCAGGCTGCCACCATCGACCTCCTGCAAGGCCACCAGGTCGAAGTCGCCGAGCAGGCCGCCGATCTTCTGCAGGTTGTCGGCGCGCCCGGTGTGCGGCAACAGGTGCTGCCAGCTGCGGGTCAGGTAATGTCGGTAGCGCTGGGTGCTGATACCGACCTGGATGTTGAAGCTGAGCAGCCTCAGGCGATTGTCCGCCGGCAGGCCGCTGGATTGCAGATGGTGTTCATTGACCTTCGGCGGGTGAAGGCCAACGTTGCGTTCCGATCCCCAGCGAGCCATGGCCGGGGCGCCTTACTTGCCGGCGGTCGCGCCAGCTGCCCGCTCTTTGGCGATCAGTTGGTCGGCGACATTCAGCGCGGCCTCTGGACCGCCAGCGGTGCCGAGGTCAAAACGATACTTGCCGTTGACGATCATGGTCGGTACGCCACTGATCTCATACTTCTTGGCCAGCTCGCGGGCGGCGACGATCTTGCCCTTGATGGCGAAGGAGTTATAGGTGGCCAGGAACTTCTCCTTGTCGACACCCTGGGTCGCGACGAAATCGGCCATGTCTTCAGGCTCGAGCAGTTTCTTGCCTTCCTTCTGGATGGCATTGAACACCGCCGAGTGGACCTTGGTTTCGACGCCCATGGCGTCCAGGGTCAGGAACAGTTGGCCGTGCTTGTCCCACGGGCCGCCGAACATGGCAGGAATACGTACGAAGTGCACATCGGAGGGCAGCTTCTCGATCCACGGATTGATAGTCGGTTCGAAGGCGTAGCAATGCGGGCAGCCGTACCAGAACATCTCGACCACTTCGATCTTGCCAGGCTCCTGCACCGGTACCGGGGTCTTGAGTTCAACGTAGGTCTTGCCGGCCTCGAGTGGCACATCTGCGGCCTGGGCGGTCATGCCGAACAGGCTGGCAGTGACGAGTGCGGCGCTGAGGATCAGATTACGCATGCTTTGCTCCTGGAGATTTGGAAGTCGCCTCCGTCGCGACCTGTAGTTTCTGACAGACCGAGCGGGCTCTTGGTTCGATTAGTGTAACGGCAGCGGCCACAAAAAAGGGCGGCCAAGGCCACCCTTTTATCCTTGCAACCAAGGATTAATCGATTATTAACGCGGGCCGGCCGCGTCAATCATCGCGCGCGCCTCAGTGCAGGCCCTGCACGTAGCTGGAAACGGCCTCGATGTCCTTGTTGCTCAGCTTGGCGGCGATGCTCTGCATGATCTTGGTGTCGCCGTCGTTGGTGCGTACGCCTTCGCGGAAGTCGGTGAGCTGCTTGGCGACGTACTGGGCGTGCTGGCCACCCAGGTGCGGGAAGCCGGCCGCGGCATTGCCCGCGCCATTGGGCGAGTGGCAACCGGTGCAGGACGGCATGCCCTGGTCCAGCTTGCCGCCCCGGAACAGTTCCTCACCACGCGCGACGACCTTGGGATCGGCCGCGCCGACGCTGCCTTTCTGGCTGGCGAAGTAGGCGGCAATGTCGGCGATATCCTGGTCGCTGAGGTTGGTCAGCAGGCCGGTCATTTCCAGGACGGTGCGCTTGCCGGACTTGATGTCGTGCAGTTGCTTGTCCAGGTAACGCTCACCCTGGCCCGCCAGCTTTGGAAAGTTGGGCGCCATGCTGTTGCCATCAGGACCATGGCAGGCGCCACAGACAGCGGCCTTGCCCTGGCCGGCAGCGGCATCGCCGGCGGCATGGGCGAGACCGGTGATCCCCAGGGTCAACAGCAGACTCACGATCAATTTGTTCATCAGCTAATCCAATACGGCTAAGGGTTAAGAGTTATGGACCGGGCTTACTCGCTCATCCACTGGATGATGCTTCGGTAATCCTCGGTACTGCAGTCCATGCACAAACCACGCGGCGGCATCGCCTTGAAACCCTGAGTCACGTGTTGCACCAGCACATCCATGCCTTGGGCCATTCTTGGCTTCCACGCGGCCTTGTCGCCCTTCTGTGGGGCCATTGGCAGCTGTCCGGCATGACAGGCACTGCAAACACGGTTGTACACGGCTTCCGGTTCCTGTGTAGCCTGGGCGCCGAAAAGCGGAACCAGGACACTGGCAGCCAGCAGCCATCTGGTCATGAACTGGTCGTTCCAGTCATGAACTTCAGGGCTGGGAACGTGCCGCGTTCTAATGCGCAGCCTAGGTCAATCGTTCCCGTGTTGCTCATCCTACGTCGGGACAAAGCACACACTAAATCTGCGGCATTATATACTGGCGTCCATGAAACGGAAACGACACAGCTTGTCGCGCCTCCCGGCACCGCCCACATTGGAAATCCCATGCAACTCAAGAACCCCATTCTCGGCCTGTGCCAACAGTCCACCTTCATGCTCAGCGCTGCCAAAGTCGACCAGTGCCCGGACGACGCCGGTTTTGAAGTGGCCTTTGCCGGCCGTTCCAATGCCGGCAAGTCCAGCGCGCTGAACACCCTCACCCATGCCAGCCTGGCGCGCACCTCGAAAACCCCGGGTCGCACACAGCTGTTGAATTTCTTCAAGCTAGACGATGAACGCCGTCTGGTCGACCTGCCGGGCTACGGTTATGCAAAAGTCCCGATCCCGCTCAAGCAGCACTGGCAGCGTCACCTGGAGGCCTACCTGGGCAGCCGCGAGAGCCTCAAGGGCTTGATCCTGATGATGGACGTGCGCCACCCGATGACCGACTTCGACCGGCTGATGCTCGACTGGTCGATCGCCAGCGGAATGCCGATGCACATCCTGCTGACCAAGGCCGACAAGCTGACCTATGGCGCGGCGAAGAACACCCTGCTCAAGGTCCAGGCGGAAATCCGCAAGGGCTGGGGCCAGGCGGTGACCATCCAGCTGTTCTCGGCGCCCAAGCGCCAGGGCCTGGAAGAGGCCTACACGGTGCTGGCCGATTGGCTGGGGCTGATGGAGAGCGGTGCGGAGGAAGAGGCGGAGTAATCCGGCAGATGGGGGTGGATGGCCGCCTGCGGCGGTTCGCGGGCAAGCCCGGCTCCTACAGAAAAGCAGTGTCAACCACAGAACTGCGGCGTACACCAAACGGTCTGTGGTGTGTTCGGGCAAGGCAAAAGTGCGGCTCGAAAGCGGAGTTTAGTGTTTCAACGCAGCATGAAGCACCGGCACCAAGGCGCACGCCAAACGGTCTGTGGTGCGTTCAGGCAAGGCAAAAAGCGGCGGAAAAGCGGAGTTTAGTGGTCTAAATGAGCATTTTCCGCCGCTTTTTAACGCAGCATGAACGCACCACAGGCCGTTTGGGGGGCAAAAAAAACCCCGGACTTCGTATGGGGAGGGGAAGTTCGGGGTCCAAGTTCCGGACCGCTAGGGCGGGGTCCAGAATATCTGCCAACACTTAACACAACATAGGAGCATCGAAGGGCTTCACCAGCCATTCACTAACTCTGAGTGGCAAAAACCCGATTTAGTTCCGAACATCTTCAAAAACTATTTGGCATAGCCACTGAAGAGTTCAGAACCAAACATCTTTCGATGCCCCGGCGGCTGCGCAAGGCTTGCGGACCTGTTCGTGGCGGTTCGGCGCCCCGACGAGCCCCGCTCCTACAAGCTTTGTGTCGTACTCTATTTCTGCGCCCGACACCGCACTGTAGGAGCCGGGCTTTCCCGCGAACCGCCAGAGGCGGCCATCCCCCACGAGCGCCTGGAAAGGCCGCGATCAGTGCGCCTCGTCCCAGTTGTTGCCCACGCCCACCTCGACCAGCAGCGGCACATCCAGCTGCGCCGCGCTGCTCATGTGTTCGCGGATCTTCTCGCTGACCTCGGCCACCAGGTCCTCGCGCACCTCCAGTACCAGTTCGTCGTGCACCTGGAGGATGACCTTGGCGTCCAGCCCGGAATGGCTCAGCCAATCATCGACCTTGACCATGGCCTTCTTGATGATGTCCGCCGCAGTGCCCTGCATCGGCGCGTTGATCGCCGTACGCTCGGCCGCCGCGCGTTCCTGGGGTTTGTTGGAGTGGATGTCCGGCAGGTACAGCCGGCGACCGAAGAAGGTCTCGACATAACCCTGCTCCGAAGCCTGGCCTCGGGTGCGCTCCATGTACTCGCGAACCCCTGGGTAGCGGGCGAAGTACACGTCGATATAGGCCTTGGCGGTCTTCGTATCGACGCCGATGTCCTTGCCCAGCTTCTGCGCACCCATGCCGTAGATCAGGCCGAAGTTGATCGCCTTGGCGCTGCGCCGCTGATCGGAGGTGACCTCGTTCAGCTCGACCTTGAACACTTCGGCTGCCGTGGCCGTGTGCACGTCGAGGTTGTCGCGGAAGGCATTGAGCAGGCCTTCGTCCTTCGACAGGTGGGCCATGATCCGCAGTTCGATCTGCGAGTAGTCCGCTGCCAGCAGCTTGTAGCCCTTAGGTGCGACGAACGCCTGGCGGATACGCCGGCCTTCGGCGGTACGTACCGGAATGTTCTGCAGGTTCGGGTCGCTGGAGGACAGCCGACCGGTAGCCGCTACCGCCTGGTGGTAGGAGGTATGGATGCGTTGCGTGCGCGGATTGATCTGCTCCGGCAGGCGGTCAGTGTAGGTACTCTTCAGCTTGCTCATGGAGCGGTACTGCATCAGCACCTTGGGCAGCGGATAGTCATCCTCGGCCAGCTTGGCCAAGACTTCCTCGGCGGTGGAGGGCTGGCCCTTGCCGGTTTTCTTCAACACCGGCAGGCCGAGTTTCTCGTAGAGAATCACTCCCAACTGCTTGGGCGAGCCGAGGTTGAACTCCTCGCCAGCGATCTCGAAGGCCTGGCGCTCCAGCTCGATCATCTTGTTGCCCAGCTCGATGCTCTGCACGCCCAGCAGATCCTTGTCCACCAGCGCACCCTGGCGCTCGATGCGAGCCAGCACAGGCACCAGCGGGATCTCGATATCGCTGAGCACGCTGGCCAGGCTCGGGATGGCCGCCAGTTGCTCGTGCAGTGCCTGGTGCAGGCGCAGGGTCACGTCGGCATCTTCGGCCGCGTAGTGGCCGGCCTGTTCCAGGGGAATCTGGTCGAAAGTCAGTTGCTTGGCGCCCTTGCCGGCGATGTCCTGGAAGCTGACGGTGTCGTAGTCCAGGTACTTCTTCGCCAGGCTGTCCATATCGTGCCGGGTCGCGGTGGAATTCAGCACATAGGATTCGAGCATGGTGTCGAAGGCGATGCCACGCACGGTGATGCCGCAATCGGGGTCGCCACCGATGGCGCAGTTGGCGAGGATGTTCATGTCGAACTTGGCGTGCTGGCCGACCTTGAGTTTCTCCGGGTCCTCCAGCAGCGGCTTCAGCGCCAGCAACACGCTGTCGCGGTCCAGTTGCTCCGGCACGCCGATGTAGGAGTGGGTCAGCGGAATATAGGCCGCTTCATTGGCCTGCACGGAAAAGGACACGCCGACCAGTTGGGCCTGCTGGGCGTCGATCCCGGTGGTCTCGGTATCGAAGGCGAACAGCTTGGCGTCCTGCAGTTTCTTCAGCCAGACATCGAAGCGAGCCTGGTCGAGGATGGTTTCGTACTGCGGCTCGGTAGAAGCCGGCACAGCGCTTTCTGTCGCTGCTGCCTCGGCCACCGCCTGGCTCGCCGCCGGCGCTGGCGCGGTAGTTTCCTGCAGGCTGGCGCGCTTGGCCTCGCGGTTCAGTTCGTCGAGCCAACCCTTGAACTCCAACGACGCATACAGCTCCAGCAGCTTGTCGCGGTCCGGCTCCGCCAGGTGCAGGTCGTCCAGGCCGACGTCCAGCTCGACATCGACCTTGATGGTCGCCAGCCGATAGGACAGGAACGCCATCTCCTCGTGCTCGAGCAGCTTGGCCGGCAGGGTCTTGGCCCCACGGATCGGCAGGGTCGGCACCAGGTCGAGGTTGGCGTACAGCTCCTTCAGGCCGCCGTTGACCCCCACCAGCAGGGCCACGGCGGTCTTCTCGCCAACGCCCTTGACCCCGGGAATGTTGTCGGAGGAATCGCCCATCAGCGCCAGCAGGTCGATGATCTGCTCGGGCGCGACGCCAAACTTTGCCTTCACGCCTTCCACGTCCATGGACGTCTCGGACATGGTGTTGACCAGGGTGATATGCCCGTCGACCAACTGGGCCATGTCCTTGTCGCCGGTGGAGATCACCACCGGACGGTCTGCCGCCGCGCTGCTGCGGGCCAGGGTACCGATCACGTCGTCGGCTTCCACCCCTTCCACGCACAGCAGCGGGAAGCCCATGGCGCGCACGCTGGCGTGCAGCGGCTCGATCTGCACGCGCATGTCGTCGGGCATGCTTGGCCGGTTGGCCTTGTAGTCGGCGAACATTTCGTCGCGGAAGGTTCCGCCCTTGGCGTCGAACACCACCGCGAACGGGCTGTCCGGGTACTGCTTGCGCAGGCTGCGGAGCATGTTCAGGACGCCCTTCACCGCACCGGTCGGCACCCCCTTGGAATTGGTGAGCGGCGGCATCGCGTGAAACGCGCGGTACAGGTACGAAGAACCGTCCACCAGGACGAGGGGTGCTTTGCTCATGAGCGGTATCAACCTTTTTGGCAGGTCCAGCGGTAGAATGATGGGACCGTTGACGACAAAGGGACAAGGTTATCATGCGCACGCTCAATCGCTTGTTGTTGGCCGGCCTGTTTGCAATCACTCCGTTGGCGGCGATCGCCGCGGATGACGCGCCTTCAGCCGATCCAGAAGTGACCATTCGCACGGAAGGCGACAAAACCATCCAGGAATACCGGCAGAATGGCTTTCTGTACGCCATCAAGGTCATCCCGAAAGGGGGCAAGCCATACTTTCTGGTACGCGCCGACGGAACTGATGCAAACTTCATCCGCTCGGATCAGCCGGATATGCTGATTCCGTCGTGGAAGATCTTCGAGTGGAAGTAACCCTTTAACCCTAAGCGGCGCCGGCTCTATCGCGGCGCCCGGACTGGCAGCTCTTAAACATGTCTGTGTTCACCCCGCTGGCTCGACCCGAGCTGGAAACCTTTCTCGCGCCCTACGGGCTCGGTCGCCTGCTCGATTTCCAGGGAATTGCCGCCGGCAGTGAAAACACCAATTTCTTCATCAGCCTGGAGCAGGGCGAGTACGTCCTGACCCTGGTCGAACGCGGCCCGGTGCAGGAGATGCCGTTCTTCATCGAACTGCTCGACGTACTCCACGATGCCGACCTGCCAGTGCCCTACGCCCTGCGGACCACCGACGGCCAGGCCCTGCGCGAACTGGCCGGCAAGCCGGCGCTGCTGCAGCCGCGGCTGGCCGGCAAGCACATCAAGCAGGCCAACGCGCAGCATTGCGCCCAGGTTGGCGAGTTGCTCGGCCACCTGCACCTGGCAACCCGCGACCGGATCATCGAACGCAAGACCGATCGCGGCCTGGACTGGATGCTCGAAGAGGGCAACAAGCTGAAGTCGCACCTGGGCACCGAGGCCCACGACCTGCTGGAAACCGCCTTGGAAGAGATCGCACGCTGCAAGGCGAAGATCCTCGCATTGCCGCGGGCCAACCTGCATGCCGACCTGTTCCGCGACAATGCGATGTTCGAAGGCACGCACCTGACCGGCCTGATCGACTTCTACAACGCCTGCTCGGGGCCGATGCTGTACGACGTGGCGATCTCGCTGAACGACTGGTGCTCGGATGACGATGGCCAGCTCGATGGCCAGCGCGTACGGGCGTTCCTGGGGGCGTATGCGGCATTGCGGCCGTTCACCGCGAGCGAGGCCGAGCTGTGGCCGACCCTGCTGCGGGTGGCGTGCGTGCGCTTCTGGCTGTCGCGGTTGATCGCGGCCGAGTCCTTCGCCGGGCAGGACGTGCTGATTCACGATCCGATGGAGTTCCAACTGCGGCTGGCGCAGCGGCAGCAGGTGAGCCTGGCGTTGCCGTTCGCCCTCTGATCGACAGAAGTCCTTCAGCGCTCCTGAAGGCCTCTTCGCGGCGGTTCGACGCACCGACAAGCCCGGCTCCTACAGGGTTGTGTCGTTCACGGAATAGTGTACGACGAGGTCCTGCAGGAGCCGGGCTTGCCCGCGAAGAGGCCTCTCCTGCTTACAGAGATTCCAGGCAACTGGCCAAATCGTTACCGAGTTTTTCCAGCACCTGCTCATACCCATGGGCAGCCGCCGGCGTGTAACCGCCCAGCGCATCCAGCTCCGCCAGCTTCACCGGCAATCCGGACACCAGCGTCTCGGCCAACCGCGGCCGCAGCGGCGGCTCGCTGAACACGCAGGTCTTGCCGACTTCCTGCAAGCGCGTACGCATCGCCGCGACATGCTGGGCACCCGGCTGCACCTCGGCGGCCACGCTGAACACCCCGGCGTGCTTGAGGCCATAAGCGTCCTCGAAATAATCGAACGCCTCGTGGAACACGAAGTACGGCTTGTTCGCCACACCCGCCAGGCGCGCCTTCAGCCGCGCATCCAGGGCATCCAGGCGGCCCGAGAAGGCCTCGGCATTGTGCCGGTAGCGCTCGGCGTTGGCCGGATCGGCCTTGGCCAGGTCCTCGGCCATGCGCGCAGCGATCACCCGCGCATTGACGGTCGACAGCCACAGGTGCGCATCCAGCGATCCTGGGCGGTGATCATGGTCATGCTCGTCGGCATCTTCAGCGTGAGAGTGGCTATCTTCGGCGAACCGACGGAGTTTCATGCCCGGCAGGTCCTGCACCGCCACGGTCGGCAGGCTGCGGCCCTTGAGGACCCGCGGCAGGAAGCTCTCCATGTCCGGGCCGACCCAGTACAGCAGGTCCACCGACTGCACCTTGCGCACATCGGACGGCCGCAGGGCGTAGTTGTGCGGCGAGGCGCCCGGCGGCAGCAGCACCTCGGGCGTGTCCACGCCTTCTTCGACGGCGGCGGCGATCAATTGCAGGGGCTTGATGCTGGTCAGCACGCTGACCTGCTGGGCCTGGACAGTTCCGGTCACGAACAAACCGGCGCTTATAGCGACAAAAAAGGCAAAAAGACGGGGCACGATGGACACTCAAGGCGGCAGGAACAGGTAACATAATAACGTCTCTCACAACAATCGTCGCCGCTCATGCCTAAAACCCCTCTCGCCAGTCGCCCCCACGATCACTCCCACTGCGTGCATAGCGCGCTGTCCGAGGCCGATGCCCTGTGCGCGCGCCAGGGCCTGCGCCTGACCGCCCTGCGGCGGCGGGTGCTGGAACTGGTCTGGCAGAGTCACAAGCCGCTGGGCGCCTACGACATCCTCGCCGTACTCAGCGAGCAGGACGGCCGCCGCGCCGCGCCGCCGACGGTGTACCGCGCGCTGGACTTCCTGCTGGACAACGGCCTGGTCCATCGCATCGCCTCGCTCAACGCCTTCGTCGGCTGCAACAATCCGGAGCATGCCCACCAGGGCCAGTTCCTGATCTGCCGCAATTGCCACGCGGCCATCGAGCTGGAGCAGAAGACCATCAGCGACGCCATTGTCCAGGGCGCCAGCGACGTCGGTTTCGTCGTCGAGGGCCAGACCGTCGAAGTGGTCGGCCTCTGCTCGGGCTGCCAGGGGGCCTGATGAGCACTGCGCTGATTCGCCTCGACCAGGTTGGCGTGACATTCGCCGGGCAGGACGTGCTGGACAACATACACCTGAGCGTCGAGCCCCGGCAGATCGTCACCCTGATCGGCCCCAATGGCGCCGGCAAGACCACCCTGGTGCGGTCCGTGCTCGGCCTGCTCAAGCCGACGCGCGGCAGTGTCTGGCGCAAGCCGAAACTGCGGGTCGGCTACATGCCGCAGAAGCTGCACGTCGACCCGACGCTACCGCTGTCGGTGCTGCGCTTCCTGCGCCTGGTACCGGGGGTCGACCGTGCCAGGGCGCTGGCAGCCCTGGCTGAAGTGGGTGCCGAACAGGTGATCGACAGCCCGGTGCAGAGCATCTCCGGCGGCGAGATGCAACGCGTGTTGCTGGCCCGGGCGCTGCTGCGCGAACCCGAACTGCTGGTCCTCGACGAGCCGGTCCAGGGCGTCGACGTCGCCGGCCAGGCCGAGCTCTACAGCCTGATCACCCGCCTGCGCGACCGCCATGGCTGCGGCGTGCTGATGGTTTCCCACGACCTGCACCTGGTGATGAGTACCACCGACCAGGTGGTCTGCCTCAACCGCCACGTCTGCTGCTCCGGCCACCCCGAGCAGGTCAGCGGAGACCCGGCTTTCGTCGAGCTGTTCGGCAGCAACGCGCCGAGCCTGGCGATCTACCACCACCATCACGACCACGCCCATGACCTGCATGGCACGGTGGTCAGCGAAGAGGCCACGCCGGCCCACGTCCACGTTCACGGAGATAGCTGCAAGCATGGCTGATTTTCTGCTCTACGCCCTGCTTGCAGGCCTGGCCCTGGCGCTGGTGGCGGGCCCGCTGGGTTCGTTCGTGGTCTGGCGGCGCATGGCCTATTTCGGTGACACCCTGTCCCACGCCGCGCTGCTCGGCGTGGCCCTGGGCTTCCTGCTGGACATCAGCCCGACCCTGGCGGTGACCGTCGGCTGCCTGCTGCTGGCGATCCTGCTGGTGACACTGCAACAGCGCCAGCCACTGGCCTCCGACACGCTGCTGGGGATTCTCGCACCGAGTACGCTGTCCCTCGGCCTGGTGGTCCTGAGCTTCATGCACGAGGTGCGCATCGACCTGATGGCCTACCTGTTCGGCGACCTGCTGGCGATCAGCAGCACCGACCTGGCCTGGATTCTCGGCGGCAGCGCGGCAGTGCTGGCGTTGCTGGTGACGCTGTGGCGGCCACTGCTGGCGATCACCGTGCACGAGGAACTGGCCACCGTCGAAGGCCTGCCGGTGGCGACCCTGCGCATGGCGCTGATGCTGCTGATCGCAGTGGTGATCGCCGTGGCGATGAAAATCGTCGGCGTGCTGCTGATCACCTCACTGCTGATCATTCCGGCCGCGGCGGCCCAGCGACACGCCCGCTCACCGGAGCAGATGGCCCTCGGCGCCAGCTTCCTGGGAGTGCTGGCAGTGTGTGGCGGGCTGGCCCTTTCGTGGTTCAAGGACACCCCCGCCGGGCCGTCGATCGTCGTGGTGGCGGCCGGGCTGTTTCTGCTGAGTTTTGTCCTGCCACGCAGAGGGGTGTAGACTTGCTCGTTTTTTGCGCAATTAGAGAGTCGCAGGAATGAAGCTTTCCGCCTCCCGTTATCTGCTCCTTGCCGCATTTTCCCTGCTGTTGGGTGCCTGCCAGAGTACCCCGCCGGCCGAAACCGCCGTGCCGGATGCCCGGACCACGGCGATTGCCGCGCTGGAACAAAGCATCAACAGCAACGAGCTGGCCACCGCCGAAGACCAGTTGGGCACCTTGCAGGCGCAGTCCCCGGACGACCCGCAACTGGTCCAGTACCAGCGGCAGTTGGCCGAGGCCTACCTGCAACGCAGCCAGATCGTCCTGCAGAAAGGTGACGTCAATGCCGCCGCCACCGCCCTGAGCCGTGCCCGCGCGCTGATGCCCAAGGCCCCGGCGCTGACCGGTGGCGTCAACGGTGCCATCGCCCAGGCGCGCAAGGCCGAGCTGGAAAAAGCCGAGGCCGACTTGCAGGCTGCCGAAGCCAAGCCGGCCGCCAAGCTGATCGACCCGAGCGCCGAACACAGCACCATTGCCCTGAACATCCAGGACATTGCACTGCTGCGCAAGCAGATGGATGCGCTGGCGGCGGACGTAGTCAATTACCAGTGCGCGGTAACCTTCCAGGTACCGCGCACCCAAGACTATCCGTGGCTGGAGACCCTGCTGGGCAAGCGGGTGAAGAAGCTTGATCCGAACTTCGACTTGAAGATCGACAAGCAGATCGACCGCAAGGTCAAGGCCCAGGTGGTGCTGAGCCCGCGCAAGCCCTGAGACCGCCGATCGCCAGCAAGCCCGGCGCCGACGGCGCTTGAGTCGATCGTTCCCACGCGGAGCGTGGGAACGATCTTGTGGACCCCGTCAGGCCGGCACCGCCTTCGCCCGTTCCTCACGCTCCCAGACCCGATGCTCGGCCAGCGCCGCGACAAAGGCCTTCAACGCCTTGGCATCACTGCCCACCACCAACCCCGCGTCCGCCTGTAGGTGCAGCTTCTCCAGCAACGGCTTGGCGTCCCCATGCACGGCGATCGGCTTGAGGTGCTTGTAGGCCTCCAGCAGGTAATGCAACGCCACGCCATTGCCGCCGAGGGCCTTGATCGACTCGGCGCCGCCCGGCACATACACCGCATCGAATGCCACCGACGGCAGGCCCTCCATCGAGGCATCCACCGCCAGGCTCGCACCGCCAGCCGTGGTAATCGCTGCCGACGTCGGGCCGAGCAGCCGCGCATGGGCACCTTCCGCTTCCAACAGCTTCTGCACCGCCTCGATCGCTGCACCATCGACGCCATTCGCCGCCAGAATCGCCACCTTGCGCGTTTTGATGTTCCCCGCCAGCAGGTTCGCCTGGCTCAGCGCCGGCGACTGCTCCAGCGCGGTCTGGCGCGGCGTCACCGTGCCCGCCTGCGGTGCCGGCAGGCCGAGGTTGGCGGCGACCCGCCCGGCCAGTTCCAGATCGATGTTGGCAAGGATCTCGTTCACCTGCCGTGCACGGATATGCTCACGCTCCACCTTGCCCAGCTCGAAGCTGTAGGCGGCGATGATGTGTTCCTTCTCGTGCGGGCTCATGCTGTGGAAGAACAGCCGGGCCTGGGAGAAGTGATCGGAGAACGATTCGCTGCGCTGGCGGATCTTCGCCGCATCGATCCGCTCGGGGTAACTCTCGAAGCCGCCATCCCGCGCCGCTGGCGGGGTTTCCCGCGGCCAGCCGCCATCGATCGAGTTGGGTTCATAGGAGGCCCGGCCCTTGTCGATCACCGTACGATGCTGGGCATCGCGCTGGCTGCTGTGGAAGGGTGCCAGCGGCCGGTTGATCGGAATCTCGTGGAAATTCGGGCCGCCCAGTCGGCTGATCTGGGTGTCGGTGTAGGAAAACAGCCGGCCCTGCAGCAGCGGGTCGTTGGAGAAGTCGATTCCCGGCACGATGTGTCCGGGACAGAAGGCAACCTGCTCGGTTTCGGCGAAAAAATTGTCGGGGTTGCGATTGAGCACCATCTTGCCCAGAGGGGTAATCGGCACCAGCTCTTCGGGAATCAGCTTGGTCGGGTCGAGGATATCGAAGTCGAAGTTGTGCTCGTCTTCCTCGGCAATGATCTGCACACCCAACTCCCACTCGGGGTAATCACTGCTTTCGATCGACTCCCAGAGGTCGCGGCGATGGAAATCGGTGTCCTTGCCGGCCAGCTTCTGCGCTTCATCCCACACCAGCGAGAAGGTACCGACGCTGGGGCGCCAGTGAAACTTGACGAAGCGCGAGCCACCCTCGGCATCGACCAGGCGAAAGGTGTGCACGCCAAAACCTTGCATGGCCCGCAAACTGCGCGGAATTGCCCGGTCGGACATGGCCCAGATCACCGCGTGGGCCGATTCCGGCACCAGTGAGACGAAGTCCCAGAAAGTGTCGTGGGCCGAACCGCCAGTGGGAATCTCGTTGTGCGGCTCGGGTTTGACCGCATGGACGAAATCGGGAAACTTGATCGCGTCCTGGATGAAGAACACCGGCACGTTGTTGCCGACCAGGTCGAAATTGCCTTCCTCGGTGAAGAACTTCACCGCGAAGCCACGGATGTCCCGCACGGTATCCCCGGAACCGCGTGGCCCCTGGACCGTGGAGAAGCGCACGAACACCGGAGTCTTGGTGCCGGGGTTCTGCAGGAAACCGGCCTTGGTCAATGCCGCGTGGTTCTCGTAGGCCTGGAAGTAGCCATGGGCGGCAGTGCCTCGCGCGTGAACGATGCGTTCGGGGATCCGCTCATGGTCGAAATGCGTGATCTTTTCACGCATGATGAAGTCTTCCAGCAGCGAAGGCCCACGGGCCCCGGCTTTCAGGGAGTTCTGGTTATCGGCGACCTTGACTCCCTGGTTGGTGCGCAACGCCTGCTCGGTGGCGTCGGAACGAAAGGGTTCCAGGCTCTGCAGCTTGTCATTGGTGTTGCCGCGATCCAGGGTGTCGGTTCCAGCCAGCTGGCTCTTGGTGGCCGTAGGTTTCTTGGTACTCATCAGACAGATTCCTCGGTTACAGTCGCAGGAGAAACGCCGGATAAGCGGCAGGATCTCCAGGAGTGGGATTCGAAGTGCCTAAGGAGTGACTGCCAGCGGCAACGAGCCGTTCCTTTTTTCTGACCACTGATCGTGTTATTGCCAAATCGCAGGTTGCATGCGAAATAAATGCTAATAGCATCTATACGGACAGGCTAAAATGCGCGCCCGGCTAACCGCTGACCCCTTTCCATTGCGCCCCACAAGGTTCGCTACGTGATCGAGTTTCATAACGTCCATAAAACCTACCGGGTCGCCGGTAAGGAAATCCCCGCCCTGCACCCGACCAACCTGCGCGTCGAGGCAGGCCAGGTGTTCGGCCTGATCGGCCATTCCGGCGCCGGCAAAAGTACCCTGCTGCGCCTGATCAACCGCCTGGAAGCCCCGAGCGGTGGCAAGATCGTGGTCGACGGCGAGGAAATCACCGCGCTCGACGCCAACGGCCTGCGGCGTTTCCGCCAACAGGTCGGGATGATCTTCCAGCACTTCAACCTGCTGGCGTCCAAGACCGTCGCCGACAACGTCGCGCTACCGCTGACCCTGGCCGGTGAACTGTCCCGCCGGGAGATCGACCAGCGCGTCGCCGAGCTGCTGCAGCGCGTTGGCCTGGCCGACCACGCGAAGAAGTACCCGTCGCAATTGTCCGGCGGGCAGAAACAGCGCGTCGGCATCGCCCGCGCCCTGGCGACCAAACCGAAGATCCTGCTGTGCGACGAAGCCACCAGCGCCCTCGACCCGCAGACCACCGCCTCGGTCCTGCAACTGCTGGCGGAGATCAACCGCGAGCTGAAGCTGACCATCGTCCTGATCACCCACGAGATGGACGTGATCCGCCGCGTCTGCGACGTGGTCGGCGTGATGGACGCCGGCGTGATCGTCGAGCAGGGCCCGGTGGCCCAGGTCTTCCTGCACCCCCAGCACCCGACCACCCGGCGTTTCGTCCAGGAAGACGAGCAGGTCGACGAAAACGAGCAGCGCAACGACTTCGCCCATGTGCCAGGCCGCATCGTGCGCCTGACCTTCCAGGGCGACGCCACCTACGCGCCGTTGCTGGGCACTGTCGCCCGTGAAACCGGAGTCGACTACAGCATCCTCGCCGGCCGTATCGACCGCATCAAGGACACCCCGTATGGGCAACTGACGCTGGCCATCACCGGCGGCGACCTCGACGCCGCCTTCGCCCGCTTCACTGCGGCTGACGTCCATATGGAGGTACTGCGCTGATGGACCTGTTCCTGAGTTTCTTCGCCAACATCGACTGGTCGGATATCTGGGAAGCCACCGGCGACACCATGATGATGCTCGGCGGCTCGCTGCTGTTCACCGTCCTGCTCGGCCTGCCGCTGGGCGTGCTGCTGTTCCTGTGCAGCCCACGCCAACTGCTGGAGCACAAGGCGACCTATTCGGCGCTGTCGTTCGTGGTCAACGTGGTGCGTTCGCTGCCGTTCATCATCCTGCTGATCGTACTCATCCCCACCACCGTGTTCCTCACCGGCACCTCGCTGGGGGTGGCCGGCGCCATTCCGCCGCTGGTGATCGGTGCCGCACCGTTCTTCGCCCGCCTGGTGGAAACCGCCTTGCGCGAGGTCGACCGTGGCATCATCGAAGCGACCCAGGCCATGGGCGCGACCACCCGCCAGATCGTCTTCAACGCCCTGTTGCCTGAGGCCCGCCCGGGCATTCTCGCGGCAATCACCGTGACCACCATCACCCTGGTAGGCTATACCGCCATGGCCGGCGTGGTCGGTGCCGGCGGCCTCGGCGACCTGGCGATCCGCTATGGTTACCAGCGGTTCCAGAACGATGTGATGCTGGTCACCGTGGTCATGCTGGTAGTGCTGGTACAGGTGCTGCAGACCATTGGCGACAAGCTCGTGGCGCGTTTCTCGCGCAAGTAACCCCAAACGCTTTCGCAATCTACTGAATTGCCGGCCCGAAGGCCGGCAGATGCCAAGCGGCATCTCACATGGAGTCGTTCGATGAAAAAACTGATCGCTGCCTTCGCCGCCGTCGCGGCGTTCTCTGCCCATGCCGCAGAAACCCTGAGCGTGGCCGCCAGCCCGGTACCGCACGCGGAAATCCTCGAATTCGTCAAGCCGGTCCTGGCCAAGGAAGGCGTGGATTTGAAGGTCAAGGTCTTCACCGACTACGTGCAGCCGAACGTGCAGGTGGCCGAGAAACGCCTGGACGCCAACTTCTTCCAGCACCAGCCATACCTGGATGAGTTCAACAAATCCAAGGGCACCCACCTGATCAGCGTCGCCGGCGTACACGTCGAGCCGCTGGGCGCCTACTCCAGCAAGTACAAGAAGCTCGAAGACCTGCCAGGCGGCGCCACCGTGGTCATCCCGAACGACGCCACCAACGGCGGCCGTGCGCTGCTGGTA
Organism: Pseudomonas sp. UTLPPB19802; assembly: GCF_059730225.1. Classification (NCBI taxonomy): domain Bacteria; kingdom Pseudomonadati; phylum Pseudomonadota; class Gammaproteobacteria; order Pseudomonadales; family Pseudomonadaceae; genus Pseudomonas; species Pseudomonas sp. UTLPPB19802. Next base: position 721,336 of record NZ_AP048545.1, read on the forward strand.
CTGGAGAAGGCCGGCCTGATCAAACTCAAGGACGCACACAACATCCTGTCGACACCGAAGGACATCGCCGAAAACCCGAAAGACCTGAAATTCCGTGAACTGGAAGCCGCGACCATCCCACGCGTGCTGACCCAGGTCGACCTGGCGCTGATCAACACCAACTACGCGCTGGAAGCCAAGCTCGATCCGTCCAAGGATGCGCTGTTCATCGAAGGCAAGGACTCGCCTTACGTGAACATCCTGGTGGCCCGCCCGGACGACAAGGATTCGGACGCCATGAAGAAACTGGTTGCTGCGCTGCACAGCCCGGAAGTGAAGGCGTTCATCCTCGATAAGTACAAGGGTTCGATCCTTCCGGCGTTCTAAGCCTCACCGCTCCCACGGGCACCGTGTACCTGTGGGAGACGGCCGGGCGGCGCTCCGCTTGCTGGCGATTGCGGTGTATCAGCCTGCGAAGAGGTTGACTGTCGGACCGCAATCGCCAGCAAGCCGGCTCCTACAAAGGTTCGCTTGTGCAAACAAGCCCGGTGTTCGACACCTACCGGGCCCGCAGGCACTCCAACAGGCAATCCAGCGCCGGCTGGCGCTGGGCGCGGCGCAATACCGCGATCAGTTGCCGCTCGAAGGTCAACTCACCCAGCTCGATCACCCGCAAATGATCCGCCCGTTGCAGCCATAGTCCCGCCCGTGGCACCAGCGACACGCCCAGCCCGCACTCGACCATCCGCACGATCGCCTCGATCTCGTCCAGCTCCAGCACATCCCGCACCTGGATCCGCTGCTCGCGCAGGAACTGGCTCACCAGCCGCCCGCCGAACGAGCCGCGGTCATACCGCACGAACGGCTGCTCGGCGAGCAGTTGCAGCGGATCATCGCCCGGTAGTTGCAGCGGTGCGATCAGCACGAAGGCCTCGCTGGCCAGCGGTATCTCCAGCAACTCCTTGGGCAACTCGAACGGCGGCTTGATCAGCAGCGCCAGGTCCAGCTCGCCGGCATCGACCTGGCTCAACAGGTTGAGCGACACGCCGGGAACCAGCTTCAAATCCACTCGCGGCGCCGCCTCGCGAAACCTCGGCAGGGCCTGGGGTAGCAAACCGGTCTGCACGGTGGCGATGGCGCCGATGCGCAGTTCGCCCTGCCACTCCGCAGCGGCCGTGGGCAAGGCCATCGCACCGTACAGGCTGAGGATCTGCTCGGCCAATGGCAGCGCATGACGCCCGGCCGCATTCAGCACCGCAGCGCGTCCGCTGCGGTCGAACAGGCGCACGCCGAGGTTCTGCTCCAGCACTCGCATCTGCGCACTGACTGCCGACTGGGTCAGCCCCAACTGCTGCCCGGCGGCGACAAAGGTGCCTTCGCGGGCCACGCGGATGAAGGTCTTGAGTTCTCGCAGCATCAGGCTTATCCAAAGGCGGAATGAAACAGATCGGGAGATGGCAGGATACGACAAAATAATTCGTGCTCGACGGCAAGAATATGCGCTTTTCAACAAAATAATCGTCTCTAGACTGAAAGCTCATTTCTCACGATGAGTATCGGTCATGGCGCTTTCTCCCTTTCATCTGGCAATTCCCGTCCACGACCTGGCTGCGGCACGGCGCTTCTACGGCGAGGTATTCGGCTGCCCGGAAGGACGCAGCAGCGATCATTGGGTCGACTTCGACTTCTTCGGCCACCAGTTGGTGATCCACTACCAGGCCCGGACCGCCGCCCAGGAGCAGGCGATGAGCAACCCGGTGGATGGCCACGACGTGCCGGTGCCGCATTTTGGCGTGGTGCTGGGCTGGGACGAGTGGGAAGCGCTGGCCGACCGGCTGCGGGCCAGGGAGACCCGGTTCGTGATCGAACCCTACGTGCGCTTCAAGGGGCAGGTGGGCGAGCAGGCGACCATGTTCCTGCTCGATCCGTGTGGCAATGCACTGGAGTTCAAGGCGTTCAAGGATATCGGGCAGTTGTTTGCCAAGTAGCTCTATGGCGAATTTGAGGGCTCTTCGCGGCGATGCGGCGTCCCGACAAGCCCTGCTCCTACCGTGCCGGTGTCGCACGCCTACTCCGTGTATGGCTTCGCCCTGTAGGAGCAGGGCTTGCCCGCGAAGAGGCCAGCACCGGCCCCAGACTAGTTACGCTTGAGCATGTTCGGCAACTGCGCCACCAGCTTCTGGTTGTTCAACGGCGCACGGATGAACCCGCGCTGCTTGCCATCCGGCCCGACGATCGCCAGGTTGCCGCTGTGGTCGACGGTGTAGTTCGGCTTGCTGGTATCGGCCGGGATGAACGGGATGCTCACCGCGTTCGCCAGCTTCTGCAGGTCCTCGATGGAGCCCGCCGTCAGCCCACGAAACTGCGGATCGAAATAGCCCAGGTACTGCTTGAGCTGCTTGGGGTTGTCCCGATTGGGATCGACGCTCACCAGGATGACCTGCAGCTTGTCCACCGCCTCCTTGGGCAGCTCGCTCTTGATCTGCCGCAACTGGGCGAGGGTGGTCGGGCAGATGTCCGGGCAGAAGGTGTAGCCGAAGAACAGCAGGGTCCACTTGTCCTTGAGCTGGTCGACCTCTACCGGCTGGCCGTCCTGGTCGGTCATCTTCACGTCCGGCAACGTGCGGCTCTGCGGCAGCAGGATGATCCCGGCATCGATCAGCGCAGTGGTGTCGCCCTGGCCCTTGCCGTTGAGGACCTTGTTGACCGTGAGCCCCAGGACCAGGGCCACCACGGCGACGAGAATGAAGACGGTTTTCTGAGTTCGAGTCATAGATTCAACAGTAGGTAGTGATCGACGAGCAGCGCGATGAACAACAGGAGCAGGTACCAGATAGAGTACTTGAAGGTGTCGATCGCTGCATGCGGCCGGGTGCCACGGTACAGCACCCAGGCCCAGTGCAGGAAGCGCGCGCCCAGGCCGAGGGCGCAGAGCAGGTAGAGCACGCCGCTCATGTGGATCACGAACGGCAGCAGGCTGGCCGCCAGCAGGACGCAGGTGTACAGCAGGATATGCACCTTGGTGTAGTGCTCGCCATGGGTCACCGGCAGCATCGGGATATCGGCCTTGGCGTATTCCTCCTTGCGGTGGATCGCCAGGGCCCAGAAGTGCGGCGGGGTCCAGGCGAAGATGATCAGCACCAGCAGCAGCGGTTCGGCGCCCAGGTGCCCGGTGGCCGCGACCCAGCCCAGAAGCGGCGGCGCGGCGCCGGCCAGGCCGCCGATGACGATATTCTGCGGCGTGGCGCGCTTGAGAAACCCGGTGTAGATCACCGCGTAGCCGAGCAGCGAGGCCAGGGTCAGCCAGGCGGTCAGCGGGTTGGTGAAGGCCAGCAGCAGCGCCTGGCCGAGCACCGCCAGCAGCAGGGCAAAGCCCAGGGCCGCCGGCGGCGAGACGCGGCCTTCGGCGATGGGCCGCTTGTGGGTTCGGGCCATGACCGCATCGATGCGCCGGTCCACCACATGATTGACCACCGCCGCGCCGGCCGCGCACAGGCCGATGCCGAGGTTGCCGAAGACCAGCACCGTCCACGGCACGCCGGCGCGGGTGGCGAGGAACATGCCAACCAGCGAAGTGACCAGCATCAGCACCACCACCCTGGGCTTGGTCAGTTCCACGTAGTCGCGCCAGATCGCCTGGCGATGGCGATCGCCGGCTACAGTCGCCATGGCAGTTCTCCCTTGAGGGTAATGGGTCCATGCACTACGCCACGTGGGCTGAGCCGCCAGCGCGCGGGCGCCTGGTTACGCACCCGCACCAGGGCCGTCCGTGCGTGATAGTTGACCAGCACCAGCGTCAGCAGCAACAGCGCGCCGCCAGCATTGTGGGCGACGGCCACCGGCAATGGCAGGTGGAAGTAGACGTTGCTCAGGCCCAGGCCGATCTGTGCCGCCAGGGCGCATAGCAACAACCCGGCCAGGCGGGTCATGCCGACCAGCCGCAGTTGCCAGGCCAGCCCCAGCAGCACCAGGGTCACCAGCAGGGCGCCGACGCGATGGGTCAGGTGAATGGCGGTGCGGGCCTCGCTGTCGAGTTGGCCGCCCAGGTAGTTCGGGCCGATGTGCTGGGTCAGGTGGAAGCCGTTGGCGAAGTCCGCCGCCGGCCACCATTGGCCGTGACAGGTTGGCAGGTCGATGCAGGCCACTGCGGCATAGTTGGAGCTGACCCAGCCACCGAGGGCGATCTGCAGGATCACCAGCAATAACCCGGCCGTCGCCCAGCGTTGCAGGCGCCGCGGCACCGCCAGCGCCGGCAGTACGCCGGACAGGCGCAGGGTCAGCAGGAACAGCAGGCTCAAGGTGGCGAAGCCGCCCAGCAGATGGCCGGTCACCACCTGCGGCCAGAGCTTGAGGGTCACCGTCCACATGCCGAAGGCAGCCTGGGCCAGCACCACGGCCAGGAGAAACAGCGGCAGCTTCAGCGGCTGCCCTTCGCGCCGGCGCTCCATCCACGAGCGTGCCGCCAGGACGATGATCGACAGCGCCAGGGTACCGGCGAAATAGCGGTGGATCATTTCGTTCCAGCCCTTGTGCGCCTCCACCGGCGAGTCGGGGAAATGCAGCTCGGCATGGGCCAGTTGGGCTTCGCTCTTGGGCACGCTGATGAAGCCGTAGCAGCCCGGCCAGTCGGGACAGCCGAGGCCGGCATGGGTCAGCCGGGTATAGGCGCCAAGCAGCACGACGAGCAGCGCCAGCAGGGTGGCAAACAACGCGAGACGGAATCCTGGCTTGGCCATGCCGTTGTCCTCAGCCGATGTTCGACAGTTTCAGCAGTTGGCGCAGGTCGTTGAGCAGGTCCTTGCCCTTGACCCGGGCGTCGTAGCGCAGCACCAGGTTGCCGTGGGGATCGATGATCCACAGCTGTGGCGCACCGCTGCCCTTGGCCTCCCGGGTGTAGGCGGCCAGGTCGAGCGGATAGCGCTGCAGTTGCGGGTATTCGCGTTGCAGCTTGGCGCCGTAGTCTTCGCTCAGCGGCTGCACGGTCGCCAGCGCATGGCTGGCCCGCGAGGCATCGCGCCCCAGGCCGATATGGATCTGCCGCGCCAGGTAGACCAGTTGCTGGCAGTCCACCGAGCATTCCTGCGGTGCGGTCACCAGTAGCTGCCAGCGACTCTCGTCGGCCTGCACGCCGAGGTCGACGCGGCCCTGGCCATTGCCGATCAGCTCACCGTGGTAGCTGCGGCTTTCCGGCACCCAGAACTGCAGCTTGTACATGCCGGTGGCGAGAATCATCGGGCCGACGACCATCAGCACGATGAGGACCAGTTGCCAGCGGCCACGGGCGCGCGCTCCCGGCCGCCGTGGCTCAGTGGTGTCGAATCGATTCATGGTCGCTCCCATGGCGTTTCTCCCTTGCGTTGTGCCATCCGAGGTAGAGATAGAGACCGAACAGGGCCAGGGCCATGGCGAACCATTGCACGGCGTAGCCGAGATGCTTCTCCGGGCCCATGCCTTCGGCCACCACCGGCCAGTCGGTTTCGTAGCTGCCGGGGCCGGGTTCCTGGCGCAGTTCGTAGGCGAAGCCTTCGCGCCCCAGTTCCTTCCACAGCTTGTCGGGGTCGATTGCGGTCACCAGCCGCGGCCAGGCGGCATCGGCCGGGTCGGCGTGCAGCTGGAAGGTCGCGCCAGGCGCCACGTAGACCCAGGCATCAATGTTCAGCGCCTGCCCCGGCGTACTGAACTGCGGCGGCATGCGCCGTTGCGGCCAGGGCAGCCAGCCGCGGTTGACCAGCAACCAGAGCCCACTGGCTTGGTCGTGAAACGGCTGGATCAGCTCGACCCCGACCCGGCCGTTGCGGATGCGATTGTCCAGCAGGTAGCTGTGTTCGCCGTCGAACTGGCCGCGCAGGCGCACCCGGCGAAAGGCCGGGTCGGGATTGCCCTGCAGTTGCCCGACGCTGAGCGGTTCGGCTGTGCGCCGCTGGGCATGACTGTCGAGCAGCAGGCGCTTCTCCTCACTGCGGTGCAGTTGCCAGAAGCCCAGCGATACCAGCAGCGGCAGCAACAGCAGCACCGCCAGGGTCGGGGCCAGGCCAAAGCGCAAGCGCCTCATGCTGGCACCCCCTGGGCAGGAAGCGGGCTCGCTATACTCAAGTACATGCGCATCTCCCCCGGAGTCTCACCATGCTCAAAGTGGCGATTGTCCTGATGCTGATAGCCACGGTGGCCAGCCTGTTCAGCGGCCTGGTCTTCCTGGTCAGGGACGAGGGTCCGTCCCGTCGCCTGCTCACCGCACTGACGATTCGCGTCAGCCTGGCCGTGATCACCCTCGCGTTGATCACCTGGGGTTTCTACAGCGGCCAGTTGGTCTCCAGCGCCCCCTGGTAGGCGGGCGCCGCGTTCACAGCACGTAGACGAAAACGAACAGGCCGATCCAGACCACGTCGACGAAGTGCCAGTACCAGCTCGCCGCCTCGAAACCGAACTGATGCTCGGCATCGAAATGCCCACGCAGGATGCGCATCAGCATGACGAACAGGATCAGCGTGCCGATGGTCACGTGGGCACCGTGGAACCCGGTAAGCATGAAGAACGTCGCGCCGTAGATGCCCGAACCGAGGGTCAGGCCCAGTTCGTGATAGGCGTGCAGGTACTCCTCGGCCTGGAAGCCGAGGAACGCCAGGCCCAGCAGCACCGTCAGCGCCAACCAGGCTTTCAGCGCACCGCGATGGCCCTTCTTCAGCGCGTGGTGAGCGAAGGTCACCGTCACGCTGGAACTGACCAGCAGCACGGTGTTGAGCAGCGGCAGGCCCCACGGGCTGATGGTGCCCTTGGGCGCCGGGAACAGTTTCGGATCGGGGTTGTTCAGCAGCGGCCAGGCTTTCTCGAACTCCGGCCAGAGCAAATGGGCCAGGCCCTTGGCGCCGCCTTCACCGGCCAGCCACGGCACCGACATGTGCCGCACATAGAACAGCGCGCCAAAAAAGGCGACGAAGAACATCACCTCGGAAAAGATGAACCAGCTCATGCCCCAGCGAAACGAGCGATCCATCTGCGGGCTGTAGAGACCGGCGCGGCTTTCGCGAATCACCGAACCGAACCAGCCGAACAGCATGTAGGCCAGCAACAGGCCACCCACGAAGAAGATCAGCGGGCCATGGGATTCCGGGCGTGCCGCCTTCAAGTCGTTGAACCAGGTCGCCAGGCCGTAGACCGTGACCAGCAGACCAAAGGTGGCGATGATCGGCCACTTGCTCTGGGCCGGAACGTAATAGTGCTCGTGGGTTGGAGTTGCCATTTCATTGTTCTCCTTGTCGGGCACGCCGAATGGCCTACCCGCCCGAATGGGCCACGGGTGGGTTGTGGGCGGTGATGTCGAACAGCGTGTAGGCCAGCGTCAGGTGCTTCACGTCCCTGGGCATGTCACGGTCAACGATGAAACGCACCGGCATCTCGATCCGCTCGCCGGGCTTGAGCGTCTGCTGGGTGAAGCAGAAGCACTCGGTCTTGTGGAAGTACACCGCCGCATTCCCGGGGGAAATGCTCGGGATCGCCTGGGCCTTCATCACCCGGTCGGTGGGGTTGTGGGCGACGAAGATCATCTCGTTCACCGCACCGGGATGAACGTCGATCCGGTCGGCCTTGGGGTAGAACTCCCAGACCATGTCCACCGCGTTGGTGGAGAGGAACTGCACGCCGACCTGGCGTGACGCATCCACCACCTGCTCGCCCTCGTATTGGCCGGCGGTCTTGCCGTTGATGCCGAACGCCTTGCACATCACGTCGTAGATCGGCACCAGGGCAAAACCGAAGGCGAACATCGCCACCACCACCAGCAGCAGCCGGGTGACCAGGCGCCTGAGTGAAACAGAGTCGCTCATCGGACGGTCCTCCCGGTCATTTCACTTGCGGCGGCGTGGTGAAGGTGTGGTACGGCGCCGGTGACGGAATGCTCCATTCCAGGCCCTCGGCGCCATCCCATGGCTTGGCCGGCGCCGCCGGTCCGCCACGGATGCACTTGATGACGATGAACAGGAACAGCAGTTGGGTGGTGCCGAACATGAAGCCGCCAATCGACGAGACCATGTTGAAGTCGGCGAACTGCAGGTTGTAGTCGGGAATCCGCCGTGGCATGCCGGCCAGGCCGACGAAGTGCATAGGGAAGAAGGTCAGGTTCATGCCGACGAACGACAGCCAGAAGTGCAGCTTGCCGAGGGTTTCGTCGTACATGTGGCCGGTCCACTTCGGCAGCCAGTAGTAGGCCGAGGCGAAGATGCCGAAGATCGCCCCCGGCACCAGCACGTAGTGGAAGTGCGCCACCACGAAGTAGGTGTCCTGGTACTGGAAGTCCGCTGGCGCAATCGCCAGCATCAACCCGGAAAAGCCGCCGATGGAGAACAGGATGACGAACGCCACGGCGAACAGCATCGGCGTCTCGAAGGTCAGCGAGCCTTGCCACATGGTGCTGACCCAATTGAACACCTTCACTCCGGTCGGCACCGCGATCAGCATCGTCGCGTACATGAAGAACAGCTCGCCCACCAGCGGGATGCCGACCACGAACATGTGGTGCGCCCAGACGATGAATGACAGGAAGGCGATGCTCGCCGTGGCGTAGACCATCGAGGTGTAGCCGAACAGCGGCTTGCGCGAGAAGGTCGGGATGATCGCACTGACGGCACCGAAGGCCGGCAGGATCATGATGTACACCTCAGGGTGGCCGAAGAACCAGAACACGTGCTGGAACAGCACCGGATCACCGCCGCCGGCGGCACTGAAGAAGCTGGTGCCGAAGTGGATGTCCATCAGCATCATGGTCACGCAACCGGCCAGCACCGGCATCACCGCGATCAGCAGGAAGGCAGTGATCAGCCAGGTCCAGACGAACAGCGGCATCTTCATCAACGTCATGCCCGGCGCGCGCAGGTTGAGGATGGTCGAGACCACGTTGATCGCGCCCATGATCGAACTGATGCCCATCAGGTGGATGGCGAAGATGAAGAAGGTGACGCTTTCCGGCGCGTAGGTGGTCGACAGCGGCGCATAGAAGGTCCAGCCGAAGTTCGGCCCGCCACCGGCGGTGAACAGGGTCGAGACCAACAGGCCGAACGCCGCCGGCAGCAGCCAGAAGCTGAAGTTGTTCATCCGCGGCAGGGCCATGTCCGGCGCGCCGATCATCAGCGGGATCATCCAGTTGGCCAGGCCGACGAAGGCCGGCATCACCGCGCCGAAGACCATCACCAGGCCGTGCATGGTGGTCATCTGGTTGAAGAACGCCGGCTGCACGATCTGCAGGCCGGGCTGGAACAGCTCGGCGCGGATCACCATGGCGAACGAGCCGCCGAGCAGGAACATGGCGAAGCTGAACCACAGGTACAACGTACCGATATCCTTGTGGTTGGTGGTCAGCACCCAGCGCATCAGGCCCTTGGCGGGACCGTGGGCGTGGTCACCGGCATGACCATGGTCATCGATCACAGCACTCATGTCCTGTCTCCTGCAGAGGTTTGAACCGGGCGGCCCGGCAACGCGATAGGCCCGGTCATTTGCTTTCTGCCTGTTTCAGCGCCAGCACGTCTTTCGGCGTGACCATGTCGCCCTTGTTGTTGCCCCAGGCGTTGCGCTCGTAGGTCACGACCGCGGCGATATCGACTTCCGACAGCTGCTTGCCGAAGGCCGCCATGGCTGTGCCGGGCTTGCCGAAGAACACCCGGTGCAGGTGGTCTTCCTTCGGCCCGGTGGCGATCGGCGAACCCTTGAGCGCCGGGAACATCGGCGGCAGGCCCTGGCCCTCGGCCTGGTGACAGGCCACGCAGGTGGTGTGATAGATCTTGTCGCCGCGTTCCTTGAGCTCGTCGAGGGTCCATTCCTTGCTGGTCAGCTCCTTGAGCTTGGCCGCCTCGGCCTTGCGCTCGCCTAGCCAGGCGTCGTAGTCGGCGCGGGATTTCACATCGACGACAACGGGCATGAAGCCATGGTCCTTGCCACACAGCTCGGCGCACTGGCCGCGGTAGAGGCCGGGCTTGTCAACCTTGGTCCAGGCCTCGTTGACGAAACCGGGGATGGCGTCGCGCTTGACCGCGAAGGCCGGTACCCACCAGGAGTGGATCACGTCGGCGGAAGTCACCAGGAAACGCACCTTGACCCCCACCGGCAGCACCAGCGGCTGGTCGACCTCAAGCAGATAGTGCTCGCCCTTGGCCGTCTGGTTGTGGATCTGCTCCTGGGGCGTGGCCAGGTTGCTGAAGAACTCGACGTCCTGGCCCAGGTACTTGTAGTGCCACTTCCACTGGTACCCGGTGATCTGGATATCAACATCCGATTCACTGGTGTCGTACATTTTGATCAGCGTGGCAGTCGCCGGAATCGCCATGGCCACCAGGATAAGCAGCGGCACGACGGTCCAGAGGATTTCCACCGTGGTGCTTTCATGGAACCGGGCGGCAATCTGGCCGGTGGAGCGGCGGTGGACGATCATCGACCAGAACATCGCCCCGAAGACGATGATGCCGATCACCACGCAGATCCAGAAGATGGTCATGTGCAGGTCGAAGACCGCATGACTGACCTCGGTCGCTCCCTGCGTCATATTCGTCGTCCAGGCGGCTTGTGCCTGGCTGAATAACGACCACAGCAACAGGCCCATCCAGACCCGTGGATGTCGCATCATTGCGTGTTCCCCTTATCGTTCTTGTTATCCCGTCGGCTTTCACCTGGGGCAAAGGGAAATGGTCGGACTACGCACGCGGACCATTCGGTCTTGCCGAAACACAAAGCCGGACGTCATCAGCTAATTACATACAAAATCGAGTATAGACAGCGGCCAAGACCACGCAACGCAATACAAAAAATGAACCCGAAGTTGCCCTGAAAGCCAGTCACGGCGCGGGTTTGAGGCAAAATGATGGCAATTCAATATAACGCAGTCATATAACCATGAAATAATTATTACAAATACGTCTTAACAACTTTTATAACCCAGCTACCTTATGGTCTCCCTTTTTCCCTTTGTATTACCCACTGGAGCTTGCATGAACACCGCCGCATTGCGCGAGCAAATACAACGTGCCCATCAACATGAAGCCGAAACCGGCCACCTGATTCGACACCTGGAAGTTCAACTGCCACACCTGCATCCCGCCATCCAACTACCGGAGATCGATGCCACTGGAGTCATGACCCGCTTTGTAACCGCTTATATCGACCTGGTCCCGGACCTGCTGGATGCCGCCAACTCGGTCGCCCGCGAAGCGGGTATCGAGTCGCAGATCAAGCCAGTACTGAAAATTGCCGAGCAGTTCTTCCTGCAACCGCCGAGCATCCTCGAAGGGCATGCCGGCCTCGATGGCCTGCTGGACGAAGCGTATCTGGCGCATCGCCTGGTGGAAGAGGTCAATGACCTGTACATCGTGCATTTCGGCCAGTCGCTGATCCCGTTGAACACCACCGTGGCCAACCTGATCGCCCACCAGCTGATTGGCGAGGCGTTCGCCAACCAACTGGATGAAGCGGTACATCACGCTGTCGATGAAATGCTCGACGAAGAGAGCTTCGCGCTCGAGTCGGTGGAAGCCTACCGCGACCGCCTCAACAGCCCGGACACGGAAGCGGCGTGGAAACGCTGGCCTTGCCTGTCCCGCCAACTGGGCGTGGAGCTGGAACTGGAACAGCCCGCCGCCTGACCTTGCCGCTGCGCACCGTGGGTCTGTACGAAATGCTTTCGAGCGAAGGCCAGGCAAGGCGAAAACCGGCGAGCAAGCGCAGTTGACTGGAGTCAATGAGCATTGCGAGCCGGTTTTCAACGCAGCCTGGGCGAGCGCAGATGTATTTCGTACAGAGCCTAAGTCGCCGACCCGATGCCGGTCGTGGTGCGCAGGCGACCTTCCAGACGTCGTTTCAAGCCGCGGGACTCAATCACCAGGCGCGAGCCCTTCGCCGCGTTGGCACGCCCCCATTCCTCGAGCAACTCCAGGCAGGAATGGTCGATGTAGGTCAGGTTGTTCAGCGGCACATGCACCGTGGTTCCCGGCGGCACCGCCGACAACACCTGGGTCAGCGCCGGCACCTTGAGAAAGGTCGCCGCGCCGGTCAGGCGCAGTTCCATTTCGCCGTCGCCAGGCAGGTCAACCAAGCTGACTTTCAGTCGCGAAGCCTTCCAGGCCAGTTTCGCCAGGGTCAGGCCGAAACCGATCAGCACCCCGGTGAGCAGGTCGGTGAAGACGATGGCCAATGCGGTCGCGGCATAGGTGAACATCGGCATCCGCCCGTAGCGCCCCAGGCTGCGGAAGACCTTGAGGTCGACCAGCTTCATCCCGGTGAATACCAGCACGCCGGCCAGGCTCGCCACCGGAATGCTCTGCAACACGCTCGCCAGCAACAGCACGAAGGCCAAGAGCCAGAGACCATGGAACATCGTCGACAGGCGGGTACGGGCGCCGGCCTGGACGTTGGCCGAGCTACGCACGATGACGCCAGTCATCGGCAGTGCGCCGAGCAGGCCACAGAGCATGTTGCCGATGCCTTGCGCCGACAGCTCGCGGTCGAAATCGGAGCGCTGGCCGTCGTGCATGCGGTCGACTGCCGCCGCCGAGAGCAGGGTTTCGGCACTGGCGATGAAGGCCACGGCAAAGGCCGCGACCAGGATCGCCGGGTCGGCCAAGTTCAGCAGGTCGGCCGGGCGCAGCCAGTCGATGGCTTCGGCCAAGTTGTCCGGTACCTCCACGCGCCGCACCGGCAACGCCAGCACGATACTCGCCAGAGTCGCCAGGCCTACGCCCAGCAAGGCGCCCGGCACGAAGCGCAGGCGCTGCGGCTTGAATTTCTCCCAGAGCCACATCACCAGGATGGTCAGCAGCCCGAGCAGTCCGGCCTGCCAGCCAAGCCCGGCGCCGACCATCGGCAAGGCCTTGCCCAGGGCCTGGGGAAAGCCCAGCAGGTTGTCCAGGCCGGAAGGCAGGGGCGAGGCGTCGAACATCACATGGATCTGCGACAGCACGATCAGCACGCCGATCCCGGCAAGCATCCCGTAGACCACCGCCGGAGCGGTGACTCGGAACCAGCAGCCCAGGCGCAGGCGCCCGGCAACCAGTTGCAGCAGGCCGGCCAGCAGCAGGATCGGCCCGAGCATGGCCAGGCCGTGCTGGCGCACCAACTCGAACACCAGCACCGCCAGGCCCGCGGCGGGGCCGCTGACCTGCAACGGCGAGCCCGCCAGCCAACCCACCACCAGGCCACCGATGATGCCGGTAATCAGGCCCTTGGCCGGCGGCACGCCGGAAGCGATGGCGATCCCCATGCACAGCGGCAGGGCGACCAGGAACACCACCACGGAAGCCAGCAGCTCCCGGGGTAAAACAGCTTTCAGTTGCGCAGCACGCATGACGAATCTCCTGAGGATTTCTTCAGGCATGGCAAAGCCAGACCGCTCTACGGCAGTCATGGCAGAACCCTATCGATTGAGAAAAGCTTTAGGCTGAAGTGACCCGTCCCGGCAACACCGGCGCCTCCTGACGACGTCGGGGGTCGTCAAAAGGGCGAATATTGGCGGGAAAAGATCTAGAAACGGGCCTTGGGCGTCGCGCTGGGGATTGGATGGGTGCCATCCAGAGGCAGGAAATCACCCCGATCCGCGTCGTAGGCTTTGATTTCGCTGGTTTCGATGTTGTACACCCAGCCATGGATGAACAGGTGCCCGCTGGCGATGCGCGAAGCCACCGAAGGGTGGGTGCGCAGGTGCTGCAGCTGGGCGATCACGTTCTCTTCGGTGACCACGTGCATGCTTTCGCGCTCGTCGGCGCAATTGCAGTTGTCGTGGACCATGGTCCGCGCCACTTCGGCATGCTGCAGCCAGGCCTTGACCGTGGGCATCTTTTCCAGGGTGTGGGGGTTCAACACCGCGCGCATGGCGCCGCAGTCGGAATGGCCGCAGATGATGATGTGCTGCACGCCAAGGGCCAGCACGGCGTATTCGATGGCGGTGGATACGCCGCCGTTCATCTGGCCGTAGGGCGGCACCACGTTGCCGACGTTACGGGTGACGAACAGGTCGCCGGGGCCGGTCTGGGTGATCAGCTCGGGAACGATGCGCGAGTCGGCGCAGGTGATGAACATGGCCCGGGGAGCCTGGGCCGTGGCGAGTTTCTTGAAAAGCTCTTCCTGCTGCGGAAAGACTTCATGGTGAAAACGCAGAAAACCATCGACGATATGTTGCAGTGCTGCATCGGCGCTTTCGGTCTCGGGGAGCACTGAAGCCGACGCAGCCAACGGCTGTTTATCCTTGTCACTCATGATTCATCCTCTTTTCTGACGGATTTAAGGGGATTTTCCTGATTTGGCTTGCTCAGGGCCAGCGTTCTTCGGGTCAGCACGCCCGATTCCTTGAACACTACCTGCAAAAAGACAGGCCTGGTCACCATAACCGTGGAAACTTAACTCAAACTGAATCAGAGGCTCTAGGACGGGCGTTCCACATAACGGCGGAAGCATGCCCGGCACCGGCGATCCAAGGAAATATCCTACGATATTACTCACTGAAAGCTTACGTCAGAGTAAAGACATCTGCGCACCCGGCGGGCAGAAAAGACTGCAATCGAGGTTGAATCCTTCCCGCCGATCCAGGCCCAGGCGCTTGAGGGCCTTGGCGAAACGCTGGGCCAGCAGGTCGGCGAACGGGCCTTCGCCGCGCATCCGCGCGCCGAAGCGGCTGTCATACAGCTCGCCGCCACGGCTCTGGCGAACCAGGCTCAGCACATGGGCCGCCCGCTGCGGATAGTGCGCCGCCAGCCATTCCTCGAACAGCGGCGCCACCTCCAACGGCAGGCGCAGCATCATGTAGGCGGCGCTCTGGGCGCCGGCGGCATGGGCCTCGGCCAGCAGGCTTTCCAACTCGCTGTCGTTGATCATCGGAATCATCGGCGAACACAGCACCCCCACCGGAATGCCCGCCTCGCGCATCACCCGGATCGCCCGCAGGCGCGCCTTGGGCGCTGCCGCGCGGGGTTCGAGGATGCGCTTGAGTTCGTCATTGAGGGTGGTCAGGCTGATCATCACCGCCACCAGCCGCTGCCGGGCCAGCTCCACCAACAAGTCGAGATCGCGCAGGATCAGCGAGCCCTTGGTCACGATCGTCACCGGGTGGCGGTAGCGCAGCAGCACTTCGAGGGTCTGCCGGGTCAGCCGGTGCTCGCGCTCGATCGGCTGGTAGGGGTCGGTGTTGGAGCCCAGGTTGATTGGCGCGCAGCGGTAACCCGGCTTCGACAGTTGCTGTTCCAGCACCGCCGCCGCGTTGCTCTTGGCGATCAGCCGGGTCTCGAAGTCGAGGCCCGGCGACATGTCCCAGTAGGCGTGGCTGGGGCGGGCGTAGCAGTAGATGCAGCCGTGCTCGCAGCCGCGGTAGGGATTGATGGCGCGATCGAAGGGCAGGTCCGGCGAGGTGTTGCGGCTGATGATGGTCTTCGCCATCTCGATACGCACTTCGGTGCCCTGGGTCGGGGGCACCTCCTGGTACCAGCCGTCATCCTCGACCACCGAGCGGTTCGGTGCGAAGCGGTTGTGCGGGTTGCTCGCAGTACCACGGCCGCGCGGCGGGAGAGGAGTGGACATTGGCAGGACCCTTTGACTGTATTTATATACAGTAATCGAGCAGACCCAATCTGACTAGCGCCGCCTGGCAGTTGCCCTTCCGACAACGAAACGTTGACAGGATCCTCACAGGCTTTTGATCCGCCGACCGCCAAGCTGCATGCCAGTTTTCCCCCTACCTCTCTCGGGTCACCTGTCATGTCCTTCACTCGCACACTCTCGATCCTGTGCATCGCCCTGAGCAGCCTGTTCATGGCCGCCCAGGCCTCCGCAGCCGACAGCGGTTTCGTTCGCCCGCCCCAGTGGGCACAGCCGGTCGGCGACAAGTACAACCTGAACCAGATAAGCCCGACGCTCTACCGCAGCGCCCTGCCGGACGCGGATGCCCTGCCGCTGCTGGAACAGTTGAAAATCGGTACGGTGATCAATTTCCTGCCGGAATCGGACTCCAGCTGGCTATCGACGCCCAACGTGAAAAAGGTGCAGTTGCCCTACCGCACCAACCACGTCGACGACGCCGACGTCCTGGCCGCCTTGCGCGCGATCAGGGACGCACAAGGCAACGGCCCGGTGCTGATGCACTGCAAGCACGGCTCCGACCGCACCGGCCTGATGGCCGCGATGTACCGGGTGGTCGTCGAGGGCTGGAGCAAGGAGGACGCGCTGAGCGAAATGACCCAGGGTGGTTTCGGCGAAAGCTCGCACCACAAGGACGGCATTCGCTACATGATGAAGGCCGATATCGAGAAATTGCGCACGGCGCTGGCCAATGGCGACTGCAGCACCAGCCCCTTCGCCACCTGCAACGTGCAGAACTGGTTCAAGTCAGCATCGGTCGACACCCACTGAGACCGGTACCGGGCGCGGCTGAGGCAGCCGCGCGGTGCCGCTTACTCACTCGGCTTTTTCAGCTTCGGATTGGGGAAAAACTGCACCGTCTGCACGCTCTTGTCGGCGACCTTCGCCACCGGCGCGTTAACCCGCGTGCTCAGTTCCCTGGGCACCGACAGGCCTTGCGCATTGAGCGTGTCGGCATAACCGCAGGCCACGCATTCGCGGTGCGGCACGTCGTCCTCGCTCCACATCATCAACTTGTCCTGCTCGCTGCACGCCGGGCAGACCGCCCCGGCGATGAAGCGCTTCTTGGTCTTGGTCACAGCCACCTCACTCATGCCGCCGCGTCCTCGCTCAGGCCGCTATGGCGCAACAGTGCGTCAATCGACGGCTCGCGGCCACGGAAATCGACGAACAGCACCATCGGCGCCTGGGAACCGCCGCGGGCCAGGATCGCTTCGCGGAACGCGCGACCGGTCTGGGCATTGAGCACGCCTTCTTCCTCGAAGCGCGAGAAGGCGTCCGCCGACAGCACTTCAGCCCACTTGTAACTGTAGTAGCCGGCCGCGTAGCCACCGGCGAAGATGTGCGCGAAGCTGTTGGGGAAGCGGTTGTAGGCCGGCGGACGCATCACCGAGACCTCGTTGCGCACGCTTTCGAGTACCTGCGCGACGCTACGGCCGTCACCATGGGTGGCGTGCAGTTCGAAGTCGAACAACGAGAACTCCAGTTGGCGCACCATCATCAGGCCGGACTGGAAGTTCTTCGCCGCGAGCATTTTCTCCAGCAGGTCCTGGGGCAGCGGTTCGCCGCTTTCGTAATGACCGGAAATCAGCGCCAGGCCTTCCGGCTCCCAGCACCAGTTCTCCATGAACTGGCTTGGCAGCTCTACCGCATCCCAGGCCACGCCGTTGATGCCGGAGACGCCGGCATGCTCGACGCGGGTCAGCAAATGATGCAGACCGTGGCCGAATTCGTGGAACAGGGTGGTCACTTCGTCGTGGGTCAGCAGCGCCGGCTTGCCGCTGTCGGCCGGGGCGAAGTTGCACACCAGGTTGGCCACCGGGCTCTGCAGCACACCATCGGCAGTACGTCGGCGATCGCGCGCGCCGTCCATCCAGGCGCCGCCACGCTTGTTGGCGCGGGCATACAGGTCGAAGAAGAAGCGGCCGACGTGCTGGCCGTTTTCCTTGATTTCGAACAGGCGGACATCCGGGTGCCAGGTGTCGAAACCGGTCTGCTCGGCGATCTCGATGCCGTACAGCTTTTGCACGATCGAGAACAGGCCAGTCAGCACCTTGTCGATCGGGAAGTAGGCGCGCAGGGCTTCCTGGGAGACGCTGTAGCGCTGCTCACGCAGCTTTTCCCCGTAGAAGCCGCTGTCCCAGCTCTGCAGTTCGGCGCAGCCCTGTTCGGCGGCATAGGCCTTGAGCTGTTGCAGGTCCTGGGCGGCGAACGGCTTGCTGCGCTTGGCCAGGTCGCGCAGGAAGGTCAGTACCTGGTCGCTGGAGTCGGCCATCTTGGTCGCCAGGCTCAGCTCGGAGAAGCTGGCAAAGCCCAGCAGCCTGGCCAGTTCCTGGCGCAGGTCGAGAATCTGGGCCATCACCGGGCCGTTGTCGAACTGGCCGGCATTCGGGCCCTGGTCCGAGGCACGGGTGCAGTAGGCCGCGTAGACCTCTTCGCGCAAGGCGCGGTCTTCGGCGTAGGTCATCACCGCGTAGTAGCTGGGGAATTCCAGGGTAATCAGCCAGCCTTCCAGCCCCTTGGCCTGGGCCGCGGCTGCCATCTGCGCCTTGGCCGAGGCGCTCAGGCCGGCGAGGGCGGCTTCGTCGGTGACGTGCCTGGTCCAGGCCTGGGTGGCGTCGAGCAATTGGTTGGAGAAGCGGCTACCCAGCTCCGACAGCTTGCTCTGCACTTCGGCATAACGCTTCTGCTCGGCCTCGGGCAGGTCGATACCCGACAGGCGGAAATCACGCAGCGAGTGTTCGAGGATGGTTTTCTGCGCCACGTCGAAGCCGGCGGCCTCGGGGCTGTTGGCCAGGGCTTCGAAGGCCTGGAACAGTTCACGGTTCTGGCCCAGCTCGGTGGAGTAGGCGCTCAGTGCCGGCAGGCAGGCCTCATAGGCCTCGCGCAGTTCCTGGCTGTTGCACACCGCGTTGAGGTGGCTGACCGGGCTCCAGGCGGCGCCCAGGCGATCGTTGAGTTCGTCCATGGCCAGCACCAGGCCGGCCCAGCTCGGATTTTTCCCCTGGCTTTGCAGGATGCCTTCGATGGCCTTGCGGTTGTCGGCGAGGATCTGCTCGATGGCCGGTTGCACGTGCTCGGCACGGATCGCCGAGAACGGCGGCAGGTCGTAGGACTGCAGAAGAGGGTTGTTCGCGCTCACGGTGGACACCTTGGCTGAAAAAACATGTAGGAACAAAGATGGGGCCATCTTAATTACAATCAATCCCCACCGCAGCTATCAGCAACAGAGAGAGTGCCTATCGTGACCCTTCGCACCTACCAGAACCACACGCCGTCTCTGGGTTCCAGGGCTTTTGTCGACTCGTCGGCGGTGGTGATCGGCGATGTCGAGATCGGCGACGACAGTTCGATCTGGCCGTTGACCGTGATCCGTGGCGACATGCACCGCATCCGCATCGGCGCGCGCACCAGCGTGCAGGACGGCTGCGTGTTGCACATCACCCACGCCGGGCCTTTCAACCCCGATGGCTTCCCGTTGCTGATCGGCGATGACGTGACTATTGCCCACAAGGTCATGCTGCACGGCTGCAGCGTCGGCAGCCGGATCCTGATCGGCATGGGCAGCATCGTCATGGATGGCGCGGTGATCGAGGACGAGGTGATCGTCGGCGCCGGCAGCCTGGTACCGCCGGGCAAGCAGTTGGCCAGCGGCTTTCTCTACGTCGGCAGTCCGGTGAAGCAGGTACGACCGCTGACGGACAAGGAAAAGGCGTTCTTCACCTACAGCGCTTCGAACTACGTGAAGCTCAAGGACCAACACATCGCCGAAGGTTACGACCGCGCCGACTGATCATTCTTTGTACGAACTGGGACATTTCATGCATTACCAGACGATTCTGTTCGACCTCGACGGCACCCTGACCGACCCGCGCGAGGGCATCACCCGCTCGATCCAGTTCGCCTTGGCCAAGCTGGGCATCGACGAGCCCGACCTGGGCAAGCTGGAACACTTCATCGGCCCACCGTTGCTGCAGGCGTTCATGCAGTTCTATGGCTTCGACGAAGCCAAGGCCTGGGAGGCGGTGAATTTCTACCGCGAGCGCTTCAAGGTCACCGGTCTCTATGAAAACCGCGTGTTCGATGGCGTCGTGCCGCTGTTGGAAAGCCTTGGTGGGCAAGGGCGCACGTTGTATATCGCCACTTCCAAGCCCTGGGTGTTCGCCCGCGAGATTGCCCGGCACTTCGACTTTGCCCGGCACTTCAAGGTGATCTATGGCAGCGAACTGGACGGTACACGGACCGACAAGGTCGAACTGATCGCCCACCTGGTCGCCGAGGAAGGCCTGGAGCCGGGCAATACGCTGATGATCGGCGACCGCAAGCACGACCTGATCGGTGCGCGCCGCAATGGTTTGGCGGCAGCGGCAGTGGGCTACGGATTTGGCAGTTTCGAGGAACTGAATGCCGAGCAGCCGGAGTATCACTTCCAGACGCTGGACGAGTTGCATCGGGCGTTCCTGTAACGCCACGGAACCCTGGCCCTTGCAGGGTCCTGTGGCGAGCGGGCTTGCCCGCGCCGGGCTGCGGAGCGGCCCTGAATCCAGGGCACTCGGAGTGGCAGACAAGCCTTGGTTGCCAGGTTTTGGGGGCGCCTCGCGCCCCAGCGCGGCGGTGCGGCATCCCGACAAGCCCGCTCGCCACACATGCCCGCTCATCTCAATCGAGCGTGCTAGCGGCCATCCATCAACTTCTGCAATGCCACCTTGCGCTCGACCACCGGCAAACCGCCCAGCTTCTCGACCGCCTGGAAAAACGCCGGCCAATCGCCGTTGACCTGCCGAAACAGCGTGGCAAACGCCGGCACCCACTGGTCATACAGCCCGAACGGCAGCAGCTTGGCGTTGTTCAGCGGCGTGTTGATCCAGCCGTCATAGCGCTTGTCACCCGCCCACTGCGTCGCCTGCAACCGCCGGTACTCCTGGCGCAGGCGCTCGAATTCAGCGGCCTTGCGCGCGCGCATCTGCTCGACCGACAGTGGCAACGCATATAACGCCTGCAAGCGTTTGCGGGTTTCCAGCACCAGTTCGATGAACTGGTCCTTTTGCAGCGTTTCATTACCCTTGCTCGCCGGCAGGCCCCGTGCCGCGCGCCATTGGCGGGTGCCTTCCTGCTCGACGAAGTTGGCGTAGGACTCGTTGAACTCGGTGTCGTCCTTCACATAGAAGCGCTGGTGCGCCAGTTCATGGAAGATCAACGTGGCCAGGCGCTCGTCACCCCAGTTCATCATCGAGCTGAGGATCGGATCATCGAACCAGCCCAGGGTCGAATAGGCCTCGACCCCGCCGATATACACATCCAGGCCCTGCTGGCGCTGCACCGCAGCTTCGCCACGGGCCGCGCCCTGACTGTAGTAGCCGCGATAGGCGACGCAGCCGGCGATGGGGAAGCAATGGCTTTGCGGCGCCAGGGAAAACTCTGGGGTAGCGAAGACGTTCCACACCACATAGGGTCGCTTGATGTCGGCATACAGCCGATAGCTGCGGTTGTCCGGCAGATGCAGGTGTTCACTGGCGAAATCCCGCGCCAACTGGGACTGGACCAAGTGCTCGCGCAGCACCTGGGGGCGACCCGGGTCGGCAATCACCTCGGCCACGGGTTCGCGGGCGCGCAACAACCCCAGTTGCCCGCTGGCCAGCTGGCTGTAGTAGTCCAGGCTGCTGCAGCCGCCCACAAGCAGCAGCAGGCCCGCCAGTCCGAGGCGTAGAACGGGAACGAGCGGCCGGTGCGGCATGCGGATCATCCAGTCGAGATTTGCCGCAAGCCTATCGCGCGCAGGCAACAATGTTCCATGAATGATTCTCCACGCAAGCGCTCCAGGCTGCCGTTCACAGGTATGCTGGGCCTACATCATCGAGCGAACTCCAACATGCGCAAGCTTATCTGCTTCCTTGCCCTCGCCAGCCTGGGCGGCTGTGCCGGGCCACTGCCAGCGGTCGACCCGAACATGGCCTGGATCGACATGGGTACCCGCACCGGCACCCTGGTCATGGCCGAAACCCTGGACAAGCAACGCCTCGATGACGGGCGCTACTTCCAGGTGACACCGGGGGCACATGAACTGACCGTGCGCTTCGACTACGACGTGTATATCGGTGGCATGGCAATGAATACCGACCCTCTGCAGCGGATCTGCTACCTCAGCGTGGCCTATCCGAACTTCGAGGCCGGGCGGCGTTATCACCTTGAAGGCGTCGCCCTCGGCTTCCAGGCCAGTGCCCGGCTGTATGACGACAAAGGCGTGCAGATCGCCTCGGACGAGCGGGTGATCTGCATCCCCTAGGCCCGGCCTCAGGTGTCGTTCTTCTGGTAGATGATCGCCTTGGTGCCGTTTTCGCAGGAGCCGACCACCATGGCGACGTCGTGCTTCTCGGCTTCCTCCTTGGAGACGATCTCCAGGGTGTAGGAGGGCACGGCGTTGGCCTGGATCTTCACCTCGATTTCATTCTTCAACTCCTGGCAGTCCTTAGGGGCCGCCAAGGCCTGCGCTGCCAGCGCACAACAGAAAATTCCCAGGGCAATGCGTTTCATGATCAGACTCCTTCTGGCGGCAACGCGTCGCAAGGGCGTACGCAATCAGTTGCCACATACTGATTCGACCACAAACGAGAGAATCAAGTTCTGACCCGCCTCACCACCTGAAGCGGGTCCCATGCGATCAACCCAGCAACGTCGCCTCCAGGCTGATCTTCGCGTTCAGCACCTTGGACACCGGGCATCCCTCCTTGGCCTTTTTGCTCAGTTCGTCGAACTGCTGCTGGCTGGCACCCGGGATCTTCGCCTTGAGGATCAGGTGCACCGCGGTAATGGCAAAGCCGCCATCCACCTGGTCCAGCGTGACCTCGGCGTTGGTGTCGATGCTGTCGGCCTTGAGTCCGGCTTCGCCGAGAATCATCGAAAAGGCCATGGAAAAGCAGCCGGCGTGGGCCGCGCCGATCAGTTCTTCGGGGTTGGTGCCGCGGCCACCCTCGAAACGCGCGGTGAAGCCGTACGGCGCCTCGCGCAGCACGCCGGTTTCGGTGGAAATGGAACCGATGCCGGTTTTCAGGTCGCCTTCCCAGTGGGCCGATGCTTTCTTCTTGATGCTCATGACAGCCTCCAAATTAGCCGACGCGGGTTCGCGCCTGACGAAATTTTTGAGAATAGTCGGCCTCTCAAAGTTCATCTTGTAGGAGTTGTCTTTGATTTCTGAAGGCTAAAAATTCAGACTGCCCTTGAAACTCGGGTATATGCCCATATTGCCAGAACATCGACAGGTCCTTCGCCGCGTATCGCAAGCCTGTCCCCCCAAAAGGAGTAGCAGGCTCATGAAGCAACTGTCCGACGTCAAATTCTCCACCCTCGACCTGGTGCCCGTGCGCCAGGACGGCGGCCCGGCGCAATCGCTGCGCAACTCGCTGGATCTGGCCCGGCATGTGGAAAAGTGCGGCTACACCCGCTTCTGGGTCGCCGAGCACCACAACATGGACGGCATCGCCAGCTCGGCCACCTCGGTGCTGCTGGCCTACCTGGCCGGCGGCACGTCGAGCATCCGGGTCGGTTCCGGCGGCGTGATGCTGCCCAACCATGCCCCGCTGGTGATCGCCGAACAGTTCGGCACCCTGGAAAGTCTCTATCCCGGTCGGATCGACCTGGGCCTGGGCCGCGCGCCCGGCTCCGACCAGATGACCGCCCACGCCCTGCGGCGCGAGCGTTCGGGCAGCTCGGACGATTTCCCGGAAGACGTCGCCGAACTGGTGAAGTACCTCGGCCCGCGAACCCCCGACCAACGGGTGATTGCCGTACCGGGCACCGGCACCCAGGTACCGGTCTGGCTGCTCGGCTCAAGCCTGTTCAGTGCCCAACTGGCCGGTGAGCGCGGCTTGCCCTACGCCTTCGCCTCGCACTTCGCGCCGCGCTACATGCATGAAGCGATTCGCGTCTATCGCAACCACTTCAAGCCTTCCGACGTGCTCGACAAGCCCTACGTGATGCTCGGCGTACCGCTGGTGGCCGCCGACACCGACGAGCAGGCCGACTACCTGGCGACCTCGGTCTACCAGCGCATCCTCGCCCTGATGCGTGGCCAGAGCCTGATGCAGCGGCCTCCGGTGCAGAGCATGGACGGCCTGTGGCTGCCCCACGAAAAGGAAGCGGTGGCCAGCTTCCTCGGCCTGGCGATGGTCGGCAGCCCGCAGAAGATCCGCGCCAAGCTGGAAGTGCTGATCGAACAGACCCAGGCCGATGAGCTGATCTTCACCTGCGACCTGTACGAACACGCCGATCGGCTGCACTCCTACGCGTTGCTGTCACAGGTGATGAAGGGCTGAAACCTGATCGACGCCGACAAAAAAGCCGGCGCAATGCGCCGGCTCTGATCCCACGGGCGCTTACTTGCGCTTGTAGGTGATGACCTTGGTACCGGCTTCACAGGTAGCGACTACCTTGCCGTCTGCACCTTTCTCGCCGGTCGCCCGGTCGAGGATCTGCAACGAATAGCCGTGCACGCCCTTGGACTCGAGCTTGTCCTTGATCTCCCGTTCCAACTCCTCACATGGCTTGCCTGCCGCAAGGGCCGTACCCGCGATACTCAGCAAACCCAGCGCCAACATCAACTTCTTCATCGGTACATTCCCTGGTCGGATAAAAAAAGTGCGCCGGCTTCTGGCCGACGCGCTTGATAGAGCCTTCTATATAGCAAGCTATATGGCAGTCGGCCAGTGCGGCAGTTCACAAGTCCGGCATTTACTCAGCTATTGGCGATCTTGAAACCCACCTTGAGGGTTACCTGGAAATGCGCGGCCTTGTTGTCGCGAATATGGCCACGGGTATCGACCACCTCAAACCACTCCAGATGCTTGAGACTCTTGCCGGCCTCGGCCAGGGCATTGTTGATGGCTTCCTCGATGCTGTTGGGCGACGAACCTACCAGTTCGATTTTCTTGTAGGTGTGATGATCAGTCATGGTGCTCTCCTTGGTCTTGAGGGGTCTTCACGGACAGCCTAGCAGCGAATATTCGGGGTGCCGGGATCTGCTCCAGCACATTGGACAGCAGATTTTCTGCACTTTCGCCAACGCGTGCAGTCGGACTTCACATGCACCATCCATCACTGAGAGGAGAGCCAACATGGCCAGTTCATCGTTGCGTAAGGCTGCATTGCAAAGCATGGAAGCGGAGATCGAAAGCCTGCTCAAGTCCTTGGAAAACCTGAAGGACGACGCTTCGGACGAATCGCGCAAGACCCTCAAGGCACTGCGCAGCAGCGCCGAAAGCGCCCTGAAACAATCGCGTCATCTGCTCAGCGACGCCTACGAGGAAGTGAAGGTCAAGACCCGCGAGACCGGGATCGCCACCCGCGACTACGCCCAGGAACATCCTTGGACCACGGCGGGTGTGGCGGTAGGTGCGCTGGGATTGCTGGCCGCCTACCTGCTGTGCAAACGCGGGGATTGAGGTTGGGCTGACCCCTCCGCCGGCGAGCCCCAGCTCCCACAAGGGCTGCGGCTTGTACCATAGCGGCATGCAGCGTACGGGCCGTGTAGTCAGGCGCCGTTGTCCAGCTCGGCCTTGAGCCACTGCGCCAGTTGCAGGGCGCGACCGTCCACGGCGCGCCCCGGCAACCACAGGGCCAGTCGTCCGGGGGTTTCGTTGAAGCCCCACGGTGCGACCAGCCGACCGGCGCGCAAGTCATCCGCCACCAGCGCCTGTGGCGCAATCGCCACGCCGAGCCCGGCCACTGCCGCTTCCAGCAGGTAGTACAGATGCTCGAAGCCCTGCCCATATTTCAATTCAGCCGCCTCGATGCCATTACTCTGCGCCCAGCTTGGCCACGCCTGGGGGCGTGAGCTGGTGTGCAACAGCGGCTCGCCCACCAGCCTTTGGGCTGGTGCCTTTCGCAGCACTTCGTAGCGGGAAAAATGCGGACTCATCACCGGCCCGATGCGCTCGCAGGCCAGCTCATGCACCTGCATGTCCGCCGGCCAGGGCGGCTCGGCGAACAGTAGCAGGGCATCCAGTCCCGGTTTGCGCGGGTCGAGATCGCCTTCACCAGCGGACAAATGCAGGCGCAGGTCCGGCAAGTCGGTATTCAACCGCCCCAGCCGCGGGATGAACCAGCGCGCCAGCAGGCTGCCGGAACAACCGAGCACGAATGGCGCATCCGCCGTATCCCGGGTCAGCTCGGCACAGACCGTGCGCAAGCGCTCGAACGCCTCGGCGCTGGCATCGCGCAGGCGCATGCCGGCATCTGTGAGTTTAAGGCCGCGCCCATCCTTGACGAACAGGCTCAGCCCCAGATGCTCTTCCAGCACCTTCAACTGCCGGCTGACCGCTCCGTGGGTCACGTGCAGCTGTTCCGCCGCCTGGCTGACGCTGTTCAAGCGGGCGGTGGCCTCGAAGGCGCGCAAGGCGTTGAGGGGGGGCAGGTCGCGGCTCATGATATCTGTGAGTTTTCCTGACAGGTCATGGCGATCTTATCGGTTTTCATCCGTGCCTGTCATGGTTAGAGTGAAGCCATTGCTCATTCCATCACCCACCTGGAGCCTCCCATGACCCAGTCCACCCTGCGCAGCGGCCCCGATGCCAATGGCCTGTTCGGCGCATTCGGCGGCCGCTATGTGGCTGAAACCCTGATGCCACTGATCCTCGACCTGAACCGCGAATACGAGGCGGCCAAGGCCGACCCGGCGTTCATCGAGGAACTGGCCTACTTCCAGCGCGACTACGTCGGCCGTCCGAGCCCGCTGTACTTTGCCGAACGCCTGACCGAACACTGCGGCGGCGCGAAGATCTATCTCAAGCGCGAAGAGCTGAACCACACCGGCGCGCACAAGATCAACAACTGCATCGGCCAGATCCTGCTGGCGCGGCGCATGGGCAAGAAACGCATCATCGCCGAGACCGGCGCCGGCATGCACGGCGTGGCCACCGCCACCGTGGCCGCGCGTTTCGGCCTGCAATGCGTGATCTACATGGGCACCACCGACATCGAGCGCCAGCAGGCCAACGTGTTCCGCATGAAGCTGCTGGGCGCCGAGGTGATCCCGGTGGTCGCCGGTACCGGCACCCTCAAGGACGCCATGAACGAAGCGCTGCGCGACTGGGTGACCAACGTCGACAGCACCTTCTACCTGATCGGCACCGTCGCCGGCCCGCATCCGTATCCGGCGATGGTCCGTGACTTCCAGGCCGTGATCGGCAAGGAAACCCGCGACCAGCTGCAGGCCCAGGAAGGGCGCCTGCCCGACAGCCTGGTGGCATGCATCGGTGGCGGTTCCAATGCCATGGGCCTGTTCCACCCGTTCCTCGATGACACCAGCGTCGAGATCATCGGCGTCGAGGCCGCCGGCCACGGCATCGAGACCGGCAAGCACGCCGCCAGCCTGAACGGCGGCGTACCGGGCGTGCTGCACGGCAACCGGACCTTCCTGCTGCAGGACGACGACGGCCAGATCATCGACGCCCACTCGATCTCCGCCGGGCTGGACTACCCCGGCATCGGCCCGGAACACGCCTGGTTGCACGACATCGGCCGTGTCCAGTACACCTCGATCACCGATGACGAAGCCCTGACGGCGTTCCACCAGTGCTGCCGCCTCGAAGGCATCATTCCGGCCCTGGAGAGCTCCCATGCCTTGGCCGAAGTCTTCAAGCGCGCACCCACCCTGCCCAAGGACCACCTGATGGTGGTCAACCTGTCCGGTCGTGGCGACAAGGACATGCAAACCGTCATGCACCACATGCAACAGTCCCAGCAGGAGAAACACTGATGAGCCGCCTGCAAGCCCGCTTTGCCGAGCTGAAACAACAGAACCGCGCTGCCCTGGTGACCTTCGTCACGGCGGGCGATCCGGGCTATGACACGTCCCTGGCGATCCTCAAGGGCCTGCCCAAGGCCGGTGCCGACGTGATCGAGTTGGGCATGCCCTTCACCGATCCGATGGCCGATGGCCCGGCGATCCAGCTGGCCAACATCCGCGCGCTGGCCGCCAAGCAGAACCTGGCGAAAACCCTGCAGATGGTTCGCGAGTTCCGCGCCGACAACAACGATACGCCGCTGGTGCTGATGGGTTACTTCAACCCGATTCACTACTACGGCGTCTCGCGCTTCATCGCCGACGCCCAGGCGGCCGGTGTCGACGGCCTGATCGTGGTCGACCTGCCGCCGGAACATAACAACGAACTGTGCGACCCGGCCCAGGCCGCCGGCCTGGACTTCATCCGCCTGACCACGCCGACCACCGACGATGCGCGCCTGCCGACCGTACTCAATGACAGCTCCGGCTTCGTCTACTACGTGTCGGTGGCGGGCGTGACCGGGGCCGGTTCGGCCACCCTGGAACACGTCGAGGAAGCGGTGACCCGCCTGCGGCGCCACACCGACCTGCCGATCAGCATCGGCTTCGGCATTCGCACACCGGAACAGGCTGCCGCCATCGCCCGCCTGGCGGATGGCGTGGTGGTAGGCTCGGCGCTGATCGACCAGGTCGCCAAGGCCGAAAGCGATGCGCAAGCCATCGACGGTGTGCTGAGCCTGTGCGCGGTGCTGGCGGAAGGAGTGCGCGCGGCGCGCAACTGATCCATCAAATCACCAGCAGTACCCGAAGGGCTTCAACACTACAGTGCTGAAGCCCTTTTTCATGGGCGCAATAATCCTTTCCCTACCCGGTTTTCAGAGGGGCTCACCGATTCGCCAACAATGGGCGTTTATTGGAAGTGTGCCTACGTTTTAGCGCCAACCATTTAACGTGCGTACCGCCGTTTATAACTGCGGATCGCGCCAGTACCGACGTACTGGGTCTTTCGATTTCAAGAATGGGCCTCATAATGCCTCTCTTTGCCCCCGTTTTAAATTTTCCAGGTATTTCTCTTGGCCTCTTCCAGGGCGAGCAACCCGGAAAAACCTCCAACGCCAGCCAGCAAGTCAAAACTGTCACCAACCCCCCTGACAAGACAGGAGCCAACACGAAAGTAAATGCTCCCGAAATCATAAAAAAAGAAACATCGAGTACAGACAGAATCAACCTCGTCATATCTCAACTCCGGGCTAACCAGAGCAACGCGCAAGAAGTCAACAATAAACTACTAAGCCTAAAGGAAAAAATCGATAACGTAAGTAATCAAACAACTAAAGGTATTCTTCGTTACTCCGAAGCAAAAGGTCTTTATTTCAGCAAGACGTTCAAAATAGGCGAAGTACTCGGCTTACGTGATGCCGGAGCCGCAAAATTCGAAAAAGAAATTCATGGGCTCGATCTAGAATTTGGAAAAGTGACAAACAAAAAAAATGTCATTTCTGAAATAGATAAAAAACTTAGTTTTCAAAAGCTGCAGTTGGAATTTCTTCAGAGCAGCATCGAAAAGCAAGAAGAACACCTATCCACTGAACAATACCCGATGAATGATTTAAGTTTAAATTCGTCCAACGAAATGATCGAGGCTACGACTGCCCTACACGATCAAGACGACAGTACCGGCGATGAACTGAGCGTATGGCCCGAGCGCGACCCAAACAATAAATTCGAAAATCATCTACACTCGATAATTTCAAATCATCTTGAAAGCGGCAACGAAGAGTTTGACCTTGCCGAACTATACAAAACCTATACTTCAAACTCTCCTGAAAACCTTGAAGAACAAAACACACCGCCACGCTCCGATACGGCAGGCAACCCCGACAGGCAAGTGAAACCAACACCGCTAAAAAGGACAATTAATCATAAACCTGTCGAGCAAAAAACGACTGATGACCATAGCGTACCGCTATTGCCACGCGTCCAACGCAGCGTCTCGGCCGCCAATCCCGATTCCAAACCCGTTCCGGTACCACGAAAAGGAGCTGCCCAGAACAATCTGATGAGAACCCATAGCGATCCTTCAAGTAACCCGAAGGAAATAACCGAGGGTCACGTTAAAACCCTGAAAGAATTCTGGGAAAAGCAGAATCCATCCGACTCAACGGGCCAGCCCGCTAAGCGATAAAGCGCAGGTATCTCAAAACAACAGGGAAAAGATCATTATCGGTGGTCATGATCTTTTCCAACCTGCCTTTCAATTTCCGCAAACAGGATTGAATATGCCATTCAATATCGGAAAACGTAATATTCAAGATATATTGAGCGCCCCTCAGGACCTCAAGAACTGCCAGGACAAGATCAGCAAACTGGTTAAAGGACTGGAGCATGTCAAAAATCGTGAGGGAATTTTCCTAGCGCAGGAGAAGCGCATCGTTGAACACCGAGCGATCGCCAGCGAACTGAAGAGTGCGACAGCCGATGCCAGGCCACGCTGCAAATCCTACCGAAAATATACATCACCTTGGAAATTGAGCGAAAACGTACGCCCTTTTGTTCGTCAAAAAAATGATCAGATATATATAACCCCACGAAAGGGAGTAAAAATATACTGGGCAGAAAAATGTGACCGAATTTTCAATACCGAACTCACCGTCGCCCCTTCAAAATATGATGGTGGATATAACCAAGCGTCCGCCAAAATAAGCCAGCTTAACGAATACGTCGGCGCAAGAGTCGACGGCGTCGAAAAAAGAACGTCCCTCGAATTACTTGAAGAAATATCTAACGTCAGCATACAACACAAGGCATTGGACAGGAACGAAGTCTCGATGCACAAGCATGAAGAGGTTTTAAACAAAAAATACGTCAAGGAACAAAAATACCAGGAGCGTGTGGCTATTAAACAGGAGATGACCAAAGCTGCTTTCGATCTTTTTATCGAACCGGGCACCGTCGACTACCTGAACAGGGAAACAGACAAAAAGCCTAAACTTCCAGAGATATTAAAAAATGTCTGCCGCAACGATATCATACGGCTGTTGAATGACGGCTTTGCAGACCGGACATCGAAATCGACAAGCACCTACCGTTACGAAACGTGTTTATCCAAAAAAGAAATCAATCTGTACAACAACCGGCTAAAAGACAAAGGCTCCGTTCTTATCGACAAATTCATGCCGGTAGAACCCGCCCCTTCAGCCAGGAAGGATACCAATGTCGTCTTCATTATCGAGGGAGCGCCAAGTGAGGCAGAAACCGGCGGCACCCACTACAAGGTATTCAGGCACGGCAGCAGGTACGTTCCGGAGTCGGTGAAAGTGGCGGACGATGGCAAGACGCACATTCACCTGCGGCAGGTAAGGAGTTCGACGTCCAGGGACTGAATCCGGCCAAGGGTAAAGTTCCTGATACAAAGGAATCTATACCTCTTCAAACAGACTAAGTAGCAAGACCCAGGAGGTTCGAAGCCGCGTCTTCAAACCTCCTTTTTGCTGTATTGGCTGTATGAGGAACGCCACGATGAAAATGTCCAAACGCCTGGTCACCGGCCTGGGTGTACTGATGCTGGGTGTCAGTTCGCTGCTGCAAGCGGCGCCGCAATACGACGGACGCGGTCAGGACCACGATCGCGGCGGCTACGATCACCAGGACCAGGGCAGGGGCCCGGACCGCGGACCGGGTGAACCGAACTGGCGTCGCCCGCCACAGGATTTCGGCCCGGTTCGCCAGATCATCCATGACGACCGCGAACACTTCACCCGTGGTGCACCACCACCGCCTGGCATCCGCATCGTCCGTGGCCAGCCATTGCCCCACGGCTACTACGGCGAGCGCCTGGACCCACGCGCCGTAGCACGCCTGCCGGCCTACCACGGCTACGAATGGCGGCGGGTCGGTGGCGATGTCGCGCTGGTCGCGATCGGCACCGGGATCGTCTATGAAGTGCTGAGCAACGTGCTGTACTGATCGACCTTGCGGGACCGAACACCTAGAAAATCGACAGGTCCAGCGGGCGAATCGCCCCCATCCAGATCGCATGATCGCGATGATCCGCCAGGTCATCGCCGGTCAGCGGATGCAGGAACACCACCAATCCCTTGCGATGGAGGGCCAGCCATGGCAACACGACACCGACATACTGGGCGTCGAAGGCCAACTGGCAGCTCCAGTCCGGGTGCGGCCCGACCGGGCGCTGATGCATGCGCCCCATCTGCAACGGAAACGTCGCCGCCGCCAGCTCACAGAGTTCGCGTGCCTGATCGAGGGTCGAGGCATCGAAATAGACATGGGCGTGATAGCCCTTGATACGTTGCATACCGCTCTCTTCCATTGCCCCAGGGTAAAGACCCAACGCTACACCGCAATCGACGGCAAGCCCAGTCCTACCAGCGATTGCGCGCTATTGGCCTGTTCGGCCATCAGCCAGTCGAAGAAGCGCTGGATCAGCACCCCGCGCCGTTTGCGCGGCGGCAATACCACGTAGTAACCGAAGGTCGACAGTACCGTCTGGTTGATCGGCCGGCACAACAAGCCCTGCTCCAGCAGGTTATCCACAAGGTGCCGCCAACCAATGGCGACGCCCTGGCCGCCGATCGCGGCCTGGATCAGCAGGGTGTAGTTGTCGAAACGCAATTGGCCCGGCGCCGGCGCGGCGCTCAGGCCCAGTTCGCGGAATACCCCGGCCCAGTCGAACCAGTGGCTGCTGCTCTCGCCCTTGAGGTGCAGCAGCGGATACTCCAGCAGCAGGTCGGTGGTCAGTGGCCGCTCACGCCCCTGCAGCAGTTGCGGGCTACACACCGGGAACACCTCCTCGCTGAACAGCCAGTGGCTTTCGCCCTGCTTGAAGCGGCCCTGGCCGAACAGCACGGCGACGTCGATGTCGGTGCGCAGCATGTTGTGGCTACGCTCGCTGGTCACCAGGCTGACGTCGACCTGCGGGTTGGCCGCGTGAAAACGATGCAACCGCGGCATCAGCCAATACGCGGCAAAGGCGAAATCGGTGGCGACCTGCAGAACCTCATGCCGGCTGTGGGCCGTCACCGCGCTCAGGCCACTGTCGATGCTTTCCAGACCCGCCTGGACCTGTTCGAACAACAGCGAGCCGGCCTCGGTCAGTTCGATGCCACGGTAGATGCGATCGAACAGCCGCGTCGCCAGCTGTTCCTCCAGGCGCTTGATCTGTTGGCTGATCGCCGGCTGGGTGGTACCCAGTTCCACCGCCGCGGCGGTGAAGCTGCGATGACGGGCCGCCGCTTCAAACACCCGCAGCAGGTCGAGAGACAGGTCACCCAGTGCATCAAACATAAGCTGTACTTATCCTAGTCATTGTCTGCCATGGGCTTTACCGTCAACAGGCACTGGCGACATGCTCGATTGCAGCACTATCGCATAACAATCGACTATGGAACGCCGCGATACCATGAAGCGCAAGAACATTCTCTTCATCATGGCCGACCAGATGGCCGCCCCGCTGTTGCCCCTCTATGGCCCGTCGCCGATCAAGCTGCCGAACCTGGGCCGGCTGGCCGCCGAGGGCGTGCTGTTCGACGCCGCCTACTGCAACAGCCCGCTGTGCGCGCCTTCACGCTTCACCCTGGTCAGCGGCCAGTTGCCGAGCAAGATCGGCGCCTACGACAACGCCGCCGACTTCCCTGCCGACGTGCCCACCTACGCCCACTACCTGCGTCGCCTGGGCTACCGCACCGCGCTGTCGGGCAAGATGCATTTCTGCGGCCCCGACCAGCTCCATGGCTACGAGGAACGCCTGACCAGCGACATCTACCCGGCAGACTACGGCTGGGCGGTGAACTGGGACGAGCCGGACGTGCGCCCCAGCTGGTACCACAACATGTCCTCGGTGCTGCAGGCCGGTCCTTGCGTGCGCACCAACCAACTGGACTTCGATGAAGAGGTGGTGTTCAAGGCCCAGCAATACCTGTTCGACCATGTGCGCGAAGACGGCGACCGGCCGTTCTGCCTGACCGTGTCGATGACCCATCCCCACGACCCGTACACCATTCCCAAGGCGTTCTGGAACCTGTACCGCGACGAGGACATCCCGCTGCCGCACACGCCGGCCCAGGACAGCCTCGACCCGCACTCGCAGCGTCTGCTCAAGGTCTACGACCTGTGGGACAAGCCGTTGCCTGTGGATAAGATCCGCGACGCCCGCCGCGCCTACTTCGGTGCCTGCAGCTACATCGACAGCAACGTCGGCAAGCTGCTGCAGACCCTGGAAGACGTCGGCCTGGCCGAAGACACCCTCATCGTGTTCTCCGGTGACCACGGCGATATGCTTGGCGAGCGCGGGCTCTGGTACAAGATGCACTGGTTCGAGATGTCGGCCCGGGTACCGCTGCTGATCAGCGCACCGGGACAGTTCGCCGCCAAGCGAGTCAGTGCCGCCGTGTCCACCGCCGACCTGCTGCCGACCCTGGTCGAACTGGCCGGCGGCAGCCTGCAGGCCGACCTGCCGCTGGACGGCCGTTCGCTGGTGCCGCACCTGACGGGCGAGGGCGGGCATGACGAGGTGTTCGGCGAGTACATGGCCGAAGGCACCATCAGCCCGTTGATGATGATCCGCCGCGGCGCCTACAAGTTCATCTACAGCGAAAACGATCCATGCCTGCTTTACGATATCCACAATGACCCACGCGAAGAGGAAGAACTCAGCCAGTCACCGGACCACCAGCAACTGTTCAACGACTTCCTGGCCGAAGCCCGGGCGAAATGGAATATCCCGGCGATCCACCAACAGGTGCTCGCCAGCCAGCGACGCCGGCGCTTCGTCGCCGACGCACTGACCCGTGGAACGCTGAAGAGCTGGGACCACCAGCCGATGGTAGACGCCAGTCAGCAATACATGCGCAACCATATCGACCTCGACGATCTGGAGCGCAAGGCCCGTTATCCACAACCCTGCCAAAACCAATAACGAACAGAAGGGGAAGCCATGAAGAAGTTATCCACAATGCTCTGCGCCGGGCTGCTGACCATCGGCAGCCTGGGTGCCCATGCCGACCAGAGTTGTGACACGGTGAAGATGGCCGATCCGGGCTGGAGCGATATCGCCGCGACCAACGCCATCGCCGGCCTGCTGCTCGACGGCCTGGGCTACAAGGCCAAGGTCGACACCCTGGCGGTGCCGATCACCTACGGCGGTCTCAAGGACGGCCAGGTCGACGTGTTCCTCGGCAACTGGATGCCGGCGCAACAGGGTTTCCATGACAAGTTCATCGCCAGCGGCGACGTCACGCAGTTGGCGAAGAACCTCGAAGGCACCGAATTCACCCTGGCGGTACCGGACTATGTGTGGGACGCCGGGGTGCATGACTTCGCCGACCTGCACACATTCGCCGACAAGTTCGACAAGAAGCTCTACGGCATCGGCTCCGGCGCACCGGCCAACGCCTCGCTGGCGCAGATCATCAAGAACAACGAGTTCGACCTGGGCCAGTGGAAGCTGGTGGAATCCAGCGAACAGGCGATGCTGGCCGAGGTCGGCCGCTCGATCAAGAAACAGAAGTTCGTGGTGTTCCTCGGCTGGACCCCGCACCCGATGAACGTGCAGATCAAGATGCACTACCTCAAGGGCGGCGAGAAATATTTCGGTGACAGCGGCAGCGTCTACACCGTGACCCGCAAGGGTTATGCACAGGCCTGTCCGAATGTCGGCAAGCTGTTTTCCAACCTGAGCTTCACCCTGGACATGGAAAACAGCATCATGGCCGAAGTGGCCAACAAGAAGCTGAGCAACGCCGAGGCGGCCAAAGCCTGGATCAAGGCCAACCCGGCGGTGCTGGACAAGTGGCTGGACGGGGTGAAGACCGCGAATGGCCAGGACGGGCTGGCGGCGGTGAAGGCCAAGCTCTGAGCTTCACTTACGCGTTCTTCGTAGGAGCCGGCTTGCTGGCGATAGCGGTGTATCAGCCAACAACGATGTCGGCTGAAAAACTGCAATCGCCAGCAAGCCGGCTCCTACAAGGGACAGTGCCAGAGCTCCTGGCACACTGCCGCCAATTGCGACTCACCCAACCGAGAGATCTATGGGCCGGACCCACCGCCACGCATTCCTGCCATTTCTCAGCTGGCTGCCCCGGCAGACCCGCGCCAGCGTCAGCCGTGATCTGATCGTCGGCCTCAGCGGCGCCATCCTCGCGCTGCCACAATCGGTGGCCTACGCCCTGATCGCCGGCCTGCCGCCGGAATACGGCCTCTACGCGGCGATCGTGCCAGTGCTGATCGCCTGCCTGTGGGGCTCGTCGTGGCACCTGATCTGCGGGCCGACGGCGGCGATCTCCATCGTCCTGTTCGCCAGCGTCAGCCCCCTGGCCGTCCCCGGCAGCCAGGACTACATCACCCTGATCCTGTTGCTGACCTTCATCGCCGGGATCTTCCAGTGGCTACTGGGCATGTTGCGTTTCGGCGCCCTGGTCAACTTCGTCTCGCATTCGGTGGTGCTCGGTTTCACCCTGGGCGCCGCCGTGGTCATCGCCCTCGGCCAATTGCCCAACCTGCTGGGCATCGACGTACCGAACCAGGCCACCGCACTCAACAGCCTGCTGGCGCTCATCCAGCATATCGGCGACATCGACCGCCCCTCGCTGGCCCTGGGACTCGGCACGCTGGTGGTCGGCCTGGTGCTGAAGTCGCTGCTGCCGCGCTGGCCGACCCTGCTGATCACCCTGGTACTGGCCAGCCTGCTGGTGTGGCTGTGGCCGGGGATGTTCGGCCATGTGCAACTGGTCAAGGGCTTCGTCGGACGCCTGCCGCCGTTCAGTCCGTTGCCGCTGGACCTGGAAGCCGTGCTGCGACTGCTGCCCAGCGCCGTCGCCGTGGGCATGCTCGGGCTGGTGACGAGCCTGTCGATTGCCCGTTCGTTATCGGCCCGTTCCCAGCAATTGCTCGACGCCAACCAGGAAGTCCGCGCCCAGGGCCTGTCGAATATTTTCGGCAGCCTGTTTTCCGGCTACCTCTCCGCCGGCTCGTTCACCCGTGCCGCCCTCAGCTACGAGGCCGGGGCCTGTTCGCCGCTGGCCGGAGTGTTCTCGGCGTTGTGGGTGGCGCTGTTCGCCGTGTGCGGCTCGGCGCTGATCGCCCATATCCCGATTCCGGCCATGGCTGGCAGCATCCTGCTGATCAGTTGGGGGTTGGTGGACCATCGTGGTATTCGCGCGCTGCTGCGGGTCAGCCATGCCGAGTTCGCGGTGATGGCGCTGACCTGCGTGGCGACCCTGCTGCTGGAGTTGCAGACGGCGATCTACGCCGGGGTACTGGCGTCGCTATTCTTCTACCTCAAGCGCACCTCGCAGCCACGGGTACAGCAGTGGCGCGATGGCGATGAGGAGGTGCTGCGGGTTGGCGGCTCGATCTTCTTTGGCGCCAGCCATTACCTGCAGGTGCGCCTGCAACGGCTGAAAGGGCCGCGGGTGGTGATCGAGGCACAGCAGATCAACTTCATCGACTATTCCGGGGTGGAGATGCTGCACCAGGAAGCACGCCGGCTGGCCCGCGAGGGCTGCAGCCTGACGTTGCGCAAGGCACGGGCGCAGGTGGTCGAGGAACTGGTGAAGCTCGAGGGTGTGGATAAGTGCCCGATCCGTTTCGAGGATTGAGCGTTACAGCGAGCCCGCTCGCCACAGGTCGGCCACATTCAGAGCGCCAGCAGGCGCCGCAACTCCGCCAGTACCGGTGCCGTATCCGGACGTACACCGCGCCACAGCTCGAAAGCTTCCGCCGCCTGTTCGGCGAGCATGCCCAGGCCGTCCAGCGCCGCTGCCGCGGACTGTTCGCTGGCCCAGCGGCAGAACGCAGTCGGCTCCTTGCTGTACATCATGTCGTAGCAGACCGTCTTGCCGGGCTCGACCAGGCTCGGCGCAATCGGCGGCACATCGCCAGAGAGGCTGGCCGAGGTGGCATTGATGATCAGGTCCACCGGTTCACGCAGCCAGTCGAAACCACTGGCGGCCACCGGGCCCAGATCGGCGAACAGCTCGGCGAGCAATTCGGCCTTCTCGACGGTGCGGTTGGCGATCACCACCGATGCCGGCTGCTGCGCCAGCAATGGTTCCAGAGCTCCGCGTACCGCGCCACCTGCGCCCAGCAGCAGGATGCGCTTGCCTTGCAGGCTGAAGCCGGCGTTGACCTCGAGATCCCGCACCAGCCCGGCACCGTCGGTGTTGTCAGCCAGCAGGCTACCATCGGCCAGCTTGCTCAGGGTGTTCACCGCCCCGGCCCGTAGTGCCCGGTCGGTCAGGCTGTCGGCCAGGCGGAACGCCTCTTCCTTGAAGGGCACGGTGACGTTGGCGCCACGGCCTTCCTGGAAAAACGCCCGAGCGCAGCCGGAAAAATCATCGAGCGGCGCCAGCAACGTGCTGTAGTCCAGTTGCTGACCGGTCTGCTCGGCGAACAGG
This sequence comes from Pseudomonas sp. UTLPPB19802, assembly GCF_059730225.1. NCBI lineage: Bacteria > Pseudomonadati > Pseudomonadota > Gammaproteobacteria > Pseudomonadales > Pseudomonadaceae > Pseudomonas > Pseudomonas sp. UTLPPB19802. The sequence goes on from NZ_AP048545.1 coordinate 759,100, forward strand.
CGGTGAATCAGCGGCGACTTGCTGTGGCCAATGGGATTGCCGAAGACAACGTAACGATCCATCAAACAGGGTCCTGTGGTGGCTGGCGAGCCAGCGGTCAGATCAGTAGGGCACGGATTCCAGCGACAGAGGCCTTGCCCCTACACCGCCAGCCAATCGCGATCCTGCAGGAAGTACTCGGTCAGGCGCGCCTCTGCGCTGCCCGGCTCGGCCTTCCAGTCGTAGCCCCAGCGCACCTGGGGTGGCAGCGACATCAGGATCGACTCGGTGCGCCCGCCCGATTGCAGGCCGAACAGGGTGCCACGGTCGTACACCAGGTTGAACTCCACGTAGCGGCCACGACGGAATTCCTGGAATTCGCGCTGCTGTTCGGTCCAGGCCTGGGCCTTGCGCCGCTGCACGATCGGCAGGTAGGCGTCGATATAGGCATCGCCGATCGCCCGCATGAAGGCGAAGCAGGTGTCGAAGTCCCATTCATTCAGATCGTCGAAGAACAGGCCGCCAATGCCGCGAGGCTCGTTGCGATGCTTGATGTGGAAGTAGCTGTCGCACCAGGCCTTGTAGCGCGGATAGACATCCGCCCCGAATGGCGCACAGGCCTGCTCGGCGACGCGATGCCAGTGCACGCAGTCTTCCTCGTTGCCGTAGTAGGGCGTCAGGTCGAAGCCGCCGCCGAACCACCAGACCGGCTCTTCACCTTCCTTCTCGGCGATGAAGAAGCGTACGTTGGCGTGGGAGGTTGGCACGTGGGGGTTATGCGGGTGAATCACCAGCGACACCCCCAGCGCCTCGAAGCCGCGCCCGGCCAGTTCCGGCCGGTGGGCACTGGCCGAAGGCGGCAGGCCGGCACCGAAGACGTGGGAAAAATTCACCCCGCCTTTCTCGATGACCTGGCCATCGGCGATCACTCGGGTGCGGCCGCCACCGCCCGCAGGACGGGTCCAGGCGTCTTCGGCGAAACGTGCCCCACCGTCCTCGGTTTCCAGCGCAGCACAAATACGGTCTTGCAGGTCGAGCAAGTAGGCTTTAACGGCTTCGGTGCGGGTAGTCATGGCATCACCTTGAATCGGGCAAAACTACACGGCACGTCTGGCGTGCCGGCGGCAAAGGGCCCGTAGCATAACACCGCCCCCATGACCGTCGCAGTTGACGAAGGTCAAACGAAAGAGTCCGATAGGCAGTCTTCAGGCTTTGTAAGAAATCTGTTCAAGGAGAGTATCGATGGCCAAGCGAATCCAGTTCCGTGCCCATGGCGGCCCCGAAGTCCTCGAGTATGTGGACTACACCCCCGCCGATCCGGGACCGCAGCAGGTACGGGTACAGAACAAGGCCATCGGCCTGAACTTCATCGACACCTACTGGCGCAGCGGCCTCTATGCACCGCCGAGCCTGCCCTCCGGACTGGGCGACGAGGGCGCGGGGATCGTCGACGCGGTGGGCAGCGAAGTGACCCGCTTCAAGGTCGGTGACCGGGTCGCCTATGGCACCGGGCCGCTGGGCGCCTACAGCGAATTTCACCTGCTGCCGGAAGCGCACCTGGTGAAACTGCCGGAGCAGATCAGCTTCGAACAGGCCGCCGCGGTGATGCTCAAGGGCCTGACCGTGCAGTACCTGCTGCGCCAGACCCACGAACTCAAGGCCGGCGAGACCGTGTTGTTCCACGCCGCTGCCGGCGGGGTCGGCGCGCTGGCCTGCCAGTGGGCCAAGGCCATCGGGGCGAAGCTGATCGGTACCGTGAGTTCGCCGCAGAAGGCCGCCTACGCCAAGTCCCTCGGCGCCTGGGAAACCATCGACTACAGCCATGAGGATGTGGTCAAGCGAGTGCTGGAGCTGACCGATGGCAAGAAGGTGCCGGTGGTCTACGACGGCGTCGGCAAGGATACCTGGCTGACGTCCCTCGATTGCCTGGCGCCGCGTGGCCTGATGGTGAGCTTCGGCAATGCCTCGGGAGCGGTGGAAGGGGTCAACCTGGGGATTCTTTCAGCCAAGGGCTCGCTGTACGTGACCCGGCCGACCCTGGGTACCTATGCCAGTCAACCACAGCAGTTGCAGGCCATGGCCGACGAGTTGTTCGGACTGGTGATTGGTGGCCAGTTGAAGATCGAGATCGGCGCGCGGTACGGGCTGGCCGAGGCGGCCAAGGCGCAGATCGAGCTGGCGGGGCGGCGGACTACCGGGTCGACGGTGTTGTTGCCTTGAGGTAGCGATTCTGGCTGTTGCGGTGCAACTGTGCTGGGCGGGCCTGTGGATGAGTGGGGCTTTTGGGAATCACCAGGCTTTTACGCGGATGGCTTATTTGTGGCGAGCGGGCTTGCCTGCGCTGGGCTGCAAAGCAGCCCCAAAGCCTGAACGCCCGGTATGCCAGGTAGACCTCGTCGACAGGTTCCAGGGCCGCCTTGCGGCCCAGCGCGGGCAAGCCCGCTCACCACAAAAGATCTACTCACCACAAAAGCCTCGCTCGCCACACAGGCCCTGTTCAACACACAGGCCCGCTCGCAACAGGGTAGAGGCTACGACGGGCGTACGACCTTGCCCGTCGCCAGGTCGCGAATCAGGCTCGGGTTCTTGCGCCCGCCCAGGTGGCCGCCCAGTACCAGGTCCAGTTGCCCACGGAAATACTGCTCCACCCGCAACCGGGTCCTGGCCGCCGGCCGGCCCTGGGGGTTGGCGGAGGTAGAGATCAGCGGCCCCACCAGTGAGCACAGGTCGCGCACCAGCGGGTGATCGCTGACCCGCAAGGCCACGGTATCGTGCTGGCCGGTGATCCACTCGGGCAGCAGGTCCTGGTGCGGTACCAGCCAGGTGTTGGGCCCCGGCCAGGTACTGGCCATGCGGTCGACCCAGTCCTCGGGGAAGTCCTCGAACAGGAAATCGAACTGGCGGATGTTGTCCGCCACCAGGATCAGGCCCTTGTCCACCGAACGATTCTTGAGCGCCAGCAACCGATCCACCGCCTCTTCGTTCCAGGGATCGCACCCCAGCCCCCAGACCGCTTCGGTTGGATAGGCAATTACCGCTCCTGCGCGAATTTCTCGTGCGGCTTCTTGCACACGCCAACTCTTGACCATTGCTTGCTCTCCGGATTCAACGCTGGCGGCAGTTTAACCCATGCGGGCCAACCAGCGTCCGCCATCATTGGCAACCCGTCCCTCCAGTTCCAGCTCGGTCAGGTTCGCCAGCACCCGCGCCAGGCTCCAACCACAGGCCCGGGCCAAGGCTTCGCTGGTCTGCGGCGCGGCATGCAGCAAGGCCAGCAGCGGGTGGGTCGGCACTTCGGGCAGCACGCTGGCCGGCATCCGCTGCCAGCCCCGCAGGTTCTGCAGGATATCGTCGACCGTCTCCACCAGCACCGCGCCATCGCGGATCAACTGGTGACAGCCGCGCGCACCGGGATGATGGATGGAGCCGGGGATCGCATACACCTCGCGCCCCTGTTCCGCCGCCAGCCGCGCGGTGATCAGCGAACCGCTGGCGACGCTGGCCTCGACCACCAGCACACCCAGGGACAGGCCGCTGATGATCCGGTTGCGCCGGGGAAAGTTGCCTGGATGCGGCGCGCAGTCCAGGGGAAACTCGGAAACCACCGCGCTGCCCTGGGCCATCATGGCCTGCGCCAACGCACGATGGCGCTGTGGATAAAAATTCTCGATCCCGGTGCCGAGAACCCCGACGGTCAGCCCGCCAACGTCCAGCGCTGCCTGGTGGGCCACGCCATCGATGCCCAGGGCCAGGCCGCTGGTGATGACAAAACCGGCGGCGGCCAGGCTGCGGGAAAAGGCCGCGGCGGTGTCCAGGCCCGGCCGCGAAGCGCGCCGACTACCCACCAGCGCCAGCTGCGGCTTGTCGAGAATCGTCGGATCGCCGGCGACGAACAGCAACGGCGGAGCATCACTCAGTTCAGCCAGCAGCGCGGGGTAGCCGGTCTGGTCCCACATCAGCAAATGCTGGTCCGGCCGCTCTAGCCAGGCCAATCCGGCACTGGCACCGTCGCGCACGGCAGGGCTGCGGCGCGCTTCGGCGCTGCTCGCGGGCAGCCCCAGCGAGCGCCAGGCCGCCGCCGGGGCGCTCAGCGCGGAAGAGGCCGAACCAAAGGTTTCAATCAGGTGGCGGAAGCGCCTGGGCCCGATATCCGGCAGGCGATGCAGGCGCAGGCGGGCTTCCAGTTCCGCTGGCGACAGGGTGTTGCACACAGACAGCGACATCAGCTCATCCTTGATCCGTGGCAGTCGTGATCAATTGGGACAAGCTGTGGATAACTCTGTGAGTAACCTGTTCAGCAAACGGCCGCAGACGCTGCGAGCGCCGTTACGGATTGCGTACCTTGTCCTGCACTGCCAGCGACCGCGTGGCATTGAGTACCAAACCATAGCTGAGCTTTTCGTAGGTGCGGAACACCATCAACAGGCCGGAACGCTCGTCGGGAATCTTCACCAACTGCCCGTTCACCCGGTCGCGGACCGTCTCACCGGTCTTGAACACCGCGAGAACATTGCCTTCGGCCAATCCGTCGCGACGTCCCTTGTCGATCGTCACCACGTCCATGACGCCGATCTGTGTAACACCCCGTGGCACATCTATGATCACGCCGTTGACCTGGGACTGCGGTGCGCTCGGCATAAAGGTCGAGGTGATCGGCCGTTCCTCGCTGACGAACAGCCGGTCGCCGAGACGGACTTCCTCGGTGGTACGGCGCAGGGTCAGGGTGCCGACATCGCCCTCGGTGGCCAACAGCTCGCCGGTGCCGATGTCGTCGGCGTTGATACCGAGGAATTCCTTGGTCCGTGGGTCGGTGTAGACCTTGCCCTGGCGGAACAGGCCATACACGTTATGCGTCGGATCGAACGCACCGCGCGCATAGATCCGGTCGCCCATGCCGCTGAGCACCCGCTCGTTGCTACCGGCCAGGATGTACGGGGCGCGCTTGAACTCCTCGACGCTGTCGACGATGCGGTTGCTCAGCAGAAAGGCGTTGATCTTCTCCAGCGGGATGCTCGGAATCGCATCGGCCACCGGCGAGCGGCGCACCTGCGGTGACAGCTTGATGGTGCCACGGGACGCGCCGCGCTCGACCACCAGTCGCGGCTGGCCGTCGACGAACTGCAGGGTCAGGGTATCGCCAGGGTAGATCAGGTCGGGATTGGCGATCTGCGGGTTGGCATGCCAGATCTCCGGCCATTTCCAGGGTTCGCGGAGAAACTTTCCGGAAATGTCCCACAATGTGTCGCCACGCACCACGGTGTAGTGCTGTGGATAACCATCCTTGAGTTGCACTTGCGCCTGCGCGACACCGGTAAAGGCCAGCAGCAGGGCGAGTAGTGTTTTCCTCATGCAGTGAATCCCTTTATCATGTGTCTTCGCGTGAAACGCCAGAGCCCCCCGCGGCTCGCTCCCAGGGAGAACGTTTTACAACGGTAGCCGATCCCGCCGGGATGTTTCGGCAGCCGTCTCTGACTTTACCTCACATGTGCAGCAAATACGCCTATGGCCATTTTAAACATCCTCGAATTTCCAGACCCGCGCCTGCGCACCATCGCCAAACCCGTGGCCGAGGTGGACGACAAGGTTCGGCAACTGATCGATGACATGTTTGAAACCATGTACGAAGCCCCGGGCATCGGCCTCGCCGCGACCCAGGTCAACGTGCACCAGCGTATCGTGGTCATGGACCTGAGCGAGGATCGCAGCGAGCCACGGGTGTTCATCAACCCCGAGTTCGAACCGCTGACCGAAGACAAGGACCAGTACCAGGAAGGCTGCCTGTCGGTGCCGGGCTTCTACGAAAACGTCGATCGCCCGACCCGCGTGCGCATCAAGGCGCTGGACCGCGATGGCAAGCCGTTCGAGCTGGAAGCCGATGGCCTGCTGGCGGTGTGCATCCAGCATGAATGCGACCACCTCAACGGCAAGCTGTTCGTCGACTACCTGTCTACGCTCAAGCGCGACCGGATCAAGAAGAAGCTGGAAAAGCAGCACCGCCAGAACGCCTGATCCCACCAGATACCCTGTAGGAGCAGGGCTTGCCCGCGAATAGGCCTCAGAGATAGCCAAGAGCTTCGCGGGCAAGTCGGATCGCCGGCCCCTACAGAAAGCGGCATTACGACAATGTCCCGTCCTCTCTCAAGCGAGCCCTATCCATGACTGAGCCACTGCGCATCGTCTTCGCCGGCACTCCCGAATTCGCCGCCGAACATCTCAAGGCCCTGCTCGACAGCCCCCATGAGATCGTCGCGGTCTACACCCAGCCGGACCGTCCGGCAGGGCGCGGGCAGAAGCTGATGCCCAGCCCGGTCAAGCAGTTGGCGCTGGAGCACGGCATCACTGTCCTGCAACCGCCGACCCTGCGTAACGAAGCGGCCCAGGCCGAACTGGCGGCGCTCAAGCCGGACTTGATGGTGGTGGTCGCCTACGGCCTGATCCTGCCGCAGGTAGTGCTGGATATCCCGCGCCTGGGCTGCATCAACAGCCACGCCTCGCTGCTGCCGCGCTGGCGCGGTGCGGCGCCGATCCAGCGCGCGGTGGAAGCTGGCGACGCAGAAAGCGGCGTCACGGTGATGCGCATGGAAGCCGGCCTGGACACCGGGCCGATGCTGCTCAAGACCGTCACCCCGATCAACGCCGAAGACACCGGCGGCAGCCTGCATGACCGCCTGGCCGAGCTCGGCCCGCCCGCCGTCATCCAGGCCATCGCCGGCCTGGCCGCCGGCACCCTGGTCGGCGAAGTGCAGGACGACAGCCTGGCCACCTACGCCCACAAGCTGAACAAGGACGAGGCGCGCATCGACTGGCAGCGCCCGGCCGTCGAGCTGGAACGACTGATCCGCGCGTTCAATCCGTGGCCGATCTGCCACAGCAGCCTCAATGGCGAAGCCCTGAAAGTGCTGGCCGCCAGCACCGCCGAAGGCCAGGGCCAGCCGGGTGAAATTCTCGCCGCGAGCAAGGATGGCCTGATCGTCGCTACCGGCAACGGCGCGCTGTGCCTGACCCGCCTGCAACTGCCCGGTGGCAAGGCGCTGAACTTCAGCGACCTGTTCAACAGCCGCCGGGAGAAATTCGCCCTCGGTACGGTACTCGGCCAATGAACCCGCGCCTGGCTGCCGCCAAGGCACTGGCCGCCGTACTCAGCGGCAAGGCCTCGCTAAACAGTTCGTTGCCGGCGCAACTGGACAAGGTCGAGGCCCGCGATCGCGGCCTGACCCAGGACCTGGCATTCGGCGCCGCCCGCTGGCAGCCACGGTTGGCGGCGCTCGCGGCCAAGCTGCTGCAAAAACCCTTCAAGGCTGCCGACGCCGATGTCGAGGCGTTGCTGCTGGTGGGCCTCTATCAGTTGCTCTACACACGCATTCCGGCCCACGCCGCCATCGGCGAAACCGTCGGGTGCGCCGACAAACTGAAGAAACCTTGGGCCAAGGGTCTGCTCAATGCCGTGTTGCGCCGTGCGCAGCGCGAAAGTGCCGAGTTGCTGGCCGAACTGGAACGCGACCCGGTGGTGCGCACTGCCCACCCGCGCTGGCTGCAGAAGGCGCTGAAAGCCTTCTGGCCCGAGCAGTGGGAAGCCATCTGCGCGGCGAACAACGCCCATCCGCCGATGATCCTGCGGGTCAACCGCCGCCATCACAGCCGCGATGCCTACCTGCAGCTATTGGCCGACGCCTCGGTCGCGTCGCGGCCATGCGACTACAGCCGCGACGGCATCGTCCTCGACACAGCCTGCGACGTGCGCGACCTGCCGGGCTTTGCCGAAGGCTGGATCAGCGTCCAGGACGAGGCCGCGCAACTGGCCGCCGACCTGCTGGACCTGGCGCCCGGCCAACGGGTACTCGACGCCTGCTGCGCGCCGGGCGGCAAGACCTGCCATATCCTCGAAGCCCAGCCGCAACTGGCCGGGGTGGTCGCCGTCGACCTGGAAGCCAAGCGCCTGCTGCGCGTGCGCGAGAACCTCGACCGCCTCGGGCTACAAGCCGAACTGATCGCCGCCGATGGCCGCGACACTGCCAGATGGTGGGACGGCAAGCCATTCCAGCGGATCCTGCTCGACGCCCCTTGCTCGGCCACCGGCGTCATACGCCGTCATCCGGACATCAAGCTGACCCGCCAGGCCGACGATATCGCCGCGCTGGCCAGCCTGCAGGGCGAACTGCTGGATGCGATGTGGAATACCCTGGAAGTTGGCGGCATCCTGCTCTATGCCACCTGCTCGACCCTGCCGACGGAAAACACTGAAGTGATCGAGGCCTTCCTGGCCCGCACTTCCGGGGCCCGCGAGCTGGATATCCCCGGCAGTTTCGGCATCAAGCAGCCCCATGGCCGGCAACTGCTGGCGCAGGAAGGTGGCCACGATGGTTTCTACTACGCCAAACTGATCAAGATCGCCGCCGCCCGCGGCTGATCGAATTGGACGGGGCGACTCGAACGGAGCGACTGGGATGAAAGCTACCCGATGAAAATCATCATTCTCGGCGCAGGCCAGGTCGGCGGGACGCTGGCCGAACACCTGGCCAGCGAAGCCAACGATATAACCGTGGTCGACACCGATGGCGAGCGCCTGCGCGACCTCGGCGACCGCCTGGACATCCGCACCGTGCAGGGTCGCGCATCGTTTCCGACGATCCTGCGCCAGGCCGGCGCGGACGACGCAGACATGCTGGTGGCGGTGACCAACAGCGACGAGACCAACATGGTCGCCTGCCAGGTCGCCCATACCCTGTTCCACACCCCGACCAAGATCGCCCGGGTGCGCGAGTCGGCCTACCTGACCCGCACCGAGCTGTTCGACAACGACGCGATCCCGGTGGACGTGCTGATCAGCCCGGAACAGGTGGTGACCAACTACATCAAGCGCCTGATCGAAACCCCCGGTGCCCTGCAGGTGATCGACTTCGCCGAGGGCAAGGCGCAGCTGGTGGCGATCAAGGCCTACTACGGCGGGCCGCTGGTGGGCCAGCAATTGCGCCAGTTGCGCGAGCACATGCCCAACGCCGACACCCGCGTCGCGGCGATCTTCCGTCGCGACCGGCCGATCATGCCTCGCGGTGATACCGTGATCGAGGCTGACGACGAGGTGTTCTTCATTGCCGCCAAGGCGCATATTCGCGCGGTGATGAGCGAGATGCGCCGGCTCGACGAGAGCAACAAGCGCATCGTCATCGCCGGCGGCGGGCAGATCGGCGAACGGCTGGCCGAGGCGATCGAAAGCCGCTACCAGGTGAAGATCATCGAGATGAACGCCGGCCGTTGCCGGCAGTTGTCCGATACCCTCGACAGCACCGTGGTGCTTCAGGGCAGCGCCTCGGACCGCGACCTGCTGATGGAAGAGAACATCAACGATGCCGACCTGTTCCTCGCGCTGACCAACGACGACGAAGCGAACATCATGTCTTCGCTGCTGGCCAAGCGGATGGGCGCGAAGAAGGTCATGACCATCATCAATAACCCGGCCTACGTCGACCTGATCCAAGGCGGCGACATCGACATCGCCATCAGCCCGCAACTGGCGACCATCGGCACCCTGCTGGCCCATGTGCGCCGCGGCGATATCGTCAGCGTGCACTCGCTGCGCCGGGGTGCGGCGGAAGCCATCGAGGCGATCGCCCACGGCGATATGAAATCAAGCAAGGTGATCGGCCGGGCCATCGAGGACATCGCGCTGCCACCAGGCACTACCATCGGCGCAATCATCCGCGACGAGGAAGTGCTGATCGCCCACGACGACACCGTGATCCAGGCCGGCGACCACGTGATCCTGTTCCTTGTGGATAAAAAGCACATCCGTGATGTGGAGAAGCTGTTCCACGTGGGCTTGAGCTTTTTCTGACAGCCTTATCAGAAGCCGCCCCCAATTTGTGGCGAGCGCTTTTGTGGCGAGCGGGCTTGCCCGCGCTCGGCTGCAAAGCAGCCGCATAACCAGCCAGCCAGACTCATCTGACACACCGGGTGTCTAGGGTTTGGGGTCGCTTGGCGACCCAGCGCGGGCAAGCCCGCTCGCCACAAAAGCTATTCAGCCTTTAACAGGAGGATCGCAATGCTCGAATCACTGGAAAAGATGCTCGCCAAGGGTGTGGATAACTCACTGCTGCGCTTCGGCCTGGGCAAGGGTTACCTGGACCTCGGTGACCACACCCGCGCCGCCGAACACCTGCAGCGCTGCGTGGACCTGGACCCCAAGTACTCGGCCGCCTGGAAGCTGCTGGGCAAGGCCCATCAGGGTGCCGGTGATCTTGCTGCGGCGAGGCAGGCCTGGGAACAGGGGCTGGAGGCCGCCCGCAACCATGGCGACAAGCAGGCGGAAAAGGAAATGACGGTGTTCCTGAAGAAGCTGGAAAAGGCTGCGCTCAAAGATCAATGAAGCGCAGGCCGATGCCTTCGGCGTCGACCCGGATCACTTCCATTCGAATGCGCGGCGCGGCCATCGGCAGGCCTTGTACCTGGCCGTAGACCACCGCCCCGGTCGGCAACCGTGACAACCCCGGATGCTGCACATCGACACCCTGGCTGGACAGGTTGCGCGTGCGCCCCAGGCATTCGCCAATGCTCGGATGCTGGATCTTGATGCGCAGATAATTCTTGTTCTCGGACATCTTTGCGCCCTGGGAAAATCGCTGTGGATAAATCATCGGCGATGTTATCCACAGATCGCCAATAAATTAATTCAATACCAGCGCTGTTCGCCCGCCGGGCGTTTCTTGAAGCGCTTCATGCTCCACATGTACTGGCTCGGGTAGGCCCGCACATACCGCTCGACCACCTGGCTCATGGCCGCGGCCGATACTTCGGTGTCGGTGCTGTACATCTCCTGCGGTGCCGCTTCGAGGATCACCTTGAACCCCGAACCATCGGGCAGGCGCAGTGCGTGCAGGAACACCCCGACCGCCTTGCCGCCGGCGAGCATGTTCGGCACGAACTTGCTGGTCAGTGCCGTGGTGCCGAGGAACGGTACGAAGATCCCTGCGGATTCAGCCGGCTCCGGGTCGGCGGGGATGCCCACCGAACCACCCTTGCGCACTTCCTTGATGACGCTGAGGATGCCTTCCTTGGTCGAGGCCGCGACGCGGTTGCCCAATTGCACCCGTTGCTTGCGCAGCAGTTCATCGACCGCCTTGAGCTTGGGCGGACGGTAGAAAATGATCGGCTTGCACTGGCTGCAGTAGAAGTGGTTGAGCACTTCCCAATTGCCCAGGTGGCTGGTGATACCGACCACGCCCTTGCCCGAGGCCAACGCCTCCTTGAGTACGTCGAGGCCTTCGACCTCGCGCACCAGCGCGATCGAGCGCTCGGCCGGCCAGATCCAGGCGCAGGCGCTTTCGGTCAGGGACTTGCCGATATCCTTGAGGCTCTGCCCGACCAGTTCTTCACGCGCCACCGGATCGAGTTCGGGAAAGCACTTGGCCAGGTTGATCCGCACCACGTCGCGGGAACGGTTGGGCAGCTTCCACATCGCCCAGCCGATGGCCGAGCCGACACGCTGCACGGCACGCCAGGGCAGCATCGCGAACAACCGCAACGCCCCCACCAGCATGGCGCCTTTAAACTTTTCCACAGGTCACTCCCGGTGTGCTTGGCTAATCGTCAGCCGGCTATTGTAGCCGTGGCGCGGCCAGCGCGGCATAGCTATCACAATCGGTGGTGTGATCCATGACCATGCCCGACGCCTGCATGAAGGCGTAGCAGATGGTCGGGCCGACGAAACCGAAGCCGCGCTTCTTCAGCGCCTTGCTCATCGCCTCGGCCTCGGGGGTAACGGCCGGGACCTCGCTGCGGTCCTTGAAGTGGTGAATCTGCGGCAGGCCACCGACGAACGACCAGAGCAGGCTCACCGGATCTTCCAGCGCCAGCCAGGCACGGGCGTTGCGCCGTGCGGCCTCGAGCTTCAGGCGATTGCGCACGATGCCCGGATCGAGCAGGAGGGTCTCCAGGTAGCCGTCGCTCATGTCGGCGATCTTTCGCGCATCGAAACCGAACAGTACCTGGCGGTAGTGTTCGCGTTTTTTCAGGATGGTGATCCACGAGAGCCCGGCCTGGAACCCTTCGAGCAAAAGCAACTCGAACAGACGCTGCCCATCGCGCAGCGGTACGCCCCACTCCCGATCGTGATAGTCCTTGTACAGGGGATCGTCGTTGCACCAAAAGCAGCGTGGCATAAGGCTCCAGGGAGGCGGAGGCGCGACCGAATCGGGTATACTCCCGCCTTTTGAATCGCAGCCCAAGTAACAGGTGAATTTCGTGAGCCAGCCTACGCCAGCCGTGCGTACCTTCCAAGACTTGATTCTCGCCCTCCAGCAATACTGGGCCGAGCAAGGTTGTGTGGTACTTCAGCCCTACGATATGGAAGTAGGCGCCGGGACTTTCCATACCGCCACGTTCCTGCGCGCCATCGGCCCGGAAACCTGGAACGCCGCCTACGTGCAGCCAAGCCGCCGTCCGACTGACGGCCGCTACGGCGAAAACCCGAACCGCCTGCAGCACTACTACCAGTTCCAGGTCGTGCTCAAGCCCAACCCGGACAACTTCCAGGAGCTGTACCTGGGCTCGCTCAAGGCCGTCGGCCTCGACCCGCTGGTGCACGACATCCGTTTCGTCGAGGACAACTGGGAATCGCCGACCCTCGGCGCCTGGGGCCTGGGCTGGGAAGTCTGGCTCAACGGCATGGAAGTCACCCAGTTCACCTACTTCCAGCAGGCCGGTGGCATCGAGTGCTACCCGGTCACCGGCGAAATCACCTACGGCCTCGAGCGCCTGGCGATGTACCTGCAGGGCGTGGATTCGGTCTACGACCTGGTCTGGGCCGATGGCCCGTTCGGCAAGGTGAGCTATGGCGACGTGTTCCACCAGAACGAAGTGGAGCAGTCGACCTACAACTTCGAACACGCCAACGTCGAGAAGCTGTTCGAACTGTTCGATTTCTATGAAAGCGAAGCCAAGCGCCTGATCGAGCTGGATCAGCCGCTGCCGTTGCCGAGCTATGAAATGGTCCTCAAGGCCTCGCACACCTTCAACCTGCTGGACGCTCGCCGGGCCATCTCGGTGACCGCGCGCCAACAGTACATCCTGCGTGTGCGCACCCTGGCGCGTTCCGTCGCCCAAGCCTACCTGATGGCACGTGCCAAGCTGGGCTTCCCGATGGCAACCCCGGACCTGCGTGATGAAGTGTTGGCTAAGTTGGAGGCGGCACAATGAGTGCGCAAGATTTTCTGGTAGAACTGGGCACTGAAGAACTGCCACCCAAGGCCCTCAATACCCTGGCCGAAGCGTTCCTTGCCGGTATCGAGAAAGGCCTGCAGGCCGCCGGCCTGAGCTTCGAAGCCAAGCAGGTCTACGCCGCGCCGCGCCGCCTGGCGGTGGTGCTCAAGCAACTGCAGACCCAGCAGCCGGACCGCAGCATCAACCTCGACGGCCCGCCACGCCAGGCCGCCTTCGATGCCGAGGGCAACCCGACCCAGGCCGCCCTGGGCTTCGCCAAGAAATGTGGCGTCGAGCTGAGCGAAATCGACCAGAGCGGGCCGAAGCTGCGCTACAGCCAGAGCATTCCGGGCAAGCCGACCGCCAGCCTGCTGCCGACCATCGTCGAAGACTCGCTGAACGACCTGCCGATTCCCAAGCGCATGCGCTGGGCTGCGCGCAAGGAAGAGTTCGTGCGTCCGACCCAGTGGCTGGTGATGCTGCTCGGTGACCAGGTCATCGACTGCACCATCCTCGCCCAGAAGGCCGGCCGCGAGTCCCGTGGCCACCGTTTCCACCACCCGGAAAACGTCCGCATCGGCTCGCCGGCCAGCTACCTCGACGACCTGCGTGCCGCCTACGTGCTGGCCGACGCCAACGAGCGTCGCGAGCTGATCAGCAAGCGCACCACCGAGCTGGCGACCCAGCAGGAAGGCACCGCGATCATGCCGCCGGCGCTGCTCGACGAAGTGACCGCGCTGGTCGAATGGCCCGTGCCACTGGTGTGCTCGTTCGAGGAGCGTTTCCTCGACGTGCCACAGGAAGCCCTGATCACCACCATGCAGGACAACCAGAAGTATTTCTGCCTGCTGGACGTCGATGGCAAGCTGCTGCCGCGCTTCATCACCGTGGCCAACATCGAGAGCAAGGATCCACAGCAGATCATCGCCGGTAACGAGAAGGTCGTGCGCCCACGCCTGACCGACGCCGAGTTCTTCTTCAAGCAGGACAAGAAGCAGCCACTGGCCGACTTCAACCTGCGCCTGCAGAACGTGGTGTTCCAGGAGAAGCTGGGCAGCGTCTATGACAAGGCCGAGCGCGTCTCGAAGCTGGCCGCGTTCATCGCGCCACGCATCGGCGGCGATGCCCAGCGCGCAGCCCGTGCCGGTCTCCTGTCCAAGTGCGACCTGGCGACCGAGATGGTCGGCGAGTTCCCGGAGATGCAAGGTGTCGCCGGCTACTACTACGCCCTCAATGATGGCGAGCCGGAAGACGTCGCCCTGGCGCTGAACGAACAGTACATGCCGCGCGGTGCCGGTGCCGCCGAACTGCCAAGCACCCTGACCGGTGCCGCAGTGGCGATCGCCGACAAGCTCGACACCCTGGTCGGTATCTTCGGTATCGGCATGCTGCCAACCGGCAGCAAGGACCCGTACGCCCTGCGTCGTGCCGCCCTGGGCGTGCTGCGCATCCTGATCGACAAGAAGCTCGACCTCGACCTGATCGAGACCGTGGCCTTCGCGGTCAGCGCGTTTGGCGCCAAGGTCAAGGCTGCCGGCCTGGCCGAGCAGGTATTGGAGTTCATCTTCGATCGCCTGCGTGCCCGTTACGAAGACGAAGGCGTCGACGTTGCCACCTACCTGTCTGTCCGTGCCCTGAAACCGGGCTCGGCCCTGGACTTCGACCAGCGCGTCCAAGCAGTGCAGAAATTCCGCCAACTGCCGGAAGCCGCAGCCCTGGCTGCCGTGAACAAGCGCGTATCGAACCTGCTGGGCAAGGCCGAGGGTGGCATCGCGGCCACGGTCGAGGCGAAGTACTTCGACAACGCCAACGAGTTCTCGCTGTACTCGGCGATCCAGCAGGCGGACCAGGCTGTCCAGCCGATGGCCGCCGCCCGCCAGTACAACGAGACGCTGGCACGCCTGGCCGCCCTGCGCGAGCCGGTGGACGCGTTCTTCGAGGCGGTGATGGTCAATGCCGAGGACGCCAACGTGCGGGCCAACCGCTACGCGCTGCTGGCGCGCCTGCGTGGCCTGTTCCTGGGCGTCGCCGACATTTCGCTGCTGGGCTGAGGACGCGACTTGAAGCTGCTGATACTCGATCGCGACGGTGTGATCAACCAGGACTCCGACGCCTACATCAAGTCGGTGGAGGAATGGATTCCGATCCCCGGATCGATCGAGGCCATCGCGCAGTTGAGCAGGGCGGGCTGGACGGTGGCCGTGGCCACCAACCAGTCCGGCATCGCCCGCGGCTACTACGATCTTGCGACCCTGGATGCCATGCACGAGCGCCTGCGCTCGCTGGTGGCGCAACAGGGTGGCGAGCTCGGGCTGGTGGTGTATTGCCCCCATGGGCCGGACGAGGGCTGCGATTGCCGCAAACCCAAGCCCGGCATGCTCAAGACCATCGCTGCGCATTACGGTGTCGAGCTACCTCGACTATGGTTTGTCGGCGACAGCCTGGGTGACTTGGAAGCTGCCACAGCCGTCGATTGCCAACCCGTTCTGGTAAAGACCGGCAAGGGCGAGAGAACCTTGGGGAAAACCCTGCCAGCGGGCACCCTGATCTTTGACGATCTGGCTGCCGTCGCCGCTGAACTTATCCACAACTAGCGCCTTTCTGACTTCCTGACCAAGGATTGTTCAGGGGTTCACTTATTAACAGGCGGGCAATGCCCGCAACGGTAAATGTCGCTATGTCGATCCTGCAGGCCATCAGAACCTTTTTCTTTTACCTGCTGCTGGGCACCAGTTCGCTGCTGTGGTGCTCCCTAAGCTTTTTCATCGCGCCTTTCCTGCCGTTCAAGGCGCGATATCGCTTCATCAACGTGTACTGGTGCCGCTGCGCACTGTGGCTGGCCAAGGTATTCCTGAATATCAGGGTCGAGGTGAAGGGCGCGGAAAACGTTCCCGAGCGGCCCTGCGTGATTTTGTCGAACCACCAGAGCACCTGGGAAACGTTCTTCCTGTCGGCCTATTTCTCGCCGCTGAGCCAGGTGCTCAAGCGTGAACTGCTGTATGTGCCGTTCTTCGGCTGGGCCATGGCCATGCTGCGACCGATCGCCATTAACCGCGATAACCCGAAGGAAGCGCTCAAGCATGTGGCGAAGAAGGGCGATGAGCTGCTCAAGGACAACACTTGGGTGCTGATCTTCCCGGAAGGTACCCGCGTCCCCTATGGCACCGTCGGCAAGTTTTCCCGCGGCGGTACCGCCCTGGCAGTGAACGCCGGGCTGCCGGTACTGCCGATCGCCCATAACGCTGGCAAGTACTGGCCGAAAACCGGCTGGGCGAAAAAACCCGGTACCATCACCGTGGTGATCGGCGCCCCGATGTTCGCCGAAGGCACCGGCCCACGGGCCATTGCCGACCTGAACGAACGGGCCCAGGCCTGGAACGAGGACACCCAGCGAGAAATGGGCTCACTGCCGCCGGCTGCGGCTGCAGAAGCGCCCAGCGCTGCCTGACCGATCTGTGGATAACTTGTGCACAAGATTTTGATATTTCTCGAAAAAGTCACGTAAGTAGATGATTTAAATACTTATTTCCTTGTATGACTTTCCAATGAAGATCGTGCATAAGTTTTTCCAGGCAATAAAAAAACCGGCGTTAATGCCGGTTTTTTTATGCCTGCGAATTCCTCAGACCTTGTCGATATCCACATCCCGGGTTTCTTTCAGGCAGAACAGCCCGACTACCAGGCTGACACCGGTGATCAGCACCGGGTACCAGAGGCCGTAGAAGATATCCCCGGTGTAGACCACCAGTGCAAAGGACACGGTCGGCAGGAAGCCGCCGAACCAGCCGTTACCGATGTGGTAGGGCAGGGACATCGAGGTGTAGCGGATCCGGGTCGGGAACAGTTCGACCATCACTGCCGCCAGCGGGCCGTAGGTCATGGTGGCGATCAGAATCATCAACACGATCAGCAACACCACCATTGGTTCATTCACAGAACCGGCCTCGGCCTTGGACGGATATCCGGCCTGGGTGATCGACGCACGCAGCGCGGCCTCGTCGAAGCCGCTGATCTTCTGTTCACCGACGGTAACCGTCACCTCGCTGCCCGGCGCCGCGGATTGGGCGCTGTAGGGCAGGCCCTGCTTGACCAGGAAGGTCTTGACCTTGTCGCAGGGGCTGTCGAAGCGCGCCTTGCCCACCGGATCGAACTGGAACGTGCAGCCGGCCGGGTCGGCCATCACCACGATCGGTGCCTGGCGACTGGCGGCATCGATCTGTGGATTGGCGTAATGGCTCAGCGCCTTGAACAGCGGAAAGTAGCAGACCGTCGCCAGCAACAGGCCAACCATCAGGATCGGCTTGCGGCCGATCTTGTCCGAGAGCCAGCCGAACAGGACGAAGAACGGAGCGCCGATCACCACGCTGATGATCAGCAGGGTATTGGCCTGGGCTGGGTCCATCTTGAGCATCTGGGTCATGAAGAACAGCACGTAGAACTGCGCGGTGTAGAACGTCACCGCCTGCCCGGCGTTGATGCTGAAGAGGGCTGTCAGCACGATCTTGAGGTTTTGCCAGGAACCGAACGATTCACGGATCGGCGACTGGCTGGCCTTGCCCTGGGCCTTCATCTTCACGAACGCTGGCGACTCATGCATGCTCATGCGGATCCAGGTGGAGATCCCCAGCAGGACAATCGACAGCAGGAACGGTAAACGCCAGCCCCAGGTTTCGAACTGGTCGCCACTGATGTAGCGGCTGGCCAGGACCACCAGCAACGACAGCAGCAGGCCGAGGGTCGCGGTAGACTGGATCCAGCCGGTGTGTAAACCACGCTTGCCAGCAGGTGCATGCTCGGCCACGTAGGTTGCGGCGCCACCGTACTCGCCACCCAGCGCCAGCCCCTGGAGCATGCGCAGCAGCACCAGGATGATCGGTGCGGCGATGCCGATACTGGCGTAGGTCGGCAGCAGGCCGACGGCGAAGGTCGACAGGCCCATCAGGATGATGGTCATGAGGAAGGTGTACTTGCGGCCGATCATGTCGCCCAGCCGGCCGAACACCAACGCGCCGAACGGCCGTACCAGGAAGCCGGCGGCGAAGGCCATCAGGGCGAAGATGAACGCGGTGGTGTCGTTGACCCCGGCGAAGAATTGCTTGCTGATGACGGCCGCCAGGGCGCCGTAGAGAAAAAAGTCATACCACTCGAAAACCGTCCCGAGGGATGACGCGAAAATGATCTTGCGCTCTTCCTTGCCGCTGCTGGTAGAGACAGACGCCGACTGTTGCTGGATGTAGTCCGACATGAGTGATGTCCTCGGCCTCGTGGGCCACAGTGATTATTCTTGTTGTTCCACTGTGGATTCCGGCTGACCGCCACCGGAACCCGTGTCTTGCTCTGCTACTGCTTTCCCTTAAGCCTCCATTGGTTTTGCTGTAGGAGCAGGGCTTGCTCGCGAATGGGCCTCCACGATCGCTAGAAGCTTCGCGGGCAAGCCCTGCTCCTACAGGCTGGCGGTGGTCATGCCATCACCGCCTGTGCGCCCGCGCGCACATCCGCCAGGATCATCTGTGCCGCCTTCTCGGCAATCATCACCGTCGGCGAACAGGTATTGCCCGAGGTGATCTGCGGCATGATCGAGGCATCGGCCACTCGCAAGCCCGGTACGCCATGCACGCGCAAGCGGGCATCCACCACGTCGTGCACGCCGTTGCCCATGCGGCAGGTGCCCACGGGATGAAAGATGGTGGTGCCGATCTTCGCTGCCGCTTCGTGCAATTGTTCCTCGGTTTGCAGCGCCGGACCGGGGAGGTACTCCTCGGGCGAGAATGGACGCAGGGCAGGGGAGGCAACGATGCGCCGGGTCAGGCGGATGGAGTCGGCGGCGACTTTCAGATCCTCGGGATCGCTGAGGTAATTGGGATCGATCAAGGGTGCCGCTGAGGGATCGGCCGAACGGATATCGATTCGCCCGCGGCTTTGCGGGCGCAGGTTGCACACCGACGCGGTGAAGGCCGGGAACTGATGCAGGGGCTCGCCAAAACGCTCCAGCGACAGCGGCTGAACGTGATACTGCAGGTTCGCCGAAGCCTGCTCCGGGCTCGACTTCACGAACGCGCCCAACTGACTCGGCGCCATTGCCAGCGGCCCGCTGCGGTCATAGAGATAACGCAGGCCCATGCCAGCCTTGCCCCACAAGCTGTTGGCCATCTGGTTGAGGGTGCGGGCATTACTGAGTTTGTAGATCAGCCGCAGTTGCAGATGGTCTTGCAGGTTGCCACCCACACCTGGCAGTTCGTGGCGCACACCGATCCCCAAGCTTTCCAGCAACGGGCGCGGACCGATGCCGGAGCGCTGCAGAATCCCCGGCGAGCCGACTGAACCGGCGCAGAGGATGATTTCCCGACGGGCCGGGAACAGATGCTCTTCACCTTGCCAACGCGCCAGCACCGCCGTCGCCCGACCATTTTCCAGGTTGACCCGGTCGACCTGCACATCGGTCAGAACGGTCAGGTTGGGTCGTTTGAGCACCGGCCGCAGGAATGCCTTGGCCGAGTTCCAGCGTACCCCCGAGCGCTGGTTGACCTGGAAGTATCCACACCCCTCGTTATCCCCAGTGTTGAAATCACTGACGCCGGCAATGCCGTTTTGCGCCGCCGCCTCACGGAACGCATCAAGGATCGGCCAGGAGTAACGCTGCTGCTCCACCCGCCACTCGCCCGAGCCATTGTGGAATTCGTCGGTACCGCCGAAGTGGTTCTCGCTGCGTTTGAACAACGGCAGCAGGTCGTTCCAGGCCCACCCCGGATTGCCCTGTTCAGCCCAGCGGTCATAGTCACCGGCCTGGCCACGCATGTAGATCATGCCGTTGATGGAGGAACAGCCGCCCAACACCTTGCCCCGTGGATAACTCAGGCTGCGGCCTTGCAGGCCGGGTTGGGATTGGGTCTTGAAGCACCAGTCGGTGCGCGGGTTGCCGATGCAGAACAGGTAGCCGACCGGGATATGGATCCACGGGTAGTTGTCCCGGCCACCGGCTTCAAGCAGCAGCACGTTGTTGCTCGGGTCGGCGGACAGCCGATTGGCCAGCACGCAGCCAGCAGGTCCAGCGCCGACGATCACATAGTCATGGGGCAAATGGGCTGATGCCATCGCAGACCTCGTCCTTATTGTTCTTGTATCAGCCCATGTTATTGATTAGTTTCGGGATGAAAACCTTCGTTTTTACGCAAGTGCTGTGCGTTTTCAAACAGGGCAAGTGAACGCCTCGATCTACAAGGAAGGTCCATGTTCGACTGGAACGATCTGCGGTTTTTCCTCGAGCTACAGCGTAGCGGGCGCTTGCTGACGGCGGCCAAGCGGCTCAATACCACCCATAGCACCGTCGCCCGGCATATCGAGACGATCGAGCAAAGCCTCGGGACGGCCTTGTTCGTCCAGCACGCCCAAGGCTACGAACTGACACCCGCCGGCCATGCCCTGCTCAAGCATGCGGAGGCGATGGAAAATGTCGCGCTGCTGGCCCAGGAGGAGATCACCCAGGCCATCGCACCGCTGGGAAAGATTCGCCTGGGCGTGACCGAAGGCATCGGTATCATGTTCCTCACTTCGCGCCTCGGTGCCTTGTTCGAGCGCTACCCTGGGCTGGAGGTGGAGCAGGTGGCGGTACCGCGCTTCGTCAGCATCCTCAACCGTGAAGCGGAGATCAGCATCCACCTCGACCGGCCGCACGCCGATATGCTGATCACCCGCAAGCTCACCGATTACCGCCTGGCACTCTATGCCAGCCCCGACTACCTGGCCCGGGCACCGCGCCTGGCCAGTCGCGACGACCTCGCACAGCACCAGTGGATCGGTTATGTCGATGACCTGCTGTTCAGCCAGGAGCTGCTGTTCCTCGATGATTTCTGCCGTTCGCCTAATGTGACCTTCCGCAGCACCAGCGTGATCGCCCAGCAGATCGCCGCAAGGGCAGGGCTGGGAATCGCGGTGCTGCCCAACTACATGGCCAAGGATGATCCGGAACTGGTGCGGGTCCTGCCCCAGGAAACGATCCAGCGCAGTTACTGGATGAGCACCCGCCGGGAGTTGCACAAGTCGGTAAGGTTGCGAGTGGTGTGGGATTTTCTGCTGGAGCTGTGCGCGAAGGAACAAGAGATATTGCTGGCCGATTGAGCCAATAAAAAGCCCGCTTGCGCGGGCTTCTCTTTTAACAGCGAACCATCAGGAATCAGAAGTCCAGGTTGGCCACTGCCAGGGCGTTGCTTTCGATGAAGTCGCGGCGCGGTTCGACCGCGTCGCCCATCAAGGTGTTGAAGATCTGGTCCGCAGCAATGGCGTCTTCGATCGTCACTTTCAGCATCCGGCGAACGGTCGGGTCCATGGTGGTTTCCCACAGCTGGTCCGGGTTCATCTCACCCAACCCTTTGTATCGCTGGATGGTGTGGCGCTTGGTGCTTTCGGCCATCAGCCAGTCCAGGGCCTCCTTGAACTCGGTCACGGCTTTCTTGCGTTCGCCACGCTGGATGTAGGCACCTTCATCAAGCAGGGAGCCTAGTTGCGTGCCCAGGGTGACCACAGTCTTGTAGTCGTTGCTGCCGAAGAAGTCGCGGTTGAAGGTGACGTAGCTCGACAGGCCGTGGGAGATCAGTTCGACCTCCGGCAGCCAGACATTACGCTCACGGTCTTCCCGCAGGCTGGCCTTGTAGACCAGGCCGGATTTCTCGCTTGAGCGCAGGCGCGCATCGTACTTGGCCAGCCACTCCTGCATGGCAGAGTGGTCAGCCAGTTGCTCAAGGCTCACCGCCGGCAGGTAGAGGAAGTGCTCGGTCAGCTCCTGTGGATAGATACGCGACAGGCGCTTGAGGGTCTTCATCACCATGCGGAAGTCATTGACCAGGCGCTCCAGCGCTTCGCCGGAAACGCCCGGTGCGTCTTCCCCCAGGTGCAGGCTGGCATCTTCGAGGGCCGACTGCGTCATGTATTCTTCCATGGCGTCGTCGTCCTTGATGTACTGCTCCTGCTTGCCTTTCTTCACCTTGTACAGCGGTGGCTGGGCAATGTAGATGTAGCCGCGCTCGATCAGCTCGGGCAACTGACGGAAGAAGAAGGTCAGCAGCAGGGTACGGATGTGCGAACCGTCGACGTCAGCATCGGTCATGATGATGATGTTGTGATAACGCAGCTTCTCGATGTTGTACTCTTCGCGGCCGATGCCACAGCCCAGCGCGGTGATCAGCGTGCCCACTTCCTGGGACGAGATCATCTTGTCGAAACGGGCCTTCTCGACGTTGAGGATCTTGCCCTTGAGCGGCAGGATCGCCTGGGTACGACGGTTACGACCCTGCTTGGCGGAACCGCCTGCGGAGTCACCCTCCACCAGGTACAGTTCGGAAAGAGCAGGGTCCTTTTCCTGGCAGTCGGCCAGCTTGCCCGGCAGGCCGGCGATATCCAGCGCACCTTTGCGGCGGGTCATTTCACGGGCCTTGCGCGCCGCTTCACGGGCACGGGCGGCGTCGATCATCTTGCCGACCACCAGCTTGGCTTCGTTGGGGTTCTCCAGCAGGAAGTCGGAGAAGTACTTGCCCATCTCCTGTTCGACCGCGCCCTTGACCTCGGACGACACCAGTTTGTCCTTGGTCTGCGAACTGAACTTCGGATCCGGCACCTTGACCGAAATGATCGCAGTCAGGCCTTCACGGGCATCATCACCGGTGGTGGCGACCTTGTGCTTCTTCGCCAGACCTTCCTGCTCGATGTAGTTGTTCAGGTTACGGGTCAGCGCGGAACGGAAACCCACCAGGTGGGTACCGCCATCACGCTGGGGAATGTTGTTGGTGAAGCACAGCAGGTTCTCGTTGAAGCTGTCGTTCCACTGCAGGGCGATTTCCACGCCGATGCCGTCCTCACGCTGGACGTTGAAGTGGAACACCTGGTTGACCGTGGTCTTGTTGGTGTTCAGGTATTCAACGAAGGCACGCAAGCCCCCCTCGTACCTGAACATCTCTTCCTTGCCGGTGCGCTCGTCACGCAGCAGGATGCCGACACCGGAGTTGAGGAAGGACAGTTCACGAATCCGCTTGGCCAGGATGTCCCAGCTGAAGTGGATATTCTTGAAGGTTTCGGCGGAAGCCTTGAAGTGGATCTGGGTACCGGTGGTTTCGCTGTCGCCAACAATCGCCATCGGAGCCTGGGGTACGCCGTGGACATAGGTCTGTTCCCAGATCTTGCCGCTGCGGCGGACGGTCAGTACCAGCTCTTCAGACAGGGCGTTCACGACCGATACACCCACACCGTGCAGGCCGCCGGATACCTTGTAGGAGTTGTCGTCGAACTTACCGCCGGCGTGCAGCACGGTCATGATGACCTCGGCTGCGGAGACGCCTTCTTCCTTGTGCACATCGACCGGAATACCGCGGCCGTTGTCGCGAACGGAAATCGACTCGTCCGGGTGGATGGTCACGCAGATGTCGTCGCAGTAGCCAGCCAGTGCTTCGTCGATGGAGTTGTCGAGCACCTCGAACACCATGTGGTGCAGACCGCTACCATCATCGGTGTCGCCAATGTACATACCGGGACGTTTGCGTACGGCATCCAAACCTTTCAGCACCTTGATGCTGTTCGAGTCGTACGTATTTTCTTCGCTCATGCCTTCACTCCCGATGGTCGTGGGTCTGGGTGATACAGCCCTGTTCCACGTGGAACAGGGCAACTGGCGTTTCCGTCTGCCAGCCTTCCCTCAGTAATTCGTGGTCTACACAGGTGATGAATACCTGGCAGCGTAATTCTTCAAGCAAACGACATAGTGCGCGGCGGTGCTGGTCGTCCAATTCGGACGGCAAGTCATCCACCAGATAAATACATTGTCCACGGCGGGCCTGGCTGACCAGATGCCCTTGGGCGATGCGCAGCGCACAAACCACCAGTTTCTGCTGGCCCCGCGACAGGATGTCTGCGGCATTGTGCGCGCCCAATCGAAGGCGCAGATCCGCCCGCTGTGGTCCAGCCTGGGTGTGACCCATTTGCTGGTCCCGTTGCAGGGAGGAGGCGAGCACGGCGCTCAGCTCTTTTTCCTTGTCCCAGCCACGGTAATAGCTCAGCGTCAGCCCCTCGAGTTCGACTAGTTCGCTCAAGGTCTGCTCAAAGACTGGTTTCAGGGCTTTGATATAGGCGCGGCGGTATTCATCGATTTCGGCGCTGGCCAGGCACAGCTCCCGGTCCCAGGCCGCTTGCGAAGCAGCATCAAGTGTACCATGCCGCAGCCATGAGTTCCGCTGCCGCAGGGCCTTCTGCAGGCGCTGCCAAGTTGACATGAAGCGTGGTTCCACGTGGAACACACCCCAGTCGAGGAACTGTCGGCGAATCTTCGGCGCGCCTTCCAGCAGGCGGAAACTGTCGGGGTTGATCAGTTGCAGCGGCAGGATCTCCGCCAGTTGCGCGGCGCTCCTGGCGTTCTGTCCGTCGATGCGAATCTGGAATTCACCCTGGCGATCCCGGGAAATCCCCAAGGCGCTATGCCCACCTTCCGCCAACTCAACCTGGCCAAAAACCGTACAAGCCAGTTGCTCGTACTGGATCACCGGCAACAGTCGAGTGCTGCGGAATGAACGAGCCAACCCCAGCAAGTGGATAGCTTCCAGCACGCTGGTTTTGCCACTGCCATTGGCGCCGTAGAGGATATTGATACGCGGGGAGGGGGAGAAGGTCACCGGGTGCAGATTGCGCACCGCGGTGACCGAAACACGGCTGAGAGACATCTAGCGTGTGCTGAACATAAAGAGGCGAGGCACGGTTACAGGCGCATCGGCATGACGACGTAGGCCGAGTCATCGTTGTCCGATTCCTGCAGCAGGGCACTGCTGTTGGAGTCGGACAGGATCAGGCGAACCTGTTCGGTGGTCATCACGCCCAGCACGTCCAGCAAGTAGCTGACGTTGAAGCCGATCTCCAGGGAGCCGCCGTTGTAGTCGACGCCCACTTCTTCTTCCGCTTCTTCCTGCTCCGGGTTGTTGGCCTGGATCTTCAATTGGCCGCTGGCCAGTTGCAAACGAATACCGCGGTACTTCTCGTTGGACAGGATCGCGGTCCGGCTGAAAGCTTCGCGCAGGGCCTGGCGATCGCCCAGTACCAGCTTGTCACCACCTTTTGGCAGCACGCGCTCGTAGTCTGGGAACTTGCCGTCGACCAGCTTGGAGGTGAAGGTGAACTCACCGGTGGTGGCCCGAATATGATGCTGGCCCAATACGATGCTGACATTGCCTTCCGGCTCGGTCAGCAGGCGCGCCAGTTCCAGGATGCCTTTGCGTGGCACGATTACCTGGTGACGATCCGGCTGGCCGATGTCGGCCTGCATGGAACACATCGCCAAGCGATGACCGTCGGTAGCCACCGCGCGAATAACGCCAGCAGACACTTCCAGCAACATGCCGTTGAGGTAGTAGCGAACGTCCTGCTGGGCCATGGCGAAGCTGGTGCGCTCGATCAGTCGGCGCAGCTTGCTTTGCTCCAGGCTGCAGGTCAGCGAGCCCGGGCCTTCTTCCACCGTTGGGAAGTCATTGGCCGGCAGGGTCGACAGGGTAAAGCGGCTACGGCCAGCCTTGACCACCAGTTTCTGCTCATCGACCTTGATGTCGATCAGGGCGTCGTTCGGCAGGCTCTTGCAAATGTCCATCAGCTTGCGCGCCGGCACGGTGATCTCACCGGGTTCGGCCGGCTCTTCGAGCTGGACGCGACCGACCAGTTCGACTTCAAGGTCGGTACCGGTCAGCGACAGTTGCTGGCCTTCGACGACCAGCAGCACATTGGAAAGTACCGGCAAGGTCTGGCGGCGCTCGACGACGCCTGCGACCAGTTGCAGGGGTTTCAACAGGGCTTCGCGTTGAATGGTGAAATGCATGGTCTAGTCCCTTGCCTTAATAAGCTGCGCTGCAATTCTCACGTGGTCAGTGTACGCAGCAGGTTCTTGTAGTCCTCGCGGATGTCCGCGTCGGATTCCTTTAGTTCGTTGATCTTGCGGCATGCATGCAAGACTGTGGTGTGGTCACGTCCACCAAAAACATCGCCGATTTCCGGCAGGCTGTGGTTGGTCAGCTCCTTGGACAGCGCCATTGCAACCTGGCGCGGGCGGGCTACCGAGCGCGAACGGCGCTTGGACAACAGATCGGAGATCTTGATCTTGTAGTACTCGGCCACGGTCCGCTGGATGTTATCCACAGACACCAGCTTGTCTTGCAGGGCCAGCAGGTCTTTCAGCGATTCGCGGATCAGCTCGATGGTGATCTCGCGCCCCATGAAGTGCGAGTGCGCGATCACCCGTTTCAGCGCACCCTCCAGTTCCCGAACGTTGGAGCGAATACGCTGGGCGATGAAGAATGCGGCGTCGTGCGGCAGCTCGACCTTGGCCTGGTCGGCCTTCTTCATCAGGATCGCCACGCGGGTTTCCAGCTCGGGCGGTTCGACCGCAACGGTCAGGCCCCAGCCGAAACGCGACTTCAGGCGCTCTTCCAGGCCTTCGATCTCCTTGGGATAGCGGTCGCTGGTGAGAATCACCTGCTGGCCGCCCTCAAGCAGGGCGTTGAAGGTATGGAAAAACTCTTCCTGGGAACGCTCCTTGCGGGCGAAGAACTGAATATCGTCGATCAGCAGGGCGTCTACCGAACGGTAGAAGCGCTTGAACTCGTTGATGGCGTTCAGTTGCAGCGCCTTGACCATGTCGGCAACGAAACGCTCCGAATGCAGGTAGACCACCTTGGCGTTCGGGTTCTTCTTTAATAGATGGTTACCCACAGCGTGCATCAAGTGGGTCTTACCCAAACCGACGCCGCCATACAGGAACAGCGGGTTGTAACCATGCTTGGGGTTGTCCGCCACCTGCCAGGCTGCAGCGCGAGCCAGCTGGTTGGACTTGCCTTCGACGAAGTTCTCGAAGGTGAAGGTACGGTTCAGGTAGCTGGTGTGCTTGAGAGCACCTTCGACCTGGACAGTGCGCTGTTCCGCGCGAACAGGAGCCTGTTGCGAGCCGGCGCCGGCCATCGGGTCGAAGCTGTCGCGGGAGGGCTCTTCACTGACTGCTGCCACTTCCTTCGGCGCCGCAGCTTGCGGAGCGGAAGTGACCACTGGCGCAGCAGGAGCGGCAGCCGCCGCGCTGGCCGCCAAGGCCTGGGAGGCAGCGGCGGCCAACGGCGCATTCGGTGCGGCACGTGGGGCAGAGCTGCGTTTGCTGCCTATTAATAAGGAAAGGGCAGGCGCCTGGCCATTGCCATGCTCGTTCAACAGTTCGAGCAAACGTCCCAGGTACTTTTCATTCACCCAGTCGAGCACAAAACGGTTCGGTGCATAGACACGCAACTCGTCGCCTTCGGCTTCGACCTGTAGTGGACGGATCCAGGTGTTGAATTGCTGGGCAGGCAGCTCATCACGCAGAAGCTCCACGCACTGCTGCCAAAGTTCCACTGACACGGATATCCCCTAAGTTGAAAGCCGGTGAGGCAAAAACAAGCGGCCATTGTACCGGCAGGCTGGCCACTTATCCACATGTCGATGACGGCCAGACACTAGCCAATAGGCATCCCGGTTGTGAACAAGGCGACCAATGGTATGTGAATAAGCTCTGTGGATAACCGCCCCTGAGGTCGTTGCACAAGTAGGATCGAAAGTCTGTGGGTAACCTGGCTGTGGATAACACAGCTTTCCATGCACATGTTATTTGCGGGCGCAGCACAGGCAAGGCACCGTTTTCCCACCGTGTTGTCATTCTCTGTACAGTAGGTATTTTCTGGCCTCTGAACACTTATCCACAGATAACGGCGAGCTAAGCTTCTATAAGCTTTACAGAAAAGCTTTAAATACTTCGCTTCTTTATTTCTATATCTGGAGGCCAAGCGGATCAAGCTCGGGGGAGGAATACCTATAGGAAGGAAAAGCTGGTTGGAAATTGACCTGCGGGCTTGCTTTCTCTAGAATCGCCGGTCTCTTAAAACGGGGGCCATTCCGGCCCGTTGTGACGAACCAGGTAGCAACGCCATGAAACGTACTTTCCAACCCAGCACTATCAAACGCGCCCGCACCCACGGTTTCCGTGCTCGCATGGCAACCAAAAACGGTCGTGCCGTCCTGTCGCGTCGCCGCGCCAAAGGTCGTGCCCGTCTGGCAGTTTGATACTCCGGCACTGGTGGTGAGTCAGGACTTCAGTCGGGAAAAGCGTCTGCTTACTCCACGACATTTCAAGGCAGTCTTTGACTCCCCAACCGGCAAGGTTCCGGGGAAGAATCTCCTGCTCCTTGCGCGCAGCAACGACCTCGATCATCCCCGCCTGGGGCTGGTTATCGGTAAAAAGAGCGTCAAGCTCTCCGTTGAGCGCAATCGCCTCAAACGTCTGATGCGCGAATCGTTCCGTCTGCACCAGGATTCACTGGTGGGCTGGGACATCGTTATCGTCGCGCGCAAAGGTTTGGGGGACATAGAAAGTCCCGAACTGATTCAGCATTTCGGCAAGCTGTGGAAACGCCTGGCCCGTAACGCGCCTGCGGCCGCAGTCAAAACCGAACCTGCAGGGGTAGACAGTCCTGATGCGTAAACTGGCACTCGTTCCGATCCAGTTTTACCGCTATGCCATTAGTCCCCTGATGGCCAGTCACTGTCGTTTCTACCCCAGTTGTTCCTGCTACGCGTACGAAGCCATCGAAAATCATGGACTCCTGCGCGGTGGCTGGCTGACCTTTCGTCGTCTAGGTCGCTGTCATCCGTGGAATGCCGGTGGTTATGACCCGGTTCCACCTATTCCTACCTCCCGTTCTTCTTCGATGGCCGAGTAATCATGGATATCAAACGCACGATCCTGATCGTCGCCCTGGCAATCGTGTCCTACGTTATGGTTCTGAAATGGAACCAGGACTACGGTCAAGCTGCCCTGCCGACTCAGAATGTTGCCAGCACCACCGTTTCTGGCTTGCCGGATACCGCAACCAGCAGCAATGCCGCTGCCAACGATGACATTCCACGAGCTGCCAATGACACCAGCGCTCCCGCCGAAGCGCCGCTGGCTGTCAGCAAGGACCTCATCCAGATCAAGACGGATGTGCTGGAACTTGCCATCGATCCGAAAGGTGGGGATGTCGCGCAACTGAAGTTGCCACTGTACCCACGTCGCCAGGATCATCCAGACGTTCCATTCCAGCTGTTCGATAATGGCGGCGAGCGTGTCTACCTGGCACAAAGCGGCCTGATCGGCACCAACGGTCCGGACTCCAACGCTGCTGGCCGTCCGTTGTACGCTTCCGAGAAGAAAAGTTATCAACTGGCCGATGGCCAGGATCAACTGGTCGTCGACCTGAAGTTCAGTGCCAACGGTGTCAACTACATCAAGCGTTTCACCCTGAAGCGTGGCCTGTATGACGTTACCGTTTCCTACCTGATCGACAACGAAAGCGCCCAGCCATGGTCGGGTGCCATGTTCGCCCAGCTGAAACGTGACGCCAGCGCCGATCCTTCTTCCAGTACTGCCACCGGCACCGCGACCTACCTGGGCGCTGCCCTGTGGACAAGTTCCGAGCCGTACAAGAAAGTGTCGATGAAAGATATCGACAAGGGTTCGCTGAAAGAAACCGTGCAGGGCGGTTGGGTTGCCTGGTTGCAACACTACTTCGTGACCGCATGGGTCCCTGCCAAGGGCGACAGCAATGTCGTGACCACCCGCAAGGACAGCCAAGGCAACTACATCATTGGCTACACCGGTCCTTCGCTGACCGTTGCGCCAGGCCAGAAAGCCGAAACCAGCGCGATCCTGTATGCCGGTCCGAAGAGCCAGGCGGTACTCAAGCAGTTGTCCCCAGGCCTGGAACTGACCGTCGACTACGGCATCCTGTGGTTCATCGCCCAGCCGATCTTCTGGCTGCTGCAACATATCCACAGCCTGCTGGGTAACTGGGGCTTCTCGATCATCGTCCTGACGATGCTGATCAAGGGCCTGTTCTTCCCGCTGTCGGCCGCCAGCTACAAGTCGATGGCCCGCATGCGTGCAGTGGCGCCGAAACTGGCTCAACTGAAAGAACAACATGGCGACGACCGGCAGAAAATGTCGCAGGCCATGATGGAGCTGTACAAGAAAGAGAAAATCAATCCACTGGGCGGCTGCCTGCCGATCCTGGTGCAGATGCCGGTTTTCCTGTCGCTGTACTGGGTGTTGCTGGAAAGCGTGGAAATGCGCCAGGCACCGTTCATCCTGTGGATTACCGACCTGTCGATCAAGGATCCGTTCTTCATCCTGCCGATCATCATGGGCGCCACCATGTTCATCCAGCAGCGCCTGAACCCGACTCCGCCGGATCCGATGCAAGCCAAGGTGATGAAGCTGATGCCGATCATCTTCACCTTCTTCTTCCTGTGGTTCCCTGCCGGTCTGGTACTGTACTGGGTTGTGAACAACTGCCTGTCGATCGCCCAGCAGTGGTACATCACCAGCCGTATCGAAGCAGCCAGCAAGAAAGCCGCTGCCTGACCTACGCTGTGGATAAACACTCAAGACGCCCCCTAGTGGGGCGTTTTGCTATCTGTCACTTTCATTTTTGAGGCCCGCTCCATGAACGTCCCTCGGGAAACCATCGCCGCCGTCGCCACTGCCCAGGGTCGTGGCGGTGTCGGTATCGTCCGTATTTCCGGGCCTCTGGCGCACGCGGCAGCTCTGGCCATCAGTGGCCGAGAGCTGAAACCGCGTTTTGCCCACTATGGCCCGTTCCTGGGTGAAACCGGCGAAGTGCTCGACGAAGGCCTGGCGCTGTACTTCCCCGGGCCGAATTCGTTCACCGGCGAAGATGTCCTGGAACTGCAGGGCCATGGCGGTCCGATCGTCCTCGACATGCTCCTGCAGCGTTGCCTGCAATTGGGTTGCCGACTGGCGCGTCCCGGCGAATTCAGCGAGCGCGCATTTCTCAACGATAAGCTCGACCTGGCCCAGGCAGAGGCCATCGCCGACCTGATCGAAGCCAGTTCGGCGCAAGCCGCGCGCAACGCCTTGCGTTCCCTGCAGGGCGCTTTCTCCCAGCGTGTGCATCACCTCACCGAACAACTGATCAGCCTGCGTATCTACGTCGAGGCCGCCATCGACTTTCCCGAGGAAGAAATCGACTTCCTCGCCGATGGCCATGTGCTGGCGATGCTCGATGCAGTCCGTGACGAGTTGTCCACAGTGATCCGCGAAGCTGGCCAAGGTGCATTGTTGCGTGACGGCATGACTGTAGTGATCGCCGGTCGGCCGAACGCCGGCAAGTCGAGCCTGCTCAATGCCCTCGCAGGGCGTGAAGCGGCGATCGTTACCGAGATCGCCGGCACCACTCGGGATATCCTGCGTGAACATATCCACATTGATGGCATGCCACTGCACGTCGTCGATACCGCCGGCTTGCGCGACACTGACGACCATGTGGAAAAGATCGGGGTGCAGAGAGCGCTCAAGGCCATTGGCGAAGCCGATCGGGTACTGCTGGTAGTGGATGCGACGGCGCCCGAAGCTGTGGATCCTTTTGCCCTGTGGCCGGAGTTCCTTGAACAACGTCCGGACCCGGCCAAGGTGACGCTGATCCGCAACAAGGCTGATCTCACTGGCGAGAACATCGCCCTGGAAGTCAGTGAGGACGGCCATGTCACTATTAGCCTGAGCGCCAAGTCCGCAGGCGAAGGCCTGGAGCTGCTGCGTGACCATCTCAAGGCCTGCATGGGTTATGAACAGACCTCCGAGAGCAGCTTCAGCGCCCGTCGCCGGCATCTGGAAGCACTGCGCTTCGCCAGTTCCGCCCTGGAGCATGGCCATGCGCAGCTGACTCTTGCCGGGGCAGGAGAGCTATTGGCGGAAGATTTGCGTCAGGCCCAGCAATTCCTCGGTGAAATCACCGGGGCATTCAGCTCCGATGACCTGCTCGGAAGGATCTTCTCGAGTTTTTGTATCGGGAAATGACAGCAGCCAGCGGTGTGGTTATCCACAATTGCTGGTGCATTGCCACCTCAAGGCAAGCCGGGAACCGATAATCTGACCCGGCTCCGATCTCCTTTCTGCTCCAGGTGATGGCGGTCCTCGCCATCACTTTTCATTGGGCCTGAACCCAAGTCCTGCAGCTACTTGCGCTGACAACGTTCCCAGACTCGAAAAATCTCCCACAGGAGAGGCATTTTCGTGCCCGCCGGTCGCCTGGTGGACCCATTTCTGTGGATTAAGCCCTGTGAATAACCTCCCCTCAGCCCAGTTGATAACAAGGCTTGAAAACTGGGTATGAACCCGTCTGTGGATAAATATCACATTAATCCACAGGCTTAAGCCGGTTATCCCAAAGCCTCCTGGCCACATGACCACAGAGTTATGAATCTCTGTACATCATGAGAAACAAGGCCTGTATAGATTTATCCACAGATAGGTGGTGCCCTAAGAATAAACATAAAAACAAGGTTTTAATACATTTCTTTCTTTTTGATTTCTATTACCCGGGATTATCCACAGCTGGTTAAATTTTGTGCAAAGGGTTCTTTAGGAAGGGCGAATTCCCTATACTTGGTCATTCAGTCCAAATTTCTCTTATTTACCTACCT
Organism: Pseudomonas sp. UTLPPB19802; assembly: GCF_059730225.1. Lineage (NCBI taxonomy): Bacteria > Pseudomonadati > Pseudomonadota > Gammaproteobacteria > Pseudomonadales > Pseudomonadaceae > Pseudomonas > Pseudomonas sp. UTLPPB19802. The sequence continues at coordinate 791,785 of NZ_AP048545.1, forward strand.
GGAAGCAGGCACGAGGTGCGTGGTGGATTTCCCTTCCCGTTTTGAAGTGATCGTCATCGGCGGCGGTCATGCCGGTACCGAGGCAGCACTAGCATCAGCACGCATGGGGGCAAAAACCCTGTTGCTGACGCATAACGTGGAAACCCTCGGTGCCATGAGCTGCAATCCGGCGATCGGCGGCATTGGTAAAAGCCACCTGGTCAAGGAAATCGATGCCCTTGGTGGTGCGATGGCGATCGCCACCGACAAAGGCGGCATCCAGTTCCGGGTTCTCAACAGCCGTAAAGGCCCTGCTGTACGTGCTACTCGTGCACAGGCCGATCGTGTGCTGTACAAGGCCGCTGTCCGTGAAATCCTGGAGAACCAACCGAACCTGTGGATATTTCAGCAGGCTGCCGATGACCTTATCGTCGAACAGGACCAGGTTCGTGGTGTCGTGACCCAGATGGGCCTGCGTTTCTTCGCTGACTCCGTGGTATTGACCACCGGCACGTTCCTCGGCGGACTTATCCACATCGGTCTGCAGAACTTTTCCGGCGGTCGCGCTGGCGATCCACCGTCGATTGCCCTGGCTCAGCGCCTGCGTGAACTGCCGCTGCGTGTCGGCCGGCTGAAAACCGGTACGCCGCCACGCATCGACGCGCGGTCTGTGGATTTCTCGGTAATGACTGAACAACCGGGCGATACGCCGATCCCGGTCATGTCGTTCATGGGCAACAAGGAACAGCATCCACAGCAAGTCAGTTGCTGGATTACCCATACCAATGCCCGTACCCACGAAATCATCGCGGCGAACCTCGACCGTTCGCCGATGTATTCCGCTGCCGGAGAAATCGAGGGCATCGGCCCGCGCTACTGCCCGTCGATCGAGGATAAGATCCATCGTTTCGCCGACAAGGCGAGTCATCAGGTGTTCATCGAGCCCGAAGGCCTGACCACCAATGAGCTGTATCCGAATGGGATATCCACATCCTTGCCGTTTGACGTGCAACTGCAGATCGTCCAGTCGATCCGCGGCATGGAAAATGCCCATATCGTGCGGCCGGGCTATGCGATCGAATACGATTACTTCGATCCGCGCGACCTGAAGTACAGCCTGGAAACCAAGGTGATCGGTGGCCTGTTCTTCGCGGGGCAGATCAACGGCACCACCGGTTACGAGGAAGCCGGCGCCCAGGGGCTGTTGGCTGGTGCCAACGCCGCACTGCGCGCACAGGGCAAGGACAGCTGGTGCCCACGTCGCGACGAAGCGTACATCGGCGTACTGGTCGACGACCTGATCACCCTCGGCACCCAGGAGCCGTACCGGATGTTCACTTCCCGTGCCGAGTACCGCCTGATCCTGCGCGAAGACAACGCCGACCTGCGCCTGACCGAGAAAGGTCGCGAGCTCGGACTGGTCGACGACGCGCGCTGGGCGGCGTTCTGCAAGAAGCGCGAAGGCATCGAGCAGGAAGAACAACGGCTGAAAAGTACCTGGGTTCGTCCGGGCACCGAGCAGGGCGACGCCATTGCCGAAAAATTCGGCACGCCGCTGACCCATGAATACAACCTGCTGAACCTGCTGAGTCGTCCGGAAATCGACTACTCTGGTCTGGTCGAAGTGACCGGGCAGGGCGCTGAAGATCCACAGGTTGCCGAACAGGTCGAGATCAAGACCAAGTACGCCGGCTACATCGACCGCCAGCAGGACGAGATCGCTCGCCTGCGCGCCAGTGAAGATACCCGCCTGCCTGTGGATATCGACTACTCGACCATTTCCGGCCTGTCGAAGGAAATCCAGAGCAAGCTCGGCGCCACCCGCCCCGAGACCCTGGGCCAGGCTTCGCGCATTCCCGGCGTCACGCCGGCGGCGATTTCCCTGTTGATGATTCATTTGAAAAAACGCGGCGCCGGCCGTCAGTTGGAGCAAACCGCTTGAGTTCGTTGGTCACCACGCAACACGCCGAAGAGTTATCCACAGGTGCTCGCCAGCTCGGTGTGAACCTGACTGCAACCCAGCACGAACAGTTGCTGGGTTACCTGTCCCTGTTGATCAAGTGGAACAAGGCCTACAACCTGACCGCGGTGCGTGATCCGGACGAAATGGTTTCGCGGCACCTGCTCGACAGCCTGAGTGTGATGTCCTTCATCGAGGATGGCCGCTGGCTCGATGTCGGCAGCGGCGGCGGCATGCCGGGGATTCCCCTGGCGATCCTGTTTCCCGGCTCGCAGGTAACCTGCCTGGACAGTAACGGCAAGAAGACCCGCTTCCTGACCCAGGTCAAGCTCGAACTCAAACTGGATAACCTGCAAGTTATCCACAGTCGCGTCGAAGCCTTCCAGCCTGAACAGCCCTTCAACGGCATCATTTCCCGGGCGTTCAGCAGCATGGAAAACTTCACCAACTGGACCCGTCACCTCGGTGACCGCGACACACGTTGGCTGGCAATGAAGGGCGTCCATCCAACGGATGAGCTGGTAGCATTGCCGGCAGACTTCCACCTCGATAGCGAACACGCCTTGGCCGTACCGGGTTGCCAAGGCCAACGCCATCTGCTGATACTGCGCCGCACGGCATGATTGGGAACACAAGCAAGAATGGCTAAGGTATTCGCGATAGCGAACCAAAAGGGTGGCGTGGGCAAGACCACCACCTGCATCAACCTCGCAGCATCCCTGGTCGCGACCAAGCGCCGGGTGCTGTTGATCGATCTCGATCCACAGGGCAACGCCACCATGGGTAGCGGTGTGGATAAACACGGCCTGGAAAACTCCATCTACGATGTGCTGATCGGCGAATGCGATCTGGCGCAGGCCATGCACTTCTCCGAGCACGGCGGTTATCAACTGCTGCCGGCCAACCGCGACCTGACGGCAGCCGAAGTGGTGCTGCTGGAAATGCAGATGAAGGAAAGCCGTCTGCGTAGCGCCCTGGCACCGATCCGCGAGAACTACGACTTCATCCTGATCGACTGCCCGCCGTCGCTGTCGATGCTGACCCTCAATGCCCTGGTTGCCGCCGATGGGGTAGTTATCCCCATGCAGTGCGAGTACTACGCCCTCGAAGGCTTGAGCGACCTTGTGGATAACATCAAGCGTATTGGCGAGCTGCTCAACCCCGAATTGAAAATCGAGGGCCTGCTGCGGACCATGTACGACCCACGTCTGAGTTTGATGAACGACGTTTCCGCACAGCTCAAGGAACATTTCGGTGACCAGCTGTACGACACCGTGATTCCACGCAACGTCCGCCTCGCCGAAGCCCCGAGCTACGGCATGCCGGCCCTGGCGTACGACAAACAATCGCGCGGCGCGGTGGCCTATCTGGCCCTGGCGGGCGAGATGGTTCGTCGGCAACGCAAAAATTCACGCGTCGCCGCCCCGGCAACCTAAGGAGTCCCCATGGCCGTCAAGAAACGAGGACTCGGGCGCGGACTGGACGCTCTGTTGAGTGGTCCGACCGTCAGTGCACTGGAAGAACAGGCCGTGCTGGCCGACCAGCGCGAATTGCAGAACCTGCCGCTGGACTTGATCCAGCGCGGCAAATACCAGCCGCGCCGCGACATGGACCCCCAGGCGCTGGAAGAACTGGCGAATTCGATCAAGGCCCAGGGCGTCATGCAGCCGATTGTGGTTCGTCCGATCGGCAGCGGGCGCTATGAAATCATCGCCGGTGAACGCCGCTGGCGTGCCAGCCAGCAGGCCGGTCAGGAAACCATTCCGGCGATGGTCCGCGATGTGCCGGATGAAACCGCCATTGCCATGGCCCTGATCGAGAACATCCAGCGCGAAGACCTCAACCCGATCGAGGAAGCCCTGGCCCTGCAACGCCTGCAGCAGGAATTCCAGCTGACCCAGCAGCAGGTCGCCGAGGCTGTGGGTAAGTCCCGCGTGACGGTGGCCAACCTGCTGCGCCTGATCGCGCTGCCGGAAGTGATCAAGACCATGCTGTCCCACGGTGACCTGGAAATGGGTCACGCACGTGCCCTGCTCGGATTGCCGGATGAGCAGCAGGTCGAAGGGGCGCGACACGTTGTCGCACGAGGCCTCACCGTACGTCAGACCGAGGCCCTGGTTCGCCAGTGGCTCAGTGGCAAACCGGCGCCGGTCGAACCGCCAAAGGCCGACCCGGATATCAGCCGCCTCGAACAGCGGCTGGCCGAGCGTCTAGGCTCTGCGGTGCAGATCCGTCACGGACAGAAGGGAAAGGGTCAGTTGGTGATCCGCTACAACTCGCTCGACGAGTTGCAAGGTGTCCTCGCGCATATTCGCTGAAACATTTCCTCATGTAGCGCGCAGTCGGAAAAGACTACCCGGCAGTTGAATAGGGGCTGAACCGCCCCTATACTCTGCGCGCATTTTGTCGGCACAATTTATGCCAAGTTATTGATTTACGGCGGCCGACCCGTGAGGAGCGCAAGTGATGGAAAACCGCAGGCCAAACAGGTTGCCGTTCCATCGCTTGGCGGTATTTCCGGTTTTATTGGCTCAATTGGTCGTATTATTGGTGGCCGCGCTGGCGCTTTGGCAATGGCGAGGTGTCGTTGCCGGATACTCGGGACTCTGCGGAGGCCTGATAGCATTGCTCCCCAATGCATATTTTGCTCACAGGGCCTTTCGGTTTTCCGGCGCCCGAGCAGCCCAGTCCATCGTCCGGTCTTTTTATGCCGGCGAGGCGGGCAAGTTGATTTTGACGGCAGTGCTGTTTGCACTGACGTTTGCAGGTGTGAAGCCATTGGCACCGATAGCGGTATTCGGTGTCTTCGTGCTGACCCAATCGGTCAGCTGGTTCGCACCCCTGCTAATGAAAACAAGACTTTTGAGACCTTAGGGCGTTTGAGGCAAACATGTCAGCAGAATCCGCTTCGGGCTATATCCAGCACCACTTGCAGAACCTGACCTTCGGTCAGCTACCTAACGGCGGCGGTTGGGGCTTTGCCCATTCCGCAGCAGAAGCCAAGGCCATGGGCTTCTGGGCATTCCACGTGGATACCCTGGGCTGGTCCGTGGCCCTGGGCCTGATCTTCATCCTGCTGTTCCGCATGGCGGCGAAAAAGGCGACCTCCGGTCAGCCTGGCGCCCTGCAGAACTTCGTTGAAGTGCTGGTCGAATTCGTCGACGGTAGCGTCAAGGACAGCTTCCACGGTCGTAGCCCGGTCATCGCACCGCTGGCCCTGACCATTTTCGTCTGGGTGTTCCTGATGAACGCCATCGACCTGGTGCCTGTCGACTGGATCCCGCAACTGGCGGCAGCGATCTCCGGCAACCACGAGATTCCGTTCCGCGCCGTATCGACCACCGACCCGAACGCCACGCTGGCCATGGCTTTCTCGGTGTTCGCGCTGATCATTTTCTACAGCATCAAGGTCAAGGGTATCGGCGGTTTCATCGGCGAACTGACCCTGCACCCGTTCGGTAGCAAGAACGTCCTGGTCCAGGCGCTGCTGATTCCGGTCAACTTCCTGCTGGAATTCGTGACCCTGATCGCCAAGCCGATTTCCCTGGCACTGCGTCTGTTCGGCAACATGTACGCTGGTGAGCTGGTATTCATCCTGATCGCCGTGATGTTCGGCAGCGGCCTGCTCTGGCTGAGCGGCCTGGGCGTGGTCCTGCAGTGGGCGTGGGCAGTGTTCCACATCCTGATCATCACCCTGCAGGCGTTCATCTTCATGATGCTGACCATCGTCTACCTGTCGATGGCGCACGAAGAAAACCATTAAGACCGGTTTCGGCCAGTCTGATGTCTCTCCCGGTCAAACGGGAGAGGGCTCCAAGCGGGAAACCGCGGCAGGGCCCGCTGAAACGATTTGTTTTACCGCTTTAAATTAAAAAAACCTAAACCATACGACGTAAAAGTCGGGAGGAAAGATGGAAACTGTAGTTGGTCTAACCGCTATCGCTGTTGCACTGTTGATCGGCCTGGGCGCACTGGGTACCGCAATTGGTTTCGGCCTGCTGGGCGGCAAGTTCCTGGAAGGCGCTGCTCGCCAGCCAGAAATGGTTCCAATGCTGCAAGTTAAAATGTTCATCGTGGCCGGTCTGCTCGACGCCGTTACCATGATCGGCGTTGGTATCGCTCTGTTCTTCACCTTCGCGAACCCCTTCGTTGGTCAACTCGCTGGCTAATCACTCGAATTTTCGAGTTGATTGATGGACAACGAACGAGCGAGGTGTTGGCGTGAACATTAATGCAACCCTGATTGGCCAGTCCGTTGCGTTCTTCATTTTTGTACTGTTTTGCATGAAGTTCGTGTGGCCTCCGGTCATCACGGCGCTGCACGAACGTCAGAAGAAGATCGCGGATGGATTGGACGCTGCCACCCGTGCAGCTCGCGACCTGGAGTTGGCCCAAGAGAAAGCGGGCAACCAACTGCGCGAAGCGAAAGCACAGGCAGCCGAAATCATTGAGCAAGCCAAGAAACGCGGTAACCAGATCGTCGAAGAGGCTGTTGATAAAGCCCGCGTCGAAGCTGAACGCGTGAAGGCTTCGGCTCAGGCCGAGATCGAGCAGGAACTGAACAGCGTCAAAGACGCGCTGCGCGCCCAACTGGGTAGCCTGGCCGTCGGTGGTGCCGAGAAGATCCTGGGTGCCACAATCGATCAAAACGCGCACGCGGAGCTGGTTAACAAACTGGCTGCTGAAATCTAAGCGAGGGCGATCATGGCAGAACTGACCACGTTGGCCCGACCTTACGCTAAGGCGGCCTTCGAGCACGCTCAGGCCCACCAGCAACTGGCCAATTGGTCAGCCATGCTCGGCCTGGCAGCAGCGGTGTCGCAAGACGACACCATGCAGCGTGTGCTCAAGGCCCCGCGACTGACGAGCGCAGACAAGGCCGCCGCGTTTATTGACGTGTGCGGCGACAAGTTCGATGCCAAGGCACAGAATTTCATCCACGTCGTTGCCGAAAACGACCGTCTCCAGCTTTTGCCGGAGATTTCGTCGCTGTTCGACCTGTACAAGGCCGAGCGGGAGAAGTCGGTAGACGTGGAAGTCACCAGTGCTTTTGCATTGAACCAAGAACAGCAAGACAAACTCGCCAAGGTTCTCAGTGCACGACTCGACCGGGAAGTGCGCCTGCAAGTTGCGGAAGATGCATCCCTCATCGGGGGTGTTGTCATTCGCGCCGGCGACCTGGTTATCGATGGCTCAGTTCGCGGCAAACTCGCGAAACTGGCCGAAGCATTGAAATCTTGAGTTTGAAGGGGCAGCAGAGCAATGCAGCAACTCAATCCTTCCGAAATAAGTGAAATTATCAAGGGCCGCATCGAGAAACTCGATGTGACCTCCCAAGCCCGCAACGAAGGCACTGTCGTCAGCGTGTCTGACGGTATCGTGCGGATTCACGGTCTGGCCGACGCTATGTACGGCGAAATGATCGAGTTCCCGGGCGGCGTCTACGGCATGGCACTCAACCTGGAGCAAGACTCCGTAGGTGCCGTGGTACTGGGCGCGTACACGACTCTGGCTGAAGGCATGAGCGCCAAGTGCACCGGTCGCATCCTGGAAGTTCCGGTTGGTAAGGAACTGCTGGGTCGCGTAGTCGACGCACTGGGCAACCCTGTCGACGGCAAAGGTCCGCTGAACAACACCGAGACCGACGCGGTCGAGAAAGTTGCTCCTGGCGTGATCTGGCGTAAGTCGGTAGACCAGCCTGTACAGACTGGCTACAAGGCTGTCGATGCCATGATCCCGGTCGGCCGTGGCCAGCGTGAGCTGATCATCGGTGACCGTCAGATCGGCAAGACCGCCCTGGCGATCGACGCGATCATCAACCAGAAAGACAGCGGCATTTTCTGCGTATACGTCGCCGTTGGTCAGAAGCAATCGACCATCGCCAACGTGGTTCGCAAGCTGGAAGAAAACGGCGCACTGGCCAACACCATCATCGTTGCCGCCAGCGCTTCCGAATCGGCTGCCCTGCAGTTCCTGGCTCCGTACTCCGGTTGCACCATGGGCGAATACTTCCGCGACCGCGGTGAAGACGCGCTGATCGTTTATGACGATCTGTCCAAGCAGGCTGTGGCTTACCGCCAGATCTCCCTGCTGCTGCGTCGTCCACCAGGACGTGAAGCTTACCCAGGTGACGTGTTCTATCTCCACTCCCGTCTGCTGGAGCGCGCATCCCGCGTTTCGGAAGAGTACGTAGAGAAGTTCACCAACGGCGCAGTGACCGGCAAAACCGGTTCCCTGACCGCTCTGCCGATCATCGAAACCCAGGCTGGCGACGTTTCCGCGTTCGTTCCGACCAACGTGATTTCCATCACCGACGGTCAGATCTTCCTGGAATCGGCCATGTTCAACTCGGGCATCCGCCCTGCAGTGAACGCCGGTGTTTCGGTATCCCGTGTAGGTGGTGCCGCTCAGACCAAGATCATCAAGAAGCTGTCCGGTGGTATCCGTACCGCCCTGGCCCAGTACCGTGAACTGGCGGCATTCGCCCAGTTCGCTTCTGACCTGGACGAAGCGACCCGCAAGCAACTTGAGCATGGTCAGCGCGTTACCGAGCTGATGAAGCAGAAGCAATACGCGCCAATGTCGATCGCCGACATGTCGCTGTCGCTGTATGCCGCTGAGCGTGGGTTCCTGACCGACGTTGAAATCGCCAAGATCGGCAGCTTCGAGCAAGCGCTGATTGCTTACTTCAACCGCGATCACGCCGATTTGATGGCCAAGATCAACGTGAAGGGTGACTTCAATGACGAAATCGACGCTGGCCTGAAGGCCGGTATCGAGAAGTTCAAGGCCACCCAAACCTGGTAAGCCGCAGCGGGAGCCGCAAGGCTCCCGCTTGCTAACCTGATAGGTGTTACATGGCAGGCGCAAAAGAGATTCGCAGTAAGATTGCGAGCATCAAAAGCACGCAAAAAATTACCAGCGCCATGGAAAAAGTGGCGGTCAGCAAAATGCGCAAGGCACAAATGCGCATGGCTGCTAGCCGTCCTTATGCGGAGCGTATCCGCCAGGTAATTGGGCATCTGGCCAACGCCAACCCGGAATACCGCCACCCGTTCATGATCGACCGCGCCGTCAAGCGCGTCGGTTACGTCGTGGTGAGCAGTGACCGTGGTCTGTGCGGCGGCTTGAACACCAACCTGTTCAAGGCCCTGGTCAAGGACATGGCGGTAAACCGCGAAAACGGCGTCGAGATTGATCTGTGTGTCGTGGGTAGCAAGGGTGCGGCCTTTTTCCGCAACTTCGGCGGTAACGTCGTTGCAGCTATCAGCCACCTGGGTGAAGAGCCGTCGATCAACGACCTGATCGGCAGCGTGAAGGTGATGCTGGATGCCTACCTGGACGGCCGTATCGACCGCCTGTCCGTGGTGTCCAACAAGTTCATCAACACCATGACCCAGCAGCCTACCGTGGAGCAATTGATTCCACTGGTGGCAACCCCGGATCAGGAACTCAAGCACCACTGGGACTATCTGTACGAACCGGACGCCAAAGAGCTGCTTGACGGCCTGATGGTGCGCTATGTGGAGTCGCAGGTGTACCAGGCGGTGGTCGAGAACAACGCTGCTGAGCAAGCGGCGCGGATGATCGCGATGAAGAACGCTACCGACAACGCCGGTGATCTGATCAGCGATTTGCAGCTGATCTACAACAAGGCGCGTCAGGCTGCGATCACCCAAGAGATCTCGGAAATCGTCGGCGGCGCTGCCGCGGTTTAACGGTTCAAATATTCAGAGGATCCAGCTATGAGTAGCGGACGTATCGTTCAAATCATCGGCGCCGTCATCGACGTGGAATTTCCACGCGACAGCGTACCGAGCATCTACGACGCCTTGAAGGTTCAAGGCGCCGAAACCACTCTGGAAGTTCAGCAGCAGCTGGGCGACGGCGTGGTACGTACCATTGCGATGGGTTCCACCGAAGGCCTCAAGCGTGGCCTGGACGTGAACAACACTGGCGCAGCCATCTCCGTACCAGTCGGTAAAGCGACCCTGGGCCGGATCATGGACGTGCTGGGCAACCCGATCGACGAAGCTGGTCCGATCGGCGAAGAAGAGCGCTGGGGTATCCACCGCGCCGCTCCTTCCTTCGCAGAACAGGCTGGCGGCAACGAACTGCTGGAAACCGGCATCAAGGTTATCGACCTGGTTTGCCCGTTCGCCAAGGGTGGTAAGGTTGGTCTGTTCGGTGGTGCCGGTGTCGGCAAGACCGTAAACATGATGGAACTGATCCGTAACATCGCCATCGAGCACAGCGGTTATTCCGTGTTCGCCGGTGTGGGTGAGCGTACTCGTGAGGGTAACGACTTCTACCACGAGATGAAGGATTCCAACGTTCTGGACAAAGTGGCACTGGTCTACGGCCAGATGAACGAGCCGCCGGGAAACCGTCTGCGCGTAGCCCTGACCGGCCTGACCATGGCCGAGAAGTTCCGTGACGAAGGTAACGACGTTCTGCTGTTCGTCGACAACATCTACCGTTACACCCTGGCCGGTACCGAAGTATCCGCACTGCTGGGCCGTATGCCTTCGGCAGTAGGTTACCAGCCGACTCTGGCTGAAGAGATGGGCGTGCTGCAAGAGCGCATCACTTCGACCAAGCAAGGTTCGATCACTTCGATCCAGGCCGTATACGTACCTGCGGACGACCTGACCGACCCGTCGCCGGCGACCACCTTCGCCCACTTGGACGCCACCGTCGTACTGTCCCGTGACATCGCTTCCCTGGGTATCTACCCAGCGGTAGACCCACTGGACTCGACTTCGCGCCAGCTGGATCCGAACGTGATCGGCAACGAGCACTACGAAACCGCTCGCGGCGTTCAGTACGTGCTGCAGCGCTACAAGGAACTGAAGGACATCATCGCGATCCTGGGTATGGACGAGCTGTCGGAAACCGACAAGCAGTTGGTATCCCGCGCTCGTAAGATCCAGCGTTTCCTGTCGCAGCCGTTCTTCGTGGCTGAAGTCTTCACCGGTGCCTCGGGTAAATACGTTTCCCTGAAAGACACCATTGCTGGCTTCAAAGGCATCCTCAACGGTGACTACGACCACCTGCCAGAACAAGCGTTCTACATGGTTGGCGGCATCGAAGAAGCGATCGAGAAAGCCAAGAAACTGTAATCCCGGCGCCCGGCAACGGGCGCTAATTTAGGTTGAGGCAATCAGATGGCTATGACAGTCCATTGCGATATCGTCAGTGCGGAAGGGGAAATTTTCTCCGGTCTGGTCGAGATGGTGATTGCACACGGTGCGCTGGGTGACCTGGGTATTGCCCTGGGCCACGCGCCGCTGATCACCAATCTCAAGCCGGGTCCGATCCGCTTGATCAAGCAGGGCGGGGAAGCCGAGGTGTTCTACATCTCCGGTGGTTTCCTTGAGGTTCAGCCGAACATGGTCAAGGTTCTTGCCGACACCGTGCAACGTGCTGCCGACCTGGACGAAGCCTCCGCTCAGGAAGCCGTCAAGGCTGCCGAGAAGGCCCTGAACGAAAAAGGCGCGGACTTCGACTACGGTTCCGCTGCTGCACGTCTGGCCGAGGCCGCAGCCCAGCTGCGCACCGTCCAGCAGATCCGCAAGAAGTTCGGCGGCTAAGCCTCCGCTTGTTGCGCGATTGATTAAAAAGGGTAGCCTCGGCTACCCTTTTTTCTTTTCCGATTTTCACACTTGGTCACAACTCTGACCACCCAGGATTGGTAGCCAGTCATGTCTCTCGAAATCGTTATTCTCGCGGCCGGCCAAGGCACCCGCATGCGCTCGGCGTTGCCGAAGGTTCTTCATCCTGTCGCTGGCAACTCGATGCTTGGACATGTTATCCACAGCGCGCGGCAATTGAATCCACAGCGCATTCACGTGGTGATCGGCCACGGTGCGGACCAGGTGCGCGAACGACTGGCAGCCGACGACCTGAACTTTGTTCTCCAGGACAAACAACTGGGTACCGGCCACGCGGTGGCCCAGGCCGTACCGTTCATTACTGCCGACACGGTGCTGGTGCTCTACGGTGACGTGCCGCTGATCGAAGTGGAAACCCTGCGACGCCTGCTGCAACACGCCACACCCGAACAGGTGGCGCTGCTGACCGTCGAGCTGGCCGATCCGACCGGCTATGGCCGCATCGTGCGCAATGCCGCAGGCAAGGCCTGTGCGATCGTCGAGCAGAAGGACGCCAACGAGGCGCAGCGCGCCATCACCGAAGGCAACACCGGCATTCTCGCCTTGCCGGCCCAGCGTCTTGGCGACTGGATGAGCCGCCTGTCGAATAACAACGCCCAGGGCGAGTACTACCTGACCGACGTGATCGCCATGGCAGTCAGCGATGGCCTGGTGGTGGAAACCGAGCAACCCCACGACGCCATGGAAGTGCAGGGTGCCAACGACCGTCGGCAGTTGGCCGAACTCGAGCGCCATTACCAGAAGCGCGAGGCCCTGCGCCTGATGGCCCAGGGCGTGACCCTGCGCGATCCGGCCCGTTTCGACGTGCGTGGCGAGGTCACCGTGGGTCGTGACGTGCTGATCGACATCAACGTGATCCTCGAAGGGCATGTGGTGATCGAGGACGACGTGGTGATCGGGCCGAACTGCGTGATCAAGGACAGCACCCTGCGCAAGGGCGTGGTGCTCAAGGCCAACACTCACCTTGATGGCGCGATCATGGGCGAGGGCAGTGACGCCGGTCCGTTCGCCCGCCTGCGTCCAGGCAGCGTGCTGGGCGCGCGTGCCCATGTGGGTAACTTCGTCGAGTTGAAGAACGCTGTGCTGGGTAACGACACCAAGGCCGGGCACCTGGCCTACCTGGGTGATGCCGAGATCGGTGAGCGGACCAATATCGGCGCCGGCACCATCACCTGCAATTACGATGGCGCCAACAAGCACAAGACCGTGCTGGGCGACGACGTCTTCATCGGCACCAACAACTCCCTGGTGGCCCCTGTGGATATCTCCAATGGGGCCACCACGGCGGCGGGGTCGACCATCACCCAGAACGTCGAACAAGGTCAACTGGGTGTGGCTCGCGCGCGCCAGCGCAATATCGATGGCTGGAAGCGCCCGGTGAAAATCAAGAAGAGCTGAATTATCCACAAGCCTTTTCAAGGCTGTGGAAAGGGAGGGCCACCGGGAGTGGCCCTTTCTTCCTTAAAAACTCCGTCCTTGTGGGAGCCGGCTTGCTGGCGATCCGCCGCAGGCGGCCATTCATGGAAATTCTGTGGCGCCAATGACACTGCTATCGCAGCAAGCCGGCTCCCACGGAAAGTTATCCACAACTCTCAATTTACAAACCTTTCACTTGACGACATTTCGATTTCAGGTTTTGATTGAGAACATTATCTTTCGAATCGAAACATAACCTCCCATGTCGAAACGCAATACACCTCAACGTCGCCACAGCATTCTCGCCTTGCTCAGTGAACAGGGTGAAGTGAGTGTGGACGAACTGGCCAAGCGCTTCGAAACCTCCGAGGTTACGGTTCGAAAGGATTTGGCTGCGCTCGAAAGCAATGGTTTGCTGCTACGTCGTTATGGCGGTGCTATCAGCATGCCTCAGGAACTGGTCAGCGATGCGGGCCAGGCGGTTTCGAAATACAAGCAGGCCATTGCTCGCGCTGCGGTCGGGCGCCTGCGTGAACACGCGCGGATCATCATCGACAGCGGCAGCACCACGGCTGCGATGATCCCTGAACTGGGCCTGCAACCTGGCCTGGTGGTGATGACCAACTCGCTGAACGTTGCCCGCGCCCTGAGCGAGCTCGAGCATGAACCGGTGCTGCTGATGACCGGCGGCACCTGGGACCCGCACTCCGAATCGTTCCAGGGCCAGGTCGCCGAACAGGTACTGCGCTCCTACGACTTCGACCAGTTGTTCATCGGTGCCGATGGCATCGACCTGGAGCGCGGTACCACCACCTTCAACGAATTGCTCGGCCTCAGCCGGGTAATGGCCGAAGTGTCCCGTGAAGTGGTGGTCATGGTCGAGTCCGACAAGATCGGTCGGCGCATCCCCAACCTGGAGCTGCCATGGCGCAGCGTCCACACCCTTATTACCGATGAACGCTTGCCCCAGGAGGCACGCGAACAGATTCAGGCCCGCGGCATTCATTTGATTTGCGCGGCCGTCAGCTAGGAGAAAAGAGCATGTGCGGGATTGTCGGTGCAGTTGCTGAACGTAATATCACGGCCATTCTGGTCGAGGGTCTGAAGCGCCTGGAATACCGTGGCTACGACAGCGCCGGTGTGGCCGTCTTCACCCATAACGGTACGCTGGAGCGTACTCGCCGGACCGGCAAGGTCAGCGAGCTGGACCAGGCCCTGGCCGGCCAGCCATTGGTGGGTCGCCTGGGCATTGCCCACACCCGCTGGGCTACCCACGGTGCGCCGTGCGAGCGTAACGCCCACCCGCATTTCTCCGGTGCCGATATCGCTGTGGTGCATAACGGCATCATCGAGAACCACGAAGCCCTGCGCGAACAGCTCAAGGGCCTGGGCTACGTCTTCACCTCGGACACCGATACCGAAGTGATCGCCCACCTGCTGAACCACAAGCTCAAGGACCTCGGCGACCTGACCAAGGCCCTCAAGGCCACCGTCAAGGAGCTGCACGGCGCCTACGGCCTGGCCGTGATCAACGCCCAGCAACCTGACCGCCTGCTCGCCGCCCGCAGTGGTAGCCCACTGGTGATCGGCCTGGGCCTGGGCGAGAACTTCCTCGCGTCCGACCAACTGGCCCTGCGCCAGGTGACCGACCGCTTCATGTACCTGGAGGAGGGCGATATCGCCGAGATCCGCCGTGACAGCGTGCAGATCTGGGATGTCGACGGCCAGGCCGTCGAGCGCGAAGCCGTGCAGTATCGCGATGGCGCCGAAGCCGCCGACAAGGGCGAGTTCCGCCACTTCATGCTCAAGGAAATCCATGAGCAGCCATCCGTGGTGCAGCGCACCCTGGAAGGCCGCCTGAGCCAGAACCAGGTGCTGGTCCAGGCTTTCGGTCCACAGGCGGCCGAGCTGTTCGCCAAGGTGCGCAACGTGCAGATCGTCGCCTGCGGCACCAGCTACCATGCCGGTATGGTCGCCCGTTACTGGCTGGAGAGCCTGGCGGGCATTCCATGCCAGGTGGAAGTCGCCAGCGAATTCCGCTACCGCAAAGTAGTGGTGCAGCCGGATACGTTGTTCGTTTCCATCTCCCAGTCTGGCGAAACCGCCGACACCCTGGCGGCCCTGCGTAATGCCAAGGAGCTGGGGTTCCTGGGCAGCCTGGCGATCTGCAACGTCAGCATCAGCTCGCTGGTACGTGAATCGGACCTGACCCTGCTGACCCAGGCTGGCCGCGAAATCGGCGTGGCCTCGACCAAGGCCTTCACCACCCAGCTGGTTGGCCTGCTGCTGCTGACCCTGGCCCTGGGCCAGGTACGTGGCACCCTGGCGGAAGGTGTCGAAGCCGAGCTGGTGGAAGAACTGCGCCGCCTGCCGACCCGCCTGGGCGAAACCCTGGCGATGGACACCAAGGTCGAGAAGATCGCCGAGCTGTTCGCCGACAAGAATCACACCCTGTTCCTCGGGCGTGGTGCGCAGTATCCGGTGGCGATGGAAGGTTCGCTCAAGCTCAAGGAGATCTCCTACATCCACGCCGAGGCCTATCCGGCCGGCGAGCTCAAGCACGGCCCACTGGCGCTGGTCGACAACGACATGCCGATCGTCACCGTGGCACCGAACAACGAACTGCTGGAGAAGCTCAAGTCCAACCTGCAGGAAGTCCGCGCCCGTGGCGGTGAACTGATCGTCTTCGCCGATGAACAGGCCGGCATGAGCAATGGCGAGGGCACCCACGTCATCAGCATGCCGCACATCCATGACACCCTGGCGCCGATTCTCTACACCATCCCGCTGCAACTGCTGTCGTACTACGTGGCAGTGCTCAAGGGCACGGACGTCGACCAGCCGCGCAACCTGGCGAAGTCGGTGACGGTGGAGTAAGCGGGCTGTCAGTCACAGCCATCTGGTTTTAAAGCTGTCGCAGGAACCGGAGAGGTTTGCTCTCCGGTATCCCGCCTTGCCCTTCACCGGGTTCCTTCTTCCTCACGCCTATCTTTCGATATCTCACCTGCCAGGTTACGCATTCCCAGAGATAATCGATTTCTTTCAAAATGTACTAACCTGTTAATTCAATTTGCAAGAGCATAAACTGCCCCACCTCTGACCTGCATGGGCCCAGGCTTGAGTGCAGGCGCGCCGCTGGCGCCACACCCGTCCTCCTCTGGAAATCCCACCTGCCAGGGGCCGCCAGGTCGGCCGACGAGCTCTTCAAATACAAACCGAGATACCGCAATGCCCCTCTCAATTAGCCATACCCCGACTGCCCTGTTGCTGGCCCTGGTCAGCAGTGCCGCCATGGCCGATGCCGACCTGATGTCCCGCAGCACCCTGACTGGTGACTGGGGCGGCCTGCGCCACCAGCTCGAGGAAGATGGCGTCCGGTTCACTGGCGACTACAGCGGCGAAACCGCCTACAACGCCGACGGTGGCCTGCACCGCTCGGCACGCTACTCGCAGAACATCCGGCTCGGCGTGCAGTTCGACCTGTCGAAACTGTACGGTTGGGAAAACGGCGGCAAGGTCCAGTTGACCATCAACGACCGCCGCGGCCGGAGCGCCTCGGAAGATCTGGTCGGCAACCGCCTGCCGATCCAGGAAAACTACGGGGGCCTGTACACCCGCTTGACGGAGTTCAGCTACGAGAACAGCCTGTTCACCCCGGCGCTGAACGTGAAGATCGGCTACATGGCCATGGGCAACGACCTTGGCGGCCTGGACAGCGGCATCCTCTGCAACTTCATGAACGCTGGCTTCTGTGGCCACCCGCTGAACATGTCCGGTGGCAGCGGCTGGACCAACTACCCCAATGCCCGCTTGGGCGCGCGGGTGAAGTACGATCTGTCGCGCTCCTGGCAACTGCGCGTGGCGGCGTTCAACGTCGACCCGGAAAGCAACGGCAACTCCAGCCGTGCCTGGCACCTGGGGCCCAAGCACACTACCGGTACCGTGCTGCCGGTGGAACTGGTGTACAAGCCGCAGGGCGAACTGCCGGGCGAGTACAAGCTGGGCTACTACTACGACAGCTCCGACGTGAAACGCATTGGCAGCAACAAGGAAGTGTCCGGCCGTAGCGGCCACTACCTGCTGGCCGAGCAGGCGGTGTGGAATGATGCCGGTTCGCCTGGGCGCAGCTTGCATGTGTTTGGCCAGTATTCGGCCTCGAGCGAGGCGGCCTCGCCATTCACCAAGTGGTATGGCGCCGGAGTGGTGCTGTACAAACCATTCGAAGGCCGCCCGCGCGACACCTTGGCCCTGGGCTACGGTCGCGCGGTGCCCAACCCGCGCAGTCGCTCTCTGCTGGAAGACGCCGCGTTCGATGCCGGCCGGCCGTTCCCCAACATCGACAACGCCGAGCAGTTGATCGAGCTGAGCTACGGCTACCAGGCCACGCCGTGGCTGATGCTGCGGCCGGATGTGCAGTACATCATCGAGCCGGGAGCCTTCTCCGGGAAGGACATCGACAACGCGCTGGTACTGGGCCTGCAGGTCAAGGCCACGTTCTAAACCGCCGCGGCTGCCATGAGGGCACGGTGGGTGAATGCTAGTGCGCCACCGACCAGCCGCCACAACCATGGTAGTCCCGATCCCCGACCTTGAGCAGCACGGTCGCCTCGAACTTCCTGCCGCTCATGTCGTCGGCGCAGGTGCTCCTGTCGATCAGCACCTGGATTTCGGTACCGTCCGCAGCGTTGCCGAAGAATCCATCCGGGGTGGATTCGGTCTTGGCCACTTCGGTTTTCTGCTGGCCGTAGTTCATCTCCAGGTGCAGCGGCGGTTCTGTTCCCGTGCCGACTTCAACAGCCCAGCCCGGCTCGTTGCCGGTCGCCCGAAAACCACCCTTGAGGGCACTGGCATCGCTGGTCGCTGCGGAAACCCCACTACTGGACGAGGCCGATTGTTCGCACCCGGCAAGCGACAACAGCAAGGCGGCGCAGAGAAGTCCTGGGTAGTTCATGTAGGAAATTTCGGTGCTTGAAAACCACGAGGTTAGCGCAGTCGTTCGGTTGTGGCCGAAAACGAAGGTTTCAAAGTGTTAATGAGTGCCCGTCGACTTATCCACAGCCCGTTGGCCAGCTGTATCTGCCCGAAATAAAAGGGCTCGCCGAAGCGAGCCTTTTGCTCACGATGCGCGCTGAATCTCAGCGTGAGGCAGATGCCAATCGGCGTTTGATATTGCTCGTGATCCTGGCCATCCAACCTGGCGGAGTGGAAGGTTCAGGCGGGGATACAGGTTGGGCTTGAGGCGTTTTCACCGCGGCAACTTCGGTTGTCGGATGCGCAAGGTCATCAAGCACCTGTTGCGAGGTTGCCCAGAGGTTGGGGGAGCCCTCGGTGAGTACCATCTGGCTTTTTATCTGCAAACGCGCGGCAAACTCGGGAGCCAACAGAGCCTCGGCGAATGAAAGCCCCATCACGGTATTATCCTGGTTCTGCTCGAAGAATATGCCGTGCTCAGAAATCTGGGTCCTGATACCCGATGCGTATCTCTTTACCTGGTACTCCGACATTTCGCTCATCGACAGGGTGTTGATAACCAGGTCGAAACTTTCGGACAGGGTGTCGAACAGGTAATTGGGCAACAACGACAGGCGCTCGTCACCTGCTTCGCCGTGCATCTTCACGTTCTGCGTCGCAATCGACAGGTAGATACCGGAGAACAGCAGACTCTCGGGCAAGTCACAGATCACGTATTCGCAATCAGGCACGGCCTCCATCAAGGCCAGCGCCAAGGCACCATACCCGCCGCCGATTTCAAGAATTCGCGCCGGGCGTCCCAGCGACCGCAGCCTGTCCAGGACGCCGGATGAATAGAGAAGTGTCATCCTCTCCTGGTAGACGCGGGTATCGTAGTTGACCAGCACGCCGTCAACATACCAACCGACTTCGCCCAAAATATGCGGCGGCTTTACCCAGGCCCATTCAGGCACCCCCTTTACGGAGTCCTTCCAGG
This sequence comes from Pseudomonas sp. UTLPPB19802, assembly GCF_059730225.1. Classification (NCBI taxonomy): domain Bacteria; kingdom Pseudomonadati; phylum Pseudomonadota; class Gammaproteobacteria; order Pseudomonadales; family Pseudomonadaceae; genus Pseudomonas; species Pseudomonas sp. UTLPPB19802. Next base: position 810,761 of record NZ_AP048545.1, read on the forward strand.
CCCGAATGACCTCCGTGGGGTCTATCTGGCGCAGACGCTCATCAAAGTTGCCCGGTACTTCGGCAACGCTTCGAACCCCGCGGGCCCCCTTCATTTCTCTGAGGCTGTAGCCGGTGAAGCACTGCGCCATCAGCCTGAGATTGTCGATGTGTTTCCATTCGAGCGTGGCAAGCAGTTTGACCGCGTCACGAAAGTCGTTGGGCGAGTCGTCGGCCCAGTTGGCATCGGGCTTTCCGAACTTCGCGTCGAGCCCTCGATCCTCGATGATTTGATTCCGATTATTCAGTGAGGCAAGTACCTCGACTGCTACACGTTCGGCCGCATCCCGCTGCGGCTCTGATGGCACCGTTATTTCAGATAGAGTCGCAATACTTGAAATGTCCACTGATTGCCCCTGCGTCCTGCGTTTCAAGAGTGAAAAAGTTCAACGGTAGTAAATGGCGGCTGCTTGTCAATTTCGACCAGCTCTCTCCATTCGGCACGAATCGGCTCGCGTTGCCCCTGGCATCTACACGCTAGCAGTATCCCGCGCCTAAATTATCGATGTCGATGCAGAATGTTTCATTACAAAGCATGTTTTCTGCGGGTTGAACTCTCCTGGCCAATATTGTCCGATCCCTGCAAGATTTACTCACCGCGTGCCGCTCAGGCATTTGTCGTCTTATCCACGCCCAAGGGGGATTCCATGCCAGTTGTGACTATCGATGGGCAACCGCTGCATTACCTGGACCAGGGGGAGGGCGAGGTGGTCGTCCTGGGTTCAAGCTACCTGTGGGACAGCGCCATGTGGGCCCCGCAGATCGCCGTGCTTTCCCAGCACTATCGGGTGATCGTGCCGGAGCTCTGGGGCCATGGGCAATCCGGGCAACTGCCGGCCAACACCCTCAGCCTCGATGACCTGGCCAACCAGGTGCTGGCCCTGCTCGATCTGCTGGATATCCAGCGTTTCAGCCTGGTCGGCCTGTCGGTTGGCGGCATGTGGGGCGCGCGGCTGGCATTGGCGGCGCCCCAACGCATTCGTGGGCTGGTGCTGATGGACACCTATGCCGGTGCGGAACCTGAAGCCACCCGCCAGTATTACTTCTCGATGCTGAAGATGATCGAGGATGCCGGCAGCATTCCGCCGCCGTTGCTGGATGCCATCGTGCCGATCTTCTTCAAGCCCGGCATCGACCCCGAGACGCCGTTCTACCAGACGTTCCGTCATTCCCTGACCCAGTACTCCCGCGAGCAGTTGCTCAACAGCATCGTGCCCCTTGGCCGCTTGATCTTCGGCCGCGACGATCGCCTTGCCGCGTTGGCCGCGCTGAACGCCAAGACCACCCTGGTGATGTGCGGCGAGCAGGACAAGCCACGGCCGCCGAGCGAAGCCCGGGAAATGGCCGAATTCATCGGTTGCCCGTACATCGGCATTCCCGAAGCCGGGCATATTTCCAGCATCGAGAATCCGGCCAGCGTGAACCAGGCGCTGCTGGCGTTCCTGGAAAAACTGTCCGGGTAATCCCGGCGGGTTTTGGATACGCTGAAGAGGGCCGCCGATGCGGCTCTTTTCTTTGCTGCGGTGCACAGGGGGCGGTGTGGATAGATTCCAGGAAATGCAGGTGTTCCTTGCCGTGGCCCAGGAGCAGGGGTTCTCGGCGGCCGCGCGGCGCCTGAATCTGTCGGCTCCCAGCGTCACCCGTGCGGTATCGGCCCTGGAAAAACGCATTGGCGCGCAGTTGCTGATTCGCACCACGCGCAGTGTGTATCTGACCGAGCCGGGTCAGCGCTATTTCGAGGACTGCCGGCGGATTCTCGCGGAACTGGATGAAGCCGAAGCCTGTGCGGCCGAAAACCACGCGCAACCGAGTGGACAACTGACCATGACTGCGCCGGTACTGTTTGGCGACTTGTATGTCACACCCGTGATGGTGCGCTATCTGGAACAGTACCCGGCCGTCAGCATCAACGCCTTGCTGGTGGACAGGGTGGTGCGCATGGTCGAGGACGGTATCGACGTGGCCGTGCGTATCGGCGAACTGCCGGACAGTGGTCACCATGCCGTGAGGGTCGGGCAAGTACGCCGGGTCGTCTGCGCATCGCCCGGGTATCTGGCCAGGCATGGCAGGCCCATGCATCCGGATGAACTGCGCCAGGCACGGATCATCATGACGTCGGGGGCTTCCCAGGTGCGCAGCTGGCAATTCGTCGACGGCGACAAGCCGCTCAATATTCGCCTGGAACCGCGTATGGCGGTGAGCGCCAACCAGGCGGCCATTCGGGCGGCCTGCCTCGGGGCGGGGCTTACGCGGGTGCTGTCCTATCAGGTGGCGGACCAGTTGGCCTCGGGCGAACTGGAAGTGGTGCTCGAGGATTTCGAGTTGCTGCCAATGCCGATCCACGTGGTGTATCAGGGTGGGCGTACGGCACCGGTACGGGTCCGCAGTTTTGTCGATTTTGTGGTGGCTGCCTTGAGGGATAATCTGGCACTCAGGAAGTGAACCCCCTTCAGTCAGGGTTTATTTCACCTGCTGAAATAACGGATTGCCATTTCTGGTGATTCTGTTGTTTTCGCCGCAAGCGGAAGATGACTCCCACAGCGCGATCCATCCAGGATCGCCCGGCGCTTCTGGAGTGCACCATGTCTCAGCCTGCCATCAAGCTCTATAACTTTTCCCGTTCCGGCCACGCCCATCGTGCCGAGTTGATGCTGTCCCTGCTCGGCCTGCCGGTGGAACTGATCCATGTCGACCTGCCCAGCGGCGCCCACAAGAAGCCCGAGTACCTGGCGCTGAACGCGTTTGGCCAGGTTCCGGTGATCGACGACCAGGGCGTGATCCTGGCGGATTCCAACGCGATTCTCGTGTACCTGGCGCAGAAATATGGCAACGGCCGCTGGCTGCCGAGCGATCCTGTCGGCGCCGCCCAGGTGCAGCGTTGGCTGTCGGTGGCGGCGGGGCCGATTGCCTTCGGTCCGGCGCGGGCCAGGTTGATCACGGTGTTCGGCGCGAATTTCGATGCCGACGAGGCGATCACTCGTTCTCACGCCTTGCTCAAGGTGATCGAGCAGGAACTGGGCCACACGCCTTATCTGGCAGGTAGCGAACCGACCATCGCCGATGTCGCCAGTTACAGCTATATCGCCCATGCGCCAGAGGGCAACGTCTCGCTGGCCGACTACCCTAACGTCAGGGCCTGGCTGGCGCGCATTGAAGCGCTGCCTGGCTTCGTCCCGATGCCACGTACCGTTGTCGGCTTGCAGACGGCCTAAGTCCCCAGGGGAGGAATCGCGATGAACCAGTCCGGTGTTTCACCCTGGCATGCGGGCGAACGGCAGATGCAGGCACGAGCCGGCGTCGCCGAGCGGATGGCTGAATTGGGCACCCGGGTAGTCCGGGACTATATGCCGGACCAGCATCGTGATTTCTTCCGCCAGTTGCCGTTCATGCTGTTTGGTGCGGTTGATGAAGAAGGGAGGCCTTGGGCAAGCCTGTTCGAGGGCGAACCTGGCTTTGCCTTTTCTCCCGACCCCAAGCTCCTGCGGATCGACAGTTTTCCACAACCCGAAGATCCGCTCCATGGCGCCATACAGCCAGGGGAAGCCCTGGGTTTACTGGGTATCGAACTGCATACGCGGCGGCGCAACCGGCTCAATGGGCGCATCCGTAGCCTGGGTGAGCAGGGCCTGGATGTCGTTGTGGAACACAGCTTCGGCAACTGCCCGCAGTACATTCAATTACGCCAGTTCGAACGGGTGGCGCCGGTCGAACCGGAGCAACGGGTCGTGCATCGGGGCACTACGTTGGACTCCGTGGCGACGGCGATGATTCGTGGTGCCGATACCTTTTTCGTCGCCAGTTACGTTGATGTCGACGGCGGCCGTTCGGTGGATGTCTCCCATCGCGGTGGGCAAAGCGGGTTTGTGCAGGTGGAGGAGGACTGCCTGACCATTCCGGACTTTGCCGGCAACCTGTTCTTCAATACCTTGGGCAACCTGCTGGTAAATCCGCGGGCCGGCTTGCTGTTCATCGACTTCAATACCGGAGACCTGCTGCAACTGAGTGGTCGTACCGAAATCATCCTCGACGGTCCGCTGGTGAAAGCTTTCCAAGGTGCGGAGCGTTTGTGGAAGTTCCACGTGGAACATTGTCTGCGTCGCCCGGCTGCATCGACCTTGCGCTGGAAGTTTGAGGGCTTCTCTCCCAATAGCCTGATGACCGGCAATTGGCAGCAGGCGGCTGCACGGTTGCAGGCCGAAGCGCTGGGCAATAGCTGGCGGCCACTGCGGATCGAGCGGATTGTCGAGGAAAGCCGCAATATCCGCTCCTTGTACCTGAAACCGACCGATGGGGCGGGCAGCCCGCTGTTTTTGGCTGGGCAGCATCTACCCTTGCGATTCAGCATCGACGGGCAGACGCATATTCGAACCTATAGCGTGTCCAGCGCTCCATCGGATGCGTTTCTGCGAATCAGCGTGAAGCGGGACGGTCTGGTTTCGTCGCATGTCCACGATCGCCTGCAGGTCGGCGATCTGCTCGAGGCGCGTGCTCCGCAAGGGCACTTCACGGTTGCGCCGAGTGCGCCACGCCCGCTGGTGTTGCTCGCAGCGGGTGTCGGGATCACGCCGTTGCTGTCGATGCTGCGCGAGGTGGTTTACCAGGGCAAGCGCACGCGACGGATGCGGCCGACTGTGCTGTTTCTCAGCGCGCGCTCGCTGGCGGAACTGCCGTTCACCGAAGAACTGGAGGAATTGCTGGCGCTGGCCGGGGAGGCCGTTCAGGTGTTGCGTGTGCTGAGCCAGCCGGAAGAGCGTGCGGTGCCGGGGAAGGATTACGATGTGCGCGGGCGGCTGAGTGCGGCGGTCATGCAGCAACTGTTGCTGATCGACGACTATGACGCGGTGGATTTCGTGCTCTGTGGTCCTGGTGGTTTTACCCAGGGTTTGTACGATCAACTGCGCGGCCTGGATATTCGCGACGAACAGATCCACGCCGAAACGTTCGGGCCATCGACGTTGCGCCGGCAGTTGGACCCTGGGATGAAGCCGATCGAACAACCGCCAGCGGCTATCGTTGCGGTGCCGGTGTTGTTCAACAAATCGGCAAAGGAGGCCCGCTGGCAACCGGAGGGGAGCAGCCTGCTGGAGTTGGCGGAGAGCCGTGGCTTGCGCCCCGAATTCAGTTGCCGGGGTGGGTCATGCGGGACGTGCAGCACGCGGTTGATCAGCGGCCAGGTGCACTATCCGCATCCGCCGGCGGAACTGCCGGGAGAAGGTCAGGTGCTGATCTGCTGTGCGATACCGGCCCAGGGCGAGGAACCGTTGGTGCTGGATCTCTAACCCTATGTGGGTGGTGCCATGTAGGAGCGGGCTTGCCCGCGAAGCTTTTGGCGGCCCTGAGGACGCTTTCGCGGGAAAGTCTGCTCCTGGGGGAAACCCTTGGGGACAGGGTCATCCCATCAGCAGAACCTGATCAGGTTCAACGGCGCAGACTGGTATCGATCTGAGTCATCCGGCTCCGCAGGGTGAAGACCCCATCACCCGACAGGATCGCGCCTCGGGCGAACAGGCGGCCATTCTCCCAGTTCGAAAGACCCAGCTCCGGTTTGTTCAGCGCGTATTGCCCATCGACCCAACGGGTGAAGCCGTCGCCAACGAAGGGCGCATTGATGCTGTTGTAGAAGTAGTCATGGGCCTGGCGGTCGGCGCTGAGCAGCGACACGGTGAATTGCGGGCTGTAGCGGTTGAACAACGCGATGGCCTGGTCGAGGTCGTCGACGATCTTCAGGCTGACTTCCGGCGTGTCTTCCCATTCCCACTCGCGGCCCAGTTGTTCCTCGGGCAGGGATTCGGTCTGTGCCTCTTCCCGGTCACCCTCGGCACGACGAACCTGTACCTGCGCCTGCAACCACTGTTCGGGCAACACGCCTTCGTCACCGCTGACGATATGCAACTTGCAGCTCTGGCCGCGAGCCTTGCCGGCCTCGGTCAGTGCGTCAAGAAACACTGGTACCAGTTCCGCCGCCCGCTGGCGGTGGATCACGCAGACGTTCAGCGTGTTGCACACCTTGCGATCGAGAGAGTTGCGCACCACTTCGGCAAAACGCGCTGCGTCGGCATCCTGGTGAGCTACCAGCCAGGCGCCACCGGTACCATGCAGGCTGACGACAGTGCCAGCCTGCTGGGCAATGCCACCCAGCTGTTTCACCGCGTGGCCCGAGCCGCGAGCCACCGCCAGGGACAGCCGGCGGTCGGCGAACATTGCCCAGCCCGCCGCGCGATCGAGGCTTTCCACCAGCGACACGGCGCCCTCCGGCAAGCCTGCTTCACGCAGGGCTGGCTCCAAGGCGTGCTTCATGATCGCCTGGGCCGTGCCGAGGGCGTCGCTACCGATGCGCAGCACCGCGGTATTGCCGGTGCGCAGGACGCCAGCCGCATCGGCGAACACGTTGGGCCGGCCCTCGAAAACGAACGCCACCACGCCCAACGGAGCGACTACCTGCTCGACTTTCCAGCCTGCATGTTCCACAGACTCGCGCACACGCCCACGAATCAGCGGCGCATCGCGCCAGGCCCGCAGCCCGGCAATCATGTCGCGGCGCATGGCCTGGCTGGTCGCCAGACGCGTGGTGGAACGCCCCAGTGCCTGGGCCCGAGCCAGGTCGGCCTGGTTTGCCGCCTCGATCAAGGCCCAGGATTCGTCGGCTTCCAGGTGGCCGGCGAACAGGTCGAAGAAGCGGCTGATGGCGTCGTCCGACACCTGCGCCAGTGCGCTGAAGGCATCTTGGGCGGCATCGATGGCGCTTGCGGCGAGCTGTTGCACCGACTGCGGGATCAACAGCAATTCGCCGCTGCCCTGATCGACCAGCAGGTGATCGCCCGGCTGGAACCGCTCGGCCAATTCCGGCGGCACCGGGGAAACCCGATTACCCGCGTAGAGAATGGGAGTGCCGGCGATAAGACGATCGAGCGTGCTGGTCATGGTGACTGAACTTGCCTGAATAAATGAGGAATGAAATGTATAAGAAAAACGCCGTCGGCTCACCTGCTAACGGCGTTTCTCACAAAGGGGGTCAGGCTTGCTGGATGAAGGCCAGGCGCGCGGCAAAGCCGATCAGCAGGCCGCCGAACAACCACTGTTGCAGGCGCTGGGCCCGTGGGCTGTTGTCCAGCCAGCGGCCGATCCATGAGCCCGCCAGCGCGTAGAGGCTGTCGAAGAGCATGCCGACCACCACCAGAATCACCCCGAGCCAGAGAAACTGGGCGCCAACCGCTCCAGCGTGCACATCGATGAACTGCGGTAGCAGTACGGAGCAGAACAGCAGTGCCTTGGGATTCAGCAGGCTGCTCAACAAGCCTTGGCGCAAGGCATTGCTCCAGCCCAACGCGTTGCTTCGGTCGCCTTCGAGGTCGGCGCCGAGCGCGCTCAGCGTACTGGGTCGCAGCATGCGCAAGCCGATCCACAGCAGGTAGGCGGAGCCGGCCAGGCGCACTACATCGAACGTCCAGGGCGTGGCCTTGAACAGTGCCGCCAGGCCCAGCGCGGCGAGGCCGACGTGGCAGGCACGGGCCACGGCCAGGCCCAATACGGTGGTGAGGGCCAGGGCGCGGCCATGGCGGGCGCCGGTTTGCAGCAGCAGGATCATGTCGGGACCGGGAAGCAGATAGACCATCGCCAGCGCGAGCAGGTAGAGGAGCATCGTTGCCGTTCTCTTGGTTGAGGGGGGAACGGGGAAAGTCTATGTCGGAAGAGTGGGGCAGGTGCTTGCGTATTCGACCTCGTATGGGCTTAGACTTGGCACAAAATGCCAATGTATGAGACATGGGTAGCCAGATATGCCAAAACTGAAACTCGATGCCTACGACCGGAAAATTCTCGCCGCCTTGCAACGCGATGGTCGCCTGAGCAACGTCGAACTGGCCGACGAGATCGGCCTGTCGGCTTCACCCTGCCTGCGCCGGGTACGCATGCTCGAAGAGGCCGGGGTGATTCGCGGCTACCAGGTGAACCTCGATCGAGACGAAGTCGGGCTGGGGCTGACGGTGTTCGTCGGGGTCAAGGTCGAGCGCCATCATGAAGCCGACGCCGAGGCGTTCCGGCTGGCGGTCACCGCCTTGCCGCAGGTGATCTCGGCGTTCCTGGTGTCCGGCGAGTCGGACTTCCTGCTGCAGGTGGTAGTCCCCGACCTGCGCGCCTATGAGCGTTTTCTAACCGGCGAACTGCTGCGCCTGCCGGGTGTACGGGACATTCGCAGCAACTTCGCGATCCAGGCGGTTAAGACGCCCGGACCGCTGCCACTCGATCATCTGCCGTTAAAAGCGGACTAGATCTGCGTAGCCAGGCCTTCCACATTCATGGCCGCCTGGCGCAGGGCCTCGGAACGGGTTGGATGCGGATGGCAAGTCAGGGCGATGTCTTCGGCCGAGGCCGAGAACTCCATGGCCACGCAGTATTCGCCGATCATCTCGCTGACGCTCGGGCCGACCAGGTGCACGCCGAGGATCTCGTCGGTTTGCGCATCGGCCAGGACCTTGGCGAACCCCTCGGTTTCGTGATTGATCTTCGACCGGCTGTTGGCGCTGAAGGGAAACTTGCCGACCTTGTAGGCACGGCCCTCGGTCTTCAGCTGTTCTTCAGTCTTGCCGACGCTGGCCAGTTCCGGACGGGTGTAGATCACGCTGGGAATCAGCGTGTAGTTGACCTCGGCGGCCTTGCCGGCGATCCGTTCGATGCAGGCCATGGCTTCGTCCTCGGCCTTGTGCGCCAGCATGGGGCCCGACGTGACATCGCCGATCACCCAGATGCCCGGTACTTCGGTGCGATGGCCCAGGTGCGCGAGTTGGCCACGCGGGTCGGTGGCGAGGCCGACGTTCTCCAGGCCGAGGCCACGGGTGAAGGGACGGCGCCCGATCGCCACCAGCACGTAGTCGGCTTCGATCAGTTCGGCTTCGCCGCCGGCGGCCGGTTCGACCCGGAGTTGCACGCCAGCGGCGGAGGTGGTGGCGCTGGTCACCTTGGTGCCGAGCTTGAAGCCGATACCCTGTTTGCCGAGGGCGCGTTGCAGGGTCTTGCCGGCCTCGAGGTCGGTACCGGGGCAGATGCGATCCAGGTATTCGACCACCGTGACCTGGCTGCCCAACCGCCGCCATACCGAGCCCAGTTCCAGGCCGATCACCCCGGCGCCGATCACCACCAGGTGGCGGGGTACCTGCGGCAACGAGAGGGCGCCAGTGGAGTCGAGGATGCGCTGGTTGTCGATCTCCACGCCGGGTAACGGCGTGGGCTCGGAGCCGGTGGCGATCACGATGTCCCTGGTCTGCAGCTGGCTTTTCCGACCGTCGGCAGCGGTCACCTCGACCTCGCCGGGCCCGGTGATGCGGCCCCAGCCCTTGATCCACTCGACCTTGTTCTTGCGAAACAGGTACTCGATACCCTTGGTCAGCCCGGCAACGCTCTCGTCCTTCTGCTTCATCATCTGCGCCAGGTTGAGACTGGGCGTCACCTCGATGCCGAGGTGGGCCAGCTCACCGCTGGTGGCCGCCTCGTACAACTCGGAGGCGTGCAACAGAGCCTTGGAGGGCATGCAGCCGACATTCAGGCAGGTGCCGCCGAGGGTTTCGCGGCCCTCGATACAGGCAGCCTTCAGGCCCAACTGGCCGGCCCGGATCGCCGCGTTGTAGCCGCCAGGTCCGCCGCCGATGATGATCACGTCGTAGTTGCTCATGCTCGTTCTCCTGCCCGGCAGATCGCCAAGGGAAATAAAATATTATGATCATAATATGAGCGTATCGCAGGATATTGGTCAAGCGCCTGTCTTGTCTGCGGTAGCGCGGAGCGTCAGGGCTGCCTTCCCAGAGCGTCATTAGTGTCCGGCAAAAACCAGAAGGGGCTCACCGCCGTCCTTGTGGCGAGCGGGCTTGCCCGCGCTCGGCTGCGAGGCAGCCGCAGACCAGACACCTCGATTCATCCTGCCAGGCTGGGGAGGCGGTTTCAGGGCCGCTGCGCGCCCCAACGCGGCGGTGCGGCGTCCCGACAAGCCCGCTCACCACAAGGACAGCGGTGAGCCCGTTGCTTCACCGCTTGGCGTCACGACCCGCGCCACAGCGTCTGGCCGATGCAGTCGATCAGGCGGGAGTAGTTGTCAGGTCCACCAGTAGCGCACCAGGTGGAAGAAGATCGGCGCGGCGAAGCACACCGAGTCCAGGCGGTCGAGCATGCCGCCGTGGCCTTCGATCATGTGGCCCCAGTCCTTGACCCCCCGGTCGCGCTTGATCGCCGACATGACGATGCCCCCGGCGAAACCCAGCAGGTTGATCAGCAGCGCGATCAGCAAGGCCTGCCAGGGTTTGAACGGGGTGATCCAGAACAGCGCGCCACCGATCAGCGAGGCCAGGGCGATGCCGCCGACGAAGCCTTCGACCGTCTTCGACGGCGACAGGTTAGGCGCGATCTTGCGTTTACCGAACAGCTTGCCGCAGACGTACTGGAGTACATCCGACAGTTGCACCACGATCACCAGGTAGGCGATCAGCAACAGGTTGCGGCCTTCGTAGCCGGCAATGTCGAGGGTCAGCAGGGCCGGTACGAACGACACGCAGAACACCGCGATCATCAGGCCCCACTGGACCTTCGAGGCCCGCTCCAGGAAGTGCGTGCTGTCGCCGCCCAGGGAAGCGAGGATCGGCAGCAGCAGGAACACGTACACCGGGATGAAGATGGAAAACAGCCCGTACCAGTCGGAATAGATCAGCAGGTACTGCAACGGCAGCGCCAGATAGAACGCCGCCACCAGCGCCGGGTAGTCGCTGCGCCGGGTCGGTGTCAGGGTCAGGAATTCGCGCAGCGCGTAGAACGACACCGCGTAGAACAGCAGGATCACCGCACCGGTGCCGAGCCAGAAGGCGAGGCCAATCACCACCACCATCACCCACCAGGCATTGATCCGGGCGTTGAGGTTGTCGATCACCGCGTTCGGTGCATCGCCGGCGCGGCGTTTCAGAATGAAGCCGATCAGCGAAGCGAGGACCAGGATCATGCCGATCCCGGCGAACAACATCAGGGTCTGCCTATCCATCTCAGTGTTGCTCCGGTGCCAGGGCCAGCAGCGCATCACGGCTGCGTTGCAGGAAATATTCTTTGCTTTCGTCTTCTTCGAGTTGCAGCGGTGCACCGAAGGCGGTGGTACACAGCAGCGGCAGGGGCAGCACCCGGCCCTTGGGCATGACCCGGTTGAGGTTGGCGATCCACACCGGGATCAGTTGCGCCTGTGGATAAGCCCGTGCCAGGTGGAAAATCCCGCTCTTGAAGGGCAGCAGTCCTTCGTCCTGGTTACGGGTACCTTCCGGGAAGATGATCAGCGAATGACCCTGTTCCAGCGCATCGAGCATCGGTTGCAGAGGGTTATCCCCAGGCTCCTTGCGCTCGCGATCGATCAGCACGCCATTGAACACTCGGCGAATGATGTAGCGGCGCAGCGCGCTTTTGTTCCAGTAGTCGGCACCGGCGACCGGCCGTGTGAGGGCCCGCAGCGCCGGTGGCAACGAGGCCCAGAGCAGCACGAAGTCACCGTGGCTGCTGTGGTTGGCGAAATAGATGCGCTGCGCGGGGGCGGGCGCGCAACCTATCCACAGGCTGCGCGCGCCGGTGACCAGGCGTGCGGCGGAAGTGATGAGGGTGGCTACCACAGGTTCGAGCATGATGATTCCTTATCCGGCGAAGGGCAGCCAGGGGCTGGCCAGGATGACGATCAAGGGCGGGAAAAACTGTAGCGCCAGCCACAGGGCCTGGCGCTTGAGCAGGCGTAGCGCGCCTCGGCTACGCTCGCTCCAGGGACGGTTGAGGGCCTGCCGCGGTTGCAGGCCAAGGTCCTGCAATGCTGTATCGAGCGCTTCGGTACGGTCGCCCAGTGCACTGGGATCGCTGGCCATCAGTTGGAACAGGTCGGCGTCGAATGCCACCCGGAAGGCCCAGTATTTCTGCAGCAGGCCCGCCAGCGCCAGCCACAGGCCGAGCCCCAGGCACCAGGGGCTGAGCGTGCCGATCAGCAGGGGGGCGAGGCCCAGCAAGACGCCGAGCACGGTCAGCCCTGTGGATAACTGATCCAGCGAGCGGCCACGACGCAACAGGCTGGCGACCACCTGCAGGGGGATATCAGCGGGCATCGGCGATCCTCAATTGGGTTGGGATCGAACCGGGTGGCAAGTGAATCATCGCCTCCAATGCCTGGCGATGCGCCGGTTGCAGGACTACGCCAGGCCGCGCCGCGCGGATCAGTGCCAGGGCTTCGTCGATTTCCTTGACGCGGCCGCTGTGCAGCAACCAGGCGGCGAGCGCCGTGGCACTGCGCGAATAACCCAGGGCGCAGCAGACCAGCAGCGGCCCGTGCTGGCGCAGGTTTTCAATGCTCTGTGCCGCTTCCCGGCACTGCTCGGCGGACGGCGCGACCAGATCCAGCACTGGAATACTGCGATAAGCCCGTCCTTGCGGCGCGAGCGGCAGTTCGCTGCAGAGATCAACGATGGCCTTGAACGGGCTGGCTTGCAGCTCGGCGCGGCTGGGCAGGCGCCCGAGCCAGAGGTTATCCACAACCGGATCGGGCTGTGGATGAGATCTTGTCCACAGCCGTGAGTTGATCCACGCCCCCAACCGATAGGGTGCGAACAGCCAGCGTGCGGCGGGGCTCAGGCTGCCGTCGGCGCGTTTCTGGAAGCCCTGTGCGCCGAACAGCGCGTAGTTGAGGGCCACCAGCGCCAGGGCCAGCGCCGGCCACAACAGCCACAGTGCGGTACCTGCGAAATAGCTGGCGATGCCGGCCAGCAAGGCGGCGCCCAGTCCGTAGCGAGCCGCCAGGCGCAGGCGCTGGCCATCGCGGGCCAGGCGAGCTACCGATAGCGGGCTGGAACGGTCGTCCGGCCACAGCCAGACGCACAGCCAGCCGGCGAGCGCGCCGGTGGGCACGTCGATGAAGTGGTGTTGATAAGTGGTCAGCACCGAGAGGCCGATCAGCGCGAACCAGCCATGTACCAGCCAGCGCCCGGCGCCGCTGAAGTGCCGGCGGTACATGACCCAGAGAATCACCAGCAGCGCGATGTGCAGCGATGGCGCCTGGTTGAATGGCTTGTCGAAGCCGGCCAGCACCGCGAACAGCCAACCGAACACGCCGTCCAGGGGTGGCCGGGCGAAGGTGAAGGTCAGGGGCCAGAGCAGAAAGCACGACACCGCGATGACTTGGGCCGTCAGCAGGCGCAGGGCGTGCCGGTCCAGCTCGCGCTTGCTGCGCGGCAGCAGCAGCGACAGGCCGTACAGCAGGTCGATGGACCAGTAGGGCACGATGGTCCAGGCCCAGAACGGTATTCGGCTTTCCCAGTCGAACACGAAGTTGCCGACATCACTGAGTTGGCTCGTGTACCAGGTGGCGAAGCCGTAGCTGCCAAAGAACAGTGGCGCCAGCAGAAGCAGCCAGAGCACGGCACGCTTGAACAGGCCGGCTTCGCGCGCGGTGGCGTCCATCATTGCACCCGTTGTGCCAGGGAGACGCTGAAGATCCCCCATTCATCGACCCGCTGGGTGATCTTGCGGAACCCGGCGGCTTCCACCAACTGGTCCATTTCCGCCTGGCTGCGTCGACGCATTACCCAGGCTTGGCCCTGGCGATGGCTGGTCAGGGCGCGGGCGATCAGTTCCAGCTGCGGGTGCCAGGGTTGCCCGGTGTAGACCAGGTAGGCGCCGGGTTCACAGGCTTCGGCCAGGCCGGCCAAGGAGTTGCCGACCATGCCGTTGTCGGCGAACAGTTCATACAGCCCAGAGACCACGGCCAGACTGGGCTTGGGGTCCAGTGCGGCGAGGTCGGCGCGGTCGAAGGCATCGCCCTTGACGAAGCGTGCGATCTCGCCCAGGCCTTTCTCGGCGATCAGCGCACTGCCGTCACGGACGTTGATGTCGCTGTAGTCGCGCAGCAGGATCGACTCCGGCAGCGGCGTAACCCCTTGCAGGGCTTCGAGGATATAGCGCCCGTGGCCGGCAGCGATGTCGACGATGCGCACTTCGCGACCTTGCTCGCGCAACTGGGCCATGGCCTGGCGCAGCAGTTCCTCGACATGCAGCTTGCGTTGGCGGATGCCGCGCCAGCCGATGGAGTTCAGGTAGTTCTGGTCGATCATCCGACCCAGCGCGGTGTGCCCGGTGGGCTGGTTGCGATAGACGTAGTCCAGGGTGCTGCCGGAGTCGAAACCGGTGTCGAATCCGAGCTTGACCCCGGCCGACAGCTTGCCGCCCACGGCCATGCCGGCGCGAGTCAGGCGCCAGTACAGGTCGCGTGGCGAGTTGCGCGGCAGCGGCGCGGCCAGCGCTTCGGACTCGGCACAGGTTTCGCCGATGCGATCGGCGTCCAACAGGCTCGGGCGGTTCACCGGGCTCAGGAAGCCCTGTTCGATGAAGCGCCTGGCGCGGCTGACCGCCAGGTGCCGGTCGCGCTCGCCGAGGGTGTCGTGGAAGAAACCCGGCAGTACGTGCAGTTCCTTTTGCAGGCTGCCCAGGCGCTGGAAGAACTGCTCCTGGGGTTTGCGATGGACCACGAAGTCGGCGCCGGAAATCAGCAACTGGGTCGGCACCTGGATCGCATTGGCGTCGGCGACCACCCGTTCGGCGGCCTCGTACAGGCCAAGCAGCACGTTCACCGAGATCGCCCGGGTGATCAGCGGGTCGCTGTCGTAGGACGCGATGCGTTGCGGGTCGTGGCTGAGGAACTTGGCCTTGACGTAGCTGTTGACGAAGAAGTTGCCGCGAAAGCGCCGCATCAGCGCCAGGCCCGGACGGGCGAACGGCACGTAGAGCTTGACCTTGAAGGCCGGCGAGGCGAGTACCAGGGCGCGGATCTTCGGCGCGTAATCGTGCACCCAGGTGGCGACGATCACCGCGCCGACGCTCTGGGCGACCACGGCGATGTTTTCCTCGGCGATACCGTGGGTTGCACCCAGGTGATCGCAGAAGGTCTGCACGTCGCGCACGCTGGTGGCGAAGCTCGGGCTGTCGCCGCGCTCGCCGGGTGACTGGCCGTGGCCACGGGCGTCCCAGGCGAAGAAGTCGAATCCAGGCAGGTCCAGTTCGTCCACCAGGTGGGCGATGCGCCCGGAGTGCTCATGGCCGCGGTGGAACAGCAGGATGGCCTTGCGCGGTTCGCCGGTGACCGGCGCACTGGCTGGCCAGTGGCGATAGAACAGCTCGACGTCATCGTGGGTAGTGAAGGTCTGGGTTTGCTCTTCGCGCATCGCAATGTCCTTGTGCCGTGTCGCAGATCGTTGGAGAGCCCGTAGGGGCTGCTTTTTTGATACTGCCGAGGATGAAATATTTTTGTGGGAGCAGGCTTGCCCGCGAAGCTTCCAGCGGCCTCAAGGCCTTTTTCGCGGGCGAGCCCGCTCCCACAGAAGAAACCACTCGTTCCTGCTATCAGCGTTCTTGGCCGGCCTCTTTCAGGCCTTGGCGTACGCGGTTGATCAGCGTGACCACCAGCAATGCCGCCATCAGCAGGAACAGGCCATTTATCCACAGGGCGTTGAGCAGGCCCAGAGCGACGCCGGTGGCGATCACGCCGAGGACAAAGGCCCGGTCACTCTTGCCCATCGGGCCGTCGTAGCGGCGTGAGGCACCGGCCAGCGGCCCCATCACCCCGGCGTATTCGCTGAACAGCGCGAACAGCGTCACCAGCAGCACCGCCGGCAGGCTGACGCCGGGCAGCAGGGCGAAAGGCAGGATCAACGCGCTGTCGGCGATGATGTCGCACAGCTCGTTCAGGTAGGCACCGAGTTTCGACTGCTGGCCGAACTCCCGGGCCAGCATGCCGTCGATGGCGTTCAGCGCCATGCGCAGGATCATCCACAGCGGGATGAGTACGAAGACCCAGGCGTGATGGGCGAAGGTCGCGACGAGTGCGCCGACCAGCAGGGAAATCAAGGCGGCGCTGAGGGTGACCTGGTTGGCCGTGGTGCCATTGTCGAACAGGCGCTGGACCACCGGTCGCAACAGGTTCTGGAAGCGCGGTTTGAGCTGGTAGATCGAAGGCATGGAAGCGACGGTCCTTGTCTGAAAGGGCTGGGTCCAGGAGGTTCGGAATCAGGGGTAGCCGTTTATCGGTAAAGTGAACGAATTATTGCCATAAATAACAGAGGCTGACATTAGCTTCCGGTTAAAAATCCGTGCGGCCATGCACATTCAAGAAATAAACTTGGAAGGAGCCCTGTACGAAACATGGGATATGCCCTGAATCCAGGCTACGGGCGCCGGGATTCAGGGGGGCAGGGGTTAGACTGATAGCTTATTGCTAGTATTGCTCAGGGCTGGATCTTCCAGGTAAGTGACCTGTGGATAACGTGCATCGCTGTGGAAACTGATACGCGAGCCACGAACCGTAATCAGGTTGGCGTCGACTTTTATGCACAGCGTCTGGCCGCTCTTGAAGGTCAATCGATGGACTTTCTCATTGTCTTCCTGGCGTATTTCATGGCTGATCACATCCAGCAGGTTGTTCAATGCCAGGCGTGAGCCGGGTTGATTGATGGTCAGGCAACTGATCCCGCTGGTGTTGCCGAAAGATCCGGAAGGTGGCTGGAAGAAACAATACTGGTTCAGGTCACGACTCATGGCAGCTCCGTTGCTGGGTGCGCGCTGAGTGTTGGCGATATTATGGGTCACCAGCACGCACAATGGGTGTCAAGTGTGTTTGCCGTTTGGCATATAATTATAAAATATTGCAGTCCATCGAATTATCTCGACATTGCCGACTATGAACATCCAATGAATTAACTTCTGTGGTTATTTCTGCTTTATCTCCGGAGTTTCCCGAGGTTCTGGTTTTAGTTGAGCAACGAATGAAAGTAAGGACAAACGTTGCCGGGTATCCGGATGTTAGTCACTGGGCATTCGCCAATCAAGTCACTCTCTTGTTGGATTTTGTTACATTGCCGCCGCTTCTAATTTACATGATCGGTTTTATCTGTAGGACATATATATAGTCAATGTAAGTAATATCTCGGAGTTTTAATATTCTCGAAGTCCTGCTTCATCCATTCTTTTACTCTGTTCTCCAGGCTTCCATCCGGGGAGACCTGCCGTGAGACCGGCGTCGGTACGGGGCGAACAAAAAACCGGCCTGCAGACGAAATATTCACCCTTTCTGTTATAAGGTAACTAAATGTTTCAATTGTGCCCGGCGGCCCTGTGGCAGTGGGGTTTTGCAGGGTGCCAGCGTTTTTTATGATGAATGGCCTCGGTGCCGGCACCGGGTCTGGAGTGGACATGCGAGTGGATCTTGAAGCACCGGAGGCCGACCTCGACAG
Organism: Pseudomonas sp. UTLPPB19802; assembly: GCF_059730225.1. NCBI lineage: Bacteria > Pseudomonadati > Pseudomonadota > Gammaproteobacteria > Pseudomonadales > Pseudomonadaceae > Pseudomonas > Pseudomonas sp. UTLPPB19802. Next base: position 828,069 of record NZ_AP048545.1, read on the forward strand.
CCTGCCGCGCTTCCAACGGGCGGGTTTGCAGGCCCGCCAACTGCGCCGCCTCGGCATTGGCCTGGCGGTGCTGGCACTCAGCGGACTGGTGCTGGGTTTCTTTGTCGGGCTGTTTGCGCCGGCGTCGATCTGGCCGCCCCTACTGAACAACAACGCCGCGGCCTTGCTGGTGCTGGTCGCGGCGTTGCAGTCGGCGGCTGGCGTGGCGCGTTGGCGCGAGTGGGCGAGGGGGCCAGGGCGAGTCGAGCCAGGCGAGTCGTCCATGGCGGCACCGTCTGAACCGCAGGGTGCCTACGAGCGCCTGCTCGCTCGCCTGGATCACCTGTGGCGTTACACATTGGCGCAGATCGGCCCATCGACCCTGTGGTTGGCCGGCTGGAGCGTGCTGGTACTGGTGAGTATCGAGCAGACCTGGAACCTCACGCTGACCGGCGCGAATCTGGGCCTGAGCGGTTCCGTGGCGGCGACCCTGGGCCTGTTGCTGGCGTTTGCCTTGCTGGTAGTGGAGCGCCAGTTTGCCCAGGCCCATGCCGCCGAATGGCCGGAAGCCGGGGCCCTGGCGCATCTGGCGCGGGTAGCGATCGGCGTGCTGGCGGTCAGTGCCCTGTGCCTGCTGTTCAGCGGGCCGCAAAATCTCTGGCCGGCACGCCTGCTGGCGCTGGTCGGACTGTTGCCGGCGCTGGTGGCGGCGGAGCTTTTGCTGCGGGCGCTGCTGTCGTTGTTCAGCCCGCGACGCGACAGCCTGGAGCCCCGGCTGGTGGCCACCAGTTTCGTTGCCGGGCTGCTGCGCTGGCCGCCTCGGCCGTTGCTGGCCTTGCAGGATGAATTGCATCACCGCTTCGGCATCGACCTGCGCCAGATCTGGGCCTTCAGCTACATGCGCCGGGCATTCGCTCCGGTGCTGCTGGTGGTGCTGGCGGTGGGCTGGCTGTTGAGCGGAGTCAGCGAAGTACCACTGCAGGGGCGTGGCATCTACGAACGTTTCGGCAAGCCGGTGGCGGTCTTCGGCCCCGGACTGCATGTCGGCCTGCCATGGCCGCTGGGGCGGGTGCTGGCGGTGGAAAACGGCGTGGTCCACGAGTTGGCCACCAGCGTCGATGCCGCCGCTACCGCCCAGCTCGATCCTGCCGAAGGGGAGGCGCCGACCAGTGCCAACCGCCTGTGGGACGCCAGCCACGTGAACGAGAAATCCCAGGTGATCGCCAGCCGCAACGGCGACCGCCAGGGTTTCCAGGTGGTCAACATGGACGTGCGTTTCGTCTATCGCATCGGCCTCAGCGACCAGGCCGCACTGGCCGCCACCTATAACAGCGCCGACGTGCCGACGCTGATCCGCAGCACCGCCAGCCGGGTGCTGGTGCATGACTTCGCCTCGCGGACCCTCGATGGCCTGCTGGGCGAGCAGCGCACAGCGCTGGCCGACGATATCGGCCGCGCGGTGCAGGCCGACCTGCAACGCCTGGACAGCGGCGTGGAGATCCTCGCGACGGTGGTCGAGGCGATCCACCCGCCAGCGGGCGCGGCGAATGCCTATCACGCGGTACAGGCGGCGCAGATCAGCGCCCAGGCACTGATTTCCCGCGAACGTGGCGCCGCCAGCGAACAGGCCAACCAGGCCCAACTGCAGGCCAGCATCGTCCAGGACCAGGCCCGGGCCAGCGCCCATGAGGTACAGGCCGGCGCCCGCGCAGCGGACCTGCGTTTCAGCGCCGAGCGAAAGGCCTATGCCCAGGCCGGCCGGGCCTTCGTGCTGGAGCAGTACCTGGCGCAACTGAGCCAGGGGCTGGGCAAGGCCAAGCTGCTGGTGCTCGACCATCGCCTGGGCGCCAATAGCGCCCCTACCATCGATCTGCGTTCATTCACGCTGCCGGCCGATCCCATGCCTGCACGTAAAGCCGTTCAGCAAGGAGTCACCCCTTGAGCCTGTCTCATTCCCACGAAGCGCACGATCACGGCGGCCACGATCATGCCGGTCATCATCACGGGCATCACCATCATCATGGGCACCACCACCACCACGGTGAGGTTGGCAGCGGCGGGCCTTTCCCGTGGCGGCGCATGGGCTGGGCGCTGCTGCTGGTCCTGTTCGCGGTCGCGGCGGCGAGCCTGGTACAGGTGCGCTCCGGCGAGGCCACGGTGATCACCCGCTTCGGCAACCCGTCGCGGGTGCTGCTCGAGCCGGGCCTCGGCTGGCGCTGGCCGGCACCGTTCGAGGCGGCGATTCCGGTCGACCTGCGCCTGCGGACCACCTCCAGTGGCCTGCAGGATGTCGGTACCCGCGATGGCCTGCGCATCATCATCCAGGCCTATGTAGCCTGGCAGGTCCAGGGCGACCCGCAGAACGTCGAGCGTTTCATGCGCGCGGTGCAGAACCAGCCGGACGAGGCCGCGCGGCAGATCCGCACCTTCGTCGGTTCGGCGTTGGAAACCACCGCCGCCAGCTTCGATCTGTCGAGTCTGGTCAACACCGACGCCAGCCAGGTGCGCATCGCCGATTTCGAGGCGCAGTTGCGCCAGCAGATCGACCAGCAACTGCTCTCCACCTATGGCGTGCGGGTCCTGCAGGTCGGCGTCGAGCGCCTGACGTTGCCGTCGGTCACGCTTTCGGCCACCGTCGACCGCATGCGTGCCGAACGGGAAACCATCGCCACCGAACGCACGGCGATCGGCAAGCGCGAGGCCGCGCAGATCCGTTCCGCCGCCGAGCGCGATGCACGCATCCTGCAGGCCGATGCGACGGTCAAGGCCGCCGACATCGAGGCGCAGTCGCGGGTCGAGGCCGCACAGATCTATGGCCGCGCCTACGCCGGTTCGCCGCAGTTGTATAACCTGCTGCGCTCGCTCGACACGCTGGGCACCATCGTCACACCGGGCACCAGGCTGATCCTGCGGACCGACGCGGCGCCGTTCCGGGTGCTGGTCGATGGGCCTTCCGGTGCGGTCGACAAGCAGGATGGCAAGGCCGGGTCGCAGCCATGAGCGGGCACCCGGAACAACCAAGAGGCCTGGACAGTCCGTGGATCCAGGCCGGGCGCCTGGCGTTTCTCGGCCTGTACGCGGTGACCGTACTGGCGGCGCTGGCCTGGGCCTTCTCCAACGTGCGGCAGATCGATCCCCAGGAACGTGCGGTGGTCCTGCGCCTCGGGAAGCTGGAGCGCATCCAGAACGCCGGGCTGCTGCTGGCCTGGCCGCGACCGTTCGAGCAGGTGGTGATCCTGCCGGCGGCGGACCGGGTGATCGAGCGGCGCGTCGAGGGGCTGCTGCGTTCCGATGCGGCATTGCAGGCCGACCGCCAGGCGACCCTGGCGACGCCGGTCAACGACGCGCTGGCCGGCTCCGGCTACCTGCTGACCGGTGACGCCGGCGTGGTGCAGCTGGATGTGCGGGTGTTCTACAAGGTCACCGATCCCTACGCCTTCGTGCTCCAGGCCGAGCATGTGCTGCCGGCCCTCGACCGGATCGTCAGCCGTAGCGCGGTGGCCCTGACTGCGGCGCGGGACCTGGACACCATCCTGGTGGCGCGCCCGGAACTGATCGGCAGCGACAGCCAGGCCGCCGAGCGCCGTGAGCGTTTGCGTGGCGACCTGCTGCAAGGCGTCAATCGGCGCCTGGCCGAACTGGCGGCGAGCGGGCAGGGGATTGGTGTCGAGGTGGCGCGGGTCGACGTCCAGTCGAGCTTGCCGGGCCCGGCGGTGAATGCCTTCAATGCGGTGCTGACCGCCAGCCAGCAGGCCGACAAGGCGGTGGCCAACGCCCGTAACGAAGCGGCCAAGCTCGGCCAGTCGGCGACCCAGGAGGCCGACCGCCTGGTGCAGGTCGCCAAGGCCCAGGCCAGCGAACGCCTGGCCAAGGCCCAGGCCGATACGGCGACGGTGACAAGCCTGGCGAAGGCGCAACAGGACGGCAGCGATCCGGGCCTGTTGTTGCGTCTCTACCGCGAGCGCATGCCAAAGATTCTGCAACAGGCCGGGTCGGTGACCACGGTCGACCCCCGGGACGATTCCCGCCTGATCATCCAGGGAGCTGAACAATGAGTGCGTCTACCACGGCCAACCCGCCGGCCAGCCTGTTGAGCAGTGCCGAACAGCGCAGCGCGGCCCGGCAACTGCTGCTGGCGATGCTCGCCCTTGGCCTGCTCGGGTTGGGCCTGGCGTGGCGCTGGCTGGCGCCGGGGCAGGTCGGGGTCAGCCAGTTGCTGCTCGGCTTCGCGTCGGTGCTGGTAGCGGTGCCGGTGATGCGCTCGGCCTGGTACAGCCTGCGCTATCCGAGCCTGCATGGCATCACCGACCAGTTGATCGCCCTGGCGATGCTCGGCGCCTGGGCCACCGGCGATCTGCTGACCGCCGCCTTGCTGCCGATCATCATGATTTTCGGCCACGTGCTCGAAGAGCGCAGCGTCATCGGCTCCCAGGAAGCCATTGACGCCCTCGGCCGGCTGACCCGTAGCCAGGCGCGGCGAGTACAGGCCGATGGCAGCGTGCTTGAAGTGGATAACGCCACGCTCAGGGCCGGCGACCAGGTGGAGGTGCGTGCCGGTGACCGGGTGCCGGCCGATGGCGTGGTGCTCTCCGGCCAGGCGAGCCTCGATACCGCGCCGATCACCGGCGAGTCGGTACCGCTGGAAGCGAGTGTCGGCGTGCAGGTGTTCGGCGGGGCGATCAACCTCGATGGGCTGCTGCGCATCGAAGTGACCCGCACTGGCCACGAGTCGACCCTGGGCAAGGTCATCGCGCTGATGCAGAGCGCTGAACGGGCCAAGCCGCCGATCACCCGCCTGCTGGAGCGTTATGCCGGCAGCTACATGGTGCTGGTGCTGATGATCGCTGCGGTCACCTGGTTCATCACCAACGACGCCCAGGCGATGCTGGCCGTGCTGGTGGCGGCCTGTCCCTGTGCGTTGGTGCTGTCGGCCCCGGCCACGGCGATTGCCGGGATCGCCGTGGCGGCGCGGCACGGCATCCTGATCCGCAGCTCGGCGTTTCTCGAAGAGCTGGCCGACCTGACCTCGGTGGTGGTGGACAAGACCGGCACCCTGACCTACGGCAGCCTGCGCCTGCAATCGCTGCTGACCGCGGTCGAGGACCGCGAAGCGCTACGGCGCCTTGCAGCCAGCCTGGGTTCGGCGAGCAGCCACCCGGTCAGTCGGGCATTGGCTGGTCTGGTGGAACCGGCCGAGCATGTCGAGCTGAGTGAGGTGCATGAGCGCCAGGGGCTGGGCGTCGTCGCCAATACGGCCCACGGCCAGGCAGCGCTGGGGCGGCCGGAGTTGTTCAACCATTTGGCAATCGCCACCACGCCGGTACCCGAGCACGACGGGCCGATTGCCGGCCTGGCCCTCGACGGCGAGTTTCTCGGCTGGCTGTTGCTCGCCGACAGCACCAAGCCCGAGGCCCGGCAGGCGCTGGGCGAGCTGCGCGAGCTGGGCCTGGGGCGGCAATTGCTGCTCACTGGTGACCGCCAGAGTGTGGCCGACAGCCTGGCGCGGGACGTTGGCCTCAGCGATGTGGTGGCCCAGGCACTGCCCGAGGACAAGCTCAAGCGGGTGCTCGACGAGATCGACAGCGGCTTCCGGCCGATGGTGGTGGGCGACGGCATCAACGATTCGCTGGCGCTCAAGGCCGGGGTGGTCGGGGTGGCGATGGGCGCAGGTGGGGCGGACATCGCCCTGGCGTCGGCGGATGTGGTGCTGATCGGCAGCGACCTGCGCCGCCTGGGCACCTGTGTGCGCCTGAGCCGCCAGTGCCGGCGGACCTTGCAGGTCAACGTGGTGATCGGCCTGGGCTGGACCCTGGCGATCGTCGCTGCCGCAGCCTTCGGTTGGCTGGGTGTGGCCGGGGCGATGATTGCGGCGCTGCTGCACAACCTCAGCACATTGCTGGTCCTGGGCAATGCCGGGCGGCTGCTGCGGTTTCAGGAGCCGTTGCTCAAATTGCCGGAGTGAAGATTGGGGTGACGGCAGGTGAACATCATGAATCGGGTCTATCCTGCCGATAGCCTGCCAGTTTCCGGTAATGCGCTACCCTTTAATTCAGACGCCTGAAACCAAGGGGGGGACTACTCATGCTCGCGCAACTTCCACCGGCCTTGCAGAATCTGCGGCTACCGCTGCGTCTGAAGCTCTGGGACGGGCATCAGTTCGATCTCGGGCCGCAACCCAGGATCACCATCACCATGAAGGACCCGCAACTGGTTGCGCAATTCAGCCAGCCGAGCCTGGGGCTGCTGGCCAGTGCGTTCGTCGAGGGCCAGCTGGAACTCGAAGGCTCGGTCAGCGAAGTGGTGCGGATCTGCGACGAGTTGAGCCAGGCTCTGCTGGAGGACGAAGGAGACAGTCTTCCCGCGCGCCAGGCCCACGACAAGGCCACCGACGCCGCGTCGATTTCCTATCATTACGACCTGTCCAACGCGTTCTACCAGCTCTGGCTGGACCCCGACATGGTCTATTCCTGCGCCTATTTCGAAACCGAGGACACCGGCCTCGAGGCGGCCCAGCAGGCCAAGCTCCGCCACCTGTGCCGCAAGCTGCGCCTGCAGCCGGGCGAATACCTGCTCGATGTCGGCTGCGGCTGGGGTGGCCTGGCGCGTTTCGCCGCTCGGGAGTTCGGGGCCCGGGTGTTCGGCATCACTCTCAGCCAGCAACAGCTGACCCTGGCGCGCGAGCGCGTGGCGGCCGAGGGCCTGCAGGACCAGGTCGACCTGCAACTGCTCGATTATCGCGACCTGCCGCAGGATGGCCGGTTCGACAAGGTGGTCAGCGTCGGCATGCTCGAACACGTCGGCCATGCCAACCTGCAGCAGTACAGCCATATCCTGTTCGGCGCGGTACGCGAGGGCGGGCTGGTGATGAACCACGGGATTACCGCCAGGCACACCGATGGCCGGCCGGTCGGACGCGGTGCCGGGGATTTCATCGACCGCTACGTCTTTCCCAACGGCGAGCTGCCGCACTTGTCGATGATTTCGGCGGCGGTCAGCGAGGCCGGGCTGGAGGTGGTCGATGTCGAGAGCCTGCGCCTGCACTACGCCAAGACCCTGAACCACTGGAGCGAGCGCCTGGAGAACAACCTCGCCGCCGCTTCCCGGCTGGTACCGGAAAAGGCCCTGCGGATCTGGCGGCTGTACCTGGCCGGCTGTGCCTATGCCTTCGAGAAGGGCTGGATCAACCTGCACCAGATCCTGGCGGTGAAGCCTTTCGCCAATGGCAGTCATGACCTGCCCTGGACCCGCGCCGACCTCTATCGCTGACGTCAGAGAATCGGCGAAATCAGCCGTGCGACCCGCATGCCCAGTTGTTGCAGGCGGTGGGTTTCACGGCTGTCCTCGCTGGTGACTTCACGGGCCAGGTCGAAATCCTTCAGGAGCATGTCCTCCACCGAGCGGGCGAACGCCTCGTCGACCGTCAGCAGCATCAACTCGAAATTCAGCCGGAACGAGCGGTTATCCAGGTTGGCACTGCCGATGGCGCTGATTTCGTTGTCCACCAGCACGACTTTCTGGTGCAGGAAGCCTGGGCCATAGCGGAACACCTTGACGCCGGCGCGCACCGCCTCGAAGGCGTAGAGGCTGGAGGCGGCGTAGACGATCCGGTGATCGGGCCGCGAGGGCAGCAGCAGGCGCACGTCGACGCCGCGCAGGGCGGCCAGGCGCAGGGCGGCGAACACGGCTTCATCCGGGATGAAGTAGGGGCTGGTGATCCAGATCCGCTCGCGGGCGGCGTGGATCGCCTCGACGAAAAACAGCGAACAGGTTTCGAAGGCGTCGGCCGGGCCGCTGGCGAGCAGTTGGCAGAGCACGCCGTCGTCGGGGTAGGTGTCCGGCAGGATCAGCGGTGGCAACTGGCGTGCGGCCCAGAACCAGTCTTCGGCGAACGATTCCTGCAGGCAGGCCACCACCGGGCCGCTGACTTCCACATGGGTATCGCGCCAGGGCGACAGGGGCGGCTTGGCGCCCAGGTATTCATCGCCGACGTTGTGTCCGCCGACGAAACCGACCAGGCCGTCGACCACCACCACCTTGCGATGATTGCGAAAATTGACCTGGAAACGGTTGAGCCAGCCACTGCGGGTGGCGAAGGCTTTCACCCGGACACCGCCGTCGCGCAGGGTGTCGGCGTAGCCGTGGGGCAGGGCGTGGCTGCCGATACCGTCATAGAGCAGGTAGACCTCGACGCCTTCGGCGGCCTTTTTCAGTAGCAGGGCCTGCAGGCGCTTGCCGAGCCGGTCGTCGTGGACGATGAAAAACTGCACCAGCACTGCATGCCGGGCCTGTTCGATGGCCTGGAAAATCGCCTCGAAGGTGGCCTCGCCGTTGACCAGCAGGCGCACCTGGTTATTGGCCAGGCAGGGCATGCGACCGAGCTTGGGCATCGCCCGCAGTGCGGCATAGGCCTCTGAGTTGCGGGCTGCCAGGGCTTCCTCGACCCAGGGGCGCCAGTTGAGGTCGGCGATGGCCTTGCGCATTTCCACGTTGGCCTGGCGGCGGGCCTTGATATAGGCGTCGAAGGTGCTGCGGCCGAACACCAGGTAGGGAATCAGCGTGAGGTAGGGCATGAAAATCAGCGACAGCGCCCAGGCGATCGAGCCCTGGGCGGTGCGGACGGTCAATACGGCGTGGATCGCCGCGAGGGTCCCGAGTGAGTGAATCAGGGCTATCAGATAGCCGAATACATGGGGGCCAAAAAAATCCATGGGGGTCCTGATCTTGAAACCTCATGCCTAACAGACCATGTTCCGAAGCGATTGTCGCTATTTAATTCATCACGCAACCCAAGCATGATTCTGACGTCTAAGCAGGACCATTTCTCAGGAGCTATACGATGAACCTTCGTCTGCCGGGTCTGGCCATCGCCTGTGCCTTTGTGATTCCCGTCGCCCAGGCGCAAGTGTTGCAGCCAGGGTTGTGGGAGCTGACCTCCAGCAATGTGCAGGTGGAAAACCAGTCGCTGGATGTCGGCATGCTGTTGGGCGTGCTCAAGCAGAACACCACGCCGCAGCAGCGGGCTGCCCTGGAAAAGCAGGGCATCAACCTGGGCGGGCAGGGCGTGCGCGTCTGCCTGACGCCGCAGCAGGTGGCTTCCGAGTCGATTCCATTGACCGACCCTCAGTCCGGTTGCCAGCAGCAGGTCACCGAGCGCAAGGGCCCGGACTGGAAATTCCGCTTCAGTTGTCCGAAGGCCCAGGGGGCGGGCACCGCGCATTTCGTCAGTGACCGCGAGTTCAACACCAAGGTCAGCGGCACCTTCAATGCCACCGGTATCCAGCAGAATGGCAGCATGGACACCAAGGCCGTCTGGCTGGGACAGGACTGCGGGGCGGTGAAGCCGCGGTCCTGAAGCTCTGGTCCGCGAGAGCCTGTAGGAGCAGGGCTTGTCGGGGCGCCGAACCGCCGCGAAGCCTTTGGCGGCCTTGAGGTCGCATTCGCGGGCAAGCCCTGCTCCTACAGGTATCGTGTATCAGGAGGTTTTGTTTCGTCAGGACGCGAGGCGTTGCAGTAACGCCTCGACAGCCATCGTCCCCAGGTCTTCGCCCGCCCGGCTGCGCACACTGACCAGCCCCGCCGCCTTTTCCTTCTCACCGACCACCAGCAGGTATGGCACCTTCTGCAGGCTGTGTTCGCGAATCTTGTAGCCGACCTTCTCGTTGCGCAGATCCGCTACCGCCCGCAGGCCCTGGGCCTTGAGCTGCCGGGCAATATCCTGGGCATAGTCGGCCTGGCCCTCGCTGATGTTCAGCACCACCGCCTGGCACGGCGACAGCCACAGCGGCAGGGCGCCGCTGTAGTGTTCGATGAGGATGCCGATGAAGCGCTCCAGTGAGCCGAACAGTGCCCGATGCAGCATCACCGGCCGTTGGCGTTCGCCGTTCTCGCCGATGTAGCCGATGTCGAAACGCTCCGGCAGGTTGAGGTCGACCTGCAACGTCCCGCACTGCCAGTCGCGGCCGATGGCATCACGCAGCACGAACTCCAGTTTCGGTCCGTAGAAGGCACCCTCGCCGGGGTTGACCCGGTAGTCGATGCCCATCCGTCCCAGGGCGCCGATCAGTGCACCTTCCAGTTGGTCCCAGGTTTCATCGCTGCCGATGCGGTTGAGCGGGCGGGTGGAGAGCTTTACCAGCACCTCGCTGAAGCCGAACTCACGGTAGATATCGAACACCAGCGCGATCGCCGTTTCGCACTCGTCCTGCATCTGCGCCGGGGTGCAGAAGATATGCGCGTCGTCCTGGGTGAAGTGGCGCACCCGCAGCAACCCGTGCAGGGCACCGGAGGGTTCGTAGCGGTGGACCTTGCCGAACTCGGCGATCCGCAGTGGCAGGTCGCGGTAGCTCTTCAGGCCGTGGCCGAAGATCGACACCGCGCCCGGACAGTTCATCGGCTTGAGGGCGAACACCCGCTCGTCCTCGGTGGTTGTGGTGAACATATGGTCGCGGTAGTTCTGCCAGTGCCCGGAGGTTTCCCACAGCCCGCGATCCATCACATCCGGGGTATTCACCTCGACATAGCCGGCCTGCTCCTGGCGCTGGCGCATGTAGCCGATCAGTTGCTGGAACAGCGTCCAGCCTTTGGCGTGCCAGAACACTGAGCCTGGTGCGCAGTCGTCGAAGTGGAACAGATCCAGTTGGGTGCCGAGCTTGCGGTGGTCGCGCTTGCCGGCCTCCTCGAGGCGCGTCAGGTAGGCCTTGAGATCCTTGGTGTCGGCCCAGCAGGTGCCGTAGATGCGTTGCAACGGCGCCTGGTTGCGGTCGCCGCGCCAGTAGGCTCCGGCCACCTTGGTCAGCTTGAAGGCCTGGAGGATGCCGGTCGACGGCACATGGGGACCACGGCACAGGTCCTCGAAATCACCCTGGCGGTACAGCGACAGGATTTCACCGTCCGGGATGGCGCGGATCAGCTCGGCCTTGTAGTACTCGCCCAGGCTCTCGAAATACTCGATGGCTTCGGCGCGTGGCAAGGTGCGCCGCCGTACCGAGTGGTTGGTCGCGGCCAGGGCCTGCATCCGCGCCTCGATCAATTCCAGGTCCTTGGGGGTGAAGGAGCGTTCGTAGGCGAAGTCGTAGAAGAAGCCATCCTCGATCACCGGGCCGATGGTGACCTGGGCCGAGGGATAGAGCTGCTTGACCGCCATCGCCAACAGGTGCGCGCAGGAATGGCGGAGGATCTCCAGCCCCTCGTCGTCCCGCGGGGTGACGATGCTTACTGCCGCATCCCGTTCGATGAGGGTGCCGCAATCGACCAGCACGCCATCGACCCGCCCGGCCACCGCCGCCCGGGCCAGGCCGACGCCGATGCTGGCGGCCACTTCGAAGACCGAGAGCGGCTGGTCGTACTCGCGTTGCGAGCCGTCGGGGAGGGTGATGCGGATCATCGATTGGGTCCTTCGAGCTGTGGGAGGCGTATCAACGGAGAAACTGCAGGGGCAGGCCCTGGCAGCCGTCATGAATCCGCCCGGCATGCCAGGCGAGCTGCCCGGAGACGACGGTGGTGTGGACGTGATGGCGGAAGCTGTGTTCGACGAACGGCGTCCAGCCGCACTCGTAGAGGACCGGTTCGCTGCTGACCGGCCGTGGCCGGGGTTGGCGATTGAGCAGCACCAGGTCGGCCCAGTAACCCTCGCGCAGGTAACCGCGTTCGGCGATGGCGAACAGGTCGGCGACCCGGTGGCTGGTCTTGTCCACCAGGGTGGTCAGTGGCAGCACCTGGTCCGCCACCAGTTCCATCAGCGCCGGCAGCGCATGCTGGACCAGCGGCAGGCCGGACGGCGCGTCTTCATAGGGCCGCTGCTTTTCTTCCCAGGTGTGTGGCGCGTGATCGCTGCCGATCACATCCAGGCGGTTGCTCAACAGGGCCTTGCGCAAGGCATCGCGGTCGGACTGCTGCTTGATCGCCGGGTTGCATTTGATCCGGTTGCCCAGGCGGGGGTAGTCGCGATCGTCGAACAGCAGGTGGTGCAGGCAGACTTCGGCGGTGATGCGCTTTTCGCCCAGCGGTCTGTTTTCGAACAGTTCCAGTTCGCGCTCGGTGGTCAGGTGCAGCACGTGCAGGCGGGTACCGTGCTTTCTGGCCAGCTCGACTGCCAGCGACGAGGAGCGGTAGCAGGCATCGGCATTGCGGATCAGCGGATGGGCGACTGGTGGGATCATGCCGCCCAGCAGTTCCTTCAGGTTCTTCAGGCGGGTATCGATGGTCGGCGTGTGTTCGCAGTGGGCCAGCAGGATGGTCGGCACTTCGGCGAACAGCCGTTCGAGAATGTGCGGGTCATCCACCAGCATGTTGCCGGTGGACGCGCCCATGAACACCTTGACCCCGGCCACCTGGGTGGGATCGAGGGCCGCCACGGTGTCGAGATTGTCGTTGCTGACGCCGAAGTGGAAAGCGTAGTTGGCGACCGAGGCGCTGGCCGCCCGACGCTTCTTGTCGGCGAGGGCATCAAGGGTCAGGGTTGCCGGGCGGGTGTTGGGCATGTCCATGTAGCTGGTGATGCCGCCGGCTACTGCGGCCCGCGATTCGCTGTGCAGGCTGCCCTTGGCCGGCGCGCCCGGATCGCGAAAGTGCACCTGGTCGTCGATCATCCCCGGCAGCAGCCAGTCGCCGTCGGCATCGATCTCGACGTCGGCACTGGCATTGCCGATCTGTGGCGCGATGGTGTCGATGCGGCCATTGATCACCCGGACATCGGCGTCGAACTGACGACCCTCGTTCACCACGCGGGCATTGCGGATCAGCAGGCTGCTCATGCTCAGAACTCGTTTTGCAGGGCCTTGTAGCCCCGGACCAGGTCGACGTTGGTGCGCGCCACGTCTTCGGAGAATTCCGAGGCGCTGACGCTGACTGGCGGGAATTGCGACAGGTCGGTGTTGGGACCGATGCGGGTGGTGGAGGGCACGTAGAAGCCCGGTGGCAGGTCGCGGCCGTCGACCACCGAGTTGTGCCGCACCACGCTGCCGTCGCCGACCGCGCAGTTGAACAGCACGCTGTTGAAACCGATGAACACCCGGTTGCCGACCGTGCACGGGCCGTGGACGATCGAACGGTGGGCGATGGAACTGAACTCGCCGATGGTCACGGCCGCGCCGGACTTGGAGTGGATGACCACGCCGTCCTGGATGTTCGAGTTGGCGCCGATGATGATCGGGTCCATCTCGCCGTGTTCGTTGACCTCGTCGGCGCGGATCACCGCGTAGGGGCCGACGAACACGTTGTCACCGATCACGACCTTACCGCAGATGATCGCGGTCTTGTCCACGTAGGCGGATTCGGCGATCACCGGCAGGTCGCCGGAAGGGTTCTTGCGGATCATGCAGGGGTCTCCTGGGGGGCACTGATGACTTCCACCGCGCCATCGCGGATGGCGTTGTAGAAACAGTTGGGGCGACCGGTGTGGCAGGCCGGGCCGTGTTGCTCGACCCGCAGCAGGACGGCGTCGCCATCACAGTCGAGCCGGGCCTCGACCAGGCGCTGGCGATGCCCGGAGCTTTCACCCTTGCGCCACAGCTGGCGGCGCGAGCGTGACCAGTAGCAGACCTGGCCACGTTCGAGGGTTTCGGCCAGGGCCTGGCGGTTCATCCAGGCCAGCATCAGCACCTCACCGGTGTCGTGTTGCTGGGCGATGGCGGCGATCAGCCCGTCGTCGTTCCACGGCAGTGCATCGAGCACGGCCGTGAGGGGCCAGCGGCTGCCCAGGGCGGCGCTCTCCAGATCGAGCATCGACAGGGGCGGCCGGGCGATCATTTGCTCAGCGCCGCGTGCAGGGTGTTCATGTTGTATTCGAACAGGCCGATGAAGGTGCTGGCCGGGCCTTCGGCGGCGAGGGCGTCGGAGTACAGCGTGCCACCGATCTTCGCGCCGCTTTCGTCGGCGATCTGCTGCAGCAGGCGCGAGTCCTTGATGTTCTCCATGAACACCGCCTTGACCTTGTCCTTGCGGATCTGCCGGATCAGGCTGGCGACTTCGGCGGCCGATGGCTCGCGCTCGGTGGACAGGCCCTGGGGCGCCATGAACTGGATGCCATAGGCCTGGCCCAGGTAGCCGAAGGCGTCATGGGAGGTGACGATGCGACGGTTGCCGGCCGGCAGGTTGCCGAGCTTGATCTTGGCTTCGGCCAGCAGGCGGTAGATCTGCTTCAGGTAATCCTGGCTGTTGCGGGTGTAGTCGTCCTTGTGGGCCGGGTCGACCTGGATCAGTGCCTTGGTGATGTTGTTCACGTACAGCTCGACATTCGCCAGGTTGTGCCAGGCGTGCGGATCGGGAACGGTCTCGCCGTCCTCTTCCATGGTGTGCGAGAGCACGCCCTTGCTGGCGGTGACCACCGGGGCTTTGGTCTCGGTGCTGGTCACCAGGCGGTCGAGCCAGGGCTCGAACTCCAGGCCGTTCTTGACGATCAGCTTGGCCTTGAGCAGCGCCTGGGCGTCATCCGGGGTCGGCTCGTAGATGTGGGCGTCGGCGTCCGGGCCGACCATGGCGCTGACCTGAATGTGGTCGCCGCCGATCTGCTGGGTGATGTCCCGCAGGATGCTGAAGCTGGCAACCACCGGCAGCTTATCCGCCGCCTGGGCGCTGGACAGGTGCAACGACAGGGCCAGCACGGAGCTGAACAGTACGAGTAAAGCGCGCATCGGGTGACACCTCATTGGGATGGCAGGGGTGGGCGGCGCAGCAGCCCGTGCACCGGACCGAAGACCACGGACAGCAGGTACAGGCAGCCGGCGACCAGCACGATCGCCGGGCCGCTGGGTTGCGAGTAGTAGAACGACAGCAGCAGGCCGGCGGTGACCGAGATGCAGCCGAGCAGCGCGGCGATCAGCATCAGTACCGGCAGGCGGCGGCTCCAGAAGCGCGAGGCGATCGCCGGCAGCATCATCAGACCGACCACCATCAGCGCGCCGATGGCCTGGAAACCGATCACCAGGTTGAGTACCACCAGGGTCAGGAACACGCCGTGGGCCAGTGGGCCTAGGCGGCTGACGGTTTGCAGGAACAGCGGGTCGAGGGTGTCCAGCATCAGCGGCCGGTAGATCGCCGCCAGCAGCACCAGGCTGATGCCGCAGACCCAGAGCATGCCGGTCAGGGTCGGGCCGTCCACGGCAAGCGCCGAGCCGAACAGCAGGTGCAGGAGATCCAGGCGCTTGCCGGCGATGCCGAGCAGCAGCACGCCGCTGGCCAGCGAGATCGGATAGATCGCCGCCAGGCTGGCGTCCTCGCGCAGGCCGGTGCGGCGGGTGATCCAGGCTGACAGGCCGGCCATGCCCATGCCGGCGCCGAGGCCGCCGAGAGTCAGTGCCGGCAGGCTCAGGCCGGCGATCCAGAAGCCGATGGCGGCGCCTGGCAGGATGCCATGGGCCACCGCGTCACCGATCAGGCTCATGCGCCGCAGGATCAGGAACACCCCCAGCGGCGCCGTGCTGCAGGCCAGCACCAGGCCACCGAGCAGGGCCCGGCGCATGAACACGAAATCGTGGAACGGCTGCCACAGGTGCTGGGTGAACATCAGCATCAAGCCACCTGCGTGATCGGTTGTTGCACGATCAGTTCGCGGCTCGGCGCGAGGACACAGCCACTGTCCTTGATCCGCAGGGCGTCGGGAATATGCTGGCGCACGGCGGCGAGGTCATGGCAGACCACCACCAGCGTGCGACCCGCCGCGTGCCAGGCATGAATATGTTTCCACAGCAGCGCCTGGCCTTCCTCGTCGAGGGCGGCGTGGGGCTCGTCGAGCAGCAGCAGTGGCGCCTCGGCGAGGCTCAGGCGCGCGAGCAGGGCGCGTTGCAATTGGCCGCCGGACAAGGCCATCAAGGGGCGTTGCTCCAGGCCGGCGAGGTTCCAGTCGGCGATCACCGCCTGCAGGCGTTCACTGCGCTGTTGCGGGGTCAGCTTGATGCCCCACAACCCGGCGACGATCAGTTCCTGCAGGTTGATCGGAAACTGCCGGTCGAGGTGCTGTTGTTGTGGCAGGAACGACAGCCCTCCGCGGCGTGGAACATCCAGCTGCACCTTGCCGGCCAGTGGCTTCTGCAAGCCGGCGAGGACTTTGAGCAGGCTGCTCTTGCCGGTGCCGTTGGCGCCGATCACGGCGGTCAGGCTGCCGCTCGCCAATTCGAAATCCACTGCGGGCGTCAACGGTTGGCCGGGCGGGCCCCAGCGCAGGTTCTGGCAGCGGATCATGCCTGCCCCCAGTTCCAGCGGCTTTCGGCCACGGCGTCATGGGCGTGCAGGCTTTCGGCGTGGACCACTCGCAGATGGAACCCCTGCACCGAGTCCGAGCGTTTCAGCGCCAGGTTCAGGCGACGCGCGGCATCTTCGCAGAACATCAGGTTCTGGCCGTTGGCGAGGGCGAAAGCCTGCTCGTCGGCACGCTTCACCGCAGTCTGCACGGCGGTGCCGAGGGCCGCCTCGGCATCGTTGATCAGCGCCTCGAAGGGAAACCGATACGTTTTTTCATCAAGCCGGATTTGCAGGTGTGCAATGCTTCGCTGGCTATGAGGCGTGGCGACGATGCCTTGGGTGCTGCCGAGCCAGTTGAGAACCTTGCCGTGCTCCAGTGGCTGGTTGGCGAAGTCCTGGTTGAATTGTTGCTGGATCAACTGGCGGGCGAGGGCTGCCGAGCAGGGGCAGGTGGAGGAGTAGGCCACGTCAATTTTCAGTTCCACGTGGAACACTCCGCTTTTCAGTTCGGCTAACACACTGACTGGATAGGTTTTCCAGCCTGCCAGCGGACTGACCAGCGCCGGGCGCTTGAGCAGCAGATCGGTGTGAATACGTAGGTAGGCATTGCTGGACAGCCCGTCGTGACTGTCTAGGAATTGTTGCAGTACCTCGCGGATCAGCGCGGGTGTCAGGTCCTCTTGTTGCAACCGTTCCAGGGCCAGGTACAGGCGTGACATGTGGATGCCACGGGCTTCACCGTCGTCGAGGCTGACTCCGGCGTCGGCCGTGGCGCTGAGACGCTGGCTGTCGAGGGTGATGGGTAGAGCAATGCCGCACATGCCCACCCACTCAAGGGGCAAGGCTTGCCGGGATGACTGCGCGGCGATATCCGGCAGCGTCAACGCATTCATGAGCAGGTCCATCGTTGGAAATAAAATGTCATGTTATATTATAACAATTGATTCGACGAAGGCTTTTTTTGCCAGGGCTCTACACAGCCATATCGAGCAGGGACGCTCCCTCAATTTGTGGTTATCGGTTCATGCATAGACGTCAATTACTCAACTTCCTGCTGGCCAGCGCGGCCTTCATTCCCCTGGGCGTATCGGCGGCCCAGATCCAGAACGCCCGGCTCTGGCGCTCCGGCGACAAGCTGAGACTGGTGCTCGATCTCAGTGGTCCGGTGCAGTACAAGACGTTTTCCCTGGGTGCGCCCGAGCGTCTGATCATCGACCTGAGCGGAGCGAAGCTGACGGGGGACTTCAGTCAGCTGGCCTTGAAAAATACGGTGATTCGCTCGATCCGCTCGGGGCATTTCGGCCAGGGCGACACGCGGATCGTCCTCGATCTGGCCAACCCGGTGCAGTTGAACAGCTTCCTGCTGCCGCCCGGCGATGGCCAGGGACATCGGTTGGTGCTCGACCTGGCCAGCGGTGGTACGACAGCCGCGCCGCCACAGGTACTCGCAGCGGCCGCCGCGCCCCAGGCCAGGCATGAGCCGGCGCCGGGCAAGGCCCATCCCAAGCGCGACATCATGGTGGTGGTCGACCCTGGGCATGGCGGCAAGGACCCCGGCGCGGTGGGGTCCAAGGGCCAGCGCGAGAAGGACGTGGTGCTGTCCATCGCCCAACTCCTGGCCAAGCGGCTCAAGCGTGAAAAGGGCTTCGATGTGCGGCTGGTGCGTAACGACGATTTCTTCGTGCCGTTGCGCAAGCGCGTCGAATTTTCCCGCAAGCACAACGCCGACATGTTCATCTCGGTGCACGCCGATGCCGCGCCGCGGATCACTGCGTCGGGCGCTTCGGTGTACTGCCTGTCCGAAGGTGGCGCGACCTCGACCACCGCGCGCTTCATGGCCCAGCGCGAGAACGGCGCCGACCTGATCGGTGCGCAGAGCCTGCTCAACCTCAAGGACAAGGACCCGATGCTGGCCGGGGTGATTCTCGACATGTCGATGAACGCGACCATCGCCGCCAGCCTGCAACTGGGGCATACCGTACTCGGCAGCCTGGAGGGCATCACCACCCTGCACCAGAAACGCGTGGAGCAGGCCGGTTTCGCGGTACTCAAGTCACCGGACGTACCATCGATCCTGGTCGAGACCGGTTTCATCTCCAACGTCCGCGACAGCGAGCGCCTGGTCACCGCCCGGCACCAGCAGGCGATCGCCGACGGGTTGTTCCAGGGCCTTAAAACCTACTTCGAGAAGAATCCACCGCAGGACAGCTACATTGCCTGGCGGCAGCAGCAAACCGATGAGGTCCTGGTCTAGTGCCTTGTTGTGCTGTAGTGAATGGGGCTTGTCGTGGCGAGCGGGCTTGTCGGAACGCCGCACCGCCGCAGCAACCAGATGAGGTGCTGGCCTAGCACAACTCTGTGGCGAGCGGGCTTGCCCGCGCTCGGCTGCAAAGCAGCCGTAAAACCAGCCAGCGCGGTCCAACCGATAGGCCGAGTTGCCTGGGTTTGGGGCCGTTTCACGGCCCAACGCGGGCAAGCCCGCTCGCCACAACCACAAAGTGTCCTGGCCACTTCATCGGGAGCCTCAGGCTCTGCTCAGCAGCCCACCAGGCGATCACAGGTGAACTTCTTGCTCAGCCCGCCAGAGCTGGAGAAGCGGTTCACCGTGGTCCAGCCCACCCGTCGGCTGTAGCCCACCCAGGCCTCGCCATCCGAGGCGATGCCGGTGAAGAAGGTCAGTTGCCCATAGCGGCTACTGGTTTGCGACCAGTAGCGCTTGCCGTTCACTTCGAACCCCTGCAGGTAAATCGTCTTGCCCACCGTGGCGACGCCATAGGCGTTGCCGGCGGCGTCCTTGCACGCCAGCAGGGTGGCGCTGCGGGTGCAGTTGGCCAAGGGGCCGGGGACCTGGGCCGAGGCGCCGGTGGCGAACAGCAGCAGGCTCAGCAACGAGAGCTTCAGGGTGGGGCGCATCGGCATTCTCAAGGGCGGGGTTGGCTTCAGCATCACTCCCTTCGTCGCCGGGAGCAAGCGGGGAGTGGCTAAAATGCATTGTTATAATATAACATTAAATCAATCCCCCGACGGCGACCTCTCCATGACCGAAGACGAACTGCTCGCCCAGCCCGAGGCGGACTACATGAACGATGCACAGCAGGGTTTCTTTCGTGAACTGCTGTTGCAGCAGCGGCGTGAACTGCAGGAGCGCATCAGCGGCGAATTCGTCGTGCTGCGTGAACAGGAGCCCAACAGTGACCCGGCGGATATCGGCAGCGCCGAGGAACAGCGCCAGTGGCAACTGCGCCTGCTGGAGCGGGAAAAGAAGCTGCTCGACAAGATCGACCAGACCCTCGACTGCCTGGCCCGTGGTGAATACGGCTGGTGCCGCGAGACCGGTGAGCCGATCGGTCTCAAGCGCCTGCTGCTGCGGCCTACCGCGACCCTGTGCATCGAAGCCAAAGAACGTGAAGAGCTGCGCGAGCGCCATAAACGGGCGCTGTGACCCGGCCGACCTGATGAGGAACCAATCATGACCCAACGTCTTCCCGTGACCGTGCTGTCGGGCTTTCTCGGCGCCGGCAAGAGCACCTTGCTCAACCATGTCCTGCGTAACCGCGACAATCTGCGGGTAGCGGTGATCGTCAACGACATGAGCGAGATCAACATCGACGGCAGCGAGGTCCAGCGTGACGTCAGCCTCAACCGGGCCGAGGAAAAGCTGGTCGAGATGAGCAACGGCTGCATCTGCTGCACCCTGCGCGAGGACCTGCTGGAAGAGGTCGGCCGGCTGGCCCGCGACGGTCGGTTCGACTACTTGCTGATCGAATCCACCGGCATTTCCGAACCGCTGCCGGTGGCCGAGACCTTCACCTTCCGTGACGAGACCGGCCAGAGCCTGGCCGATATCGCCCGCCTCGACACTATGGTCACGGTGGTCGATGGCATGAACTTCCTGCTCGACTACCAGGCGGCGGAAAGCCTGGCCTCCCGTGGTGAAACCCTCGGTGAGGAGGACGAGCGCTCGATTACCGACCTGTTGATCGAGCAGGTCGAGTTCGCCGATGTGATCCTGGTCAGCAAGATCGACCTGATCTCCAGCCAGGAGCGCGAGGAGCTGATGGCGATCCTCGCGCGGCTGAACTCCCAGGCCGAGGTCATCCCGATGGTAATGGGCGAGGTGCCGTTGGCGAAGATCCTCAACACCGGCCGCTTCGACTTCGAACGAGCGGCCCAGGCGCCGGGCTGGCTACAGGAACTGCGTGGCGAGCATGTGCCGGAAACCGAGGAGTACGGCATTGCCTCGACCGCCTACCGGGCGCGGCGACCGTTCCACCCCGAGCGTTTCTTCGACTTCATCAACCAGCCCTGGGTGAACGGCAAGCTGCTGCGCTCCAAGGGTTTCTTCTGGCTGGCGAGCAAGTACCAGGAAGCCGGTAGTTGGTCCCAGGCCGGTGGCCTGATGCGCCATGGTTTCGCCGGACGCTGGTGGCGCTTCGTACCGAAACAGCACTGGCCGCAGGATCAGGAAAGCATCGCGGCAATCATGCAGAACTGGACCGCCGCGACTGGCGATTGCCGCCAGGAGCTGGTGTTCATCGGCCAGGGCATCGATTTTGCGCAACTGACGGCGCGCCTGGACAACTGCCTGCTGACGGATGACGAGATGGCCCTGGGGGTCGAGGGCTGGCAGTTGCTGCACGACCCGTTCGGCTCGTGGCACGACGAAGAGGTCGCGGCCTGATGTTGGCGCCGCGCATGCCGGCGCAACCCTCGATCCGTCAGACCCTGGGCGAGGCTCCGACCGTGCTGGGCGATATTCTCGAGGATGGGGTGAACCTGGCGGTGTGGCAGCGCCGCCTGCCCAGCCATATCGCCGATTTTGCCCACTTGCTGCTGTCGCTGGGCGAGCCGCTGGCGGAGTCGCTGAGCCTGGAAATGCCTGATGACGAGTCCCGGCCGAACCTGCACGGCCTGGCCTCGGGTTTCAGCGACCTGGAGGGCTACGAGGGTTTTATCAGCGACGTGTCCTGGCTGGTCAGCGCCTATGCCTGCCTGCTCGGTGCACGGCGCATCGGCTTGCGCCTGCGAGTGCTGGACAAGGCGATGTGCCCGCGGTTTCACGTCGACCATGTGCCGGTCAGGCTGATCACCACCTATGCGGGAACGGGTAGTGAGTGGTTGGAGGAGGGGGCGATGGACCGGCGACAACTCGGCAGCCCGGAGGCGGAGCCGCTGGATACGCTTGTGATCAGGCGGATGGACAGCGGCGCGGTGGCCCTGCTCAAGGGCGAGCGCTGGCAGGGCAACGAGGGGTTTGGCCTGGTGCATCGTTCGCCGCAGGTAGTGGCGGGGGAGCGGCGACTGATTCTGACATTGGATTGGTTGGCTTGAGGTGTTGTCTGGTCTGGCCCTTTCGCGGATAAATCCTGCTCCCACAAGGGCAGCGCTGCTCTGAAGGCATGCGTTCCGTGGGCGCCGGATTTATCCGCGAACCAGGCGCCCCAAATCTTCAGGTCTTGATCAGGGCACCTGCCACTGCCCGCCACTCTGGCCCTCGCAAAACGGCTTGAGATACGCCGCATCCGTCGCCACGCCGTAATAGTGAATATTCTGCCGGTAGGGCATATTGGCAACCTGGGCGTTCCGGCAGACACCGAATGAACCGCCCGGGCACTGCTCGACGTATTCGACCTCGACCTTCTGGCCCGCCAGGTTCGGCTGGCAGAAACCGTCGTTGAACAGCTTGGCCGGGATGCTTACGTTTTCCTGGCAAACCTTTACGTCGAGCCGCTCGCCGTGGCTGTGGACCACACAGGCTTGCGCCAGGACCTGGCTTGAGCCCAGCGCCATGAGCAGCGCCAGGCCAATCGACCGCATCATTTACCCACCTCTTCAGACCTATCGGCCCACTTATGTTGCAGAACATTCCCACGCATGTCATCGCCGGTCCCCTTGGTGCCGGCAAGACCAGCCTGATCCGCCACCTGCTGGCGCAAAAGCCTGGGGCCGAGCGCTGGGCCGTGCTGATCAATGAGTTCGGCCAGATCGGCCTGGATGCCGTGCTGCTGACCCAGGCTGACGATGGTATCGCACTGGGCGAGGTGGCTGGCGGCTGTGTCTGCTGCGTCAATGGCGCGCCGTTCCAGATCGGCCTCGGCCGGTTGCTGCGCAAGGCCCGGCCCGATCGGCTGTTCATCGAGCCTTCCGGCCTCGGTCATCCGGCGCAGATTCTCCGGCAGTTGGGCGCGGCGCCGTGGCTCGGTGTCCTGGCCCTGCAGCCGTGCGTGATGGTGCTGGATGCCCCGGCCCTGGCCGCAGGCAAACCGCTGCCGGAGTCCCAGCAGGAGGCGTTGGCGCTGGCCGGGTTACTCCTGCTGAACAAGGCGCAAGGGTTGGACGAAACCGAGCGCGCCCGGGTATTGGCGCGTTTGCCGGAGCGCCCACTGCGCTGGACCGAGCAGGGCGTGTTGGCGCTGGACGAGCTGCTGGCCTTGGAGTCCTCGGTGCCGGATGAGTCGGCCGTACCGGGCGTATTGCCCGCCGTAACGGCGAGCGTGACACTGCCGGCGATCTGGACCGATCCGACCCAGCCGATCTGCCAGGAGCATGCGCAGGAGGGCAACTGGAGCATCGGCTGGCGCTGGCACCCGAGCCAGCAATTGGATCCGGAACGTATTCGCCAGTGGCTGGCGGGCCTGGACTGGTCGAGGGCCAAGCTGGTTATCCACAGCCCGAGTGGCTGGGTCTCGAGCAACGCTGTGGATAACTCGCCGCTGGACTGGCAGCCCAGCGAATGGCGACGGGACTCGCGGCTTGAGTTGATCTTCAGCGAGCCCGGCGACGTCGAGCGGTTGAAGGCCGGTATGCAGGCCTGTCGGCTTTAGCGGGTCAGTGACGGGACTGGCTGTGGTCCTTGGGGTGATCCTGGCGCCACTGGCTCAGCTCGATGATCTCGGCGCTCGGCAGTTCGGAGCGGGCCTCGAACGGGTAGGGCGGCAGTTCGATCTGCGCGCTGTGGGCGCCGAACTGGGTGATGGTACCGACGTGCCGTTGCTCGCCGGTGACGGTGAACTCGAAGTGGTAGATCCGCGCCAGGCGCCGCCGACCGTTGGCGTGGCGAACGAAACCGATGCGCTTGAGCGCCACGGCGCCGTCGAGCAGTTCCAGGTCGAGCCTGGCGCAGTGCTGCTTGACCCGTTCCAGCGCCCGTTCGCGCAGGCCATGGTTATGCCAGAGCCAGGCAGCGCCGGTGGCCAGCAACATCAGCACGAACATATTTCCGAGGGTCAGCATGAACGCCACTCCAACAAGTTGATAGAAGCTTAACTGGCTCTCCGGTCTGTCGTACAGGCTCTGTTTCGTCGCATACTGCGCGGCTTGAATCTTTTTGCCTTGCTGGAATTCGGAATGAAACGCACTCTTCATCTGCTTGCCATTCAGTCCCACGTGGTTTTCGGTCATGCCGGCAATGGCGCGGCGGTTTTCCCCATGCAGCGCGTCGGGGTGAATGTCTGGCCGTTGAACACCGTACAGTTCTCCAACCACACCCAGTATGGCCAGTGGGCCGGGGAAGTGCTGGCCCCTCATCGGATTCCGGAACTGGTCGAAGGCATTGCCGCCATCGGCGAACTGGGCAACTGCGACGCGGTGCTGTCCGGCTACCTGGGCAGCGCGGCCCAGGGCCGGGCGATTCTCAGTGGCGTGGCGCGGATCAAGGCGGCCAACCCCAAGGCCCTGTACCTGTGCGACCCGGTGATGGGCCATCCGGAGAAGGGTTGCAGCGTGCCGGTGGAAGTCAGTGACTTCCTGCTGCAGGAGGCGGTGGCCCAGGCCGACATTCTTTGCCCCAACCAGTTGGAGCTGGACAGCTTCTGTGGCCGTTCGCCGCAATCGCTGTTCGATTGCCTGGCGATGGCTCGCAGCCTGTTGGCCCGTGGGCCGAAGGTGGTACTGGTCAAGCACCTGTCCTATCCGGGCAAACCCGAAGACAGTTTCGAGATGCTGTTGGTGACGGCTGAAGGCAACTGGCACCTGCGCCGGCCGCTGCTGGCTTTTCCGCGCCAGCCGGTGGGCGTCGGCGACCTGACGTCGGGGCTGTTCCTGGCCCGTGTACTGCTGGGCGACAGCCTGGTGGCGGCGTTCGAGTTCACTGCGGCGGCGGTGCACGAGGTGTTGCTGGAAACCCAGGCCTGCGCCAGTTACGAGTTGGAACTGGTGCGGGCCCAGGATCGCATCGCCCATCCACGGGTACGCTTCGAGGCGTTACCGATCACGCCTTGAACTCAAGGTGCGTCGGCCTTGATCTCCTGGTAGCGTTTTTCCAGCTCCTGGCGGATCTGCCGACGCTGCTTCGCCTGGGCGTAGCGGCGCTTGCCCTCGCTGGTCTCCGGCTGCAATGGCGGCACTGACACCGGCTTGCGCTGGTCATCGATCGCAACCATGGTGAAGAAGCAGCTGTTGGAGTGGCGCACCGAGCGCTCGCGGATATTCTCCGTCACCACCTTGATACCGACCTCCATCGAGGTGTTGCCGGTGTAGTTGACCGAGGCCAGGAAGGTTACCAGTTCGCCGACATGCACCGGCTCACGGAAAATCACCTGGTCCACCGACAGGGTCACCACGTAGCTGCCGGCATAACGGGCGGCGCAGGCATAGGCCACTTCATCCAGGTACTTGAGCAGGGTGCCGCCGTGGACATTGCCAGAAAAGTTGGCCATATCCGGGGTCATCAAAACGGTCATCGACAGCTGGGCATTTCCAGGTTCCATAGCACGCTCACGGTAGGTAGGGACAAGTTCAGGCACCTCTGCGGGCGCTTTCGGTATTTTTCAGACACCTCGATTACGGGACGCCAGCCGTGGAGCCATCGTCACGCGCCAAGCGATCTGTTTCTACATATTGCACCGGCTTTTTGTCGGAAGCCCCGGTGTTAACCTTCAAAAAGCCATGCCATAGAAAATTCTTACACCTGGAACGGTGATCGCTGACGGCTCCTTGGAGTGGTGGGCGGTTTTCCCCGGCATCCGCCAGCCACAAGGAGCGTCCGCCATGCATGCCATCAGTTTTATCCAGGATCTGGCCGTGATCATGCTGGTGGCGGGCGTGGTCACCATCCTGTTCCATCGCTTCAAGCAGCCGGTGGTTCTCGGCTACATCATCGCCGGGTTCATCATCGGCCCGCACACCCCGCCGTTCGGCCTGATCCACGGCGAGGACACCATCAAGACCCTGGCCGAACTCGGGGTGATCTTCCTGATGTTCTGCCTGGGGCTGGAGTTCAGCCTGGGCAAGCTGTTCAAGGTCGGCGCGACGGCGTTTATCGCCGCGTTCCTGGAAATCGTGCTGATGATCTGGATCGGCTACGAGATCGGCCGCTGGTTCGACTGGAACACCATGGACTCGCTGTTTCTCGGGGCGATCCTGGCGATCTCCTCGACCACCATCATCGTCAAGGCACTCAATGACCTGAAGATGAAGAACCAGCGTTTCGCGCAGCTGATTTTTGGCGTGCTGATCGTCGAGGACATCCTCGGTATCGGCATCATCGCCCTGCTGTCGAGCATCGCCGTCAGCGGCACGGTGAGTTCCGGCGAGGTGTTCTCCACGGTCGGCAAGCTGTCGCTGTTCATGATCGTCGCGCTGGTGATCGGCATTTTGCTGGTGCCGCGCCTGCTGGCCTACGTCGCCCGTTTCGAAAGTAACGAAATGCTGCTGATCACCGTGCTGGGGCTGTGCTTCGGTTTCTGCCTGCTGGTGGTGAAGCTTGAATACAGCATGGTGCTGGGAGCGTTCCTGATCGGTGCGATCATGGCCGAGTCGCGGCAGTTGCTGAAGATCGAGCGCCTGATCGAGCCGGTTCGCGACCTGTTCAGTGCGATCTTCTTCGTCGCCATCGGCCTGATGCTCGATCCGGCGGTGCTGCTCGACTATGCCTGGCCGATCGCGGTGATCACCGTGGCGGTGGTGCTGGGAAAAATGTTGTCCTGCGGCCTGGGCGCGTTTATCGCCGGTAATGACGGACGGACCTCATTGCGGGTTGGGATGGGGCTGTCACAGATCGGCGAGTTTTCCTTCATCATCGCCTCGTTGGGCATGACCCTGCAGGTCACCAGCCATTTCCTGTATCCGGTGGCCGTGGCGGTGTCGGTCATCACCACCTTGCTTACGCCGTACCTGATTCGTGCCGCGGACCCGCTGTCGCTGAAGCTCGCGGCGGTGATGCCACGACGAATGGGGCGGGTGTTCGGCCTGTACGGCGAATGGCTGCGCAGCATCCAGCCCCAGGGCGAAGGTGCGTTGCTGGCCTCGCTGATCCGCAAGATCCTGCTGCAGGTCGGGGTCAACCTGGCGCTGGTGGTAGCGATCTTTTTTGCCGGCGGCTTTTTTGCCCAGCCGATTGCCCTTTACCTGGAAGGCTGGGTCGGCGAGCCGAGCTGGCACAAGGCATTGATCTGGGGCGGCGCGCTGCTGCTGTCGCTGCCTTTCCTGATTGCCGCCTATCGCAAGCTCAAGGCGCTGTCGATGCTGCTGGCGGAAATGGGGGTGAAGCCGGACATGGCCGGGCGGCATACCCAGCGCGTACGGCGGGTGATTGCCGAGGTGATTCCGCTGTTGTCGCTGCTGGTGATCTTCCTGCTGCTGTCGGCGTTGTCGGCGAGCATCCTGCCGACCAACGAACTGCTGGTGCTGATCGCGGTGGTCGCGGCGGCGGTGGCGGCGTTGCTCTGGCGCTGGTTCGTGCGCGTGCATACGCGGATGCAGGTCGCTCTGCTGGAGACGCTGGAGAACAACAAGGACTCGGCGGGGCACTGAGGCCCCAGGGTGCCCCGTCGAGTCGGCGGGGTGTCAGCTTTCCAGCCAGACGTCCCGTGCCCAGTGCCAGACCGATTCCCAGGACTCTTCGGTGATCAGCTCTTCTTCGCCGGACCACAGCACCACGGTGCCGTCTTCCTCGACGCAGTAGTAGTCGTCACCGTCCTGGCAGATCGGGATCAGGTCCCGTGGCACACCGCTGTCCCAGGCATTGGCTGCCACTTCCGGCAGGTAGGTGTGCGATTGCGGGTCGGTGACGGTCACCGGCTCCAGGCTGCCGTAGACCACGTCGCTGACGGTCAGCAGGAATTCCTTGAAGACAAAGGGGATGTTGATGAACAACTCCTCTTCGATCTCGACCAACTGGTCTTCGTCGGGCAACTCCAGTGGCACCGGTACGGGTTCGTTGGCTTCACGCAATTGTTCGATAACTTCTTCCACGGCCTCAATCCTCTTGCTGCATGGCGCGGTTTGGTATGACGCGTTTTATACAGTAGCTCGTTACAAGTGCAATCGTGAAATGCAAAACCCCGGACAAGTCCGGGGTTCTGGTGTACTGCGTGACGCGCCTGGATCAGCCGTTCTGGCGGATACCCGCGACCAGCCAAGGCTGGTTTTCGCCTTGCGGGCGTTCCATGTTCCAGCTTTCGCTGAAGGCTTCGCCCTGGTCGAACCGCGAGGTTTTCGACACGCCGCTGAAGGTCAGGGTGGCGATGGTCTTGTCGGCACGGTCATCCACGCCGTCCAGTTGCACCTGCAGGTTGTCGATGTAGGTGGACTGGAAACCGTCGCCCAGGCTGGCGCGTTCCTGCTTGAGGAACTGCAGCATTTGCGGGGTGACGAACTCGGCGATCTTGTCCATCTCGTTGGCGTCCCAGTGCTGCTGCAGCGTCTGGAAGTGGTTGCGGGCGGCTTCCAGGAAGTTCTGCTCGTTGAACCAGGCCGGCGCGTTGATCACACGGCGTGGTGCGGCAGGAGCGGCGGAACCACCGAAGATCGAGTTCTGCGCAGGCGCCGGTTGCTCGAAGACTTCACGCTGGTACGGCGCGCCGGCTGGAGCCATCTGCTCCTGCTGCTTGCGGCGACGGGCGGCAATGAAGCGGAAGATCACGAAGGCGATGACTGCCATGATCAGGATGTCGAAGAACTGCATGCCCTGGAAGCCGCCGCCCATGAACATGGACGCCAGCAGGCCGCCAGCGGCGATACCGGCCAATGGGCCCAGCCAGCGCGAGGCGCCGCCGGCCTTGGCTGCCGCGCCTGCGGCACCGGCTGCGCCCGCCGTGGCGGCTGCACCGCCGGCTGCGCCAGCGGCAGGGGCCATCTGGCTGGTCTGGTGGGTCGGGGCCGAGCCCGCGCTTTTACCGCCGCCAAAGCGCTTGGCGTTGGCGTCGAGGCTCATCGTCAGGCCGATGCAGAGCGCCAGGGCGATGCTAAGAAAACGTTGCATAAAGGGTATTCCCGTTTGTGGAGTGCACGCGTGTCATACTGCACAGGTGAAGTGTGACTGGCTAGCGAGAGAGTGTTTCCGGCTTTTGCCTGAATCCTCTCATTCCAATGCTGAATATTTCATGAAAGCCAGTAGGGCCAATGCTTATTGGGTTGTTGGCTCGTCTTTAAATTCTGTATGAAATTTTCAGTTCGTCGCCAAACCTGTAGGAGCAGGGCTTGCCCGCGAAGGGGGCCTTGATAACGCCAAAAGCTTCGCGGGCAAGCCCTGCTCCTACAGAGGCGCGGCAATCCAGCGGATACTGTTGCGCCAAGCAGATCGCTACCGCCAGCAAGCCGGCTCCCACAGGGAAAAGGTGGCGCAGGTGCCCAGAGAGCGGTGTCAGCGTCGCAGGGCTAGCAGGACCACGCCGCCGGTGATCATGCCGATGCCGGCCCATTGACGCAGGTCGAGTTTTTCGCCCAGCAGCAGGACGCCGATGATCGCCACCAGCACCACGCTGAGCTTGTCCACCGGCGCCACCAGCGAGGCCGGGCCGGCTTTCAACGCGCGGAAATAGCACAGCCAGGAAGCGCCGGTGGCCAGGCCCGACAGCAACAGGAACAGGTAGCTCTTGCCCGAGATCGAACCCATGGACTGATATTGGCCCGTCGCGTACACAATCAAGGTCAGGCTGATCAGCACCACCACCGTGCGCAGCAGGGTCGCGAAGTCAGAGTTGACGTTATCGATGCCGATCTTCGCGAAAATCGCAGTCAACGCGGCAAAAGTTGCCGACAGCAGTGCCCAGAATGTCCACGAAGAAAAGAAGCTGTGGCCCATGTGCTGTCTACTCCGGTGGCTGATGGCGAGGATTGCTTGTGCGGCGCCGCAGGGCATGGGCGCCCGAAGGCGCCAAGCCCAATGCCTCAGATGGCTTCCAGCTTGGCGTAGCCGAGCATCAGCCACTTGCTGCCTTCGCTGAAGTTCACCTGGACCCGCGCCTGGGCGCCGGAGCCCTCGAAGTTGAGGATCACGCCGTCGCCGAAGATACTGTGGCGCACCGCCTGGCCCAGGCTGAACTCGGTCTGCGGAATGGCGCTGCCGCTGAACAGGCTGCTGCTCTGCTGCTGGCCGCCGCCGAATGGGCGACTGACGCTGTTGGACAGGCGCACTTCCTGCACCAGGCCTTTCGGAACCTCGCGCACGAAGCGCGATACCTTGTTGTAGGTCTCGCTGCCGTACAAGCGGCGGGTTTCCGCATAGGTCATGACCAGGTTCTGCATCGCCCGGGTAATGCCCACGTACGCCAGCCGGCGTTCCTCCTCCAGGCGGCCAGGCTCTTCCAGACTCATCTTGTGCGGGAACAGGCCTTCTTCCATGCCCACCAGGAACACGTAGGGGAATTCCAGGCCCTTGGCGCTGTGCAGGGTCATCAGCTGGATGCTGTCTTCGTGCTCGTCGGCCTGGGCATCGCCGGCCTCCAGCGAGGCATGGCCAAGGAACGCGGCCAGCGGCGACAAGTCTTCCTCGCCCTCGGCGGCTTCGAAGTTGCGCGCCGCGCTCACCAGTTCTTCAAGGTTTTCCACCCGAGCCTGGCCTTTTTCACCCTTTTCCGCTTCGTGATAGGCAATCAGCCCGGACTGTTCGATGACGATCTGGGTCATCAGGTGCAGCGGGCTCTCTTTGGTCTTCGCGGCGAGGTTCTCGATCAGCTCGATGAAGGCCCCGAGTGCGCTGGCGGCACGGCCGGTCACGCCCTTGTTGGCGATCAACTGGGCCATGGCTTCCCACATCGACACATGGCTATGGCGCGCATGGTCGCGGATGGCTTCGACGGTCTTCTCGCCGATGCCGCGGGCCGGGACGTTGATCACCCGCTCCAGCGCCGCATCGTTGCCACGCCCTTCGAGCAGGCGCAGGTAGGCCATGGCGTTCTTGATCTCGGCCCGTTCGAAGAAGCGCTGGCCACCGTAGATCCGGTAGGGAATGCGCTCGCGCAGCAGGGCTTCTTCCAGCACCCGCGACTGGGCGTTGGAGCGATAGAGAATGGCGATGTCGCTGCGTGCGAGGCCGGTCTTCAGCGCGCTTTCGATGGTTTCCACCACGTAGCGCGCTTCATCGTGTTCGTTGAAGGCGGCGTAGAGGTTGATCGCCTCGCCATCGCCGCCGTCCGTCCACAGCTCCTTGCCCAGGCGCCCGGTGTTGTTGGCGATCAGGGCGTTGGCGGCCTTGAGGATGCCGGCGGTGGAGCGGTAGTTCTGCTCCAGGCGGATGGTCTCGGCGTCCGGGAAATCATCGGAATACTGGTAGATGTTCTCGATTTTCGCGCCGCGCCAGCCGTAGATCGACTGGTCGTCGTCGCCGACCACCATCAGGCTGTCGCCGCCCTTGGCCAGCAGGCGCAACCAGGCGTACTGCACGGCGTTGGTGTCCTGGAACTCGTCCACCAGGATGTGCCGGAAACGCTTCTGGTAGTGTTCGAGCAGGCCCGGGTTGTCGCGCCACAGGTCGAGGGCGCGCAGCAGCAGTTCGGAGAAGTCGATCACGTTGGCCCGTGCGCAGGCCGCCTCGTAGGCTTCGTAGATGCTGCGCATGGTCGCCAGGAACAGGTCGCCACTGGCCTGGATGTGTTTCGGCCGCAGGCCCTCGTCCTTCTGCCCGTTGATGAACCACTGCGCCTGGCGGGCCGGCCAGCGTTGCTCGTCGAGGCCCAGGTCGCGGATCACCCGCTTGACCAGCCGCTGCTGGTCGTCGCTGTCGAGGATCTGGAAGGTCTGGCTCAGCCCGGCTTCCTGCCAGTGCGCCCGCAACAGGCGGTGCGCCAGGCCGTGGAAGGTGCCGACCCACATGCCGGCCGGGCTGATGCCCATCAGCTGCTCGATGCGGTGGCGCATCTCGGCAGCGGCCTTGTTGGTGAAGGTCACCGACAGGATCGAGTAGGGCGAGGCGTTCTCGACCTGGATCAACCAGGCGATACGGTGCACCAGCACCCGGGTCTTACCGGAGCCGGCGCCAGCCAGGACCAACTGACGACCAACGGGGGCGGCTACGGCCTGGCGTTGGGCATCGTTGAGGGAGTTCAGCAGGAGGGAGAGGTCATCGTTGCGCATCGGCGCATTCTAGGGTGCTGGCTACGGGCGGGCAAACCCTATTGCCGGGCGGTCGACATCGTGGCCGGTGAAAAAACTCGCGTGATGACGACCGGTGGGTCATGGCCTACAGGCGGTGCAGCACCTGACCTTGTACCTTTCGGAAGGGTCTATTGCGGGCAAATCCATTACATTTTATGACTTGGAGCAGTTTGGTCCGGCCGGAGGCTTGTGTATGCTCCTGCGACATTTATGGCTCAACTATAAGAACAATGCCCATATGACTCACAGCTCCGACGCGCTGAGCCCCTCTGCGGAGGCCGGGCGGGTTATTCGCAAGCAGTTCGCCACCGAGTTGGCGGTCGAGCGCACGCGCCTGTTGTACCAGGGCTCGTTGCTGCCCACTCTGTTCATGCTGATCAATGGCCTGGTCTGTGCCTGGCTGCTCTGGAGCCCGCAACGCTACCTGCTGGTCAGCGTCTGGATGGTCTGGCTGATGGCACTGGTGGCCTTGCGCGTGATCCAGGTCGCGGCATTCGATTCGGCCATCTCCAGCCGCCAGGCGCAGCCGATCTGGCGCCGCATGTTTCTGCTCGGCTCTGCCGTCAGCGGCCTGACCCTGGCCTGTGCCGGCATCGCCCTGGTGCCCACCGACAGCTTTCTCCAGCAGGCCTGGGTGTTCGGCCTGATCGGCGCGGCCACCTTGTCCGCCAGCATTGCCTATGCCGTGAGCTTCCAGGCATTCCTGACCTTCACCTTGCCCTGCCTGCTGCCAGCGATCGGCTATCTGTTCTGGGACGGCGACGGCGCGCGCCAGGGGTGGGGCTGGCTCGGGCTGATCCTGCTGGTATCGCTGAGTGTGGTGGCCTTGCAGGTCAATCGGCTGATCGAGCGCGGCCTGCTGCGGCGCTTCCAGAACCAGGCCCTGATCGAGAACCTGCAGCAGGCCCAGGCCCGCAGCGAGCAGCTCAACCAGGAGTTGGCGCGCGAGGTCGAGCAACGTCGTCGAGCCGAGCTGGAGCTGCGCGAGGCCCACGTAGAACTGGAAAGCCGCGTCGCCCAGCGCAGCCAGGAACTGGACCTGGCGAACCGCGCCCTGACCAAGAGCGAAACCCGCCTGGCGCTGGCCTTGCAGGCCAGTGAGCTGGGCCTGTGGGACTGGAACCTGCAGACCGACGAGGTTCATCACACTCACATCAAGGAGCTGTTCGGCCTTGATCCCCAGTACGTCACGGCCATGCTCGGCCACCTCAAGCCGCGGTTGCATCCCGAAGACGTGCCGGCGCTCAAGCGCGCCCTGGTGGAACACCTCAAGGGTCGCAGCGAGGACTATGTCATCGAATACCGCGTGCGCCATGGCAGTGGCCACTGGGTCTGGATCGAGGACCGTGGCCGGGCAGTGGAACGTAGTGCCAGCGGCCGGGTACTACGCATGGTCGGTACCCGCCGTGATATCAGCTCCCACAAGGAGCTGGAGGGGCAGCGGCAACTGGCGGCGACGGTGTTCGAGGCGGCCAGCGAAGGCATCGTGATCTTCGACCCGAACTACTCGTTGCTGGCGGTCAACCAGGCGTTCAGCCGGGTCACCGGCTATCAGATGGAAGACATGCTGGGGCGTAACGTCGTCGAACTGCCGTGCAGTCGCGATGCCCGTCGGCATTTTTCGATGATCCACCAATCGCTGGAACAGTACGGCAATTGGCAGGGCGAGTTGGTGGAGGCGCGCAAGAACGGCGAGCTTTACCCGCAATGGCTGCAGTTGAATGTCGTGCGCGATGCTCGGGGAAAAGTCAGCCATATCGTGGGCTTCTTCGCTGATCTGTCAGCACGGCGCGAATCTGAAGAGCGCATGCGCTTTCTCACCCACTATGACGAACTGACCGGCCTGGCCAACCGCTCGCTGTTCAAGGAGCGCCTGCGCGAGGCCAACCAGCGTGCCCGCCAGGAAGGCCGCAGCCTGGCGTTGCTGCACATCAACCTGGATCGCTTCAAGCTGCTCAACGACAGCCTGGGCCATGAAGTGGCCGACCAACTGCTGCAGAAAATGTCCCGGCGGCTGGTGAACGCGTTGCCGGAGGCGAACACCATCGCCCGGTTGTCCGGCGATGAATTCGCGGTGCTGTTCGATGCCTACGGCAGCCTGTCCAGCCTGGCCCGGGTGGCGACGCGCCTGCTCGGCAAGCTGCGCCTGCCGTTGACCATAGAAGGGCACGAACTGGTGGTGAGCGCGTCCATGGGCATCAGCCTGTTGCCGGACAGCGCTCGGGAAATCCTGGCGCTGGTCAGCCAGTCGAACATCGCCATGCAGCACGCCAAGCATCTGGGTGGGAACAACTTCCAGTTCTACACCGACAGCCTGCAGGCCAGCACCCTGGAGCGCCTGCAACTGGAAAACCAGTTGCGCAAGGCCATCGAGGAGCAGCAACTGAATGTGTTTTACCAACCCAAGCTGTGCCTGGCCACCGGCCGCCTGAACGCCGCCGAGGCGCTGGTGCGCTGGGAGCACCCGACCATGGGCCGGGTGCCGCCGGGGGATTTCATCGGTCTGGCGGAGGAGACCGGGCTGATCGGTCCGATCGGCGAGTTTGTGCTGCGCCGGGCCTGCTGGCAGGCCTGCGAATGGCAGCGCCAGGGCCTGCCGGCAATGCGGGTGTCGGTGAACCTGTCGGTGCATCAGCTGCGCCAGGGCAAGCTGGTCAGCCTGGTCCGCCAGGTACTCGAGGAAAGCGGACTGGCGCCGCATCTGCTGGAACTCGAATTGACCGAGAGCCAATTGCTCGACAGTGTCGAGCACATCATCGCGACCTTCCAGCAACTGCGTGCCCTGGGCGTGAAGCTGGCGATCGACGATTTTGGTACGGGTTATTCGTCGCTGAGCTACCTCAAGCGCTTCCCGGTGGACTACGTGAAGATCGACCAGGCCTTCATCCGCGGCCTCGACGAGGGCAGCGAAGACGCCGCGATCACCCGGGCGATCATTGCCATGGCCCATAGCCTGGGCCTGAAGGTGGTGGCCGAGGGCGTCGAGAACCCGCAACAACTGGAGTTCCTCAAGGAGCATGGCTGCGACGAGGTACAGGGCTACCTGATCAGCCGGCCGGTGGAGGTGGCGGCACTGGTGCAACTGCTGCGCGACGATCAGCGCACCGCTCCCTTGTAGGAGCCGGGCTTGCCCGCGAACCGCCAAAGGCGGCCATCCGCCACAAAACCCGCCTCCTGAGAACGTATCCACCACGCAATGGAACAGGCAATCGACGAATTCATGTAGTATAACTACAAGAATGCTACATCCTCGGCATTCGCCCATAACAATCGAGTCCAGCCCGTGAATCTGTTGCAACACATCGCCCAGTCCCGCACCCTGCTTCGCAAATCGGAGCTCAAGGTTGCCGATCACGTGCTGCTCGACCCGGCGGCGGTGATGCACAGCTCCATGGCCGACCTGGCCCACAGCGTGGGGATCAGCGAACCGACCATCGTGCGCTTCTGCCGGGCCATCGGTTGCTCGGGCTTCCAGGACCTGAAACTCAAGCTGGCGCAGAGCCTGGCGGCGGGTGCCAGTTTCGGCCAGTTCGCGATCCACGAAGACGATTCGGTCGCCGACTACAGCCTGAAGATCTTCGACACCACCCTGCACACCCTGATGGAAGTGCGCGAGAAGCTCGACCCGGCGGCCCTGCAACGGGCAGTGACGGCCATGTCGGCGGCGCAGCGTGTGGAGTTCTACGGCTTCGGTGCGTCGGGCGCGGTGGCGGCGGATGCCCAGCACAAGTTCTTCCGCCTGCTGCTGACCGCCGCGGCCTATTCCGACCCGCATATGCAGGCCATGTCGGCGGTGACCCTCAAGCCCAGCGATGTGGCGATCTGCATTTCCCAGTCGGGGCGTTCCAAGGACCTGCTGATCACCGCCAACATGGTTCGTGAAAGCGGCGCGACGCTGATCACCCTGTGCCCGAGCCAGACACCGTTGGCCGAGCTGTCGACGATCAACCTGGCGATCGACGTGCACGAAGACACCGAGATCTACACGCCGCTGACCTCGCGTATCGCCCACCTGGTGGTGATCGACGTGCTGGCGATGGGCGTGGCGATGGCCCGTGGTCCGAGCCTGGTCAACCACCTCAAGAGCGTCAAGCGCAGCCTGCGCAGCTTGCGGCTATCGCCCAAGTCGCTGAAGAACCTCGAAGACTGAATTCATCTGCCTGTCACCCGGCTGCCGCCAAATCGTAACGACCGGCAGCCATCTTGGAGTCTCCAACCCAACCTGGGAGACTCGAAATGGCCCGGCACCACGAAGAGCAAAGCAGCGTAAAGACCCGTCGGCAGCAGGAAGACCAGCGTCGCATGGAGTTCCGTCGCGCAATCGAAGACCGCAACGAACTGCGTCAGCTGCAAGCGGAAATAGCCGCTCTCAATTACTGGCAGATGGACTCGGCAGTCGACCGTCGAAGCGCTCAGCGAGCCCACTGATCTGCAGCCTCTCACTTCGGATGAACCCCAGGAACGCATGCGCGACCGGTGACAGGCGTTTATCCCTGGCCTGAACCACGCACCAACTGCGATAGAGCGGCAGTTCTTCCACCGGCAGTTCCCGGAGCACGCCGGTCGCCAGTTCCAGGCTCAGGGCATGGCGCGTCAACAGCGCCAGGCCCAGCCCCGCCACCACGCTTTCGCACTGCGCCTCGCCAGAGGTCACCTCGAGTGTCTGCGAGAAGTGCACGCGCTTTTCCTTGAAGTACTCCTCGCAGGCCATCCGGGTACCCGACCCCGGTTCGCGGATCAGCAGCGGATAGGGCTCCAGGTCCTGCAGGCGCAGCGGGCCCTGGTGGCACAGCGGATGATCGGGCGGCGCAACCGCGACGATCGGGTTGTTCAGGAATGGCAGGAATTCCAGGCCCATGTCCTGGGGCACCATGGACATGATCAGCAGGTCGTCGCGGTTGTCCGACAGGCGTCGCAGGGCCTGGGCGCGGTTGACCACCGTCAGGTGCAGGCTGACCTCCGGATGCTGGCGCTTGAACGCCGCGAACAGGTGCGGCACGAAGTATTTCGCACTGGATTCCACCGCCAGTTTCAGTTGCCCCTGCAGTGACCCTTGCATGTCCGAGAGCTGCATATCGAGGTTTTCCAGCCGGCCGAAAATATCCCGGCTGGCCCGCTGTAACGCTTCAGCTGCCTCAGTCATGTAGAGCTTTTTGCCGACATATTCGAACAGCGGCTGGCCAATCAGCTCTTCCAACTGACGAATTTGCAGGCTTACGGCCGGTTGTGTGAGCGACATTTCTTCAGCCGCCCGGCTATAGGAGCGCAAATCGCAGACCTCGTTGAAGATTTTCAGCTGACGTAATGTCATACGCATCAAGGACTTACGCATTTTTTGCGAACACTCTCGGGCGGCGGGTCACTAGACTATAAGTCATTACTTATAGCCAACCCAATAATTATTGATTTTAGTTTATCGATGGCGGGAGCTAGTGTGGTGACGCGACTGGCTTGAAACATTTGGTCACTCGTCGACCCGCTCTGTGGGACAGATATCGGGTCGTGGACAGAGGGCCGGCCCGCGAGGCTTTTGGTGTTTTGACGGACATCATCGTGGGCTGGCCCAGGTCCTTCCTGTCTCCATGCGTTCCCGAGATCGCGTGGGGTTCCAGCAGGTTGTTTCGTTCCAGCGGCTTAGGAATTTCCAAGTGATAAAAAAGATCCTGATCGCCAACCGTGGTGAGATTGCCGTCCGCATCGTGCGAGCCTGTGCCGAAATGGGCATTCGCTCGGTGGCGATTTTCTCCGACGCCGACCGTCATGCCCTGCATGTCAAACGGGCGGACGAGGCCTACAGCATTGGCGCCGAGCCCCTGGCCGGCTACCTCAACCCGCGCAAGCTGGTGAACCTGGCAGTGGAAACCGGCTGCGATGCCTTGCATCCCGGCTATGGTTTTCTCTCGGAAAATGCCGAGCTGGCAGAAATCTGCGCCGAACGTGGCGTGAAATTCATTGGCCCATCGGCGGACGTGATTCGCCGCATGGGCGACAAGACCGAAGCGCGCCGCAGCATGATCAAGGCGGGCGTGCCGGTCACTCCAGGTACCGAAGGCAACGTCTCCGGCATCGAGGAAGCCCTGAGCGAAGGTGATCGCATCGGTTATCCGGTGATGCTCAAGGCCACGTCCGGTGGTGGCGGCCGCGGCATTCGTCGCTGCAACAGCCGCGAGGAACTGGAGCAGGCGTTCCCCCGTGTCATCTCCGAGGCAACCAAGGCCTTCGGTTCGGCGGAAGTCTTCCTGGAAAAATGCATCGTCAATCCCAAGCACATCGAGGCGCAGATTCTCGGCGACAGCTTCGGCAACGTGGTGCACCTGTTCGAGCGTGACTGCTCGATCCAGCGCCGCAACCAGAAACTGATCGAAATCGCCCCCAGCCCCCAGCTGACCCCTGAACAGCGCGCCTACATCGGCGACCTATCGGTGCGCGCGGCCAAGGCGGTGGGTTACGAGAACGCCGGCACCGTGGAGTTCCTGCTCGCCGATGGCGAGGTGTACTTCATGGAAATGAACACCCGGGTGCAGGTGGAACACACCATCACCGAGGAAATCACCGGTATCGACATCGTTCGTGAGCAGATCCGCATCGCGTCCGGCCTGCCGCTGTCGGTCAAGCAGGAAGACATCATCCATCGCGGCTTTGCCCTGCAGTTCCGGATCAACGCCGAGGACCCGAAGAACAACTTCCTGCCCAGCTTCGGCAAGATCACCCGCTACTACGCGCCCGGCGGCCCCGGCGTGCGCACCGACACGGCGATCTACACCGGCTACACCATTCCGCCGTTCTACGACTCCATGTGCCTGAAACTGGTGGTCTGGGCGCTGACCTGGGAAGAGGCGATGGACCGCGGCCTGCGGGCCCTGGACGACATGCGCCTGCAAGGCGTGAAGACCACCGCCGCCTACTACCAGGAAATCCTGCGTAACCCGGAATTCCGTAGTGGCCAGTTCAATACCAGCTTCGTGGAAAGCCATCCGGAACTGACCAACTACTCGATCAAGCGCAAACCCGAAGAGCTGGCCCTGGCCATCGCCGCCGCCATCGCCGCCCACGCAGGCCTGTGAGGAAGAGAACAATGTCCAAGAAAATTCATGTAACCGACACGATCCTGCGCGACGCCCACCAATCGCTGCTCGCCACCCGCATGCGCACCGAAGACATGCTGCCGATCTGCGACAAGCTCGACAAGGTCGGCTATTGGTCGCTGGAAGTCTGGGGTGGCGCGACCTTCGACGCCTGCGTGCGCTTCCTCAAGGAAGACCCGTGGGAGCGCCTGCGCAAGCTGCGCGCCGCGCTGCCCAACACCCGCCTGCAGATGCTCCTGCGTGGCCAGAACCTGCTGGGCTACCGCCACTACAGCGACGACGTGGTCAAGGCCTTCGTCGCCAAGGCGGCGGTCAACGGTATCGATGTGTTCCGTATCTTCGACGCCATGAACGACGTGCGTAACCTGCGCGTGGCCATCGAGGCGGTGAAGGCGGCGGGCAAGCACGCCCAGGGCACCATCGCCTACACCACCAGCCCGGTGCACACCATCGAGGCGTTCGTGGCCCAGGCCAAGCAGATGGAAGCCATGGGTTGCGACTCGGTGGCGATCAAGGACATGGCCGGCCTGCTGACACCGTTCGCCACCGGCGAGCTGGTCAAGGCGCTGAAGGCCGAGCAGTCGTTGCCGGTGTTCATCCATTCCCACGACACCGCCGGCCTGGCCGCGATGTGCCAGCTCAAGGCGGTGGAAAACGGTGCCGACCATATCGACACCGCGATCTCCAGCTTCGCCTGGGGCACCAGCCACCCGGGTACCGAGTCGATGGTCGCCGCCCTTAAAGGCAGCGAGTTCGACACCGGCCTGGATCTGGAACTGCTGCAGGAAATCGGCCTGTACTTCTACGCCGTGCGCAAGAAGTACCACCAGTTCGAAAGCGAATTCACTGCGGTCGATACCCGCGTGCAGGTCAACCAGGTGCCGGGCGGGATGATTTCCAACCTGGCCAACCAACTGAAAGAGCAGGGTGCCCTGAACCGCATGAACGAAGTGCTGGCAGAGATCCCGCGCGTGCGTGAAGACCTCGGCTTCCCACCG
Source organism: Pseudomonas sp. UTLPPB19802 (assembly GCF_059730225.1). NCBI lineage: Bacteria > Pseudomonadati > Pseudomonadota > Gammaproteobacteria > Pseudomonadales > Pseudomonadaceae > Pseudomonas > Pseudomonas sp. UTLPPB19802. The sequence continues at coordinate 867,622 of NZ_AP048545.1, forward strand.
CTGGTGACCCCGACGTCGCAGATCGTCGGCACCCAGGCGTTCTTCAACGTGCTGGCCGGCGAGCGCTACAAGACCATCACCAACGAGGTGAAGCTGTACCTGCAAGGCGGCTACGGCAAGGCGCCGGGCACCGTCAACGAGAAGCTGCGTCGCCAGGCCATCGGCAGCGAAGACGTGATCGACGTGCGTCCGGCCGACCTGCTCAAGCCGGAAATGACCAAGCTGCGCAACGACGTCGGCACCCTGGCCAAGTCCGAGGAAGACGTGCTGACCTTCGCCATGTTCCCGGACATCGGGCGCAAGTTCCTCGAAGAGCGCGAAGCCGGCACTCTCGTGCCTGAAGTACTGCTGCCGATCCCCGAGGCCGGCGGTGTGCGTGCGCCGGGCGGCGAGGGTGTACCGACCGAGTTCGTCATCGACGTGCACGGCGAAACCTACCGCGTGGACATCACCGGTGTCGGCGTCAAGGCCGAAGGCAAGCGCCACTTCTACCTGTCCATCGACGGCATGCCGGAAGAAGTGGTGTTCGAGCCGCTCAACGAGTTCGTCGGCGGTGGCAGCAGCAAGCGCAAGCAGGCCAGCGCACCGGGCCACGTCAGCACCACCATGCCGGGCAACATCGTCGATGTGCTGGTCAAGGAAGGCGACAGCGTGAAAGCCGGCCAGGCCGTGCTGATCACCGAAGCCATGAAGATGGAGACCGAAGTGCAGGCCGCGGTTGCCGGCAAGGTCACCGCCATCCATGTGGCCAAGGGCGACCGGGTCAACCCGGGCGAGATCCTGATCGAGATCGAGGGCTGAACAAGGCCTTCATCTGTAACGCTTAATCCTCGGGGGGCATGTGCCCCCTTTTTTTATGCGGATTTTACCCGGTGCAACGGCGTCGACGTAGAGATGGCTCGCAGGCATGCAGGGGTTACCTGTCGTTAGGGGGGTGTGCAGCAGAGCCCCGGCGGGTTCATGCCGGCACGATCGTGAGCGTCGCCGAGAGCTGTACGTCCTCCGGCAAGGACGTGAGGCTGACATAGAGGCCTGAGACAGTGACCTGGCCGACCTTGTCGGGAACGGTGAAAGAGACGGTTTCCCAGTCGACGATATTGAAACCGCTGATGGTTGGGGCGTCATTCCCACCTTTCGTGAAGTGGAACCGATAGAGCCCGCTGAATGTGTTCACGGTCGGTCCCCTGAGGGTGAGGACCTGCCCCACGGTCGCTTGCTCCGGCAGTTCCACCCTGGGTTTTGCCTGCAGTTTTTTGTTGATCATTTTGCACCTCCTGAGAAATGACAGTCCCGATCAATGGTCGGGCCTGGAGACGGCATCGAACATTCATTGATGATCAGGTTCCGGTGGGTTCAATCTGGCTTGATGTCGAGGGTTCCGAAGATCTGCGCGTCATCCGGCACAGAGGTGCCCCAGGTGTAGTACCCCTCGACCACGTGCTCGCCGACTTTGTCGGGAACGGTAAAAGCGATGCTGTCCCAGGACGTGCGATGGATGGTGACGAAGTAGGGTTCGCCAGGGCCGCGAAATTCGAGCTCATAGATCCCGCTGAATACGCTGACGGCCCGTCCCGTGATGGTGACTATCTTCCCGACGACCGCCTCCTCCGGCAGGTCGACTTGTGGTCTGTTTTCCTGTGTTTGCTCAAACATTTCACACCTCATTGCTGAAGTTCATCCATGTCCGCTCCCGTGTGGGCGAGCGGGCGACGTCTTCAGGCTACGAGGGTTGGGAAAGGCCCAGCTACTGTCAGAAATGACAGTCCTGATCAACGGTCACGGGGCGAGAGTCCTGTCCTGGTCTAGAACGTCATCTGCCACTGGCCCGTGATGCCGTGGCTGTGGCTGTCCTTACCCATCTCTGCGGTATAGGCGATGCCGATCGCGTGTCCGGCGGAGAGCTTGAGGTCCAGTCCGGTACCGATCGCCAGGCGGTCGCGATCCTGGGCGATGCCCGCGTTGCTGAAGGTTTTGCCGGTGACCCGGTTCGTCTGGTGCGTGCTGCCGCCCGGTTCGCCATACAGGTGTTTCCAGCCTGTGCTCAGGTGCGGGGTCAGGCTGAGGCCGTGGTCCAGGCGCAGCACGCTGGCGGCACGCAGGCCCAGGGTGGTGCTGAAGTTGTCCTGGCGCTGGGCGCTGTTGTGCAGCGCCGCTTCGCCGCCTTTTTCCCGGTGGGCCTTGCCTGAGTAGCGTTCGTAGCCCAGGCCCACGAAGGGTTCGACGCTCAGTCGGGCGCCGCCCAGGGTGTAGCCGAACTCGGCGAAGGCTTGCTGGCTGGTGGCGCTGTAGTCGCCGGCGAGCCGGTCCTGGTAACCGGCGAAGGCCACGTTGCGGCGGGTGTGGCCATCGTGGTCGCTGTGGATAACGCCGAGGCGCAAGGCGGCGGGGCCGCTCTGGCGCAAGGCGTAGGCACCCAGGTGCCAGCTGTCCAGTTCGCCCTTGAAGCGGCTGCCTTCCAGCGTCGAGCGCGATTGGCCGCCCAGCAGGCCCAGGCGCCATGCCTCGCCCAGGGACCAGTCGGCACCGAGCACCAGGCCTTTGGTGCCGTGTTCGAAATCCTTGCGGCCCCGCGTTTGCTCGAATCGGCCGGCGCTGTTCAGGCTCTGCAGCCACAGGCGGCTTTCCTCGGGACGGGCAGACCCCTGTCCCGACAGGACGGTCGGGTCGGTTGCGCCCAGGCGCATGGCGTCAAGGGCACTGTTGCCGACCAGGCGGGTGCTGGCCAGGGTGGAGTTGGCCAGGTGCGCGTGTTCCGCGCCGGCCAGCTGGGCCCAGGCGGCCTCTTTGGCCGCCGGGTCGAGCTGGCTCAGCGCGTGCAGCAGGGGCGATTCGATCGGACGGGGGATTGGTGGCGTGTAGTTGCCGCCCTGTCCGCCCTTCGGTGGTTCGAATGGCGGGATCCAGGTGCCGTTGGGTCGATAGGTGGGCAGGTTCTCCGGCTTGGGAGGCGCTATCGTCCAGTTTCGATCATTGGTACCTGGCTGCGTGTCGGGGGCGGACGGTCGCTCCGGAAAATAAGGGGAATACGGGTACTGGGCCTGGGCCTGCTGGGCCAGCAGGCTGCTCAGGAGCAGGGTCAGGGTGACGGCAAGGCGGGTCTTTTCGGGGAGCATTCCATTTCATCCTCGGTATTGAACGAGGAGGAAATGTATCGACCCATGTACTCGGTAAATGTCGGCGCATTTACCCTGGATTTGCGGGATATGTCAGCGTTTTCCCGTTGTTTTTTACAAGGTCCGCCGTGGCGTCGGCTCAGCCCCGGCACTCGGCCAGGGTTCGCACCTGTCCGGCCGTAGTCAGGTTGTCTTCCGACAGCCAGCGCTCGAACCCGGCGTTCACCGTCGGCCACTCGCCATCGATGATGCTGTACCAGGCGGTGTCGCGGTTCATGCCCTTGACCACCATGTGCTGGCGGAACACGCCCTCGAAGCGAAAGCCCAGGCGTTCGGCGGCCGCCCGGGAGCGGGCGTTGTCGTTGTTGCACTTCCACTCCAGCCGCCGGTAGCCGAGGGCGAAGGCTTCCCTGGCGAGCAGGTAGACCGCCTCGGTGCTCTTGGGCGAGCGCTGCATCGGTGCGCCGAAGGTCACGTGGCCGATCTCGATACGGCCCTGGGCCGGGACGATCGACATCAGGCTGAGAACGCCCTGGACCTCGCCGCTGGCCTTGTCGACGATGGCGAAAAAGTACGGATCGGTGGCCGCCGCGTTGCCGCTGAGCCAATCGTTGAAGGTCGCACGCTCCGGGAATGGCCCGTACGGCAGGTAATCCCACAGCTTGGGGTCGGCATCGGGACCTTCGAAGGCGCGATACAGGTCGTCGCCGTGGCGGGCGACGTCGAGTTTTTCCAGGACGATGAAGCGCCCCTCGAGGCGCCGGGTGGACGGCGCCGGTGCGCCGTTCCAGTTTGCTACGGGTGTCGACATGGGGTGGTCCTCGGGTTCACAGGCCGTGGCGAAATTGAATGAAACCGGGGCGCTCGGCAATCCGTTCGTACAACTGGATGGCCGTGGCGTTGGTTTCGTGGGTCAGCCAGTGCACCTTGCTGCAGCCGTCCTGGGTCGCGGTGGCATACACGTGCTCGATCAGCCGCCGGCCGAGACCGGTGCCGCGTACGTCGGCGGCGACGAACAGGTCCTGCAGGTAGCAGGAGTCCTGGATGCTCCAGTTCGAGCGATGGTAGATGAAGTGCACCAGACCCACGGCCTTGCCGTCCTGCCAGGCGAGGGCGGCATGGGTGGTCTCGGCGGGGTCGAGCAAGCGCTGCCAGGTCGACTGGTAGACGCTTGCCGGCAACTCGGTTTCGTAGAACCTCAGGTAGGCCTGCCACAGCGGGTGCCAGACAGCCTGGTCGGCGGCGGTGACCGGACGGATTTCGATGGAACTCATGCTGACTCCTTAACGCATCAAGTGGGCGAGGGCCTGGTCCTGGCTGTCGGCACTGGCCGCCAGCCCTTGTTGTACGCCGGCGATATCGACGGCACTGCGGTTCTGGCTGAGTTTGCGCTTGCCCTCCAGGCGCTGGATCGGCAAGGCAATGCCGACGATGGCCTTGAGCATAGCGGCGATGTACGGCTCGGGGGCATCGTCGACGCTCCAGGGCTTGGCCCGGCCGGCCTCATGGCGGTCGGTAAGCGCACCGACCAGTTGGCGCAAGCGTTCGGCATCCTCGAACACCTCGGCCTGGCCGTAGGCGTGCACGGCCACGTAGTTCCAGGTCGGCACGACCTTGCCGTGCTCGGCCTTGCTCGCATAGAAGGACGGGCTGACATAGGCATCGGCGCCGGGAAAGATCACCAGCGCCTCGGCGCCTTCGGCCAGATCCTGCCACTGCCGATTGGCACGGGCCAGATGCCCGAGCAGGGTGCCATGCGGTCCCTGGTCCGCGTCGAGCATCAGCGGCAGGTGGCTGGCCTGCAGGCCCAGCTTGCCGTGGGTGACCAGCATCGCCAGGCGGGTTTCCCGGATATGCCGGTGCAGGGTGGGCAGGTCGTGTTCGGCGAAGCTGCTGGGTGTGTACATGGAAATTTTCCTTGGCGAATACCGGCATCCTAGGCAGGCTATTGGTTGGTTGTAAGAGCCATTGTTGGTGATTTTCATAGGTCCAATGACATGTCCAACCCTTCGCTTCCCCTGTCGTTCGATCCCGCTGGCATCGTGCTTGACCCGAGCAAGGGCCTCAGTCGCCAGCTCTATCAGGCCTTGCGCGTGCGAGTGCTGGACGGGCGCCTGGCCAGTGGCAGTCGCCTGCCGGCCAGCCGCGACCTGGCCAATGCGCTGGGGATTTCCCGTAACAGCGTGGTGCGGGCCTATGACCAGTTGTATGCCGAGGGCTTCATCGAAGGGCGGATCGGTGATGGCACCTATGTCGCGCACCTGCCGGACAAGGCATTGCCGATCAAAAAGTTGTCCACAAAAGTATCCACAGGCTTTTCAACAAGCTTACCCACAGGTTTATCCACAAAATCGAGCGAAACTGCTGGGATTACATCCAGTAAAGTTATCCACAATCAGGCGCTGGCGCGTATCGACGAGAACCCGTTGAACAAGCCGCCGAGTGGTCCGCCGCGTGCTTTTCGCGTCGGTGTACCGGCCTTCGATCTGTTTCCCTTTGGCGTCTGGGCCAAGCTGCAGGCGGCTTTCTGGCGCAAGCCCGACCTGGGCCAGCTGTGTTACGGCGCCTCGGCGGGCGACGAGCGCTTGCGCGGACTGATCGCGGCTTACCTGCGCAGCTCGCGGGGATTGTCGTGTACCGCTGAACAAATTGTGATCACCTGCGGCGCGCAACAAGGCATCAGCCTTTGTGCACAGTTGCTGGTGGACCCCGGCGACGGCGTGGCGGTGGAAAACCCCGGCTACCGCGCGGCACGGTTGGCCTTCGCGGTGGCAGGGGCCACCCTTCATGGCGTGGCGGTGGACCAGGATGGGCTGGACTGCGCGGCCCTGGCGCAGTTGCCGGATTGCCGGCTGGCCTATGTGACACCGTCCCACCAGTACCCCACCGGAGTGATCATGAGCCTGGCGCGGCGCCTGGAACTGCTGGCCTGGGCCGAGCGTACCGGCGGCTGGATCGTCGAGGACGACTACGACGGCGAGTACCGCTACAGCGGCGCACCCCTGGCGCCCCTGGCGGCATTGGATCGGCTGGGGCGGGTGTTGTACGTCGGCACGTTCGGCAAGATCGCCTTCCCGGCATTGCGCCTGGGCTACCTGGTGCTGCCACCGACCCTGGTCGAGGCGTTCTCGCAGCGTCGGGCGCTGGACATGCGGCATTCGGAGGTCAGCACCCAGGTGGTGATGGCCGAGTTCATGGCCACCGGGCATTTCCAGCGACATATCCGGCGCATGCGCCGTGCCGCCCTCAGCCGACGTAACACCCTGCTGGCCCACTGGCCGACGGATATCCGCGGTTGCGGCCGCCTGCCGGAAGCGGCCGCCGGCCTGCACTTGACGGTGCCGGTCGAGAGCCTGGAGCGCGAGCAGGCGCTGATCGCGCAAGCGGCGGGCGTCGGGGTCGAGATCAGTCCCCTGAGCCACTTCTGGGTCCAGCCACCCGCCGCACCGGCCGAGAACCACGCCGGTCTGGTCCTGGGGTTCGCCGGGGTAGCGGAGGCGGATATCGTGGCGGCGCTGGGGCGTTTGCGCGAGGCCTGGCGCGACTGAGGCCGCCGGCCTACTTAGTTACCGCACGCCGGGTACGGAGCCTGGCTACTGTCGCGGACGATGCCGTCGCCGACCCTGTTCGACCGGGCGATGGCGAGACTCTTTCGTCCAGAGGACCGTTGCCATGCCCCACCCTTCGAAGCCCGCCTTTCCCCGCATCGGGAGCGACGTATGAGCGCGCCGCTCGCCAAGGTGCCTGTCAGCGAAAGCGAACAGGCCTATCTGGTCTACAGCCTCAACGGCTGCCTGGCCGCCCGTCCCGACCTGCAGAGCGCCGCCGCCTATCTGGTGCAGGCGATGCTGGAGGACAGTTTCCCGGCCTTGGGGGCGCAACTGCGCCATGCCGCGCTCATCGAGTTCAGCTTGAGCAAGGGGCGCGATGCGCCGGCGGTGGCCCGCATCGTGCCGCTGACGCAACGGATCATCGAGTGCTGGCAGGGCAAGGTGCTGCCGGCTCCCGGGCTTGGCAGCTACCTGACGCTTTATCCGGGCGCCGAGTATCCGCAGATGCTGTCTTCGCAACTCGACCTTGTGAACGACGGGCCAAGGGAGTGGGCCCCGTTGTTGATGGACGCCTACAAGCAGCGTCTGGTCGACTTCTGGAGCCGGCCATCACCCCAGGGCGCCTCACCCTGGCAACAATTGTCGGCCTTCATCTCGGTGCAGTTACGTCGGGCCAGTGCCGCGCTATCGGGCGAGGAGTTGGCCACGGTGCAGGCGGTCCTCGACTTTCCCGATCAGCAGGAGCGCCGCCAGCGGCTCGGCGAGGGCTGCACGCAGGCTTATATCCCGATCATCGACAATGGCGCCCGGGATCCCGAGCCCTTGCACCTCCAGGCGCTGGCCCTGACACGCTGGGTCGGCAAGCGGCAGGTCGCGCTGCTCTACACGCTGCTGGGCGGGATCGAGACATTCGACTCCGTCGACGCGTTGGAAACCTCGCTGGGCCAGACCCTGGACGGGCAGGACACGGACCTGAGGAATTACTCGCCGGACTATCATCTGTTCGATGCCATGGCCGTGACCCTGCTGACCCGCCAGTTGGAAAGCATTGGCGCGATCAGGCCGGGCGACTTCAGCGAGGCGGCGGCACTCGACCGGCAGTTGCACGAACTGACCGGCCCGCAGGCCCTGGTGGGCGCCTTCCGCTCCGGTCACGAGGCGAAGCTGGGGCGGCTGCATGACTTGCTGCCCGCCTGGTTGCGACAGGCCTCGACCGTCGACCGCACGACCTATGGCCGCTACGTCACCGAACTGGCGGCAGTGCATCGCCGTCATGCTGGCAAGGCGTTTCTCGACGGCATTCCGGACGTTCTCGCGTTTGCCGCGCAAGCGCTGTCCGACGCCCTGCTCAAACGAAACCCCGAGGCCAAGGGGGTGTCGGTGGGCGATATCCGCATCACCCTGACACGCAGCGCCAACACCAGCTGGGAAGTGGCTGCGCCGGGTTTCGTGAGTTCAGACGTGCGGACCGAATCGATTTCCCTGGACTATGTGGCCATGGCGCTGCGCAACCTCGGGGCCTTTCCACGGTCCACCGTGACGCAGGTTCACTACCTGGGCCAGGCGGCACCGTCCTGGATGACCTACGAGGTGCTGCGCGCGGCGGTAAGCGACGCCGATATCGGCAAGCACTATCCCGAGTTGCTCAGGCAGAAGCTTCAGCACGACGGCCCCGAGCGGGCACGCCAACAGGGGCTGTTCACCGACTATCTGCGCGCGCTGCTGCCGATGCTCGCGTTGGAAATGCGGCTCAGGCAACGGTTGACGGAGACCGCGCATCTTTACCTGGCGGCGGTGGTGTCCCAGGACAGTGACACGCACCCGGTGCAGGGTGAAACCATCGTGCTTCGCCCCCTGGCACTGGTGGCCCATCCCGGCGCGGCAGGGCATCGGGTGCTCAACCAGTTCGTGATCGGCCCGCAGGCCAGCGAGCGGGGGCCGCAGGTGCTGTTGCGGCCCGGTGCGCCGGAACCCTTGCTCGAATTCGCCTCGTTCGCCCACCTGTTGGTGGCCATCCAGGCGGAGGGAGAGTTGCAACGATCGGTGCTGGCCGGCCTGGATGGCAGCACGCGGCCGATCTACGATCGCGGTGGTTTCCTGGAGCCGCACCTGGCCCGGATGATCATTTCCGACTGGGAAGCGCCCGAAATTCCCGAACCGCCCTCGCTCGATACCGCCGTGCTGCCCGGATCGGCCGGGGCCGAGCTGTTCGCCGCCAGCGTGCAGGCGTTGATCGGGCAGGCCGAGGCGGTTGCGGTGTCCAATGCCCAGGAGCGTTGGAAGCGTTTCAGCGATCTCGGTTGGGCGCTGTTCAACCTGCTGGTCCCGTTGGCTCCCGGCCCGCTGGTGAGTGTCGGCCTGATCGTGCAGTTGGCGTCGAGCCTCAAGACCTTCACCGACCCGCAGAACCTGCATCCATGGGCGGCCTTCGCCGACGTCCTGTTGAACCTGGCGGCGGTGCTGGTCTATCACCGCCGACTGCGGATCGGCCTGCCGGCGACCGTCGCTGAAGCGAAGCCGGTGCAGGCCACCGTCATCATCGACGACGCGGTGGCCGCCACGCCGGTCTCGGCAAATGGCAGTCAACTGGCCTTCATCTGGGGCCGCCAGGGACGCGGTTTATCCTTGAGCGAACTGGAGCGGCTGGACAGATTCAAGCTGGAGGCTGCCAAGTCTTACGGCATCATGCTGGTCGACGGTGAGTGGCGCGGGTTGTTCCAGCGTGACGAGCTTTTCTATGCCTTTGTCGAGGGTGACTGGTTCCGTGTCTCGCGCCAACTCGATGGCGTGGTGATCATCGATGAGCATCATCCGGCGCGGCAGGGTCCCTGGTTGAAACGGGGCGCGGCAGGTGACTGGCAGCTCGATAGCGGTCCCCGGCTGCTGGGCGGCGCCGGCGAACTGAGCGTGCGGGCCCGGAAGAAGCTCAACACGCTGAAAAAGAACGCCAACCAGTTGCTCGACTCGCTACCGGGCCGGCTGGCCAGGGGCGAGCGCGACATGCGCATCGTCCAGGGCCCGGCCGACATCGAGACGCGGTTGCGCAACGATGCCAAGCTGTTCAGCGACTTGTCGCGTGACCTGCAGGATCTGACGGCGGGCCTGGCCGAATACCCGCAGGCCTTGATCAGCAAGCTCGAAGCCGGCGCGAAGCTGTTGCGGGCCCATGGCGTGAGCCTGCGTATCGCCCGTATCAAGCTGGACCTGCCCACGGTCGCTGGTGTGTCGTACCTCAACGGCAAGCAGCAGATCAGGATTCGCCCCCTCGGCCCGCGCAAGGACATTTCCGCCGGAAAGGGCCGAGACTTTCTGCAGGAGTACGAGATCGCGGATCTGCAGCGCACCCCGCTGTGGTACGCGCACTTTCACTATTCGAGCCTGGCGGCTGACGCCAGTCGCTTTACCAAGGCCCATCTCAAGACACCCCGGCAGCGCTTCAAGGGGATCAATGCCCAGCGGGCCCAGGAGGTTTCCGGACAACATGTCGAAGCGATCTGGCGGGCCCCGATCGATGCGGCTTCGGCCGCGAAACTGTTTCTGCCGCCGACGCCCTAGTGGCCTGTGTGGCTAATTCGCATGACAGGCCACTGGTGTGTGCTTGCCGGCGTGACGGCGTCACGCCGGGTGCGGCTACGTTCAGGTGCCGGACTTGATCCGCGTCCAGGCCCGAGTCCGCGCACGCTCGGCCTTCTGGTCCAGCGGCTGCAGGGTGTAGAGGGTCTTCATCGCCGCTTCGCTCGGGTACAGGTTGGGGTTGTGGCGGATCGCCGGATCGACCATTTCGGTGGCGTCCTTGTTCGGGTTCGGGTAGCCGACGAAGTCGCTGATCGGCGCGATCACCTGCGGTTGCAGCAGGTAGTTGATGAAGGTGTAGGCGTCTTCCGGGTCCTTGGCGCCATTGGGGATCGCCAGCATGTCGAACCAGATCGGCGCGCCTTCTTTCGGCAGGCGCATGTCCACCACTACGCCGTTCTTGGCGTCCTTCGCGCGGTTGGCGGCCTGGGAGAAGCTGCCGGAGTAGCCGACGGCGACGCAGATGTCGCCGTTGGCGATGTCGGCCATGTACTTGGACGAGTGGAAGTAGGTGATATACGGGCGGATCTTGAGCATCAACGCCTCGGCCTTTTCATAGTCCTTGGGGTTCTTGCTGTTGGGGTCCAGGCCCAGGTGTTGCAGCGCCAGCGGCAGGATCTCCGAGGGCGAGTCGAGCAGGGCGACGCCGCACTGCTTGAGCTTGCTGATGTTCTCCTCCTTGAAGATCAGGTCCCAGCTGTCCACCGGGGCGTTGTCGCCCAGCGCTGCCTTGACCTTGGCCGGGTTGAAGCCGATCAGGATGGTGCCGTACATGTAGGGCACGGCAAACCTGTTGCCCGGATCGTTGGCCTCCAGCAGCTTCATCAGCTTCGGATCGAGGTGGTTCCAGTTGGGCAGCTTGCCGCGGTCCAGCGGCTGGAACACCCCGGCCTCGATCTGCTTGGCGAGGAACACGTTGGACGGCACCACTACGTCGTAACCGGAGTTGCCGGCGAGCAGCTTGGCCTCCAGTGCCTCGTTGGTGTCGAAGATGTCGTAGACCAGCTTGACCTGGCTGTTCTGCGCCTTGAAGTCGTCGAGGGCCTTGGGCGTGATGTAGTCGAACCAGTTGTAGACCCGCAGGGTGCGGTCCTCGGCCTGCGCTGCGCCGCTGAGCGCGATGGCGCACAGGGCCGGGGCGATGAAACGCTTGAGTCTGTCCATTCTTCTAATTCCTCATTGGGCGTTCTGGAAACCTTCGAGTACGTTCACGGCATTGATGCCGATTTCTTCCACCGCATAACCGCCTTCCATCACGAACAGCGTCGGCTTGCCCAGGCGGGCGATGCGTTCGCCCATGCGCAGGTAGTCGGGGCTGTCGAGCTTGAACTGGGAAATCGGATCGTCCTTGAAGGTGTCCACGCCGAGGGAGACCACCAGCACGTCGGCGTCATAACGCTCAATCTCGTGGCAGGCCTTTTCCAGGGCGGCGCTCCAGCGCTCCCAGCCGCTGCCGGCGACCAGTGGGTAGTTGAAGTTGAAGCCTTCGCCGGGGCCTTCGCCCAACTCGTCGGCATAGCCGAGGAAGAACGGGAACTCCGCTTCCGGGTCGCCATGGATCGAGGCGAAGAGCACGTCGCTGCGCTCGTAGAAAATCGACTGGGTACCGTTGCCGTGGTGGTAGTCGACGTCGAGGATCGCCACCTTGGCGCGGCCCTGGTCGAGAAAGGCCTGTGCGGCGATGGCGGCGTTGTTCAGGTAGCAGTAGCCGCCCATCAGGTCGCTGGCGGCGTGGTGCCCTGGTGGCCGGCAGAGGGCGAAGGCGCTGTGGGCGCCTTGCTGGATCGCGGCCTGGGCGGTGAGGGCAACCTGGGCCGCGCTGTAGGCGGCTTGCCAGGTGCCGGCGGTGATCGGCGCGCCGCCGTCGAAGCTGTAGTAGCCGAGCTGGCCGTGCAGGCTCTTGGGCATGACCTGGCGCAGGGTGCGGGCCGGCCAGGTGAAGGGCAGCAGGTCGCCGTCCTGGCCGAGTTCGGCCCAGCGGTCCCAGGCGCCCTTGAAGAATTCCAGGTAGGCATCGCCATGGATGCGGCGGATCGGGTCGAGGCCGAAGTCTTCGGGTTCGCGCACCGGCCCCAGGGCCTGGTGGCGAACGCGGGCCAGCACATGGTCGGCGCGCGAAGGCATTTCGAAGCAGGGCATCAGTTGCCCGTCGATCAGCTCGCAGCGGCCGTGGTGCAGGTGGTGATCGTCTGAGTAGATCGTCAGCATTTTCTTGTTCTCCGGAGGCTGATTCGGTGGAATACAGTCTTGCGGCAGGTGGGCTTTTGGAGAACGGCAGGAACGGCCAAAAGGGGATGAATATGGCCAAATTGATTGACCGAAATTCGCCCCTTGAAGGGGCATGGTGCTCCACTAGGGAGCGTGGTCAGGAGCGGGTGAGCTTTGAACAGCCGGGCTAATCGTAACCCGTGGCGGAGAAAAACCGGCCATAGCGTGGCTTATTAATGGTTAACCTGCCTTGAAGCCTGGAAGTCCGTTAGCAAGGCGCCATTCTTTTACTTCATCGACCACTTTCTCGGGACTTCCATCGTTCCTACCTTCTGGGTAGTAGATGAGATCTGATCCGGCAGGGTGGGCAGCTATAGAGATGAAGTCTTCCAGCATTTTGTCTTGCTCGCTTTCTGATCCTTCGTCATCAATTATTTTTTTCACAAGATAGAGAAATTCTGATTCGGTGTAATCAGTGATGTTTTTGCTTTTCACATTTAATCCAGTGCGATGAATTTTTAGTGGCGACGAACCCTGTAGGAACGAGACATCGTTGATGGTTAGCTTACCTTGAAACCGGGAAGGCCATTTGCAGTGCGCCATTCTTTAACTTGCTTCACAATTCCTTCTGGGCTGTATTCTCTGCTTTCATCTGGGTAATAAATCAGGTCGGAGCCGCTGGAGTGTTCTGTCAGTCGTTTAAACTCGAGAACAGCATTTATGTGAGATTCTTCAGTCGTAAAGACTGATTTGTCATTGGTGTATATGTTTGTTGTGAGTTCGAGAAACTCTATTTCTGTATAGTGAGAGATATCTTCTTTGATTTTCTCCATGATGGTTTCTCATTCCTTGTCATTAAGACGATAGATCATATATTTAACAATTACCGCTGCCATCATTTTTTTGATGGCAGGGCTGTTAGAGGTTAAACTATAAGCTACTCAGCTTTGAAACCTGGTTTTCCGTTGGCTGCTCTCCACTCTTTTACTTCCTTGACCACTGCCTCCGGTCCGGATTTTCCATTTTCCGGGTAGTACAAGAGGTCTGACCCGGCAGGATGCTCGGACATACTTTCGAACTCTAGAACTGCCTGGACGTGAGCATCCTCTGTTGGATATTCATCGTTATAGACTTTCTTCACGAATTCAAGGAATTCGGATTCTGTGATGTCGCTTACGGATTTTGCCATTATTTGTTCTCCCGATGAGTTTCCAAATGACGCTTGGGGGTCATGGCGTTGATGTTATCGATATCGTACACAGCGCCGCCCAAAGAAATGTATTTCTTATGGTGTAGTTCGATTTTTACTCGGCTACCCACCTGCTCGCTTCTTCTTGCATAAGGTGCCCGACCATTTTTCATTGTGGCCAGGCTACCTGGATCAAATTGTTGTGAGAGAGTTGGGTCATTTGCGATTGCTATCCAAAGACTTTCTCGGAATGTTTTGAAGTTTTTGAACTCTTTTTCTCTCAACTGATCTGCGATCTGCGTCGGAATCGGTGCACCTTCACCTTGGGAGGCTGCTCCGAGCCAGAGCCCCGAAACAGGTTGCCCGGTACCTGTAACGATACCTGGATCTTCCCTCCGATCCCGGAACATCACATAGATTGGAGGCAGGCCAGAGTCTGCCGGAAACACCGTGATGAAGTCATTAAAGCCGGCTTCCGCTACGCTTGGGAAGGTGTCGATTCGTCCTTCTACCGGCGTGATCGTGGCCCCGGCATAAACGGCAGGTTCCGGCGTTTCTCCTGGCAGGCTGGTTGAACTGTCGCCTGGAGAAACCTGCGGTGTCCAGGTCAGCGTACGGGAGGGAACGTCAGCAGTCGTTGCGGTGTAAACCTTGTGGGCGGCGTCATAGGTCGCTGTGACCACGCGTACCTTGGAGGGCACGGTTACACCGTCGGTTTTAACGACGAATACTTCGGATCGACCATCTGCAGCCGTTTTCGAGCTGAAGCGGAAAGGCAGGTCGACTTCGCCAGCGACTGGCGAAGCCTGCAGGGCGCGGCTCAAGTCAGGCGCCAGGTCGGACAGCGGCGTGCTGAAGGTGTAGCGCTCGGGTAGCTCGCCATTGGCCAGCTTGGGGGAGTACACCAGAGCGGTGACGCCTACCAGCAACCCCGATGCAGTGGCAGCAGCGAAGCCTGTGAGGGTGGTGATGGCAGAGCGAATCGCCGCTTGCAGGGTAATGGCGGCGGCTTCGATGACGGTGATGATTCCCGTGGACGTTACAAACAGTGGCCGTGTGGCTGCAACGGAACCTTGGGCGCGAAAAGTGTTTGCAGCCTTGATCGCTTCGGCCTGCGCATTGGCAATGCTGGTAGTCAAGGCATTGGATTTTTCAGTCAGGATCTTGATTTTTTCTGCAAGAATCTTTGCCTTGTAGACTGCGGTTATCGATGCAGACCATTTTCTGTAGGTCTCCACGGGAGAGGATGGGTTGCGTGGATTCTGCAGGATGTTGACAAAGTCTACGGCGCTATTCTTGATATCTCGGGCTAGCGGATCCCTGCCGAAAAAGGCATTGGCCGTAGCACGACTGCTGACAAGATCGGCATTGCTCTGCTTGAGCATGCTATCGACGACTGATTTCTCAAACATGACTTTCTCCAGAGGAGAAAGGTTGTTGCTGCCAATAGCCGTTGCAATTTCAACGTCAACGTCAGAGCGCAAGTTTGGCAAGTAGGCAAGATATGATTGCTCGACACTTTGTTGTGCCGAAGCAATGCTGACGACGATGGTGAATGTGTAGTAGTCGGATTTGATGCCTTTTTGGCTGAAAAAGCCATCAAGGTTTGATAGTGCAACGACCTGTCCATTCCATGGCAGCGGTTTTGCCACGGGGGTAGGTGGGAGGACAGGTGGTTTGGGTAGGGGGAAATCGGGGGTTACCACAATAGGTGGTAGGGTTATCTGATTACTCATTGAAACTCCATGTAATTTTAAAGCCCTGTCAGAGAGTGTTTGAGCTCACTTGGGCTTATATGCATCTCGATGCAAAAAAACGTACAACCGTGGGCCATGGCACTCTTTCAAATTGAAACATGCAGCCAGAAGCGCTATTTCCTTAATGGCACCCGGCCTTGTTCCTGGCCCGCGGATGGGTCGTTTATTTGCTTTGCGAGTCGGCTGGATCCTGTCGACGAGATAACTGTATAAAAAAACAGTAATGCATTCAAGCAATATTTATGCATTTATGCATTTTTTGACGGTGCCTTTCGAGAAGGCTGTGGGCGGTAGGGTCAGGGGCGGAACTGGCTCGGTGCTACGCCGCTCCAGCGGATGAAGGCATGGCGAAAGCTGGCAGTCTCGCTGAAGCCCAGGGTCTCGGCGATCTGGTAGATCGGCAACTGGTCCTCGCAGAGCATCTGTTTGGCCCTTTCGAAACGCAGCTCGTCCAGCAGGTCCTGATAGCTGCAACCTAGGTCTTTGAGGTGTCGGCGCAGGGTGCGTGCCGAGCAGTTCATCTGTTCGGCCAGGCCCTCCAGGCCGGGGGCAGTGTGCAACTGGGCGGCTAGCAACTGGCGGATACGCCCGAGCCAGGCCTGGCGGCCGGTGAACTCCAGGTTCTGCTTGCGGCAGCGCTCGGCCATGGCCTGGTGGGTGATCGGGTCGGCCAGCGGCAACGGCTGGTCCAGCCAGGCGCGGTCGAAGGCGAAGGCGTTGCGGGTGGCGCAGAATTGCAGCGGGCAGTCGAAGCTGTCGGCGTAGTCGGCCTGATAGTCCGGCGCGTCGTGTTCGAAACGCGCGGCCAAAAGCGGCAGGGGGCGGCCGAGCAGGTCGTCGCAGATGACCTTCAGCGAGACCAGGCAGAACTCGACGTTGAACGTCGCCAGCTGTGGATTCTCCCGGTAGTCGGCGGCGGTGAACCAGATGCGTTCGCCGTCTTCTTCCAGGCTCAGTTCGAAAAGTGTTCCCAATAGCGCCGGATAACGCAGTGCCAGGCGCAAGGCGTCACCGAAGGTGGCACTGGTGAGCAGGGCGTAACCGAGCATGCCGTAGGACGACACGTGCATGCGCCGGCCCAGTTCCAGGCCGATTTCCCGGCGCAGGGCCACGGCGTTGGCGCAGACCTGCATCTCCTGGTTGGTGGTGATGCGGGTGTCGGCGCGGCTCAGGTCGGCGGCGCTGATGCCGCTGCCGGCCAGCAGCGTGTCGTCGGGCAGGCCCTGTTCGCGGAAGGTGTTGAGCACCAGGGAGACGGCGTTGAGGGTGGTCAGGTGGGAGTGGAGCATGCTCGATTCCGGCCTTGGAAAATTATGGAATCGAGCAAGTTGCGTGCCGCTGCGCGGTGACAGGTTTTATAGGGGGGGCTGTGTCTTGGACGCGGCCATGTGGCGAGCGGGCTTGTCGGAACGCCGCACCGCCGCGCTCGGCTGCGAAGCAGTCGCAAAACCTGAACCCCCGTTCCGTCTGGTACGCCGAGTGTGCAGGCTTGGGGGCCGCTTCGCAGCCCAGCGCGGGCAAGCCCGCTCGCCACAAGATGGAGTCGCTCCTGGGGCTTGGCTTAGCTTGCGGCCCCGGAACCCATCATTTCTCCGGCATCGCCGAAGAGTGATGATCGCTCCCACAGAGGTTGTATTTCAGCAGCAGGGCTCCGTCGGTGGCGATGATCCCTCCAGCAGCGCGTCCACCAAGGCCCGGGCCATTTCCACCGAATGCACCATCGACCAGATCAGCCCGCGTTCGATGCCGCTGCCCTGTTCGGTGATTTCATCGGAGACCTCTTCGGCGCATCGCAGCAGCAGCGAGACATGGTTGAGGGTGGTTTCAGCGTTGATACCGGCCTTGACGTCGAACAGCGAGCGATGGCGGCCGTCGCGCAGGTTGCCGGGGCGGGCGGCGGTTTCCTTCAGGGTTTCGAGCAACGACGGTTCGTCGCGCTGGCTGTTGAGCACTTGCAAAAGGTCGGCGTTGGCTTGTTGCAGGATCGCCGTGATGCGGCGGCGGGTGGTTTGGCTGGGTGGATCGGGGACTGGCTTGTTCATGGTGTAACTCCTATTGCTGCATGGGAGCCGGCACCTGTCGCTGCTAAACGAATGGGTGGCAGCTGTACGCGGGTTAGCAGACCGGCCAATAGGAAACCGGCGCACCCGAAGGTGCCCCACGCACAGCCGCCATGAAACGGGGGCGTGAAAAAACGCCGGCCATGAGCCATGGGGGCGCTGTGCGCCTATTGAGCGTGGGCTGCTAAACCCGATCACCGCAAAAGGGCGGTGACGCAACGAAGATAGTCACGTGACCGAACAGGCGCAATACGTTGGGATTTTCTCGGAAATGTCCTTCAAGTAAAAGGGATTTGTCTCGATCTTGAGTATTCAGGTTTTGGCGATCAGGGGGAGGCAGGGCCATCAAGGCTGAACACACAACCTGTAGGAGCCGGGCTTGCCCGCGAAGGGGACCTCAAGGCCGCTAAAAGCTTCGCGGGCAAGCCCGGCTCCTACAGGTAGGTGGTGTGTTTGCGGGTGGTTACTTCTCTGGCATCGCCGAAGAGTGGTGCGTCGAGATTTTCCAGTCCTGGCCGTTCCAGGCGTAGGTGAAGGTGTAGCGGGCGGAGACGCTCGACATGTCCTTGAAGGCAAAGGTGTAGGTGCCGGTGTCGATCGCTTCGTTGCAGCCGAGGCGGAGGGTGCGGCTGTCGATCTTGCCCATCGGCTTGTTGGCCAGGAAATGCTCGAAGTAGTCGATCCGCTCGGCATCGGTCAGGCGCGGTTTGTTCGATACGGTGGGCAGCAGCACGGCATCTTGCAGGTACTTGTCCGCTACCTTTTTCGCGTCACCGGTCTGCAACGCGGCGTTCCAGTCGTCGAACAGGGCTTCTATCTGTGCAGGTTTCACAGGCACACACATCTGCGGTTTGTCGGCAAAGGCCGGCACGGAAACAAGGCTGCACACTGCAGCCAGTACGATTTGCTTTTTCATGGTTTTCCTATGGCTGCCTGGGCAGCTGTTCAAATAAGAAAGAGCCAATACTTCCGTGACCGGCACACTCAATCCGTTCGGGGCAGGCTGCCCGTCCCAACTGGCTCTCGAGGTAATGGGCAGACGCGACGCATACGGCTGTCGGTACCTGTTTGCAGGCATGACAAGGCGTCGACGTCTGGCCCGAAGTTGCTACTGGAACGTAACAAGTTGCTCTTGTGTGCTACTGGCCTGGCATCTTTCTTATTGTTGGAAGACAGTGCATTCAAACAACCGGCAAGAACTTTCCTGTCTGTCCACGGCAACTTGGAGCAAGCCTAACCGAGGCGTTGTGGCGGGGTGTAGTAGCTGGATGGCCTATAGGAATTACCCTACATATATATCGGGAGGATATGCGCGGAGTTTGTAGGAAGGAGTTGTGGCCCCAGTAAGGTCCGGGGCCGCATCGGGCGGCAGGGCGCCGCCCGACGGCCGCAATCAGCGTTGCGTAGCCGGCACGTCTTGCGCGGTGGCTTCAGCCTGAGGGTTGGCTGGCCAGGCGGCACGGTCCAGGTCCAGGTCGTTGAACTTGCTGGAGTCGAACACTGGCTGCTTGACGCCGGCACGGCGCTGTTCGTCGTAGTCGCGCATCACGCGCAGGCCGACCTTGAACAGCAGGGCCAGGGCGACCAGGTTGACGAACGCCAGGCAGGTCATGGTGATGTCGGCGAAGGCGAACACGGTCGACAGGTCCTGCATCGAACCCCAGACCACCAGAGCCAGTACCAGGCCGCGGAAGGCCATCAGCACGGCACGGTTGCGGCTGAGGAACTGCAGGCTGTTCTCGCCCAGGTAGTAGTTGTAGAGGATGCAGGTGAAGACGAACAGCGACAGCGCGACGCTGACGAAGATCCGACCCCAGTCACCGACTACCGCGGCCAGGGAGTTCTGGGTCAGGACGATGCCGTCACCTTCGAAGCCCGGGGTGTAGAAGCCCGACAGCAGGATCAGCAGCGCGGTGCAGGTGCAGATGACGAAGGTATCAAGGAACACGCTGAACGCCTGGACCACGCCCTGGGCACCCGGATGTTTCACGGCGGCTACGGCGGCCACGTTGGGTGCACTGCCCAGGCCGGCTTCGTTGGCGAACACGCCACGCTTCACGCCCATGACGATGGCGCTGCCGAGCAGGCCGCCGAACGCCGGGTCGAGGCCGAAGGCGCTCTTGAAGATGGTTTCCAGCATGGCCGGCACGTGTTCGATCTGGGTGCCGATCACGTACAGGGTCACGCCGATGTAGGCCAGGGTCTTGACCGGTACCAGCAGGTCCGACACCGCGGCGATGCGCTTGATGCCACCGATGAAGGTGATGGCCAGCAGCACGG
Source organism: Pseudomonas sp. UTLPPB19802 (assembly GCF_059730225.1). NCBI lineage: Bacteria > Pseudomonadati > Pseudomonadota > Gammaproteobacteria > Pseudomonadales > Pseudomonadaceae > Pseudomonas > Pseudomonas sp. UTLPPB19802. The sequence continues at coordinate 887,353 of NZ_AP048545.1, forward strand.
CCAGGACGATGCCGGTGTGCTTCGGATCGAAGGCGAAGGCGTTCTGCAGCGAATGGGTCACGGTGTACGACTGCAGGCCGATGAAGGCGAAGCCGTAGGTGACCAGCAGCAGGACCGAGAACACGATGGCCATGCTCTTGAGTTTGAGGCCGTGCAGAATGTAGTACGCCGGACCACCACGGTACAGGCCATCGCCATCGGCGCGCTTGTAGACCTGGGCCAGGGTACATTCGAAGAAGCTGCTGGACATGCCGACCAGGGCGGTGACCCACATCCAGAACACGGCGCCCGGACCACCGAGGGTCACGGCGATACCGACACCGGCGATGTTACCGGCGCCGACGCGGCCGGCGAGGCTGAGCATCAGGGCCTGGAACGAGCTGAGTTGGCCGGCCTGGCCGCGCAGGGATTCCTTGAAAACCCCGAACATGTGGCCGAAATGGCGGAACTGGACGAACCGCGAGCGGATCGTGAAGTAGCTGCCGAGTCCGACGATGAGCACGATCAGCAATTTCCCCGAGAGGAAGTCGTTGATGACTTCAAGCATGGATGGTTCCTCGCTTTCTTTTGCAAAGGCGGCTCGATCAGGCCGGTCGCGTTGACACCCGGTGTTGCGGGCAGTGTGGGCTGGCGACAGGTCTCCCGAGCTTGCGCGGGTTGTTTTTAGTGTTGTTTCGCGTGTTTCAGTGCCGCTGTGCCGCGGATCGCTTACGCGAAGAGGGGCGGCACTATACCGATCAGGACTGCCAGCGTCTGCACAGCCCGTCATTTTTCATGAATGTCCCTGTAACCGTTGTCCCAGACACCTCGCCAGTCGGATGGCGAGTACCGCTGCCTGATAAACGAATGACAGGGCGTTTTCACTATGAAAAATCCAGTCAAAAAAAAGGGCTTGAAGGGTGGCCCTTCAAGCCCTCAAAAGGTGAGAGGTGTCTAGTCCCTCGACCTGGTGAGCGTATTGCGGTCAGGTGCTGAAGATCAGGCCTTCAGGGGCACCAGACGTGGAGCAATCATGTTTTCCGGACGCAGGATGTCGGCGAGCATCGCTTCGTCGAGCAGGCCTTCCTCGCGGACCAGTTCCAGTACGCCGCGGCCGCTTTCGAGGGCGACACGGGCGATACGGGTGGCGTTTTCATAGCCGATGTACGGGTTCAGTGCGGTGACCAGGCCGATGGAGTGTTCCACCAGTTCGCGGCAGCGGGCTTCGTTGGCGGTGATGCCTACGATGCAGTGCTCGCGCAGCATGTCCATGGCGCGTTGCAGCAGGCGGATCGAGTCAAAGATCTTGAAGGCGATCAGCGGTTCCATCACGTTCAGTTGCAGTTGGCCGCCTTCGGCAGCGATGGTCAGGGCCAGGTCGTTGCCGATGATCTGGAATGCCACCTGGTTGACCGCTTCCGGGATAACCGGGTTGACCTTGCCGGGCATGATCGAGCTGCCTGGCTGACGCGCTGGCAGGTTGATCTCGTTGATGCCGGTACGTGGACCGCTGGACAGCAGGCGCAGGTCGTTACAGATTTTCGACAGCTTGACTGCGGTACGCTTGAGCATGCCGGAGAACAGTACGAAGGCGCCCATGTCGGAAGTGGCTTCGATCAGGTCGGCAGCCGGTACCAGCGGCTGGCCGCTGATGGTTGCCAGGCGATCCACCGCCAGCTTCTGGTAGCGTGGGTCGGCGTTGATACCGGTACCGATGGCGGTACCGCCCAGGTTGACCTCGGTGAGTACTTCCGGTGCCAGGGTCTTCAGGCGGGCCAGGTCTTCGCTCAGGGTGGTGGCGAAAGCGTGGAACTCCTGGCCGAGGGTCATCGGTACGGCGTCCTGCAGCTGGGTACGACCCATTTTCAGGACGTGGCTGAATTCTTCACCCTTGGCGCCGAAAGCCTGGATGAGGCTGTCGAGGCTGGCGAGCAGGGCGTCGTGGCCCAACAGCAGACCCAGGCGGATGGCCGTCGGGTAGGCGTCGTTGGTCGACTGTGCCATGTTCACGTCGTTGTTCGGGTGCAGGTACTGGTATTCGCCCTTGCTGTGGCCCATGGCCTCCAGCGCGATGTTGGCGATGACTTCGTTGGCATTCATGTTGGTCGAAGTGCCAGCGCCGCCTTGAATCATGTCCACCACGAACTGCTCGTGGAAGTCGCCGCGGATCAGGCGGGCACAGGCCTCGCTGATCGCTGCATGCTTGGCTTCGCTCAGGTGGCCCAGCTCGCGGTTGGCGTCGGCGGCGGCCTGCTTGACCATGGCCAGGGCCACGACGAATTTCGGGTAGTGCGAGATCGGGACGCCGGAGAGGCGGAAGTTGTTCACCGCTCGCAGGGTCTGGATGCCGTAGTACGCGTCGCCGGGTACTTCAAGTACGCCAAGGAGGTCTTTTTCTGTGCGGAAGGATGCAGCGGAGGACATGATAGAAATCATCTCGATATGAACCCGGTCGGTGCCGGAACGTCGCCAATGCTAGGCCTGGGCGATTTTTTGGGCCAATGCTGTTGCACACTGCCCCATGCATAAACGGCATAATGCAGGTGTGACGTGGCTTGCGTGGCGAACGTGCGCGCCAAAATGGTGCGCGTGACGGAGAAGTTGATGAATCTCGAAAGCAAATGGTTGGAAGATTTCAGTGCCCTGGCGGCCACTCGCAGCTTTTCCCAGGCTGCCGAACGCCGCTTCGTCACGCAGCCGGCCTTCAGCCGGCGCATCCGCAGCCTGGAGGCGGCACTGGGGCTGACCTTGGTCAATCGCTCGCGCACGCCGATCGAACTGACGGCGGCGGGGCAGCTGTTCCTGGTGACCGCGCGCACGGTGGTCGAGCAGTTGGGCGAGGTGGTGCGGCACCTGCATCACCTGGAAAGCGGGCAGGGCGAGGTGATGCAGGTGGCCGCCGCGCACTCCCTGGCGCTGGGGTTCTTTCCGCGCTGGATCGCCCAGTTGCGCAACGAGGGCCTGAACATCGCCACGCGCCTGGTGGCGACCAACGTCGGTGACGCCGTGCACGCCCTGCGCGAAGGCGGCTGCGACCTGATGCTGGCCTTCTACGACCCGGACGCCGCGTTGCAGATGGATGCGGAGATCTTCCCGTCGCTGCACCTGGGGCACACCGAGATGCTGCCGGTGTGTGCGGCAGGGCCGGATGGCACGCCGCTGTTCGACCTGGAAAGCGAGAGCAGCGTGCCGTTGCTGGCCTACAGTGCCGGGGCCTTTCTCGGGCGTTCGGTGAACCTGTTGCTGCGCCAGCGCAACCTGCGCTTTACCACCGTATACGAGACGGCCATGGCCGACAGTCTCAAGGGCATGGCGCTTGAAGGGCTGGGGATCGCCTGGGTGCCGCAACTGAGCGTGCGCGCCGAGCTGGCCCGTGGTGAACTGGTGGTGTGCGGCGGTCCGCAATGGCACGTGCCGCTGGAGATTCGCCTGTACCGCTGCGCGCTGGTACGCAAGGCCAACGTGCGGCTGCTGTGGCGCAAGCTGGAGAGTGGGACGGGGGCTCAAGGCACTGTTTGAGCAGCGTGGCGAGCGGGCTTGTCGGACCGCCGCACCGCCGCGCGGGGCTGCAAAGCAGTCCCAAAACCAGAGGGCGGGGTATATCGGGTAGACAACACCGTCAGGGCCGCTTCGCGCCCCAGCGCGGCGATGCGGCGGTCCGACAAGCCCGCTCACCACAGGGAAGCGTCGGCTTGAATTGACCTGGAAGTCAGTAAAACCGCCACTTCGGGCCGTTGGCAGCCTGAACGACAGGCGGTTGCAGAAAGTGCGTATGACGCGGAATTTTCGGTATACTGCGCGGCCTTCGGTCGGTTTAGCCGGCCATGATTCGTATGACAAGCCACGCCGGTCCCCCCGCGTGGCTTGTTGTTTTTTGACGCGCCTGCGGGCGCCCAAGAGAAGAGGCACGACGATGAGCGCACTGGTTGGCGTGATCATGGGCTCCAAGTCCGATTGGTCCACCCTTAGCCACACCGCCGATATGCTGGAGAAGCTCGGTATTCCCTACGAGGTGAAAGTGGTATCGGCCCACCGCACCCCGGACCTGCTGTTCCAGTACGCCGAAGAGGCCGAAGGCCGCGGTATCGAGGTGATCATCGCCGGCGCTGGCGGCGCAGCCCACTTGCCAGGCATGTGCGCGGCCAAGACCCACCTGCCGGTACTCGGCGTGCCGGTCCAGTCGTCGATGCTCTCGGGCGTGGACTCGCTGCTGTCGATCGTGCAGATGCCGGCCGGCATCCCGGTCGCCACCCTGGCCATCGGCAAGGCGGGTGCGATCAACGCTGCGCTGCTGTCGGCGAGCATCCTCGGCGCCAAGCACCCGCAGTTCCATGCCGTGCTGAAAAAATTCCGTACTGAGCAGACAGACAGCGTCCTGGACAATCCAGACCCACGCGTCGCCTGAGGTTTTTGACGATGAAGATCGGTGTAATCGGTGGCGGCCAGTTGGGCCGCATGTTGGCGCTGGCGGGCACTCCGCTGGGGATGAACTTCGCTTTCCTCGACCCGGCGCCGGATGCCTGCGCAGCCGCCCTGGGCGAACATCTGCGAGCCGATTACGGCGATCAGGATCACCTGCGCCAGTTGGCCGACGAAGTCGACCTGGTGACCTTCGAATTCGAAAGCGTGCCGGCGGAAACCGTGGCCTTCCTGTCGCAGTTCGTCCCGGTCTACCCGAGTGCCGAGGCCCTGCGCGTCGCCCGTGACCGCTGGTTCGAGAAAAGCATGTTCAAGGACCTGGGGATCCCGACCCCGGCCTTCGCCGACATCCAGTCCCAGGCGGACCTCGATGCCGCGGTAGCCAGCATCGGCCTGCCGGCCGTGCTCAAGACCCGCACCCTGGGTTACGACGGCAAGGGCCAGAAAGTCCTGCGCACCGCCGCCGATGTGGTCGACACCTTCGCCGAACTGGGCAGCGTGCCGTGCCTGCTGGAAGGCTTCGTGCCGTTCACCGGCGAAGTTTCGCTGATCGCCGTACGTGCCCGTGATGGCGAAACCCGTTTCTACCCGCTGGTGCACAACACCCACGAGAGCGGCATCCTCAAGCTCTCGGTGGCGAGTACCGACCACCCGCTGCAAGCCCTGGCCGAAGACTATTCCAGCCGGGTGCTCAAGCAACTGGACTACGTCGGCGTGATGGCGTTCGAGTTCTTCGAGGTCGACGGTGGCCTGAAGGCCAACGAAATCGCCCCGCGCGTGCACAACTCCGGGCACTGGACCACCGATGGTGCCGAGTGCAGCCAGTTCGAGAACCACCTGCGGGCGGTTGCCGGACTGCCACTGGGCTCGACCGCCAAGATCGGCGAGAGCGCCATGCTCAACTTCATCGGCAGCGTACCGCCGGTGGAGCGCGTGGTGGCGATCGCCGACTGCCATCTGCACCACTACGGCAAGGCGTTCAAGGCCGGGCGCAAGGTCGGTCACGCCAACCTGCGCTGTGCCGATCGCGCGACGCTGCAGCAGCAGATCCTGCGGGTCGAGGCGCTGATCGCCGAATAAAGTTATCCGGACGAACGGGAACCATCGGTTCCCGGCGTCCTCTGATGGCAAGATGCTGTGGCCTGTCTAGGCTTCAGTTGGGGGCAACCATTCAGAGGAAACGTCATGGGTATCATCGGAACCATTTTCATCGGCTTGATCGTTGGCCTCGTGGCACGTTTTCTCAAGCCGGGCGATGACAGCATGGGTTGGATCATGACCATCCTGCTGGGTATCGGCGGCTCGGTCGCCGCGACCTACGGGGGCCAGGCCCTGGGCATCTACCAGGCCGGGCAGGGTGCCGGTTTCATTGGCGCGGTGGTCGGTGCCATCGTCCTGTTGGTGATTTACGGCCTGATCAAGAAGAACTGATCGACAACTGGGCAATCCCCTCTGCGCATCGCGCGCAGAGGGGCTAGAATGCCGGCCCAGATTCCCTCCTGCCGAGTTCCTCATGCGTCGTCTCCTGTTGACACTTCTTCTGCTGGGCAGCGGCCTGGCCCATGCGGCCGAGCTCCCGGAAACCGACTGGCTGGAGCTGATGCCCAAGTCGGACCAGAAAGCCCTCGAGCAAATGCCGGAAATCACCCACAACTCCCCGGAAGCCAATGGCACCTTCACGGCCAAGGGCGGGTTGAAGCAGGCCAAGGGCTTGCCGGCGGTGATGTATTCGACCAAGACCGTCGCGGCCATGAACGGCAAGGACATCCGCATCGGCGGTTACCCGGTGCCGCTGGAAACCGACGCGAAGGGGCGCAGCACGCTGTTCTTCCTGGTTCCCTATCCGGGCGCCTGCATCCACGTGCCGCCGCCACCGCCGAACCAGCTGGTGCTGGTGCGTTATCCCAAGGGCTTGAAGCTGGACGACATCTATACGCCGCTGTGGGTGGTGGGCACCCTGAAGATCGAGAAGGTCAACAATGACCTGGCCGATGCGGCGTATGCGCTGGATGCGGCGAAAGTGCGAGTGGTGAAAGAGTCGGATCTGTAGCGTTGTGGGGTCCATCCTTTCAAGAGATTGCCCGTCTCTTGTGGTGGCGAGCAGGCTCGTCGCAGCGCCGCGCTTGACAGCAAAGCCGTCTAAATCCACCGACTGGACTATCCTGACACGCTGAGTTCGCAGGCTTCAGGGCCGCTTGGCGGCCCAGCGCGGGCAAGCCCGCTCGCCACACAGGGCCTCACCGCAGGCCCGTGTCTTCAGGCCAGGCGGCGGCTGCCGATGGTCACGCCCAGCGCATGACTGGCCCCTGGCGCCAGGGTCACCACGTCATCCATCACGTTCGCCGTCTCGATGCAGAGCATCTTCTGCCAGCCATCGTCGGCCAGGTCGGCCAGTTGGCTGGCGCGGTCGATCCACGGGTTCCAGATCACTGCCGAACGCGAGTTCTCGGCGGTCAGCTCGATACGCCGCTCCCAGGTCGGGTCGACGATGCTCAGCCGTGCCGGCGTATCCAGGTAGATGCGGTCGGTTTCGCCGCTGAAACGCAGCTCACCCTGCTGCTGGACATGTTTCCACTCGTGCGCGGTATCGATGTAGGTCAGGCCATCGACCCCTTCGACATGCACATTGCGCACGTCACTGACTGCGAAGTAGGTGTGCAGTGCCTGGCTCAGGGTTACCGGATGATCATCGAGGTTCTCGCTGGTGAGGCTGATGTGCAGTTTTTCGCCCAGGTGCACCGCCAGCTTCAGCCCGACCTTGTGCGGCCAGCCCGGCAGGCCGTCTTCAGGCAGTGGCAGGGCGAACTCGGCCAGCACGCCGTCGTCGTCGGCCTGGATACCCAGCAGGCTCCACTCCATGGTCCGGACGAAACCGTGGGCCGTCGGCGCCTCGCTGCCCTGGCGCATGGCCTGGACGCTGTCGGGGTTGCGCTGGAACACGCCGAACCAGGGCCAGCACACCGGCACACCGGCACGGATGCTCTTGGCGTGCTTGAACTGGGCCTGGTCGTTGAGCCAGATGACCGGCGGTTCGCCAGCCAACTGGTAACTGAGGATATGCGCACCTTGCTGGGCGACCAGCAACTCGGCCTGGCCGTGGCGGATTCGCCAGCAATTGAGTTCATCCAGCTTGACCGTTTCAACGTGGGGCGTGCTCATGGTGTTCTCGCTCGGCAACATGGACTGCAATGGACCGCAAAAAACGGCGCCGGTTTAGGTGCGCCGTGGCACGGAGCGGGTGCGACCGCTGCCGTCGATGGCGACGAAGACGAATACCGCTTCGGTGACCTTGCGCCATTCGCTGGACAGCGGGTCGTCACTCCATACCTCGACCATCATCCGGATCGAGCTGCGGCCGATTTCCAGGGCCTGGGTATAAAAGGACAACTGCGCGCCGACCGCCACCGGCACGAGGAACGCCATGCGGTCGATGGCCACCGTGGCCACCCGGCCTCCGGCGATCTTGCTGGACATGGCAGTGCCGGCCAGGTCCATCTGGTTGACCAGCCAACCGCCGTAGATATCGCCGAAACCGTTGGTTTCACGGGGTAGGGCGGTGATTTGCAGGGCAAGGTCGCCTTGCGGGATAGGGTCTTCTTGTTCGAGTTCGATCATATGCAGGGCCTCTGACCCATGACGCTACGTGGGTATTGCAGGTGAATAGCCGTCTTCAGGAAAAACGATTCAGCCCGAACATGCTACGTTCGTCACGTTTCTCTAAGGCGTACTAAAGGGAAACTCTGCAAAATCGGCTGGGGCGGTGGGCCAACGACGTTTTTGCACAGCACCCCTGCAGGGCGACATTCACCAGTATATCGAGCGACCCGCTTGACTTCGACCATCAGAAAGGCCTTTCGATCGCTCTATATCGGGCCATCACTTACTTTCTGAAACATTTTATTATCTTTCCAGGCTTTCCTCGCTGGCGACATGTTTTACCGCTTTGGCGTTTTCCTACAACCCGGCTTGTGCGATCTTTGCTAGATCGACGCCGGTAGCCGTCACGTCCGGGCCGCCTACAAGACCTATTCGTAAATATATATAAGAGAAGCCTTGCATGAGTACTGTGTCGCCCAGCCTTGCGCAGCCTGCGCGCCCGCTGACCCGTAATGACTACAAGACGCTGTCGCTCTCGGCCCTGGGAGGCGCGCTGGAGTTCTATGACTTCATCATCTTCGTGTTTTTCGCGGCGGTGGTCGGCAAGCTGTTCTTCCCCGCCGAGATGCCGGAATGGCTGCGCCTGATGCAGACCTTCGGGATCTTCGCCGCCGGCTACCTGGCGCGGCCGCTGGGCGGTATCGTCATGGCGCACTTCGGCGACCTGCTGGGTCGCAAGAAGATGTTCACCCTGAGCATTTTCATGATGGCCGTGCCGACCCTGATCATGGGCCTGCTGCCGACCTACGCGCAGATCGGCATCTGGGCGCCGATCCTGCTGTTGTTGATGCGGGTGATTCAGGGCGCGGCCATTGGTGGTGAAGTACCGGGCGCCTGGGTGTTCGTCGCCGAACACGTGCCGGAGCGGCAGATCGGCTTCGCCTGCGGCACCCTGACCTCGGGCCTGACCGCCGGCATCCTGCTCGGCTCGCTGGTCGCGACCCTGATCAACAGCGTCTATAGCCCCGTGGAGGTGAGCGACTACGCCTGGCGTATCCCGTTCCTGCTTGGTGGCGTGTTCGGCCTGTTCTCGGTGTACCTGCGTCGCTGGCTGCACGAGACCCCGGTCTTCGCCGAGCTGCAGCAGCGCAAGGCGCTGTCCGATGGCATTCCGCTGGGTGCGGTGCTGCGTGACCACCGCAGTGCGATCCTCATCTCGATGCTGCTGACCTGGCTGCTTTCCGCAGGTGTGGTGGTGGTGATCCTGATGACCCCGACCGTGCTGCAGACAGCCTTCCACTTCGCGCCGACGCTCTCCCTGCAGGCCAACAGCCTGGCGACCGTGTGCCTGACCCTGGGTTGCATCGCTTCCGGTGCCCTGGCCGACCGTTTCGGCGCGGGCCGGGTGTTCGTGATTGGCAGCCTGGCGCTGATGGCCACCTTCTGGACCTTCTATGCCACCGTGGCGACCCACCCCGAGTGGCTGTTCCCGCTGTACGCCCTGAGCGGCCTGTTTGTCGGCACCATCGGCGCCGTGCCTTATGTGATGGTCAAGGCGTTCCCGGCGGTGGTGCGCTTCAGCGGCCTGTCGTTCTCTTACAATCTGGCCTACGCGATCTTCGGCGGCCTGACGCCGATGGTGGTCACCCTGCTGCTCAAGGAGAGCCCGATGGGGCCGGCGTATTATGTTGCAATAATTTGCAGCGTCGGTGTGCTGGTGGGCGGCTACCTCTGGTCGAAGTCCCGCTAAGCCACGTATATCAAGGGTTTTGCGCGTTTCACTGAGAAAGGTCAGCCATCTTTTCGGATGCTGGCCTTTCATCTAATTGTCACATACCAGTCATAGAGTGTTCATGCGGCCTGCTGATACTTGGCCCCGACTTAACATAACCCTCTCTGCTAGGAGCAAGGCATGAAACTGAAACGTTTGATGGCGGCAATGACGTTTGTCGCTGCTGGCGTCGCGACTGCCCACGCGGTGGCCGCTGGTGTAGACCCGTCCATTCCCGCCTATACCAAGGTACAAGGCGTATCGGGCAACTTGTCCAGCGTCGGTTCCGATACCCTGGCAAACCTCATGACCTTGTGGGCAGAGAACTACAAGAAAGAATATCCGAACGTGAACATCCAGATTCAGGCCGCCGGCTCCGCGACTGCGCCGCCCGCCCTGACTGAAGGCACTTCGAACCTCGGCCCGATGAGCCGCAAGATGAAGGACACCGAACTGGCTGCCTTCGAGCAGAAGTACGGCTACAAGCCGACCGCCATCCCGGTCGCTGTCGATGCCCTGGCGGTATTCGTGCACAAAGACAACCCGATCAAGCAGCTGACCATGGAACAGGTCGACGCGATCTTCTCCTCGACTCGCCTGTGCGGTGCCAAGGCCGACGTCAAGACCTGGGGTGACCTGGGCGTGACCGGCGACCTGGCCAACAAGCCAGTCCAACTGTTCGGCCGCAACTCGGTATCCGGCACCTACGGCTACTTCAAGGAAGAAGCCCTGTGCAAGGGCGACTACAAGCCTAACGTGAACGAACAGCCTGGTTCGGCTTCCGTGGTCCAGTCCATCAGCTCCTCGCTGAACGGTATCGGCTACTCGGGTATCGGCTACAAGACCGCCAGCGTGAAAACCGTTGCCCTGGCCAAGAAAGGCAGCACCGACTTCATCGAAGACAGCGAAGAAAACGCACTGAACGGCAAATACCCGCTGTCGCGTTTCCTCTACGTCTACGTCAACAAGGCTCCGAACAAGCCTCTGGCCCCGCTGGAAGCCGAGTTCGTGAAGCTGGTCCTGTCCAAGCAGGGTCAGGAAGTCGTAGTGAAAGACGGCTACATCCCGCTGCCAGCCAAGGTTGCCGCCAAGGCACTGGCTGACCTGGGCCTGAGCGAAGGCGCCAAGAAGTAAGCACCGGGCCGGGGTCTTGAACCCCGGTATGTGGGAGCGGGCCTGCCCGCGAAGGTGATCCTGGAAGGACGCTTCGCGAGCAGCCCGCACCCCACACCCTCAATTTCCGAATCCGCTGCCAGCCATGCTGGGCGGCGGCTTCCGTGCGTCACTGCACTGTCATCTTTCTGTCATACAGGATCGCTAGGGTGTGCGCATGAACGATCTGGCCAATTCCACCATGACTACGACTTCTCCTCCCAAGCGCATTGACTTCAATACGCCTGAACTCAAGCGCAAGCGCCAAATTCGCGCGCTCAAGGACCGTCTGACCCGCTGGTATGTATTTGTCGGCGGCCTGGCCGTCCTGGCGGCAATCACGCTGATTTTCTTCTTCCTCGGCTATGTGGTGATGCCACTGTTCCAGGGCGCTTCGCTGACCGCCGAAAAAGCGGTCAGCCCGGCCTGGATGCGCGATGCCGGCAACCCGTTGATGATCTCCCTGGAAGAGCAGAACCAGGTCGGCATGCGGGTTTCCGACCAGGGCCAGGTGCTGTTCTTCGCCGTCGAAGGCGCCGCCGAGCTGTCCCGCGTGAGCCTGCCTATTCCGGCCGGGACCAAGGTCACCGCCATCAGCAAGGACCAGCCGGGCGTTCCCCTGGTCATCGTCGGCCTGTCCAACGGCCAGGCGCTGGTGTTCCGTCACAGCTACAAGGTGACCTACCCGGATGGCAAGAAGACCATCACGCCGGTCATCGAGTACCCGTACGGTGAAACGCCGATCACCCTGGACGAGCAGGGGCATGCCCTCGAACACGTGAACCTCAATGCCAGCGATTCGACGCTGATCGCCGTCGGTTCCAATGGTGCGCAACTGCATGTGCTGGCGCTGACCAAGGAAGAGAACATGATGACCGGCGAGGTCACCAGCGAGCAGAAGACTATCGATCTGCCGCAGATGACCGAGCCGGTGAAGGCTATCTATATCGATCCGCGCCAGCAGTGGCTGTACGTGATCAACGGGCGCGCCCAGGCCGACGTGTTCAGCCTGCGCGACAAGAGCCTGAACGGTCGCTACAAGCTGCTCGAGGACGCCAACACCGAAGTCACCGCCAGTGCACAGCTGGTCGGTGGTATCTCGCTGATCATCGGTGACTCCAAGGGTGGCCTCGGCCAGTGGTTCATGGCTCGCGACACCGATGGTGAATTGCGCCTCAAGCCGATCCGCAGCTTCCAGATGGGCACCACGCCAATCGTCGAGATCACTGCCGAAGAACGTCGCAAGGGCTTCGTCGCCCTGGATGCCTCGGGCAAGTTCGGCGTGTTCCACAGTACTGCGCACCGCACCCTGCTGGTGGAGCAGGTGGTCGATGGTCCGGGCCTGTTCGGCCTGTCGCCGCGGGCCAACCGGGTGCTCATCGAACAAGGTGGGAAGATCCAGCCGCTGCTGCTCGACAACCCGCACCCGGAAGTGTCCTGGAGCGCGCTGTGGAGCAAGGTCTGGTACGAAAACTACGACGCACCCAAGTACGTCTGGCAGTCGACCGCCGCCAACACCGACTTCGAACCCAAGCTGAGCCTGTCGCCGCTGACCTTCGGCACCCTGAAGGCCGCGTTCTACGCCATGCTGCTGGCGGCACCGCTGGCCATTGCCGCGGCGATCTACACCGCCTACTTCATGGCTCCGGGTATGCGCCGCAAGGTCAAGCCGGTGATCGAGCTGATGGAAGCGATGCCGACGGTGATCCTCGGCTTCTTCGCCGGCCTGTTCCTGGCGCCGTACGTCGAAGGACACCTGCCGGGGATCTTCAGCCTGCTGCTGTTGCTGCCGATCGGCATCCTGGTCGCCGGTTTCGCCTGGAGCCGCCTGCCCGAGTCGCTGCGCCTGCGGGTGCCGGACGGCTGGGAAAGCGCGATCCTGATCCCGGTGATCCTGTTCGTCGGCTGGCTCTCGCTGTTCATGAGCCCGCACCTGGAATCGTGGTTCTTCGGCGGTGACATGCGCCTGTGGATTTCCCACGACCTGGGCATCACCTACGACCAGCGCAACGCCCTGGTGGTGGGCCTGGCGATGGGCTTCGCGGTCATCCCGAACATCTACTCGATCGCCGAAGACGCCGTGTTCAGCGTGCCGCGCAGCCTGACCCTGGGCTCCCTGGCCCTGGGCGCCACGCCATGGCAGACCATGACGCGGGTGGTGATCCTCACCGCCAGCCCGGGCATCTTCTCGGCGCTGATGATCGGCCTGGGTCGCGCCGTCGGCGAGACCATGATCGTGCTGATGGCCACCGGCAACACGCCGGTCATGGAGATGAACCTGTTCGAGGGGCTGCGTACCCTGGCAGCGAACGTCGCGGTGGAAATGCCGGAGTCGGAAGTGGGCGGTAGCCACTACCGCGTGCTGTTCCTCTCGGCGCTGGTGCTGCTGCTGTTCACGTTCGTCATGAACACCCTCGCGGAGCTGATTCGTCAGCGTCTGCGCAAGAAATACTCGTCGCTTTAATAAAGGTAGAAGTCTGTGAAACAGAACTCCCTGAATGGCTGGTTCAAGAGCGGCGCCCCTGGCGTCTGGATCAGCGGTGGTGCGGTGTCCATCGCGGTCATCATGACCATCGGCTTGCTGGCGGTGATCGCGGTGCGTGGGCTGGGCCACTTCTGGCCGGCGGACGTGATCCACGCCCAGTACACCATTCCTGGCCAGGCCTCGCAGGTCGTGGTCGGCGAAGTGGTACAGAAGGAAGAAGTACCGCGTGCACGCCTGAAATCGGCGGGCCTGCCGGTGCCGGAAAACGGCCCCGAGTTCATGACCCGCGAGCTGGTCAAGGTCGGCAACCGCGACCTGAACGGCAACGACTTCACGTGGATCGTCGGCGATTGGCTGGGCGACCTGACCACGCCGGCCGAACTGATGACCCTCGAGCGTCGTGAGTGGGGCAACTTCTACGGCACCCTGGTCAACGTCAAGGAAAACGGCAAGGTCGTCGCCGAGGGCGAAGCTGCCTGGCCCGAACTGCAGGCGCGCATCGAGCGCGTGAATGGTCTGGCCAAGCAGCTCAAGAGCCTGGAGAAGACCGATATCGGCGCGATCAACGCCGGTCTGGAACGCATCCGCCTGCACGGCCGCAAGCTGGAACTCGACGGCAAGCTGGACGCTGCCGCCCAAGCCGACATGGAAGCCGAGAAGGCCGAGTTGCACGCCCGCTACCAGGCCATCGAGGCGCGCCTGAGCGACCTGCATACCGAGTTCAACCGCGACAGCCTCACGGCCCGCGATGGCAACGGCAAGGAACTGGAGATCGGCATCGGCAAGGTGGTGCATGCCTACCAGCCGAACGCCATGGGCACCTTCACCAAGCTGGGGTTCTACTTCAGCAAGGTCTGGGAGTTCCTCAGCGACGACCCGCGTGAAGCGAACACCGAAGGCGGGATCTTCCCGGCGATCTTCGGTACCGTGATGATGACCCTGATCATGGCCATGATCGTCACGCCGTTCGGCGTGCTGGCGGCGGTCTACCTGCGTGAGTACGCCAAGCAGAACGCCCTGACCCGGGTGATCCGCATCGCGGTGAACAACCTGGCCGGCGTTCCAGCGATCGTCTACGGTGTGTTCGGCCTGGGCTTCTTCGTCTATGTGCTCGGTGGTTCGCTCGACCGGCTGTTCTTCCCCGAGGCCCTGCCGGCGCCGACCTTCGGTACGCCGGGCCTGCTCTGGGCCTCGCTGACCCTGGCGCTGCTGGCGGTGCCGGTGGTGATCGTGGCCACCGAGGAAGGCCTGGCGCGGATTCCCCGTACGGTCCGTGAAGGTTCGCTGGCACTGGGCGCAACCAAGGCCGAGACGCTGTGGAAGATCGTCCTGCCGATGGCCAGCCCGGCGATGATGACCGGCATGATCCTCGCCGTGGCCCGTGCCGCTGGCGAAGTGGCACCGCTGATGCTGGTCGGCGTGGTGAAACTGGCGCCGTCGCTGCCATTGGACGGCAACTACCCGTACCTGCACCTGGACCAGAAAATCATGCACCTGGGCTTCCACATCTACGACGTCGGCTTCCAGAGCCCCAACGTCGAGGCGGCGCGCCCGTTGGTGTATGCCACCGCGTTGCTGCTGGTGCTGGTGATCGCCACGCTGAACCTGTCGGCCGTGTGGATCCGTAACCACCTGCGCGAGAAGTACAAGGCGCTGGATAGCTGATGACGCATTACCTGTAGGAGCAGGGCTTGCCCGCGAAGCTTTTGACGGCTCAAGGGCCTCTTCGCGGGCAAGCCCGGCTCCTACACAGGGATTGATTGCACACGCCGCCAAGCGGCGTATCGAAACGAATTTGTTAGCGCAGGGAGTTTACCCATGCAGCACGAAACCCAACCCCACGGCATCAACATGTC
This sequence comes from Pseudomonas sp. UTLPPB19802, assembly GCF_059730225.1. Lineage (NCBI taxonomy): Bacteria > Pseudomonadati > Pseudomonadota > Gammaproteobacteria > Pseudomonadales > Pseudomonadaceae > Pseudomonas > Pseudomonas sp. UTLPPB19802. The sequence continues at coordinate 902,612 of NZ_AP048545.1, forward strand.
CGCCCTGGGTCGCAGCAAGCAGAGTCTGGACCTGGCCAGCGAGACCGTGGCCATCGAAGTACCGAGCCTGAGCCTGTTCTACGGTGAGAAACAGGCCCTGTTCGATGTCAGCATGAACATTCCCAAGCAACGCGTGACCGCCTTCATCGGCCCGTCCGGTTGCGGCAAGTCGACCCTGCTGCGTACCTTCAACCGGATGAACGATCTGGTCGACGGCTGCCGCGTACAGGGCGAGATCAACCTCTACGGCAACAACATCTACCGCAAGGGCGAGGATGTGGCCGAGCTGCGCCGCAAGGTCGGCATGGTGTTCCAGAAGCCCAACCCGTTCCCCAAGACTATCTACGAGAACGTGGTCTACGGCCTGCGCATCCAGGGCATCAACAAGAAGCGCGTGCTCGACGAAGCCGTGGAATGGGCACTCAAGGGTGCCGCATTGTGGGATGAAGTGAAGGACCGCCTGCACGACTCCGCCCTCGGTCTCTCCGGCGGCCAGCAGCAGCGCCTGGTGATTGCCCGGACCATCGCCGTGGAGCCGGAAGTCCTGCTGCTCGACGAACCGTGCTCGGCACTCGACCCGATCTCGACCCTCAAGGTCGAGGAGCTGATCTACGAACTGAAATCCAAGTTCACTATCGTCATCGTGACCCACAACATGCAGCAGGCCGCTCGAGTCTCCGACTACACCGCGTTCATGTACATGGGCAAGCTGGTGGAATTCGGTGATACCGATACCCTGTTCACCAATCCCGCGAAGAAGCAGACCGAGGACTACATCACCGGTCGTTATGGCTAGGAGCGGCTGTGTGCCGCACGCCGGAGGCGGCAAGGCAGATGCTGTGCGAACCCCGGATCAACCCATAACTGCTTGAAACGCGCGGCTTGAAGCCTGCAAGTTTCGCGGAGCCAAACACCGATGATTGATAAAGAAGGTCTTACCCATCACATTTCCGCACAGTTCAACGCGGAGCTGGAAGAAGTACGCAGCCACCTGCTGGCCATGGGCGGTCTGGTGGAGAAGCAGGTCAACGACGCGGTCACCGCGCTGATCGAGGCCGACTCCGGCCTGGCCCAGCAAGTTCGCGAGATCGATGAACAGATCAACCAGATGGAACGCAACATCGACGAGGAGTGCCTGCGCATCCTCGCCCGTCGCCAGCCGGCGGCATCCGACCTGCGGTTGATCATCAGCATCTCCAAGTCGGTGATCGATCTCGAGCGAATCGGCGACGAAGCCACCAAGATCGCCCGTCGTGCCATCCAGTTGTGCGAAGAAGGCGAAGCCCCGCGCGGTTATGTCGAAGTCCGGCACATCGGCGACCAGGTGCGTAACATGGTGCGTGACGCGCTGGACGCCTTCGCTCGGTTCGACGCCGAGCTGGCGTTGTCCGTGGCGCAGTACGACAAGATCATCGACCGCGAGTACAAGACCGCGTTGCGTGAGCTGGCCACCTACATGATGGAAGACCCGCGCTCTATCTCGCGGGTCCTGAGCATCATCTGGGTGCTGCGCTCGCTGGAGCGGATCGGCGACCACGCGCGCAATATCTCGGAGCTGGTAATCTATCTGGTACGTGGTACCGACGTACGGCACATGGGCCTCAAGCGCATGCGTCAGGAAGTTGAGGGATTGGCCCCCGAAACTGCTAATGTTCCGGACAAAGCTGACGATAAGTAAGATTGCCCGAGAGAAACGCCCGGCCAATGGTCGGGCGTTCTTGTTTGTGGCGTACGAATTTTACGCGCCTTGCGAGCGATGAAATCCCGGCGTGACTGATCAGTTTTGCAAATGGCCATTAGCCAGTATGCTGGCCGGGATTTTTAGAGGAATGGTCAATGAGCAAAGTCAGTGTGTTGGTGGTGGATGACGCATCGTTCATCCGCGACCTGGTGAAAAAGTGCCTGCGCAACTACTTCCCGGGTGTGCGGACCGAAGACGCCGTCAACGGACGCAAGGCCCAGGCTATCCTGGCGCGCGAGGCGTTCGACCTGGTGCTGTGCGACTGGGAAATGCCTGAAATGTCCGGCCTGGAACTGCTGACGTGGTGCCGTTCGCAGGACGCCCTCAAGAATATGCCGTTCGTGATGGTCACCAGCCGTGGCGACAAGGAAAACGTGGTGCAGGCGATTCAGGCCGGGGTGTCCGGCTACGTCAGCAAGCCGTTTACCAACGAACAGCTGCTGACCAAGGTCAAGCAGGCACTGCACAAGGTCGGCAAGCTCGATGCACTGATGAGCAGCGCGCCGAAGTCGGCCTCGGCGTTCGGCAACGACTCGTTGAGCGCGCTGACCGGTGGCAAGCCGGCAGTCGTGCCGTCTGCCGCCCCTGCGCCTGCCGCTGCGGCACCTGCTGCTTCCAAGGGCATCCTCAACAGCCCACCGGTGCGCCCGGCTGCTGCCGCGGCACCGGCCAGCGCCGCGACGGGTGGTCGTGGCCAGGGCCAGTTGCGCCTCGCCAGCGGCACCCAGCAGTGCGTGATCAAGGCCTTGAGCATCAAGGAAGCCCTGCTGGTGGTTCGTCGCAGCGACGCCCTGCCACAGGTCCTGGAAAGCGCCGTGCTCGACCTGGAGCAGGGTGACAACGCCGAGGTCGCCCGCCTCAACGGCTACCTGCATGCGATCGTCGCCCATGAGCCGAAGCCGGATAGCGAATGGCTGCAGCTGACCTTCCGGTTCATCGACCAGGATGCCCAGAAGCTCGACTACATTTCCCGCCTGATCGCCCGCGGCACCGCCCAGAAACACTTCGTTCCTGGCGCATGATGCCCGCCTGACAACCCGGTGCGGCTGACTGCACCGGGTTGCTTTTGCCCGTTCCTACATTGCGTATCGAAAAGCCTTTCGTCCGAATATTCTCTCGTCCGATTTTATTATATCTGTTTTGATATAAATTGATCGGCGAGGCATGGGAACCAGCCAAGTCTTGCAACAACCTCGCACCACGAACGTCTCGGCCGTTGATTACGCTTTTCCTGGCAAGCACAGGAGGTATCGATGGCAAGGCACAAGGACGTGGTATTCGTAGGGAGCTCGCTCAGTGATCTGAGGGCTTTCCCGCTGGAGGCGAAAAGAGCGGTGGGTTTTCAGTTGGACAGGAAAACGACCCAGAAGACCCAGGCTCGGGATATCTAGCTGGCCAGGGCGAGATATCGGGAGATAGGAGCAAAACCATGATTGATCATGCCAATACCGAGCGTTTTTCCTCCGTCTGGGATGCGCTGGAAGAGCCCCCCCGGGAGGCAGCCAACATGCGCCTGCGCTCCAGGCTGATGATGGCGCTGATCGGCAGGATCAATACCTGGGAGCTGTCCCAGAAGGATGCGGCCAAGCGCCTGGGAATCAGCCAGCCCAGGTTGAACGACCTGCTCAATGGCAAGATCGACAAGTTCTCCCTGGATGCACTGGTGAACTTGTCGGAACCGGCACAGTTGGACGTCGACCTGTGCTTCGGCCAGGGCGCGATCCAGTCGGCCTGAGTCATACAAACATCTTGGCGGCCTGCTAATCTGCTCGCCACGTTTCGCTTGGCGACTTGCCCTATGTTGTTCCTGCGCCTGTTGTTGTCCTGTGGCCTGTTGATGGTCGCCACCTCGGCTGCGGCCATGACGGTCTATAAGTACGTGGACGCCAATGGCGTGGTCACCTACAGCGACCGTCCGGCGCCGGGGGCCGAGGTTTTCGTGTTCCGCGACCGGATGGTCGAGCACCTCGAGCGCCAGGTGCGCCTGGATATCCGCAAGCAGAAGGGCGGCGACGAAGTTTTCGTGCGCAACGACCTGTATGCGCCGGTGGAGATCGAGTTGAGCTTCGGTGCGCTGAAAAACGTCAGCGGCGCGCCCATGCAGCCGATTCGCAAGGTGTTGCCGGCGCGCAGCAACCAGCGCCTGGCGCTGCTCAGCGCGACCCAGGCCGGGCAACCATTCCTGTATACCCCGAAGTTCCGCTATTCCCTCGGTGATCCCTCCGGCCAGGCCCAGGGCTATCGTTATCCGTTTCCGTGGCGGGGCGGGCCGTTTCGCCTGACCCAGGGGCCGAACGGCGAATACAGCCACCATGGTGCCAAGAGCCGCTATGCGATGGACATCGCCATGCCGGTGGGCACGCCGATCATTGCGGCGCGGGGTGGGGTGGTGGTCAAGACCGAGAATGAGCAGTCCGGGCGCGGCAAGAACCCGGCGGGCAATTTCGTCCGGATCCTGCACGACGACGGCACCATGGGCGTCTATCTGCACCTGAAACAGGGCTCGGTGAGCGTGCGCGAGGGCCAGCGGGTGGCTGTGGGCAGCCCGCTGGGGCTGTCGGGCAATACCGGCAACAGCACCGGACCGCACCTGCATTTCGTGGTGCAGCGCAATACCGGCCTGGGGTTGGTGTCGATTCCATATCAGTTCAGCCAGCCGATGGAGGCGCTGCCGAACTTTGCAGTGGGCGGGCAGTGATATGACTGGCTGAGCTCTGGCCCTGTAGGAGCCGGCCTGCTGGCGATAGCAATCTCGATATCGCCGCAGAACCTGCTGGGATGGCCGTCTTCGGCGGATCCCCAGCAAGCCTGCTCCCACAAAGATCGTGTTGGTGATCAGTCCAGCTTGAGGACCTTGGCCAGGATGATCTTCGGTCCCTTCATCTTCTTGATGATGATGCGCAGGCCTTCGACTTCCATCACCTCTTCTTCTTCCGGCACCCGCTTCAGGCTCTCATAGACCAGGCCGGCGAGGGTTTCGGCCTCGATATGGTCCAGGTCGATACCCAGCAGGCGCTCGACCTTGAACAGTGGCGTGTCGCCGCGTACCAGCAGCTTGCCCGGCTGGTAGGCGAGGATGCCGCGTTCGGCCTTGCGGTGTTCGTCCTGGATATCGCCGACCAGCACTTCAAGCACGTCTTCCATGGTCAGGTAGCCGATGACCTTGCTGTCGGCTTCCTCCACCAGGGCAAAGTGCGAGCCGCCCTGGCGGAACTGTTCGAGCAGGCGCGACAGCGGCATGTGCTTGGAGACGCGCTCCAGCGGGCGGGTCAGTTCGGCCAGGTTGAACGACTCGGGAATGTGGTCCAGCGCCGCCAATTCCAGCAGCAGGTCCTTGATGTGCAGCAGGCCGACGAACGTGTTGCGCTCGGCGTCGTACACCGGGTAGCGGCTGAACTTGTGGCGACGGAACAGCGCCAGGATTTCCTTGAGCGGGGCGTTGCAGTCCAGGGTGACCAGGTCTTCGCGGGAGTTGGCCCAGTCGACCACCTCCAGTTCGCCCATCTCCACGGCCGAGGCCAGTACGCGCATGCCCTGGTCGCTGGGGTCCTGGCCTCGGCTGGAGTGCAGGATCAGCTTGAGCTCTTCACGGCTGTAGTGATGTTCGTGATGCGGGCCGGGCTCACCCTGGCCGGCGATCCGCAGGATGGCGTTGGCGCTGGCGTTGAGCAGGTAGATGGCCGGGTACATCAACCAGTAGAACAGATACAGCGGCACTGCCGTCCACAGCGACAGCAGCTCCGGCTTGCGGATGGCCCAGGATTTGGGTGCCAGCTCGCCCACCACGATGTGCAGGTAGGAAATGATGAAGAAGGCGGTGAAGAACGACACGCCCTTGATCACTTCCGGGGAGTTCACGCCGACGGCGCCGAGCACCGGCTCCAGCAGATGGGCGAACGCTGGCTCACCGACCCAGCCCAGGCCGAGGGAGGCGAGGGTGATACCCAACTGGCAGGCCGACAGGTAGGCGTCCAGCTGGCTGTGTACGGTGCGCAGGATCTGTCCGCGCCAGCCGTTTTCCTGGGCGATGGTTTCAACCCTGGTCGAGCGCAGCTTGACCATGGCGAACTCGGCCGCAACGAAGAAGCCGTTGAGCAGTACCAGGATCAGAGCAAACAGAATCATGCCGAAATCGGCGAATATCGAAGCGAGGGTCAAACTACTAGGGGAAGGGTCCATGATGGAGTTTTACGGGTTCCATATTTCAATTTGAAGGTGTGTTTCTTGGCCTGAATGGTAGGCACAGCCATCCAATGTAGCGGCACATGGGCCCCTTGACTAGTGGCCCGTGTGGCTAATTCGAACACTCGAATCAACCGTACAGGGCACTATTGGGACCTCGTCTTCAGACGGAGAGTTCGTTCTTTTGCGCGCGCACGACCTGGGCCGGGGCGAAATGACAGGTGAAGGTGCTGCCGTGGCCCGGCACGCTGCTGATCTCCAGGCGTGCCCGATGGCGCAGCAGCACATGCTTGACGATGGCCAGGCCCAGGCCGGTGCCGCCGGTGTTGGAGTTGCGGCTGGAGTCGACGCGGTAGAAACGTTCGGTCAGGCGCGGCAGGTGCTTGTTGTCGATGCCGATCCCGGAGTCCTGCACACTCAGGTGCGCGCCATGCTCGTCGCCCCACCAGCGTACGCGGATGTTGCCTTCGGCCGGGGTGTACTTGACGGCGTTGAACACCAGGTTGGAGAAGGCGCTGCGCAGCTCGCCTTCGCTGCCCTTGAGGCGGATGTCCGGGTCGGCTTCGACGGTGATGGTCTGGTTGCGTTGCCCGGAGAGCGCCTGGGCATCGTTGCGGATCGTCTGCAGCAGGGTATCGACCTGTACCGGATGGTTATCCGATGGGTAGTCGGTCGCCTCCAGCTTGGCCAGCAACAGCAGGTCGTTGAGCAGGGTCTGCATGCGCCCGCCTTGCTGCTGCATCTGTTGCAGGGCTCGACCCCAGCGTGGGTTGACCTCCTCGACATTGTCGAGCAGGGTTTCCAGGTAGCCGCAGATTACCGTGAGCGGGGTGCGCAGTTCGTGGGAGACGTTGGCGATGAAGTCCTTGCGCATCTGTTCCAGCTGGTGGATGCGGGTGACGTCGCGTACCAGCATCAGGTGTTCGTTGTTGCCGTAGCGGGTGATGTGCAACTGGATGCGCAGGCGATCATTGGTCGGCGAGGGGATTTCCAGCGGCTCGGCGTAGTTTTCCTGCTCGAAATATTCCTTGAAGCGCGGATGACGGACCAGGTTGGTCACTGGCTGGCCGCTGTCTTGCGGGGTCTTGAGGCCGAGCAGGGTTTCGGCGGCGCGGTTCCACCATTCCAGGTTGCCGTCGCTGTCGAGCATCACCACGGCATCCTTGAGGGCTGCGGTGGACTCCTGGACCCGGTCGATCACCGCCTGCAGGCGACCGCGGACGCGTTGGTCACGGCGTTGCAGGTGGTAGATGCTGTCGAACACGTCGCCCCACAGGCCGTAGCCATCCGGGGGCGCTTCGTCGGGCTTGTGCAGGCGCAGCCACTCGTGCAGGCGCATCAGTTGCTTGAGGGTCCACACCAGGTAGATCCCCAGGCCTGCGGCCAGTGCCCAGCTGTAGTAGCCGGTGACCAGGCCGACCAGCAGGCAGCCGGTGACGAGCAACAACAGATGGCGGATAAGGGTGCCATGCCAGTTTTGATTCACTTCAACATGCGTCCTTGTCAGCAGTCAGTGCGCGAAAGTCGGTTCAGCCCTTGGTGGAAAACCGGTAGCCGGTGCCGCGCACGGTTTGTACCAGATTTTCGTAGGCGTCGCCGAGGGCTTTGCGTAGGCGGCGGATATGCACGTCGACGGTGCGCTCTTCGACATAGACGTTGCCGCCCCAGACTTGGTCCAGCAGTTGGCCGCGGGTGTAGGCGCGTTCTTGGTGGGTCATGAAGAACTGCAGCAGGCGGTATTCGGTCGGGCCCATCTCGGCCGGCTTGCCGTCGATGGTCACGCGGTGGCTGATCGGATCGAGCAGCAGGCCGCCGACTTCGATCGGCGCTTCGCCGTCGGTCGGACCGGCGCGACGCAGCACGGCTTTCAGGCGGGCGACCAGTTCCCGTGGGGAAAACGGCTTGGTGATGTAGTCATCGGCACCGACTTCCAGGCCCTGGATCTTGTTGTCTTCCTCACCCTTGGCGGTGAGCATGATGATCGGGATGTCGCCGGTCAGTTCGTCGCGCTTGAGGCGCCGGGCCAGCTCGATGCCCGAGGTGCCGGGTAGCATCCAGTCGAGCAGGATCAGGTCAGGCTTGCGGTCGACGATGATCGCATGGGCCTGCTGGGAGTTTTCGGCTTCCATGCAGTCATAGCCGGCCATTTCCAGGGCGACGGCGATCATCTCCCGGATCGGGGCTTCGTCGTCGACGATCAGAATGCTCCTGCCAACCATGTCCCTTAATCCTCTTGTCATTTAACTGTCTTGCGCCGCATTAGATAACGAAATTATTGCAGTCATGTGACAGCTTTTCCCCGTGGCCAACGATAGCCGCATCCATGAACTAAGCTGGGGGTTCGAATCTACAACCACAAAAGGAAGGTTCTGATGACTAACTCTTCGTTTTCGCTCAAGGCCCTGATGGTTGCCGCCGTACTGGCCCTGCCGGCGCTGGCCTCCGCCGCCGAGCCCGCCATGGCCAAGGGTGGAATGCTGGTCGATCACCACGGCATGACCCTCTATACCTTTGACAAGGATACCGCCGGCAAGTCGGTGTGCAACGGCGACCCCTGCGAGACCAACTGGCCACCGCTGGCTGCCGCCGCAGCGGACAAGGCCGAGGGCAAGTGGAGTGTGATCAAGCGCGACGATGGCAAGCTGCAGTGGGCCTATGACGGCAAGCCGTTGTACACCTTCAAGGCTGACAAGAAGGACGGCGACAAGACCGGTGATGGCAAAGGTGGCGTCTGGCACGTGGCCAAGCCCTGAGGGCGAAGGGGCCCCCCGAACCCTGTAGGAGCAGGGCTTGCCCGCGAAGCTGTTAGCGGCCTCAAGGGCCCATTCGCGGGCAAGCCCTGCTCCTACACCGGCTTTCCCGGCTCAGCGCAGCGCGTAATCCAGCACCACCCCGATAAGGATCGCCATCCCCGCCCAATGGTTGTGCAGGAACATTTTGAAGCAGCGCTGCGGATCGCGATCGCGGGTCATCCAGAATTCCCAGGCGAAGCATGCCGCCGCCACCAGCAGCCCCACGTGGAACCAGACGCCCAGCTCGAAGCGCGAGCCGGCCAGCAACAGGCAGCCGAGCATCAGCCCCTGCAGGGTCAGGATGATCGCCCGGTCGGCATCGCCGAACAGGATGGCGGTGGATTTCACCCCGATCTTCAGGTCGTCCTCGCGGTCGGTCATCGCGTAGTAGGTGTCGAAGGCCACCGTCCACATCAGGTTGGCGATGTACAACAGCCATGCCGCCGCCGGCAGGCTGCCGTCCTGGGCGGTGAAGGCCATCGGGATGCCCCAGGAGTAGGCGGCACCCAGCACCACCTGCGGGTAGTAGGTGTAGCGCTTCATGAACGGGTAGCAGGCCGCCAGGGCCAACGCGCCGAAGGAAAACCACACGGTGGTGGCATTGGTGCACAGCACCAGCACGAAACTGATGCCCATCAGCAGGGCGAACACCGCCACCGCCTCCTTGCCGCTGATCCGGCCCGCCGCGATTGGCCGCTGCTCCGTGCGCTTGACGTGGCCGTCGACCTTGCGATCGGCAAAGTCGTTGATCGCGCAGCCGCCGGCGCGGGTGAGTACCACGCCGAGCCCGAAGATCAGCAGGTGGCTCAGCGAGGGAACGCCCTTGGCGGCGATCCACAGCGCGCTCAAGGTCGGCCACAGCAGCAGGTAGATGCCGATGGGCTTGTCCATCCGCGTCAGCTGCAGGAAGTCCCAGGCGCGTGGGTGCAGGCGATTCAGCGATCTGAGCAGGTTCAGGTACATCAGCAAGGCTCCTGGGTGGCATCGACGGCGTGCCACAGGCTTGGCAGGAAAATCTCCGCCACCAGCAGACTCAACGGCCCGCGATTGAAGCGCGAACGCCGGCCCCAGAGATTGTCGGTTCGATGTTCGAGCGGCAGCCATGGCGCCGGGTAATGGCAGACCTCGATCGCCTGGCGCTCGAACGCCTGGTCGCAGAACAGCAGTTCGCCCAGTGAGCGGCTGCCCAGCTCATCCATGTTCAGGCCGCCCTGGCGCAGGACGCTCTGTGCCGCCACGCTGCGGGCGAATACCCAGGGTTGGCCGTGGCCGCGCAGGTAGACCTCGCGCACCCAGCCCAGGCTCTGCGGCGGCAGTTCGAGGGCGGTGCACTCGTCGTCGCGCAGCGGTTGCCAGCCTTCGAACAGCGGCGTGACACTGAAGGCGTTGTCGCTCAGTCGGGTCAGGCGTCGGGTCAGTGAGCCTTCGTCGAACAGCCAGTCGAGGGTTCGAGTGCTGGGTGGAGACTCCAGTCGGTTCCGGGTGAACCAGGCGGGAGAGGCCGGAATGGGGGCGTTGTGCGACACGATGGGCAGTTGATCGGCAGCCAGTGAGGCCGCGAGCTTACCACAGGGTATCCGGCCAATTAGCCACGCAGGCCACTAGATCATGCTTGCATCTGCCGGCTTCGGTCAGTACAAAACGCCCTGAGCCGGACGACAACGCGGCACCCATCGATCGTCCGTGCCAACCAAGCCTGGGAAACGAGGAAGTAACGCATGAAGAAGTGGCAATGTGTGGTCTGTGGCCTGATCTACAACGAAGCCGAGGGCTGGCCGGACGACGGCATCGCCGCCGGTACGCGCTGGGAAGATGTGCCCGAGGATTGGCTGTGCCCGGACTGCGGCGTCGGCAAGGCGGACTTCGAAATGATCGAAATCGCCTGATTGAGCAAAATTCAAACAACCATGGACGTGGAGAAAGGCATGAGCGCACCTGTCGTGATCATCGGTACCGGATTGGCCGGCTACAACCTGGCCCGGGAGTTTCGCAAGCTCGATGGCGAAACCCCGCTGTTGCTGATTACCGCCGATGACGGGCGTTCCTACTCCAAGCCCATGTTGTCCACCGGCTTTGGCAAGAACAAGGACGCCGACGGCCTGAGCATGGCCGAGCCCGGCACCATGGCCGAGCAACTCAAGGCCGAAGTGCGCACCCATACCCGCATCAGTGGCATCGATCCCGGCCACAAGCGCCTGTGGATCGGCGAGGAAGCGGTGATTTATCGCGACCTGATCCTGGCGTGGGGCGCGGAAACCGTGCGGGTGCCGGTCGAGGGCGATGCGCCCGAGGCGATCTTCCCGATCAACGACCTGGAAGACTACGCACGCTTTCGTGCCGCGGTGGCCGGCAAGCAGCGGGTGCTGCTGCTCGGCGCGGGGCTGATCGGCTGCGAGTTCGCCAACGACCTGATCCTGGGCGGCTATGAGGTCGACCTGGTGGCGCCTTGCGAACAGGTCATGCCGACCCTGCTGCATCCGGCTGCGGCGACGGCGGTGCAAGCCGGCCTGGAAAGCCTTGGTGCCCGGTTCCATCTCGGGCCGGTGCTGACCCGCCTGCAGCGCGTCGGCGATCACCTGCAGGCGCACCTGTCCGATGGGGAAACCCTGGACTGCGACGTGGTGGTGTCGGCCATCGGCCTGCGCCCGCGTATCGACCTCGCAGCGGCGGCCGGCCTGCAGGTCAACCGTGGGGTGGTGGTCGACCGCCATCTGCGCACCTCCCATGCCAACATCTACGCCCTCGGCGACTGCGCCGAAGTCGACGGCTTGAACCTGCTGTACGTGATGCCGCTGATGAGCTGCGCCCGTGCCCTGGCCCAGACCCTGGCCGGCAACCCCGCCGCCGTGACCTACGGGGCGATGCCGATCACGGTCAAGACGCCTGTCTGCCCGCTGGTGGTGTCACCGCCGCCACGGGGAACGGAAGGGGTATGGACCGTCGAGGGGCAGGGGGCCGATATCAAGGCGTTGTGCCGCGATGCCAGCGGTCGCCTGCTCGGTTACGCCCTGACCGGCGGTGCGGTCGCGGAAAAACTGGCCTTGAACAAGGAACTGCCGGCGCTGCTGGCGTAAATGACGCTCCTTCTGTCGTAAACACCCGGTTATTGCTTCTACAAAGGTCGCAGGCAGACTGGCGCGGGGCTCGGCGCCGTGCCATTCTCCTCCCGTCTGTCGCAGCGTAGAGCCTGCGGCGCTTTGGGCGCTGTTCCGGAAGAACAGCACGGACATAAAAACAAAAAACCGTCAAAGAGGCTTCACTATGCGTAAACCAGAACTCGCCGCTGCAATCGCTGAAAAAGCGGATCTCACCAAAGAACAAGCCAACCGTGTACTCAACGCGGTTCTCGAAGAAATCACCGGCGCCCTGCACCGCAAAGACAGCGTGACCCTGGTGGGCTTCGGCACCTTCCTGCAGCGTCATCGCGGCGCCCGCACCGGCAAGAACCCGCAAACCGGCGAGCCAGTGAAAATCAAGGCCAGCAACACCGTAGCGTTCAAGCCGGGCAAGTCGCTCAAAGACAGCGTCAACCCGTAAGCGGCAGTACTCCCGGAGCAAGGGGAGCGTTGGGGAAAAATGGGCACGCCGATCGGATCGGGTGCCCATTTTCATTGCCCGCACAAAAAATGAGAGCGGCGTCATGGCTCGCCGCTGGCTACCTTGATTGTTACCAGTTATTGCTTGAAGATTCGCGGCTCATCGAGTCATCCACCTGCATGGAAAAGCGTCTTCGACCATGACTGCATACCGCCTTCAGGAAGCCGAGCTGGACATTCCCGAGACCTGGCAGGACCAGAGCATCAATATCTTCAAGCTGCCCGCCGTCGGTGGCGCGCGGGAAGCCAGCTTCGTCATCAGCCGCGACCCGAGCCGCGGTGACCTGCCGTTCGCCGACTATGTCGATGCCCAGCTGAAAAGTGCCGGACAGCAGTTGCCCGGTTTCAACCTGATCAAGCGCTGGGACTTCGTCCTGAGCGACCATGCCGCCGTGCTGCTCGACTACAGCTGGCAGCGCGAAGGCCGTGAACTGATGCTGCGCCAGGTGTTCATCGACCGCAGGCCGGTGGGGCTGATCGCCACCCTGACCACCACGCCGAACGATCTCGTGCACCACGAGCCGGCCTGGAAGGCGGCACTGCAGACGCTCAAGCTGCAACCCCAGACCTGACCGGCGCCCCTCGACAGCATGGACATGTTGGCCGCCGCCCGTCTCGGCGATGAGATAGCCCATGGCTTCGGCGTGGCCGCGATGGTCGCTGGTGCCGTCGCCGGCGCCCTGATCGGCGCCGCAGTGGTGGCCGCCACGGTGGCCACCGGTGGTGTGGCACTGGCGATCATGGCCGGTTCGATCGCCGCTGGCGGGCTGTCGATGTTCCAGATCGTCAAGGGCCTGACCACCATTTTCGACCTGCCCGAACCGACGACCGGGACGTTGATACTCGGTAGCCAGGACGTCTTCATCAACAGCCGCAACGCCATGCGTGCCGGGGTCGACGCGGCGGACTCCTGCTCGGGCCTGCCGCTGAACCATCCGTACTGGCCGTTCAACGTCGAGATCGCCGAAGGCAGCGCGACGGTCTACATCAACGGCCAGCCGGCAGCCCGTCTGAAGAGCAAGATGAGCTGCGGCGCGCACATCAAGACCGGCAGCCCGAACACCTTCATCGGCGGGCCGACGGTGGCCGTGGCGTTCGTCCTGGACATCGAGGGCTGGTTGCACACCGGCCTGGAAGCCCTGGGCCTGGCGGCGCTCGGTGGGGCGGCGATCCTGGCGGCGATGACCGGGCTCGCGGCCCTGGGCGGCTTCGTCGTGATTGGCGGGGCGATGATGGGTGGCATGGAGCTGCTGGGCCAGTTGGGCGACCGCCTGGGGCCGGGCTACCGCGACCTGCTGCAGGGTGTCGCCGGCCTGGCCCTGCTGGGCATGGGGCCGAAGATGGCCCGCCTCGCCGAGACGCCAACGCCGCGTGCGGCGGCGTACAAGGCCGGCATGACCGAAGCCGATATCATGGCGATTCCCAAGGGCAGTCGGCCTCCGCCGAGTGACTACCTTGAGGGGCCCTACATCGACAAGCACCTGCAGACCTTCAAGGACGAGGGGGGTGGCTTTCTGTTCACCGCCGACGACATCTCCAACCCCAAGTACGGCTCGTTCAACCCGAACAAGTTCGTCATGGCAAAATCCGACCTGCAGGCAGTGGTGGCCGAGTACCAGAAGGCCGGCGATGTCTCGGTGCTGGAGTCGGCCCTGGGCTACGATCCCGGATCGCTGGTGGGCAAGGACATCTACATGGTGAGCCTGGACAACCCCAAGGTGTTGATGCCCACCGGCAACGAGGGTGGTGTCAACTCGCTCTGGCGCCCGGGCGGCCTGACCCATCCGGGTGGCATGCGCGAGGCGGTGCTGGACAATGTGCCGATTTCCCACGGTAATGACGTCAATGTGCTGATGTCGACCCACGATGTAGTGAAAATCCAATGAACAACCCGCTCGACAACGTGCTGCAACTGGCCCTGGCCAACGACGAACTGGACAAGTTCCTGGTCGGCGAGCCGTTCTACTTCCTCGAAGCCAAGGTCGACAACGACGAGCCGCAGAACGTGGTGGCGGCCTTCGACCAACTGATCCTGCCTTACTGGCGCCAGACCTACGATGCGAGCTTCCCGACGCGTTTCGTCGCGGCCCTGCTGACTATCCTGGCGACCTATCCGGATCGCAACCGGGCGATCTACATCGCCCATGACTGGGTCTGGTACTACCGCTTCTGCCAGGACAAGCAGCGCAAGCAGCCGCAGGGCCCCTATGGCGACCTGTTCGACATTGACCTGGGCAGCGTGGCGGTGGCGCTCAAGCGCCAGCTGGAAAGTCGCAAGGCCGACCTGCAGGCCGACACCCGCTGGGCGGGCGCGGCCTGGAACAGTCCGGATGGCATGTGGACGCCGCTGATGCGGTCGGCGCTGATGGTACGGGACAAGCTCGGTGGGCCGGATTTCGTTCCGGCCAATGCCTGACTAGGCCGTCATTGCCTGTGCGGGGTGGCCGGCGTCCTTGAGCAGGGCGTCGACCTTCTTCAGGTGATTGAGCAGGGCGCCGACGTTGCCGGCATTGAGCAGCGTGCCCTGGGCGAACGCCTTGTTCAACGGGATCATGGCGCTGGACACCGCATGATTGGCCTCGGCTTCCTGCAGGTTCTCCTGCAGTTGCCTGAGCATGTCCCTGAGCAGGGGATCATCCAGGGATAGCGGGGCGCCCAGGTCATGCTTCTTCAGCGTGCTGACCAGCAACCCCAGCGCTACGCTGGCCCGCATCAACGCTCTTTCTCGTGCATCCATACGCCATCTCCCATGTTGACGATCCTGCCGAAGACTCAAGAATAGACCACGATTGTGAACAACCCGCAAACAGAACATCGGGACGTGAAGTCGCACCCGTTGATCGACGTCAGCGACCCACGACGGGGTAGTGCTTGATACGGCACGGATGGCTGTTGCCATCGCCCTTGCAGATGCCGTCCAGGTAGCGGTAGTCGACCCGTACCGTCTGTCCCTTTCCAGGCCAGCGCTTGCGTGGCAGGGTGTTTTGGTAGTCGGGCGTTTCCGGGGTGAAGGTGAGGCTCGTGCCTGTCTCCGGACACTCGACCGTTGTCGCTTGCGGGCTGGCTTTCAGGACCTGGGCCTGTAGCTGCGGGTAGGGCTGCTTCACAACCTCGGTGACGCGCAGGTCCAGGTGGCAGATCTGCCAGGTGGCGGCGTGTGTGGGTAGGCACATGACGCAGAGTATCAGGGCCAGTAGCGCATGGAGTGTTGTCTGGCTTTTCATGGTTGCGTAGCGCCTGGGTGTGAGGTTTCTAGCCGGGCTGCCGCAGCAGCGCGATGAGTTGATCGGCAAATTCCTGCCCCTCGATCTCCATCAGGTTCTTCAGGTTGAAGATACCACCACGCTGGATAGCCAGGTTCTTCAACCGGCGCTTGAGTAGATTGTTCATCGGGCTCTCAGGTTGGACCATTACCTGGGCCAGAGCCTTTTTGGCCCGCTCGGCCAGGTCCTGGAAGTAGAGGTGCCGGCTGTCCGTGGGCGGTGAGATATGTTCCAGGTTGCAGTTCTTGAAGGTGACGTAGTCCAGGATGCAGGCACTGAAATCAGCCAGGAGCGTAGTGTTCGGTTGCTCGGCGACGAAGTTCACTTCCTGGAGCTTGCCGGAAAAACTGCAGTTTTCCAGCTTCCCCACATTAAAAGTGTTATCGATGATTTTGCAGGTGTCGAACACGCAATCGATCAAGGCGCAGTCATTGAAAGGACTCTGGCGAAAGTCGCACTTGATGAAGGTGCACTGGCGAAACACGCTGTCATTGAGGCCTGCGGCTCGGAAGTCGATGTTCTTGAAAGTACATCGCACAAGTTCGGTGGTGTTGAAGAGACGTGCGTTGGAAAAGTCGCTCTTATCGAACATGCAGTCTTCCAGCAGGCACTGATCGAAGATTGGATAGGCAAGATTGGTCTTCTTCAGCTCGCATTCCCTGATCAGGGTCTGCTCGAAGCGGGTTTTCTCGGGCAGTGCCCAGTCTTCGCGTTTGATTCCCGACAGCAGTTGCGATTCGGTTCGGTTGCTCACCACGTTACTCCTTCGTAGCCATTTCCCCAGTCGCCATACCGGCGCTGGTGTGTGCCTCTGGCCCAGTCAGCTTTGGTTGTCAGGTCCCACCAGGACTTGTCTTTCGGATCATATACGTCGGGTAATCGTTGACCCGATTTTGAAACGTTGAGATGTGCCAGTTCTGGGTCCGCCTGGACGCGACGTTTGAATTCGGCGTCGATTCGCTGGCCCACATAACGTCTGTAGCGTGAGCGGGCCTGTCCAAGATCACCCCTGTCGTAGGCTCGTTTGACCGCCGCACGTTGTTTGACGGTCAAGGAACGTTGCGGGTTCTTATATATTGCCTTGCGAGCGGCGTTTGCGTGCCCCTGCAGCTTTTTCGTTGTTGCGCTGCAAGGAGCCCAGCCCCACGGGTCGATCCATTCGAATGGGTTGGGAGCATATTGATAAAGATTGAAGCCACCCAGCAGCCCAATCGGATCCGGTGTGGTGAACCGCCCGATGTCCGGATCGTAGAACCGGAAGGTGTTGTAGTGCAGCCCAATTTCCCGGTCCAGGTACTGACCCTGGAACCGCAGGTTCTGTTCCTCGATGTAATACGGTTCGCGCACTTCCTCCAGGGTGTTGCCCCAGACTTTGTAGCGCGCCTGCCACAGCGTATGGCCGTCGCTCTCCGTCAGTTGCTGCGGTAGACCGTTGACGTCGTTGTGGTAGTAACGAATCTTTTGCAGTGCACCCAGGCCATCGACCCGGGCCATCGGCTCGTAACCTTCTGCATATAGGTACAGGCTGCTCTGGCTATTGCGATGCTCCTGCAACAGCCGCAACCCATCCCAGGTAAAACGTGTCTCACCCAGCGGATACCCGCTGCTGTCCTGCTCGGTCTTCTCGATACGCCGCCCCAGCGGGTCATAGCGCATGCGCACCACGGTCTCACGGGCGCCTTCCTGATTGTGGACTTCGATCAGCCGGTGCTCGGCGTCATAGGCAAAGCGCTGCACCCGTCGGCTGCCGCTGCGCTTTTCGATCATCCGGCCAAAGGCGTCGTAGCGGTAGCGCTTGTCCTGGTAGGTCAGCAGCTTGTTGTGCACCACCAGGCCGGCTCCGGCCGCCGGGCCGTCGAGCAGGTTGGCGGCGGCGTCGTAGGCGAAGGTTTCGCTCTGGCCCTGGACGTTGTCCTGGCTGGCGATGATCCGTCCGGTGGCGTCGTAGTGCAGCAGTTGGCGCTGGTCGCCGCGTGGCTGCTGGTCGAGGCGGCCGACCAGGTTGTCGGCCGGGTCGTAGTCGAAGTGTTTCTGTACCGGGGCCGGCAGCGCCGTGGGCGGGCCGGCGGGCCGGCGCAGGCGTGAGCGCAGGCGGCCGCTGCGGTCGTAGTCGCTGCGGGTGCTGAGCTGGCCCTGGGTGCGCAGGACCTCGCGGTGCAGGCGATCGCGCTCGAAGTCGCTGATCACCTGGCCGTCGAGGTTGAGCTGGTGCAGGTGACCGCTGCCGTAGTACAGGCGGTTGATCCAGCGACCGTCCGGCAATTGGGTCTGCTGCAGGTTGCCCAGTTCGTCGTAATGGTGCTGCAGGCTACCCGCAGCGCTCTGTTCTTCCAGCAACTGGCCGAGGGCGTCGTAGGCGAAACCCAGGCTCTGGGCCTGCCCGGCGTTGTCGGTGAAGTTGACGGCGGTCAGTTGGTCGACCGGATCATAGGTGTATTCGGTGCGGCCATCGTCGGTGACCTTGGCTACCAGGCGACCGACGGCATCGCGTTCCAACTGGTGGACGATAGGTTTGACCGGCTCGTTCGGCACTGCTGCCAGCCCGCTGCCGAATGGGGCCGGCATGTACTCCACGCGGGTAACGTCATCCAGCCCGTTGTAGGCATAACGCCGTGCGCTGCCGTCGAGGTCCTGCTGTTCGACCAGGCGGTCGCCTGCATCCCAGAGGAAGCGATAGCTCTCGCCATTTTCGTTGGTCAGCGCCTGCAGGCGGCCGTAGGCGTCATAGCTGAACTGCACCTGGCGACCGACGGCATCGATGCGCTGGCGCACCTGGCCGCGACGGTCGTACTGGTAGGCGGTAGTGTGGCCAGCCGGGTCGATATGGCCGGTCAACTGGCCGCTGCTGTCGCGCAGGTACTGTTCGACGCGGCCGTCGGCCAGCGTGCTCTGCAGCAGGTTGCCCTGGGCATCATGCTGGTAGGTGGTACGTTCGCCGAGGGCGTCGGTGACCACCTGCAGGTAGCCGCGGCGGTCGTAGCCGAAGCGGGTCGGGTAGCCGGAGCAGTCGATATGCTCGGTCAACTGGCCGAGGTCGTTCCACTGCAGGGTCTTGCGCTTGCCGCTGGCGTCGATGATCTGCACCACCTGGCCTCGGGCGTCATAGCGGTATCGGGTGACCTGGCCCAGCGGATCGGTCTCGTGGGTGCAGTTGCCGCGTGGGTCGTAGCGGTATTGCCAGTTGTGGCCGGCGCTGTCGGTTTCTACCAGGGGCAGGGACCAGTGTTCCAGCCACACGGTCGATTCGCTGCGACCCAGCGGATCGAGGCTGTCGCTGAGGTTACCGGCTTCGTCGTAGCTGTAGCGGTACTGCCCGCCCTGTGGGTCTATGGCACCGAGCAACTGGCGCTCGTCGTTCCATTCGAACTGCCAGGTCTGGCCGAGGTTGTCGGTGTATTCGGTGATCTGGTGCTGCGGGTTCCAGCGCCGGAGGCTGATCCGGCGCAGGCCATCGGTGATTCGCGTGGTACCGCTGTCCAGGTCGTAGTCGAACAGGTACTCGTCGCCATCGTCAGTCCAGTGGCGAACTACCCGCCACTCGCGGTTGCCCACCTCCGCCCACTGGTAGAAGCAGCGCAGGCCGGTCGGCAACTGGTGTTCGACCATCCGCCGGTGTTCGTCATAGGCGAAGCGTCGCTGGACCTGGCCGAGGGCATCGCGGACTTCGGCCAGGTCGCCGCCGTTATCGTAGGCATAGCTGACCAGCACTTCGCGCTGTTGATCGGGGTATAGGCGTTCGATCTGTTCGACCCGTCGTGGCCACTGCGGGCTGTAGATCAGCTCTACCTGAACCAGGTCGAAGGTGTCGCGCAGCCGGGCTAGCTTTCCCGACTCGTCGTAGTCGAGATAGATGCGGTTGTCATTGCGATCGCCCAGCTGGCTCAGGCGCAGATGGGCAGGATTGGCCAGGGTCGGCTCGAACAGGCGGTACAAGCCGTCATCGCTCTCGATCAGCAGTTGCCCATTGCTGTTGCGTCGCACCGCCAGGCCTTCGCCGGCACTGAACACCGCACCACCGAGTGGGATCGAGCCCATGTCGATGCGTCGCGCCTGTTCGTCGGTGTAGATCAGTCGCTCGCCACCCTCTGGATGGGGCTCGATGTCTACGAAGGTCTCATAGGGCAGGCTCCAGCCGCTGCCGAGCAGGCTGCCCTGGCGTTCATCGCGGCTGTTGTAGAAGCGTTGCCAGTCGATGGGCAGGATGCCGGGGAGGACGAAGTCCAGTTCGTCCTCGCCGCCCAGCACCTTGGCGCCGGTGGCGGCGTGCACCGGGTTGGGCGAGCCGGCGATGGCCTGGGTCAGGGCCCCGGTGGCCTGGCTGACGACGAACGAGTTCACCCCCGAGAGCAGCATGCACGGCAGGTTGCTCATGAACTTGCCCTTGCCGCCCTTGAGCATCATCAACACGGTGACCGCCAGGCCGATGCCCGGGGTCTTGCCGCTGCGGATCTCGCGCACCACCACCGAGTTGCCGCCAATGGTCACGTTCGGCGAAATGGTGCCGGAGGACACCACCTTGCCGTCGCAGGTGCTGCGATCGCCGCTGCGCACGGCCGGCTGGCCATTGATGCTGACCTTTTCCGAGCCCTCGGCAAGGTATTGCTGCGGCATCGGCGCATGCTTGGTGCAGGTCACCAGGTCCAGTGGCTTGGGCTCGGTGCCGGGGGCCGGGCTGGCGACGGTGGGCCGCCACATCTGCGAGAAGAAACCCTTGGCCATGTCGAGGAAACCGGGACCTTCCTCCTCCGACGCGGCTTCCTCAGGTTCTTCGGCGGCTTCACTGCCGGGCACGCCGCCAGCCGGTGCCGGCGGTGGCGCAGTCCCTGCGGCTCGCGCGGCGGGAATCGAGTTGGTCAGGGTATTTTTCGAGCCGGTCAGGATGGTCGCCTGCACCGTGGGCGGGAACAGCGCATTGCCGATCCCTTCGCACATGTCGCTCAGGCCCTTGTCAGCACCGGTCTTGCTCATGACTACACCGACGATCACCCCGACCACCGCACCCAGCAGGCAGGCACCGATACCGCCGGTGGCCACCGTGATACCGGTGGCCGCCACCACCGCGGCCGTCGCCAGCGCACCGATGGCGACGTTGGCCGCCACCTCCAGCACGCCGCCGATGATGTCGGCCATCACCGAAGTGTGTTCCAGCCCGTCTCCCAGGCGGGCGGCCCAAAGTGCGTCGGACATGGCTCAGGCCAGTGCCAGGCTGTGCTTGATCGTGGCCCAGTGGGCGGCTTCGGCATCGCCCAGCGGCTGCGCCTTGACGTAGCTGAGGGCGGTCATCCTGCGCGTGCCGGGCAGGACGAAGGCCAGCTGGAACTGGTAGACCTTGTCCGCCCCCTTGCTGTACTGGCTGCGCGACTCGATGGCGTCGAGGGTTTGATCCGCCCCCAGGCGTATGTCCTGGCGCGGCTGGTAGCGCAGCTCCTGGACCTGCTGTTCGAGGCGCTTGAGCTGGCTGTCGAAGTTGCTGCGCAGATCCTCGCCCTCCGCCAGCAGGCTGCGGCTGACGATCAGCGAAGTGCCCAGTTCCGGGAACTTGAGGATGTTGATCGAGGCGTCGAGCAACTCGCTGTCGGGTAGCTGGAACTGGAACTCGTTGAGGCGATAGGTCATGGCATGAAGTCCTTTTTACTTGGCCTTTGGAAAAGCCGATGCCACCTTGGCGTCGATCGTGCTTTTCACGCCGTCACCTTCCGGTGTGGCGTCGGCGCCCTTGCCGTTATTGAGATGCAGGACGCCGCCGGTGTTGAATTGCGCGTCGCCACTGGCGTGGAAACTGATCTGCACGCCGCACAGGTTGATCTGGCCGCTGGCGTTGAGCTCCAGCACGCTGGCGCCGCAGACCAGCCGCAGGTTGTCGCCCACCTCGATCAGGTAGCTCTGGCTGATGCTGTCGGTCTTGCTCTGGCCGACGGTGAGCACGTCCTGGTGCTGGACGATGCGCACCCGGTTGTTGCCGATCAGCACGGTCTCGTCGTGGCCGATGCTCTTGTTGCGGTTGTGGCCCACCGAGTGGCTTTCGTCGACCTCGACCACGATGTCCTGGTTGCGCTCGGCATGGATGTACAACTGCTCGGCGCCCTTCTTGTCCTCCATGCGGATTTCGTTGAAGTTGGCCGGGCTGCCACCCTTGCTCGAACGGCTCTTCATGCCGCTCTGGGTAGCGTTGGCGGGCAGGTCGTAGGGCACCGTCTGTTCGGCGTTGTAGACTCTGCCTGTGATGATCGGCCGGTCGGGGTCGCCTTCGAGGAAGCTGACGATGACTTCCTGGCCGATCCGCGGGATCTGCATCGAGCCCCAGTTCTTGCCGGCCCAGGCCTGCGACACGCGGATCCAGCAGGAGCTGTTTTCGTTGGACTGGTCGTGGCGGTCCCAGTGGAAGTGCACCTTGACCCGGCCGAACTGGTCGGTCCAGATTTCTTCACCGGCAGGGCCGACCACCACGGCGGTCTGCGGGCCGCGCACGATCGGCCGGGTGGTGTTCGCCAGTGGGCGGAAGCTCTGCTGGGCGTCGATGCAGGTCAGGCTGCTCTCGAACTGCGAGCCGGCGCTGCCGGTGCCGGACTCCAGGCTTTCCTGGGCGATGTAGTAACGCGCGGCGACGATCAGGTATTCCCGGTTCTGGTCCTGGCGGCCGAAGCCGGTCAGGCTGAACAGGTTGCCGGCGCCGATGCCGCGGGCGTTGCCGTTGAGCTGCACGCGCTCGTGCAGGCTCTGGATCGCCTCGATGCGGGTGCGGGCGTAATGCTCGCCGTCCTGGCTTTGCACGTAGCTGCCGGGATAGTCGTACAGCGGGTAGTCACCGGCGCTGTGCGGGCGCGGCATGGTCGAGCGCACGTCGATTCGCGCGCTGGGGCGCTGGAAGTCGTAGTCGTTGAGCTCCAGGGAGCCGGGCTGGACTTCCTGGGCCAACTGCCAGCCGTTGAGATGGTCGCGCTCGCGGTGCTGGCCATCCGGCGGGTAATAGGGAATCGACTCATAGCCGGGCGCCGGGTGGTGGGCACCGTAGGCGTCGGCCAGGACCAGCACGTGGCGGTCCTTTTCATGGCGGAAGTAGTAGTAGATGCCTTCCTGTTCCATCAGCCGGCTGATGAAGTCGAAGCTGCTCTCGCGGTACTGCACGCAGTATTCCCACTCGCGGTAGGGCTGGCTGAGCACGTCTTCGAAGTCGGAGAAACCGAGGTCGCGGAACACCTGCTTGATGATCTGCGGGATGGTCATGTGCTGGAAGATGCGGCAGTCGGACGTGCGGGTCAGCAGCCAGAGCCAGGGCCGCAGGGTGACCTGGTAGCTGGCGAACTGGCCGGTGTCGACGTTCTGGCTGCAGCGCGCGACGATGCCGTGGAAATAGCGGCTGGCCCCGCCCTGCAATTGCAGGGAGAGGCTCATGGGTTTGCCCAGCAGCTGGTTCAGGTCGATGGCGCCGTCGGTGGAGGTCAGGTGCAATTCGTATTCGAACGGCCGCCCCAGTTCCTCGCCGCCGCCCATATCCTTGAGCAGCAGCACATCCGGCCCGAGGGGGCTGTGGACCTGGGCCAGGCGGGTGGCTTGTGTGAATAGCATCGGTTATCTCTGGGTCTTGTGGTGGCTGGGCGGGCGCTTTCGCGGGCAAGCCCTGCTCCTACAGATACTGCGTCGTACACACGCTCTGCGTACAACACCGATCTGTAGGAGCAGGGCTTGCCCGCGAAGAGGCCGGCTCAGGCCTCCACGTCGCTGAACTGGTAGTGCAATTCATTATCCCGCACGCTGATCCGCACGCCCGCCAGCGGCTTGCCTTCGAGCATGCGCGTGAGGAATTCGCGGCTCATGTCCGGCAGCAGGCTGTTGGTCAGGATCGCGTCGATCATCCGCCCGCCGCTTTCCGTTTCGGTGCAGCGTGAGACGATCAGGTCGACCACCTCGTCGTCGAAATCGAACGCGACCTTGTGGGTACTTTCCACGCGTTTCTTGATGCGCCCCAGCTGCAGGCGGGTGATCGCCTTGAGCATGGTGTCGCTGAGCGGATAGTACGGAATGGTCACCAGGCGCCCGAGCAGCGCTGGCGGGAAGATCTCCAGCAGCGGTTGGCGCAGGGCCTTGGCGATGTCTTCAGGATCAGGGACGTTGCCGGCATCCTTGCACAGGTGCGAGATCAGTTCGGTACCGGCGTTGGTGGTCAGCAGGATCAGGGTGTTCTTGAAGTCGATCACCCGGCCTTCGCCGTCTTCCATCACGCCCTTGTCGAACACCTGGAAGAACATTTCGTGCACGTCCGGGTGGGCCTTTTCCACCTCGTCCAGCAGCACCACGCTGTAGGGTTTGCGCCGTACCGCTTCGGTCAGCACGCCGCCTTCGCCGTAGCCGACGTAGCCGGGTGGGGCGCCCTTGAGGGTGGAGACGGTGTGGGCTTCCTGGAATTCGCTCATGTTGATGGTGATGACGTTCTGTTCGCCACCGTACATGGCTTCGGCCAGGGCCAGGGCGGTTTCGGTCTTGCCCACGCCGGAGGTGCCGGCGAGCATGAACACGCCGATCGGCTTGCTCGGGTTGTCGAGGCCGGCGCGGGAGGTCTGAATACGCTTGGCGATCATGCGCAGGGCATGGTCCTGGCCGATGATGCGCTTGCTCAGGTGCTGGTCGAGGTTGAGCACGGTTTCCAGCTCGTTGCGCGCCATGCGGCCCACCGGGATACCGGTCCAGTCGGCGACCACCGAGGCCACCGCCTGATAGTCCACGGTCGGCAGGATCAGCGGGCTTTCGCCCTGCAGGGCGCTGAGGCGCTGTTGCAGGTCGATGAGTTTCTCGCGCAGGGCGTGGCCCTGTTCGCTGCCGGTGTCGCTGTCTACCACGCCGGTGCTTTCACGCAGTTCGGCGCGGGTGGCGAGCAGTTCGTCGACCAGGCTCTTTTCCTCGGCCCAGCGGCTTTCCAGTTCGGCCAGGCGCTCGCGCTCAGCGGCCAGCAGGCCTTCGCTGGTGCTCTTGCGGCTGCTGGTGTCGATACCGATGGCGTGCTCGCGGGCGATGATCTGCAGCTCGGTTTCCAGCGCCTCGATACGCCGACGGCTGTCGTCCACCTCGGCCGGCACCGCATGCAGGCTGATGGCGACGCGGGCGCAGGCGGTGTCGAGCAGGCTGACCGACTTGTCCGGCAACTGGCGCGCAGGGATGTAGCGGTGGGACAGCTTGACCGAGGCCTCCAGCGCTTCGTCGAGGATCTGCACCTGGTGGTGCTTCTCCATGGTCGAGGCGACGCCGCGCATCATCAGCAGCGCCTTGTCTTCCGAGGGTTCCGGCACCTGTACTACCTGGAAGCGGCGGGTCAGCGCCGGGTCCTTCTCGATGTGCTTCTTGTACTCGGCCCAGGTGGTGGCGGCCACGGTGCGCAGGCTGCCGCGGGCCAGCGCCGGCTTGAGCAGGTTGGCGGCGTCACCGGTACCGGCAGCGCCACCGGCGCCGACCAGAGTGTGGGCCTCGTCGATGAACAGGATGATCGGCTTGGGCGAGGCCTGGACGTCTTCGATGACCTGGCGCAGGCGCTGTTCGAACTCGCCCTTCATGCTCGCGCCGGCCTGCAGCAGGCCGACGTCGAGGCTGCGCAGTTCGACATCCTTGAGCGATGGCGGCACGTCGCCGGCGACGATACGCAGGGCGAAGCCCTCGACCACCGCGGTCTTGCCGACCCCGGCCTCGCCAGTGAGGATCGGGTTGTTCTGGCGGCGACGCATGAGGATGTCCACCAGTTGGCGAATCTCTTCGTCACGGCCGACGATCGGGTCGAGCTTGCCGCTGCGGGCCTGTTCGGTCAGGTCGACGGTGAAGCGCTTGAGCGCTTCCTGCTTGCCCATGGCGCTCGGCGCGATGGCACCGCTGGCCTCGCCTGGTACGGCGCCGGCATTGAAGCCGTCGCTGGCGCCGAGGTTGTTTTCCGGCGAGTCGCCGACGTATTCGTCGAAGCGCTCGCTCAGGGCCTCGGCCTTGATCTTGTCGAATTCCGACGACAGCCCCAGCAGCGCATGGCGCAGGCTTGGGGTCTTGAGGATGCCGAGCACCAGGTAGCCGGTGCGCACCTGGCTTTCGCCGAACATCAGGCTGCCATAGACCCAGCCGCGCTCAACGGCTTCCTCGACATGGGAGGACAGGTCGGTGATCGAGGTCGAGCCGCGCGGCAGGCGGTCCAGCGCCTCGGTCAGGTCGCGGGCCAGGCGTGCCGGTTCGATGTTGAACTGACGCACCAGGCGGTGCAGGTCCGAGTCCTGCAATTGCAGCAACTGGTGGAACCAGTGGGCGAGTTCCACATACGGGTTGCCCCGCAGCTTGCAGAACACCGTGGCGGCTTCGATGGCCTTGTAGGCGACGCTGTTGAGTTTGCCGAACAGCGCGGCGCGACTGATTTCACCCATGCTCTGTGCTCCTTGAGTGGTGGGCTGGTGTGGCGTGTTCGGCGTAATGCCGGGCCAGGATCAGGTCCCTGGCGTCCTCTTTGGGTTGGCCGACCCAGGTGTTGAAACCCAGGCGGAATTGGCCGTTGAGTTGCAGCCTGGGGACCTCGGGCTGTTCCAGGACCAGGTTGAGGTCCCAGTCCAGCTCGTGTCCCAGGTATTCGGCGACCCAGGCCACCAGGTGGTGGAAGGGTTCTCCATCGGGCAGCATGCCCATGTATTCGTCGAGTTTCAGCGGGCCCAGGCGGATGCGGAACTTGTGCTGGCGATCCCACACGTGGCGCCCGAGGCAGAAGTCCACGCCCAGTTGGCTGGCGCTGACGCCGAGGCGGCTGCGCTCGGGCAGTTCCAGCCACTGGCCGACGTACTCCTCGATCTCCACCGGCAGGCCGAAGTACTCGCTGATAATCGCCTTGAGGCCATCGGGGTAGCGGGTCTGGGCGGCGAGGTGGCCGCTGAAGTGCAGCTTGGCGGTCGCCGGGATCCGCCCCTGGTCGAGCAGGCTCGGCATGCCGCGGCCACTCAGGGCGGCCAGGCGTCCGGACCAGTAGTCGTCATCCGGGCGGTCATGGCTGACGGTCGGCCGTGCCTCGGCCCAGGCCCGGTAGAACAGGCTCAGCAGGCGATGGTGGAACACATCGAGGAAGCGCTTGCTGGTGCTATCGGCATTGTTGCGCTGGCGCTCGCGCACGTATTCGGTGAGGTGCAGCGGCAACGGGCCGTTGGGCCCGCCGAGACCGAAGAAGAACTGCTCCAGGCGCGCCGGTGCGGTGCCTTCGGCCGGCGTCATCGAGGCCAGGGTGGCCGGGGCGAAGGCGCAGTCCAGCTGTTGGCCGAGGCGCAGCGGGTCGTCCGCCAGGCGCAACGAATGGCCGAAGCGCGGCAGGTGCGGCGATTCGCACTCGATACGCCGCAGCGCCTGGAAGAAATCGTATTCCCAGGGCTCGGATTGCATCGCCGTGAGCGTACTCACAGGGTCGGACGGCGTCCGGGCTTGGCTTTCCATCGCATGATCTCGCCGCGTTCGGTGGTACGGATCACCGTCTCGGTAAAACTGTTGATCGACACATAGCGTGCCAGGAAGCGTTCGAACACCGCGCCGAGGAGGAATACCCCGGTGCCGCGGAACGCGTTCTCGTCGAATTCCAGGGTGATTTCCAGGCCGCGCCCGAAGACGATCGGCCCGGGCATCGGCAGCCGCCGGGTGCAGGCCTTGCTGCTGACCTCGCGCAGGCCCTCGATCTGCAGTTGCAGGGCGGCATCGTTGCTCTCGCCGTACAGCCGCAGCAGTTCGCGCAGGGCGGCAGCGCCTTGGCCGGCCTCGCTCAGCGACAGGTAGTTCAGCGACAACTGGCTGATCAGGCGCCAGGCCTTGTTGTCGTGGGCGTGGCTGGCCCGCGGCCGGCTTGGACCTGCCAGGCAGCGCACCGCCGACACCGGGGCGCTGTCGGCCAGGGTGAAGTCGCTCTTGCCGCTGCCGACGCTCATGAACAGCGGCAGGTCGCGGTTGGTGCACAGGGCGCTGACGCCCAGCTGGCGCAGGTCATGGCGGTAGGGCGCCTGCTGGCTGTCGACCAGGCTGATGAAGGTTTCGCTGCCGATGTAGGTCGAGCGCGTGCCCTTGCGCCGCTGTTCGCTGGACAGCACCCGCGGTTCGCGGCGCAGGATGTAGTAGGCCTGGTCACGGCCATAGCGCGACGGGTCGCGTACGGCGTAGAACGGCAGGAACGGCTGGTCGGGCCCGGTACCGTGGCCGGTAACGCCGGTCAGCGAGTGGATCTCGAAATCCATCGGCCGGGTCCGGTCGGCGATCATATGGTGCTCGTTGACCCGCTCGGACAGATGGATACGGTCCAGCCGGCGCGGGAACAGGTTGATCGCCGGGGTGCAGAAGGGCACGAACTGCGCGGTGCCGACGCTACCTTCCAGGCTCGGGTCGAAACGCTCGAACAGCACGATCAGTTCCAGTTCCTGGCCGGCGCAACGCTTGACCGCGCGACCCAGGTTGGAAAAGTCGACGAACAGGTAGCGCTGGGGCAGGGCGAAGTACTCCTGCAGCAACCGATAGCCCTGGAAAGCCTGGGCAACCACCGGCATCGCCGCCTCGCGGTCGTCGAAACCACAGGCGCGCAGGGCGTCCTGGGGCAGGCGCTCGACCCAGTCGCCGCCCGGAGCCCGGGCGAATACCGCGCAGGCGTTGCCCAGCAACTGTTCGTAGAGCCGGAATGGTTGCTCGTCGGCACCGTTGAGGTACAGCGGCAGGTTGTCCAGGTCGAGCTGGTTGAACGGCAGTTCGGCGCCGGTGCGCAAGGTCAGGCGCAGGCCGGCCTTGGCCTTGGGTTCGCTGGCGGCCAGGCGGCCGAGTACCGTTGCCGGGTTGCCGAAGTATTCGGCCTGGCTGACCTGCAGCGGCCACAGCGTCACCGCATGGGCGCTGCGGTACTCGCAGGTGGTCTGGGTGTCCTTGCCGAGGGTGGCGCGCAGCACGCTGTCCCGTGGCAGGGTGAAGCCGCTGGCCAGCGAGCCCTCGTCGGGGTCGGTCTGCAACTGCACCACGGTCATCGACGGCGTCGGTGCCAGGTAGTGCGGGTAGGCGATTTCCAGCAGGTTGTGGGTAAAGGTCGGGTACTCGGCGTCGAGCTTGAGTTGCACGCGCGCGGTGAGATAGGCGAAACCTTCCAGCAGGCGCTCGACATACGGGTCGGCGCAGTCGATCCCGGACAGCGTCAGGCGGCCGGCGATCTTCGGGTATTCCTTGGCGAACTCGGCAGCACTCTCGCGGACGTGCTGCAGTTCCTGGTTGTAGAGGTCGAGCAGGCGCGGGTTCATTAACGTCTCCGTTGCTCGGCCGGGACCACGCGCACATGGCCGGATTCCAGGTCGAGGTCGGTGCGCAGCAGCAGTGGCAGCGGTGCCGGCAGGGCCCACAGGTCACCCTCGATCTCGAAACTCAGGGCGTTGTGGTTCATCTCGCCATGGGCGACCTGGGCGCGGACCCGCAGGGTGCTGGGCAGGATGCGCGGCTCGAAGGTGGCGATGGCCTTGTGGATCAGGCTTTCCAGCGCCGGGATATCGATGCTCGAGGCGCTGTAGCCGGCCAGGGCCGGCAGGCCGTAGTTGACCACCGAAGTGCCGGCCGGCGTGTGCAGCGTGGCATCGGCATCGAGCAGCGAGGTGGTGTTGAGCAGCCAGGTCAGGTCACGCAGGACCGAGGCCTTGAGCTGGTTCAGCGAGAGCACGCGTTTGTCGGTGCCTTCCTGCAGGTGGCCAGGCTCGTCGTCGGTCAGCCGATCAAGCAGCGACGGTTGCAGGCGTTCGCGCAGGGCGAAGTCGCTTGGCACGCTGCTCATCGTGCAACGTCACAGGGGCTGGACGCTGCGGGGCGGCAGCTCCGCTGATCGGGAAACCAAGGCTTGGCCATGCTCGGACACCGGCAATGAATCGAATTCGGGGGTAACGCCATGCACCCCCGACGCCAGACGTCGGGGGCACGGGGATCAACGCTTGGTGTTCGAACGGATGTTCCAGCCGAACTTGACCGGGCCGCCTTGCTTGGAGCCATCGGCCTTCTGCTCCTGATACTCGACCATGACCTGGGCGAAGTTCAGGGTGACGTTTTCGGTCAGGCGATCATCGCTGCCCGAGCCGCCGGTGCTCAGGGAAGTGACCAGCACTTCTTCCAGGTCGATCTTCATGTACTCGACCTGGCTTTCGCCGCCGGCCTTGCGCACCACCAGGGTAACCTTGTCGATGTGCTTGCCGCTGGCGCAGTGCATCATCAGGTTGGGCGAGGCCTTGTCGACGTACTTGGTCAGCGACAGATCCTGGATGTTGACCTTGCCGGCGCCACCGCCACCGCCCATGTGCATGTTGCCGGACTGGGACATGCCCCAGCTCCAGTTCAGGACGTCGATTTCGTCCTTGTGGGCCTTGTCCATGGACTCGCCCTTGATGTCACCGATCTTGATGAAGATATCAACAGCCATGTTTTCTCCAGTGTGGTCTGCACCACGAGGTTGTTAGCCGGGACCCCGCCGTCATGGCGGGGTCGCCGTTGTTACGGATAACGCGGCGCCCATGGGGGCCGGGTTATGCCCCCTTCGCCGACGGCAGCTTCGATACCAGGCGCAGCGACACGGTCAGGCCTTCGAGCTGGTAGTGCGGACGCAGGAAGAACTTGGAGGTGTAGTAGCCCGGGTTGCCTTCGACGTCCTCGACCACCACTTCCGCCGCCGCCAGCGGGTGCTGGGCCTTGGTGGTTTCGGTGGAGTGGGCCGGATCGCCGTCGACGTAGTTGAGGATCCAGTCCTGCAACCAGCGCTGCATTTCGTCCTTTTCCTTGAACGAA
Source organism: Pseudomonas sp. UTLPPB19802 (assembly GCF_059730225.1). Classification (NCBI taxonomy): domain Bacteria; kingdom Pseudomonadati; phylum Pseudomonadota; class Gammaproteobacteria; order Pseudomonadales; family Pseudomonadaceae; genus Pseudomonas; species Pseudomonas sp. UTLPPB19802. The sequence goes on from NZ_AP048545.1 coordinate 932,958, forward strand.
CCGATCTTGTCGCGAACGATGCACTTCAGGTAGTGGGCGAAGCGGCAGGTAGCGAACAGGTACGGCAGGCGCGCGGCCAGGTTGGCGTTGGCGGTGGCGTCCGGATCGTCGTACTCGGCCGGTTTCTGCAGCGACTGGGCGCCGATGAATGCGGCGAAGTCGGTGTTCTTCTTGTGCAGCAGCGGCATGAAACCGTTCTTCGCCAGTTCCGCCTCACGACGGTCGGAGATGGCGATCTCGGTCGGGCACTTCATGTCCACGCCGCCATCATCGGTCGGGAAGGTATGCGCCGGCAGGTCCTGGACCTCGCCGCCGGACTCGACGCCGCGAATCCGCGAGCACCAGCCGTAGTGTTTGAACGAGCGGTTGATGTTCACCGCCATCGCGTAGGCCGCGTTGGCCCAGGTGTACTTGTTGCTGTCGGCGCCGTCGGTGTCTTCTTCGAAGGCGAAGGCTTCCACCGGGTCGGTCTTGGCGCCGTACGGCAGGCGCGCCAGGAAGCGCGGCATGGTCAGGCCGATGTAGCGCGAGTCTTCCGATTCACGCAGCGAGCGCCAGCCGGCATATTCCGGGGTGGTGAAGATCTTGGTCAGGTCACGCGGGTTCGACAGTTCCTGCCACGAACCCATGCCCATCACGGTAGGCGATGCTGCGGAAATGAACGGCGCGTGCATGGCCGCACAGACCTTGGACAGCTCGCCCAGCAGCTCGACATCCGGTGGCGACTGGTCGAAGTAGTAGTCGCCGACCAGGCAGCCGTATGGCTCGCCGCCGAACTGGCCGTATTCCTCTTCGTACATCTTCTTGAAGATCGGGCTCTGGTCCCAGGCCGTACCCTTGAATTTCTTCAGGGTCTTGTGCAATTCCGGCTTGGCGATGTTCAGCACGCGAATTTTCAGCTGCTCATCGCTTTCGGTGTTGTTGACCAGGTAGTGCAGGCCACGCCAGGCGCTTTCCAGCTGCTGGAAGTCCGGGTGATGGATCACCTGGTTGACCTGGGCGGTGAGCTTGGCGTCGATGGCGGCGATGATCGATTCGATCGACTTGATCGCGTCGTTGGAGACCAGGTCGGTCTGCGCCAGGGCCTGTTCGGCCAGGGTGCGCACGGCGCCTTCGACGGCTTCGCGGGCACGCTCGGTCTTGGGCTTGAACTCCTGCATCAGCAGGCTGGCGAACTCGCTGGGTTCGGTGCTGCCGCTTTGCAGAGGCTGGTTGTCTTGCTGCAATTGGGTCATGGTCGTTCGTCCTGATTAAGCGCTGGGCTCGGAGTCCTGGGGCTTTGGCGCACTTGCCAGGGCCTGCAGCAGTGCCGGGTCCTTGATCGCCTTCATGATGATTTCCTCGGCGCCGGTCTTGCCGTCCATGTAGGTCAGCAGGTTGGCCAGCTGGGTCCGCGCCTCGAGCAGCTTGTTCAGCGAGTCGACCTTGCGCGCCACGGCGGCAGGGCTGAAGTCGTCCATGCTCTCGAAGGTGATGTCCAGGCTCAGGTTGCCTTCGCCGGTCAGCTCGTTCGGTACGTTGAACGCGACCCGTGGCTTCATGGCCTTGAGACGCGAGTCGAAGTTGTCGACGTCGATTTCCAGGAACTTGCGGTCGGCGACGGCGGCCAGAGGCTCGGCGGGCTTGCCGGCCAGGTCGGCCATCACGCCCATTACGAAAGGCAACTGGACCTTTTTCTCGGCGCCGTAGAGTTCCACGTCGTACTCGATCTGGACCCGTGGCGCGCGATTGCGCGCGATGAATTTCTGAGAACTTTGCTTCGCCACGTTGCTGCTCCTGGTCGCTGCTGCGACGGTGTAGGCGTCATCGGTATAGGCCGTTAACGTAACTGCGCGGACTTCTCGGGCTTATTCGCCCTCGGGGCCCCGCAGGTTTTCAAACTGGGACATGCCGTCGGGAATCAGGTTGCGCACGATCGCCTCGAAGTCGGCGTGGACCAGATTCTTCGCCCGGTTCAACAGCACCGGCAGCGGGCTCGAAGGCTCGTGGCGGGTGTAGTAGGCGAGAATCCGGTCGAGGCTGCGCAACACGTCGTCGCGGTTGCCGATCTCGCCGGTGGCGCGGGGCGCCGGGCTGGCGAGCGCGTCCATGGACGATGAGTCGGTGGATTCGAGGCTGCCGTCGGTGTCTTCGCCAGCCGGGGCGGCACCGCCTGGGGCGTATTCGTTGAACACCTGCAGGGCGAGCTTGAGCGGCTGGCGCAAGGCGCTGAGGTCGACGCCCTGGGCCGAGCCGACCTGGTCGGAGACGAAGCGCTCGATGGCGTCGAGGGTGCTGCGCGCCTCGGTGATGGCGCTGCGCACGGCTTCCAGATCTTCCGGATTGGTATCGCGCAGGGCGCCGCTCAGTTCATCGGCATTGAGGCTTTCGTCGGAGAAGCCCTGCAGGCCGCTGGCGTTCAGGGCGGCACGCAAGGTGACGGTGCCGAAGGCCCGGGAGCGGGTCAGCACGCTTTCGCGCAGCAGCCGTATATTGGTTTCGCAAGCCAGGCCGGACAGGGCATTGATCCGTACGGTGGGATCATTGTCGTCATCGGCGTCGAGCTGCGGATAGAGTTCGCCCCAGTATTGCTGGAGCAACTGGTGAATCAGTTCGAGGACATCGCGCAGGCCGGCGAAGCCTTCGAGGGCCAGGCTGCTTTGCGCCAGGAAATGGGTGATGCGCAGGTCCTTGCTGCGTTGCAGCAGGGTCGTGCTCGACTGCTCGATGACCCGCCAGGCAGGGGGCTCTGCCGGTTGCACGGAATCGCCCATGATGCGCTCGGGCTTGCCCTGGGCATCACGTTCCAATTGCAGGAATTGCGCGTCATATTCCAGATCCTCGCCGCAGGGCGAGTTCGCGGAAACAGCAGCAAGCAACAACGGCAGGTCCAGCAAGTTCGATCTCCTTATCATCTGGCAAAGTGCCAGGTATTTCCTGAGCATATTTCCTTGGAAAAGTTCCCAAGGAAAAATCTCATAATTGCCGTGGATATACGGCCTTTGATATCACACGGCCATCATGTATAAACGGGAAGTTGTGCATTTTTGGTGTAGTAGTTCGACCTTGTCAAGGTAAGCTATCCAGCCTTTGTTACAGTTGTGACGGGCTCGGCAAGGCCGTCGACTACCGGGTCATGACCTGTACGATTGTAAGAAAATTGTGGGTAGAATCTGTCAGTTTCGCCGAAACGGCTGAAAACAATAGGGTTTTACCCAGGGTCGCAAGACCCGGACCGCGCTTGCTGCGCCAACAGTGCAGCGGGCCGGCTGTGCGTGGATGTACTGCAAGGAGGCGCAATGTCGCTGTGCTTGACTATCACTAGTTATCACAAGATCACCCCCGGTCAATGTCCTGAAAAGACAATGGACAAGGGGGTGATGGCAATTGGCCGTAGTTCGGAAAATGACTGGGTGCTGCCTGATCCTGAGCGGCTGGTTTCCTCCCGTCATTGTGTTATCCAATACAAGGATGGCCGTTACTACCTGACGGATAACAGTACCAATGGGGTGGAACTGGTCAATGCCGGTATTCGCCTGCGCCGGGGTAATAGTGAGCCGTTGCAGGATGGCGAAGTTATCCGCATTGGCGAGTACGAAATCCGTGCACGTATCGACTTCAACCTGCAACTGGCCGATTCGCCGTTGTCCGGGGTGGATGCCTCCAACAGTTTCGAAGCCCTGATGGGGCGTGCTGCGGCCGCACCGGTGCCAACGCCGCAGCCGGCGAGCATCCCGGCGCATTTCCAGGGCGGTTCGGCGATGGATACCTTCCCCGACCTGTTCGATTTCCTGACGCCCACCAGCGTGCCGCCGGCGACCGTGCCGGACCATGTGCCGGCGCAGCAGCATGACTTCCGCCCGCCAGCTCCCGTGATTCCACCAGCACCGGTGATTCCGCCGATTCCGGAGATCAGCTCGGTGCCAGCCGCCACCGCGGCTGGCGCGGGCATGATCCCGGAGGACTGGGACCTGTTCGGCGACACACCGAAAGCCCCGGTCAGCCAACCTGCACCGATACCGGTGGTGATCCCCGAGATCATTGCGCCGGCGCCCGTGGCGATGGAGCCTGTCCCGGCTCCGGCTCCGGCTCCGGCTCCGGCTCCGGCTCCGGCTCCGGCTCCGGTCGCCGCACCTGCGCCCGTGCCCGTGCCCACGCCCACGCCACCACCGGCCCCGGTTGCCGAGGTGGGCCAGCAGGCCAACCTGTTGCAGGCCTTCCTGCGCGGTGCCGGGCTCGACCAGTTGCGCCTGGACACTGCCCAGGTCGAGGCACAGATGGAGGCCGTCGGTCGCAGCTACCGGCTTATGGTCGAAGGACTGATCGATGTCCTGCGTGCCCGCAGCAGCCTCAAAGGCGAGTTCCGCATGCAGCAGACGATGATCCGCCCGGTGGAAAACAATCCGCTGAAATTCGCCCCGAATGCCGACGAGGCACTGCTGCTGCTGTTGCGCCATGGCAACCAGGCGTTCATGGCGCCGGACCAGGCGATACAGGACAGCTTCGACGATCTGCGTGCGCACCAGCTGGCGGTCATGGCCGGCGTGGAAGCGGCGATCAAGCACTTGCTCAAGCGTTTCGAGCCGACCGAGCTGGAAGCCCGCATGAGCCGCCCGGGCGGCCTGTCGAACCTGTTCGGCGGTTCGCGCCAGGCCCAGAACTGGCAACAGTTCACCGAGCTGTACTCGCGGATTTCCCGCGAGGCCGAGGACGATTTCCAGGACCTGTTCGGGCGCGAGTTCAGCAGGGCCTACGAGGAACACAGTGCCCGGCTGGGCAAGGGCTGACAGGCAACACAGGATTCAACGGAAAGCCAGACCGTCACTGAGGACGAAGGATGATTCATCGAGTTTTACTGGCCGCAGCCATGATGCTGCTGCTCAACGCGTGCAGCAAGGACGCCGCCGCGCCAGCGCCTGCTGCAGAGCCGGCTGCCGACAGCGCCACCGCTGTGCTGAACTTTCATGCCATCTACGGTCTCAACCCCGGCGCCAACGGGGCCCCGGCACCGGTGCGCGTGCGCATTTTCGAGTTGAAGAACACCGCCAACTTCAATCGCGCCGATTATTTCGCCCTGGCCGAACGGGCCCAGGCGACCCTCGGGGCCGACCTGGTCGACCAGGACGAAGTGCTGGTGCAACCCGGCGAGCAACTGAGCGTCGAGCGCGCGCTCAATCCCGCGACCCGCCACGTCGGGTTGGTGGTGGGCTATCGCGAGATCGACCAGGCGTTGTGGCGCAATGTGCTCGACGTGCCGCCCCGCCAGGTCACCGACTATCAGATCAGCCTCGATGTGCGCGCGGTACGCAGCGCCGTCGAAGGCTCCGCCCCTTAGGCAAACGGAGAAGCCATGTCCTGGAACAATCGAGTGGTCTGGTCGGAAGGCATGTTCATCGGAACGCAGCACTTCCAGCAGCATGACCGTTACCTGGAAAACCTGATCGACGCCCGCAGCCGTCCGCTGTCAGCCGGGGCCTGGGGGTTCTGCGAACTGTTGATCGACCAGGGCCTGCTGGCCCAGGGCAAGCTGGCCATCGTTTCCGCCAAGGGGCTGCTGCCGGACGGCACGCCGTTCAACATTCCCCACGATGACCTGGCGCCCAGCCCGCTGAGCATCGACGACAGCCTGCGTGACGGCGTGGTCTACCTGGCGCTGCCGCTCAAGCGCGCCGGGGCCCGCGATACCGTGGACGAGGGCGAGGAACTCGGTGGCGCGCGTTACCTGAGCCAGGTGCGCGAGGTGCGCGACGACAACGCGCCGTTCGAGAACCGTGCACCGGTGGCCGTGGGCTCGCGTGCCCTGCGCCTGTTGACCGAGGGCGATGGCCTGAGCGACTACGCCGCCATTGGCCTGGTGCGGATCAAGGAAAAACGCGCCGATCGCGCCCTGGTGCTGGACGAGAGCTATATCCCGCCCGTGCTCGACGTGGCCGCGAGCAAGCCGCTGGCGGCGTTCCGCAGCGAGCTGCTGGGGCTGCTGCACCAGCGCGGCGAAGCCCTTGCCGGGCGGGTGGTCGCCTCGGGCGCTGGTGGCGCTTCGGAGATCGCCGATTTCATGCTGCTGCAACTGGTCAACCGCGCCGAGCCGCTGGTCAGCCACCTGAGCCAGCTCAGCCCGCTGCACCCGGAGCGCTTCTACAGCGAGCTGGTGAGCCTGGCCGGCGAGTTTTCCACCTTTTCCCAGAGCGGCCGGCGCCCGGCCGAGTATCCGCAGTACCAGCACGACGCCCTGGCGCTCAGCTTCGCGCCGGTCATGCAGGCGCTGCGCGAGGCACTGTCGATGTTGATCGACAGTAAGGCGACGCCGATCCCAATCGTCGAAAAGGCCTACGGTATCCACGTGGCGATGCTGGCCGACCGGACGCTCATCGACAACGCAAGCTTCATCCTGGTGGTACGGGCCGACATTCCCAGCGAAACCTTGCGCGGGCGCTTCGCCCAACAGAGCAAGATCGGCTCGGTGGAACACATTCGCGACCTGGTCAACCTGCAACTGCCGGGCATCGGCCTGCTGCCGTTGCCGGTGGCACCGCGGCAGATCCCGTTCCATGCCGGCTCGACCTACTACGAACTCGACCGTGGCAGCGAGCACTGGAAACAACTGATGCACTCCGGCGGCTTCGCGTTCCACGTCGCCGGGGAGTTCCCGGGGTTGAACCTGGCGTTCTGGGCCATTCGAGGATAAGTGGCGATGCACTCCAATGAAGATCCGCTGGGCCAGCCTGCACCTGTCCCCAACGACCGTACCCAGTTCATGCCACGCCCCGGTGGTCGCGAGGCCCAGCCCGCGCCGCGGGCCGAGCAGGCCGCACCGTTGTCGATGCCGGCCGCGCCGCTGCCGATTGGCCAATCCCAGGGCCTGAACCCGCTGGAAAGCGCCGCCGGCCCGCTGCTGGCGCTGCTCACCCGGTTGCGCAACACCATTGCCCATCCGGCCCCGGCGAGCCTGCGGGCGCAGTTGCTGGGTTACCTGCGCCAGTTCGAGGAGCGCGCCGAAGCCGCCGGCGTCGCCCGTAACGAAGTGCTGCTGGCGCGTTATGCGCTGTGCACCGCCCTCGACGAAGCGGTACTCAGCACGCCTTGGGGCAGTACCAGCGAGTGGGGCAAGCAGAGCCTGCTGATCACCGTGCACAACGAGGCCTGGGGCGGCGAGAAGGTGTTCCAGTTGCTCGAACACTGCCTGCAGAGCCCGCGCGAACGCCTGTACCTGCTGGAACTGCTGTACCTGTGCATGTGCCTGGGCTTCGAAGGCCGCTATCGGGTGATGAACGATGGGCGCAGCCAGCTGGAGGCCCTGCGTGAACGCACCGCTGCGACCATTCGCAGCGCCCGTGGCGAGCATGAGCGCGAGCTGTCGCCACGTTGGCGCGGCCTGACCGTGGCCCGTGATCGCCTCAGCCAGTTCATGCCGCCCTGGGTTGGCGTGGCGATCGGCCTGGCACTGTTGCTGGCCTTGCTGTTCGGCCTGCGCATGAAGCTGGCTTCCGACGCCGAGCCGGTGTTCAAGAACATCCATGCCCTGGGCGAGATCCCGGTGCAGACCATAGATCGGCCGGTGGTGCAGCCGAAGGTGGTGGAGCGGCCGCGCCTGGCCGGTTTCCTCGCCGAGGAGATCAGGGCCGGCAAGGTTGCGGTCGAGGACAAGGTCGACCGTTCGGTGGTGACTATCCGCGGCGACGAACTGTTTTCCTCGGGCAGCTCCAGCATCGTCGATGACTTCCAGCCGCTGATGCTGCGCATCGCCGACGCCATCCGCAAGGTCAAGGGCCAGGTGCGGGTCACCGGCCACAGTGACAACCGTCCGATCGCCACCCTGCGCTTCCCGTCGAACTGGGCGCTGTCCCAGGCGCGTGCCGAGCAGGTGCTGCAGATCCTCGCCGCCAAGACCGGCCAGCCCGAGCGCTTCAGTGCCGAAGGGCGCAGCGACACCGAGCCGCTGGCGTCGAACGCCACGGCCGAGGGCCGGGCGAAGAATCGCCGGGTAGAGATCACAGTCTTTGCGGAGGGAGTCGAGTGAAGGCGTTTTTCGGTTTTGTCATTCGCTGGGTGATCCCGGTGCTCGGGCTGATCGCCCTGAGCCTGATCATCTGGTTCGTCGGCCCGCTGCTCGAAGTGCTGGTGCCGGAAGGCCGGCGCTGGGCGCTGATCATCCTGATCTTCGCGATCTGGATCGCCTATCGCGTGTTCCGCCTGATCCAGGCCCGTCGCCAGGCGGCGAAGGTCATGCAGAGCCTGGCTGCGGATACGCCGCCGGACGCGGCCAGCGTCGCCACCGCCGAAGAGCTGGCGACCCTGCGCCAACGCATGGACGAGGCCCTGGTGCTGCTGAAGAAGGCCCGCCTCGGCGGCGATGAGCGCCGTAACCTGTATGAGTTGCCGTGGTATGTGATCATCGGCCCGCCCGGTTCGGGCAAGACCACCGCACTGGTCAACTCCGGCCTGCACTTCCCGTTGGCTGCGCAGTTGGGCGCCGGGGCGATCCGCGGTGTCGGCGGCACCCGTAACTGCGACTGGTGGTTTACCGACGAAGCGGTGCTGCTCGATACCGCCGGCCGCTACACCACCCAAGACAGCCATGCCCAGGTGGACAAGGCGGCCTGGCTGGGCTTCCTCGACCTGCTCAAGACCCAGCGCTCGCGCCGGCCGATCGATGGTGCGTTCATCGCCATCAGCCTGTCCGACCTGTTGCTGGGGACCGACGCCGAGCGGGCAGCCCATGCCGCGGCGATCCGCGCACGGATCCAGGAGCTGTACACCCAGCTCGGTGTGCGTTTTCCGATCTACCTGATGCTGACCAAGCTCGACCTGGTACCGGGCTTCATGGAGTTCTTCGACTCCCTGAGCAAGGAAGAGCGGGCCCAGGTGTGGGGCACGACCTTCACCCTCGATGATGGCAAGCACGCCGAAAGCCCGCTGGTGCACTTCAAGGGCGAATTCGATGCACTGGAGCAGCGGCTCAACGAACGCCTGGTGGAGCGTCTGCAGCAGGAGCGCGACCCGGCTCGCCGCGACCTGATCTACGGCTTCCCGCAGCAGTTCGGTGCGTTGCGTGTGTGCCTGCAGAGTTTCCTCGACGGCGTGTTCAAGCCCAATGCCTATGAAGACCGGGCGCTGTTGCGCGGCGTGTACTTCACCAGCGGCACCCAGGAAGGCAGCCCGATCGATCGGCTGATCGGCGCCATGGCCCAGAGCATGAGCCTGGACCGCCAGCACCTGGCCCGCCAGAGCGGCACCGGGCGTAGTTACTTCATCGAGAAGCTGTTCACCGCCGTGGCCTTCGCCGAGCGCGGGCTGGTCGGGGTCAATCCCAAGGTCGAGCGGCGGCGCAAGTGGCTGGCCCGTGGTGTGCTGGCGGCGACGGTGGCGGTGGTGGTGCTGGTCAGCACCCTGTGGCTGATCAGCTACAAGGCCAACCAGGCCTATATTGCCCAGGTCGACCAGAAGGTCGCGCCGCTGGGCCAGAGCGTGCAGAACCTCAGCCCGGCGCAGCGCGACGTGCTGGCGGTGCTGCCGCTGCTCAACGCGGTCCGGCACCTGGCCGGTGATGCGCCGGGCTGGTCCGAAGGCCTGGGCTTGTACCAGGGCGACATGCTCGAAGCGGAATCGGCCAGCGTCTATCGCAAGTTGCTGATCGCGGTGTTCGCGCCGCGGCTGGTGACCCGTGTCGAGGAGCAGTTGCGCAGCGGCGGCAGTTCGGACTTCCTCTACGAGGGCCTGAAGGCCTACCTGATGATGGCCGACAACGAGCACTACGACCCCGAGTTCATCAAGGCCTGGATTGCCCTCGATTGGGACCGCAACCTGCCACGGGACCTGCCGCCGGATCAGCGCCTGGCCCTGGGCGAGCATCTCAAGGCACTGTTCGACCGGCACCCGCCGAATGCCCGGCTGGACGAGCGACTGATCGACGACCTGCGCCGCCAGTTGCAGCAACTGCCGGTGGCGCAGCGGGTCTACGACCGGGTCAAGCGCCAGAAGCTGCCGGCCGGCGTGAGTGACTTTCGCATCAGCGACGCAGCCGGCCGTGATGCCGCGCTGGTGTTCAGCCGCAAGAGCGGCAAGCCGCTGAGCGAGCCGCTGAGCGGTTTTTTCACCGCCAAGGGCTATCGCGAGGCATTTCTGCTGGCCAGCCTGAATCAGGCCGGGACCCTGGCTGAAGAGCAGTGGGTGCTGGGTCGCGACCAGGGCGAGCAGCAGAATGTCGCCAGCCTGGCGGCGGATGTGCGTCGCCTGTACTTCCAGGATTACCTGCGCCAGTGGGATGCGTTGCTGGCTGATATCGACTTCGTGCCCATCACCAGCGTGGCCCAGGCCGCCGACGTGCTGCGGGTGATTTCCGGGCCGACCTCGCCGCTGAAGAAGTTGCTGGTGGCGGTGGCCAAGGAAACCGACCTGCAGCAGGAAGAACGCCTGCTGGCGGCCCAGGGCAAGAAGGTCGACAGCAGCGTCGACCAGATCAAGCAGCGCCTGGGCTCGATGCTGGGCCAGGAACAAGCGGCCAGCGACGCCCCGGCGGCACCGGCGGAAGATCCGGTCAGCGCGCATTTTGCCGAACTCAATGCGCTGGTCAGCAAGGGCGAGGGCGAGCCGGCGGCCATCGATGGCCTGCTGGCGGACATGAACGCGTTGTACGTGCAGGTCAGCGCCATGGTCGGTGCCAGCGGCGACGCGCTGCTCGGCGAGGCCAAGAACCAGGCTGCGGGCGCCGCCGCCCGGGTCAGCCTGAATGCCGAGCGGCAGCCGCCGCTGGTCCAGGGCCTGGTCAAGTCGGTGGTCAGCTCGACCACCAACAGCATGATGGGTGGGGTGCGCAATCAACTGAACGCGGCCTGGGTCAGCGAGGTGGTCAACGTTTACCGGCAGTCCCTCAGCGGCCGTTATCCGCTGTCCCCCGGCAGTGCCCGGGATGCGACCCTCGACGACTTCGGCCAGTTTTTCGGCGTCGGCGGGGTGATGGACAACTACTTTCGCAAGTACCTGCAACCTTATGTCGACACCTCGACGGCGACCTGGCGCTGGCAGCCGGGGGCGGCGCAGAAACTGGGCATCTCCCCAGGCGTACTGCAGACCTTCCAGCGCGCCGCGTCTATTCGCGATGCGTTCTTCCGCTCCGGCGGCACCCAGCCGATCGTGCGCTTCGAGCTCAAGCCGGTGGCGATGGATGCCTCGATCACCCAGTTCCTGCTCGACCTCGACGGCCAGCAGATCAGCTACGACCACGGCCCGAGCCGGCCGGTGGCGATGCAATGGCCGAATCCGGGCAGTATCGGCGTGGTGCGCCTGTCGATCTCGCCGCCGTCGGCGACCGGTCGCTCCGGCGTGACCCTGGATGGGCCGTGGGCCTGGTTCCGCCTGCTGGAGCAGTCGGACCTGGTGGCCGGCAATTCGCCGGACCGCTTCAACCTGCGCCTGCGGGTCGATGGTGCAAGCATTTCCTACGAGTTGCGCGCCAACAGTGCCTTCAACCCGTTCAAGAGCCGCGTGCTCAGCGGCTTCAGTCTGCCGGAGCGCCTATGACGACGGTGGGTTACTACGGCAAGCTGGCCAGCCGCGGCGACTTTGTCAGCCGTGGGCTGCCCCAGGGTTTCGTGCAGCCGTGGGATGCCTGGCTGGCGTCCGGCCTGCATGCCAGCCAGCAACAGTTGGGCAGCGACTGGTTGAATGTCTACCTGGTCAGCCCGCTCTGGCGCTTCGTGCTGGCGCCGGGGGTTTGCGGTCCGGAATCGGTCGCCGGTGTGTTGATGCCGAGTATCGACCGGGTCGGCCGCTACTTTCCGCTGACGGTGGCCCAGCCGCTGGATGCCGGGCATGCCCTGGCAGCGGTGGTCGGGGGTGCCGATGACTGGTTCGAGCGGGCCGAGTCGCTGTTGCTGGCAACGCTGGAGGAGGGGGCCAGTTTCGAGGCCTTCGAACACGGCGTGCAGCATCTCGGCAAGCTGCCGTTTGCCAACAAGACCCCGGCCAGCGAGTTCGCCAGCCTGCGGCGATTCGCCGCGCTCGACGCACAGAGCCGCGCCCAGGCCCTGGCCGAGCAGGCTTGTGTGGGCGCGAGCCTGTGGTGGGGCCGTGGTTCGCAGCGGATCGAGGCAGGCCTGATGCGTTGCGAAGGCCTGCCGGCCACCGCCGATTTCGGCAGCTTCCTGCTGGGCAAGGGAGCGGCGAGCTAAATGGCCAATACCCCTGCAATCACCTACAAGTCCGCCAGCTACAGCCATGTCGGCATGGTTCGCCAGATCAACGAGGACGCTTGCCTCGATCTGGCCGACGCCGGCCTGTGGGCCGTGGCCGACGGCATGGGCGGGCATGCGGCGGGCGACTATGTCGCCAGCCTGATCGTCGACACCCTGCGGCGCATTCCGCCGTCGGACTCCCTGGCGATCTACGGCAACGCCCTGCGCACCTGCCTGGCCGAGGTCAATGCGGCGGTTCGCGAAGAGGCGGGCAACCGTGGCGTGAAGATGATGGGCAGCACCGTGGTGCTGCTGGCGGTGCGCGGTGACGCCGCCATCTGCCTGTGGGCCGGTGACAGCCGCCTGTATCGCCTGCGCGATGGCCAGCTGGAGAGCATTTCCCGCGACCACAGCTACGTCCAGGACCTGCAGGACAGCGGCCTGCTCAGCGAGGCCGAGGCGCGGGTGCATCCGCGAGCCAATATCGTCACCCGGGCGATCGGTGTCGAGGCGCAACTGGAACTGTCGACGAGCAACTTCCAGGTGCTCCCCGGCGACAGCTTCCTGCTGTGCAGCGACGGCCTGAACAAGACCGCCGAGGATGCGGAAATCCGCGACGTGCTTGGCCATCCGGAACCCTATGCGGTGGTACGCAGCCTGGTCCACCTGGGCCTGACCCGTGGCGCCCCCGACAACATTACGGCGATCGTCGTCAAAGCCACCTGAAGACACTTTCCTACATGGACATATTGATTCCCGGATTCGACATAGACGGCGAGATTGGCGAAGGCGCCATGGCCACCGTCTATCTGGCGACCCAACGGTCGCTGGAGCGCAAGGTGGCGCTGAAAGTCATGGCGGCCGCGCTGGCCGCCGACCCGACCTTCTGCGAGCGTTTCCTGCGCGAAGGCCGGACCCTTGCGCGGCTGTCGCATCCGCATACCGTGACCATCCACGATATCGGCAATGTCGGCGAGCTGTACTACATGGCCATGGAGTACCTGCCCAACGGTACGCTCAAGGAACGCATCGCTGCGGGCCTGAGCCCGGAGCAGGGCGTGCAGTACATTCGGCAGATCGCCTCGGCGCTGGGTTACGCCCATGCTCAGGGCCTGGTGCACCGTGACGTGAAACCGGCGAATATCCTGTTTCGCGCCGACGGCACGGCGGTGCTCTCGGACTTCGGGATCGCCAAGTCGCTGGACGACCGCACCCAGTTCACCCAGGCCGGGTTCGCCGTCGGCACGCCGAGCTACATGAGCCCCGAGCAGGCCCGTGGCCAGGAGATCGACGGGCGCGCCGACCTCTACGCGCTGGGCGTGGTGCTCTACGAAATCCTCGTCGGCAAGCTGCCCTACACCGGCACCGACGCGCTGTCGACGGCGCTGGCGCACCTTACCGAACCGCTGCCGGAGTTGCCCATCCAGCACGGTCGCTACCAGCACATCCTGCAGCGGCTGCTGGCCAAGGACCCGGCCGAGCGCTTCGCCGATGCCGCCGCCTTGCAGACGGCGCTGGACAATCTGCCGGCCGAGGAACTGGAATCGACCCTGATTCAGCCCCTGGCTCTGCCCACGGCTGCTACCGAAAAACCGGCGACCCCCGACCTCGGCGGCTTGACCCCGGTTTCGATCGACATCCCCAGCCAGGCGCCGGCGCAACCGGCGCCGCGCCCGGCTCCCCAGCCTGCACCGCCGCCAAGTCCACAACCAATGTTGCGCGACAGCGCCGACTCGCAGCAGCGCCGCGGCCCGGTGCTGGCACTGCTGGCTGTCGCGGTGGCGGCCGCCATGGGTGTCGCCGGTGCCGGCTACTGGTGGCTGGGCAGCGACAAGCCGGTGAAGCCGCCCGTGGCAACCAATGCCACGCCGCCGACTTCCACCACGCCGGTATCGACTATGCCGCCTGCCTCGGACCGACCAGCGGACCCGGTGAGCGCGAGGCCGCCGGTCCAGCCTGCGCAAGGCGATGTCGATGGCGGCAACCGACCGTTGCTGATGGTCGGCAAGAAGACCCTGTTCCAGCGCGTGTTGAGCCAGCCCGGCGCGCAGTTGCACAGTTCGCCGGGCGGCCAGGCCGACAAGGCACTGCCGGCGTTCTCGGTGCTGTACGTGTACCAGCGCAAGACCGTCGCTGGCGCCACCTGGCTGCGTGTCGGTGCCGCCAGCGATGGACGTGACGAAGGCTGGCTGCCAGGTGCGAAGGTCAGCGAATGGAAACAGAGCCTGGTGCTGAAGTTCACCGAGCGTTCCGGGCGTGAGCCGGTGATGTTCCTGCGTGACGCCGCCGATATCGACAAGTTGCTCGCCAACCCGGCGTCGGCAAAAAACCTGTTGCTGACTGCGCAGAAGAATCCGGCTGACAACCAACGGGTACTGGCCCTGGAGCCAACCGCCAGCGCGGTGCCGCAGAACCAGTTCTACCTGCTGCCGATCTTCGATTCGCGGGAAAGCTTCGACGAAAACGGCCAGCCGGTGCAGTTGCTCAATGTCGCCTCGATCGACCCCGGCAGCGCCGCACAGAAAACCGCCAGTGGCGCGGCTCCGGTCGCGGCGGCAACGGACAAGTTCCGTACCGCCGTGGTGCTGGTGGTGGACACCACGGTGTCGATGCAGCCCTATATCGACCAGGTCCGCGACGTGGTCCATGAGCTGCAGAGCAAGATCGCCGAACGCGGCGAGCTGGACAGCGTCAGCTTCGGCCTGGTGGGCTTCCGTAACAATATCCAGAAGACTCCGGGCCTGGAGTACCTGAGCAAGACCCTGATCACCCTCGACCAGGGCCGCGATCCGGAGCGCTTTCTGGAGCTGGCGCGGCAGGTCAAGGCGTCCACGGTGTCGAGCCATTCGTTCAACGAAGACTCGTTCGCCGGGATCATGCAGGCGGTCGATGGCATGGACTGGTCCGGCTACGGCGGGCGGCTGATCCTGCTGGTCAGCGACGCCGGTTCGCTGCGCAAGAACGATCCCTACAGCAGCACCCGGATGAACGAAGCGGAGATTCGCCAGGCGGCGCTGAGCAAGCAGATCAAGATCTACGCGCTGCATTTGCGCAGCGAGGCCGGCAAGAAGAACCACGCCTTCGCCGAGCAGCAGTACCGCACCCTGACCGCCGATGCCAACCCGAAGATCGGCGATCTCTACATTCCGGTCCAGGGCGGCGACGTGCGCAAGCTCGGCGAGCGGGTCGAGGAGATCGGCTCGGTGTTCGCCAACCTGGTGCACCAGGTGCGCAGCAATCAGGCCCAGGCGGCGCCGGTATTGGCGGCGGCGCCAAGCCTGGCCGACAAGTCGGCGGCCATCGGTTATGCCATGCACATGGACTTCCTCGGCCACAAGGGCGCCAGCCAGGCGCCACAGCTGGTGAGTGCCTGGACGGCCGACCGCGACCTGACCAACCCGGCACTGCCGGCGTTCCAGGTCTGCGTGATGCTGACCAAGCTGCAACTCAACGAGCTGCAGCAGTCGCTGAAGCTGATCGTCGATGCCGCGCGCAAGACCCAGAGTTCGCCCAAGGACTTCTTCCAGGAAATCGCCAGCGCCAGTGCCTACATGAGCCGCGATCCGGCGGCCCTGCGCAAGGGCGGCAACCTCGCCGATGGCGGGGTGCTTGGCGAGTACCTCGAGGGCCTGCCATATCGCAGCAAGTCGTTGAGCATGACCCAGGACCTGTGGCTGTCGCTCAGCGTCGCCGAACAGGAAGACTTCATTGACGAACTGGAGTCGAAAATCCGCCTCTACGAAACCTTCCACAACGATGTGGCCAACTGGGTCCGGTTCGGCGATGCCGAGCCGGGTGACGCGTTGTATCGCGTTCCGTTGTCGACGCTGCCGTGATGCTCAGCCTGCGTGAGGTGCGCAAGACGCGGGGCGAGGGCGCCCAGCGCTACAGCCTGGTGATCCCGCGCCTGGACCTGGCGCCCGGCCAGCAGTGGGCGGTGGTCGGTCCCAGCGGGTGCGGCAAGAGCACCTTGCTCGATCTGCTGGCGTTGGTGTCGGCGCCTGACCGCGTCGGCCTGTTCAGCTTCGACGGCGCCGCTGGCGCGCAGGATATCGCCGCGCTCTGGAGGGAGGGGCAGCATGACGCGCTGGCGCAGTTGCGCAGCCGCTATCTCGGTTATGTGCTGCAGACGGGTGGGTTGCTGGGTTTTCTTGACGTGCGCGGGAACATCGAGCTGTCGCGCAAGTTGCTGGGCATGGCCGACGATGGCAGCGTGCGCCGGCTGGCGGAGCAGTTGGAGATCGCCGATCAGCTGGACAAGCGGCCCCAGGCCCTGTCGGTTGGCCAGCGCCAGCGGGTCGGTTGTGCTCGTGCCCTGGCCCACGGCCCGCGGCTGTTGCTGGCCGATGAGCCGACGGCGGCGCTCGACCCCCTGAATGCCGGGCGGGTCATGCAATTGCTGCTCGCGCAGGCCAGGGAGCAGGGCGCCTGTTGCGTGGTCGCCAGTCACGACGAGTCGCTGGTGCGCGACCTGGGCATGAGCGTGTTGCGGATTGCCTGCCAGCGTGACGCCGATGGCGGCGTGACCGCGACCCTGGGGGCCGACTCATGAGGCGCAGCGCCCTGGTGGCGGCATTGGCCTGGCAGGACTACCGCGCCGATGCGCGCCTGTCGGCCTGCTCGGTGTTGGCGCTGGTGGCGGTGATCGCGCCGTTGCTGGTGCTGTTCGGGCTCAAGTTCGGCCTGGTCAGCAGCCTCACCGAGCGGCTGGAGCGGGACCCGGCCGTGCGCGAAATCATTCCCCTGGGCGGCGGGCGTTTCGGTGCGGCCTATATCGCCGAGCTGGGCCGTCGCGAGGATGTGGCGTTCGCCCTGCCACGGACCCGGCAGATCGCCGCCACCGCCGATCTGTCCATCAGTCGCCAGGGGCCGGCGTTGAATGTCGAGATGCTGCCGACCGCCGAAGGCGACCCGTTGCTCGGTGGCCTGCCGGCGCCGGCCGGCATGGTGGCGATGCTGCTCAGCTACACCGCTGCGGAAAAGCTCGGGGTGAAGGCTGGCGACTGGCTCGAGGTGTCCTTCGGGCGCCAGGTGGCCGGTCGGGTGGAAAGCCAGCACACGCAGATCCGCGTGCAGGCGGTGTTGCCGCTGGAAGCCTTCGGTCGTGATGCGCTGTTTGCGCCACTGGCACTGCTGGAGGCTGCCGAGGATTATCGCGACGGTCGTGGCGTGCCATTGCTGGGCTGGAGCGGCGAGCCGGCGGGCTCCGCTGCGCAGCGGGTGTATCCGGCTTTCCGGCTGTATGCCCGCGAACTCGGTGACGTCGAACCGTTGCGCCGCTACTTCGCCGAACGTGGCCTGCTGGTTTCGACCCAGGCCCAGACTATCGCCCAGGTGCAGTCGCTGAGTCGCAACCTGTCCATCGTATTCTGGATCATCGCCATCCTGGCCCTGGCCGGGGCGTTCGCGGCGATCCTTGCCGGCGCGCTGGCGGCGGTCGAGCGCAAGCGTCGCGAGCTGTCGGTGCTGCGCCTGCTGGGCCTGGGTACCGGGGCCCTGTTGCTGTTCGTGGTACTGCAGGCTCTCTACAGCGGGTTGTTTGCCGCCGGCTTGAGCGTCGTGCTGTACGTCGTTGCGGAGCAGGGCCTGAACCATCTATTCATGCAGGCGGCCGGTGAATATGCCAGCCATTTGCTATTGCGCCATTACATGCTGGCACTTTTTTCGGTGTTGGCGGTCTGTGCTCTGGCTGCGGCCCTCGGTGGCTGGCGAGTGGCACAGATAGAAGCTTCGGAAGGAATCAGAGATGTTTAAGCTGCGCAGCGCGGCCCTCATGGTGTTGATCGGTGGCCTGGGCCTGGCTGGCCTGGTGCGGGCCGACGACGACACCAACAAGCTGGACAACCCCAAGCCCCTCAGCGGCGATATCAGCCTGCCGCTGCCGTGCGACGGCGAGATGGTGTTCCGCTACGTCTACATCCTCGCCCAGGGCACCCTGGACGACCGCGAGATCAGCCTCGGCTACCCGTTCAGCGAAGACGAGCCGGGCTACAAGCAGTCATTCATTTCCGGCTATCGCCGGGACTTCATCAACGGCCAGTTCACCCTCAAGGACCTGCCGAGTGATTGGCAGAAGGCGATTTCCCCGGCCCTGCCGAAGACCGATGCCGGCTCGCCGTTGAAGCCGATGTTCTATTTCATGGGCAAGTACCCGGTGACGGCGCGCCAGTACGCGTTGGTCATGTCCCAGGCGCAATCGCTGGCCAGCGGCGAGCCGGCGCCGGCCTGCGAGGCGCCGGAAGGTATCGCCGGGCGGCTGCCCAAGGTCAAGGTGTCGCGTTTCGATGCCGAACGGTTTTCCGCAGTCTACAGTGCCTGGCTGATGAAATATCACCACGACCGGCTGCCGGTCAGCGGCCGTGGCAGTTCGGCCGAGGATGGCGGTGCCGGGTTCGTGCGCCTGCCGACCGAGGTCGAGTGGGAATACGCCGCCCGTGGCGCCCAGGCGGTTGGTCGCCAGGAGCTGGAGGACCGGTTGTTCCCGCGTCGCCAGCCGGGCAGCGACACCGACGGGCCGCTGTCCGATTATGCGGTGTTCAACCAGGTCGCCGGCGGTACTGGCCAGGCGCCGCGGCTGATGCCGGTGGGCACCAAGCTGCCCAACCCGATCGGCCTGTTCGACGTGATCGGCAACGCCGCGCAGATGGTCCAGGAATCGTTCCAGCTGGTACACGCCGGGCGCCGCCAGGGCGCCTATGGCGGCTTCGTGGTCAAGGGTGGCAACTACCTGGAGGGTGAAGGCACGCTGTTCACCGGCATGCGTCGCGAGTACCCGCTGTTCGCCGCCGATGGCACCGAGCAGAGCAACGAGACCACCGGTTTCCGTGTCGCCATCGGTGCGCTGTCGGCGCCGCGCTCGCGCTACAAGGAGTTGTTCGAGCAGTGGAAGAAGGAAGGTCGCCTGGCGGCCCTGACCGATGCGATCGATGATGCCCAGGACCCGACCAAGCGCCTGGACAGCATCATCTCCGCCACCACCGACCCACGCCAGCAGGCCGAGCTGGGACTGGTCAACGAAGAGCTCAAGCGCAACGTGTCGCTGATCGCCCGCCAGCGTGAGGAAGCCGCCGGCAACCTGATCCAGTCGGCTGCCTTGGTCGCCGAGACCGTCAACAACTACAACATCCGCCTGACCAACCTGAAGAAGAGCCGCCAACAGGCCGTCGATGCCAAGGACGAGGCCAGCGCCGCGTTGTTCGCCACCGCCATTGACAACGGCACCAGCGCGCTGGACGGCGCCGTGTCGATCTACATCGACAACCTGGCAACGGCCACGCGCTACACCGATGCGGTGATCCAGGCGCAGTTCCAGCGGGTGAAAGAAGAACTCAATCGCAAACCCGTGCTCGGCAACAGCCTGGTGGCACGGGCTACCTTGTTCGTTCGTCATGTCGAGGATTACCGCAAGCAACAGCGGGCCGACCCGGCGACGATCTTGAAAGCGTTACTCGCATCGAACGCCCAGAAGCCCTGAGCGTTCGGAATCCGGCGAGTGTAGAGGGGAACCGGGCGGTCCATGCCGCTCGGCCAAGTCAAACCAAGAAAGGAAACATGAGCATGATTTTCTCCAGCAAACCCCTTGTTTCAACCTCGTGGTGCCGTGCCACGCTGTGGGTTGCCGCCGGATTCAGCACCGTGCTGATGGGCGGTTGCGCCACCTCCGCGACCTCCAAGGTCGGCCAGAGCACCAAGGTCGAGTACTACCCGACCTGCTATGAGCCGGTACAGCACCTGCGCACCACCGACTCCGACATGACCCGTTCGATCGCCACCGGTGCGGTGATCGGTGCCCTGGGCGGTGCAGCGCTCGGCGCGCTGACCGGCGACGACTCGAGCAAGCGCGGTCGCAATGCCGCCATCGGTGCTGCCGGTGGCGCATTGGCGGGCGGCGCGGCGGGTTACTACACCGAGAAGCAGAAGCAGATCGCCGATGACAACCAGCGCATTGGTTCCTACGCTGCCGATGTCAGCAAGCGTTCCGCCGATATCGACCGCAGCACCGCTTATGCCCAGGCATCGCAAAGCTGCTACCAGCGTGAGTTCACCAGCCTGGTCAACGCCCGCAAGGCCAAGACCATCGGCGATGCCGAAGGTCGCAAGCGCCTGGCGGAAATCGTTGCCGGCCTGAAAGAGTCCAACGACCTGATCGTCGCGGTGAATGGCAAGGCCGCTGAAGACCTGAACAACTACACCCAGGCCTACGAAAAAGACCTGCAGAACGTAGGCGTGCAGCGTACCGACGTGGTGACCGTGGCCACGGCCGACACGGCTCCGGTGATCGCCCCGACCACCGGCAAGGGCAAGAAGCCGGTCAAGGCAGCCAAGAAGCCGCCACTGCCTACCGTGCCGAAGGAAGCGGTAGCGACCGAGAAGACCATCCAGGACGCCAATGCCAAGAAAGCCGCCAGCCAGCAAGTGGCTGCCACCGGCCAGTCGCAGGTCAACAGCATGTGCAAGAACCCGGACCTGGGCGACTGGGCTCCGGTCCCTTGCCCGAACGTCTGAGTGACCGTCTGGTCACGAAAATGCTGACATAAGTGGCAAACGCCAACCGATCTTCTTGTAACGAAGAAGATCGGTGGCGCTCCTCGAACAAACCGCTACACTGCGCCGGCCATTTCATTTTTCTGCCGAGGCGTTGTGCATGAAATTCCGCTTTCTTCTCTGGGCGATGGGCCTGCTGATGGCCCGGGCCAGTCGCAATAACCCCGCGTTCCAGCAGCAACTGGCCGACAAGGCGCTGGTGTTCCAGCTACAGACCCTGGACGGCAAGATTGCCCGTCACTTCATCGTCAAGGACCAGCGCATCAGCAGCAAGTCCGGAACCTATCCGGAGCCGGCGTTCGCCATTGGCTTCAAGGATGCCGCGTACGGCTTCGCCACGCTGCAGGCGAAGAACAAGCAACTGGCGTTCATGACGGGGATTCAGGACAAGTCGATCCAGATCAAGGGCAACCCGGCGCTGGTGATCTGGTTCCAGGGGCTGACCAAGTACCTCAAGCCGAAGAAAAAGAAGGCCTGAGGATCATCCCCTTGTAGGTGCCGGGCTTGCCCGCGAATAGGCCCTCAAGACCGCCAAAAGCTTCGAGGGCAAGCCCGGCTCCTACAGGTTCAGCGTTCGATCACTCCCACCGTCTCCGGGGGGTGACTCAGTGTTGGCTGAACTGCGAAGCCAGCTCGCGCAACAGCACTTCGGCTTCCAGCACCTTGCTCACCACATCCTCGGCCTTGTCGCGGCTCAGGCCCAGGCGGTCGAGCAGGGCGTCGGGGATTTCCTCGTCCGGCCCGGAACCGATGTTGCGGCTGCGCAACAGGCGCACCGCCAGGCACACCAGGTTCGGGTACGCCGCATATTCACCGTCGTAGTGCGGGTCGTGCTGGAAGCGCAGGGCGGTGGCCAGTTCGTCCGGCATGTCCCAGTAGCGCATCAGCCAGGCGCCGATCTGCTCGCGGCTGATGCCCAGCAGGTGTTGTTCGACATAGCTGTGGCAAAGGTGCGGGTTGACCTCCAGGTGCCGGCAGATCAGCGAGAAATGCGGCGGGAACACGTGGGCCAGCAACAGGTAGCCGAAGTTGTGCAGCAGGCCGGCCAGGTAGGTCAGGCCGGCTTCCGGGCGCTGCGCGCGCGGCATGGCGCGGGTCAGGCCTTCGATTACCGCGGCGGTGTAGATCGATTGCTGCCAGTACGGCGTGCTGTGCTGCGGCTGGTCCTTGGGCAGGCTCAGGGTCTTGCCCAGGGCCAGGCCGAGTGCCAGGTTGATCACCAGGTCGAAACCCAGCACGCGCACGATGGCATCTTCCACCGAGCGGATCTTGCCCGGCGAGGCGTAGTAGGGCGATGCTGCCCAGCTTACCACTTGCGCGGCCAGGGCCGGGTCGGTCTCGACCACGCCGGTGATGTCATCGATGGTCGCATCCGGATCGACCCGCAGCTTGATGATCTTCTGCGCGGTTTCCGCCAGGGGCGGAATCTCGATGGTCGCTTCCAGGCGCTGCTGGATGCGCCGTGCGGTGAAGACCTGCACCGCCTGGGTGATTTCCTTGCGGTCGTCATCCGGGCGATCGAGGTTCGGGCGGATATTGCCCAGGGCCTCGCCGAAATTGGCGGCGCTGGCCTTGGTCAGCATGCTCTTGAAGTCGTCGCTGGAGATTTCCAGCAGCAGGCCGGTCTCCCCGGAGTTGATCAGCAGGTTCGGCTCGCGCAGCAGTTGTTCTTCGTACAGGCACGGCGAACTGGTCAGCGCCGGCAGGCCTGGCAACAGGTGCAGGCTGTGCTTGCCGAGCATGCGCTCCAGGCGTTCGGTGGAAACGGCCGTCAGGCGCCGGCCGGTGAGTTCGGCCAGGCGGTTGAGGTCGAGCAATTGATTCTGCGCGAACAGGACCATGAGTGCACCGACTGCGTCATCGAGCAGCACGGCCTGAACCTTGCGCTCAGCCGGCAGGCTCGGGGAGTCCGTGACTTCGCGGTAGTTGATGGCGAGCTTGTCGAGCAGCATTCGAACCACAGACGGGGTGTGCGGGGTTGCATCGATGAGGGCAACTTCAGTCATGGTCTGTATCCGGCTTCCTACAATCTCAGCAGTATAACCAGCTTGTCCCACGGGATGGTCCGAGAATTGTGAG
Organism: Pseudomonas sp. UTLPPB19802; assembly: GCF_059730225.1. Lineage (NCBI taxonomy): Bacteria > Pseudomonadati > Pseudomonadota > Gammaproteobacteria > Pseudomonadales > Pseudomonadaceae > Pseudomonas > Pseudomonas sp. UTLPPB19802. Next base: position 955,730 of record NZ_AP048545.1, read on the forward strand.
GTCCATCACACTTGGCCGTATTGTTGGCCGTGGCGCAGCCAGCGTTCCAGCAGTGGGCTGACATGTTGCGGCCAGCGCGCCAGCAGGGCCTGGGCCGCGTCGCGCACGGCAGGGAGCAGGTCGGCATCGCGCATCAGGTCGGCGACCTTGAATTGCAGCAGGCCGGTCTGGCGGGTGCCGAGCATTTCACCGGGGCCACGCAGTTCGAGGTCCTTTTCGGCGATGACGAAACCGTCGTTGGTTTCGCGCATGATTCCCAGGCGCTGGCGACCGATCTGCGACAGCGGCGGGTGGTAGAGCATCACGCAGTGGCTGACGGCACTGCCGCGGCCGACTCGTCCACGCAACTGGTGCAGTTGTGCCAGGCCCAGGCGTTCGGGGTTCTCGATGATCATCAGGCTGGCGTTGGGGACGTCGACGCCGACTTCGATCACCGTGGTGGCGACCAGCAGTTGCAGGTTGCCGACCTTGAACTCGGCCATCACCGCCGCTTTTTCCGCCGGCTTCATGCGTCCGTGAATCAATCCGACCCGCAGTTCGCCAAGGGCGGCGGTCAACTCTTCGAACGTGGTTTCGGCGGCCTGGCAGGTCAACTCCTCGGACTCTTCGATCAGCGTGCACACCCAATAGGCCTGGCGCCCTTCGGCACAGGCGGCGCGGACCCGCTCCACCACCTCGAAACGCCGGCTGTCGGCAACCAGCACGGTGTTCACTGGCGTACGGCCGGGTGGCAGTTCGTCGAGAATCGAGGTGTCGAGGTCGGCGTAGGCGCTCATCGCCAGGGTACGCGGGATCGGTGTCGCGGTCATGATCAGCTGGTGTGGGCACATCTGCCCGCCAACGCCTTTCTGGCGCAGTGCCAGACGCTGTTGGACGCCGAAGCGGTGCTGTTCGTCGATAATCACCAGGGCCAGGTTCTTGAAGCGGACCTCGTCCTGGAACAACGCGTGGGTGCCCACCACCATCGGCGTGCCGCTGGCGATCTGTTCCAGGGCGCTGGCGCGGGCCTTGCCCTTGAGCTTGCCGGCCAGCCAGGCGGTTTCGATGCCGAGCGGGGTGAGCCAGCGCTGGAAGTTGATGAAGTGCTGTTCGGCGAGGATCTCGGTCGGCGCCATCAGCGCCACCTGGTAGCCGGCCTCCAGTGCCTGCAGGGCGGCCAGGGCGGCGACCACCGTCTTGCCTGCGCCTACGTCGCCCTGGATCAGCCGCAGCATCGGCTCGGGTTGGCTCAAGTCATAGGCGACTTCGTTGCCGACTCGCTGCTGGGCGCCGGTGGGTGGGAAGCCGAGGTTGGCGAGAAACTGCGCCGGCAGCTTGCGCGCTTTCGGCAGGGCCGGCGCGCGCAGGGCCCGCAGGCTTTCACGCAGGCGTTGCTGGGACAACTGGTGGGTGAGCAGCTCTTCGAATGCCAGGCGATGCTGGGCCCAGTGATGGCCGAGGGCGAGTTCCTCGACGTCGGCATCCGCCGGTGGCTGGTGCAGGTAGCGGATCGCGTCTTCCAGCGGTGCCAGCTGATAGTCGTTGGCCAGCTCACGTGGCAGCCAGTCCGGCAGGCTGCGGGGGCCGAGCATCGCCAGGCTCTGCTGGCTCAGCAGGCGCAGACGCTGCTGGGTCAGGCCTTCGGTCAGTGGATAGATCGGCGTCAGCGTCTGGTCGACAGGCGGTGGCTCGTCACCGGTCAGGGCACGGTATTCCGGGTGATAGATTTCCAGCCCCGAGGCGCCGGGTCGAGCCTCGCCGTAGCAGCGCACATGGGTACCGCGCTTGAGGCCTTCCTTCTGGGCGTTGCTGAAGTGATAGAAGCGCAGGCTCAGGCCGCCGGTGCCATCGTTGAGCCGTACCAGCAGGCTACGACGCTTGCCCATGACCACGTCGGCGCCACTGACCACGCCCTCGATCACCGCGTCCTGGCCGGGCCGCAACGCGCCAATGGGCACGACGCGCGTCCGGTCCTGGTAGCGCAGGGGCAGGTGAAACAGTACATCCTGGATGGTTTCCAGGCCGACCTTGGCCAGTTTCTCAGCCATGGCTTCGCCGACACCCTTGAGTGCCGTGACTGATACCTGCGACAGCTCGGTCACGGCATTCAGCTCGCAACGGGCGGCTTGGCCACCGAGCACAGGCGGATCGAGTCGGCGAGGATTTCAATCGCCTTGGGCCGCGGGAAGCTGGCGCGCCAGGCGATGGCCACGGTGCGGAATGGCGTCGGTGGCGTGAGTGGACGGACCTCGATGACACCAGGTGCATAGTGGTGGCTGTCCACCGCCGACAGCGGCAGTACCGACACACCCAGGCCCGAGGCGACCATATGGCGGATGGTTTCCAGCGAGCTGGACTCGACCGTGGTGTGCTTGGAGGCATCGCTGCCCTTGGTCAGCGTCGGGCAGGCTTCGAGTACCTGGTCGCGGAAGCAGTGGCCTTCACCGAGCAGCAGCAGGCTCTTGTCGTTGAGCAGGGCGCTGTCGATGGTTTCCTTGCCGGTCCAGGGGTGCGAGGCCGGCATCAGCACGTAGAACGGCTCATCGTACAGCGGCAGGGTCAGCACGTCGGCTTCGTTGAACGGCAGGGCGATGATCACCGCGTCCAGCTCGCCGTTGCGCAGTTTGTCGCGCAGGACGTGGGTGAAGTTTTCCTCGATGTACAACGGCATCTGCGGGGCGACCCGGTGCAGTTGCGGAATCAGGTGCGGGAACAGGTACGGGCCGACCGTGTAGATCGCGCCGACCTTCAGCGGTGCGGTCAACTGGTTCTTCCCGGCTTGGGCCAGCTCACGGATACCCTGGGCCTGTTCGAGGACCTTCTGGGCCTGGGCGACGATGCTTTCACCCACCGGCGTCAGGCGCACGGCGCTCTTGCTGCGCTCGAAAATCAGCACGCCGAGTTCGTCTTCCAGTTTTTTCACGCCCACTGACAGGGTCGGCTGGCTGACATGGCAGCGTTCGGCGGCGTGGCCGAAGTGTTGCTCTTGGGCAAGGGTAACGATGTAGCGTAATTCTGTCAGGGTCATAGCGGGCGTCCATGAGGTTGCCGACCAAGCATAACGGCTGCAATCGATAGACGCACGTTATCAGGCGAGGGATTAATGAAGATTATTGTCAATGTCGCTGTGGATGGCCAGTTCCGGGGAGAGTTGGCATGGGTTTCCACAGATGAAAGAGACGAATCCCACGGCTTGCGTGGGATTCGTGAGGAGCTAGCGGCGCTTGTCGATGGAGTAGACGAAGGGCGCGACGATCTCGATGCTGCCGTTGGTCAGCATCTCTGGCGGCGGCTTGGGCAGCGGCTGGGCGCGGCGGATCATTTCCAGGGTGGCCCGGTCCAGATCGGCGTTGCCGGAACGGCCCACCAGCTCATACGAGAGCACCTTGCCTTCGGCGTCGACGACAAAGCGCAGGCGGTTCAGGCCTTCCTTGTTACGTGATTGCGCGGCAGGCGGGTACTTCTTGTACTTGCCCAGGTGTGCCAGCAAGGTGCCTTCCCAACTGGCCTTGGCCGCGATCTGTTGAGGCGAAGGGCCTGGCGCCGGTGCTGCGGATTTCTCCGGCGGACGGGTGGTCGGCGGTTCCTCGGAAGGTTTTTCCTCTTCCTTGGGCTTTTCCTTCTCCGGCTCTTTCTTCACTTCCGGCTTGGGTGGCTGCGGCTTGGGCTTGGGCTTGACCGGCTTGGGTACCGAAATGGTCGGCTTGGGCGCTTCGGCCAGCTTCGGCAGCGGCAGTTCTTCCTCCGGCGCCGGCGGCGTAGGCGGCGTTACCACCTTGGGCGGTGCCGGTGGCGGCGGCGCGGGCGGCAGCGGGGCCATCTCGATCATCATCGCCTGCGGCGGCAGCTCGATCGGCTTGGACACCGACCAGTTCAGGGCGGCGAGGATCGCCACCGCGTGAACGCCCAGCACCAGGGCCAGGCTACCGCCGTAACGCGTCAGTTTGTGGCGCGTCGTGATCATTTCTTGGCTGCCGTCTCAAGTCCGACCAGGCCGACTTTCAGGTAACCGGCTGCACGCAGCGCATCCATGACGTGCATCAGGTCGCCGTAGTCCACGCCCTTGTCGGCCTGGAAGAAGATGGTGGTGTCCTTCTTGCCGTGGGTCTTGGCGTCCAGGGCCGGGCCGAGGGACTCGGTCTTGACCTCTTCTTCGCCGAGGAACAGCTTCTGGTCGGCCTTGACGCTGAGGAACACCGGCTTCTCCGGCCGCGGCGATGGCTTGGCCGTCGAGGCCGGCAGGTCGACCTTGATGTCCACGGTGGCCAGGGGCGCCGCAACCATGAAGATGATCAGCAGTACCAGCATCACGTCGATGAACGGCGTGACGTTGATTTCGTGGTTTTCGGACAGTTCGTCGTCCGCGCCTTCTTTCAAATGCAGGCCCATGGCGGATTAACCTACCTTGACCATGTGTGGCTGGCCGGCGCGCTCGGACGGCAGGTGGTCGAGGTCACGGCTGACCAGCAGCAGCACCTGGGCCGACGCGTCGGACACCTGGGCCTTGTAGCCGGCGATGGAGCGGGCGAAGACGTTGTAGATCACGACTGCCGGAATGGCTGCGACCAGGCCGAGGGCCGTCGCCAGCAGCGCTTCGGCAATACCCGGAGCCACTACGGCGAGGTTGGTGGTCTGGGTCTTGGCGATGCCGATGAAGCTGTTCATGATGCCCCACACGGTGCCGAACAGGCCGACGAACGGCGCGGTGGAACCGATGGTGGCCAGTACGCCGGTACCGTTGCTCATGTTGCGGCCACAGGCGGCAACCAGGCGCTCCAGGCGGAAGCTGACGCGTTCCTTGATGCCTTCCTTCTCGCGGCTGTTGGCCGACAGACGCATTTCCTCGAGGGCATCGTGCACCAGCAGGTTGGCCAGGGTACCTTCCTTGGCGGCGGTGGCGCTGGCGTCCTTGAGGGTGACGGCTTTCTTCAGGTTGGCGATTTCACCACGCAGGCGACGCTTGGCGCCCAGCAGTTCGAAGCCCTTCGCGATCCAGATGGTCCAGGTGATGATCGAGGCGATGGCCAGGCCGATCATCACCAGTTTCACGATGATGTCCGCGTTCTGGTACATGCCCCATGGGGACAGGTCGTGGGACATGCCCAGGCTGTTGGCTTCGGCCGGCAGGGCGTCGGCTTCGGAGCCGTCGGTCGGTGCGGCGTTTTCCGCTGGCGCCTGGTCGGCGGCAACCGGGGTCACGGTCGGCGCGCTGGCTGCTGGTGCCGCTGCGGTGGCGGCAGGTGCGGCGTGATTGGTCGGCTCGTCGGCGAAAGCGGCGGTCGGTGCCAGCAACAGGCTGAACAGCACCGCAGCCACAGAACGCCAGGCGCGCGATGGGCTAGGGGACTGGGTTGGCGAGGCGGAAGAGAGATTGCGTGTCATGCTGGCCGGACCTGAGCGAAGTAAAAGAGAGTCTTGTCCTTCCAGGCCTCGTGGGCCGAGAACAAATGGTCTGTCATTATTGCAAGTAATTCTTGTTAACAGAAGTAATAGCGTCTGTTTTTTTCTTCGATCGCTAGCCGCTCGTCCATTCCTGGCGCTAGGCTGCGCCTATTTATATGGAGATTCATGATGTCCACTCCTTCTGTTCTGATTGCCGGTTGCGGCGATGTCGGTAGTCGCCTGGCGAGCCAGTTGCTCGGTCAGGGCTGGCAGGTCCATGGCCTGCGCCGTTCGATTTCCCGGTTGCCGGAAGGTGTGCAGGGCGTTGCGGGTGACCTGTTCAGCAAGCAACGCCCCGCCAGTTGGCCGGTTGGCCCACTGGATTACCTGGTCTACTGCGCGGCGGCCACCGATCACGATGAGGCTGGCTATCGTGCCGCCTATGTCGATGGGTTGCGGCATGTCCTGGGGTGGCTCGGGGAGTCCGGGCAGCGGCCGCGGCGGCTGTTGTTCGTTTCCAGCAGCAGCGTCTATGTGCAGCAGCGCGGCGAATGGGTGGATGAGACCTCGGCGACCGAGGCTGAAGGTTACTCCGGGCGCTTGATGCTCGAGGCCGAGCAACTGGCGCTCGACAGCGGTATCCCGGCGAGCCGGGTGCGCCTGACCGGAATCTACGGGCCGGGCCGCGAGTGGCTGCTGACCCAGGTACGCCGTGGTTATCGGGTGGCTGTCGAGCCGCCGCTGTATGGCAATCGCATCCACGCCGATGATGCCGCCGGGTTGCTGGCATTCCTGTTGGAAGCTGATCGGGCAGGCAAGGTGCTGGAGGATTGTTATATCGGCGTCGATGATGCGCCGGCGCCGTTGGCCGAGGTGGTGGCCTGGTTGCGCGAGTACCTGGGGGTGACCGAGTGGGATGCCGACGCGAGTGTTCGCCGTACCGGCAGCAAGCGTTGCAGTAATGCCCGGGCGCGGACACTGGGCTGGGCGCCACGTTATCCGAGCTACCGTGAGGGGTATGCGGCGATTCTCGAAGGGCGCTGACCACTGGGTCGCGCGGGAGCCTGTCCCGGCAGGCTCCTGGGGCGATTCAGGGTTTTACTTTTCCAGCAGCCACTGGCGATTGCCGGGATAAAACTGCGGCTGCTCATCGGCTTGCGCCGAGTTCAGTGCCTGGAAAATCTCCAGTTGCTTGCCCTTGCGCACGAAGAGCCAGGCATTGCCCTTGTTGCCCTGCTGCAGCCAGATGCTATCGTTGCTGCCACTCATGTTCGCGCAGTCGCCCGCGAGGCAGAGGGCGTAGCGGTCGCTGCCTGGCAGGCCCTCCAGGCGTCCGTCCGGCAGGAATTTCACCTGCGCACCTTCGCCGGGGCCGCTGATGATCTTCCAGTCGCCACCCATGTAGTCCGTATACAGGGCCTGCTCGAAGCTGGCGCCGACTGGCGCGCCAGCCGGCAGTTCGCCCTGGGCGCGCGCGAAGGTCTGCTCGGGTTCGGAATCGCTGGCTCCCTGGATCAGTTCCTTGCCATCGCGTGCCAGTGGAGTGCCGGTACTGCCGTAGAAGTCCACGTGCCACTTCTGCTTTCCGTCCGCCCGCACGTGCCCTTCGGGGCGTTCGAAGCCGTTGCTGTACTTGGCCTGGCCGTTGCGCGTGTCGATGTTCCACTCCAGGTTCGGCCCGTAGGTTTCCAAGGCTTCGCGCAGGCTGCCCTTTTTCACGGCCGCATCGATGGCGGCCTGGTTGATCCAGGTGCCGCTGATGTCATATTTGGCGGGGTCGCTGGCGCAACCGCCAAGCAGGAGGGCGAACAGCGGAAGGGCGAGCGCTTTGCGCATGGGGGAATCCTTGCAGGCGAGGCTGGCGCGGTGTCGATCGCGCCAGGCGGAGCGGGTGGTTCTGGAACGGCTTACTCGATGACCAGGATCGCGTCCATTTCGACTTGGGCGCCACGTGGCAGTGCGGCGACACCGATGGCGGCGCGAGCCGGGTACGGTTGTTCGAAGTACTTGCCCATGATCTCGTTGACCTTGGCGAAGTGGCTCAGGTCGGTGAGGAAGATGTTCAGCTTGACGATGTCCTTGAACGAACCACCGGCGGCTTCAGCCACGGCCTTGAGGTTCTCGAAGACCTGTACGGTCTGGGCTTCGAAGCCTTCCACCAGCTCCATGGTCTTGGGGTCCAGGGGGATCTGGCCGGACATGTAGACGGTGTTGCCGGCCTTGATTGCCTGGGAGTAGGTACCGATGGCGGCTGGGGCCTTGTCGCTGTTGATAACGCTCTTGGTCATGAGTGACTCCTTGTAATGTCCGGGCGGTGGGCGTTTACGCACGCATGCGGGTGATGCGGATCACCCCGGTCAGGGCGCGCAGTTTCTTGATCACGCGGGCCAGGTGCACGCGGTCGTGCACGCTGACCACCAACTGGACCACGCTGATGCGACCATCGCGCTCGTCCATGCTGATTTTCTCGATATTGCCGTCGGCCGCGTTGACGCTGCTGGCCAGCAGGGCGATCAGGCCGCGCTGGTGTTCCAGTTCGACGCGCAGTTCGACATTGAATTCGCCGGTGACATCCTTGGCCCAGGAGAGCTGGATGCATTTTTCCGGGTTGTGGCGGATTTCGCTGATATTGCGGCAGTTTTCCAGGTGCACGACCATGCCCTTGCCCGCCGACAGGTGGCCGACGATCGGATCGCCCGGAATCGGCGTGCAGCACTTGGCGTAGCTGAGCACCAGGCCCTCGGTGCCGCGGATCGCCAGCGGACCTTCCGGGCTGGGCAACTGCTCGCCTTCGCCCATCATGCGTCGGGCGACCACGTAGGCCATGCGGTTGCCCAGGCCGATATCCTCGAGCAGGTCCTCGATCAGTTCCAGGCGGTATTCATGGAGAATCGACTGCACGCGCTCGACCGGAATCTTGTCCAAAGCGCTGTCGAAACCGTTGAGTACCTTGTTCAGCAGGCGTTCGCCGAGGCTGATGGACTCGGAGCGGCGTTGCAGTTTCAGGGCGTGACGGATATGGGTACGGGCCTTGCCGGTCACCACGAAATTGAGCCAGGCCGGGTTTGGCCGGGCGCCGGGCGCGCTGACGATCTCGACCGTGGAGCCGCTTTGCAGCGGTTCGGACAGCGGTGCGAGGCGACGATTGATCCGACAGGCAATACAGCTATTGCCCACGTCGGTATGTACCGCGTAGGCGAAGTCAACCGCCGTGGAACCCTTGGGCAGCTCCATGATCCGGCCCTTGGGCGTGAACACGTAGACCTCGTCCGGGAACAGGTCGATCTTCACGCTCTCGATGAACTCCAGGGAGTTGCCCGCGCGCTGCTGCATCTCCAGCACGCCCTTGACCCACTGGCGGGCGCGGGCATGGGTACCCTTGGGCTGCTCGTCGCCGCTGGACTTGTACAGCCAGTGGGCGGCGATGCCGTTGTTGGCCATCTCTTCCATCTCGCGTGTGCGAATCTGGATTTCGATGGGTACGCCGTGCATGCCGAACAGCGTGGTATGCAGCGACTGGTAGCCGTTGGCCTTGGGGATCGCGATGTAGTCCTTGAACCGGCCGGGCAGCGGCTTGTACAGGTTGTGCACGGCGCCCAGCACGCGATAGCAGGTGTCGACCTTGTCGACGATGACCCGGAACGCGTAGACGTCCATGATCTCGTTGAAGGCCCGGCGCTTGCCGCGCATCTTCTTGTAGATGCCGTACAGGTGTTTCTGCCGACCGCTGACTTCGCCCTGGATGCCATCCACCGCCAGGCAGTGGCTGAGGGATTCCTCGATCTTGTTGACGATTTCCTTGCGGTTGCCCCGGGCGCGCTTGACCGCCTGGTAGATGCGCGCCGAGCGCATCGGGTGCATGGCCTTGAAACCGAGGTCCTCGAACTCGATGCGTACCGCGTGCATGCCCAGCCGGTTGGCGATGGGCGCGTAGATCTCGAGGGTTTCCTTGGCAATGCGCCGGCGTTTTTCCCCGGAGAGTACTTCCAGGGTGCGCATGTTGTGCAGGCGGTCGGCGAGCTTGACCAGGATCACGCGGATATCGCGGGCCATGGCCATGGCCATTTTCTGGAAGTTTTCCGCCTGGGCCTCGGCCTTGGTCTCGAAGTTCATCTGGGTCAGCTTGCTGACCCCGTCGACCAGTTCGGCCACGGTCTCGCCGAACTGCGCCTGCAGCGCTTCCTTGGCGATTCCGGTGTCTTCGATCACGTCATGCAGCATCGCGGCCATCAGGCTCTGATGGTCCATGTGCATGTCGGCAAGAATATTGGCCACCGCCAGCGGGTGCGTGACGTAGGCTTCGCCGCTGCGGCGGCGCTGGCCGTCGTGGGCTTGTTCGGCGTAGAAGTACGCCCGGCGGACCAGATTGACCTGGTCGGCGCCGAGGTAGGTCGATAAGCGATCGGCGAGGGCGTCTATGCTCGGCATGAGGTTTCCCCCGACCGAAGCCTTGTACCCTGCGCCGTGCTACGTCGACCAGGCATAGGCTTAGACGGCCTCGTTGGACTCGTCCTCGAAAGCCGCGAACAGAGGTTCGTCTTCGACGATTTCCTCGTTGGCGATCATTTCGTCGTTCACCAGGCCTTCGGCGATTTCACGCAGGGCAACGACGGTAGGCTTGTCGTTTTCCCATGCCACTTTCGGCTCTTTGCCGCCGGTCGCCAGTTGACGAGCACGCTTGGTGGAGAGCATGACCAGCTCGAAACGGTTATCCACGTGTTCTAGGCAGTCTTCAACGGTTACGCGGGCCATGGTGTTCCTCGTAGCAAATGCGGTAGGCGAGCTGCCCGGATGGGCGAGCGGACTCGACAGTTTAAAAAATCACCAGCGATTAGGGAAGCGCTGATTTTTCCAGCAGTCTCTCCAGGGCGCTACAAGGTGCAATGTAAAGCCCTTGCGGCGCTTTTGGAAAGTCTTTGTTTCAGGCCAGCAGTTCGCCCAGCAGCGCGGCATGTTGCTGCTGTTGTGGCTGCTGCTGCAGGCGATTGGCACGGAAGATCGCCTTGAGATCGTCCAGGGCATGGGCGAAATCGTCGTTGATGATCACGAAATCGTACTCGACGTAGTGGCTCATTTCGCTGACGGCTTCGCGCATCCGTCCCTCGATGATCTCGTCGCTGTCCTGGCCGCGGTTGGTCAGGCGCTGGCGCAGGGCCTGCTGGCTCGGCGGCAGGATGAAGATCGAGCGGGCATGGGGCATCTGCCGGCGGACCTGCTCGGCGCCTTGCCAGTCGATTTCCAGGATCAGGTCGTGGCCGGCGTCCAGGGTCTGCTGCAGGCTGCTCTGGGAGGTGCCATAGAGATTACCGAAGACTTCGGCCTGCTCGAGGAAGTCGCCCTGTTCGATCAGGCGCACGAACTCGGGGCGATCGACGAAGTGGTAGTTCACGCCGTTGGTCTCGCCCGGGCGCATGGCGCGGGTGGTGTGCGAGACCGAGACGCGGATTTGCGGCTGGGCATCGATCAGGGCTTTGACCAGGCTGGTCTTGCCTGCGCCCGACGGTGCGGAAATGATGTAGAGGGTGCCAGTGGTTTGGGTCATGTCGGGGTAGCCTTACTCGATATTCTGTACTTGTTCGCGCATCTGTTCGATCAACACCTTGAGGTTGACCGCAGCGGCGGTGCTGCGTGGGTCGAAGGCCTTGGAGCCCAGGGTGTTGGCTTCGCGATTGAGTTCCTGCATCAGGAAATCCAGGCGCCGGCCGGCGGCCCCAGCGGACTTGAGTACCCGGCGCACTTCGATGATATGGGTACTCAGGCGGTCGAGCTCTTCGGCCACGTCGCTTTTCTGCGCCAGCAGGACCATTTCCTGCTCCAGGCGCAGCGGGTCGAGCTCGGCCTGCATGTCGGCGAAGCGGTCCAGGATCTTCTGGCGCTGGGTGGCGAGCATCTGCGGTACCTGCTCGCGCAGGGTCGCGACATCTTCCTCGATCGAGGCCAGGCGGTCGTTGATCAGCCGTGCCAGTTCCGCGCCTTCACGCTCGCGGCCTTTCTTGAGTTCCTTCAAGCCGTCGGCAAACAAGGCCAGGGCCTGGTTGTTCAGGGCTTGCGGGTCGCTCGCGTCGGCCACCAGCACGCCGGGCCAGGCCAGCACTTCCAGCGGGTTCAGGGCGGCCGGCTGCTTGATCAGGCTGGCGACGGTTTCGGCGGCGGCAATCAACTGCGTGGCGCGCTCGCGGTCGACCTGCAGCGGTTGGCCACTGGTTTCCTCGGTGTATCGCAGGGTGCATTCCAGCTTGCCCCGCGACAGGCCCTGGCGCAGGGCTTCGCGCACCGCGCCCTCGAGGTCGCGGAACGACTCCGGCAGGCGCAGGTGCGGTTCCAGGTAGCGGCTGTTGACCGAGCGCAGTTCCCAGCTCAGGGTGCCCCGGGCTCCGGCACTTTCGACACGGGCGAAGGCGGTCATGCTGTGGACCATGGAAGTACCTCGCTGTTCGGGCCTGCCAGTGTTGCCGGGGCGGGCCTTGTGGATGGATTGAAGCCGACTGGCAGCAAAGGCGCAGGATTGTAGCGCAGTGCGGCGAATGCCCCAATGCCGGTGGGCAGAAGGTCGCTGATACACAGTCGGGATTTTTAGAACTGCCCAGCACCGGCCATGACCTCTATAATGCCGGGTAGATTTCCGTCCCTGTACAGGTATTCCCAGATGAAACGTCCAAGTGGTCGCGCCGCCGATCAGCTCCGCTCGATCCGCATCACCCGCAACTACACCAAACACGCCGAGGGGTCTGTACTGGTCGAGTTTGGTGACACCAAAGTGATCTGCACGGTCAGTGTCGAGAATGGCGTGCCGCGTTTCCTCAAGGGCCAGGGCCAGGGTTGGCTGACCGCCGAATACGGCATGCTGCCACGGGCGACCGGCGAGCGTACCCAGCGTGAAGCCAGCCGTGGCAAGCAGGGCGGCCGGACCCTGGAGATCCAGCGCCTGATCGGCCGTTCGCTGCGCGCCGCGCTGGACATGTCCAAGCTTGGCGACATCACCCTGTATGTCGACTGCGACGTGATCCAGGCTGACGGCGGTACCCGTACCGCCTCGATCACCGGCTCCATGGTGGCACTGGCCGATGCGCTGAAGGTGATCAAGAAGCGTGGCGGCCTCAAGGCTGGCAACCCGCTCAAGCAGATGATCGCCGCGGTGTCGGTGGGCATGTACCAGGGCGAGCCGGTACTGGACCTCGACTACCTGGAAGACTCCGCTGCCGAAACCGACCTCAACGTGGTGATGACCAGCACCGGCGGCTTCATTGAAGTCCAGGGCACTGCCGAAGGCGCGCCGTTCCAGCCTGAAGAGTTGAACGCGATGCTCGAGCTGGCGAAGAAAGGCATGGGCGAGATTTTCGACCTGCAGAACGCCGCCCTGGCTGACTGATCAATCGACAGATGCAAAAAAGCCGACATGATGTCGGCTTTTTTGTGGCTGTTGCTGGCTCAGATGGTCAGCGTCCAGTCGTAGTCCACGATCAGCGGCGCGTGCTGCGAGAAGCGCGGCTGGCGTGGCAGGCGGGCGCTGCGCACGAAGCGGCGCAGGCCTGGCGTCAGGATCTGGTAGTCGAAACGCCAGCCCAGGTTGAGCATCTCCGCCTGTTCGTTATCGGGCCACCAGCTGTACTGGTCACCTTCCCGGCTGACTTCACGCAGCGCGTCGACATAACCCATGTTGCCGAGAATCTCGTCCATCCAGGCCCGTTCCGGAGCCAGGAAGCCCGGAGACTGCTGGCTGTCGCGCCAGTTCTTGATGTCGAGCTTCTGCTGCGCCACGTAGAGCGAGCCGCAGTAGATGTACTCGCGACGCTTGCGCCGCTGCTTGTCCAGATAGCGGGCGAAGTCGTCCATAAGCTTGAACTTCTGGTTCAAGTCTTCATCGCCGTTCTGCCCGGAGGGAAGCAGCAAGGTCGCGATGCTGACCTTGTCGAAATCGGCTTGCAGGTAGCGCCCGTAGCGGTCCGCCGTCTCGAAACCGAGACCGCTGATGACAGCCTTCGGTTGCAACCGCGAGTACAGAGCCACGCCACCCTGGGCGGGGACTTCGGCATCGCAGGCATAAAGGAAGTAGCCATCCAGTTGGAAGGCTGGGTCATCCAGTTCAAAGGCGGAGGCGCGGGTGTCCTGCAGGCAGATGACGTCGGCATTCTGGGCTTGCAGCCAACTGAGCAAACCACGCTCGACTGCAGCCTGAATACCATTGACGTTCACACTGATGATCCGCATAAATGGCCCCAAAAATCACGTGCGTGTATGATACCCGAGGTCTACCTAATTAGCTAAATTCGTGGTATTTGGGGTTTTTTCATGCAGGCGTATCAGCGCGATTTCATCCGTTTTGCCATCGATCGCGGGGTTTTGCGCTTCGGTGAGTTCACCCTGAAGTCGGGTCGCACCAGCCCGTATTTCTTCAATGCCGGCCTGTTCAACTCAGGTTCCGCGCTGGCCCAGTTGGGGCGTTTCTATGCCGCGGCGATCGTCGAGAGCGGCATTCCCTTCGACGTCCTGTTCGGCCCCGCCTACAAGGGCATTCCGCTGGCGGCTGCTACCGCCGTGGCCCTGGCCGAGCATCACCAGCGCGACCTGCCCTGGTGCTTCAATCGCAAGGAAGCCAAGGCCCACGGCGAAGGCGGTAGCCTGGTCGGCGCGCCGCTGACCGGCGATGTGCTGATTATCGACGACGTGATCACTGCCGGTACCGCGATTCGCGAGGTGATGCAGATCATCGAGTCCCAGGACGGTGCCAAGGCCGCGGGCGTACTGATCGCGCTGAACCGCCAGGAGCGTGGCAACGGTGAGTTGTCAGCGATCCAGGAAGTCGAGCGCGACTTCGGCATCCCGGTGGTGAGCATCGTCTCGCTGAACCAGGTGCTGGAATTCCTCGCCGGCGACGAGCAGCTCAAGCAGCACCTGCCCGCGGTCGAAGCGTACCGCGCCCAGTACGGGATCTGACGGCCCTTGCGCCCGGTCTGCCTGTTTCTGGCCCTGGCGCTCGGGGCCTCGTTCGCCGTACAGGCGGACGAGGTGCTGTTCTATCGCTATATCGATAACAAGGGCATCACCGTGCTGGACCGCCAGGGCGTGCCGCCGGAGTACGTCGGCAAGGGCTACCAGGTGCTGAACCAGCAGGGCCGGGTGGTGCAGACCGTGGCCCCGGCGCTGACGCCCGAGGAGCAGCAGCGCAAGCAGGCCGAGAAGGCTCGTGCCGATGCCAATGCCCAACTGCTGCAGCGCTATTCCAGTGTTGACGAGGTCGACAAGGCCCAGGTGCGCAGGCTGGCCGAGCTGGACGCGCTGATCGCCAGTGTGCAGACCAACCTGCAGGCCTTGCTGGCCCAGCAGGCCGGCCTGCAAGGCCAGGCGGCGGAGCAGGAGCGCGCCGGCAAGGAGGTTGCGCCGGAGCTACTGGCGCAACTTGGTGGCCTGCGCGACGAGCAGGTGCGGATGAAGGCCGATATTGCCCGGTATCAGGCGGCGCGGGCCCAGGCCCAGCAGGATTTCGCTGCGGACCGGGCGCGGGTCGAGCAGTTGTTGCGTTGACGTAACGGACAGAAAAAAGCCCCGCCCGGTTTCCCGGAGCGGGGCTTGTCTTTATGCGCTCACATCGTTGCGAACTGGCTGCTGTAGGCGCAGGGCTTGCCCGCCAAGCTTATGGCGCTTTTCAGGACGCCTTCGCGGGCAAGCCCTGCTCCTACAATCCGTGGGCGGATCAGTGACGCTTGCGGTTGCTGATCAGGGTGCCCATGCCGGTGTCGGTGAAGATCTCCAGCAGGACCGCATTCGGTACCCGGCCATCGATGATGAGCGAGCTGCCCACGCCGCCCTGGACCGCTTCCAGCGCGCATTGGATCTTCGGCAGCATGCCGCCGTAGATGGTGCCGTCGGCGATCAGTGCGTTGACCTGGTCGGTGCTCAGTCCGGTCAGGACCTTGCCTTCCTTGTCCAGCAGGCCGGCGATGTTGGTCAGCAGCATCAGCTTCTCGGCCTTCAGCGCTTCGGCGATCTTGCCGGCCACCAGGTCGGCGTTGATGTTGTAGGACTCGCCATTGGCGCCGACGCCGATCGGCGCGATCACCGGAATGAAATCGCCCTTGACCAGCAGGTTCAGCAGGTCGGTGTTGATCCCGACCACTTCACCAACCTGGCCATAGTCGATGATTTCCGGCGCGGTCATTCCAGGGGTCTGGCGGGTGACGGTGAGCTTCTTCGCCCGGATCAGCTCCGCATCCTTGCCGGTCAGGCCGATGGCACTGCCGCCGTGGCGGTTGATCAGGTTGACGATGCTCTTGTTCACCTGGCCGCCGAGGACCATTTCCACCACGTCCATGGTCTGCGCATCGGTGACGCGCATGCCGTCGACGAAATGGCTCTCGATGGACAGACGCTTGAGCAGGTCACCGATCTGCGGGCCGCCGCCGTGTACGACCACCGGGTTGATGCCCACGGCCTTCATCAGCACGATGTCGCGGGCGAAGCCGGTCTTGAGCTCCTCGCTTTCCATAGCGTTGCCGCCGTACTTGATCACCAGCGTCTTGCCGACGTATCGGCGGATGTAGGGCAACGCTTCGGAAAGAACCTTGGCGGTGTTGGCAGCGGCTTCGCGTTCGAGGGTCATTCAGGGCTCCGGTGAAACAGGTGGTCGGGCGGTGTTCTGCACCGCCCGGATGTCAGAACGGTAGTTGGAGATCAGGTGCAACACGTTTGAGCTGGGCGTGGAACACGTCCTTGATACGCTGCAGCTCTTCCTCGGTATCGGCCTCGAAGCGCAGTACCAGCACCGGCGTGGTGTTGGACGCGCGAACCAGGCCCCAGCCTTTGGGGTAGTCGACCCGGACACCATCGATGGTGGTCAGGTTGGCATCGCCCCATTGTGCGTCGTGCAGGGCTTCAATGATGCTGAATTTGCCCTCGTCGGTCACATTAATGTTGATTTCCGGCGTGGAAATATCGTTCGGGAAGGTCGCGAACAGCTCCTCGGCGGTGGATTTCTCCTGGCTGAGGATCTCCAGCAGGCGTGCCGCGCTGTAGATGCCGTCGTCGAAGCCGAACCAGCGTTCCTTGAAGAAGATATGGCCGCTCATTTCGCCGGCGAGCAGCGCGCCGCTCAGCTTCATTTTCTTCTTGATCAACGAGTGGCCGGTCTTCCACATTACCGGACGACCGCCATATTCCTGGATCAGCGGGGTCAGGCGGCGGGTGCACTTGACGTCGAAGATGATATCCGCGCCAGGGTTGCGCGATACCACGTCCTTGGCGAACAGCATCAGCAGGCGATCGGGGAACACGATGCTGCCGGTATTGGTCACCACGCCGACGCGGTCGCCGTCGCCGTCGAAGGCCAGGCCCAGGTCGGCGTTGGTTTCCTTGACCTTGGCGATCAGGTCCTCGAGGTTTTCCGGCTTGCCCGGGTCCGGGTGGTGGTTCGGGAAGTTGCCGTCGACCTCGCAGAACAGCGGGATCACTTCACAGCCCAATGCTTCGATCAGTTGCGGTGCGATCACGCCGGCGGCGCCGTTGCCGCAGTCGACCACCACCTTGAGTTTCTTCGCCAGGACGATGTCCTCGCGGATCTGCTGGAAGTAGCGGTCGAGGATTTCGACTTTTTCGATACTGCCCTTGCCGCTGCTCAGGTCGTTGGTCTTCAGGCGGGTGTGGAGGGCCTGGATCTGCTCGTTGGCCAGGGTATCGCCAGCAATGATGATCTTGAAGCCGTTGTAGTTCGACGGGTTGTGGCTGCCGGTCAGCATGACGCCGGACTTGCCCGTCAGCACGTTGGCTGCGTAGTACAGGGCCGGGGTCGGCACCAGGCCGACGTCGCTGACATGGCAGCCGCTGTCATGCAGGCCCTGGATCAGTTGCTGGACCAGTTCCGGGCCGGACAGGCGGCCGTCGCGTCCGACCGAGACGTGGGGTTCGCCCTGGGCCAGGCTCTGCGAACCGATGGCGCGGCCGATCCAGTAGGCGGTTTCGCCATTCAGGGTTTCCGGCACGGTGCCGCGGATGTCATAGGCGCGGAAGATGCTGTCTGGGAATGTCGGTACGGTGCTGTTCATGGCTTGAGGGTGCTCCGTTCTCAGGAAGTCCTGGTTTTCGTCGAGAATGTCGACATCAAGGATGTCGACACCTTGGAATAGCGGATCGATCAAGTCGGCACCGTGGGTGGCGGGCTGGATCGGCTCCGGGGCACTGCTGGGCGTCGGGCCTGGATCTATGCCGGGGTGATGCGTGGCGGCGGCAGGCTGGCCGTTGCGCTGGGAGAAGCGCGCCAGCTCCTGCGCCAGTCCATTCAGGGCCGGCAGGCTCAAACTGAAGGCTTTGACGGCTTTTCCACCGGAGAGTTCTTGAAACAGTTGTTCCAGCTGTCGGGCATCGCCGTCGAGGCGGCGTTGCAGGCGCTGGTGTGTCAAGCGGATCGCCAGCGCAGCGCTGCCGAGGATCAATGCGATGGCCAGCAGCAGGAAACCATAGGTGCTGAGCGGATAGCCGAACTGGTAGGCCGGCCCCGGCGCGAATTTCAGCTTCCAGTTGCTGTTGCCAGCATCGTATGGGTAGCTTTCGGCCGATGCGGCGTCACCGCGTTGGTCGAGTACCTGTTCCGGGCTGCCGAGTATGCTCTGGCTCAATTGCAGCGAGCCGACGCTTGGGTGCACGTAGTCCAGGGGTTGGAGCAGCCGCTGCAGGTCGAAGACCAGCAACAGGGTGCCGGCGGCCGGGGCGTCGGTGCTCTCGTGCAGCGCAGCGACGCTGTAGACCAGCCAGCGCTGACCGACCTTGTAGGCTTCCGGTGCGGGTTTGGTGCCGCGTTCTGCACGGCGAATCAGGTCCAGGGCCGAGAAGTTGAGCGGTGCCGCCCGATCGGTGAGCGGCTGGGCGGTGTCGCGCAGGTTCAGTTGCGCATCCACCAGGCCGGGCAGGTAGCGCAGGCTGTTTTCTGCACTCTTCACCGCGTTGCCGTCCGGATTCTGCAGGGCCTTGAGCAGGGCTGGGTTGAGTGCGGCGGCGTCGGTCTCGGCGATCAGGTCGGCACTCGCCTGGGCCAGCTTGGCCGAAATTGTGGCGCCAGCGGCCTGCCCCAGTTGCGAGCGAAAGAACTGATGCGAGGGGCCAAGCACCCCGAACCAGAGCAGTAAGGCTGCGAGGAACAGGCCGCCGAGGGCAATTTTCAGGCCCGGCAGCAGCGGGTGGGTGGCTTCGCCCGATGACGGCTGCTCATGGTGTTCGGCGCCGTTGCCGGTCTTTGCACTGCGCTTGATGCCTTTCAAATACCGCCTCCGCGAAACTCATCCTTAAATGCAGCGCGAATTGTCCTGACCGGCTCCGATGGGGGCGGTCAGGATCAGCGTAGGTCAATGGCTGCCCGAATGCCCGAAACCGCCGGTACCACGTTGGCTCTCGTCGAACTCCTGTACCAGTTCGAAATGCGCCTGGACCACCGGCACCAGCACCAACTGGGCGATGCGCTCGCCGACGGCGATGGTGAAGGCGCTCTGGCCACGGTTCCAGCAGGAGACCATCAGTTCGCCCTGGTAGTCCGAGTCGATCAGGCCCACCAGGTTGCCGAGGACGATGCCGTGTTTGTGGCCCAGGCCCGAACGCGGCAGGATCAGCGCGGCCAGGCCGGGATCGCCTATGTAGATCGACAGGCCGGTCGGGATGAGCACGGTCTGGCCCGGCTCCAGTACGGTGTCCTGCTGGAGCATGGCGCGCAGGTCGAGGCCGGCGGAGCCGGGGGTGGCGTACTGCGGCAGGGGGAATTCGCTGCCGATGCGTGGGTCGAGGATCTTGGCTTGCAAAGCGTGCATGGAAATTAAACCTGGTTCAGTCGTGAAGCGATGAAAGAGATCAGCTGGCGGGCGATCTTGCCCTTGCTGGTCTGGGTGAAAACGCTGGCCTGCAGGTCGCGGTCGATGACGCTGCAGGCATTTTCCTCGCTGTTGAAGCCGATGCTGGGGTTGGCCACGTCATTGGCGACGATCAGGTCGAGGTTCTTGTCCTTGAGCTTGCGCGCTGCATAGTCGAGCAGGTGCTCGGTCTCCGCAGCGAAGCCGACGCTAAAGGGGCGGTCGGGACGGCCGGCGATGGTAGCGAGGATGTCCGGGTTGCGCACCATCTGCAGCAGCAGGCCGTCGCCGGTGGTAGGGTCTTTCTTGAGTTTTTGCGGGGCAACGACTTCAGGGCGGTAGTCCGCTACTGCGGCCGAGGCGATGAACAGGTCGCAGGGGATGGCAGCCTCGCAGGCGGCGAGCATGTCGCGGGCGCTGACGACATCGATGCGGGTCACCCGGTCCGGCGTCGGCAGGTGCACCGGGCCGGTGATCAGGGTCACGCGGGCACCGGCTTCGACGGCGGCCTCGGCCAGGGCAAAACCCATTTTTCCGGAGCTGTGGTTGGTGATATAGCGCACCGGATCGATGTTTTCCTGGGTGGGCCCGGCGGTGATCAGCACATGCTTGCCGGTCAGGGCCAGGTGCTGGAAACAGTCGGCGGCGCGTTGGGCCAGGTCGGTAGCCTCGAGCATGCGGCCCAGGCCGACATCGCCGCAGGCCTGGCTACCGGAGGCCGGGCCGAAGACCTTGAGGCCGCGGCTCTGCAGCAACTGGGTGTTGGCCTGGGTGGCAGGGTCACGCCACATGGCCTGGTTCATTGCCGGGGCGATGGCGACGGTGGCATCGGTGGCGAGTACCAGGGTGGTCAGCAGGTCATCGGCAATGCCCTGGGCCAGGCGGGCGATCAGGTCGGCGGTAGCTGGCGCGATCAGTACCAGGTCGGCCCATTTCGCCAGTTCGATATGGCCCATGGCGGCTTCGGCCGCGGGATCGAGCAGATCCAGGTGTACCGGGTGCCCGGATAGCGCCTGCATGGTCAGCGGGGTTATGAACTCGCTACCGCCGCGGGTCATGACCACGCGTACTTCGGCGCCCTGATCGAGAAGTCGGCGAACCAGCTCGGCGCTTTTGTAGGCGGCGATGCCGCCGCCGACGCCGAGAACGATGCGTTTCCGATACAGCCGCTGCATAGGCCTGCCTTTTAGTCCAGTGATTGCTACCCCCGAGGACGCCTCCCCAGGCCGGGTCGGGGGTAAAAAAGATGGACTACGATAACACAGCGTCCGCCACGGAACAGCGGGCCCCAAAGGACAGGGAGGTGTCATGAGTATTCGGGATTGGCCCGCGGCGGAGCGGCCGCGGGAGAAGTTGCTGGAGTCGGGAGCGGCCAGTTTGTCCGATGCCGAGCTGCTGGCGATCTTTCTGCGCACGGGTGTCTGTGGCAGGAGCGCGGTGGATTTGGCGCGGCATCTGCTAGGGCAGTTCGGTAGTTTGCGTAGTCTGCTGGAGGCTGGTCAGCGGGAATTCAGTCGCGAGCTGGGCCTGGGGCCGGCGAAGTTCGCCCAGTTGCAGGCCGTGCTGGAAATGGCCCGTCGCCATCTGGCTGAGCGCCTGCGGCGCGATTCGGTGCTGGAGAGTCCAGGGGCGGTGCGCGACTACCTGAAGGCGATGTTGCGCCATGAGCCCCATGAGGTGTTCGGCTGCCTGTTCCTCGACGCCAAGCACAGGGTGCTGGCCTTCGAGGCGTTGTTTCGCGGCACCATCGACAGTGCCAGCGTTTACCCGCGGCAGGTGGTCAAGCGCGCGCTGGCGCACAACGCGGCGGCGCTGATCCTGTGCCACAACCATCCCTCGGGGGTGGCCGAGCCCAGTCAGTCCGATCGGCTGCTGACCGGGCGACTGCGCGATGCACTGGAACTGGTGGATATACGGGTGCTCGATCATTTCGTGATCGGCGATGGCGAGCCGTTCTCGATGATGGAGCACGGGATGATGTAGGTGATGCAGCCCCGTTTCCGGGGCTGCTTTGCCGGTCAGGGCTTGACGCTGACCTTGGAGAAGTCCTGGCGGCCGAACGGGCTCACCTGGTAACCCTGGATGTCCTTGCGCACCAGAGCGAAGGCGGTCGGGTGGGCCAGTGGCAGCCAGAGCGCCTGCTGCTGGATCTGCGTCTGGGCCTGCTGGTAGAGCTTGCTACGCACGCCCTGTTCGCTGGTGGTTTTCCCGGCGCTGATCAGTTTGTCCAGGTTGGCGTCGCAGTAGCGGGCGAAGTTGGTCCCGGACTTCACGGCGGCGCAGGAGAATTGCGGCGTCAGGAAGTTGTCCGGATCACCGTTGTCGCCGGCCCAGCCCATGAACAGCAGGTCATGCTCGCCGGCCTTGGCGCGGCGGATCAGCTCGCCCCACTCGATGACGCGGATTTCCGCCTGGATGCCCACTTCGGCGAGATCGGCCTGCAGCAGCTGCGCGCCGAGGCTCGGGTTGGGGTTGAGCAGGCTGCCGGACGGGCGAGTCCAGATGGTGGTCTGGAAACCGTCCTTGAGACCGGCCTTGGCCAGCAGCGCCTTGGCCTTTTGCGGATCGTGGCTGTAGCCCGGCAGGTCCTTGGCGTAGCTCCAGGTGTTCGGCGGGTAGGGGCCGTTGGCGGCTTCGGCGGTGTCTTCGAAGACGGCCTTGAGGTAGCTGGTCTTGTCGAAGGCCAGGTTGATCGCCTGGCGTACTTCAGGCTTGTCCAGCGGCGGATGCTGGCTGTTGATGGCGAGGAAGGCGGTCATGAACGCGGCGGTCTTTTCCACCTTGAGCGCCGGGTCCTTGCTCGCCGTGCCGACGTCCAGGGGCTTGGGCGACAGGGCGATCTGGCATTCGTTGCGCTTGAGTTTCTGCAGGCGCACATTGGCGTCCGGGGTGATTGCGAACACCAGGGTGTCCACCGCCGGCTTGCCGGCGAAGTAATCCGGGTTGGCGCTGTAGCGGATCACGGCGTCCTTCTGGAACCGGCCGAACACGAACGGGCCGGTGCCGATTGGCTGGCTGTTGAGTTTTTCCGGGGTATTGGCGGCCATCAGCTTGTCTGCGTATTCCGCCGAGTAGATGGAAGCGAAGCCCATGCTCAGCGCCGCGAGGAAGGTTGAGTCCGGGTGATCCAGGGTGAAGCGTACGGTCAGCGGGTCGGTGACCTCGATGCGCTTGATCAGCGATGGCAACTGCAGCGATTGGGCGTGTGGGAAGCCGCTCTGGGCAATCTTGTGCCAGGGGTTGGCCGGGTCGAGCATGCGCTCGAAACTGAAGCGTACATCGGCCGCGCTCAGCTCGCGGGTCGGCTTGAAGTAGTCGGTACGGTGGAATTTCACCCCTGGACGCAGCTTGAAATCGTAGGTCAGGCCGTCATCGGAGACGGTCCAGCTTTCGGCCAGGCTCGGTACCAGCTTGCCTGTGGCGGCGTCGAAGTCCACCAGGCGGTTCATCAGCACGTCCGCAGAGGCGTTGGTGGTGGTCAGCGAGTTGTACTGCACGACGTCGAAGCCTTCGGGGCTGGCCTCGGTGCAGACGCTCAGCGAGGTCGCGGCATGGGCCTGCGGCGCGAAAAACGGGACGAGCAATAGCGGTAGGGCAGCGAAGCGCATGTTCAGTTTCCTTTGCAGGTCGTTGTCCCATCTGCGAGTGCAGTCTGGAAAAACCTCTACCCTAGTGCCCCAGGCGGCAATTGACTATCCCATTTTTACTTGGCTGGCCGGTGGTGTCGTACAATGGAGCGCTCTTTTCCATACGAGATTTCCGGGCTTTCACGGCGTAGCACGGAGTCTGGGCGACGAGCGGCATTTATCCGGCAAGACCCCGGCATTGGCGTCCCGCACCCAGGTTTTCTGGCATCCGGCACGGTTTAAATCACACTTAATGTTGTTGCGCTGGAGTCTTTCTGGTATAAAGCAGCGCTCTTTTCTAGGGGCCCGGTTCCTTCGCTTGTAGGTGTAGCCGGTAAGACCCTTAAAGAAACGCGGCGCCTGGCGCCAAATGACTGAGAGATTAAGCGGCCAACCCATGCCGGGTTGGGCATGTGGTTTTAGAGGGCTGAGGCATGTCTAGAGTCTGTCAAGTTACCGGTAAGGGTCCGGTGACTGGGAATAACATTTCCCACGCAAACAACAAAACCCGTCGTCGTTTCCTGCCGAACCTGCAGCATCACCGCTTCTGGGTCGAGTCGGAGAAGCGTTTCGTGCGTCTGCGCGTTTCCGCCAAGGGCATGCGTATCATCGACAAGCGCGGCATTGATGTCGTGCTGGCCGAACTGCGCCGCGATGGCAAGGTTTAAGGAGCTATATCATGCGTGAATTGATTCGTTTGATCTCGAGCGCCGGTACTGGTCACTTCTACACGACTGACAAGAACAAGCGCACTACTCCGGACAAGATCGAGATCAAGAAATATGATCCGGTTGTTCGTAAGCACGTGATCTACAAGGAAGGCAAAATCAAGTAATTGATTTTGTTTTTCGAGAAAAACCCCGACTTGCTCGGGGTTTTTTTTCGCCTTTTTTCCGGCCATTTCCTATGGGGCGTGGCGATATTTCCTGCGTTCCTTCCGTTATGCGCTTCCTAGACTGACTGGACAGCCAGAAAACGCAGTCACGGAGGACGTTCGCTCATGGTCATTGCAAGGATGTTTGCATTGTTGCTGCTGGTGTTCCTGGCGGCAGCGAGTGTTGCGGTTTCGGCGGCTGGCGTTGACATCACTACCGAGGCCCATGTGCACCGGTTGATCCAGGCGACGCGCACGGCCTGGCCAGCATTGGCCGGGCACCATCCGGGTATCCGGGCGTTTGCCGAGGTCCAGCTGCTGGTCAGCGACGGGCGGCGGGCCTGGGTGATGGATGCACAGGGTGGGCGCGAAGTGGACATGGCGAAGGTCAGCCAGCTGGGCGCCAGTCACGAATACCAACGCTACCGCAAGGTCCACTGGCAGGGGCGTCCGGCCATTTTTGTCGGCTTGGGAAAGGCGTTGCCGGAGGCGGAACGGCGGCGCTTGGAGAATCCGCAGGCAGTGCCCGAACTGTTCGACCTGGCGACCCATGAGGCCTTTCATTTTTATGTCGAGGACGGCTGGTTGCGCTCGCCGGGTGCGGAGCGCGGCATTGTCTATCCCGCCAGCGCCGAGCCGCGGATGTATCGTAACCGGATCATTCGCCAGTTGTTGGCCGCCGCCCAGGGGCAGCCCGAGGCGCTGGCGCGGGCCAGCTACTGGTATCGCCGCTGGCTGGACGAACATCCCGACGAGGCAAGGCGCCTTCGCCAGGTGGATCGCTCCGAGGGCAGTGCGCGCCGCGTCGAGTCGATAGCCAGCCTGTTGGCCCAGGGCGCGCGCCCGGATTCCGCCGAGTGGCCGGGACGGATGCTCGCGATGCTGGCCCGCCAGGCGCAGCAAGACTATCTGGCCGCTGACCTGGAAAGTTATGTACTGGGCGACCTGGCGGGTTATCTGCTTGAGCGCGAGGGTGTGGACTGGTTGTCGCGCGCGGCCTTGGGAGAAACGCCGTTGGCGATTCTGCTGGATCCGGTGCAACCGCTCCCCGAGCCTGCCGACGAGGCCATGGAGCAACGTATCCGCAAGGCCGTCGCGGCGGCCAATCTCCAGGCGGCAGAAGCCCTGGAGCCATTCCTGCAGCGTTTTAACGACCCGGCGGGCGGGCGCTTGCTGGTTTCAAACCGGGCGATGTCGGGCAGTTTCGAACTGGGCAATTCCTACCAGCTGGCCACGCAGCCGGAGAAGGTCGAAGTCGGGGTGCACGCCGGTTTCGTCCTGGCGGATGGCCGGATCGATCTGCGTGCGGCCACGGTTGCCACCCAACTGAAGTCGGCCTGTGGTCGCGAGGACTTCTACTGGATTGTGGCGTTGGCCCCGGCTGAGCTTGAGAAAACCGCCGATGGCCGACTGCGCGTCGAGCGTGCCGACCTCACCCTCGACATCCCATATCCGCAACGCTCCGTCGACGAGCCGGGGAGCTGGTGCGTTGCCGCCTGATCAGGCTTTCTGTTCGAACACCACATAGATCTTGCGGCAGTGTTCCAGCACCTCCCAGGTGCCCTTGAAGCCGGCCGGGATCACGAATCGGTCGCCAGCGCGCAAGGTCTTGGCGTTGCCGTCGGTGTCGCGCAGCACCGAGACGCCCTGGACGATTTCGCAGTACTCGTGCTCGGTGTAGTTCACCGTCCATTGCCCGACCGCCCCTTCCCAGACACCGGCATTCATCTGCCCGCAGGGGCTGTCGTAGTGGTTGAAGACGGTCTGTTCCGGATCGCCCTTGAGCACCTTCTCCGGCGCTGGACGAAAGCGTTCGGGCGCGGTGCTGGCTTCGCTGAAGTCGACGACATCCTGGATGTTCATGCTGCTTTCCCTCGGCAGTGACAAGGCTGGTACTCGGAAGCTCCGAGTCTATGTTTATTAAAACGAACATGGCAACGGCGTTTTCCGCGCTGCTGTCAAATATATTGAAAGTTCAGGGGCCGCTGGTTTAGGGTGGTGGGTGTTATGGGCCCAAAGAATGGGCCATTTTCGACGGTGCTGGCGCGAGAGCGCGTGGCGCTTCTATTTCAATAAGAGGAGGACACTCGCATGACCACCCTGACTCGTGCCGACTGGGAACAACGCGCCCGTGAGCTGAAGATCGAAGGCCGCGCCTACATCAACGGCGAATACACCGCCGCTGTTTCGAACGAAACATTCGAGTGCATCAGCCCGGTCGATGGCCGGCTGCTGGCCAAGGTCGCCAGCTGTGACAGTGCCGATGCCCAGCGCGCCGTGGAAAATGCCCGTGCCACCTTCGACTCCGGCGTCTGGTCGCGCCTGGCTCCGGCCAAGCGCAAGGCGACGATGATCCGTTTCGCCGCGTTGTTGAAAACCAATGCCGAAGAGCTGGCCCTGCTCGAAACCCTCGACATGGGCAAACCCATCACCGACTCGCTGTTCATCGACGTGCCGGGCGCAGCCCAGGCACTGAGCTGGAGCGGCGAGGCCATCGACAAGATCTACGACGAGGTCGCTGCGACGCCAAGTGACCAGTTGGGCCTGGTGACCCGCGAGCCAGTGGGTGTGGTCGGCGCCATCGTACCGTGGAACTTCCCGTTGATGATGGCCTGCTGGAAGCTCGGCCCGGCGTTGTCCACCGGTAACTCGGTCATCCTCAAGCCGTCGGAAAAATCCCCACTGACCGCCATCCGTATCGCCGCCCTGGCGGTCGAGGCCGGTATCCCGGCTGGCGTGCTGAACGTCTTGCCTGGCTATGGCCATACCGTCGGCAAGGCCCTGGCCCTGCACATGGATGTCGATACCCTGGTGTTCACCGGTTCGACCAAGATCGCCAAGCAATTGCTGGTCTACTCCGGTGAGTCGAACATGAAGCGCGTCTGGCTCGAAGCCGGCGGCAAGAGCCCGAACATCGTGTTCGCCGATGCTCCGGACCTGCAGGCCGCCGCCGAGGCTGCGGCCAGTGCCATCGCCTTCAACCAGGGCGAGGTGTGCACCGCCGGTTCGCGCCTGCTGGTCGAGCGTTCGATCAAGGACACCTTCCTGCCGCTGGTGATCGAGGCCCTCAAGGCCTGGAAACCGGGCAACCCGCTGGACCCGGAGACCAACGTCGGCGCACTGGTGGATACCCAGCAGATGAACACCGTGCTGTCCTATATCGATGCCGGGCATGCCGATGGCGCCAAGCTGGTGGCCGGTGGCAAGCGTACCCTGCAGGAAACCGGCGGGACCTACGTCGAGCCGACGATTTTCGATGGCGTGACCAACGCGATGAAGATCGCCCAGGAGGAAATCTTCGGCCCGGTCCTGTCGGTACTCACCTTCGATACCGCCGAGCAGGCCATCCAGATCGCCAACGACACGCCGTATGGCCTGGCTGCCGCCGTCTGGACCTCGAACATCTCCAAGGCGCACCTGACCGCCAAGGCCCTGCGGGCCGGCAGCGTGTGGGTGAACCAGTACGATGGCGGCGACATGACTGCACCGTTCGGTGGCTTCAAGCAGTCGGGCAACGGCCGTGACAAGTCGCTGCATGCGTTCGACAAGTACACCGAACTGAAGGCGACCTGGATCAAGCTTTAAGCCGCAAACGGCCCTGTGGCGAGCGGGCTTGCCTGTGCTGGGCCGCATAGCGGCCCTAAAACCAGTGTTCGCGGTGTGTGAGACAGATCGGGCTGACCTGTTGAGTGACTGCTTCGCAGTCGAGCGCGGGCAAGCCCGCTCGCCACCACAAGCTGTTTGCCACACTGGGCATCGGTATATCAGAAGACACAGCCGGACTCTCCGCAAGGAGGTCCGGTTGTGTTGTCTCTAGCAGAGTTATCCACAGGAGCGTGGAAATGCGTTGGGCGACTTATTTCGCCGTCCTGGCTGCGGTACTCAGTGTCGGCCTGGCGCTGGGCGTGAGCATGCCGCTGGTGTCGCTGCGGCTGGAAGGCTGGGGCTATGGCTCGTTCGCCATCGGCGTCATGGCAGCGATGCCGGCGATTGGCGTGCTGGTCGGGGCCAGTCTGTCCAGTCGGCTGGCTGCGCGCCTGGGCACCGCCCGGCTGATGGCCTCGTGCTTGTGGGCCGGGGCCTTTTCCATCGGTCTGTTGGCGCTGTTGCCCAGTTACCCGGTGTGGTTGGTGTTGCGCCTGATGATCGGGGTGATCCTGACCATCGTGTTCATCCTCGGCGAAAGCTGGATCAACCAACTGGTGGTCGAGCAATGGCGTGGGCGTCTGGTGGCACTCTACGGCAGCAGCTACGCCTTGAGCCAGCTGGCCGGGCCATTGCTGCTGGCGGCGGTGGGCACCGATGGCGACTATGGCTTCTGGGTCGGTGTGGTGCTGCTGGTGACCTCGCCGTTCCTGTTGCTGGGGCGTAGCGGGGCGCCGACGGCCGAGTCGGGGCGGGTGACCCTGGCGGACCTGATGGGGTTCTGCCGCGGCCTGCCGGCGATCGCCTGGGCCATTTCGTTGTTCGCCGCCTTCGAGGCGATGATCCTGACCCTGTTGCCGGTGTATTGCCTGCGCCAGGGCTTCTCTGCGGATATCGCCCTGGCGATGGTCAGTACCGTGGTGGTGGGCGATGCCTTGCTGCAGTTGCCGATTGGCGCACTGGCCGACCGCCTATCGCGGCGGTCGATGTTCATCGGCTGTGCGGTGGCGTTGATGCTGTCGAGCCTGGCGGTGCCGATGCTGATCGACACCCTGCTGATCTGGCCGCTGTGGGTGCTGTTCGGTGCCAGCGCGGGCGGCTTGTTCACGCTGTCGCTGATTCTCATCGGCGAACGGTATCGCGACGATGCCCTGGTCCGGGCAAACGCTCATGTGGCCCAGTTGTGGGGCATTGGCTGCCTGGTCGGGCCGCTGGCGGCGGGGGCGGGTAGCCAGTGGATCAGCGGGCATGCCTTGCCGTTGTTCATGGCGGTGGGGGCCCTGGGCCTGGTGATCCTGGTGTTCCGCCAGGGCGCGTTCGGCCGGGCTGAGCCGGTGTCCGTTTCGGCCTAAAGCATGCGCTCCAGGCCGACGCGCTTGGTCAGCCAGGCATTGAGTCGACGCCACCAACTGCCGGGCTCGCGATGCAGGACATGGATCTGGCCATTGTCTTCGGTGACCCACACCAGCTGCCCGGCCTCCAGGCGCGGCTCGTAGCTCAGCGCCGGAGCCATGCCCTGCAGGGCCAGGATACGCACGTGCTCGGCCAGTTCCGGGCTGTCCACCAGGACCCCGACCTCGGTGTTCCACAGCACCGAGCGCGGGTCGAAATTGAACGAGCCGATAAAGGCCTTCTGCCGGTCGAAGATCATCGCCTTGCTGTGCAAACTGGAGTCCGACCCCTTGGAGGTGCCGGGGTGGAACAGGTGCGGGCCGCTGCCGCCAGGGTCGCCTGGCTGGCGGCGCAGTTCGAACAGTTTCACCCCGTGTTCCAGCAAGGCCTTGCGATAGGGCGCATAACCTCCGTGCACGGCCGGCACGTCGGTGGCCTCCAGGGAGTTGGTCAGCAGGCTCACCGAGACCCCGGCGTCGGCCCGTCCGGTCAAGTACACCAGCCCTGGCTGGCCGGGGACGAAGTAGGCGGAAATCATCATCAGTTCACTGTGCACGCTGGCCAGTACCGGCGACAGCTGGGTGGTCAGCAGCAGGCGTGGGTCGGGTTCGCCGCGGGCCA
Organism: Pseudomonas sp. UTLPPB19802; assembly: GCF_059730225.1. Classification (NCBI taxonomy): domain Bacteria; kingdom Pseudomonadati; phylum Pseudomonadota; class Gammaproteobacteria; order Pseudomonadales; family Pseudomonadaceae; genus Pseudomonas; species Pseudomonas sp. UTLPPB19802. Next base: position 985,072 of record NZ_AP048545.1, read on the forward strand.
ACACCTTGCTCGGCGCATCCCACAGCGCCTGGTTCCAGGCCCAGATCAGCTCCCGGCGCCAGGTGTCCAGCCTGGGGTGATGCTGGTAGTCGGCCAGACGCTGGTACAGCGCGGGGTTGCGCTGGCGCCAGTCGGCGAGGGAGCGTTCCAGGCGCTCGCGGGTCTTGGCCAGGTCGTCGGCGGTCGGCTGGCGCGAGAGGAATTCGCCGATGGGTTTGCTCAGGGCGCTGTTCCAGTACTGGTCGAAGCTGTGACCGAGCTGCTCGGCCACCGGTCCCACGCCGAGCATGTCGATATCGGTGAAGTTCAAGTCCTGTTGCGCACCGAAGTACTCGTCGCCGAGGTTGCGCCCGCCGACAATGGCTGCGCTGTTGTCGGCCAGCCACAGCTTGTTGTGCATGCGCCGGTGTTGCTGGTTGAGGTTGAACAGCCGGCCCAGGGTGCGCGTGGGCAGGGTACTGCGGCCCAGGTCCAGCGGGTTGAACAGGCGGATCTGGATATGCGGGTGGGCGGCCAGGGTGGCGATGATGTCGTCGAGGCCGTCGCTGGTGGTGTCGTCCAGCAGGATGCGCACCCGCACGCCGCGGTCGGCGGCCTTGAGCAATTCATCCACCAGCAGCCGGGTGCTCAGGCCGTCATGGACGATGTAGTACTGCAAGTCGAGGCTGCCCTGGGCATTGCGGATCAGTTCGGCACGGGCCCGGAACGCCTCGCCACCATTGGGCAGCAGGCGGAAGCCCGAGCGTCCCTGGTAGGCCATCGCCTGGGCCTTCAGGTCACGCCCGAAGGCCGAGTCCGCTGCCGGCAGGGCCTGGCTGGGGATCCGCGGGATGTCCAGTGAGGCGCATCCACCCAGAAGCAGGGCGAGCAACAGGAAACAGGATTTCAAGCGCGGTCGCCCCAAGTCGAGTCTGGTCAGTGTCGGGATATGGACGCTGGCCGGCGGATAAAGGTCAATCGTCGCTGCACGAATCTTCGTTCAGCAGGCGGATGGCTGTTTCTCCGACCTTGCGAACCGCTTCCTCGATCTGCGCCGTTGGCTTGGCAGAGTAGTTCATTCGCAGGCAATTGCGGTACTTGCCCGAGGCCGAGAAGATACTGCCCACCGCCACCTGCACGCCCTGGTCGACCAGCGCGCGATTGAGCCGCAGGGTGTCGAAACCATCCGGCAACTCGACCCAGAGCATGAAGCTGCCCTGGGGCCGGCTGGCCCGGGTGCCGGCGGGGAAGTAGCGGCTGACCCAGTCGAGCATCAGGTCGCGATTGCGCTGGTACTGGGTGCGCATCCGTCGCAGATGGGGTTCGAAATGACCGTTGCGCAGGAAGTCGGCCACCGCCAGTTGTGGCTGCGGGGCGCTGGCCCCGGTGCTGATGTACTTCATGTGCAGCACCCGCTCCAGATAGCGTCCGGGGGCCACCCAGCCGACCCGCAGGCCGGGAGCGATGGTCTTGGAGAACGAACTGCAGAGCAGCACGCGGCCATCATCGTCGAAGGACTTGATGGTGCGTGGCCGGGGGTAGGTGTAGGACAGTTCGCCATACACATCATCTTCGATGATCGCCACGTCGAAGCGCTGCGCCAGTTGCAGCAGCGCGCGCTTGCGCGACTCCGGCATGATGTAGCCCAGCGGGTTGTTGCAGTTGGGGGTCAACTGTATGGCCTTGATCGGCCACTGTTCCAGGGCCAGTTCGAGAGCGTCGAGGCTGATGCCGGTGAGCGGGTCGGTGGGGATCTCCAGGGCTTTCATGCCCAGGCCCTTGAGGGTCTGCATGGCGCCATGGAAGCTGGGTGAATCCACCGCGACGATGTCGCCGTGGTCGCAGGTCGCGCGGATACTGGCCGACAGCGCTTCGTGGCAGCCGGTGGTGACGACCAGGTCCTGGGGACCGAGGTGACAGCCGGAATCGAGCATCAGCCGGGCAATCTGCTCACGCAGGCCGAGGTTGCCGTAGATGTTGTCGTAGGCCAGACCTGGCAGGTCCTGGCGGCGGCTGATCTGCGCCAGGCTGCGCAGCAGCGGCTTCATGGTCGGGCTGCCGATGTCGGGGATGCCACGGCCCAGCTGTACGGTGTCCTTGCGCGGTACCGCACGAATCAGCTCCAGCACCTGGTCCCACTGGGAAATCTCCACTGGTCGTTGGGCCGGACGGCCCGCGGCCGGCAGCGCGGGCAATTCCCGGCTGGCCGGGACGAAATAGCCGGACTTGGGCTTGGGCAGGGCCAGCCCGTTGTCTTCCAGCAGCCGATAGGCCTGCTGCACCGTGCTCAGGCTGACGCCATGCTCCACGCTCAACGCCCGTACAGAAGGCAGGCGGTCGCCTGGGCGATAGAAGCCTTGTTCTATGCGGGTTCCCAGCAATTCGGCGAGGTTTACGTAGAGGCTCATGGCGGTTGCTCGATCAGTAAGCGAACGGGATACCGGTACAGATTGCCAGAAAATACAGGATTCAGTGACGATTTCGCTAAATCTGTATGGAAATAATACAGGTTGTTTGAATCTGTAATGGTTTTGCCGGAAAGAACATCCTTGTCACTCATGGCAACCGAGTAACGAAGGAGCAGTGGCAATGAACGGCTTTAGCGATGTACATCTGGTTTTGCGTGCCCAGGAACTGATGACTGGACAGGAGCAGGCGGGGGCGGTTTCCTCCGCGGTGCCGCGTGCTCCCGAGTTGAGTCGGATGGGCCTGTTCTGGCACCGCCTGCGTACCCGCAAGGCGCTGCTCGAACTCACTCCCGAGGCGTTGCGCGATGTCGGCCTGACCCGCAGCGAGGCCTTGAACGAAGGGTTGAAACCCTTCTGGCGTGATTAACGCAGCTCCTTGAGCCGATGCCAGAGCATGCCCAGTGCCAGCAGTGGCGAGCGCAGGTACCTGCCGCCGGGGAAGGTGATGTGCGGCACTCGGGCGAACAGGTCGAAGTCGCCGCTGTGCTGGCCGCTGATCGCTTCGGCCAGCAGCCTGCCCGCCAGGTGGGTGGCATTGAGACCGTGCCCGGCGTAGGCCTGGGCGTAATAGACGTTGGGCTGGTCTGGCAGGCGGCCGATCTGCGGCAGGCGGTTGGCACCGATGCCGATCATCCCGCCCCAGTGGTAGTCGATCTTCACCCCGGCCAATTGTGGAAACACCTGGAGCATCTTCGGGCGCATGTAGGCGGCGATGTCCTGTGGGTCGCGACCGGAATAATGGCAGGCTCCGCCGAACAGCAGGCGGCGATCGGCCGATAGCCGGTAGTAGTCCAGCGCGACCCGCTGGTCGCAGACCGCCATGTTCTGCGGCAATACCGAACGGGCCTGTTCCTCGCTCAACGGCTCGGTGGCAATGATGTAGCTGCCGGCCGGCAGCACCTTGCCGCTCAGTTCGTCGTTGAGTCCATTGATGTAGGCGTTGCAGGCCAGCACCAGGGCCTTGGCCCGGACCGTGCCACGGGCCGTGTGGACCTGCACCTGCGGGCCGTAGTCGATGCGGGTGACGGCGGACTGCTCGAACAGCTTCACCCCCAGTTGGCCGGCGGCGGCCGCTTCGCCGAGCGCCAGGTTCAGCGGATGCAGGTGCCCCGAGCCCATGTCGACCAGGCCGCCGACGTAGCGGTCGGAACCGACCACGCTGTGCATGTCATCGGCCTGCAGCAGGCGGGTTTCATGGCGATAGCCCAACTGCTGGAGTTCTTCGGCATCCTCGGCGAAAGCTGCCAGGTCACGGGGTTTGTTCGCCAGGTCGCAGTAGCCCCAGGTCAGGTCGCAATCGATCTGGAACTGCTCGATACGGCGGCGGACGATCTCCACCGCTTCCAGTCCCAGCAGTTTCAACTGGTGCACGCCGTCCTGGCCGAGGATGTCGGTGAACTGCTCCAGGCCGTGGCCGACGCCGCGGATCAACTGCCCACCATTGCGCCCGCTGGCGCCCCAGCCGATCTTGCGTGCCTCCAGCAGGACCACGCTCAGGCCGCGCTCGGCCAGTTCGATGGCGGTGTTCAGCCCGGAGAAACCGCCGCCCACCACGCATACATCGGCCTGCACCTCGCCCAGCAGTGGCGGATACTCCGGCTGCGGGTGGCTGCTGGCGGCGTAGTAGGAAGCGGTATGCCGGGCAGGGGCGTTCATGGGCGTGGTCCTGAGGGTGGTGTTTGGAAAACTGGACGGGGGAGGATAAGCCGCAGCCCACCGCACGGGCAACCGCGCTACGGCGGGTGCTGTCTGGCAGGAGGCTTTTCAGGCAGAATTCGAACCTTTCCAGGTCTTTGGTAACCGCTTCGATGAGCTGCAACAGCCAGAAAATCCGCTTTCTGCGGCAGCAGATCCCGTCGTTCGAATGCGTGCCGGGCTGCCATGACTGCTGCGGGCCGGTGACCACGTCATCGGAAGAAATGGCCCGCCTGCCGCGCAAGACTGCCGCCGAGCAGGAAGCGGCCCTGAATGAACTCAATTGCGTGCACCTGGGGCCCAACGGTTGCACGGTGTATGACGAGCGTCCGCTGATCTGCCGGCTGTTCGGCACTACGCCAAGCCTGCCGTGCCCGAATGGTCGGCGACCGGTGGAGATGATCCACCCGCGGATCGAGAAGCAGGTGCACGAGTACATCGCCAGCACCCGGCAGGTGCTGGTCTAGGGCCTTCCCGAGTGCACGCCTCGCTCTTGTAGGAGCCGGCTTGCTGGCGATAGCGGTGTGTCATTCAACAAGGATGTCGACTGCCCAGGCGCAATCGCCAGCAAGCCGGCTCCTACAATGAGCGCGTCGAACGCAAAACCGGAGTTTGTCCCAAATCTGTAGGAGCCTGGCTTGCCAGCGAATAGGCCTTCAAGTCTTGCGCAGAACCACGCGATCTCCCACAAGGGGGCTGTACGATCAGTCGGGAATCGGCAGATTCAGGCTCTCCTTCACTTCTTCCATCACGATATAGCTCTTCGACTCGCGCACATGGGGCAGCTTGAGCAGGATGTCGCCCAGCAGCTTGCGATAGGACGCCATCTCGGAAATCCGTGCCTTGACCAGGTAGTCGAAGTCGCCCGATACCAAGTGGCACTCCAGCACATGGGGCAGCTTGAGCACCGCGCGACGGAATTCCTCGAAGGTGTCGCCGGACTTGTAGTCGAGGCTGATCTCGACGAACACCAGCAGGCTGCCCTTCAGGTGTTGCGGGTTGAGCCGGGCGTTGTAGCCCATGATGATCCCTTCGCGCTCCAGGCGGCGCACCCGCTCCGTGCAGGGCGTGGTGGACAGGCCGACTTTCTCGCCCAGTTCGGTGAACGAAATGCGTGCGTCTGCCTGGAGAATCCGCAGGATGTTGCGGTCGATCTTGTCCAGTTCGCGCTTGCTCTGGTGGTTGGTCCGCATAGGGGATGCGCCTCCGTAAAAAGCCATTTTGCCAAGAATTCTCGCCAAATATAGGTGCTTATATAGTGAAAAGCACTGGCTATTGTCTCTTACACTGCGCGCATCTTCGCTTTGAACAATAAACATCGGCGGCTGGCCGCGATTGAGGGCATAAACATGCGAGTTCTGGTCTTGGGTAGTGGCGTCATCGGAACCGCCAGCGCTTATTATCTGGCCCGGGCCGGCTTTGAAGTGGTGGTGGTCGACCGCCAGCCGGCCGTCGCGATGGAAACCAGTTTCGCCAATGCCGGCCAGGTTTCGCCGGGTTATGCCTCGCCGTGGGCCGCCCCGGGCGTGCCGCTCAAGGCCATCAAGTGGTTGCTGCAGCGCCATGCGCCGCTGGCGATCAAGGCCACCGCCGATGTCGACCAGTACCTGTGGATGGCACAGATGCTGCGCAACTGCACCGCCAGCCGTTATGCGGTGAACAAGGAGCGCATGGTGCGTCTGTCCGAGTACAGCCGTGACTGCCTCGACGAGTTGCGCGCCGAAACCGGCATTGCCTATGAAGGCCGCAGCCTGGGGACCACCCAACTGTTCCGCACCCAGGCACAGCTCGATGGCGCGGCGAAGGACATCGCCGTGCTCAAGGAGTCCGGCGTGCCGTTCGAGCTGCTCGATCGTGCCGGCATTGCCCGGGTCGAACCGGCCCTGGCCAATGTCACCGACATTCTCGCCGGTGCCCTGCGCCTGCCGAACGACCAGACCGGCGACTGCCAGATGTTCACCACCCGCCTGGCCGAAATGGCGATCAAGCTGGGGGTGGAGTTCCGCTTCGGCCAGGACATCCAGCGCCTGGACCACGCCGGCGACCGCATCAACGGCGTCTGGATCGACGGCAAGCTGGAAACCGCCGACCGCTACGTGCTGGCCTTGGGCAGCTATTCGCCACAATTGCTCAAGCCGCTGGGGATCAAGGCACCGGTCTACCCGCTCAAGGGCTACTCGCTGACCGTGCCGATCACCAACCCGGCGATGGCGCCGACCTCGACCATTCTCGACGAGACCTACAAGGTCGCGATCACCCGTTTCGACAACCGCATCCGCGTCGGCGGCATGGCGGAGATTGCCGGTTTTGACCTGTCGCTGAACCCGCGTCGACGCGAAACACTGGAGATGATCGTCAACGATCTTTATCCTCAGGGCGGCGACCTCGAGGCCGCAAGCTTCTGGACCGGCCTGCGTCCGACCACCCCCGACGGTACCCCGATCGTGGGCGCCACGCGGCTGCGCAACCTGTTCCTGAACACCGGTCACGGTACGCTCGGCTGGACCATGGCCTGTGGTTCCGGTCGCCTGCTGGCCGACCTGATGGCCAGGAAGACGCCGCAGATCAGCGCCGAAGGCCTCGATATTTCCCGTTATGGCAATCACCAGGAGACTGCAAGACATGGCAATCCAGCGCCAGCTCACCAATGAGCGCATGAGCCAGATCGTCGTTCACGGCGGTACGGTATATCTGGCCGGGCAAGTCGGTGACGACCTGAGCGGCGGGATCGAGAAGCAGACCCGCGAGACCCTCGCCAATATCGAACGCCTGCTCGACCTGGCTGGCACCGACAAGACCCGGCTGCTGTCGGTGACGATCTACCTGAAGGACATCGATGCCGACTTCGCCGGCATGAACGCGGTCTGGGACAAGTGGCTGCCCAAGGGCGTCGCCCCGGCCCGCGCCACGGTCGAGGCCAAGCTCTGCGAGCCGGAAATCCTGGTGGAGCTGTCTGTCGTCGCAGCCCTGCCTTAACGCAAGATCCCTCTCCCGGCATGGCCTGCGGTACTACCGCTAGCCCTGCCGGTTTTTTATTGCCAACCGACTGTCTAGAAGTTAGCCACCATGCGTCCTGCCCGTGCCCTGATCGACCTCCAAGCCCTGCGCCACAATTATCGGCTGGCCCGCGAAGTAGCGGGGGCCAAGGCCCTTGCGGTGATCAAGGCCGATGCCTATGGCCATGGCGCGGTGCGTTGCGCCCAGGCGCTGGAAGCCGAGGCCGACGGCTTTGCCGTGGCCTGCATCGAGGAAGCGCTGGAGCTGCGGGCGGCGGGCATTCGCGGGTCGATCCTGTTGCTCGAAGGCTTTTTCGAGGCCGATGAGCTGCCGCTGATCGTCGAACACGATCTCTGGTGCGTGGTGCACTCGCCATGGCAGTTGGAAGCGATCGAGCGTGCGGCCATCACGGCGCCGATCACCGTCTGGCTGAAGCTGGACACCGGCATGCATCGCGTCGGCCTGCATCCGGACGACTACCAGGCGGCCTATCGGCGCCTGCTGGCCAGCGGCAAGGTGGCGAAGATCGTCCTGATGAGCCACTTCGCCCGCGCCGACGAGCTGGACTGCAAGCGCAGCGAGGAGCAGGTCGCGGTGTTCGAGGCGGCACGCCAGGGCCTGGCGGCCGAGGTCAGCCTGCGCAATTCGCCGGCGGTACTCGGCTGGCCGAAGATTCCCAGCGACTGGGTACGTCCGGGGATCCTGCTGTACGGTGCCAGCCCGTTCGATGCCGAACACCCGGTCGCGTCGCGCATGCAACCGGTCATGACCCTCGAATCGAAGATCATCAGCGTGCGCGAGCTGCCGGCCGGTGAGCCGGTGGGGTATGGCGCCAAGTTCGTCACGCCCAAGCCGATGCGTCTCGGCGTGGTCGCCATGGGCTATGCCGACGGTTATCCACGCCACGCCCCCACCGGCACGCCGGTGCTGGTGGGCGGCCAGCGCAGCCAATTGCTTGGGCGGGTGTCGATGGACATGCTCTGCGTCGACCTTACCGACCTTCCCCACGCCGGACTGGGTTCGACCGTCGAGTTGTGGGGGCGCAATATCCTCGCCAGCGACGTGGCGGCCAGGGCCGAGACCATCCCGTACCAGATATTCTGCAACCTGCGCCGAGTCCCAAGGCTCTACACCGGGGAATAGCGAGCGGCAGGCACTACCGTTGGGGCGCTTGCCCCGGCGGATTCGGGTCCAAGTGTTGTAAATACTGAACGCTATGCCATGATATCGCTCAATTACAACATCGCCTGAATCCCTGGGGGGCTGCCGCATTGGACGTCGGTGAACGACTGCAATCCATCCGCAAAATGAAAGGTTTGTCTCAGCGTGAACTCGCCAAGCGTGCGGGCGTCACCAATAGCACCATTTCGATGATCGAGAAGAACAGCGTCAGCCCCTCGATCAGTTCGCTGCGCAAGGTGCTTGGCGGCATTCCCATGTCGATGGTCGAGTTCTTTTCCGAAGAGATCCTCCAGGAGACGCCGACGCAGATCGTCTACAAGGCCCATGAGCTGATCGACATCTCCGACGGCGCCGTGACCATGAAGCTGGTCGGCCGCGCCCATCCGAGCCGGGCCATCGCCTTTCTCAACGAAATCTATCCACCAGGCGCCGACACTGGCGACGAGATGCTGACCCACGAAGGCGAAGAGACCGGCATCCTGCTCGAAGGCCGGTTGGAACTGGTGGTCGGCCTGGAAACCTTCGTCCTCGAAGCCGGTGACAGCTACTATTTCGAGAGCACCAAGCCGCATCGTTTCCGTAATCCCTTCGACACCCCGGCGCGACTAATCAGCGCAGCGACACCGGCGAACTTCTGACGTTCGCAGGCTCCAGGCCAGGGAGCGCGCGCATGCGGCGGTATGCGCTATAACCCGAGTAATATCCCTGTAACTACAGGGGTTGTTTCGTAGTGACGGTCTTGCCGCTATACTCACGCCGGCCTGCGAAACCGTGGTTGTAGGCCTGATTTAGCCACCATTGAGGGTGTACGCGTGAACCTAATTATGAAAATGCTGGCTGCACCAGCAACCGTATTGGCCCTATGGGCTGTCAGCGCTCAAGCGGCGACCAACGACGACATCGCCAAGCGCCTGGAGCCGGTCGGCCAGGTGTGTGTCCAGGGGCAGGAGTGCAAGGGGATGGAAGTCGCGGCATCGGCAGGTGGCGGCGGCGGCGCCAAGACTCCGGACGAAGTGATCGCCAAGCATTGCAACGCTTGCCACGGCTCCGGTCTGCTGGGTGCGCCGAAAATCGGCGACACCGCGGCCTGGAAGGAACGTGCCGATCACCAGGGCGGTCTCGATGGCATCCTTGCCAAGGCCATCACCGGTATCAACTCGATGCCGCCAAAAGGTACTTGTGCCGATTGCTCGGACGACGAGCTCAAGGGTGCGATCAAGAAGATGTCTGGCTTGTAAGTACACGAGTCTTTACAGGAAAAGCCGCTTTCGAGCGGCTTTTTCGTGTCTGTTTTGCAGATTTTTCGCAGGTCATGTGCAGCAAACCGCCGGCAGGCTCGGTCCAACCTCCATTCACGAACCAGTGAGGACGGGCGGATGACACTGAGCTGTTCCATCGACCAGGCGGTCGACGAAGTGCTGGCGCGGTTGCCGGCGCATATCCACATGGGACTGCCGCTGGGCCTGGGCAAGCCCAACCGTTTCGTCAATGCGCTGTATCAGCGGATCAGCCAGTTGCCGCAGCGGCGGTTGACTGTCTACACGGCGCTGAGCCTGGGCCGGCCGCCCCTTGGCGATGGCTTGCAGCGGCGCTTTCTCGAACCGTTCATCGAGCGCGTATTCGGCGATTATCCCGAGCTGGATTTTCTCGCCGACCTGCGGCGCGACAGCCTGCCGGCCAATATCCGCATCGAGCAGTTCTTCATGCAGCCCGGCAGCCTGCTCCACAGCGCCACGGCGCAGCAGGACTACGTCAGCAGCAACTACAGCCATGCCGCCCGCGATATCAACGCCGCCGGCCTGAACCTGGTGGCCCAGCTGGTCGCAGGCGATCCGCTGCAGCCCGACCGGCTGAGCCTGTGCTGCAATCCGGATATCACCCTCGACCTGTTGCCGATGATCGCCGAGCGCCGAGCTGCCGGTGAAACCATCCTCATGCTGGGCCAGGTCCACGCCGACCTGCCGTACATGCCCGGCGATGCGGAGGTCGACCGCGAGACCTTCGACCTGCTGCTCGACGAGCCGGAACAGCGCACGCTGTTTTCCACCCCGAACATGCCGGTTGGCTACCAGGATCACTTCATCGGCCTGTATGCCAGCACCCTGGTGCGTGATGGCGGCACCCTGCAGATCGGCATCGGTTCCATGGGCGACGCCTTGACCGCCGCGCTGCTGTCCCGCCATGCCGACAGTGACGGCTATCGCGCCCTGCTGGCCGATCTCGACATACGGCCGTGGCAAACGCTGATCGACCGTGAAGGTGGTATCGAACCCTTTGCCACGGGCCTCTACGGCTGCAGCGAGATGTTCGTCAACGGCCTGCTGGTGCTGGCCGACGCGGGGATCGTGCGGCGCAAGGTCTATGCCGACATCGAAACGCAGCGCCAGGCCAACGCCGGGCTACTCGACGAGAACACGGCGGGCGGCATCGTCGTGCATGGCGGCTTCTTTCTCGGGCCCGACAGCTTTTACCAGCGCCTGCGGGAACTGCCCAAGGAACGGCTCGCCGAGTTCAACATGACCGCCATCAGCTACATCAACGAGTTGTATGGCCAGGAAGAACTCAAGCGCCTGCAACGACGGGATGCGCGCTTCATCAACAGCGCTTTCACCATGACGCTGCTCGGGGCCGGTGTCGCCGACCAACTGGAAGACGGCCGTGTGCTCAGCGGCGTGGGCGGGCAGTACAACTTCGTCACCCAGGGACATGCGCTGCACGGTGCGCGTTCGGTGCTGATTTTGCGCAGTTGGCGTGAATCGGCGGGCGAGGTCAGCTCGAACATCGTCTGGGAGTACGGGCATTGCACCATTCCCCGGCACCTGCGCGATATCGTCATCACCGAGTACGGCATTGCCGACCTGCGCGGCAAGCGCGATGCCGCAGTGATAGAGGCCCTGCTCAATATCAGCGACTCGCGCTTCCAGGCCGGGCTGATCGAGCAGGCGCAACGGGTCGGCAAGCTGCCAAGGGACTTCCGCCTCGACCCACGTTTCGCCAATAACAGCCCGCAGCACCTGCAGGCGATCCAGGCCCGGCATTCGCGGCTGTTTGCCGAGTATCCGCTGGGCAGCAACTTCAGCTCCGAGGAGCGCGACCTGCTGCGGGCACTGAATTGGCTGAAGAGCAAGTTCAAGCTCAGTGAGATCTTCGAACTGGGCAAGGCGACCCTGGACGCGCCCGACCCGTCGGTATTCCCCCAGCACTTGCAACGCATGGGCCTGACACAACCGCAAGGCTTGCGCGAGGAGCTCTATCAGCGCCTGCTGCTGGCCGGGCTGCAGGCTACGGCAAGCTAGGAACCGGGCTTTCAGGCAAGGCCGCTGGCTTCAGTTGTAGCTGATATTGACGGTGATGGTGCTGACCAGTGTGCCCTTGGTGAGCGTGCCGGTAGTCTTGTGATAGGCCGCCCCCAGTGGCAGTACGGCCCGGTCGTTCGATACCGTCACGGTCCGCGTGCCGTTGTTACTCAGGGTTGCCTCGGTACCACCGATCCGCGAGTAGAGCCACAGGCCGACCCCTGCGGCGGTGCCGCCGGTATTGTGGAAAACCGTCGCGTTGCCGGTGGCGGGTGTGCCGGTGAATCGGAAGATCACGTTGCTGGCGTTGCGACAGTTGGCGCTGATCTCGAAGGTTTTCTTCGCCAGCCAGGTGCCGGTGAAGTTCGACAGCCGCACGGTATCCAGCGTGATCGTGCGGTTGGTGTCGCCCACGTTCAGGTCGCAGGTCGGTACCGGGGCGATGATGGTGCCGCGGCCGAGCAGGATGTTGTACTCGCGCGGGTCGAAGTGCGTGGGGACCGGCTCCCACCAGGTCCTGGCGAGGACACGAGGTACGACAGCGCCGGAGGCGATGGCCCCGGTCTTGATCAGCCGGTAGTCGACTTCATAGGCATAGGTTTTGTTGCTCGCCGCCGGGTTGGTCTGGCTGTAGGTGCGCTGGGTGATGTTGCTCTGGATCCCGGTGAAAATGTTGTAGGCCCCCACTTGCGTGTTGCCGTTGGTCCTGACGACGATGCCGATGCCCGGCATCCCGGTCGGGTAGACGCTGTAGGTACGCGCGCCATCGTTGTAGCTCGATACCGCACCGGCCGTGCCCTGGGCGGTGAATTTCACCTCGGTGCGGCTATCGCAGTACCAACTGACACGCTTGGTGCCCTGGCTGATGCTGGGAAAGTCTCTCCAGCCGGTCAGCGCACTGCCCACCGGCGCGTTGATGTCGGTGATCGTGACCGTGCCGATATCGCCGTGGTAGCCACCGGGGTGGTAGACGGAAGACGAGCACGCGGCATGGGCCTGTCCGCAGGTGAACAGGAGCAGCGTTGCGGTGAATACTATCTGGTAAGGGCCGATCATTTTTCTCCACCCTGTCTCGTTCCAGGGTTCCCGGGGCCGGCATCCGTCGCCTTCCGATCCCTGTTTCAGTTGTAGGTGACGTCCACCGTCGCCTGGCTTTGCAGCGTTCCCTCGCCGACCGCACCGGACTTCCAGTAGGCCGCCCCCAGCGGCAACACGGCCAGGCCGTCGTTCGGCGTCAGGGTGCGGGCATTGTCATTGCCGTCGGCGCGGATGGTCTGTTGCACGCCGCCGATTCGCGAGTACAGCCACAACCCCAGGCCGGTCGCATCGCCGGTATTGGCGAAGCGGGCGCCATCGGAGGGCAGCGGGGTACCGTGGAAGGTGAAGGTGACGCTGTTGATATCCGAGTCGCAGCGGGCGCTCAGTTCGAAGGGCTTGTGCCCCGCTGAATCGGCATGGGCGAAGTCACTGGTCTTGACCTCCGGCAGGGTGACGGGACGTTCGAGGTCATCGGCGACCAGGTTGCAGGTCCCTCCCTCGACAGTACCTTCGAACTGCAGGTTGCCCGGGTTCAGGACCTCGCCGGCCGAGGCATGGGTGAGGGACGCCACCGTCAGGGCCAGGGGTATCAGGTACGTTTTCATGATGTGTTGTCCGTTCTGGCTGGCCGACTTCAAGGTGGCGGCGAAGTAGGGCCTGGGCACGTCAGTTGTAGGTAATGGTCACGGAGGCGGTGGTAAGCAGTGCGCCCTTGGAGACGGTGCCGACTCTTATGTAGTGGGCGCCCATGGGCAGCACCGCGCGACCGGACGTGGCGGCAATGGTTCGCGAGCGGGCGGTGGCGCTGCCGTTGGCGGGGAAGTTGTAGGCGGTGCCGCCAATACGTGACTGAATCACGGTGGCAATCCCCGCTGCATTACCGGTGTTGTGGAAGTAGATTGGGTTGACGGTCGATGGGGTTCCGGCAAAGGTGAACGTGACATTCTGCACATCCGTGTCGCAGTTGGCGGTCAGGTTGAACTCCAGGAGACCGGCCCAGCCGGCGCTGTCGAAATCGCTGACCTTGACGGGGGGCAAGGTGATCGTGCGATTGACGTCGCCGGTGGCCAGGTTGCAGGTGCCGCCCTCGATCGTCCCGCGAAAGGTCAGGTTGCCGGTGGTGGCGGCGTGGGCACTGCCGGTGGCGGCGCCGATCCATAGGGAGAGTACGAGAAGAGGTGCTTTCATCATCGGGTCCTTGGGGTTGGAACATCGGTCAGTTCATAGGGGTTGGCGAAAGACGTCATTGGTCAGAGGCCTTTTTAGTTGTAGGAAATGTTGACAGTGACGGTGCTCACTAGCGTGCCCTTGGTCAGGGCGCCGCTGGTCTTGTGGTACTCGGCGCCCACGCGCAGCACGGCGCGGTTGCCGGAGACCGCCACGGTGCGGGTGCTGTTGTGGCTGATCGTCTGGTTCGGCGTATGCAGCCAGAGCGCCACGCCGCCCGCCGTACCGCCGGTGTTGGCAAAGAGTGCGGGGTTGGCGCTGGCCGGTGTGCCGGTGAACCTGAAGGTGACGTTCGAGGCGTTGCTGCAGGTGGCGGTCAGGTCGAAGTATTTGAGGCCGGTCGAGATGCCGGTGAAATTCGCGATCCGCACCGGGTCCAGGGTGATGGTGCGATTGGTGTCGCCGGCGGCGAGGTCGCAGGTGGGGACAGCTGCCGTGCGAACCTGCAAGGTACCCAGCCAGATCTCACTGCTGGCCAGGGTGGCGTTGGTGCTTACATGCTTGAGTAAAACGGAGCCGATTCGCCGATTGCCAATCGTGTGGGTGCCGGCGGGAATTGTTCCACCCGTCTTGATGAACCGGAAGCGGAACTGTGTGGTGGTCTGTGGCGCGTCCTGCCCGCTGGTATAGCGAAACTCGCTGCCTTGGTGAAAGCCCACCCCGGTATAGGTCGACCCGACGATGTCGGCTACGCTCATGACCACGCCCACGCCGGTGATCCCCGTGGGATAGATGCTTTGTACCAGTCCGTTTGGGTTCTGATAGGTGCCCACGGCACCACCAGCGCCCCAGGAGACGAAGTAGCCCGGGTTGGCGGTGTTGCACCGAATCAGCAGTTCAGCCCCGGAGCTGCGGATACTGGAAAGAGGCGTTCCAACTGGCACGTTGGTATCGAGGATGACAGGGCCGGGTAGCACGTCGCGGACAAAACGCTGGGGAACGACCACGCTGCAGGCGGCCCAGAGTTCGGCCGACAGGAGTGTCAGCGAGGTCAGGGCGAGTGCTTTAGAGAGTATTGTTTTCATGTCTGTCTCCACTGCCTTGGTGGGTTTTCGTTTCACTGGATTGCCTGGCCTGGGCTCGTATCTCCAGTCCCCATGTTGTTGGGTGTCGGTCGCTCCCCGTCTGCTCGACACTGAGCCTCGATCTGCCGCAGCCCTTCGGCCTCGGCCTGCGCCCCCAGGTCGTAGTCGATCCGGCAGGTGTCGTCGGCTGCCGGCCCCCACTTGACCCGCAACTGGCCGCTGTCCTGCTGCACCCGCACGAACGCCTTGCTGTTCTGCCCGACCACGCCGACGTTGGCCTCGCTTTCATCGAACACATCGGCACCGAACGGCAACGGGCTGCCGTCTTCGCGGCTGGCACTGATGATCACGGCCCGGCCGCTGCTGGTTTCGTACTTCATCACCACCACGGAGCCGGCGCGGGGGGCGACGTTCTGCGAGGCGGACTTGAGTTCGACGTCGTGGGACATGTCCCTGGGATCCAGCTCGACGACGTTCTGGCGGTACGGTGTAAGGTGCGGCACCACGGCGTAGCCGTTGTCGTCGACCTGGGCATTGTTGTTGCTGCCGACCCAGGCGCCCTTGGCGTCGGGTGCGTGGACCAGGCCGATGGTGTCGCCCAGTTCCGGGGTCAGGGTCAGGCCGTCGGCGTGGGCGACCAGGCCTCCCGTCACTCCGAGGGATTGCGAGTTGTAGCCGTTGCCCTGGCTGAAACTGGTGGAGGTCACGGCATAGCGGCTGCGGTATTGCAGGTCGGCGTTGAAGCTGCTGCCGACGCCGCGGTCGGAATGGCTGGCCGAGACGCCGTAGTTGAGTTCGTTGCGTTCGCCCCAGGTGCCGCTGAGACCGGCGCGGACGGCGCTTTGCTGGTCACCATGGGAGAGTGAACTCGACAGGTTCGGAGCGCGGCTCGAGTGGCCCAGCGGCATGCTGATGGTCAGGTCGACCTGGTTGGTGCTGCGCTCGGTCAGCAGGTCGCGGCTGCGTTGGGCGCTGATGGTGTAATTGATGCGCTCCCAGGAGCTGCTGTAGCCGGCGGTGAAACTCAGGCTGCCGCTTTTGCGGTTCCAGTAGTTCTGCGACGAGCCGGTGAGGAACACCGAGCCCTTGTCCAGGCTCTGGTTGAGGCTGATATCGAGGCGCTCGCGTACCCGGCTGACGTTTTCCAGATCGCCACCTTGACGGGCGATGTCGCGCAGTTGTGCGGTGTCGCGGGCGCTGAGGAAACCATCGGTGGAGTAGCGAAAGGCGCCGAGGGCGAAGTTGGTCCCGGTGTCGGCGAAGTTCTTGTTGTAGCGGGCCTGCAGGCTGTGCCCACGGCGCTTGGCGGTTCCCGGCAGTTCGGCCTGGGAGGCGGTAAGGTCGAGGGAAATCGCCCCCACCGGGGTGTTGAAGGCCGCGCCGAGCAACTGCGAGTAATAACCTTGCGAGGCCAGGCCGCCGACATAGCCGGTGGCGAAGTTGTTGAGGCCGTACTGGAAGGTGCCTTGGGCCAGCCACGGCTGGCTGTCGACACCGAGTTCGTCCATTTCACCGAAGCTCAGCGAGTAGCGGCTGTAGCCTGGTCTGAGCAGGTTCACGCTGGAGGCGAACGGCACGATGAACTGCCGTTGGCGGCCATCGGCTTCGGTGACGGTGACCTCCAGGTCGCCGCCGTAACCGGTGGGAAACAGGTCATTGAGCACGAACGGACCGGGCGGCACCGTGACCTCGTCCAACAGCACGCCGCGCTGGCGCACGCTGACCCGTGCATTGGTCTCGGCCACGCCGCGGACAATCGGCGCGTAGCCTGTCAGCGAGTCGGGCAGCATGCGATCATCGGTGGACAAGGTGGTGCCGCGCAGGCGGATGCTGTCGAACAGGTCGCCGGTGGTGTAGATCTGGCCGGCCATGAGTTGCGATTGCAGTCCGGGCAGCTCCCGTTGCACGTAGGTGGCGCTGCTCTGGTAGGTACTGCTGGACTGGCTGCTGCTGTAGGCGCCGTTGTGCCGCAGGTGCCAACCATTGATATTGACGCCGGTGTTCAGCCCCAGGTAGTTGGAGTATGAGGAACTGCCCCGGTTGCTGTTGACGAAGGCGTTGGCGTTGTAGCGCACGAACGCCGCATTCACACCCTTGTCCCAATGCTCGGGACTGACGTAGCCGCGTGCGGTGCGGGCCAGGTAGAGCTGGGGCACCTGCAGGTCCAGTTGCCCTTCGCCGGGATCGAAGCTGACGCTGGCGCCGGGAATGTAGGTGCCGATGTCGCCACAGGTTGCCAGGGGCGGCAACGCTGGAGGCACGTGTTCACCGGCGTCGGTGGCCTTCTGTGCAATGCCATCGAGATCGACGCCGAGCCGGGTCAGCAGCGACCGCTCCAGGCAGAGTTGGGCGTTGTTGAGGCCCTCGACGCTGGCGAAGGTCAATTCTTCCCGGCCGATCCAGTTGCCGTTGACGGAGATGTCCGCGCGGTATTGTCCCGGCAGCACGACGTTGCCTTCGTTGAAGCGCGAGATGTCGATCTGGCCGCCGCCGCCGGGAAAGAACGCCGGGTTGAACTCCACCCGCTCGACTTCGTTCGCCGCCAGGGCGTTGCCCGCCGCCAGCAACAGGAGGCTATGGATGGCGCTGGCCAGCCGGCTGCGCGGGGTACGCAAGCTGCTGGGTACAGACTGGGTCTTCGCTCTCATCACTAATCATTCCAAACCTTGTGTGCTGCCGGATTCGGGCAAGCCGGGCCCGACCGTCACGCGAACGCGGACAGGGCGGGAGTCTCTTTGCGGGCTGGCGTTCCAGGCGCGCCAGGTGTTGGTTCAACGGGTCATGGGCTGACCTGGGTCTTGTGCGTGTGCCGCGCGCCGTAGTCGTCGATGGTCTGGAATTCGACCCAGGCGTCACCCTTGGGCGCCGCCTTCAGGCTGGGCAGGGGAAAGCGGTTGTCGGTCTTGGGGTTGACCATGTTCTGTGCCCCGGTCTGGCCGATGGGCTTGGCGTGGTGCTGGCCTGCCGCGACCAGCTCCACCGCGTCGAAATTCAGGTGGTAGGGCGTCGGGTTATGGACCTCCAGGGCTTGCCCGTGCTCGCTGGGTACCAGGCTCCAGCGCAGCTTTTGTGCCGCCTGCGAAGGCTGGTAGGGCAAGTCGTCCGGGCGGAAGAACACCTTGATGCGCGTACGGAAGGCGAGCTGCAACTGGTTGCTCTCAGGGGCGTCCTGGGCCTTGGGCGGGACTTCCAGCATGTTGAGCCAGAACAGGCTTTCCTTGTCCTTGGGCAGCGGTTCGCCGGTGTAGGCCAGCCGTACCACCTGTTGCCGGCCCGGTTCCATGCGGAAGATCGGCGGCGTGGCAAGGAAGGGCACATGTGCTTTTTCCGGCAGTACACCCTCGTCGCCGGTGTCCAGCCAGACCTGCACCAGGGCCGGTTTCTGGTTCTTGTTTTCGAAGCGTATCGTCACTTCCTTCTGGTTCGCCGGGTAGACCACCCGGGTACCGGTGATGATGACGCTGGCCTGCGTCATGAAGCTGCTGCCCAGTGCCACGGCCGCCAGCATGGACAAGCCGATGAAACGAGCGAACGTGAGGGTACATGGCAATTTGCGGGTGTTCATGAGCGATGATCGGTCCGGTTCAAGAGGGGATATCGGCGCTGTGGCGCACGCGCGCGCCAAAGTCGCTGATGGCGGTGAACTCGACTTTCAGGGCGCCACCGGGCGGAGTGCGCAGGGCCGGCAGCGGGAAGCGCTTGATATCGCCGGATGGCAGCAGCAGGCTGTCGTTGACCTCCTTGTTCGGAGCCTTCGGATAACGCTCGTCGCGCCCCTTGCCCACCAGTTCGACCGAGCCCAGCGAGACGTGGTACGGCGTCGGGTTGACCACCTCCAATGCATGGCCGCCCTCGTGGCGCACCAGTTTCCAGCTCAGCTTGGGGGCCGCCGCACCTTTGGGGTAGGGCAGCCCCTGCGGGCGGAAGAACACCCGCAGCCGGGAGCGAAACGACAGCTCCAGCAGGTTCCTGTCCGTGGCGCCGGCCAGGGTCGGCTGCACTTCCAGTACGTTCAGCCAGAACAGGCTTTCACGGTCGGTGGGTAGCGGTGCGCCGGTGTAGCGCAGGCGTGGGGCCTGCTGTTTTTTCGGTTCGATGCGCAGGATCGGCGGGATTGCGGTGAAGGGCGCCTGCGCGGTCGCGGGTGTTGCCCGTTTGTCACCGTCGTCGAGCCAGAGCTGGATCAGGGCGGGTCGCTCGCCCTTGTTCTCCAGCCGAACCACGACCTCCTGTTGGTCGGCCGGATAGATGACGCGGGCGCCATGGATGACCACGGCGGCAAACGAGGACGTAGCGTGCAGCGATGCCGCCAGGAGGACGCAGGCGGCCATGCTCGAACGAGCCAGGTTGTTCATTAGCGAAGCTCTCGTGTTGAAGGCTGGACCCGCGCCCGGCGCGGGTCCGCTGGGCGACGCTTAGTCGGCGTACTCGACCATGAAGCCGACACGAGTCTTGACCATGCCTTCGCCAGCGGCCGCAGTGGCGTAGTACTGGGCAGCCAGGGGAATGATCGCCTGGTTGTCGGCGATGACCACGCCTTCGGATTTTTCGGTGTAGACGTGGATCGGCGTGCCGTCGCGCTTGGTCACTTCGATCTGGACGTTGGTCGCGGCGTCCGCGGTGTCGTCGATGTTCAGGCGGCCGGTGGCGACATCGATCGCCGGGCTGGTCGGGTCGAATGCGACCATGGCGGTACGGCCGTTGGTGCAAGCCGACTCACCTGGCGCGCCGACGCGAATCGAGAAACCGGTGAGGTTGCGGCGATCACCGGCGTTGGTCAGCAGCGAGGCGGGCACGCCGCCCAGGTCGACGTCCTTGACCACGGTACCGCCACCCGGCGCTTCGCCTTCGATGGTGCAGGTCACGTCGGACACCAGGCCGTTGAAGTTGATGATCCCGTCATTGGCGGCAGCAGCCGGCAGGGAGATAAACGCGGCCAGGGCGAGGGAGACTGCGGCAGAAACTTGCGAGATTTTCATGGAATTACCTTGAATGGTTTCAGTTGGTTGCTCTTCCAACAGCCCTCTGGGAGGAGGGTGCTAGCCTGTCGGATGAAGGGCTACTCTCGCGCAGCGGGCGTCACTGGAACATCGAGATAACTCGAAACACGGCAGTTTCGAGATTTCTCGAAAGGCTTTCCGTTTGCGCTCTGGGCGCTGGGTGCTATAAGCCTGAAAGTTCTGTAGGTATTCGCCGCGCCTCTGACCTGCTGGCTCGGCTCTTTTCTCGGGAGGTCTAAACAAAGATGACTAGTGCAATCCCTGGTTCCTACACAGTCATGTTGCTGGACGACCATGAGCTGATAAGGGTGGGCACGTCCCTGTGGCTGTCGAAGGAGCCCGACCTCGAAGTGGTGGGCTCCTTTTCCACGGGCAAGGAACTGCTCGCCGCCCTGGCCATCAGGCAGCCGGATATCCTGGTGATCGATTTCATGCTGGGCCCGACGGAGATCGACGGGATCAACCTGATCCGCGCGCTGCGCGTGCGTTATCCCGACTGCCGGCCGCTGGTGCTCTCGGCCCACTACACCCCGGCGACCGTGTCGATGGCGCTACGGGCTGGCAGTTGGGGCTTCTTTGGCAAGAGCCAACGCCTGGACGGGCTGGCGGCCGCGATTCGCACCGTGGCACGCGGCAAGATCTACCTGCACCCGATCATGGCCCGGGAGGTGGCAGCGGTGACGGAAACGGAAGTGTATGAGGCGGCGAGCGCCAACGAGCCGACACATGCGTGTGCCCATGACATTCTGTCGCCGAGGGAGCGGGAAGTGCTGCGTTGTTTCCTCGATGGCATGTCGGTGAACGGCATTGCGGAAAAATTCTCGCGCAGCGCCAACACCATCAGCACGCAGAAACAGTCGGCCTATCGCAAGCTGGGGATCAAGACCGACAGCGAACTGTTCAAGTTGTCCAGTTCGCTACGGGATCCGAACGCCGTGGGCTTCTGATGCAGGGCCCACGGTCGTCGTTATCAGAGGAACGTCACCACGCCACCGGCGAGGGATTTGACCCGGGCCAGCGATTCCACGCGATAGCCCTGGGCGTCCAGTTCGGCGCGGCCGCCCTGGAACGATTTCTCGATGACGATACCCAGCCCGGCGACAGTCGCGCCGGCCTGCTTGATGATCGAGATCAGCGCCTGGGACGCCTTGCCGTTGGCCAGGAAGTCATCGATGACCAGTACCCGGTCGCTGCTGGTCAGGTGGCGTGGGGAAATCGCCACGGTGTTCTCGACCTGCTTGGTGAACGAGTAGACGGTCGCCGACAGCAGGTTTTCGGTGAGGGTCAGGGACTGGTGCTTGCGCGCGAAAATCACCGGAACGCCCAGGTTCAGGCCGGTCATGACCGCCGGCGCGATGCCCGAGGCTTCGATGGTGACGATCTTGGTGATGCCCGAGTCGGCGAACAGCCGGGCGAATTCGTCACCGATCTGCTTCATCAGCAGCGGGTCGATCTGGTGGTTGAGGAAGGCGTCGACCTTCAGAACCTGATCGGAAAGCACGATGCCTTCTTCGCGAATTTTCTTGTGCAGTGCTTCCACGTAACGTCCTCGAATAGCGCTTTCTGGCGCTGAAAAATAATGGTGTTTATATCTCGCCGCTCCCACAGGGGGTGCGGGTTTGAAAATAGGCAATTCTAGCGCTTTAGCATCGCTCGTATATCCGCCAGCGCCGAGTTGCCACGCACGGCCTTTACCTCGGTCGGCGTGTCATCGTTGCCTTCCCAGGCCAGGTCGTCCGGTGGCAGCTCGTCAAGGAAGCGGCTCGGTGCACAGTCGATGACCTCACCGTACTGCTTGCGCTTGGCCGCGAAGGTGAAGGCCAGGGTCTGGCGGGCGCGGGTGATGCCGACATACGCCAGGCGCCGCTCTTCCTCGATGGTGTCGGCCTCGATGCTGGAACGGTGGGGGAGAATCTCCTCCTCCATGCCCATGATGAACACATAGGGGAACTCCAGCCCCTTGGACGCGTGCAGGGTCATCATCTGCACACCTTCGGCGCCGTCTTCCTCTTCCTGCTGGCGTTCGAGCATGTCGCGCAGGACCAGCTTGCCGATGGCGTCCTCGACGGTCATGTCGCCGTCTTCGTCTTTTTCCAGGGTGTTCTTCAGCGCCTCGATCAGGAACCAGACGTTGCTCATCCGGTAGTCGGCGGCCTTGTCGCTGGAACTGTTGGTGCGCAGCCAGTTCTCGTAGTCGATGTCCATGACCATGCTGCGCAGCGCCGAGATCGGGTCTTCGCCGGCGCACTGTTCGCGAACCCGGTCCATGAAGCGCTTGAAGCGCGACAGGCGATCGGTGAAGCGGCTGTCGAGGTGTTCGCCCAGGCCGATCTCGTCGGTGGCGGCGTACATCGATATCTTGCGCTCGGTGGCGTAGTTGCCGAGTTTTTCCAGGGTGGTCGAACCGATCTCGCGACGCGGCACGTTGATCACCCGCAGGAAGGCGTTGTCGTCATCGGGGTTCACGATCAGGCGGAAGTAGGCCATCAGGTCCTTCACTTCCTGGCGCCCGAAAAAGCTGTTGCCGCCCGACAGTCGATAGGGAACCTGATGATGCTGCAGCTTCAGCTCGATCAGCTTGGCCTGGTAGTTGCCCCGGTAGAGGATGGCGAAATCGCTGTAGGGACGATTGGTGCGCAGGTGCAGGGTGAGGATTTCCATGGCCACCCGCTCGGCCTCGGCGTCCTCGTTGCGGCAGCGGATCACGCGGATCTCGTCGCCGTGGCCCATTTCACTCCACAACTGCTTCTCGAACTCGTGGGGGTTGTTCGAGATCAGCACGTTGGCGCAGCGCAGGATACGGCTGGTGGAGCGGTAGTTCTGCTCCAGCATGACCACCTTCAGGGATGGGTAGTCTTCCTTGAGCAGCATCAGGTTTTCCGGCCGCGCGCCGCGCCAGGCGTAGATCGACTGGTCGTCGTCGCCGACCACGGTGAACTGGTTGCGCTTGCCGATCAGCATCTTCACCAGCAGGTACTGGCTGGCGTTGGTGTCCTGATACTCGTCCACCAGCAGGTAGCGCACGCGGTTCTGCCACTTTTCGAGGATGTCGGCGTTGTCTTCGAACAGCTTCACCGGCAGCAGGATCAGGTCGTCGAAGTCCACCGCGTTGAATGCCTTGAGCGTGCGCTGGTAGTGGGTGTAGACGATGGCCGCGGTCTGTTCCTTGGGATTGCGCGCGTTTTCCAGGGCCTGGGCCGGCAGGATCAGATCATTCTTCCAGCTGCCGATCATGTTCTTGATCTCGTCGACGCCGTCGTCGCCCGAGTATTCCTTCTGCATGATGTCGGTCATCAGGGCCTTGACGTCGGTCTCGTCGAAGATCGAGAAGCCCGGCTTGTAGCCCAGCCGCACATGTTCCTTGCGGATGATGTTCAGGCCCAGGTTGTGGAACGTCGACACCGTCAGGCCGCGACCTTCACCTGCGCGCAGCAGGGTACCGACCCGCTCCTTCATCTCGCGCGCGGCCTTGTTGGTAAAGGTCATGGCGACGATGTACTGGGCGCGGATGCCGCAATTCTGGATCAGGTGCGCGATCTTGCGGGTGATCACGCTGGTCTTGCCGGAGCCTGCACCGGCGAGCACCAAAAGCGGGCCGCCGACGTAGTTCACGGCTTCTTGCTGCCGGGGATTGAGTCGGGACATGACGAAGTAAGAGGTCTGTTACGAAAAAAGGGCGGGCATTTTAACAGGCTGGACGGATTCTGCCGCGACTCTCCGACATTGTGACGCAATATGCGATCTAAATTTGCCGGTTTTGTTACTTTCCAGCAGGATGCGCGACGGATTTCAGGCTATTGTTGAACCTTGTGCGGTGCACGGTAGCGTTTGAGAAACATTCGCATTGTAATCGCTGTATGGCGAGTCATAATGCCTTTCGCCAATGTTCTTTGCAGAGTCTAGGGAGCTAGCTTGTCTACGCCTGTCGAACCCTTGCGTTTGCTGCTGCTGGCCGAAGATCCAGCCTGGGCGGCGTTGTTGCGCGAGTGTCTCGCTCCGCTGGGAGGCACGGCCATGCTGGTCAGTGCGACTTCGTGGGAGTTGGTCCGCGGCCTCTTCGATAATGAGCGCTCGGCGATCTTGTTGAGTGTGCCGTCATTGCAGCCGGCGCCGGGGCGTTGCAGCCTGCCGACCGTGTTGCTGCTCGACGACGAACCCGATGTCGCGCCGCTCGGCGCCAGCGACTGGCTGGTGCGCGACACCCTGGACACTGCGACCCTGCGCCGCTGCCTGCGCCATGTGCGCGAGCGCGGCGTACTGGAAAATACCCTGCAACGCCTGGCCGAGCAGGATCCACTGACCGGCATCGCCAACCGCCAGGGTTTCCAGACCCTGCTCACCGCGCGCCTGGCCGAGAACGAGGGGCGTGGCCTGGCCCTCGGTCATCTCGACCTGGACAATTTTCGTCATGCCAACGATGCGCTTGGCCACCAGGCCGGCGACCGGCTGATCCTGCAGGTGGTGGCGCGGCTCAAGAGCCAGCTCGAGGCCGGCGACCAGTTGGCCCGTCTGGGCAGCGACGAGTTCGCCCTGCTGATCGACACGCGCCGGGCGCCGCAGCGCGCCGAGTGGATGGCCGAGCGGATCGTCGAGGTCATGGCCGAACCCTACTGGGTCGATGGCGAAAGCCTCCTGATCGGCTGCAGCCTGGGCATCGCCCACGCCCGTGCCAATGCCGGCGCCGACCCGCTGATGTGGCATGCGCACATTGCCATGCAGCAGGCCAAGAGCACCCAGGGCTGCACCTTCAATATCTTCAACGAACGCATCAACCGCAATGCCCGCAGCCTCGCCGACCTTGAAAGCGAACTGCGCCGGGCGTTGCGTCGCGACGAGCTGGAGCTGCACTACCAGCCGCGCCTGGACCTGGGCAGCGGGCAGATCGTCGGTCTCGAAGCCCTGGTGCGCTGGCGCCACGGCGAGCGCGGGCTGCTGCCGCCGAGCGAGTTCGTGCCGCTGGCCGAGCAGAGCGGGCTGATCGTGCCGCTGGGCTACTGGGTGATTTCCCGTGCCCTGCGCGATATGCAGGATCTGCGCGGACGCGGGCTGGGACCATTGCACATGGCGGTCAACCTGTCGTTCCGGCAGTTCCAGGACAGCCAACTGCTGTCGACCCTGAGCCGGCTGATTGCCGAGCGGGGCGTCGAGGCGCAGTGGCTGGAATTCGAACTCACCGAGACGGCGGTGATGCGCCGCAGCGATCTGGTCAAGCAGACCATGGATGCCCTGGGGCGCCTGGGCGTGCGTTTTTCCCTGGACGACTTCGGCACCGGCTTCTCGTCGTTCGTGCACCTCAACAGCCTGCCAATCGCCTTGCTCAAGGTGGACAAGAGCTTCGTCGGTGGCATGGAGCAGCGGGAGGAGAATCGCAAGCTGGTCCACGCCATGATCAACCTGGCCCATAACCTCAACCTGGAAGTGGTGGCCGAGGGGGTCGAGACGCCGGAGCAACTGGCCTTGCTGCATGGTTTTGGCTGCGACCAGGTGCAAGGCTACCTGATCAGCAAGCCGCTGCCGCTGGAGGAGCTGGCCCGGTACCTGGTGACCAGCGCCGGCCAGCCTGAGGTTCAGGCCGTCTGCTGATGTGGAGTGGTGAACACAGGGTTTGTGTTCACCACCATCGGCATCTCCCACAAAATCCCCCCCTTACGGAGCTGGGTTCATGGCTGCCTGAACCGATGCCCTCTCTTGTTTTTTCCCCAGCATCCGCTTCATCCGCCATTCGAACGCCAGGGTCAGCCCGGTGGCTGCACAGGCCAGTCCCAACGCCAGTCCCCACCACACGCCGGTTGGTCCCCAGCCAAGATTGAACGCCAGCAGCCAGGCCGACGGTGCACCAATCAGCCAGTAGCAGCCCAATCCGACCAGGAAGGTGGTCTTGGCATCCTTGAGCCCACGAATCGCGCCCATGGCGATGGTCTGGGTGCCATCGAACAGCTCGAACCATGCAGCCACCGCCAGCAGGCTGACCGCCAGTTCGATGACCGGGTGGAACGCCGGGTCGTTGTGATCCAGGAACAGCCCGATCAACTGGTTCGGCGCCAACCAGAACAGCATGGCGAAGGCCAGCATGGTCGCCGCGCCAAAGGCGATACCGACCCGTCCGGCCCGCCGCGCATCCAGCAGTTGCCCAGCACCGTAGTGCTGGCCGATCCGCAGGGTGATGGCGTAGGAGATCCCCGCCGGAATCATGAACGCCACCGAAACGATCTGCAGGGCGATCTGGTGTGCCGCCAATTGCGTGCTGCCCATGGTGCCCATGCACAAGGCGGCGAAGGCGAACAGCCCGACTTCCACCGCATAGGTGCCACCAATCGGCAGGCCCAGCCGCCACAGTTCGCGCAGGTACTGCCAGTTCGGCCGCGACAGCCCCCGCAGCAGCGGATAGCCGCGATACGCTACATGCCGACGGATATGCCAGGCCAGGGCCAGCGCCATGCAGTTGGCGACGATGGCCGTGACCAGGCCGATCCCCGTCAGGCCCAGGTGCGGCAGGCCGAACATGCCGGTGATCAGTGCATAGTTGAGCAGGAAGTTGGCCACGGTCCCGCACAGGCTGATCACCATTACCGGCGTGGCCCGCCCCAGCGCACTGGTGAAACCGCGCAGGGCCATGAAGCTCAGGTAGCCGGGCAGGGCGAACGGCAGCAGCAGCAGGAACTGGCCGGCGGCCTGCACGTTATTGGGTGTCTGGCCGAACAGCAGCAGGAGTGGCTTGAGGTTCCACAACAGCAGCCCGGCAACCAGCGCCATGGCCCAGGCCAGCCACAGCCCGGCCTGGGCCAGGCGAGCAACGCCCTCGACATCGCCGGCACCGTGACGAATCGCCACCAGGGTACCGACCGCAGCGATCACCCCGAGGCAGAAGATCGACACGAACGAATAGCTCGCCGCGCCCAGGCCACCGCCGGCCAAGGCCTCGGGGCTGAGCCGGGCCATCATCAGGGTGTCGGTCAGCACCATGAGCATGTGTGCCAACTGCGAGGCAATCAACGGCCCTGACAGCCGCAGGATGGCCCACAGTTCGGTACGTGCTGGATGCTGCATGATCATCGGACTCACAGAGTGACAGGAGGGTTGAAGGATTGATTCTCGGCGCTTGCAAGGGTTTGCACAAAGGGATAAAAACGATTGCTCGCATGATAAATACTCATGCATGGCAGTTCTGCCAGCTGGCTGCTCCCTCCCGCCCTCGATAGGTCATGAATGTCTCGTCGCCTGCCCCCACTCTATGCCTTGCGCGCTTTCGAAGCGGCGGCGCGCTACAGCTCGTTTACCCGGGCGGCGCAAGAGCTGTCGATCACCCAGAGCGCGGTCAGCCGGCACATCCGCACCCTGGAGGAGCACTTTGCCTGCCGGTTGTTCCAGCGCAACGGCCGCAACCTGCAACTGACGGAAGCCGCGCGGCTGCTGTTGCCGGGCATCCGTGAAGGCTTCGGTGCGCTGGAGCGGGCCTGCGACACCCTGCGTGGCGAAGATGACATCCTGCGCATGAAGGCGCCGTCGACCCTGACCATGCGCTGGCTGCTGGCCCGTATCAGCCGCTTCCGGCACCTGCAGAAGGGCAACGAGGTGCAACTGACCAGCGCCTGGATGGATGTCGATAATGTCGACTTCAACCAGGAACCGTTCGACTGCGCGGTGCTGCTCGGCAACGGCCATTTCCCGCCGGATTGGGAGTCCAGCTACCTGTTCTCCGAATGGCTGATTCCGGTCGGGGCGCCGACCCTGCTCAACGACCAGCCCTGGGATATCGAGCGACTGGCCGCCACCGAGTTGCTGCACCCGACACCGGACCGCCGCGACTGGCGCAACTGGCTGGAACGCATGGGCCTGTCCGAGCGCATCTCACTGAAGGGCGGTCAGGTGTTCGACACCCTCGAACTGGGGATGATTGCCGCGGCCCGCGGTTATGGCGTGTCCATGGGGGATCTCTTGATGGTCGCCGAAGACGTCGCCCAGGGACGCCTGAGCCTACCCTGGCCAACCGCCGTGGCCAGTGGCGAAAACTATTACATGGTGTGGCCGAAAACCCGCCCCGGCGGCGAGCGCCTGCGCCGCCTGAGCGACTTTCTGCAAGGCGAAGTCGCGGCCATGGAACTGCCCCAGGTCGAACGCCTGGGCTGAGCGCACAACCCTCCGGTCAGATTTCTGGCAAATATCCCTCCGATTTGCTCAAGTATCTGTAGGAGCAGCCGACTGTAGCGACATGGAACCTTCGTTCAGAAAGGCCTCTCACGACTCAATTCAAAAAAGAACCGGGTAGCGCCATGGGATAGGGATGATCCGGCTGCTTGGTCAGGAGCATTTCATGCCTCAATCCCGTGCCCGAATCGCCACGCAACTCGGCCTCGCGCTCTCCGTCATCCTCGCGGTGGTCATCAGTGGCAGTACCGTATTCGCCCTGCGCTCACTGGATTCGGCCAACCTCGATACCCGTGAAGAACACCTGGCCAGTGAGGCGCGACTGCTGGCCGACCAGTTGAATACCTTCCACAGCACCCTGCGCGAGAGTACCCAGCGCCTCAGCGGGCTGTTCGAGAAGCGCTTCAGCAACGGCCTGAGCGTGCGTGCGGATGCACCGGTCAGCGTGGCCGGGACCCAGGCGCCGGGACTGTATCTGCGCGACAACCTGCTCAACAACGACTTCAGTGAAGTCGACGAATTCAAGCAGATGACCGCCGGTGTCGCGACACTGTTCGTGCGTAGCGGCGACGATTTCATCCGCGTCAGCACCTCCCTGACCAAGCAGGACGGCAGCCGTGCCATCGGCACCCTGCTCGACCACCAGCATCCGGCCTACGCCAAGCTGATGGCGGGCCAGAGCTATGTCGGCCGCGCCTTGCTCTTCGACCGCTACTACATGACCCAGTACACCCCGGTGCGTGACAGCAGCGGCAAGGTGTTCGCGGTGCTGTTCGTCGGTTTCGACTACACCGACGCGCAGAAGGCGCAGTTCGACAACCTCAAGCGCTTCCGCATCGGCACCACCGGTTCGCTGGCGCTGCTCGACGAACAGAAACGCTGGCTGGTGCCGCCGGCTGGCGTGAAGGATGTCGAGCAGGCGATCCCGACCATTGTCGACCTGGCCAAGCAGCCAGGGCAGGGTCGTTTCTGGAGCGACAAGAGCGACGAGATCTACAGCGTCGCGGTGCCTTTCGCGGATGGCCCGTGGTCGGTGGTGGCGAGCATGCCCAAGGCCGAGATCAGCGAAGTGACCTGGAGCGTCGGCATTCGCCTGGTGCTGGGCAGTTTGCTGGCGATGCTGCTGGCGGTGGGTGCGGCGGTCTGGCTGTTGCGCAGCAAGCTGCGTCCTCTGGGTGACCTGGTGCGTCAGGCCCAGGCCCTTGGGGCGGGCGATCTGAGCGTACGCCTCAACGTGTCGAGCCACGACGAGATCGGCCAACTGGCCAGCAGCTTCAACCAGATGGGCCAGGCGCTGTCGACCATGGTCGAGCACATCCGCAAGGCGGCCCAGGAGGTCAACGGTCGTGCCCAGGCCCTGTCCGGCCTGTCGAGCGGGGCCTACGAGGGTATGGAACAGCAGTCCGGTGAAATCACCAGCATGGCCGGTGCGGTCGAGGAATTCAGCGCGACCTCGCTGAACATTGCCGACAACATGGGCAACACCGAGCGCCTGGCCCAGGAAAATGCCCAGCAGACCCGTATTGGCCGGACATCCATGGACGAAGCCTCATCCTCCCTGGAACAGATCGCCGCGGCGTTGAACAGCACGGCCACGGTCATCAACACCCTGGGTCAACGTTCCCAGGAGATTGGCGGCATCGTCGGCGTGATCACCTCGATTGCCGAACAGACCAACCTGCTGGCGCTCAACGCGGCCATCGAGGCGGCCCGTGCTGGCGAACAGGGCCGTGGTTTTGCCGTGGTCGCCGATGAAGTGCGTAGCCTGGCGGGCCGTACCCGCGAGGCGACGGACGAGATCTCCAGCATGATCCACAGTATCCAGCAGGAAACCGGCCATGCCATCCAGACCATGGAGCAGGGCAACGCGTTGATGCAGGAAGGCCTGTCGCGCAACGCCAACGTCGCCTCGGCATTGCAGCGCATCGATGAACAGAGCCGCTCGGCCGGCCAGCAATTCGCCGCCATCACCACCGCCACCCAGGAGCAGAGCAGCACCGCCACGCTGCTCAGCAGCAACCTGCAAAGCATCGCCCTGGCCAACAGTGAACAGCGTGAAGTGGTCTCCAACCTGGCGCAGACCGCACGCGAGCTGGAGATGCTGGCTGCGGAGTTGCGGCAGGAGGTTGATCGGTTCCGGTGAGGAGTCGCTGGTCTTCAGATTCATTCGGGGTAACCGAGCGTTGGCCGGTCGCTCCTACAGTGCACAGGATACATGTGCGACACTGCACTGTAGGAGCGTGGCTTGCCCGCGAATAGGCCCTCAACCTCAGCGCAGTACCAGCTTATCCTGGCCATATCAGGCGCTACTGGGCCGATACTGCAACGCCTCGGCCAGATGCTCACGGCTGATTCCCTCCATCTGTTCCAGATCCGCCAACGTCCTTGCTACCTTCAGCAACCGATGCGCTGCCCGCAGTGATAACGTCAAGCGCTCACAGGCTGTTTCCAGCCAGGTTTCGTCGGCTGTGGATAACTTGCAGTGCTGGCGCAAACCCTCCAGATCGAGAAAGGCATTGGCACAACCCTGGCGTTGTTGCTGGCACTGGCGAGCCTGCGCAACCAACTCGGCCGCCTTGGCCGTGGTGTTTCCCGGCTCCTTGACCGGGCTCAGCGCCGTGGCCTCGCGGGCCACGGTCAGGTGCAGGTCGATGCGGTCCAGCAACGGGCCGGACAGCTTGTTGCGATAACGCTGGATCTGCTCCGGTGTGCATCGACAACGACTAGTCGGGTCGCCAAGATATCCACAGGGGCACGGATTCATCGCCGCCACCAACTGGAACCGCGCGGGAAAACGTACCCGGTCGCGGGCGCGGGCAATCACGATATGGCCCGATTCCAATGGCTCGCGCAGTACCTCCAGCACCTTGCGATCAAACTCCGGCAGTTCATCGAGAAATAGCACGCCATGATGGGCGAGGGTGATCTCGCCAGGCCGTGGCCTTGATCCGCCACCCACCAGCGCCGGCCCGGAGGCGGAGTGGTGGGGTTGACGAAACGGACGCTGCGGCCAACGGGTCAAGGGCACATGACTGGCGACCGACTGGATCGCCGCCACTTCCAGGGCCTCATGTTCATCCAGCGGCGGCAACAGCCCTGGCAGCCGGCTGGCCAGCAGCGTCTTGCCGGTGCCGGGTGGGCCGCTGAACAAGAGGTTGTGCGCGCCGGCAGCGGCGATCAGCAAGGCGCGCTTGGCGGCGAGTTGGCCCTGCACTTCGCTCAGGTCCGGGTAGGGCTTGGCCTGATGTAGCAGGCCATTGGACTCGAAGGGCGCGATTGGCGCGTGGCCGTTGAGGTGGGCGACCAGCTGCAACAGATGATCGACGGCAATCACCGTCAGCCCGCAGGCCAACGAGGCTTCCTCGGCATTGGTCAGCGGCACCACCAGCGTTCGTCCGGCGGCACGGGCCGCCAGCGCTGCCGGCAACACTCCTTGTACCGGGCGAATGGCACCGGAGAGCGCCAGCTCGCCCAGGCACTCGATGTTGTCCAGCGCCAGCGCCGGTACCTGTACGCTGGCGGCGAGAATGCCCAGTGCGATGGCCAGGTCGAAGCGTCCGCCATCCTTGGGAAGGTCCGCCGGGGCCAGGTTCAGGGTGATGCGCCGGGCGGGAAACTCCAGGGCCGAATTGAGAATCGCACTGCGCACCCGGTCCTTGCTTTCCTTCACGGCGGTTTCCGGCAGACCGACCAGGGTCAGGCTCGGCAGGCCATTGGCGAGATGGGTTTCGACGGTGACGGCAGGGGCTTCCACACCGACCTGGGCGCGGCTGTGGACGATGGCCAGGGACATGTTTCTTCCTTGAACGTGGCGCGGGGTTTTTGCGGTTCTGGAAGGCTAGCCGAGTGGAGGAGGGGGCTGGGTGCCTTTGTGTGTCGAGACGATTCGCTGTCTATTGCGTGCTGTGGAAATCAGCCTTGATGAGGCCGGTGGGGAGAAGTGATTCAGGATGATGGAAAATGATCAGCGGCCCTTTAACTTCTCAACCAATAGTTGAATAATGGGCCCACTGAAAAGGTAGCGCCGACCGGTGAAAGCGTCCATCCACCTCGCAAGAGGTCCGCACCCTAGAGTGGGATAACCAAGAGATTCCGGATTTAAAGAAGGCCCTCGCATTTGCGGGGGCTTTTCTTTTTCAGCGTGGCACTTTGATCTCTTTCCCCTGAAACCGGTTCAGTAGGATGAAGTCGAACCTGATCGGCTTCGTGTACTTCAACGGATCGTAGCGCTCGTGTGCGCTGTTCACGAAAAGGTTCAGGTGAGCACCTTCGGCTCTCTTGGCCCTGCTGACGGTGAAGAAGACTGCGTAGTCGAATGTGCGCCCTTCATGGACGACCTCAACGGTCACGAACTCCTCTCGGCCAGTGTGCATGCACCTGCGTGTTCTCAAGGTGGCGATGATGTCGGGCAGTTGACATTTCGGGCCACTTCAGCAGGCTGAGGAAAGGGCGTTCGGCTGAGTCGGGTTGTGTGGCGTCCCTGAGTGTTGGCACCACTTCATGAGTCAGCCAACTACGCAGATCGCGGTATTCGGGGCAGTAGTGGTAAATGAGCAGTGCATAGACCCCAGACTCGCTGATCATGAGCGCATGCTCGACCAGGCCGTGGCTGAGTATCCACAGGCTTTGATGTTGGTCGGCATCAAGCTTGCGGAGCGCGCGTTCATCAAGGTGAAGCCCAAGCAATCGTCCAAGGTCCCGAGCGCTGAACCATGCCTGGTTCTCCAGCAGGAGCGCGTGGAGGTTGAGTTTGTTACGAGTGAAGACGTGAGGAACCAGGTGAGTTTCAGCGTTATTCATCGAGACAGCTCCTTTTGCTTGCAGGGCTGCCGAAAACCGTCGCCAAACGATTGGGTGGCAGCTGTACGCGGGTTGGCGAACCGGAGCAAAAGGAACCCGGCAGACCCGGAGGTCTCCCACGCACAGCCGCCATGACACGAATCGACGAGCATGAAAAAACGCCCGCTATCGGATGGTGGTGGGCGTCGTGCGCCTTATGCTTTCAGGGTCGCCAAACCCAGTGCCGAGGTGGTCGGCAGTTGTCAGGTTAGAGTGGTAATGGAGGGTTCGCAAGAGGGAGGAGGTGGCTAGATGTTTCGTAGGTACTGAGTTTGGAGAAAATAAATGCGTCCCCTTTTCGTCCCCTTTTCTAGTTGATGGAATTAGTTTAGTAGCTCGTTATTAGTCTTAATCTCCGCAGAATCTGAGCGCGGTTTGCTGATTGTGAAAAAGAAAATTGCGATACTTCTCATCTAGTGAGTGTGCTTCCGCCCATGAATATATTTCGTCATATTTTGCTTTCGCGGTGTTGTATTTTTTGAGAGCTTCTGCATCTCCACATGGTTTGGAGCTAAGACTAACGCCCAGAGCAGCGAACTCTGACATCAGAGATTGCAGTTTCATTTCAGCCGCTTGTCTCTCTGCTGACGCACCTAATTTTTGTTGTTCGCTATTCAGCCTGCCAACTAGTTCGAGATACGTGGCCTCCCGGCGCTTGAGGTCCTCTTCCGCAGCCGAATTTCTTTCTGCAAGCTGATCGGCGATCAACTCTCGCTTTTGTAACGCCGACTCTCGGCTGAAACGCGCCTGAAGCTCTTCGGATCTATATTTCTCGAACTGAATTTTATCTTCACTCAGTTTCAGCTGTGCCTGATTGATCTCACTCAGTTGTATTTGAATACCTCTATATTGGTCCCAAAGGTACACCACTGCACTAGCGTAACTCATAGACAAAAACAGCAGCACGGCGAAATGGCGCTTGGAGGCTAAATAAATGGTTTTCAGATTCAATCCATTGCCCTTCTCTTGGTTGTCTAATATTAATAGCTAGCGCTGATGCATAGGGGGTAAGAAGCTTGCTCGATATTATTTGCGGCGAATACTGTCGAGAAAACTCTGGAATTTAGAATGGTTTTCTGAGAGATTTTTTCGTTAAAATCTGCTTCCATTATGGGTGAGCTCCTCGAAAGATGCATTATTCCATGTCGAAATGTCTAGGGGAATTAGGCCGCTACACTGTTTTGGTCGCAAGAGAAACGTGAAGCTTACCTGCGTTCTTTTAGCTGGCGCTGTCTATCCCCATGACCTTCCAAGGTCAACCGCGTTCCATTTGGATGAAGCTCGGTTCTTGACGCTGAATGCGTACGCTTCTGCGCCCAACACTATGTGCGTTTTTTTCAGGTTTTCTTTCTGTGGACCCCGTTCTTTCCAGTAAATCCAGGTATCGAAAAACGGACGATCTCGTTCTTCCAGATCATGACGAAGGGTTAAGATTTGCGATGCTGTGGGTACGCTGTCTTTGGTGGCCTCAGGCGGCACCGCCGCGTCCAGGGATTGAATGAAGCGGGAGGTACTGAATCCTTGGGTCGAAATCTCATGAGTTTTCAGTACGCTCATGAGATTAGCGAAGTGGTTGCCGTCCAAGTAGGTCGAAAGTTGAAAGTCATCGGAGATAGCGAAGAGAAAAAATTTGGGGTTTGCACCCCTGGAAGTAAGTGAAAGCTCATAGTCTCCCCTCATGGAAAACAGGCAATCAAAGCTTGCTGCGCCATCTGTGAAAAGAAATTGCTGTATATCGATATCCTGAGCGCTCATGCTGTGAGCCAGTCGTGCCAATCCATTCATGCGCATAAAATTTACCTCTCGTTGTATAGGACCCAGCTGCTGTTGAGGGTGTAGCTACTGATCAGCACCAATGAATTCGGCCGTTCTTGAGCCAGAAGTGGGAGCGGCAACCGTTGTTAAGCCATACCGACGGGTGAAGCGATGGGTAACCGTCAGCATTGAGGCTGTAGTCCCACCTCGGCTTTGCTTCATCAATCACTAGAAGCTCAATCGTTCGGCCGCACCCGCATGGGCACTGGAGTCCAATACACCAATCCTCGTGTGCATCTTTCGCGAGAACGATCGCGCGTATTGGCATCTTGGAGGGGAGCGAGTCGCCCTCGACGACAATAATCCTCCGAGGAGGAAGCAGGTGCTCAAACCTGAAAATGAGCTTGCGGAATAGCTTTTTGAACCCGCTCATTACACGCCCCCCAGGGACGGGAGTCCCAACAATGGCTCCCGCGCTCCTTGAGCCAGCACAGGGTTCACACTTTTTGGCTGGACCGTTTCCGATTCGTATTCTTCGTAGCAGCTGGAAAGGGAAAACTTGCTACGCGCGTAGTTCTGGTTGGGGTCTTCACGGAACGGAAAGGCGCGAGCGATGAATTCATTCACGCACGCGCTGGCTGCTCGCATATTCAAAGTAATAACGGAGGGGGCTTCTTCTGGAAGGCCTGAGATATAGCCCTGTTTCACCTGTTCATTGTGAGCTTTGGGATCTGTGTTTCTCAGCTCTTCAGCTCCTAGCGAGTCTGCGGTGTAAACCTTGCGGTCAGAAAGCGTTGGTCCGCCTGGCCGAACATAGTCGATCCGCCCTTGTACATCATGGATCTGGCGAACGCCTTTACTGGATAGGCGTGTTGGGATGGTTACACCGACGTCGAACAATGGGATCAGGAAGCTTGATGCCATCAGGTCGCATATCAGCCTTCCCTGATGAGAGTCGACACAACAGAAGATGACATCGGCATCAGCCACGGCCACTACTGCCTCCCTGCTGAACACAGTCTTGTTGATTGCGTGGGCGATTTTCGAGCCGCGAATCTTTTCTATGGCTTCAGCGAAGACGTCGACTTTGGCGCGCGATTCCTGCGCATCCTTTAGTGTGGAGTTGAGGATACGGTTGAGGTTTTTGGGTTCTACCTGATCATGATCGATCAGAATCAGGTTACCGAATCCTAGGCGAGTAAGCTGCTCAGCAACAATCGAGCCGGTTCCTGAGACGCCAATCACGGCTGCGGTGAGTCGGCTTAGGGTGGCAGTCATGTCAGAGGTGAAGGCCAGAGCTTTTTGCTGCTCATGGGAGTGGGGGAGCCAGTAATGGATGTCATGGCCTGGCACAGTCACCATGGTGATGTCCTCAGGAACTCTGCCTTTCTGGTAGAACCGAGCCCGCATTGCACCATTGGGTGTCATGATGGCCGAGCCGTGTACTGCCTCCACTCCTTGAAACAGGGAGACCATGGTGTCCGAGTCACTATCATCATCGACACGAGAGAACTGGAACAATCCCCCAGGGTGAGAATGCACGAGAATGATCGAGTGCGATTGGGGAAGCGCTTCATCAATCGCTTTTTCGAGGTAGGCTCCTGGCCAGGTGATGGCGTGTGGTTGCCTGATCGCGCACTCCTCATAAGGCACCAAGATCAGTTCCTTCGAAAGGAGCTTGAGAACAGAGCCAGGTGTGCGGGTACAGATAAGAATAGCTGCGGCCTCTTTACCGTCCCCCGGGTACAGGTGTTCCCGGAGGGAGGTATAGATCTCGGCCGTCAGTACGAGGCGAGATCCGTTTTTCACAGGCCAACCTCTTTGTAAAGGCAACCATCGGCCATGGCCAGCTGGGTCATTACGTTATCGGTCGTTGGGTTCCAGGAGCGATGGCGAGACCAGCGTTGGA
Organism: Pseudomonas sp. UTLPPB19802; assembly: GCF_059730225.1. Taxonomy (NCBI): domain Bacteria; kingdom Pseudomonadati; phylum Pseudomonadota; class Gammaproteobacteria; order Pseudomonadales; family Pseudomonadaceae; genus Pseudomonas; species Pseudomonas sp. UTLPPB19802. Next base: position 1,021,627 of record NZ_AP048545.1, read on the forward strand.
ATGGGACCCCGTCGACTTCCACCGTAGCCTCCGTCTGTGGAATCACTGCGCCGCCGACCAACTGGACAGCCGGGTATAGATAGAACATGTCCATGGCGCTGTTGGGATAGGCCAATGGGATGTTCAGCGCCAGTTGAACAACCTGCTCGGAGTAGCCAGGCGGTAGTTGGTAGTTGTGGATCAACAACCACCGGCCTCCGCTGGTCAGCCGGGTTTCCCAGTGATGACCGATGGCATCCAGATGCTGTTCGTCGCGCTCGAGCAGTTTGAACTCGCGGCGAATTGGCAGGGTTGCCTCACCATTGCTCACATCTTTTTGCGTCAGACGCAGTTTTTCGATCCCATCTGGGCGCAGATCGATTTCATCGTTGATGGTCAGCTCACGCTTGGGGTGATCACGGACAATCAGGAAAATCTGCCAGTCCCGGTTGGGGTCCAGGCTAGCGGCCGAGATGGCCTCACGTACCGAAACGATGGGCTTCGGAAATTCGTACACTTCCCCTTGAATATTGAGCTTCCAGACGGCCTTGCGGGTGATGAAGCGCTCAATCCCGGCAGCATCCAGGTTGATGAATGTGGTGTCTTCGACTTCCAGATCTGCCTCGTCCTCCCGCTCCAGTAGCAGGCGCTGGCCAGGGCCAACTTCGGCGAGCTTACGGACGGTATGGCCAGAGATCTGCTTACACGGCCAGTCTAGGCGAAGGCCGTCAACGGTCAGTAGGTACTTGCGATCAGACTCGATCACGATGAAGCGGTTTACTCCATCATGCAGCGTAACCGACTCCTCTGGCCGGATATCTTCTTGAGCGCCAGAATCCAGAAGCTGCAGCACGATCGGCAACTGGTCGGGCTTGAAATGAGCTGCCGCCGCAATTTGGGCCCCAGTTGGTGTGCGGTCATCAAGGCGGATCTGGCGGAACTCCAGATCATCTCCTGCCACTTCTACGGTGAAGTTGAGTGGCTGGCACGATTGTTCAGTATGCATTGGTAAATCTCCAAGTATTTTCCGCACACAGGCGGCTATTAGCTTCCTGGATGGAAGCCAGACTTAGCCGTAGGGGAGGAGAGTCCCAATCAGTTCTTGACTGGTGCGGAACACGCGGAGATACTCTTGATTCGTCTAGAGGCATCTCGACTCAAACTTCGCGCAATTGGCGTTGCGTTAGGTTTCTCGCCTACGTTGTATGGTCCTTCTCTAAGGGCACTATCTGTTTCTTCATTACCTCCTTTCTGCTGTCTTTGATTTGAGCCGATGACGCGTATCGCTTCACAGTGCTGATGATTTTTTCCCTTTCCTCAGCAGAAGCGCATCCCAGCCCCTGACTGATGGCCCTATTGTTCGAAGCCCTCAGGTGAAATGTGAAGCCTGTGGAGTCGTCCGATCTGCTGTAGAATCTGTCGTAAGGCGAGTGCTCTCGGCATGACTCGACGCCTTTGATGCAGCTAGCGAAGGTCCTATGGGCTTCGCTTTGCAATATCACCAGATTCTGTGCTGTCACAAACTGGTAGAACCAATTTTCTCCCTCTGATCTGTGAACCTCGAACCTCGCTTTCATCTCTGAACTCCTCGTGTCCATGATCTCGTTCAATGATTCTGTTTATCGCGAGCCAAAAAAATGGAGGCATGCGCAAAGCATACCCCCATTTCTCGATAAAGCAAGCCCTTTAAGCAGAGGTGCCGATGACCTTGTAAACGAACTCCTTGCCACCACTCTCGGCAGACATCTCTACGCGAGTGATGAAGCCTTCTTCAGATAGTCGTTTGAGGCGTGTACTGGCGTTCTGAACGCTCATTTCAAGCGCTTGAGCAACCTGTGTGGTGGTTACGGAATGATTAGATAGAACTACGTTGAGGAGTGGAATACTTGAGGGTGAGGGTTCGGGACCCACGAAGCGGCATTTGCCATTCACCCAGCAGGTAACTCGAAAATCTCCAGAGATCGCTGCACCTTCCAGATTGGCGATAATATCTTCGTCAAGTAAGTCAAGGATATAGAAAGAGATTTTCTTTGCGTAGAGTTTAAAAGTGAAAATGAGTGACTCACGGAGAAAAGAAACATCGGCTCCATCAATATTTTTGAGGGATATGCCAATTGTTTTAGTGCCAATCAATTTGGCAATATGTTCCAACAATTGGGCATGAGCCTTTCTACCCCTAATCGTACCATAGGGGTTGCTGCTTCCATCCGTGAAGTCGCGAAGGGCGATTATGTAAGTTTTCTCGTTCATGGCCTTAGTTTAACCAGAATCTATTTATCTGTCAAGTTGAATTCAAATACGATGTGTGTGCCTAAAAGTTTAGGCAAGCCTAAGCGCCAGCTATGTTTATATAAGTCTTGATTCTGATAGGTCAGAGTAACTGAAAAGTCTTCTTGTCTAATGCTAACTGTAGCGTCGAGGCTTTCAGCTTGCCCTGAACTTCTATTTAATCCAGCACCACCTGCACCTTTGCCGCGTTGGCTCAATCCACCTTTGCGCATGGCATGTATGATTAGTTTTGCGTTGGATGCCTCAAGGGTTTCTGGAAATTGTGCTGCGACATCTGGGTAGTGCTCGGTTAGTGCAGGTCTAAGTGTCGAGCAGATTCCTCGTCCAGAGTCAGAAACCACAGCGACAATATATGTTGAGCCTTTTCTGTTGTAGCTCTGAAGCCCAGCAAACCCGGGGACAATGGTCTCGGAGTGCTCCTCCACATTGCCAATTAGCTCGCCAAGTACCGTATGCAATTTATTGGCGTGTAGGTCGCCAAAAGCCTCAGCAAAGCTAAGCTTGAAGCGTTCAGGTACGTTTTCTTCGCCTCCTGCAACTATAGGAAGAAGTTCAACGAGCTTCTTGTTATTTGCTGTCAGCTCAACAGCCTTGAGGCTAGCAGGGCGGCGCGGTAATACTTTGATGCTTTTGTCGAGCCGTTCAAAGAAATATGCTCGTTTCAAATATGAAAGTGTTTCAGTGTTTTCGCTAAAGTCGAGCTCAACTATCTTTTTTGCTTTGGCTAGCTGATTGGCCAATGCAAGAATTCTAGCCGCAGCACAAAAAAGCACTTTGCGCTCTTTCGGGATCTTTAAAATAATATGGCCGTAGCCACAATCTAGAGGTGAGCCGTGCTTGGCAAGGGAACGCTCAAAATGATCTTGTGTAATCCAGGTGCTGCTTGCGGAAAACTCAATTTGAAAGAAAATATTTTTCTTCAGTAACCACGCAGAATGTTCATTCTGTACGAACTCCTCGAGGTTGTCGTAAAGAAATCTTGTGACATCCCTGCGTTCGATATCTAAAAGCTTTGCGATCTCCCTAGCCTTAAGCGCTCGGTTATCACTCAACAACTGGACAATCCTTTTCCGCATGGGTGTTCGCTTAGCTCAGTGGTAGTCGATGTTTTCGAAGAAGCCAATACCATTTGGTCCTTCCTGCACCTGGGACGTTGCCAGGTGGGGGCGAAATTATACAGGCAGACTGGTGAGATCGAAACGCCATCAGTCGCTTTAGCCATATCTGATTCCTGATGCGGGCTTGGGGTAGAGGCTGCATCAGGAGTTCGGCATTGAGCAGCAGCTCGGGTTTCACGACTCTGCTAAGAGGCAAATTTTTAAAGAGCGTAGAGGCAGGAGCCTCAGCTTGCACAGGTAGTGACGGTGCAGGCGGTTAACAAGTTCAATTATTAATGCTGTATGGATGTACAGTACATGAGGAGGGCTAGGAGCCGCAAGCCCTTTCCTACCCACGAAGAAAAGCGTTGCCGGTACGGCCAAACATAGAGGTTCTATTAGGGCGGGATTCATCGCAGCCTTGCTGAGAGCTGTATCCGCTATGGTCCGCCTGCTGAAAAGGACAGCGCTGACTTGCGGTATGCAGATCAGTCGGAGAGGCTCAGTAAAGGGGGGCTGATTAGAAGAGCCTCGCCATTGTTGACGAATGCCCGGCAGGAGAATGGCGTTGCAGTGATTGCGAATCACACCAGCATCAATCGCGGTATGCAGGGCGCTCTTCAGTCGCTTGGCATGTTCGACTGCCTCCTGGTCCATTTCGGGCTCCAGAGGGCTCTACCCCAGCTATCGAGCTGTCTTGGATTAGTTGAACCACACATCTGTGGTCATCATTTGCAGCACGCCGCATCAAAAAAACCGCGTCTAGCGCGGTTTTTTATCAACAATTCGTGAACGCAAGGAGCGTTTCACGGGGGCTTGGCTTTCTGTCCAGTTGACGAATCATTAAGTCATAACGGCTAGCATCGGCGACTTGGCGGGCTGGGCGAATCTGTTGGTTCTCAACGCGCAGCGCTTCCTTTGCGGTAACCGATGCGGATGGTTCCAAAGGGTGGGGGGCTGAGAAGCTCATATCGGACTCCATCATTCTGCTCTTTTGAAAAACCGGGGGTTTAGCTCAGGCTTGAAGTAATGCTTTCTATCGATCCATACGAACCCATCATGCTTGCTAATGACAGCTACGTCGATGGGACCTGAAACGGACTCACTCACTGGGCCGTGTTACGCGTTCCTTGAGTGACTCTAGCTCAATCAAGCTTCTTGCCAAGCCCGCCATGTCTGGAAGGGGAAGCGAATTTATAATATTTGAAAGCGGAAATACATGCTGGTTTCGGATCTGTTCATACCATCGGTCGGCGTGGGACTCGCGCGTTTCCTGCATGATTGTCATAAGCTCCTGCTCAGAAAGAGGATTTTGAGCTCCGCATGCGTTCATTACTTTCTGCCCCATTTCTTTGAGAGCGGTGCTTGAGGATTCGTACCCGTCCTTGTGCTCCCGAATTTCCAAATCACTCAGAGCGTAAACCGCCCGATCGTACCATTGAGTTCGCCGGCCAGTTGCGCCAGTGCCTGGCTGGCCCCGGTGGTCTGGCTCGCACGCACGGCGGACTGGGCGGAGAGGTCGCGAATGCGGACCAGGTTCTGGTCGACTTCCCGGGCCACCTGGGCCTGTTCTTCCGACGCGCTGGCGATGACCAGGTTGCGTTCGTCGATCTCGGCCACCGATTTGACGATGGTCGACAGCGCCTGGTTGGCGGAGGCCGCCTGGCTGTGGGTCTGCTCGGCCTGTGAGGTGCTGAGTTCGAGGGCCTTTACCGTGTTGTGCGTACCGACATGAACCTGCTCGATCATGCTTTCGATTTCCCGGGTGGACTCGCCCGTGCGGTGCGCGAGGCCGCGAACCTCGTCGGCCACCACGGCGAAACCGCGGCCCGCTTCACCCGCCCGTGCCGCTTCGATTGCTGCGTTCAACGCCAGCAGGTTGGTCTGTTCGGACACGGCGCGAATGACTTCCAGTACCGTGCTGATCGCTTGCGTGTGGTCCGAAAGCAACTGCGCCTGTGTGGCGGCATCACCCACGTTGCGCACCAGGTGGGTGATCGAGCCCAGGGTCACATTGAGTTCTTCCTGCCCTGAACGGGCGGCGCTGTTCGAGGAGCGGGAGGCTTCGGAGGTCGAGGCCGCGTTTCGCGCCACTTCCTCCACCGCCTGGGTCATCTCCGTGACGGCAGTTACCGCCATCTCGATTTCAATATTCTGTGAGTTCAAGTCGGCATGGCTATCGCGCATCAACGCATTCAGCTCTTCGGCCGCGGAGCCCAACTGGTTGGCAGCAGCACCAATCTGCTGCAGCATCGTGTGCAGGTTGTCGCGCATACGCTCCATTGACTGGAGCAGCAAGGCGGCTTCGTCGGCACCTTCGATGTCCGTCGCGAACGGCCGCAGGTCGCCGGAGGCGATTTTTTCCGAACTGCCCAATGCCAGGCTGATCGGTCCTGCCAGGCTGGCAATCAGTCGCCAGGCGAGGATCAGCGTATACAGGAGCGACATGACCAGTACCACACCGATCACCAGTCGAGCGCTGGTGTAGGCGGCTTCAGCGGCAGCGGATGCTTGCGCCTTGGCGTCGTCGTTGATCGTTTCGAGTGTTTTCAGCTGTTCCTTGATTTGCCCGGCGAGCGTCACCATTTTGCCCATGATGATGTCCTGGGCCTCTTCGTGCTTGTCATCCTTGAGCAGGTTATAGCTCGTTGCCGTGTCTGCGCTGTACGTGGCATACAGCGCGACAATGCTGGCGATCGCCGATTTTTCCACCTCGGTGCCGATGAGGGGGCGGTAGAGTTCGACGGCTGCACTGAACAGCTTCTGCTTTTCCTGAACCTTGGCATACGCTTCGGGCAGTTCTTTCGGGCCTACCGACAACAGGCGAACGACGTCGGTCCTGGTGTTTGAAAACGCCAACGCTATATCGTCGCCCAGTGCGATGCCGGGCAGCGCATCATTTTCGATCTTCAGCCCTTCTTCCCTCACCTTGGCGATCTGCATCAAGCCAAAGATACCCAGCATCAGGACGATCAGGACAATCGAGCAGAAACACACCAGGACCCGATTGGCGATTTTCATTTTCCGCAGCAAGATTCATTACCTCGATTCAATAGTGGGTGATCGGATAGGGGCAAGGTCATCGAAATATCCGGGCAGGTGTTTCATCCAGTCAGATGATTCTCGATGACACACTGCCTGGACACTCCAGGCAAAAAACGTTGAGGCCGGCTTACTAGGAACCCCTGCATCCATGCCGCAGCGCAACTCACCAGGCGCTCGGTATCACGATCAAACTCCACTCCCTCGGCGATTACATAGGGTGCCAATGTCTTGCAAAGTCCAACCAGATGGTTGAAGGCTTCGCCGGCTACTTGGCAACTCCTGGCGCGTTGCAAGTAACCCTTGTCAATTTTTATAATGTCTGGAGCTGCCGTGCGGATAAATTCAAGCGTGCTGAATCCGGAACCAAAGTCGTCAACAGCCAGCATGCAACCTAGGCTGCGCATGCGAATGACAAATTCCGCTGCAACGTCGTGATTTGAAGAGGCACTTTCCGTTATTTCGATAACGAGTCTTTCCGCCAGGCTGGGCTCGGCCTTCAGTTGTGAAATTATGCAGTGCCATTTTTCGTCTAGCACGGCACTTTGCGCGGATATATTACAACCCAGTCGTAGCTCTGGATGATCTCGCAGCCTGTTGACGACGCTCGATACTACGCAGTGATCCAGCGCCCTTATGCATTTCCTTCCTTCCAGGACTGGAAATGGGTTGAGCTTCATTGGCCCATCGCAATGTCTCAGCAGGCCCTCGAAGTACAAAACTGTGTTCTCTGCAACAGCCGTGATCGGTTGGAAGGCGAGGAAGAAGTGACCGAGTGCAAGCTCCTCGTAAAACCAGTCAACGAAGTCTGGCGTTTCCTCGGACGAAACGCTGCAGAACTCCAAGTCGGAATGAGTGTCCGTGTAAGAGACCATTAGCATTACCTCCGCCAGCTACAGGCGCCCGGGGACTTGATGGAGCGGGATATTCAAAAGCGCATTCGAGCTTTTGCAGTGACAATCAGGCGGCTCCCCGTTGTATTGCTCCTCAAGCGGCTGGAGCGGTTTTGGCTACCCCTTGGGCGGAACACGATACGACAGGGAACGATATGACATGGCTATGGGCCATCGTTCGGAAATGATCACATTGGTACATTATCTTGCCTAGTGTCTTGAACTCCTTTTATTATGTCCGCTCGTGCAGGGCACTCCTTGATAGTTTTGGTGCGGGCAGTATGTGATCAATAAATATCTCCAGGGTGAGCAATGTTGAAAGTTTCGGCTAGCGCATTCAATAACATTGCCCAGACGATTTCGGTGAATAATCTCAAGATCAAAAAACTGTTCGAAACCTATAAGGAGGAAATTGCCAGATCGGCTGAACCCGAAAAGTTGGATTTTTCTCTGGTCTATCGTTTTCTTGATGAAGCCTACGAATGCACCGAAGATCTCGATATTGGGCTTATGGCCTACCAATATGCCAGGCCGTACTTTTTTGGGGTTCCGGGTTACTCGGTAATGTCCAGTCCTTCCATTGGCGTCGCACTGGAACGTCTGGTGAAATACTATCCATTGCTCACCGATGCATCACGCATCAACCTGGAGGAAAGTTGCGCAAATCTTGTGATTACGGCGCATACCTGTCGCTCGTCCGACGTCCAGGCTCCCCGGTACATCATGGATGCCGCCGCGGCTGTCATTCTCGGCCTCATTCATTGGCTCGCTCATCCGTTGAAGATCCAGCCGAATCGGGTGGAACTGCCATATCCCAAACCTGTTGAAACGACGAGTCTGCATCGTCTGTTTGGTAGTCGTATCAATTTCGACGCCCCGCACCTCAGCCTGTCGTTCAGCCAGGACATAAAAAACGTGCCGGTGTTCAGCGGCAATCCCGCCTTTGAGGACATTCACTGCAGGTACGCGGATGCGCTGCTTGAAGAGCAGATAAACGGGTCATTGGTTGAAAAGGTTCGCTCAGTGTTTTCCGCAGGCGTTGCCGAGGGAAGATTACCCTCGCTTCAGGAGGTGGCGCTCGAACTGCGCATGAGTATACGGACGCTGCAAAAGTCCCTTGAGCGCGAAGGTGTGACCTTCTCTGAATTGCAGGAGGATCTGCGCAAGGAAATTGCCGGCAATCTGTTGTCCATCTCTACATTGAGCCTGAAGCAAATCTCCTCGATACTCGGATTCTGCCAGCCGAGCAGCCTGCATAAGGCCTGTCGGCGTTGGTTCGGCTCGTCTCCCGGCCAGCTCAGGACAAGAAAATCCCACAACCCGCAGGCCTATTGAGTTATCCATGTCGACCATCGCTCCCACCTGCGCCCAAGTGATACTGAGACTGAGGGACCTGGCGCATTCCACTTCCCATCGGGTCGATGGACTGCATGCTTGCTTGAGCGATAGGGTGACAAGCGGGCATCGGGTGCCGATAGAAGATATTTCGATGTTCATGGATGTTCTTCAGGCAGATTCGAAGAGTCCTGATATCGGTCTGGGTTGCTACGACCTGTTCCATCCCGGCCAGCTCCAGTCCCAGCTCTACCCCATGATGTCCAGCGCCACCCTGGGTGAAGCGCTGACGGTGCTTTCGCGGTATTCATCACTGTTGTCGGATGGGGTTCCGCTGCTGATCGTGGAAGAGTCCGAAGGCTATAGCGTCGTCTTCCTGAGGTTGGAGTTGCTGGGCCTCTGCCGGTCCTACATCGATTGTTATCTGTCGACCATCATGGGAATCGTTCACTGGCTCCTTCCCTTGCACCGCGTGGTGCCCATCGAGACAGCTGTCAGTTATGACGCACCGTCCGAGCGCAGCGAATTGAAAGCGCTGTTCGGCAGAAATCTGAAATTTTCCAATCTGGTCAACAAGGTCACCTTCTCCGCGAGGGACTGGCACCAGAGACTGCCGACCGGGTCCCTGGAGTTGAAGCTGCACCATGAGAGTGTGGTCAATTCGGAACTCCAGAATTTTCCGGTGAAGATATCGTCAGTAGTGAAAAACCATATTGTCGTGGGCTTGGCAAAGGGCATGGTCGTTTCCCTTGAAAGTATCGCGGGTGCCCTGGGCTTGAGCCCACGAATGCTTCGCAATCGACTGGATGAAGAGCTGACCGGCTTCCGGGAGCTTCTGGACGAGTGCCGCTTCCAGCTAGCCAGTCACTTGATCGGCTCGACGGATCAGAGTTCGGCAACGATTGCCCACAGCCTGGGCTTCAATGAGACCAGTAGCTTTTATCGCGCCTGCAATCGGTGGTTCGGTTGTTCGCCCGGCGCCTATCGCCTGAAGTCAGCCCGAGTCCATTCGCCTCGGGCTGAATCGGTCAGCGCCCTTTGACCACCGACTGGTCTGCTTCATCCGTATCACTGGCAAACAACCGCGCCAGCTCTACCCGCGCTTCCTGCGCAGTCTCCATGACCTTCGACCGGTCGCCACGCACCAGGTGCTGGGCCGCCAGTGTCTCTTCGTCGTGGGCCATGAACTGCTGGATCCGCCGCTCCGCCTGGGCCGAGCCAAGACCCAGGCCTTCCAGGGCACGACGGGTCATTTCCAGGCTCGAGTAGTAGGTCTCACGGACCGGCTCGGCACCGGCATCGAGCAGTTGGTGCACATGCTGGCGGTTACGGGCGCGGGCCAGGACCTTGACCTGCGGGTACAGGCGCTGCACGGTTTGCGCGGTCTTCACTGCCTTCTCCGGGTCATCCAGCGCGACGATGAAGTACTCGGCTTCGCCCACCTTGGCGGCGCTGAGAATCTCCGGACGCATCGGGTCGCCGTAGAACACCGGCACGTGCTCGAAGTTGCGGGTCATCTCGATGGTGTCGACCGAGGTGTCCAGGCCGATGAACGGGATGCCCTGGGCATGCAGGATCCGTGCGACCACCTGGCCGACGCGGCCCATGCCGGCGATGACCACGCGCGGGCCGTCGCTCTTGATGGTCTTGAGTTCTTCCGGTACCTCGCGGGTCGGCTGTGGCGGCGTCTTGATGAAGCGGGCGCAGGCCATCAGCAGCAGCGGAGTGACCGCCATCGACAGGGTGATGGTCATGATCAGCGTGTCGTAGGTACGGGTATCGAACAGGCCGAGGTTCTGGCCGAGCTTGAACACCACGAAGGCGAATTCACCGCCGGCGGCCAGCACCATGCCCAGGCGTAGCGCAGCGATACGCGACAGGCCGCCGGCCATGCGTCCGACGAACATCAGCAGCGGCAGCTTGATGGCGATCAGCAGCAGGGTCAGGCCGATGATCAGGCCAGGGTTTTCGAACAGCAGCGGCAGGTTTGCACCCATGCCGACGCTCATGAAGAACAGGCCCAGCAGCAGGCCCTTGAACGGCTCGATCTGCGACTCCAGTTCGTGGCGATATTCCGAGTCGGCCAGCAGCAGGCCGGCGAGGAATGCACCCAGGGCCATCGACACGCCAGCCAGTTCCATCAGCCAGGCAGTACCGATCACCACCAGCAGTGCGGTGGCGGTGGCGACTTCCGGCAGGCCGGTGCGGGCCACGGCGCGGAACAGCGGGCGCAGCAGGTAACGCCCACCGACCACCACCACGGCGATGCTGCCGAGTACTTTCAGGCCATGGACCAGGCCGCTTTCGCCGGCTTCCTGGGCGCCGGTGACGGCCAGCAACGGAACCAGGGCGATCAACGGGATGGCGGCGATGTCCTGGAACAGCAGGATGGCGAAGGCGAGTCGGCCATGGGGGCTGTTCAGCTGGCGGCTCTCGGCCAGGCTCTGCAGGCCCAGGGCGGTCGACGACAATGCCAGGCCCAGGCCGAGCACGACCGCCGCCTGCAGGCTCTGGCCGAAGGCGACCATGGCCACGGTGCCGATCACCAGGCCGGTGAGCAGCACCTGGGCCAGGCCGACACCGAACACCGCCTTGCGCATCAGCCAGAGGCGCTTGGGCGACAGTTCCAGGCCGATGATGAACAGCAGGAACACCACGCCCATCTCGGAGAAATGCGCGACATGCTCGGCATTGCCCATCAGTTTCAGCACTTGCGGGCCGATGAGTACCCCGGCCAGCAGGTAGCCGAGTACGGCACCGAGTTGGAGGCGCTTGGCCAGGGGAACGATGATGACGGCGGCCATCAGGAAAATAACCGAGGCCTGTAGCAGGCTGCCTTCATGTGGCATGGGAGAATTCCCTTTCTTCAGTAAGACGGTGGAAACCCGCCAGCAGTGCAGCCTGGCGGGCTTGTATTCGGAGGGATCAGCCCAGGGTGCGTTGTGGGGCCTTGTGCACCATGGTGTAGGCGTAGTCCACGCCCATGCCGTAGGCGCCGCTGTGCTCGCGCACCAGGTCCATCACCGCATTGTAAGTGTCCTTGTGGGCCCAGTCGCGCTGGTATTCGAGCAGGACCTGCTGCCAGGTCACCGGAATTGCGCCGGCCTGGATCATCCGCTGCACGGACATGTCGTGGGCTTCCTGGGTGGTGCCACCGGAGGCGTCGGTGACGATGTACACCTCGTAGCCTTCAGCCAGGGCTTCCAGGGCCGGGAAGGTCAGGCAGACCTCGGTCCACAGGGCCGCCATGATCAGTTTCTTGCGACCGGTGGCCTTCACCGCTTCCACCAGTTTCTTGTCTTCCCAGGAGTTCATCGAGGTCCGCTCGATCGGCTTGGCGCCCGGGTTCACGGCCAGCAGTTCCGGCCAGATGTAGCCGCTGAAGCTTTCGGTTTCGACCGAGGTGTAGATAGTTGGCACGTTGAAGATCTTGGCGGCCTTGGCCAGGCCGACGGTGTTGTTCTTCAGGGTCTGGCGGTCGATCGACTGCACGCCGAAGGCCATTTGTGGCTGGTGGTCGATCAGGATCAGGGCGGAGTTGGTTGGGTTCAGCAGTTCGCGGTTGGACATGATTGAGTTCCTTTTTAAGTCGATAAAGTGTGTGAAGCGAATTCGGCACCGGCCTGGCGTTTCGCTCAGTGGCTGCGGTATGGGTGTATTTTGGGCTTGATCCATGTTCGAGACAATCCAGCAAAAATGAGAATGATTGATTCTAAATAAGGGACAATATGCTCAAGGCTCGAGTGAGCGCTGGAATGGCTTCGGGTGGCGTGGAAAGGGAGGGGGAGAGGCGTCGGAGGGGAGCGTGACAGGCCAGGGCGGCCTGTCACGTCGGTTGCTGCGGGATCAGGCGTTAGCCTGGAAATCCTTGAGCAGTTGGTCGGCGATACGGATGCTCAGCGCGGCGCCGGTCAGCGTCGGGTTCACGCAGGACGACGATGGCATCACGCTGGTGCCGGCGATGAACAGGTTGCCGTGGTCATGGGTGCGGCAATCACGGTTGACCACCGAGTTCTTCGGATCGTCGCCCATGATGGTGGTGCCCATGATGTGCTGGCGGTTCTGGAAGCCCACGTCGGTGCTGAGGATGTCGGCGTCGAGCAGCTTGGCGAACTGCTTGAAGTCCTCCAGGGCCTTTTCCTTGCCGGCATGCCAGTAGTCCGGGACGCTGTAGTAGATCTCCGGCACCGGCAGGCCGATGGCGTCGAACTTGGTCTTGCTTGGCGTCACGCGGTTTTCCGGCAGCGGCAGGGTTTCGAAGTCCACCGCCCAGTTCAGCGAGCGCGCCGATTGCAGGCGGATCTGCTCGTCGAGTTTCGAGCCGAGCACGCCCTTTGCGATCAGGTTGCTGGTGATCTGCGAGGTCGGCACGGTGTTGCGCACCTTGATCTTGTAGCTCGGGTAGTCCTTGCGGAACCCGCCGTCACGGCTGTTCAGGTACACCAGCAACTGGGTCGGACCTTCGCCGGGCCACATGTCTTCCTTGGTCATCACGTTCATGCTGATGCCGGTGTGGTCCATCAGATTGCGGCCAACCTGGTCGGAGGAGTTGGCAATGCCGTTCGGGTACTTGTCCGAGGTCGACATCAGCAGCAGTTTCGGCGACTCGATACCGTAGGCCGCCAGCACGAAGTAGCGGGCGGTCAGGCGGTGCTGGGTCTTGTCCGGGCGCATGTACCAGATCGCGGTGATCTTGCCGTCGTCGCCGGCCTCGATCTTGTACACCACCGAGTTGTCCAGCAGCTTGGCGCCATGGCGTTCGGCTTCGTCGATGTGCATCGAGCCGTCGTACTTGGCGGCAATCGGGCAGACCGGGTTGCAGTTGTTGTTGCCGGCGCACGGTGGACGCTTGCCGTAGGGACGGGTGGCCCGGCCGTTGGGTTCGAGGATCGGGTTGTAGCCGCCCTTGCTCAGCATGCCCGACAGGCGCTTGAACATGTAGCTCGGCTTCAGGCCTTCCATCGGGTAGGGGATCGAGCGCGGCGGGAAGGCTGCGCCACCCTGGCCGCTTTCGTCCTGGCCGTCGACGCCGGACACGCCCAGCTCGGTTTCGGCACGGGCGTAGAAAGGCTCCAGTTCGTCGTAGCTGATCGGCCAGTCACGGCCGCGCCCGTACAGGCTGTTGAGGCGGAAGTCGTTGGGCAGCATGCGCCACAGCGACGAACCGAAGTGCCAGGTGGTACCGCCGACCACACGCAGGTAGGAGGTGTTGTATTTGACGGGGCCGACCTGTTGCAGGTAGTCGCCATAGGTCGACGGTGCGTGTGGCAGGCTCGGGTACGGCGAGCCGGCGCCCTGCAGCTTGGCGTTGGCCAGCGACAGCTTGACCGGCGCATTGCGGAAGGTCTCGACGACCTCGCGACGGTTCACCCGAGGACCGGCTTCGAGCACGATCACGGATTTGTTGGCCTTGGCCATTTCGGCGGCGATCAGGCCGCCCATCACGCCGGAGCCGATGATGACGACGTCGGCGTCGTAGGCAGCGCTGCTCATAGTTTGAAGTCCTGTTTATCGGTTGGCTTGTTGCCCCAGGAGTCGGGGCCACCGCCGTAGGTCGGAATGGCGAGGATGCCGTGGGTCGGGCTGTACATCAGCGCTTCGGAGTAGCTGATCAGCTCGGCGTCGGCCAGTTCGCCGACGATGCCCAGGTACCAGGCCGAAATGATGCTGGTGGCGGTGGCTTTCAGCGACGCGTCCGGGTTGGGCTGGGCCAGGTATTCGTCGACGTGCTTGAAACCCTGGCTGGCGATCAGTTGGCGCAGGGCGCCGACGTTGCCGCTGAAGTTCGGTGCACGCTTGCTCAGGGCGCGGTAGTAACGTGCCGCCAGCACCGGGTTGACCGGGCGGCTGACGAGGAACTGCGACAGCGCGATGAATTCCTGGTCATCGGCGGCCAGCACCGATTGCCATGGCGCGAGGCTGCCGACCATGGCGGCCAGGCCCAGGGTCACCGAGCCGCGCAGCAGGCTGCGGCGGGACAGGGTATGGGCGGGCATTTGCTTGTCAGTCATCGAAGTTTCCATGGTTCAGGCCTCCAGGCGCCGACGACGAGCCTTGAACCTGAACAGCGCCAGGATGACCAGCAGGCCGAGAATGATCAGGCCCGGCACGCTGTACTGCGCCAGGACAGCGAGCGGCGCCTTGGGGCCGCCTTCGCGTACGCGCGCCACGTCGGCGGCGGTCACGGTGGTTTCAGGGTTGCCGTAGTGGGTCAGCACGTAATTGCTGACATCGGCGATTTCCTGGTCGTTGAGACGGTCGGTGTACAGCGCGTCGGGGCCAAAGCCTGGCATGTCGATGGCGACGCCGTCGACCGTGCGGTGTACGCCGTTGACGATGGTCGCGATCAGGTTGTCGGCACGGCTGGTGGCGGTGTTGTGGAACAGCGACGGGTACTCGCGGTTGCCCTGGCCGTTGGCCTGGTGGCAGTTGGCGCAGGTGCCGCTGAAGATGTGCCAGCCGGGATTGTCCTGCGGGTTGCCGCCGCGCAGTGTCAGCTCGTCGCTGGACGCCTGGCCGAAGGTATGGCGGGCCTGGCGCTCGCCGCTGGCGACCGGCGTGGTTTGCAGCAGGTAGGCGGCGATGGCCTTGAGGTCATCCTCGCCCAGGTATTGCAGGCTGTGCTCGACGGCTTCGGCCATCGGCCCGGCAGCCTGGGCCTTGCCCTCGACATGGCCGGTGCGCAGGTAGGCGACGATCTCGTCGCTCGACCAGGCGCCGATGCCGCTGACCTTGTCCGAAGTGATGTTCGGCGCGTACCAGGCGCCCAGCGAACCACCGGCGAGTGCCTTGTCGTTGTTGGCGGCCATCAGCACGTTGCGCGGGGTGTGGCAGGTGTCGCAGTGGGCCAGCGCGTTGACCAGGTAGTCGCCACGGTTGACCTGGGCCGACTTGGCCGGGTCCGGGATGAAGCGCTTGTCGCTGTGGAACAGGGCATTCCAGCCGAGCATCGAGGCGCGGATGTTGAACGGGAAGTCCAGCTTGGTCTTGGGGCTCGGCGCATCCACCGGCTGCACTTCCTGCATGAAGTACTTGTACAGCTCGGCGATATCGCTGTCGGTCATCTTCGCGTAGGAGGTGTACGGCATCGCCGGGTACAGGTGGGTACCGTCCGGCGTCACGCCGTCGCGCACGGCACGGGCGAAGTCCGCTTCGCTGTAGTTGCCGATCCCGGCGGTCTTGGACGGGGTGATGTTGGTCGAGTAGATCACCCCCATCGGCGAGCTCAACGGGTAGCCGCCAGCGAACGCCTTGCCGCCGGCGCTGGTATGGCAGGCCACGCAGTCGGCGGCCACCGCCAGGCGCTTGCCCGCCGATGCGTTGGCGTCGAGCGCCTCGGCATGGGCCCCCAGGCTGATGGTCATCAGGGCCAGCCACCCTGCCAGGGTATTCCTCATGGGTCTTGCCTTCTGCACGCCAGGCAATAGCCGACCCATCCTTTGCGGATGCATGTGTAACTCCTCACGGTTTGACTTGCGCGCGTGACAACCGGCCCGTGCCATTTTCATGACCGAACAGAGTCGTCGTACGACGTCGTATGTTTGCGGTTAATATTTCACATGCTGTAACATTTAACAACGATTATGGCAAAAAGCCATTACGCGTTTATTTCAATCGATGGCTCTGGAACGTATGTTTCAGAAGTTTGATAGCCCGCCGATATCGTGTGCGCGATGGGGGGCAAGAAGGGAAGTGATCCGATCAAGCTTGAGGGAAAAAGAGCAATTCGGCTTGTGCGTTTGTGCTGTGGTACGACCTCAATCACCGAAAAACCTCGCCATGTGCGAAGGGTGTCCGTGCTTTTGCCAGGCGGGCGCCCATAGCCATGGAACCCCTACACAGGCCCGTCACCTGGCAACACGCGGGGGCAGGGAAATGCATACATGAAAGGGTCACTCGACCAGTGCCCACAAGGATTCACCGATGAATTGGCTCAATGACGCAAAACTCTCGACCAAACTGATCACCTCCTTTTTCCTCTGCGCCCTGATCACGCTTGCCGTGGGCATGCTGGGTATCAGTGGCGTCTCCGCGTTGTCGGCGCGCCTGCAGGCAGTGTTCAGCAACAACCTGGTGTCGGTCGCCAACACGTCCCAGACCAAGACCAAGGCGGTCGGCCAGACCCGTGACATGTATCGGTTGTACGTCGCTACCGCCGGCAACTCACCGCAGAGCGTCAAGGATGAGTTCCTGGCTTCGATGAAAGCCAACCAACTGGCCAGCGAGCAGGCATTTGCCGCCTATCGCAAGGGCCCGCTTGCCGAGGACGAGCGCATTGCCGGCGACCAGATGGCGCGCGACTGGCCGGTCTACCAGGCGCTGGTACAGCGCTATGTGGCGTTGATGGCGGCGGGCGACCTGGAGAATGGTCGCATCCTGCTGCTGGGCGACCTGCAACAGGCCTATCGCAAGGTGATGGATCAGCTCACCATCATGATCGATTCCAATGATCGCCAGATCAGCGAAGACGCCAAGGCGGCCACGCAGCAGGAAGCAACGGCCAAGACGGTGCTGTACAGCGGTATTGTCATCGCCTTCATCGCGGCCCTGCTGCTGGGCTTTTTCATCAGCCGCCTGATCAGCCGGCCGATTGCCACGGCCGTCGTCTGTGCGCAACGCATCGCCGAGGGCGATCTGACCCAGCGCATCACCAGTCACGGTCGTGACGAGGCCGGCCAGTTGCTGGACGCCTTGGGCGGCATGCAGGACAGCCTCAAGACCACCATCCAGCAGATCGCCAGCGCCGCCGACCAACTGGCCTCCGCGGCCGAGGAGCTGACGGCGGTCACCGACGACGGCAGCCGTGCCCTGACTCGTCAGAATGACGAGATCCAGCAGGCCGCCACGGCGGTGACGGAAATGACCTCGGCGGTCGAGGAAGTGGCGCGCAATGCCGTCTCGACCTCGCAGGCTTCGCAATCGACCAGCACGCAGGCCAGCAGTGGCCGCGACCAGGCCCGCAGCGCGGTGCAGGCGATCAACAACGCCACGCGGGAAATCACCTCGTCCACCGGGCTGGTCAAGGATCTTGCGGTGCAGGTTCGTGACATCGGCCAGGTGCTGGACGTGATCCGCGGTATTGCCGAGCAGACCAACCTGCTGGCGCTCAACGCGGCCATCGAGGCGGCCCGTGCCGGCGAGCAGGGCCGGGGTTTTGCCGTGGTCGCCGATGAGGTACGGGCCCTGGCGGCACGGACCCAGGCGTCCACCGGTGAAATCGAGACGATGATTCATGCGGTGCAGGACCGTGCCGACAGCGCGGTCGACGCGATGGGCAAGAGCCAGGCACTGGTGACCGAAACCCAGGACCTGGCCCGCGCGACCGGCGAGGCACTGGAGCAGATCGCCGACGGCATCTCGCAGATCAACGACCGTAACCTGGTGATCGCCACGGCTTCCGAGGAGCAGGCCCATGTGGCCCGTGAAGTGGATCGCAACCTGGTGAACATCCAGGATCTCTCGACCCAGACGGCGGCCGGGGCGAACCAGACCAACGCTTCAAGCCAGGAACTGTCGAACCTGGCGCTGTCCTTCAACTCGCTGGTCAGCCGTTTCCGGCTCTGAGCCCGCGTGTCGCCTGGCGCCATTGCGGCGCCAGGCGGTTCATTCCTGGGTGGGGGCCAGTCGCGCTTCCAGCTCGGCGACCTTCGCCTCCAGGCTCTCCAGGCGCGCACGGGTACGGGCCAATACCACCATCTGGCTATCGAACTCTTCCCGGCTGACCAGATCCAGCTTGCTGAAACCGCTCTGCAGCAGGGCCTTGAACTGGCTTTCGATTTCGTTGCGCGGCAACGGGCTTTCGCCATTGAACAGGCGGGAGGCTTGGCCGCTCAGGGCGTCGAGGAAGTCTTTGGGCGCGAGCATGGTGTGGTTTTCCGGATACAGGGTCGTCGCAGTGTACCACGCGGTGTCTATAGTGATTTTCGGGGGCGGCGATGCACGCTTTTTGCGCAATGCGTCGTGCGCTGGCGCACCGTTGTTGTGCGTCGCTTGCGGGTGCTGGGCGGCCTTTCCTCCGCATGGGTGGCCAAGAGCTTGAAATGCTTGGGTTTTGCAGAGATGGCAAGGTTTCTGCTTAGACACTCGTGACCCATGCACTGATGCAGTCGCTGTGACCAGGCAGTGCGGCAGGCGCAGCGGGAAGGCTGCACCGGCCACGGTTAGCGGACATCGACAGGTCGATCGAGGCCGACGATGCGTTACAAAGCCAGGCACTGCGCTTAGACTTGAGTCGGGTTTGTTTTCCTGGGGCAAGTCCACCAATTCGGGAGAGAGTTTCATGAAGCTAGTCACTGCCATCATCAAGCCGTTCAAGTTGGACGATGTGCGCGAATCGTTGTCCGAGATCGGCGTGCAGGGCATTACCGTCACTGAGGTCAAGGGCTTCGGTCGGCAGAAGGGTCATACCGAGCTGTATCGCGGCGCGGAGTACGTGGTCGACTTCCTGCCCAAGGTGAAGATCGATGTCGCCATCGACGACAAGGATCTCGACCGGGTCATCGAGGCGATAACCAAGGCCGCCAACACCGGCAAGATCGGTGACGGCAAGATCTTCGTGGTCAATCTGGAACAGGCGATTCGCATCCGTACCGGCGAAACCGATACCGACGCGATCTAAGCCGCCCCAAACCCCAACGCCCCAGGAGAAAACAATATGACTCTGCGTAAATTCGCAGGGCTAGGAGCCCTGTTGTCCCTAATAATGCCGGCCATGGCCATGGCGGCGGACCCAGCGCCCGCTCCCGTGCTCAATTCCGGTGACACTGCCTGGATGCTGACCTCCACGGCCCTCGTCCTGTTCATGACCATTCCGGGCCTGGCGCTGTTCTACGGCGGCATGGTGCGTTCGAAAAACATTCTTTCGGTGATGATGCAGTGCTTCGCCATCACCGGCCTGATCACCATCCTGTGGTTCGTCTATGGCTACAGCCTGGCGTTCGACAGCACCGGGATGGAAGCCGGCGTCGTCAATCTCAATTCCTTCATCGGCGGCCTGAGCAAGGCCTTCCTGGCCGGCATCACCCCTGCCAGCATCACCGGCCCGGCGGCGTTGTTCCCCGAGGCGGTGTTCGTCACCTTCCAGATGACCTTTGCGATCATCACCCCGGCGCTGATCGTCGGTGCCTTCGCCGAGCGCATGAAATTCTCCGCGATGCTGATCTTCATGGGCGTCTGGTTCACCCTGGTCTATGCGCCGATCGCACACATGGTCTGGGGCGGTGCGGGTTCGCTGCTGGGCGACTGGGGCGTGCTGGACTTCGCCGGTGGTACCGTGGTGCACATCAACGCCGGTATCGCAGGCCTGGTTGCCTGCCTGGTGCTGGGCAAGCGCAAGGGCTTCCCGACCACGCCAATGGCGCCGCATAACCTCGGCTACACCCTGATCGGCGCCGCCATGCTGTGGATCGGCTGGTTCGGCTTCAACGCCGGTTCCGCCGCCGCCGCCAACGGCACCGCCGGCATGGCGATGCTGGTCACCCAGATCGCTACCGCCGCCGCCGCACTGGGCTGGATGTTTGCCGAGTGGCTGGCCCACGGCAAGCCAAGCGCCCTGGGTATCGCTTCGGGCGTGGTCGCCGGCCTGGTTGCCATTACTCCGGCCGCCGGTACCGTCGGCCCGATGGGCGCCCTGGTGATCGGCCTGGCTGCCGGTGTGGTGTGCTTCTTCTGCGCCACTTCGCTGAAACGCAAGCTGGGCTATGACGACTCTCTGGATGCCTTCGGCGTGCACGGTGTGGGCGGTATCCTCGGTGCGATCCTGACCGGCGTGTTCGCCGCACCGTCGATGGGTGGCTTCAACGCCGCGACCACCGATGTCGCTGCCCAGGTCTGGGTGC
Organism: Pseudomonas sp. UTLPPB19802; assembly: GCF_059730225.1. NCBI lineage: Bacteria > Pseudomonadati > Pseudomonadota > Gammaproteobacteria > Pseudomonadales > Pseudomonadaceae > Pseudomonas > Pseudomonas sp. UTLPPB19802. Next base: position 1,042,099 of record NZ_AP048545.1, read on the forward strand.
AGTGCAAGGGTGTTGGTTTCACCATCATCTACACCACCATCGTCACCTACGTGATCCTGAAAGTGCTGGATGTGGTGATGGGCCTGCGGGTGACCGACGAAGAAGAGTCGGTGGGCCTGGACCTGGCACAACATAACGAGCGCGGCTATAACCTCTGAGCGCGTTGAAAAAAATCTGCCCGGCTTGCCGGGCATTTTTTCGCCTGGATTTTGTCAACGTGAAGAGGGCTGAAAGGATTTATCCAGAGGCATGGCGGACAAAACATCAGAGTCCGCCGCCATGGGACGATGGCTTACAGCATGGCAGGCGTATTAGGCGCTTTGCTTTTTTCCACAGCGCGCTAGAATGCGCGCCGATGGGCGGAGAACTGTATGTGGCAACAGACACTGATTACCTTGCGGGCCAGGCCCCGGGGCTTTCATTTGGTGACCCAGGAGTTGCTCGACGGTTTGCCTGAACTCCGGGCATGTCGCGTCGGTCTGTTGCATTTGTGGCTGCAGCATACCTCGGCCTCGTTGACCATCAACGAGAATGCCGATCCGGCGGTTCGCCGCGATTTCGAGCGTTTTTTCAATCGACTGGTCCCGCAAGGCGACCTCGACTATGAACATAACGACGAAGGCGCGGATGACTTGCCGGCGCACTTCAAGGCCAGTTTGCTAGGCTGTCAGCTGACTTTGCCGGTAACGGCGGGGCGGTTGGCACTGGGTAGCTGGCAAGGCGTCTATCTTGGCGAGCACCGCGATCATGGCGGTGCCCGTAAAGTCCTCGCCACCCTCCAGGGTGATGGGGCATAAGCCGCTGGGTACCAGCGGATGTTGATTTTTTTCCGGCAGCCTTCGACAGTCGGCATAGCTGGGCTATAACTAATCTGCTTTTCGCAAGTCATGAGGTAGAACATGAGCGACGATGATCTGGAAAATGATGACCTCGAAGTAGGCGACGAAGACGAGAACGAAGAAGGTCTGGAAGCGTCTGCAGAAGACGTGGACGTAGCCGACGACGACGGTGGCGATGCACCTGCCCCGACGTCCAAGGGCAAGGCCAAGGCGGCGGTATCGGTCGATGAGCTGCCAAGCGTCGAGACCAAGAACAAGGAGCGCGATGCTCTGGCACGGGCCATGGAAGAGTTCCTGGCGCGTGGCGGCAAGGTGCAGGAAGTGGAGGCCAACGTGGTCGCCGATCCGCCCAAGAAGCCGGATAACAAGTACGGCAGCCGCCCTATCTGAGTGGCGCTTCCTGCTTGCTGAAAAAGCCCGCCGTCGCTGCGGGCTTTTTCATGCCCGCTGGATGGCTGGAACAGTAGCGAACGCAGAAGTAGAGACTGGAGCAGAAGCCGTGGCGAGGGGGCTTGCCCCCGCTGGGCCGCAAAGCGGCCCCAAGCCCAGCCGGCTCGAACTTTCAGGCAGATCGCATGTACCGGTTCTGCGGCTGCTCTGCAGCCGAGCGGGGGCAAGCCCCCTCGCCACAAGAAGTGTGTTGCTGTCTGGCTAGGCGTTCCAGACAGCGCGGCCCCAGGCCCAGCCGGCTCGAGCTTTCAGGCAGATCGCATATACCGGTTCTGCGGCTGCTCTGCAGCCGAGCGGGGGGCAAGCCCCCTCGCCACAAGGAGTGTGATGCTGTTGGCTAGCTGTTCCAGGCGACGAGCAGGGCCGGTAGTTCGGTAAGGCTGCGAATTTCGGCGTCCGGTTGACGCTCGGCTTCCCAGGCCTTGCCCAGGGGGTTGTACCAGATGGCCCGCAGGCCCGCCTGCTGGGCTCCGGCGATGTCGTCGCCGGGATGGTCGCCGATGTGTACCGCAGCACTGGCCGCGATATTGCCGCCGCGCACCAGGGCTTCGTGGAACAGTCGCGAATCCGGCTTGGCGATGCCGATGTCTTCGGCGCACAGCGCAAAGCGGAAGTAGTCGGCCAGGCCCAGGCGGTGCACGTCGGCATTGCCGTTGGTGACTACGCCGAGAGCGAAACTGCGGGCCAGGGCTTCCAGGGTCGGTTCGACTTCGGGGAATACCTCGATCTGGTGCCGGGCGTGGATGAACGCCTCGAACGCCTCGTCGGCCAGTACCGTGGCCTGCGCCTGTGGATAACCGGCTTCTTCCAGGGCATGGAACAGTACCCGGCGACGCAGCGCGCTGATGCGGTGCTTGAGCGTCGGCTCCCTGAGCAGCACCTGTTCGCGGATGGCCCACAGGTGTTCGATCGGTATGCCGCCGAGGTCCGGCGCATGGCTGGCCAGCCACTCGCGTAGCACGTTCTCCGCGCTGTGGATCACCGGGGCGGTGTCCCACAGCGTGTCGTCGAGGTCGAAGGTGACCAGCTCAATCGTCATTGCGAAGGGTCCTTGCTGCGTTTGGCCCTGGGGTGGGCGCTGTCATAGACGGAGGCCAGGTGCTGGAAGTCCAGGTGGGTGTAGATCTGCGTGGTCTTGATGTCCGAGTGGCCGAGCAGTTCCTGCACGCCGCGCAGGTCCTGGGACGACTCCAGCAAATGGCTGGCAAAGGAATGGCGGAGCATGTGCGGGTGCAGGTTCTGCCCCAGTTCGCGCTCGCCGGCGGCCTTGACCCGCAGCTGGATGGCTCGCGGCCCGAGGCGACGCCCCTGCTGGCTGACGAACACCGCATCGTCCGCCGGATTGCTCAGGGCGCGCAGCGGCAGCCAGGTCTGCAGCGCTTCGCGGGCCTTGCGACCAATCGGCAGCACGCGGGTCTTGCTGCCCTTGCCGTGAACCTGCACCAGGCCATCGGCCAGGTCCAATTGGTCGAGGTTGAGCCCGGTCAGTTCCGACAGGCGCAGGCCCGAGGAGTAGAACAGCTCGAGGATCGCCTGGTCGCGGTGGGCGAGAAAATCGTCTTCGACGGCGCCATCGAGCAGTTGCTGGGCGCGGTCGGTATCGAGGGTCTTGGGCAGCCGGCGTTCGCTCTTGGGTGGCGCCAGGCCGGTAGCCGGGTCGTGGTCGCACAGTCCCTCGCGGTTGAGGTACTGGTACAGCCCGCGCACCGCCGACAGCAGTCGAGCCAGGCTGCGCGAGGACTGTCCCTGCTGGTGCAGGCGGGCGACCAGCCGCCGCAGCCGCTGGATATCCAGGGCGGCCCAGCCGGCGAGCTGTTCTTTCTCGCAGAACGCCAGGACCTTGTCCAGGTCGCGGCGATAGGCTTGCAGGGTGTGCGGCGACACCTGACGCTCACTGCGCAGGTGCTCGCAGTAGGCGTCCAGCTGTCGTTCCATGGCTAGCGTACCGAGCGCAGGGAGTGGGTGAAGCGCGGAACCACACGCCCGAGGACTTCGGCGATGTAGCTGAGGAACAGGGTGCCGACCGAGCTCTTGTAGTGCTGCGGGTCGCGGCTGGCGATGGCGAGTACGCCATGCAGGCCCAGGTGGCTGATGGCGACCACCGCGGTGGAGCCGATCTGCCGGCGTTGTTCTTCGCCGAACAGGAAGTCCAGTTCATGCTCGCGCAGGCTGCCGCTGACGCTCTTGCCTTCCGAGAGCAGCCCGCCGATTGCCTGCTGGGCTTCGGCGCCACTGACCCAGCGACCCACCGGCATGGCGTTGTCGCTGAACAGGATCAGGCTGACGAAGGGCACCTGGAAGTCCTGGCGCAGGCTGTCCTCGACGGCCATCACCAGGTCGTCGAGGCTGGCTGCATCCATCAGGGCGAGGATCAACCGACGGGTCTTGTCGAACAGCCGGTCGTTGTCGCGGGCGACATCCATCAACTGGGACAGCCGATGGCGCATCTCGATATTGCGCTCGCGCAGGATCTTCATTTGCCGCTCGACCAGCGACACCGTGTCACCACGTTGGTGCGGGATACGCAGTGCCGGCAGCAGTTCCTCGTGATCGACGAAGAAGTCCGGATGAGCTTCCAGGTAGGCGGCCACGGCGGCCGCCTCCAGGCTCTGCTCTGGCAGTTCGTGGGGCTGTTCGGCTGGAACCTGTGGCTGGTCGCTCATGACATTCGCTCGCTTATAGACGCACTTGTCCTTCATACACCCGTACGGCCGGCCCGGTCATCAACACCGGCTGGCCAACGCCGGCCCACTCGATGGACAGGCGTCCGCCGGGCAGGTCGATGGTCACCGGCGAATCCATCCAGCCCTGGCTGATGGCGGCCACTGCCGCGGCGCAGGCGCCGGTTCCGCAGGCCTGGGTTTCCCCGGCGCCGCGCTCCCAGACGCGCAATTGCGCGCGGTGGCGGTCGATCACCTGGAGGAAGCCGACGTTGACCCGTGCCGGGAAGCGCGGATGGTGTTCGATCTTCGGGCCCAACTGGTGGACAGGCGCCGCATTGATATCGTTGACGCGCAGCACCGCATGGGGGTTGCCCATGGACACGGCGGCCAGTTCGACCTGCTGGCCGTCGACGTCCAGCGGGTAGCTGAGGGCCTGGGCCGGGGCCTGGAACGGAATGTCCGCCGGCACCAGGCGCGGGGCACCCATGTCGACGCTGATCTGGCCGTCCTGGCGGACATCCAGTTCGATGATGCCGCTCTTGGTCTCGACGCGGATCCGGCGCTTGGCGGTCAGGCGCTTGTCCAGCACGAAGCGGGCGAAGCAGCGCGCGCCGTTGCCGCACTGTTCGACTTCCGAGCCGTCGGAGTTGAAGATCCGGTAGCGGAAATCCACCTCGGGATTGCTCGGTGCCTCGACGATCAGCAGTTGGTCGAAGCCGATTCCGGTGTGGCGGTCACCCCATTGCTTGGCGTGCTTGGGTTGGATGTGCGCGTGCTGGCTGACCAGGTCGAGGACCATGAAGTCGTTGCCCAGGCCGTGCATCTTGGTAAAACGCAGCAGCATGGGCTTACTCCGGCAGCAGGCTTTCGCCAGCATACAACTCGGCCAGCGTTTCACGGCGGCGGATCTCGATCACTTGCTCGCCATCCACCAGCACTTCGGCGGCGCGGCCGCGAGTGTTGTAGTTGGAGCTCATGACAAAGCCATAGGCGCCAGCCGAATGCACGGCCAGCAGGTCGCCTTCTTCCAGCGCCAACTGACGGTCCTTGGCCAGGAAGTCACCGGTCTCGCAGATCGGGCCGACCACGTCGTAGGTGCGTGGCTGCGAATCGCGCGGGCTGACGGCGGTGACGTTCATCCAGGCCTGGTACAGCGCCGGGCGGATCAGGTCGTTCATCGCCGCGTCGACGATGGCGAAATCCTTGTATTCGGTGTGCTTGAGGTATTCGACCCGGGTCAGCAGCATGCCGGCGTTGGCGACGATGAAGCGGCCCGGTTCGAACATCAGCGCCAGGTCGCGCCCGGCGGTACGCTCGCGCACGGCCTTGATGTAGTCGGCCACCTGCGGCGGCTCTTCGTCGCGATAACGCACGCCGACACCACCACCGAGGTCGATGTGCTGCAGGTAGATGCCGCACTCGCCGAGGCGGTCGACCAGGTCCAGCAGGCGATCGAGGGCGTCGAGGAACGGCGCCAGGCTGGTCAGCTGCGAGCCGATATGGCAATCGACGCCGAGCACTTCCAGGTTCGGCGACTGCGCGGCGCGGACATAGGCCTCTTCGGCGTCAGCGATGGCGATGCCGAACTTGTTTTCCTTGAGGCCGGTGGAAATGTACGGGTGGGTACCGGCGTCCACGTCCGGGTTGACCCGCAGGGAGATCGGCGCACGCACGCCCATCTCGGCCGCCACTTGCTGCAGGCGTTCCAGCTCTTCGGTGGACTCGACGTTGAAGCAATGCACGCCGACTTCCAGGGCGCGACGCATGTCTTCGCGGCTCTTGCCGACACCGGAGAAAACGATGCGGTCGGCGCGGCCGCCGGCGGCCAGCACGCGTTCCAGTTCGCCGCGGGAGACGATGTCGAAACCCGAGCCCAGGCGGGCCAGCAGGTTCAGTACGCCCAGGTTCGAGTTGGCCTTGACCGCAAAGCAGACCAGGTGCGGTACGCCTTCGAGAGCGTCGGCGTAGGCGCGGTACTGCGCCTCGATATGCGCGCGGGAGTAGACATAGGTGGGCGTGCCAAAGCGCTCGGCAATGGCGGACAAAGCCGCACCCTCCGCGAACAGCTCGCCGTCGCGGTAGTTGAAAGCGTCCATGGTGATCCCTTACTCGTAGGTGTCGTGCTTGTGCGCCTTGCTCTGCGACGACTTGGCCTGGTCGTTGGGATTCTGGCTGTCATCGGGGAGATACAGCGGGCCTTTTTGTCCACAGGCAGAAACCAGGCAAGCGATCGCGAGGAGCGCAGCAAGGGAAGAGATCAGGCGCTTCATGGCGAAATCCTTTGTAAAAGCATTGATTGCGCCCGAGTATACCGGCCACCCGGCGGCTTGCCTATGCGAGCTGCCAGCCGGACTGTACCGGGCCGATGAGTGATGTCTCGTCGCCACGGGCTGGTTATGCTTTGCAAACGTCCCGCAGCAGCCGTATCTTCGGTCGCCTGGAGTGACACGCATTTTTCGAGGTTCGCACAATGAGTTTGAATGAAGCCCGTTTTCACGATCTTGTCGACAGTACCCAGCAAAACCTGGAGGACGTTTTCGACGAGAGTGACCTGGATGTGGACCTGGAAAACTCCGCCGGTGTGTTGACCGTGAAGTTCGAGGGTGGCAGCCAGCTGATTTTCAGCCGCCAGGAGCCCCTGCGCCAGCTGTGGGTGGCCGCGCGTTCGGGTGGATACCATTTCGACTATGACCCGGAGAGCAGCCGCTGGGTTTGCGACAAGAGCGAAGAGTTGCTCAGCGAAATCGTCGCCCGCGCGACCTGGGAGCAGGCCGGCGTCAAGCTGGACTTCGACGAGATCTGATGGTGACGCAGCCCGCCGCGCCCGCCAGGCCTCCAAAACCGCTGTACAGCAACGTCAGTCCGGCCGTGCCTTCGCCTTGCGTGAGCCTTTGCCGGCTCGATGAGCAGAAAGTTTGTATCGGCTGTTTTCGGCATGTCGAGGACATCCGCGAATGGCGCTCGGCGGATGATGCGCGTCGGCGGGTGATCTGCGAGCAGGCCAGCACGCGCAGGGCCCAGGCCTGAACCGCTCCAGGGCGGCTTGTGTATTTGCGCTGCTGTGGTAGTGTCCGGCTATGCCCCGCACTGACGTGGGGAATGAGAACCCCGCCTTATTAGTGGCGGGGTTTTGCTTTTATCGTGCAGAAAAAAGGAGTCTGCCTGGATCATGAGCACCGCACCTTCCATCATTCTTACCCGCCTCGACGTGCAGCGTCTGGAGCGCCTGATCGATAGCCTCGATGACTCGCTGCCGGGTGTCGTCGCGCTGCAGGCCGAACTGGACCGCGCGGAAAGCGTCGTGGGCCACGAAGAAGTGCCGGCCGGTGTCGTGACCATGAACTCGCGGGTTCATTGCCGCGAGGAAGGCAGCGGCAAGGACTACCGGCTGACCCTGGTCTACCCGCAGGACGCGAATGCCGACGAAGGCAAGATCTCGATTCTCGCGCCCGTCGGCAGCGCCTTGCTCGGCCTGCAGGTCGGCCAGCACATCAACTGGCCTGCGCCGGGTGGCAAGACCCTGAAACTGGCCCTGCTCGACGTCGAATACCAGCCGGAAGCCGCTGGCGACTATCACCTCTGACCGGCTTCAGGCCAGGTCCAGCGCGATATTCAGCGAGCTTTCCAGTTCGGCCTTGTAGCGCAGGTGCAGATTGGTCGAGCCGGAGCCCTCGCCAACCAGGCCGCTGAGGTCCAGGTCGGTTATATAGCAGCGGTAGCGCTCGATTTCGCGCCGCTGGTCGACGATCTCCCGGGCAACCGCGGTGTAAAGCTGGTTGCCATATTCCAGTTCGGAGAATTCCCGCTGGTTGCAGTACAGGGTGACCTGGACTTCGTCCGGGCCGGCCTTGCCGACGATCGCCTGGACGTCGTAGAACGGCTTGTTGACCGGCGTCTGCGGCGCTGGCCGGGACTCGACCCGCCGGGCCCGGCCGGGTGCCGAGGGCAGCAACTGGTAGTACAGGGTTTCCAGTGCCCTGGACGAGGCTGTCGAGTCCATCGGCATCAAGGCTTCGCGACGATAGAGAATCGACCGCAGGAAACGTTGCAGCGGCACCAGCAGGCTCTGTTCGTCGTGGAATGGCAGGCGCTGCTGCCACAGCGCATTGAATTCATCCAGCACATACAGGTCGGCCTGGTCTTCGTTGATCCGGTAGAACACCTGCACGCATTCGGGCTGGCCCATCGGCAGTATCAGGGCCAGGTCGTGTTCTTCCATGGCCCGCAGGTCCAGATGCAGCGGGCTGTAGGCCGACAGGTCGGTACTCAGGTAATCGAGCAGCATCGCGATACTGTCCAGGGCGATGTGGTTGACATGGCCGGGCACCAGTTCCAGTACATGGTAGTGCTGCTGGACCTGGACCAGATAACGATGATTGAGGTTGCCGAGCAGCAGTTCCTGGGCGGTGTTGAGCACTTCCTCGACGCGCTGGGCGATGAATTGCGCACGGTTGTGGCAGAAGCAACGCACCCGCAGTCGTGGCATGTCACGGCCCAGGGGCAGGTTGTTGAGGTAGTCGCGAATGCAGTCGAGCAGCGCGTGTGCGCCGTCGTAGCGGCTGATCAGTACCTCGTTCCAGCTGTTGAGCGTGACCTGGTCGAGTGTCAGGACCAGGTTTTCCCGGACACCGGCATAACTCAGGGAGTCGGTGCGCTCGGTGGTCATCAGGATATTCAGGTCTCGGTGATGCTTGAGCGGGTCGACGCCGACGTTGACCAGCAGCAACACCTCGCTCGGGATGCTGGGGCGCAGCAACTGCTCTTCGTCGACGCTGTTCAGCGGCAGGGCGATCACCTGTTGCAGGCTGCCGAGCAGGTTGAACAGTTCGAATTCGGTCAGGTCGCTGCTGCCGGGGTGCAGGGCCAGGCGGGTGCTGCTGTCGATCACCCCGTTGCGATGGCACCAGGTGAGCAGTTCGAGCAGTTCGCGGCTGCGCTTGAATGGGGCGAAATGCTCCCATTCCTGGGCACCCAGGCTGCCGTTGTACAGTCCCCAGTGGGTCTGTCCCGGCTCCTTGCGGTTGGGCGACTGGACCAGGGTGAGGGTGTCTTCGGCCAGGTCCGGGGCGATGCCGGGGTTGATGAATTCGATCTTGCCGGCCTTGCGTTCGAAGGCCGCGTAGAGCCGGCGACCGAGTACATTGAGGTCGCGCTTGTTGATCAGGCTGACCGCCTGCTCGGTACGGGCGAACTGGGTCAGGAAGCGGTAGCTGTAGTTCAGTTCATTGACCAGCGCGCGGCGTTCGGCGCTGACCTGGCGGACTTTCCACTGGCTGCGGCTGTCGAGCAACGTCAATTGCCGGCGATCCCAGCCCCATTCACCGGCCAGGCGGACCAGCAGCAGGCGCTGCCAACTGCTGTTGCGCGTATTGCCGCCGGTGAGCTTGCGGTTGACCTTCAGGTACAGGCTGCGTCGCACCAGTTCCAGGCGCTCCGGTTCGTTGCGGGCCTTGAGGTATTCCTCGATCCGGCGGTAGACCACGATATAGGGGTCCAGCTCGTCCAGGTCCAGCCGGTTGGCGAACACCGCCTGCTTGAAACGCAGGCTCAGGCATTCGACCTGTGGGTGCTCGCTGGCATAGACCTCGGTCAGCAGCAGCTTGAGCACCGACTTGTAGGGCGACTCGATGCCCTTGAACAATTGCCAGAGTCCGGCGCCGATGAATTCTCCCGGTGGAATGTGCGCCAGGTGGCCGAGGTCCAGGCACTCGTCGGCGCGGATGAAACGCTTGGACAGCAGGGTGTGGGTGTACTGGTCGTAGCGCGATTCTTCGTACACCGGTACCAGCCACCACAGCGGCGTGCGCCCGGCGAGCCAGATGGCAGTGCGATAGAACTCGTCCAGCAGCAGGTAGTGCTGGGTGGTGCCGCAGTCTTCCGAGCTCAATTGCGCATCGCGCTCGCCGCGGACGAAGCGCGCCGGGTCGATCAGGAAGAAGTGCGCCTCGGCGCCCTGGCTGGCGGCCCAGGCTTCGAGCAACTGGCATTTCTTGCGCAGTTCGGCCAATTCGCCCTGGCTCAGGTCGCTGGCGTGGCAGACCCAGAAGTCCATGTCGCTCTGGTCGGCCTGGGCCAGGGTGCCCAGGCTGCCCATCAGGAACAGGCCGTGGATGGGGCGCGGCAGGCTGCCGGGGCGGGTCTTGTAGGAAAAGGAACGGGTCAGGCGCTGGGCTTCGGCCAGGGCCGAGTCGTTCGGTTCGTAGTTCGACAGGCCGGCCGGGGTGCTGCCCGAAACGTAGCCGGGCAGCAGCGGGTGATTAACGTGAAAGAACAGCGGCAGTACGTTCAGCACCACCTGTTGGCGCGGCGACAGGCCTTCCAGCGCACGCTCCATGCGGCCCTGGTTGAGCTTGAGGAAGCGTGAACGCAGTTGGTTGAGCACCTGGCGGTCGATGCCCTCGTCCAGGTTAGGGCGTATTTCATGGGTGCGCGTCATCAGCTTGCGGCGCTCAACAGTAGGAAATATCTGAAGGATTGCAGTTTACAGGCTAAGCGGGCGCCGCTTTAAGCTGAATTTGTCGATGGATACCAGATTGCCAAATCGCTGGTCATGACGAGCCCGCGCAGTCCATTCGGACGAGGACCGCGTGGGCGTTGTGCAGGGTCAGGCAGCTTCCTTGACGCTCAGGATGGTCAGCAGGCCCTGGGCGTGCTCGGCAGCATCGCGGCCCAGGCTGGTCAGGTAGCCACCATCGACCTGGGTGATCAGTTCCTTGTCGAACAGGCGTCTGGCGGCGGCAATGGCGGATGGGGCGGCAGTCTGATGAATTTTCAGGCCCTCCTGGGAACTCCCCAGGTTGAACAGTGCAAGGATTTCCAGTTCGGCAACCAACTCAGGGGTATACGACATAAGGACTCCAGACTTTCAGGAATTATTATCGGGCGACAGCACTACTAAGGTGATCCCACTTGCCCGGCCTGTCCAGTGTCCAGGCGTTTTCAGTGTAGACGGGAAACTCATTCCTTCTCGGGTGGCAGCTCGGGCAATTTGCGCAGGGCCGTTTCGTACCACTCACTGTCGAACGGACGGTCTTCGTCGAGCATTGCATCGATCTCTACCGCCAGCACGTGGGCCATCAGGTTGAGAATCTCGTCGCGCTCGTAGCCGACCAGGGTCAGCTTGTTGAAGGTGGCCTTGGCGGCCGGCGGGTTGTCGCTCTCGATCTGGTTCTCGATGGCCTGGACCAGGGTGGTCTCGGCGAACGCTTCGTCGTCGTTGTCGATATCGCTTGGCTCGCTCATGGCAGGCTCCTTGGGGGAAAGATCGCCAGTCTACCCGCATTGGGCGGGATCATGCTGCTGGTTAATTTTTATCCAGTGCACTATAAATGCCTGCGCCAACCCCCCGCACGGCCTGGAGGCTCTGTGATGCTCAAGCTTTATGGATTTTCGGTCAGCAACTACTACAACATGGTCAAGCTGGCCCTGCTGGAAAAAGGACTGCCCTTCGAGGAAGTCGCCTTCTACCCCGGACAAAGCCCGGAAGCCCTGTTGATCAGCCCGCGCGGGAAAGTACCGGTGCTGGGGGTGGAGCAGGGCTACATCAACGAAACCACGGTGATTCTCGAGTACCTGGAAGACACCCAGGGCGGCAAGCCGCTGCTGCCGCGTGAGCCGTTCCAGCGGGCGCAGGTGCTGGCGCTGGCCAAGGAAATCGAGTTGTACATCGAACTGCCGGCGCGGGCCTGTTTTGCCGAGGCGTTCTTCGGCACGCCGGTACCGGAGGCGATCAAGGAAAAGACCCGTGGTGAATTGCTGCTCGGCTTTGCCGCGCTCAAGCGCCATGGCAAGTTCGCGCCTTATGTGGCGGGCAGCGAGTTCAGTGTGGCGGACCTGTATTTCCTCTACAGCGTCGACCTGGCCTGTGCGGTGGGTGGCAAGCTGTTCGGCATCGACCTGCTGGCGGACATGCCGGAGGCGAAGGTGTTGCTGGAGCGGTTGCAGCAGAGCGAGCACGCCAGGCGGATCGCGGCGGACAAGGAGGCGGCGATGCCGGCGTTCCTGGCGATGATTGCGGCGAAGAAATAGCCGTGCAGTTTACCGGCTGAAGAGCCTTGCCCGGCTACTTGTGGTGAGCGGGCTTGCCCGCGCTGGGGCGCAAAGCGGCCCCAGCCCCGGCGAACGCATTTTTCCTGAAAATCCACGATTGCAGGAATTGGGGCTGCCGCGCAGCCCAGCGCGGGCAAGCCCGCTCGCCACGAATTGGCTCGGCATTAAAAGGCCTGTGTCGCCACAGGCCCTGATGCGGGTCAGCGGCTGGCGAGCAGGGCCTGGCCGCGGGCGACCGCTGCCTTGACCTGGGCCGGGGCGGTGCCGCCGATGTGGTCACGGGCGTTGACCGAGCCTTCCAGGGTCAGCACGGCGAACACGTCCTGCTCGATTTGGTCGCTGAACTGGCGCAGTTCTTCCAGGCTCATTTCCGCCAGGTCCTTGCCGGTTTCCACGCCGTACTTCACCGCATGGCCGACGATCTCGTGGCAGTCACGGAACGGCAGGCCACGGCGTACCAGGTAGTCCGCCAGGTCGGTGGCGGTGGAGAAGCCGCGCAGGGCCGCTTCGCGCATCACCGCGTGCCTGGGCTTGATCGCCGGGATCATGTCGGCGAACGCGCGCAGCGAATCACGCAGGGTGTCGGCAGCGTCGAACAGCGGTTCCTTGTCTTCCTGGTTGTCCTTGTTGTAGGCCAGTGGCTGGCCTTTCATCAGGGTCAGCAGGCCGGTCAGCGAACCGAACACCCGGCCGGTCTTGCCGCGAACCAGCTCCGGCACGTCGGGGTTTTTCTTCTGGGGCATGATCGAGCTGCCGGTGCAGAAGCGGTCCGGCAGGTCGATGAACTGGAACTGGGCGCTGGTCCACAGCACCAGCTCTTCGGAGAAACGCGACAGGTGCATCATCGCGATGCTGGCCGCCGAGCAGAACTCGATGGCGAAGTCACGATCCGAGACGTTGTCCAGGGAGTTGCCGCCAACGGCCTCGAAGCCCAGCAACTGCGCGGTGTACTCGCGGTCGATCGGGTAGGTGGTGCCTGCCAGTGCGGCGCTGCCCAGGGGCATGCGGTTGGTGCGCTTGCGGCAGTCGACCAGGCGCTCGTAGTCACGGCTGAGCATTTCGAACCAGGCCAGCAGATGGTGGCCGAAGGTCACCGGCTGGGCGGTCTGCAGGTGGGTGAAGCCGGGCATGATGCTGCCGGCCTCGCGTTCGGCCTGTTCCAGCAGGCCCTGTTGCAGGCGGGTGATTTGCGCCAGAATCAGGTCGATCTCGTCCCGCAGCCACAGGCGGATGTCGGTGGCGACCTGGTCGTTGCGGCTACGCCCGGTGTGCAGCTTCTTGCCGGTGATGCCGATGCGGTCGGTCAGGCGCGCCTCGATGTTCATGTGCACGTCTTCCAGGTCGATGCGCCAGTCGAAATTGCCGGCCTCGATTTCGCCCTGGATGGTGGTCAGTCCGTCGATGATGCTGTCGCGCTCGGCATCGGTCAGCACACCGACCTTGGCCAGCATCGTCGCATGGGCGATCGAGCCCATGATGTCGTGGCGGTAGAGGCGCTGGTCGAACGTGACGGAGGCGGTGAAGCGGGCGACGAAGGCGTCGACCGGCTCGCTGAAACGGCCGCCCCAGGACTGATTGGTCTTGTCGGTGCTCATGAATTCGCTCGTGATCTGCTGAAGATGGATTGCCGGAAAAATTGTTGCCGATCATAGCAGGGTTGCTCCGGCTGGGGCTGACGCCGGTCGTGCGGTTTTTATTTCGACCGAATCGGTCGCATGGCTTGTCGCCGACAGCACAGACGTCGACACTGGTGGCATGTCGAACTCACGAACGAACACCGGGCGTGATGCGCCCGTGACACCGGAATTCTTCCTGCCGGAGCTCTGCCTGCCAGAAGCACTGCTGGTGCTGGTGGTATTGGCCGAGCTGCTGGTGTTGGTGCTGGTACTCAGTGAACCGATGCCCGCCGGTTTCGACTGGATACGCCTGGCGCTGACGTCGCTGTATGTGCAGTGGATCGTGCTGTTGTCGGCAGCGGTACTGTGCGCCGCCCGGGCCTGGCTGGCGCGCTTGCGGCCGGGGGTGGCCGGGGTGTTGTGTTGTGCCCTGGTGGTCGGCCTGACGCTGATTTGCACCGCCCTGACCGAGTACTTCTCACTCGTGACCACCCAGGCCGACAGCGGCAGTGCCGGTCGCTATCTGCGCCATGCGCTGATCAGTCTCATCATGTCGGCGCTGATGCTGCGCTATTTTTACCTGCAGAGTCAGTGGCGTCGCCAGCAGCAGGCAGAGTTGCAGGCGCGGCTGGAGGCGTTGCAGGCGCGGATTCGGCCACACTTCCTGTTCAACAGCCTGAACAGCATCGCCAGCCTGGTGGCCAGTGATCCGCGCCAGGCCGAGCAGGCGGTACTGGACCTGTCCGACCTGTTCCGGGCCAGCCTGGCGAAGCCGGGAAACCTGGTGACCTGGCGCGAAGAACTGGAATTGGCGCAACGATATTTGTCGATCGAACGCTATCGTCTTGGCAACCGTCTACAGTTGGACTGGAGGGTCGGCACAATTCCGGAGGATTTGCCGATCCCGCAACTGACCTTGCAACCTTTACTGGAAAACGCCCTGATCCACGGCATCGCCCCGCGTGTCGAAGGTGGGGTGGTCAGGGTCGAAGCCGACTATGAAGAGGGAGAGTTCGTATTGTGTATCAGCAATCCCTATGACGACGCTGCCGTGCAGCAGGTGTCCAGCGGTACTCACCTGGCACTGGTGAACATTGGTGCTCGACTTGCGGCACTTTTTGGGCCTCGCGCTAGTCTTAGCGTGGACCGCCGTGACGGCCGTCACTTCACCTGTCTACGCTATCCTTGTGCGAGACTCACTCAGGAATCCAGCGCAATATGAATGTCCTGATCGTTGATGACGAACCCCTGGCCCGCGAACGCCTGACCCGTCTGGTTGGCGAACTCGAGGGTTACAGTGTACTGGAGCCCAGCGCCACCAATGGCGAAGAGGCATTGGCCCTGATCGACAGCCTCAAGCCGGATATCGTCTTGCTCGATATCCGCATGCCGGGCCTGGATGGCCTGCAGGTGGCTGCGCGCCTGTGCGAACGCGAAACCCCGCCCGCGGTGGTGTTCTGCACAGCCCATGACGAGTTCGCCCTGGACGCGTTCCAGGTCAGCGCCGTGGGCTACCTGGTCAAGCCGGTGCGTCCCGAACACCTGCTCGAGGCCTTGAAGAAGGCCGAGCGACCCAATCGTGTGCAACTGGCCGCACTGACCCGGCCGGCGGCGGAGAGCGGTACCGGGCCGCGGACCCATATCAGCGCCCGGACCCGCAAGGGGATCGAGTTGATTCCGATCGGCCAGGTCATCTACTTCATCGCCGACCACAAGTACGTGACCCTGCGCCACGAGGGGGGCGAGGTGCTGCTCGATGAGCCGCTCAAGGCCCTGGAAGACGAGTTCGGCGAGCGCTTCGTGCGTATCCACCGCAACGCGCTGGTGGCCCGTGACCGGATCGAGCGCCTGCAACGTACGCCGCTGGGGCACTTCCAGCTGTTCCTCAAGGGGCTCAATGGCGATGCGTTGATCGTCAGCCGGCGGCATGTCGCCGGTGTGCGCAAGATGATGCAGCAGCTTTGACCCGGGGCTTGCAACAGGCCCCGTGGTTCGCCCGTCCACTGTTCCAGGCCAGGGAGGCTGCGGACTTCCTGATACAAGTCAAAGCTGGCTGGGCCGAACTGTTATTATCTGCCGTATCTATTCAGTACGGACCGATCCATGTCTTCTCGCGAAATCCGCATCGCTACCCGTAAGAGCGCGCTCGCCCTGTGGCAGGCCGAATACGTCAAGGCCCGCCTGGAACAGGCTCATCCGGGGTTGCAGGTGACCCTGGTGCCGATGGTCAGCCGTGGCGACAAGCTGCTCGACTCGCCCCTCTCGAAAATCGGCGGCAAGGGCCTGTTCGTCAAGGAGCTGGAAACCGCCCTGCTCGAGAACGAGGCGGATATCGCCGTGCACTCGATGAAGGACGTGCCGATGGACTTTCCCGAGGGGCTCGGCCTGTTCTGCATCTGCGAGCGCGAAGACCCCCGCGATGCCTTCGTTTCCAATACCCATGCCAGCCTGGATGCCCTGCCGGCCGGAGCCGTGGTCGGCACGTCGAGCCTGCGTCGCCAGGCACAACTGCTGACCCGCCGGCCCGATCTGCAGATCCGCTTCCTGCGCGGCAACGTCAATACTCGCCTGGCCAAGCTCGACGCCGGCGAGTACGACGCGATCATCCTGGCCGCGGCGGGGCTGATTCGCCTCGGTTTCGAAGACCGCATCACCTCGGCCATCAGCATCGAGGACAGCCTGCCAGCGGGCGGTCAGGGCGCCGTAGGCATCGAGTGCCGTAGCGCCGACAGCGAGATCCATGCGCTGCTCGCACCCTTGCATCATGCGGACACGTCCGTGCGGGTCACGGCCGAGCGCGCCTTGAACAAGCACCTCAATGGCGGCTGCCAGGTGCCGATCGCCTGCTACGCAGTGCTGGAAGGCGAGCAGGTCTGGCTGCGTGGCCTGGTCGGCCAACCCGCTGGCGGCCTGTTGCTGAGCGCAGAGGCCCGCGCGCCACGGGCGGACGCCGAGGCCCTGGGGGTTCGGGTTGCTGAAGACCTGCTGGGGCAGGGCGCCGACGCCATTCTCAAGGCGGTCTATGGCGAGGCCGACGGCGAATGAGCGGCTGGCGTCTGCTGCTGACGCGGCCGGCGGAGGAGTCGGCTGCGCTGTCGGCGACATTGGCCGAAGCCGGGGTCTTCAGCAGCGCCCTGCCATTGCTGGAGATCCAGCCGCTGGCCATTGAAGGGGCCGAGCTGAGCAAGATTCTCGAACTGCCTTACTATTCGGCGGCCATCGTCGTCAGCAAGCCGGCTGCGCGCCTGGGCCTGGACCTGGTCGATCGCTACTGGCCGCAGCCGCCGATGCTGCGCTGGTTTACCGTGGGCGCCGCAACGGCGGGCCTGCTGGACGACTATGGCCTGCGCGTGTACTACCCGGCCGAGGGTGACGATAGTGAAGCCTTGCTGGAGCTGCCGGCCTTGCAGGAGGCGTTGGCCCAGCCCGAGCCGCGCGTGCTGATCCTGCGTGGCGAGGGTGGGCGAGAGTTGCTGGCCGAGCGTTTACGCGCCCAAGGTGCTAGTGTCGACTATCTGGAATTGTACCGCCGTCTCCTGCCCGAGTACGCCGACGGCACCCTGGCCCGGCAGATCCATGCGGAACGCCTGAACGGGCTGGTGGTCAGCAGTGGGCAGGGTTTTGAACACCTGCGGCAGGTGGCGGGGGCGAATTGGCCTGAATTGGCCCGCCTGCCGTTGTTTGTTCCCAGTCCCCGGGTGGCGCAGATGGCTCGCACTGCCGGGGCGGAATATGTTGTGGATTGTCGTGGTGCCAGTGCCACGGCCTTGCTGGCGGCGCTACAGGAGCACCCTGTACCCGCTTTCTGAATGCAAAGGATGGACACGTGAGCGAAACAGCCTTGCCAAAAGAACAAGCTCAACCGGCGCCCGAGACGCCGGCCAAACCGCCGGCGGCGCCTGTCGAGCGCCGTGGCAACGGCCTGGCGATCCTCGCCTTGCTGCTGGGTGCCGCCGGTGTGGCAGCCGGTGGCTGGGGCGTCTGGCAGGTGCGCAACCTGCAGGCCAATCACCAGCAACAGAGCGGACAACTGCAGGACCTGGGCAACCAGGCGCAGTCGCTCAAACTCAGCGAGCAGCAATTGATGACGCGCCTGGACCAGCTGCCCGGGGCCTCCGAACTGGAGGATCGGCGTCGCCTGGTGGCGCAGTTGCAGGGGGACCAGCAGCGGCTGAGCCAGCGTCTGGAAAGCGTGCTGGGAGCCAGCCGCAAGGACTGGCGCCTGGCCGAGGCCGAGCACCTGCTGCGCCTGGCGACGCTGCGCCTGTCCGCCTTGCAGGACGTGACCAGTGCACTGGCGCTGGTGCAGGGCGCGGACGAAATCCTGCGTGAGCAGAACGATCCAGGTTCGTTTGCCGCCCGCGAACAACTGGCCAAGAGCCTGGCGGCGTTGCGCAGTACCCAGCAGCCGGACCGCACCGGGTTGTTCCTGCAATTGGGTGCGCTGCGTGACCAGGTCACCCAGCTCAATGAGCTGGCACCGGAATACAAGGATCGCGGCGATTCGTTGCTGGGCCTGACTTCCGACGGCGACGGGGCCAGCCGCTGGGCCCAGTGGTGGGATGAGATCTCGCGCTACATCCGCATCGACTTCAACGCCAACAAGAACATTCGTCCATTGCTGGCCGGGCAGAGCCTGACCCAGGTCCGCCTGGCCCTGAGCCTGGCGCTGGAACAGGCACAATGGGCCGCGCTGAACGGACAGTCCGAGGTGTATACCCAGGCCCTGACCGAGGCTCGTGACGTGTTGACCGGCAGCTTTAATGCGGACAACCCGCAGAGCAAGGTCATGGTCGAGCAACTCAGCGAGTTGAGCAAGAAGCCGGTGACCGTGCTGACTCCCGACCTCGCCGCGACCCTCGGTGCAGTCCAGGCCTACCTTGAGCGTCGGCATGTGGAAACCGAGACGCCGGTGCGCGACGAGGCGAGTCCGGCGCAGGAGACCAGCCGATGAAGCGCTTCATCGCGATTGCACTGCTGGTCGCCGCCGTGGCAGGTCTGGTGGGTTACGCGATCTACCGGCACGCCGGCTACGTATTGATTGCCTACGACAGCTTCCGTTACGAATCCAGCCTGTGGGCATTCCTCGCGGTGCTGTTGTTGCTGTGGCTGGTCTACCGGCTGCTGAAGTTCCTGGTGGGCCTGGTCACGGCGTCCAGTTCTGCGGCCAATCCCTGGTCCCGGCGCAACCGCAGCCGGCGGGTTCAGTTGGCGATCGAACAAGGCCAGATGGACCTCGCCGAAGGCCGCTGGGCCAGCGCGCAGAAGCATCTGCACCGGGCCGCCGAGGCAGAACGCCAGCCCTTGCTCTACTACCTGGGCGCGGCCCGCGCGGCCAACGAGCAGGGCAAGTATGACGAGTGCGACAGCTTGCTTGAGCGTGCCCTGACCCGTCAGCCGCAGGCCGAGCTGGCGATCGCCCTGAGTCACGCGCAGTTGCAAGTGGACCGTGGCGATACCGAAGGTGCCTTGAGTACCCTGCAGGCCATGCATGACCTGCATCCCCACAGCGTCCAGGTGCTGCGTCAATTGCAGCGCCTGCACCAGCAGCGGGGCGATTGGTCGGCGGTGGTTCGGCTGCTGCCGGAACTGCGCAAGGACAAGGCGCTGCCGCCAGCCGAACTGGCGGAGCTGGAGCGGCGGGCCTGGGGTGAAAACCTTGGTTTGGCGGTACGTCGCGAACAGGATGGCGAGGCTGGGCTGCAATCCCTCGAACGCGCCTGGCAACAGTTGTCCTCGGCCCAGCGGCAGGAACCACAACTGGTCCTGGCCTATGCCGAGCAACTGCGCCAGCTGGGGGCGGATGGCGAGGCCGAGGAGGCGTTGCGTACGGCGCTCAAGCGCCAGTACGACAGCCATCTGGCGCGGTTGTACGGGCTGGTGCGCGGACGTGATCCGGTGCGTCAGTTACAGGCTGCCGAGGGCTGGCTCAAGGATCATCCGGCCGATGCCAGCCTGCTGTTGACGCTGGGCCGCCTGTGCCTGCAGAGCAGCCTGTGGGGCAAGGCCCGGGATTACCTGGAAAGCAGCCTGCGGGTGCAACGCAATCCGGAAGCCTGTGCCGAACTCGCCCGGCTGCTGGCCCAGTTGGGTGATACCGACCGCAGCAACCAGCTGTTCCAGGAAGGGCTCGGGCTGCTCGACGAACGTCTGCTCGCGCGACCGTTGCCGGCTCCGGCCAGCGCCTAGCGGCCAGAAAAGGGCGGGAGCCTGTGGCAGGCACCCGTCCCGGGCTCCAGATCCATTTCCCTGTAATGCCTTGATACCGAAATCCTACTTATCACGTAATGATTTCGTCGGATTCCTATTGGTAATTCCTTACAGGCTTGAGGAATTATCTGCTCTGGCTCGCCTTGAAAGGGCCGCAGCCTTTCCTCTACCGTAACTGCCTGTCTCTCCTGTTACGGAAAAGCCATGTTCTTGGCCCGCTCACGCTCTCTGTTCTCCCTGGCTTTACTGGCAGCGGTCCCGGTCATGGGGGCGTCGTTGTACCTGGAGTATCAGGTCGGATTGGAGCCCTGTTCCTTGTGCGTGGCCCAGCGGTTGTTTCTCGCCGGCTTCTGCCTGGTGAGCCTGCTCGGTGCGCTGCACGGACCGGCGCGTATCGGTCGCCGGGTGTATGGCGGGCTGGGATTGTTGTTCGCCCTGGCGGGGGCGGCCACAGCGACCCGCCAGGTCCTGTTGCAGCAGGTACCCCCGGAGGAACTCATGATCTGCCAACCTGGCCTGCAGTGCCTGATGCAGCAGGTTTCTCCATTCAAGGCACTGCAACTGATGTTTCGGGCCACGGCCGAATGCGCGCAAATCCACTGGACGCTGTTTGACCTGAGCATTCCCGAATGGAGCCTGCTGGCCTTTGTCGGCATGAGCCTGGTGGCGATCTGTCAGATAGTCGGCCCGGTTGTCGGGGCCAGGCGACGCGCCTGAAGCGACCGGCAGTCGCCCCTGGGGATTAAACGCTTGTATGAACTTTATCACCTGCGTACCTTGAAGCAGCTGTCGTGCGGGCATAATCTGGCCCGCACGCATTATCGCAAACCAGGTTGCCCTGTTTGGCCAAGTCAGGAGCCTCGGCGGAAGCGAGGTATCGGGCGGCATGACCCTGAAGGGAAGAAATCACCATGCTCGAAAGTTGTCAGAATGCTCAGGAACGTTGGGGTGGAGTGCACCTGCTGATCGATCGCTGGTTGCAGGATCGTCACGAACTCGTGCGGGCCTACGATGCTCTCGGAGCCGAGCCCGGCGCCCTGGCGGACAGTCGCCAGCCACTGCAGGAATTCTGCGGAGTCCTGGTGGACTATGTGTCGGCGGGGCACTTCGAAATCTATGAGCAGCTCACCAGCGAAGCCAAGGCCTTTGGCGACCAGCGCGGATTGAAGCTGGCCGATACGATCTACCCGCGTATCGACGTGATCACCGAAAAGCTGCTGGCGTTCAACGATCTGTGTGACGCCGGCAAGTGCGTGGCGGAAAAATTCAAGGAGCTTGGCGGCCTGTTGCATGAGCGCTTCGAGCTTGAAGATTGCCTCATCGAAGTGCTGCACAATGCGCACAAGGAAGAGGTTGTCGCCCAGGCTTGAGCGCTAGCGGGCTCCTCATGAAAACGGTGCGCATGGCGCACCGTTTTTCGTTTCGGCTGGGGTTCAGTTGGCGACGCCGAGCAGTTCGATATCGAATACCAGCGGGGTGTAGGGGGCGATCAAGTCACCGGCACCGTCCGCGCCATAGGCTTGGGCGGATGGCAGCACCAGGCGCCATTGGGCTCCGACCTGCATCTGGGGCAGGGCGCTGCGCCAGCCATTGATCACGCTGTCCAGGCGAAACCACTGCGGCTGATTGTTCTGGTCGAAGATCGTCCCATTGGGCAGATGCCCCACATAACGCACCTGTACTCGGCCATTGGCCGCGACCTTTTCGCCGGTGCCCGTTTTCAATTCGGTCACCAGGATGCCGTCGGCCAACTCGCGCACACCCGGCTTGGCTTTTTCTTCAGCGAGGAATTTCCTCTCGGCCTCGAGGGCGATCTCGCTTTGTGGTTGCGCTGGGGGCTCGGCGTTCTGCGCTTCGTGAGCGGCGAGGATCTGTTCGATCCGCTCACTCTTGAGGGCCAGGGGCTTGCCCTGGTAGGCCTGCTGCAAACCGTCGACCAGTGCCTTGAGCTGCAGGTCCGGCACCTCCTGGCGCAAGCGTTCGCCAAGGCTGGCGCCGAGGCTGTAGGCAAGGTCATGGGCGTCGTCGGCTTTTTCTTCCGGTGCGCCGTGGGCCAGTGGCAGGACAAGACACAGCGACAACATTAGGTAACGCGACATGGGAACTCTCCGACCTGAGACCGGACGGATTATGCCAGTGCCGCACGCTGCTTGTTCGTCTCTGCGAGTGAACCTCTACAACATTTTTTGTCGCATGCAACGTCGGCCCCTCAATACTGTCAACATGCCCTAGCGGCGGTAGTCACAGAAGGTCTAGTATGAGCCGCACTCACGTCAGCCAGGAGGTAAACCATGTCGGCCACCAAGAAGCCTGTAAATACTCCGTTGCACTTACTTCAAAACTTGTCGGGCAGCCTGCTCGAACATTTGGAAAACGCTTGTTCCCAAGCCCTGGCTGATGCTGAAAAACTGCTCGCCAAACTGGAAAAACAACGCGGCAAGGCCCAGGAAAAACTGCACAAGTCCCGCACCAAATTGCAGGACGCCGCCACTGCCGGCAAAGCCAAGGCGCAAGCCAAGGCCAAGGCTGCTGTCGGTGAGCTGGAAGAGCTGCTCGACAAGCTGAAAACCAGCCAGTCGGAAACTCGTGCCTATATCCTGCAACTCAAGCGCGATGCACAGGAAAGCCTGAAGTTGGCGCAAGGCATTGGCCGTGTGAAGGAAGCGGTGACCAAGGCACTGTCGACCCGTGAGGCCAAGCCAGCTGCACCCGCCAAAGCGGTCGCCAAGCCAGCCGCAAAACCTGCTGCGAAACCAGCCGCTGCCAAGACCGCTGCCGCCAAGCCAGCTGCGAAACCAGCCGCTGCTAAAACTGCTGCCGCCAAGCCAGCTGTGAAACCAGCCGCTGCCAAGACCGCTGCCGCCAAGCCGGCTGCCAAACCAGCCGCTGCCAAGACTGCTGCCGCCAAGCCGGCTGCCAAACCAGCCGCTGCCAAGACTGCTGCCGCCAAGCCAGCAGCCAAACCGGCCTCTGCTAAACCCGCTGCGGCCAAGCCAGCTGCGAAACCAGCCGCTGCTAAAACTGCTGCTGCCAAACCAGCTGCTGCTAAAACTGCTGCCGCCAAGCCAGCAGCCAAACCGGCCGCTGCTAAACCCGCTGCCGCCAAGCCAGCTGCGAAACCAGCCGCTGCTAAACCTGCTGCCGCCAAACCAGCTGCGAAACCAGCCGCTGCCAAGACTGCTGCCGCCAAGCCAGCTGCGAAACCAGCCGCTGCTAAACCTGCTGCTGCCAAGCCTGCAGCCAAACCGTCCGTAGCCAAACCTGCTGCCGCGAAACCAGCGGCCAAGCCAGCCGCGAAACCTGCTGCAGCCAAACCTGCTGCTGCCGCCAAGCCGGCAACTTCGGCAGCCGCTCCAGCCGCACCTGTTTCGGCTCCAGCTGCTTCCACTGCTCCAGCCGCAGCCCCTGCTGCCCCAGCGACCACCCCGGCCGCCAGCAGCACCCCTACCAGCGCTTCCTAAGCCTGGCTCACCACGACGCGCAGCTTATGCAGCGCGTCGTGGCACAGGCGGGCGGCCTCGCTGGCCGTACCTTCCAGCCACATTGCCAGGTCGTCGGCAGCATCACGTGGCCAATCCCGACTCAACGCCTCAAGACGCCGCAGCGATTGCTGCTCAGCCTCCAATTCGAGCGCCTTGACCTTGTCCCGCAACACTTTCAATTCGCTGTCCTGCAAGGCCATGGCCCGCCATTGACCGCGCAGTTGCCGTAGTGGCTGCACCACCTGTTCGTGCCAGGGTTGCGCGACCTGACGCAGGCTCGCCAGCCGCTCAGGCGTGCACTCGACGCCACGGGCTCCGAGCCACGCCGCGCAGAGCAGCAGGCAGACATTCGCCCCCTGTTCTTGCAGTGTCAGGCAGGCCTGCTCCACGTCAGGCTTGGCGTAAATATCCAGGGAAAACGTCCACAGGTCAGCATGCATGGTGAGATCCGCGCCAGTTGCGAGGGAAGCTGGTAGACTCCGCCGCCATTATGATTCGACTTCAGAACCTGACTTTACAGCGTGGCCCGCAACGTCTGCTAGAAGACGCCGAGCTGACCCTGCACGCCGGCCAGAAAGCCGGCCTGATCGGTGCCAACGGCGCCGGCAAATCGAGCCTGTTCGCCCTGTTGCGGGGTGAGCTGCACCCGGACTCGGGTGACTGCTTCCTGCCGGCCGATTGGCGTATCGCCCACATGCGCCAGGAGGTCGATACCCTCGAACGCCTGGCGGTCGACTATGTGCTTGACGGCGACGTGCGCCTGCGCCAGGTGCAGCGCGACCTCGCAGCCGCTGAAGCGGCCCATGACGGCGCCGCCCTGGCCCGCCTGCATTCGGAACTCGACAGCGCCGATGGCTACACCGCCGATGCCCGAGCCCGCAAGCTGTTGGCTGGTCTCGGGTTCACCAATGAACAGATGGATCGTCAGGTCGGAGATTTCTCTGGCGGATGGCGGATGCGTCTGAACCTGGCGCAGGCCTTGATGTGCCCGTCGGATCTGCTGCTGCTCGACGAACCGACCAACCACCTCGATCTCGACGCGATCATCTGGTTGGAAGACTGGCTCAAGAGCTACCCCGGCACCTTGCTGCTGATCTCCCACGACCGCGACTTCCTCGATGAAGTGGTCGATCACGTGGCTCATGTCGACCAGCGCAAACTGGTGCTCTACCGTGGCGGCTACACCGCATTCGAGCGTGCCCGTGCCGAGCGTCTGGCCCAGCAGCAACAGGCCTACGAGAAGCAACAGGCGCAGCGTGCGCACATGGAAAGCTACATCGCCCGCTTCAAGGCCCAGGCCACCAAGGCCCGTCAGGCGCAGAGCCGGATCAAGGCCCTGGAGCGGATGGAGGAGCTGTCGGCAGCCCATGTCGATTCACCGTTCGACTTCACCTTCCGCGAGTCGCACAAGATCTCCAGCCCGTTGCTGGATCTTTCCGATGCGCGCCTGGGCTACGGCGAGAAAACCATTTTGGAGAAGGTCAAGCTGCAACTGACCCCAGGTGCGCGGATCGGTCTGCTCGGCCCCAACGGCGCGGGCAAGTCGACCCTGATCAAGAACCTCGCCGGCGACCTGTCGCCGCTGTCGGGCCGTCTGACCCGCGGCGAGAACACCGTGGTCGGCTACTTCGCCCAGCACCAGCTCGATTCGCTGGATGCCAAGGCCAGCCCGTTGCTGCACTTGCAACGCCTGGCTCCGACCGAGCGTGAGCAGACCCTGCGCGACTTCCTTGGCGGTTTTGATTTCCGTGGCGCGCGTATCGACGAGCCGGTGCTGAACTTCTCCGGTGGCGAGAAAGCCCGGCTGGCCCTGGCGCTGATCGCCTGGGAGCGGCCGAACCTGCTGCTGCTCGACGAACCGACCAACCACCTGGATCTGGAAATGCGCCTGGCACTGACCATGGCCCTGCAGGAATTCAGCGGCGCGGTACTGGTGGTTTCCCACGACCGTCATCTGCTCAAGAGCACCACCGACAACTTCTTCCTGGTCGCCGACGGCAAGGTCGAGGAGTTCGACGGTGACCTGGATGACTACGCCCGTTGGCTGGTGGAATATCGCCAGCGCAATGCGCCGGTCAGCAACACGCCGGTCAATCCCGACAAGACCGACAAGAAGGCCCAGCGCCAGGCTGCGGCTGCGTTGCGTCAGCAGTTGGCACCGCACAAGCGTGAGGCCGACAAGCTCGAAGCCGAGCTGGGCAAGCTGCATGAGCGCCTAGCGAAGATCGAGACGAGCCTGGGCGACAGCACACTCTACGAGGCCGCCCGCAAGGATGAGCTGCGGGACTTGCTGGCTGAGCAGGCCAAACTGAAAGGACGCGAATCCGAACTGGAAGAAGCCTGGATGGCGGCCCTGGAGTTGTTGGAAAGCATGCAGGCTGAGCTGGAGGCGTTGTCCTGACGGACGCGCCGACGCTGCCGCTACCGGCAGGGCAAGAAAACGGTGGTCAAGTCCACGGCTTCGGATTAGCTTAGAGGTTTGTTACAACTCTATATCCGAGGTGCGTGATGCTGCTTGAGACATGGCTGGCCTTTTTTGCTGCATGCTGGGTGATCAGCCTGTCTCCGGGAGCGGGCGCGATCGCCTCGATGTCCAGCGGCCTGCAATACGGCTTCCTGCGCGGCTACTGGAACGCCCTCGGCCTGCAACTGGGCCTGGCGGCACAGATCGCGGTGATCGCCGCCGGTGTCGGGGCGATCCTGGCAGCGTCCTCCACAGCCTTCTATGCCATCAAGTGGTTTGGCGTGGTCTACCTGGTTTATCTGGCGGTCAAGCAATGGCGTGCGCTGCCCAGCGACATGACCGAGGAGGCGACGATCCGTCCGGTCGGCAAGCCGCTGACCCTGATGTTCCGTGGTTTCCTGGTCAACGTCAGCAACCCCAAGGCGTTGGTGTTCATGCTCGCGGTGCTGCCACAGTTTATCGATCCCCATGCGCCGCTGGTGCATCAGTACCTGATTCTCGGTGTCACCATGATCGGTGTCGACATGATCGTCATGGCCGGTTACACGGGGCTGGCGGCCAAGGTCCTGCGTCTGCTGCGCACGCCTCGGCAGCAGCGCCGGATGAACCGCACCTTTGCCGGGTTGTTCGTCGGGGCGGCGGGTTTCCTCGCTACCCTGCACAAGGCCACGACTTGAGGCGGGATCAAGCAAAGAAAAAGGCGACCTTGATGGTCGCCTTTTTTGTACTGCCCAGGATTACTGCAGAATCCGCGCCGGCTGATCCGGTGGCAGGTTGTTGCGTTGCAGGGGTGGACGCGTATCCGGATACATGTCCGGTCCGCCCAGTTGCATGCTCAACTGCCGCGCGACATCTTCGCCCAGGGACTTGGAGACATCGCGTACCACCCGTGGACGGTTCAGCGATACGCGGATATCCCGGCTGTTGACCAGCTTGGTGTCCTGGCCTTCACCCATGGCGGTGAACGCCGAGGTGATCTCGTAGGTGCGGGTGTTGATCAGGCTGAAGTCACCCACCAGCGTCAGGCCCAGCACCGCCGAGTAGCTGTTGGTGTTGGCCAGCTCATTGATGTCCTGGGTGAAGTCGATATCCGACACGGTACCGAACAGCACGTAGTCGGCGCCCTTGAAGCTGCCGCCCTTGATCCGCTTGATGACGTCGTAGACGTCACCCTTGGAGTTGGACGTGTAGGGCGTGCCCTGGACCAGCTGGAACATGCCGCTGCGCAGGATCTCGCCCTTGATATCGCCGGTGAACTTGCGCAGTTCGCCCTGCTCGATATAGCTGCTGCGGCTTTCATACTCGTCGTAGCTCGCCGAGCCGGACGCGCCGTAGTAGCTCTGCTGGTAGTTGCCGCGCGCCGAGACGCTGCGGATGTACTGTTCCACCTGCGCCTGGTACGCCAGGTCGGCCACCGCGACCTTCGGCGCAGCCTGCACGCCAAGGGCCCAGGCCAGGCCGATAATGCCAATCCATGCTCGCATTGATTAACGCTCCGTGGTTTTGCGAATCTCTTTCTCGTCCATCCATTCGGCCAGGCCGCTTTCGACGTCGATCAGTTGCAGGCTGAACTTGTAGAACACGTCCTTGTAGTCGCTGCTGCGCTTGACGATCGAGCTGATCGAGCCTTCCAGGCGGTACTTGGCGGCGATCATGTTGCCGGTCTTGCTGACGGTGCTCTTCTTGTACAGGCCGCTCTGGTTCTGCAGCTTGAGCTGGTCGACCTGGCTCTGCATCTCGGTGTTGTCGCTGGCGAAGCGGGCAGTGCCGGACTTCATCAACTGGGTCTTGATCGAGGTGGTGATCTCGCGGGTATCGATGTATTCGCTGGTCTTGTTCTTCACGTCATACACCTGGACCACCGGACGGCCTTGCAGCACGCCGGACTGGGCGAGGGAACGGGTCATGGACTCGGCGATCATCTGCAGGTCGGTGGAGCCGAACTCGTTGGTGACCAGCTCGACGGCCTTGGTGTCGCCGTAGCTGATGTTCTTGCCGCCGAGGACCGGCGAAGTGTTCTGGGCGCAGCCGCTGGCCAGCAGGGCGACAACGGCGAGGAGCGAAAAGCGTGCAAACATGGAGAGGTTCTCTTCAAGGGGGCGCAAGGGGTGGCTTCGCATCAAGGTGTCTTGACTTCGAGACGGAAGTCGACAGCCTTCGGCGTCGGGGCGATGGCGGGCAGGAAGGTGCTCTGGGCGCCATACAGGCTCAGGGTCTTCCAGGTTTCCTCATCGGCGACCGGGAAGCCGTCGTTGCCCAGCCAGGCGAAGCGGTAGTACATCATCTTGTTCTTGGTGCGGGTGTTGCTCAATTGCACCTTGACCGTCAGGAAGCCGTTTTCCCGGGCAACGCGAATGGCGCCCACCTGGATGTCTTCCATTTCGCCCATGGCGACGATCTTGCTCGCGGCGCTGCCCGGCGCCGGTGGCGGCGGAGGGGTGGCGCAGCCGGCCAGCAGGGCCAGGGCCACTACAGCGGTCAGTTTGAAACGCATGGAAAAAGACTCCGTTCTCAAGGTTGTTTGATAGTGGCGACGGCGGTCGGGTTGGCGCTCGGAATTCGTTGCGCCGCCAGGCCGCTGGTGAATACCTGGTTACCGATGGCACGCAGGCTGATGACCTGATAGCGCTGGTCGATCGTGACCTTGACCAGCGAGCCGCCGACCGCGCTTGGCAGCGAGACCTGGTGCTCGCCTTTCTTCAGGCGCAGGCGGACCACCTGGGTGGTGTCCGGCAGGGTGCGCCAGGTGCGCGTGTCGGCACCTTCGAGCACGGCGGAGGTGATACCCACGGCCAGGCCCGCCATCGGATTGACCTTGTTCAGATTTTTCTGGGCGATGCCCCGGCTGATCGCCCGTACGCTGGTGCGCAGGATGATGCCGGGCATATCGTCGCGCAGGGCGCGGCTGGACATGGCGGTGATGCTGTTGAGGGCCGTCAGGTTGACCTGCTGGCCATCGACGCCGATCTGGCTGAAGCCTGGGGTCGAGGTGTCGGCCTTGATGATCGGGAACGACAGCGGGGTGATGACCACGTTATCGGAAATCAGCAGCGGCAGCGGGATGCGGATCGAGTCGCGGGCCGGTGCCAGGCCGCTCTGCACGACGATCAGGATGTCGCTGTCATCGTCCTTGCCGGCCGGCTTGTCGAGATTGACCAGGGCCTGTTCGAGCAGCGGGGTGTTGGGACGCAGCTCGGCCGCCTGGCGATAGCCCGGTGCGGCCAGGTCCTTCTCGCCGAGGGCCTCATAGACATAGCCGGCGAGGTAGTGACTGAAAGCGCTCTGGTAGCTGTTCTTCAGGCTGACCACTTCGGGAGCGTCGAGGCTGGCCACCGGGTAGCCCTTGAGGTCCTTGTACTGGGTCTTGATGCCTTCCTTGCCAGCTTCCTCCTCGCGCTTGAGGTATTCCTTGTCGCGCAGTTCGGCGATCACGGCTTCGCGCTCGTGAGTCTTCTTGATCGCGGTGCGGGCGCTCTCGAAGTCGTTGGTGGCAAGGAAGTTCAGGGCCATCTGGGTGGTCAGCATGACCTTTTCGTAGTCATAGCCTTCGTAGCGACGGACCTTGTCGTTGACCAGGAAACTGCCGAACTGGGCAGCGTACTTGGCGTAGTCGAGCTTGACCGCATCCTCCCACTGACCCACCACCTGGTCGGCACTGCCCCAGGCCTTCTGGCTACCGGGGATGTCGCCCTTGGCCCGCAGCAGTTCGCCTTTCTCGAAAAAGTACAGCAGGTCGCGGTCTTCGCCCGTGTTGTTCTTTTCCAGCAGCGACAGGGCGCCATCGACATTGCCGGAGGCCAGTTGCTGGTTGGTCTGTGCCAACTCGCTGTCGTAGTTGCGGAACACCGAACAGCCGGACAGCAGGGTCACGGCCCCAAGGGCGATAAAAAGGCGGGTGCTGGGTGTCATGAGCGACATCTTCCCTGATGGTGAGAGAGCAGCCGGAGGGCGGGTCTGGCTGAATGAACCCATTGACAGGGGAAGGCGTCCCCGACAATTCCTCATTAAAAGAGGAGCTTTTATTGCGTTTGCCCATAACACCGGCGCGGCATTATAGGCAGCGACTGCTGGCTATGTAATAGCTTTTTGCTCCAATTTGATGGCTCATCGGGGTGCCGCAAGTGCGCGGCACCTGATCACGTTAAAGGTCCGCGAGCTGCGGCGTCGACGTGGCGTGGGACGAACATCGCGTAGGAGCCTACAACTGCCCCTGCGGGACAGATCTGGCGGTCTGTAGGTGGTTGCGCTGTTACCGTTGTCTGCGCCTGGGTGGCTTACCTTCGCGCAGGAAACTTCAGGGCTTTGCTTGGGCCGGTTGAATGGCGTAGCCGCTGGTGAACACCCGCTCGCCGATAAGCCGCAGGCCGATCACCTGGAACGGTTGGTCGATGTTGAAGGAGACCGTTGCGGCCCGGGCCAGGCGGAGTTGATGCAGCCCCGGCTTGAGCCGCAGGCGGGCGACCAGCGTGTTGTCCGGCAGGGTACGCCAGGTGCGGGTGTCGGCCTGCTCAAAGGGCGAGTCGGTAACCTGCTTGGCCTGCTTCGGGTTTTTCTTGTTGTCGATAGCCTGCACCTCTGCGCTGGCGGTCGCGCGTAGCCGGGTGCGTTGAATGATGCCCGGCATATCATCCCGCAAAGTGCGTAGGGACATGTCGGTGATGCTGTTGAGCAGGGTCAGTGGCTGCTTGCGTCCGTCGATGCTGACGGAGCCTGGCCGGGCCGTGGCGTTGTCTGGCACGAGGATGGGGAAGGACACCACGGAGGTGATGGTCTGGCCGTCATTCATCGCTACGGGGAAGGGCAGGCGTACTGAACTGCGGGCCGGTGCCAGGCCGGTCTGGACGATGATCAGCACGTCGCTGCCGTCCGCCGTCTGCGGTGGCTTGCCGAGGTTCGCCAGGGCCTGTTCGAGAAATGCCGTGTTCGGCCGCAGTTCGATGGCCTGGCGGTAACCGGGTGCCGCCAGGTCACGTTCGCCCAGTGCCTCGTAGGTGAAGCCGGACAGGTAATGGCTGAACGCACTCTGGTAGCCATTTTTCAGGGCCAGTACCTGCGGAGCATCGAGGATCTGCACCGGGTAGCCCTGCAGGTTCTTGTAGCGCAGGTCGATGCCCTGTTTGCGCGCCTCGGTCTCCAGGCGCAGATACTCCTTGTCGCGCAGTTCGGCGATCTGCGTTTCGCGATCGTGGGTTTTCCTGATATCGACGCGGGCACCGTCGAAGTCGTTCAGCGCCAGGCGGTTGAGGGCCATCTGCGTGCTCAGCATGACCTTTTCGTAGTCGTAGCCGTCGTAGCGGCGGATCTTGTCGTTGATCGCCAGGGTGGCGAGGCTGGCGAAAAACTTGACGTAGTCGATGTCCGTCGAGTCTTCGCGCACCAGCACCGCGCGGTCCGCCGCCCGCCAGGCCTCCTCGCTGGCGGCCAGGTCGCCCTTGGCCCGCAGCAGTTCGCCCTTCTCCATGTAGTACAGCAGGTCCTTCTCCTCGCCGGGGTTGTGGCGTGCGAGCAGATACAGGGCCTGGTCGACCTGGCCGGCGCTCAACTGCTCGTTGGTCAACTGCATTTCGGCGTTGTAGTCGCGGTAGATCGCGCAGCTGCCCAGCAGGCAGCAGAACATCAGGGGGATGAGCAGGCGCCAGACCATGGTTTTTACTGTCTTCCTTGCGGGTGTTTGAAGCGGCTATTTGTCCCTTTGCGCGCGCAACCCTTGAGTGAGGCGCGGTGAGAGGGAACAATATGTTACTTCGCATTTCCACTTAGGTTGTTTCAATGATTGTTCCCACGCGTTTCCTGGCCTGGCTGATGCTGCCGATGTTCGCCCTATGCAGCTCAAACCTGCTGGCGAACACGGTGGAAGGTGCCCCCCAGGCCCTGCACCTGATCGACTACATCGGCGCGGACTATCCGGCCACGGTGGCAGATGGCAAGGTCATCGACGAAACCGAATACCACGAGCAGCTGGAATTTCTCACCGCGCTGCAAAAACTGATCGTCGCGTTGCCGGCCCGTGCCGAGCGGGCGGAGCTGGAGCAGGGCGTGGTTGACCTGCGCCAGTCCATCAGCGAGCGCCAGGACGGCCCGATCGTGGCGCGTCAGGCCCGGCAACTGGGGGCCAAGCTGGCTGTGGCCTACGAGGTCAGCCAGGCTCCGGCCATTACTCCGGACCCGAGCCGGGGTGCGCCGCTGTACGCCCAGCAGTGTTCGGTCTGCCATGGCGAAACCGGTGCCGGCGACGGCCCGGCGGGCAGCGGCATGACGCCGCCGCCGGCCAACCTGCGTGATGCCTCGCGACTGGATCGCCTGAGCCTCTACGGTATCTACAACACCCTGACCCTGGGCGTCGAAGGTACGGACATGCCGTCGTTCGCCGACCAGCTCGACGAGCGCCAGCGCTGGGACCTGGCCACCTACATCGCCAGCTTCAGCGCCGCTCCCGTGGCCAAGACCGACAAGGCCTACAACATCGCCGACCTGGCTCGCCAGACCCCGAGCGAGATCCAGGCCGCCGAAGGCGACGAGGCCGCGGCGCTGTTCCGCGCCCAGCGTGCCCAGCCGCCGCAGGTCAAGCGTGGCCCGTCGCAGTTGCTCGACTACACCGCGACGACCTTGGACAAGAGCCTGGCCGCCTACCGCGCCGGCGATCGTGAACAAGCCTACGACCTGTCCGTAGCGGCTTACCTGGAAGGTTTCGAGCTGGTCGAAAGCTCCCTGGACAACGTCGATGCCAACGTGCGCAAGGACACCGAGAAGTCGCTGATGGCCTATCGGCAATCCCTGCAGGATGGCCTGCCGATGGAGCAGGTCGAGCAGCGCCTGGCATTCGCCAAGGACAAGCTCAAGGAGTCCGCCGGTTTGCTGGGCAACGATGGCCTGAGCCAGTCGTTGAGCTTTATCTCGGGTCTGCTGATCCTGCTGCGCGAAGGCCTGGAAGCGATCCTGGTACTGGCGGCGATCCTCGCCTTCCTGCGCAACACCGGTCAGCAGTCGGCGGTGCGCAGCGTCAATATCGGTTGGGGCCTGGCCCTGCTGGCGGGCGGCGGGACCTGGGCGCTGGCGGCCTATGTGATCGATGTCAGCGGTTCCCAGCGTGAATTGCTGGAGGGTTGCACCGCGCTGTTCGCCAGCGTGATGGTGCTCTGGCTCGGCGTCTGGATGCACGATCGCCGTCATGCCGCAGCCTGGCAGGACTACATCAAGAGCAGCCTGGTCGGCGGCGGTGGCCGGTTCGGTTTCGCCGTGCTGGCATTCTTCTCGGTGTACCGCGAGCTGTTCGAGGTGATCCTGTTCTATGAAACCCTCTGGCTGCAGGCCGGACCAGCCGGGCACAACGCCGTGCTGGCGGGCGGCGCGACGGCGCTGGTGCTACTGATCGGCCTGGCCTGGGTGATCCTGCGCGGCTCGGCGAAGCTGCCGCTGACGTTGTTCTTCGGCATCAACGCCGGGTTGCTGTGTGCCCTGTCGGTGGTGTTCGCCGGTCATGGTGTCAAGGCGCTGCAGGAAGCCGGGATCTTCGGTACGCGGCCGGTGGCGTTCTTCGACTTCGATTGGCTGGGCATTCATGCCGACGCCTACTCGCTGGGCGCCCAGCTCGTGGCCTTGCTGGCGATCATCGTGCTCTACAGCCGCAGCCGGCTGGCGGAGAAACGTCGGTTGCAGGCGTCCTGAGCGTGCGCGTATGGATCGATGCCGACGCCTGTCCGCGGATCGCCCGGGACCTGGTGGTGAAGTTCGCCCTCAAGCGGCAGTTCGAGGTGGTGCTGGTGGCGGGGCAACCGCAGCCCCGGCCACCCTTCGCCTGCGTCCGGCTGATCGTGGTGCCCAGCGGGCCGGATGCCGCCGATGACTATCTGGTGGAGCATGCGGTGCCGGGGGAACTGGTGATCTGCAGCGACGTGCCGCTGGCCGACCGGCTGGTAAAAAACGGCGTGGCGGCACTCGATCCACGGGGCAAGCCGTTCGACGAGCAGAACATGGGCGAACGGTTGGCGGTGCGCAACCTGTTCACCGACCTGCGCGAACAGGGGCAGGTCGGTGGAGGCCAGGCGCCTTATGGTGAACGTGAGAAACAGGCGTTCGCCAATTCCCTGGACAGGATCCTGACGCGGCTTGCTCGCGCTTCCTAGCCCTCCTGGTCCTCCTGGGCCAGCTCCAGTACCCGGTCCACCAGCTTGTTGATCCCCGCCGCCGCCTCGCCAATCGATTGGGCGAGCATGTAGGCGGGGGTCGTCACCAGCTTGCGGGCCTTGTCCTCGACGATGTCCTCGACCATGCACTCCTGATGATTGGCGCCCATCTTGCCCAATGCTGCGGCCGTGTCCGCATCGTTGCCTATGGTGCAGGTCACGCCCGGGCCATAGATCTTCGCCGCCAGTGCCGGGGTGATGCATATCAGCCCCACCGGCTTGCCCGCTTCGGCGAAGGCTTCGGCCAAGGCCAGGACTTCGGCCTGCACGTTGCAGCCGGCGCCTTCGATGGCGAAATTGGAGAGGTTCTTCGCCGCGCCGAAACCGCCAGGCACGATCAGTCCGTCGAACTCGCGTACGTCGGCCTCGCGCAGGTCGCGGACCTGGCCGCGGGCGATGCGGGCCGATTCCACCAGCACATTGCGCGACTCGGGCATTTCTTCGCCGGTCAGGTGGTTGATCACCTGCAATTGGGGAATGTTCGGCGCAAAGCACTGCACCTGGGCGCCGCGTTGGTCCAGGCGCAGCAGGGTGAGTACGCTTTCCTGGATTTCTGCGCCGTCGTACACGCCACAGCCGGATAGGATTACAGCGATTTTCCTGGTCATGTTGGATCTCCCGATACCTGGCGTTAAATGTCTACCAATCTGGCATTCATTGTCAGCGGAATTTACAGCGACTACACCTAATCTTGGGCCAATCGTTCCTCTTGGGTAGCGCCATGGACCTCATTCCCTATGCGATTCCGTTTTTCGTCGTACTGATCGTCATCGAACTGCTGACCGACTACCGGCGTGGCACTCGCCACTATCGCGTGGCTGATTCGATCAACAGCCTCAGCACCGGCGTGCTCTCGACCACCACCGGCCTGCTGACCAAGGGCGTGGGCCTGGTAACCTACGCGATTGCCCTCAAGCACCTGGCATTGTTCGACCTGCCGGCCGACAGCCCGTGGGTATGGGTCATGGCCTTCGTGGTCTATGACTTCTGCTACTACTGGCTGCATCGCATGGGGCATGAGCGCAACATCCTCTGGGCCGCTCACTCGGTGCACCACCAGAGCGAGGACTACAACCTGTCGACGGCGTTGCGCCAGACCAGCACCGGTTTCCTGTTGAGCTGGATCTTCTACCTGCCGCTGGCGGTGATCGGCGTGCCGCTGCCGGTGTTCATCACCGTGGCGGCGCTGAACCTGCTCTATCAGTTCTGGGTGCATACCCGGCATATTCCCAAGCTCGGCTGGTACGAATGGTTTTTCGTCACGCCGTCCAATCACCGGGCACATCACGCGCAGAATCCTCTTTATATGGATCGCAACTACGGCGGCGTGTTCATTCTCTGGGACCGATTGTTCGGCACCTTCCAGGAAGAGGACGACGCCGAGCCACCGGTGTTCGGGGTGACCACGCCGCTGGCCAGCTGGAACCCGTTGTGGGCCAACCTGCAGTTCTATGTGCAGTTGGCCAGCGACGCCCGCCGTGCCGAAAGCCGGTGGGACAAGCTGCGGATCTGGTTCATGCCCACCGGCTGGCGCCCGGCGGACGTGGCGGCGAAGTACCCGATGGCGAAACATGACCTGGCGCAGTTCCGCAAGTTCGACGTGCCGCTGGAACTGCGCCAGCAGGTCTATATCGCCCTGCAGTTTGCGGTGTACGTGGCGTTGGGCAGCTACCTGATGAACTTTGCCGAGAAGCTGCCCCAGGCGGCGCTGGTACTCGGCTGGGGAGCCATGCTGCTGGGATTGTTCGTGCTCGGGGCGGGCCTGGAGAATCGGCCGTGGGCGCTGAAGCTGGAGGTGACGCGGCTGCTGCTGAATGTACCGCTGGTCTGGCTGGCACCGCTGGTCGGGCTATGGCCGGCCAGCCCGCTGGGCTGGATCGGCCTGCTCAGCTACAGCCTGCTGAGCGTGATCGGGCTCTACTGTTGCCGGGCCCGGGTCATTCGCCTGGCGGGTTCGTAGGACCGGCCAGGGATTGTTCGGCCTCGGCCTTGCGCGCCAGGCGGGCGCTCTTGAAGCGGCGCCAGCTCCAGAGGATCAGGCCGACCAGCAGTAGGCCGCCAAGTACCCACAACTCGTACTTCTTCACGCTGCCCAGCAGGCCTTCGAGGATCGCGCCGAAGTGATAGGCGGCGGCGGCCAGGGCTGCGGCCCAGATTGCCGCGCCGATGCCGTTGAGCAGCAGGTAGCGGCCCGGTGGGTAACCGGACAGGCCGATCGCCACCGGCATCACCGTGCGCAGGCCGTAGACGAAGCGGAAGCTCAGCACCCAGATGTCCGGGTGGCGGCGGATATGCTCCAGCGCGCGGTCGCCCATCATCTGCCAGCGCGGCTTGCGTGCCAGCAATTTGCGCCCGTGCCGACGCCCCAGGAAGTACCACAGCTGGTCGCCGGCATAGCTGCCGAAGAACGCCACGATAACCACCAGGTTGATATCCATGTATCCGCGAAACGCCAGGAAGCCTGCGAGTACCAGAATGGTCTCGCCTTCGAAAAACGTGCCGAGAAACAGGGCGAAGTAGCCGAAATCCTGCAGAAATTGTTGGAGCATTGTCTGGATGCTGGCGAAATGAACGCGCAGCCTAACCCTTCGAGGACAGAGAGGAAAGTGTCCAAATGTGTCTCGACGTTAACATTTCCTACAAAAGACGCGGCTGCGGCGCCCGGTCGCAGGAGTAAGCACAACTGTCATTCCTTCGTCATAATGGCCGCTTATAACTGCCATGCTCGCCCGCCCGTGCGGGCTCAGGAGTCTGCCGTGAGCTTTACCCCCGCCAATCGCTTGTTCCCTGCCACTCGCCTGCGCCGCAATCGTCGTGACGATTTTTCCCGACGCCTGGTGCGTGAGAATGTCCTGACAGTCGATGACCTGATCCTGCCGGTATTCGTGCTCGATGGCGAAAACCGTCGCGAAGCGGTGGCGTCGATGCCGGGGGTCGAGCGGCTGACCATCGACCTGTTGCTCGAAGAGGCGGCGAAGTGGGTCGAACTGGGGATTCCGGCGCTGGCACTGTTCCCGGTGACGCCGAGCGAACTCAAGTCGCTGGATGCCAGCGAGGCGTGGAACCCGCAGGGCATCGCCCAGCGCGCCACACGCGCCCTGCGTGAGCGCTTCCCGGAACTGGGTGTGATCACCGACGTGGCCCTGGACCCGTTCACGACCCATGGCCAGGACGGTATCCTCGACGAGGAAGGCTACGTCCAGAACGACATCACCGTCGACGCGTTGGTGCGCCAGGCGCTGTCCCATGCCGAAGCAGGCGCGCAGGTGGTGGCACCGTCCGACATGATGGACGGTCGCGTCCAGGCGATTCGCGAGGCGCTGGAGCTGGCCGGTCACGTCAACGTGCGGATCATGGCCTACTCGGCCAAGTACGCCAGTGCCTACTATGGTCCGTTCCGTGATGCGGTCGGCTCGGCCTCGAACCTGGGCAAGGCGAACAAGGCCTCGTACCAGATGGACCCGGCCAACGGCAATGAAGCCCTGCATGAAGTGGCTGCCGACCTGGCCGAAGGTGCCGACATGGTCATGGTCAAGCCGGGCATGCCGTACCTGGACATCCTTTACCGGGTCAAGAATGAATTCAAGGTGCCGACCTTTGTCTATCAGGTCAGCGGTGAATACGCCATGCACATGGCGGCGATCCAGAATGGTTGGTTGAGTGAAGGGGTCATTCTTGAATCCCTGACCGCTTTTAAACGTGCCGGCGCCGATGGCATCCTGACTTACTTTGCCGTTCGCGCCGCTCAATTGCTACGAGAGCAAAAATAGCCCTCACAGGAACACTCGATGAATACCGAAGGACTCAGCGAAGTTGAAGTAAAAGAAGCTCAACCGGTGGTCGAGCAGATCGTCGAAACCCCGCCGGAGCTGGAACCGGCGCCGGTGGTTGCCGAGGCGCCCCAGGTGGCGGCGGCGCCGGTGGCGATCGCGAACCTGGATGACAGCAGTCTCTACATCCACCGCGAGCTGTCGCAGCTGCAGTTCAACATCCGCGTGCTGGAGCAGGCGCTGGACGAGTCCTACCCGCTGCTGGAGCGGCTCAAGTTCCTGCTGATCTTCTCCAGCAACCTCGACGAGTTCTTCGAGATCCGTGTTGCCGGGCTGAAGAAGCAGATCACCTTCGCCCGTGAACAGGCCGGTGCCGACGGCCTGCAGCCACACCAGGCACTGGCCCGCATCAGCGAGCTGGTGCACGGTCAGGTTGACCGCCAGTATGCGATCCTCAACGACATCCTGTTACCCGAGCTGGAAAAACACCAGGTGCGCTTCATTCGTCGCCGCTACTGGACCGCCAAGCTCAAGACCTGGGTGCGCCGCTATTTCCGCGACGAGATCGCGCCGATCATCACCCCGATCGGTCTCGACCCGACGCACCCGTTCCCGTTGCTGGTGAACAAGAGCCTGAACTTCATCGTCGAACTCGAAGGCATCGACGCCTTCGGCCGCGATTCCGGCCTGGCGATCATTCCGGCGCCGCGCCTGCTGCCGAGGATCATCAAGGTACCTGAAGACGTGGGTGGTCCTGGCGATAACTATGTATTCCTGTCGTCGATGATCCACGCGCACGCCGACGACCTGTTCCAGGGCATGAAGGTCAAGGGCTGCTACCAGTTCCGCCTGACCCGTAACGCCGACCTGGCACTGGACTCCGAGGATGTCGAGGACTTGGCCCGCGCACTGCGCGGCGAGCTGTTCTCCCGTCGCTACGGCGATGCCGTGCGCCTGGAAGTGGCCGACACCTGCCCGAAACACCTGTCGGACTATCTGCTCAAGCAGTTCAACCTGTCCGAGACCGAGCTGTACCAGGTCAATGGGCCGGTGAACCTGACGCGCCTGTTCAGCATCACCGGCCTGGACAGCCATCCGGAACTGCAATACACGCCGTTCACCCCGCAGATTCCGAAACTGCTGCAAAACAGCGAGAACATCTTCAGTGTGATCAGCAAGCAGGACATTCTGCTGCTGCACCCGTTCGAATCCTTCACGCCGGTGGTCGACCTGCTGCGCCAGGCCGCCAAGGACCCACACGTCCTCGCCGTGCGCCAGACCCTGTACCGCAGCGGCGCCAACTCGGAAATCGTCGACGCCCTG
Source organism: Pseudomonas sp. UTLPPB19802 (assembly GCF_059730225.1). NCBI lineage: Bacteria > Pseudomonadati > Pseudomonadota > Gammaproteobacteria > Pseudomonadales > Pseudomonadaceae > Pseudomonas > Pseudomonas sp. UTLPPB19802. The sequence continues at coordinate 1,081,148 of NZ_AP048545.1, forward strand.
GTGGACGCGGCGCGCAACGGCAAGGAGGTCACCGCGGTGATCGAATTGCGCGCGCGCTTCGATGAAGAGTCGAACCTGCAATTGGCCAGCCGTCTGCAAGCGGCCGGCGCGGTGGTGATCTATGGCGTGGTCGGTTTCAAGACCCACGCCAAGATGATGCTGATCCTGCGTCGCGAAGCCGGCGAGATCGTGCGTTACGCGCACCTTGGTACCGGTAACTACCACGCTGGCAACGCCCGCCTGTACACCGACTACAGTCTGCTGACCTCCGACGACGCCCTGTGCGAAGACGTCGGCAAGCTGTTCAGCCAACTGATCGGCATGGGCAAGACCCTGCGCATGAAGAAGCTCTTGCATGCGCCGTTCACCCTGAAGAAGGGCATGCTCGACATGATTGCCCGGGAAACCCAGTTCGCCATCGATGGCAAGCCGGCGCACATTATTGCCAAGTTCAACTCGCTGACCGATCCGAAGATCATCCGCGCGCTGTACAAGGCCAGCCAGTGTGGCGTGCGTATCGACCTGGTGGTGCGCGGCATGTGCTGCCTGCGTCCTGGCATCGCCGGGGTTTCGCACAATATCCATGTGCGCTCGATCATCGGTCGTTTCCTGGAGCACACCCGGGTGTTCTACTTCCTCAACGGTGGCGAGGAACAGATGTTCCTGTCCAGTGCCGACTGGATGGAGCGCAACCTCGACAAGCGCGTCGAGACCTGCTTCCCGGTCGAGGGCAAGAAGTTGATCCTGCGGGTCAAGAAAGAGCTGGAAAGTTATCTCACCGATAACACCCACAGCTGGAGCCTGCAGTCGGACGGCCGCTACATCCGCAACACGCCGACCGGCAACCAGAACCCGCGCAGTGCCCAGGCGACCCTGCTCGATCGCCTGAGCAACCCGGTCCTCAGCGTACGTTGAGGTTGATGCTGACTCGGGCCAGCCACTCCGCCTCCAGGGCGAAGTCGGCCTGAGTCAGCTGGTTCTGCTCCAGCCAGTCCTTGGGAAACACCACATCCAGGTTATCGCCGTCGGCACGCAAGGTGACCTGCGGCATTTCCTGGGTGCCACGGATGTGGTGGAACAGGATCGCGAAACGCAGCAGCACGCACAGGCGAATCAGCTTGATGCCGTCATCACCGAACTCGGCGAACTTGTCCTTGGGAATGTTGCGACGGTGCCCACGCACCAGCAGCGCCAGCATCTGCTGGTCTTCCCGGGAAAAGCCGGCCAGGTCGGAGTGTTCGATCAGGTAGGCGCCGTGCTTGTGGTAATGGTAATGGGCGATATCCAGGCCGACTTCGTGGACCTTGGCTGCCCAGCCGAGCAGTTCGCGCCAGATACCATCCTCCAGTTCCCAATCCTTGGCCACCTGGTCGAAGGCGTGCAGTGCCTTGCGCTCGACACGCACCACCTGTTCCTGGTCGACGTGGTAGCGCTCCATCAGCGAGGTGAGGGTGCGCTCGCGGACGTCTTCGTGGTGATGGCGGCCCAGCAGGTCATAGAGAACGCCCTCGCGCAGGGCGCCATCGCAGTGATCCATGCGCTGCAGGTCGAGGGAATCGAAAATCGCTTCGAGAATCGCCAGGCCTGCGGGGAAAATCGCGCGGCGATCCGGCTTGATCCCTTCGAAGTCGACTTTCTCGATTTCACCGAGCTTGAACAGCTTGCGCTTGAGCCAGGCGAGGCCTTCGGCGTTCACTTCGCCGTTGCCATGGCCGCCGGCCTTGAGAGCCAGGCCGATGGCGCGGATGGTCCCGGACGAGCCGATCGCCTCGTCCCATTTCAGGCGGTGCAGGGCGTTCTCGATGCTCATGATCTCCAGGCGCGCCGCAGTGTAGGCCTGGGCGTAGCGGGCGGGGGTGATCTTGCCGTCACGGAAGTAGCGTTGGGTATAGCTGACGCAGCCCATCTGCAGGCTTTCGCGCAGCAGCGGCTCGAAGCGCTGGCCGATGATGAACTCGGTACTGCCGCCACCGATGTCGGCGACCAGGCGCTTGCCCGGTGTGTCGGCGAGGGTGTGGGAGACGCCGAGGTAGATCAGGCGGGCTTCCTCGCGGCCGGAAATGACTTCCACCGGATGGCCGAGAATTTCCTCGGCCCGATGGATGAATTCGATGCGGTTGCGCGCTTCGCGCAGGGCGTTGGTGCCGACGATCCGCACGGCGCCCAGTGGCATGCCGTTGATCAGTTGGGCGAAGCGTTTCAGGCAGTCGAGCCCGCGTTGCATCGATTCTTCGCTGAGTTTGCGCTCTTCATCGATGCCGGCGGCCAACTGAACCTTTTCGCCGAGCCGCTCCAGAATACGGATTTCACCGTTCTGGGCCTTGGCCACGACCATGTGGAAGCTGTTCGAGCCCAGGTCGATAGCGGCGATCAGGGAAAGATTCTTGGCTTGGGAATGGGGCATGGTTGAGGGATCTCGGTCGATAACCCAGTCATCGTGCCACGATCAATCGCCGCCGCCAACGGATGCCGTTCGGCGTTCGGTGGATCGCTGGGTGCCTGATCCGGCTATGCAGGAAGGATCCGGACGATGAGTAGGACTGCTTTGAAGGGGCCTTGCGTATCTGGGAGCTTTTATCAAAGCGGCGATATTAAGTGGTTTTTCCTGCTGAAATATTACATTTCAATGACGTGGCCGGCAGGGCAGGTTGCCTGCGCCGGGTGGCCGTCACGCGGGAACGTGACGGCGGCGGGGATGGGCTGGATGTTGTCGGCGTTGGCACTCAGGCCTGCGGTTCACCGCTGCCGATGAAGTTGGCCAGTTCGGCGGTCTGCGGGTGGGCGAACAGCACCTTGGGGTCGCCGACCTCGTGGACCTTGCCCTGGTGCATGAAGACCAGCTTGTCACCCACCTCCCGGGCGAAGCGCATTTCGTGGGTCACCATGATCAGGGTCATGCCGTCCTGGGCCAGCTGGCGCACCACGCTGAGCACCTCATTGACCAGTTCCGGGTCCAGGGCCGAGGTGATTTCGTCGCACAGCAGCACTTTCGGCGACATCGCCAGGGCCCGGGCGATGGCTACCCGCTGTTGCTGGCCGCCGGAGAGACGATCGGGGAAGGCATCGAACTTCTCGCCCAGGCCGACCCGTTCGAGCATCTGTCGTGCGAGTACGGCAGCTTGGGCCCGGGGCACCTTCTGCACGACCTGGGGGGCGAGCATGACGTTCTCGCCGACGCTCAGGTGTGGGAACAGGTTGAACTGCTGGAACACCATGCCGACCTTCTGTCGCAGGCTGCGCAGATCGGCGCGGGCGGCGTCGAGGTATTCGCCATCGACCTCGATCACGCCGTCGTTGATCGACTCCAGGCCGTTGAGGGTGCGCAGCAGGGTGCTCTTGCCCGAGCCGCTGCGGCCGATGATTGCCACCACCTGGCCTTGCTCGACGCTCAGGTCGATGCCTTTGAGTACATGGTGGTCGCCGTAGTATTTATGCAGGGCGGAAATTCTAAGAAGCGACATGCAGTCTCCTTTCCAGGTAGCGCGCACTGAGAGACAAGGGGTAGCACAGGAGGAAATAGCCGGCGGCCACCAGGCCGTAGACCATGAACGGTTCGAAGGTGGCGTTGGCGAGCATTCCGCCGGTCTTGGTCAGTTCGGTGAAACCGATGATCGAGGTCACGGCAGTGCCCTTGACCACCTGCACCGAGAAACCCACGGTCGGCGCCACGGCGATCCGCAGTGCTTGCGGCAGGACCACGTGGCGCAGTTGTTCGTAGCGGTTGAGTGCCAAACTGGCCGATGCCTCCCACTGGCCGGGAGAAATCGACTCGACGCAGCCGCGCCAGATCTCTGCCAGGTAGGCGCTGGTGAACAGTGTCAGGGCGATGGCGGCGGCGAGCCAGGGTGAAATATCCACGCCGAGCAGCGCCACGCCGAAGAACACCATGAACAGTTGCATCAGCAGCGGCGTGCCCTGGAACAGCTCGATATAGGCGCGAGCCAGGCCACGGTTCACGGGATGCGTGGAAATGCGCAGGACCATCAGCAGCAGGCCAAGCAGGCCGCCGCCACCGAAAGCCACCAGCGACAGCAGCAGGGTCCATTGCAGGCCGACCAGCAGGTTGTTGAGGATGTCCCAGAAGGTGAAGTCCATCAGCGACTCCTCGCCAGGTAGCGACGGCCAAGCCAGTTCAGCAACTGGCGGATCAGCAGGGCCATGCACAGGTAGATCAGGGTGGTCAGGGCGTAGGTTTCGAAGGCGCGGAAATTGCGGGACTGGATGAAGTTGGCGGCAAAGCTCAACTCCTCCGTGGCGATCTGCGAACACACCGCCGAACCGAGCATGACGATGATGATCTGGCTGCTCAGGGCTGGCCAGACCTTGCCCAGCGCCGGGCGCAGGACCACGTGGCGAAACACCTCGAAACGACTCATGGCGAGTGCGGCCGCGGCTTCCAGTTGCCCGCGCGGGATCGCCTCGATGCCGGCGCGGATGATCTCCGTGCTATAGGCGCCGAGGTTGATCACCATGGCCAGCACCGCGGCCTGCCATTCGGATATCTGCAGCCCCAGGGATGGCAGGCCGAAGAAAATGAAGAACAGTTGGACCAGGAACGGCGTATTGCGGATCAGTTCCACATAGATGCCGAAGAGGGTCGAGAACGGCTGGATCTTCCAGGCCCGTGTCGCTGCGCCGAGGATCCCCAGGCCAACCCCGAGCAGGGTGCCGATGGTCGTCAGCTCCAGCGTGAAAAGGGCGCCGCGCAGCAACAGGTCGGCGTTGTGCAACACCGGCAGGAAGTCGAACTGATAAGCCATGGAGCGGACCTCGGGAAAACCCGATCAGAGATCGGCGGGCAGCGGTTGCTTGAGCCACAGTTGGGCGTTTTTCTCCAGGCTGCCGTCGGCCTTGGCGGCGGCGAGGATCTGGTTCACTTTTTCCAACAGGGCCGGCTCGTTCTTGTTCAGGCCGACATAGACCGGGGAGTCCTTGAGTTTCACCTTCATCGCCGGAATCCGTTTCGGGTTGCGCTCGGCGATCGCGACCATCACCACGTTGCCGCTGGCGATCAGGTCGACCTGGCCGGCCAGATAGGCGGCGATGGTGGAGTTGTTGTCCTCGAAGCGCTTGATCGTCACGCCCTGGGGAGCCACGGCGGTCAGTTCGATATCCTCGATGGCGCCACGGGTGACGCTGATGGTCTTGCCCTTGAGATCGTCCAGCCCGGCGATCGCGGCCTCGGGTGGGCCGAAGACCGCGAGATAGAAGGGCGCGTAGGCTCTGGAGAAGTCGATGACCTTTTCCCGCTCGGCGTTTTTGCCGAGGCTGGAAATCACCAGGTCGACCTTGCCGGTGGTCAGGAACGGAATACGGTTGGTGCTGTTGACCGGGGTCAGTTCCAGCTTGACCTTGAGTTGCTCGGCCAGCAGCTTCGCCGTGTCGATATCCAGGCCGCGGGGTTTCATGTCCGGTCCGACCGAGCCGAAGGGCGGGAAGTCCTGGGGGACGGCGACCTTGAGTGTGCCACGGGCGACGATATCGTCCAGGCTGTTGGCCTGGGCGGTTGCCTGGCCCAGCATCAGGCTGGTAAACAGGGCTGCGAGCAGTGCGCTGAAGCCTTTGGTCATGGCGGCTCTCCGAATGCGAAAAGAGGGGGTGTTGGCTGCCATAGGGCATTGCACAGCCCATGCCATGCCGGCCTGGAGGCCCGCCGTTGCTGGCTTGGTCAGGCTTTAATGGTCTTACTGGTCTGAACAGTTGTCGGCCTTTTCGCACTGTTATCGGGCATCCCTCGTGCGTGCCGAACCAGCTCTGGGCGCGACTTGCCGCCCGCTCGCAATAGCTTTACAACTAGCGCTCCACCGGACCGACCAGCCTGAAAACAATGAACTCGATTTCCCGCGCCGTACCTGAAGTGGCGCTGCAAGCCATTCGTAAACTGATCAGCGAAGAGGGCTTCGGCCCTGGCGACGTGCTGCCTTCGCAACGTGATCTGGCGCAACGGCTTGGGATAAGCCGGGCCTCCCTGCGTGAGGCCCTGTCATCCCTGAGTGCGCTGGGGGAGATCAGCGTGCAGCCGGGCAAGGGGGTGTTCGTCCAGGCACCGGTCGCGCAGTCATCCGGTGGGTTGCAGTCCTGGCCATTCGCGGCCCAGGCCTCGGCGCAGGATATCTTTCAATTGCGCTATGCCCTGGAAGGCTTTGCCGCGGGGCTGGCGGCGGTGACGCTGACGGCCGACGAACTCGATGGCCTGCAGGACAACCTCGACGCCATGTACGCGCAGTTGCGGGCCGGAGACTTCGAGGCGGCGGCCCGCCTGGATTTCGACTTTCATCGGCGCATCCTGCTGGCCACTGGCAATCAGGCAATGGCCGGTATTCTCAGTGCCAGTGCCGAGCTGTTCCTGGAAAGCCAGAAATTGCCGTTCATCCGGGCCGAGCGGGCGATGGAGACCTGGCAGGAACACCGCAAGATCCTCCGTGCCCTGGCCCGGCGCGCCAGCGGCCCGGCCCAGAAGGCCATGCAGGAGCATGTGCGCAATGCCGCGCTGCGCACCGGCATCGCCTTTGTGACGCCGTCCTGATTCATCGCTGCCATACCCAAACTCATGGGGCACCATAGTTAGACTCAATCATCTGCGGCTTCCTGTACGTAGGAAGGACGGCTATGATGGGCAACGTATTTTTTGGCTTACAACTGCGGAGATATCCATGAGCAGCGATCTTATCAAGCACGTCACTGACGCTTCCTTCGAAGCGGAAGTCCTGAAGGCCGAAGGCCCTGTGCTGGTTGACTACTGGGCTGAGTGGTGTGGTCCATGCAAAATGATCGCTCCGGTCCTGGACGATATCGCCAGCACCTACGAAGGCAAGCTGACCATCGCCAAGCTGAACATCGACCAGAATGCGGAAACCCCGGCCAAGCACGGCGTGCGCGGCATCCCGACGCTGATGCTGTTCAAGAACGGCAACGTCGAGGCCACCAAGGTCGGCGCCCTGTCGAAGTCCCAGCTGCAAGCGTTCCTCGACGCTCATATCTGAGTGTCCCCAAAAAGCCCCGCAATCTGCGGGGCTTTTTCGTTGTACAGGGCTAGACTCGGCCAAATGCAGGTGTTACATTCGGCCCCGCACTGGTTTCGCCACTGCCCCCTGCAAGCCGTCGCCGACGCACTCCTTTTCGAACAAGTACGCGATCCTGTCGCCTTCTCTGCGGCGCGGCCTCATTAAGCCAAAAGCTTAATTTCCCCCCTCCATAAATGATTACGTCATTCCTATATGAATCTGACTGAACTCAAGCAAAAGCCGATTACCGAACTGCTCGAATTGGCCGAACAGATGGGCATAGAGAACATGGCCCGTTCGCGCAAGCAGGATGTGATTTTCTCCCTGCTGAAAAAGCACGCGAAAAGCGGTGAGGAAATCTCCGGTGATGGCGTGCTGGAGATCCTCCAGGACGGCTTCGGCTTCCTTCGTTCTTCCGACGCTTCCTATCTGGCCGGCCCCGATGACATCTACGTCTCGCCGAGCCAGATCCGTCGTTTCAACTTGCGCACCGGTGACACCATCGTTGGCAAGATCCGCCCTCCAAAGGAAGGCGAGCGTTATTTCGCCCTGCTCAAGGTCGACACGATCAACTACGATCGTCCGGAAAACGCCAAGAACAAGATCCTGTTCGAAAACCTGACGCCGCTGTTCCCCAACGAGCGCCTGAAGATGGAAGCCGGCAACGGTTCCACCGAAGACCTCACCGGCCGGGTGATCGACCTCTGCGCCCCGATCGGCAAGGGCCAGCGTGGCTTGATCGTCGCCCCGCCGAAAGCGGGCAAGACCATCATGCTGCAGAACATCGCGGCCAACATCACGCGTAACAACCCAGAGTGCCACCTGATCGTCCTGCTGATCGACGAGCGTCCGGAAGAAGTGACCGAGATGCAGCGCACCGTGCGCGGCGAAGTGGTTGCCTCGACCTTCGACGAGCCGCCGACCCGCCACGTGCAGGTTGCCGAAATGGTCATCGAGAAGGCCAAGCGCCTGGTCGAGCACAAGAAGGACGTGGTGATCCTGCTGGACTCCATCACTCGTCTGGCCCGTGCCTACAACACCGTGATTCCGAGCTCCGGCAAGGTCCTGACCGGTGGTGTCGATGCCCACGCCCTGGAGAAGCCGAAGCGTTTCTTCGGTGCCGCGCGGAACATCGAGGAAGGCGGTTCGCTGACCATTATCGCCACTGCACTGGTTGAAACCGGCTCGAAGATGGACGAAGTGATCTACGAAGAGTTCAAGGGTACCGGTAACATGGAACTGCCCCTGGACCGCAAGATCGCCGAAAAACGCGTGTTCCCGGCCATCAACATCAACCGTTCCGGTACTCGCCGCGAAGAGTTGCTGACGGCTGACGACGAACTGCAGCGTATGTGGATCCTGCGCAAGCTGCTGCATCCGATGGATGAAGTGGCAGCCATCGAGTTCCTGGTCGACAAGCTGAAAACGACCAAGACCAACGATGAGTTCTTCCTGTCGATGAAGCGCAAGTAAGTCGAACAGAGCAGAAAAGCCGGGGAAACCCGGCTTTTTGCTGTCCGGCTTCCGCCCGATGCCGTGCCCGCTTGCACGGTATCGGGGCGAACCGGGTACACTGCCCACCCCGAACGCCACGGACCCTACGAGGCTCACGCATGCAGTATCGCGACTTGCGCGACTTTATCAGCGGCCTGGAACAGCGCGGTGAACTCAAGCGCATCCAGGTTCCGGTGTCCCCCATCCTGGAAATGACCGAGGTCTGCGACCGTACCCTGCGGGCCAAGGGCCCGGCGCTGCTGTTCGAAAAGCCCACCGGTTTCGATATCCCGGTGCTTGGCAACCTGTTCGGCACCCCGGAGCGGGTCGCCCTGGGCATGGGCGCCGATGACGTCGGCGAATTGCGGGAAATCGGCAAGCTGCTGGCCTTCCTCAAGGAGCCGGAGCCGCCCAAGGGGCTCAAGGACGCCTGGTCCAAGCTGCCGATCTTCCGCAAGATCATTGCCATGGCGCCCAAGGTGGTCAAGGACGCGCCTTGCCAGGAAATCGTCATCGAGGGCGACGACGTCGACCTCGGCAAGTTGCCGGTGCAGCACTGCTGGCCGGGCGACGTGGCGCCGCTGATCACCTGGGGCCTGACGGTCACCAAGGGGCCGAACAAGGATCGCCAGAACCTCGGCATCTATCGCCAGCAGGTGATCGCCCGCAACAAGGTGATCATGCGCTGGCTCAGCCACCGTGGCGGTGCGCTGGATTATCGCGAATGGTGCGAGAAGCATCCGGGCCAGCCGTTCCCGGTGTCCGTGGCCCTGGGTGCGGACCCGGCGACCATTCTCGGTGCGGTCACGCCGGTGCCGGACAGCCTGTCCGAGTACGCCTTCGCCGGCCTGCTGCGGGGCAATCGCACCGAGCTGGTGAAGTGCCGTGGCAACGACCTGCAGGTCCCGGCCACTGCGGAGATCATCCTTGAGGGCGTGATCCATCCGGGCGAAATGGCCCCGGAAGGCCCGTATGGCGACCACACCGGCTACTACAACGAAGTCGATAACTTCCCGGTGTTCACTGTCGAGCGCATCACCCACCGGATCAAGCCGATCTACCACAGCACCTACACCGGCCGGCCGCCGGATGAGCCGGCGATTCTCGGGGTGGCGCTGAACGAAGTGTTCGTGCCGATCCTGCAGAAGCAGTTCCCGGAAATCACCGACTTCTACCTGCCGCCCGAAGGCTGCTCGTACCGCATGGCGGTGGTGACCATGAAAAAGTCCTATCCGGGCCACGCCAAGCGCGTGATGCTGGGTGTCTGGTCGTTTTTGCGACAGTTCATGTACACCAAGTTCGTTATCGTCACCGACGACGACATCAACGCCCGCGACTGGAACGATGTGATCTGGGCCATTACCACGCGCATGGACCCCAAGCGCGACACGGTGATGATCGACAATACCCCGATCGACTACCTCGACTTCGCTTCGCCAATTTCTGGCCTGGGTTCGAAGATGGGGCTGGATGCCACCCACAAGTGGCCCGGCGAAACCACGCGTGAGTGGGGCCGGGTGATCGTCAAGGATGAAGCCGTGACCCGGCGGATCGATGCCATCTGGAATCAGTTAGGAATAGATTGATGCGTGTGACCTTGCAGCCCTCCGGAGCCGTGCTGGAGATACGGCCCGGCGAGCGAATTCTCGATGGTGCCCGGCGCCTGGGCTACGACTGCCCGCAAAGCTGTCGCAATGGCAATTGCCATGTTTGCGCGGCGTTGCTGGTCGAAGGGCGGGTCGCGCAGGCGGGCGATGTCCGTGACCACGGCGAGTTCTACACTTGTATCGCAGAGCCCCTGGAGGATTGCGTGGTGCTCTGGGATGGTGTCCTGGCCCTGGGAGAGTTGCCGGTGCGTAGCCTGGCCTGTCAGTTGACCGAGTGTGCCGAGATCGGTGGCGATGTCTGGCGGGTTCGCCTGCGGGCGCCAGTGGGCAAGCCGCCGCGTTATCACGCCGGCCAGTACGTGATGATCGAGCGTGACAACGGCGAGAAATCGGCGTTTTCCCTGGCCTCGGCGCCGCACTCCGGGCGTGACCTGGAGCTGCACGTGCTGGCGCGTGAAGCCAGCGCACGCAAGCTGATCGAGCAATTGCAGCGCAATCGCATGGCGCGGGTCGAGCTGCCGTTCGGCGATACCCACCTGGCCGAGCTGCCGGACGGGCCACTGGTACTGATCGCCGCCGGTACCGGCATGGCGCAGATGCACAGCCTGATCGAGCATTGCCGTTCCCGTGGTTTCGAGCATCCGGTGCACCTGTACTGGGGCGTGCGGCGCCCCGAGGATTTCTACGCGCTGGAACACTGGGACGAGTGGCAGAAGCTGCCCAACCTGTTCTTGCACAAGGTGGTCAGCGATCTGTGCGGCTGGGAAGGGCGCTGCGGCATGCTGCACGAGGCGGTCTGCGAGGATATTGCCGACCTGTCGAGTGTGCGGGTCTATGCCAGCGGCTCGCCGGCGATGATCTATGCGACGCTGGATGCGCTGGTCGAGGCGGGCATGGATGCGCACCAGATGCGTGCCGATGTCTTCGCCTACGCGCCAAGGCCCTGATCGCGCTCTTGTGGCGAGGGGGCTTGCCCCCGCTGGGCGGCGCAGCCGTCCCCAGGCCTGCCACCCGGAACTGTCAGGCAATGCGAGGTGGCCGGTATCAGGGGAACTTCGCTCCCCAGCGGGGGCAAGCCCCCTCGCCACGATAGCCAGCATTGCGAATGCATCAGAACCGGACACCGGCGGTGATCATCGCCGCATTGAACCCCAACAGTACCAACTCCACCGCCACCGGCCCGTAATAGGCACCCGCCGACGGAATCAGCACCGGCGCCACGCCCAGCCGGTTCAGCGGAATCTTGTCGCGGTACTCGCCGCGATACCCCTGCAATAGCCCTCCCGTCACCTTCACGTACAGCGGATAACGCGCGCTGTCGAAGCGCTGCCCGACATAACCGTAGTACGAGCGCTGGCCGAACGAATTGCGGAAGGTCGCCGCGCCGTACAGCCAGCCATCCCCATCATGACGCTCCAGGCCGATCAGGTCCTGGCGGTTGTTGTGTTCGGGCGCAGGTGAGTAATGACGGGAATACAGGCTGGTCTGGCCATACCAGAAGCCCGGTTTCGCTGGCGCCTGCTCGCTGGCCAGGACGTGCGTGGCTTGCCCCAGCAGCAAGGCGAGGGCTGCGGTGAGTATCGGTCTGTTCATGATGCTTGACCCTTCTGGTACCGGACGTTTCGAGAGTGGGCTGTTATACGAAGCCAGCCTTGGGTCGTCAGTCCTTGATGTCTGAAAGGTCTGTAGGAATCATTACGAATAGAACGTTTGGTTCAGATATATTCGATTATGTTATTTAATTTATTTGTTAAATATCTTTAGGGTATATGTATCGGACCACCGGCCTTGTATCAGCCAATCATCAACACAATGACCGACACCGTTCGCCACACGGACCGATCGTGCGAACTCGAGGCATGAGGCCTCGACTTTGGATTCCAAGGGGAGCGGTATGGGGAGCAACACGCAACACCGGCTGTACTCGGCGATTTTGTCCGCTCATTTGCTGACCGCCGCAGGCGCAATGACCTTCACCTCGGTAGCCGCTGCCGATTCGGACAACACCACGGCCGATGCGCCGAAACTCGATACCGTCATTGTCACCGGCACTCGCGCCCAGGAGCGCACGGCCAGTGGCTCGCTGTCGCCGATCGACGTGATCAGTGGCGACAGCCTGCGCAGCAGCGGTTCGGATGAACTGGGCACGGTGCTGGCGCGGCTGATCCCCTCGATCAACTTCCCCCGCCCCTCGCTGGTGGACGGCGCCGAGCTGGTGCGCCCTGCGCAACTGCGTGGGCTGTCGCCGGACCAGGTGCTGGTGCTGGTCAACGGCAAGCGCCGGCATACCAGCGCCTTCGTCAACCTCGGCGGGGCGGTGGGGCGGGGTTCGGCTCCGGCCGACCTGAATGCAATCCCGATTTCGGCGGTCGACCACATCGAAGTACTGCGTGATGGCGCTTCGGCCCGCTACGGTTCCGATGCGATTGCCGGGGTGATCAACGTGATCCTCAAGAGCGCCGACCATGGCGGCTCGGTTTCCAGCAAGTTCGGCGAATACAAGAAGGGCGACGGCATTCACCGCCAGCTCGACGGCAACAGCGGCTTCGCCCTTGGTGATAACGGTTTCTTCAACGTTTCGGGCGAAGGCTCCGACAACGACTACACCAACCGCGCCGGCAAGGACTACCGTCCGGCCAGCGTCGGTTCGACGACCTATGGTCAGCAGGTGTTCCGCCAGGGCGAGCCGTCGACCAACGAAGGCAAGCTGCAATTCAACTCTGCCTACCGCTTCAACGACGCTGCCGAGCTCTACAGCTTTGGCGGCTACAGCAAGCGCCGGGGTGAAACCGCGGCGTTCTATCGGGCGAGCAACGCCTCCAACAACATTCCGGCGATCTTCCCCAACGGCTACCTGCCGCTGATTCGCGGCAACCTCGAGGACACCTCGCTGGTGGTCGGCCTGCGTGGCCTGCTGGCAGACGACTGGCACTACGACCTGTCGGCCAACTATGGCAAGAACGAATACGAGTTGAGCACCGAAACCATCAACACCTCGCTGGGCCTGAACAGCCCGCGCAAATTCGATAACGGCACCCTGAGCAACGACCAGCGCCAATTGAATTTCGACCTGTCGCGCGAATTCAATCTCGGCTGGTTACCGTACCCGGTGTCGGTGGCGCTGGGTGCCGAATACCTGCGCCAGGGCTACCAGATCAGCGCCGGTCAGCCCGAGTCCTATTACCAGAGCGGCAGTTCCGGACTGGGTGGGTTCCGTGCGGCAGATGCCGGCAGTTATTCGCGGCATAACTTCGCCCAGTACCTGGACCTGGAAACCAACTTCACCGAAAAACTCAGCGCCTCGGCGGCGGTGCGGCATGAGGACTACAGCGATTTCGGCTCGAACGTCAGTGGCTCGTTGTCGGCCCGCTACGACTTCACCCCGCAGGTGGCGGTGCGCGGCAGTATCTCCAACGGCTTCCGTGCGCCATCCCTGGCCCAGCAGAACTTCACCTACACCTCGTCGCAACTGATCGGCTCGACCATTCAGGAGGCCGGCACTTTCGCCGCCAACAGCCAGGTGGCCAAGCTGCTCGGTGCTGAAGACCTGAAGGCGGAAAAATCGCGCAACTACAGCCTCGGCCTGGTGCTGGAGCCGACGGACAACCTGACGGTGACGGCGGATTTCTACCGGATCGACATTCGTGACCGGATCAGCCTGTCGTCCAATCTGGTGCTGAACAACGCGGCGATCAACTACCTGCAGGCCAACGGCGTCGGCAACATCAACTACACCAGTGCGCGTTACTTCACCAATGCCACCAATACCAGCACCAACGGCGTCGACCTGGTAGCCAATTACCGCTACCAACTGGACAACGGCCTGCGCTGGAACAGCACCCTGGGCTACAACTACAACCGCACCAAGGTCACCGATGTGAAGGACAACCCGGCGATTCTCAATCAACTGGGGGTCAACCTGGTACGGGTCGACCGTCGCGAGAGGCTTGGCCTGTTGGGCGATACCACGCCACGGCACAAGCTGACCCTGGGTAACGACCTGAGCTTCGGCAACTGGGTACTGCACAGCAACCTGACCCGCTACGGCTCGTTCACCAGTTACCAGGCCGATGCGGTCAATGACCAGACCTTCAAGGCGGCCTGGCTACTGGACCTGGCGGCGGACTACAAGCTCAAGCAGTGGACCTTCACCGTGGGTGGCGACAACGTCACCGACAAGTACCCGGAAAAACTCAGTGCCTACGCCAACAGCGGCGGCAACCTGGCCTACAGCACTTATTCGCCGTACGGTTACAGCGGCGCGTTTTATTACGGTAAAGTGACCTATAACTGGTAACGACTCAGGAGCCCCGAGCGATTCGTCATGGCTGTTACAGATCCTGTGTTATCGGGTTTGGCCTATCCGCCGCGCCTCGAGTTGGGGGCGCAACTGACCCACGAACAACTGCTCAGCTCAATGCAGGCCACCATGGCCCGGCACAAGGGCGGGCCGGTCTGGCTGTTTGCCTATGGCTCGCTGATCTGGCGACCGGAATGCTCGGCGGCCGAGCGCGTGCGGGGGCGGGTTCACGGTTATCACCGCGGCCTGTACCTGTGGTCCCATGAGCATCGCGGGACGCCGGAGCTGCCGGGGCTGGTGTTTGGCCTCGATCGCGGCGGCTCCTGCAGCGGCTTTGCCTATCGGCTGCCGGAGGAGCAGTTGGAGGCCTCGCTGTATGCCTTGTGGCAGCGCGAGATGCCGGTGCCGTCCTATCGGCCGCATTGGCTCAATTGCCGGCTGGAAACCGGGCAGACCGTCCAGGCCCTGGGCTTCGTACTGGAGCGGCACCTGCCCAGCTATGCGGGCAACCTGCCCGACAGTGTGCTGACCCAGGTACTGCAAAGTGCCTGTGGGCGCTACGGCACCACTCGCGACTACGTCGAGCAGACCGCCACCGCCTTGCGCAGCCATGCCATGCCGGATCGCAACCTGGAGGCGCGGCTCAAGCGCTGCCGCTCGGGATCGCACTAAACCCGCTGCACGCACGGGATTGCCCCTGTGGGAGCCGCCCGGTCGGCTCCCACAGGGTGAGGTGGGTTACGCGGTAGCGCTGCGGCCCGCGCTGGCCGTGCGGGTGTGCCACAGGGTTGGCGCCAGGAACACCATCGACAGCAGGCAGGAAGCGACCAGCAGGACGAAGCCGCCATCCCAGCCGAAGTGGTCCACGGTGTAGCCCATGGCGGCACTGGCCGCGACCGAGCCGCCCAGGTAGCCGAACAGGCCGGTGAAGCCGGCGGCGGTGCCTGCGGCCTTCTTCGGTGCCAGTTCCAGCGCCTGCAGGCCGATCAACATCACCGGGCCGTAGATCAGGAAACCGATGGAGAACAGCGCGATCATGTCGATGGTCGGGTTGCCGGGTGGGTTGAGCCAGTACACCAGCGTCGCCACGGTCACCAGGCCCATGAACACCATGCCGGTCAGGCCACGGTTGCCACGGAAGATCTTGTCCGACATCCAGCCGCACAACAGCGTGCCCGGAATCCCCGCCCACTCATAGAAGAAATAGGCCCAGGAAGTCTTGTCGACGTTGAAGTGCTTGGCTTCCTTCAGATAGGTGGGCGCCCAGTCCAGCACACCGTAGCGCAGCAGGTAGACGAAGACGTTGGCCATCGCGATGTACCAGAGCATCTTGTTGCGCAGCACGTACTTGACGAAGATTTCCTTGGCGCTGAACTCGCTCTCGTGGCTGTCGTTGTAGCCTTCGGGATAATCGTTCTTGTACTTCTCGATCGGTGGCAGGCCGACCGACTGCGGGGTGTCACGCATGGTGATGAAGGCAAAGGCTGCAACGGCCAGGGCCACGGTGGCCGGGACGTAGAACGCCGCGTGCCAGTCGTTGAACCAGCCCATGCCGAGCAGGAACAGCGGGCCGATCAGGCCGCCGCCGACGTTATGCGCGACGTTCCACACTGAAACCACGCCACCGCGTTCCTTCTGCGACCACCAGTGCACCATGGTCCGCCCGCTTGGCGGCCAGCCCATGCCCTGGGCCCAGCCGTTGATGAACAGCAGGATGAACATCATGGTCACGCTGGAGGTCGCCCAGGGAGCGAAGCCGAAAATGAACATGACCGAGGCGGATACCAGCAGGCCGAAGGTCAGGAAGTAGCGCGGGTTGGAGCGGTCGGATACCAGGCCCATGAGGAACTTCGACAGGCCGTAGGCGATGGCGATGGCCGACATCGCCACGCCCAGGTCGCCACGGCTGTAGCCCTGCTCGATCAGGTACGGCATGGCCAGGGAGAAGTTCTTGCGCAGCAGGTAGTAGCCGGCATAACCGAAGAAGATCCCGGCGAAGATCTGCCAGCGCAGACGTCGGTAAGTGCTGTCTATTTTGTCATCGGGCAGCGGTGCCCGATGTGCGGCAGGTCGAAAGAAGGCAAACATTCAAGAGCTCCAGATTTCTTGTTTTGACTGCGGATGCGAATGTTACATTTTCGTTACCGAAAATAGCAGGCTTTCTCATCGGCAAATGTAAGAAATAGAGCGTCAGCGATGTTGTTTTATGAACATGTCGCGGAGAGTTAACTGAAGGACGGTGTGAGGTGGGGCATGCCCTTGTTGCCAGGGGCTGAAAGGCTTCTGTGGCGAGCGTCCCGACAAGCCCGCTCGCCACTTTAGGGTGGGCAGCGCTGGCGTCAGCGGACCTGCACCACCACCTTGCCCACCGCCTTGCGTTGGCCGAGGTCGTCGATGGCCCTGGCCGCTTCGGCCAGCGGATAGGTTTGCGATACCAGCGGCTTGAGCTTGCCTTCGGCGAACCAGGCGAACAGTTGCTGGAAGTTCGCTGCATTGTCCTGTGGCTGGCGCTGGGCGAACGAACCCCAGAACACGCCGACCACCGAGGCGCCCTTGAGCAGTGCCAGGTTCACCGGCAGTTCGGGAATGCGCCCGCTGGCGAAGCCGACCACCAGCAGCCGGCCGTTCCAGGCAATGGCTCGCACAGCCTGGTCGAACAGGTCGCCACCGACCGGGTCGTAGATCACATCCGCGCCGTTGCCATCGGTCAGGCGCTTGATCTCGTCCTTGAGGCTGGTTTGGCTGTAGTTGATCAGTTCATCGGCACCGGCGGCCTTGGCTACCGCGAGTTTCTCGTCGCTGCTGGCCGCGGCGATCACTCGTGCGCCCATGGCCTTGCCGATCTCTACCGCCGCCAGGCCGACGCCGCCGGAGGCGCCGAGCACCAGCAGGGTTTCCCCTGGCTGCAGTTGGGCGCGCTGCTTGAGGGCGTGCATCGAGGTGCCATAGGTCATGCTGAAGGCGGCGGCGCTGGTGAAGTCCATCGCTGCGGGAATCGGCAGCACGTTGTAGCCCGGTACCGCGACTTCCTCGGCGAAGCTGCCCCAGCCGGTCAGGGCCATGACCCGGTCGCCGACCTTGAGGTGGCTGACCTTTTCTCCCACTGCCGTGACCACGCCGGCGGCTTCACCACCGGGCGAGAACGGGAACGGCGGCTTGAACTGGTATTTGCCCTCGATGATCAGCGTATCCGGGAAGTTCACCCCGGCGGCATGCACCTGCAGCAGGATTTCGTTCTTCTTCGGCGTCGGACTCGCGATTTCCTCCAGCACCAGCGTTTCGGCAGTGCCGAAGGCTTTGCACAGTACGGCTTTCATCGGGCTATTCCTTTGGGAGTGATGGCCGATAAGTGTAGGAGTGTGAATCAACGGGTCAACGAGCATGCCCTGGCCTGATAGTCGCCTATAAGCTTTGTGCTTGGGCTATCTGGCAGGGCTCGCTATGCTGGTGGCCTGTAACCGTACAGGCCACTCGACCGAAAACCGAATGAGGAGCGAATCTTGAAAGCGTGGATCATGTTGATGGTGGCCTTGTCGCTGCCGATGGCGGCAATGGCGGAAGAGGCCAAGGAAGGCGAGGGCGCTGCGCCCAAGGTCGCCTATATCAGTCTGACTCCGCCATTCGTCGGCAACTATGGCCTGGACGGCAGCCCCAAGCTGAAGGTCTACAAGGCCGACGTGGCGGTGCGGGTGACAGGGGATGCGGCGGCCCAGGCGGTCAAGGCCAACGAGCCGTTGATCCGTAACCAACTGGTGGCCCTGTTCGCCCAACAGACCGTGGACTCGATGAGCAACGTCGAAGCCAAGGAAAAGATGCGCCAGGAAGCCCTCAAGCAGGTCCAGCAGGTGCTGACCGACGAAACCGGCAAGCCCCAGGTGGAAGACCTGCTGTTCAACAACCTGATCGTGCAGTGATTGGGGATTTGTGAGGCCTGGCCGGGCCTCTTCGCGGGCAAGCCCGGCTGGTCGTACATGAATGTGCTGTACACCCTCATCCTGTAGGCGCCGGGCTTGCCCGCGAAGGGGCCAGCGCAATCAGCGCAAGGCCAGCACGGCGGCCCATTGCTCCGCCGTCACCGGCATCACCGACAGGCGGCTGCCTTTCTGTACCAGCGGCATTTCCGCCAGCGCGGTCTGTTGTTTCAGGTAGCCGAGCCCGAGCACCTTGGCGAAGGTTTCGACATGCCCGACTTGCAAGGCACTCCAGGGATTCTTCTCGGTGGTGGCCTTGGGGTCGTGGTAATGGCTTTGCGGGTCCAGTGCGGTCGGGTCCGGATAGGCGGCCTCGGTGATCCTGCCGATCCCGGCGATCCCCGGCTCGGGGCAGCTGGAGTGATAGAAAAAGAACTCGTCGCCCACCGCCATGGCCCGCAGGAAATTGCGCGCCTGATAGTTGCGTACGCCGTCCCAGCGGGTTTCGCCCAGCTTGGCCAGCCCCTCGATCGAGAGTTCGTCCGGCTCGGATTTCATCAGCCAATAGGCCATGGTGCTGCTCCTTGGGCAGTTTGTCGGGCAATTTTGCACAAACCGACAGTCGGTTGACGCCAGCGTTTGCGTAGTGGATCACGTTATCGCAAAATGCCGGGATTTTAAGCTTGACGCTGCTGCACGGCTGACTCAACAAACCGCTGCTGTCATCGTATATGAGTTGCCTAGGGGGGCAATCGATGAAACGCAAACCGGATCTGCTATGGACTTTGGTTATTTTGTTCGGTTTGGGTGTGGTGACTACCGGTTATGCCCAGGGCCTCTGGTCCGGCAAGAAGGACGCTCCAGTCGAAGTTGCACAGCAGCAGGTCCAGCAGTCGACCCTGTTCAAGCGCTGATCCCGCCAGAAAGGCGTCGCCATTCGCGTTGACGCCTTTGCTCCAGCCGATTCACCTCGCGATATACCACGCGCTGTCCGTGACCGTTCCCCTTAGTGGCACATCCCAACTGGCCTGGGCCAGCTTTTCGACCTTCTGACATTCATGGGCCAATCCCAGTAGCGTTGGCTTGCGCCAGTTCTGCCGACGTGACTGGTAGGCCAGGCTGCGATCGTAGAATCCGCCGCCCATGCCCAGTCGTCCGCCGAGCGGGTCGAAACCGACCAGCGGCAGCAGCACCAGGTCGAGGGCCCAGACCTTGCGCTGGGCGGCCGGATTGATTCGCGGCTCGAGAATGCGAAAGCGGTTGGGCCGCAGTTTTTCCCCCGGACGAATCCGCTGGAACACCATCTTGGTCCGTGGCCAGGCGCTCAGCACCGGCAGATAGGTGTGCTTGCCGCGCCGCTGGGCTTCGCGCAGCAGCAAGCGTGGATCGATTTCACCATCGGTCGGCAGGTACAGGGAAACATGGCGGGCGCGGCGGAACAGCGGATGTTGCGCCAACTGCCGATACAGGCCGCGAGCGGCCTGGCGTTGCTCGCCGGGCGTGAGGGCGCGGCGGGCCTTGCGCAGCAGTCGACGAAGTTGCGGGCGGGAAAGCGGCGCAGGTTCGGTCATGGATTCGTGCTGTAGGCAATGGAGCAGCCAGAACGGCGGCTCGTGGCGGCGGACGCCGGTATTCACCGACACTGGCCTGGAATCAGGCTCCCCGGATGAACCGCTGTCGACTTAGCCCTTGAACCCGAAAGTTCAAGGTGGAAGGTGCAGTAGGCGTTAAGGCTTTCCGTCTAGCGGACATGCACACCGGCCCAACGTGCAAATTCCAGGGTAGTGCAAATCGGCTCAGGGACATCGTCAACTGGCAAGCACCCCAGGGAGTGATGCCAGTATAACCGAAAGGGCTGTGGGAATCAGCCCTTGGTGGCATCCGAATCGGAAGACAACACCAGATCAACCCGGTCCAGCAGGTCGCGCACCTGTTCGCGGGTCGAGCTGCTGGCCTGCACGTCGGGGCGCTCCTGCTTGTGCAGCAGGTCGTGGGTGATATTCAGCGCGGCCATCACGGCGATGCGATCGGCGCCGATCACCTTGCCGCTGCTGCGGATCTCGCGCATCTTGCCATCGAGGTAGCGAGCGGCGCTGACCAGATTGCTGCGTTCTTCCTGGGGACAGATGATCGAATACTCTTTATCGAGTATTTGCACGGTAACGTTATTGCTTGAACTCATGAGTCTTGCTCCAGGGCCTTGAGGCGCGCAATCATCGATTCAACCTTGCGCCGGGCGATTTCGTTCTTTTCAATAAGGTGTGCGCGCTCCTCGCGCCAGGTCTTTTCCTGAGCTAATAGGAGTCCGTTTTGGCTTTTTAGTTGCTCGACCCGGGTAATCAGCAGTTCGAGTCTGGCCATCAGCGCGTGCAGGTCGTTGTCTTCCATTCATTATCTACTTTGATGTCGACTGAATATGACTGATGAGCGGTAGTGACTGGAGCGCTTGGGGTCTGTACGAAATGTATCTGCGCTCGCCCAGGCTGCGTTGAAAACCGGCTCGGAATGCTCATTTACTCCAGTAAAGTCGTGCGCGACTCCGACCGTTCCTCGCCGGTTTTCGCCTTGCCTGGCCTTCGCTCGAAAACATTTCGTACAGACCCCGGCAAACGAGTTGTGCGCCTTGATGGTCTTGGCGTGTCCCCGAATGCTAGGATACAAGGCCTTCATTCTAGACATTGCGCCGTTCGGCGCCTAGCCGCCCATGCCTATTCAGAATTCCCCCTATAACGCTTTCGCAACCTTGTTGAGCAGCAATGGCCATCCGGTCTCGCCCGCCGAACTGCACGGCCTGCTGCTGGGTCGCAGTTGTGCCGGTGCCGGCTTCGAAGCCGACAGCTGGCTGGTGGACGCCGCCGAACTGCTCGAAGGCGAACCGCAGGACAACGTGCGCAACGCCCTGATCGGCCTGCAGGAAATGGTCAAGGGTGAGTTGACCAGCGACGACATGACGGTTGTCCTGCTGCTGCCGAGCGACGATGCGCCGCTGACCGAGCGTGCCGCGGCACTGGGCCAGTGGTGCCAGGGCTTTCTTGCCGGTTTCGGCCTGACCTACCGCGCCAACGCCCTGAGCATCGAGGCCACCGAGGTGCTGCAGGACCTGGCGGCCATCGCCCAGGTTCAGGACGCCCTGGAAGAGTCCGATGACGGCGAGAACGACTACATGGAGGTCATGGAGTACCTGCGTGTGGCACCGTTGCTGTTGTTCACCGAGGTCAACAAGCCGGCCGAGCCTGCTGCCAAGCCTTCGCTGCACTGAGTCGGAAAGGGAGTTCCATCTGGCCATGATCCATATCCCCAAAGCGGAATACGCTCGGCGTCGCAAGGCGCTGATGGCGCAGATGGAACCCAACAGTATCGCGATCCTGCCAGCGGCTGCGGTGATGATCCGCAACCGCGATGTCGAGCATGTCTATCGCCAGGACAGCGATTTCCAGTATCTCAGCGGCTTCCCCGAGCCCCAGGCGGTGATCGTGCTGATTCCCGGCCGGGCCCACGGCGAGTACGTGCTGTTCTGCCGCGAGCGCAACGCCGAACGCGAACTCTGGGACGGCCTGCGTGCCGGCCAGGAAGGCGCGATGCGCGACTACGGCGCCGACGATGCGTTTCCCATCAATGACATCGACGACATCCTGCCGGGCCTGATCGAAGGGCGCGACCGGGTGTATTCGGCCATGGGCAGCAATCCGGAATTCGACCGCCACGTGATGGACTGGATCAACGTGATCCGCTCCAAGGCGCACCTTGGCGCGCAGCCGCCGAACGAATTCGTTGCCCTGGATCATCTGCTGCACGACATGCGCCTGTATAAATCGGCGGCAGAAGTGAAGGTGATGCGCGAGGCCGCGGCGATTTCGGCCCGCGCCCACATACGTGCGATGCAGGCAGCGCGTGCCGGCCTGCACGAGTTCAGCCTGGAAGCCGAGCTGGACTACGAGTTTCGCAAGGGTGGGGCGAAGATGCCGGCCTACGGCTCGATCGTCGCCGCCGGACGCAACAGCTGCATCCTGCACTACCAGCAGAATGACGCGGTGCTCAAGGAGGGCGACCTGGTGCTGATCGATGCCGGCTGCGAGATCGATTGCTATGCCAGCGATATCACCCGCACCTGGCCAGTCAGTGGCACGTTCTCGCCCGAGCAGAAGGCGATCTACGAACTGGTACTGGCGGCCCAGGAAGCGGCATTCGCCGAGATCGCCCCGGACAAGCACTGGAACCAGGCGCACGAGGCGACCGTGCAGGTGATTACCCGTGGGCTGGTGGAACTGGGACTGCTGGAGGGCGAGGTCGACGAACTGATCGCGACCGAGGCCTACCGGGCCTTCTACATGCATCGCGCTGGCCACTGGCTGGGGATGGATGTGCATGATGTCGGCGACTACAAGGTCGGCGACCAATGGCGCGTGCTGGAAGTCGGCATGGCGCTCACGGTGGAGCCGGGGATCTATATTTCCCCCGACAACCAGAACGTGGCGAAGAAATGGCGCGGCATTGGCGTGCGCATCGAGGACGACGTGGTGGTGACCAAGCAAGGTTGTGAAATCCTGACCGGCGGTGTGCCCAAGACCGTGGCCGAGATCGAGGCCCTGATGGCCGCTGCCCGAGTCACGGCGGCATGAGCCGGGTCAATCTGGCGATCATCGGCGGCGGCCTGGTTGGCGCCAGCCTGGCGCTGACGCTGCAGGCCGGCGCCAGGGCGCGGGGCTGGAAAATTGTGCTGATCGAGCCTTTCGCCCCCGGTGACAGCTATCAGCCGAGTTACGACGCCCGCTCGTCGGCACTGTCCTTCGGCTCCCGGCAGATCTACGAGCGCCTTGGCCTGTGGCAGTCGATTGCCCAGCGCGCCGAGCCGATCAAGCAGATTCACGTGTCCGATCGTGGCCGTTTTTCCACGGCGCGGCTGTCGGCCATCGAAGAGGGCGTACCGGCCCTCGGTTATGTGGTGGAAAACGCCTGGCTCGGCCAATGCCTCTGGCAGGGCCTGGACCGGGACGTGGTCAGCTGGCGCTGCCCGGCCGAGGTGACGCGCCTGCAGCCGCTGGAAGACGGTTATCGCCTGAGCCTCAACGATGACACCGTGCTCGATTGCGACCTGGCGGTGCTGGCCGATGGCGGCCGTTCCGGCCTGCGCGAGCAACTGGGCATCGGCGTGCGCAAGCGGCCGTACAACCAGAGCGCGCTGATTGCCAATATTTCACCGAGCGAAGCCCATCACGGCATGGCCTTCGAGCGTTTCACCGATGAAGGGCCGATGGCCCTGCTGCCGTTGCCGGACAACCGTTGTGCGTTGGTCTGGACCCGGCTCGGGATGGACGCCCAGCGGCTCGCCGAGTTGGACGAACGCAGCTTTCTCAGCGAACTGCAGGGCGTGTTCGGCTATCGCCTCGGCACCCTGAAACAGGTCGGGGCGCGGCATCTGTACCCGTTGACTCTGGTGGAAGCCGAAGAACAGGTCCGCCCGCACCTCGCTGTGCTGGGCAATGCCGCCCATAGCCTGCATCCGATTGCCGGGCAAGGCTTCAACCTGTCCCTGCGCGATGCCCAGGCCCTGGCCGAAGCGTTACTGGCCAGTGACGCGCCGTTGGGCGATTTTGCCACCCTGCGTGGTTACCAGGAACGCCAGCGCCTGGACCAGACGCTGACCGTCGGCTTCTCCGATCGAGTCACCCGACTGTTCGGCAGTGGCCAGCCGCTGGTCGCCCTGGGTCGCAACCTCGGCCTGCTGGGGCTCGACCTGTTGCCGCCGGCCAAGCGCTGGTTCGCTCGCCAGGCCATGGGCCTGGGAACACGCGCCGATGTCTGACCGGCCAACCACTCTACACCCCGTGGGAGCCGGCTTGCTGGCGATAGCTGACGGTGCGGTGCATCTGTCGGACCGCGTTATCGTTGATCGTCAGCAAGCCGGCTCCCACAAGGGACAGGCTCACTTTTTACTACAGGCTTGAAGCATGGAAATGCGCGCAGATGTGCTGATTGTCGGGGCCGGGATGGTGGGTAGTGCCCTGGCCCTGGCGTTGAAAGACAGCGGCCTGCAGGTGCTGCTGCTCGATGGCGGGCCGATGAGCGTCAAGCCCTTCGATCCCCAGGCACCCTTCGAGCCGCGGGTGAGTGCCTTGTCGGCCGCCAGCCAGCGCATTCTCGAACGCCTGGACGTGTGGCCGGGCATTGCCGGCCGGCGTGCCAGTCCCTACCGCGACATGCAGGTGTGGGACGGCAGCGGCACCGGGCAGATCCATTTCTCGGCGGCCAGCGTGCACGCCGAGGTACTCGGGCATATCGTCGAGAACCGGGTGGTCCAGGATGCCTTGCTCGATCGCCTGCACGACTGCGACATGGGCCTGCTGGCCAATGCGCGACTGGAGCAGATGCGCCGTTCCGGCGATGACTGGCTACTGACCCTGGCCGATGGCCGCAAGCTGCGTTCGCCGCTGGTGATTGCCGCCGATGGCGCCAATTCGGCGGTACGTCGGCTGGCGGGTTGCGCCACGCGGGAATGGGATTACATGCATCATGCCATCGTCACCAGCGTGCGCAGCAGCAGGCCGCACCGGATGACCGCCTGGCAGCGTTTTACCGATGACGGTCCGTTGGCCTTCCTGCCGCTGGAGCGTGATGGCCAGCAGGACTGGTGCTCAATTGTCTGGTCGACCACCCCGAGCGAGGCCGAACGCCTGATGGCGCTGGACGAAATGGCTTTCCGTCATGAGCTGGAGCGGGCTTTCGAGGGCCGTCTCGGGGCCGTGCTTGGCGTCGACCCACGGGTTTGCGTGCCGTTGCGCCAGCGTCATGCCAAGCGTTATGTCGCCGAGGGGCTGGCCTTGATCGGCGACGCAGCCCACACCATCCACCCATTGGCCGGGCAGGGCGTGAACCTGGGCTTCCTCGATGCGGCGGTACTGGCCGAGGTGCTGTTGCGAGCGGTCGAGCGTGGCGAGCGGCTGGCGAGCGTGCAGGTACTCAGCCGCTTCGAGCGTCGGCGCATGCCGCACAACCTGGGGCTGATGGCGGCCATGGAAGGCTTCGAGCGGCTGTTCCAGGCCGATCCACTGCCGTTGCGTTGGCTGCGCAACACTGGGCTTAAGATGGTCGAGCAGATGCCCGAGGCCAAGGCACTGTTCGTCCGCCAGGCATTGGGCCTGACCGGCGACCTGCCGGAGCTGGCCAGGGCCTGAAGCGCTTCCAGAGGATCGTGCAACATCTGGTAACGCCTCCGTTCCGACTTCGGTTGAGCGCGTAAATGTGAGTCCTTATCATTTCGCGCTCATTCCGAATACGAAGGAACGCTCCCATGCCGGCACCGAAGCGTCTACTGACAGCCCTGGCCCTGACCTTGATGGCGGGCACCGCCTACGCTGCCGATGAAGTGGTGGTCTATTCCTCGCGGATCGACGAGCTGATTAAGCCGGTGTTCGACGCCTATACCCAGAAAACCGGGGTCAAGGTGAAGTTCATCACCGACAAGGAAGCGCCGCTGATGCAGCGGATCAAGGCCGAGGGCGAGAACGCTACCGCCGACCTGCTGCTGACTGTCGATGCCGGCAACCTCTGGCAGGCCGAGCAGATGGGGATCCTGCAGCCGTTCACTTCGAAGACCATCGACAGCAATATCCCGCTGCAATACCGCTCTTCGGCGCACCAGTGGACCGGCCTGAGCCTGCGCGCGCGGACCCTGGCCTACTCGACCGATCGGGTGAAACCGGCGGACCTGACCACCTACGAAGCGCTGGCCGACAAGCAGTGGGAAGGCCGCCTGTGCCTGCGTACGGCGAAGAAGGTCTACAACCAGTCGCTGACCGCAACGCTGATCGAGGTCCATGGGGCACAGAAGACCGAGGAGATCCTCAAGGGCTGGGTGAACAACCTGTCCACCGATGTGTTCTCCGATGATATCGCGGTGCTTGAGGCGATCAACGCCGGGCAGTGCGACGTCGGTATCGTCAACACCTACTACTACGGGCGTCTGCACAAGCAGAACCCGAGCCTGGCGGTGAAGCTGTTCTGGCCGAACCAGGGCGACCGTGGCGTGCACGTGAACCTGTCGGGTATCGGCCTGACCAAGCATGCCCCGCATCCGGAAGCGGCCAAGGCGCTGGTGGAGTGGATGACCACCGCCGAAGCCCAGCGCATCTTTGCCGATGTGAACCAGGAATTCCCGGCCAACCCGGCGGTGCCGCCGTCGGCGGAAGTGGCGAGCTGGGGCAAGTTCGTCCCTGACGCCCTGCCGGTGGAAATTGCCGGCAAGCGCCAGGCCGAGGCGATCCGCCTGATGGATCGCGCCGGCTGGAACTGAGTTTGAAGTAGCGCCCGGTGGGAGGTTCTTCTGTGTTGAGTGGGCGTGTGTGGCGAGCTGGCTTGTGTGGTGAGTGGTTTTTTGTGGTGCGCTGGCTTGTGTGGTGAGTGGTTTTTTGTGGTGCGCTGGCTTGTGTGGTGAGTGGTTTTTTGTGGTGCGCTGACTTATGGGGTGAGTGTTTTTTGTGGTGTGCTGACTTATGTGGCGAGCGGGCTTGCCCGCGTTCGGCTGCAAGGCAGCCGCAAAATCGGCCATCGCGCTGTATCAGGTAGAACTCGATGGCTGGTTTCAGGGCCGCTTCGCGCCCCAGCGCGGGCAAGCCCGCTCGCCACAAATCGGTTCACCACACAAATCGGTTCGCCACACAAATCGGTTCACCACACAAATCGGTTCACCACACAAACCCGGTTCACCACACAAGCCCGCTCGCCAGATAAGCCCGCTCATCACAGATAGCCCACTGTTCGTTTGATTGCGTTTCTTCTTCGTTTCGAGACCTCCCTTGGCCCATCCCATTCAACGCCGCTGGTATCCGCTGGTCTTCGCCGTCGCCGCCCTGGTGCTGTTGCCGCTGAGCGTGTTGCTGTTGTCCTGGCAGTCGATCGATGCGCAAATCTGGTCCCATCTTTGGGATACCCAGATGCCCCGCCTGTTGGGCAACACCCTGACCCTGGTGGCCGGCGTCGGGGTCGGCGTTACCCTGCTGGGCGTCAGCCTGGCCTGGCTGACCAGTCTCTGCGAGTTCCCCGGTCGACGCTGGCTCGACTGGGCCCTGATGTTGCCCTTTGCCATTCCGGCCTATGTGCTGGCGTTTGTCTTCGTTGGCCTGCTGGATTTCTCCGGGCCGGTACAGACCCTGCTGCGCGAGGTATTCGGCAATGGCCTGCGCCTGCCGCGGGTACGCTCCACCGGCGGGGTAATCCTGGTACTGGTGTTGGTCTTCTACCCGTATGTCTACTTGCTGGCACGCAGTGCGTTCCTGGCCCAGGGCAAGGGTCTGATGGAGGCCGCACGGGTGCTTGGCCAGTCGCCCTGGCAGGCGTTCTGGCGGGTTGCCCTGCCCATGGCGCGCCCGGCCATCGGTGCCGGGGTAGCGTTGGCGTTGATGGAAACCCTGGCGGACTTCGGTGCGGTTTCGGTATTCAACTTCGACACCTTCACCACTGCGATCTACAAGACCTGGTACGGCTTCTTCAGCCTGTCCAGCGCGGCCCAGCTGGCCAGCCTGTTGCTGCTCGCGGTGATGCTGGTGCTCTATGGCGAGCGCCGTGCCCGCGGTGCCAGCCGGACAGGCAGCGAGCGGCCACGGGGCAGTGCGTTGTATCGCCTGCATGGCCTCAAGGCCTGGGCGGCCAGCGGCTGGTGCCTGCTGGTGTTCGCCTGCGCCTTCGTCGTGCCGTTGCTGCAACTGTTGGCGTGGTTCTGGCGACGCGGGCGCTTCGATCTGGACGAGCGCTACACCGGGCTGATCCTGCACACCCTGTACCTCGGCGGCCTGGCCGCGCTGGTGACCGTGGCGGTGGCGATGCTGCTGGCTTTTGCCCGCCGCCAGGCGCCGACCCGGGCAATCCGCAGCGGCGTCAGCCTGGCGAATCTTGGTTACGCGCTACCCGGCTCGGTGCTGGCGGTTTCGATCATGCTGGCCTTCAGTTATCTGGACCGTGAGCTGGTGATCCCGCTGTCGAGCTGGCTGGGCGGCGCTGGCAAGCCCTTGTTGCTGGGCAGTCTTTCGGCCCTGCTGCTGGCGTACCTGGTGCGTTTTATCGCGGTGGCCTACGGGCCGTTGGAAAACAGCCTGGAGCGTATTCGCCCCTCTTTGCCGGAAGCGGCCCGCAGCCTGGGGGTTGGCGGGCCACGACTGTTTTTCAAAGTGTATCTGCCGCTGTTGGTGCCAGGCACCCTGAGTGCGGCGCTGCTGGTGTTTGTCGACGTACTCAAGGAAATGCCCGCGACCCTGCTGATGCGCCCGTTCGGCTGGGACACGCTGGCGGTACGGGTCTTCGAGATGACCAGTGAAGGCGAGTGGGCACGGGCGTCGTTGCCGGCTCTGACCCTGGTGCTGGTCGGCCTGTTGCCGGTGATTGGCCTGATTCGGCGCTCTGCCAGGCAAATCGGTTAGGTGCCAGCTTGGTTCCTTGCGGCTACAATGCGCGGCATTCGGTGCGGTCCGTCTGACAGACCGGGTGCTGGAACACGGCTCAAGGCCCCATTCATAAAGGGCTGAAGCCAGTCCGCCGCCTGTCCGCACCTTCGCCACGCCCGGAAGGAGAAACCCATGGGACAGCGCACGCCTCTGTATGACCTGCACCTCGCCCTCGGCGCGAAGATGGTCGATTTTGGCGGTTGGGATATGCCTCTGCACTACGGCTCGCAAGTCGAGGAACACCATCAGGTGCGCCGCGATTGCGGGGTTTTCGATGTTTCGCACATGACGGTGATCGATATCGCCGGCAGCCAGGCCAAGGCCTGGCTTCAACACCTGCTGGCCAACGATGTCGAACGCCTCGACAGCCCGGGCCGTGCCCTCTACAGCGCGATGCTCAACGAGCAGGGCGGGGTGGTCGACGACATGATCGTCTACCGCACGGATGCCGGTTACCGGCTGGTGGTCAACGCGGCCACCCGCGACCAGGACCTGGCGTGGATGAACGCCCAGCTTGGCGGTTTTGACGTGCAACTGCTGGAACGTCCCGAACTGGCGATGCTGGCGATCCAGGGCCCGCAGGCCCGGCACCGGATCAGCGAACTGGTGAGCCAGTCCCGCAGCCAACTGATCCAGCAGCTCAAACCCTTCGAAGGCCGCAGCGACGGCGACTGGTTCATCGCCCGCACCGGCTACACCGGCGAGGATGGCCTGGAAATCGTGCTGCCGGCGGAGCAGGCTCCGGCGTTCTTCAACGACCTGGTCGGTGCCGGTATTTCGCCAATCGGCCTCGGTGCCCGCGATACCTTGCGGTTGGAAGCCGGCATGAACCTCTACGGCCAGGACATCGACCTGAATGTCTCGCCGCTGGCCGCCAATATGGCCTGGACCATTGCCTGGGAGCCCGCTGGTCGCGACTTCATCGGCCGGGCCGCCCTCGAGGCGGAGAAAGCGGCTGGACCCAGCCTGAAACTGGTCGGCCTGGTACTGGAAGAACGCGGGGTCTTGCGTGCTCACCAGGTGGTTCGTATCGCCGAGGTTGGCGAAGGGGAGATCACCAGTGGTAGTTTCTCTCCTACGCTTAGCAAGTCGATTGCGCTGGCGCGTGTTCCCTCGGCTACGGCCGACCGCGCTGAAGTTGAAATTCGCGGCAAATGGTACCCGGTTCGCGTGGTTAGGCCGACGTTCGTGCGTCATGGCAAAACCCTGGTCTGATCTTACCCTGGCGCGCCTGCATCGCAGGCCGCTGACACTTTTTCTCGAGGACACTGAATATGAGCGATATCCCTGCCGATCTGCGTTTTGCCGAAAGTCATGAATGGGCCCGTCTGGAAGCCGATGGTTCGGTGACCGTGGGTATCAGCGACCACGCTCAGCAGGCCCTGGGTGATGTGGTCTTCGTCGAACTGACGGAAGTCGGCACGGTCTTCGCTGCCGGTGATGCGGCGGGTGTGGTGGAGTCGGTGAAGGCTGCTTCCGATATCTATGCGCCAGTGTCTGGCGAAGTGATCGCGGTGAACGAGGAACTGGCGGATTCGCCGGAGCTGCTCAACGAAGAGCCCTACGCGTCGTGGATCTTCAAGCTCAAGCCAAGTGACAAGTCCGAACTGGACAAGCTGCTGGACGCCGCTGGCTACAAGGCCATCATCGGCGAGTAAATCGGGCGCGAGGCCCCAGGGCCCTTTCGCGGGCAAGTCGGGTCGCCGCACCGACTTGCCCGCGAATACGGCAGGCGCCTCGGTCTCAGCGCGACAGCGCGGCCTTGACCGCGGTCACCGCGCGCTCGACATCGGCCTTGGTGATCACGTTGAACATCGGCAACGAGACGATCAGGCGGCCGACCCGCTCGGCGATCGGGAACATGCCTTCCTTGAAACCGCGGGCGCGGTACAGGCTCAGCAGGTGGATCGCCGGGTAGTGGTAGCCGATGCCGATACCCTGCTGCTTCATGTCCTCCATGAAGGTATCCCGCGCCGGACGGCCGTCCTGGCGTTCAGGCAGCACCAGCTGGAACATGTGCCAGTTGCTGTGGGTGAAGTCCTTCACCGGCAGTTGTGCGCCGTACTTCTCCTCGAAATCGCTGCCCAGGCACTCGAAGTAGTACTCGGCCATCGCGCGACGATGGGCGGTGATCGCATCGATATGGGCGAACTGCCCGAGACCAATGGCTGCCGCCACGTCGGTCATGTTGAACTTGCCACCGAGCACATCCACATCCAGCCCGTCATGGCCGGTACGGGTCACGCCCTGCAGGCGATATTTCTCCGCCAGGCGCGCTTCCTCGGCATTGTTCAGCACCAGGCACCCGCCTTCGGAGGAGGTGATGTTCTTGTTCGCCTGGAAGCTGAACGAGACGAAGTCACCGAGGGCGCCAATCTTCTTGCCGTTCCATTCCGAGCCCAGGGCCTGGGCGGCGTCCTCGACGATACGCAGGTTATGCTTCTTCGCGATACCGTAGAGCCGATCCATGTCCACCGGCAGGCCGGACAGATACACCGGGATGATAGCCCTGGTCCGGGGGGTGATGGCGGCCTCGACCTTGTCCAGGTCGATGTTGCGGGTCACCGGGTCGATGTCGGCGAACACCGGGGTGGCACCGACTTCGATGATCACGTTGGCAGTGGCGACCCAGGAAATCGGCGTGGTGATGACTTCGTCGCCAGGACCGATGCCGGCAATGCGCAGAGCAATTTCCATGGTGCAGGTGCCGGAGTTGAAGGTGCGCACCGGACGTCCGCCGAAGTATTCCGACAACTGGGCTTCAAAGGCCGCCACTTTCGGGCCGCTGGTGATCCAGCCGGAGCGCAGGACTTCGGCCACCGAGGAAATGGTCGCCTCGTCGATGGTGGGTTTGGAGAAGGGCAGGAAAGGCAGTTGGCTCATGGGGTCGTGACGTCCGATGTGAAAGGCCGGGGGAAATGATCCACAGGCGGTAAAGAGTAGACAGCAATGCCGCGATGCAATCGATCATACTGATTTGATGTGAAATTTCGGTGCTTTTTGCTGTCCTGACGCTGAACGAAATGCCTCGCGGCGGTCGGGGTAACGGACTGCTATGCTGCTTGCACAGTGTTCGAAACGCGGTGCCCGCCCGTGTTGCCTCGGGGCCGCGCGCTGCCAGGAGAGAGCCCCAATGTCACAGTTGCCGTCCCTGAGCCAGTTGCGAGATTCCCAGGCCTTTCTGCGCCGTCACCTGGGGCCGGATGCCGACGAGCAACAGGCGATGCTTACGGCCCTCGGGCTGAAAAGCCGTGTCGAGTTGATCGAGCAGACGGTGCCGCCGGCCATTCGTCTCAATCGCAGCCTGGACCTGCCACCGGCCCTGGACGAACCGGCGGCGCTGAAGAAGCTGCGCGGCTATGCCGAACAGAATCAGCTCTGGACCAGCCTGATCGGCATGGGCTACCACGGCACCCTGACCCCAACGGTGATCCTGCGTAACGTGCTGGAAAACCCCGGCTGGTACACCGCCTACACCCCCTATCAGCCGGAAATCGCCCAGGGTCGGCTGGAGGCCCTGCTCAATTTCCAGCAGATGACCATCGACCTGACCGGCCTGGAACTGGCCAACGCCTCCCTGCTCGACGAGGCCACCGCTGCAGCCGAGGCCATGGCCCTGGCGCGGCGGGTGGCGAAGTCGAAAAGCAATCTGTTCTTCGTCGACGAACACTGTCATCCACAGACCATTTCGGTGGTGCGCACCCGTGCCGAGGGCTTCGGTTTCGAGCTGCTGGTCGGCCCTGTGGATAACTTGAGCCAGCATCAGGTGTTCGGGGCATTGCTGCAATATCCGGACACCCATGGCGAGGTCCGGGACTTGCGGCCGTTCATTGAGCAACTGCATGCCCAGCAGGCGCTGGCCTGCGTGGCGGCCGACCTGCTGAGCCTGCTGGTGCTGACGCCGCCCGGTGAACTGGGGGCGGACGTGGTGTTCGGCTCATCCCAACGCTTTGGCGTGCCGATGGGCTACGGCGGGCCGCATGCGGCGTATTTCGCCACCCGCGACGAGTACAAGCGGGCGCTTCCCGGCCGCATCATCGGCGTCTCCCGCGACGCCCGTGGCCACATGGCGCTGCGCATGGCGTTGCAGACCCGTGAACAGCACATCCGCCGGGAGAAGGCCAATTCGAACATCTGCACGGCCCAGGTGCTGCTGGCCAACATCGCCGGTTTCTACGCGGTCTATCACGGGCCCGAGGGATTGCGGCGGATTGCCCAGCGGGTCCACCGACTCACCTGCATCCTCGCCAGTGGCCTGGCGCGCAAGGGCCTCGTGCGACTCAATCAGCACTTCTTCGATACCCTGACCCTCGATGTCGGCGGCACCCAGACGGCGATTCTCGAAAGCGCCCAGGCGGCGCAGGTCAACCTGCGGATTCTTGGGCGCGGCCACCTGGGCCTGAGCCTCGACGAGACCAGCGACGAAAGCACGGTGGCACGGCTGCTGGATATCTTCCTCGGGGTCGATCACGGGCTGGATGTCGCCGAGCTGGACGCCGAGGACCTCGACGCCGGCATCCCCGGGGAGCTGCAGCGGACTTCGACGTACCTGACGCACCCGGTGTTCAACAGCCATCACAGCGAAACCGAGATGCTGCGCTATCTCAAGCAGCTGGAGAACAAGGACCTGGCTCTCAACCAGTCGATGATCCCGCTGGGCTCCTGCACCATGAAGCTCAATGCCAGCAGCGAGATGATTCCCATCACCTGGCCGGAGTTCGCCAACCTGCATCCCTTCGCCCCGCGTGAGCAGGCCGTGGGCTACACGGCGATGATCGATGAGCTGGAGCGCTGGCTTTGCGCAATCACCGGCTTCGATGCGATCTGCATGCAACCCAATTCCGGGGCCCAGGGCGAGTACGCCGGCCTGCTGGCGATCCGCAAATACCACGAGAGCCGCAAGCAGGGCGCGCGCGATATCTGCCTGATTCCGGCCTCGGCCCATGGCACCAACCCGGCGTCTGCGCAGATGGCCGGCATGCAGGTGGTGATCGTCGAATGCGACGATGCCGGCAACGTCGAGCTGGAGGACCTCAAGGCCAAGGCCCGGGCCGCCGGTGATCGGCTGTCCTGCCTGATGGCGACCTACCCCTCGACCCATGGCGTCTACGAGGAAGGCATCCGTGACATCTGCGAAGTTATCCACAGCCATGGTGGCCAGGTGTACATGGATGGCGCCAACCTCAATGCTCAGGTCGGCCTGGCGCGACCTGCGGATATCGGCGCCGATGTCTCGCACATGAACCTGCACAAGACCTTCTGCATTCCCCATGGCGGCGGCGGGCCGGGCATGGGGCCGATCGGCGTGCGAGCGCACCTGGCACCGTTCGTCGCCAACCATCCGGTGGTGCCCATCGACGGGCCGTTACCGCAGAACGGCGCAGTCAGCGCCGCGCCTTGGGGCAGCGCAAGCATCCTGCCGATCAGTTGGATGTACATTGCGATGATGGGGCCGCAACTGGCCGATGCCAGCGAGGTGGCGATTCTGGCGGCGAACTACCTGGCGCAGCAGCTCGGCGGTGCGTTCCCGGTGCTCTACAGCGGACGCAATGGCCGGGTTGCCCATGAATGCATCCTCGACCTGCGCCCGCTCAAGGCCCAGACCGGGATCACCGAGGAGGACGTGGCCAAGCGGCTGATGGACTACGGTTTCCACGCGCCGACCATGTCGTTCCCGGTGCCGGGTACGCTGATGGTCGAGCCGACCGAAAGCGAGTCGAAGGCCGAGCTGGATCGTTTCGTCGAGGCCATGCTGAGCATCCGCGCGGAGATTGCCGAGGTGCAGAGCGGCAACTGGCCAGCCGAGGACAATCCACTCAAGCGTGCGCCCCATACCCTGGCCGACATCACCGAGGGTTGGGACCGTCCCTACGCCATCGATCAGGCAGTCGTTCCTACTCCGCATACCAAGGCCCACAAGTACTGGCCGGCGGTGAATCGGGTGGACAACGTCTACGGCGATCGCAACCTGTTCTGCGCCTGCGTGCCGCTGGAGGACTATCGCTGAGGCGTAACGCCGGGCATAAAAAACGCCGACGGGTTGTCGGCGCTTTTGTTATGCCCGGCGAACAGGCCTACTGATCACTCGTCGACCAGAGCGTTCTTCGCCAGGATCGCGTTGGCCAGTTCCATGTCGCTGGCCTTCAGGCCGGGGTTGTCGGCACGTACTTTCTGCATGGCCGCTTCGAGGTAGGGGCCACGAATGTTGCCATCACTGGCAACGAAGCTACCGGCATCATCCTGGGCAGCAACGATCATCTTGTGATCCTTGAAGGTCAGGTAGGTCGAGCCGGTGGTCGCCCCGGACGAAATGACATTGCGCCAGAAACCGTCGGCCATGGCCGAACCGATGGGGAGGGACAGCAATGCCGCAGTGGCAACAGCATATTTGAGACGCATGATGACTACTCCGCTGGGGTGGTATGTAGCCTTTGATCGCGGCCACCGACACGGAGTTCCGTTACCCTCGCTCAAGTGCCTCGACCTTCAGGACTGCGCCATCCTGGGCAATCACGCGGACCCGCGTCCCGACCTCGGCATCCGGGCCGGTCACCAGCCACACGCCGTCGCCGACCTTGATCTTGCCGCGTCCGCCGCTGATGGCCGAGTGCACCTCGAAGGTCCTGCCGATCAGCTCGTGGCCGCGTTCGTTGAGCCCCGGCTGGTCGCTGACGATGCTGGCGGCGCGCTGGCGCTTCCACCAGAACACGGCGGTCAGCACCGACAGCAGGCCGAACAGCACGAACTGCAGGGTCCATGGCAGGCCGGGGATCACGAAGGTCAGCACACCGACCACTGCTGCTGCGATGCCGACCCACAGCAGGTAGCCGCCAGCGCCAAAGACTTCGAGAATCAGCAGCAGGGTGCCGAAGGCCAACCAGTCCCAGAAGGATAGATGTTGCAGGAATTCCCACATGGCCGCTGCCTCAGGTCTTCTTGCCGTCGAAGGTGGCCTTGACGATTTCGCCGATGCCGCCGACCGCGCCGATGACCTGGCTGGCTTCCAGCGGCATCAGGATCACCTTGCTGTTATTGGCCGATGCCAGCTGGCCGAGGGTTTCGACGTATTTCTGCGCAACGAAGTAGTTCACGGCCTGGACGTTACCGTTGGCGATTGCCGCGGACACTACCTGGGTGGCGCGGGCCTCCGCTTCGGCCTGCCGCTCGCGAGCCTCGGATTCGAGGAAGGCGGCCTGGCGATTGCCCTCGGCTTCGAGAATCTGTGCCTGCTTCTTGCCTTCGGCGGTAAGGATCGCCGAGGCGCGCAGGCCTTCGGCTTCGAGGATCTGTGCGCGCTTGACCCGCTCGGCCTTCATCTGCCCGGACATTGCTGCCATCAGATCGGCGGGCGGGCTGATGTCCTTGATCTCGATCCGGGTGATCTTGATGCCCCACGGCGCGGTGGCTTCATCGACGGTGCGCAGCAGCTTCTCGTTGATGGTGTCGCGCTGGCCGAGCATCGCGTCGAGCTCCATGGAGCCGAGTACGGTACGGATGTTGGTCTGCAGCAGGTTGCGGATGGCATGTTCGAGGTTGTTCACCTCGTAGGCGGCCTGGGCCGTGTTGACTACCTGGAAGAAGCACACGGCGTCGATCTGCACCGTGGCGTTGTCGGAGGTGATGACTTCCTGCGGCGGGATGTCCAGCACGCTTTCCATCACGTTGATCTTGCGGCCGATGCGGTCCATGACCGGGACGATGATATTCAGGCCAGGCTTGAGGGTGGTGGTGTAGCGGCCGAAGCGCTCCACTGTCCACTGATACCCTTGGGGTACGACCTTGAACCCCATGAAGACGATGGCGATGGCCAGGCCGACGAAGAGTAGAAGCACGCTACCGATTTGCATGACGATTCCCTGTGCAAGTGATTATCGAGGTGTCGATAATGAGCTGATTGTAGCGAGTCTCGCCCGATAATAAGTGTGTCATTTGTGTTCACGGCTGTAGGACACAGGGCGTGCTAAGGTGCAGGCCACCGCCTTGGTCACGAGTGCTCAAGTGAGATGATCTTCGGTCCCGATCCGTCCGCCATCCTGTTTATTTTCCTGCTGGCCGCGCTGGGCGTGGTTGGCGCGATCGGGCTGCTGTGGGTACTGGTAGCGCTGTTGTTCGCGCGCACGCGCCGGCATCTGCGGCGCAATCCCTGGCGTTATGGCTGCCTGGTCGTGTTGGGCCTGTTGTTCGCCGGGTTGGGCGGGTCGATGTTGCGCGAGTTCCAGCGTATGGATGCCGAGGCTGAGGCCGAACGCCAGGCGCTGAACCCGCGACTGGAGGCGGAACTGCACCTGGGCGAATTGAGCTTTGCGCCGGGCAGCCAGGCGCATCTGGCCACCTTGGACCCCGAGGACTGGCAGGGAAAACCCCAGGCCCATGGCCTGGAAAGCCTGAAGGCCATCGAGTTGCCAGGGCCCCGGGAGATCCTCGGAATGCCGGTGTCGGCGATCGATTTCTCGCCGGGATACAGCGAGTCGCGCCTGCGTCTGGAGCAGGATCGGGTCGTTCAGGGCTGGTCCTGTGTCGCCGATGAATGGGTGAGTTTCCGGCGCGAGACGCAGGATACCTATCGGCCGAGTCGCTGGCGCTTCAACCAGTGCAACCTGGTGCCTGACGTGCACGTAGCCGGCGTGACCTGGCCTGCGGGCACTGTGCTGAGTGGCGACGGCCAGGGCTGGATGCTGCGGGCCGAAGACGCCGACAACCTCGATATCGCCCTCGATGGCCTGCGCCTGTCTTCGCTACGGATGTACCTCGACAGCCAGCGGCGTATCGAGCGGTGGGACGGACAGCTGGCGCGATCGACCACGCTGGCCGAGTGGCGTTATCCACAGGGGACCCGGGTCCGTGGCGACGAGCGCGGCGCCTGGTTGTTCAGCCCTCTCGGCGAACAGGACGCGGTCAATCAGCGCACGGGCGAGAAGGTGGTCGAGGGCCATTCGATCCTCCAGCGGCGTGGCGATACAACGCCGGTGGCCATCAAGCCCAACAGCGAGGTCGGGGTGATCGACTGGTTCGTCGTCACTCCGGCGCAATGAGTCACTGCTGGCTCAACGCTGCTCGCTCTGGGGCGTGACCCGCAGCACTTCCTCGATGGTGGTCAGCCCCGCCGCGATCTTCTGCGCACCGGACAGGCGCAGGCTGCGCATGCCGTCCTTGAACGCCTGGCGCCGCACCGCCAGCAGATCGGTGTCGGCATGGATCAGCGCCTTGACGCTGTCGCTGAGCAGCATGATCTCGTAGACCCCGGCCCTTCCGCGATAGCCGGTGTCGCGGCATTCCAGGCAGCCGACCGCCTGTTGCGCGCCGCTGGGCAGGGGCGCCTGCCAGGGGCGGGTGAGGGTCTGCCAGTCGTCCTCCGACAGGCTCTGCGGTGCCTTGCAGTGCGGGCATAGCGTGCGTACCAGGCGCTGGGCCATGACCCCGAGTACCGTGGCCTTGATCAGGTAGTGCGGCACGCCCAGCTCGAGCAGGCGGCTGATGGCGCTTGGTGCATCGTTGGTGTGCAGGGTCGACAGCACCAGGTGCCCGGTCAGGGCGGCCTGGATCGCCATCTCGGCGGTTTCCAGGTCGCGGATCTCGCCGATCATGATGATGTCCGGGTCCTGGCGCATCAACGCGCGCACACCGCTGGCGAAGGTCAGGTCGATGTTGTGCTGGACCTGCATCTGGTTGAAGGCCGGCTCGACCATCTCGATCGGGTCCTCGATGGTGCAGAGGTTGACCTCCGGGGTCGCCAGCTTCTTCAGGGTGGTGTACAGCGTGGTGGTCTTGCCGGAACCGGTCGGTCCGGTGACCAGAATGATGCCGTTGGGCTGGCGCGTCATGTCCTGCCAACGGCGCAGGTCCTCGGCGGAGAAACCGAGCTGGTCGAAGTCCTTGAGCAGCACTTCCGGGTCGAAGATCCGCATCACCATTTTCTCGCCGAACGCGGTCGGCAGGGTCGACAGGCGCAGTTCGACTTCGCCGCCGTCCGGGGTCTTGGTCTTGACCCGACCGTCCTGGGGCTTGCGCTTTTCCGCGACGTTCATCCGGCCCAGGCTCTTGAGCCGGCTGACGATCGCCATGGTCACCTGGGGCGGGAACTGGTAGACGTTGTGCAGCACACCGTCGATGCGAAAGCGCACGGTGCCCTGCTCGCGGCGCGGCTCGATATGGATATCGCTGGCGCGCTGCTGGAAGGCGTACTGGAACAGCCAGTCGACGATGTTGACGATGTGCGCGTCGTTGGCGTCCGGTTCCTGGTCGCTGGCGCCAAGGTTCAGCAGTTGTTCGAAGTTGCCCAGGTTGTGGCCTTTCTGGTCGACCATCGTGGCGCCGCTGACCGATTTGGCCAGGCGGAAGAACTCGACGGTGTAACGCTGGATGTCGGTCGGATTGGCCACCACGCGGCGGATCGGCAGCTTGAGCACATGGCTCAGGTCGGCCTCCCAGGCCCTGACGTGGGGCTGGGCACTGGCCACGGTCACACTGTCGCGGTCGACCGCTACGGCGAGGATCTTGTGGCGTTGGGCGAAGGCATAGGACATCAGCGGCATGATCGCGGCGACATCGATCTTCAGCGGGTCGATGCGCAGGTACGGCTG
Source organism: Pseudomonas sp. UTLPPB19802 (assembly GCF_059730225.1). Lineage (NCBI taxonomy): Bacteria > Pseudomonadati > Pseudomonadota > Gammaproteobacteria > Pseudomonadales > Pseudomonadaceae > Pseudomonas > Pseudomonas sp. UTLPPB19802. The sequence goes on from NZ_AP048545.1 coordinate 1,120,477, forward strand.
GCCGGCCTGCTGGGCCAGCCACAGGGTCAGGTTTTCCAGGTCCAGCGGCTTGCCGGGGCGGCTCAGGTCGGGCAGGTGCTGGCTGGCGATGAATTCCAGGGGATGCAGTTGGCTGTTCTGCGAGTTGCGCCGGGTGGTCATGGCGTGTTCGGCCGAGTCCTGGCTGATAAAGCCCTGGCTGACCAGTTCACGCAGCAGTTCATTGAGGTCCAGCCAGCGATCCTGGATGAGAGAGGCGACGGGCATGCGGGCTCCTGGTTTGGCAATGGTCCAGACGTAGTCCCTGTCTGACCCCGAAATGCCAAGAATAGTCGCGGGGCTGGCTGGCGTCTGCGCCAATACCGGGTCAAGGCCGGTGCTTTTTATCTGCCCGGACTCAGCCTGCCGCCTGCAATGCCTGTGGCTGGAGGTGTGTCGCCGGTTGCAGTTCCACGGAAAAGACGCTGATCAGGTTGCGCATTTTTTCACCGATGACCTGGGCGCGGCACCTGCAGCAGGGCCTTGACGATGGCATCGCTCCAGGTCCGGTAGCCCGTGAGGGTCAGGTGCTGGCCGTCGATGGTTGCCCATTGGCCCTTGCCGGAAAACTGCAGCGAGTCGATGTAGCGGCAGGGCGCGATGCTCTTGCCAAGGAAGTCCGACATCGTTCGCACCCGCTCGTAGGTCTTGCCGTATTTACCGCCCTCGCTACCCCAGTTCGGTCCGACCCAGAAACACTGGGTGTGGTGGGCGGCGATGGCCTTGACCAGGCTGTTGGTCTGTTGCCAGATCCAGGCCTTGGGGAAGCTCGGCTTGTCGTAGCTGGCCATGGTGTCGCCCATGACGATCACGATGACATCGGGCCTGTCGCTGTCGAGCAGTTCGCCGATCGGACGGGTGCTAGCGTTGTCCAGCATCATGGCCTCGGCGCTGCCTCGGCGCTCGGCACCGCCACAGGGGCTGGGTGTCGCCCTGAGCCAGTCACCGGCGTTGGCCCCGCAGATGCCCAGGGAGTGCACCTGGGCGCCCTGGCGGCTGAGGGCTTCATGCAGCGGGTTGAGCAGGAAGTCGGGGGTCGCCAGGTGGCTGTCGCCGATGATCAGGAAGGTCAGGCCCGCCAGGGCGGATGAAGTGGCCATGCTGCATGCTCCCGTAAATCAGTTGGAGTAGGGCGAACGGTACGGACTGACCGGCAAGGCCATGGGCCCGGTCATCTTCTCGAACAGGTAGCGCAGGTACACCCCGGCGGTGACCTCACGATAGTCCTGGGCGTTGTCCAGCCCCAGTTCGCCGCCCAGCAGCAGGTTCGAGCCGAGCCGGTACTCGCCCGCCACATTCAGGTTGTAGCCGACGCCGGTGCTGCTCTTGCCCGGATATGAAAGGTCGTTGGCGGTCTGCTCGGCGCGGTGGCCGGGAAAATAGTCGGCGCCGCGCTGGTCGATGTACTGGACCCCCAGCGCGCCGTTGAGCCGATAGCTGAAGCGCTCGGTGCGCTGCGACCAACTGACCGGTACGGCCACCGAGAAAAAGGTCTGCGGGCTGAAGTAGCCGCCATGGCCGTAGGTGAAGAAACCCTGGTTGTTTTCATAGGACAGCAGCATGCTGCTCAGGCCCACGGTCAGCTTGTCGTCGGGCTGGTTGTCGAGGTACCAGTAGATGCCGGCGCCCAGTTCGGCGCGGGTGTTGGACTCGACATTGTTGCCGACCAGCTTGTGCAGGGCGCCATAGCCATACAGGCCGACTTCCTGGTCGTCATAACCGAGCAGCGCACGCCCGCCGTTTGCGGTCACGCCGCCCCAGCTGACGCCGGTACGACGATCCTTGGCACCAGCGAAGGAGGCCAGGCTATCGGTGACCGGCCGCCGTGACAGCGCGATGCTGTAGTGCATGTTCGGGCTGGAGACCAGCGGCTGTTCGAGGCTGATGCCGCCAATCACCGTGTTGTAGTTGAAGCCCACGGGACTGACCCCGATATCTGCCTTGATCCCGTGGGGTGGGCTTTCCACGGCGACTGCCAGCCCGACGCCACTGGCTTGCTGCGAGCCGGGCGAGCCGCTGGGCAGGCCGCTGCCGAAGCGGCCGAGGCTGTAGTCGCGGACGCTACCGGCGTGCAGGGACACCGGCGTCACCCGCAGTGCGACCCGGTTGTCGCCGGCTGGCATGCTGGCTTCGAACGGGGCCTCGACGTCGGTCAATTTGCTCAGCCCCGATTCATTGTTGTTGCTGCGCACGCTCAGGCCCTGGGCGATGTAGGCGCTGCGCTCCTGAAGGATTTCGTTCAGCGCCAGTTGTGCCGGGCTCAGATCCTCGCGCTCTGCTTCACCCGATCGCCGACCACTGGAGAAGGGGTTACCGGCCAGTCCCGGGTCATCATCCAGACCGCTATCACCGTGGCTGTAGAGCGTGGGTGCGAGGGATGGATCGGCTGGCATCGTGTCGGCCGCTTCACTGCCGGAGTACAAGGGGTCTTCATCGCGGGAGGCAACCCGGCGTGGTTGGCCCGGCAGGTCGAGGAACGGGTTGTCACTGTCGGCGCTATCGAGTGCCGGGCCGGCGCGGCGCTGGCTGCCTTCGATGGCCACGGCCTGGCGCAGCAGGTCGGCGGCTTCGGCGCTCTTGCCCATGGCCCGGTAGGTCGTGGCGGCGCTGGTCAGTACCTTGGGCACGCCTGGCTTGAGTGCCAGGGCGGTCTTGAGGGCCTGGTCGGCGCGACGGTTATCATGGGCCTGGGCGGCCAGGCTGGCGACGCTCAGTTGCAGGTCGGCATTGCGTGGGTCGTTCTCCAGCAACGGCTTGTACAGCGCCATGGCCTTGGCGTTGTTGCCGCTGGCGCTGTACATCCGCGCCAGGGCTGCGTTCGCCTGGGGATCGCGGGGCGACTGGCGCAGGATCGGCTTGAGCATGTCGTAGGCGGCGACCAGGTTGCCTTTCTCGCGCAACTGGTCGGCCTGCTTGATCCGGTAGAGTTTCACCAGGGCGGCGTAGTGGCGGCGATCGCTGTCGTTCAGGCGTGCGCCCTGCAGGTTGCGCAGGATGTCGGCGGCGTCGTTGTCCTGGTCGGCCCTGAACAGAATGTCGGCGTAGAGCAACTGCAGCTTGCTGGTGGGGCTGGGCGAGCGCTCCATCAGGTCGCGCATCAGAGCCACGCCCTGTTGCGGCTGGCCGGCGTCGATATAGGCCGAGGCCAGGATCGTCACGCGTTCGGGCTTGCCGCCGGTCAGCGCCTGGCTGCGCTCAAGCAGCGCCTGGGCCTCTCGGCGCTGGCCGCGGCGCAGGTTGGCGACGGCGGCCTCGGTCTGCACATGCAGGGCGATCTCCTTGCCGAACTCATCCATTTCCCGGCTGCGTCGGGCCGGTGGGATGCGCGCCAGGCTGGCCTGGGCGTCCTGCCATTCGCCCAGCTGCGCGGCCAGCAGGGTACGGGTATAGAGCGCGTCGGGCTGGTCGGGGTGGCGCTTGAGCAAGTCGTTGATCTGGTCGCGGGCGGCCTGCGGCCGGCCCTGGCCGAGGTAGATCCGGGCCAGGGCGAAGCGGGTCCAGGCATTGCCGGGGTCGTCGACCAGCGCCCGCCGATAGGCTTGTTCGGCGGCCTTCAAGTCGCCGCGTTGTTCGGCTACCCGAGCCACCTGGGTGGCGCGCAGCGAGCGGACGGAAACCTCCGAGTTCAGTCGTGCCTGGGTGGCCGGTGACAGCGAGTCGATCAGTTTCAGTGCTTCATCGGCCTTGCCCTGCTGCGTCAGCACGCCGATCAGGCCTGTAAGGGCCTGGGGATCGTCGCGATGACTGGCGAGGATACGCCGATAGGCGGCCTCGGCTTTCGCCAGTTGTCCCTCTTGCGCCTGCAGGTTGGCCAGCGCCACCTGGCTGGTCGGTTGTCCGGGGTTCTGGCGGGTGGCCTGTTCGATCATCCTGCGGGCCTGGTCCGGGCGCCCGGCTTTCTGGGCAGCGGTCGCGCCGGCCATCAGCCGCCAGTAACGGACGTTGTCCAGCGCCTGTCGCCAGGGCTGTCCGGCGGGTTGGCGGGTGGCGCGGACCAGCAGGTCCTCGGCTTCGTCCAGGCGATCCTGCTTCTGTCGCACGATGCCCAGGCCGCCCAGCGCGTCGGGGTCGTCGGGCTTTTCCTGGAGGCGGGCCTGGAACGCCTGCTCGGCGGCGACCAGGTCGCCGGTCTCGAGGGCCTGCAGGCCGCGGGCGTCCTGCGGATCACGGCGCCAGGCCGCGGCTTTCGCGGTACTGGTGTGGGTGAGGGCCTTGCCCTTGTTCATCAGCTCGCGGATTTCCTTGTCGTCCGGATGGGCGGCGAGAAACTGCTCGAACAGCGGCACTTGTGCCGGCGCCGGTGGGCCGATCCAGGTCAGGGCGAAGCGCCAGGTCTCGTTGGCGTCGCTGCCGACATCCTTGTCCTTGGCCAGGACGGCCAGGCGGCGGATGCCTTCTGCACGGGTATCGAGATTGCGCACCATGTGCTTGGCCAGGAACAACGCTGCGGCGCGGTCGTCGGGGTGTTCGCGCAGCAGCCGTTCGAGCCCGGCGCGCGATTGCTGTTCGCCGCCACGGGTGTAGCCCAGCAGGAAGTAGTACTCGCGAGCCAGGTCGCCCTGGGGCTGGCGGCCGTTGAACAATTGCTGGTAGACCTTCACGGCTTCGTCGTACTTGTTGCCATCGACCAGTTGCCGCGCCCGATTCAGCAATTGCGCCTGTTCGTCGTTGCCCAGAGCGATGTCCTGCTCCAGTTGCTGCGCCTGGCGCGGCGGCGGCACCAACGCCTGCAGGCGGGTGAGGTACTTGCGCGCTTCGTCCGGGCGCTTGAGCTGCACGTTGCCAAGGCCCAGGCCATACAGCGCTTCGGGCTGGTCGGGGGCGAGCAGCAGCAGTTTGTTCCAGGCGTCCATGGCCCGGTCGGGATTGTGTTGGGTCTGCCAGTAGCGGCCCTGCTCGATCAGTTGCGCCTGCGGGTCATCGGCCCGGGCGGTGTTGCTGCCCAGGGCAAGCAGCACCGCCAGAGGCAGGCCGTGGCGCAGGCTCGTGCGCCTCGCCAGCCGGCTCATGCCAGCCGCCGCTTGGCCTGGGCCCGCAGGCCCAGGAAAATCAGTGCGCAAAGCAGGGCGAAGCCGAGCAGCACGCTGAACAGCAGCCAGCCGACATGCCGCGACAGCAGCAATTGCAGGTGACGGAACCAGCCCAGGTGCCCGACGTAATACGGCTGGTCGGCGGTGAGGCTGGTGACCTGCTTGTCCTGGACCACCGCCAGGCGGCCCTGGATCTGTTCCTTGTAGTCATCGCCGCCGATCATCGCCGCGGTTATCTCTTGAAGCCGGGCCGGTTCGCTGCTGGCGATCACCACCACGCTGCGCCCGCTTCTCAGTGGCGACTCGAAGCCGGCCAGGTACGGCGTACCGCTGCCCGACCAGGCCAGGGCGCTGCGAGTTTTGCGGATTGCCGCCTCGGTGTCGGGGCTGAACCAGTCGTGGATGCGCAACGCCAGGTCACTCAGGTCGAAGAAGTGATGGCTGCTTTCGCTGCGCGCCGGCAGCGAGTCGGCCCAGAGCTTGAGCAATGGCTGGTCGGCGCCGGAGGCCAGCACCAGCACATCCTTGTCGCTGATCGCCTCGATGTCGCGGGCCTGGATCACCTGTACCCCGGTGGTCGGGTAGCCGGTGGAGTCGCCGAAGCGGCCGAACACGGTGAGGTAGGCGCCCAGCACTTCGGGGCCGAGGTTGTCGGGGATGACCACGGCGGTTTCCGAGAGGTCGGCGAGACGGGTGAAGGGAAAGCCACTGTCGCGGAACTTGGCCAGGTCGGGCATTGGCGTGTAGTGGTTCAGGCCGCTGAGGTCGAGGGTCGAGTCCGATTCGATCTGGCCGCGCATGTCTTCGACGATGACGTCGCGGCATTCGCCCTGCTTGACGTAGTCGTACATGTAGCGCAACTGCAACTGGGCCTTGAAGGTGGAGATGTCCAGGGGCAGGTACATGCTGGCTTCGCGCGGCAGGCTGTCGTCCTTCTTCAGCCACTCCAGCCACTGCGGCTCGCCATTGAGATTGGGCACCGACGGCAGTTGCATCGAGCGGATCAAATGATCGTTGAGGTGCACCAGCAGGGCCGAGTTGGTCGAGAACTGTTGGGGCGTGTAGCGATACTTGAGCTGTAGCGGCGCGCCCCGGTTGCGCCATTCGTAGAGGTCCGGTGGCAGGCGCAGGGGAATGATGATTTCCCGCGGGCTGTAGCCGGATACATGCAATTGCTGGGCATCGACCAGTTCGCCGAGCTTGACCGGCCGGTCGGCCGGCAGCCAGTTCGGGGCATCGTAGGGAACCCGTACCGGCACCGGGTCGAGCCGATCGATCAGCGCCGTTGCCCCGGACATCGCCTTGCTGCCCAGGGCAACGGCGAGGGCGGCGGTCTTGAGTTCGGCATCGTTGCGCCCGCTGATCACCAGCAGCTTGCCGTAGGGGTCGTTGGGGTTGGTCATCATGCTGACGCTGGGGCCGGTGGCCGGGTTGCCCGACAGTTCGCCGAGGGGCAGGGTGTCGCGCCGCGTGACCAGTACGATCGCGTTACCCTTGGCGGGCAACTGGCCGATACTGGCCGGGAAGGTCGCGGTTCGATAGCTGGCCAACGCACCGAACTTGGACGACAGCGCCGCGGCGGCCTCCAGTTTGGCCGGGCTTGGGGTTGCGTCGAAAACAAACGGCAGCCTCAAGGGGCGGGCGTCATGACGATCGAAGAACGGCGTGGGCAATAGCGCCAGGTCGTTCTTCAAGGCGATCGGCGAGTACTGGATGTTCAACTGGCTGTCATTGCTGACCCTGGCCCACAGGCTCGAATGCAAGGGGTCTTCGCACTGCATGGTGTAGTGGCCGATCAACTGCAGGTCGAGCCGGTTGAAGTCGGTGATCAGCCGTGCCGGAATCTCGATCACTTTCTCCAGGTCGTTGCCGGCCTCTTCCTTCGGCAGCGGCAGGCTGGCGGCGACCTTGTCGTTGACCAGCACGTTGAGCTGCGACAGCTCGGGCAGCATCGACGGCGAATAGCTGAAGCGCAGCACCAGCTGCACGCCGGTGACGACCTGGTCGGTGCGGATGCCGAAATCGGCGCTGTCGGTGGACTCGACTCCCCGCAGGTACATCGGGTCGCGGCGCCCGAGCTGCTTGAAGCTCAGGCTGTAGCTATTACCGGGGCTCGCCTGCGGTTGGGGGCTGGCAGCCAACGTAGTGGCCGCGTTGCCGTGGACCTCGGCCTGCGGCAACGCGCTGCCGATGGCGGGGAAAAGACTGCCACAGGCCAGCAGTGCCAGGGCATAACGGGTGCAGCGTCCCACGCTGCCAACTGAGAAGGTCGGGATCATGGCGTGTCCAGGGCGGAGGGGGAGGAGGCGCGGCGGATTGCAGGCAGCGCAGGAAACAGGCGCACGGTGGCCTTGAGCAGTTCGGCAACGCCGTGCAGCCCGATCATGCTGACTTCGCGCAGGGCGGCGAGTGGCGAGTCCGGCTTGCCGGTGCCCCAGTTCATGGCCCAGGTGTCGGCGCGGGCGAAGGTCAGGTGGACCAGGTCACTTTGCTGGCGCAGGGTCATCGGGTCGAACTGGATACCGATGTTGCGGCCTTGGCTCGAGACCACGGTGCCATCGAAGTCGTAGCGTTGTTCGTGGCGGAACAGCGAGATTCGCAGGCGTTCACCGCGGGGAATCGACAGGTTTTCGCCCAGGCTGAGTCCCAGGCCGTGCTGCGAGAAGTCCTGGGTGGTGCTTTGCAGCAGCCGGCCGTCGGCCAGTTGCAGGCTGACCGGCAGCTGCGCCTCGACCCGCGGCTCGCTGCGGATCTGTCGGCTTTCGCTGGCGACTGCCAGGGCCGCGCTGGTCACTATCACGTTGTACATCGCCCAGATCTGGTTGAGCAGGACGGTGATGTCGGTGGTGTCGTCGGCACCGATGTAGTCGTAGATTCCGAACAGGACGCCGGCGATGTTCAGCAGCAGCAACACGATATAGGGGCGGGCCATCTTCCAGTCGAAGAACTCCGGATGCAGGTCGCCGCCCTTGTCGGTGACGTTGAAGTCGCCGGAACGGGGGTTGATCATCGCCTTCAGCACCGGCGGCAGGATGTACCAGGCCAGGACCGTTTCGTAGACCTCGTTCCAGTAGGAGTGGCGGAACCGCCCCTGGATGCGCGAGTTGGTCAGGTTGGCCAGCAGCAGGTGCGGGAAGGCATAGGCGGCGACCATCAACGGCGCGGCATGGAAGATCTGTGCACCGAAGATCAGGTAGGCCAGGGGCGCGGTGAGAAACACCATGCGCGGGAAGCCGTAGAAGAAGTGCAGCATGGCGTTGGTGTAGCAGATCCGCTGGCCAAGGCTCAGCCCTCGCCCGAGCATGGGGTTGTCGGTGCGGAAGATCTGGGTCATGCCGCGCGCCCAGCGCACGCGCTGGTTGATATGCCGCGAGAGGTTCTCGGTGGCCATGCCGGCCGCCTGGGGCAGGGCCAGGTAGGCGGTGTTGTAGCCGGCGCGGTTGAGCTTGAGCGAGGTGTGGGCGTCTTCGGTCAGGGTCGTTTCGTCCATCCCGCCGACGGCTTGCAGCGGCGCGCGGCGCATCAGCGCGCAGGAGCCGCAGAACATGGCGGCATTCCACAGGTCGTTGCCGTCCTGGACCAGGCCGTAGAACAGTTCGCCTTCGTTGGGCACCGTGTGCCAGGTATCGAGGTTCTTCTCGAACGGGTCGGGCGAGAAGAAGCAATGCGGCGTCTGCAGCATCGCGAGCTTGGGGTCCTTGAGGAACCAGCCCATGCCGATCTGCAGGAACGAGCGCGACGGCACGTGGTCGGCATCGAAGGCGGCGATGTACTCGCCGTGGGTGACCTTGAGCGCCGCGTTGAAATTGCCGGCCTTGGCATGCAGGTTGTTGTCGCGTGTCAGGTAGTGCACGCCGACGCTTTCGCAGAATTCGCGAAAATCCTCGCGGCGACCATCGTCCAGCACATGGACCCGAAGCTTGTCTTCGGGCCAGTCCAGCCCTTGTGCGGCAAATACCGTGACCTTCACGATCTCCAGCGATTCGTTGACTGTGGTGATGAACACATCGACGCTCGGCCAGTCCTCGGGAGCCTGCTCGAGCAGGATCGGCCGGCGCTTCAGTGGCCAGGCGGTTTGTACGTAGCCAAAGACCAGCACCACCAGCGCGTAGAGCTCGGCCGCCACCAGGGTGTAGCCGAACAGGGTGTCGTGGAAACTCTCCAGCTCCAGGGTTTCATTCAGGCGCCAGTACATGTAGCGCAACGAGGCGATCAACGACAGGCTGATCATCGCGATGACCGGCAGGCGCCCCTCGAAACGCCGCAGTACCAGTGCCGCGATCACCAGCAGCAGGCCGAGCAGGGTCTGCTGGGACAGACTGGCCGGCGCGCTGATGACCCCGGCCAGCACTAGCGCGCAGAGCAGTCCAGCGCCCCACAGGATTATCCGCTGCAGGTTTGCGGGCCATTGCCGGGCGCGCCTGAGGCTGGTGCCGAGCAGGCGTTCGACGCGACGTTCGAAGGTCATGGCAGGCGTGGCTCCAATTGGTCGTAGAGTTTGTCGGCGATGGCCAGGATGTCCTGGCAACCTTGGGCGGTGGCGGCCTGTTCGAACGGGTTGCACTCATAGGCCAGTGCCTCGGAAATCGCCTCGTCCCAGGCGACGCTGCCGAGTAGTTGGGGCTTGAGCTGGTTTTCGAGGATGTGCGCGATGTCCACGGACAGTGCGTGGGAGCTGTCGACGCCGTTGATCACGAACCGGCAGGTGGCGGGCCGTTCGCCGCCCAGGTGCGGGGCGAGGGCGTGGACCAGGTGTTCGAGCGCGGCATGTGAGGCGGCATCGGGGCGGACCACGGCGACGATCAGGTCGGCCATGTGCAGGGCCTGTTCCTGGAACACGCTGCTGCCGGCAGGCGTGTCGATGATCAGCGTATCGTGGCGGTCCAGGCCCAGCGCGGCCAGGTGTCGGGCGAGCCAGTGCGGGTCGTCTTCGAGTTGGCGTTCGAGGGCGTGCAATTGTTGCGGTTCGCTCTCGCCGAAGGGCAGCAGGCGAGTGCTGGCATAGCCGGTCTGGGCGAGGTCCTGCCAGCCCCGGCGTTCCAGACTGGCGCGGCAGATGCCGGTTGCCTGCGGGAAGATCCCCAGGTGCTGGTGCTGGGCGTTCTGTGGGTCGAGTTCGAGGACCAGGGCCTGGCGGTCGGCACTGTTGAGTAGCACCGCCAGCAGGCTGGCCAAGGTGCTGCGACCCACGCCGCCACGGGTCGAGACCACCGCGACGACCCGCGCCGCGACCTGGGGCATGACGGGCATTTGCCGATGCTGCTCGGCTTGCGCCTGGCGCTGGCGGGCAAGGTCGCCGAGCAGTGTGCGCAAGGACGGCGATGCAGCCTGCTGTTCGGCGGCCAGGGGGGCAATGGCGGCGTGTGGTGTCGGGCTTGCTTCGGCGGGGGCAGTGGGCGCTGGGACGCGAGGGGCAGTGGGGAGCGGCTTTTCGGTGAAGACCCGGGCCACTTCGATTTCCCGATAGCGCTCGGTGCTGGCACCGAACTTGCGCATCAGGTTTCTGACATCATCGTCGTCTGAGGGCTGCATGACAGTATCCGTACCATTCCAGAAGATCTTGAAAGGGGACAGATACGGCTAATCACACAATGCCGTCGTACTGCATGCCGTCAGGCACACGATGGTGTTCTTAAAGGTGTCGCCTGCGTGTCTTGCCGATAGAACCCAAGGGACTTGAGTGTGTTCCTGAAGGTTTTATCGCACTAGTCAGGTTCAAATGTAGACCAGATTTTCCGCTGCAAGGAAAATTTGCTGGTCTGCGCAGGTGCGGAGCCTGCTCGCGAGGTGGTGGCGACCTTGCTGGTCTCTTCGCGGGCAAGCCCTGCTCACAGGGTTGCGCTGGTGTTACAGGCGCAACAGGGTTTTCCAGGCGCGGCCCTGGGAAACGGTCAGCGCCTGCTGCACCCGTGCTTCCAGCACTTCATCGCTGATATCCAGCTCGGCCAGTTGTGCCAGTTTGTTCAGCTCGCCGAACAGGCGATCCAGCTCCGGCAGTTCCAGCACGCCACGAGCCAGGTGCAGCCAGGCCTGGATGCGCTCGATACGTGGCAACTGTTCGGCGAGGTCTTCCGGCTGCCGCTGATAGCGGTCCAACTGCAGCGCCACGGCCTCTTCGGCCAGCAGGCGTGGCAGCCAGCTCTGCAGCTGCGCGGCGCCCTGGCGGTTGCCGCGGTTGGCGCGCTCGACCGTCCAACTGCGGGCCAGCAGCCAGCGCGAGGTGTTCAGCGAGAACTGGCCCCAGCGCACATCTTCCAGCTCTTCGAGGAACTGCTCCGGCGCCGCCTTGCGCACGTCCTCGTCTTCCAGGCCGGCATTGACCAGCGGGCGCCAGTCTTCCAGCAACGCATCCAGGGCCTTGCGCAGCTCGCTGGTCGATTGCCGTGGTGCCACCTGGCCGAGGCTGCCGACCAGGGCCCGCAGTTCGATCAGCTGCTGCAGCCAATCCTGCAGCAGGCGCCAGTGGCCGTTGAAACGGTATTGCTCGGCCAACCGCTGGCTGCTGCCGAGCAGGTGCCAGGCCAGTGCGGCGAAGGCATCGTCCACCGAGGTCTCGGCGGTCAGTTGCGGTACTGGCAGGCTCAGCGAGTAGCTGTTGGCGTCGAACAGCCGGTAGCCGCGTTCGGCCTTGCTGATATCGCAGGGCATCAATGCCAGCTTCTCGGCCAGTTCGGCGGCCAGTTCCAGCAGTGCTTCGGGCTCGCCTTCGCGCAGCTCCAGTTCCAGCTCGCAGATTTCTTCCTTCTGCTTGCCGGCGATGACGGCGCCAAGGTCCAGCGCGGCTTCGATCACCACCTTGGCCTTGCCACGGCCCCAGGCGATCTCGGCACGTTCGCGGATGAAGTCGGTGGTGAAGATCGGCTTGAGGGTTTTCTTGTCCAGCTCGGCCAGTTGCGCCGGCCAGCATTCGCCGTCGAGTTTCTTCACGTCCAGCTTGGCCTTGGGCAGGTGCCAGTCGTACTCGTTGCGCTCCGACAGGCCGGCGACGCTCTGGCCGCGGGTCTTGAGGGTCTGGATCACTTCCTCGCCGTCACGGCGCAGGCGCAGGGCAACCTTGGCCTTGGCCAGGTCGCGCTCGGGGGTGTCGAAATACTGGTTCGTCAGTTCACGACGTTCCCAGCCGCTTTTGTTGCGCTTTTTCAGGAGCGGATGCTCGCGCAGGGCGGCGAGGGTTTCGCGGCTGACGCGGAGTTTGATTTCGGTTTCTTTCTGCATGGCCGGAAAATCCAGGATCGGGAGTGCGGCCTGGGGAAAAAAGTGGCCGCCTTGGGGGATGCAGTGTACAGGACAAGCGGGCGGCACGCGTCGCGACGGTTTATTCCAGGCGCCGGATGGCTCTATGATGGGCTTCGCCTTGGAGTCCGGGAGTCAGCGCAATGCCTTTGCCATCGATGAAAGATCAGTTCGCTGCGCTGATTGCAGTCCCTTCCGTCAGTTGCACCCAACCGAGCCTGGACCTGAGCAACCGTCCGGTGATCGATCTGCTGGCCGGCTGGTTGAGTGACCTGGGCTTCACCTGCGATATCCAGCCGGTCAGCCCCGGCAAGTTCAACCTGCTGGCCAGCTTCGGCAGCGGCCCCGGTGGCCTGGTGCTGGCCGGGCACAGCGATACCGTGCCGTTCGACGAGGCGCTGTGGCAGACCGATCCGCTCAAGCTCAGCGAGGTCGATGGCCGCTGGGTCGGCCTGGGCAGTTGCGACATGAAGGGCTTCTTTGCCCTGGCGATCGAGGCGGTCCGGCCGTTGCTCGACCAGCCGTTCAAGCAGCCGCTGCTGATCCTCGCCACTTGCGACGAAGAAAGCTCGATGTCCGGCGCCCGTGCCCTGGCCGAGGCCGGGCGCCCGCTGGGCCGCGCAGCGGTGATCGGCGAGCCGACCGGGCTCAAGCCGATCCGCCTGCACAAGGGCGTGATGATGGAACGCATCGACATCCTCGGCCGCAGCGGCCACTCGTCGGACCCGAGCCTGGGCCACAGCGCCCTCGAAGCCATGCACGACGTGATCGGCGAGTTGCGGGGCCTGCGCGGCCAGTGGCAGCGCGAGTACAACAACCCGCAGTTCACGGTGCCGCAGCCGACCCTGAACCTGGGTTGCATCCATGGCGGTGACAACCCCAACCGTATCTGCGGCCAGTGCGCCCTGGAATTCGACCTGCGGCCGCTGCCGGGCATGGACCCGAGCGTGCTGCGCGCGGCGATCCGCGCCAAGCTCCAGCCTCTGGCCGAGCGGCACCAGGTGAAGATCGACTATGCGCCGTTGTTCCCCGAGGTTCCGCCCTTCGAACAGGTGGCCGATGCCGAACTGGTGCGCATCGCCGAAAAACTCACCGGGCACCGCGCACAAGCGGTGGCGTTCGGTACCGAAGCGCCTTATCTTCAGCGCCTGGGTTGCGAGACCCTGGTGCTTGGCCCCGGCGACATCGACTGTGCGCATCAACCGGGGGAATTCCTCGAAATGTCACGTTTGCAGCCTACCGTAGAGCTGTTGCGCGAACTGATTGAACATTATTGCTTGAGCCCGGCCCCGACCTTGCGTTAAATGCCAGGCCCAACCATCCGTTACCGATAAGGAGAGCGCGCGTGTCGCCAAGCCTGTTCCGACGATAACCAACAGCCCGTTGTGCGTTTTCACGTTGCACCCATTTTTCATTGGCTGTTTTTTATACAGGTTCAGGTTATGCCCGAATACGTTAACTGGCTCCGCCACGCCTCTCCCTATATCAATGCCCACCGCGATTGCACCTTTGTCGTCATGCTGCCCGGCGATGGCGTCGAGCACCCGAACTTCGGCAATATCGTCCACGACCTGGTGCTGCTGCACAGCCTGGGTGTGCGCCTGGTGCTGGTCCACGGCTCGCGTCCGCAGATCGAGAGCCGCCTGGCCGCGCGTGGCCTGACGCCGCACTACCATCACGGCCTGCGCATTACCGACGCGGCGACCCTGGAGTGTGTGATCGACGCGGTCGGCCATTTGCGCATCGCCATCGAGGCACGCCTGTCCATGGACATGGCCGCCTCTCCGATGCAGGGCGCGCGCCTGCGCGTGGCCAGCGGCAACCTGGTGACCGCACGGCCGATCGGCGTGCTCGAAGGCGTTGACTATCACCACACCGGCGAAGTGCGCCGGGTCGACCGCAAGGGCATCAACCGCCTGCTCGACGAGCGTTCGATCGTGCTGCTGTCGCCGCTGGGCTACTCGCCCACCGGGGAAATTTTCAACCTCGCCTGCGAAGATGTCGCAACCCGTGCGGCGATCGACCTGGGTGCGGAGAAACTCCTGCTGTTCGGCGCCGATCACGGCCTGATCGATGAAAATGGTCATCTGGTCCGCGAACTGCGTCCACAGCAGGTGCCAGCGCACCTGCAACGCCTGGGCAGCGACTACCAGGCCGAGCTGCTCGATGCCGCGGCCGAGGCCTGCCGCGGCGGTGTTGCCCGCAGCCACATCGTCAGTTACGCCGAGGACGGCGCGCTGCTGACCGAACTGTTCACCCGTGACGGTGGCGGTACGCTGGTGGCCCAGGAGCAGTTCGAACGGGTGCGCGAGGCGGCGATCGAGGACGTCGGCGGCTTGCTCGACCTGATCAGCCCGCTGGAAGAGCAGGGCATCCTGGTGCGGCGTTCGCGGGAAGTGCTGGAGCGTGAGATCGAGCAGTTCAGCGTGGTCGAGCGGGAAGGCATGATCATCGCCTGTGCGGCGCTGTATCCGATTGCCGATTCGGAGGCGGGCGAACTGGCGTGCCTGGCGGTGAACCCGGAGTATCGCCATGGTGGCCGCGGTGATGAACTGCTGGAACGTATCGAGGCTCGGGCCCGGGGGCTGGGGCTCAAGACCCTGTTCGTCCTTACCACCCGGACTGCGCATTGGTTCCGCGAGCGTGGGTTTGTCCCGAGCAGTGTCGAACGCCTGCCGAGTGCGCGGGCGTCGCTGTACAACTATCAGCGTAATTCGAAGATCTTCGAGAAGGCGCTCTGACCCTCAGGTCTTGAGCTGTTCTTGAGGGCCTCTTCGCGGGCAAGCCCGGCTCCTACAGGGTTATGTCGTACGCAGTTCTTGTGTACGACACAGACTTGTAGGAGCCGGGCTTGCCCGCGAAAGCGTCAGACCTGCTGGCACAAAGTCAATTGCTGATCGCCAGGATGCTCGCCTGGTACGACCCGACGAATACATCGAAATCGCCGACCTCGTTCTGTTCCAGCTCCAGTTGCTGGACCAGCGACTGGCGGGCGCTTTCCTCGAAGGCGCTCTGTTCTTCCTTGGCCAGCGGCTGCCCGCGGAAGTATTCGGCATGGGCCAGGCTCTGGCGCATGGAGAACTGGGCGAAGCTTTCCTTGTGCTCGGTCATGCTCGCCAGCACGCGGGCCGACGGGGTCAGGGACGAATCCCTGATCTTCGCCATCTGCTCGTCCAGCGCCTTGCTGTGGGCATCACCACCATGGCTCTGGTCCAGCAGCGCGGCCAGCGGGGCAATCCGCTCCAGCAACTCGGTGGCCCATTCCTTCATGTCCACGGCCTGGCCGTCACGCTGCAGTTGCAGGCCCGGACGGCGGCCTTCCTTGACTACGGCAAGGAAGTTCGAGGTGGCGTTGCCGCACTCGCCGTTTTCGAGCTGCGGGCTGTCGTTCAGCGCGCAGTAGAGCAGGAAGGCGTTGAGGAAACGCGCCTCGCCCAGGTCGATGCCGGTCGGCAGGAACGGGTTGATGTCCAGGCAGCGCACCTCGACGTACTGCACGCCACGGGCCATCAGCGCCTGGATCGGCCGCTCGCCGGTGTAGGTCACGCGTTTCGGGCGGATGTTGGAGTAGTACTCGTTTTCGATCTGCAGGATGTTGGTGTTGAGCTGGACCCACTCGCCATCCTTGTGGGTGCCGATCTCGACATACGGCGCATAAGGGGTTGCCACCGCCTTGCGCAGGCTGTCGGTGTAGCTGCTCAGGTCGTTATAGCACGGCGTCAGGCCGGCCTGGGCGTTGCTCTGGTAACCCAGGTCGCTCATGCGCAGGCTGGTGGCGTAGGGCAGGTACAGCGTCTCGGCGTCGAATTGCTCCAGCGAGTGCGAGCGGCCGCGCAGGAAACCGGCGTCGAGGGCCGGCGAAGCGCCGAACAGGTACATCAGCAGCCAGCTGTAGCGGCGGAAATTGCGGATCAGCGCGATATAGGCCAGCGACTGGTAGTCGCGGTCCGAGCCGGTGAAGCCTTCGGCCTGCTTGAGCACAGGCCAGAGTTTCTCCGGCAGCGAGAAGTTGTAGTGGATTCCGGCGATGCACTGCATGGTCTTGCCGTAGCGCAGGGCCAGGCCCTGGCGGTACACATACTTGAGCTTGCCGATGTTCGAGGTGCCGTAATAGGCGATCGGGATATCTTCCTCGGCCGGCAGCGGGCAAGGCATCGACGGGCTCCACAGGTACTCGTTGCCGAGCTTGCTGTAGGCGAAGCGATGGATCTTGTCCAGGCTCTCCAGGGTGTCGGCCGAGTCGGGCAGGGCAGGAGTGATGAACTCCAGCAGCGACTCGGAATAGTCCGTGGTGATTTGCTCGTTGGTCAGCGCCGCGCCAAGTTCTTCCGGGTGCGGAGTCTGCGCCAGCCGACCCTCATGGGTGACGCGCAGGCA
Source organism: Pseudomonas sp. UTLPPB19802 (assembly GCF_059730225.1). Classification (NCBI taxonomy): domain Bacteria; kingdom Pseudomonadati; phylum Pseudomonadota; class Gammaproteobacteria; order Pseudomonadales; family Pseudomonadaceae; genus Pseudomonas; species Pseudomonas sp. UTLPPB19802. The sequence continues at coordinate 1,137,135 of NZ_AP048545.1, forward strand.
TTCGCGCTCGATGCCGTGCAGGCACTGTTCGAGCAGGGAGAGGTGGTCGCGCTCGCCGAGCAGAGCCAGGCGGCGGTTGAGAAGTTCGCTCAAGTTGGATTCCTTCACGCGTCGGTCGCCCCAATATGGGGGTGGGCAAGACGGTCTACAAGGGTGAAGTTGAGAACTGGCGTTGTCGCCTGGTAAATGTCGGAAAACGCCAATACTTCGTCCCTGAGTCGGGCACGGCGCTGGAGGAAAATTCCGACACCGCGCGTGCAGTGTCGAAATTAACCCAAATCGAGACGAGACAGCTAGAGAGCTGCGAACGTGCCTTGTGCTTTCGCGACAAGTTTGTCGCCCTGGTGCACGTCGGCCTCGACCACCAGGGTGCGACGACCGGGGTGGATGACCCTGGCGGTGCACAGCACGTCGCCTTCGGCCACCGCCCGGATGTAGTTGATCTTGCACTCGATGGTCGCGCTGCGCTGATCGAAGCCGTGGGTGGCCGAGCAGGCCAGGCCCATGGTGATATCCACCAGGCTGAACAACGCGCCGCCATGCAGCACGTTGCCGCGGTTGCGCAGTTGCGGCGTCAGCGACAGGGCCACCTCGGCAACGCCGGCGTCCAGGCGTTGCAGGCGGCAGCCGAGCAATTCGCTGAAGGCGCTCTGGGTCAGGCCGTCAGGGATTTCCATCAGCGCTTCTTCAACTGCTTGGCGTTGGCGAACAGCGACGCCATGGCGTGGTTCGCCGGGGCTGGGGTTTCCTTGCGCGGGGCGTTGTTCTGCGACTGGCGCGGAGCCGAGCCCGGACGCGAACCACGGGCACCGTCGATCTTCTCGCCCGGCGTGTCGCTCATGCGCATCGACAGGCCGACGCGTTTGCGCGGGATGTCGACTTCCATGACCTTGACCTTGACCACGTCACCGGCCTTCACCGCTTCGCGCGGGTCCTTGACGAACTTCTCGGACAACGCCGAGATGTGCACCAGGCCATCCTGGTGAACGCCGATGTCGACGAAGGCGCCGAAATTGGTCACGTTGGTCACCACGCCTTCGAGGATCATCCCCAGTTCGAGGTCCTTGAGGTCTTCGACGCCCTCCTGGAACGCGGCGGTCTTGAACTCGGGGCGCGGGTCGCGGCCCGGCTTGTCGAGTTCCTGGAGGATGTCGGTGACGGTCGGCAGGCCGAAGGTCTCGTCGGTGAATTTCTTCGGGTCCAGGCGCTTGAGGAAGCCGCTGTCGCCAATCAACGAGCGGATGTCGCGGTCGGTCTCGGCGGCGATGCGCTGCACCAGCGGGTAGGCTTCCGGGTGTACCGCGGAGGCGTCCAGCGGGTTGTCGCCGTTCATCACGCGCAGGAAGCCGGCGGCTTGTTCGAAGGTCTTCTCGCCCAGGCGCGGGACTTTCTTCAGCGCGGCGCGGGTCTTGAACGCACCGTTTTCGTCACGGTGGCTGACGATGTTCTGTGCCAGGGTGGTGTTGAGGCCGGAGATCCGCGCCAGCAGGGCCACCGAGGCGGTGTTGACGTCGACGCCGACGGCGTTCACGCAGTCCTCGACCACCGCGTCCAGGCCACGGGCCAGCTTCAGTTGCGACACGTCGTGCTGGTACTGGCCGACGCCGATGGATTTCGGATCGATCTTCACCAGCTCGGCCAGTGGGTCCTGCAGGCGGCGGGCGATGGACACCGCGCCACGGATCGACACGTCGAGGTCCGGGAATTCCCGGGCAGCCAGCTCCGATGCCGAGTACACCGATGCGCCGGCCTCGGAGACCATGACCTTGGTCAGGCGCATGGCTGGGTATTTCTTGATCAGCTCGGCGGCCAGCTTGTCGGTTTCGCGGCTGGCGGTGCCGTTGCCGATGGCGATCAGGTCCACCGAGTGCTTGGCGCACAGTGCGGCGAGGATGGCCAGGGTCTGGTCCCACTTGTTGTGCGGCACGTGCGGGTAGACGGTGGCGTGGTCCAGCAGCTTGCCGGTGGCGTCCACCACGGCGACCTTGCAGCCGGTACGCAGGCCCGGATCGAGGCCCAGGGTGGCGCGCGGACCGGCCGGGGCAGCCAGCAGCAGGTCGTGCAGGTTATGGGCGAAGACGTTGATCGCCTCGGTTTCCGCGCCGTCGCGCAGCTCGCCCAGCAGGTCGGTTTCCAGGTGGGTATAGAGCTTGACCTTCCAGGTCCAGCGCACCACCTCGCCCAGCCACTTGTCGGCGGGACGGCTCTGGTTCTGGATGCCGACGTGTTGGCCGATCATGCCTTCGCACGGATGCAGGGTACCCGGCAGTTCTTCGCCGACTTTCAGCGAGGAGGCGAGAATGCCTTCGTTACGGCCACGGAAGATCGCCAGGGCGCGGTGCGACGGCATGCTCTTGAGCGGCTCGTCATGTTCGAAGTAGTCGCGGAACTTGGCGCCTTCCTCTTCCTTGCCGGCGACCACGCGGGCACTGATGATGGCTTCCTGCTTGAGGAAGTTGCGCAGCTTTTCCAGCAGGCCGGCGTCTTCGGCGAAGCGCTCCATGAGGATGTATTTGGCGCCTTCGAGGGCCGCCTTGGTGTCGGCGAAGCCTTTCTCGGCATCGACGAAGCGCGCGGCTTCGGTTTCCGGGGTCAGTGACGGGTCGTTGAACAGGCTGTCGGCCAGTTCGCCGAGGCCGGCTTCCAGGGCGATCTGGCCCTTGGTGCGGCGCTTCTGCTTGTACGGCAGGTACAGGTCTTCGAGGCGGGTCTTGGTGTCGGCGAGCTGGATGTCACGGGCCAGGGCCGGGGTCAGCTTGCCCTGTTCCTCGATGCTGGCGAGAATGCTCGCGCGCCGCTCGTCGAGTTCTCGCAGGTAGCGCAGGCGCTCTTCCAGATGCCGCAGTTGGGTGTCATCCAGGCTGCCGGTCACTTCTTTCCGGTAGCGGGCGATGAAAGGCACGGTCGAGCCTTCATCCAAAAGGGCGACGGCCGCTTCGACCTGTTGCGGGCGTACGCCGAGTTCTTCGGCGATGCGGCTGTTGATGCTGTCCATAAAACCACCTGACAAAGTGTGAAATCAGGCGCGCCGGGCCGTTGGGCCTGTCGGGCGAGCCTGGTTTGGGATCAAAAGGCGCACCTTGTGACCCGTGAAATCAGCACATTGCTGTGAGCCTGTGAAAATAAAGATGGCTTCGAACAGCAATGATCAGACGTTGCCTGACGCAGAAGGCGGGGCATTATAACCAGCGTTCAGGGCTTGGGGGGATTGTGCGCGTGTAGGCATAAAGCGGTGTTTGCTGGTAGTCGAGGAAAAATCTGCTAACAATGCACAGGATACGCATGAGGGCCGCTGGCCCCATAATGCGCGCCGAGATCAAAGGAGCAACCCATGAGCAGCACTGCACAAACTGCTGAAGGCGAAAAAATTCTCATCGTGGATGACGATCCGGGGTTGAGCAGCCTGCTGGAGCGTTTTTTCACCAGCAAGGGCTATCGTGCCCGCGCGGTGGCGAACACCGAGCAAATGGATCGCCTGCTGTCCCGTGAAGTGTTCAACCTGGTCGTGCTCGACCTCATGCTGCCGGGTGAAGACGGCCTGACAGCCTGCCGTCGCCTGCGTGCGGCAAACAACCAGGTGCCGATCATCATGCTGACCGCCAAGGGCGATGAGCTGAGCCGGATCAAGGGCCTGGAACTGGGCGCCGACGACTATCTGGCCAAGCCGTTCAACCCCGACGAGCTGATGGCGCGGGTCAAGGCGGTACTGCGCCGCCAGTCCGCACCGGTTCCCGGCGCACCGGGCAGCGAGGACGAAAGCGTCACCTTCGGCGACTACGAACTGTCCCTCGCCACCCGCGAACTCAAGCGTGGCGAAGAAGTGCACATGCTCACCACCGGCGAATTCGCCGTGCTCAAGGCACTGGTGATGCACGCCCGTGAGCCGCTGACCCGCGACAAGCTGATGAACCTGGCTCGTGGCCGCGAGTGGGATGCGCTGGAGCGTTCCATCGACGTACAGATTTCCCGCCTGCGTCGGATGATCGAGCCGGATCCGTCCAAGCCGCGTTACATCCAGACCGTCTGGGGCGTGGGTTACGTGTTCGTGCCGGATGGCACCGCGACCAAGTGACCGGTGATTTGTAGGAGCGAATTGCCCGGGTGTGCGAAAGCCGCCCGGGCAAGTCGCGATCCGCAATTGTGCGAGCCCGCCTGCTCGCTCCTGCAAAGTATGTAGCGGCCGTATTTATGAAAACCCCTGTCTGGTTTCCCCAAAGCTTTTTCTCGCGCACCCTCTGGCTGGTGCTCATCGTGGTGCTGTTTTCCAAGGCACTGACCCTGGTCTACCTGCTGATGAACGAGGACGTCCTGGTCGATCGCCAGTACAGCCACGGCGTGGCCCTGACCCTGCGTGCCTACTGGGCGGCCGACGAGGATGATCGCGACAAGATCGCCGATGCGGCGGGATTGATCCGCGTGGTCAGCGGCGGGGTGCCGGAAGGTGAGCAGCACTGGCCCTACAGCGAGATCTACCAGCGCCAGATGCAGGCCGAGCTGGGCGCCGACACCGAGGTTCGCCTGCGCATGCACGCGCCGCCAGCGCTGTGGGTGCGCGCACCGAGCCTGGGGGCCGGCTGGTTGAAGGTGCCGCTGTATCCGCACCCGTTGCGTGGACAGAAGATCTGGAGCGTGCTGGGCTGGTTCCTGGCGATCGGCCTGTTGTCGACGGCGTCGGCCTGGATCTTCGTCAGCCAGCTCAACCAGCCATTGAAGCGTCTGGTCTTCGCCGCCCGGCAACTGGGCCAGGGGCGCAGCGTGCGCCTGCCGATCAGCGACACGCCCAGCGAGATGACCGAGGTATACGGTGCCTTCAACCAGATGGCCGAGGATGTCGAGCAGGCCGGCCGCGAACGTGAACTGATGCTGGCCGGGGTTTCCCACGACCTGCGCACGCCGTTGACCCGCTTGCGCCTGTCCCTGGAACTGATGGGCGACCACAGCGACCTCAGCGAGGACATGGTCCGGGACATCGAAGACATGGACGCGATTCTCGACCAGTTCCTTGCCTTCATTCGCGACGGGCGCGATGAATCAGTGGAGCAGGTGGACCTCAGCGACCTGGTGCGCGAAGTGGTCGCACCCTTCAATCAGAATGAACAGCGGGTACAGATGCGGCTTCAGCCGATCCAGCCGTTCCCCCTGCGGCGGGTGTCGATGAAGCGCCTGCTGAACAACCTGATCGGTAACGCGCTCAACCACGCCGGGGAGGCCGTGGAAGTGGCCGCCTACGTGTCAGGCGATACCAATGCGCCGTATGTGGTGTTGAGCGTCATGGATCGTGGCGCGGGTATCGACCCGGCTGAACTGGAGGGGATCTTCAACCCGTTCACCCGCGGCGACAAGGCTCGGGGCGGCAAGGGCACCGGGCTGGGCTTGGCGATCGTCAAGCGGATCGCCTCGATGCACGGTGGCAACGTCGAGTTGCGCAACCGCTCCGGTGGCGGCCTGGAGGCGCGGGTTCGGTTGCCGTTGGGGTTGATGCTGCCGCGCGACGCGGTCTAGAGGCGCGGCGCACGGCAACAGGTCTTTCAGCCCTTGCCCTTGGTTCGGGTCATGTTCGGCCCGCCATTTTTCTCGATGTGCTGGATGATCATCCCCGCGACGTCCTTGCCGGTGGTGGTCTCGATGCCTTCGAGGCCCGGCGATGAGTTCACTTCCATCACCAGCGGGCCATGATTGGAACGCAGGATGTCCACGCCGGCCACGCTCAGGCCCATCACCTTGGCGGCGCTTAGGGCGGTCATGCGTTCTTCCGGGGTGATCTTGATCAGGCTGGCGCTGCCGCCACGATGCAGGTTGGAGCGGAACTCGCCAGGCCTGGCCTGGCGCTTCATGGCGGCGATGACCTTGTCACCGACCACGAAGCAGCGGATATCCGCACCGCCGGCTTCCTTGATGTACTCCTGGACCATGATGTCCTGCTTGAGGCCCATGAATGCCTCGATCACCGACTCGGCTGCTGTTGCGGTTTCGCACAGCACCACGCCGATGCCTTGGGTGCCTTCCAGTACCTTGATCACCAGCGGGGCGCCGTTGACCATCTCGATCAGGTCGGGAATGTCGTCCGGCGAGTGGGCGAAACCGGTCACTGGCAGGCCGATGCCACGGCGTGACAGCAGTTGCAGCGAGCGCAGCTTGTCTCGTGAACGGGCGATCGCTACCGATTCGTTGAGCGGGAACACGCCCATCATCTCGAACTGGCGCAATACCGCGCAGCCATAAAAGGTCACCGAGGCGCCGATCCGCGGAATCACCGCGTCGAAGCCTTCCAATGGCTTGCCGCGATAGTGGATCTGCGGCTTGTGGCTGGCGATGTTCATATAGGCGCGCAGGGTGTCGACCACTACCATTTCATGGCCACGCTGGACGCCGGCCTCGACCAGGCGACGAGTGGAATACAGACGCGGATTACGCGACAGCACAGCGATCTTCATGCAACACCTGTGGCAGAGGTAGTAGTAACCGGGAAAACCGGCTTTTCCTGGACGTATTTGCTGCCTGGATTGACTACCAGTTGGCCGTCGACCAGGGCTTTGGAACCGAGCAGCAGGCGATAACGCATGGCCTTGCGGCAGGCGAGGGTGAATTGCACCTGCCAGACCCGATCGCCGAGTGCCAGGGTGGTAGCGATCACATAGCGCACCTGGGCATGGCCATTGGAACTCTTGATGGTCTTCATCGCCAGCAAGGGCGCTTCGCAGCGCCGATGGCGCAGTTGCACCACGGTGCCGAGGTGGGCGGTGAAACGCACCCACTTCTCGCCGTCGCGCTCGAACGGCTCGATCTCGGTGGCATGCAGGCTGGAGGTACTGGCGCCGGTGTCGATCTTTGCCCGCAGGCCCGCGACTCCCAAATCCGGGAGCGCCACCCACTCGCGCAGACCCACAACGGTCAAATGGTCAAATGTCTTCAAAATGCTCAACCGGTGAGAAACCTGCTCAAACCGCCAGGCAGCGGTAATCGCGGTATTCACGCAGAATAATCGGTAAATGGCGATAGATATCTGTACGACTTGTTTGCAGGTCGTGAATATCCTTGGGCTACCCGGCATTCTAGACCGGCCAGGGAAATTCAGCTTCGACGGCAACGGTAGTACAGTTCAGCAATATTTCAGTTTGAGGAATCCCCGTGGCACAAAAATCGGAAGAGGATGACAAGGTTCGACTCGACAAATGGTTGTGGGCGGCACGCTTCTACAAAACCCGCGCCCTGGCCAAGACGGCGATTGAAAGCGGCAAGGTGCATTGTCGGGGTGAGCGCTGCAAACCCTCGAAAGAGCCGCGGGTAGGCGACGAACTGCTGATTCGCACCGGCTTCGATGAGCGTACCGTGGTGGTCCAGGCTCTGTCGGTCGTTCGTCGGGGTGCTCCGGAGGCGCAGGCGTTGTATGCCGAGACCGCTGCCAGCATTGCCAAGCGCGAAGCCCAGGCGGCCCAGCGCAAGGCCGGGGCCCTGGGCCTGACCACCGATGGCAAGCCGACCAAGAAGCAGCGCCGGGACCTGTTCAAATTCCGCGGCGCGGGCAGCGAATAATCCTGTCTATCCTTGACTGACAGCCATTCGCCCCCATGTTGCGTGGTCAGAACCCCGATTTGTTCATAAAATGCTCAGATTCTCTGAGTCGAACACCTTTATTCCTTCTTTCAGAATTGAAACCTATGTCAGATCTACCAGACACCGATTACTCCCAACGCTTCATCTTCGATGACAGCGATACGCGTGGCGAACTGGTGTCGCTGGAGCGCAGCTACGCTGAAGTCCTCGCCAAGCACCCCTATCCACAGCCCGTCGCGCAATTGCTCGGCGAACTGATGGCCGCCGCCTCGCTGCTGGTCGGTACCTTGAAGTTCGATGGCCTGCTGATTCTCCAGGCCCGTTCCGAAGGCGCGGTGCCACTGCTGATGGTCGAGTGTTCCAGCGAGCGTGAGATCCGTGGTCTGGCCCGTTATGACGCCGAGCAGATCGCTCCTGGCGCGAGCCTGGCTGACCTGATGCCCGATGGCGTCCTGGCGCTGACCGTCGATCCGGTCAAGGGCCAGCGCTACCAGGGTATTGTCGATCTCGACGGCGACACCCTGTCAGATTGCTTCACCAACTATTTCGTCATGTCCCAGCAGGTGGGCACCCGCTTCTGGCTCAATGCCGACGGCCAGCGTGCCCGCGGACTGCTGCTGCAGCAACTGCCTGCCGACCGGATCAAGGATGACGAGGAACGCGCCGCCAGTTGGCAGCACATCACCGCCCTGGCCAGTACGCTGAAAGCCGAAGAACTGCTCGGCCTGGACAACGAAACCGTACTGCATCGCCTCTATCACGAAGAAGCCGTGCGGTTGTTTGAAAACCAGCCGCTGCGTTTCCATTGCAGTTGCTCGCGCGAGCGTTCCGGTAATGCCCTGGTCAGCCTGGGGTTGGAAGATGCCCAGCAATTGGTGGCCGAGCGCGGTGGTGCGATCGAGATCGATTGCCAGTTCTGCAACCAGCGTTATCTGTTCGATGCGGCAGATATTGCGCAATTGTTCGCCGGTGCTGGGGTCGAGACCCCGTCAGATACTCGTCACTAAAACGTTTCAGTGCAGGTAAATCTCCTGTCAAACGCCGGAAAATAGGCGTTCTGACAGGAGGGCCCTACTCTTTTTGGGCATTTCTGGCATAATCCGGCGCACTTTTTTCACGGTAGTAGTGCACGACTTTCTACTACAAAACGTTTGGAGCACTCGGCCAGTGGCCGACGGGGAAATTCATGACGCAAGCAAACAATGCCGTGTACACCGATCTGAGTGTCGATGATCTGGTCAAGGAAGCCCTGGCTCGTGGTGAAGGTGAGCTCGCCGATACTGGCGCGCTGGTAGTTCGTACCGGTCACCGCACCGGTCGTTCGCCGGTAGACCGTTTCATCGTGGAAGAGCCATCCACTCAGGACGCCATCGCCTGGGGTCCGATCAACCGCAAGTTCCCGGCCGACAAGTTCGATGCCCTGTGGAACCGCGTTGAAGCCTTCGTCGGCGAGCGCGAGCGTTTTGTCTCCCACGTGCATGTAGGCTCCGACCCGGCGCACTACCTGCCGGTCAAGATGACTACCGGTACTGCCTGGCACAACCTGTTCGGCCGTTGCCTGTTCATCAACCCTGAAGCTGGCCAGTACAACGCCGGTGCCAAGGTCGAGTGGCAGATCCTGAACGTTCCGGAGTTCGAGTGCGTGCCTGAGCGCGACGGTACCAACTCCGATGGCACCGTGATCATCAACTTTGCGGCCAAGAAAGTGCTGATCGCCGGCATGCGTTACGCCGGTGAAATGAAGAAAGCCATGTTCTCGGTGCAGAACTTCCTGCTGCCGGCTGTCGACGTGCTGCCGATGCACTGCGCGGCCAACATGGGCGAAGAGGGCGACGTGACCCTGTTCTTCGGCCTGTCGGGTACCGGCAAGACCACCCTGTCGGCTGACGAAAGCCGCTACCTGATCGGTGACGACGAGCACGGTTGGGGCGAAGGCGTGGTGTTCAACATCGAAGGTGGTTGCTATGCCAAGTGCATCGACCTGTCCGAGAAGAACGAGCCAGTCATCTGGAAAGCCATCCAGCACGGCGCCGTGCTGGAAAACGTCGTACTCGATGCCAACAAGAAGGCCGACTACGCCGACAGCAGCCTGACCCAGAACAGCCGTGCGGCCTACCCGCGCGAGCTGATCGAAAAACGCGCACCGAAGAACCTCGGTGGCGAGCCCAACGCGGTCATCTTCCTGACCTGCGACCTGACCGGCGTACTGCCGCCAGTGTCGATCCTCAGCGAAGAGCAGGCGGCCTACCACTTCCTGTCCGGCTACACCGCACTGGTGGGTTCGACTGAAATGGGTTCGGGCGGCGGCATCAAGTCGACCTTCTCCACCTGCTTCGGCGCGCCGTTCTTCCCGCGTCCGGCTGGCGAGTACGCTGAACTGCTGATCAAGCGTATCCGTGGCTTCGGCTCCAAGGTCTACCTGGTCAACACCGGCTGGACCGGCGGTGGCTACGGCGTTGGCAAGCGCTTCAACATCCCGACCACCCGTGGCGTGATCGCCGCGATCCAGAGCGGCGCTCTGGTCGGTGCCGAGACCGAGCACCTGGACACCATCAACCTGGACGTGCCGCTGGCCGTACCGGGCGTCGAAACCGGCCTGCTCAACCCACGCAACACCTGGGCTGACAAGGCTGCCTACGACGAAGCGGCAAAAGCCCTGGCTGGCCTGTTCATCGAGAACTTCAAGAAGTTCGACGTGAGCGACGCGATCAAGGCGGCTGGTCCGAAGTTGTAATCGGCCCTGCTATCCGCTTGAGAAAAACCGCCCTTCGGGGCGGTTTTTTTATTTGTCAAAATATCGGTGATCACTCTGCGGGGCAGCACAAGGCGTAGTGTTTGGTGGCAGAGCATTGAATGCTCGAGGCAGGGGGCTGCCCCCCCCCCGAGAGTTTAATGTTGACAACACCTGTATTCGTCTGATTTCTTGTCCTCTGTCCATGGACCGTGGACGAATGAGAATTTATGCCATGAAAAGTCAGGATATTTTACTGCTCTTCAGGCTCATAAGCCTGGAAGAACGGTTGCACGGGGATGTGGATAAGGTGGTTCGTCTATCGGGCCTCCAAGTGGATGAGTCGCAAGAGCCAACAATGTTGCAAGGGATGATCATCCATAGGGCGAAGCGCGTGGATGCCTATTTCCCGGAAACATTGAACTGGCAGGGTTGGGATCCGGAACTCGCCAGCACCAAGCCAGTGGGGCCCGAGAGTTATACCGTTCGTGCTCTGGCTCAATCCCTGGGCATGAGCAAAAGCGAGGTTGCCAATTCAATGACACGCTCTCGAGAAATCGGCCTTGTAACCCTTGGACACGAAAGCGGGCTCCCAATAGTCAATAAACGTGCTTTGCTGGACATCGTGACCCATGCGATTAAATACATCTTTCCTGTAAGGCCAGGAGCAGTTGTTCGAGGTGTTCCTACGGCGTTTGCTGCACCGATTCTTGAAGGAAAACTGAGGAGTGGCGGGGATCTGATCCCTGTCTGGCCCGACCCTCTAGGAAATAAAAAGGGACAGGCTATAGCCCCGATCTATAAGACTGTCCCAGAGGCGGCGAAACGCGATTATCTGCTTTACCACTATCTGGCGTTGATCGACGCTATCCGCTTGGGAAGCTCACGAGAATCTGCCGAAGCGAATCAATTACTGAGAAAATGGATTCTTCATGAGTGAGCAGTACACCGCCCTGCTGGAAATGCTGGACATGGTTGCTCAAGCGTTGGGTGAGGACCTCTGCCAGCAGGTGGCGTTTGTGGGCGGCTGCACCACCGTACTACTTGTCACCGATGAGGTGACCCTGGAAGACCTGCGTTTTACGGATGATGTTGATCTGGTCATCCAACTGGCCAGCTATGCCGGTTGGCCGAAACTGATGGAGCAGCTTCGTCGCAGGGGATTCATGGAGAGTCCCTTTGATGAAGTGAATTGCCGCATGCGCCTAGGTGAGTTGAAGGTCGATTTCATGCCTTCGGATGAAGCCATTCTAGGCTACAGCAACCTGTGGTTCGATGAAGGTTTTCAGCACGCGCAGATCCATTGCCTTCCCAGCGGTGCGCAAATACGTGTCTTCTCCCCACCCTATTTTCTCGGGACCAAGTTCGAGGCCTATAAGGGACGAGGCTCAGGCAATGCCCTTAACAGCAAGGATATCGAGGACATCGTCAATCTGGTCGATGGTCGTGAAGAGTTGACCGATGAAGTGAGGGGCTCTTCTGACCCGCTCAGGGACTATCTTCGCGAGCATCTGGCCGATCTGATCAACAACGGGGATTTTGCCTATGTTGTGCAAAGTGCAACCCGGGGTGATCAAGGTCGGGAAAAAATTATTTGGGGTCGTTTGAAGCAAATGGTGGAGGAGGGTAATTGACGCCCACGCACCTTGTTTCCTCGATTCATGGCGGACGGACTACCGATAACCGCGATCATGCGGGGTTCGCGTTTCAAGAGGGGCGTCACCTTTACTTGTTGGCAGATGGTTCGACCTCTTCTTCTCAGAGCGCAGAGCTTGCTCAAGCCTGGGTCTGATACATGGAGCAAGGCTTTGGGCGGCTAACCGCAAGGCAGTTGTATCCGGATGTCATCGAGTCCGGTCTGTTGCAGTTGCTGAGCAATGCTCATGTTGAGGTGGCTCGCGCATTTGCGTCAGCCAGCATCAGCTATCTGATGTTGCTGTTAATGCCAGGTGAAGCATTCGTGGTTCATGTCGGCGACTGCTGTTTCGGTCGAGTCGATGAGTCAGGAGTGTTTGAATGGTTGACATCGCCTCACTGTCGAGCCAACTGGCATGGGCATTTGAGTCATGCACAAATCGCTGCTCAAGTTGGCCGGCACAGTCTGACTCGATGCTTCAGTGCAAGACGTGAACACTTCCCGCAAGTCAGCCGATTTCGGATTTCAGGAAATTCACGCTGGATCTTGGCAACAGATGGTTTCTGGGCCGATCTAGCCGTGGCCAAGCAACAGCAGTTTCTGACACTTGGCTGGATGCCTGAGCCTGACAGTGATGATGACCTGACCGTTATTGATGTACGTCTCTGACCGGCCCACCCGCTGGAACGTCAGGCAGCGCCGAGCGTCAAGCCATTATGGGAACCACAGGTTCCGGCACCTCGTTGGTGTTGCGGGTCGTAGCTGCTCTGCGATTGTACGCCATGTAGCCCCGCATGCAGCTCATGGGCTTTGAGTGGGTTTGCGGATCAAATTTGCTTGGTGGCCTTTTGCCTTCGGTGACTGGTCCACAAAAGCAAAATTTTCTACATGAACATTAGACGTTTCGTACAAAAAGTCGGTATGTTCCGCTGCAATTTTTCAGGGTGCCATTTGGCGCCCGCGTCTTGAGCTTAAAGGGAGTTGAGTATGCATTTGCTTCGCATGGCCTCGGTATTTTCGTTGTGTGCCGTGGCATGGTCGGTCCAGGCCGAGTCTTTGCCGGTCGAAGTGCTCAGCGCCGTGGTCAAGGACCAGAAAATCGCCGACGCCGACGTGCTGTTGCAGCGCAACGGCGAGCAGAACGTGGTCGGCAAGACCAACGCCCAGGGCCAGGTCACGCTCCAGAGCGGTTTCGCCGACGATGCCGGCAGCCTGCTGATCATCAAGAAGGCCGGTTATTCCAACCTGGTGGTCAAGTGCCCGTGCAAGGACATGACCTACGCCATCAGCCCGGTGATGCAGAATCTTGACGGTCTGCGCGTGGTGCTGACCTGGGGCAAGACCCCGGCGGACCTCGACTCGCACATGATCTTCCCCGGCAACAACATCTACTTCCAGCAACAGCAGGGCGACGACGCCGACCTGGACGTCGATGACACCGATAGCTATGGCCCGGAAACCATCACCCTGCAGAAGAAGCACTACGGCGAGAGCTATGTCTATGCCGTGCATGACTTCACCAACAGCGACAACCCGACCTCGCGCCAGCTGTCCAACAGCCAGGCCAAGGTGTTCGTCTACATGGGCCAGTCCCTGGTACGCACCTACTATGTGCCGACCAACCGCAGCGGCAACCTGTGGACCGTGTTCCGCATGACCGGCAACGGCGATTTCCAGGACATCAACACCTTCAGCGGGGTGAAGGTGGATCCGGCGAACGTGCTGAACGAAGTCTCGCCGCTGCTCGACGACAAGGTGGCGATCGCCGAAGTGGCGGTCAGCTCCACGGCCCAGGCCGATGCGCGGGCATTGAACGTGAAGGGTGAGGCGGCCTACAAGGCTGGTGACCTGGAACAGTCGATCGCGCTGTTCCGCCAGGCCATCGACCTGAACAACAGCTTCGGCCAGGCCTACAGCAACCTCGGCCTGGCGTATCAGAAGGCCGGCAATACCGCCGAAGCCATCTGGGCCAACCGCAAGGCCGTTGCCCTGGCATCCGGTAACTCGGCCAACACTGTGCGGGCCAGCTCCTACTACAACATTGCCCGTATCTATGAAAACGCCGGGCAGTTCTCCGACGCCCTGCGTCACTACGAGCTGGCCAAGGAACAGAAGGCCAACCCGGTGTATGACACGGCGATCGAGCGGGTGAAAAACCGCTGAGTCATCAGCCGACCGAGCTCAAGCAACGCGCCATTTCTGGCGCGTTGTTCGTTTCTGGCAATCGCCGGTTCAGCTCAAGATATCATCGTTTTTTCAGCATCCGCCTCAGGCGAAAGTTGTCTGCGGCCAGGATCAACAGGGCGCAAATAGTAAAAATGTCGAAGGCATGTTTACCGGCGTAGTGCCAGAAGGCCCAGGCCACCGTGCAGACCAGCGTAGCGGTTGCCAGCAGGGAGCATGCCTGTTTCATGTCAGTTGTTGGTATTGACGTAGGTGTCGTCTGCCGGGGGTGTCAGGCTGATAAATTCCACGGCAGACAAACAGCAGGTGGTCGAGCCATTCCCGATGAAGGTCGTGTTTGCGAGCGGTCCAGAGCACATCGGAAAGAGAGCGCCCGCCTGAGAGCGTTCTGCCTGTCGCTACAGCAATGCTGCCGATCACTGCTCCTACATAGAAGGCTGCCGAGCAGGCTCCGACAACGGCCAGCTGTTCCAGTCGTGTACCCGCAACGATCAGCTCGCGGATGGTCACGGATTTTCCATACTTGTCTATCTGAGCAAGGATGGTCGCCGCCGTTCCCACGGCGGTAGTCAGAGAGCCAAACAGCGTTTGCGGGGCAGGCAACCCCAGGCTTTCCATGTTTTCCCTGAAGTACTTGTAGAATTCGGACACCGCCACACTCCGTTTTAAGGCATGCTGACAGCTCAGCGATGTCTAAGAGTGTGTGTCCGCTCATTGGCATGAGGCATTGCCTGCCTTCCCTGGTCATTTTGGGAAATGTCTTTTAATGCTGTAGGTTTGCCGATCACAACCAAGGTTCGTGAACAGTTCAGTGCCTGTCACTGAGCACCGCGTACTCATCACCTTCCAGCGTGAAGCCGGCGACTTCGTGCATGCCCAGGCGTGCATGGGCGCGTAACGAAGCTTCGTTGTCTCGGCGAATGAACAGGATCGCTTCACGGCCTTGGCAGTGCCGCTGCAGTTGCACATAAAGCTTTGCCAGCAGGCCCTGGCCCCGTTCCGTGGCGGCGACGCAGGCTGGGCCGTAGACATAGGCGTCGGGACTGCCGGGCCAGGCCGTCAGCATGGCCTTGATCGAGGGTGGCGCGGGTTGCGTGTCTTTCGCCGCGCTGAACAGCACGCCAACAACCGTATCGTCGCGGGCGGCTACCACTACCGGGGAATCGCCGAGAGCCATCTGCCGGACTTTTTCGAGGGGAAACTCTCCAGTCAATGAGCCACCACGGGAAGGTGCATTGGCCTGGAGCAGTTGGGTAATGCCTTCGATATCGGCTGCGGTAGCGAGGTTGATCCTGTACATGGGCAGTCTCCTGAGTGGAGGCGAACCTACTGCATGGATGGCGCCAAGGCTTTCATATTACGCCCGATGGTCAATTTTCGCACAGGCTGCCGTGATGGCAGCCCGCTGGATTCAGTTTCCGGGCTGGGCCGGCGCCAGATCCTGTCCCACCGCCAGGCCGGCACGAATCGCCGCCAGGGCGGCCTGGTAGTAGGCCTTGCCTTCGGTCGACTCGGCAAAGGTCGAGAACTCTTCCAGTTCCGGGTCTGACAGGTCGCGATAGACATACAGCAGGGTGTTGTCCAGATCGTTGCCGATCTGTTGCATCAGGCGTTCGCGCTGACCATTGAGCAGTCCCTGCGCCGAGCCGGCCCCCAGCAGTCCGGGAATCATCGAACTGAGGCTGTCGGCGGCAACGCCGGCGATGGCCAGGCTGACTTCAGCCCCGGCTTCGCGGGCCGGCAGGGCGTTGGCCAGGTGGTTGATCAGCAGTCGGCGGGTCGCGCTGGCCTCGATATGCGGCAGGCCCTGGGCGTTCTTGGCCAGTTGGTCGCGGCGGGTGGCGAGCAGTTCGGCGGCGACGATCTTGCGCCCCAGTGGCGACTGGAAGAACTTCAGCGCTGGCGTCGGGTTGGCCAGGTTCTGGCGCAACTGGGTTTCGGCCCGCTGGTCCATGGCCTGCGGCGCAAAGCGCTGGTTGCTGTTATTGACCAGGGCCTGGTAGACCGCTGGTGGCAGGCTGTTGCGATACTTTTGCTGGGCGGCACCCAGGGCATCGCTGAAATGCGCGCGCTGTTCTGGCCAACCGGCGACCTTGTATAGCTGGTCGTGGCTGTCTGCCCAGGCGGGCACGGTGCAGAACATCAGTAGCGAAAAAAGCAAACGGCGCATAGGGACTCCTGTCTACAGCCGACTATTCTCCCGGCGAGCGCCGGACTTGTCGAGAATTCGTATTGTCATGTCGGGCGGCTCTGTCGGATTCCTGGGCGGATGGATACTATGCGCGGCATGCAAATACCTTCTGATCATCCGTTGCTGTTATCTATCGTCGACGATCTGGCCGAACGTGGCTGGTCGCAACAGGAGCTTTTCCTGCCCGCTGCCCTGCCCCTGGAACTCGCCGCCGAGTGCCGCAGACGTGCAGCCGAGGGCGAGCTGGCGCCGGCCGGTGTCGGTCGCGGCCTGGAGCAGCAGGTGCGCGAAGGCGTGCGCGGCGACCATATCCAGTGGCTTGAGCCGGGTCAGGCCGAACCCTGCGACCAGTACCTGGCATTGATGGACAGTCTGCGCCAGGCACTGAATCGAGGCCTGTTCCTCGGGCTCGAGGATTTCGAGTGCCACTTCGCGCTGTATCCGGCCGGGGCGTTCTATCGCAAACACCTGGATCGCTTCCGCGACGATGACCGGCGTTCGGTCTCGGCGGTGCTCTATCTGAATGACGGCTGGCAGCCCGAGGAGGGTGGCGAGTTGCGGATGTACCTGGCCGATGACGTGGAGCGTGATGTGCTGCCCGTCGGCGGTTGCCTGATCGTGTTCCTCTCCGGCGATGTTCCCCACGAAGTCCTGCCGGCGACTCGCGAGCGCCTGTCGTTGACCGGCTGGTTCCGCCGCCGCGGCGACGAGCCGTTCTGATGTCGAACAGAGTCCTGGTCAGTCGCTGCCTGCTCGGGCATCGGGTGCGTTACGACGGTGGTGCCAGCGGTCCCTACCCGCAACTGGCTATCTGGCAGGAAGAGGGCCGGGTGGTGGCACTGTGCCCGGAGGTTGACGGTGGCCTGCCGACCCCGCGGGCGGCGGCGGAAATTCCCGGTGGGCAAGGGCAGCAGGTGCTGGAGGGGCGTGTCCAGGTCATCACCAGCGACGGCGAGGATGTCAGCCAGGCCTTTCTCGACGGCGCCGGCCAGGCGCTTGAGCTGGTGAAGCGGCATGGCATCCGGATTGCGGTGCTCAAGGCCAACAGCCCATCCTGCGGCAGCCTGTTGACCTATGACGGCACCTTCAGCGGCGTGAAGGTGCCGGGTGAGGGCGTGACCACGGCCTTGCTCAGGCAGGCCGGGGTCCAGGTGTTCAGCGAACTGGAACTGCCCGAGGCAGCGGCTGCACTGGCATTGCTGGACGCCTGCTGATTCAGGGCTTTGGTGGCTCGCTTGCATCCATGCCGAACCATTTTTCCGACAGCGCCATCAATCGTCCATCGGCCTTGATCCGCTGCAGGGCCATGTTCAGGCTGGCCTGAAACGCCGGGTTGCCTTTCTGGAACGGGATGGCCAGGGTCACGGTCGGTCCCACGGGTGCACCCTCCTTGACCGGCAGGTTGCTGTCGCGGATGGCGAAGGGAATCAGCAGGCGGTCGCTGATGGCCGCGTCGATCTGCTTGTCGGCCACATCCTTGAGCGGCTGTTGTGCATTCGGATAACTGCGCAGGTCGACGCCTTCGACCGTGCGGGCCTGGTCGACGAACTGGCTGCCCTGGGCCACACCCAAGGCTCCGCCCCTCAAGGATTCCAGGGTGCTGAGCGGTCGCTGTTCTTCCTTGCGCACGATCAGTTGGGCGCTGGTGTAGCTGTACGGTTCGCTGAAGTCGAAACGTTCCTTGAGTTCCGGGGTCAGTGCTATGTGATTGATGGCAATGTCGTACTTGCCACTTTCCACGCCTGGCAGCAAATCGGCGGAATCGGTGGTGATGAACGACGGATTGACCTCCAGCTCACGAGCCAGCAACTCGCCCAGCTCGACTTCGAAACCGGTCAGGTGTTCGCCATCCTTGAAGCCGAATGGGCGCATGTCGCCCTCCAGGGCGATGCGCAGTTCGCCGCGGTCATTGACGTCGTCGATCAGCTCGGCCTGGGCGAAGGGGCTTGCAAGGGGCAGTAACAGCAACAGGCCAGGCAGGAAACGCATGGTCACTCCTAAGATGAAATTGAGCTGGTGATGCGCAACCGCCGCTCGTTTTGCTTTATGTTGATGGGCAAGTTTGGACAACGATTTGTCGTGAAGTTGTCAGCACCGGCCAAAATTTGTGGAAAAAATGGAGAAGTTAATGAAAACCTTAGTGTCTCGCGTAGCTTTAGCCACTGTCTTGCTGGGTTCCAGCCTGCTCGCCGTCGCGGCGGATGGCATTCCGCGCACCCCAGCGCCCAAGGGCGCCGCGGTCGAGATTCTCTCGCCGAAGGATGGCGCCACTGTCGACAAGACCTTCACCGTCAAGTTTGGCATGAAAGGCCTGGAGCTCAAGCCGGCCGGTGACGCCACCCCGAACTCGGGCCATCATCACCTGCTGGTCGACCAGAAGGAACTGCCTGACCAGAGCCTGCCGATTCCGGCAACCGAGCAGGTGATCCACTACGGCAAGGCCCAGACCGAAACCGAACTGACCCTGGCGCCAGGCAAGCACACCCTGCAACTGGTGGCCGGCGACAAGATCCACATGCAGTTCGAGCCGACAGTGGCCTCGAAGGTGATTACCGTCAACGTGAAGTAAGCGTTAGCCGAAATGAAAAAGGGAGGCCTCGAGGCCTCCCTTTTTCGACACACGGGACGCTTAGAACAGCACGCGGGAACGGATGGTACCGTTGACCTGCTGCAGCTTCTCCTGCGCCAGGTCCGAGTACTCGGCGTCGACGTCGATCACCACGTAGCCGACCTTCTCGTTGGTCTGCAGGAACTGGCCGGAAATGTTGATGCCGTTTTCGGCGAAGACCTTGTTGATCTCGCTCAGCACGCCCGGAATGTTCTCGTGGATGTGCAGCAGGCGATGCTTGCCCGGGTGGGCCGGCAGGGCCACTTCCGGGAAGTTCACCGACGATACCGAGGTACCGTTGTCGCTGTACTTGACCAGCTTCTCCGCCACTTCCAGGCCGATGTTGGCCTGGGCTTCGGCAGTCGAGCCACCGATGTGCGGGGTCAGGATCACGTTGTCCAGGCCGCGCAGCGGGCTTTCGAAGATGTCATCGTTGGAGCGGGGCTCCACCGGGAACACGTCGATGGCCGCGCCGATCAGGTGCTGGTCCTTGATGGCGTCCGCCAGGGCGTCCAGCTCGACCACGGTGCCGCGGGCGGCGTTGATCAGGATGCCGCCCTTCTTGATGGCGCGGATTTCCTTCTCGCCGATCATCCACTGGGTCTCGGCGGTTTCCGGAACGTGCAGGGTGACGATGTCGGACATGCCCAGCAGCTCGGTCAGGCTGGAAACCTGGGTGGCATTACCCAGTGGCAGCTTGGTCAGGGTGTCGTAGAAGAACACCTGCATGCCCAGGCCTTCGGCCAGGACCGACAGCTGCGTACCGATCGAGCCGTAGCCGATGATCCCCAGTTTCTTGCCACGGATCTCGAAGGAGTTGGCCGCGCTCTTGATCCAGCCACCGCGGTGGCAGGAAGCGTTCTTCTCGGGAATGCCGCGCAGCAGCAGGATCGCTTCGGCCAGCACCAGTTCGGCAACGGAACGGGTGTTGGAGTACGGGGCGTTGAACACGGCGATGCCGCGCTCGCGAGCTGCGTCGAGGTTGACCTGGTTGGTACCGATACAGAAGCAGCCCACTGCGACGAGTTTCTTCGCGTGATCGAAGATTTCCTCGGTCAGTTGGGTGCGCGAGCGGATGCCGATGAAGTGGGCATCAGCGATCTTTTCCTTCAGTTCGGCGTCCGGCAGGGACTTGGTATGGTACTCGATGTTGACGTACCCGGCGGCCTTGAGGACGTCGACTGCGGATTGGTGGACGCCTTCGAGAAGAAGGAACTTGATCTTGCTCTTATCGAGAGAAGTCTTGCTCATCTGCGTAAACCTGTGTCCCGGAGAAAAATGGCAGGAAAATGGACAGCTGGAGCTGACCTCGCGGCGTGGTCGCCGGCTCCGCAGGTCGGCGTCATAGCACGATTCCGCGGGGGGCGTATGCTAGCATATGCGACCCGCAAACACTCATTCTGCGACGTGAAGCGTTCTCAGGGTGACCATGAAATGTTTGAGAGTTCTGTCGATGACCCATGCCGTCCTGATTGATGAACTGAAAACCCTGGTTGAACCCGGCAAGGTCCTGACCGACGCCGACTCCCTGAACGCTTACGGGAAGGACTGGACCAAGCATTTCGCCCCCGCGCCTGCGGCCATCGTGTTTCCCAAGACCACCGAGCAGGTCCAGGCCATCGTGCGCTGGGCCAACCGGCGCCGCGTCGCGCTGGTACCGTCGGGCGGCCGTACCGGGCTGTCCGCGGCGGCGGTGGCGGCCAATGGCGAGGTAGTGGTGTCGTTCGACTACATGAACCAGATTCTCGACATCAACCTCACCGACCGCACCGCCGTGTGCCAGCCGGGCGTTGTGACCGAGCAATTGCAGAACCGCGCCGAAGAACACGGCCTGTACTACCCGGTAGACTTCGCTTCGGCGGGTTCCAGCCAGATTGGCGGCAATATCGGCACCAATGCCGGCGGGATCAAGGTGATTCGCTACGGCATGACCCGTAACTGGGTGGCCGGCCTGAAGGTCGTCACCGGCAAGGGCGACCTGCTGGAGCTGAACAAGGACTTGATCAAGAACGCCACCGGCTATGACCTGCGCCAACTGTTCATCGGCGCCGAAGGCACCCTGGGTTTCGTGGTCGAGGCCACCATGCGCCTGGATCGCGCACCGAAGAACCTGACCTGCATGGTCCTGGGTACCCCGGACTTCGACTCGATCATGCCGGTGCTGCATGCGTTCCAGGGCAAACTGGACCTGACTGCGTTCGAGTTCTTTTCCGACAAGGCCCTGGCCAGGATCCTCGGTCGCGGCGACGTCCCGGCGCCGTTCGAAACCGCGTGCCCGTTCTACGCGCTGCTGGAGTTCGAGGCGACTACCGAACAGGTAGCCAACCTGGCCCTGGAAACCTTCGAGCACTGCGTCGAACAGGGCTGGGTGCTCGATGGCGTGATGAGCCAGAGCGAAACCCAGTTGCAGAACCTGTGGAAGCTGCGCGAGTACATCTCCGAGACCATTTCCCACTGGACGCCGTACAAGAACGACATTTCGGTCACCGTGTCGAAGGTGCCGGCGTTCCTCAAGGAAATCGACACGATCGTCCGTGAACACTATCCGGATTTCGAAGTCGTCTGGTACGGCCACATCGGTGATGGCAACCTGCACCTGAACATTCTCAAGCCGGAAAACCTGAGCAAGGACGAGTTCTTCGCCAAGTGCGCCACGGTCAACAAGTGGGTGTTCGAGATCGTCGAGAAGTACAACGGCTCGATTTCTGCCGAACACGGGGTGGGCATGACCAAGCGGGATTATCTGACCTACAGTCGTTCCCCGGCCGAAATCGAATACATGAAGGCGATCAAGGCGGTGTTCGACCCGAACGGGATCATGAACCCGGGCAAGATCTTCGCGGCTTGAACCCCGCGTCACGACAATAAGCAGACCAGGAGTCGCTCAATGAGCTATCAGCACCAGTATGTCGACGGTACCCGCATTCACTTTCCGCTCGGCAAGGTGGTTTGCATCGGTCGTAACTATGCCGAGCACGCCAAGGAACTGGACAACCCGGTGCCGACCGAGCCTCTGTTGTTCATCAAGCCCGGCAGTTGCGTCGTGCCGCTCGAGGGTGGCTTCAGTATCCCCGTCGATCGCGGTTCGGTGCATTACGAAGCGGAAATTGCCGTATTGATCGGCAAGCCGCTGTCGACCAAGCCGAGCCAGGAAGAAGTGCTCGACGCCATTTCCGGTTTTGCCCCGGCGCTGGACCTGACCCTGCGCGACAAGCAGGCGGAGTTGAAGGCCAAGGGCCTGCCATGGGAAATCGCCAAGTCGTTCGACGGTGCGGCGGTGATCGCGCCGTTCGTGGTCGGCAGCACCTTTGCCAACCTGACCGAGATCGGCATTCGCCTGACCATCAACGGCCAGGTGCGCCAGGACGGCATCAGCAGCGACATGCTCAACCCCATCGTGCCGATGATCCAGTACATGGCCGCGTGCTTTTCGTTGCAGGCCGGCGATGTGATCCTGACGGGTACGCCGGTTGGCGTTGGCCCACTGAATGTCGGTGACGAGCTGGTGCTGGAGTTGCCGGGCGCCAGCCGCTTCAACAGCAGCGTGCGCTGAGTCGCGCGTTGATCATCGCTCCCACGTCTGAAGTGGGAGCGCCTTTGCCGGTTTTCCCAGCCCGTTTCGGCTCGTGACCAGGCCGCATTCCTGCCTTTTGCCATTTTTTTCACATTTGCTCTGGATAATTTCCCGGCTGGCCCCTGGGCTTGTCGACTATTGTTTTCCGAACGCCACGAAACCAGGAAAGTATCCTTACATGGCTCGCCCATCGTCTCCCGCGTCGTCTCCCGTGCACCGCTCGCGTTTCGCGCTGCGCTGGTATTACTGGCTGTTGCTGGTGATCGCGCTGGTCGCTGGGGTGGCGGTGCCGATGCACTGGGATGATCGCGCAGTGCTGTGGATCAAGGAACGTTTCGAGACCCAGGCCGAGCGTGATAGCAGCATCTGGTTGCCGGGTTATCGCGTGGTGATCGATGCCAAGCGCCTGCCGGGCATGGAAAAGGACGAGGCGTCCGATGTCAGTTACAGCCCGCAGACCAAGACCTTGTTTTCGGTCATGGGCAAGAACCCTTTCCTGGTCGAGTTGACCCTGCAGGGAGATGTGCTGCGCAAGATTCCGCTGGTCGGCTGGAACAATCCCGAGGCCGTGGCCGTGCTGGAAGGCGAAAAAATGGCGATCGTCGATGAGCGCATGCACATCCTGACCATCGTCAATGTGGATGCGAACACCCGTGAACTGAACATCAAGGACTTTCCGCAATACGACCTGGGGCCGTCGAAAAACCAGAACAAGGCTTTCGAGGCCGTGGTCTGGGACGCCCTCAACCAGCAGGTCCTGTTGGGCGAGGAGCGGCCACCGGCCTTGTTCAGCCTGAAAAGCGACGGTACTCGTGTCCTGGGTGAGAAGCAGAAGCAGGCAAGCAACCAGCTGGATATGCGCAATTTGTCGGCGCTGGCGATCGATTCGCGGACCCGTCACATGCTGGTGCTGTCGGCGGATTCGCATCTGTTGCTGGAGCTGGACGAGAAGGGCAGGCAGGTCAGCTTCATGACCTTGCTGGGCGGCTTCAACGGTTTGAAGGACACCATTCCCCGGGCTGAAGGCGTCACCCTGGATGACGATGGCAACCTGTACTTCGTCAGTGAGCCGAACCTGTTCTATCGTTTCGAAAAGCAGTAGGCGTCCAGCGTCGGCCGCTCCTGATCGGAAGGCGGCCTGTCAGATTAAGCTTGAATTCATGCCGTCGTGGTTGTTTTAGCCACCCGTCCTGTTTTTGAGTTTGCCTGTATGTATCAAACCTTGCGCCTGAACCCGCTGATTCTGTCGCTCTGCCTGTCCGGCCTGTTGCTGGTGGGGTTCACCGGGCAGCACTATCGACTGTTCGAGCGTGCCTGGTTCAATTGGCAGGCCTGGTGGCAGCCGAGCGAGGTGAGCATTGGCCTGGCGGATTATCGGGCGGTCGTCGAGGCTCGGGTTATCGAGGGACTGGAAGATGATGTTTCCGCGCTGACCTACGATCCCGTTCGCAAGAGCCTGTTCACCGTCACCAACAAGAACGCCGAGCTGATCGAGCTGTCGCTCGACGGGCATATCCTGCGGCGTATTCCGTTGAGCGGTTTTGGTGACCCTGAGGCCATCGAATTCATCAGTGCCAATACCTACGTGATCACCGATGAGCGCGGCCAGCGACTGATCAAGGTCCACCTCGACGACAATGTGCGGTTTCTCGACGCGGCGGCTGCTGAACAATTGACCCTGCGCGTGAGTCTGCCAGGGAACAAGGGGTTCGAGGGGCTGGCCTATGACTCGGTTGGCAAGCGGCTCTTCGTGGCAAAGGAGCGCGATCCGATGCTGATCTATGAGATCCACGGCTTTCCCGACCCTGAGCCCGCGCAATCCTCGGCCGTGCATGTCGCCAGCAATCCTCGGCGCGATGCCCGGTTGTTTGTCCGTGACCTTTCCAGTTTGCAGTTCGATGAGCGCAGCGGGCATCTGCTGGCGCTTTCCGATGAGTCGCGGCTGGTGCTGGAACTGGATGTCGATGGGCGTCCTATCGGCAGTCTGTCACTGCTCAAGGGCCAGCAGGGGCTCAAGGCCAGCGTGCCACAGGCCGAAGGTATCGCCATGGATGATGAGGGAGCGCTGTACCTGATCAGCGAACCGAACCTGTTCTACGTCTTCAGGCGCACCGCAGAATAAGGTCGCGCGCAGCGTCGGGGCTGCGCGCTATCGAGGCCGGCTCAGGCCTTGAGGGTTTTCACGCCTTCGCTGGTGCCCAGCAGCAGCAGGTCCGCCGGACGCGCCGCGAACAGGCCGTTGGTGACCACGCCGACAATCGCGTTGATCTGCGTTTCCAGTTCCACCGGATTGGTGATCTCCAGGTTATGCACATCAAGGATGATGTTGCCATTATCGGTCAGCACGCCTTCGCGATAGACCGGGTCGCCTCCCAACTTCACCAACTGGCGAGCCACATGGCTGCGAGCCATCGGGATCACTTCCACCGGCAACGGGAACGCGCCGAGTACGGGTACCAGCTTGCTGCCGTCGGCAATACAGATGAAGGTCTTGGCCACGGCCGCGACGATCTTCTCGCGGGTCAGGGCTGCGCCGCCGCCCTTGATCAGGTTCAACTGGCTGTCGCTTTCGTCGGCGCCGTCGATGTAGAACTCCAGGTCGCTGACGGTGTTGAGTTCGTATACCGGAATGCCGTGGCCCTTGAGCCGGGCCGCAGTGGCTTCGGAGCTGGCAACCGCGCCATCGAAGGCGCCCTTGTGCTGGGCCAGGGCATCGATGAAGCAGTTGGCGGTGGAGCCGGTGCCCACGCCGACGATGCTTTTGTCATCGAGCTTGGGAAGGATGAAGTCGACAGCGGCCTGGGCCACCGCCTGTTTGAGTTGATCCTGGGTCATGCGGGCTCCGGAAGCGGGCAAGGTGTTAGCGAAAGGCCGGCATTATAAGCGTCGGGCCGGCAAAAGGGGCGAGCAAAACCTCAGTAACCCTGTGGTCGTTGTCGCAAGCGCTGGGTTAGACTGCTCGGTCCCTGCCCAACCCGCCAGTGATGCTTTCCGATGCTCGAACAGTACGTCAAGAAGATCCTCACCTCGCGCGTTTATGACGTTGCCGTGGAAACCCCGTTGCAGAGCGCCCGCCAGCTTTCCGAGCGGCTGGGCAACCAGGTCCTGCTCAAGCGTGAGGACCTGCAGCCGGTGTTCTCCTTCAAGATTCGCGGCGCCTACAACAAGCTGACCCAGCTCAGCGACGTCGAGCGCGCCCGTGGCGTGGTCACCGCTTCGGCGGGCAACCATGCCCAGGGCCTGGCCCTGGCGGCCAAGGTGTTGGGGGTCAAGGCGACGATCGTGATGCCCAAGACCACGCCGGAAATCAAGGTCGAGGGTGTCCGTTCCCGCGGTGGCAAGGTGGTGCTGCATGGCGATACCTTCCCGGAAGCGCTGGCCTACTCGCTGAAACTGGTCGAGGAAAAAGGCTATGTCTACATCCACCCCTACGACGATCCGCACACCATTGCCGGGCAGGGCACCGTGGCAATGGAAATCCTGCGCCAGCATCCCGCGCCGCTGGACGCGATTTTCGTGCCGGTCGGTGGTGGCGGACTGATCGCCGGGATTGCGGCCTACGTGAAGTACCTGCGTCCGGAGGTCAAGGTGATCGGCGTCGAACCGGACGACTCCAACTGCCTGCAGCAGGCCATGGCGGCAGGGGAGCGAGTGGTGCTGCCTTCGGTGGGGATCTTTGCCGACGGTGTGGCGGTGGCCCAGATCGGCCAGCACACCTTCGATATCTGCAAGGACCATGTCGACGAGGTGATCACCGTCAGCACCGACGAGATCTGCGCGGCAATCAAGGACATTTACGACGATACCCGTTCGATCACCGAACCGGCCGGGGCCCTCGGTGTGGCCGGGATCAAGAAGTACGTCGAGCAGCGCAAGATCAGCGGACAGACCCTGGTGGCCATCGATTCCGGCGCCAACGTCAACTTCGACCGCCTGCGCCATGTCGCCGAGCGCGCCGAGCTGGGTGAAGGCCGCGAAGCGATCATCGCCGTGACCATTCCCGAGCAACCGGGCAGCTTCAAGGCGTTCTGCGAGGCCATCGGCAAGCGCCAGATCACCGAGTTCAACTACCGCTATCACACCGGCAGCGAAGCGCACATTTTCGTTGGCGTGCAGACCCATCCGGACAACGATCCGCGCAGCGTGCTGATCGAGAGCCTGACCCGCCAGGGCTTCCCGGTGCTCGACATGACCGACAACGAACTGGCCAAGCTGCATATCCGCCACATGGTCGGTGGTCATGCGGCACGGGTCAGCGACGAAATGGTACTGCGCTTCGAGTTCCCGGAGCGTCCGGGTGCGCTGTTCAACTTCCTCAACAAGCTCGGCGGGCGCTGGAACATCTCGATGTTCCACTACCGCAACCACGGCGCAGCCGATGGCCGGGTGGTCGCCGGCCTGCAGGTGCCGAGCGAGGAGCGCCACCTGGTTCCCGCCGCCCTGGCGGAAATCGGCTATCCGTATTGGGATGAAAGCGACAACCCGGCCTATCGCCTGTTTCTCGGCTGAGACCGGGCGGATGACTGCTACGCTGATGGGCAACCACTAAGGAAAACGCCAGATGGAAACCTTCACTGCCCTGAAAGTGCTGCACAGTACGGTCACGGTGCTGCTCCTCGGTAGCATCCTGGCGGTGGCCATCTGGTTTTGGCGTGGACGCCGGGCCGGTGACCTGGCGATCCAGGGGCGGTTGCTGAAGATGCCCTGGGTGCTGGCCTGGTGGCTGATGGCGCTGTGCTTGGTGGTGCAGCCGGTCAGCGGTTGGTGGCTGGTCCACCTGGGCGGATTTCCGTTGGGCCAGACCTGGCTGCTCGGCTCGAGCGTTCTCTACACTTTCGGTTGCCTGGCCTGGGCCTGGCTGGTGGTGCGGCTCAATCGCCTGCGCCGGGGCGAGGCGGGCGGCAGTTGGAAATTCACGCTGGCGTTGGCGATCTTCAGTACGCTGTGTTTCGTCGGGATTGCTGCCCTGATGGGCGCCAAACCGGTTTAGTCCGCCAAGGATCGTCATGAAAGTTCTCCTGGTGGGGGCCACGGGTTTCGTTGGTCGCCACTTGCTTGCCGCGCTGACCACCAGCGGTCACGAAGTGGTTGCCACCAGTCGGCGTCATCATTCCCGTGACCTGTCCGACGTCGAATGGCAGGTCCTCGACCTGGATCGGCTGGCCAGCGACCCCAATCATTTCGTCATGCCCCAGGGCATCGACCTGCTGATCAATGCGGCGGGGCTATTGAGCGTCGACCGCGAGGCGCTGCAGCGGACCCAGGATCTTGGCACGCGTGCGCTGTTCGACCTGGCGGCGGAGCGACAGGTGCGGGTCCTGCATATTTCCGCGCTGGGCGCCGGCGAGCAGCCGGACGTGGCCTTTCTGGCCAGCAAGGCGGCGGCCGACAATTACCTGATGGAACTCGATGTATCGGCGGTGGTGCTGCGTCCCTCGCTGCTGGTGGGGGCGGGCGGGACCAGCAGTGGCTGGTTGACGCGCCTGTCGCCCTGGCCACTGATTCCCCTGTTCGATCTCGACGCGCGGCTGCAGCCGGTGCACATCGATGATGTGTCCGGTGCAGTGCTGGCGTTGCTGCGGCACTGGCCATCGTCTGCGCGGATCGTGCCGTTGGTCGGGCCGCAAGCGTTGACCCTGGCGCAACTGCTCGATCACCTGCGTGCCGCCCAGGGCTGGGAGCCGGCGCGATACTTGAGGATCCCGCCATGGCTCGCGGCGGCCGGTACCTGGTGTGGCGAACGCCTGGGCTGGAAAGCCTGGAATCACCAATGCCTGCGCATGGCCCGGCGCGACAATGTCGCCGATCCTGAATTGCTGGCAACGTTGTGCGGCTATCGGGCTGCACCATTGGCGACCCATCTGGTCGATTGGCCGAATGCCGCGCAGAGCGTGCAGGCGGCCCTGCGTCCGCTGATGCTGGCGGTGATGCTGCTGATCTGGTTCGGCACTGCCGCCGTGTGCCTCGGGCCGGGTTACGACTGGAGCCTGCGGATCATGGCCGAATTCGGTGTAACGGGCGGTGCTGCCAGCTTCGCCGTGTGGCTCGGTTCGCTGTGCGACGCCCTGCTCGGGCTGGGCATGCTGTTCAAGCGCTGGCGCCGCCGGACGTTCCAGGCCCAGTTGCTGCTGATGGCCAGCTACACCCTGATCATCAGCCTGGTGCTCCCGCACTACTGGTTTGACCCTTACGCCGCCGTCGCCAAGAACCTGGTGCTGATGGTGGCGACTCTCTGGCTTCTATGGACTGAACCGCGTCGATGAGCGCCTACCTGATACTCAAGACCCTGCATATCCTGTCTTCCACCGTTCTCTTCGGTCTGGGCGCCGGCTCTGCCTATTACGCGTTGCGGGCCTGGCGTACCGGCAAGGTCGAGGTGATTGCGGTGACGTTCCGCCACTTGGTGTTCGCCGACTGGGCTTTCACTACGACCACGGCGGTGTTCCAGCCATTGAGCGGGTTGGGGCTGGTGCATCTGGCGGGCTGGCCGCTGGGCCAGGCGTGGCTGGTGTGGAGCATGGGTCTGTTCGTGCTGGCGGGCATCTGCTGGTTGCCGGTGGTCTGGCTGCAGATACGGGTGCACCGGATGGCGGATCAGGCGCTACGCGAGGGGACGGAGATGCCGCTCAAGGCGCAGGCGTACATGCGCTGGTGGTTTGCGCTGGGTTGGCCGGCATTCCTGGCGTTCATGGCGATTTTCTACCTGATGGTCGCCAAACCGGCCTGAGCGCCTTGTGGTGATCTTGCGGGCCTCTTCGCGGGCAAGCCCTGCTCCTACAGGACGATGTCGTACACAAGGGCCCAGTACGCCTCGAATCTGTAGGAGCAGGGCTTGCCCGCGAAGAGGCCGCCAGGTCTTGCCTGGCTCCAGGGGGAGGGTCAGCCGCGCAGGCTGATCACCGGCCAGCCACGCCGCTCGGCCTCGGCCTGCAGGTTCGGGTCCGGGTCCACCGCCACCGGGTGGCTCACCTGCTCCAGCAGTGGCAGATCGTTCATCGAATCACTGTAGAAGTAACTGTCCTGCAGGCTGTGGCCGGTTTCCTCCAACCAGCGGTTCAGGCGCGTCACCTTGCCTTCACGGAAGCACGGGACATCGGTGCTACGCCCGGTGTAGCGGCCGTCCTGCATCTCGCACTCGGTGGCGATCAGCGTCTCGACACCCAGGCGTGCGGCAATCGGCCCGGTCACGAAGCGGTTGGTGGCGGTGATGATGACCAGTTTGTCACCGGCGTCACGGTGCCGGGCCAGCAGTTCCAGGGCCTTGGGCAGGATGATCGGCTCGATGCAGTCGCGCATGTAGTCGCGATGCCACTCGTCCAGCTGCGCCATTTCGGTGCGGCCGAGGATTTCCAGGCAGAAGTTCAGGTATTCGGCGTTGTCCAGCTTGCCGGCCAGGTAGTCCTGGTAGAACTCATCGTTGCGTTTCTTGTAGGCAACCGGGTCGAGAATCTCCCGTTCGCACAGGTAGTCGCCCCAGGCGTGGTCGCTGTCGCCGCCCAAAAGTGTGTTGTCCAAGTCGAATAAAGCCAGACGCATTGCAGTTACTCGCTGAAAAGCCTGTAGAAAGGCGATCAGAATACGGTCTTTTCACAAGAGTGCACATAAGGTATGGCGGTGCGTTGCTGCTTTCACAACCTTTGTGGAACAATGCGATGACATGCGTTTACGAGGTGGTTGCCGTGATCGACCCCGATGGTTTCCGTCCTAATGTCGGGATAATTCTGACGAATGATGCTGGTCAGGTCCTATGGGCTCGCCGGATCAATCAAGATGCATGGCAGTTTCCGCAAGGTGGGATCAATCCTGACGAGACGCCTGAAGACGCCTTGTACCGCGAATTGAACGAAGAAGTCGGCCTGGAACGAGAGGATGTGCAGATTCTGGCCTGTACCCGAGGCTGGTTGCGCTATCGTTTGCCGCAACGTCTGGTGCGTACCCACAGCCAACCGCTGTGCATCGGCCAGAAACAGAAATGGTTTCTCCTGCGCCTGCTGTCCAACGAGCAGCGGGTGCGGATGGATTTGACCGGTAAACCGGAGTTCGATGGCTGGCGCTGGGTCAGCTATTGGTACCCGTTGGGCCAGGTGGTGACATTCAAGCGCGAGGTTTATCGTCGCGCGCTCAAAGAGCTTGCCCCGCGCCTTTTAACGCGCGACTGACACGGAGTTCGACCCCGAGCCATGCTCAATACGCTGCGCAAGATCGTCCAGGAAGTTAACTCCGCCAAGGATCTCAAGACGGCGTTGGGGATTATTGTCTTGCGCGTCAAAGAGGCCATGGGCAGCCAGGTCTGCTCGGTCTACTTGCTCGACCCCGAGACCAATCGCTTCGTGCTGATGGCCACCGAAGGCCTGAACAAGCGCTCGATCGGCAAGGTCAGCATGGCGCCGAACGAGGGCCTGGTCGGCCTGGTCGGCACCCGCGAAGAGCCCCTGAACCTCGAGAACGCCGCCGATCACCCGCGTTACCGCTACTTCGCCGAGACCGGCGAGGAACGTTATGCGTCTTTCCTTGGTGCGCCGATCATTCACCACCGCCGCGTCGTCGGCGTGTTGGTCATCCAGCAGAAAGAGCGTCGCCAGTTCGACGAGGGCGAAGAAGCCTTCCTGGTGACCATGAGCGCCCAGCTGGCCGGGGTTATCGCCCATGCCGAGGCCACCGGTTCGATCCGTGGCCTGGGCCGTGAAGGCAAGGGCATCCAGGAAACCAAGTTCGTCGGCGTGCCGGGCTCACCGGGTGCTGCAGTCGGTACCGCGGTGGTGATGCTGCCGCCGGCGGACCTGGACGTGGTGCCGGACAAGGCCATTACCGATATCGATGCCGAACTGGCGCTGTTCAAGACCGCCATCGAGGGTGTGCGCAACGACATGCGCACCCTGTCGACCAAGCTGGCCAGCCAGTTGCGCCCGGAAGAGCGGGCACTGTTCGATGTCTACCTGATGATGCTCGATGACGCCTCGCTGGGCAGTGAGGTGACCAACGTCATCAAGACCGGCCAATGGGCCCAGGGTGCCCTGCGCCAGGTGGTTACCGATCACGTCAATCGCTTCGAACTGATGGATGACGACTACCTGCGCGAGCGTGCCTCGGACGTCAGGGACCTCGGTCGCCGGCTGCTGGCCTACCTGCAGTCCGAGCGCCAGCAGAACATGGTCTACCCGAAGAACACCATTCTGGTGAGCGAGGAGTTGACCGCGACCATGCTGGGCGAGGTGCCGGAAGGCAACCTGGTCGGCCTGGTGTCGGTACTCGGTTCGGGTAACTCCCACGTCGCGATCCTGGCCCGGGCCATGGGTATCCCGACGGTGATGGGCCTGGTCGACCTGCCGTATTCCAAGGTCGACGGCATCGAGATGATCGTCGACGGTGCCCGTGGCGAAGTCTTCACCAACCCCAGCGAACTGCTGCGCAAGCAGTACGTCAGCGTGGTGGAAGAGGAACGCCAGCTGTCCCAGGGCCTCGATGCCCTGCGTGAGCTGCCTTGCGTGACCACCGATGGCCACCGCATGCCGCTGTGGGTCAACACCGGCCTGCTGGCCGACGTCGCCCGCGCGCAACAGCGTGGCGCGGAAGGCGTGGGGCTGTATCGCACCGAAGTGCCGTTCATGATCAACCAGCGCTTCCCGAGCGAGAAGGAACAGCTGGCGATCTACCGCGAACAGCTCTCGGCGTTCCACCCGCAGCCGGTGACCATGCGTAGCCTGGACGTCGGCGGTGACAAGTCGCTGTCGTACTTCCCGATCGTCGAGGACAACCCGTTCCTTGGTTGGCGCGGTATCCGCGTGACCCTCGACCACCCGGAAATCTTCCTGGTGCAGACCCGGGCCATGCTCAAGGCCAGCGAAGGCCTGAATAACCTGCGCATCCTGCTGCCGATGATCTCCGGTACCCATGAGGTGGAGGAGGCGCTGCATCTTATCCACAGGGCCTGGGGTGAAGTTCGCGACGAGGGCACCGACGTGCCGATGCCGCCGGTTGGCGTGATGGTCGAGATTCCCGCAGCGGTGTACCAGACCCGCGAACTGGCGCGCCAGGTGGATTTCCTTTCGGTCGGTTCCAACGACCTGACCCAATACCTGCTGGCCGTGGACCGTAACAACCCACGGGTGGCCGACCTGTACGACTACCTGCACCCGGCAGTGCTGCAGGCCCTGCAGAACGTGGTCCGTGATGCCCACGCCGAAGGCAAGCCGGTGAGCATCTGTGGGGAAATGGCTGGCGACCCGGCGGCGGCGGTGCTGCTGATGGCGATGGGTTTCGACAGCCTGTCGATGAACGCCACCAACCTGCCGAAAGTGAAATGGATGCTGCGTCAGATCAGCCTGAGCAAGTCCCAGGAACTGCTGGAACAGGTGATGACCATCGACAACCCGCAAGTTATCCACAGTACCCTGCAACTGGCGCTGAAGAATCTCGGGCTGGGGCGGATGGCCAATCCGGTGGTCAAGCACTGATCAGTGGCAGGTGTGACGCGGAGCGTCACCGGCGGCATTCCCACGCAGGGCGTCACTCGTGTCCGGTAAACACCAAAAGGGGCGCACCACAGCCTTTGTGGCGAGCGGGCTTGCCCGCGCTCGGCTGCACAGCAGCCGTAAAACTGCGCACGAAGTATCGCGGTAACCGGTCTCAGGAGCACTACGCGCTCCAGCGCGGGCAAGCCCGCTCGCCACAAGGATGACGGTGCGCCCGGTGTTTCACTGCTTGGCGTAACGATCCGCACTCCACGACCCGGTGCGCTGCGCGTCACACTCAGAGCGTCAACTCCACTTCGCCCAGGTGCCCGCCATGGGGGCCGAAGCTGCGCTCGACCAGTCGCCGCGTACCGTCGGCATTGACGATCAGCGCCGTGCTCGCCCTCGTCCCGTAGCTGGGGCTGGCGATGAAGATGCTGGACAGCAGGCTTTCGGTCGCCAGGCCTACGCCAGTGTCCGGCAGCTCTGCAAATGGCGCGGTGCTCGGGTCGCCCAGCATGGCCAGCAGGTTCTCCGGTGCGGGTCGGTCCAGGGTCTGCGCCAATGCCGCCCTGGCCTTGAGCAGCTTCGGCCAGGGGGTGTCGAGCCCGGCATTGGACAGCCCGTAGACGCCCTCTGGCAATCGACGCGGTTGGCCCTCATGGGAGTTGAAGTGCCACAGCTCTTTCCCGTCACCCAGCAACAGGTTGAATCCGGCGTACTCCGGCGATCGTGCGACGATGTCCTGGAGATAATCGGCAATCGGAGTGTTTCCGCCAAGGAAACGAGCGACCAGTTCGCCCCGCGAGCGACGTGCCGGTGGCTGGTGGGGATTGCGGATGTTGGTCAGGGCGGCGAAGCGCCGGTCGGCACCGACGCCGAGCCAGGTGCCACCGGCTTCCAGGTCTCGCCCGGCATGGATCTGCGGGTTTTCCGGCCACTGGCCCAGGGGCAGGCTGGGGCGGGCATAGAATTCGTCGCGGTTGGCCGCGACGATCAGTGGCTGGGCGTGGCTCGGGCGCCAGGCAAAGACAATCAGGCACATCAGGTGGTCCCTCTGTGTTTTCGCTCACTTTACGCAGGGTGTCCGTCGTCATCCAGTAGAGACGAGCGGCATGCATCCGTTACCATGCCGGTCTTGTTTCGGGGGATGCATGGAATTTCTGCTCTATCTGCTGCTGGGCGCCTGTGCGGGCGTGCTGGCCGGGCTGTTCGGCGTCGGTGGCGGGATCATCATCGTCCCGGTGCTGGTGTTCAGCTTCACCCTGCAGGGTTTCGACAGCTCGATCCTGACGCACCTGGCGGTGGGTACGTCCCTGGCGACCATCATTTTCACGTCGTTCAACACCATTCGCGGCCATCATCGCCGGGGCGCGGTCCGCTGGCCGATCTTTACCTGGATGGCCCTGGGCATCCTGCTGGGTGCGGGGCTTGGGGCGTTGACGGCCAAGGCGATTGCCGGGCCGAACCTGCAGAAGATCATCGGTGTGTTCGCCCTGGTCGTCTCGGTACAGATGGCGCTGGACCTCAAGCCCAGGACCCGCCGGGAGATTCCCGGCAAGCTCGGGTTGGGCCTGGCGGGCGGGGTGATTGGCTGGGCTTCGGCGATTTTCGGCATCGGTGGCGGTTCGCTGACCGTGCCGTTCCTCACCTGGCGCAGCCTGCCGATGCAGCAGGCGGTGGCGACTTCGTCGGCCTGCGGGCTGCCGATTGCCGTGGCCAGTACCCTGAGCTTCATGCTGCTGGGCTGGCATGATCCCCTGTTGCCGGAGCACAGCCTGGGCTTCATCTACTTGCCGGCCTTGCTCGGCATCGCCCTGACCAGTATGTTTTTCGCCCGCTTTGGCGTTCAGCTGGCGCACAAGCTCTCGCCGCTGCTGCTCAAGCGGCTGTTTGCCGGGCTGTTGTTCTGTGTCGGGATGAAGTTCCTGATCTGACCTCAGGTCCGGTTCAGTGTGCCGGACGCAATATTGGCTTAATGGCAGGGCCCCATCATGGCCCGCCAGCCTGTTCGTCGCTTGAGCGAGCAGGTCCTGAATTTTCTACTCTATCAAGGAGTCGCAATGCTGCCTTACCCGCAGATCGACCCGGTGGCCCTGGCCATCGGTCCGCTGAAAATCCACTGGTACGGCCTGATGTACCTGGTCGGCATTGGCGGTGCGTGGCTGCTGGCCTCCCGGCGCCTGAACCGTTTCGACCCGACCTGGACCAAGGAGAAACTCTCCGACATGGTGTTCTGGCTGGCCATGGGGGTGATCGTCGGTGGGCGGCTGGGGTATGTGCTGTTCTACGATCTGCCGGCGTACATTGCCAACCCGACGCTGATCTTCGAGGTCTGGAAGGGCGGCATGGCCTTCCACGGCGGTTTCATCGGGGTCATGCTGGCCGCCTGGTGGTTTGGCCGGCGTAACGGCAAGTCGTTCTTCGAGCTGATGGACTTCGTTGCGCCGATGGTGCCGATCGGCCTCGGTGCCGGACGGATCGGCAACTTCATCAATGCCGAACTGTGGGGTAAGCCGAGCGATGTGCCGTGGGCGATGGTGTTCCCGCCGTTCAGCGATCCGGCGCAACTGCCGCGCCATCCGTCGCAGTTGTACCAGTTCGCCCTCGAAGGTGTGGCACTGTTCGTCATTCTCTGGCTGTTCTCGCGCAAGCCGCGGCCGACCATGGCGGTTTCCGGCATGTTCGCGTTGTTCTACGGGATCTTCCGTTTTATCGTCGAATTCGTCCGGGTACCGGATGCGCAGCTTGGCTACCTGGCGTTCGGCTGGGTGACGATGGGGCAGATTCTCAGCCTGCCGATGATCATCGGTGGCCTGGCGCTGCTGTGGTTCGCCTATCATCGCAACTCGACCACTCCGGCGACGAAAGACGCCGCGCTTTAAATTCGAATCGGGGCCCACGGGCCCCGTATTCAAGGATGCAGGTAATTCATGAAGCAATATCTCGATCTGGTCGCCCACGTCATCAAGAACGGCACCAAGCAGGCCAACCGCACCGGTGTGAACACCATCAGCTTTCCCGGTGCGATGCTGCGTTATGATCTCAAGGAAGGTTTTCCGGCGATCACCACCCGCAAGCTGGCCTTCAAGTCCGCCATTGGCGAAATGTGCGGCTTCCTCCGTGGAGTGAACAACGCCGCCGAGTTCCGCGAGCTGGGTTGCAAGGTCTGGGACCAGAACGCCAACGAAAACGCCCAGTGGCTGGCCAACCCGTTCCGCCAGGGCGATGACGACCTGGGCGAGATCTACGGCGTGCAATGGCGCAAGTGGCCGGCCTACAAGCAGATCCCGGCGAGCAACCGCGCCGCCATCGAGCAGACCCTGGCCCAGGGCTACCGGCAGATCGCCCAAGGCGAGGAAGACGACCAGGCCTATGTGGTGCTGTACAAGGCGATCGACCAGGTTCGCCAGTGCGTCGACACCATCATCAAGGACCCGGGCAG
The DNA here is from genome assembly GCF_059730225.1 of Pseudomonas sp. UTLPPB19802. Classification (NCBI taxonomy): domain Bacteria; kingdom Pseudomonadati; phylum Pseudomonadota; class Gammaproteobacteria; order Pseudomonadales; family Pseudomonadaceae; genus Pseudomonas; species Pseudomonas sp. UTLPPB19802. The sequence continues at coordinate 1,173,509 of NZ_AP048545.1, forward strand.
CCGGCGCATCCTGTTCCACGGCTGGAACTGCGCGCAACTGGACGAAATGGCCCTGCCGCCGTGCCACCTGCTGTACCAGTTCCACCCGAATGTCGAGACGAAGGAAATTTCCCTGACCCTCTACATCCGTTCGAATGACCTGGGCCTGGGTACGCCGTTCAACCTGACCGAGGGCGCGGCGCTGCTGAGCCTGATCGGCCGCCTGACCGGCTACACGCCGCGCTGGTTCACCTACTTCATCGGCGATGCCCATGTGTACGAAAACCACCTGGACATGCTCAACGAACAACTCGCCCGCGAGCCGTTCCCGATGCCGAAACTGGTGATTTCCGACCGCGTGCCGGAGTTTGCCAAGACGGGCAAGTACGAGCCGGAGTGGCTGGAGAAGGTCGAGCCGAGTGATTTCAGCCTGGAAGGCTACCAACACCATGCGCCATTGACGGCGCCGATGGCGGTCTGAGTCGTCAGGTGAAGACGCATCGTGGCGAGCGGGCAAGCCCGCTCGCCACAGGGGGCTCAGTGCCCGTGACTTCTCGCGACATGTGAATGCTCTTCAGCTGGCACCACGCTGCCGCTGACTTCCAGGCGCTGCAGGATTGCGCACTGGTCCGCCTCCGGCCCACCGCCACAGCGCTGGCGCAGGTCCAGCAACTGGGCCTGCAATGCCAGCAGCCCGTCGATCCGTGCCTTGACGTGATGGATATGCTCGTCGACCAGCGCATTCACGCTTTCGCACTGGTCTTGCGGGCTGTCGCGCAGGCTCAGCAGGCTGCGGATTTCCTCCAGGGTCATGTCCAGGCTGCGGCAATTGCGGATGAACGTCAGGCGCTCGACATGGGCCTGGGTGTACAGGCGGTAGTTGCCCTCGCTGCGCGCCGGTTCCGGCAGCAGGTTCTCCTTCTCGTAATAGCGGATGGTTTCCACCTGGCAGTCGGTGAGTTTCGCCAGTTCGCCAATCTTCATCGTCGGATCTCCCAAAAGGGTGCTTGACCCTATAGTGGCTACAGGGTGTTCACTTGGCAACAGGCACCTTTCAGGGACGTATCCCATGAGCGACTCCATTCACACTCCGCGCAAACCGGGTCATGAGCATCCGCACGCCGGTCATGAACACAAGCATGAACATGGCGGCTCCTGCTGTTCGAGCGCCGTCGAGCCTGTCTCCGACGCCGGGCACCAAAATGCTGATCACGATCACGATCACGATCATGCCCATGCGGGCAAACCGATCCATGACCACGGCAAGGCCGGGCACGCCCATGGCTGTTGTTCGGGGGCCGAGGCGCCAGCGCTGGTCAACCTTGGCAATGGCTCCAGCGTCGACGGTCGCCTGAGCCGCTTCCGCATTGAAGCCATGGACTGTCCCACCGAGCAGACGCTGATCCAGAACAAGCTGGGCAAGCTGGCCGGTATCCAGCAACTGGAATTCAACCTGATCAATCGGATTCTCGGCGTGACCCACGATCTGCCGTCGACCGCGCCGATCATCGAGGCGATCAAGTCGCTAGGCATGCAGGCCGAGCCGCTGGAAGACGGTGCGGATGAGCAGGCCGCCAGCCAGCCCCCGGCGAAGAAACCCTGGTGGCCGCTGGCCGTATCCGGGGTGGGCGCCCTGGCGGCCGAAGTCATCCACTTCACCAACGCCGCGCCCACCTGGGTGGTGGCCCTCGTCGCGCTGGTCTCGATTCTCAGCGGCGGCCTGGGCACCTACAAGAAGGGCTGGATCGCCCTGAAAAACCGCAACCTGAACATCAACGCGCTGATGAGCATCGCCGTGACCGGCGCCGTGCTGATCGGCCAGTGGCCGGAAGCGGCGATGGTGATGTTCCTCTTCACCATTGCCGAACTGATCGAGGCGCGCTCGCTGGATCGTGCCCGCAACGCCATTGGTGGCTTGATGCAGATGGCCCCGGAAACGGCGACGGTGCGCCAGGTGGATGGCAGCTGGGTGGAAGTCGAGGTCAAGGGTGTCGAACTCGGTGCTCTGGTTCGGGTTCGGCCCGGCGAGCGCATAGGCCTGGACGGCGAGGTGGTTTATGGCTCATCCAGCGTCGATCAGGCGCCGATCACCGGCGAAAGCCTGCCAGTCGAGAAAACTCCTGGTGACAAGGTGTTCGCCGGTACCATCAACCAGGCTGGCTCACTGGACTACCGGGTGACGGCAGCTGCGGGCAACTCGACCCTGGCGCGGATCATCCATGCGGTGGAGCAGGCCCAGGGTGCACGGGCGCCAACCCAGCGTTTCGTCGACCGCTTCTCGACGATCTACACTCCGGCGGTATTCGCCCTCGCGCTGGCTGTGGCGGTGGTCCCGCCGCTGTTCATGGGCGGCCTGTGGTTCGATTGGATCTATCGGGCGCTGGTCCTGCTGGTGGTCGCCTGTCCTTGTGCCTTGGTGATCTCGACGCCGGTCAGTATCGTCAGCGGCCTCGCGGCTGCAGCGCGAAAGGGCATCCTGGTCAAGGGCGGGGTCTATCTGGAAAGTGGTCATCAGCTCGACTACCTGGCCCTCGACAAGACCGGCACCCTCACCCACGGCAAGCCGGTGCTGACCGACTTCCTGCCATTGGAAGCGCTGCATAGCGAGACGGCCCCGGCGATTGCTGCCAGCCTCGCCGCCCGTTCTGATCACCCGGTATCCCTGGCGATTGCCCGCGATGCCCGGGACAAGCAGCTCGAGCTGCACGAAGTCGAGGCCTTCGAGGCCCTGGCCGGTCGTGGCGTGCGTGGCGATATCGGCGGCCAGCGTTATCACCTGGGCAACCATCGGCTGGTGGAAGAGCTGGGCCTGTGCTCACAGGCATTGGAAGAAAAACTCTTTGCCCTGGAGCAGCAGGGCAAGACCGTCGTGCTGTTGCTAGACAGCTCCGGCCCGCTGGCGCTGTTCGCCGTGGTCGATACGGTCAAGGACTCCAGTCGCGAGGCCATCCGCCAGTTGCACGAGCTGGGCATCAAGACCCTGATGCTCACCGGCGACAACCCGCACACCGCCAAGGCGATCGCCGCCCAGGTGGGGATCGACGAGGCTCGTGGCGACCTGCTGCCGACCGACAAGCTGCAGGCCATCGAGGCACTGTACGCCAAGGGGCACCGGGTCGGCATGGTCGGCGACGGCATCAACGATGCGCCGGCGCTGGCCCGCGCCGAGATCGGTTTCGCGATGGCGGCAGCCGGGACCGATACCGCCATCGAGACTGCCGATGTCGCCTTGATGGACGACGATCTGCGCAAGATTCCAGCGTTCATTCGCCTGTCGCGGCAGACTGCGGGTATTCTCAAGCAGAACATCGCCCTGGCCCTGGTCATCAAGGCGATCTTTCTTGCGGTAACCTTCCTGGGGATGGCGACCATGTGGATGGCGGTCTTCGCCGACATGGGCGTCAGCCTGCTGGTGGTGTTCAACGGTCTGCGTCTGTTGCGCAAATAGACGATGAGAGGGTGATGTGCCGAGTGCCGAATTGAAGAGTGCGGAGCTGAAGGCGTTTTACATGGTCGCCCGCCTGGGGAGCATCACCGAGGCGGCGAAAAAGCTCGGCCTCAGCCAGCCCACCGTCACTACCCAGATCCGGCATCTGGAAAGCCAGTACTCGGTCGAACTGTTCTATCGCGGTGGCCGTCGGCTGAGCGTCAGCGAGGAGGGCGCGCGGCTGCTGCCGATGGTCAAGGCGCTGCTGCAGCAGGAGGCCGACATCGAGTTCTTCCTGCGCAACAGTGGCCAGGTGCAGGGCGCCTTGCGCATCGCCGCGACTGCGCCGTACTACATTCTCGACCTGGTCAAGGCGTTCCGTGAGCGCTTGCCCCAGGTCGAGGTGTCGATGGAGATCGGCAACTCCCAGCAGGTGCTGGAGGCGTTGGAGGAATACCGGGTCGACGTCGCCGCCTCGTCACAGTTGCTTGAAGACCCGCGGCTGATCCGCCGGGTGTTGGGCAGCGATCCATTGGTACTGGCGGTGCATCGCAACCATCCATTGGCGATTCATGACCACGTGCCGCTGAGTGCGCTGGCCGGGCATTGCCTGCTGATGCGCGAGGCCGGTTCGACCACCCGGCAACTGACCGAAGAGTTGTTGCGTAATGCCCACGTCAGTCATGGGCCGCTGCTGGAGATCGGCAGCCGTGAGTCGATCCGCGAGGCGGTGCTGCGCAATATCGGCATCAGCATCATTGCCCGCCAGGAAGTGCCCCATGATCCGCAGTTGCGAGTGCTGAGCATCGAGAATGCGCCGCAGATCCCGGAGTACCTGTATTGCCTCAAGGAACGCAAGTCGGCGCGCCTGCCGGCGGCGTTCATGGGGCTGGCGCAGGAGATGGCGCCGGCCTGACTGATAGGAATGGCGGCCCATGTGGAGAGCGGGCTTGCCCGCGCTGGGCGCACCGCGCCCCAAAACCGGAAGGCCCAGTCCATCAGAAAAGTCGAGGCGGTTGGGTTTGCGACGGCTGCGCCGCCGAGCGCGGGCAAGCCCGCTCGCCACATAATCCTCTGCGACAGAAATGAGGCGTGGAAACTTCCACGATACCTGCAATCCGTTTCCTACCCAAATCCACCAATACCACTATCGGCAGCTTTTGCCTTATTGCCACATGGCGTACGCATTGCCGCCCTAGCATGACTCTCATTCGCTCGATGAGGTCTGCCCATGAACAATCCGATCGCCCACTCCCTGGCCAATCCCGGCGCGGCACTGAAAGTCCGTGGTGTGCAGAAGCGCTTTGGCGCCTTCACCGCGCTTGAGAACGTCTCCCTCGACGTCGCCGCCGGCGAGCTGGTGTGCCTGCTGGGGCCGTCGGGTTGTGGCAAGACCACGCTGCTGCGCTGTATCGCCGGCCTCGAGCGCCAGGACGACGGCGAGCTGTTCCTTGGCGAGCGCAATGTATCCGAGCTGCCGCCCCAGGCCCGTGACTACGGCATTCTGTTCCAGTCCTACGCGCTGTTCCCCAACCTTACCGTGGAGGCCAACATCGCCTACGGCCTGACCGGTAGCGGTCGTGATGAAGTGCGCCAGCGTGTGGCGCAAATGCTCGAACTGGTCGGTCTGTCCGGCAGTGAAAAGAAATACCCCGGCCAGCTCTCCGGCGGCCAGCAGCAACGCGTGGCCCTGGCCCGCGCCCTGGCTCCGGCACCGTCGTTGTTGTTGCTCGACGAGCCAATGTCGGCGCTCGATGCCCGAGTGCGCGAACACCTGTGCAGTGAGTTGCGCCAGCTGCAACGCAGCCTCGGCGTGACCACATTGATGGTCACCCACAACCAGGACGAGGCCATGCTGATGGCCGACCGGATCGCCGTGATGAACAACGGCAAGGTCGAGCAGTACGCCACGCCACGGGAAATCTACGACAAGCCGGCCACGCCGTTCGTCGCCGAGTTCGTCGGCCAGGGCAACTGGCTGCCGTTCCAGCAAAGCAGTGCCCAGCACGCCCAGGTCGGCAATGTGCAGTTGCGCCTGGCCGATGGTGCTGCGCGGACTGGTTCCGGGCGGCTGTTCTGTCGCCCCGAGTCGATCAATGTCAATCCGCCGGTGCATGAAGAAAACCTGTTTGCCGCACGGGTGCGCGAAATCACCTTTCTCGGCAACCGCTGCCGCATGAGCTTCGAACTCAACGAGTTGCCCGGCCACCCGCTGCTGGCCGAAGTCGGCCCGCAGGACATGCCGCGCCTGGGCTCGCCGGATATCTGGGTCGCGTTGCCGCCGCGCAGCCTGCAGGTGTTTGCCTGAGATGGCCGCTGACATCAGCCTGGCGCTGGCGCGCAAACCAGTCGCGAAGTCCCTGGGCGGCGACTTTGGCGACCACCTGTTCGTGGTTGGCGGCAAACTGCTCTGGCTCTGTCTGCTAGGTGTCGCGGTGCTGTTGCCGCTGCTGGCGATCTTCTGGCGCGGTTTCAGCAGTGAGGCCGGGCAGGGCGGTGGCTGGCTCGCCGCACGGGAGCTGCTGGGCAGCGACAACTTCCATTGGCTGCTGGGCAACAGCCTGAAGGTGTCCTTCAGCGTTGCGGCGATCGTGGTACCGCTGGCCTACCTGTTCGCCTACGCCCTGCAACGTACCCTGATTCCCGGCAAGACTCTCTGGCGTGGCCTGTCGCTGCTGCCGCTGATGGCGCCGTCGATGCTGCCGGGGATTGCCCTGGTCTACCTGTTCGGCAACCAGGGCCTGTTGCGTGGATTGCTGGCGGACAACATCTACGGTTTCTGGGGCATTGTCCTCGGCGAGGTCATCTATACCTTTCCCCATGCGCTGATGATCCTGCTGTCGGCGCTGTCCCTGACCGATGCGCGGCTGTTCGACGCTGCGTCGAGCATGGGCGCCAGCCCCTGGAAGGCCTATCGCAGCATTACCTGGCCGGCCACCCGGCAGGCTGTGTTCGCCGCCCTGTGCCTGGTGTTCACCCTGACCATCACCGACTTCGGCGTGCCGGTGGTGGTGGGTGGCGATTACCAGGTGCTGGCGCTGGAGGCCTACAAGGCGGTGGTTGGCCAACAGCAGTTCGGGCGTGGTGCGCTGATCGGCATGATTTTGCTGTTGCCAGCGCTGTTCAGCTTTGCCGTCGATGCCTGGCTGCGTCGACGCCAGGGTGATGCCATGAGCGGTCGGGCCCAGGTGTTCCGGCCAGTACGCAGCCCGTTGCGGGATGCCTGCTACCTGGCGATTGTCCTGCTGATCTGCGCCGCACTGCTGCTGGTGTTCGGCATGGCGGTGTACTCGTCGCTGGTGAAATTCTGGCCATACAACCTGTCGCTGTCCCTGAATCACTACCACTTCGACGAGACCGCAGGCGGTGGCTGGCGGGCCTACCGCAACAGCCTGACCATGGCCCTGTGCACCGCGCTGGTTGGCAGTGCGCTGATCTTCACCGGTGCCTATCTCATGGAGAAGACCCGCGGCCAGCGTGGCCTGAACCTGGCGCTGCGCCTGCTCAGCTTCGTGCCGATGGCGGTGCCGGGCCTGGTTCTTGGGCTGGGCTACGTGTTCTTTTTCAACCTCATTGGCAACCCGCTGCATGTGTTCTACGGGACCATGACCCTGCTGGTGATGTGCACCATTGCGCACTACCTGACCACCGCGCAGATGACCGCGACCACTGCACTGCGCCAGCTCGACGGCGAATTCGAGGCTGCCGCGCTGTCGCTGAAGACGCCGCTGTACCGGCACTACCTGCGGGTCACGGTGCCGATCTGCCTGCCGGCCCTGCTGGACATCATCCGCTACCTGTTCGTTTCGGCGATGACCACGGTGTCGGCGGCGATCTTCCTCTATAGCCCCGACACCCTCCTCGCGGCGGTGGCGGTACTGAACATGGACGACGCCGGCAACGTTGGCGGTGCGGCGGCCATGTCGACCCTGATCCTGATCACCTCGGCGGGCGTGTCGCTGCTGCTGGCCTGGACCTCGCGCGGCTTGCTGCGTCGCACCCAGGCCTGGCGGCAGACCGTGCCCGGCCATTGATTCGTCCACCCGTACAACCCAAGGAACCGCATCATGTTCAAGCCTTTGACTCTTGCCGCTGCCGTCCTCTCGCTGTTCAGCCTGAACGCCTTCGCGGCGAAGACCGAGCTGACCGTCTACACCGCCCTCGAATCCGAGCAGCTCAAGAGCTACAAGGATGCGTTCGAGAAGGCCAATCCGGACATCGGCATCAAGTGGGTCCGCGATTCCACCGGCATCATCACCGCCAAGCTGCTGGCCGAGAAGGCCCGGCCACAGGCCGACGCCGTGTGGGGCCTGGCCGCCTCCAGCCTGGCGATTCTTGACCAGCAAGGCATGCTGCAGAACTACGCGCCCAAGGATCTCGGCAAGATCGGCGGCAACTACCGCGACCCGGCCAACCCGCCCGCCTGGGTCGGCATGGACGTCTGGGCCGCGACCATCTGCTTCAACACCGTTGAGGCCGAGAAGCAGCACCTGAGCAAGCCGGTGAGCTGGCAGGATCTGACCAAGCCCGAGTACAAGGGCAAGATCGTCATGCCCAACCCGGCCTCGTCCGGTACCGGCTTCCTCGATGTCAGCGCCTGGTTGCAGACCTTTGGCGAGAAGCAGGGCTGGCAGTACATGGATGACCTGCACCAGAACATCGGCCAGTACGTCCACTCCGGTTCCAAGCCGTGCAAGCTGGCGGCGGCGGGCGAGTTCCCGATCGGCATCTCCTTCGAATATCCGGCGGTGCAGCTCAAGCGCCAGGGCGCGCCGCTGGACATCGTCCTGCCGAAGGAAGGCCTGGGCTGGGAGATCGAGGCCACTGCGGTGATCAAGGGCACCCCGCACGAGGAAGCCGCGAAGAAACTGGCCGACTTCTCCGCCAGCCCGGCGGCAATGGAACTGTACAAGGAAAACTTCGCCGTGCTGGCCCAGCCGGGTATCGCCAAGCCACAGACCGAACTGCCGGCCGACTACGAGCAGCGCCTGATCAAGAACGACTTCGCCTGGGCCTCGAAGAATCGCGACGAGATCCTGGCCGAATGGCGCAAGCGCTATGACGGCAAGTCGGAGAAGGTTGCCCAGTAATTCAACCGACTGCATCCAATCCTTGTGGCGAGCGGGCTCGTCGGAACGCCGCACCGCCGCGTTCGGCGGCGTAGCCGTCGTAGACCCTGTGATTTCATTCTGTCTGGCACAACCGGGTCGCTGATTTCAGGGGCGCTGTGCGCCCCAGCGCGGGCGAGCCCGCTCGCCACAGGTATCGATCTTTCCTTCAGGACCATTCATGACTTCTCACAGCGACATCCTCATCGTCGGCGCTGGCATCCTCGGTCTGTCCCACGCCTACGCCGCTGCCCGCCGTGGCCTCAAGGTCCGGGTCTTCGAGCGCACCGCCACGCCCCTGGGCGCTTCGGTGCGCAACTTCGGCCAGGCCCTGGTCACCGGCCAGACGCCGGGCGTCATGCTCGACCTGGCCCGCGCCAGCCGTGAAATCTGGGGCCACTGGTCGCAGCAGGCCGGCTTCGAACTCAAGCGCAACGGCAGCTTTCTCTTCGCCCGCAGCGAAGCCGAGGAACATTTGCTGGAAGCCTTCTGCGCCGGCCGTGCCCAGGAACATGGCTACCGGGTAAAACTGTTGCAGGGGCAGGCCCTGGCCGAGCTGCAGGGCGGCCAGTTCAGTCATCACCGCGCCGCCCTGCATGGCCTGGACGACCAGCAGTTGTATTCCCGCGAGGCGCTACCGGCCCTGATCGACTACCTGCGTCGCGAGCTGGGCGTCGAGTTCCACTTTTCGACCCTGGTCCGCGAGGTCGCCCCCGGCCTGTTGCACAGCACTGCCGGGATATTTCGTGGTGAGCGCATCGTGGTCTGCTCGGGACACGACTACCAGACGCTGCTGGCCGAGTCGCTGGCGACCTTGCAACCGAGCATCTGCCGCCTGCAGATGCTCCGCGCCCGCCCGTTGTCGAGCGGGCTGAAGCTGCAACACTCGGTGCTGACCGGCTTGAGCTGCGTGCACTACGGCGCCTTCGCCGATCTGCCGGAAGCGGCGGCCATCCGGGCGCAGATCCAGCGCGAAACCCCACACCTGCAGGAACACGGCATTCACCTGTTGATCAGCCCGACACCCCACGGCGAACTGATTATCGGCGATTCCCACCACTACGGCAGTGATCCTTCGCCGTTCAATGCCGAACAGGTGGACAACTGGATGCTGGAACTGGCCGAGCACACCCTGGATTGCAAGGTCCAGGTGCTGGAACGTTGGCAGGGTGTCTACGGCGCCAGGGGGCCGGGGCCGTTTTCGTTCTTGCAGGCGGCGCCCGGCGTGCATGCGGCATTGATGCATACCGGGGTTGGCATGAGCGTCGGCCCCGCCATGGCCGAAGCCAATATCGCCACGCTGCTGGGAGAAAGCCCATGAGCCGGGTCGAACAGGTGCTGGACGAGGTGTTCGGTCTCTACCAGCAGTTCGGCAGTGCCGACTACATCGCTGAGCCGGTTTCGCAACTGGAGCACATGTCCCAGGCCGCGCAACGGGCGATGGCCGAAGGCTATGACGACGAAGTGGTCCTGGCGGCATTCTTCCACGATATCGGGCATCTCTGCCCGTGTCCGGCGCAGGCGGGGCAGGGCATGGGCGGTTATGGCGTGGCCAGTCATGAACGGCTGGGCGCGGATTACCTGCGTCGCGCCGGGTTCAGCGAGCGCCTGGCGCTTCTGGTGGAGTATCACGTGCAGGCCAAGCGTTATCTGACATTGGTCGAGCCGGGATACTACGAGCGCCTGAGCGAAGCGAGCCGGCGGACGCTGGACTACCAGGGCGGCAGGATGTCCGAGCAGGAGGCTGCGGACTTTGCCAGGAACCCCCTCTGCGACTTGAGCCTGCGCATGCGCCAGTGGGATGAGCAGGCCAAGCGGATGCACATTCCGGTGATCGACCTGCAACTCTTGAGAAACAAGGCGCAACATCTGCTGAGCCAATCCGTTATGGATACTACAACCCTTGGCGCCAAGTCCTGACCCTGGCGGTGACGATTCAAGTGCCGGGTTCTCGCGGGTCTTATAGTTGCCCTTTGCGTTGATTGGGAAAATGGTCGCGCACACCAGCCATGCCTTCGGGCCTGTGGGAGTGCGATGAAATTCAAGCCGGACGCTGTGTTCGGCCTGAAGTGTTTTTCATAACTCGATCAATGAGGTATCCCGATGGAAGATGTTAAGCAGCAAGACAATGCCCCGCAGGAAATGACCCTCGAAGAAACCATGGAGGTCCGCGGGGCTGGTTGGGGGGCCGATGCAGGGGACGCGGTCAACAATTTCTTCGACAACCTCGGCACTTTCTTCAAGCATGCAGTCAAGTCGTAACCGTCCCTGAGACCATGAGCTGAAGCGACAGCAGCAGATGGGGCGGCCCGATGGCATCGCCCTGTCTGCCTGTTGCCTGAACTTCCCCGGTACGGATTGATTTATGCTCGAGTGGGGGACGGTGACTCCGAGGTCGGCACTCCGACCATCGCTGTTGGGCGGTGTCCTCGGCCTCTTTGTCGTGGCAGTACTGGTGCTGTTGGCAACGGGAAGCTATGCCCGGAAGGAAGAGGTCCAGGGGCGGGTCATGACCCGCGATGTGGTCCGTATCGCCAGCGAGAAGGCAGCCCATGTCGATGAGCTGCTGGTCGCGACCGGCGAACCGATCAAGCGTGGCCAGCCATTGATTCGCTTGCGCACGGTGGACCCGGAAAATATCGAGGCTGACGGTGACCAGTCCCTTTCTGTCATGAATATCGAGCGCTTGCACAAGTTGCTCGATGAACTGGCGACACAGGAGAACCAGGCCCGGTCCGCCCACACCGCCGAAAAAGACCTTCTACGACGTCAGTTGCAGCAACTGGATGAGGATCTGGCGCTCAACACCCGCATCGGGCAATCGATCCAGCGTCGGGTCCGCGTTGCCCAGGATGAGCGGCGGCGCCATGAACAATTGGCCGGAGAGGGTGCAGTTTCCGGTTCAGACCTGGACCGTGTGGTCGTCGTCCACGAAGCGGCGCTGGAAGACCAGGCCGGCAACGAGTTGGCCAGGGTCAGCACGCAGCAGCGCAGCCTGGAGTTGCAGCAGCGCGTAGGCCAGGCGGAGCAGGACCTGGCGACTCGCCTGGGACAGTTCGCCCGTCAGCGTAACGAGTGGCTGGAGCGTCTGGAGTTCCTGGGCAAGAGCCAGGGCTATGTCCTGCTGTCGCCGGTGGATGGCATCGTCGATACGGTGGCGGTATTTGTCGGCGGCAGGGTCGAGAGCGGTCAGCCGATACTGCTGTTGCGCGTGGTCCAGCCTGGGCCTGCCCGGCTTCGGGTCCAGCTTGATGTCAGCTCGTCGAGCATTGGTTTCGTCACTCCCGGCACCGAGGTGACCTTGCGTTTCGATGCATTTCCCTATGAGCGCTATGGCGTTGTCAAAGGCACCGTCGTCCACAGTTCCGCCAGTACCTACCGGGCGGCGATCCCCGGCGTGGTCAACGATGAGTCGCGCGAGGTGCCCACCTATCTGGTGGAGGTGGAGCCCGACTTCAGCGCCGCTCACGTCCGTATTCGCCGGGACTGGCTCAGGGACGGCATGACCCTCCGGGGCTCCCTTGGCCTGGAGCGCCTGAGCCTGCTGGAATGGCTGTTCCTGCCCGTACTCAAGGGTGTTGAGCGCAATCCCGACGCATGGCCGACGAGTCGGGCTGCACCGGTGCGGGTGGACGAACCGGCATGAGCCAACTCAAGGCGGTACTGCGTGACGCCCTGGCTCGTTCCCGGCAAAGGCTGCGCAAGCGGGTGCCGGTAATCCTGCAGGACGAGATGTCCGAATGCGGCCTGGCATCGATTGCCATGATCGCCGGTTATCACGGCAAGCACTTGGCATTGCGCCAGCTGCGTCGGGACTACAGCGTGGCGCGGGATGGGATGTCGCTGTTCCAGGTCATCAAGGTCTGCGATGAACTGGGTTTTACCTGTCGACCGCTGAAAACGCTGCTCGATGGGCTCAGGCAGTTGCGCACACCGTCGATCCTGTTCTGGAACACGCGACATTTCGTAGTACTGGAGGCCGTGACCAGAACCGGCTTGCATGTGGTCGACCCGGCAGTGGGCAGGCGTTTCTACACCTGGGAAGAAGCGCTGCCGATGTTCAGTGGCGTGGCCCTGGAAATGCTGCCGGGCCTGGCTTTCATTCTTCAGTCCGGGACCAGGCCATCAGCATCGCTGGGCTGTGCCAGCCTGTTGCGCAAGAATCCCTGGCTCCTGCGCTACCTGGTTCCCATGGGTCTGCTATCGGTGATCGGCTATCTGGGCGGGATTGCTGCGCCAAAGCTATTCTCCCTGACAATCGACGAAGTCGTCGCCAAGAACGACGAAGATTTCCTCTACCTGATCCTGTACGTCTTCGGCGGGATCTTCCTGTTCAAAAGCGTTGCCGCCTGGCTGCGGGCGGTGCTGGATGCGCAACTGCGGGTCGCGTTGACCCAGGATCTCTCGACCGGCGTCATTGCCCGGTTGCTGCGCCTGCCGCTCGGTTACTTCGAGCGCCGGGCGCCTGGAGATATCCTGCGTCGTACCCAGGCGGCGGACAAGGTGTTCCTGCCGTTCACCTCGGGGTGGATGGACATCGGTATCGACAGCCTGTTTGGCCTGGTTTTCCTGCTGTTGATGGCACTGATCAATCTCAAGCTGGCGGGCTTGTCCCTGGCGTTGTGCCTGCTGTTTTTTCTTTTCCGTGGCCTGACCCTCCCGCTGATGGAGACGCGCCACAAGGCCTCGATCGAGGCCGAGACCCTGCGCAATGTCACGCTGCTCGGAGCCCTGGATGGCATCGAGTCGATGAAACTCCATCAGTACGAAGCGACGAAGCTGGCGGCCTGGAGCAATCGGCAGGCTGACACCGAAACGGCCCGCGCCGGGGTCCAGCGCATGCAGGCGATGAACCAGGTGGTGCATGACGGCCTGTCCCATGGGCACTCCCTGCTGGTCAGTGCCTTGGGCGCCTTGGCGGTGTTGAACGGTGAGAACAGCGTCGGCGACCTGTTTGCCTTCGTGCTTTACAAGGACATGTTCATGGCATGCGCCTTCAAGCTGGTGGATGGCTACATGAGTCTGCGACTGGTGCAGGTCGAGCTGGGGCGGCTGGATGACATCGTCGACGAGCAGCCGGAATCGTTCGAGTCCTGCGTCTACAGCAGCAGCCCAGTGGGGCAGCCGGAACCGATCAACGCCATTCATATGAAAAATGCCCGGTTCTGCTACAGCTCGTTCGAACGCCCGACCTTCGACAAGCTGGACTTCACCCTGGAGGGGCCGGGGGCGAAGATCGCCATCCTGGGACCTTCCGGTTGTGGCAAGAGCACTTTCCTGAAGGTGCTGGCCGGCTTTTATCCGCTGGATGATGGCCGGTTCCGGATCAACGGCCAGGCGATGCGGCATTTTGGCTTGCGTCGCTATCGCCAGGGGGTGGCTTATGTCATGGCCCATGGTGAAATCGTCGACGGTAGCGTCGTCGACAATGTCGTGATGGACGATGATCTCGATGGCGCATGGTTGCAGGCGTGTGTCGAGCAGGTGGGCTTGCTGACGTGCGTGTTGAAACTGGCCAATGGTTTCAACACGCGACTGGGGTCGACGGGTATTCAACTGTCATCCGGACAGCGCCAGCGTCTGCTGATCGCCCGGGCCCTGTATCGGCGACCGCAGTTGCTGCTGCTCGACGAGCCGACAGCGCACCTGGACCCGGCATCACGCGATGTGGTGATTGAAACGATTCGCAGGCTGCCCCTGTCCTGTGTCGTGGTGACCCATGACCGGGAGGTGGCACATGCCTGTACGACGGTGCTGCAGATGTGCGAAGGCCGCCTGGTACCATCGGAGCCAGCATGCTGACTCGCGGCTTGAGTGGCCAGGTCAGGCGCTGGTTGTTCTGGGCGGTGGTCAAGGCCAGGCTGCGCCGATACGGATTGCTCGCTCTTGCCCGGTGCTTTCGGGTCGCGGCGTGTCACACACTGTTGGCGTGGTTACCTGCTGTCCTGATGAGGTTGCCCCAGTGTTTGCGAGGCGTGGACTACCCTCGCAGCCAGCAGAACCTGCAACTCTTCGGTCACGATGCCGAGCGTTGTCGAGTCCTGGCCTGCCAGCACAGTGCGATCCAGTTTCAGCGCGGGCTTTACCAGCATCTCTACCGCAGCCATGAGCCAGTGCATCTACGGGCCTGGGTCCGGTCGATCCCGTGGATTGATCCTGGTGAGCACTGGCAACGCGGCGCCAGGCGTCCGACGATCATCATCTTGCCGCATTGTGGCGAATACTGGATGGCCGTGGCATGCGTGGTCGAGCGAACGAGCCCGTCTACGCGCTTCATCATCCCGATCTGGAACTTCAACGACCCGTTTACACATGGTTCGCTCAAGAACCTCGAAGGCCTTGGGCATGTCATCGAGGTGCTGGACAGCAACGATCCGCGAACTGCCCTGGCGATTGCGCGAGGGGTGAAACGAGGACATCAGGTGATCATTTTCTGCGACCTGCCGGTCAGCCTCGATGGTGTGCGATTTGGCGAACCGATGAACGGGAGGTTCTTCGGGCGCGATGCCCAGTTTGTCAAAGGTCCGCTGTTCCTGGCTTCGAAGCTGGGTTGTGATCTTCTGCTACTGGGGCATCGGGCCTGCCTGGGGCAGGTGGGGGAATTGCAGGTGATCGAGCGTATCTTCCGCGGGCCCGTCGAGCAGATGCAGCCCCAGTGGATAAGGGCGCTGGAGGGTTTCATTCTTGGGGCCCCGCAGGACTGGCTGTACTTGCCCAGGATGGAGGCGTTTCATCATCGGCAACGCTCAGCGAGTGATCGACGGCAAGTGGATAACCGGGCTTGAGCGAAGCCGGACGGCCTGCCTATTTTTCATCCAGTTTTTGCAAGAGCGTTTCAAGCTGCTCCTGGCGCTCGGCCTGGCTCAGCTTCGGTTGTGGGTTCAGCGAGGACCAGTGTGGGTGGGCACGAGCCTTGCCCAGTGCCTCCGGCAACTTGCCTTCGCGCCAGGATTTTTCCACAGGGGTGTCGATCGTGATGCTGTCCATCGCCGCATGGCCACGGGCCTCCAGCGCCAGCAACAATTGTCGTTGGCGGAGTGCGAGCAGGCGCAGCACGCTGTCATCGACCGTCAGTTCGCGCTGGCCCTTGAGCTTGCCGAGCAGGCGACTGCCGTAGCCGCGGGCAGTCTGCAGGGCGCCCCCGGCGACGGCCCCGACGAGGGCGGCGGCACCCAGCGTCAGGCCGCCGACCAGCAGGTCTACCCCGGCGCCTGCCGCAGCCCCGGCGGCAATCCCGCCGCCGACCTTCACCCCCAATTGCTTGAGGGTTTCCGGATTGAACAGGTCGTCGCCCCAGCGTCCGTCGAGCAGCGGCAGGTCGCTGGCGGCGGCGTCGTGGGTACGGAAGGCATAGAGCTTGAGCAAGGCCTCGACGCAACGCTGTTCGCGCTGGCGCACCGCCTGGCGCAATTCGGTGATGGCGCTGCTTTCGGCGGCCGCATCGCCGGCCACCTGGCGGCGGCAGGCGGCGCAATCGATCAGGAGTTCGGCAATCAGGCGATTGGCTCCTTGTCGGCGGACCAGGCGTTGCGCTTCCAGGTCACGCACCAGTCGTTCCAGCCGGGGCCGTGAACCTTCCAGCAGCAGGGCCAGGCTTTCGTAGAGGCGGCGCTCGCCATCTTCCGGCGGGGCGACGCTGTCAAACCGCACCAGCGCATGCAACCCAAGGCGGGCCAGGGCCTGGCGCCAGCCGTCTTCGCGCTGGTCGGCGCTGCTGACGAAGTTGAGCACGGGCAATAGCGGTTTGCCGCAACTGGCGAGTACCGACAGTTCGTCGCGGTATTTGGCCAGCACCGGCTCGCGGGCATCGATCACATAGAGTCCGGCATCCGAGGCCAGCAACTGGCGCAGCACCTTGGCTTCCTGCTCGAAGCGCTGGCGGGCTTCGCTGCCTTCAAGGAAGCGGCTGATCCGTCCCGGCCCATCGAGGCGCTCGCCGGGACGGTCGAGGCGTTCGAGGTAATCGAGCAGGGCGATGGCATCTTCCAGGCCGGGAGTGTCGTACAGCTCCAGCAGTGGCTCGCCGTCCACCGACAGCCGTGCACCCTCGACATGGCGGGTGGTGCTGGGGCGGTGGGAGACTTCACCGAAGCCGACGTCCCGGGTCAGGGTACGCAGCAGCGAGGTCTTGCCGACATTGGTGTGGCCGACCACGGCCAGTTTCAGCGGCTTAGTCATGGCCGGTCTCCAGCCAGGTCAGTGGGGCGCTGTCGGCAAACGGCAGTTCCAGCTGTTGCAGCGCGTTGTGCCAGTCGCCGAGACGATCGGCGTCCAGTGCCTGGCCGGGTGGTGCCTGCAGCAGCCAGATGCGTGTGGCGGCGGCGCTGCGGGCCAGCTCGGCGATCAGCGCGAGGCTACCGCGATCCGGCGAGCGTCGCGGGTCACAGGCGATAGCCAGGCGTGCAGGCGGGAAGCGGCTCAGTTGCTCGAGCAGTTTCTGCCGGGACTCGCGGCTGTCGAGCACACCGGCGTCGCGGACTTCCCTGGGCAGTGCTGGCGGCCAGGGCCGCTGGTCGTCCAGTTCGATGGCCACCAGCAGCGCGCCGGCGCTGTCCTGGTGGCTCACCCCTGCTTCGGCGTTGTGCAGTTGCGCAGGTGCGGCGTCGCTGATACCCAGGCGTTCGCTGCTGGGCATCAGGCGTTCACGCAGGTGGGCATAGCCGGGCAGGTTCGGGTCCAGTGCCAGCGCGCGAACGCCGCTCTTCCAGCGCCACAGGCACAACACCGCGAGCAGCAGGCGTGGTAGCAGGCCATAGACCACCAGTACCCCGACCAGCCAGCCGGCCCAGGCCTGGCGGGCGTTTTCCAGGTCGATGGCGGCGTTGCCGCTGGCCCGGATCATCGCCTCGCTGGGGACGCTGAAGCCCAGCAGCGCAGGCAGGGCACCGAGGCCCTGGGTCAGCCCGACAAAGGTGTCGCCGCCGAGAATGGTGGTTTCCCAGACGAAGCCGTAGCGCCGGGTGGCGAGCAGTGTCAGCAGCAGCATCAGAGCGCAGCCCAGGGCCAGCAGCCAGAGGCCATGGACGACCACGCCGATGGCCCAGCGATTCAGGCGCCGGCGTTGTAGCAGGAGTACCAATGCTGGCACCAGTTGCACCGCCTGGGCATCGCGGGCGAACTTTTCGCTGAGCCACAGCCACAGTCGACCCAGTATGGCGCCATGGCCGCCGGCGAAGAACAGTCCCAAGGCCCAGCTCGCCAACAGCAGCAGGTTCAGTCCGAGCAGGCTGCCCAGGGCCCAGAACACATTGACTGGCAATTGGCCGTTGCCGAGGGCGGCGAAGGCCAGGCCGGCACCGCTGAGCATCACCAGCACGGCGAGCAGCAGCAGGGCCAGGCGTGCACCTTGCAGCCAGTGCTGCAGGGCGGCGAGCTGGCCGTCGCGTTCGGCGAGCCGGAGTGCGCGGTGCTGGATGCGGGTGGCCAGGTCGCCCCCGGCGGCGCGGGCGCGACGGTTGGCTTCGAGGTCTTCCAGGGGGCCGGCCTGTTCTTCACGCAGGCGTACGGCCTCGGTCAGCCAGAGGCGTTGCAGGGGAGTCGGTTCAGTCACGCGCCATCCTGTTGCGGGGGAGTGCCAGAAGCATAACCGCTGTGGCTAGTGCCTGCACCCAGGTGTCGGGTATCCTCGCCAGCATGAAAACCAAACTCCCTCTCAGCCTGATCGCGGCCCTTGCGGAAAACCGCGTGATCGGCGTCGATAACAGCATGCCCTGGCATTTGCCGGCGGACTTCAAGTACTTCAAGGCCACCACCCTGGGCAAGCCGATCATCATGGGTCGCAAGACCTGGGATTCCCTCGGCCGGCCATTGCCGGGGCGTTTGAACCTGGTGGTGAGCCGCCAGGCCGGGCTGCAACTGGAAGGCGCCGAGGTGTTCCACTCGCTGGATGCCGCGCTGATGCGGGCCGAAGAGTGGGCGCTGGAGCAGGGCGTTGGTGAGCTGATGCTGATCGGCGGGGCGCAGTTGTATGCCCAGGGCCTGGAGCAGGCTGATCGCCTGTACCTGACCCGGGTCGGCCTGAGCCCGGAAGGCGATGCCTGGTTCCCGGAGTTCGACCTGAACCTGTGGCAACGGGTTTCCAATGAGCCGCATCCGGCGGAAGGCGACAAGCCGGCGTTCAGCTTTGAGGTTTGGGAGAGAACCTGAAGGGTAATGAGCGGACTTGCGTGTTGAGCCCGCTATCGAGATGAGCGGGCTTGTGTGGCGAGCGGGCTTGCCC
Source organism: Pseudomonas sp. UTLPPB19802 (assembly GCF_059730225.1). NCBI lineage: Bacteria > Pseudomonadati > Pseudomonadota > Gammaproteobacteria > Pseudomonadales > Pseudomonadaceae > Pseudomonas > Pseudomonas sp. UTLPPB19802. The sequence goes on from NZ_AP048545.1 coordinate 1,192,242, forward strand.
GCGCCGGGGCGCAAAGCGCCCCCGAATCAGCTTGCACATCGTGTCAGGCAGGACAGGGTCAGAGAGTTTGCGGCTGCTTCGCAGCCGAACGCGGCGGTGCGGCGTTCCGACAAGCCCGCTCGCCACAGAAACCTGCTCAACCTGTCAGTCTGCCCGGCACATGGGCCGGCCCACCACTACTAGGAGCCGATCAGGCCTGCGCCAGCTCCGCATGTTCATCGGCATCCAGCAGGCGCTTGTCGGTCTGCTTCATCACCTGGCTGGTGATGGTCCCGGCGGTCATCGAACCGCTCACGTTCAGGGCGGTTCGGCCCATGTCGATCAGCGGTTCCACCGAGATCAGCAGCGCGACCAGTGACACGGGAAGACCCATCGCCGGCAGCACGATCAGCGCGGCGAAGGTCGCCCCACCGCCCACACCCGCCACGCCCGCAGAACTCAGGGTAACGATGGCCACCAGGGTAGCGATCCACAGTGGGTCCAGCGGGTTGATGCCCACGGTCGGCGCCACCATCACCGCCAGCATCGCCGGGTACAGGCCGGCACAGCCGTTCTGGCCGATTGTCGCACCGAACGAGGCGGCGAAGCTGGCAATCGACTGCGGAATCCCCAGGCGACGGGTCTGCGCCTCGATGCTCAGCGGGATGCTCGCGGCACTGGAGCGGCTGGTGAAGGCAAAGGTCAGCACCGGCCAGACCTTGCGGAAGAAGCGCAGCGGATTGATCCCGGCCAGCGACAGCAGCAGGCCATGGACCACGAACATCAGCCCCAGGCCGATGTAGGACACCACCACGAAACTGCCGAGCTTGATGATGTCCTGCAGGTTGGACCCTGCCACCACCTTGGTCATCAGCGCTAGTACGCCGTAGGGTGTCAGCTTCATCACCACGCGCACCAGGCGCATTACCCAGGCTTGCAGGGTGTCGATGGCATTGAGCACTTTCTGGCCTTTATCCGCATCATCCTTGAGCAGTTGCAGGGCGGCCACGCCGAGGAAAGCGGCGAAGATCACCACGCTGATGATCGAGGTCGGCTTGGTCCGGGCGAGGTCGGCGAAGGGGTTCTGCGGAATGAACGACAGCAGCAGTTGCGGCACGTTGAGGTCGGCGACCTTGCCCGCGTAGTCGCTCTGGATGGTCTGCAGGCGGGCCATTTCCTGTGCGCCGGCCACCAGGCCTTCGGCGGTCAGACCGAAGAGGTTGGTCAGGCCAATGCCGATCAGCGCGGCGATGGCAGTGGTGAACAGCAGCGTGCCGATGGTCAGGAAGCTGATCTTGCCCAGTGATGAGGCATTGTGCAGGCGGGCGACGGCGCTGAGGATCGAGGCGAAGACCAGCGGGATCACGATCATCTGCAGCAACTGCACGTAGCCGTTGCCCACCAGGTCGAACCAGGCGATGGAGGCCTTGAGTACCGGGTTACCGTCGCCATAGACCGTATGCAGGCCGATGCCGAATACCACGCCAAGGGCCAGGGCGAGCAATACCTTTTTGGCCAGGCTCCAGGAGGTATGGCGGGTTTGCGCCAGGCCCAGCAACAGGGCGAGGAACACCAGCAGATTGAGAATCAGCGGCAGGTTCATGAAAGCTCCGGAAACGATGAGTGCCAATCACTCTGGGTCGGTGATTGTGAACCGGCCAGCCTAACAGCTTGATATATATAGATTTAATATCTAAATGGAATGTCGACTGTCGTTTTTGGAATAAGCCGGTGGCGCTGGGGCGCATGCCGGTGGCGGGATCAGGACGCAGTCGGTCGTCCTCGGGTGAGAACTGTCACATGGATTTGTTAGCGTCGATGCCTTTCAGCCAGGAAGATACCGCCCATGAAATTCGCCCACAAACTCCTTGCCGCCGCACTCTGCCTGGGCCTTGCCGGCCAGGCTCTCGCCACCGAGCTCAAGCATTGGCCAGAGGCCCAGGCCAAGCAACTGGAGGCGATGATCGCCGCCAACGCCAACAAGGGTAATTTCGCGGTGTTCGACATGGACAACACCAGTTACCGCTATGACCTGGAAGAGTCGCTGCTGCCGTACCTGGAGAACAAGGGGCTGATTACCCGCGATACCCTGGACCCTTCGCTGAAACTGATCCCGTTCAAGGACACCGCCGACCACAAGGAAAGCCTGTTCAGCTACTACTACCGCCTCTGCGAAGTCGACGACATGGTCTGCTACCCATGGGTGGCCCAAGTGTTCTCGGGCTTCACCCTCAAGGAGCTCAAGGGCTACGTCGACGAAATGATGGCTTCGGGCAAGCCGGTACCGAGCACCTACTACGATGGCGACGTGGTGAAGAACATCGAAGTGCAGCCGCCGAAGGTCTTCACCGGCCAGGTCGAGCTGTACAACAAGCTGATGGAGAACGGCATCGAGGTCTACGTGATGACCGCCGCTTCCGAGGAGTTGGTGCGCATGGTCGCGGCCGATCCCAAGTATGGCTACAACGTCAAGCCGCAGAACGTGATCGGCGTGACGACCCTGCTCAAGGACCGCAAGACCGGCGAACTGACCACTGCACGCAAGCAGATCAGCGCCGGCAAGTATGACGAGAAGGCCAACCTCGGCCTGGAACTGACGCCATACCTGTGGACCCCGGCGACCTGGATGGCCGGCAAGCAGGCGGCGATCCTGACCTATATCGACCAGTGGAAGAAACCGGTGCTGGTCGGTGGCGACACGCCGTCGAGCGATGGTTACATGCTGTTCCACAGCGTGGATGTGGCCAAGGGCGGCGTGCACCTGTGGGTCAACCGCAAGGACAAGTACATGACTCAACTCAACGGCATGATCAAGAGCAACGCCGAGGCTCAGGCCAAGGAAGGTCTGACGGTGACGGCGGACAAGAACTGGGTGATCGTCAAGCCGGAAGAGATCCAGTAAGGCTGGGGCGCTTCAAGCAGGCAATAAAAAGCCCGGCACATTGGCCGGGCTTTTTATTCGCGGTGGTGCTTACGGCACCAGCTTGTCCAGCATCGCCTTGTCGCGGACCGCGCCCTTGTCGGCGCTGGTGGCGAGCAGGGCGTAGGCTTTCAGGGCGCTGGTGACCTTGCGTGGGCGTTTTTCCACCGGTTTCCAGCCTTTCTTGTCCTGTTCGGCTCGGCGGCTGGCCATTTCCTCGTCGCTGATCAACAGGTTGATCGAGCGGTTCGGAATGTCGATCAGCACCTTGTCGCCGTCCTGCACCAGGCCGATCGCCCCCCCGGCAGCGGCTTCCGGAGAAGCGTGGCCGATGGACAGGCCCGAGGTACCGCCGGAGAAACGGCCGTCGGTCAGCAGGGCGCAGGCCTTACCCAGGCCCTTGGACTTCAGGTACGAGGTCGGGTAGAGCATTTCCTGCATGCCCGGGCCGCCTTTCGGACCTTCGTAGCGGATGATCACGATATCGCCGGCCTTCACTTCGTCGGCGAGGATGCCGCGTACGGCGCTGTCCTGGCTTTCGAAGATCTTCGCGTTGCCTTCGAAGACCAGGATCGACTCGTCGACACCGGCGGTCTTCACCACACAACCGTCCAGGGCGATGTTGCCGTACAGCACGGCCAGGCCGCCCTCTTGCGAGTAGGCGTGCTCGACGCTGCGGATGCAGCCGTTCTCGCGATCGTCGTCGAGGCTGTCCCAACGGGTCGCCTGGCTGAATGCGGTCTGGGTCGGGATACCGGCCGGGCCGGCCTTGAAGAAGGTGTGCACCGCTTCATCGTCGGTCTGGGTGATGTCCCACTTGGCAATGGCATCGGCCATGCTGCGGCTGTGCACGGTAGGCAGGTCGGTATGCAGCAGGCCGCCCCGGGCCAGCTCGCCGAGGATGCTGATGATGCCACCGGCGCGGTGCACGTCTTCCATGTGGTACTTCTGGATGTTCGGCGCGACCTTGCACAGTTGCGGCACCTTGCGCGACAGGCGGTCGATGTCGCGCAGATCGAAGGCGACCTCGGCTTCCTGGGCAGCGGCCAGCAGATGCAGGATGGTGTTGGTGGAACCGCCCATCGCGATGTCCAGGGTCATGGCGTTCTCGAACGCCTTGAAGTTGGCGATGTTGCGCGGCAGCACCGACTCGTCGTTCTCGCCGTAGTAGCGTTGGCACAGCTCGACGATGCCACGACCGGCCTGCAGGAACAGTTGCTCGCGGTCGGCGTGGGTGGCCAGGGTCGAACCGTTGCCCGGCAGGGCCAGGCCCAGGGCTTCGGTCAGGCAGTTCATCGAGTTGGCGGTGAACATGCCGGAGCACGAACCGCAAGTCGGGCAGGCGCTGCGCTCGTACTCGGCAACCTTCTCGTCAGAAGCGCTGGAGTCGGCAGCGATGACCATGGCGTCTACCAGGTCCAGGCCGTGGGAGGCCAGCTTGGTCTTGCCGGCTTCCATCGGGCCGCCGGAGACGAAGATCACCGGAATGTTCAGGCGCAGGGCGGCCATCAGCATGCCGGGGGTGATCTTGTCGCAGTTGGAGATGCAGACGATGGCGTCGGCGCAGTGGGCGTTGACCATGTACTCGACGGAGTCGGCGATGATTTCGCGGCTCGGCAGCGAATAGAGCATGCCGTCGTGGCCCATGGCGATGCCGTCATCCACGGCGATGGTGTTGAATTCCTTGGCGACGCCACCAGCGCGTTCGATTTCGCGGGCGACCAGTTGGCCCATGTCCTTGAGGTGGACGTGGCCAGGCACGAACTGGGTGAAGGAGTTGGCGACGGCGATGATCGGTTTCTTGAAGTCGGCGTCTTTCATCCCCGTGGCACGCCACAGGGCGCGAGCACCGGCCATGTTGCGGCCGTGGGTGGATGTTTTCGAGCGGTAATCAGGCATGGAGCACTCCGGGCGGCTAATCAGGTAACAAGTGGGGAGTGAGCTTCTACTGACCCTCGGGAACACCTGGAAAATGGCCGTGTGTCCGAAAGCTGCCGATAACGACACGGGATCGCCGTGCGTTTCAGCTTGAGCTCATAAACCCGCCGGGGGATGACTGGCGATGAATAGAGCGATTCTACACCGCTGGCGTCTGGAAGGAATGGGCCTGCGTGTGGAGGTGTCACGGAACCTGGTGGACGAGAAAGCGCTGCTGTTCATTCCGTGATTGCTTGTGCACGACGTTGGATCAGAGTGTTCAGACTCAAACCGATAGTACTTAAAAGCAAAAAAGCCCAACCCAGAGTCGATTGCAGCTCTGTGCCGCTGAGATTGATCAGCATGCTGACCAGCCCCCCACAGATGAAAATCAGCGTATTGCCGGCGGAAGCGCTGGCTCCCGAGTGGTTGGGAAATCGCTCCATTGCCTTGGAGGTCGCTGCGGGTCTGGTTGTCGTAATTCCCGTCGTACAAATGATCATGGGTAGTAGTATGGCTAACGGAGAAGTCCTGAATATATCTGGTAGATAAATCAGCAGCAGCCCGGCAGTGGACATCATGCAAAGGCCAATGATGATCTGGGTACTGGTAGTTATACGATTGCTAATAGCTCCAGCCAAGGCCCCGCCTACTATATAGGCGATTCCGTATGTGAGAAGAACTAGCGAGAATTGATATTGGGAAAGTTGTAGCTGTTCCATGAAAATCAGTGGCGAAATCACTATGAATGAAAAGTGGCAGGAGAATGCGATGGCAGCCATGAGCCAGTAGCCGATAAATAATTTATCCGTGCAGAGGTGGCGGTAGGACTCAAGGATTGAGTGCCGAGTATTATCTTTGGTTGGGGTGTTTTTCAGGGTTAAGCAGGTTTTTATAAAAACCGCGGCAGCTAGCGCAAAAAACAGGTAGAAGCTGCCTCGCCAGTCCAGTAACTCTTGAAGGACAGTGCCAGCCAGTGGCGAGATGGATATGAATACTCCGCTGGCGGTGACGATCATGATTCTCAGGTGATCTCGTTCTTTCCCAGTGAAAAGATCTTGAATCAGCGCTTGAGACAGAACAAAGCAACCACAGCCCAGTGCCTGAATGATGCGAAAAAACGTGAATGATCTGTAGTCGCTGGAAAACCCGCACCTCAAGGCCCCTATCATTGACACCAGTACTCCCGCGAGTAAGAGGTTTTTTCTACCGACTCGGTCTGATAAGGGACCAATGAGCAACTGGGAGAAAGATATTCCGATGGCGAACAGGCTTATGGAGAGGGCGATGTCAGTGGGTGGACGGTCGAAGTGTCGTGCCATCGCCGGAATAGAGGGTAACAAGACATCAATGGGAAAGACGCCAAGCATTACTATGAGTAGAACTAACCGGATGGCTGACTTCTTATTGGTTCTTTTTGTGAGCAGTTCTTTACCAGTCATCTATTAGTCCTATTAACGGGGCAGGCGCAACGGCAGCAATCAGCGTCCGGTCCTGGCGCTGCTGAGCAGCCCGAGCAGACTGAAGAGGACGAAGCCCATGCCGATGGTCGGTAGCAGGAGGACGCCGCTTTTGGCCAGCAGCGCACTGCTGGCGGCCGCTGCGAGGAACATGATGGTATTGCCTGCCGACGCCGCGGTGCCGGCGTTCGCCGAGAACAGCAGCATTGCTGCGGAGATCGCTGCGGGGCGGGTGATGCTGACGGCGGCGGCGCTCAGGCACATCGGCAGCAGCAGGCTGGCGGTGGAGACAAGCTCCAGTTGCACGACCAGCAGCAGCGCCAGGCCGGCAGCACCGAGCAGGAGCAGGCCAATATCGATCTGTGCACGGACGTCCAGGCGCCTCTGCAGCCAGGCGGCCAGTACCCCGCCGAGTAGATAGGCCGCGCCGTAGATCAGCAGCACCATGGCGTATTGGTATTCGGAGAGGCGCAAGCCGTCCATGAAAATCAGCGGGGAAACGCTCGTCAGGGCAAAGTAGGCGGAAAACACCAGCGCCGCGATCTGCCAGTAGCGGCGGAAGTCGCCGTGGCTGAGGATCTGTCCTATCGACTGGGCCCCAGCCGAGCCTTGCGCCGTTTCTGTTGCGGGTCGCCGGGGCACTACCCGCAACGCCAGCAGGAAGAGACCCGAGGCGACCAGGACAAAAGCATGGAAACTGCCCTTCCAGCCAAAATCATCCAGCAGCCAGGAGCCCAGCAGGGGTGACAGGGCGACGAACAGCCCACTGAAGCTCATGTAGCAGATGCGTACGGGGGCGCGCTCCTGGGGGGCGAACAGGTCTTCGACCAGCGCCAGGCCGAGGACGAAGAAACCACAACCCAGCGCCTGGACGCAGCGGAAGACCAAAAAGAGCATGAAGCTAGTGGCCAGGGTGCAGCCGATGGCGCCCACGCAGGAGAGGGCGAGGCACGTCAGCAGCACCCCTTTGCGCCCGAATCGATCGGAGAGTGGACCTGTCACCAGTTGCGAGAAGGCGAAGACCAGGGTGAACAGGCTGACTGCCAGGGCGATATCGGCGGTCGATGTGGCGAACTGCTCCGCCAGGGCTGGAAATGCGGGCAGCAGGACGTTGAGCGGGAAAAAGCTGATCAGCGAGATGCCCGTGACCAGCAGCAGTCGGGAGCGGTCCGATTGTCCTGTGGCTGTCTCGGTCGACCGCATCAAGGGTTTTCCGGTGGCGTCGTGAGCAGTTCCCGAAGGTCGTCGCAGATCGACTCGCCATGGCTGTAGCCCGCCCCGACGAACAGCAGTGGCTGCTCGCTCAACCCCTCCAGGTGCAGTGCCTGCTCGATTTTCCGTTCGGTCAGCGCCGCAGTCACCCACGTCTTCAGGCCCAGGGCGGTGGCGGCGAGCTGGAAGGTTTGCGAAAGGTGCCCGGCTTCCAGCAGGGCGACGCGATAACCCTGGGAGTGTGGATACTTCCACCACATCTTGTCGAACCGACAAGTAAGGAATATGCCGAAGGGCAGGTTGTCGATGAACTGCTGTCCTTGCACCAACATTGCCAAGGGCGCGTCGAGACCTCTTATAAGCGTTAGTGCATGTTTGTCCGGATGATAATAATAGAAGCCCGGTCCGATGCCATCAATGTTGCGAATATACAGATAGCCCTCGCAACAATTCAGGCCGCCTCCCGAGGGACTGCTGCGGCGAGCGCGAAAAGCCTCTGGTATGGATGGGTCGATATCAACTTCGCGTTCTTTCAGGTATCCCAGGGAAAGATAAAGGATCGTGCTGAGGTGTTCGCGGGAAATACGCCGGTTCAAGAACTTTCGACAAGTCTTGCGTTGCAGGAGGACGCTGGTGAAGTCGACGTTGCTGCCATCGCCATGACCTGGTAACGGGGTGGGGAGGTGGATCATGTCCTGGTGCAGCGCGCTGGCGTGGCGGTGGGGCAGCGGCAGTTGGCGCTGCATCACTTCCCGGCAGTGGGCCAGATAGTCTCGTGCCCATTCTGCGCTGCTGGCTGGAGTATTTGCCAACGGCAGGTCACGGGTGCCGATATGAAAGATCCTCGACAGGTCGTCCCAGCCCCAGTGATCGTGGCCGAAGGGGCTCACGCTGAGAATGCCGGTACTGATGAAGGTCGAGTCGACAGGGTGGTTCGGGTCGAAGCGGGAGGGCTTCTCGACCAGTTCTGTCAGCCGATCGGCATGAGGTTTATCCATCGAATACTGTTCATGGGACCTGTAGTTCCAGATGACAAGTGCAGGTGGCCTTAGCAGGATGAACAGGTCGGGATTTATATGCATGAACTTATGCCCGTATCTTGGTTTTCAGGCCGGATCGATAGAAGGGGAGAGTCGATCCGGCCTGCCTCGGGTTTATTTCGATGTTCCGAGCATCGCGTGATGGCCGGCGGATACTTCGTGTTCAAGTTTTATCTTTTCCATTCTCGTATCTCCTTGTCTGTTTATATCGCCACATGCTGAGGCGATAATTCAGATAATAGGCTCGTGAGGAAAGTTGGCAACAGGTAGTTATGTAGGGTATGTCCGAGTTATATGTCGGTCATATCCAGTAATTGATCGCGGACGAATGACTGCGGAACTTTCGAGAGGGTGGGCGCCGGAAGGATTTCAACTTGAGGATGGCAGGAGATTGCCAGCGAGGCGCCACCCGCCCTGGGATCAGGGCGGGACGCCAGCCACTCAGCTGTTGGGCAGCAGGCGGCAGGTGATGCTCTTGATATAGCGGGTTTCCGGGATCGCCGGATGCACCGGATGGTCCGGGCCCTGGCCGCCGCGTTCCAGCAATTGGATATTGCGGTCCAGGTGGCGGGCGCTGGTCAGCAGGATGCTCTGCAGGTCATCTTCCGGCAGGTGCATCGAGCACGAAGCGCTGACGAGGATCCCGTCCTTGCTCAGCAGGCGCATGGCCTGTTCGTTCAGGCGGCGATAGGCGCCTTCACCGTTCTTCAGGTCTTTCTTGCGCTTGATGAACGCCGGCGGGTCGGCCACGATCACGTCGAAACGCTCTTCGGCGGACTTCAGCTCCTTCAAGGCCTCGAACACATCGCCTTCGATGCAGGTCAGTTTCTCGGCAAAACCGTTCAACGCAGCGTTGCGCTCCACGCCGTCGAGGGCGAAGCCCGAGGCGTCGACGCAGAACACTTCGCTGGCGCCGAAGGCCGCGGCCTGTACGCCCCAGCCACCGATGTAGCTGAACAGGTCGAGGACGCGCTTGCCCTTGACGTAAGGGGCCAGGCGCGCGCGGTTCATGCGGTGGTCATAGAACCAGCCGGTCTTCTGACCCTCCATCACCGGTGCCTCGAACTTCACGCCGTTTTCTTCCAGGGCGACCCACTCCGGGACCAGGCCGAACACGGTTTCGACATACCGCTCCAGGCCCTCGGCATCACGCGCCGCCGAGTCGTTCTTGAAGAGGATGCCGCTGGGCTTGAGCACCTGCACCAGTGCGGCGATCACATCGGCCTTGTGCTGTTCCATGGTCGCCGAAGCGAGTTGGACCACCAGGATATCGCCGAAACGGTCGACCACCAGGCCCGGCAGCAGGTCGGAATCGCCGTAGACCAGGCGGTAGAACGGCTTGTCGAACAGCCGCTCACGCAGTGACAGGGCGACGTTGAGGCGGTGCACCAGCAGCGACTTGTCCAGCGGCAGCCGGGTATCGCGCGACAGCAGGCGGGCGCAGATCAGGTTGTTCGGGCTCATGGCGACGATACCGAGGGCCTTGCCGCCGGCGGCTTCGAGGATGGCCTGGTCACCGGCCTTGAAGCCGTGCAGTGGGGTCGCGGCCACGTCGATTTCGTTGCTGTAGACCCACAGATGACCGGCGCGCAGGCGGCGATCGGCATTGGCTTTGAGGCGCAGGCTGGGCAGGGACATGACGTCGCTCCGGGAAAAAAGAGCGGAATTATAGCGGGAGTCGCCGGGTGGCGTGTCGTCAGTTTTCATGTGATTGGGTTCACAGTTCGCCCATTCGGATCCACTTTTCCGCTAGAATCGGCGACTCGCCCGGAGTGTGTACCAATGTCCCAAGAACTTTCAGCCGAACAGATCCAGCAGGCCTTGCAAGGCATCAGCGTGCCGCCCCAACCGCAGATCATGGTGGATCTGCAGATGGAGCAGTACATGCCTGATCCGGACCTGGATGTGATCGCCCGGTTGATCAGCCAGGACCCCGGCCTCTCCGGCGCGCTGCTGAAAATCGTCAATTCGCCCTACTACGGCCTGACCAACAAGATCGCCTCGATCCAGCGGGCAGTGACCCTGCTGGGCAGCCGTTCGATCATCAACCTGATCAACGCGCAGTCGATCAAGGGCGAGATGGCCGACGAAACCATCGTCACCCTCAACCGCTTCTGGGACACTGCCCAGGACGTGGCGATGACCAGCCTGACGCTGGCCAAGCGCACCGGCTCCCAGGCCATCGACGAGGCCTACGCGCTGGGGCTGTTCCACGATTGCGGAATTCCGCTGATGCTCAAGCGGTTCCCCAACTACATGACGGTGCTGGAGCAGGCCTACGCCGATGCCGGGCCCGACAAGCGGGTGGTGGATACCGAGAACCAGGCGTTCAACACCAACCATGCCGTGGTTGGCTACTACACTGCCAAGTCCTGGCGCCTGCCGGAGCATGTGACCAACGCGATTGCCAACCATCACAATGCCCTGGCGATCTTCAGCGATGAGTCGACCCGCAACAGCCAGTTGAAGAACCTGCTGGCGATCCTGAAAATGGCCGAACACATTTGCGAGTCGCACCGGGTCCTTGGCAGCCAGGCCGAGGACCGCGAATGGAATGCCATCGGCCACCTGGTGCTCGACTACGTCGGCCTGTCCGACTATGACTTCGAGACGCTCAGGGAAAATATCCGCGAGCTGGGTGCGAACTGAGCTGGCGCACGCCACCGCCTGACCTGGAATCACCATGCCTGAACTACCCGAAGTCGAAACCACCCGGCGCGGCATTGCGCCTCATCTGGAGGGGCAGCGGGTCAGCCGTGTGATCGTTCGCGACCGGCGCCTGCGCTGGCCGATCCCCGAGGACCTCGACGTGCGCCTGTCCGGGCAGCGCATCGTGCAGGTCGAGCGGCGAGCCAAGTATCTGCTGATCAATGCCGAAGTCGGCACCCTCATCAGTCACCTGGGGATGTCGGGAAACCTGCGCCTGGTCGAAGCCGGCCTGCCTGCGGCCAAGCATGAGCATGTGGATATCGAGCTGGAGTCGGGGATGGCCCTGCGCTATACCGATCCGCGCCGCTTCGGAGCGATGCTCTGGAGCCTCGAGCCGCTCAAGCACGAACTGCTGGCGCGGCTGGGGCCGGAACCGCTGACCGACCTGTTCGATGGCGAGCGGCTGTTCCAGCTGTCCCGTGGGCGCTCGATGGCCGTCAAGCCGTTCATCATGGATAACGCGGTGGTGGTGGGCGTGGGTAATATCTACGCGACCGAAGCGCTGTTCGCCGCCGGGATCGACCCTCGGCGCGAAGCTGGCGGCATCTCCCGGGCGCGTTACCTGAAGCTGGCCATCGAGATCAAGCGGGTCCTGGCCCACGCCATCGAGCGGGGCGGTACCACCCTGCGCGATTTCATCGGTGGCGACGGCCAGCCCGGCTACTTCCAGCAGGAGCTGTTCGTCTATGGCCGTGGTGGTGAACATTGCAAGGTCTGCGGCAGCATCCTGCGTGAGATTCGCCTGGGCCAGCGCGCCAGTGTGTATTGCCCGCGTTGCCAGAGCTGACCTGAGTCGCCGGCAGGCGCTATAGTGAGTCTTTGCCCCCAACTGCTTAGCCGAAGGATAGCGCCATGAACCCGTTCCGTACCCTGGCCCTGTTGCTGGCCCTGACCTTTGGCCTGCAGGCGCTGCCGGCCCTGGCCGAAGACGGGACCAGCGGCGACCCGACCTACCAGATCCAGAACCCTCCGGCCTACGCAATGATCGGCGACCTGCTGGTCGCCCGCCCGTTGTTGGTGGGGGCGACGCTGGTCGGCACGGCGGCGTTCGTGGTTTCGCTACCGTTTACCGTGTTCGGCGGTTTCAAGGGTGTAGGCAAGGCTGGCAAGGCGCTGGTGGTCGACCCGGGCAAGGCGGCGTTCGCTCGCTGCCTTGGCTGTACGGCGGAAGGTTTCGACGGCGATCAGTGAGTCGCTGCCTCTTCGCGGATGAATCTGCTTGCACAAGGGTGGCTGTGGTTCGCGAAATGTGTGGGCGGCACAAACCTATAGGAGCGTGGCTTGCCCGCGAAGAGGCCCCAACGTCTTGCCCGCACCCCTGGGCCCCATGGCAGGCCGCGGACTATCAGGCCTTGCCAGTAATCTTGCGATACTTGGCCATCAACTCGTCCTCGGTTTCCGGATGAGCTTCGTCCAGCGGGATGCAATCCACCGGGCAAACCTGCTGGCACTGGGGTTCGTCGTAGTGGCCGACACACTGGGTGCACAGGTTCGGGTCGATCACATAGATCTCTTCGCCCTGGGAGATGGCGGCGTTCGGGCACTCGGGTTCGCAGACGTCGCAGTTGATGCAATCGTCGGTAATGATCAGGGACATGGGCACTCCGGCCTGGGCAGCAGGCCCGGGCAACGTGAAAACTAATGTGCCAATTGTGCCGCATTGGCGCGCGCAGTGCACGCGGCTACGACGAGGCGAGCGTCAACGGCGCCGTTCGCGGCAGCTCCTGGAAGCTGCCGTTCGTGGTTACTTCTTGAAGCGCAGGGTCAGGGCGTCGGCCACTACCGGATGGACAAACTTGCTGATATCCCCGCCCAGTGCGGCGATTTCACGGACCAACGTCGAGGAAATAAACGAATAACGTTCCGACGGCGTGAGAAACAGGCTCTCCACTTCCGGCGCCAGTTGACGGTTCATGTTGGCCAGCTGGAACTCGTATTCGAAGTCCGACACGGCCCGCAGCCCGCGCAGAAACACATTCGCGTTCTGCTCCTTGGCAAACTGCGCCAGCAGGCTGGAGAAGCCCATCACCTCGACGTTGGGCAGGTGCTTGGTGACCTCGCGGGCCAACTCCACACGCTGTTCCAGCGGGAAAAGCGGGTTTTTCTTCGGGCTGGCGGCCACGGCAATGATCACGTGGTCGAACAGGCGCGCAGCGCGTTCGACCAGATCGCCATGGCCCTTGGTAATCGGGTCGAAGGTACCTGGGTACAACACTCGGTTCATCGCGTCGTCCTGGCGGGAGTCCGTTGGGGACTCGGATGGTATCGCAGCCTTTCCTGTCGGCCAAGTCAGGACGCATGGAAGAAAGCCCTATAGACGTTGTAAATATTCTCCTTCTAGGCGCTTTTCAGGCGTTCGGCCAGGGCTGTGGCCAACTGGGCCGTCAGTCCGTAGACCGAAAGCTGCGGGTTGGCACCGATGCTGGTGGGGAACAGCGAACCGTCATGAATCGACAGGTTGCGGAGTTGATGATGGCGCCCGAGACTGTCGGCGACCGCGGTTTTCGGATCTTCACCCATGGCGCAGCCACCCATCACGTGGGCGCTGCCCAGGCGGGTGCGGTAGGTTTCCAGGCGTAGGCCGTCGATCAGTGTCCTGGCCTGGGCGAGCGAGTTCACGTAGCCGGCATCGGCATGCAGTGGCAGCACCGACTTGGCGCCTGCGGCGAACTGGATCTCGGCCATGCTGTGGAACGCTCGGCGCAGGCCGTCCCAGGCATAGGGCGAGACCTGGTAGTCGAGCACCGGGGTGCCATCACCGCGCAGCTCCACTTCGCCACCTGGACTGTCCGGGTGAAAACCGTCACGCAGCAGGGCCAGCATCACGTGGGTGTGCGGCAGTTGTTCCATGCGCAGTGCGCTCTGCGGGCCGAAGCCACCCAACAGGGTGCTGGCCAGCGCCGGTTGCAACGGCGGCACCTCCAGTTTGTAGGACATATGCCCGGTGGTGCCGTCCAGCCACTGGAAGTGGTCGGAATAGATCGATTGCGGGGCGCCGTAGTAGGGATTGATCACTTCGGAGAACTGCCCGGCGGAGAAATTCACCAGGTGCAGGAAGGTACGTTTGCCTACGCGGTCGTTCGGGTCCGGTACCTTGGAACGCAGCAGCAACCCGGGGCTGTTGATGCCACCGCCGGCCAGCACGTAGTGCCGCGCCTTGACGGTGATCTTGTGGCCATTGGGCGCCACGCAGCGCGCATCCATGCCCAGGCATTGCAGGCTGCTGACCCTGTCGCCGTCGATCGACAGCCGTTCGGCGCGGGCCAGGTAGAGCAGCTCGCCTCCCTTTTCCAGGGTGGCGGGGATGGTGGTGACCATCATCGATTGCTTGGCATTGGTCGGGCAACCCATGCCGCAGTAGCCGAGGTTCCAGCAGCCGCGGACGTTGCGCGGAATGACCTTCCAGCTGTAGTTGAGCTTTTCGCAGCCATTGCGCAGCACGTCGTTGTTGGCGTTGGGCGGCATCACCCAGGGCGCGACGCCGAGGCGCTGCTCCATTTTCTCGAACCAGGGCGCCATCTCGGCGGCGCTGTGGCCCTTGACGTTGTGTTCCTTCGCCCAATGTTCGAGGGTCGGTTCGGGTGTGCGGAAGCTGGAGGTCCAGTTGATCAGCGTGGTGCCGCCCACGGCCCGGCCCTGGAGAATGGTGATGGCGCCGTCCTTGCTCATGCGGCCGATGCCTTCCTGGTAGAGGCTGGTGTAGGCCTCGTCTTCGAGCATCTTGAAGTCGTCACTGGTTTTCAGCGGTCCTTCCTCGATCAGCAGCACCTTGTAGCCGGCAGCGCTGAGGATTTCGGCGGTGGTACCACCGCCGGCACCGCTGCCGATGATCGCAACGTCGGCTTCCAGGGTCAGGTCCTGCTGCAGTTGCGAGCCGTTGTGGGTTTTCCAGCCGCGGGCCAGGCCTTCGCGGAACAGATCGGGTACCGGCATGTGATGCCTCTTTTTATTGTTGTTTTGACAGGTGTGCCTGCTGGGGGAGGGCTCAGATCTTGGGTGGCCCGGGGTAGCCACAGTGGGCCCAGGCTTCGGCGCGGTTGTACCAGGCCATCATCACCAGTTGCAGCAGTGAGGCATGGCCCATGCGCAGCAGGCTCAGGAGGCTGTTTTCCCAGCGTTTGAGAAAGGCCTGGATCTGCTCGGTGCTGGCGCCTTCCCAGCCGCCCCAGATGCCCGTCAGCGGACCGCGGGTAATGCCCATGCCGAGCACATCGAACAACTGTCGAGTGAGCTTGAGCATTTCCGGTGAAAGGTGGGCAAGGCTCTTGTCGAGGCTGGCCAGGGTCTGTTCGACGGCGGCGGGCATCTTGTCGGCGCTTACCGCGCCCTGGAGCATCACCGGGATCAGCGCCCGCAGGAACGGCAGGTCAGCCGCCTGCAGGACGACGAAACCGTTGGCCGGCCCGGCCGCCGAGCAGCCACTGAGGCTGGCGGCCAGCCCGGCGGTGCTCAGGAAGGCGCTGGCACAGAGGCCGAGTTTCAACAGGCCGCGCCGTGACAGCGCGGGGGAATCGGACAGGCTTGGCGTCATTATTGTTATTCACCTGGGCAAGGGTGGAAGTCAACGAACGAACAGCTTCTGGATCAGTTTCTGGATCGATTTCCCGTAGGGCGGGTAGATCAGCCGGGCGGCGTTGAAGCGCTGCTTGGTCAGTACGCCCTTGGCCTTGCTGAAAGTGAGAAAACCTTCATGTCCGTGGTAGTGACCCATGCCCGAGGGACCGATGCCGCCGAATGGCAGGTCTTCCTGGGGCACGTGCAGCAGGGTGTCGTTGAGGCAGACACCGCCGGAATGGGTTTCATGGAGGACCCGCTGCTGTTCGCGCTTGTTGTAGCCGAAGTAGTAGAGCGCCAGTGGGCGAGGTCGCTGATTGACGTAGCTGAAAGCCTCATCGATTCCTTTGTACGGGACGATCGGCAGCAGCGGGCCGAAGATCTCGTCCTGCATCAGGGTCATTTCGTCGCTGACGTTCAGCAACAGGCTGTGGCCCATGCGGCGTTGCTGGCCTTGGTCGAACAGCGGAATCAGCAGCGCACCCTTGCTGGTGGCGTCGCTGATATAGCCATTGAGCCGCGCGAGCTGTCGGTCGTTGATGATACTGGTGTAGTCCGGGTTGTCTGCCAGGGTCGGATAGAAGCCGCGCACTGCCTGGCGATAGGCCTCGACAAAGGCGCCGACACGTTCTTCCGGCACCAGCACGTAGTCCGGGGCCACGCAGGTCTGGCCGGCGTTGAGGGTCTTGCCGAAGGCGATGCGTTCGGCGGCGTCCTTGAGCGGAACGTCGCTGGAGACAATCGCCGGTGACTTGCCGCCCAACTCCAGGGTAACCGGCGTCAGGTGCTCGGCGGCGGCGCGCATCACATGCTTGCCGATGCTGGTAGCCCCGGTGAACAACAGGTGGTCGAACGGCAGCTTGGAGAAGGCCATGCCGATATCCACGTCGCCGAGGACCACGCATACCAGGTCTTCCGGGAACACCCTAGCCAGCAGTTCCTTGAGCAGCAGGCCGGTGGTCGGGGTCGATTCGCTGAGCTTGAGCATCACCCGGTTGCCCGCGGCCAGGGCGCCGACCAATGGGCCGATGGCGAGAAACAGCGGGTAGTTCCACGGCACGATCACCCCGACCACCCCCAGCGGCTGGTAGATCACCTTGGCCGAGGCCGGCTGGAAGGCCAGGCCGACCTTGCGCCGCGCCGGTTTCATCCAGCTCTTGAGGTGCTTGCGGGCGTAGTGGATGCCATGGAGGCTCGGCATCAGTTCGCCGAGCAGGGTCTCGTCGGCGCTACGGTTGCCGAAGTCGGCGCTGATGGCCTCGATGATTGCCTGCCGTTCGTCGCTGAGTAGCTGGCGCAAGCTCTCGAGCCACTGCCGGCGTTGCCCGGCTGGCGGCATTGGATGCGTCGCATAGGCCTGGCGCAGGGCCTGGAATTGGCGCTGGAGCTGGCTCTGTTGCTGCTGTGACTCCTGCAGGTAGGCGATTTCGGCAGACATGGCGCACTCCAATAAGTGTGTTTTTATTTTTAAACAAATGTTTAGAGCTAAAGCTCGAAAATGTCAACAGCCGTGCGCGACACGGACCGTTTATCCGTCGCGAGATAGGTCGTAAGATGCAGGGCATCGCACTCTTGAAGTAAAGCCGAGTCATGGCCCCACGAATAAAAACCAGCGAGCGCATCGTCCAGAGCAGCCTGGACCTGTTCAACCAGCAGGGCGAGCGCAGTATCAGCACCAACCACATCGCGGCGCACATGGAAATTTCGCCGGGCAACCTCTACTACCACTTCCCCAACAAGCAGGCGATCATCGCCGTGCTGTTCGCCGAGTACGAAGAGCTGGTGGACAGTTTCCTGCGCCCGCCCCAGGGCCGTGCGGCGACCATCGAGGACAAGCGCTTCTATCTCAAGGCGCTGCTGGCGGCGATGTGGCGCTATCGTTTCCTGCATCGCGACCTCGAGCACCTGCTGGAAAGCGATGCCGAGCTGGCCGGGCGTTATCGACGCTTCTCCCAACGCTGCCTGATCCAGGGGCAGTCGATCTACAAGGGGTTCGTCGAGGCGGGGATTCTTGCGATGGATGCGGTGCAGATCGAGTCGCTGACCCTCAATGCCTGGATCGTCCTGACCTCCTGGGTGCGTTTTCTCAGCACCACGCGGGAAAGTGCCAACCACTTGAGCGAAGAGTCGATCAAGCGCGGGGTGTACCAGGTGCTGGTGCTGGAGTCGGGTTTCATCACGGCCGAGGCCCGGGAGGCGGTCGACAAGCTGCTGAATGAATTCTACGTCCCCCTGGCCAAGGCTCTCGAGGAGGCCTAGGCTGTGTACGAAATTGTTTGAAACGCAGGTTAGGCAAGGCAAAAAGCGGCGAGGAACGGCCGGGGTCGCGCCCGACTTGACTGGCTGTCAATGAGCATTCCGAGCCGCTTTTTAACGCCGCATAACCAAGTTTCAAGCGATTTCGTACATAGCCTAGGGGCGGCTAGTTGTTCTTTATCCACTTACGAGGAATGAGTCATGCCCCTAGCGCAACTGATCAGCCCGCAGCAACTGGCCGAGCGTCAGGCCCGGTCCGGGCTGGTGATCCTGGATTGTCGGTTTTCCCTGGATGACCCCGACTACGGCCAGCGCAGCTATGCCGAAGGCCATGTCGAGGGCGCGCATTTTGCTGACCTGGAGCGTGATCTCAGCGGCCCGGTAACCAAGGGCGTGACCGGCCGTCACCCGTTACCCGAGCCAGCGGCTTTGGTGGAGCGCCTGCAGGCGTGGGGCATCAGCGTCGACAGCGAGATTGTCCTGTATGACGACGGCCCCGGCATGTACGCGGCTCGAGCCTGGTGGCTGCTGGCGTGGCTGGGCAAGCGTGACGGCGTGTTCATCCTCGATGGTGGCCTGAAGGCCTGGCACGCGGCCGGATTGCCGCTGAGCCTGAATCCGCCGTCGGCGGGGCGTGGCACCTTCACGGGTAGTGCGGACAACTCGTTGCTGATCGGCGCGCAGCAATTGCAGCAGCGGCTTGGCCAGGCGTCCCTGACCTTGCTCGATGCCCGCGCGTTGCCGCGTTTTCGCGGTGAAGTCGAACCGATCGATCCGGTTGCAGGGCATATCCCCGGTGCGCAGTGCGCGGCATTCAACGAGAACCTCGGTGCCGACGGGCGGTTTTTGCCGGCTGACCAGCTCAAGCAGCGCTTCGCCGCGCAACTGGGCGATCGTCCGGTGCAGGAGCTGGTGGCCTATTGCGGCTCCGGGGTGACGGCGTGCCACAACCTGTTTGCGTTGAGCCTGGCGGGTTATCCGCTGGGGACCCTGTATCCCGGTTCGTGGAGTGAGTGGATCACCGATCCGCAGCGCGCGATCGCCACCGGCGACTGATCTTCAGCAGCCCGCCAGCCACTGTGGAATCCGTCGCTCCAGGTAATAACCGGGCTTGCCCAGGCTACCGTCGACGAAGCCGACATGGCCGCCCTTGTCCTGCAGCTCGAACTCGGTATCCGCTGCCAGCTCGGCGGGTTCCGGCAGGCTGTGGCGGAACACGAAGGGATCGTCCGCCGCCTGGATGATCAGGGTCGGGGTGCGGATCGCACCGAGAAAATACCGGCTCGATGCCCGGCGATAATAATCCTGGGCATCCTGGTAGCCATGCAGTGGTGCCGTCACCCGGCCGTCGAAGTCCCAGAAGGTGCGCATGCCCGTCAGCGGGCCGAGGCTGCTCAGGGTCGCCAGCCCGTCGGCCCGGCCGTCATGCTGGAACTGGCGCTGCTTGTCCCTGATGTAGGCGAGCATCTCGCGCATGAAGTGCGCCTGGTAGACCTTGGAAAAACCCTGGCCGATGCGGTCGGCGCACTGGTCGAGCCGGAACGGCACCGACACCGCGACTCCCGCTTGCAAGCCACTGTCATCGGCACTTTCCCCCAGGTGCTTGAGCAGCACGTTGCCGCCCAGCGAATAGCCTACGGCATGGAGCGCCGCCAGGGGACGCTTGCTCCTTAGGTGGGCGATGGTCGCGGCCAGGTCCTCGCTGGCGCCGGAGTGATAACTGCGTGGCAGCAGGTTCGGCTCGCCGGAACAGCCACGCCAGTTCAGCGCGACGCTGGCCCAGCCTTGGTTGGCCAGGGCTTGTTGCATGCCGACGATATAGGGTGAGTTCGAGGAGCCGGTGAGCCCGTGCAGGAGCAGCACCAGGGGCGTCGTGGCCTCGTGGGGGCCGAACCAGTCGAGGTCGAGAAAGTCGCCGTCGTCCAGCCAGAGTCGTTCGCGCTGGCGGTCGAGTACGGTTTTCTTGCGCCAGAGGGGGCCCCAGAGGGTCTGCAGGTGCGGGTTGCCCAGGCCTGGGGCCGGGCTGAAGCGGTTGGACATGGGCGTCAGGTCTGTCTCGTCGTGGGTGCGCCAGGCGGCGCACCCGGTCGATCGATCAGCCGGCGGTCGGTGCGCTGCGTTGCCATAGCGCATAGTACACCTGCCCGGACTTCTGCTCGCGGTGCAGGCGCCAGTTGCCTGGCAGGCCAAGGGTCGAGGGCGCGGTTTCGCTTTCGGTGTAGATCCAGGCTTCGTCGGCCAGCCACTGG
Organism: Pseudomonas sp. UTLPPB19802; assembly: GCF_059730225.1. Lineage (NCBI taxonomy): Bacteria > Pseudomonadati > Pseudomonadota > Gammaproteobacteria > Pseudomonadales > Pseudomonadaceae > Pseudomonas > Pseudomonas sp. UTLPPB19802. The sequence goes on from NZ_AP048545.1 coordinate 1,212,538, forward strand.
CGTTCTTCCAGCAGTATGCAGACGCCCGGCAGCAGGTTCTGGTTGAACGGCGGGTCGAGGAACACCAGGTCGAACGCGGTGGCCGGCTGGGCTTCCAGGTAGCGCAGGGCGTCGGCGGTCTGTACCTGGCCGACGGTGCAGCGCAGGGTGCCCAGGTGCTCGCGCAGGCTGGACACGGCGACATGGCTGGCATCCAGCGCCTGGCCCATGGCGGCGCCACGGGACAGCGCCTCGAGGAACAGCGCGCCGCTGCCGGCGAACGGGTCGAGTACCTTGGCTCCGGCGACATGGGGTGCCAGCCAGTTGAACAGGGTCTCGCGCACGCGGTCCGGTGTCGGGCGCAGCCCCAGGACATCGGGAAAGCTCAGGCGACGGCTGCGCCATTCGCCGCCGATGATGCGCAATTTGTTTGCGCCGTTGTGCGACGGCGCGGGTTTCTTGCTGTGACGCGATGGGCTGGCCATTAGTGCTCCGGAACCCCGAGCGGCTGCTCGGCGGGTTTGTCAGTCGGCGGCGGCAACGGCTTTTGCGCTACCGTCGGGCCTGCGGTGACGACGATCATCTTGTCGACGCCCAGGTGTTTGTCCATTGCTGCCTTGACCTGCTCGACGGTCAGCGCCTGGGTCTGCTGCATGAAGTCTTCCAGGTAGTTCAGCGGCAGGTTGTAGAAGCCCATCGCCCCCAGTTGGCCGACGATATCGCTATTGCTCGCGGTGGACAGCGGGAAGCTGCCGGCCATCTCGCGCTTGGCATCATCAAGCTCTTTCTGGGTCGGGCCGGACTTGAGGTACTCGGCCAGCACGTCCTCCACCAGCTTCTGCGTGCCCTCGCTCATTTCGGCGCGGGTCTGCAGGTTGATCATGAACGGGCCGCGGGCCTGCATCGGGCTGAAGCCGGAATAGACACCGTAGGTCAGGCCGCGCTTCTCCCGCACCTCGCTCATCAGCCGGGTGCCGAAGCCGCCGCCGCCGAGGATCTGGTTGCCCAGGGACAGTGCGGCGTAGTCGGGATCGGCGCGGTCGATGCCCATCTGGGCCATCAGGATGGTGGTCTGTTTGGACGGGAACTCGATGTGGCCGCTGCTGGCTTGCGGGTCCTTGGCCAGGGCAATCTTCGGCAGGGCCGGGCCCTTGGGCAGGGAGGCGGAGAGCTGCGCGGTCAAGGCTTCGGCCTCGCTGCGCGAGAGGTCGCCGACCAGCGCGATCACCACGTTGCCAGCGGCGTAGGCCTTGGCGTGGAAGGCGCGCAGTTGGGCGACGGTGATCGGCGGAATGCTTTTCGCCGTGCCTTCGCTTGGGTGGCCATAGGGGTGGTCGCCATACAGGCGCTGGGACAGGTCCAGGCTCGCCAGCTTGCCGGGGTTCTGCTTCTGGAATTCGAAACCGGCCAGCAACTGGTTCTTGATCCGCGCCAGGGAGTCGGCCGGGAAGGTCGGCTTGCCCACCACCTGGGCGAACAGCTTCAGTGCCGGTTCGCGCTTGTCGGCGGCGCTGAGGCTGCGCAGGGAGGCGATCGCCATGTCCTTGTAGGAGCCGTTGCCAAAGTCCGCACCGAGGCCTTCGAAGCCCTGGGCGATGGCGCCGACATCCTTGCCGGCCACGCCTTCGTTGAGCATGGCGTTGGTCAGGGTGGCCAGGCCCGGGGTCTTGCCGTCCTGGCTGCTGCCGGCGGCGAAGGTCAGGCGCAGGTCGAACATCGGCAGTTCGTGGGCCTCGACGAACAGCACCCGGGCGCCCTCGGCGGTATTCCAGGTCTGCACGTTCAGGCTGCGCCGGGCCGGCGCCTTGTCATCCAGCTCGGCCAGCGACTGCAGCTTGTGGCTCGACTTGGCCTCTTCCAGGGCCTGGCCGGCCTGGGCACTCGACAGGCCCAGCAGGGGCAGGCCGAAACTGCCGACGGCGACGATCAGTGCGAGGCCGGGCAGGGTGAAACTCGAACCCTTGGGCTTGCTCACGGGCGGGTCTCCTCGGGCAGTACATGGGCGACGCTGAGACGTTCGCGGATGAAGTAGGTACGGGCGGCCTTCTGGATGTCTTGCGGCGTGACGCTTTGCAGGTCGGCCAGTTCGCTGTCCATCAGCTTCCAGGACAGGCCGACGGTTTCCAGCTGGCCGATGGCGGTGGCTTGGCTCGTGATCGAGTCACGCTCGTAGACCAGGCCGGCGATGACCTGGGCGCGCACGCGCTCAAGTTCCTCGGTGGTCGGCGGCTTGGTCTTGAGCTGCTCCAGCAGGCGCCAGAGGCCGGCCTCGGCGTTGGCCAGGGTCTTTTTCTTCTGCGCGTTCGGCGTTGCCGACAGGGTAAACAGGCTGTCGCCACGGGCGTAGGCGTCGTAGCTGGCCGAACCGCCGGAGATCAGCTCTTCGCCACGTTCCAGCTGGGAGGCGAGGCGGGCACTGTAGCCGCCGTCGAGCAGCGCGGCGATCAGGCGCAGGGCATTGACCGAACGCGGGTCCTGGGCAGTGGCGATGCTCGGTACGTTGAACCCGAGCATCAGGCTCGGCAGTTGGGTTTTCACGTGCAGGGTGATCTGCCGCTCGCCGGGCTCATCCAGCTCGCGCGGGATCTTCGCTGGCGGCGTGTCGCGCCGGGGAATTGCGCCGAAGTAGCGCTGGGCCAGGTTCTTCACCTCGTCCGGAGTGACGTCGCCGACCACTACCAGGGTGGCGTTGTTCGGTACATACCAGGACTGGTACCAGTGGCGCAGTTCCTCGACCTTCATGCGGTCGAGGTCGGCCATCCAGCCGATGGTCGGCGTGTGGTAGCCGCTGGCCGGGTAGGCCAGCGCCTTGAAGCGCTCGTAGGCCTTGCCCATCGGCTTGTCTTCGGTGCGCAGGCGGCGCTCTTCCTTGATCACCTCGATCTCGCGGCTGAACTCGTCGGCCGGCAGGCGCAGGCTGGCCATGCGGTCGGCTTCGAGTTCGAAGGCCACGCCCAGGCGGTCACGGGCCAGGACCTGGTAGTAGGCGGTGTAGTCGTCGCTGGTGAAGGCGTTTTCCTCGGCGCCCAAGTCGCGCAGGATCAGCGAGGCCTCGCCGGGGCCGACCTTCTCGCTGCCCTTGAACATCATGTGCTCCAGGGCATGGGAAAGACCGGTCTGGCCCGGGGTTTCATAGCTCGAACCGACCTTGTACCAGACCTGCGACACCACCACGGGCGCGCGATGGTCTTCGCGGACCACGACCTTCAGGCCGTTGTCGAGAGTGAATTCATGGGTGGGTTGCGGATCGGCGGCCAGGGCCGCGAGCGGCAGGCAAAGCGTGCCGAGCAACAGGCCGGCGGCGTGGCGGGCTAGAGCATTCATTCGTTCTTCAACCTGTAGGACTGCCCGCTTGGTTTAGCGTCGGCGGGCGAGGAGGTGCTAGGATACTGATCCGTTTTACTGGCGGCCACGTCTATCCGGTTCCTGTGCTGCGTGCCTGGTCCGGAAAGGCTGTATGGGTCAACGGTCGAAAGCCCTGCCCTGACAATGCAGATCGCAGTGTTTTCGCCGATTTTGCCGTTCCAGATCTTCGTTTGGCGTCTGACTTCAGAGAAGTTTGATCTTCTCTACAAAATGTTGCGCGTGAACAAGCGGGTTAAATCGCAGTCTGTTCTGCATCGAATATTATTTGCCGGCGTGCCCATGGCGCGTCGCTACCGTGAGATAGCCGTCCTCCATGTTTGGTTCCAACGACGACAAGAAGACTCCAGCTGCGGCTGGCGAGAAAAAAGGCCTGTTCGGATGGCTGCGCAAAAAGCCGCAGGAAACCGTCGTCGAACAGCCACCCGTCCAGCCGGAAGCGGCGCCTGCGCCGGTAGCCGAAACGGTTGCCGTCGAGCCGCCAGCGGCTGTCGAGCCTGTGCGCGAGCAGCCTGTTGCCGAGGCCACTGCGGCCCCTGCGCCATGGCCAGAGTTGCCGGTGGCTGAAGAGCCGGTGGCGCTGGTCGAGGATGTCCAGACCGAGCATGTCGTGCCGCCGATTCCACCGGCGCCGGTTGCTGAACCGGTCGCGCCTGTGCCGCAGATCATCGAAGCTGCACCTGCACCTGCACCTGCACCTGCACCTGCACCGGTCGTGGTCGAGGCACCAGCGCCCGTTGTTCCCGCAGTGGTCGCTCCTGTAGTCGTCGAGCCGGTACCTGCGCCTGCTCCGGTGGTCGCTGTCGAGCCCGTGGTGGCCGAGCCGGTCGTCGAGGAGCCCGCCAAGCCAGCCGCGCCGGAAGCCAGGACCGGCTTCTTCGCCCGCCTCAAGCAGGGCCTGTCCAAGACCAGTGCGAGCATCGGCGAGGGCATGGCCAGCCTGTTCCTCGGCAAGAAGGCCATCGACGATGACCTGCTCGAAGAGCTGGAAACCCGCCTGCTGACCGCCGACGTCGGCGTCGAGGCCACCGGCGTGATCATCCGCAGCCTGACCCAGAAGGTCGCGCGCAAGCAACTGACCGACAGCGATGCGTTGTACAAATCCCTGCAGGAAGAGCTGGCGGCGATGCTCAAGCCGGTCGAGCAGCCGCTGCAGATCGACTCGCAGCACAAGCCGTACGTAATCCTGGTAGTCGGCGTCAACGGCGCCGGCAAGACCACCACCATCGGCAAGCTGGCCAAGAAGCTGCAGCTCGAAGGCAAGAAAGTCATGCTCGCTGCCGGCGACACCTTCCGCGCCGCGGCGGTGGAGCAGTTGCAGGTGTGGGGCGAGCGCAACCATATCCCGGTGATCGCCCAGCACACCGGTGCCGACTCGGCTTCGGTGATCTTCGATGCGGTGCAGGCAGCCAAGGCCCGTGGTATCGATGTGCTGATCGCCGACACCGCCGGTCGCCTGCACACCAAGGACAACCTGATGGAAGAGCTGAAAAAGGTCCGTCGGGTGATCGGCAAGCTCGATGAGCACGCGCCGCACGAGGTGCTGCTGGTGCTCGACGCCGGTACCGGGCAGAACGCGATCAACCAGGCCAAGCAGTTCAACCAGACGGTCCAGCTGACCGGCCTGGCGTTGACCAAGCTCGACGGCACCGCCAAGGGTGGGGTGATCTTCGCCCTGGCCAAGCAGTTCAACGTGCCGATCCGTTATATCGGGGTTGGCGAGGGTATCGACGATCTGCGGACCTTCGAGGCCGAACCCTTTGTCCAGGCCCTTTTCGCCGAGCGGGAGCGTTCATGATTCGTTTCGAACAGGTCGGTAAGCGCTATCCGAACGGTCACGTCGGCTTGCATGAGCTGAGCTTTCGAGTGCGCCGCGGCGAGTTCCTGTTTGTCACCGGCCACTCCGGCGCCGGCAAAAGCACCCTGCTGCGCCTGCTGCTGGCGATGGAGCGGCCGACCTCCGGCAAGCTGCTGCTGGCCGGCCAGGACCTGGGACAGATCAGCAACGCGCAGATTCCGTTCCTGCGCCGGCAGATCGGTGTGGTGTTCCAGAACCACCAGTTGCTGTTCGATCGTACGGTGTTCAACAACGTGGCGTTGCCACTACAGATTCTCGGACTGTCCAAGGTCGAAGTCGCCAAGCGGGTCGATTCGGCCCTGGAGCGCGTGGCCCTGTCGGACAAGGCCGAGCTGTATCCCGGTGACCTGTCCACCGGCCAGCAACAGCGCGTCGGTATCGCCCGGGCCATCGTCCATCGCCCGGCACTTCTGCTGGCGGACGAACCGACCGGTAACCTCGACCCGCGCCTGGCGGCGGAGATCATGGGGGTGTTCGAGGACATCAACCGTCTCGGCACCAGCGTGCTGATCGCCAGCCACGACCTGGCCCTGATCGCCCGCATGCGCCACCGCATGCTGACCTTGCAACGCGGCCGATTGATCGGCGATGGGGAGGCTGGCGTATGAGTGCGACCCGTAGCCCGAAAGTGGCCGAACGCGTGGCTCCGAAAGCCTCCGACGCGCCACCCCCGAAGAAAAAACGCGACGATGACGACGGCCCGGACTTCGGTACCCTGCTGCGCGCCTGGATCGAAAGCCATCGCGCCAGCCTGGCCGACAGCGTACGTCGGCTGGGCAAGCATCCGATCGGCAGCTTCTTCACCTGCATGGTGATGGCGGTGGCCCTGAGCCTGCCGATGGGCCTGTCGCTGCTGCTGAACAATATCGAGCGCCTGGGCGGCTCCTGGCAGCGCGCGGCGCAGATCTCGCTGTACCTGCAACTGGATGCCAGCCCGAGCGAAGGCGAGAGCCTCAGTGAACAGGTCAAGGCCATGCCGGGCGTGGCCGATGCCGAATTCATCAGCAAGGAAAAGGCCCTGGACGAGTTCCAGCAGCAGTCCGGGCTGGGCGAGGCGCTCAAGGAGCTGCCACAGAACCCGTTGCCGGGCGTGGTGCTGGTGACGCCGGATGAAGTCGACAAGCCGACCCTCGAAGCGTTGCGCCAGCGCCTGGCCGAGCTGCCCAAGGTGCAGCAGGCACAATTGGACCTGGTCTGGGTCGAGCGCCTGGCGGCGATTCTCAAGCTGGGTGACAAATTCGTCTTCGGCCTGACCGTGCTGCTGGTTTCTGCATTACTTTTGGTGATAGGCAATACCATTCGTCTTCATATTGAAAACCGCCGCACCGAGATAGAAGTGATTAAACTGGTGGGCGGCACCGATAGCTACGTGCGTAGGCCGTTTCTATACATGGGCGCGCTTTATGGCTTTGGCGCAGGGATTCTGTCCTGGGGCGTCCTGGCTTTCGGCCTGAACTGGCTGAACGATGCGGTAGTTGGGCTCGCGGGGCTCTACGGCAGCGATTTCGCCCTGGCGGGCGTACCGGCTGCCGATGGTCTGTCGCTCTTGCTTGGCGCCGTGCTGTTGGGGTATATCGGAGCGTGGATTGCGGTCGCGCGGCACCTGCGGGAGCTGGCACCGAAGTAATTAATGTCAAATTAATGTGTTTTTGTTGGTATTGACCGCAGTGGCTATCAAAGGAACTTGTTCAGGGGTTCCCGGTCAATTTTCGCAGTGCTTCACTGCACGAGTCATGTGAGTCGGAGGTTTTTTCGTATGACCACTTCTTTGCAACCTGCCTATGCGCTGGTCCCGGGTGCGAACCTGGAGGCCTACGTCAACACGGTGAACAGCATTCCGCTGTTGTCGCCGGAGCAGGAGCGTGAACTGGCCGAGAGTCTCTACTATCAGCAGGATCTTGAGGCCGCTCGGCAAATGGTGCTGGCCCACCTGCGTTTCGTCGTCCATATCGCCCGTAGCTATTCCGGCTACGGCCTGGCCCAGGCTGACCTGATCCAGGAGGGCAACGTCGGCCTGATGAAGGCCGTGAAGCGCTTCAACCCGGAAATGGGTGTGCGCCTGGTGTCATTCGCCGTGCACTGGATCAAGGCGGAAATCCACGAGTTCATCCTGCGCAACTGGCGGATAGTCAAGGTGGCGACCACCAAGGCCCAGCGCAAGCTGTTCTTCAACCTGCGCAGCCAGAAGAAGCGTCTGGCCTGGCTGAACAACGAGGAAGTCCACCGCGTGGCGGAAAGCCTCGGTGTCGAGCCGCGTGAAGTGCGCGAGATGGAAAGCCGGCTGACTGGCCAGGACATGGCGTTCGACCCGGCGGCGGAAGCCGACGACGACAGCGCGTTCCAGTCCCCGGCCAATTACCTGGAAGATCATCGTTACGACCCGGCGCGTCAGCTGGAGGATGCCGACTGGAGCGAAAACTCCAACAGCAACCTGCACGAGGCCCTGGAAGTACTGGACGAGCGCAGCCGTGACATCCTCTACCAGCGCTGGCTGGCGGAAGAAAAGGCCACGCTGCACGACCTCGCACAGAAGTACAACGTTTCGGCCGAGCGTATTCGCCAGCTGGAAAAGAGTGCGATGAACAAACTGAAGCTGTCGATCGCCGCCTAAGCGCTCGCAGCAACGAAAAACGCCCCGACTTGTTCGGGGCGTTTTTGTTTGGAGGGAGGTGTGCTGGTTGTTCGGGGTTTGATCTGTTGCTCTGGACTTTGACTGGTTGCCCAAGACATGGCTGGTTTCCCAGGACCTAACTGGTTGTCCAGGACTTGCATGTGGCGAGCGGGCTTGCCCGCGCTGGGCTGCAGAGCAGCCCCAAAACCTGTCGTTGCGTTGTGTCAGGTGTTAAGCGGTGGCAGGTTTCAGGGCCGCTTCGCGCCCCAGCGCGGGCAAGCCCGCTCGCCACACAGTGCATCCTGTACATCCCCAAACAGTATGCATCCCCAGGCAGTGTGAACTCCCACACTGGGACCGTTCCTGCACAGGGTTCTCTCAAACAGCCACCTGCTAAGTTCGGGCTGTTTCAGAGTGCCCAGGGCGCCCTGCGCGAGTCGTTCAGCCCGGCCAGGTAGCCGGTGCCGCCGAGCTGACTCATCTGCTGGCGAATCCATCCCGCCCGCCGGGCCACATAGGTACTCGGATGGCTCGCGCTCCATTTGCGCGGATTGGGCAGCACCGCCGCCAACAGGCTGGCCTGCTGGCGCGACAGGGATGCTGCACTCATCCCGAAATGATGCCGCGCCGCCGCTTCCGCACCGAACACGCCCTCATCCCACTCGACACTGTTCAGGTACACCTCGAGAATGCGTTGCTTGGGCCACAGCGTCTCGATCAACACGGTGAACCAGGCTTCCAGACCCTTGCGCAAGTAGCTGCGGCCGGACCAGAGGAACAGGTTCTTCGATACCTGCTGGCTGAGGGTGCTGGCGCCACGGATCGAGCCGCCGCGTTCGTTGTGCAGGAAGGCGGACTGGATCGCGTCAAAGTCGAAACCCCAGTGCTCGGGAAACTTCTGGTCCTCGCCGGCCATGACCGCGACCTTGAGTTCGTCGCTGATCTGTTCCCAGGGTTTCCAGGTCCGTTGCAGGTCGATCGGCTCGCCGTCGACCCACGACTCGATCTTGCGCTCGACCATCAGCGCCGTGCCCGGCGGCGGTACCCAGCGAAACAGCAGCACCAGCAGCACGCTGGCGATGGCGAACCATTTCAGGGTGATGAGCAGGCGGCGGAAAAGGAACTGCAGCATAGAGATGGCTTGGCCGGGGCGTAGGAGCGGGCCATTATACAGACCCTGTGTCCCCTGAATGGAGTTGGTCATGCTGCGTGTTTTCCTGATGCTCGCCGCGTTTTTCGGTTTCACCGGTGTCGGCCTTGGCGCTTTTGCCGCCCACGGCCTGAAAAACCGCCTCAGCGCCGACTACCTGGCAATCTTCCACACGGGTGTTACCTACCAACTGGTGCATGCCCTGGCGCTGTTTGGCGTGGCGCTGCTGGCCGCCCATGTCCCCGGACGCCTGGTGACCTGGGCCGGTTCGGCATTCACCATCGGTATCCTGCTGTTCTCCGGTAGCCTGTACCTGTTGACCCTCAGCGGCATCAGCAAGCTGGGCATCATCACGCCGTTCGGTGGCCTGGCCTTCCTCATCGGCTGGTTTTGCCTGGGCCTGGCTGCCTGGCGCCTGAGCTGACCGCTGGGTCCGTATTAAAGACGAATGGCTTGGGTCGCCCGGACTGATCGGGCTAGAATATTGGCCCCTAAAAATGATGGCAGCCCGGCGCATGCGCATTCAATTGAACGGCGAATCCTTTGAACTGCCCGACGGCGAGACCGTCGCGGCCCTGCTGGCCCGCCTCGACCTGGTCGGGCGGCGGGTGGCGGTGGAGCTGAACCTGGATATCGTCCCGCGTAGCCAGCACGCCGAAACCGCCCTGCGCGAGGGTGATCAGGTCGAAGTGGTCCACGCCATCGGTGGCGGCTAGTCCCCTGGCGGCGCCACGCCCTGATCCACCCTGCAAGCCCTGAACCCTTCAAGAGGATGTGTGCATGAGCACTGTTCGCAGCGACAAGCCTTTCGTGCTGGCCGGCCGTACCTACCAATCCCGCCTGCTGGTCGGAACCGGCAAGTACCGTGATATGGAAGAAACCCGCCTGGCCATCGAGGCGTCGGGTGCCGAGATCGTCACCGTCGCGGTGCGTCGGACCAACCTGGGCCAGAATCCGGGAGAGCCGAATCTGCTGGACGTGCTGCCGCCGGATCGCTACACCATCCTGCCGAACACCGCCGGTTGCTACGACGCGATCGAGGCCGTGCGTACCTGCCGCCTGGCTCGTGAGCTGCTGGATGGCCACAATCTGGTCAAGCTGGAAGTGCTGGCCGACCAGAAGACCCTGTTCCCCAACGTGATCGAAACCCTCAAGGCCGCCGAAGTGCTGGTCAAGGAAGGCTTCGACGTGATGGTCTATACCAGCGACGACCCGATCATCGCCCGTCAACTGGCGGAAATCGGCTGCATCGCAGTCATGCCGCTGGCAGGCCTGATCGGCACCGGCCTGGGTATCTGCAATCCGTACAACCTGCAGATCATCCTTGAAGAAGCGAAGATCCCGGTGCTGGTGGATGCCGGCGTGGGTACCGCCTCCGATGCCACCATCGCCATGGAGCTGGGCTGCGAAGCGGTGCTGATGAACTCGGCCATCGCCCACGCGCAGCAACCGATCCTGATGGCCGAGGCGATGAAACACGCCATCGTCGCCGGTCGCCTGGCCTACCTCGCCGGGCGCATGCCGAAAAAACTCTATGCCAGCGCATCCTCGCCGCTGGATGGTCTGATCAAGTAAGAGCCTTTGATGACTGAATCGAACGAAACGCCAATCCACGCGGAAGAAGGCGAAGAGCGCCAGCACCGCCGCATCAAGAGTTTCGTGATGCGCGCCGGACGCATGACCGAAGGCCAGCAGAAGGGCCTGGAGCAGGGTGGGCCGCTGTTCATCCTGCCATTGGCCGATTCGCCGGTGGATTTCGACCAGGTGTTTGGCCGCTCTGCGCCGCGCTCGCTGGAAATCGGTTTCGGCATGGGCCATTCCCTGCTGGAAATGGCGGCTGCTGCGCCGGACCAGGACTTTATCGGTGTCGAAGTGCATCGTCCGGGCGTGGGCGCCTTGCTCAACGGCGTGCTGACCCAGGGGCTGAAAAACCTGCGGGTCTATGACTGCGACGCCATCGAGGTGCTCAACCGCTGCGTGGCGGACAACAGCCTGGACCGGCTGATGCTGTTCTTCCCCGATCCATGGCACAAGAGCCGGCACCACAAGCGCCGTATCGTCCAGGCGTCCTTCGCCGAGCTGGTGCGCAGCAAGCTGAAGGTTGGCGGTGTCCTGCACATGGCCACCGACTGGGAGCCGTATGCCGAGTACATGCTGGAAGTGATGAATGTCGCGCCGGGTTACCGCAACCTGGCCGAAGACGGCAAGTGCGTGCCACGTCCGGCCGAGCGGCCGATCACCAAGTTCGAGCGCCGTGGTGAGCGCCTCGGGCATGGTGTGTGGGACCTGAAGTTCGAGAAGCTGGCGTAACACACCCCTTTGGGGGGCAACGCGCGCCCCCCTGTAGGAGCCGGCTTGCTGGCGATGGCGCAGTGCCAGGCAACAAATATGCTGGCTGATGCACCGCTATCGCCAGCAAGCGGAGCGCCGCCCGGCCGTCTTCCACAGTTTCAGGTGTCCACGGTAAAAAAGGTGGGTGAATACAGGCGCAGTCAGCGCCGATCCGCCACCACCCCGATCAGGATCAACACCACCAGCAGCACGGGCGCCAGGCTGTAGTTGTTGAACTGGCTCAACCCCCGCACGACCCAGGGCGTGGCATAGATCAGCGCCAGGCCGCTGCCGATCATGCACAGCAGGGCCATCAGCGGCACGCGCAAGGCGCCGGCGATGCTGCCCAGGCGCTGGTCGACCCAGGCCTTGAGATCTGCTCCGAACAGCACCAGCAGGCATCCCACCAGCGCCAGGGAAATTTCCGATAGGTTGCTGCGACTCCAGCGCGATACCGTGGCAAGCAGGCCGAGTATCAGGTCCATGGGGTTTCCTTAGGTCAAAAAGTGTTGCAGCAGGTCATTGAGAAACAGCTGCCCGCGAGCGGTCGCGACCAGGCGTGTCGGTTCGACCTGCAACAGGCCGCTTTGTTCTGCCTCGGCCCGTCCTTCGTTCAAACTGTCGAGACTAAGCCCGGTGCGTTGCGCAAACAAGACCGCGTCGACCCCTTCGGTCAACCGCAGGGCGTTCATCAGGAACTCGAACGGCAGCTCATCGTTGTCCAGGATCTTCTCCCCGGCCTGGAAGTTCTTGGCCGGATTGAGGTAGTCCTTGGGCAGGCGAGTCTTCCAGGTGCGCACGATGCGCCCGTCCGGGTGGCTGAGCTTGCCGTGGGCACCGGCCCCGATGCCGATGAAGTCACCGAAGCTCCAGTAGTTCAGGTTGTGCCGCGCCGCCCGGCCGGGCTGGGCGTAGGCCGATACTTCGTACTGCGCGTAGCCGTGCTCGGCCAGCAGGGCCTGGCCGGCTTCCTGGATGTCCCACAGGGTGTCGTCCTCCGGCAGCGTCGGCGGCTGGTTCCAGAACACCGTGTTCGGTTCCAGGGTCAGCTGGTACCAGGACAGGTGCGTCGGTTTCAGCGCGATGGCCTGGCGCAGGTCGCCCAGGGCGTCCTCCAGGGACTGGTCGGGCAGGCCGTGCATCAGGTCCAGGTTGAAGTTGTCGAAGCCGGCCTGGCGCGCCATGTCCGCCGCGCGCACGGCTTCGCCGCCGGTGTGGATGCGACCGAGGGCCTTGAGCTTTTCTTCCTGGAAACTCTGGATGCCGATCGACAGGCGATTGATGCCCAGTTGCCGGTAGGCCGTGAACTTCTCCTGCTCGAACGTTCCGGGGTTGGCTTCCAGGGTGATCTCGATGTCGCTGGCGAACGGGATGCGTGCCTCGACGCCCTTGAGCAGCCGGCCCAGCGCCTGGGGGCTGAACAGGCTGGGCGTACCGCCGCCGAAGAAGATCGAGCTCAGCTCGCGGCCATAGGCGGCCGGCAGGTCCTGTTCGAGGTCGGCCAGCAGCGCGTCGACATACTCTTCTTCGGGCAGCACGGGGCTGGCGGCGTGGGAGTTGAAGTCACAGTAGGGGCACTTGCGCACGCACCAGGGAATATGGATGTACAACGCCAGGGGCGGCAGTTGCGGCAAGGCCGCCCGAGGAGGTTGCGCACCGCCGTGGATCAGCGGCAGCGCGGGGGAAGTCCGGGTCATTGCAGGCCCAGGCGTTGCCGCAGCAGAACCATGGCGCGGGCGCGATGGCTGAGTTGGTTCTTTTCCACCGGGTTCAGTTCGGCGCTGGAGCAGTTGCGCTCGGGCACCCAGAACAGCGGGTCGTAGCCGAAGCCGTGCTCGCCGCTGGCAGCGGTGAGGATGCGGCCGTGCCAGAGACCTTCGCAGAGGATCGGCAGCGGATCGTCGGCATGCCGGACCAGCGCCAGCACGCAGACGAACTGCGCGCCGCGCTCGGCTTCAGGCACGTCCTTGAGTGCTTCGAGCAGCTTGGCGTTGTTCGCCGCGTCGCCCTTGCCGTCGGCGTAGCGGGCCGAGTAGATGCCCGGCGCGCCGCCGAGGAAATCCACCGCCAGGCCCGAATCGTCGGCCAGTGCCGGAAGGCCGGAGAGGCGCGCGGCATTGCGGGCCTTGAGGATCGCGTTCTCGACGAACGACAGGCCGGTTTCCTCCGGCTCGACACTGCTGAACTCGCCGACCGAGCGCAACTGCACCGAGTCGCCGAGCATCGCCTGCAGTTCCTTGAGTTTGCCAGCGTTATGGCTGGCCAGTACCAATTGGGTGAGGTTCATCATTCGCCTGGGAAAAGCTCTTGGTTGAAGCTGAAGGTATGGGTTTGCCCGCCACTGGTCACCGCGATCTCGAAGGTCCGGTTTTCCTGCTGGGGCACCGGAAACTGGGCGATGTAGTACACCGCGCCCTGCTCGTTGACCTGCTTGAAGGCGAGCGGCAGACGCTTGTTGGTCAGGTCCTTGACGGCACCGCTGAGCTGGGCGACCGCCGGCTTGCCGGCCTTGAGCACCGCGACGTTGATCACGCCCTGGTTCTTGCTGCGCACCAGTTCGTTCGCCTTGGCGATGTCCGGTTGCAGGTAGGTGGAGTTGAACGTGTTGTAGTGCACGGTGATATCACCGAACACTTCCTGGCGCTCGCCCTTGATGGCGTCGGCGGCCATGGCCGACAGGCCCAGGCAGGCACTCAATAGAAAAATCGCCAGACGTCCCATGGTCATCCTCCTCGAACTCGCGTGATTCATACCGCGATCTTGTGATCCTGCAGGCTGGGGCTGCTGACGCGGTAGATGCCGATCTCTCCCAACAGATTAGGCCATAGCTTACTGGCCCACCCGTGGCGATGCTGTTGATCCACGGCAAGCCGATCGATGACCTTGGCCTGGCGCTCGCGGCACAGTTCCTCGAAGTCCTCGAAGGTACAGAAGTGGATGTTCGGCGTGTTGTACCAGGTGTATGGCAGGAATTCCGAGACCGGCATCCGGCCCTTGCTCGCCAGGTACCAGCGGCAGCGCCAGTGGCCGAAGTTGGGGAAGGTGATGATGCACTGGCGGCCGACCCGGAGCATTTCGTCGAGGATCTTGTCCGGGTAGTGCACGGCCTGCAGGGCCTGGGTCATGACCACGATGTCGAAACTGTTGCTGGCGAAGTTGCCCAGGCCCTTGTCCAGGTCCTGCTCGATGACGTTGATGCCCTTGGCCACGCAGGCGGCGATGTTGTCTGCGTCGTTTTCCAGGCCGTAGCCGCTGACCTGCTTGTTGTCGCGCAGCCAGCTCAGCAGTTCGCCATCACCGCAGCCGAGGTCGAGCACGCGGCTGCCGGCGGGGATCCAGTCTTGGATGATTTCCAGGTCGGCTCTCATGGCGTCCTCACAGCGTAATTCGGTTCATGTAGTTGCCGAACGCCTGCAGGTAACGCGGGATCGGGATCAGGAAGGCGTCGTGGCCTTGTGGTGCGTCGATTTCCAGGTAGCAGACGTCCTTGCGCGCAGCCATCAGCGCATCGACCACTTCCCGCGAACGGGCCGGCGAGAAGCGCCAGTCGGTGGTGAAGGACATCACGCAGAAGCTGGCCTTGGCGCCGGCGAAGGTCCTGGCCAGGTTGTTGTCGAAGCCGGCTGCCGGGTCGAAGTAGTCCAGCGCCTTGGTCATCACCAGGTAGGTGTTGGCGTCGAAGCGACCGGAGAATTCCTCGCCCTGGTAGCGCAGGTAGCTTTCGACCTGGAACTCGACGCTGTGGAAGTCGTAGTTGAGCTTGTCGCTCTTGAGGCCACGACCGAATTTCTCGCCCATGGAGTCGTCGGACAGGTAGGTGATATGCCCGACCATCCGCGCCAGCATCAGCCCGCGCTTGGGAATCACGCCGTGTTCCTGGAACGAGCCGCCGTGGAACTCGGGGTCGGTGAGGATCGCCTGGCGCGCCACTTCGTTGAAGGCAATGTTCTGCGCCGACAGCTTGGGCGCCGAGGCAATGGCGACGCAGTGGCGTACGCGATCCGGGTAGGTGATGGTCCACTGCATGGCCTGCATGCCGCCAAGGCTGCCGCCGACCACTGCCGCCCATTGGTCGATGCCCAGGCGATCGGCGAGGCGGGCCTGGCTGTGCACCCAGTCTTCCACGGTCAGTACCGGGAACTCGGCGCCGAACGGTTTGCCGGTTTCCGGATTGAGGCTGCTGGGCCCGGTGGAGCCATTGCAGCCGCCGAGGTTGTTCAGGCTGACGACGAAGAACTTGTTGGTGTCGATCGGCTTGCCGGGGCCGATGCAACTGTCCCACCAGCCCGGCTTGCGGTCTTCGGCGCTGTGGTAGCCAGCCGCGTGGTGGTGGCCGGACAGGGCGTGACAGATCAGCACCGCGTTGCTCGCCGTGGCGTTGAGGGTGCCGTAGGTTTCGTAGATCAGATCGTAGGCCGGCAGGGAGCGACCACAGGCCAGGGCCAGGGGCTCGCTGAAATGTGCTGTTTGCGGCACGACCAGCCCGACGGAATCGTGGGGAAAGACACTGGACATCGACCCTGCTCACGCTTGAATGAGGCGTAAGTCTAATGAGCGGGGGGATCAGCGGCAAGCGGCGGCCTGCGTGGCGAGTCCATTTGAGAAGTGGTAGCGGTCCTGTGGCGAGCGGGCTTGCCCGCGTTCGGCTGCGAAGCAGTCGTAAACCAGTAGTCTCGGTCTACCTGGCAGAATGATTCGCCGATTTTAGGATCGCTTCGCGACCCAGCGCGGGCAAGCCCGCTCGCCACACTTACCGCATCAGATCAGCCGGAACAGTACTTCAGGCATGCCGCTCATCACTGCCAATGGCGGGATCACGTAGCTCTGCAGCAGTTGGATCACCAGGAACGCCAGGATCGGCGAGATATCCAGCCCGCCGAGGTTCGGCACGATCTTGCGGAACGGTGCCAGCACTGGCTCGCTGATCTGGTACACCAGTTCGGCCGCCGGGCTGTGGCTGTTCGGCGCGACCCAGGACAGGATCACGCTGATGATCATGGCGAAGAAGAACACCTTGAGGAACAGCGAGGTGACGCCGATGATCGCCCAGATCAGCAGGTAGCCGATGTTGCCGGTCACGCCGTAGCTGAGCAGCAGGATCACCGCCATCAGCAGCATCTGCACGATGATCGCCAGCACCAGCGAGGACATGTCCAGGCCGAACAGGCTCGGGATCACCCGGCGCATCGGCTTGAGCAGCGGCTGGGTGGCCTTGACGGTGAACTGGCACAGCGGGTTGTAGAAGTTGGCCCGCACCAGTTGCAGGATGAAGCGCAACAGAACCACCAGCAGATACAGGCTGCCCAGGGTCTGGATGACGAAGATGGCAGCGCTATTGAGTGCAAACATCAAGTATTTCCTCGCGAATTACTGACCGAGTTGCTCGGCCATTTCGGCCGAGCGCTGGGCGGCGGCGCCGAGCGCCTTTTCTACCAGGGCTTCGAAGCCTCCGGCCTGGAACGTCTTGATCGCCGCTTCCGTGGTGCCGGCCGGAGAGGTTACCCGACGGCGCAGCTCGGCGGCATCCACGTCGCTGGCAACCGCCATGTGCGCGGCGCCCAGGGCGGTCTGCTGGCTCAGCTGGATGGCGACATCGCGCGGCAGGCCGAGCTTCTCGCCGGCGGCGGTCATGGCTTCGATCAGCAGGAAGAAGTACGCCGGGCCGCTGCCGGATACCGCGGTGACCGCGTCCAGTTGCTGCTCCTCATCCAGCCACAGGGCCGAGCCGACGGCCGCCAGCAGGGTCTGTGCCTGCTGGCGCTGTTCGGCGCAAACCCGGGGGGTGGCGTACAGGCCGCTGACACCCTTGCGCAGCAGCGAAGGGGTGTTGGGCATGCAACGCACCACCGGCTGCTCGCCGAGCCAGTTGTTCAGGCTGGCGCAGGTGATACCGGCAGCGATGGACACCACCAGTTGGTTGGCCTTGAGGCTGGGGCGCAGCGCCTCGCACACGGCTTTCATGGCCTGTGGCTTGACCGCCAGCACCACCACGTCGGCGCCCTGGATGGCTTCGGCGTTGTCGGCGAACACTTCGATGCCGTGTTCGGCGGCAACCCGGGCACGGGTCTCGGCGCCCGGATCGCTGGCGCGAATCAACGCGGCATCCAGACCCTCGGCGCGCAAACCGCCGATCAGGCTGGCTGCCATGTTGCCGGCGCCGATGAAGGTGATTCGATTCTTGCTCATGATGGATCCTTAGAACGAGAGTGTGGGGCCCTTTCAGGCCTGGCCATAGTCGCGGGCACCAAACAGGGCGGTACCGATCCGCACCCAGGTGGCGCCTTGGGCAATGGCCGACTCGAGGTCGTGGCTCATGCCCATGGAAAGTGTGTCGAGCGGCAGGTCGAGGCTGTTCTGCAAGGTTCGCACGGTGGCGAACGCGGCGTCTTGTGCGGCACGCTCTTCGGTTGGTTCGGGAATTGCCATCAGCCCGCGCAGCGCCAGGTTCGGCAGGGCGCCGATGGCTGCGGCCAGGGCCGGCAGGTCGGCCGGGGTGCAGCCGGACTTGCTGTCCTCGCCGCTGACGTTGACCTGGATGCAGATGTTCAGCGGCGGCAGGTCGGCCGGGCGTTGTTCGGACAGGCGTTGTGCGATTTTCAGGCGATCCACGGAATGCACCCAGTCGAAATGCTCGGCAATGGCTCGAGTCTTGTTCGATTGAATGGGGCCGATAAAGTGCCAACACAAGGGCAGGTCGGTCAATTCTGCCTGCTTGCCGAGGGCTTCCTGCAGGTAGTTCTCGCCAAAATCCGCGAGACCTGCGGCGTGGGCTTCGCGAATGGCCTCGGCGGGCTTGGTCTTGCTCACGGCGAGCAGCTGGACGTCGGCGGCATTGCGGCCTGCAGCCTGGGCGGCGGCGCGGATACGAGCTGCAACGGAGGCAATGTTGTCTGCTATCGTGGTCATCAATCTCGCCCGCAGTTGAAAAGTCTGCGGCATTCTACCTGTATTGGGGAGCCTCATGGATATCACCGAGCTGCTGGCCTTTAGCGCCAAACAGGGCGCGTCGGACTTGCACCTCTCGGCCGGATTGCCGCCGATGATCCGGGTCGATGGCGATGTGCGCCGGATCAACCTGCCGGCGCTGGACCACAAGCAGGTCCATGACCTGATCTATGACATCATGAATGACCGCCAGCGCAAGGACTACGAGGAGTTCCTGGAAACCGACTTCTCCTTCGAGGTGCCGGGAGTGGCGCGCTTCCGGGTCAACGCGTTCAACCAGAACCGCGGTGCCGGTGCGGTATTTCGAACCATCCCGTCGAAGGTCCTGACCATGGACGACCTGGGCATGGGCGAGGTGTTCCGCAAGATCACCGAGGTGCCCCGTGGCCTGGTGCTGGTGACCGGGCCGACCGGCTCGGGCAAGTCGACCACCCTGGCGGCGATGATCGACCACCTGAACAACAACAGGCACCACCATATCCTCACCATCGAGGACCCGATCGAATTCGTCCACGAGTCGAAGAAATGCCTGGTCAACCAGCGTGAAGTGCACCGCGATACCCAGAGCTTCTCGGCGGCGCTGCGTTCGGCCCTGCGGGAAGACCCGGACGTGATCCTGGTGGGCGAGATGCGTGACCTGGAAACCATCCGCCTGGCGCTGACCGCTGCGGAAACCGGGCATCTGGTGTTTGGCACCCTGCACACCACCTCGGCGGCGAAGACCATCGACCGGGTGGTCGACGTGTTCCCCGCGGAAGAGAAGTCCATGGTCCGCTCGATGCTTTCCGAGTCGTTGCAGGCGGTGATTTCCCAGAGCCTGTTGAAGAAGATCGGCGGCGGACGGGTGGCGGCCCATGAAATCATGCTGGGCACCCCGGCGATCCGCAACCTGATCCGCGAGGACAAGGTGGCGCAGATGTACTCGTCGATCCAGACTGGCGGCTCGCTGGGCATGCAGACCCTGGACATGTGCCTCAAGGATCTGCTGAGCAAGGGCCTCATTGCCCGCGACAGTGCCCGGGAAAAGGCGAAAATTCCCGACAACTTTTAGTGACCTGTGTGGCTGATTCGCATACTCAACCTTGGCCCAAGGCATTCGCCGGAATACCTTGCCACTCCTCGCCTTGGCCCTTGCCTGGAACTCGAGTTTGAATATTCGAATCAACCGTGCAGGTCATTGAGTCTTCTACGCTGTCATACAGGTTATGCCTGAGCTGACGCGGAGACACTCATGGAGTTCGAGAAACTGCTGCGCCTGATGGTGGAAAGGGGCGGCTCCGACTTGTTTATCACCCCTGGCCTGCCACCTTCGTTGAAGGTCAACGGCCAGATAGTACCGGTCACTCGCAACGCGCTGACCGTGGAACAGACCCAGGATGCGGTCTACGGCCTGATGAACGAGCGCCAGCGGCTGGACTTCAGCCACCTGCACGAGTGCAATTTCGCCATCCAGCCCAAGGGCATTGGCCGTTTCCGGGTCAGCGCCTTCTACCAGCGCAGTCAGCCGGGCATGGTGTTGCGGCGTATCGAGACACGGATTCCGCAACTGGCCGACCTCAAGCTGCCGCCGATCATCGAGCAACTGTCGCTGCTCAAGCGGGGCCTGGTGATGTTCGTCGGTGCCACCGGGGCCGGCAAGTCGACCTCGCTGGCGGCGATGATCGGCCACCGCAACCAGCAGGGCAGCGGGCATATCGTGACGATCGAGGACCCGATCGAGTTCATCCACGAACACCAGAACTGCATCATCACCCAGCGGGAAGTGGGGATCGACACCGATTCCTACGAGGTGGCGCTGAAGAACACCCTGCGCCAGGCCCCGGACCTGATCATGATCGGCGAAGTGCGCAGCCGCGAAACCATGAACCATGCCCTGGCCTTCGCCGAAACCGGTCACCTGTGCCTGGCCACCCTGCATGCGCCGAATGCCGACCAGGCGTTGGAGCGGATCATCAACTTCTTCCCCGTGGACCGTCACCCGCAGATCTGGATGGACCTGTCGCTCAACCTGCGGGCGATCGTCGCCCAGCAACTGATTCCGACGCAGGACGGCGCCAGCCGCCGGGCGGTGGTGGAGGTGTTGTTGAATACGCCCTTGATGGCCGACCTGATCCGCAAGGGCGAGATCAAGGGGCTCAAGCCGTTGATGAAACGTTCAACCGAGCAGGGCATGCAGACCCTCGACCAGGCCTTGTATGCGTTGTATCAGGAAGGCGTGATCAGTTATCGCGATGCCTTGGCGCACGCGGATTCGGCCAATGACCTGCGGCTGATGATCAAGCTGGAGAAGGGCGCGGGAGGCGAGGCGGTGGACCTGAGTCTCAACCCGCGGTGATGCGACAGCAGGCGCAATGCTTGTGGCGAGCGGGCTTGCCCGCGTTGGGGGCAAAGCCCCCCCAAAAAAAGCCAGGCAACACTGATTTGCCGGGTAGATCGGGTCAGCCGGGTTTGCGGCTGCCTTGCAGCCGAGCGCGGGCTAGCCCGCTCGCCACAAAAGCCCGTTTGCCACAAAAAGCCGCTCGGCACGGCAGGTCGGGCAAGGCGCGTTAGCGCTGGACGACCCGCATGTGGCCGGTCTGCTCTTTCGCAATCACCCGCTTGGCGACCGCGTAGTGGCTGGCCCAGTAGGGCTTCTTCAGCGTGTCGATGGTCACGGCCTTGCCACGACGCGGGGCGTGGATGAAGCGATCGTTGCCCAGGTAGATGGCGACGTGGTTGACCTTGCGGCTCTTGATGTTGAAGAACACCAGGTCACCCGGCTTCAGGTCCTTGCGATCGACCTTCTGGCCGTGGCCGGAAGCCATGGCGTTGGAAGTGCGTGGCAGGTCGCTGGCGGCGACACCGCTATAGGCGTACTTCACCAGCCCGCTGCAGTCGAAACCCTTGCTCGGGCTGCTGCCGCCCCAGCGATAGGGGGTGCCCAGCACATTCACCGCGCGGCTCAGGGCGGCGCTGCTCTGCTTGCTGTTCGGGGCACCGGCAACGCTGGCGGTGAGTTCGGCCTGTTTCACTTTGCCGTGGCTGGTGTGCTTGCCAGGACGTTTGCTGCTCGGAACGCTGATCTCGGAAAGTTTGGCGACAGCTGCAGGTGACTTTGCAGTGTGACCGTCGACATTGGGAAGACGTTGCTCACGATTGGTGGCGTGGGCGGCCAGTGGCATCAAAAGACAAATGGTCAGCCAAGTCTTGAAAAATGGTCGCATTAGGCAAGGCTCATATTGGTTAGCGCGCAACTTTATAACAGCTTTCGGGTCTTTCCGAGGCCGTTTGTCGAATCCATACAGGGGGCGGAGGGGCCCTGCGGCGGCGAAAAGAGACCCATGGGTCACGCGCAGCTCAGGTGCCACAAGGCTTTCAGCGATTTATGGCAAGACTCTGTTACATGTTTTGAGACAGTAAAAAAGTCACAAAAAAAGACGAAAAATTTATCTATCGGGCGCGGAGAGGGCATTTATGAACACCTATCGGCAGGATGGTACACCCGCCAACACCCACAACATCTTCCTCGGGTACTTGCTGTGGATCTTCGGCTTCACCGGTTCCCACCGCTTCTATTACGGCAAGCCGGTGACCGGAACGATCTGGTTTTTTACCTTGGGCTTGCTGGGGATCGGCTGGCTGATTGACGTATTCCTGATCCCGGGCATGGATCGCGAAGCTGACTTGCGATTTACCCCCGGTCCGTTGGACTACACCGTCGCGTGGCTATTGCTGACCTTCCTCGGCATATTCGGTGTGCACCGGATGTATCAGGGCAAGTGGATCACTGGCTTGCTCTATCTGGTGACTGGCGGGCTGCTGGGGCTGGGGGTGCTGTATGACTTCTGGACGCTGAATGACCAGGTTTCGCTGAGGAACAGCGGGCGGGGTTGATTGTGGGGTGGCAGACTACCCTGTGGCGAGCGGGCTTGTCGGGACGCCGCACCGCCGCGTTCGGCTGCAGGGCGGCCGTAAAACCTGCTTACCCGGTTTGCCTGCAGGATTGGTATTGTCTGGTTTAGGGGGGGGCTTTGCCCCCCCAGCGCGGGCAAGCCCGCTCGCCACACAAGCCCGTTCAGCACAGCATTATGGGCGCGCCGCGGTTTACGCCTGGTGGGTAATCCGCCCGTCCATCAGCGTGTAGCGCACCGTCCCCGGCAACGCATGGCCGATGAACGGGCAGTTTTCGCCGCGCGACAGCCACTGTTCGCCAGCGACGGTGGAGGTGCCCGGATCGAACAGCACCAGATCCGCCGCGCCACCCACCGCCAGCTTGCCCGCTGGCAGGCGCAGGGCGTCGGCCGGGCCGGCGCCCAGGCGGGCGAGCAGGGTTGGCAGGTCGAGCAGGCCGTCTTCAACCAGGGTCAATGCCAGCGGCAGCAGCAGTTCAACGCTGCTGATACCCGGTTCGGTCGCGCCGAACGGTGCCAGCTTGGCGTCACGCTCGTGGGGCTGGTGATGGCTGGAGATGGCGCTGACCACCCCGGACTTCACCGCCTCGCGCAGGCCGTCGCGATCGGCGCGGGTGCGCAGCGGCGGTTGCACGTGGTACAGGCTGGAGAAGTCGATCAGCGCTTCGTCGGTCAGGATCAACTGGTACAGCGCGACGTCGGCGGTGACCCGCAGGCCCTTGGCTTGGGCCTGGGCGATCAGGGCCACGCCGCGGGCGCTGGTCAGTTGGCTGAAGTGCGCGCGTACGCCGGTCTGCTCGACCAGCAGCAGGTCGCGGGCCAGGGCCACGGTTTCCGCCGTTTCCGGAATCCCCGGCAGGCCGAGGAAACTGGCGGTCGCGCCTTCGTGGGCCAGGCCGCCTTCGGCCAGGTCGTGGTCCTGGGAGTGGAACACCACTGTCAGGTCGAAGGTGGCCGCATATTCCAGCGCCCGGCACAGGGTGCGGGTGTTGCGGAAACTGTCCAGGCCGTTGCCGAACGCCACGCAGCCGGCATCGCGCAGGGCCACCAGCTCCGCCAGTTGCTCGCCTTCCAGACCCTTGCTCAGGGCGCCGATCGGGAACACCTTGGTATTGCCGGCCTCACGGGCGCGGTCGAGGATCAGCTCGGCGACCGCCGAAGTGTCCAGTACCGGCTTGGTCCGGGGCGGACAGCACAGGCTGGTGACACCGCCCGCTGCGGCGGCGCGGGTTTCGCTGGCGATGCTGCCCTTGCGGCTGTAGCCCGGCTCACGCAGGGCGACGTTCAGGTCGACCAGCCCTGGTGCGGCGACCAGACCCTTGGCATCAATGGTCGCGGCCGGGCCGAAGCCTGCCGGGGCGGCGCCGATGGCGACGATCTTGCCGGCTTCCAGGTGCAGGTCGCTGACCTGGTCCAGGCCGCTGCTCGGGTCGATGACGCGGGCGCCAATAATGCTGAGCTTCACTGGGCGTTCTCCTGCTCGAATTGGCGCTGGGCAGTCTGCCCGCTCATGGCCATGGACAGCACGGCCATGCGTACGGCGATGCCGTAGGTAACCTGGTTGAGGATGACCGAGCGCGGGCCGTCGGCCACCGCCGATTCGATCTCCACGCCGCGGTTGATCGGGCCCGGGTGCATGACGATGGCATCCGGCTTGGCGCCGGCCAGGCGCGTGGTGGTCAGGCCGAACAGGCGGTAGAACTCGCCCTCGCTGGGCAGCAGGCCACCGGTCATGCGCTCGCGCTGCAGGCGCAGCATGATCACCACGTCGACATCCTTCAGGCCTTCGGCCATGTCGGTGTAGACCTTCACCCCGTACTGCTCGATACCGATCGGCAGCAGGGTCTTCGGTGCGATCACGCGGATATCCGGGCAGCCGAGGGTTTTCAGCGCCAGCATGTTCGAACGGGCGACCCGCGAGTGCAGGATGTCGCCGACGATCGCCACCGAAAGGTTTTCGAAGCCGCCCTTGTGTCGACGGATGGTCAGCATGTCGAGCATGCCCTGGGTCGGGTGGGCATGGCGACCGTCGCCGCCGTTGATGATCGCCACCTGCGGGCAGACATGCTCGGCGATGAAGTGTGCGGCACCGGAGTCGCCGTGGCGGACGACGAACATGTCGGCGGCCATGGCTTCCAGGTTGCGCAGGGTGTCGAGCAGGGTTTCGCCCTTGCTCGCCGACGAAGTCGACACGTTCAGCGAGATCACGTCGGCCGACAGCCGCTGGGCCGCCAGTTCAAAGGTGGTGCGGGTCCGGGTGGAGTTCTCGAAGAACACGTTGCACACGGTCTTGCCGCGCAGCAGCGGGACTTTCTTCACCGCCCGGGCGCCGACTTCGAGGAACGAGTCGGCGGTGTCGAGGATTTCGGTCAGCAGCTCGCGGGGCAGGCCGTCGAGCGACAGAAAATGGCGCAGCTGGCCCTGATCATTGAGCTGCAGGGGGCGCTTGGCGTCTGGAGGCGTCATCGCAGGGGACTCTTTTTAAGGTGCTTGAAGGGCCAGGTCTTGAAGTTCAAGCTGGAGCGGTGCGGGTCCGGACAATTTTACCCGTTCCGTGGGGGCCAGGGACAGGGTTGCGCCCACCACATTCGGGCGGATCGGCAACTCGGCGGCATCCAGGTCCAGCAGGCAGACCAGGGTCACGCTGGCCGGCCGGCCGTAGTCGAACAGCTCGTTGAGGGCCGCGCGGATGGTCCGGCCGCTCATCAGTACGTCGTCGATCAGCACCAGGTGCTGGCCTTCGATCTCGAACGGCAGCTCCGAAGGGCGCACCTGTGGGTGCAGGCCGTTCTGGCTGAAGTCGTCGCGGTAGAAGGAAACGTCCAGGGTACCCAGCGGCGCGTCGCTGTCCAGGGCCTTGAGCAGTGCCTGGGCGACCCACACACCACCGGTGCGGATGCCGATGTAGCGTGGCGTGTCGATGGCTCGCTGCTGCAGATTGGCCTTGAGGCGGGTGGCCATCTGGTCGATCAGTTCGGCGGGATTGGGCAGGCTCATGGTGGCTCCTTCAGGGGCCCTCGGCCGGCAGGCGCGGCGGGGGCTGAGACGGTACGACGCGCGGCGCCGTCAGGATTCGGGGGATACGGGGTTTTCTTCGATCCAGCTTTGCAGCAGCAGCTTGGCGGCGATGGCATCCACCGGATTATCGCGGTAGCTGCCTTTCTGCCCACCCTTGGCCATGCGTTCGCCCTTGGCCTCGAAAGTGGTCAGGCGTTCGTCCTGGGTAAAGAACGGCACGTTGTAGCGGCCATTCAGCCGGCGGGCGAATTTCTCCGCGCGGGCGCACATCTCGCTGGGGGTGCCGTCCATGTTCAGGGGCAGGCCGACCACCACCGCGTCGGGTTTCCACTCCTTGATCAGGGCTTCGACCTGGTTCCAGTCGGGCACGCCATTCTGTGCCTTGAGCGTGCACAGCTCGCGGGCCTGGCCGGTGACCATCTGGCCGACGGCAACGCCGATCTGCCGGGTGCCGTAGTCGAACCCCAGCAGCAGACGAATGTTGGCCATCAGGCGTGGCCCGCCTGGCTGGTGAGCAGGCTGAGGTTCACGCCCAGGCGCGCGGCCGCGGCGGCCAGGCGGTCTTCGCTCTCGGTGTTGAACAGGATTTCCGGGGAGAACGGGCAGGTCAGCCAGGCGTTGTCGGCCAGTTCGGCTTCCAGTTGCCCGGCTTCCCAGCCGGCGTAGCCGAGGGTGATCAGGCTGCGCTCGGGGCCGACGCCATCGGCGATGGCGAACAGCACGTCCTGGGAGGTCGACAGCGCCAGGCCTTCGAGTTCGACGGTAGCCTGGTAAGTCTTGCCGATGGGGTGCAGGACGAAACCGCGATCGGTCTGCACCGGGCCGCCGGAATAGATCGGAATATGCTGGCACAGCCCTGGTGGATCGATATCAGGGCGCAGTTGTTCGAGGATATCGGCCAGGTTCAGCGATTGCGGGCGGTTGATGACCAGTCCCATGGCACCGTTTGCGCTGTGCTCGACGATGTAGGTCAGCGTCTGCGCAAAGTTCGGGTCGGCCATATGCGGCATGGCGATCAG
Source organism: Pseudomonas sp. UTLPPB19802 (assembly GCF_059730225.1). NCBI lineage: Bacteria > Pseudomonadati > Pseudomonadota > Gammaproteobacteria > Pseudomonadales > Pseudomonadaceae > Pseudomonas > Pseudomonas sp. UTLPPB19802. Next base: position 1,238,702 of record NZ_AP048545.1, read on the forward strand.
GAAGTGATGCTTGAGGTACGTCGGGGTGAGGTTTTTCATGAACCCTAGTGTGGCGGTGGGCGGGCGAACTGACAAGCCGGATGGCGCTCAATTGCTGGACAGGCGGTCACCCCGGGCGAAACGCCAGGTGCGGATGATCTCCAGGCGATCGATGTCCGACAGGTCGCCAGTGAAGGGCGCGAACGGCGCCGCCAGCCGAACGATGCGTTGCGCGGCCTGGTCCAGCAGCGGCTGGCCGGACGATTCGAGCACCAGCACCTCGTACAGCGAACCGTCGCGGTTGATCGACACCATCAGCCGCAGGCTGCCGTAGATCTGCTGGCGGCGGGCTTCGTCGGGGTAGTTGAGGTTGCCGATGCGTTCGACCTTCTTGCGCCACTCGTCCTTGTACCAGGCGCCCTTGTCGCGCATGGTCGAGGCCGCGCTCAGGCGGTGGATGCGCGGCCTCTTGGCATACAGCTGGCGTTCCTTGGCCAGTTCCGCCTCCAGGCTGGCGATGTCGCTGGACAACTGCGAGCTGTCGAAGGTCGGGGTTTCGGCCCTGGGCAGCTCTTGCGGCTTGGGCTCTTCGTGGCGGGTAACGGTTTTCTTCGGTTTTGGCGCGACGGTGGCGACTGCCGCCTTGGGCGTCGCTTCGGTGACTTGTGGCTTGGCCGGCGGTGGCGTGGCGACCTTGTTGACGCTGTTGTCCTGGAACGGCGCGACCTCGGTGGTGGTCGGGATCGCCTTTTTATCCAGGGTGCCGCTGCCTTGCTGGTTTTCCTGGGCGAGGAAATCGGCCTTGGCCGGCCTGGTCTCGCTCTTGAAGGTGGCCAGGGTGATTTCCAGGGTCCTGCTGACCTGCTTGGGCTCGACGAAACTGAACCCCACCCCGAGCAGCAGGGCCAGGTGGATCAGCGCGGCGAGAAACAGGGTAAAGCCGAGCCGATCGGCCGGGCGCACGCCGGTGCGGTAGAGTTCGGGAGGCAGATCGGCGGGGAGAGTCATGACCAGAAAACCAACATCACGCGTTTCAGAGGCGATGCATCATAGCGCAATGTTGGTTTCATCTCGGCTGTTCTACATCAACGGCTCTTGAGCTTCTGCTCGATGGCATCCATCAGCAGGCCGCCGATGTGGGTGCCGAAGGCGTTGTCGATCTCGCGGATGCAGGTCGGGCTGGTGACGTTGATTTCCGTCAGGTGCTCGCCGATCACATCAAGACCCACAAACAACAGGCCCTTTTCCCGCAAGGTCGGTCCAACCTGGGCGGCGATCCAGCGGTCGCGTTCCGTCAGCGGTCGGGCTTCGCCACGGCCACCGGCGGCCAGGTTGCCACGGGTTTCACCGCTGGCCGGGATGCGTGCCAGGCAATAAGGGACCGGCTCGCCGTCGACCATCAGGATGCGCTTGTCGCCGTCCTTGATCGCCGGCAGGTAGGCCTGGGCCATGATCTGCTGGTTGCCCAGGGCGGTCAGCGTCTCGAGGATCACCGACAGGTTCGGGTCACCGACCCGGTGACGGAAGATCGACGTGCCGCCCATGCCGTCCAGCGGCTTGAGGATCACATCGCCGTGCTTGGCAGCGAATTCACGCAATACGTCGGCGCGGCGACTGACCACGGTCGGTGGCGTGCATTGCGGGAATTGGGTGGCGAACAGTTTTTCGTTGCAGTCGCGCAGGCTCTGGGGCTTGTTCACCACCAGTACGCCGGCCCGTTCAGCTTGCTCCAGCAGGTAGGTGGAGTAGACGAACTCCATGTCGAACGGCGGGTCCTTGCGCATCAGGATCACGTCCAGGTCGCTCAGGGCCGTGTCGGTTTCCGCCTCCAGTTCGAACCAGTGCTCGGGATTGGCGAACACTTTCAGCGGTTTCATCCGTGCCCGGGCCACGCCGGCGTCCTGGTAAAGGTCCTGCTGTTCCATGTAGAACAGGGTCCAACCGCGCTCCTGGGCGGCCAGCAGCATGGCCAGCGAGCTGTCCTTCTTGTAGGAAATGCTCGCAATGGGGTCCATGACAATGCCGAGACGAACGCTCATGGGCTATATCCTCTGTAGGCCGTGAAGGCCGTGATGACTTGAAAAGTGGCGTCAGAGTGGCGCTGCGGATGTTTGCGGTCAAGGAAAAGCTCGGGCAGGAGCCGCGCATGGATTGCGTAGGGAGACTGTGCTAAAAAGGTTCGCAGCCTGTACGAAATCCTTGCGCATCAAGGGTTTCGCGCCCGGAAACCGGGCATCCCTGGAAAACGCGTCGCTGTGGCGATGGTAGAGCAGATATGGAACAGCATTCCACAGCCTTGAAAGTCATGGTCATCGATGACTCCAAGACGATTCGCCGTACCGCCGAAACGCTGCTCAAGCATGTCGGCTGCGAAGTCATTACGGCCGTCGACGGTTTCGAAGCGCTGGCCAAGATAGCCGATCACCACCCGGGCATCATCTTCGTCGACATCATGATGCCGCGCCTGGATGGCTACCAGACCTGCGCCCTGATCAAGAACAACAGTGCGTTCAAGTCGACGCCGGTGATCATGCTGTCCTCCAAGGACAGCCTGTTCGACAAGGCCAAGGGGCGTATCGTCGGCTCTGATCAGTTTTTGACCAAGCCGTTCAGCAAGGACGAGTTGCTGGAGGCGATCAGGGCGCATGTCCCGGGGTTCACGGCAACAGAACAAGTACTTTGACGGGCGGCCGCCGGGCTGCCTGCTTTATAAGAAATGGGGAACACCATGGCACGCATCCTGATCGTCGATGATTCGCCGACTGAAATGTACAAACTGACCGGCATGCTGGAAAAGCACGGTCATGAAGTCCTCAAGGCCGAGAACGGTGCCGATGGCGTGGCCCTGGCGCGCCAGGAGAAGCCCGATGCGGTGCTGATGGATATCGTCATGCCCGGCCTCAACGGCTTCCAGGCGACCCGGCAACTGACCAAGGACCCGCAAACCGCGGCGATCCCGGTGATCATCATCACCACCAAGGACCAGGAGACCGACAAGGTCTGGGGCACGCGCCAGGGCGCAAGGGACTACCTGACCAAGCCGGTCGACGAGGAAACCCTGCTCAAGACCCTGAACAACGTCCTGGCTGGCTGACGGCCGGCGCCCATGGCCGATTCGCCGACCGCCTTCCAGCTGTTGCTGGAGATCGACCAGCGCTGCCGTGCGCTGGCGGCGGACCTGCCGTCCCAGGAAACCCGCCAGGATACCTGGAGCGGCATCGGTTTCCGGCTTGGCGAGCAGTGGTACGTGGCGCCCATGGGCGAAGTGGCCGAGGTGCTGCATGAGCCGCGCTACACCCTGTTGCCGGGGGTGAAGGCCTGGGTCAAGGGGGTGGCCAACCTGCGCGGGCGGCTGCTGCCGATCATGGACCTGTGCGGTTTCTTCGGTCATGAGTTGTCGGCAGTGCGCAAGCAGCGGCGGGTGCTGGTGCTGGAGTACAAGGATGTCTTCGTCGGCCTGCTGGTGGACGAAGTGGCGGGCATGCAGCATTTTCCCCAGGGCAGCCGGCAGATGTATTCGGTCGAGCGCCCGGAGCGGGTGGTCGCGCCCTTTGTGCAGGGCTGTTTCAGGCGCGGGCGCGACTGGTGGGTGTTCAGCCCGTTCAGCCTGGCGCAGGCACCGGGGTTTCTTGATGTCGCGGTTCAATAATGTGTCCGGCTCGTGCAGGGCCTGCTTCCACAGTAGTACAGGCAGGGGCCTGAGATGATCAAAGGCAAAACCGGTAACCCCGAACAGGCCTCGCGCAGTCGTTCGCAGATCATCGTGCTGTTCATCGCGCTGATCGTGTTCATCATGTTGTTGTTCGCCAACTTCGCGTACCTCAACACCCAGTCCACCTACGACAAGCAGTACATCAGCCACGCTGGCGAGTTGCGCGTGCTGTCCCAGCGTATCGCCAAGAACGCCACCGAAGCCGCTTCCGGCAAGGCCGCGGCATTCAAGCTGCTCAGTGACGCGCGCAACGATTTCGCCCAACGCTGGGGCTACCTGAAGAAAGGCGACCCCTCCACCGGCTTGCCCGCCGCGCCGCTGGCGGTGCATAACGAAATGCATGCGGTGCAGCTGGACTGGGAAAACCTGCTGAAAAATACCGACGCGATCCTCGCCAGCGAACAGACCGTACTGTCCCTGCACCAGGTGGCGGCGACCCTGGCTGAAACGGTGCCGCAATTGCAGGTGGAATACGAGAAGGTCGTGGAGATTCTCCTGCAGCGGGGTGCGCCGGCGGCCCAGGTGGTCATGGCCCAGCGCCAGTCATTGCTCGCCGAGCGCATTCTCGGCGCGGTGAACACTGTGCTGGCAGGCGACGAAACCTCGTCCCAGGCCGCCGATGCCTTCGGTCGCGACGCCGCGCGTTTCGGCCAGGTACTCAATGGCATGCTGCAGGGCAATGCCGCGCTGAAGATTTCCCAGGTCGAGGACAAGGACGCCCGGGCCCGTCTCGGCGAAATTGCCGAACTCTTCGAATTCGTCTCCGGCTCCGTCGACGAGATCCTCGAAACCTCGCCGGAACTGTTCCAGGTCCGCGAGTCCGCCAGCAGCATCTTCAGCCTGTCGCAGACCCTGCTGGACGAAGCCTCGCACCTGGCCAACGGTTTCGAGAACCTGGCCGGCGGGCGCTCCCTCGACACTATCGGTGGTTATGTCCTCGGTCTGCTGGCGCTGGCCTCGATCATCCTGATCGGCCTGGTGATGGTTCGCGAGACCAACCGCCAGTTGCACGAGACCGCGCAAAAGAACGAGCGCAACCAGCATGCGATCATGCGCCTGCTGGATGAAATCGAGGACCTGGCCGACGGCGACCTGACCGTGACCGCCTCGGTGACAGAGGATTTCACCGGTACCATTGCCGACTCGATCAACTATTCGGTGGACCAGTTGCGCGACCTGGTCGCGACCATCAACCTCACGGCCGGCAAGGTCGCCGCCGCGGTCCAGGAAACCCAGGCCACCGCGATGCAACTGGCCGAGGCCTCGGAGCATCAGGCCCAGCAGATCAGCGAGGCGTCGGCGGCGATCAGCGACATGGCCCAGTCCATCGACCAGGTGTCGGCCAATGCCGCCGAATCCTCGGCGGTGGCCGAGCGTTCGGTGGATATCGCCAACAAGGGCAACGAGGTGGTGCACAACACCATCCATGGCATGGACAACATCCGCGAGCAGATCCAGGACACCGCCAAGCGGATCAAACGTCTTGGTGAGTCTTCCCAGGAGATCGGCGATATCGTCAGCCTGATCGACGACATTGCCGAACAGACCAACATCCTCGCCCTCAACGCGGCGATCCAGGCTTCCATGGCCGGTGACGCCGGGCGCGGTTTCGCGGTGGTCGCCGATGAGGTCCAACGCCTGGCGGAACGCTCGTCCGCCGCGACCCGACAGATCGAGACGCTGGTGCGGGCGATCCAGACCGACACCAACGAAGCGGTGATCTCCATGGAACAGACCACCACCGAAGTGGTGCGCGGTGCGCGCCTGGCCCAGGACGCCGGGGTGGCCCTGGAGGAAATCGAGGGCGTGTCGAAAACCCTGGCGGCACTGATCCAGAGCATCTTCAATGCCGCCCAGCAGCAAACCTCGTCGGCCGGGCAGATCTCGCTGACCATGAACGTGATCCAGCAGATCACCACCCAGACTTCATCCGGTTCGACCGCTACCGCCGAAAGCATTGGCAACCTGGCGAAAATGGCCAGCCAACTGCGGCGTTCGGTCTCCGGCTTCACCTTGCCCCAGGCGCAAGACGCGCGGGAAACCCGGTAGTGCGAGCATGAGCGACCAGCAGCATGACTACGTGGCCCTGGAGTGGGTCAAGGGCGAGATCGCCGACACCCTGAAGCAGGCCCGCCAGGCCCTCGACGGCCTCGACGAGCCGGAGCACGCCGGCCAGGACATTGCCGAATGCCTGGCCTGCATTCACCAGGTGCATGGCAGCCTGCAGATGGTCGAGTTCTACGGCGCGGCGCTGTTGGCCGAGGAAATGGAACAGTTGGTGCTGGCCATGCAGCAGGGCCGGGTCAGCGAGCCGGGCGAAGCCGTCAGCCTGCTGCACCAGGCATTCACCCAGTTGCCGCTGTACCTGGACCGCGTGCACAGCGCCCGGCGCGACCTGCCGCTGGTGGTGCTGCCGCTGCTCAACGATCTGCGCAGTGCCCGTGGCGAAAGCCTGCTCTCGGAAACCAGCCTGTTCAGCCCGGCCCTGCTGGAATTGCCGCCGCTCGATGGCGAGGCCTTGGCGCAGTTGACGCCATCGGAGTTGCCGGGGCTGCTGCGCAAGTGGCGGCAGATGCTGCAGACCGCCCTGGTCGGCTTGTTGCGCGAGCAGGATGACGCCACCAACCTGGGCTACATGGCCAAGGTCTTCAGCCGTCTCGAAAGCCTGTGCCAGGGGGCGCCGCTGGCACCACTCTGGCAGGTCGGCTCGGCATTGGTCGAAGGCATGCTCGCCGGTGCGATCAGCAACAGCCCGGCGCTGCGCAGCCTGCTCAAGGATGCCGACAAGGAACTCAAGCGCCTGCTCGAACAGGGAATCGAGGGCGTCAACCAGGCGGCGCCGGAAGAATTGCTCAAGAGCCTGCTGTTCTACATCGCCAAGGCGGAGCAGCCCACCGCGCAGATGCTCGTGCTCAAGGCCCGCTACGACCTGGACGAGGCCTTGCCGGATGCCCGCGTGGTCGACGAGGAGCGGGCGCGCCTGGCCGGTCCCGACCGCGACGCCATGCGTTCGGTGGTGTCGGCGCTCTGCGAGGAACTGGTGCGGGTCAAGGAGCGGCTGGACCTGTTCGTGCGCAGCGACCGCCAGCACACCGACGACCTGGCCAGTCTGCTGGCACCGCTGCGGCAGATCGCCGATACCCTGGCGGTGCTGGGTTTCGGCCAGCCGCGCAAGGTGATCATCGACCAGTTGGCGGTGATTCAGGGCCTGGTCCAGGGCCTGCGGGAACCCAATGACGCGGTACTGATGGATGTGGCGGGCGCCTTGCTCTATGTCGAGGCGACGCTGGCCGGGATGGTCGGTACGGTCGAGCCGCAAGGCCGTGAAGACAGCCGGCTGCCGACCACCGACCTGACCCTGATCCACCAGATCGTGATCCGCGAAGCATTGCTCTGCCTGCAACAGGCCAAGGACCTGATCGTCGACTATATCGACGCCGACTGGGATCGCGAGCGCCTGGCACCGCTGCCCGACCTGTTGACGCAGGTGCGTGGTGCCCTGTCGATGATTCCCCTGGCGCGTGCGGCGAGCCTGCTGGAGACCTGTAACCACTACATCCGCGAACACCTGATCGACGAGCCGGCCTCGCCGTCCTGGCAGCAGCTCGACCGTCTCGCCGATGCACTGAGCGGCATCGAGTACTACCTCGAACGCCTGGCGGAAGATCACGAGGCCCTGGGGGAGGCGGTATTGGACAAGGTCGAGCAAAGCCTCGATGCGCTGGGCTGTACGCCAGTGGAGCTGGAGGTGCCGCTGCTCGAAGAGATGCTGAGCCCTACCGAAGCGCTGGTCATGCGGGACCTGCAGGAACTGGATGATCCCCACGTGGTGCAGTCCCTGGCCGATGTGCTGGCCAATCCGGTCTCGGAACTCAACCCGCCGGCGCGGCAGGTGCCCCGCAGCCTGCTGCCGCCACCGTCGGACGAGGCGCCGGTCGATGACGAACTGCGCGAAGTGTTCCTCGAGGAAGCCGCAGAAGTCCTCGACGCCCTGCGTGACTACCTGCCGCGCTGGCTCGCCGACCTGGAAGGCAAATCGGCCCTGGGCGAGCTGCGCCGGGCCTTTCACACCCTCAAGGGCAGTGGTCGGATGGTCCGCGCGCTGGTGCTGGCCGAACTGGCCTGGGCCATGGAAAACCTGCTCAACCGGGTGTTGGAACGCAGCCTGGAGCCCGGGGCCGAGGTGCCTCCCCTGATCGATGAGGTCCTGCACCTGCTTCCGGAACTGGTCGACGAGTTCGCCGCCGATGCCCAGCGCCAGCGCGACGATGTCGACCAACTGGCCGCCCGCGCCCATGCCCTGGCCAGCGCCGGTGGCGAGCAGGGCGACGAGACCGCCGACGGCGTGGAAGAGCTTGACCGGCAGTTGCTGGAGATCTTCCGCAACGAGGCCGAGTCCCACCTCGACAGCCTCAACCATTTCCTCGAACAGGCTGCCGAGCACTTGCCGCTGCAGGTCAGCGACGAACTGCAACGCGCCCTGCACACCCTCAAGGGTAGCGCCTACATGGCCGGTGTCCTGCCGATGGCCGAATTGGCCGCGCCGCTCTATTACCTGGTGCGCGAGTTCAAGGCCCATCAATTGGCGCTGGACCTGGACGAGGTCGAGCTGCTGTTCGAAGCCGAAGGCCTGTTTCGCCAGGGGCTCAAGCAACTGGCGAGCGATCCGCAGATCAGCATCGAGGGGGCACCACGACTGATCCATCGCGCCGAGACATTATTGTCCGCGCGGCTCGAAGCCTTGCTGAGCGGGCCCGGCAGCGCCCAGCGCACGCGCCGTGACCCGCAATTGATCAGCAGCTTCCTGGCCCAGGGCATGGACATCCTGCTGGATGCCGAGAGCCTGCTGCAGCGCTGGCAGCAACACCCCGGCGAACGCCAGGAACTGAACGACCTGCTGGACGAATTGACCACCCTCGGCCAGGGCGCGCATCTCGCCGACCTGGAGCCGGTGGACGAGTTGTGCGAAGCCTTGCTGGATATCTACGGTGCCGTCGAGGAAAGCAGCCTGGCGGTCAGCGAACGGTTTTTCCATGAGGCGCAGCAGGCCCACGAAGCGCTGATCAACATGCTCGACGAACTGGCCGCCGGCCAGGCGATCAACCCGCAGCCGGCCCGGGTCCATGCCTTGCGCGAGCTGCTCGACGAAGCGCTCGACCCGTCCGCCACCGGCTTGATCAGGACCGATGGCGGCCATGCCCTGAGCATCAGTGAACTGGGCGCGGCCACTGCCGCAGTGGCACAGGTCGAGGAAAGCGTCGACCTGGACGACGAGATCGTGGCGATCTTCCTCGAGGAGGCGACGGATATCCTCGACAGCGCCGGGCAAGCCTTGCAGCGCTGGCTGGATGAGCCGGACAACGCGGCGTCGCTGCTGTCCCTGCAACGGGACCTGCACACCCTCAAGGGTGGGGCACGGATGGCCGAGATCGGCCCGGTCGGCGACTTGGCCCATGAGCTGGAGAACCTTTACGAAGGTCTGTTGGACCGGCGCTTCAGCCACTCGCCGCCATTGGCGCAACTGCTGCAAACGAGCCACGACCAGTTGGCCATCATGCTGGAGCAACTGCAGGACCAGCGGCCGCTGAGCGATCCGGCGCTCTTGATCGACAGCCTGCGAACGTTCCGCCAGCAGGGCGCCGAGCCTCAGGGACCGGAACCGCTGGAGCCGCCTGCGCCTGCTGGTGATCCGGAACTGCTTGAAGCCTTTCTCGAGGAAGGCTTCGACATCATCGAAAGTTCCGGCGCGGCGCTGCAGCGCTGGCGTGCCGAACCGTCGAGCCGCCAGGAGGTGGAAAACCTGCTGCGCGACCTGCACACCCTCAAGGGTGGCGCACGGATGGTCGAGGTTGCGCCGATCGGCGATCTGGCCCACGAGCTGGAGTTCCTCTATGAAGGCGTGTCGACCATGTTGCTGCAGCCTGGCGAGGCGCTGTTCGACCTGTTGCAGGGCGGTCATGACCGCCTGGCGCAAATGCTCGATGCCGTACGGGCCGAGCAGCCGGTGCCATCGGCCGACGCGCTGATCGCCGAGATCCAGGCATTCGGCCGGCAGCCGCCGATCGAACCGCCAGCAGTCGCTGAACCGCCGGCACCGACATCGCTCAAGAGCGAGCCGGAGGCCGAACGCCCGCCCCAGGACATGATCAAGGTTTCCGCCGATGTACTCGAAGACCTGGTCAACCTGGCGGGCGAGACCTCGATCTTTCGTGGACGCATCGAGCAGCAGGTGAATGACGCCAAGGTCGCACTCAACGAAATGGAAACCACCATCGAGCGAATGCGCGACCAGCTGCGCCGGCTCGACACCGAGACCCAGGGGCGGATTCTCAGCCGCCAGCAGGTAGAAGCCGAGCGCCTGGGCTACGAGGAGTTCGACCCGCTGGAGATGGACCGCCACTCGCAACTGCAGCAACTGTCGCGGGCGTTGTTCGAGTCGGCGTCCGACCTGCTGGATCTCAAGGAGACCCTGGCCGGCCGCAACCAGGACGCCGAGAATCTGCTGTTGCAGCAGGCACGGGTCAACACCGAGTTGCAGGAAGGCCTGATGCGTACCCGCATGGTGCCATTCGAGCGCATGGTGCCCCGGCTGAAGCGGGTGGTACGGCAGGTCGCGGCGGAGCTGGACAAGGACGTCGAGTTCATCGTCGGCAACGCCGAGGCCGAGGTCGACCGCAATGTCCTCGAACGCATGGTTGCGCCGTTGGAGCACATGCTGCGCAACGCCGTCGACCATGGCCTGGAAAGTACCGAGGCACGGCGTGCCGCCGGCAAGCCGGAGCAGGGACGGATCACCCTGGACCTGTCCCACGAAGGCGGCGACATCGTTTTCGATATCCATGACGACGGGGCTGGCGTCCCGCTCGAGGCCGTGCGGCGCAAGGCGATCAAGCGCGGGATGATCGAGGAAGACACGCTGATCAGCGACCGCGATGTGCTGCAATTCATCCTCCAGCCGGGCTTTTCCACCGCCGAGCGCATCACCCAGATTTCCGGGCGCGGCGTCGGCATGGACGTGGTCCACGAGGAGGTTCGGCAGTTGGGCGGGACCATGACCATCGACTCGATCAAGGGCCAGGGCGTGCACTTTCAGATTCGCCTGCCGTTCAGCGTCTCGGTGAACCGCGCGCTGATGGTCCAGTGCGGCGATGAGCAGTATGCAGTGCCGCTCAATACCGTCGAAGGCCTGGTGCGGGTGCTGCCCAACGAGCTCGAGGGGTATTACCAGGTCAATCCGCCGCGCTACGAGTACGCCGGGCAGACCTACGAATTGCGTTACCTGGGCGAGCTGCTGAAAACCGTCAGCAAGCCCAAGCTGCTTGGCCTCAGCCAGCCGCTGCCGGTGCTGCTGGTGCATTGCAACGAGCAGCGGGTGGCCCTGCAGGTCGACAGCCTGGCCGGTACCCGCGAGATCGTGGTGAAAAGCCTCGGGCCGCAGTTTGCCGGGGTCTCGGGCCTGTCAGGGGCGACGATCCTTGGCGATGGCCGGGTGGTGCTGATTCTCGACCTGCTGGCGCATGTCCGCACGTCCCAGGCCTGGGTGCCGGTGCCGCGGGCACTGAGCGACCTGGCGGGGGACTTCACGCCGCTGCGATCGCGGCTGGTGCTGGTGGTGGACGACTCGGTCACCGTGCGCAAGGTCACCAGCCGGTTGCTGGAACGCAATGGCATGAACGTGATCACCGCGAAGGATGGCGTCGACGCCATGGCCTTGCTGCAGGAACACACCCCGGACCTGATGCTGCTGGATATCGAGATGCCGCGCATGGACGGCTTCGAAGTCGCGACCCGCGTGCGCAACGATGCACGCCTGAAGGACCTGCCAATCATCATGATCACCTCCCGCACCGGCCAGAAACACCGCGACCGGGCCATGGCCATTGGCGTCAACGACTACTTGGGCAAGCCGTACCAGGAGTCGGTGCTGCTGGAAAGCATCGCCCAGTGGAGCCCTGCCCATGCATGAACACAGTACCAGCAGCCTGACCGGCCTGATGCTGCCGCTGGCTGATCGCTACCTGTTGCTGCCGAACGTGGCGGTGGCCGAACTGATCGATTTCCAGCGAGGTGAACCGGCCAGCGATGCACCACCGTGGTACCTGCGCCAGGTGACCTGGCGCGACCGCCACTTGCCGCTGATCAGCTTCGAAGCGGCCTGTGGCGGGGCGATCGCCGTGGGCGAGAGGGCCCGGATCGTGGTGCTCAACACCCTCGGCGGTCGGCCGGAGCTGCGTTTCATCGCCCTGGTGATCCAAGGCATTCCACGTTCGTACAAGCTCGACAGCCAGTTGAGCTTCGTCGACGTGCCGCTTTGCCGCCTGGAGAAGGCCGCGGTGCAGGTTGGCGAGCTGGTGGCGAAGATCCCGGATCTGCCGAGGTTGGAGCAGTTGGTGCTGGAGTCGGGGTTGGCCTGACGTTTTGCGTTGTGGCTGATGGCCCTTTCGCGGGCAAGCCCGGCTCCTACAGGCGGGGGGCCGGCATATCGCGAAGATACTCTGTAGGAGCCGGGCTTGCCCGCGAAAGGGCCGGACCTGCTATTCCGATGACACCTGCCCGTTCCCCGTGACGACGACACGGCTCCCCGCCACCGCATCAAATCATTAACTTTGGCGTAACGATCAGGCGCCGAGCTTGATTGATGCCCTGTCCAATCACTCCTACTGTCTAGCCCACGACAGCGAACCCGTGGAGTGAGCATGACAACCCCCAATTCCCCCGACTCGCGCTGGACGCGACGCCGTGCCGAGAAGCAGCGTCGCCTTGAGCAGGTGCGAGCCCTTGCCGATGGCGTGGTGTTGCCGACCGACAAGATCGTTGCTGCCCTGCAAGCCCTGATCATGCCCGGCGACCGGGTGGTGCTGGAGGGCAACAACCAGAAGCAGGCCGACTTCCTTTCCCGCTCCCTGGCCCAGGTCGATCCGGGCCGCCTCCACGACTTGCACATGATCATGCCCAGTGTCGGCCGGGCCGAGCACCTGGACCTGTTCGAGCGTGGCATCGCCCGCAAGCTGGACTTCTCCTTCGCCGGCACCCAGAGCCTACGCATCAGCCAGTTGCTGGAAGACGGCCTGCTGGAGATCGGTGCGATCCACACCTATATCGAACTCTATGCACGGCTGGTGGTGGACCTGATTCCCAACGTGGTGCTCAGCGCCGGCTTCATGGCCGACCGCGCCGGCAATATCTACACCGGCCCCAGTACCGAAGACACCCCGGCGCTGATCGAGCCGGCGGCCTTCAGCGACGGCATCGTGATCGTCCAGGTCAACCAGTTGGTCGACGACGTCAGCGAACTGCCCCGCGTGGACATTCCCGCCTCCTGGGTCGATTTCGTGGTGGTGGCCGACCGGCCGTTCTACATCGAGCCACTGTTCACCCGCGATCCACGGCACATCAAGCCGGTGCATGTGCTGATGGCGATGATGGCGATCCGCGGGATCTACGAGAAACACAACGTCCAGTCCCTTAACCATGGGATCGGTTTCAACACTGCCGCCATCGAGCTGATCCTGCCAACCTATGGCGAGTCCCTGGGCCTGAAGGGCAAGATCTGCCGCAACTGGACGCTCAATCCGCACCCGACCCTGATCCCGGCGATCGAAAGCGGCTGGGTCGAGAGCGTGCATTGCTTCGGTACCGAACTGGGCATGGAGAACTACATCGCTGCCCGACCGGACGTGTTCTTCACCGGGCGCGACGGCTCGTTGCGTTCGAACCGTATGGTCTGCCAGTTGGCCGGGCAGTATGCGGTGGACCTGTTCATTGGCGCGACCCTGCAGGTCGATGGCGATGGTCATTCATCCACCGTGACCCGTGGCCGCCTGGCCGGCTTTGGCGGGGCGCCGAACATGGGCCATGATCCCCGTGGCCGGCGGCACGGCACGCCGGCGTGGCTCGATATGCGCCTGGACCGTGGCGATGCACCCGAAGCCCTGCTCGAACGCGGCAAGAAGCTGGTGGTGCAGATGGTCGAGACGTTCCAGGAGGGCGGCAAGCCGACCTTCGTCGAAACCCTCGATGCGGTGGAGGTGGCGCGCAAAAGCGGCATGCCGCTGGCGCCGATCATGATCTATGGCGACGACGTCACCCACCTGCTGACCGAGGAGGGTATCGCCTACCTGTACAAGGCCCGCTCCCTGGAGGAGCGCCAGGCGATGATCGCCGCGGTGGCCGGGGTCACCGTCATCGGCCTGCGGCACAAGCCCGCTGACACCGCGCGGCTGCGCCGCGAAGGGCTGATCGCCTTGCCCGAGGATCTGGGTATCCGTCGCACCGACGCCAGTCGCGAACTGCTGGCGGCCAAGAGCGTGGCCGACCTGGTGGAGTGGTCGGGTGGTCTCTACAACCCGCCTGCACGATTCAGGAGCTGGTAAATGCACGCCTTCAACCTGCAGCCCCAACCTCTTTCATTGTCCGAGCGCCTGGCGGATTTCGCGGTGGAAGCACTGATCGACGAAGCCGACCTGTCGCCCAAACCGGCGCTGGTCGACCGGCGTGGCAGCGGCGCGCACAGCGACCTGCACCTGGGCCTCATGCACGCCTCGGCATTGTCGTTGTGGCCGATGTTCAAGGAGATGGCCGATGCGGCCATGGCCAGCCAGGAAGCTGACCCCTGGCACAAGCAGAGGCTGTGCCGAGAGGGCATAGTGTGGCGAGCGGGCTTGCCCGCGCCGGGGTGCGAAGCGCCCCTGAAACCGGATAACGCGGGGTATCAGACAGACCGGGCTGTCTGGGTTTACGGCGGCTTCGCCGCCGAACGCGGGCAAGCCCGCTCGCCACAAGAGGGCGGCGCGGCAGCGCAAGCCACTTCGTCATATCCGAGAACTGCAATCACTCTCTCGTTGCGCGAGGCGCTGGGCCGCATCGGTCGTGACGGCGAGCAGGCGATGTTGCAGACCACCGGCGGCGTGAATACCCATCGCGGGGCGATCTGGGCCCTCGGCCTGCTGGTGGCCGCCGCGGCGCTGGAGCCGGGGGCCGTCAAGGCCGGGACACTGACCGTCAGGGCGGCACGTCTGGCCTTGCTCGAAGACCGTCACGCGCCCGTCAGTCGCAGCCATGGTCGCCAGGTCGCCGAGCGCTATGGCGCACGGGGCGCCCGGGAGGAAGCCCAGCTGGGCTTTCCGGCAGTGACCCTACTGGGCCTGCCGCAACTCAGGCGCAGCCGCCTGGCCGGTCACGGCGAACAGAACGCCCGACTGGATGCCTTGCTCGCGATCATGACCGGCCTGGCCGACACCTGCGTGCTCTATCGCGCCGGCATGCCTGGCCTGCAAGCGATGCAGCAGGGCGCCCGTGCCGTGCTGGAGGCCGGCGGCAGTGCCAGCCTGGCCGGGAGGCGCTGCCTGCATGAACTGGATCAACAGCTTTTGGCGATGAATGCATCACCAGGGGGCGCGGCGGACCTGCTCGCGGCCTGCCTGCTGATCGATCGCCTCGAACAGGAAGCCTTGTGATGGAAACCTTGTCCTTTGAATTCCCCGCCGGGCAGCCGCCCAAGGGTCGTGCCCTGGTGGGTTGCGTCGGTTCCGGCGACCTGGAAGTGCTGCTCGAACCCGGTCGCCCCGGCACCCTGTCGATCCAGGTGACGACCTCGGTCAATGGCAGCGCCGCCCGCTGGCAACACTTGTTCGAGCGGCTGTTCGATGGCCGCCAGCCACCAGCGCTGGCCATCGAGATCCATGACTTCGGCGCCACGCCCGGCGTGGTCCGCTTGCGCCTGGAGCAAGGTTTCGAGGAGATCGGCCATGACTGACAGCGAACGCCTGTTGAACAAGCACAGTTTCGTCGAACTCGGCGCCCGCCAGCGGGCGAGGGCGCTGCTCGACAGTGGCAGTTTCCGCGAATTGCTCGACCCCTTTGCCCGGCTCATGTCGCCCTGGCTTGAGCGTCAGGGCGTGGTGCCCCAGGCCGATGACGGCGTGGTGATCGCCAAGGGCAGCATTGACGGCTTGCCCGTGGTGATCGCGGCCATTGAGGGCGCCTTCCAGGGTGGCAGCGTCGGCGAGGTCGGCGGCGCGAAGATCGCTGGCGCCCTGGAACTGGCCGCCGAGGATAACCGCCAGGGCATTCCGACCCGCGCCGTGCTGCTGCTGGAAACCGGCGGTGTGCGCTTGCAGGAGGCCAACCTGGGGTTGGCGGCCATTGCCGACATTCATGCAGCGATTGTCGACCTGCGGCGCTATCAGCCGGTGATCGGCGTGGTGGCCGGCAGCGTCGGTTGCTTTGGCGGCATGTCGATTGCCGCGGCGCTGTGCAGTTACCTGGTGGTGACCCAGGAGGCCCGGCTGGGCCTCAATGGTCCGCAGGTGATCGAGCAGGAGGCGGGCGTGGAGGAATATGACTCTCGCGACCGGCCCTTCATCTGGAGCCTGACCGGCGGCGAGCAACGCTTCGCCAGCGGCCTGGTGGATCGTTATGTGAGTGATGACGCGGCCTCGATCCGCCAGCAGGTCGCGGCCTTGCTGGAGGCCGGCCTGCCCGAAACGCAGCGCAGTCGCCGAGTTGATTGGTACCTGCAGCGGCTGGCCGAACTGGATGCCACGCCACAGATAGAGCCGGCCACGGTACGCCGTCTTTTCCAAGGAGATCGCCCATGAGTACTCATTCTTTGCGCGGTTTGCACTGGTTCCAGGCGTTGGCCGGTGGCGTTGCCGGGGTAGCCGGCCTGCCGGCTTCCCTGAAAGTCGCCGATACCGTGCTGGGCGCCCAGCCGGTACGTCTGTTGGCGGTGGTGCCGGATGAGGCCAACCGTTTTGTCCGCGCCCGCAACGGCGAGGTGGGCCTGCTGGAAGGCTGGAGCCTGGCCAGGGCAGTGGACGAGGTGATCGAGGCCGACGGCGCCAGCGGGCAAAAGCGCGCGTTGATCGCCATTGTCGATGTACCGAGCCAGGCTTACGGACGCCGTGAAGAAGCCCTGGGGATCCATCTGGCTCTCGCAGCGGCCGCCGACAGCTACGCCCGCGCCCGGCTGGCGGGGCATGCGGTGATTGCGCTGCTGGTGGGCAAGGCGATGTCCGGGGCGTTTCTCGCCCACGGCTACCAGGCCAATCGGCTGGTCGCCCTGCGTGATCCGGGCGTGATGGTGCATGCCATGGGCAAGGCCTCGGCGGCGCGGGTGACCCTGCGCAGTGTCGAGGAGTTGGAGGCCCTGGCGGCCAGCGTGCCGCCGATGGCCTATGACATCGACAGTTATGCCAGCCTGGGGCTGCTCTGGAATACCCTCGATGTGGAGCGGATCGAACAGCCCACGGCCGAGGACCTGGCCCGTGTGCAGGACTGCCTTGGCGCCGCTATCAGCGACGTGGCGCATCGCGGCACGGACCTGAGCGGGCGCCTGGGCGCGAGCAACCGGGCGGCGTCGAGCCGGGTCCGGCAGCTGTTGCGCGAGCAATGGTGAGCGTAGATGCGTAGCCACGCTGAATACCTTCCCCACGACCTGCTCTGGGGGCTGACCCCGGCCCAATTGCCGGCGGATGCACCGGCCTGGGTGTCGGAGGTTCTGGGCCTTGGCCAACCGGTGGTGGTGCGGCGCGCGCTGACGGCGGCGGATCAACTGCCGGTCGGTGTGCGCGGGACATTGCGTGAGCAGCGTTTCGCCACGCTGATGCCGAGGGCGCTGGTCGAGCGCCGGGTCAGCCCCGAGGCGCTGCTCGACAGCACCTTGGCAACGCAGGATTGGCCGGCCCTGCAGGCGCTGCGCCAACTGCGGCCGTTGCTCGATGCCTGGGGGCTGGCCTGGGGCGTCAGCGGCAGTGCCGGTTTCGAGTTGGCCACCGGTTTGCCGACGCTGCATCCGCAGAGTGACCTGGACCTGGTCCTGCGTACACCACAGGCGCTGTCACGGCGTCAGGCCGCCGATCTGCTGCGCCACCTCGACAATCCGTTCTGCGGTGTCGACCTGCAACTGCAGACCCCGCTGGGTGCGGTGGCCTTGGCGGAATGGGCGGGGTCGGCGCAGCGGGTCCTGCTCAAGGGCGCTGTCGGTGCGCTGCTGGTGAACGACCCCTGGAATGCCCAGGAGCAAGCGGCGTGAGCAGTTTGCTGGCGTTTCCCGGCCAGGGCGCGCAGCAGCCCGGCATGTTGCGGCGCCTGCCCGAGGCGGCAGTCATTCGTGAGTGCCTGGACGAAGCCAGCGATGTGCTGGGTGAAAACCTGGCGTTGCTGGATACCGCACAGGCGCTGTCCTCGACCCGCGCGGTCCAGCTCTGTCTGCTGGTCGCCGGGGTGGCCGGCGCCCGACTGTTGCTGGAAAACAGTCCGGCGCCGGCTTATGTCGCCGGCCTCTCCATCGGTGCCTATCCGGCGGCGGTGGTGGCCGGTGTGCTGGATTTCAGCGATGCCCTGCGGCTGGTCAGCCTGCGTGGCCGCCTGATGCAGCAGGCTTATCCACAGGGCTACGGGATGACCGCGCTGATCGGCCTGGACCTGGCGGCTGTGGATAAGTTGCTGGCCCAGGTACATGGCCCGCGGACGCCGGTCTACCTGGCCAATATCAACGCCGACAACCAGTGCGTGATCGCGGGCAGCGATGCCGCGATGGCGGCGGTGGGCGCGGGGCTGAAACAGGGCGGAGTGGCCCGGCGCCTGGCGGTCAGCGTGCCGTCCCACTGTCCGCTGTTGGACGAGCCGGCGCAGGCATTGGCGGCGGCATTCGCCGGGGTATCGATGCGGGCGCCGCGATTGGGCTATCTCAGCGGTAGCAGTGCCCGGCTGCTGCGCAGCGCCGAACAGATCCGCGATGACCTGGCCTTCAACATGTGCCGGCTCGTCGATTGGCGTGGCACCGTGCAAAGCGCCTATGAGCGTGGCGTGCGGCTGCAGATCGAACTGCCACCGGGCACGGTGTTGACCGGCCTGGCGCGCCGGGTATTCGAGCAAGGCAGCGTGATCGCCTTCGACGGTGCCCGGCTGGACAGTCTCAAGGCACTGCTGGACGAGGAGGGACGCCGCCACCGATAAAGACCGGCTGCTGCTTCGAAGGACAAAAACAACAACTTCGACAATGCGATGCGAGGATAACAACAATGATTATTTACGGTGTGGCACTGCTGGCGGCCTGTACCTTGGCCGGGGTGGTTCTGGGCGACATGCTCGGCGTCCTGTTGGGCGTCAAATCCAATGTCGGTGGGGTCGGGATCGCCATGATCCTGTTGATCTGCGCCCGTCTGTGGATGCACAAGCGCGGCGGCATGAGCCAGGGTTGCGAGATGGGCGTCGGTTTCTGGGGCGCCATGTACATCCCGGTGGTGGTCGCGATGGCCGCCAACCAGAACGTGGTCACCGCGCTGCATGGCGGGCCGGTGGCGCTGCTGGCGGCAGTCGGCTCGGTGCTGCTGTGTGGTTGCACCATTGCTCTGATCAGTCGGAC
Organism: Pseudomonas sp. UTLPPB19802; assembly: GCF_059730225.1. Lineage (NCBI taxonomy): Bacteria > Pseudomonadati > Pseudomonadota > Gammaproteobacteria > Pseudomonadales > Pseudomonadaceae > Pseudomonas > Pseudomonas sp. UTLPPB19802. The sequence goes on from NZ_AP048545.1 coordinate 1,257,763, forward strand.
CAACCGCGGCGAGCCGTTGCCGGCCGAGCCACCGGTGGTGGTGGCGGATGCCCATGTCGCAGGAGGTCGCTGACATGTGGGATCTCGTCGAGAAGGCACTGGAACACAATGGGCTGATCACCGCCTTCGCGTTGGTCGGGGTGGTGATGTGGCTGTCGGTGCTGCTGTCGCGGCACCTGACCTTCGGCCGGATCCATGGTTCTGCGATCGCCATCGTGATCGGCCTGGTCCTGGCCTGGGTCGGCGGCACGCTGACCGGTGGGCAGAAGGGCCTGGCGGACATGGCGCTGTTCTCCGGTATCGGCCTGATGGGCGGCGCCATGCTGCGTGACTTCGCGATTGTCGCCACCGCCTTCGAGGTGCAGGCCACCGAGGCGAGGAAGGCTGGCCTGATTGGCGCTGTGGCCCTTTTGTTGGGCACCGTGCTGCCGTTCATTGTCGGCGCGAGCATGGCCTGGGCCTTCGGTTATCGCGATGCGGTGAGCATGACCACCATCGGTGCCGGTGCGGTGACCTATATCGTCGGCCCGGTGACCGGCGCCGCAATCGGTGCCAGTTCCGACGTCATCGCCTTGTCGATCGCCACGGGCCTGATCAAGGCGATCATGGTGATGGTCGGCACGCCGGTGGCGGCGCGCTGGATGGGCCTGGACAACCCGCGTTCGGCGATGGTGTTCGGTGGCCTGGCCGGCACGGTCAGCGGCGTGACGGCCGGGCTCGCGGCAACGGATCGGCGTCTGGTGCCTTACGGTGCGCTGACGGCGACCTTCCACACCGGCCTTGGCTGCCTGCTCGGGCCATCGGTATTGTTCTTCATTGTCCGCGGCCTGGTGGGCTGAAGTCTCGCTCAAGGGCGGTGGTTGGCGTACATCCGGCACTCCGCGAGGAGTGCCAGCAGGTTCGGGTCGCGTTCCTTGGCCTTGAGGAACACTACGCCGATATCCTGCTGCAGGTGGTAGCGCGCCTGTAGCGGGATGAGTTTCACCCGGTTCTCGTACACTGCGGCGATCCGTCCCGGCAGCAGGGCGTAGCCGACACCGGAGCTGACCATGCTCAAGAGGGTGAAGATGTCGTTGACCTGCATCGCCACCTTGGGCTCGAAACCCGCCTGCTCGAATACCCGGTTACCGTCGCGGTGGGTGGCGAACCCCTGGGTCAGGGTGATGAAAGTCATGTCACGCAGGTCCGCCAGGTCCACCTGTGCCTGATGGGCGAACGGCGAGTCGGCTGGGGTGGCGAGAAAGATATCGTCGCAGAACAGGGGCAGGTGTTCGCAGTCCGGGTCGTTGGTGGTCTCGTCCAGCGACACCAGGATCGCGTCCACTTCCATGTTCCTGAGCTTGTACAGCAGGTCGATGTTCGAGCCGAGGATCAGGTCGATGTTCAGTTCGCTGCGGCGGATCTTCAGGCCCATGATCAGTTGCGGCACGGTCTTCACCGTCAGCGAATAGAGCGAGCCGAGCTTGAAGCGTTCGGCGGAGAAACCGGCGGCCTCGCGGGTCACGCGGATGCTTTCGACCACGTCCTGGATCAGCTTCTGCGCGCGCTCCTCCAGCACATAGGCACTTTCCAGCGGCGTCAGGTTGCGTCCCTCATGCTTGAACAACGGACAGCGCAGGGCATTTTCCAGCGAATGGATGGCCCGGTGCACGCTGACGTTGCTGGTTTGCAGCTCGGCCGCCGCCCTTGCCAGGTTGCCGGTACGCATGAAGGCCAGGAACACTTCCAGCTTTTTCAGGGTCAGTTCTTCATCGATCAACATGGCGGCGGGCTCTTCTTCGAATGCCCTGATTGTGCCCAAGTCCTCGCGGGTTGGCCGAGGCTTTTTTACGGATGTGCGTTTCTGCCGATCGCGGATCAGTCGACCAGGCCATGGGCGGCGGCAAGCCGTCTTTGGAAGGCCAGCAGTGCATCGTCGGCCGGCCAGCCCTGGTAGCCACCACGCAGGGTACGAGCCCCGACGTTGCCGTAGGCCGGCAGGAAGCTGTCGGGCAACGGTCGGCTGCAGGCCGTTGCGTGCCATTGGCGCAGCAGGTGCCGTTGGCGTCCTGGCTGCGGACTGTCGGTAAAGCAGGTCCGGGCGTGACAGACCAGGTGGTTGTTGAGAAACAGCAGGTCGCCGGGAAGCAGTTCCAGCTCCAGGCACATGTCCGGCTCGCTGGCGATATCGTGTACCGCATTCAGCGCGGCGCGGGCCATGGTGCCCAGTTGCGGTGCACCGGGCAGGCGCTCGCAGTCGAGGTTGCGCTGGCGATAGAAGCGGCTGGCAAAGACGCCACGCTCCAGGGAGAACACCGGGCAGAGGAAAAAGCGCCGGTCGCTGGTGATGTCGCGTGTCGGGTCATGGAACGCGAGGGGTTGATAGAGCGACTGGCACAACGACGGATGCTCGCGCATCAGGCGGTCATGCACGGCCCGCAGGCTGGCCAGGCGGAACAGCCCGCCACGGGCCGCCTGTTGCAGGCAGAGCAGGGTCGTCAGGTCGCAGGCGTCGGTATGGAACTCCATGGAGCGACTGGTGAGGTGATTTCGGAACGTCGTCTGGTGCGGTTGTCGACGATCGCGGACATCAACCAGTAACTCGCCGGCGTGATTCTGTACCAGCGGTACGCCCAGATGCAGGCCGATGCCCCAGGCCATCCGGCGGGCCTCTTCGGGAGTCTTGTCGGCGGTGGGGAAACCGGTGATCAGAAACGCCCCAAGGCCTCGCTCGGCCTCAAGCACGGCCGTCTGCAGCCGGGTGTGCAATGTGGGCAGGGGGAAGTCAGCCGGGGTCATTTCCAGCGGCGACCGGCCCCGGTGTTGCGAGTACGCCAGGGCGCAATCGAGTTCGACGACCTGGGCGCGGTCCAGCCGGTGTATCCAGGAAAGCGCGTGTTCGATCAGCTTTTCGCGGTTCCAGGCTTGAAGGGTGCGAGTCATGACGGGCTCCCGTGGAGGTGAGATTCGGTACTCCCATTCTCTGTATCGTTTGGTTATTTTTTCTTAGGCTATGGAGTGAAACTTGGAAGCTTGTTTCTTTTTCTGTAGTAGGAAGCCGCTGTAACGGGTGGCGGGACCTGGGCCGATCTTGCATTGCGGGTGGCCGGGTCCGAACCTGACAGGCTGTCTTGATCAACGGAGGTGGGCGGTACATGTATCACGGGGAACGACTCAACGCCTGGACCCATCTGGTGGGCGCGGTACTGGCGTGCATCGGCGCGATCTGGCTGTTGGTGATGGCGAGCCTGGATGGCAGCCCGTGGAAGATCGTCAGCGTGGCGATCTACGGCGTGACGCTGATAACGCTGTACAGCGTGTCGACGGTGTACCACAGCGTTCGTGGGCGGGCGAAAGTGATCATGCAGAAGGTCGATCACCTGTCGATCTATCTGTTGATCGCCGGCAGCTACACCCCGTTCTGCCTGGTCACCTTGCGTGGGCCGTGGGGCTGGAGCCTGTTCGGCATCGTCTGGGGCCTGGCGGTGATCGGCATGTTGCAGGAGATCAAGCCGCGCTCGGAGGCGCGAATCCTGTCGATCGTGATCTATGCGGTGATGGGCTGGATCGTGCTGGTGGCGATCAAGCCCCTGCTGGCCGCGCTGGGCACGGCCGGATTCATCTGGCTGGCCACGGGTGGCGCGCTGTATACCCTGGGCATCATCTTCTTTGCCCTGGACCACCGGCTGCGCCACTCCCACGGGATCTGGCACCTGTTCGTGATCGCCGGCAGTGTCCTGCATTTCGTGGCGATCTGCTGGTACGTGATCTGAGACTTCAGAAATCGCCCCACAGCTGCTGCGCCACCGCCAGGGCCACCACGGGCGCGGTCTCGGTGCGCAGCACGCGTGGACCGAGGCGCGCTGGCCGGTAGCCGGCCTTGGCCGCCTGTTCGACTTCGGCGTCGGACAAGCCGCCTTCCGGGCCGATCAGGAATGCCAGGCTGGCCGGCTTGGGATGGCTGGTCAGCGGTTCGGCCACCGGGTGCAGCACCAGCTTCAGTTCGGCTTCGGTCTGCTTCAGCCATTCGCCCAGCGTCAGCGGCGGGTGGATCAGTGGCAGGGTGGAGCGACCGCATTGCTCGCAGGCGCTGATCGCGATCTGCCGCCAGTGGGCCAGGCGCTTGTCGGCGCGTTCGTCCTTGAGCCGGACTTCACAGCGTTCGCTGACGATCGGGGTGATTTCATTCACGCCCAGTTCGGTGGCCTTCTGGATCGCCCAGTCCATCCGCTCGCCACGGGACAGGCCCTGTCCGAGGTGAATGTGCAGCGACGAATCCGGCTGGCCGGCGAAGGTCTCGGTCAGTTGCACGCGCACGTGCTTCTTGCCGACTTCCAGCAGGCTGCCGAGGAATTCGTTGCCCGAGCCGTCGAACACTTGCAGCGCATCACCCTCGGCCATGCGCAGCACGCGACCGATATAGTGGGCCTGGGCTTCCGGCAGTTGGTGTTCGCCGAGGCTCAGGGGGGCGTCGATAAAGAAGCGGGACAGTCTCATGGTGCGTCTCTGAATATCTTAATGATGTGTTGCCGGGGCGGGCCCGTTCGCGGCGGTGCGGCGTCCTAGCCCGGATCACGGAAGTCCGGGTGGAAGTTCTCCGGCACCGCCACGCTGACCGTGCTGCGGGTGGCGATGTCGATCCCTTCGCTGGCCACTTCGGCGAGGAAGTCGATCTGCTCCGGGGTGATCACGTAGGGCGGCAGGAAATACACCACGTTGCCCAGTGGCCGCAGCAGGGCGCCGCGCTCCAGGGCATGCTGGAACACCTTGAGGCCACGGCGCTCCTGCCACGGATAGGCGGTTTTGCTCGCCTTGTCCTGTACCATCTCGATCGCCAGGGCCATGCCGGTCTGGCGGACCTCGGCAACATGCGGGTGATCGACCAGGTGCGCGGTGGAGCTGGCCATGCGCTGGGCCAGGCCCCGGTTGTTTTCGATGACGTTGTCCTGCTCGAAGATATCCAGGGTCGCCAGCGCCGCCGCACAGGCCAGCGGGTTGCCGGTGTAGCTGTGGGAGTGCAGGAAGGCGCGCAGGGTGGGGTAGTCGTCGTAGAACGCATCGTAGACATCGTCGGTGGTCAGGCACGCCGCCAGCGGCAGGTAGCCGCCGGTGAGGGCCTTGGACAGGCACAGGAAGTCCGGGCGGATGCCGGCCTGCTCGCAGGCGAACATCGTACCGGTACGGCCGAAGCCCACGGCGATTTCATCGTGGATCAGGTGCACGCCGTAGCGGTCGCAGGCCTCGCGCAGCAGCTTGAGATAGACCGGGTGGTACATGCGCATGCCGCCGGCACCCTGGATCAGCGGCTCGATGATCACGGCGGCGACGCTCTGGTGGTTGTCCGCCAGGGTCTGTTCCATGACCTGGAACAGGTTGCGCGAATGTTCTTCCCAGCTCATGCCCTGCGGGCGCAGGTAGCAGTCCGGGCTCGGCACCTTGATGGTGTCCAGCAGCAGGGCCTTGTAGGTCTCGGTGAACAGCGGCACGTCGCCGACCGACATCGCCGCCACCGTTTCGCCGTGGTAGCTGTTGGTCAGGGTGACGTAGCGTTTCTTCTGCGGCTGGCCGCGGTTGAGCCAGTAGTGAAAGCTCATTTTCAGCGCGACTTCGATGCACGACGAACCGTTGTCGGCATAGAAGCAGCGGGTGAGGCCCTCGGGTGTCATCTTCACCAGGCGCTCGGACAACTCGATCACCGGCTGGTGGCTGAAACCGGCGAGGATCACGTGCTCCAGTTGGTCAACCTGATCCTTGATCCGCTGGCTGATACGTGGATTGCAATGACCGAACACATTGACCCACCAGGAACTGACGGCATCGAGGTAGCGCTTGCCGTCGAAATCCTCCAGCCACACGCCTTCGCCGCGCTTGATGGGGATCATCGGCAGTTGCTCGTGATCTTTCATCTGGGTGCAGGGATGCCACAGCACCGCGAGGTCGCGTTGCATCCACTGGTTGTTCAGGCTCATTTCCACTCTCCCACGGGCGCCTCGCGACAGGCGCGGGCCAACAATCGCGCAAGCCTATGCAATGCCGGGCGACGGGACAACCCGTGCGGGCCAATCCAGCACTTGCGAAACTGGCGAAACGCCCGTGTAGCGGGGCTTGCAGCGCTCATGGCAATTATCTTCCGGGGCCTCGAATAAAGTCGCGTGCCTGCGTGTTCCTGATAGGCGGCTACCTTAATATTTTCTTAACCCGCTCGTTCCAGACTTATGATCGTATTTCTCGATATTTCAAAGCGAAATTTTTCGCTTTAATTCGATAGGTAAATCATTAGTCTTGGGCGCAGTACTTACAGGATCTCTTGACCATGCAGCTACGTAATTCATCCTCACGCTACGGTGCAGTCAGCATGTTCCTGCATTGGGGTGTGGCTCTGGTGGTCTTCGGTCTTTTTGCGCTGGGTTTGTGGATGGTCGGTCTCGACTACTACAGCGAGTATCGCAAGGCGGGTCCGGACCTGCATAAAAGTATCGGCTTGACCTTGTTCGCGGTAATGATCGTACGGGTGATCTGGCGCTTCGTCAGCCCGCCACCACCGGCACCGTCCAACCATGGGCGGCTCACCCGCCTGGGGGCGAAGTTCGGTCATGCGTTCCTCTATCTGGGCCTGTTCGCCCTGATGTTTTCCGGATACCTGATTTCCACCGCAGAAGGTGTCGGGATTCCGGTGTTCAACCTGTTCGACGTGCCGGCCTGGATTTCCAGCATCCCCGATCAGGCGGATGTCGCTGGCACGGTGCACCTGTACCTGGCCTGGACGGTGGTGATCTTTGCCGTTCTGCACGGCCTGGCCGCCCTGAAACACCACTTTATCGATCGTGATGCGACGCTGACCCGCATGCTGGGTCGCAAAGCCTAGATGTTCAACCTCGACTCAAAAGGAATAGAAGTATGTTGAAAAAGACTCTCGCCGCCCTGGCAATCGGTACTGCACTGTTCACTGCCGGTCAGGCGATGGCCGCTGACTACGTGATCGACAAGGAAGGCCAGCACGCCTTCGTCGACTGGAAAATCAGCCACCTGGGCTACAGCTTCGTACACGGTACCTTCAAGGACTGGAGCGGCAAGTTCAGCTTCGACGCCAAGACCCCGGAAGCCAGCAAGATCGAAGTCGAGCTGAAGACCGCCAGCCTGTTCTCCAACCACGCCGAGCGTGACAAGCACATCGCCAGCAAGGATTTCCTGGACGTTGCCAAGTATCCGGAAGCCAAGTTCGTCTCCACCAGCGTCAAATCCACTGGCGAGAAAACTGCTGACGTAACCGGTGACCTGACCCTGCACGGCGTGACCAAGCCGGTCACCTTCAAGGCAACCTTCAACGGCGAAGGCAAGGACCCATGGGGCGGCTACCGTGCCGGCTTCAACGGCACCACTACCCTCAACCTGAACGATTTCGGGATCAAGGGCCCAGGTCCATCCTCGCAGACCCTGGATCTGGACATCTCGTTCGAAGGCGTACAGGCCAAGTAATCCACCCAGCCTGGTCGCATGACAAAACGCCCCCGGTTCTCACGAACCGGGGGCGTTTTTCATTGCCTTGGAAAACTCAGCGATTGCGGGTCAGCAATGCCGGTTTCTCGCCGCGTGGGCGGTTTGGCAACTGATCCAGCTGCTCAGGCGTCAGGGAGCGATCGATCTTCGACTCCTTGTGCATGATTTTCGGCTGGTTTTCACGTGGGCTTTTCACGGCCGGCTCCTGGCGCAGCGACTGATCGTCCCGGGCCGGACGACGGTTGCGTGAGTCGTCGCGGCGCGGTTGGGCGTCGCGCGAAGCGCCATTGCGACCATTGCGTTTCGGCGTGCCAGCACCGGTACCTGCACCGGCTCCGGACTTGGCGCCGTTGTTGCGAGAGCCGTTCTGCCGGCCTGGTGCCGCACCGTTGCGGGGTGCGCCCTGGGCCGGTGCACCTGGACGGCGACCACGGCCTTGTGGCTTGGCGGCCGGAGGCACGTAGTCAACGCGGTTACCGAAGTTGTCCACGTCGTCGTCGAGGAACTCTTCCGGATCGCGATCCGGGGCCGGACGAGGTATCTGGCGCTGCTGCTGGGGCTGCTGCTCGCGAGGCTTCTGCTCGCGGGCCGGGCGCTCGCCGCGACCATTGCTCGCCGACTTTTCCTTGCCGCCCTTGTCCTTGCCCTTGTCCTTGCGACCGCTGCCACTGCCGCCGCCATTGGCCCCGTCACCACGGGGCGCTCGCGCGTTGCGTGGGTTGCGGCCTTCCGGACGCTCACGCACTTCCGGTTTCTCGGCTTCCACGGCGCTGGCGTCGAAGCCCATCAGGTCGCCATCGGCAATTTTCTGCCGAGTCATGCGCTCGATGCTTTTCAGCAGCTTTTCTTCGTCCGGGGCAACCAGGGAAATCGCCTCGCCCGAGCGGCCAGCACGGCCGGTACGGCCGATACGGTGGACGTAGTCTTCATCGACGTTCGGCAGTTCGAAGTTGACCACATGTGGCAACTGGTCGATATCCAGGCCGCGGGCGGCGATATCGGTGGCGACCAGGATACGGATTTCACCGGCCTTGAAGTCGGCGAGGGCCTTGGTTCGGGCGTTCTGGCTCTTGTTGCCGTGGATCGCGGCGGCGCTCAGGCCGTGCTTGTCCAGGTACTCGGCCAGGCGGTTGGCACCATGCTTGGTCCGGGTGAACACCAGCACCTGTTCCCAGGCACCTGTGGTAATCAGGTGGGCCAGCAGCGAACGCTTGTGGCTGGCGGCCAGGCGGAACACACGCTGTTCGATGCGCTCGACCGTGGTGTTCGGCGGCGTGACTTCGATGCGTTCCGGGTTGTGCAGCAGCTTGCCGGCAAGGTCGGTGATGTCCTTGGAGAAGGTCGCCGAGAACAGCAGGTTCTGCCGCTTGGCCGGCAGCCGCGCGAGGACTTTCTTCACGTCGTGGACGAAGCCCATGTCGAGCATGCGGTCGGCTTCATCCAGCACGAGGATTTCCACGTGGGACAGGTCGACGCTGCCTTGTCCGGCCAGGTCCAGCAGGCGTCCGGGGCAGGCGACGAGTACGTCGACGCCACGGGCCATGGCCTGGACCTGCGGGTTCATGCCGACACCACCGAAGATGCAGGCGCTGACGAACTTCAGGTCGCGGGCATACAGCTTGAAGCTGTCATGCACCTGGGCGGCCAGTTCGCGGGTTGGGGTCAGGACCAATACGCGCGGTTGGCGCGGGCCGTGACGCTGGGATTTGTCCGGGTGACCGTTGGGGAACAACCGCTCCAGGATCGGGAGGGCGAAACCGCCGGTTTTACCAGTACCTGTCTGTGCGGCGACCATCAGGTCGCGGCCTTGCAACACGGCGGGAATGGCCCGCTGTTGCACCGGAGTAGGCTCGGTATAGCCGGCAGCCTCGATGGCGCCGACCAAAGCCTCGGAGAGACCGAGGGAAGCAAAGGACATGAGTAATCCTGTTCAGTTAGGGCAAAGCCCGATGGGAATCTTGCCTGGCGTGAATGGCGTCTGGGAGCTGGGCGAAAGCCACCGGCACGTCTGGTGCGGCGTTTTTTTCATCCGGTCCTGGAGGACGCAATCCCGTCCGGTAATGCTGGATCTTGAGGCTCTACGCACAGCGCGCGCTGGCTCTTTGGCGGCGCAGGTCACTGTGTCGGAATACCTGATGCAAGGTCGAGCGTCCGGGCGTAAGCCTGGCGGGAACGCCGGAGTATAACAGAGCAAACGGTGTGTGCCGCTTTCCTGCTGCTCAACGGTTCACTGCTTTTTTCGCACCGGGGCCATGCCGTTGTAGCGGGCGCTGAGCTCGGCATACGCCGGTTCGCGCTTGAAGCGCTTGAGTTCGGCGTTGAAGCGTTGCATCAGCAGATCCATGCCGGCGTTGCGTCGCAGGGCCAGGTACTGCCGGTCGCGACTGATCACGGTGGGGTACTGGGCGATCTGCTCCTGCAGATTCAATGCGTGGAGCACATGCTGGCCGACCCGGCGGTCGGTAATCACCAGGTCGATGCGCCCCAGGGCAAGCTTGCCGAAGTTCGACTCGTGGCTGGGTGCCGGCTCACGCCTGAACAGCCGCGACTCGTTGAAGTCCGCGCCATACAGGTAGCCGGGGGAGACGCCGATGGTCAATCCTCGAAGGTCATCCAGGCTGCTGAAGGGGTGGGGATGTGCCTTGGCGTAGAACAGCACGAACTCCACGTCGGAAAGGGCTTCGTCGGGGTAGAGCAGGTTGTCGTCGCGTCGGCTGCTGTGAAAGATATCCAGCGCACCGTCGGCTTGGCCCTGCTCGAGCATCGCCAGGCAGCGCTTCCAGGGCAGGAACTGCCACTCCACTTCAATTCCCAGGCGCTGGAAGACGATGGCCGTGGTTTCGTAGTCCAACCCCTTGGCCTGGCCGTTTTCCTCATATACGTAGGGCGCCCAGGGTTCGGTGACGATACGCAATCGCTCGCCCCGGGCCGTCAGGCTCAGGCAAGTCAGGAGGATGGCAGTCAGAAGCTGGGCAATGACGGGCATTGCCAGAGAGTACGATGAGGGCGTGGCAAATAGCCAGAGCTACGTGAGGGCTCTATCAGGGGCTGTCCCCGGTCAGCAAGGCTGATTAAAAAGGCCCTGGCTGGGGCGAGGGCCTTTTTGTGACACGGTCGAATCAGCGTGGCAGCTTGAGGTTGTTCCACACCGCCAGGCTCGGCTCGGCCAGGTTCAGGGTGTAGAAGTGCAGCCCTGGGGCGCCGCCTTGCAGCAGGCGTTCGCACATCTCGGTGACCACCTGCTCGCCGAACGCCTGGATGCCCTGGCTGTCATCGCCGTAGGCTTCCAGCTGCTTGCGGATCCAGCGGGGGATTTCCGCGCCGCAGGCATCGGAGAACCGCGCCAGTTTGCTGTAGTTGGTGATCGGCATGATGCCCGGCACGATCGGAATGTTCACGCCCAGTGCCCGCACGCGGTCGACGAAGTAGAAGTAGCTGTCGGCGTTGAAGAAGTACTGGGTGATCGCACTGTCGGCACCGGCATTGGCCTTGCGCACGAAGTGCTGGATATCGTCCTCGAAGTTGCGCGCTTGCGGGTGCATTTCCGGGTAGGCGGCGACTTCGATGTGGAAATGGTTGCCGGTCTCTTCACGGATGAAGCTGACCAGGTCGTTGGCGTGGCGCAATTCGCCACTGGCCATGCCCATGCCGGATGGCAGGTCACCACGCAGGGCGACGATGCGCTTGATGCCGGCGTCCTTGTACTGGGTCAGCAGGCCGCGCAGGTCGTCCTTGCTGTCGCCCACGCAGGACAGGTGTGGGGCGGAAGGAACCTTCACCTCATTCTCAAGCTGCAGCACGGTGTTGAGCGTGCGGTCGCGGGTCGAACCGCCAGCGCCATAGGTGCAGGAGAAGAAGTCGGGGTTGTGGCTGGCCAGCTGGCGGGCAGTGGCCAGCAGCTTTTCATGCCCAGCATCGGTCTTGGTCGGGAAGAATTCGAAGCTGTAGCGGCGATCTTGGGACATGGTAATACCTGTGGAAGCTCAGAATACCGATGTGGGAGCGCCGGTGCAGCGCCCCGGCTTGTCTGCGATGCAGGTACCTCGGTTGTTCAGCCATACCGAGGCAATGTCATCGCAGGCGAGTCGGGTCGCGGCACTGTCGCTCCCACAAAGCCTGCTCTCGCCGGGAGAGCAGGCAACCAGGCCGATCAGTAGCGGTAGGCGTGCGGCTTGAACGGACCTTCGACGCTCACGCCGATGTAGTCGGCCTGGGTCTTGGTCAGTTGGGTCACGACGCCGCCGAAGCCGCGGACCATTTCCAGGGCCACTTCTTCGTCGAGCTTCTTGGGCAGTACTTCAACGGTCAGGCGCTCGGCTTTCTGGGCTGGCGACAGGTCGGCGTACTTCTGGTCGAACAGGAAGATCTGCGCCAGCACCTGGTTGGCGAACGAACCGTCCATGATGCGGCTTGGGTGGCCAGTGGCGTTACCCAGGTTTACCAGGCGGCCTTCGGCCAGCAGGATCAGGTAGTCGTCGTTCTGCGGATCGAAATCGCCATGACCGGTGCGGTGGATCTTGTGCACCTGTGGCTTCACTTCTTCCCATGCCCAGTTCTTGCGCATGAAGGCGGTGTCGATTTCGTTGTCGAAGTGACCGATGTTGCAGACCACGGCGCGCTTCTTCAGGGCCTTGAGCATGTTCGCATCGCAGACGTTGACGTTACCGGTGGTGGTGACGATCAGGTCGATCTTGCCCAGCAGGGCCTTGTCGATGCTGGCTTCGGTGCCGTTGTTGATACCGTCGATGAAGGGCGAAACCACTTCGAAGCCGTCCATGCAGGCTTGCATGGCGCAGATCGGGTCGACTTCGGTGACCTTGACGATCATGCCTTCCTGACGCAGGGACTGGGCCGAACCCTTGCCCACGTCACCGTAGCCGATCACCAGGGCCTGCTTGCCCGACAGCAGGTGGTCGGTACCGCGCTTGATGGCATCGTTCAGGCTGTGACGGCAGCCGTACTTGTTGTCGTTCTTGCTCTTGGTGACCGAGTCGTTGACGTTGATCGCAGGGATCTTCAGCTCGCCCTTGGCCAGCATGTCCAGCAGGCGGTGCACGCCGGTGGTGGTTTCCTCGGTCACGCCGTGGACCTTCTCCAGCACGGCTGCGTATTTCTTGTGCAGCAGTTCGGTCAGGTCGCCGCCGTCGTCGAGGATCATGTTGGTGTCCCAAGGCGCGCCGTCCTTGAGAATGGTCTGCTCCAGGCACCACTCGTATTCCTGCTCGGTTTCACCTTTCCAGGCGAAGACCGGAATGCCGGCAGCGGCGATGGCGGCAGCAGCCTGGTCCTGGGTCGAGAAGATGTTGCAGGACGACCAGCGAACTTCGGCACCCAGGGCAACCAGGGTTTCGATCAGCACGGCGGTCTGGATGGTCATGTGGATGCAGCCCAGGATCTTGGCGCCCTTGAGCGGTTGCTCGGCCAGATACTTGCGGCGCAGACCCATCAGTGCCGGCATTTCCGATTCGGCGATGATGATTTCGCGACGGCCCCAGGCAGCCAGGGACATGTCGGCGACTTTGTAGTCGGTGAAATCTGCAGGCGTGTTGACAGCGCTCATAGAGAGCCTCCATTCGTAGTGTGCGAATGGGCGCCGTTGTGCGTTTAGTATCCGGACGCAACAAGACGACCGGAGAACGCCCCATCCGAGCCTGACAGGTCGAACCTGCTGCAGCGCCCCTCGGACAGGTGGCGGGAAAACGGTATCAAGGCAAGATGACCGTTCTAATCGGCGCTGAGTATAGCGGCCTGTCGTGGACTTCCCAAGGGTTTCTGTCGGTTCGATGAAGAATGCTGATGGCGACCATAGTCGAGTGTTCATGGAGCTTGACCGTACGGTCTGCCATCATGGTCGGCATCAATGGCAAGACGGTCAGGAGCGAGCATGAATTTCCACACCCGCAAATGGGTCAAACCCGAAGACCTCAACCCCAACGGCACCCTGTTCGGCGGCAGCCTGTTGCGCTGGATCGACGAGGAAGCGGCGATCTACGCTATCGTCCAGCTGGGCAATCAGCGCGTGGTGACCAAGTACATTTCCGAGATCAACTTCGTCAGCGCCTCGCGCCAGGGCGACATCATCGAACTGGGCATCACCGCCACCGAATTCGGCCGCACCTCGATCACCCTGACGTGTGAAGTGCGCAACAAGATCACCCGCAAGAGCATCCTGACCGTGGAAAAGATGGTCTTCGTCAACCTCGGTGAGGACGGCCTGCCGGCACCGCACGGGCGAACCGAGATCAAGTACGTGAAGGACCAGTTCAAGGAAGACGAGACCGCTTCCAGCCAGTGAACAGCTGCCAGCCCCTGGTGTCCCATCTGCAGGCACACCTAGGGGCAGGCTTCGATGGATACGCAAAAAGACGGCAAGACTCCGGACCTGTCGCCCGAAGAGCGGCAGGACGTCACGCGCAACCAGCCGCCACGGGCGGCGGTGCTGCATGAAATCATCCGCCTGCAGGGCGACCAGGAACTGGAGCGCAGCGTGGCCGCGCTCGGTTGGTCGGCGCTGGCCGCCGGCCTGACCATGGGCCTGTCGCTGATGGCGATGGGCTTGCTCAACTCCCGGCTGCCAGAGGGCGAGGCATTCAAGGTGATCGCCAGTTTCGGCTACTGCGCAGGGTTCCTCGCGGTGATACTCGCGCGCCAGCAACTGTTTACGGAAAATACCCTGACGGCCGTGCTGCCGCTGATGAGCCAGCCAAGCCTGCTCAATCTCGGTCGCTTGCTGCGGCTGTGGGGCGTGGTACTGGCGGGCAATCTCTGCGGCACGCTGCTGGTGGCCTACGTGATGTTGCATCTGCCGATCTTCGACAGCAAGACCGACCTGGCTTTCCTGGAGATCGGTCGCAAGGTCATGGAGCACGAACCGTCTCAAATGTTTGCCAAGGGCATCGTCTCCGGCTGGATGATCGCCACCATGGTCTGGATGATCCCGTCCATGGAAAGCGCAAAGATGTGGATCATCATCCTTATCACCTACCTCATGGCGCTGGGCGACTTCACCCATATCGTGGCCGGCTCGGCCGAGGTTTCGTACCTCGTGTTCGCCGGCGAGCTGTCCTGGCATGAGTTCTGGCTGCACTTCGCCGGACCGACGTTGGCCGGCAATATCATCGGCGGCAGTTGTATCTTCGCCCTGATCAGCCATGCGCAGATTCGCAGCGAAAGCGGGCTACCAAAAATGGGTGGCCAGTCCGAAAAGTGACTGACTGGTGCTCGTGGGTGATGGTTGTGTCCGCAGGGGATTCCAACCATCAAAAAATGAACATGTTCGCGCTCTGGGCCAGTGGATGGGCTACTGTTGTGGGCGTTGCGGTGGATTCGATCGGCCAGTGTGTGGCCGTGCGTGAAACCGGCATGTTCATCATGAAACGCCAATAACAAGGACCTTGTCATGACTCCAGCACTCTGGTGCGTATTGATTGCGATCTTCCTGCCCTACCTCTGCACCGGCATCGCCAAGTTCAGTGGCGGCCGGTTCGGGCTCCGGCAGAACCACGATCCGCGGGCGTTCCTGGAAACCCTCGATGGTTTCGCCAAGCGGGCACACTCAGCTCAATTGAACAGTTTCGAGGTGACCCCGGCCTTTGCGGCCGCGGTGATCATCGCGCATCTGGTCGGCCATGCCTCGCTGGTAACGCTCAACGTACTGGCGGTGCTGTTCATCACCAGTCGACTGCTGTACATCATCTGCTACGTGGCCGACTGGGCAGTGCTGCGTTCGGTGGTCTGGGCGGTGGGGATGGCGCTGATTGCGAGCTTCTTCTTCGTATCCATCTGAGGTCTGGTGAAGGTTTTTCGCGGGCAAGTCGGAATGCCCGCGAATAGTCCCTTCAGGTTTGCGCAGCCATCAGCTGCCGACATCCGGTGTCTGGGGCAGCGCCATGCCCTTGGGCCACAGCATCCAGATATTGCCCTTCTGCTTCATGTCCCCGGCCAGTTGCCCGGCGGCATCGCCGGTGCCCCAGAACAGGTCGGCACGGACTTCGCCGGCAATCGCCCCGCCGGTATCCTGCGCGGCCACCGGCCGCACCAGCGGCGTACCGTCCGGGCGGGTTGTCGACAGCCACAGCAGGCTGCCCAGCGGAATCACCTTGCGGTCCACCGCCACGCTGTAGCCGGCCGTCAGCGGCACGTTCAGCGAGCCACGCGGGCCTTCGTTGCTGTCCGGGTTGCGGGCGAAGAACACGTAGCTCGGGTTGCTGCCCAGCAATTCCGGGATGCGCGTCGGATGCGCCTTGGCCCAGGCACTGATGGTGCCCATGGTGACGTCTTCTTTCTTCAGTTCGCCCTGTTCCACCAGCCAGCGACCGATGGCGCGGTAGGGATGGCCATTCTGGTCGGCGTAGCCGATGCGCAGTTGTCGGCCGTCATCCAGGCGAATCCGGCCCGAGCCCTGGATCTGCAGGAATTGCAGGTCCATCGGATCGGTGAGCCAGGCCAGTACCGGGGCCTTGACGCCCTGGGTGGCGATCAGCGCGGCGTCGTCATAGGGTTTGACGACCCGGCCTTCCAGTCGTCCGCGTAGGCGCTTGCCCTTGAGTTCGGGATAGATGCTCTCCAACTGGACGACGATCAGGTCATCGGGGATGCCGTAGACCGGCACCGAGGCCTTGTCCGTGCGGGTCAGGCTGCCGGGGTAGACGGGTTCGTAGTAGCCGGTGATCAGCCCGTCGGCACTGTTTTGCGCCGAGCGCAGTCCATAGACGTCAAGGTTTTGCTGGAGAAAGCCGCGAATGGCCGCTGCGGTGGCCGGCACGTTGCTCGCGGCGGAGCAGGTGGCTGCCCAGGTGGCATCGTTTTTCAATCGGGTACAGGCGCTGCGCCATGAGGCAAAGCCTGCCAGCAGGTCGGCGTCGGATACGTTTGGCAGGGCTTTCCAGTCGGCCTTGACGTAGGTGGTCACCGGCACATGGGGTTGGTTGTCCTTGCCGTTGCAACCGGCGAGCAGGGCCAGGGCGAGCAGGCTCCAACCCAGGCGTTTGTAAGTGGTGTTCATGAACCAGCGTATTCCTTGAGTGACCACCTGTTCAGTCGTTGTTCAGGTAATCCATTCATTTAATGTGGGTATTGGCGGCCTGGCCTATTGGTCTTTGATCTTCAGGCGAGGATACTGGCCGCCGTCTCCCGTGACCTGATGCCATCATGACTATCAAGAAAATAATCGTTGTATTGCTGGCTGGCCTGAGCCTCACCGCCTGTGGCGGTCTCGACCCGAACTCGCCATTGGCCCAGCGCAAGGCCATTTTCAAGCAGATGCTCAAGACCAGCGAAGACCTGGGCGGCATGCTGCGTGGGCGCATTCCCTTCGATGGCCCGCGTTTTGCCGAGGGGGCGATCAAGCTGGATGCCCTGTCCCACGAACCATGGAAACACTTTCCGCAGGTCAAGGAAACGGAACATACCAGCGCCAGGGACGCTGTCTGGCAAAAGCAGGCGCGCTTCCAGGAGCTGGCCCGCTCGCTGGAGGCGGCCACTGGCGAACTGGTGGTTGCCAGCAAGGTCCAGCCCTACCAGGCCAGCCTGTTGAGGCCGGCGGTGGAGCGGGTCGAGGATGCCTGCGATGCCTGCCACAAGGAGTTTCGTGATCACTGAGTAGGCGCTGCGCTACTTGTCCAGTTCGTCCAGCGCTTCCTGCAGGTCCTTGCGTGATTGGGCCAGCTTGTCCTTGCGCTTGTTGATCTTGTCCGCATCGCCCTTTTTCATTGCCTTGTCGAGGTCGGCCTGGCGGCGACTGACTTCGTGGCGGGCATCGAGCACCTTGTTTTCCCGCTCTTTTTTCAGCGAGGCATCGGTGCAGTGGTTGGTGACCTCATCCAGGGCCTTTTCCAGGCCGGCCTGCTGCTCGCTGTTGCCTTGTGTCCTGGCGATGGCAAGTTGGTCGCCGATGGACTGGCGCTTGGCGGCGCAGCCGGTCAGCTCGGGTTGTTCCTCGGCGGCCAGGAGTGGGGCAGCCATGACGGTACACAATGTGAAAAGCACCAGTGGCGAGGAAAATTTCATGAAGGCTCCGTGCTGAAAATAGTGAAAAGTGACAATGAATAAAAAAAACCGACTCGACTGTATGAATGTTCCGATTTGGCTCACAGCTTTTTCTTCAGAACCCATCGACCCCGGCGACACGTAATGATTCAGCCAGGGCCACCACTTGCGGCTCTCGAAAGAAGGCACTCAACTGCGCGGCTCGTCCGGGGCCCACACCGGGTTCAGCCTGCCAGTCTCCGGCAGACCGGCCAGCCAGCGACTGCCAGTTGCCGTGCAACCTGAGGCTGGCGGCGGCTGGCAACCCCAGGGCCTTGAGCCAGCGCTCGAAGGGTCTTTGCCGGGCCAACTGGGCGTTATCGAGCAACTGCCGACTGCCCTGTGGACCCAAGCCGCTAATGTTAGCAAGCTCGTGGGCATCGAGGGTCAGCCAATCGAGCAGTTGTTCGAGGCGACCGGCGCGAACCAGCTTCTCCCAGGTGCCTCGTCCCAGCCTGGGCAATTCCAGCCCCTGCTTGCCGCTCAGCCACGTCAGCCGGGCGAGGAACTGGCTTTCGCAGGCCTGGCTGTAGCGCCAGCAACTCGACTCATGAAAGTCGTCAGGGGCCGGGACTTCCAGTGCTTCGCGTTCGACGCTGCGCCAGACCACGTCGTCCAGTCGCGGAATGGTCAGGCCGGCCAGGCTGATGGCCACCTGGTCGCCAGGGCGAATATCCAGCTCCTGCCAGCGTTGCAGAGAGCCGACACTGACCCGCCTGATCTGCCGGTCGTCGAGGTGCACCGGGTCCAGTTCGAGCATGGGCGTGATCCGTCCGGTACGACCGATCTTGAACTTGACCTTGCGCACATGGGCCAGGGCCTGGGCATAGGGGTATTTCCAGGCGACGCTCCAATACGGTGGTCGTGGTTGCCAGAGGTGCGCCGAGGGCCGCTGGCCCTGGCGCAGGACCACGCCATCACTGGCGAACGGCAGCGGTTGGCGAAACCAATGCTCGCGCCATTGCCGGGCTTCGGCAAACTGGCTGATCGGTTGACTGTAGGTTGCGCTGTCGGGGAAGCCCAGTGCGCTCAGACCTTGCAGGCGTTCGCGCATGGTGGGTGGGCCGTCGGGCCAATCCCAGACGAACAGACCAATACCCTCGGCTTCATGGTCTTGCATGTGGTGGCGGGCCATCAGGCCTGCGACCTTGCTGCGGGCGTTCAGGCTGCCGTGTTCGGTCTGGACATGATCGCGCTGGCGCCAGTACAGCTCGCCCTGCAGTACCAGGTCGAGCGGCTGCGACAGCTGCGCGGGAATTGCCGCGATCTTGCGGGCGTGGTGGGTCCAGTCCTGGCCCTTGGCGCCATCGCCGCGACTGATGGCCTGGTGCAGTCGGCCTTGGCGATAACTGAGTGTGACGGCCACGCCATCGACCTTGGGCTGGATCCAGAGATCCTGGCGGGTACTGACCCAGTCCCGGACTGCCTGCTCGTCCGGCAGTTTGTCGAGCCCGGTATGGGCGATCGGATGAGGAACAGGCCCGCGTGCCTTGAGCAGGGCAGTGTCCCGCTGGGCCTCGCCAGGGCTGAAGCAGCCGCGCCAGTGTTGCAGGGTTTGGCGGGACTGGTCATAGAGTTCGTCAGCCACCGGTGACAAGCCCTGGCGGTGGTAGCGCTCGTCCCATTCGGCGACTTGCTGTCCAAGCGCGTCTATCTCGCGCAGTGCGCGTTCTGTCGGCCACTCCGGGCACGACGCGGCCTGGGCGGTGATGCACCAAATGAAAATCGGGAAACCGTGGAAGAAACGCATGCCGGAGCGTCCTTGCTCGACTGAAAAGCAAAGCCTAGATCAGTCCCGGCATTAAAAAGCCCCGCAAGGGCGGGGCTTTCTTACCGCGTGTGTCGGCTCACTTGAACAGGCCACCGAGTGCCTTGATGCCGGCGTCGATTGCCTGGGCCTTGGGGTCCTGGGGCGCGGCGGTGTTGGTGATCGGCTGCTGGTTGCTGGCCACGCCGCTGCAACTGGCGGTGATGTGGTCAACGGCCAACTCCAGGCCATTGGCTTTCACGTTATCGCCCTTGACCTTGGCAGCGTAGATCTGTTTTTGCAGATCCTGCACTTGCTTGGGGTCGCAACTGCCGGCGTTGGCCGTGGTGCCGGTCGTTTGTGTCGTGCCACCGCCGCCCAGCTGTGCTGCCAGGTTGGTGAGCGCGCTCAGATCGGCGGCTTGAGTTGGAAGGGAGAAAAGACCGAGCAGGATCGCGGCGGGCGCGATAGCGGAAATACGCATGGCAAACCTCAATGTTCGATTGCCGACGCATCAGGAAGGTCTCGAACAGGCGCCGTGCAATATCCAGGGGAGAAACAGGGTTCGAGATCGCGGAATATAAGGAAACATGTTTGTACAGGGAATTACCGGTGGTCATGAAAAAGCCCTTCAGGGCGAACCATGAAGGGCTTTTGTGACACAACCGACACATTTACAAGCCGGCAGCAGCTCGCAGGGCGTCGATGCGGTCGGTTTTTTCCCAGGTGAAGGTGGTGAAGGTGTCTTCACCGACGGTCTTCTGCTCCGGGGTACGACCGAAGTGTCCGTAGGCTGCGGTTTCCTGGTACATCGGGTGCAGCAGGTCGAGCATGGTGGTGATGGCGTATGGGCGCAGGTCGAAGATCTCGCGGACCAGCTGGATGATCTTGTCATCGCTGATCTTGCCGGTGCCAAAGGTGTTCAACGAGATAGAAGTCGGCTGGGCGACACCGATCGCGTAGGAAACCTGGATTTCGCAACGGTCGGCCAGGCCGGCGGCGACGATGTTCTTGGCTACGTAGCGACCGGCGTAGGCCGCCGAACGGTCAACCTTGGACGGGTCCTTGCCGGAGAACGCGCCACCGCCGTGACGGGCCATGCCGCCGTAGCTGTCGACGATGATCTTGCGACCGGTCAGGCCGCAGTCGCCCACCGGGCCACCGATGATGAAGTTGCCGGTCGGGTTGATGTGGAACTGGGTGTCCTTGGTCAGCAGCTCGGCCGGAATGACGTGCTTGACGATCAGCTCCATAACGCCTTCGCGCAGGTCGTTGTAGGACACGTCAGGGTTGTGCTGGGTCGACAGGACGATGGCGTCGACGCCAACCACCTTGCCGCCTTCGTAGCGGCAGGTCACCTGCGACTTGGCATCCGGGCGCAGCCACGGCAGCAGGCCGGACTTGCGGGCTTCGGCCTGGCGCTGGACCAGTTGGTGGGAGTAGGCGATCGGGGCTGGCATCAGCTCCGGGGTTTCGTTGCTGGCGTAGCCGAACATCAGGCCCTGGTCGCCGGCGCCCTGGTCTTCCGGCTTGCTGCGGTCAACGCCCTGGGCGATGTCCACCGACTGCTTGCCGATGATGTTCATCACGCCACAGGTGGCGCCGTCGAAGCCGACGTCGGAGCTGTTGTAGCCGATATCGAGGATCACATTGCGGACGATGTCTTCCAGGTCGACCCAGGCCGAAGTGGTGACTTCGCCAGCGATGATCGCCACGCCGGTTTTCACCAGGGTTTCGCAGGCGACGCGGGCGAACTTGTCCTGGGCAATGATGGCGTCCAGCACCGCATCGGAGATCTGGTCGGCGATTTTGTCCGGATGCCCTTCAGACACGGACTCGGAGGTGAAAACGGAATATTCGCTCATATCGATGGTTTTCCTGAGTTTACCGATGTTGAGTGGCACCAGCCGGTCGCTGAAAGTGGCGAACCTGGATCTGGAAACCATTACGTAAGCCTACATAAAGGCTGTCCCCGGGGACGAGCCCCGCAGCGATGGCCCAACGGGCCAGGTCTTCCTGTTCGAACCCCAGCCAGAGATCACCGCAGGCCTCCCTGGCCCAGCTCTGGTTGTGGCTGCATAACTCTGTTACCAGCAGGCTGCCGCCGGGTTGCAGCAACCCGGTCATCTGCTTCAAGGCTTCGGCCGGCGCGGCGAAATGGTGCAGGACCATGTTCAGGACCACGCAGTCGGCCTGGATACTGTTGTTCTGCAGGGCGTCGGCCAGTTTCAGGCTGACATTGGTCAGCGCCTCGCGTTCGCACAGCTGGCGCGCCATATCGAGCATCGCCGGGCTGTTGTCCAGCGCCGTGACCTGCTGGAAGCGCCGTGCCAGGTCAGGCAGGAAGCCGCCGTCGCCGGGGCCGATCTCCAGGGCCGTGGCGTTTGCGGCGAAGTTGAGCTTGTCGAGCAGGGCCAGGACGCTGTCGCGGTATTGGGGCAGGCCGGCGATCAGGTCCTGTTGGGCGCGGAATTTTTCCGCCACCTTCGCGAAGAAATCCTGGCTGGCGGCAGCCCGTTGTCCGTGTACCTGGGTAATACGGGCCTGCACCTCGACCGGCAGTTGCAGGTCGTCGACCTCATCGAGCAGCGCGGCGTGCAGTCGGCCTCCCGGTAGTTCGGTGTGGGGCAGGGCACGACGATAGAAGATCGCGTTGCCCTCGCGGCGGGTCGCCACCAGTCCAGCCTGGGCCAGCACCTTGAGGTGGTGGCTCATGCCGGATTGGCCGATGGCGAAAATCTGTGCCAGCTCCAGCACGCCGAACGAGTCGTTGGCCAGCGCCCGCAATACATTGAGCCGCAACGGATCGCCGCCGGCCTTGCACAGGGCGGACAGCTCGTCGCAATGATCATGAAGCAGGGCGGGTGCAGGTAGATTCATAAGTTCCGCAGTCTAGTCAGCGTGGTGGCGACCCGCAAGGTCAATATCAAAAACTTTTGATATTGCGTGATAAATGGCACTTTCCCGTTTTTCCGTTGCTCTACAGACGAAGCGCGGAAAGGATTCATCAGCGAGATGCGCAATTATCGGCGGGAAAAAAGCGCCTGAACGACTATCTGTCATTGCCCCGAGGGCTCTCCCTGAGGGAAAATACACGCCTTTTTTCCGTTTCGTTTCAATATCAAATCCCAGGAGATCAGCGATGCCCAGCCGTCGTGAGCGTGCCAACGCCATTCGTGCCCTCAGCATGGATGCCGTGCAAAAAGCCAACAGCGGCCATCCCGGTGCCCCCATGGGCATGGCGGATATCGCCGAAGTGCTTTGGCGTGATTATCTGAAACACAACCCAAGCAACCCGTCCTTCGCCGACCGTGACCGTTTCGTCCTGTCCAATGGCCACGGCTCGATGCTGATCTACTCGTTGCTGCACCTGACCGGCTACGACCTGTCGATCGACGACCTGAAGAGCTTCCGTCAATTGCACAGTCGTACCCCGGGCCACCCGGAATTCGGCTACACCCCAGGCGTGGAAACCACTACCGGCCCGCTCGGCCAGGGTCTGGCCAACGCCGTCGGTTTCGCCCTGGCGGAAAAGGTCCTGGGCGCCCAGTTCAACCGTCCTGGCCACAACATCGTCGACCACCACACCTATGTGTTCCTGGGTGACGGTTGCATGATGGAAGGCATTTCCCACGAAGTGGCGTCCCTGGCCGGTACCCTGGGCCTGGGCAAGCTGATCGCCTTCTACGACGACAACGGCATCTCCATCGACGGTGAAGTCGAAGGCTGGTTCACCGACGATACGCCGAAGCGTTTCGAGTCCTACAACTGGCAGGTGATCCGCAACGTCGACGGCCACGATCCGGAAGAGATCAAGACCGCCATCGAAACTGCCCGCAAGAGCGAGCAGCCGACCCTGATCTGCTGCAAGACCACCATCGGCTTCGGTTCGCCGAACAAGCAGGGCAAGGAAGATTGCCACGGCGCCCCGCTGGGTGACGCGGAAATCGCCCTGACCCGTGCCGCGCTGAAGTGGAACCACGGCCCATTCGAAATCCCGGCCGACATCTACGCCGAGTGGGATGCCAAGGAAGCCGGCCGTGCCGTCGAGGCCGAGTGGGACCAGCGTTTCGCGGCCTACTCCGCGGCTTTCCCGACCGAAGCCAACGAACTGATCCGTCGCCTGAGCGGCGAACTGCCAGCCGATTTCTCGGAAAAGGCCTCGGCCTACATCGCCGAAGTCGCGGCCAAGGGCGAAACCATCGCCAGCCGCAAGGCCAGCCAGAACACCCTGAACGCCTTCGGCCCGCTGCTGCCCGAGTTCCTCGGCGGTTCGGCGGACCTGGCCGGTTCCAACCTGACCCTGTGGAAAGGCTGCAAGGGCGTCAGCGCCGAAGATGCCAGCGGCAACTACATGTATTACGGCGTGCGTGAGTTCGGCATGACCGCGATCATGAACGGCGTTGCTCTGCACGGCGGCCTGGTGCCTTACGGCGCGACCTTCCTGATGTTCATGGAATACGCCCGCAACGCAGTGCGCATGTCGGCACTGATGAAGCAGCGCGTGATCCATGTCTACACCCACGACTCCATCGGTCTGGGCGAAGACGGTCCGACCCACCAGCCGATCGAGCAACTGACCAGTCTGCGCAGCACGCCTAACCTCGACACCTGGCGCCCAGCCGACGCGGTGGAGTCCGCCGTGGCCTGGAAGCACGCGATCGAGCGCAAGGATGGTCCATCGGCGCTGATCTTCTCCCGCCAGAACCTGCAACATCAGCAGCGCGACGCGGCGCAGATCGACAACATCAGCCGCGGTGGCTATGTGCTCAAGGATTGCGCAGGCGAGCCTGAGCTGATCCTGATCTCCACCGGTTCGGAAGTTGGCCTGGCGGTACAAGCCTTCGACAAGCTGACCGAGCAGGGCCGCAAGGTCCGCGTGGTGTCCATGCCGTGCACCAGCCTGTTCGACGCCCAGGATGCCAGCTACAAGCAGGCGGTCCTGCCACTGGAAGTGGGGGCGCGTATCGCCATCGAGGCCGCCCATGCCGACTACTGGTACAAGTACGTGGGCCTGGAAGGTCGCGTCATCGGCATGACCACCTACGGTGAGTCGGCGCCTGCGGCAGCCCTGTTCGAAGAGTTCGGTTTCACCCTGGAGAACATCTTGGGTCAGGCTGAGGAACTGCTGGAAGACTGAGTCCGGCGATAGTCCGGGCCGGCCCCTTCGCGGGCAAGCCCTGCTCCTACAGTACGGTGTCGTGCACAAATGCTGCGTACGACATGCGATATGTAGGAGCAGGGCTTGCCCGCGAAGACGGCAGCCCAGTCACCGCCTGCCTCCCTGGTTCACAGACAGTCCCGTTATCATGGAACCCATGCCCCGGCATGGGTTCTTGATGTTCAAGCTCCGGCGAGATCCCCATGCCTCAACCGCGTCCCTACAGAGTTGCCCTCAACGGCTATGGCCGTATCGGTCGTTGTGTCCTGCGTGCACTGTTCGAGCGAGGGGACCGCGCGGGCCTGGAAATCGTCGCCCTCAACGATCTGGCCGACATGGCCAGCGTTGAATACCTGACACGTTTCGACTCCACCCACGGCCGTTTCCCCGGCGAAGTGCGGGTCGAGGACGATTGTCTGCATATCAATGGCCGTTGCGTGAAAGTCTTGCGCAGCGCCAACCCGGAAGAAATCGACTGGGCCGCCCTGGATGTCGACCTGGTGCTGGAGTGCTCCGGCGCCTACCACACCCGCGAAGACGGCCAGCGTTTCATCGACGCGGGTGCGCCACGGGTGCTGTTCTCCCAGCCGATGGCCAGCGAGACGGCGGTCGACGCCACCATCGTCTATGGGGTCAACCAGGACTGCCTGACCGGTGACGAACTGCTGGTCTCCAATGCCTCCTGCACCACCAACTGCAGCGTGCCGCTGCTGCGCCTGCTGGACCAGGCGATCGGCCTGGAGCACATATCGATCACCACCATCCACTCGGCGATGAACGACCAGCCGGTGATCGACGCCTACCACGCCGAGGATTTGCGCCGTACGCGCTCGGCCTTCCAGTCGATCATCCCGGTGTCCACCGGCCTGGCCCGAGGCATCGAACGACTGCTGCCGGAACTTGCCGGCCGAATCCAGGCCAAAGCGGTACGGGTGCCGACCGTGAACGTGTCCTGTCTCGATATCACGATGCAGACCGTCAGCGACACCGATGCCGTGGAGGTCAACCGGATCCTGCGCGAGGCCGCCACCAGCGGTCCGCTCAAGGGCCTGCTGGCCTATACCGAGCTGCCCCACGCCAGCTGCGATTTCAACCATGACCCTCATTCGGCGATTGTCGATGCGAGTCAGACCCGCGTTTCCGGCCCAAGGCTGGTCAATGTGCTGGCCTGGTTCGACAACGAATGGGGTTTTGCCAACCGAATGATCGACGTTGCAGGGCATTACCTGAACGTTGTCCACCAAAAACCGTAAACCAGAGATTGCGACCCATGACCGTGTTGAAGATGACCGACCTCGACCTGCAAGGTAAGCGCGTACTGATCCGCGAAGACCTCAACGTTCCTGTGAAGGACGGTGTTGTCACCAGCGATGCGCGTATCCTGGCTTCGCTGCCGACCATCAAGCTGGCCCTGGAGAAAGGCGCTGCAGTGATGATCTGCTCGCACCTGGGCCGTCCAACCGAGGGTGAGTTCTCGGCCGAGAACAGCCTGCAGCCGGTGGCCGACTACCTGGCCAAGGCCCTGGGCCGTGATGTGCCGCTGGTGGCCGACTACCTGGACGGCGTCGACGTCAAGGCCGGCGACCTGGTGTTGTTCGAGAACGTGCGTTTCAACAAGGGCGAGAAAAAGAACGCCGATGAGCTGGCCCAGAAATACGCCGCCCTGTGCGACGTGTTCGTGATGGACGCCTTCGGTACTGCCCACCGTGCCGAGGGTTCGACCCATGGCGTGGCCAAGTTCGCCAAGGTCGCCGCTGCCGGCCCGCTGCTGGCCGCCGAACTGGAAGCCCTGGGCAAGGCCCTGGGCGCGCCAGCCAAGCCGATGGCCGCGATCGTCGCCGGCTCCAAGGTGTCGACCAAGCTCGACGTGCTGAACAGCCTGAGCCAGATCTGCGACCAACTGATCGTCGGTGGCGGCATCGCCAACACCTTCCTGGCCGCTGCCGGCCACCCGGTGGGCAAGTCGCTGTACGAGCCTGACCTGCTGGAGACGGCCCGTGCCATCGCTGCCAAGGTCAGCGTGCCGCTGCCAGTGGACGTGGTAGTCGCCAAGGAATTCGCCGAAAGCGCCGCCGCCACCGTGAAACTGATCGCCGACGTGGCCGCCGACGACATGATCCTCGACATCGGCCCGCAGACCGCCGCGCAATTCGCCGAGCTGCTGAAGTCGTCGAAGACCATCCTGTGGAACGGTCCGGTGGGTGTATTCGAGTTCGACCAGTTCGGCAACGGCACCAAGGTGCTGGCCAAGGCCATCGCCGAAAGCGACGCGTTCTCCATCGCTGGTGGCGGTGACACCCTGGCGGCGATCGACAAGTACGGCGTTGCTGCAGATATCTCCTACATTTCTACCGGTGGCGGTGCGTTCCTCGAGTTCGTCGAAGGCAAGGTGTTGCCGGCCGTGGAAGTGCTGGAAAGCCGCGCCAAGGCCTGAGTCGGTATTGGCCGTTGAAAGGGATTATTCATATGGTCAAGCCACTTGCGCTGCTGATCGTCGTTGCAACGCTGGCCGGATGCGCCAGCGACCCCGACACCCAGCCAGCCGGGCAAACCCCCGAGCCGGCCGGCAAGGGCTGCCACCAGGCTGACTGGCAGGCGGAAACCGCGCCGCTGTTGAACAAGCGCCAGGGCCCGGATGGCCTGGAAAAATACGAAGCCCAGTCCCCGGCTCGGGAACAGGGTTGCCCTTGACGGGTCTGACTCATTACATGCAGTACTGGCGGCCTGGGTCGCCAGTCGAGGAACCGGCATGAAAGGCTTTATCGCCCTTGCTTCACTGGCACTGCTTGGCGGTTGCGCCGCCTTCAACCTGCCTTCGTCGACATCGACGACGGATAACTGGACCCGCTGGGTCTGCGACAGCCAGACCGAAGTGCTCTGGCGTTATGCCGATAGCCAGCAGGCGGTCGACGTGCGTATTGGCGGTGGTGACCAGGTGTATCGCCTGAAGCCGGAAGTCGGTGCCGTCGACAGCGGCGTGCTGTACAGCGACAACATGTTGGCGTTTCACAAAAAGGGTGACGAAGGCCTGGTTTACTGGGTCGCCACCAACGATTTGATCGGTCGGGCCTGCAAGGCACCCTGACCGGTAACAGCTTGATCCGCAATCACTTGAATAGCAGCCGCCGCTCCGGCAGGCTTGCACGATTAACGACCCTCGACCGGGAGAGACACACACAATGGCACTTATCAGCATGCGCCAGATGCTGGACCACGCAGCCGAATACGGCTACGGCGTTCCAGCCTTCAACGTCAACAACCTTGAGCAGATGCGCGCCATCATGGAAGCCGCTGACAAGACTGACTCCCCGGTGATCGTCCAGGCTTCGGCCGGTGCCCGCAAATACGCTGGCGCACCGTTCCTGCGCCACCTGATCCTGGCGGCCATCGAAGAGTTCCCGCACATCCCGGTGTGCATGCACCAGGATCACGGCACCAGCCCTGACGTCTGCCAGCGCTCCATCCAGCTGGGCTTCAGCTCGGTCATGATGGACGGCTCCCTCGGTGAGGACGGCAAGACCCCGACCGACTACGAGTACAACGTCCGCGTCACCCAGCAGACCGTGGCCATGGCCCACGCCTGTGGCGTTTCCGTGGAA
Organism: Pseudomonas sp. UTLPPB19802; assembly: GCF_059730225.1. Classification (NCBI taxonomy): domain Bacteria; kingdom Pseudomonadati; phylum Pseudomonadota; class Gammaproteobacteria; order Pseudomonadales; family Pseudomonadaceae; genus Pseudomonas; species Pseudomonas sp. UTLPPB19802. The sequence continues at coordinate 1,285,772 of NZ_AP048545.1, forward strand.
GGCGAGCTGGGTTGCCTGGGTTCGCTGGAAACCGGCATGGCCGGTGAAGAAGACGGTATCGGCGCCGAAGGCGTGCTGGATCACAGCCAGATGCTGACCGATCCGGAAGAGGCTGCCGACTTCGTCAAGAAAACCCAGGTCGACGCATTGGCCATCGCCATCGGTACCAGCCACGGTGCCTACAAGTTCACCAAGCCGCCTACCGGTGACGTGCTGGCGATCGATCGCATCAAGGAAATCCACAAGCGCATCCCCAATACCCATCTGGTGATGCACGGTTCGTCCTCGGTGCCGCAGGAATGGCTGGCGATCATCAACCAGTACGGCGGCGACATCAAGGAAACCTACGGCGTGCCGGTCGAGGAGATCGTCGAGGGCATCAAGCACGGCGTGCGCAAGGTCAACATCGACACCGACCTGCGCCTGGCATCCACCGGTGCGATGCGTCGCCTGATGGCCACCAATCCGAGCGAGTTCGACCCGCGCAAATTCTTCGGTGCCACCGTGACCGCGATGCGTGACGTCTGTATTGCCCGTTACGAAGCCTTCGGTACCGCCGGCAATGCCTCGAAGATCAAGCCGATCTCCCTGGAAGCGATGTTCCAGCGCTACTTGAAAGGTGAGCTGAACGCCAAGGTCAACTAAGGCCCGGCGCTCTGAAAGAACCCGTCGAAAGACGGGTTTTTTTATGCATGCTCAACGCTTTCCGGAAAGTCGAGACGGTCGTCCAGGGAGTTTGTCTACTGTCAGAGATGATAGGTTTATAGATGACTTATCTATAATAGGCTGGTGCGTTGATTGTTTTGCCGTGGCTGTTTTATATAGCGTTAAAGGAACTAGGGGGTAGTGATAAAAGATATAGCTTACTGTCATTTATGACAGTGGTGTAACAGAGCGAAAATGCTCCACGCTGAAGGTTCATACATTCAGCTGAGGCATGGACCATGAGTGATGAGGATGAAAGCGATCCGAACTATCTGAAGTACTTCAAGATCAGGCAGAAAATCAGTGTGACCAGGCGAGTGGCGGGGACGGAGCCGGCTTGCGAGCGCGGCGAGCTGTGCAGTGTCGACTGGAGCAGCCGAATAATCGTCTACTGCGCGGAAACCGGTATCTACCGAACAGTGAGGTTCGACGAAATCGAGCAGATCGACCCCATCGCCAGGTACCGAAAGTTCTCGCTCTTCCATTCTTGAACGATGGGCACTTTTTTCACATGCGATCGATGATGTGGCATGAATTGAAAACGGTCATTTCCGACAGCGCATGGTTGGCTGTTGTCTTCCTATCCGGCCAATAGCTCCCTGGTGAACGTGGAGCCATTGGCCGGCGCGCCAGGTGAGTGCTTCCTCAGCCTTTCTCGTGGTCGATATCCAACTTGTAGAACGTCACCATCCCGCCTTCGCTGGTGTATCCGGTGTTGTCCTGCACATAGACCCCGGCCTTGAAATACAGCGGCTTGTCACGCCAACTGGCGCTGACCTGGGTATTCCACGCCGCGTCTGCGGCGCGCACGCTCAAGTAACCACCGCGGCTGAGATGAATGACATAGGTGAAGCTCTTGTCCAGGGGAACTTCGTCGGCGATCTGGATAACGCGGCTTTCCTTGTCATCAGGGTGATTGCGGATCTTCACCACGATGATTCCGGTCTTGCGGCTGTCTTTGTACTGGTACTCGACCTTGAGCATCGGCTGGGTGCTGTTATAGGCGTGGATCTGGCCGATGACGATCTTGCCCGAGGACGGTACCTGGTTCACCGCCAGGGTTGCGCGCAGGTAGTTGTTGGACTCGCCGTACAGCCAGTTGCGCAGGCGCCCGTCCGGGTAGGTTTCGCGCAGTTCACTGCGCGGATAGATGGCGTTTTCGGTCTTGGAGCCTGTTACCGGCGACCAGAAGAACAGGGTGCCGGTATCCGAATGAAAGTATTGGTCCTTGAAGCCTTGTACCAGTTTTTGCGTATCGATGGTGGCCGGCGGGGTGCCGACGGGGACGCTGAGGTTCCAGGTCGTCAGGTCGATCATGATCGTCTTTCCGTGAAAAACTTAAGACTCGCGGAAGCGTGGGCGTGGTCCGTAAAATCGGACAGATCGCTTTGGCCTGCACTTTTGCGGGCTCTTTATAAGGGTTGAAAGATAGTTTGTTAACGCTGATCCGGCGAACGGTTGACGTCAATTACCCGACGAAATGCGCGGGCCCCGACTACTGGAGGTTTCCCCGAATAACCGTTAGTCGGATTGGCAGGGTGCTAGTACGTTTTATGGCCTTTTGATTTCATCTACCGTTAGTCGGGAGAGGGAGGGTTGGCCTAGATGATGGCGTAATGATTACTACGCTTCGCGAAAACTCGGGCTAGAGTTGATTTGGAAATAAGTCCGGTTCCGTCTGATATCGGTGGAGTCCCTTGAACCTATAGAGATGCAGCATGGATTGCGCTCAACTTAAGGCTGGTGATAGCAGTTCTGTCCTTTTGGTGGTCGACGACTATCCTGAAAACCTGATCAGCATGCGGGCCCTGTTGGAACGGCAGGACTGGCAGGTGGTGACGGCGGCGTCCGGTATCGAAGCCCTGACATTACTGCTCGAACATGAAATCGACCTGGTGCTGCTGGATGTGCAGATGCCTGGCATGGACGGCTTCGAAGTCGCCCGTCTGATGCGTGGCAGCCAGCGTACGCGGCTGACCCCGATCATCTTCCTCACTGCGAACGAGCAGTCCCAGGATGCGGTGATCAAGGGCTATGCCAGTGGTGCGGTGGACTATCTGTTCAAACCGTTCAACCCGGATATCCTCAAGCCGAAGATCCAGGCGCTGCTCGAACAGCAGCGCAATCGCCGGATGTTGCAGCGCCTGACCCGCGACCTGGAGGCCGCTCGGGCCTTCAATGCCTCGGTGCTGGAGAATGCGGCCGAAGGCATCCTGGTGCTCAACGACGATGGCAGCATCCGCTTCGCCAACCCGGCAATTTCCCGCCTGCTGGCGGCGCCGCTGGAGATGCTGATCGGCATGCCGTTTCTGCACTTCATGCAGACCCCGCATTTCACCGAATGGCTGACCTCGCCGTTCTACGAAAGCTATTGCAAGGGTGAAATCAGCCGGCTGCACGACGCCCTGTTGCGTACCAGCACCGGCGAGCCGCTGCCGGTGGCGATGTCGTTCGCGCCCCTGCCAAGCGACCAGAAGGCCATGGTGGTGACCGTGCTCGACATGTCGGTGGTGCGTCACCTGCATGAGCAACTGGAGTTCCAGGCGGTGACCGATCCGCTGACCGGCCTGCTCAACCGCCGGGGTTTCTACCAGACGGCGGAAAACACCCTGCTGCGCAGCGACCATACCCACAAGTCGATGGTCTTGATGTACCTGGACCTCGACGGCTTCAAGCGGGTCAATGACTCGCTAGGGCACGATGCCGGCGACCGCGTGCTGCGCTGGGTCTCCGAACAGTTGAAGGCCTGCCTCAAACCTTTCGATATCCTGGCGCGCATGGGCGGTGACGAGTTCACCACTCTGCTGGAGCTGGAGCGCCCCGAGCAGGCGGCAAAGGTGGCGGAAAAGCTGATCGAACGCGTGTCGATCCGCCAGCAGATCGATGGCATGGACATGACCCTCGGGGTCAGCATCGGGATCGCCATCTACCCCGACTGCGGTGCCGATCTGGATGGCCTGCTGCGCGCGGCGGACATCGCCATGTACGAGGCCAAGCGCGCCGGTCGCCAGCAGTATCGCTACTACGACCATGAAATGAATGGCCGGGCCCGCTCGCGGCTGATGCTGGAGGAAAGTGTCCGCTCGGCTATCGAAAGCCGCGAGTTCAAGATGGTCTACCAACCGCAGGTGTCGCTTGAGGATGGTCATCTGCGCGGTTTCGAGGCGCTATTGCGTTGGCATCACCCCAGCGTCGGCGATGTTCCGCCGGGCTTGTTCCTGCCACTGCTGGAAGAGGTTCGCCTGATCAGCCGCCTGGGCAGTTGGATCTACCGTCAGGCAGCGACCCAGCGCCACGCCTGGAACGGCGTGTTCGCCGATGAGCTGGTATTGAGTGTGAGCCTCAGCGCCACGCAGTTCTGCATGCCGAACCTGGTCGACGAACTGCAGGAGGTGATCGAGCGGCACGACCTGCGCCCCAGCCAGCTGGAGGTTGAAATTACCGAAGCGGCGTTGATGCAGGACTTCGAGGCCTCGCGCAAGCAACTGCGACGGGTGCGTGCCCTGGGTGTGCGGGTGGCCCTGGATGACTTCGGTTCCGGGCATTGCTCGCTGAACCATCTGCGCGATCTGGAGTTGGACACGCTCAAGCTCGACCGCCACCTGATCGCGAGGCTGCTCGATTCACCACGCGATGCCGCGCTGGCGCGCAGCGTCATCGAGTTGTGCGAGCAGTTCGGGCTGCTGGTGATTGCCGAGGGCGTCGAAACCCTGGAGCAGGCGCAGTGGCTACGGGCCAATGGTTGCCCCTTCGTCCAGGGCTTCCTGGTCGCCCGGCCGTTGATAGCCAGGGATGCCACCGGGTTCGACAAGACCTTCGACTGGAGCGCGCTGCTGGGCTGATTTGGTTAAACTGGCAGCCTTTCCCGATGCCCGTGACAGCCCCCATGACTGTGCTGAAATACCTCCAGGCCTATCCTGCGTCCTTACAGGAGCAGGTGCGCCAGATGATCGCCCAGGACCGGCTGGGTGACTACCTGAGCCAGCGTTACCCCGGCCGGCATGCGGTGCAGAGCGACAAGGCCCTGTACGGCTACGTCCTCGACCTGAAGCAGGAACACCTGCGCAACGCGCCGGCCATCGACAAGGTGCTGTTCGATAATCGCCTGGACCTGACCCACCGTGCCCTCGGCCTGCACACCGCGATCTCGCGGGTCCAGGGTGGCAAGCTCAAGGCCAAGAAGGAGATCCGCATCGCTTCGCTGTTTCGCGAGGCCGCTCCGGAATTTCTCCGCATGATCGTGGTGCACGAACTGGCGCATCTCAAGGAAAGCGACCACAACAAGGCGTTCTACCAGTTGTGCGAGTATATGCAGCCGGGGTACCACCAACTGGAGTTCGACCTGCGGGTCTACCTGACCTGGCGGGATCTGCAAGGCAAGGCCGCCGTGGCCGATTGAGCGATCGACAAGGATTCTTCGATGGACATCAGCAAGACCAAGAGCAGTTTCTATCGCCGCCTGTACGTGGCCTGGCTGATCGACAGCGGAGCGGCCAACAGCGTCCCGGCGCTGACCGAAGTGACCGGCATGCCCCGGCGCACGGCCCAGGACACCATCATGGCGTTGGCCGACCTGGATATTCATTGTGAATTCGAACAGCAGGAGGGCGCCCGCAACCATGCCGGGAGTTACCGGATTCATGACTGGGGCGCGATCGACAAGCGCTGGATCGAGGGCAATCTGTCGTCTATCAAGCAGGTGCTGGGCTACCCTTGAGGCGTTTCAGCCCCTGCGCATGCCGATGTGCGGGATATCGTCTTCCAGGTACTGCTCGCCCACGACGACGAAACCGTAGCGACCATAATAGCCCTGCAGGTGCGCTTGGGCCGACAGGTAGATCGGCAGTCCTGGCCACTGTTTCTCGGCCTGCTTGAGCGCTTCGCCCATCAGCTCATGACCCAGGCCCAGCCCGCGGGCGTCCGGGGCGATGACCACCCGGCCGATCACCACGTCGCCACCCTGGGAAACCGGATCGAGCAGGCGCAGATAGGCCGCCAGTCGGTCATCGCGCCAGCCCATCAGGTGGCAAGTGTCGCCTTCGAGGTCGCGGCCGTCGACTTCCAGGTAGGGGCATTGCTGCTCGACCACGAAGACCTCGGTGCGCAGTTGCAGGATGGCGTACAACTGCTCCTTGCCCAGGTCGCTGTGGTGCTTGCAGATCCAGTCGATGTTCATGTCTTTCACTCTGATTCGGATATCCGCTATCGATACTAGGCGGCTTGTGCCTGGTCGCCAAGCCGGTGAACACTGCACCGCATTAGAGGCGCATTGTCCGGCCCCGTCATCCTTGTGTAATCTGCCGACAGGGTTTTGTCCGGGCGTGAATGAGCTACTGTTAGGAACGGGGAGATGGCCAGTTGCTCTCTCCCGGCCCCTCAGCCTTTTCGCTTTACTCTGCAGGGCAAACCAGCCCGCTAAGGATCGTTGGCATGTCGCGACTGCATCGAGCGTTTGCCTTGCTTGGATTGCTGTTGTTCGCACAGGGCGTAGCCGCGGAAAAACTGCGCCTGGTGGCTGACTCCTGGCCGCCGTTTACCGATGCGACGCTGGTCAATGGCGGCCTGGCGACGGATATCGTCAGTACGGCCCTGGCCCGTGCCGGTTATGCCAGCGAGTTCGAGCAGGTACCTTGGGCGCGCGCGCTCAAGGGCGTTGGTGAAGGCCGTTATGACGTGCTGATCAATGCCTGGTACAGCCAGGACAGGACGCTGCTGGGGCAGTTTTCGGAGCCGTTCCTGATGAACAGGATCATGTTTCTCAGGCACAGGGGATCGTCGATCACTTACGACAATCTGCAGCAATTGCATGAGTATCCGATTGCAGTGGTACGCGATTATGCCTATTTCCCCGAGTTCGAGGCGGATCGGCAGCTACAGAAGGTGCCGGTGCACAACTTTGCGATGGCCGTACGCATGCTGGCGGCGGAGCGGGTGAAGTTGACGCTGGAGGATGAGTATGTGGCGCGGTATTACCTCAGCCGGGAGTCGCCCATGGTGCGCGATGCGGTGGAATTCTTGCCCAAGCCGCTTTCGGAGAACGGGTTGCATATTCTGGTCAGCCTGCAGAATCCGGAGCATGCGCAGATTGTGGCGGGGTTTGATCGGGCGATTGCGGCGATGAAGGCTGACGGGAGTTATCAGCGATTGCTCAGGTTGCATGGGATGTGACGGGGGGTCGATCCGTTTGCGCGTTTGGGTGATGTTGCGATAGAGCTTCGCGGGCAAGCCCTGCTCCTACAGAGTTTTTGTCGTTTGCAGGTTCTGTATACGACGCAACCTTGTAGGAGCAGGGCTTGCCCGCGAAGCTTTTGACGGCCTCAAGGGCATTCCTATACCGGGAGCTGTTCTTCCGGGCCCTTGATCAGGTGGGCGGCCAGGGTCCGCAGGGGGCCCAGTTGGCGGCAGATCAGGGCCAGTTGGGTCTGGACCAGACGCTGGATTTCGTCGATTTCGTCGGGCATCTGTTCCAGTTCGCTGGCCAAGGCTTCTTCTGCATCGCTCTGGACCTCGATGGCGGTCTTGTTCGCCAGGCCCGTGGCGATCTGTTCGATGCTGGCGGCCAGCGTCGCGCCGACACCATTGATCAGGTATTCGCGGACTTCCGCCGGTAGCTGGTTCTCACGGTGGGCACCGAGCCCCGAGAGGTAGCTGAGCAGGGTGTGCGACAGCACCAGGAAGCGGAAGCCAACGTCGGCTTCCTTACGGAAGTGCCCCGGTTCCATCAGCATGTTCGCCAACGTCGTCGACAGCGCGGCGTCGGCGTTGTGGGCGTTGCGCCGGGCCAGGCGGTAGGCGAGGTCGTCGCTCTTGCCCTGGCCGTATTGCTGCATCACCTGGCGCAGGTACAGGCTGTTGCAGCTCAGGGTGTTGGCCAGCACCTTGTTCAGGCGCCGCCCCTGCCAGTCCGGCAGGAACAGGAACACCGCGAGACCCGCGATCAGGCTGCCCAGCAGGGTATCGAACAGGCGTGGCAGGAACAGCCCGTAGCCGTCACCCACCTGGTTGAAGCAGAACAGCACCATCAGGGTCATGGCCGCCGTCGCCAGGGTGTAGCGGGTGGTGCGGTTGATGAAGAACACCAGGCCGGCGGCGATGGTGAAGAACGCCTGGATCAACGGGCTGGGGAACAGGTCGAACAGTGCCCAGGCCGCCGTCAGGCCGAAGGCGGTACCGATGATCCGCTGGCCAAGCTTGCGCCGGGTGGCGCCGTAGTTCGGCTGGCAGACGAACAGGGTGGTGAGGATGATCCAGTAGCCCTGGGACGGGTGCACCAGGTGCACCATGCCGTAGCCGATGCTCAGGGCCAGGGGCAGGCGCAAGGCGTGGCGAAACAGCAGCGAGGTCGGCGTCAGTTGCGTGCGCAGGCGGGTCAGCACGTCCTTGAAGTTGCGTGGCGAGCGGTCCAGCAGGCTGCTGTCGGTGGCGTCGGCCAGGCTGTCGGGGTTGCTCGCGGCGCTGAGCAGCCGGTCGAGGGTGCTGAGGTTGGCCGCCAGCGCCCGCAGCGAACGTAACAGGCCGCGCCAGGCCGGGTTGCTCTGGATGCGCAGGTGTTCCATCGAGGCATTCAGGTCAGCCAGGGCTTCGGCGAAGCTGGCGTCATAGACGAACGGCTGGCGCAACTGGATCGACGCCGCCAGCGCCCGGCAGGCCTTGCCCTGCTGGCGCAACAGGCGCTGGCAGCGGAACAGCACGTCGCTGTGGAAGAAGGCTTCGGCCAGGGCGTTGTACGGATAATGCGAGGAACTGGCGCGCTCGTGGATGTCCTGGGCGAGGAAATACAGCTTCAGGTAGCGGCTGACCTTCGAGCCCGGCCGACCGTTGCCGACCCGGTGCAGGATGATTTCCTTGGCGGTGTTCAGGGCCGCGACCACCCGACCGTTCTGCTGGGCCAGTTCCAGTCGCCGTGCTTCCACGTCCATCTGGCGGATCGGTTCGAACAACGAAGACTTGAGCTTGAGGTAGTAGCCCAGTTCGCGGAACAGCTTGGCCAGGCTCTGCTGCACCGGCTGGTTGGAGAACATCGCCTGCCACAGCACCGAAAGTACGCCGTACCAGCCGGCGCCAGCCACCAGCAGCAGGGGCTCGTGCCAGAGGTTGGTGACCTCGCCGCCGCGCTGGTCCACGCCGATCATGGTGTAGACCGAGAGAATCAGGGTCGCCGAGGCAATCGCGCCATAGCGCTCGCCCAGCGCGCCGAGCATGGTCAGACCGAAGGCCGCCAGGGCCATGGCGCAGACGAATATCAGTGGGTAGGGGAACAGCAATTCGACCGAGAACGCGGCGACGCTGAAACACACCAGGGTCACCGCCAGCGCATTGAGGCGGCCCTGCCAGCTGTCGTCGGTTTCGGCCAGCGCACAGGCGATAACCCCGAGGAACAGCGGGATCAGAAGCTTCATTTCGTTCTGGAACCAGCACAGGGTCATGATGCCGGTCAGGGCGATGAAGACCCGGACGCTATAGCTGAATTTATCCAGGGCCCAGAGGCGACGCAGGGACTGATTGAACGAGGTCGATGCCATGAAGGTGTGAGGGCCTGCCAAGCGGTTGATCTGTAATAGCTTATAGACGGGTGGCAATACAATGACGCCACATCGAAACAAAGCAAAATTTGTTCCCGAAGGATCAGAAAGGCCTACAGATCAATAGTCAGACAAACTGCGCAGCTGCGTAGCCCGAGGCCCAGGCCCACTGGAAGTTGAACCCGCCCAGGTGGCCGCTGACGTCCAGCACCTCACCGACAAAATACAGCCCCGGACTCTTCAGCGACTCCATGGTCTTGGACGACACCTCGCGGGTATCGACCCCGCCCAAGGTGACCTCGGCGGTGCGATAACCCTCGGTTCCTGCCGGAATCACTTGCCAGTCACCGAGCTTTTGCGCGACCTCGGCCAGTTCCGACGGGGTGTACTGCTTCATCGGCTTGGAGACGAACCAGTGTTCGGCCAGCAGGTTGGCCATCTTCTTGGTGAAAATCTCGCCCAGCAAGGTCTTCAGTTCGCTGTTGGGGCGCTCGGCTTGCTGCTGTTGCAGCCATTGCAGGGCATCGTGGTCTGGCAGCAGGTTGATATGCACGGTATCGCCAGGCTGCCAGAACGAGGACACCTGCAGGATCGCCGGGCCGCTGAGGCCGCGGTGGGTGAACAGGATATTTTCCCGGAAGCCCTGGTCGTTGCAGCTCACCAGGCAGTCGACCGAGGTCCCCGACAGTTCCGTGCACAGCGCCTTGAGTTGATCGGTAATGGTAAATGGCACCAGGCCTGCACGAGTCGGTAACACCTGGTGACCGAACTGCCGGGCGATCTGGTAGCCGAAACCGGTGGCACCGAGGGTCGGGATCGACAGCCCGCCAGTGGCGACCACCAGCGACTGGCAGGTGATCGGGCCAAGGCTGGTCTGCAGCAGGTAGCCGTTTTCCAGTTTCTCGATCTGCTGGACCGAGGTGTCCAGGTGCAGGCTGACGCCGGCCTGGTCGCACTCGTCCAGGAGCATGCCGAGGATGTCGCTGGACTTGTTGTCGCAGAACAGCTGGCCGAGTTTTTTCTCGTGATAGGGCACGCCGTGCTTGGCCACCATCGCGATGAAATCCCACTGGGTATAGCGGGCCAGCGCCGATTTGCAGAAATGCGGGTTCTGCGAGAGGAAGTTGCCAGGCTCGGTGTACATATTGGTGAAGTTGCAGCGCCCGCCACCGGACATCAGGATCTTCTTCCCGGCCTTGTTGGCGTGGTCGAGCAACTGCACCTGGCGCCCACGGGCAGCAGCGCTGAACGCGCACATCAGGCCGGCGGCACCGGCGCCGATGATTACAACTTCAGTAGAGCGCACAACGCGTTCCTCAATCGATATCTGGCTGAAAGGTCTTTTTCCTGTGGGAGACTCCGGCGGGTATCAGAGAATCCGCACGCGCAGCGAACGGCCCTTGATCTTGCCGCTGTTGAGGCGTTGCAGGGCCTGCTTGGCGACCCCGCGCTCCACCGCGACATAGGCCTGGAAATCGAAAATCGCGATCTTGCCGACCTGGGCTCCGGGAATCCCGGCATCGCCGGTCAGTGCGCCGAGGATGTCGCCCGGACGTACCTTGTCCTTGCGCCCGGCCGCGATGCACAAGGTGCTCATGGCCGGCAGCAGCGGGCCGCCGCCCTTGGCCTTGAGGCTGTCGAGCTGCTCCCAGAGCAGTGGCGCCTTCTGCAATTCCTCGATCGCCCGGGCGCGATGGGCCTCGGATGGCGCCACCAGGCTGACCGCAATCCCTTTTTCTCCAGCCCGGCCGGTACGACCGACACGGTGAATGTGGATTTCGGCGTCGCGGGCCAGTTCGACGTTGATCACCATGTCCAGGGCATCGATATCCAGGCCGCGGGCGGCGACGTCGGTAGCCACCAGTACCGAGGTGCTGCGGTTGGCGAACATCGCCAGGACCTGGTCGCGGTCACGCTGTTCAAGGTCGCCGTGCAGGCCGACGGCGGATACACCCTTGGCGCTGAGCAGGTCGACGGTTTCCTGCACCTGCTGCTTGGTGAAGCAGAACGCCACGCACGACTGCGGGCGATAGTGGTTGAGCACCTTCACCACCGCATCGAGGCGTTCCTGCGGGGCCACTTCGAAGAAGCGCTGCTCGATCTGGCCGTCGGTATGGAGGGTCTCGACCTTGACCTGCTGCGGGTCGCGCATGAACTTCGCCGACAGTTGCTTGATGCCGGCCGGGTAGGTGGCGGAGAACAGCAGGGTCTGCCGGCGCTCCGGCGTCTGGGTGATGATCGCCTCGATCGCGTCGTAGAAACCCATGTCGAGCATGCGGTCGGCTTCGTCGAGTACCAGGGTGTTCAGGCCGCGCAAAACCAGCGTGCCCTTGTCCAGGTGCTGCTGGATACGTCCCGGGGTGCCGACGATGATGTGTGCGCCGTGTTCCAGCGAAGCGATCTGCGGGCCGAAGGGCACGCCGCCGCACAGGGTCAGCACCTTGATGTTGTCTTCGGCGCGGGCCAGGCGGCGGATTTCCTTGGCGACCTGGTCGGCCAGCTCGCGGGTGGGGCAGATCACCAGGGCCTGGCAACCGAAGAAACGCGGGTTGATCGGGTTGAGCAGGCCGATGCCGAAGGCCGCGGTCTTGCCGCTGCCGGTCTTGGCCTGGGCGATCAGGTCCATGCCCTTGAGCATCACCGGCAGGCTCTGCGCCTGGATCGGCGTCATCTGGGCATAACCGAGGGACTCCAGGTTAGCCAGCATGGCGGCGGACAGGGGCAACGAGTTGAAAGCAGTGGCAATGGTGGTCACGGGACGGGCCTGCAAAACAAAATGTCGCGCAGTGTATCAGTCCCGCCCCGTCAATCCGTAATTTCTGGACGAAAAGTAGCCAGATATCCCCACGTCCACCTCAAAAACACCGGAGCCCTGTAGGAACCGGCTTGCTGGCGATAGCGGTATGCCTGCCAATGGAGCTGCCGACTGATTGAACGCTATCGCCAGCACGCGGAGCGCCGCCCGGCCGTCTCCCACAGTGGGCGTGCCGGTCGCAGGGGCGGTCTCAGTGCTCGATATGCTGCTCCTGCACCACCCGTGCCCGACGCCCGTCCTGGGGCGAGAGCTGGAGGAAGATCGCCGCCGCCAGCATCGCCATGATGCCCACGGTGAGGAAGGTCAGCTGGAAGGCGCCAAGTACCGTTTCCACGCCGTCATTGCCGATCGCCGCGGTAAAGCCGCCGAGCAGCGCGCCGGCACAGGCCACGCCCAGGCTCAGGGACAACTGCGCCACCACCGACAACAGGCTGTTGCCGCTGCTGGCGGACTTGTCGTCGAGGTCGATCAGGGTCACGGTGTTCATCGCGGTGAACTGCAACGAGTTGATCGCCCCGGCAATCGCCAGCATCCCCAGCAACAGTGGATAGGGCGTGTGTTCGGTGACCAGCCCCAGGGCCGCGAGCATCACGCCCAGGGCCAGGGTGTTGCCGGTGAGCACGATGCGGTAGCCCAGGCGCTCGATCAGCGGCCGGGCGATCGACTTGGCGAACATCGCCGCCGCCGCCAGTGGCAACATGCTCATCCCGGCCTGGGAGGGTGAATAACCCAGCGCCACCTGCAGCAGCAACGGCACCAGGAACGGCAGGGCGCCGCTGCCCAGGCGGGCGAACAGGTTGCCGAGGATGCCCACGGCGAAGGTCCGGGTCTTGAACAGCGACGGCGCAAACAACGGATTGTCGATATGCCCGGCGCGCAGCCAGTAGGCCGCCAGGCAAGCCAGGCCGGCGAACAGCAACAACATCACCCGCAGGTGCGGCAGTTGCAATTCGCCCAGGCCCTCCATGGCGATGGTGATCAGCAGCATCGCCGCGCCGAACAGCACGAAGCCGATACTGTCGAAACGGGTGCGCTCGCTGCCGCGCAGGTCGGGGATGAACTTCCACACCGCGTAGCAGCCGACCAGCCCCACCGGCAGGTTGATCAGGAAGATCCAGTGCCAGGTCAGGAACTGCACCATCCAGCCGCCCATGGTCGGCCCGATCAGCGGGCCGAGCAGGCCGGGTATGGTGATGAAACCCATGATCCGCACCAGTTCCGAACGGGGATAGGCCCGTAGCACCACCAACCGCCCGACCGGCAGCATCAGCGAACCACCGAGGCCCTGGATCACCCGGGCACCGATCAGCATGTTCAGCGAACTCGACAGCGCGCACAGCAACGAACCGATGCTGAACAGCAGGATGGCGCTGAAGAACACTCGTCGTGTACCAAAGCGGTCGGAAATCCAGCCCGAAGCCGGGATCAGCAGCGCCACGGTGAGCATGTAGGCGATCACCACGCCCTGCATGCGCAGCGGGTTCTCCGCCAGGTCGCGGGCCATGGCGGGGAGGGCGGTATTGAGGATCGTCCCGTCGAGGGATTGCATGAAGAAGGCAATGGCTACCACCCAGGGTAGCCAGCGAGCGGTCGTTGCGTCCAGCAAGGCGCGGTCGGGCATGGAACGGCTCTTCGTTAGCAGGCTATGGACCTGATTATGCCTGATCGGTCTGCACTTGAGCGTTGTGTCGGCGTGCTATTTGCGCCTTCTCCAGCAGAAAACCGAGCAGGGCCCGGTGCACGTTGTCGGCGGCCGTGCGCGACTCCAGGTCGAGCAGGTGACCGGTGTCCTCGGCCACCGAGAAACTGCAATGGGGAATATGCCGCTGGAACTGCCGGGCGCCTTCGGCGGGGGTGTAGATGTCCTTGGCGCCGTTGAGAAAGTGCACCGGTGTGCGGATGTCGGAGAGTGTCTTGAGGTAGTTGCCGTCGCCGAGCTGCAGGACCTGGTCGATATGAAAGCGCGCCTGGCGGTATTCGGTGCTGGCCATGTTGGCGAGGTGTTGGTGGTTGGTGGTCTTGAGGCGGGGCGGGAGGAAGTGGCCGACAGTATCGTTGAGCAGGTGGCCGATGGCGGACTTGTCGTCGACCTGGATCAGCTCGTGCACCCGCTGCACGTAGGCCAGCATCGGCGGGTTGAGGTCGGGCGCCAGGGCCATGATCACCGAACTCTCGATGGTCGGTGGGTTCCGCGCCAGGGCCAGCAGGCTGGAAATGCCGCCCCAGGATGCCGACACCAGGTGGTTGACCGCGAAGCGCTCGATCAGCGCCAGGAGTATCTGCACCTCGTCGTCCTTGGTCACCAGGCCCGGGTCGGGGTTGTGGGGCTGCGAGCGGCCGGCGAAGGGCAGGTCGAACAGCAGTACGTTGAAGTGTTCGGCCAGGCATTTGCTGGTGCGGGTGAAGGAGGATGTGGTGGACAGCGCGCCGTTGACCATGAGCACGGTATTGCGGTGTGGATCGTCGCCGATGCGCTCGACGTGGATATTGAAATGCTTGAACAGGTTGTTGATGACGAAGCTTCCGTGATTCATATCAAACTCCAGCAAAACACTTTCTAAAGGGGAAAGAGACGCGGCATTGAGTAACGAAATCGGGGGTGAAGCCTGATGGTTCTATGATCGGGGGACGAGGGAGGGTGCTGGCTTTTTAATGCCGTGTCGGATGAAGGGATATGTATAGCGCGCCCGTGCGGGCGGGACAACCGTCTGAATGGATAGGTGTGCGGGTGTTTTGGCCAGGGGGCAGGGGCTTGCGCAGGTCTTGTGGGAGCGGGCTTGCCCGCGAAGCTTTTTATAGCCTCTCGCGGGCCGGCCGGCTCCCGCAGGTTCTAGAGCGTGAGGGTCAGCTTGCCGATCAGCGCGCCTGGCAGCAGGTTGGAGGACGTCTGCCGCTGGTCGTAGGTGCTGGCCGATAGCAGCAGTTCGCGCTCTTCGGTCAGGGCCAGCAGTTCGCTGCCGAGCAGGCTGTAGACGCTGTCATCGAAGCGCATGGTGCTGACCGGGGCCTGGATCTCGCCATTTTCCACCCAGAAGGTGGCGAAGCGGGTCATGCCGGTCATGCGTGCTGCCGACTGGTCCGAATAGTTCAGGTACCAGAGGTTGCTGATGTACAGGCCGGTCCCCAGTTCCTTGAGGATATCCGCTTGCGCCAGTTGGCCAGCACGCATCTCCAGGCTGCTCGGGTACTCGCCGCCGTCCGCACCGTTGGCGCTCAGGCCATATTCGGCGGCGCTGCGCGAACTGACCATGCGGTCGTTGGCCGAGCCCTTGGCCACCAGCGACAGGTCGTTGCGTGGATAACCCTCGCTGGAGAACGCCGGGCTCAGCGAGCCGCTGACCTGTTCGTCCAGCCAGACCAGCGGATGGAACGATGCCTCGCCGGCATACAGCTTCTGCAACGGGCTGTACTTGCTGGCGATGGCCTGGGCCGAGAAACCGCCCCAGCAGAGCATGCCCATGATCTCTTCCAATGCTGCCGGTGCCAGGTAGGCCCGATACTGGCCGGGCGCCAGGGTTCGCAGCGGTCGACCGAGGAACGCCAGTTGTTCGCGGGCCTGCTGGAAACGTCGGGCGAAGCTGTCGCTGTCCCAATGGTCACCGGCGTAGCTGGCCTTCACTGCCTGGCCGTTCTCGTGGAACAGGCTCCAGTCGAAATTGAAACTGTTGGCCTGGTGCCAGCCGAAAGCGCCGTCCGAACTGGCGAAACCACGACTGATCGGGCCGGCGGCATAGAAACCGACCAGGTCCAGGCCGGTTGCGGCGCGGCTGATCTGCTCCAGTACCTGGGCGCTTTCGGGCAATGGCTGTTCCTGCACGCTGCTGCTTTGCCAGGCCGTGTGGTTGAGCAGCAGGTATGGATCGGCCGGCAGCAGCGGCAGGATCTCGCGCAGTTGTCGCAGGCCATCGGCGAGGCGCTGGCGGTCCTGCTCCGGTTCGCCGCAGAGGGTGATCTGCAGGTCAGCGTGGCGACCCGCGTCGATCAGCTTGAAGCTCAGGCTGGCTTGCTGTACCTGTCCGGCCTGGCGTACCCGGCCATGGTTGAAACGAATGAACTCGGACGACTCGGCCGCATAGCCCAGGGTGAACTGTTCCTTGTCCTGCAGGTTCGCCCGTAGCCAGTCCACCAGCGCCTGGAAATGAGTGTGATCCATCAGGCATCTCCTCCGAAGACATCGACGTGGCTGAATACACAGGCGGGCGAGGCGTGGCCGACGCGGATCACCTGGTTGGGTTCGCCCTTGCCGCAGTTCGGCGTGCCGAGGACCTTGAAGGTGCTGGCGTCGCCGACTGCACTGAGGTTGCGCCAGAACTGCGAGGAAATGCCACGGTAGTTGGGGTTCTTGACCACGCCCTTGAGTTCGCCGTTCTCGATCAGTTGGCCCCACTCGCAGCCGAACTGGAACTTGTTGCGCGCATCGTCGATGGACCACGAACGATTGGTCGACATCAGGATGCCTTTCTCGATACCGCCGACCAGTTGCTCGAAAGAGCGATCGCCGGGCTCGATGTTCAGGTTTGCCATGCGATCGATCGGTGGCCGGTTCCAACTGCTGGCGCGGCTGTTGGCAACCCCGTCGAGGCTGGCGCGAAATTGCGACAGCGCTCCGCCCAGCGGCCGTAGCAGCAAGCCTTCGCGGATCAGGAACTGTTTGTGGGCGGCGCTGCCGTCATCGTCATGGGCGTAGCTGGCCAGTTGCTCGGGGATCTCCGGGTCGAAGGTCACGTTGAGCAGGCTGGAGCCGTATTGCAGGTAGCCGAAGTCGCTGGCCTGGACGAAGCTGGTGCCGGCGTAGTTGCGTTCATCGCCCAGGATGCGGTCCAGCTCCAGCGGATGGCCGATGGACTCGTGGATCTGCAGGGTCATCTGGTCCGGCATCAGCAGCAGGTCGCGTGGGCCCGATGGCGTATTGGGCGCCAACAGCAGTTGCAGGGCCTGGTCGGCAACCAGTGCCCCGGCGCCGATCAGGCCCGAACGACCGAGTACTTCACCGCTGCCCTGCTGGCCGAAGTTCTCCCGGCCGAGGGTGCGGGTCTGGCTATCGTTGCCGTCGAAGGCGGTGACGCTCAAACCGGGAAACACGAAGCGCTGGGCCTGGCGCAGTTCGGCACCGGCATTGTTGAGGTAGATCTGCTCGACCTGGGTTACGCCCAGGCTGACCTCCCAGTTCACCAGGCGCTCGTCCCTGGGCACGGCTGCGGATTCGGCGGCGAGCAGGGCGTAGCAGTCGCTCAGTGACGGGAACGGTTGTTCGAGCTGTGGCGAGCAGTAGTCGCCCCGCTCGCTGGAAACCGCCTGCTGGCGCAGGTCGAGCAGGGCATGGACGGCAATTGCGCGAGCCTGCTCTTCGGCCCGTTGCAGCGCGGCCTGCAGGCCCCGAAGGGACAGGTCGTTGGTGGCGGCATAGGCTTCGACGCCATTGACCCGCACGGTCAGCATCGCACCCTCGTCGCGGCTCAGGCTGGGAGGCTCCGGAACGTTCTTGCGCACCGACAGGTACTGCCCGGACTGGCGAACGTAACGCAGCGAAAAGAATTCGGCCCCGGTACGCAAGGCAGCGAAGTGCTGCTTGAGCTGGGGGTGGAAATCGAACATGAGGAAACCTCCCTGGACATGTCGGTTAGGGGCGCATCGCGCCAATACCGTCATAGTGCGGCGTCAGGCGCGCGCAATCCAGTCAGCGAAACAAAATGCCGGGGGAGATTTCAGGGACTGATGACAGAGGGAGCCGGTAGGCCGGCTCCCTCTGGGGTGAAGCTTACTGCGCGGTCTGGCTCACTTCACGCAACGGCTTGCCACGCACCGGCGCGTCGCCCGCGACGTGGTAAGGCGCGGTGCTGCGCGGCAGCGGCTGGCGGCCACGGATCTTGTCGGCGATTTTCTCGGCGATCATGATCGTCGGCGCGTTCAGGTTGCCGGTGGTGATGATCGGCATGATCGATGCGTCGACCACCCGCAGGCCCTGCATGCCATGCACGCGACCCTGGCTGTCGACCACCGCCATCTCGTCGGTGCCCATCTTGCACGAGCAGGACGGGTGGAACGCGGTCTCGGCGTGCTCGCGGATGAACTTGTCCAGTTGCTCGTCGGTCTGCACCTCGGCGCCTGGGCTCAGTTCGCGGCCACGGTAGGCGTCCAGTGCCGGCTGCGCCATGATCTCGCGGGTCAGGCGGATACCATCGCGGAATTCCTGCCAGTCCTGCTCGGTGGCCATGTAGTTGAACAGGATGCTCGGGTGCTGGCGTGGGTCCTTGGACTTGAGCTGCACGCGGCCACGGCTCGGCGAACGCATCGAGCCCATGTGCGCCTGGAAGCCGTGTTCCTTCACACCGTTGCTGCCGTTGTAGTTGATGGCAACCGGCAGGAAGTGATACTGGATGTTCGGCCATTCGAACTCTTCACGGGTACGAATGAAGCCACCGGCTTCGAACTGGTTGCTGGCGCCGATGCCGGTACCGTTGAACAGCCACTCGGCACCGATGGCCGGCTGGTTCCACCACAGCAGCGATGGGTACAGCGACACCGGCTGGGTGCAGGCATATTGCAGGTACAGCTCGAGGTGGTCCTGCAGGTTCTCGCCGACGCCCGGCAGGTCATGCACCACTGGAATGTCCAGGCTTTCCAGCAGCTTGCGCGGGCCGACGCCGGAGCGCTGCAGCAGTTGTGGCGAGGCGATCGCGCCGCTGCAGACGATGACTTCCTTGCGGGCACGGGCTTCGACGCGTTCTTCGGCCGAGCCCACCAGGTAACGCACGCCAACGGCACGCTTGCCGTCGAACAGGACCTTGTCGGTCAGGGCGTGGGTGACGATGGTCAGGGTCGAGCGCTTCTTGGCGATGTCCAGGTAGCCGCGGGCGGTGCTGGAGCGACGGCCGTTCGGCGTCACGGTACGGTCCATCGGGCCGAAGCCTTCCTGCTGATAGCCGTTGAGGTCGTCGGTGCGCGGGTAGCCGGCCTGCACGCCGGCCTCGACCATGGCGTGGAACAGCGGGTTGTTGCCGGCCTTGGGCGTGGTCACCCGCACCGGGCCTTCGCCGCCGTGGTAGTCGTTGGGGCCGATGTCACGGGTTTCCGCCTTGCGGAAGTACGGCAGGCAGTCCAGGTAGCTCCAGTCTTCCAGGCCTGGCAGCTTGGCCCAGCCGTCGTAGTCCATGGCGTTGCCGCGGATGTAGCACATGCCGTTGATCAGCGAGGAGCCGCCCAGGCCCTTGCCGCGGCCACATTCCATGCGGCGGCCGTCCATGTGCGGCTCCGGGTCGGTCTCGTAGGCCCAGTTGTAGCGGCGACCCTGCAGCGGGAAGGCCAGGGCGGCGGGCATCTGGGTACGGAAATCGAAGCGGTAGTCGGGGCCGCCGGCTTCGAGCAGCAGGACGGTGACGCCGGCGTCTTCGGTCAGGCGGGTGGCGATAGTGTTACCGGCCGAACCGGCACCGACGATGATGTAATCGTATTCCTGGGACATGAAATGCACTCCCTCTGTTGAAGTGGGTCAGATAGGGCCGTTGCGGGTGTGATGCACCTGTTCGCGGGCAAGCCCTGCTCCTACAGAGTGGCGGCGTACTTCAATCATGTGTACGCCACGATCCTGTAGGAGCAGGGCTTGCCCGCGAAGACGGCCTCGCGGGCAATACAGGGCTCGGGTTTAGAACACCGAGGCGTAGTCGCCCAGCTCGACCTGAACCGATTTGATGCGAGTGAAGTTGTTCAGCGAGCTGATGCCGTTCTCACGGCCAACGCCCGACTGCTTGTAGCCACCGACCGGCATCTTCGCGTCGGACTCGCCCCAGGCGTTGATCCAGCAGATGCCGGCTTCGAGCTGGTGAATCACGCGGTGGGCGCGGTTCAGGTCGCGGGTCACCAGGCCAGCGGCCAGGCCGAAGTCGGTGTCGTTGGCACGACGGATCACTTCTTCCTCGGTCTCGTAGGTGAGGATGCTCATCACCGGGCCGAAGATTTCTTCACGGACGATGGTCATGTCGTCGGTGCAGTCGGTGAACACGGTTGGCGCCACGTAGGCACCGTTGGCGAATTCGCCGCCCAGGCGCTCGCCGCCGCACAGTAGGCGGGCACCTTCTTCCTTGCCCTTGGCGATGTAGCCCAGCACGCTTTCCATGTGGGCAAAGCTGACCAGCGGACCGAAGTTGGTGTTCTCGTCTTCCGGGTTGCCGACACGGATGCGCGCCACGCGCTCGGCGATTTTGGCTTCGAAGGCGGCTTTCAGGCTGCTCGGGACGAACACGCGGGTGCCGTTGGTGCAGACCTGGCCGGAGCTGTAGAAGTTGGCCATCATCGCGGTGTCGGCGGCGCGATCCAGGTCGGCGTCGTCGAAGATGATCAGTGGCGACTTGCCGCCCAGCTCCATGGTCACGTCCTTGAGCGACGAGCTCGAGGCGCTGGCCATGACCTTCTTGCCGGTGTCGGTGCCGCCGGTGAAGGAGACTTTCTCGATGCGCGGGTGCTCGGTCAGCCAGGTGCCGACTTCACGGCCGCTGCCGGTCAGGACGTTGAACACACCGGCAGGCAGGCCGGCTTCGGTGTAGATCTCGGCCAGCTTCAGGGTGGTCAGCGAAGTGACTTCGCTCGGCTTGAAGATCATCGCGTTGCCGGCAGCCAGGGCCGGTGCGGATTTCCACAGGGCGATCTGGATCGGGTAGTTCCACGCGCCGATACCGGCGACCACGCCCAGCGGCTCGCGGCGGGTGTAGACGAACGACGTGGTGCGCAGCGGAATCTGCTCGCCTTCGATCGCCGGGACCAGGCCCGCGTAGTATTCGAGCACGTCGGCACCGGTGACGATGTCGACATAACGGGTTTCGGAGTAGGCCTTGCCGGTGTCCAGGGTTTCCAGCGCGGCCAGTTCGTCGTTGCGCTCACGGAGGATTTCCACGGCGCGACGCAGGATGCGCGAGCGCTCCATGGCGGTCATGGCGGCCCAGATCTTCTGGCCCTTTTCGGCACTGACCACGGCGCGCTCGACGTCTTCCTTCGTCGCACGCTGCACTTGGGCGAGAACTTCACCGTTAGCCGGGTTGATGGCATCGAAGGTGGCATCGCTGCCAGCATCGGTGTAGCCGCCGTCAATGTAGAGTTTTTGCAGTTCGAAACGGGCCATAGTGTCCTCGCAAGTGCATGAGTGGTGGGCGTTAACCGCCGGACGTGCCATGAAACTCTGGCAACGCCGATTGGCAGTCGTTCAGGGGCCGAGCGGTTCTCTGTGCTCTAGCGCTCCTGTTTCGCCAATTGCAAATCCATGTATTCGTAAGCAATCCGTTGCGCTTGTGCGGTGTCGAAAGCGTCTCCCGACAACGCGCCGCGCAACCACAAACCGTCGATCAACGCTGCCAGTCCCCTTGCCGCGCTGCGTGCCGTGGATGCCGGCAGGACGCGACGGAACTGGTAGCACAGGTTGGAATACAGGCGGTGATCGTTGATCCGCTGCAACCTGTGCAAAGACGGGTGGTGCATGCTGGCGGCCCAGAAGGCCAGCCAGGTTTTCATTGCAGGGCCATTGACCTGGCTGGCGTCGAAGTTGCCTTCGATGATCACCTGCAGATGCGCCCGTGGGCTGTCATCTGCCAGCGCCTGGCGGCGCGTGGCGACATTCTCGGTGAGGACATTCATCAGGTACTGCATCGTGGCAGCGATCAGGCCGTTCTTGTCCTGAAAGTAATGACTGATGATGCCATTCGAGACACCGGCCAGACGGGCAATCAGCGCAATGCTGGCGTCCCCCATTCCGACCTGATCGACCGCCGTCAGGGTGGCTTCGATCAATTGCTGGCGGCGGATGGGTTGCATACCGACCTTGGGCATCGTGCATCTCTCCTTAGGCCCTCCGGCAGACGTGAAACGGCTACCGGTATGTGGACCAGTCTATTTTGTTTTGATTGAACGTTCAATCAACAAAGAATAAGATCTGCGACAAATCGTCGCTGCCTACAGGTTTTTCCTACGTGCGGCTGACGGAAAAACGACCTCCGAAAAAACACCGAACCTGCGGGGCAGACACTCTGCGCAGGCCAGGATGGACATTGCGAACAGGCACGAAAGGCACCGGCAGCACGGCAACGTCTTGCACAAGGTCCTGGCGCACCGGTTCAGGCGCAATCCACGCACGTTCGAGTTTTTCGGGGTGTCTTTATATCACCCGCTGGTCGGCTGCCAACTAACCGATTGGTCGGGTCCCGTGTTGCCTTGTGTCTTTCTCTCGCACTGCCTGGAGCATCTGTGCAATGAGTTCTGCCTCTCTTATAAAGACCCCCGCCGAAAAGGTGCGGGTCAACGGTTGGGTGTTCTACACCTCGACCGCGCTGATACTGCTGCTGACCGCCATCCTGATCATCGCCCCGCAAGAGGCCGGCAAAATGCTCGGCGTGGCCCAGTCCTGGCTCTCGCGCAGCTTTGGCTGGTACTACATGGTGGTGATTGCCGCCTACCTGGTGTTCGTCATCGGGCTGGCGTTTTCCTCCTACGGCAAGCTGAAACTGGGTACCAAGCAGGACACCCCGGATTTCAGCTACGGCGCCTGGGCGGGCATGCTGTTCTCCTCGGGGATCGGTATCTCGCTGCTGTACTTCGGTGCGTCCGAGCCGCTGGATCACTTCTTCAACCCGCCACAGGGCACGCCCGGCAGCAACGAGGCTGCACGCCAGGCGCTGCAACTGACGTTCCTGCACTGGGGCCTGCACGGTTGGGCGATCTATGCGTTGGTGGGCCTGGCGGTGGCGTACTTCGCCTACCGGCACAACCAGCCGCTGGCGCTGCGCTCGGCGTTGTACCCGCTGGCCGGTGAGCGCTGGGTCAAGGGCGCGGCCGGGCACGCGGTGGACGGCTTCGGCATGTTCGTTACCCTGCTGGGCCTGGTGACCAACCTGGGTATCGGCGCGATGCAGGTGTCTTCCGGCCTGGAAAACCTGTTCGGCATGGAGCACAGCAACACCAACCTGCTGATCGTGATCATCGTCATGAGCACCGTGGCGACCATCGCCGCCGTGTCGGGTGTGGAAAACGGCATTCGCCGCCTGTCCAACCTGAACATCGTGCTGTTCAGCGGCCTGCTGATCTTCGTGCTGCTGTTCGGGCCGACCCTGCACCTGCTCAACGGCTTCGTGCAGAACATCGGCGACTACCTCAATGGCGTGGTGTTGAAGACCTTCGACCTCTACGTCTATGAAAACAACGCCGAGAAATCCGATCGCTGGCTGGGCCTGTGGACCCTGTTCTACTGGGCCTGGTGGATTTCCTGGGCGCCATTCGTGGGCATGTTCATCGCACGTATTTCCCGTGGCCGTACCGTGCGTGAACTGGTCGCTGGCGTGCTGCTGATCCCGTTGGGCTTCACCCTGGCGTGGCTGTCGATCTTCGGCAACTCGGCCCTGGACCTGGTGATGAACCACGGAGCCGCGGAACTGGGCAAGACCGCACTGGAACAGCCGTCGATGGCGATCTACCAGTTGCTGGACTTCTACCCGGCGGCCAAGGTGGTGATCGGTGTGTCGATCTTCGTCGGTTTCGTGCTGTTCCTGACGCCGGCCGACTCCGGTGCGGTGATGATGGCCAACTTGTCGTGCACCGGTGGCCAGGTTGACGAGGACGCCCCGCACTGGCTGCGGATCTTCTGGTCGGTGGTGATCACCCTGGTGACCATCGGTTTGCTGTTCGCCGGTAACTTCGAAGCCATGCAGACCATGGTGGTGCTGGCGGGGCTGCCGTTCTCGGTGGTGCTGGTGTTCTTCATGTTCGGCCTGCACAAGGCCATGCGCCAGGACGTGCAGATCGAAGACGAACAGGCCGAGCTGGCGGCCCGCGGCCGTCGCGGTTTCAGCGAGCGCCTGAGCCTGCTGGACCTGCAACCGACCCAGGCGATCGTCCAGCGCTACATGGATAAGCAGGTCAGCCCGGCGCTGGAAGAGGCGGCGGAGCAACTGCGCAACCTGGGTCTGACGGTGCAGACGCAGCTGGGCAAGTCCAAGAGCCTGATCGGCCTGCGGGTGGAAATGGAGGAGGGCAATCCCTTCGTCTACGAAGTGAGCCTGGACGGCTACCTGGCGGCACCGAGCGAATCGGCCCAGGTCGAGGGTGCCGAGAGCGAAGTGCGCGCCCGTTACTACCGCGCCGAGGTGTACCTGCACAACGGCAGCCAGGAGTACGACCTGATGGGCTTCACCCGGGAGCAGATCACCCGTGATGTGCTCGATCAGTTCGAAAGCCATCGGCAGCTCTTGGGCCGGGTCTACAGCTGAGGTTTGGCGGTGCATTCGTTGTACCGCCCTTTCCTCAAGAGCTGGCAGGTTCCCTGTGGCGAGGGGGCTTGCCCCCGCTCGGCTGCGAAGCAGTCGTAAAATCGGTTGCCGCGTTCTAACTGATACTGCGCGATTACCGGTTTTGGGGCCGCCTTGCGGCCCAGCGGGGGCAAGCCCCCTCGCCACTGGGTGAACCAGCTCCTTGCTACAAGTGAAAGCCGTAAACGAAAACGCCGCGAGAGTCTCGCGGCGTTCTTGTTTCTGCTTTAGCCCAGGTTCTTGCCCAGCAACGCGTGATACAGCTCGCTGTCGCCGAGTATTCCCACCACCTTGTTGTTGTCGTGCAGCACCAGCTTGTTGCCGGTCTGGTAGCGGATCTGCAAGGCGTCGCGCATGCCGATGTTGGAGTCCACCAGGGTCGGGCTGCGCCCCAGGCTTTCCACCGCCTGGCCCTGGACCCAGCTCTGCAGGTTCAGGCTGGAACCGTTCTGGCGGGCCCCCTTGATCGTGTTGCCTTCGGCCAGGTCGATCCACGAGTCGCCACCCGGATCGATGCACACCGAACCGTTGACGCGCTTGCAGTTGTCCAGGCTGCGCATCAGGCTGCGGCCACAAAGGACGTTGAGCGGGTTGGTATGGGCGACGAAGGTGCGCACATAGTCATCCGCCGGGTTCAGCACGATGTCCTCGGGCTTGCTGTACTGGATGATCCGACCGTCCTTCATGATCGCGATGCGACTGCCGAGCTTCAGTGCCTCATCGAGGTCGTGGCTGACGAACACGATGGTTTTCGCCAGCTTGTTCTGCAAGGTCAGCAACTCGTCCTGCAGGCCCTGGCGGATCAGCGGGTCGAGGGCCGAGAAGGGTTCGTCCATCAGCAGAATATCGGCGTCCATCGCCAGTGCGCGGGCCAGGCCGACCCGTTGCTGCATGCCGCCGGAGAGTTCGTCGGGCTTCTTGTTGCGCCATTGCGCCAGGCCCACCAGTTCGAGCTTCTCGTCCACCAGCTTGCGTCGTTCCTTTTCCGGGCGCCCCTGCATCTCCAGGCCGAAGCTGATGTTTTCGCGCACCGTCAGCCAGGGCATCAGGGCGAACTTCTGGAACACCATGGCGATGCGCTGGGTGCGCATCATCTTCAGTTCGGCGGGCGTGCAGGAGGCAATATCGATCTGCCGGCCTTCATGCTCGACGAACAGCTGGCCGCGGCTGACGGTATTCAAGCCGTTGATGCAGCGCAGCAGGCTGGATTTGCCGGAGCCGGAAAGGCCCATCAGCACGCAGATCTCGCCTTTCTCGATTTCCAGGCTGGCGTTCTCGACGCCGACGATCTGGCCGGTCTTCTTGAGGATTTCTTCCCGCTTGAGGCCCTTGTCCAGCAACGCGAGTGCCTCGCGCGGGTTCTTGGAGAAGATAACGTCTACCTTGTCGAAGCGGATGATGCTCATGCGTCCCCCTTAACCTGTGCGTCGGGTTGTTTGCAGATGCGGTCGAGCATGATTGCCAGCAACACGATCGCCAGGCCGGCTTCGAAGCCCAGGGCGATATCGGCGGTGTTCAGTGCGTTGACCACGGGTTTGCCCAGCCCATCGGCGCCGACGAGCGCGGCGATCACCACCATCGACAACGACAGCATGATGCACTGGGTGATGCCGGCGGCGATGCTCGGCATGGCATGGGGCAGTTCAATTCGGGCGAGCAACTGGCGACGCGAGCAGCCGAAGGCCTTGCCGGCGTCCATCAGTTCCTGCGGTACGTCCTGGATACCCAGGTAGGTGAGGCGAATCGGCGCGGCGATGGCGAACACCACGGTTGAGATCAGTCCGGGGACCACGCCCAGGCCGAACAGGGTCAGGGTAGGGATCAGGTACACGAAGGTCGGTACCGTCTGCATCAGGTCGAGGACCGGGCGCATCAGGGTATAGAACACCGGCTTGTGCGCGGCGACGATGCCCAGCGGCACGCCGATGATCACGCAGACCAGGGTGGCGAACATCACCTGGGCGAGGGTCTCCATGGTTTCCTGCCAGTAGCCCAGATTGAGGATCAGCAGGAAGGAAGCGACCACGAAGGCGGTCAGGCCCCATTTGCGCTGAATCAGGTGGGCGATCAGCGCGATCAACGCAATCAATGCCAGCGGATTGAACCAGGCCAGCGCGAACGTCACGCCGTGGATCATCGTTTCCAGTGTCGAAGCGATTGCATCGAAGTAGTTGGCACCGTGTTTGGTCAACCAATCGACGAAGGCTGCGATGTACTGGCCCAGGGGTATCTTGTGTTCAGTCAGCATGGTATCGAACGTCCACATGCAGGGAAATAAATGCCAGACCAGGCGGGCGGGCCCGCCCGGTCGCGGCGGTTATTGCGCGAGCTTGGCTTTCACGGCTTCCAGGCCGGGTTTTCCGTCAATGGTGGTCACGCCAGCCAGCCAGGTATCGAGTACCTGCGGGTTTTTCTGCAGCCAGGCCTTGGCCGCGGCTTCAGGTTTCATCTTGTCGTCGAGGATGTTGCCCATCAGCGAGCTCTCCATGTCGACGGTGAACTCCAGGTTCTTCAGCAGTTGGCCGACGTTGCTGCATTCCTGCACATAGCCCTTGCGGGTGTTGGTCAGGACGGTGGCGGCACCGAAGTCCGGGCCGAAGAAGTCGTCGCCGCCGGTCAGGTACTGGATCTTGAAGCGCTTGTTCATCGGGTGCGGCGCCCAGCCGAGGAAGACCACGGCGGTGTCGCGTTTCTGCGCACGATCGACTTGCGAGAGCATCCCGGCCTCGCTGGACTCGACCACCTTGAAACCGGCGTCCTTCAGGCCGAAGGCGTTCTTGTCGATCATGCTCTGGATCAGGCGGTTGCCATCGTTGCCAGGTTCGATGCCGTAGATCTTGCCGTCCAGTTCCTTCTTGAACTTGGCGATGTCGGCGAAATCGTGCAAGCCCTTGTCATACAGCGCCTGGGGAACGGCGAGGGTGTACTTGGCGCCCTTGAGGTTGGTGCGCACGGTGTCCACGGTGCCGGCATCGCGGTAGGCCTTGATGTCGTTTTCCATGGTCGGCATCCAGTTGCCGAGGAACACGTCCATGTTCTTGCCATCGGCCAGCGACTTGTAGGTCACCGGCACGGAAATCATCGTGGTCTTGGTCTTGTAGCCGAGTGCGTCAAGGACGACGCTGGTGGTCGCCGTGGTGGCGGTAATGTCGGTCCAGCCGACATCCGAGAAGTTCACGGTGCTGCATTGTGCCGGCTCTGCGGCCTGGGCCAGCAGGGGGAGACTCAGCATCGCGGCCCACAACAACGAGGGGGAACCTTTCATCGGGGTAGACTCCTATCAGTTTTTTTCTTGGCAGTGTCCAAAGGGACGATTGCGCTTAATTGTTCTGTTGCGGTTGGAGGCGTCGAGGACAGCTCTACCCCTGTGCCTTGCAATCGAGTCGGGATTGATCATGTACCAGCCTGAAAATGTCGCCTACCGGGTGCGTCGTATCCAGTACAGGGGGGGTCGCATCCAGTGTCGATGAGGTCGCTTACAGACTTTTCATCGGTTTTTTCTGTCCTGTGAACGCAAAAAAGCAGCGAAAAAAGCCTCTTGGCGGCGTCTGGCGTTGTTGGACAAGATTGCGTCGGTGCGAGACGTCGAAGGCAATTTCAAAAGGCTGATGATGCTTTCATACCGGCGGATCGCGACCTCAGCGTAGCAGTCCCGCCACCGGGTGCCTGGCCGCCCGGTTCCCGCATCCAGAGGACTTCGCAGTCATGGCAATCAGCGTGTTTGACCTGTTCAAGATCGGCATCGGCCCCTCCAGTTCTCACACCGTGGGGCCCATGCGGGCGGCGGCGTTGTTCGTGCAGGGGCTGCGTGAGCGCGGCCTGCTGGAGCAGGTCCGGCGGGTCGAGGTGCAGCTCTACGGATCGCTGTCGGCCACCGGCATCGGCCACGGCAGCGACACGGCGGTGATCATGGGCCTGATGGGCGAATGGCCGGACGCGATCGACCCGTCGCAGATCGGCCTGCGCATCGCCACCCTGCGCGAAACCGACACGCTGCTGCTCGACAACCGCCTGCCGGTGCCTTTTGTCTGGTCGCGGGACATGCTGCTGCTCGAAGAGAACCTGCCGTTCCACCCCAATGCCATGACCCTGGTGGTGTTCGGCGATGACGGTGAGCTGCATCGCGACACCTACTATTCGGTCGGTGGTGGTTTTGTCGTCGACGAGGCGCAGGCGTCCAGCGGCGTGGCGGACATGGACAGCACCGTGCTGCCCTATGATTTCTCCAGTGCGGTCGAACTGCTCGAGCTGTGCCGCAAGCACAATCTGCGCGTGGCCGAACTGATGATGGCCAACGAGCGTGTCTGGCGTTCGGAAGACGAGATCCGCGCCGGGTTGATGAGGCTCTGGCGGGCGATGCAGGAGTGCGTCGAGCATGGCCTGCAGCATGAGGGCATTTTGCCAGGCGGGCTGAACGTCCGGCGGCGCGCGGCCAAGCTGCACCGCAGCCTGCAGGAACTGAACAAGCCGAACGTGATCGGCTCGACCCTGAGTGCCATGGAGTGGGTCAACCTGTTCGCCCTGGCCGTCAACGAAGAGAACGCCGCCGGCGGGCGCATGGTGACGGCGCCGACCAATGGCGCGGCGGGGATCATCCCCGCAGTGCTGCACTACTTCATGAAGTTCAGCGAGGCGGTGACCGACGCCAACGTCGTCGACTTCTTCCTCGGTGCGGCGGCGGTCGGCATCCTGTGCAAGAAAAACGCTTCGATCTCCGGTGCCGAAGTCGGCTGCCAGGGCGAGGTCGGTTCGGCCTGCGCGATGGCTGCCGCCGGGCTGGCCGAGATTCTCGGAGCGAGCCCGGAACAATTGTGCAACGCCGCCGAGATCGGCCTGGAGCACAACCTCGGCCTGACCTGCGACCCGGTCGGCGGGCTGGTCCAGGTACCGTGCATCGAGCGCAACGCGATTGCCGCGGTGAAGGCGATCAACGCCGCGCAGATGGCCCTGCGCGGCGATGGCCAGCACTTCATTTCCCTCGACCGGGTGATCCGCACCATGCGCGATACCGGGGCCGACATGCATGACAAGTACAAGGAAACTTCGCGCGGCGGGTTGGCGGTCAGCGCGGTGGAGTGCTGATCTTTTAGCGGGCCGTCCAATCTGTGCGGGCAGGATTCGTCGGCTCTCCACAGACCGAGAGCTGTGCACTAATCGCCCACTCATCACCCCTCGCGCCACCTTTTGGCGCGTCGCAAACAGATAACTGGGCCGTTGCCGTCAGCCTTGTCGGCAACGCTTCTCAAATACCTTTCGCGTGCTTGTGGTGACACTCGCGCGCGGCGCTCCCCTCGCCCGAAACACAAGTGCTACCGATCTGCTCACATCCGTGGAGCCCGCCACCTGCATCAGTTTCCCAGCCCCTTAATCCATACTCCCGGCAAGGGCTATGCAGACACGCTGGCATGTCGTTTTCAGGAGTTATTGAATAGACATTCAAACTTAGGCATGGCAATTGCTCTGTCATTACAAAGCGCCTTTTCCCACAGGGAACTAGGGCAATAACAAGAGCCTCCGCCTGAGGCCATAACCCGCTTTGTGTGAGGAGATATCGCGATGACGTCGTTCAACTCCGGGGCTCAGCCTCAGAACCGTGCGCCTCAATCCATCGGCTTCCTGCTGCTGGATAATTTCACGCTCATTTCCCTGGCCTCCGCAGTGGAACCGCTGCGCATGGCCAACCAGTTGTCCGGTCGGGAGCTGTATCGCTGGACCACCCTGAGCGTCGATGGCGGACAGGTCTGGGCCAGTGACGGCCTGCAGATCACGCCTGACGCCGCGATGCACAAAGCCCCTGCGATGGACACCGTGATTGTCTGCGGTGGCATCGGCATCCAGCGCACCGTCACCCGTGAACATGTCTCCTGGCTGCAGAGCCAGGCCCGCCAGTCGCGCCGCCTGGGCGCGGTGTGCACCGGCAGTTGGGCGCTGGCCTGTGCCGGCCTGCTCGACGGCTTCGATTGCAGTGTGCACTGGGAATGCCTGGCGGCGATGCAGGAAGCCTTCCCGCGGGTGGCCATGAGCACCCGCCTGTTCACCCTCGACCGTAACCGCTTCACCAGCTCCGGCGGCACCGCGCCACTGGACATGATGCTGCACCTGATCAGCCGTGATCATGGCCGCGAGCTGTCGGCGGCGATCTCCGAGATGTTCGTCTATGAACGCATCCGCAACGAACAGGATCACCAGCGCGTGCCGCTCAAGCACATGCTCGGCACCAACCAGCCGAAGTTGCAGGAAATCGTCGCGCTGATGGAAGCCAACCTGGAAGAGCCGATCGACCTCGATGAACTGGCGGTCTACGTTTCCGTGTCCCGTCGGCAGTTGGAGCGGCTGTTCCAGAAATACCTGCACTGCTCGCCGTCGCGCTACTACCTCAAGCTGCGGCTGATCCGTGCACGGCAACTGCTCAAGCAGACGCCGATGTCGATCATCGAAGTGGCTTCGGTCTGCGGCTTCGTTTCGACGCCGCACTTCTCCAAGTGCTACCGCGAGTACTTCGGCATTCCGCCGCGTGACGAGCGCGTTGGCTCCAACACCGCGCAGCAGGTGGCGATGATGCCGATCCCGCAGGCCTTGGTCCTGGCCCCGCTGTCAGGGCCGATGTCGGCCTTGAGCCAGGCGCGCAACGAGTCGACCTTTGCCAGCGTGCGTCTCTAACGAAATCGGTTAAGACGAGCTTACCCCTGTGGAGAGCGGGCTTGCCCGCGCTCGGCTGCAGGGCAGCCGTGAAACCCGTCGCCGCCATTCTGCCTGATGCACCGCAGTGCCTGGTTCCAGGGCCGCTGCGCGCCCCAGCGTGGGCAAGCCCACTCGCCACAGGGTGGCTCTAGAGCGGTTGTTGAGGGTGAGCGAAGCTCTGTTCTGGCTGACTGGCAATGTGGCGAGCGGGCTTGCCCGCGTTCGGCTGCAGGGCAGCCGTGAAACCCGTCGCCGCCATTCTGCCTGATGCACCGCAGTGCCTGGCTCCAGGGCCGCTGCGCGCCCCAGCGTGGGCAAGCCCACTCGCCACTGGGTGGGTCAGGCGCGTTTTTGCTGCTGGTATTCGGCCAGCGCCGGCAGCAACTGCTTGTCGATGGCCTGGCGCACGGCCGGCAGGATCGTCGCGCTGCTGGTGTACATCTCCTTGACCATCTTGCGCAGCGCATAGGCGCGTGCGTCGTCCAGGCCGCGTACCGCATGTTCGCAGGCCTGCTCGGCGGTGACGCCGCCGGGTACTTGCACGCCAAGGGATTTGAGTTGGCCCAACAGGTCTTCCTGGTCAATCAGATCTGCGTACATCATGGCGCTTTTCCTATTCAGGGCTGTTCGTGTCTCGATTCTGGTAGGCCATCGGGGTGTCGGCAAGAACAGATTGTCGTCATGTCATAGATGCCTATGAACATGTCGTTTTCGGCAAAGTCGGGGGCTGGGCGAATGGGCAAACTGGCGTCCAGTTGGGCTCGTCGACGGTTTGGTCACCTTCTCGACGCCACTGCTGAAGACACTCTCTCGCCTCGGTCCTGTCACGGCTTGATCGGGGTTTTTTTTGCCTGCTGTTTGCCTGTGGGCGCACGTCTCCGCTGGTCGCCAGCAAGCGGAGCGCCGCCCGGCCATCGGCCCAGCTCACTCGGACCCGATCCGCCAGCGGTTGCATGGCGGCCAGGGCACCGATCGGTGGATAACTGCGGTAGCTGGCAAAAGCGGCGACGGTGTTCTCGGTGAGCGCCTTGGTCGTTGCGAGGTTATTGCTTGCCTGGCAGCCCGATCACTCGGCCGATGTACTCGGGCAGGGGCAGGTCGGCCTGTTCCTCAAGCAGGGCCTGCAGGCGTTCCAGCACGGCTTCGCTGAAGGGCGCCGCGCGTGGGCCGGCGAGGTCGACGTGGAGCAGCATCTGCTCGTTGCCGGCCAGCTCCTTGTCGCCGTCCGCCAGGTGCAGGCTTTGGTAGAGGTGCAGGCGCTTGGCGTCATGGGCGATGATCCGGGTATGCACCTCGACCTGGGCGCCGAGCTTCACCTCGTGCAGGTAATTCAGGTGCAATTCGAGTGTGAACAGCGAACTGCCGGTGGCTTCTCGGTTGTCGCTATCGAGGCCCAGGTGATCCATCAGGGCATCGGTGGCATAGCTGAAGATCAGCAGGTAGAACGCGTCGCGCAGGTGACCGTTGTAGTCGACCCAGTCGGGGATGACGGTGGTGGTGTAGGTGGTGAGGTGGGGCATGTGCAGGCTCCCGAATGTGGATGGATCGCAGTGGGTGTTGTCAGGACGGGCGCTTTCGCGGGCAAGCCCGGCTCCTACAGGGATCTAGGCGTACGCAGAACTCATGTACGACGCCACTCCTGTAGGAGCCGGGCTTGCCCGCGAAGGGGCCCTCCGAGCCCCGCAGAAACTTACTCGCTGAAACTCATGCCGTGCTTGGCCTTGGTGTTCTTCACCGCCTCCAGCACCGCCAGCAGGCAGTCATCACGATAGCGCTCCAGCGCAGAGATGCTGTGGCTGCCCAACTGCTCGCGGGTGCCTTCGACCACATCGTCGATCAGTTTGTCGGTCAATTCCGGCGCCGGCAGATAGGTCCACGGCAGTTGTAGCGCCGGGCCGAACTGGGCCATGAAGTGGCGCATGCCGGCGTCGCCTCCGGCCAGCGTGTAGGTCAGGAAAGTGCCCATGAACGACCAGCGCAACCCGGCGCCAAAACGGATCGCATCGTCGATCTCGCCGGTGCTGGCGACACCATCGTTGACCAGGTGCAGCGCCTCGCGCCACAGCGCTTCGAGCAGGCGGTCGGCGATGAAACCGGGGACTTCCTTGCGCACATGCAGCGGACGCATGCCCAGCGACTCATAGACCCTGATCGCCGCCTGCACGGCTTCGGGCGCGGTCTGCTGGCCGCCGACCACTTCCACCAGCGGCAGCAGGTACACCGGGTTGAACGGGTGGCCGACCACGCAACGTTCCGGGTGGGTGGCGCCTTCGTAGAACTCGCTGGGCAGCAGGCCCGAGGTGCTGGAGCCGATCAGCGCGTCGGGCTTGGCGGCGGCGCTGATCTTGGCGTGCAGCTCGAGTTTCAGCTCCAGGCGCTCGGGGGCGCTTTCCTGGATGAAGTCGGCGTCTTTCACGCATTCCTCGATGGTCGCGACGAAACGCAGCCGGTCCTGGGCAGCGCCAGGCGCCAGGCCCTGTTTTTCCAGGGCGCCCCAGGCGTTGGCGATACGCTTGCGCAGGGCCGCCTCGGCACCGGGCGCCGGGTCCCAGGCCACCACGTCCAGACCGTGGGCGAGGGCACGGGCGACCCAGCCACTGCCGATGACACCGCTGCCGAGGGCGGCGAAGGTTTTGATTTCAGTGATAAAGCTCATGACGAATTCCTGAAGAAGTACGCGGTTACCTGTGTGGGAGCCGGCTTGCTGGCGATCCGTCGAAGGCGGCCATCCCATACATTGAGGGTGTTCATGTGGCCGCTATCGCCAGCAAGCCGGCGCCCACGGCTACAGTTGGATTCGGTGGCTCAGCCGCGCCGGGTCAGGCCCATCTTCACCCGCCCTTCGGCCGGGGTCAGGACACGGGCGCCCAAGCGACTGAGGATTTCCGTGGCCCGTTCCACCAGTTGGCCGTTGGTCGCCAACACGCCCTTGTCCAGCCACAGGTTGTCTTCCAGGCCGACCCGCACGTTGCCACCCAGCAGCACCGCTTGCGCGGCCATCGGCATCTGCATGCGGCCGATACCGAAGCCGGCCCAGACCGCGCCCGCCGGCAGGTTGTCGACCATGGCCTTCATGGTGGTAGTGTCGGCCGGGGCGCCCCACGGGATGCCCAGGCACAGCTGGAACAGCGGGTCGTCCAGCAGGCCTTCCTTCATCATCTGCTTGGCGAACCACAGGTGGCCGGTGTCGAAAATCTCCAGCTCGGCCTTTACCCCCAGTTCCTGGATGCGCTTGGCGCCGGCACGCAATTGCGCCGGGGTAGAGACGTAGATGGTGTCGCCATCGCCGAAGTTGAGGGTGCCGCAATCCAGGGTGCAGATCTCCGGCAGCAGTTCCTCGACATGGGCCAGGCGGGTCAGCGGGCCCACCAGGTCGGTGTTGGGGCCGAACTCGGTCGGGGTTTCGCCTGGGCCGATCTCCAGATCACCGCCCATGCCGGCAGTGAGGTTGACGATGATGTCGACGTCCGCCTCGCGGATGCGCTCCATCACTTCGCGGTACAGCGCCACGTCGCGGCTGAACTTGCCGGTCTCGGGATTACGCACGTGGCAGTGCACCACGGTGGCGCCGGCCTTGGCCGCCTCGACCGCTGCGGCGGCGATCTGCCTGGGCGTGACCGGCACATGCGGGCTCTTGGCGGTGGTGTCGCCCGCACCGGTGAGTGCGCAGGTGATGATGACGTCGTGGTTCATGGTGCAGGTTCCTTACAGGCGTGGTGGTTCACACCGCAGCCGGCAGCGGCTGCGGGGGAGATGGTCGGCTTGGGTCTACTGGCTGGTCAGTTGCAGGTTCGCGGCGGCCGGGCGGCCATCGAAAGTGGTCACGCCCTGCAGCCAGCGGGCCTGGTCCTGCGGGTGGTCCTTGAGCCATTGGCGGGCCGATTCGAGGGCGTCCTTGTGGTCGAGCAGTGGCTGCATCATCCGGCTCTCGTCGGCGGCGCTGAAGGTCAGGTTCGTCAGCAGCCGGTTGATGTTCGGGCACTGCTCGGCGTAGGTCGGCGAGGTGACGGTCCATACCGTCGCCATGCCTTCATTCGGGCCCAGGGCGTCCTCGCTGCCGGTGAGGTAGGTCATCTGCACGTTGACGTTCATCGGGTGCGGCGCCCAGCCGAAGAACACCACGGCTTCCTTGCGGCGTACGGCACGGTCGACGGCGGCGAGCATGCCGGCCTCGCTGGACTCCACCAGTTGGAACTTGCCGAGGCCGAACTGGTTCTTGGCGATCATCGCCTTGATCTGGGTATTGGCACCCGAGCCCGGTTCGATGCCGTAGATCTTGCCGCCCAGTTCCTTCTCGAACCTGGCGATGTCGGCGAAGCTCTTCAGGCCCTTGTCGGCCAGGTAGGTCGGTACCGCCAGGGTCGCGCGGGCATCCTTGAGGCTGGGTTCGGCCAGGACCTTGACTTGCCTGGCGTCGACGAACGGGGTGATGGTCTGGGTCATCAGCGGGTTCCAGTAGCCAAGAAACAGGTCCAGGCGTTGGTCGCGGATGCCGGCGAAGATGATCTGCTGGGAAGCGCTGGTCTGCTTGACCTGGTAGCCGAGACCTTCGAGCAGCACCTGGCTCATGGCGCTGGTGGCGATCACGTCGGTCCAGTTGACCACGCCGAGGCGGACGTTCTGACAGGAGGCCTGGTCGGCGGCCATCACGCTGGTACTCAGGAGCGCGGCGCCGGTGAGTGCGAGTGCACAGCGGCTGATCAGTCGTTTCATGCGGGTATCCTCGGCAGGTCGTTATTGTCGGTTCCGGCGTCTGGTGCGCCGGTGATGCTCAAGTTACTCAGCTTGAGTTATCTGAAAACGCACTACGGCGACCGACTCTTGCACAGCGGCGACCAGCGCTATTGCCGCGACAGACGAACTGGCGTATCACAGCGACAACGCTACCCGTCTTGCGAGTGCGCTCCATGTCCCAGGATCTCTACTTCTTGTTGATGCCGGGTTTCTCGGCGATGGGCTTCATCTCGGCGATCGAGCCGCTGCGCGTGGCCAATCGCTTCCGTGGCGAGCTGTATCGCTGGCATGTGCTGAGCGCGGACGGCGGGGCGGTGCTGGCGAGCAACGGCATGTCGGTCAACGCCGATGCCACGCTGGAACCGTTGAAGAAAGGTGCGACGCTGTTGGTGGTCGCCGGCTTTGAACCGTTGAAGTTCGTCACTCCGGCACTGGAACACTGGTTGCGTCGCCTGGACGGCGAGGGTGTCACCCTCGGTGGTATCGACACCGGCAGCGTGGTGCTGGCCGAGGCCGGTCTGCTCGAGGGGCATCGGGTGACATTGCACTGGGAGGCGCTGGAAGCGTTCAAGGAATCTTATCCACAGCTGGAAGTGACCCAGGAGCTGTTCGAGATCGACCGTCGGCGCATCACCTGCGCGGGCGGCACGGCCTCGATCGACATGATGCTCGACCTGATCGGCCAGGCCCATGGCCCGGAACTGGCGATCCAGGTGTCGGAGCAGTTCGTGCTCGGGCGCATCCGCCCGCGCAAGGACCACCAGCGCATGCAGGTCGCCACGCGCTATGGCATCAGCAACAAGAAGCTGGTGCAGGTGGTCGGCGAGATGGAGCAGCACATGGAGCCGCCGCTGAGCACGCTGGAACTGGCGCAGTCGATCAAGGTGACGCGGCGCCAGTTGGAGCGGCTGTTTCGCCTTTATCTCAAGGACACCCCGAGCAACTTCTACCTTGGCCTGCGCCTGGAGAAAGCCCGCCAGTTGCTGCGCCAGACCGACATGAGCGTGCTGGAAGTGAGTATCGCCAGCGGCTTCGAATCACCGTCGTACTTCACCCGCAGCTACCGGGCCCGGTTTGCCCAGTGCCCGCGCGAAGACCGCAGGGCGCTCAAGGCCTAGCCGCGGGAACCGGTGCACCGCACTGTGGCGAGCGGGCTCGCCCGCGCTGGGCCGTGAAACGGCCCCAAAATCAGCAGACCGGGTACTCCTGAAAGAACGCGGGGACGGCTTGGAGCTGCTGCGCAACCCAGCGCGGCGGTCCGACGAGCCCGCTCGCCACATGGGTGTTCGGTGTTCCAGGCCTCGGGTATTACTTCTTCAAAAGCGCCGCACAGGCCGTCTTGTAGGCCTCGTGCTGGTACTTGTTCAGTGTCGCCGGCAACTCGAAGCCGTGCTTCTTGTGCTGGGCATTGACGGTCTGCGGCGACAGCAGCGTGACCTCGCAGTTGTCCAGCAACTGCAGCATGCCTTCGATCTTGAACGTGATCGGCCCACCGGCGAATTCGCCTTTCTTGCTGCGTTTCTTGATCGCGATCCGCGTGATGCCGTTGGCCTCGACAAACGCCCGCAACTGCGCCGCGAACGCCTTGACGCAGGCCGCGTCCTCATCGTCGTCCAGGCCAAGCTTTTTGGTGGTGACA
This sequence comes from Pseudomonas sp. UTLPPB19802, assembly GCF_059730225.1. Lineage (NCBI taxonomy): Bacteria > Pseudomonadati > Pseudomonadota > Gammaproteobacteria > Pseudomonadales > Pseudomonadaceae > Pseudomonas > Pseudomonas sp. UTLPPB19802. The sequence goes on from NZ_AP048545.1 coordinate 1,323,149, forward strand.
GCCAAGTGTTCCGGGCTCGCGCCCTGCAGGCCGGCGAGCGCGAAGATGGCTTCGCTGCCCTTTATTTCGATACCGCAGATAGTCATTTGAGTCCTTGGGTAGTGGGGCTGGAGGATCGGAGTTCCAGTTGGCCTGCCTTGATGCCGAATGCCGAGGCAATTTTTCGCGTGTCGCCTTGCGCGGCTTGGCCACGGCTTCCTGCTGGGCATAAGCCGGTTGCGAGAGGCCCATGCGCGTGGGGACTTCACCCTGCGTCAGGTCCAGGTATTCACGCCACGCCCTGATCGGGGTCGCGCCGTCGACGAATCGTGTCAATGGAGAAATATAAGTCTTTTTATAAGAAAACGAATGTTTGCTTATATTTTCTCCAGCCGACAACACGATAAGGTTTGCTTGATGTTGCCTTGAGCGCGAGCCGGTCAATCCATGCTTTTACGCAAGTCCAGCATGATCTTGTCGAAGTGATCGACCCGGATGATGCCCAGCCTTGGGAACTCGAAATCGAGGATCACGTAGAGCACGCAGACCAGCACCAGTGCATAGCCGAGGATGTGCAGCCAGTTGTGCCGGGCGCTGCCGGCCATGCCGTAGCCGATGAACAGCGCGCTGACCTGGGTCAGGGCGATCAGCATCAGGTAGATGATCAGCGGTGGGTGGGTCTCCAGGGCCACGCTGCGAGTGGTGGTGATGTCGATCATCGCATTGAGCGCCTGCAACAGGCTGACACCCAGGTTCGGCGTCGGCATTTGCTGCAAACCGGCGATCGACTGCTTCCAGATGTCCAGTTGCAGGGCGTTGGCCCTGGCACTTTCCTGGCTGGCCAGGTCGACGTCGCTCAGGTCGCGGTAATAGGCGATGCGCGCGTCCAGGTAATCGCGAAAGGCCTGGCGCAGCGCCGGCTGGCTGGCCGGGGGCAGCAGGTCGAGGCGTAGCCAGGCGGTGCCCATGGCGTTGGTTTCCTCGACGATCAGCGTGCGCCGGGTGTCCATGCGCGTGGCCGCGCCGGAGAAGGTGAAGGCGATCAGCAGCGCCAGCAGGCCGAACACCGCGCCCTCGATGGCGCCGATGCCGGTGCGTGCACCCTCGGGGTCGGCGGACAAGTGACGGGCACCGACCCGCCGGCCGATCTCGATGAACAGCACGATGGCGCCGAAAATAAGCAGGGCATACAGCGGAATGGCTGAGAGTGAGTGCATACGAAAATCCTCTGATTATCGTGATCGACTCGCCTGTACAGCCGTTTCAGGACGTGAGTTGCTGCCTATTCAGTTAAGTTTCGTCGTCGGCCTTGTCAAGGTGCCGGCCGCAAACGGCCAGCCGGCGCGGGGCAGCGACCTGTCGATGCCCGTTTGCGTCATTCCTGCAGCAGCGATTCGAGGAACTCGGAGCGCTCGTCGCTCTTGCTCGCCAGGCAGTCGTTCAGGTCGATGTTGTACTGCTTGCTGCCGATCTTGGCCGGCAGCGGCGCGATGGCACAGTCGGCGTCGCGCGACTGGGTCCAGAGCTGCTGGGCCTTTTGCAGACGGGCGGTGATGTCGGTCTGCTCGGCTTTCTTGCTCGCGTATTGCGACGTCACCCGATCCAGCAGCGCCTGGAAGTTGTCCTTGAGCAACTGATCGGCGGTGTTCTTGTTGTAGGTGGCGCATTCCAGGGTCTGCTGGTCGTCCGCAACCGCGTCGCACGGCGAGTTGTCGGTGTCTTCGGCCGCATGAACAACCACGCTGACAAGGGCCAAGGCCAGGAAAATCGATTTCATCACGGCGTCCTGAAGCTGGTAGGAGAACGGTAAACGGCAATTCTGTCTCAAGCCGAATGCAAAGAATAGTCGTACCACGCTAAGTGCTTAAGCCTACCGTCTTGACGCCCTTTGTCGCGGATTGACGCTTTCGGCAATTCCCCTGTCGTTTTTGCACCCGGCTCCGACAAGCCCTGGGCATATGCTGGCTCCAAAGCGCCGGCAGACGATTCGGCGCGTGAATTGCCAATAAAGGGGACGCCTGATGAGCCCAGCCGAATTGCACGCCGACAGCATCGTTATCGACGGGCTGATCATTGCCAAATGGAACCGCGAACTGTTCGAGGACATGCGCAAGGGGGGGCTGACCGCTGCCAACTGCACTGTGTCGGTCTGGGAGGGCTTCCAGGCGACCGTCAACAGCATCGCCGCCAGCCAGAAGCTGATCCGCGAGAACAGCGACCTGGTGATGCCGGTGCGCACCACCGCCGACATCCGCAAGGCCAAGGAACTGGGCAAGACCGGCATTCTGTTCGGTTTCCAGAACGCCCATGCCTTCGAGGACCAGATCGGCTACGTGGAGATCTTCAAGCAGCTCGGCGTGGGCATCGTGCAGATGTGCTACAACACCCAGAACCTGGTCGGTACCGGCTGCTACGAGCGTGACGGCGGCCTGTCGGGCTTCGGCCGCGAGATCGTCGCCGAGATGAACCGCGTCGGCATCATGTGCGACCTGTCCCACGTCGGTTCCAAGACCAGCGAGGAAGTCATCCTCGAGTCGAAGAAGCCGGTGACCTATTCCCACTGCCTGCCTTCGGGCCTGAAGGAACACCCGCGCAACAAGTCCGATGAAGAGCTGAAGTTCATCGCCGACCATGGCGGTTTCGTCGGCGTGACCATGTTCGCGCCGTTCCTGGCCAAGGGCATCGACTCGACCATCGACGACTACGCCGAGGCCATCGAGTACGTGATGAACATCGTCGGCGAAGACGCCATCGGTATCGGTACCGACTTCACCCAGGGCCACGGCCAGGACTTCTTCGAGTACCTGACCCACGACAAGGGCTACGCCCGCCGCCTGACCAGCTTCGGCAAGATCATCAACCCGCTGGGCATCCGCACCGTGGGCGAGTTCCCCAACCTCACCGAGACCCTGCTCAAGCGCGGTCACAGTGAGCGCGTGGTGCGCAAGATCATGGGCGAGAACTGGGTCAACGTCCTCAAGGAGGTCTGGGGCGAATAACCCCGACCACCCCCTTTTGCTGATTTCCTCCCCTGCGCGCCGGTCGCGCAGGGCGTACGCGGCCAGCCGCAAACAATGAATTCTGGAGTGTTTCCCATGGCTAAAATCGCCCCGCAACTGCCTATCGAAGTCGACAGCGAAACCGGTGTCTGGACCAGCGATGCGTTGCCGATGCTCTACGTGCCACGCCATTTCTTCGTCAACAACCACATCGGCATCGAAGAAGTGCTGGGCGCCGAGGCCTATGCCGAAATCCTCTACAAGGCCGGCTACAAGTCCGCCTGGCACTGGTGCGAAAAGGAAGCCGAATGCCACGGCCTGGAAGGCGTCGCGGTGTTCGAGCATTACATGAAGCGCCTGTCCCAGCGTGGCTGGGGCCTGTTCAAGATCCAGGACATCGACCTCGACAAGGGCACCGCCAGCGTCAAGCTCGAGCACTCGGCGTTCGTCTATGTCTACGGCAAGGTCGGCCGCAAGGTCGACTACATGTTCACCGGCTGGTTCGCCGGTGCCATGGACCAGATCCTCGCTGCCCGTGGCAGCCAGATCCGCACTGTGGCCGAGCAGGTCTATGGCGGTTCCGAAGAAGGCCACGACGATGGCCTGTTCACCGTCAAGCCGCTGTAAGTCGAGGATCGCACCATGGCATTCGAAGCTATGTTCCAGCCGATTCAGATCGGCAAGCTGACCATCCGCAACCGTGTGCTCAGTACCGCCCACGCCGAGGTGTATGCCACCGACGGCGGGATGACCACCGACCGCTACGTGAAGTACTACGAGGAAAAGGCCAAGGGTGGTATCGGCCTGGCGATCTGCGGCGGTTCGTCGGTGGTCGCCATCGACAGCCCGCAGCAGTGGTGGAGTTCGGTGAACCTGTCCACCGACCGTATCATCCCGCATTTCCAGAATCTGGCCGATGCCATGCACAAGCATGGCGCCAAGATCATGATCCAGATTACCCACATGGGCCGGCGCTCGCGCTGGGACGGCTACCACTGGCCGACCCTGATGTCGCCCTCGGGCGTGCGTGAGCCGGTACACCGTGCCACCTGCAAGACCATCGAGCCGGAAGAGATCTGGCGGGTGATCGGCAACTACGCCCAGGCTGCGCGCCGGGCGAAGGAAGGCGGCCTGGACGGCGTCGAACTGTCCGCCGTGCACCAGCACATGATCGACCAGTTCTGGAGCCCGCGGGTCAACAAGCGTACCGACGAATGGGGCGGCAGCTTCGAGGGCCGGATGAAGTTCGGCCTGGAAGTGCTCAAGGCCGTGCGCAAGGAAGTCGGTGACGACTTCTGCGTCGGCATGCGTATCTGCGGTGACGAGTTCCACCCGGACGGCCTGTCCCACGAGGACATGAAGCAGATCGCCAAGTACTACGACGACACCGGCATGCTCGATTTCATCGGCGTGGTCGGCTCGGGTTGCGACACCCACAACACCCTGGCCAACGTCATCCCGAACATGAGTTACCCGCCGGAGCCGTTCCTGCACCTGGCCGCCGGGATCAAGGAAGTGGTCAAGGTGCCGGTGCTGCACGCGCAGAACATCAAGGACCCGAACCAGGCCACCCGGATCCTCGAAGGTGGCTACGTGGACATGGTCGGCATGACCCGTGCGCACATCGCCGACCCGCACCTGATCGCCAAGATCAAGATGGGCCAGGTCGACCAGATCAAGCAGTGCGTCGGTGCCAACTACTGCATCGACCGCCAGTACCAGGGCCTGGACGTGCTGTGCATCCAGAACGCCGCGACCTCCCGTGAATACATGGGCGTGCCGCACATCATCGAGAAGTCCACCGGGCCCAGGCGCAAGGTGGTGATCGTCGGTGCCGGCCCGGCCGGCATGGAAGCCGCCCGCGTGGCGGCCGAACGGGGTCACGACGTGACCGTGTTCGAGAAGAAGGACAGTATCGGCGGGCAGATCACCACGGCGGCCAAGGCGCCACAGCGTGACCAGATCGCCGGTATCACCCGCTGGTTCCAGCTGGAACTGGCACGACTGAAGGTCGACCTGCGCCTGGGGACCGCCGCCGACGCGGCGACCATTCTCGACCTGCGTCCGGACATCGTCGTGCTGGCCGTCGGCGGGCATCCGAACCTGGAGCAGAACGAACACTGGGGCGCCGCCGAAGGGTTGGTGGTCAGCAGCTGGGACGTGCTCGATGGCAAGGTGGCGCCGGGCAAGAACGTGCTGGTCTACGACACCATCTGCGAATTCACCGGCATGTCGGTGGCCGACTTCCTGGCCGACAAGGGCAGCCAGGTCGAGATCGTCACCGACGACATCAAGCCGGGCGTGGCGATTGGCGGTACGTCGTTCCCGACCTACTACCGCAGCATGTACCCCAAGGAAGTGATCATGACCGGCGACATGATGCTGGAAAAGGTCTATCGCGAGGGCGACAAGCTGGTGGCGGTGCTGGAGAACGAATACACCGGCGCGAAAGAAGAGCGGGTGGTCGACCAGGTGGTGGTGGAGAACGGCGTGCGGCCGGACGAAGCCCTCTACTACGGGCTCAAGGAAGGTTCGCGCAACAAGGGCCAGATCGATGTCGAGGCGCTGTTCGCGATCCAGCCGCAGCCATGCCTGAGCCAGCCTGGCGACGGCTACCTGCTGTTCCGGATCGGTGACTGCGTGGCCCAGCGCAACACGCATGCGGCGATCTATGACGCGCTGCGTCTGTGCAAGGATTTCTGATGGTGCATCGCCTGTGGTGATGGGGCCTGTTGTGTGATGAGAGATTGATTGTGTGGTGACGGGGCTTTTTGTGGCGAGGGGGCTTGCCCCCGCTGGGCTGCGAAGCGGCCCCAGGTCAGCCGACGCGTCTGGTCAGAACATCCGCGTTGGCCGGGTTACGACTGCTTCGCAGCCGAACGGGGGCAAGCCCCCTCGCCACAAAGGCACGCCCATCGCCAGCCAGCATCCTTGCCACAACCCGGTGCAGGGCTTTCACCAGCCTGTCTATGAACCCTTGCAAGGCCTCAGGTCTTTGGGAGCTTCACCATGTTGAACACCCTTCTGCCCATCCTGCTGTTCGCAGCCATCGGCCTCGCCGTCCTCGGCGCGCTGCGGCGGGTAGCCATGTGGCGCCGCGGCCGGCCCTCGAAGGTCGATCTGCTCGGCGGCCTTTTCGCCATGCCCAAGCGCTACATGGTCGACCTGCACCATGTGGTGGCGCGGGACAAATACATTGCCAACACCCACGTCGCTACCGCCGGTGGCGCCGTGGCGTCGATCATCCTGGCGCTGCTGGTCCACGGTTTCGGCCTGCACAACCGTATCCTCGGCTATGCCTTGCTGCTGATGACGGCGGTGATGTTCGTCGGCGCGATCTTCGTCTACCGGCGTCGGCGCAACCCGCCGTCGCGGCTGTCGAAAGGCCCGTGGATGCGCCTGCCGAAAAGCCTGCTGGCGTTCTCGGCATCATTCTTCCTGGTGACCCTGCCGGTGGCCGGGATCCTGCCGCAGGACTTCGGTGGCTGGGTGCTGGCGCTGATCCTCGGCGTTGGCGTGCTGTGGGGCGTGTCCGAGCTGTTCTTCGGCATGACCTGGGGCGGGCCGATGAAGCACGCCTTCGCCGGTGCCCTGCACCTGGCCTGGCACCGGCGCGCCGAACGCTTCGGTGGCGGCCGTTCCACCGGCCTCAAGCCGCTGGACCTGACCGATCCACAGGCGCCCCTGGGTGTGGAAAAGCCCAAGGACTTCACCTGGAACCAACTGCTCGGCTTCGACGCCTGCGTGCAGTGCGGCAAGTGCGAGGCCGCCTGCCCGGCGTTCGCTGCCGGCCAGCCGCTGAACCCGAAAAAACTCATCCAGGACATGGTCGTCGGCCTGGCCGGCGGCACCGATGCGCATTTCGCCGGCAGCCCGTATCCGGGCAAGGCCATTGGCGAGCATTCGGGCAACCCGCACCAGCCGATCGTCAACGGCCTGGTAGACGCCGAAACCCTGTGGTCCTGCACCACCTGCCGGGCCTGCGTCGAGGAATGCCCGATGATGATCGAGCACGTCGATGCCATCGTCGACATGCGCCGGCACCTGACCCTGGAAAAGGGCGCCACGCCGAACAAGGGCGCCGAAGTCCTGGAAAACCTGATCGCCACTGACAACCCTGGCGGCTTCGCTCCTGGCGGTCGACTGAACTGGGCGGCCGACCTGAACCTTTCCGTACTCGCCGAGAAACAGAACACCGACGTGCTGTTCTGGGTTGGCGACGGTGCTTTCGACATGCGCAACCAGCGTACCCTGCGCGCCTTCGTCAAGGTGCTGAAGGCGGCCAAGGTCGACTTCGCGGTGCTCGGCCTGGAAGAGCGCGACAGCGGTGACGTGGCCCGGCGTCTGGGCGACGAGGCGACCTTCCAGCTGTTGGCCAAGCGCAATATCCAGACCCTGGCCAAGTACAGCTTCAAGCGCATCGTCACCTGCGACCCCCACAGCTTCCATGTGCTGAAGAACGAATACGGCGCTTTTGGCGGCAACTACCTGGTGCAGCACCACAGCACCTACATGGCCGAGCTGATCGGCGCCGGTGCCCTCAACATCGGCCAGCACAAGGGCAACAGCGTGACCTACCATGACCCGTGCTACCTGGGCCGCTACAACGGCGAGTACGAGGCGCCGCGCGAGGTACTGCGGGCGCTGGGGATCGAGGTCAAGGAAATGCAGCGCTCCGGCTTCCGTTCCCGCTGCTGCGGTGGCGGTGGCGGCGCGCCGATCACCGACATTCCCGGCAAGCAGCGGATTCCCGACATGCGCATGGAGGACATCCGCGAGACCGGTGCCGAGCTGGTGGCGGTCGGTTGTCCACAATGCACGGCGATGCTCGAAGGCGTGGTCGAACCCCGGCCGATGATCAAGGACCTGGCCGAACTGGTCGCCGACGCCCTGCTGGAAGAGGCGCAGCCGAGCAAGTCGGCGCCCAGGCGTGAACCTGCGGAGGTGCACTGATGAGCGATATTATCCGTCGTGACCCGCGTGCCGAGCGGATCGCCCGTAACCGCCTGCATCCGCTGCATGCGGCGATGCAGCCGGTACAACACAGTTGGATGGGCCCCAATGGGATCATCCGCAAGAGCCCCCATGGTGTCGGGTTCATCGGCCCCAACGGCATCAAGCGTATCGACCGCAGCGGCGCCCAGCAGGGTGGCAGCACCAAGCGCTCGGCCAGCGTCGAAGTACAATTGCCGCTGCATCAGGTGGCGCAACCGGCGTTCCATATCTGCGTGGTGCCGGACATGGTCGGTGGCCGCCTGAGCAGCCACGACCGCGACCTGCTCGGCCTGGCCCATCAGTTGGCCGGCCAGGACGGCGCGGTGTTGGCGGTGATCTTTGGCGAGCACAAGGAAAGCACCTTCGAGGCAGCCGGCGTTGACCGCCTGCTGGTACTCGAAGGCGACGAGTTCAGCGGTTATTCACCGGAGCAACGGGTCCAGGGTCTGCGGGCTGTGGATAACCAGTTCGATCCACGCCACTGGCTGCTGCCGGACAGCCGCAGCGGCGGTGGCGAGTTGGGCCGGCGGTTTTCCGCGAGTCTGGGCGAACGTCCGGCCACGCGGGTCTGGCAGGTCAAGGACGGCCAGTGCATTGGCCGCGCCGGTGCCGGCTTGCAGGACCTGGCGCGGCCGCTGGCGAGGGTGATCCTGGCCGCTGCCGAATGTGCCGAACCGGTCAGCGAAACCCGTCACGAAGCCTTGCCCGTGGAGTTATCCACAAGCGTCGCCCGCAGCCTGTCGCGCATCGAGGACCTGGGGGCGGTGGCGGTGGACCCGGCGGCGATCCCCATGGCTGAGGCCGAGTTCATTTTCTCCGGTGGCAACGGCGTGCAGGACTGGCCGCTGTTCCACGAGACGGCGGCGGCCTTGGGCGCTACCGAAGGCGCTTCGCGGGTGGCGGTGGACGATGGTTTCATGAGTCGCGACCGGCAGGTCGGGGCCAGCGGCACCTGGGTCACGGCACGGGTGTATGTCGCCGTGGGGATTTCCGGGGCGATCCAGCACCTGCAGGGCATCGGCGCCTGCGACAAGGTGGTGGCGATCAACCTCGATCCGGGCTGCGACATGATCAAGCGCGCCGACCTGTCGGTGATCGGCGACAGCAACGAGATCTGTCGCGCGCTGATCGCCGCGGTGACGGCATACCGCAGCGGCGCCAAGCGCGATGCGGCCTAAGGTGGGGATGAACGCATGAACACGAATGTAATCAGCCTGGTCTCCATCGGTGCCCACCCGACCTCCGGTCGCGCGCGTCGCGCCGAACAGGATGCGCGGGCGGTGGAGTTGGGCCTGCAACTGGCTGGGGATAACTTGCAGGTGGTGCATGCCGGTGACGTTGCTGAACCGGCTTTGCGCGCCTACCTGGGCATGGGCCTGGAGGAATTGCGCGTGCTTGAGCAGCCGCTCGGCGCTGATGCGCTGCCGGTGCTGACCGACTACCTGCGTGATGTTGGCGCCCAAGTGGTACTCACCGGCAGCCAGGCGGAAACCGGCGAGGGTTCGGGCATGCTGCCGTTCCTGTTGGCGGAGAACCTGGGCTGGCCGCTGGTGGTGGGGCTGGCCGAGGTCGAGTCGATCGATGGCGGCGTGGCCCAGGTGCTGCAGGCCTTGCCGCGTGGCCAGCGGCGGCGGTTGAAGGTGCGCCTGCCGTTTCTCGCCACGGTGGATAACGCCGCGCCGAAGCCGCGCCAGAGTGCCTATGGCCCGGCGCAACGCGGGGTGCTGCACGCCGACGAGGTGGAAGTGCTCGACGACGAATTGCTCGCCAACGCGCAACTGCAACCGGCCAAGCCACGGCCCAAGCGCCTCAAGGTGATCAAGGCGAAAAGCGGTGCCGACCGGATGAAGGCCGCCACGGCCAAGGCCAGCGGCGGCGGCGGGCAGGTACTCAAGGGCGTGAGCGCCGAAGCCGGGGCCGAGGCGATTCTCAAGTTGCTGGTCGAGGAAGGCGTGGTGCGCTGAGACTTCCTTGCCGTCGCGGTCGATTGTAGGCGCCGGCTTGCTGGCGATCGCGCACTCGCCACCAGCAGATCGGCTGCCTGACACACCGCTATCGCCAGCAAGCCGGCTCCTACAGGGCTCCGTGCTGCTTCGGGCTAGGGCGGTGTAGTCGCAGGCGGCGCTGTTGCCGGTGGTTCCGCCGGCCTGGGCAGTGGCGACTCCATCACCGGTTGTTCCATCGGTGCCGGCAGCGGCTGCCAGTTTTCATTGCCCCGCGGCACGGCCAGGGGCGGGGGGATGTCGCCACCGCCGCCGCTGGTCTTCATGTTCAGGTTCTGGCTGTTTTGCAGCACCATGCCCTCGGTCGAACTGCGCGCTTCGGTCCCGCTGCTGAAGGTACTGACCTGGGACGCCGGCAGGTCAAGATTACGCTCGATCCGCGGGGTGATCAGCAGGATGATCTCGCTCTTGCCCAGCTCGCTCTTGCGGTTGCCGAAAATCGCCTGGCCCAGGCCGGGCAGCCGGCTGAGTCCCGGCAAACCGACCCCCTCCTCGGTGTCCGCCGTGCGGATCAGCCCCGCCACGACCTGGGTTTCATTGTTGCGTGCGGTCAGCGTGGTGCGGGTCGAACGCGAGCCCAGTTCGAAGGTCGGCGGGATATTGTCGGTGCCTTCATTGCGCTTGGTGATGTGCGTCATGTCGATCAGCATCTGCAGGTTGATCTCGTCGTTGAGGCTGATACTGGGCTGGACCTCGATGTGCAGCCCGACATCCTGGTAGGACACCGAGGCGGTGGTCATGAGGTTGGCGGTGGTCGAGGTGATCACCGGAATCTTGTCGCCGATCTTGATCTCGGCCTTCTCCCGGTTTTTCACACGGATCCGCGGGTTGGCCAGGGTGACCGTGTTGCCGCTGCGTTGCAGCAGGTTGATCTTGGCCTCCAGGCTACCGATTTCGAGCTGGCGATCGCCCAGGCCGGTGGCGGACTGGAGGGTACCGGGCAGCGAGAGGCCGATGGAACCGGGATAGTTGATCCCCAGGTTGAGTTCGTCCACCAGGCTGACTTCCATCACCTGGATATCGATGGTCACTTCCGAGTCGGCCAGGTCGATGGCCTGCACCAGTTTCTCCACGGCGCTCAGGGTTTCCAGGCCGTCACGCACGATCACCGCGCTGAGCCGTTCGTCCACCAGCACCTCCTTGGGCTTGAGCAACTGCTTGATTTCGGCCGCCGCCAGTTTCGGATCGGCATGGCTGAGGTAGAAGGTGCGCACCGCCAGCTCGCGGTATTCGCGCTCCTTGTCAGGTCGCGCCGGGTAGATCAGTACCGTGTCGGCATTGAGCACCTTCATCTGCAACTGGTGGGTCGACAACAGCAGGTTCAGTGCGTCCTCGGCGGTGGTGCGCGATGCGGAGATGCTGGCGGCCGCGTTCGGGTTGACGTCCTTGTCGATCACGAAGTTGATCCCCGAGAGCCGAGCGATGGTCTCGAAAATGGTGGTCAGGCTCTGGGAGCTGAAGTGCAGGCTGACCGGTTTTTTCATCGCCTCGCCCAGTTTCGGCTTGAGGCTGTCGACGCTGACCAGGGTACGCGTCAGGCTGTCACGCAGGTCCAGCGCCTCGCGGTAGTTGGGTTGCTGCGCGATGATCTGGCGCACCAGCGCCAGCGCCTCCCGCGGGTTGCTCTTGCCCAGGGCCTGGGCGCGGGCCAGCTCGGGGCGCAGCCGGGCGAGGTTCTGGATGGTGCGGATGGCCTGGCTGGCACCGAGGTTGCCGGGGTCGTACTTGAGGATCTGCTGCATGGCCGCAATGGCCCCGGCATCGTCGTTGCGCGCCAGCGCCTCGCCGGACTGGCGGCTGTACTGGTTGACCAGTTGCTCGGTGCGGCTGAACAGCGCGGCGCGCAACGGGATGTCGTCCGGGTGCTCTCTCACGGCCTCCCGCAGCACATCCACCGAACGGGTGATATCTCCGTCCTGGCGCAACAGCTCACTTTCGTTGAGCGGTCCGTGGGACTGGCAGGCCGTCAGGCCGATCAGCAGCAGGGCCAGCCACGGCCGGATAGATTTTGACATGATCGCTCTCATCGCTAGAGCCGTCCGTGCTCAGGGAGTATCCAGGCGCAAGGTGGTCACCTGGCGCAGCGGCAGGTAGGTCAGCACCACGCGGGTGTCGGTCAGCTTGTCCAGGCGATAACCCTTGTCGAACGTCGCTCCCGGACGGATATGGCCTGCCACCGAGCAGCTCTGGCACAGGGTGTAGCGCACGCCCTGGCCTTGCAGCACGACGATCTTCGATTGGCCCTGGTAGCGCCATTGCGCGCTGACCGTGAAGGGCATCGGCGGCGCCTGCGGCGCGGCGGGTTGGGTGGCGGCTACGGGAGGCGGTGGCGGCAGCCAGCTCTGGCTGGGAAACAGGTCAACCGGCGTCGAAGCCTGCGTCGGCCGGTCGTCGTCGGGCGTCGGTGGTGTCGTGGCGTCCGGCTTCGGCGCTGCCGGGGCGGGCGCCGGGGTGTTGGCTGGCAACGGCGTGACGCGCTCCTGCCAGAACAGCCAGCCACAGCCGAGCAGCACGGCCCCGAGCAGTACGCGCAGATACAGCGACAGTTTCACTTGAGCACCGCCAGCAGGCTGACGCGCAGGCGGATGTCGAGTTGCGCGCTGGCGATCTCCTTGCGTTGCAGGCTCAGGCTCTCTATGCGGACCGCCGGTTGCCGTGCCACCTCGTCGAGCGTCGTGCGCAGGTTCGGGTAGGCGCCGCTCAACGGGATATCCAGCTCCAGGCGCCGGGTCTGTTCGTCTGCCGCCGACGAGTACTGGAAGTCGGTTTGCAGGACCGCGAAGCCATTGCGCTGCAAGACCGTCAGCAGGCTTTCCAGGCGGGCCTCGAAGCTGTCGGTGTCGGGCAACCGCCGGACCGCCTGCGGTTCGCTGGCCTGCAGGTCCAGCGGGCGTTCGGCGATACCCGCGCGGGCCTCGCGCAGGCGCACCGCACTGGCGTCGAGGCCGGGAACGATCAGCCCCTGGCGAATCACCAGGGCCGCAACGATCAACAGCAGTGCCAGGCCGCCCGAGAACCCGAGCAGGCGCTGCCCCTGGGCCACGGACCAGCGCAGCCGGGCCTGCAGTTGCGCGGCGTCGGGCCATGGGCGAGAGATCGGTTTCATGGCCGGTCCGCTCCCGAGGGGCCGCCAAGTTTGAATTTGACGCTCATCGGCCGCATCGGGTCCTGGGTGTTGCGGGCGCTCTGTTGCAGGCTGACGGTGAGGCCGGTGTCGCGCTTGAGGTGCTCGATGAAGCGCAGGCTGCCTTCCAGGCGCTGGCTTTCCAGGTCCAGGCTGAGTTCGCGGGCCACGGTGTTGAGTTCCAGGCGCAACAGCGCGACGTCCGGTGACCAGGCCCGGCCGAGGGCATCGAGCAGGGCGAAGGGCGTGGCGCCCTGGCGGGCAAAGGCTTCCAGCTGTTTTTTCTGCTCGGGCGAAGTACGCAGGGCGGCCTGCATCAGCTGTTCCTGGCGGATCGCCAGGGCGGTGAATTGCCGCTCCACCTGCTCCGCCTCGGCTTCCCGGACCTGCAGGGCCTGCCAGTCCGAGAACAGCAGCAGCCACAGGCCGAGGGCCACCGTGCCGAGCGGGATCACCAGCCAGGGGCGGGCTCGCGCGCCGCGCAGGTCGATCTGCGGTGCCCGTGGCTGCCGCCAGCGGCGGATCCACGAGCGGTTCATCCGGCCTGCTCCGCGAACCACGGGTGCAGGGGGCCCAGCCAGCGCCATGACAAATGCGCCGAAGGTTCGCGAGCGGCCCCGGCGGCCACCACCAGGGTCTGCGGTGCCTGCTCGTCGCACAGCACATCGGCCATCAGCAAGGCGTCGGACAAGGCTGTCTGTGGCGCCAGCGGCAGCATGCAGACCTGCGTTGGCCAGCCCTGGCGGGCGAACACGCAGGCGAGGGCACCGGGTTCGCGGACGGCGAAGCGACAGTCCGGCGGCAAGTCACGCCAGTGGCGTTGCAAGGCATCGGTCAGCAACGGCGTGCAACGCCGGATCGGCAGGTGGCGGGCCTGGAACAGTGCCTTGAGCGACGTGATCAACGCCATATTGACCGCTGCGGCCAGGCGCGCGCGGCCGAACGGCGCGGGGTCGACCGCAACCTGCCATTGGCCGGGATCGAGATCGTTGTGCTGGCTGAACAGCGCCAGGGCGAACCCTTGCCAGTCGAGTGGCGCGTAGAGACCTGCCTGCCAGGGCAGGATCTGGTAATGCACATGGGGAAAACCCAGCAGCAGGGTGATCCGCTCCAGGTAGCCGAGGCGGCCATGCGGGGCCCGTTCCAGCAGCGTCGCACAGGCCGCCAGCGGCTCGCCCGACTCGCGCCCCTGCCACAGGGGACCGGCGGGCCAGCGTGGGCGGCTGGCCCAGTGGAACTCGTCCTGCCCCAGCAGCACCACATGATCAATAAAGGGAGAGGACACGATGAACCTCCTGCAGGGTGGTCTCTCCGGCCGCCGCGCTCGCCAGCGCGATATCGCGCATGAAACGGTGGCCCGACTCGCCTGCCAGCTCGCGCAGGGCGGCGGCCGAGCGGCGTTGCAGCAGGCCTTCCTTGAGCGCATCGGTGACGGTCAGCACTTCCGCCAGCGCCAGGCGGCCGCGATAGCCGGTTTGGCGGCAGGCCTCGCAGCCACGGCCGACCCGGTAGTGGCGGGCGGACGAATGGGCCGGCAGGTGCGCCAGTTGCAGCAGTTGCGCATCGGGTTCGCTGGGCTCGGCGCATTCGCTGCAGACCCGGCGCAGCAGCCGCTGCGCGACCACGCCGTTGAGCGCCTCGACAAAGCTGGCCGGTTCGACCTTCAGGTAGTTGAAGCGCTCCAGCACGCTGAACGCACTGTTGGCATGCACCGAGGACAGCACCAGGTGGCCGGTCAGGGCGGCCTGTACGGCGATCCCGGCGGTCTCGCCGTCGCGGATCTCGCCCACCAGGATGGTGTCCGGGTCGTGCCGCAGGATCGAGCGCAGGCCACGGGCGAAGGTCAGGCCCTTCTTGTCGTTCACCGGGATCTGCAGCACGCCGGGCAGTTCGTACTCCACCGGGTCTTCGATGGTGATGATTTTCTTCTCGCCGGTGTTGGTCTCCGACAGGGCGGCATAGAGCGTGGTCGACTTGCCGCTGCCGGTCGGGCCGGTGACCAGCAGCATGCCGTAGGGTTCGCTGGCCAGCAGGCGGATGCGGCGGATCGCGTCCGCGTCCAGGCCCAGGCTGTCGAGGCTCAGGGACTCGCCGCGCTGCGACTTGTCGAGTACCCGCAGCACTGCGTCCTCGCCGTGGATGCTGGGCATGATAGAGACCCGGAAGTCGACGTCGCGCTGCTGGATGCGTGCCTTGAAGCGACCGTCCTGGGGGACCCGGCGTTCACCGATATCCAGCCCGGAAAGGACCTTGAGACGTGACAGCGCCTGCTCGGCGGTGTCGAGCCCGGCACTCTGGCCGATCTGTTGCAGCACGCCGTCGATCCGGTACTTGATCACCAGGCCGTCGGGCGTGCTCTCGACATGGATATCGCTGGCCCGGCTCTGCAGGGCGTCGAAGAGCATCGAGTTGACCAGTCGCACCACCGGGTTGTCGTCGCGGGCGATGCTGCTCAGGGAAATCTCCGGCACCGCGTCGGCGACCCGGGCGTCCTCGTCGTCGCGGGCGAACGGGTCCATCACGCGTTGGCTGGTCTCGGCCTTCTTCAACTGCGCCTCGACCACCCCCGGCAGGCTCATCGCCAGGGTCATCGGCGCCAGTTCGGCATGGGCCTGCAGCCATTGGCGGCCACTCAGGGAGAAGGGCGCGCCGAGCACCAGGTAGGCCTGGCCGTCGATCTCCACCGGCAGGGTCCGGCGGTTCAGGGCCTGGGGCAGGGACAGGGTGTCGAAGCGCTCGTGTCCGTCGAGCTGGGTCTCGCTGAGGGGCGTCAGGCCGAGAAGGGCGGCGACATCGGCCAGGTGTTCCGGGGTGTCCGCCAGCACCTGTTGCAGGTACTGCGCCAACGGGATGTTGTCCTGCCGTGCCTGCTGCTGCCATTGCTGCCTGAGTGTGTCCATCGTGCTACCCCTGGATGGAACCGGCCAGTTCGAAGATCGGCATGTACAGCAGGAACACGATCAACCCGATCAGCCCGCCGACCACCAGCATCAGCAGCGGCTCGAAGACCTTGCTGAACAGCTCGATGGCGCGCTCCAGTGCTTCGTCGTGGAACTGCGCGATCCGCTCGCACATGGACGCCAGTTCGCCGCTCTGCTCGCCGACGCGCAGCAGGCGTTCGGCGACCGGCGTTGTGAGCCGGTGCCGGGCGAGGGTGCTCGACAGCGGCTGGCCGGCGCGGATATCGCCGAGGCTGCGGCCCAGGTCGCCCTGGCGCTCGGCCGGGAGCAGTGCCCCGGCCATTTCCAGGGCCGCCACCGCCGGCATGCCGCCCATCAGCAGCATGCCGGCGGTGCGGTAGAAACGGGCGAGGATGAACAGGGTGCGTTGGGCGCCGAGGCTGGGGATTTTCCATAGCAGCGCGGCCAGTTCACGCTTGACCGTCGCGGTTCGCCCCAGCAGCACCAGGGCGGCGATCACGATCAGCAGGCCGCTCATCAGCAGGCCGCCCTGCTGCTCTACCAACTCCCCCCACCAGACCATGAACCGGGCGGTCGCCGGCAGGTCGTTCATGGCGTCGAACACCGAGGCGAAGCGCGGGATCACGAAGAACAACAGGAACAGCAGGATCACCGCGCCGACGCCGAGCACCACCAGGGGGTACATCAGCGCACTGCCGACACGCTTCTTCACGGTTTCCAGATGCGCTTCGAAATGATGGTAGCGTCGCAGCGCTAGCGACAACTGGCCGCTGTGTTCGGACGACGCGGCAGTCGCCACCAGCAGGCTCGGGAAGATCGCCGGCTTGGCCTGCATGGCCCGGGAAAAGGCGTTGCCCTGGTACATCGACTCCAGCAGTTCGCTCAGCACCTGCCGGTTGATCCCCGGCGCGGCCTTGTCGCGCAGGGTTTCCACCGACTCCACCAGCACCAGCCCGGCATCGAGCAACACCACCAGTTCCTGGATGAACAGGCCCAGGGCAAAGCGAGCGCCGCGCCCCGGCCACTTGAACGAGGGGCGCGGGCGCAGCGAGACCACCTGGGCGTCCTGCAGCTGGCGGCGGGCATCGTCGAGGTCGACGGCCTGCAGGCGCAGGTTGCGCAGTTGGCCCTGGCTGACGACGCGGGCGTCGAATTCCCTCATGGGCGTGCACCGTTGCGCACGGCGAGCGTGCCCGCGTGGCGCTGGCGCAGCTCCAGCAGGCTGGCGTAGTAACCCCAGACCCGCCGTGCGTAGCGGTGGCGGTTGGCGTCGCGCTCGACGCGGGCGCCGGCGTTGTAGGCGCCCACCGCCTGCCAGCCGTAACCCAGTTGCTGGATGAACTGGGCGAGAATCCAGGCGCCGGCCATGACACTGGTGCAGGGCTCGTCCAGCAGGTTCTGCTCGCCGATCCCGAAGGCGGCGAGGCGACCCAGGTGCCGGCTGTTGATCTGCATCAGGCCGATGTCGCGGCTGCCGTCACGGTTGGTGTTGCGGGCCCGGGGATCGAGCCCGGACTCGACCTGGGCGATGGCGTAGAGCAGCAGCGGATCGATGCGGTAGCGTTCGCCGGCGTCCTGGAAACAGTTGGCGCCGCCGGTACCGGCTATCGCGAGAGCGCCCAGGGCGAGCAGCAGTTCGAGTGAGTGACGCATGGTGGCCTCCGGGCTCAGAAGCCATAGACGATGTCGGCGTTGGTCCCGTCGCCCGCCGCCTTGCCGTCGCGGCCGAGGGAGATGATCTCGGCTTCATGGCCGGTGCCGGGGTTCTTGAACAGGTAGGGGTTGTTCCACGGATCGGGTGGTACGCCCTTGGACAGGTACGGTCCGTGCCAGCCGGGTTCGCTGGCGGGCCGCTCGACCAGCACGTTCAAGCCCTGGGCCTCGCTGGGGTAGTGGCCGTTGTCGAGGCGGTACTGGTGCAGGGCATCGGCCAGGGATTTCATCTGGCCCTTGGCGGTCTGGACCTTGGCCAGTTCGAGGCGATCGAACATCTTCGGCCCGACGTAGCCGGCCAGCAGGGCGATGATCAGTAGCACCACCAGCAGTTCGAGCAGGGTGAAGCCGCGTGAGGGGTGGGCGGGGCGCAGGCGTGACGATAGACCGTTCATGGAGGCCGCTCGGCTGATGAGGCAGGGAACGCGGTTACTTCATAACCTATTCCGGCCCTACATCAGGTGGGCACCACCGGCAGGTACACGTCGAACATGTCTCATGGGTGAATGACTGAATGTAACTCTAGTTCAAGACCCTTGGCGGCACGTTATATCTCTTTACGATTAGACGGCGTGTTTCTTCTGGCCGTGGAATATAAAAGAGACGGCTCGCCGGGATAACGCCGTACCCTCTGTACGGCGCTATCGCTCAGTGAGCTAGAGTTTTTCCCAGGCTTCCTGCCAGTGCACGCCGGTGCCGGGGGCATAGGCCCAGGCCGCGCCCTTGCACCAGGCGGTATAGGGCCAAGGCTTGCACTTGTAGGTAGCGCCGGCATTGCTCACGACGTCGCCTGCCTTGTAGTCCGTGCCCTCCTGGTAGGCTGGGGCATCACCCCCTCCGGCTGCGGGTGTCGCTGTCAGGGTCACTTCGGTTTCGTGGCGTTTCCTGTTGGTCTCATCGTAGACGTTGAGCAGCAGCTTCGCGGTCGAGACCTTGTCGCTGGCCGGCGTGTCGATGGTGAAGGCTTGCTCGGTGTTCGAGCCGTAAGTCCAACCCGGTCCGCCCACGAAGGCCCATGTATAGCGCAAGGGCGTGGTGTTGTAGGAGAGGGATTTCCTGCCATCCAGGACGAACCGCTCACCGGCCTTGATCTGGGTCGCCCCTTCGATCACGGCCACTGGCGGACGTTGATCCACCTGGCCGGGATCCTCGCCATCGCCGCCCGAATCGATGGACATCTGCGTGGAGTTCCTGGCGTCGCTCAGGTAGTTGTAGTTGGCGTAGGGGCGAGTCGTGTCGAAGGCGATATTCCCGTTTCTTTCGACGCCGACACGAATCAGGTTCTGATGACTCGCCAGGCGGTCCGCCAGTTGCTTGCCCCAGACCGCGGGGGCCTGGTTGCTGGCGTCGATGGGCAGTTTCAGGTCAACCAGCTCGGTGACGGCCCGGTCATGCCCGAACACGCGATAGTGCACCTTGTCGCCGGGTTTGGGCGCTATCCCGTTGCCGTCGATGAACACCTTTTCCTTGACCCAGGCGGGAGGTTGGCCCTGGTCATCGAAGGCGATATCACTGCAGCCGTAGAAGCCTTCACCTTCGGGGTCCCGGCGTTGCCAGCGGGTAAAGAGCACGGCATTGCCCGTGCGACCGCGCGGAAGCTGGACATCGAGCAGGAAGAAGGTGTTGGGGTCGGAGATGATGGGGGCCGGCGCCCAGTCCTTGCGGACCTCGGTCAACTCCTGGGCGTGAATCAGTTCCAGGTCGTCCCAGCCCAGTTTACGGGTCGCGCTGTCGTAGCCGGGCTTGCTCAGGTAGACCCTGATGAAGCTGGGGATGTGGGGCTGGGTGGTGGCGAGGCGTACCTTGATCTTGCCCGAGGCATCGGGTGTCACCAGGGTCTTGGTCCACTCCGGCATGGCGGTGTTCAGCACATCCATCCCCGAGCGGTTTGCCGAGCACAGCGTGCCGTCGGGGACGACGTTCCGGGTGGCCGCGTCGCCGCCGTCCTGGTCCGCGTAGTGCCCCTTGATATTCGCGCTGACCTCATGCCACTGAGTGATCCCGTGAACCAGCTGCGCAGGGCGTTCGGTCCTGGCCTTGCGGCAACCTTCGTTCTTCATTTGCTCGACAGGCCCGTGGAAGTCCTGAAAGCTTCGACACAGGACCTGGCGTGTCGGAGGCGTTTCGATCGCCCCATGGCCCCAGCCGAGCGCGGGCAGGGCCAAGAGCGTCGTCAGGGCGCAGCGGGTAAGGGGTCGTGCGTAGAAATGTAAGCTGTTCATCGTTCAGTCCACGTTCAAGTTGGAAAAAACCTCCCGAACCGGTCGGGCTTTCGGTATTTCGCTCAACGGCTGGCTTGATCACGCCACATGCCCACCTCCCGGTTCCACGTCCTCTTGGAGGAGTTACTCTGTCCAGGCCGGTACAGAAACTGCCACCCCTGATAACTGCCTTGCCCTGTGAAGCTCTCCTGGTATCGGCGAAAGTTGCCTTGCTTGAGGGGGTGCCCCGCCGCCTGGCTGAACACGCCCATGATGGTTTCCCCGGGGCCGGCGATGATGCCCCAGTCGGTCGTGCCGCTCATGGGGTCGGGGTAGACCCGTCGCAGGTAGCGCTGGATCGTCGCTTGGCGGCGGTCCAGCAGCAGGTCTTCGAGGCGCTTCGGGTACTGTCCCTGCCGTTCGTAATACAGGCCGATGGCGCGGCGGATTTCCTCGCCATGGGCCAGCAGGTTCGCCTCGCGCTCGCGGCGTAGCTGGGTCGACCAGAGCACGCCGACTTCCATCAGCAGCACGGCGACGATGGCCACCGACACCAGCAGGCCCATGAACACCGAGCCGCGCTGCGCGGTGCGCGCCGGCCGGGCGCTACCAGGTGCCATAATCGCTTCCATCCACCGCCCGGCCGGGGGCACCGCTGTGCACATCGCCGAAACCACCGTCTTCGCTGCTCTGCAGGCGCCAGGTATCACGCCGGCCGGTGAGCGGGTCGCGCGGAATCTCGCGCAGGTAGCGACCGTTGACCAGGTCCTCCAGGGACTCGGGGTTGCCGCCCTTGTCTTCGCGGTAGTGATCGAGCGCCTGGCGGATCGACACCAGGTTGTGGCGCAGCACGGTTTCCTGGGCCTTGGTGTGCTGGCGGAAGTACTGCGGCATCACCAGGGTCATCAGCGTCGCGATGATGGCCATCACCACCAGCAGCTCGATCAGGGTGAAGCCCCTGGCGCGGCCCTTGCGGGCACTACCATTGGTCGTACGGAATGCCATTGAGGCCCTCCCGCTGGCTGGTGGAGCTGATGTCGAAGACGTCGTCACCTTCGGCCGGGTCCTCGGCGGTGCTCTTGTAGCTGCGCAGGCGCCAGGTTTTCCCGGCGGGCAGGTCGGGGCACTCGCAGACCGGGTCTCGGGGAATACGGCGCAGGAAAAAGATCCTCTTGCCGCCCAGGTCGCTCTTGTCGACGACCCCGTCGACCAGGGTTTCGAGGGACGGTGGATAACCGTTGGTGATGCCCTTGTCGATCCGCCCGTCATCGACGGCCTCCTTGTAGGCGTCGATGGCACGGCGGATCTCCCGCAACGAGCGTTGCAGGTCGAGTTCACGTTCGCGCTTACCCATCAGGGCGGTCAGCGGATAGGCCACCGTGGCCAGGGTTGCCAGCAGGGCCAGGGCCAGTAGCAACTCGATCAGGGTGAAGCCGGCTGTGGATGGGCGGCGAGCGGCTAGGGGAAATAGCGCAAGCGGCCACATGGAGATCGCACCATCTGGAGTTCCTCGAGTAAATGCGTCAGGCCAAGACACCTTTACTGCAAGAACATGGCGCGCTGTGCCAAGGAGTGTAGCTGAAAGTCTGGCAGCGCCAGCCAGGCCTGTCGGGCAGTGTTTTGTACAAGTGTCCACAGAGACTGTTGGCCGATCTGTGGATAACATGTTCGCGCATCGCTGTAGCCTGCTGAAATCAACGCCTGTAGACCGTCGTACGAAAAATGACCAGCCTAACTTGCGGTTTCTATTGGCTTTTTCATGTGGATAACGGTTGGCGGCCGAGGGCGACGTCCCCGGGGTTTTCAACAAAGTCTGTTGGCGCTTTTGTGGATAAGTTGTTCGCTATCTCACGCAAGCCTTGTCCCATATGGCTTCTGAAGGATTGATCAAAAAATGATCGGTAGGCCGTTTTTCAATGGCTGAAAGACCTGAGCGCTTCATTCTGCGCGGTTTTCAGCGGTTTTCCACAGTCGTGCGCGGCGGTGGGCGAGTTGCGCACAAAGTCTGTTGGCCTTTCTGTGGATAAGGTGTTCGCCATCCTCTGCAAGCCTCTAATTACCTGGCTTGTAGAGGATTGGTCAAAAAATGTTCAATCCTTGCCGTAATCGGTGTTCATGAATAAGTCACGGATTTTATTCAGATTCTCTCGCGGGTCGCGGTGCATAAACCGCCACTTGCCCACATTTGCTGTGGGTGGCTCTGTGGATAAGTTGTTCGCCGAGTCCGGCAGGCCCCGGTTTTTATAGCGCGGGGCGCTATAGATCAAATTTCATACAGTTCTAAGGGGGTTTATTGACACCCCTGCGGGCAAAGTCTTCACTGATGGCACAAGGACAGAGCGTCGTCGGCATCCATGCCAGGTTCAGGGAGAACGTTTCATGAGTTCCCAGTTGTTTCATCGCTTGCTGCAACCCCCTCTTGCCAGCGCCTTGGCCAGGCTCTTCATCCTGGCATCCGGGCGTGTCCATCGTTCGGCCTCCAACAACCCGCGGGCGCGCCTGTAGCGCCTGAACCGGCGCCCGTCCGCCAATCCTGATCCCACGCGCATGCCCGACCTGTCCGGAGAACGCGCGCGCTCGCCTCTCGCCTGTTGCACCACCGTCTGCCCCGTAGCGGCAACCGCAGAGTTGCCCGACTTAGCCCGATAGAGGAAACGACCATGACTCGGATTTCCACATCCATCAGCGCAATCAAGGAGCATTACGATGTCATCGTGATCGGCTCCGGCTATGGCGGCGGCATTGCCGCATCGCGCCTGTCCCGTGCCGGCAAACGCGTGTGCCTGCTCGAACGCGGGCGGGAGATCCGTCCGGGCGAGTACCCCAACACCCTGATCGCGGCGACGGAGCAACTGCAGGTGCATGATCCCGATGGCCACATCGGTTCGCGCACCGGCTTGTACGACCTGCACGTCAATGCCCAGCAGAACGTGGTGGTCGGTTGCGGCCTGGGCGGCACCTCGCTGATCAACGCCAACGTGTCCCTGGAGCCGATGCCGGGTGTCTTCGAGGACCCGCGCTGGCCCCAGGCGGTGCGCGAACACCGCGACACGCTGCTGGCCGACGGTTATGCCCGTGCCCGCGAGATGCTCAAGCCCAACCCGTATCCGGCCGCGGCCCCCGCGCTGGCCAAGCTGGAAGCCAATCGCAAGTCGGCGGACTACCTGCAGGAGGAGACGCATTTCTATACGCCGCCGATCAACGTGACCTTCGACCCGTTGCCCGACAACCTCAACCACGTCGGTGTCGAGCAACTGCCGTGCAATCACTGCGGCGACTGCGTCTCGGGTTGTAACAACAAGGCCAAGAACACCACCCTGATGAACTACCTGCCGGACGCCTGGAACCATGGCGCGGAAATCTTCTGCCAGGCCGAGGTCCGTCACCTGGAGCGTGACGGCGAGGGTTGGATCGTGCACTTCCAGTACCTGGACAGCGGTCGCGAGAAATTCTCGGCACCGACCCTGTTCGTCAAGGCCGACATCGTCGTGCTCTCCGCCGGCACCCTGGGGTCCACGGAGATCCTGTTGCGCTCGCGCGCCAAGGGCCTGTCGTTGTCCAACCAGCTCGGCGAAAACATGAGTGGCAACGGCGACATCCTCGGCTTTGGCCACAATTGCGGGCAGGCGATCAACGGCATCGGTTTCGGCAATCACTCGGCGAAGGAACTGCAGCCGGTCGGCCCCTGCATCACCTCGATCATCGACATGCGCGGCGATGGCGACTGGCGTAGCCGCATGGTGATAGAGGAGGGGTCGATCCCGGGAGCGCTGGGGCGGTCCATGGTGCCAGCCATGGCCGGCTTCGCCGAACTGGAAGGGGTGGCGACCGAAAAGGGCGTCAGCGCCGAACTGCACTACAAGGCCCGCGAGGCCGAGAGTTTCCTGCGGGGCCCGTACTACGGCGCGCTGCACAACATGCAGACCTACCTGATCATGAGCCACGACAGCGGCCAGGGGCGCATGGTGCTCGATGACAAGGACCAGTTGCGCATTGACTGGCCGGGCGTCGGCGAGCAGGAGAACTTCAAGCTGGGCAACGAGCGCCTGCATCGCTCGACCCAGGCCTTGGGCGGCGTCTGGGTGCCCAACCCGATCTGGACCCGGTTGCTGCGGCACAGCATCGTCTCGGTGCATCCGCTGGGTGGCTGCGTGATGGGCGAGGATGCCGGGCAGGGGGTGGTCAACCACAAGGGCCAGGTGTTCAGCGGCGCCACCGGCACCGAGGTGTACGCGGGATTGTACGTGGCCGATGGTGCGGTGATCCCGACCTCCCTGGCGGTCAATCCGCTGCTGACCATTTCCGCCGTCAGCGAGCGCAACATGAGCCTGCTGGCGGCCGATCGTGGCTGGATCATCGACTACACCCTGCCGTCGGCGCCACGCAAACCGGTGGCGCCGCCCACCCTGGGCGTGCAGTTCACCGAGACCATGAAGGGCTATTTCTCCCGGGACTTCACCCAGCCCCAGGGCACGGACCTGGGGGTGTACCAGGCGGCGGCGAAAAGCGGCGAGGCGCAGAACTCGCCCATCGAGTTCACCCTGACCATCACCGCCAATGACCTCGACCGGATGATCCGCGAGCCGGCGCATGTCGCGACCCTGGTCGGCACCCTCGATGCACCGGCGCTGTCGCCCTATCCGCTGACCGCCAGCAACGGGGTGTTCAACCTGTTCGAGCAATATGAGCAGCAGGTGGGCGTACGGCACATGAACTACGACATGAAGCTGACCGCCGAGGACGGCCGCGACTACTACTTCAGTGCCTTCAAGACGGTCCCCGAGGATCATGGCCTGCTCAACATCTGGCCGGACACCAGCACTCTCTACGTCACGCTCTACCAGGGCCCGGACAAGACCGGCACGGTGATCGGCTCCGGGGTCATGCATATCAAGCCGGCCGACTTCGCCAGGCAGATGACCACCATGAAGGTGCTCAACGCACGTAACGAACGCGAGCGCATCGACGCCCTGGCGCGTTTCGGCAAGTTCTTCGCCGGGATTCTCTGGGAAAGCTATGGCGGAGTCTTCGCCGGCGACATCTATTTCAACCCAGACGCGCCACCCCGGTACAAGCGGCCGCTGGACGCACCGGTGCCGACCGTGCACTTCTTCGAGACCGAGGACCAGGTGCAACTGCGCCTGACCCGCTACCAGGCCGGCAGCAAGGGCCCGGTGATGCTGGTGCATGGCCTCGGCGTGGGCTCGAACATCTTCTCCACCGATACCATCCAGACCAACCTGCTGGAGTATCTGTGCAAGCATGACTATGACGTCTGGCTGCTGGATTTTCGCGTCAGCATCCTGCTGCCGGCGAGCAGGCAGGAGTGCAATGGCGACCAGATCGCCCAGTACGACTTCAAGGCGGCCATTGCCCAGATCCGCCAGGCCACCGGTGCCCTGGACGTACAGTGCGTGGTGCATTGCTATGGGGCTACGACGTTCTTCATGGCGCTGCTGGCGGGGCTGGAGGATGTGCGCTCGGTGGTCTGCTCGCAGATCGCCGCCGACACGGTGGTGGCGACGGCGACCGGGATCAAGGCCGGCCTGCACCTGCCGGGGGTACTCGACACGATTGGCATCAAGTCCCTGACCGCCTACGCCGACAGCAAGGAGAGCTGGTTCAACAAGCTCTATGACAAGGCCCTCAACGCCTATGCGCGCGTCGAGGCGCAGGGTTACTGCACCAACCCGGTCTGTCACCGGATCACCTTCATGTACGCCTCGCTGTACCGCCACGACACCCTCAACGAAACCCTGCACGACAACCTGCACGAGTTGTTCGGCGAGTCGAACATCGAAACCTTCGAACACCTGGCGCTGATCTGCCGCAAGGGGCACCTGGTGAATTTCAAGGGCAACGACATCTACATGCCGCATTTCGACCGCCTGGATCTGCCGATCTGTTTCATCAGCGGTGCGGACAACCAGTGCTACCTGCCAGAGAGTACCGAGAAGACCTACGAGCGACTGGTGCAGATGCATGGGCCGCAGCTGTACAGCCGGCATGTGGTGCCCGGGTACGGCCATATTGACTGCATGTTCGGCAAGGACGCGGTGGTCGACGTGTATCCGCTGATCCTGGCGCATCTGGAGAAAACCGCGCTTGGCTGATGGGTCACCGTTGGTGGCTTATGGCTTATGGCTTATGGCTTATGGCTTATGGCTGGTGGTCAGTGGTTTGTTGCTGGTTGTTTGTGGCGAGCAGGCTTGCCTGCGCTCGGCTGCGCAGCAGCCGCAAATCAGCTGGGCGCGTTTTCCTGACAGTTCGCGTCAGTCGATTTCAGGGCCGCTTCGCGCCCCAGCGCAGGCAAGCCTGCTCGCCACAGCCACAGCCACAGCCACAGCCACAGCCACAGTCACAGCCACAGTCACAGTCATGGCTACAGCCACAGTCAGTAATCCCGTGATCGAAAATGGATCTGCAGGTAGAAGGTGATATGGACAATTACATCCGCTGGTACCAACGCTTCATCTGGCTCGGCATCGTGATGAACATGGTGTTCGCACTGCCGGCCCTGTTTGCTCCGGCGCTACTGACCTCGGTGGTCGGCCTGCCGCCGGTGCTGTCGGACCCCTGGCTGGAAAACGCCGGCATGCTGTTGGTGGGCATCAGCCTGTTCTACATGCCGTCGGGCTTCAATGCCCGGCGTTTTCCGATCAACTCCTGGCTTTGCGTACTCAGTCGGCTGGTGGCCGTGGCGTTCTGGATCTACCTGATCCAGACCAGCACCACGCCTTCGGTGTTCGTGCCGATGCTCTACGGCGACCTGAGCATGTTCCTGCTGCTGGGCATCACGCTGTACCTGGGCAGCCCACCGGCCACCCGGCCCTGGGCGCTTCTGGTCGACGGCTGGCATGCCTGGTGCCACGGTTGGCAGGTGCGCTGGCAGCGCCACGGCTTCCGGGTCGGACTGCTGGTCACCTTGCTGGTGCTCGGTTTCATCGGCTACCAGACCTGGTACAACATGCTGCGGGTGGTGCCCGAGGAGAAGTTCGCCGCCGACGAAGACCACTTCAAGTACGCCGCCATCGGCCTGGGGATCGAGGCACGGATTCCCTACTACCTGTTTTCCGTGCTGCCGCAGATGTGCCCGGAGAAGATGCCCAAGCCGGGTGCCGGCTGGGAGGCCTTCGGCTTTCTCTATGAAAACGGCCGCGACCTGCCCATCGGCATGGCCAAGCGACAGATCGGCTATCCGACCGTGGAGCCCAACTGCGCGCTGTGCCACACCGGCTCGTACCGTGCCGCGGCCAGCGATGTCGCCCGACCGCTGGTCACGGCACCGGCCAATACCCTGCAGTTGCAGGCCTTCCAGTGGTTCGCCTACGACTGCGCCAGTGATCCGAAATTCACCGCCGATGCGGTGATGACGGCGATCAATGCCAAGTTCCAGCTCGGTTTCTTCGAGAAGCTGTACAACCGCTACCTGATCATTCCCATGGCCAAGACCGCGCTGCTCAAGCAGAAGCAGGCCTATGCCTGGCAGAAACTGCGCCCGGCCCAAGGACCGGGGCGTACCGACACCTTCAACCCGACCAAGATGGTGGTGTTCGGCTTCCCGGATGACTCGACCATCGGCACTGTCGACCTGCCGCAGATCTGGAACCAGAAGCCGCGCGAGTCGCTGTACCTGCACTGGGACGGTAATAACAACAATATCCACGAGCGCAACTACGCGGCGGCGATGGCCGTGGGCGCAACGCCGCAGTCGGTGCTGCCGGAGAGTTTCAACCGGGTCACCAACTGGCTGCTCGGTACCCAGCCACCGGCCTGGCCATTCGCCCTGGACCAGGCCCGGGTGGCCCAGGGCAAGCCGCTTTGGGAGCATAACTGCGCTGGCTGCCATGCCTTTGGCAAGGCCGACACCGGCCAGGTCACGGTGCCCATCGACACCCTGGGTACCGACCCGCATCGGCTGGACTCGTTCACCACCGGTCTGGTGCAGGCGTTCCACGGTTTCAAGAAACCGCCGTTCGATTTCAGCGCCTATCGCAAGACCCAGAGCTACAGCAACACCCCCACCGATGGCATCTGGATGCGCGCGCCGTACCTGCACAACGGCTCGGTGCCGAGCCTGTGGGACCTGTTGCAGAACCCGGACAAGCGTCCGGTGACCTTCAGCACCGGCTCGGACGTGTACGACCCGGTCAAGGTCGGCTTCGCCACCAGCGGTCCGCAGGTACAGGCGCCGGGCTACTTCAAGTACGACACCCGCCTGGAAGGCAATCACAACAGTGGCCACCTGTACGGCACGCAACTGACCGACGCCGAGAAATGGGCGCTGATCGAATTCATGAAGACCTTGTAGGGAGAGCGCCATGAATCTGCACCATCTGGAGCATGAGCTTGCGAAGATCCAGGTCCGGCTCAGCGGCCTGAAGGCCCGGCTGGAGTTGTCCTGGAAGAAGCTGGTCAGCGATATCGAGCCGGAGGAGTTCCAGGCGATCCAGCAACTGCTGCAGCGCGGGCATGACCAGGCCCATTACGTGCTGGAGCATGGCGAGCTGCCGGGCGCCGAGCCGGCGGTGCCCTGGGAGTTGTCCCACGGGCTGTCGATCCTGCACCTGGGCCAGGCTCAGGCGCTGCCGACCTCGGAAACGGAGTTGCCAACCCGGGTGCTCAAGGACGGCACGCTGCTCGGGTGTCGCAAGTGGGAGTTGCTGGACCTGCTTTGGAGCGAGGCGCTGATCAAGTGGATCGAGAACCTGCGCCGCCATGCGACGTTCATCACCACGCCGGCGGTGCTGAAGATCGACAGCGAGGTGAGCCTGGCGATTGCCGGCGACTGGGGCACGGGACCGTTCGACAGCCATGCGCCGGCGGTCAGCGTCGCCAATCAGATGAGCCTGCACCAGGCTGACTTCACCATTCACCTGGGCGACGTTTATTACGCCGGCACCGGCTCCGAGGAGGATGTCGACATGTCGGGGTGGCCGAAAGGCCGGCATGGCGCCTTCACGCTCAACTCCAACCATGAGATGTACAGCGGCGCCCACGGTTATTTCGCCGAACTCAACGGGCGGTTTCCGGTGCAGCAGGGCACCAGCTACTTTGCCCTGTACAACGATGACTGGCTGATCGTCGGGCTGGACTCGGCCTACGCCGCCGCGCCGCTGAACCTGTACATGGACGGCGTCCTGAACCAGCCCCAGATCGACTGGCTGAAGACCTTGCCCAAGCGCAACAGGTTGCTGGTGCTCACCCATCACCAGGGGTTCGACATCAGCGGGCACAATCCGAACGGTTTGTACCAGCAGGTGAGCGATGCCCTCGGGCGGGTGCCGGACTACTGGTACTGGGGGCATCTGCACAATGGCATCGTCTATGCCGAATTGAATGGGCTGAAGGCCCGTTGTGCCGGGCACGGGGCGATTCCCTATGGGGTCACCAGCGAGCTGGACGGGAACCGGCGGGTGCTGTTTTCCGAGACGCAGAATGCCGCTGATCCGGCCTATCCGGAGCGGGTGCTCAATGGGTTTGCGCGGGTGCGGCTGAGTGGGGCGAATATCGTCGAGGAGTTTATTGGCGAGGACGGTTCGGTGCGCTGGACCTCGAATGGGTAGGGTCTGGCTGGCGCGCTCTTGAGGGCGCTTTCGCGGCGGTTCGGCGGCCCGACAAATCCGGCTCCTACAGGTCAGCTTCGTCTATAAAACTTCCGTTAGACGCGGAACTGTAGGAGCCGGGCTTGCCCGCGAAGCTTTTTGCTTTTAACCGTGCACCGGCACGCCCTTCAGGTACGGCGCTGGCTCCGCCCCCAGGTTGCTCAGCATGCGCTCGCTGTACCAGTCGATGAAGTTGACCACGCCGAACTCGTAGGTCTTCGAGTACGGGCCAGGCTGGTAGGCGGTGGAGTTGATGCCGCGCTGGTTTTCCTCGGCCAGGCGACGGTCCTGGTCGTTGGTCGCATCCCAGACCTGGCGCATGCGGGCCACGTCATAGTCGACACCCTCGACCGCATCCTTGTGCACCAGCCATTTGGTGGTGACCATGGTTTCCTGGGCGCTGATCGGCCACACGGTGAAGACGATGATGTGGTCGCCCATGCAGTGGTTCCACGAGTGCGGCAGGTGCAGGATGCGCATCGAGCCCAGGTCCGGGTTCTTGATCCGCCCCATCAGTTTCTTGCAGCCCGGCTGGCCGTCCATGGTCATCGATACCGTGCCCTTGAGCAGCGGCATGCGCACGATACGGTTGCGCAGGCCGAAGCTGGCGTGGGCGTAGGGGATCTTCTCGGCGTCCCAGGCGGCGGCGGAGGCGGCCACGTGGTCCTTGAACGCCTGGTCGGCCCGCGGGTCGGTGACGTCGTCCCACTCCAGCAGGGTTTTCAGCAGTTCCGGGTGGGAGCCGTTGCAGTGGTAGCACTCGCGGTTGTTCTCGATCACCAGCTTCCAGTTGGCCTTTTCCATCAAGGTGGTCTGCACCGCCACCTTGGTGTTCTCCATGTCATAGGGTTCCATGTAGTGGTTCAGGGTGCTGAGGAACTCGTCGATCGCCGGCGGATTCTCGGCCAGGCTGATGAAGATGTAGCCACCGGCGGTCTTCACGTTGATCGGCTTGAGGCCGTATTGCTTCATGTCGAAGTCGGCGCCCATCTCGGTGCCGGCGAACAGCAGGCGGCCATCGAGTTCATAGGTCCACTGGTGGTAGGGGCAGACCAGCTTGGCGACCTTGCCCTTTTCACCGGTGCACAGGCGCGAGCCGCGATGGCGGCAGACGTTGTGGAAGGCATGGACCACGCCATCGGCGCCGCGGATGACGATGACCGGGTTCTTGCCGATCTGCAGCGTCAGGTAGTTGCCCTTGGTCGGGATCTCGCTGGTCATGCCGGCGATCAGCCATTCCTTGTGGAAGATCTCCTGCATGTCGATATCGAACAGGCGCTGGTCCGAATAGAACGGCTGCGGCAGGGAGAAGGTCCGCTCGCGTTCCTGCAGCATCTGTGCGGTGGCCTTGCGTGCGGGCTCCAGTGGGTCGCCCAGGCTCAGGGTGGTGGTGTCCATGGTTCAGGTCCTCAGGGCCATGCAGTGTGGCCGACGAATATTGGCTAAGTGGTCGATGCAGCGGGCGCGGACCACACGGTTGCGACGCAAGACAGAAATACAGCGGGTCATTTGCGACGGAGTGTGGGGCTGGCAGCGACCAGGACCTTATCCATGGGCGACACGGCCGAATCCGTTCCCGACGCGCAAGCCCCGGTGGTTGGGGGCTGGTCGCGATAAGCATGCCAATGTCGCGGATAGGTAAACGGGGGGCTCGGGGCTTGCGCAGAATCGCCACCATAAGAGCTGACAGTCGGCGGTGGAGAACAACATGTCCAACAACTTCCTGAATCCGGTAACGACCCAGACCTGGGCCAATGGTCGGCATATCGTGCGTTGTGTGAAAGTCATCCAGGAAACCTGGGACGTGCGCACCTTCTGCTTCATGGCCGACCAGCCGATCATGTTCTTCTTCAAGCCGGGGCAGTTCGTCACCCTGGAGCTGGAAATCGAAGGGCAGCCGATCATGCGCTCCTACACCATTTCCAGCTCGCCGTCGGTGCCCTATAGCTTCTCGGTGACCATCAAGCGCGTGCCGGGGGGCAAGGTTTCCAACTGGCTGCACGACACCTTGCACGAAGGCCAGGAACTGGCGGTGCACGGTCCGGTGGGGCTGTTCAATGCCATCGACTTCCCCAGCCCCAAGATGCTCTACCTCAGCGGCGGTGTCGGTATCACCCCGGTAATGTCCATGGCCCGCTGGTTCTACGACACCAATGCCAACGTTGACATGGTGTTTATCCACAGCGCCCGGTCGCCCAAGGACATCATCTATCACCGCGAGCTGGAACACATGGCATCGCGGATCGACAACTTCAGCCTGCACCTGATCTGCGAGAAGCATGGACTGGGCGAACCCTGGGCCGGCTACCGCGGTTACCTGAACCACAAGATGCTGGAACTGATGGCACCGGACTTCCTCGAGCGCGAAGTGTTCTGCTGCGGCCCGACGCCCTACATGAATGCGGTGAAGCGTCTGCTGGAAGCGGCTGGCTTCGACATGAGCCGCTACCACGAGGAGTCCTTTGGCGCGACGCCACCGGAGGCCCGTGCCGATGCGGTGGAACAGGCCGAACAGGCGGCCGATGCACCACCGGTGGATGCCGCCGACCTGCACCAGGTGGAGTTCACCGCCACCGGCAAGAGCATTCGCGTGGCACCGGGCGAGACCGTGCACGCCGCAGCGGCCAAGCTCGGCCTGATGATTCCCAAGGCCTGCGGCATGGGCATCTGCGGGACCTGCAAGGTACTCAAGCTGGGTGGGGAAGTGGAGATGGAGCACAACGGCGGGATTACCGACGAAGATGTGGCCGAGGGCTACATCCTGTCGTGCTGCAGCGTGCCGAAAGGCGACGTGCGGGTCGAGTATTGATTGAGCTGAAAAGGGGGGCTGTTCGCGGGTAAGCCCTGCTCCTACAGAATGGTGGCGCGCACAGAGTTTGTGAACGACACAGGGCTGTAGGAGCAGGGCTTGCCCGCGAAGGGCGCGCCTCGGTTTTACAGGCTGAACCGCGCCACCAACCCGTTGAGGTCCACCGCCAGGCGCGACAGCTCGTTGCTGGCCGCGCTGGTCTGGTCTGCGCCGGTGGCCGACTGCACCGACAGGTCGCGGATGTTCACCAGATTGTGATCCACTTCGCGGGCTACCTGGGCCTGCTCCTCGGCTGCACTGGCAATCACCAGGTTGCGTTCGTTGATCTCGACGATCGCACTGTTGATGGTGTCCAGCGCCAGGCCGGCGCCCTTGGCGATGTTCAGGGTCGATTCGGCACGCTCGGTGCTGTTGCGCATCGAATCCACCGCCTGCTCGGTACCGCCCTGGATGCTGCCGATCATCCGTTCGATCTCGCTGGTCGACTGCTGGGTCCGATGGGCCAGCGCACGGACTTCATCGGCCACCACGGCAAAACCACGCCCGGCTTCGCCGGCTCGTGCCGCCTCGATCGCCGCGTTCAGTGCGAGTAGGTTGGTCTGATCGGCGAGGCCACGGATCACATCCAGCACCTTGCCGATATCCCGCGACTCTTCGGCGAGGTTGCCGATCAGCGTCGCAGTACCCTGCACGTCGGCGCTCATGCGCTCGATGGCGGTGACGGTTTCCTGGACCAGGTCGCGACCGTCGCCGGCCGAAGCGGTGGCGTTCTTCGACGCTTCGGAAGTGCTCACGGCGTTGCGCGCGACTTCCTCCACGGCACTGGTCATTTCATTGACCGCAGTGGCCGCCTGTTCGATTTCATTGTTCTGCTGCTGCAATCCGCGCGCACTTTCGTCGGTGACGCTGTTCAGCTCTTCGGCGGCGGAAGCCAGTTGGGTCGCCGAGCCGGAGATACGTTGCAGAGTGTCGCGCAGCTTCTGCTGCATCTTCAGCATCGCCTGCAGCAGGCGGCCGGCTTCATCGGTACCGTCGACCGTGATCGGATGGGTCAGGTCGCCTTCGGCGATGTGTTCGGCGGCCTTCAGGGCCTGGTCGATCGGCTGGGTGATGCTACGGGTCAGCAGCCAGGCGAACAGGAAGGTCAGGGCGGTGGCGAGCAGCAGCAGGGCCACTACCAGGTTGAATGCAGAACTGTACTGGTCGCTTGCCTGCTGGTTAGTGTCGTTGGTCTGCTGCGTATTGATCTGCAACAGGCGGTCGAGGGCGCTGTTGACCTGCTCGGAGTTGGTCAGCAGTTCATTGTTGATCAGCGCGGTCAGCTCGGTCATCTGGTTGTTGCGCGAGAAGGTTTTCAGGCGCTCTTCGATCTGTCGGTATTGTCCCAGCAGTTGCACATATTGCTCGTAAGCGGAACGTTCCTCGGGGCTGGCGATCAGCTTCTCGTAGGTGACCCGTGCCTTGTCGATCTGCTGGTTGCGCTGGGTGAACAGCTCCAGGGTCTTGGCCTGGACATCGGCCTCGCGGTTGGTCAGCAGACGATAAGAGAGCACGCGCAGACGCAGGGTCAACTGGGTGAAGTCGTCCAGGGCCTTGATGCTGGGCACGTTGTTGACCGTGATCTGCTCGGCGGCTGCGCGGATCTTGCTCATCTGATTCAGCGAGAACACGCCGAGGATCAGCATCAGTGCGCCGATCAGGGAGAAGCCGAGGAACGCTCTGGGAGCGATATTCATTGTGCGTAGGGACATGATATTTCCTGGAAAAGCGCGTTCCGTGCGGCCTTTGGGATTAAGGTCTACCTGGGTTATCGGTCATGCGACTAAAGTCTAGAGTGCATGTGCGGATTTGTCGCAGAACGGGCTTTGCGACGGAAGGTTCGGAACATGTTTCGCCAATCGCAGTCCCTAAGGGGCGACGAGAAGTCCCGTGCCAGGAAAATCAAGGCTTTGCGAGCGTTTTTCCCTGGCAAACCGAGGGGCTTTTCTTTATCGTACGCGCCCTTTGAAACTGCCCGAGAGATCAAGAACATGCTGGAGACTTCCCTCAACCAACTGGAACAACTGGTCAGCGAGCTGGTGCAGCAGAAGCAGGAGCTGTTGGCCACCAACGCTCAACTCACGACCGAACTGGCCCGGGCCAAGGATGAAAACGAAAGCCTGCAGTTGAACCTGATGGAGCAGGAAGAGAAACACGGCGCCACCGCCGCGCGTATCCAGGCGCTGGTCGAGCGCGTCAGCGCAGGTCCCGTGAGCGCATGAGAGCCAGTAACGACGGTGTGACCGTCATCTCGATCCTTGGCGAGGACTACTCGATCAAGGCGCCGGCAGGCTATGAGCAGACGCTGCAAGAGGCGACGCAGATGCTCAAGACCGCCCTGGTCGATACCAAGAAGAAGTTTCCCACGCTGATCGGCGAGCAATTGCTGGTCCTGACTGCGCTGAACCTTTGCTCCCAACGGATCGAGGAGCAACATCAGCACCGTGAGGAACTCGACCGTTATCAAGAGCAAGTCAGCGCCACGGTCGAAGTGATCGCGAAAACCATCGAACAGGGTTGAGCCCGGACGTGGGCCCCCCGTCTATCGACGATAAGGCAGCGAGATAGACGGGTGCCCGCCTCGCCCCGATTCCAGCAGCACGCCCGCCTTGCACGGGCGCGCTGCAATCAGTTGGCCTTTCAGGCTGCCATGACCTCGCGGATCGCCGCCGCCAGCTCCCGCACCCGCGCTTCCTCGGTATCCCACGAACACATGAAGCGTGCCCCGCCCTTGCCGATGAAGGTGTAGAAGCGCCAGCCCCTGGCGGTCAGGGCGGCAATTGCCGGTTCCGACAGTTGCAGGAACACGCCGTTGGCCTCGACCGGGAACATCAGCTCCACGCCGGGAATGTCCTTGACCAGGCTGCTCAGCAATTGCGCGCAATGGTTGGCATGGCGGGCGTGCTTGAGCCAGGCGTCGTTTTCCAGCAGGCCGACCCACGGCGCCGACAGGAAACGCATCTTCGAGGCCAGTTGCCCGGCCTGCTTGCAGCGATAGTCGAAGTCTTCCGCCAGGTCGTGGTTGAAGAACAGGATCGCCTCGCCCACGGCCATGCCGTTTTTCGTTCCGCCGAAGCACAGTACGTCGACCCCGGCCTTCCAGGTCAGGTCGGCCGGTGAGCAGCCGAGGTAGGCGCAGGCGTTGGAGAAGCGCGCGCCATCCATGTGCAGGTGCAGGCCCAGCTCCTTGCAGGTGGCGCTGATGGCACGGATTTCGTCCGGGGTGTAGACGCTGCCGACTTCCGTCGCCTGGGTCAGGGTCACCACGCGGGGCTTGGGGTAGTGGATGTCCTGACGCTTGAGGGCGATTTCACGGATTGACTCGGGGGTCAGCTTGCCGTTTTCGGTGCGTGCGGTGAGCAGCTTGGAACCGTTGGAGAAGAACTCCGGCGCGCCGCATTCGTCGGTCTCGACGTGGGCGGTCTCGGAGCAGATCACGCTGTGGTAGCTCTGGCACAGCGACGACAGGGCGAGGGAGTTGGCGGCGGTGCCGTTGAAGGCGAAGAACACTTCGCAGTCGGTTTCGAACAGCTTGCGGAAACCGTCGGCGGCGCGCTGGGTCCACTCGTCGTCGCCATAGGCGCGCTGGTGGCCGTGGTTGGCCTGTTCCATGGCGGTCCAGGCTTCGGGGCAGATACCGGAATAGTTGTCGCTGGCGAATTGTTGGCTCTTGTCGGTCATGGCCCGGTCCTTATGATCGTTTACGAGCTGCACTGTAACCAGATTCGACGTCAGCGCACAGGCACAGTTGCTGTAGGAAAATCCTTCTGCTTAATGGTTAAAGAATACCCCTGTGGCGAGCGGGCTTGCCCGCGCTGGGGCGCGAAGCGGCCCTAAAACCTGGAAATTCGGTACATCAGATAAACCGAGGTTGCCTGCCTTACGGCTGCTTCGCACCCGAGCGCGGGCAAGCCCGCTCGCCACAGGTCCGTGCTTGTTCATCCTTGGCGACATGACATGTCGTAAACGCACCCTTGCAAGGCGTGCGTAGGCATTTGAAGCGTCTGCGCCGGTCATACCATCGCTATCAAAGGACACCGCCGAACGGCTGTGCCCCACCAAAAAGAAATGGCGCACTGCCGCTGGGAGAGACGCGATGTTCAGCAAGCAAGACCAGATCCAGGGTTACGATGATGCACTGTTGGCCGCCATGAACGCCGAAGAGCAGCGCCAGGAAGATCACATCGAACTGATCGCGTCGGAAAACTACACCAGCAAGCGCGTCATGCAGGCCCAGGGCAGTGGCCTGACCAACAAGTACGCCGAAGGTTATCCGGGCAAGCGCTACTACGGTGGCTGCGAACACGTGGACAAGGTCGAGGCCCTGGCCATCGAGCGCGCCAAACAGCTGTTCGGTGCCGACTACGCCAACGTCCAGCCGCACTCCGGCTCCTCGGCCAACGGTGCCGTATACCTGGCCCTGCTGCAGGCCGGCGATACCATCCTGGGCATGAGCCTGGCCCACGGCGGCCACCTGACCCACGGTGCCAAGGTGTCGTCCTCGGGCAAGCTGTACAACGCCGTTCAATACGGGATCGACACCAATACCGGCCTGATCGACTACGATGAAGTCGAGCGCCTGGCGGTCGAGCACAAGCCGAAGATGATCGTCGCCGGTTTCTCCGCCTACTCGAAAACCCTCGATTTCCCACGCTTCCGCCAGATCGCCGACAAGGTCGGTGCGCTGCTGTTCGTCGACATGGCCCACGTCGCCGGCCTGGTCGCCGCCGGCCTGTATCCGAACCCGATTCCGTTCGCCGACGTGGTCACCACCACCACCCACAAGACCCTGCGCGGCCCGCGTGGCGGCCTGATCCTGGCCAAGGCCAACGAAGAGATCGAGAAAAAGCTCAACGCCGCGGTATTCCCCGGTGCCCAGGGTGGCCCGCTGATGCACGTGATCGCCGCCAAGGCCGTGTGCTTCAAGGAAGCGCTGGAACCGGGCTTCAAGGCCTACCAGCAGCAAGTGATCGACAACGCCCAGGCCATGGCCGGCGTGTTTGTGAAACGTGGCTACGATGTAGTGTCCGGTGGCACCGATAACCACCTGTTCCTGGTCAGCCTGATTCGCCAGGGCCTGACCGGCAAGGACGCCGATGCCGCCCTGGGCCGTGCCCATATCACCGTGAACAAGAACGCCGTGCCGAACGATCCGCAGTCGCCGTTCGTCACCTCCGGCCTGCGTATCGGTACCCCGGCGGTCACCACCCGTGGCTTCAAGGTGGCCCAGTGCACCGAACTGGCTGGCTGGATCTGCGACATCCTCGACAACCTCGGCGATGCCGACGTCGAAGCGAATGTCGCCAAGCATGTGGCGGCCCTGTGCGCGGATTTCCCGGTTTATCGCTGAGAGCGGTTTTGGAGTAAATGACTATGCAACGCTATTCGGGCTTCGGCCTCTTCAAGCATTCTCTCAGCCATCATGAGAACTGGCAGCGCATGTGGCGCACGCCGACGCCGAAAAAGGTCTACGACGTGGTCATCGTCGGCGGTGGCGGCCACGGCCTGGCCACGGCCTATTACCTGGCCAAGGAACACGGTATCACCAACGTCGCGGTGATCGAGAAGGGCTGGCTGGGCGGCGGCAACACCGCCCGTAACACCACCATCGTGCGTTCCAACTACCTGTGGGACGAATCGGCGCACCTGTACGAACACGCGATGAAACTGTGGGAAGGTCTGTCCCAGGACCTCAACTACAACGTGATGTTCTCCCAGCGTGGCGTCTACAACCTCTGCCATACCCTGCAGGACATCCGCGATTCCGAGCGTCGGGTCAGCGCCAACCGCCTCAATGGCGTTGATGGCGAACTGCTCAACGCCCAGCAGGTGGCGGACGAGATTCCGTACCTGGACTGTTCGAAGAACACCCGCTACCCGGTACTGGGCGCGACCGTCCAGCGTCGCGGCGGCGTGGCCCGTCACGATGCCGTGGCCTGGGGCTTCGCCCGTGGTGCCGACGCCCTGGGCGTCGACCTGATCCAGCAGACCGAAGTGATCGGCTTCCGCAAGGAAAACGGCGTGTGCATCGGCGTGGAAACCAACAAGGGCTTCATTGGCGCCAAGCGCGTCGGCGTAGTCACCGCCGGTAACTCCGGGCACATGGCGAAACTGGCCGGCTTCCGCCTGCCGCTCGAGTCCCACCCGCTGCAGGCGCTGGTGTCCGAGCCGATCAAGCCGATCATCGACAGCGTGATCATGTCCAACGCCGTACACGGCTACATCAGCCAGTCCGACAAGGGCGACCTGGTGATCGGTGCCGGTATCGACGGTTACAACGGTTATGGTCAGCGGGGTTCGTACCCGGTGATCGAACACACCATCCAGGCCATCGTCGAGATGTTCCCGGTGCTGTCGCGCGTACGCATGAACCGCCAGTGGGGCGGCATCGTCGACACCACCCCGGATGCCTGCCCGATCATTTCGAAGACCCCGGTACCGAACATGTTCTTCAACTGCGGCTGGGGCACCGGCGGCTTCAAGGCCACCCCGGGTTCGGGCAACGTTTTTGCCGCGAGCCTGGCCAAGGGTGAAATGCACCCACTGGCCGCCCCTTTCTCCATCGACCGTTTCCATAACGGTGCGTTGATCGATGAACATGGCGCAGCAGCGGTCGCCCACTAACAAAGACCTCATGAAAACTACTGCGCTCGGCAATACGGCGTTAAAAACAGGCTCGAAATGCTCACTTAGTAAACTAAGCTCCGCTTTCTCACCTGTTTTTGCCTTGTCTTGCCTTCGCTCGCTACGTTTTCAAGAGGCTTGAGAGGAGAAATCCCCATGTTGCATATCTTCTGTCCTCATTGCGGCGAACTGCGCTCCGAAGAGGAATTCCATGCTTCCGGCCAGGCGCACATCCCGCGCCCGCTGGACCCCAACACCTGCACCGACGAGCAGTGGGGCGACTACATGTTCTTCCGCGACAACCCGCGCGGCCTGCACCACGAACTCTGGGACCACGTCGCCGGGTGCCGCCAGTATTTCAACGTGACTCGTGACACGGTGACCTACGAGATCCTGGAAACCTACAAGATCGGCGAGAAGCCTCAATTCACCGCTGCCGGCAAGGCGGAAAGTTCGAAAGCGCCCGAGTTGGCCGTGGGAGAAAAGGTATGAGCCAGGTCAATCGCCTGTCCAACGGCGGTCGTATCGATCGCAACAAGGTCGTGAGCTTCACCTTCAACGGCGAGAGCTACAAGGGCTACGAAGGTGACACCCTGGCCGCCGCACTGCTGGCCAACGGCGTCGACATCGTCGGCCGCAGCTTCAAGTACTCGCGTCCACGCGGCATCTTTGCCGCCGGTGCCGAAGAGCCGAACGCGGTGCTGCAGATCGGTGCCACCGAAGCCACCCAGATTCCCAACGTGCGGGCCACCCAGCAGGCGCTGTACCAGGGCCTGGTCGCTACCAGCACCAACGGCTGGCCGAGCGTCAACAACGACGTGATGGGCATCCTCGGCAAGGTCGGCGGCAAGTTGATGCCACCCGGTTTCTACTACAAGACCTTCATGTACCCGCAGTCGTTCTGGATGACCTACGAGAAGTACATCCGCAAGGCGGCGGGCCTGGGCCGTTCGCCGACCGAGAACGACCCCGATACCTACGACAACATGAACCAGCACTGCGACGTGCTGATCGTCGGCGCCGGCCCTGCCGGCCTGGCCGCAGCGCTGGCCGCTGCGCGCAGTGGTGCGCGGGTGATCATCGCCGATGAACAGGAAGAGTTCGGCGGCAGCCTGCTCGACTCCCGCGAAAGCCTTGACGGCAAGCCGGCGGCCGAATGGGTCGCCACGGTCATCGCCGAGCTGAAGTCGCTGCCGGACGTGCTGCTGCTGCCACGGGCCACCGTCAACGGCTACCACGACCATAACTTCCTGACCATCCACGAGCGCCTCACCGACCATCTCGGCGACCGCGCCCCGATCGGCCAGGTTCGCCAGCGTATCCACCGGGTGCGCGCCAAGCGCGTGGTCCTGGCGACCGGCGCCCACGAGCGTCCGCTGGTCTACGGCAACAACGACGTGCCGGGCAACATGCTCGCCGGCGCCGTCTCGGTGTATGTGCGCCGCTACGGCGTGGCGCCGGGCAAGAAGCTGGTGCTGACCACCAACAACGACCACGCCTACCGCGTTGCGCTGGACTGGCTCGACGCCAGCCTGCAGGTGGTGGCCATCGCCGACGCCCGCAGCAACCCACGCGGTGCGCTGGTGGAAGAGGCCCGTGCCAAGGGTATTCGTATCCTCACCGGCAGTGCCGTGATCGAAGCCCGTGGCAGCAAGCGTGTCACCGCTGCCCGCGTCGCCGCGATCGACGTGCGCGCCCACAAGGTGACCAGCCCGGGTGAATGGCTGGATTGCGACCTGATTGCCAGCTCCGGCGGCTACAGCCCGGTGGTGCACCTGGCTTCGCACCTGGGTGGCAAGCCGGTCTGGCGCGAAGACATCCTCGGTTTCGTTGCCGGTGAAGCACCGCAGAAACGCGTGTGCGTCGGTGGCCTGAACGGCGTCTACAGCCTGGCCGACACCCTGGCCGATGGTTTCGAAGGCGGCGCGCGCGCAGCCAGCGAAGCCGGCTTCAAGACGGTTGAAGGCGTGCTGCCCAAAGCCCTGTCCCGCCAGGAAGAGCCAACCCTGGCGCTGTTCCAGGTGCCTCATGAAAAAGGTACCGCACGGGCGCCGAAGCAATTCGTCGACCTGCAGAACGACGTCACCGCCGCCGCCATCGAACTGGCGACCCGCGAGGGCTTCGAGTCGGTCGAGCACGTCAAGCGCTACACCGCACTGGGCTTCGGTACCGACCAGGGCAAGCTGGGCAACGTCAACGGCCTGGCCATCGCCGCCCGTTCGCTGAACGTGACCATCCCGCAGATGGGCACCACCATGTTCCGTCCGAACTACACGCCGATCACCTTCGGTGCGGTAGCCGGTCGTCACTGCGGGCACATCTTCGAGCCGGTGCGCTACACCGCCTTGCAGGCTTGGCACGTGAAGCAGGGTGCCAAGTTCGAGGACGTCGGCCAGTGGAAACGTCCGTGGTACTTCCCACGCAACGGCGAAGACATCCATGCGGCGATCAAGCGTGAGTGCAAGGCCGTGCGCGACAGCGTAGGCCTGCTCGACGCCTCGACCCTGGGCAAGATCGACATCCAGGGCCCGGATGCCCGCGAGTTCCTCAACCGCGTGTACACCAACGCCTGGACCAAGCTCGACGTGGGCAAGGCCCGTTACGGCCTGATGTGCAAGGAAGACGGCATGGTCTTCGACGACGGCGTGACCGCGTGCCTGGCCGACAACCACTTCCTGATGACCACCACCACCGGCGGCGCGGCTCGCGTCCTGCAGTGGCTGGAGCTGTACCACCAGACCGAATGGCCGGAAATGAAGGTGTACTTCACCTCCGTTACCGACCACTGGGCGACCCTGACCCTGTCCGGCCCCAACAGTCGCAAGCTGTTGAGTGAAGTCACCGACATCGACCTGGACAAGGACGCGTTCCCGTTCATGACCTGGAAGGAAGGCCAGGTCGGTGGTGTACCGGCGCGGGTGTTCCGGATTTCCTTCACCGGCGAACTCTCCTACGAGGTCAACATCCAGGCCGACTACGCCATGGGTGTGCTCGAGCAGATCGTCGAGGCGGGCAAGAAGTACAACCTGACCCCATACGGCACCGAAACCATGCACGTGCTGCGGGCGGAGAAGGGCTTCATCATCGTCGGCCAGGACACTGACGCCTCGATGACCCCGGACGACCTGAACATGGGTTGGTGTGTCGGTCGTACCAAGCCGTTCTCCTGGATCGGCTGGCGCGGTATGAACCGCGAGGACTGCGTGCGCGAAGATCGCAAGCAACTGGTGGGCCTCAAGCCGATCGATCCGACCAAGTGGCTGCCGGAAGGTGCGCAACTGGTGTTCGACACCAAGCAGTCGATCCCGATGAAGATGGTCGGTCACGTGACCTCCAGCTACGCCCATAACTCGCTTGGCTATTCGTTTGCGATGGCGGTGGTGAAGGGCGGGCTCAAGCGCATGGGTGAGCGGGTGTTCGCACCGCTGGCCGATGGCAGCGTGATCGAGGCGGAGATCGTGTCCTCGGTGTTCTTCGATCCTAAGGGCGATCGCCAGAACATCTGATGTGACACAACTCCTTGTAGGAGCGGGCTTGCCCGCGAAGCTTCTGGCGGCCTGAGGGCCCCTTCGCTGGCAAGCCAGGCTCCTACAGGTTCACGGTTGTTCATGAGGTGGGGTCAGGCACTGGCCACCGCCAAGACAGAATTCAATACAGGTGTTTCACATGAGCACAGCCAACGTTTACCAGCAACGCCCGACTTCCGGGGCCAAGGCCGAGTCGTCGTTGCACCATGCCGATCTCGCCAGCCTGGTGGGCAAGGGCCGCAAGAACGCCGGCGTGACCGTGCGGGAAAAGAAACTGCTTGGTCACCTGACCATTCGTGGCGACGGCCATGACCCGGCGTTCGCTGCCGGTGTACACAAGGCCCTGGGCCTGGAGCTGCCCGTGGCGCTGACGGTGGTTGCCAAGGGCGAGACCAGCCTGCAATGGCTCGGCCCGGACGAGTGGCTGCTGGTGGTGCCGAGTGGCGAGGAGTTCGCTGCCGAGAAGGCCCTGCGCGAAGCGCTGGGCGACCTGCACATTGCCATCGTCAACGTCAGCGGCGGTCAGCAACTGCTGGAACTGAGCGGCCCTAACGTGCGCCAGGTGCTGATGAAGTCCACCAGCTATGACGTGCACCCGAACAACTTCCCGGTGGGCAAGGCGGTCGGCACGGTGTTCGCCAAGTCGCAACTGATCATCCGCCACACCGCAGAGGACACTTGGGAACTGGTGATCCGTCGCAGCTTCTCGGACTATTGGTGGCTGTGGCTGCAGGATGCGGCGGCGGAGTACGGGCTGAACGTCCAGGCTTGAGTGTTTGTTTGACCTGTGGGAGCCGGCTTGCTGGCGATCCGGGCGACTCGGTGTTTCGGTACGCCGCAGTGATGCCATCGCCAGCAAGACGGCTCCTACAGGATTTAGGTCGTACATGAGGGCAGGGATTTCGTGATCGACCGCCTGGCGGTTGCCCCATAAAAACAGGAGTCACCCGATGAGCCGCGCCCCCGATACATGGATCTTGACCGCCGACTGCCCCAGCGTGCTCGGCACGGTGGATGCGGTGACCCGCTTCCTGTTCGAGCAGGGCTGTTATGTCACCGAGCACCATTCGTTCGATGACCGCCTTTCGGGGCGTTTCTTCATTCGCGTGGAATTCCGCCAGTCCGAAGGCTTCGACGAGCAGGCGTTCCGCGCCGGCCTGGCCGAGCGCGGCAAGGCGTTCGGCATGACTTTCGAACTGACCGCGCCGAACTACCGGCCGAAAGTGGTGATCATGGTCTCCAAGGCCGATCACTGCCTCAATGACCTGCTCTACCGCCAGCGCATTGGCCAACTGTCCATGGACGTGGTCGCGGTGGTGTCCAACCATCCCGATCTCAAGCCTCTGGCCGACTGGCACGACATTCCCTACTACCATTTCCCCCTCGACCCCAATGACAAACCGGGCCAGGAACGGCAGGTGTGGCAGGTGATCGAGGAGTCCGGCGCCGAGCTGGTGATTCTTGCCCGCTACATGCAGGTGCTGTCGCCGGAGCTGTGCCGCAAGCTCGATGGTCGCGCCATCAACATCCACCACTCGTTGCTGCCCGGTTTCAAGGGCGCCAAGCCGTATCACCAGGCCTACAACAAGGGTGTGAAGCTGGTGGGGGCCACGGCGCACTACATCAACAACGACCTGGACGAGGGGCCGATCATCGCCCAGGGCGTGGAGGTGGTGGATCACAGCCACTACCCCGAGGACCTGATCGCCAAGGGCCGGGACATCGAAGGACTGACCCTGGCGCGAGCGGTGGGCTATCACATCGAGCGGCGGGTGTTCCTCAACGCCAACCGGACGGTGGTTCTCTGATTTTTCGGGGCGCTCTTGAGCGCCCTTCGCGACCCCAATAACAACGCAGTAAAAAAGACACAAGCACAACCCGAGCAATCAGCGCGTTGCCTCCCGGCAACGCGTCGCTACATAAAAACAACAGCGAGGTGAAAGCATGTCTGGCAATCGTGGAGTGGTATACCTTGGTGCTGGCAAGGTAGAAGTACAAAAGATCGACTATCCGAAAATGCAGGACCCGCGTGGCAAGAAGATCGA
The DNA here is from genome assembly GCF_059730225.1 of Pseudomonas sp. UTLPPB19802. Lineage (NCBI taxonomy): Bacteria > Pseudomonadati > Pseudomonadota > Gammaproteobacteria > Pseudomonadales > Pseudomonadaceae > Pseudomonas > Pseudomonas sp. UTLPPB19802. Next base: position 1,367,733 of record NZ_AP048545.1, read on the forward strand.
GCATGGCGTGATCTTGCGCGTGGTTTCCACCAACATTTGCGGCTCCGACCAGCACATGGTTCGCGGCCGCACCACCGCTCAGGTCGGCCTGGTGCTGGGCCATGAAATTACCGGCGAGGTGGTTGAAAAGGGCAGCGATGTCGAGAACCTGAAAATCGGCGACCTGGTCTCGGTGCCGTTCAACGTTGCCTGCGGCCGCTGCCGTTCCTGCAAGGAAATGCATACCGGCGTCTGCCTGACCGTCAACCCGGCCCGCGCCGGCGGTGCCTATGGCTACGTCGACATGGGCGACTGGACCGGTGGCCAGGCCGAGTACGTGCTGGTGCCGTACGCCGACTTCAACCTGCTGAAACTGCCGGACCGCGACAAGGCCATGGAGAAGATCCGTGACCTGACCTGCCTGTCCGATATCCTGCCTACCGGTTTCCACGGTGCGGTCACCGCGGGCGTTGGTCCGGGCAGCACCGTCTATGTCGCCGGTGCCGGTCCGGTCGGCCTGGCGGCAGCTGCTTCGGCCCGCCTGCTGGGCGCGGCCGTGGTCATCGTCGGTGACTTGAACCCTGCACGGCTGGCGCACGCCAAGGCCCAGGGCTTCGAAATCGCCGACCTGTCCCTGGACACCCCGCTGCACGAGCAGATCGCCGCGTTGCTGGGCGAGCCGGAAGTGGATTGCGCAGTCGACGCGGTCGGCTTCGAAGCCCGTGGCCACGGTCATGAAGGCGCCAAGCACGAGGCCCCGGCCACCGTGCTCAACTCGCTGATGCAGGTCACCCGTGTTTCCGGCAAGATCGGTATTCCGGGCCTGTACGTGACCGAAGATCCGGGGGCGGTGGACGCCGCGGCCAAGATCGGTGCGCTGAGCATCCGCTTCGGCCTGGGCTGGGCCAAGTCCCACAGCTTCCACACCGGCCAGACGCCGGTGATGAAGTACAACCGCCAACTGATGCAGGCGATCATGTGGGACCGCATCAACATCGCAGAAGTCGTGGGCGTGCAGGTCATCAGCCTGGATGACGCGCCGAAGGGCTATGGCGAGTTCGATGCCGGTGTGCCGAAGAAATTCGTGATCGACCCGCACAAGCTGTTCAGTGCGGCGTAAGTAGGCGGCATGCCAGAAAGGGCGACTTCGGTCGCCCTTTCTGTTTTCCGGTGTCTAGGCTGTGTAAGAAATAGTTTGAAACGCAGGTTAGGCAAGGCAAAAACCGGCGAGGAACGGCCGGGGTCGCGCCCGACTTGACTGGCTGTCAATGAGCATTCCGAGCCGGTTTTTAACGCCGCATAACCAGGTTTCAGGCTATTTCGTACATAGTCTAGTGTCCTGGGCGGGTTGCCGGTTCTCAAAGGCCTTGGGCGCCAGCCGCAGGTCCGCCATGCCCGGCCCCACGTAGTCGCAGATTGTCTTTGCAGGATGCGTCGGACCGTGGCGAAAAGGCCAGTGGCATCACCGGTGATCTTCCGGATAGGCAAGGCCCTACGTGCCCGCAGACGCAAGCCCTCGTTCAAACCCTCAGCGCTGAACCGCCTTGGCCGCACTCACCCGCTGGCAGAACTCCGGATAGAACCCCTGGCCACTCGGACCGCGGCAGTAGTCGCTGGCCTGGCCCAGGGTTTCTCGGCTGAACTTCAGTTCGCGGGGCATGCTGGCAAAGGTGGTGTAGCCGCCCTGTTGGGTCTTGATCGCGTCGAAACCGTCCATTCCATACACCAGTTCGACGTCATCGGCGGCGATGATCCGCGCCTTGACCGTCACCTGGGTGTATTGCTTGCCGCCCGGTGCGCCATTCACCGCCGCCAGGCCCTGGCCTAGCGTACGCAGCATGCGGGGAACCCAGGCCTCGTCGTCATCGGCAAGCTTCTGCGGCTGGTAGAGCAGGGTCAGTGTCTGCTGGTCGCGACTGACCTCGGTCAGCGCCGGGTCGCTACGCTTGACGCGGTGTTCGAGGGTCAGCCAGGCGCGCTGCTCGTCGCCCAGACTGTCGGGCAGTTCGGGGGTCAGGGGGCCACGCTGGCACTCGTGTACACCGAAGGCGATGCCAAGGCCGACCAGGATGATTGCCAGGGCGGTTCCACCGATTTTCACGTTCATGCACGCACTCTCCCTCAGGGGTAGCCACTTTACGCCAAATGCCCTGCCACACGCACAGATCGCCGTTGCCGATTCCCTGCATCTACTCGTGGGTTTCCGCTGGGGCAGGGCGCCTTTTCCGCTGTCGGCTGTCGCCGCCGGGCAATGTTCGCCACGCCGTGCGCCTCTCACCATAGGCACCCCATCACATCACTCGATAAAGAGGTGCCTCATGGCCAAAAAGGAAATCCGACTCTCCCTGGAAGACATCGACAGCAATGGCAGCCCGGAGGTGCTGGTAGAGTTCTACGAAGGCAATGAACTCGTCTTCGCTTCCGCCGTTTCCTCGTCTGGCGAGAACAAGACCTACGACACCGTCAATGTCCGCGTGGACATGGATGAGGACGGTGACATGGATGCCGACGACGAGCGCTATCTGCTCACCCTGTGCCAAGCCTTCGTCGAGTTCGCCCGCTAACCCCTCGAACGGCTGCCTGCGCCGCACCGCAGGTAGCCGCCTCATCCCTACTGCCTGGCCTTCACGCCTCCGGGAAGGAGGCCTGGACCCACTTTCGGGTCAATATGGCAAAAATAGCCAAAATAACCGGCGGTTGTTATAGTGGATGGGCCTTCCCTGTCTGCGAGCACACGCCATGATTGCCTTGCCTGACCTCCTCGATCTGCCACGCCAGAACGCCTCCCAGGTGAAGAACAAGTGGGCCGATGTCGTCCGCCTGGTTCATCAGTCCGGCAGTGTCGCGGTGACCAATCATTCCACCGTGGAGATGGTCCTGCTGGATGCCGAGACCTACCAGCGACTGACCGCCCAGGTGCAGGCCTACAAGGATCGCGAGCAGTCCGCCCTGGACGAGTTGACCCAGCGTTTCGACGCGCGCCTGCAGAGTCTGCAGCAGCCCCAGGCGGCGCAGGGCGTGCGCTCGCTGTTGGCGGCCAAGGGCAAGCTGGGCAAGCGGCCTAAAGCCGGCTCCACGTTCTGATGGGCGCGACGCCGACCGGCGAACGTCCGTTCATTTTTGTCCTGGCCGGGGTCAACGGCGCTGGCAAGAGTTCGGTGGGCGGGGCACTGCTGGCCGAGAATGGCCTGGACTGGTTCAACCCCGACAGCTTTGCCCGCGAACTGACGAACAGCCTGGGCATCGACCCGCAGCGGGCCAACGGCCTGGCCTGGGAGCAGGGTCGCAGGCAGTTGGAAGACGCCCTGCGCGAGGGACGCAACTACGCGTTTGAAACCACCCTGGGTGGCAACACCATCGCCCGGATGCTCGCCCAGGCTGCACGCACCCACGACGTGGTCATGCTGTTTTGCGGCCTGTCCTCGCCGGAGCAGCACCTGCGCCGGGTGCAACTGCGGGTGGCACGCGGGGGCCACGACATCCCCGAACCGAAGATCCGCGAGCGCTGGGTCAAGTCGCGGGCCAACCTGGTGGCCCTGATGCCCTGCCTGGCGCACTTGCAGGTATTCGACAACAGCACCGACGTCGAGCCCGGCGAGGACATTCCCGACCCGCTGCTGGTGCTGGAAATGGCCGACGGCCAACTGCTCGGCCCCGACCCGCAGGACGCCCAGGCGCTGCAAGCGACGCCCGAATGGGCGCGACCCCTGGTTCAGGCGGCGATCGAACGGCTGCCGTGCTGACGACAAGGCAGGTTCCGCCCTGCCGGGGCGTGGGGCGGAACAAGCCCGGCTTTTTCCACTCCAATGGCCAGTGCCGACCGCTGGCCAGCGGTCGGCCTTCGATGACTTGTGAGGTGGCTGCAATGAAAATTCCACGCGGTGTCGTATTGGCTTCGCTCCTGACCTTCGCCGTCACGCCGGTGTTCGCGGCGTTCAGCCTGAATGATGCAGCCAATGCGCTGTCGGCCATTCAGGGCGGTCAGAATGGCAACGCCACGGCGCCGGAGGGTGGCCTGCTCAGCGCCCTGGGGTCGCAACTGAACGTCACCCCGGAGCAGGCCATCGGCGGCACCGGGGCGATGCTCGGGCTGGCGAAGAACCAGCTCAGCGGCAACGATTATTCGCAACTGAGCCAGAGCGTGCCGGGGCTCGACCAGTTGTCGGGCGGCGGCGCGCTGGCCGGGCTCGGCGGCCTGCTCGGCCAGTCCGGCGGCTCGTCGGCGGTGGGCAACGCGCTGGGTAACGTGAAGAACACCAGCGACCTGAACAACGCCTTCGGCGCCCTGGGCATGGACAGTGGCATGGTCGGCCAGTTTGCGCCGATCATCCTCAAGTATCTGGGCGACCAGGGGGTAGGTGGCCCACTGTTGCAGAGCCTTGGCGGTATCTGGGGTAGCGGCAGCTAAGGCGCACTCCTGGCTGGCCGACGCACCGGGCCGCGCGAGGGCCCGGTGTGTTTCGCTCGTGCTTGTCTCTAGTCGCGCTCGCTGCGCAGGGTGGCGATGCGCTGGTCCTTCTCGCTCCAGAGCTGGTTGACCCAGTCCTGGACCCGCTTGCGCAGCACCGGGTCATTCTCGTAGTCGCCCTGCCACAGGCTCGGGTCCATGGCGTGGGTCTGGAAGTCGATGATCACCTTGGGCACGTTGCCGCTGATCAGGTCCCAGAAACCGGGGATCTTCTCCTGTGGATAAACCACCGTGACATCGAGCACCGCGTCCAGTTGCTCGCCCATTGCCGCGAGGACGAAGGCCACGCCGCCGGCCTTGGGCTTGAGCAGGTGCTTGAATGGTGACGCCTGCTGCTGGCGCTTGGCCTCGCTGAAGCGGGTGCCTTCGAGGTAGTTGACCACGGTCACCGGCTGGCGCTTGAACAGTTCGCAGGCGGCCTTGGTGATTTCCAGGTCCTGGCCCTTGAGTTCCGGATGCTTGTCGAGGAAGGCCTTGGAGTAGCGCTTCATGAACGGGTAGTCCAGCGCCCACCAGGCGAGGCCGAGGAACGGTACCCAGATCAGTTCCTTCTTGAGGAAAAACTTGAAGAACGGCGTATGGCGGTTGAGTGTCTGGATCAGCGCCGGGATGTCGACCCAGCTCTGGTGGTTGCACACCACCAGGTACGAGGTGTCGCTACGCAGGCCGTCGGCACCGCGAATGTCCCAGCGAGTGGGGATGCACAGCGAGAAGATCAGCTTGTCGATCTCGGCCCAGGTTTCGGCGATCCACATCACTGCCCGGCTGGCGTGGTCACGCAGGCGGCCGGGCAGCACCAGCTTGAGCAGGGCGAACGCCATCAGCGGGCCGAACAGCACCAGTGTGTTGAGCAATAACAGCAGCGTAACGAGGCTGCCGGTGAGCAGGCGGCGCATACAGGAACTCTTTTCAGGGCGAGAGGGCGGGCCATGATAAAGGCGCGGGGGGCAGACGCCAAATCGGCCGTTCGACGAATGTTTCACGCACGATGGCCTAGGTTAGCCGTCATTTAGCCGATTGTTCATGAACCAATGACGACGGCACGGTCTAAAATGCACGCCTCATGCGCGTCCACTCAAAGGTGCAGCCCAAGTGAAATCCGTTCTTGCCCTGTTGTCCCTCCTGGCCCTGCCGGTCATGGCCGCCGAGCCGACCCTCTACGGGCGCTACGAGTACATTCGCCTGCCGGAGATCGGCCAGACCTTCAAGGCCAAGATGGACACCGGTGCGCTCACCGCGTCGCTGTCGGCCAAGGACATCGAGCTGTTCAAGCGTGACGGCGAGGACTGGGTACGTTTCCGCCTCGGCACCGCCGACGCCGACAACAAGGTCTACGAACACAAGGTCTCGCGCATCAGCAAGATCAAGACTCGCTCCGAAGAGGACGAGGACGGCGAAGTCGCCGACCCGAGCAAGCGCCCGGTGGTCGATCTGGAAATGTGCCTGGGCAACGTCAAGCGCACGGTGGAGGTCAACCTGACCAACCGCAGCAGCTTCAACTACCCGCTGCTGATTGGCGCCAAGGCCCTGCGCGAGTTCGGCGCGGCGGTGAACCCGGCGCGGCGTTATACCGCCGACCAGCCCGACTGCTGATTGACGGGGCGGCACGCGTCCGGCACCGTTGCGCACATTGCCCACAGTGCTCGGACGCCATGCCCCATATCCTGATAGTCGACGACGAAGCGGCGATTGCCGATACCCTGGTCTATGCCCTGCAGGGCGAGGGTTTCACCACCACCTGGCTGAACCTTGGCGGCGCGGCGGTCGAGTACCAGCGCAGCACGCCGGCCGATCTGCTGATTCTCGACATCGGCCTGCCGGACATCAGCGGCTTTGAGGTCTGCAAGCAGTTGCGGCGCTTTACCGAAGTGCCGGTGATGTTCCTCAGTGCCCGTGATGGTGAGATCGATCGTGTGGTCGGCCTGGAGATCGGCGCTGACGACTATGTGGTCAAGCCGTTCAGCCCGCGGGAAGTGGCGGCGCGGGTCCGGGCAATTCTCAAGCGGGTGGTGCCGACGGCGCCAGCAGCGGCTGCCGGTGAGCGCTTCGTGGTCGATCACGAACGGGTACAGATCAGCTATCGCGGCCAGGCCTTGAGCCTGACCCGCCATGAGTTCCGCCTGCTTGCCTGCCTGTTGGAACAGCCCGAGCGGGTGTTCAGCCGCGAGCAGTTGCTCGACGCCGTCGGGGTCGCGGCGGATGCCGGCTATGAGCGCAGCATCGACAGCCACATCAAGAGCCTGCGGGCCAAGCTGCGGCTGGTGGCCGGCGATGCCGAGCCGATCCAGACCCACCGTGGCCTGGGCTACAGCTACAGCCCGAGTCACAGCTGATGCCGTTGGGGCTGCGGATCTTCCTGGTGTATTTCCTGTTCGTCGGGCTGACCGGCTATTTCGTGCTGAGTACGGTGATGAAGGAAATCCGCCCCGGTGTGCGCCAGTCCACCGAGGAAACCCTGGTGGACACCGCCAACCTGCTGGCGGAAATCCTCCACGACGACGTCAAGGCCGGCACCCTCGGCCAGAGTCGCCTGCCCGAGGTGCTCAAGGCCTACGGCCAGCGCAAGCCGGCGGCGAACATCTGGGGGTTGCCGAAGAACCAGGTCAACCACCGCATCTACGTGACCGACGCCAAGGGCATCGTCCTGCTCGACTCCGCCGGGCTGGCGTTGGGGCAGGACTATTCGCGCTGGAATGACGTGTACCTGACCCTGCGCGGCGACTACGGTGCGCGCTCGACCCGCTCCGATCCCGACGACCCCAACTCGTCGGTGATGCACGTGGGGGCGCCGATCACCGACCATGGCGAGATCATCGGCGTGGTCACCGTGGCCAAGCCCAACAGTTCATTGCAACCCTATGTCGATCGCACCGAACATCGCCTGATCCTCTGGGGCGCCGGGCTGATTGCCCTGGGCCTGCTGTTCGGGGCGCTGTTGTCCTGGTGGTTGAGCGCGGCGTTGCGACGCCTGACCGCCTATGCCCAGGCGGTCAGCGAGGGGCGGCGTGCCGAACTGCCGCATTATCGCGGCGGGGAAATGGAGCAGCTGGCCAATGCCGTGGAACACATGCGCACGCAACTGGAGGGCAAGGCCTACGTCGAGCGCTACGTGCACACCCTGACCCACGAGCTGAAAAGTCCGCTGGCGGCGATTCGGGGTGCTGCCGAGCTGTTGCACGCAGAGATGCCGGAGCCCCAGCGCGAGCGGTTCGTCGGCAATATCGAAAGCGAAAGTGCCCGCATGCAGCAGTTGATCGAACGGCTGCTGAACCTGGCATTGGTGGAGCAACGGCAGGTGCTGGAAGAGCAGGTCGAGGTGCCGCTGGCGGCGCTGGTCGACGAAGTGCTGCTGGCCCAGGCCGCGCGGATCGAAAAAGCCGGCCTGCAGATCGAACGCCGGATCGCTGCCGACCTGCGCCTGTTCGGCGAACGCTTCCTGTTGCGCCAGGCCATCGGCAACCTGCTGGAGAATGCCCTGGACTTCACGCCCGCTGGCGGAGTGATTCGCTTCAGCGCCGAACGGGACGGCCAGCAGCTGCGTTTCAGCCTGTTCAACCAGGCCGAGGCGATTCCCGACTACGCCCTGCCACGCCTGAGCGAGCGCTTCTATTCGCTGCCGCGCCCTGCCAGCGGGCGCAAGAGCACCGGGCTGGGGCTGAACTTCGTCGAGGAAGTGGTAAAGCTGCACGGCGGCCAGTTGCTGATCGGCAACGTCGAGGGTGGGGTCGAGGTAACGCTGCGCCTGCCATGAATCTCCACACAGTCTCCACATGGGCTCCATCAACGGCCCACATGGCGGCCCCAGACTTTCTCCCATACCAATCAGGGAGAGAGACCCATGAACCGCAGTCTGGCGATAAAATTCGGGGCGATTGCCCTACTGATGCTGTTGTTGCTGATCCCGTTGATGATGATCGACGGCCTGATCAGCGAGCGACAGTACCTGCGCGATGGTGTCCTGGAAGATATCGCCCGCAGCTCCAGCAATAGCCAACTGATCAGCGGGCCGGTGCTGGTGGTGCCCTATCGCCAGACCGTGCGCGAGTGGAAGACCGATGCCAAGGGCAAGCGTACCCAGGAGAGCAAGGAAGTCAGCGGGCGCCTCTACTTGCTGCCGGAGCGTTTCGTCCTCGATGGCAAGGTCCAGACCGAACGCCGGGCGCGTGGCATTTATGAAGCGCGGTTGTTTCACGCCAATAACCACATCAGCGGCACCTTCGTCTTGCCGGCGCAGTTGGGTATCGATGAAGACTTTGCCGATTACCGCTTCGACGAGCCTTTCCTGGCGGTCGGCATCAGCGATATTCGTGGTATCGAGAACGCCCTGACGCTGCAGCTGGGCGACCGGCAACTGGAGTTCATGCCGGGGACCCAGGTGAACTGGCTGGGCGATGGCGTGCATGTGAACCTGCCACGGGTCGACGGTCGGCTGCAGCAGCGCCTGGACTTCGAATTCGACCTGGCGTTGCAAGGCACTGGCCAGTTGCAGGTGATCCCGGTGGGCAAGACCAGCAATGTGCACCTGGCGGCTGACTGGCCGCACCCGAGCTTCATCGGCAACTACCTGCCGGCCCAGCGTGAAGTGACCGAGCAGGGTTTCACGGCCAACTGGCAGACCTCGTTCTTCTCTACCAACCTGCATGAAGCAATGAGCAGCTGCGTGGACACCAACCGTTGCGAGGCTTTCAATGACCGCAGTTTCGGCGTGAGCCTGATCGATCCGGTGGACCAGTACCTCAAGTCCGATCGCTCGATCAAGTATGCGTTGCTGTTCATTGCCCTGACGTTCGCCGGTTTCTTCCTGTTCGAAGTGCTCAAGCGGCTGGCGGTGCACCCGATCCAGTATGCCCTGGTGGGTGCGGCACTGGCGCTGTTCTACCTGCTGCTGCTGTCGCTGTCCGAGCACCTGGGCTTTGGCCTGGCGTACCTGGTGTCGGCAGGGGCCTGTGTCGGGCTGATCGGTTTCTATGCCAGCCATGTATTGCGCAGCCTGGGGCACGGCCTGGGCTTCGCCGCGGCCTTGGCGGCTCTCTACGGCCTGCTGTATGGATTGCTGAGCGCCGAGGACTATGCGTTGCTGATGGGCTCGCTGCTGCTGTTCTGTCTGCTTGGCGTGTTCATGGTGCTGACCCGCAAGCTCGACTGGTACGGGATCGGGCAGGCACGGGCTACCAATGACCAGCCGGTTGCCGGCGAGGTGGCCCATGAGTAGGTCGCTGGGGTTGCGCGAGGATCAGCAGTGGGGGATGGAGTTGGCACGGCTGATTGGCGAGGGCGTCCTTGAGGTCGCCAAGAGCTTCGCGGCAAGCCCTGCTCCTACGAGGGGCGGCGGTCCACAGGGGAGCGCACTTGCAGGAGCAGGGCTTGCCCGCGAAGGGGCCCTTGAGCCTTACCTCAGTATCATGCCGTGGCTGGAGTGCCGTTCAGCGTGGGTTCGTTTGGCACCGCCTTGATCGGCCGGGCGACGTTCCACACCAGCAGCGCGGCGACGATGTCGAAGATCGCCAGGACCACGAACAGCGGGCTGTAGCCGACCTTGGTCACCATGATGCCCAGCACCATGGTGAACAACGCCGCACCGAAGTAGCCGAACATGCCGCCGACGCCGGTGGCAGTGGCCACTTCGTTCTTGCCGAAGGAGTCGGAGGTGATCGCGTACAGTGCGCCGGACAGGGTCTGGTGGGCGAAGCCGCCGACACAGAGCAGGGCGATGGCGGTGTAGGGGCTTTCCACCAGGCCGATGCAGGCCGGGCCGATCATGCAACTGCAGCCAAGGAACATCACCATCTTGCGCGAGGTGAACAGGCTGACCTTCAGGTGCTTGTGGAAGAACGGGCTCAGGTAACCGCCGAGAATGCAGCCAAGGTCCGCGGCGAGGAACGGCAGCCAGGCGAACATCGCGATTTCCTTGATGTTCATGTGCCGTTCGGTCATCAGGTACAGCGGAATCCAGGCGTTGAAGGTCTGCCAGGCCGGCTCCGAGAGAAAGCGCGCGCTGGCGATGGCGAAGAAGTTGCGGCTGATGACCACCTTTTTCCAGCTGCCCTTTTTCGTGCCGGCTTCCTTGAAGTGTTCTTCCTGGCCACTGAGGATGTAGTCGCGCTCGGTGTCGCTCAGGCGCTTCTGGTCCCGCGGGTGCTTGTACAGCCACAGCCAGGTCAGGCTCCAGACGATGCCCAGGGCGCCGACGATGATGAATGCCAGTTGCCAGCCACTCTGCAGGATCGCCCAGACCACCAGCGGCGGTGCCAGCAGCGCGCCGAAGGACGAGCCGATGTTGAACCAGCCGATGGCGACGGAGCGCTCCTTGGCCGGGAACCACTCGGTGGTGGTCTTGACCGCCGCCGGCAGGCCGGCCGCCTCGGTGATGCCGAGCAGGCCGCGCACGAACGCCAGGCCCTGCCAGCCGCTGGCCAGGGCCGCTGCGGCACAGGCCAGGGACCAGGCGATGGCGAAGATCGCGAAGCCCAGTTTGGTACCGATGGCGTCAACGATGTAGCCGGCGATCGGCTGCATCAGTGCATAGCCGATCTGCCAGGCGACAACGATATGCGAGTACTGCTCGGTGGAAACGTTCATCTCGCTCATCAGCGTCGGTGCGGCCACCGACAGGGTATTGCGAGCCAGGTAGTTGACCATCAGGCCACAGGTGACCAGGCCGATCATCCACCAGCGGATGCCTTTGATTTTCATCACTTCACCATTGTTGTTTTTGGAGTCGAGGTGGTGCGCGTGCCCCGTGCTCGAACGGGGAGCCGTACTACGGGGATATCAGGAAGGCGGCGCAGGGGCCGTCGGTGAAAACGTGGCGTGCAAGGCGCAGGGGCCTGCGGAAGGAGCAATGAATCCGGTCATTTGCTTTGACACTCTTTGAATTATTTTTATTGGAGCGAATTTGTTTCGTTGTATGTCGTCGTATGACTAGCGCCTTTATAAGGACTGTCGAGAGCGGCTGTCAATCGGGATTTCAAATAAAAAAGCGCCCAGTTGCGGTTTATGACCGCTGGGCGCTTTTGGTGTTGTCGTATGACTCTGGGGTCAGCGTGGGCGGCGGCGTAGCAGGGCCTGGATGCCGATCACGGCAGGAATGCCCAGCCCCAGCCAACTGAGGGCGTCCCACAGGCCATCGCCGAGCAGGGCGGTGAACAGTCCGATGGCCGTGAGCAGGGCTATCAGCAGGGGAATGGCGAAGACCTTCCAGAAACTCGACGCTCGCGGCTTCATCGGCTGGCCTCCGTCGTCGCGGCCGTCTTGGCGTGGCGGCGGACCCACCACAGGTACAGGCCGCTGCCGAGCACGATGATGGTCAGTACATCGAGCAGGGCCCAGAGGATCTTCATCGGCATGCCGCCGTAGTCGCCGAAGTGCAGCGGCTGCGACATGCCCATCGCATCCATGTACCAGGGCCGCTCGGCCACTGCGGTGACCTGCAGGCTGCTGGCATCGATCAGCACTGGCGTGAGCAGGTGCGAGGTCAGTTGGCTGGAGCCCTTCATGAACACCGCATAGTGGTGTTCGCTGGAGAAGCGCGTGCCGGGGAAGGCGATGAAGTCCGGCTGCATGCCGGGCGCGGCCTGTTCGGCGATTTTCAGCAGGTCGCTGGCCGGCGCGAGTTGGGTCAGCGGCGGGGCGTTGCGGTAGGGCTCGATCATGGCGCCGAGGCTTTCACTGCGCCAGGCGTCGATGATCAGGTCGGCGCAGGCGCTGATCACGCCAGTGATGCCGACCACCAGGCACCAGGTCAGGGTGACGACGCCGATCAGGTTGTGCAGGTCGAGCCAGCGCAGGCGGGTGGATTTGTCCTGGCGCACGCTGGCGAACTTCAGGCGGCGCATGAACGGCAGATACAGCACGGTGCCGGAGACCAGCGCCAGCACGAACAGCACGCCCATGAACGCCAGCAGCAGCTTGCCGGGCAGCCCGGCGAACATGTCGACATGCAGGCGCAGCAGGAACAGCGTCAGCCCGCCATTCGCCGCCGGGGTTTCCAGCGCCTCGCCGGTGCGGGCGTCGAGCATGAAAGAGTGCGACGAGTTGGGCTCGGTGCCGGCGGTGGCGGCCATGATCGCGATCACCCCGTTCGGGTCATCGTCGTCCCAGGCCAGGTATTGCATGGCTTCGCCTGGGCGATGAGCCTGGGCGGCCTGGACCAGTTGCTCCAGGTTCAACTGCGGGGTGTCGGCGGGCATCTGCCTGAGCTCGGGCTCGTTGCCCAGCAGATGGTCGATCTCATGGTGGAAGACCAACGGCAGCCCGGTCAGTGCCAGCATCAGCAGGAACAGGGTGCAGATCAGGCTGGTCCAGGTATGGATGAAGGACCAGCGGCGGATGGTTTGGCTTTTCATGGTTTTCCCAAATGCAAAAGGGCCACGGTTGCTCGTGACCCTTGTTTCGACGCGGTGAAACTAGCGGCTTACCACTTGTAGTTCACGCTGGCGACCACGCTGCGCTGGTCACCGTAGTAGCAGTAGTAGCTATCGCAGGTGGACAGGTATTCCTTGTCGAACAGGTTGGTCGCCTTGACCGCCACGGTGGCACCCTTGAGGGCATTGTCCACGCGGCCCAGGTCATAGTGGACCGAGGCGTCGAAGACCGTGTAGCCATCGGCCTTGCCGAGCCAGGTGTTGGCCTGGTCGCCATAGGTGTTGCCGGTGTAGCGGGCGCCGGCGCCGACGCCGAAGCCGTCGAGGATACCGCTGTGCCAGGTGTAGTCGGTCCACAGCGAGGCCTGCTGCTCAGGCATCCGTTGCAGGCGGTTGCCCTTGTAGATGCCTTTCTGCACTTCGGACTTGGACAGCGTGTAGCTGGCGATCAGCTTGAGGTTCTCGGTAACGTCGGAGGTGGCTTCCAGCTCCAGGCCCTTGACCTTCACTTCACCGGTCTGGCTGGTGACTGGCGTATTGCCGACCATGTCGGTGACCTGGACGTTTTTCTGGGTCAGGTCATAGACCGCGGCAGTGAGCAGGGTGTTGCTGCCCGGTGGCTGGTATTTCACACCCAGTTCCCACTGCTTGCCTTCGGTCGGCTTGAAGGTTTCGGTGGGCGAAGCACTGGCGTTGCTGGCCGGCTGGAACGACTCGGCATACGACAGGTAGGGCACCAGGCCCGAGTCGAACACGTAGCTGATCGCCGCGTTGCCGGTGAAGGCCTTGTCACGCTGGGTGTTGGTGACGTCGTTCTTGTTGAAGTAGGTGGTGCCGCTGTGGACCCAGTCTTCACGACCACCGAGGGTCAGGCGCCATTGGTCCAGGGCCATCTGGTCCTGGATGTAGAGACCGGTCTGGTTGGTTTTCTGGTTGTAGTCGTAGTAGGCGGTGGAGCGCGCCGGGCGGGTGATCGCCAACCCGTAGGTCGGATTGTTCACGTTGATGCCTGGCGCGGAGCCAAAGATCGAGGTGTAGGTGGTGTCGCTGCGCTGATGGTCCAGGCCGAGCAGCAGGGTATGGGCGATATCGCCGGTGTTGAAGTTGCCCTGCAGGTTGTTGTCGAGGGCGATCTGCCCGATGTCTTCGTCGGTGCTCGTGGTGGTGCGCGAGGACAGATTGCCCTGATTGTCCACTAGCCCATAGGGGTAGGAAGTGGGCGTGATGGCCTGGAAGGACAGTTCCGATTTGGTGTAACGCAAGTTCTGGCGGAACTGCCAGGTATCGTTGAAACGGTGCTCGAAGGCATAACCGAGGGAGTAGTACGTGCGGTCGTAGTATTCCCAGTTCGGGTCGCCGAGGTTCTTGTCACGGGAGATATCGCCGAACGGCATCTTGATCTTGGTGCCCTGGATCGGCCGGAACTGGCTGGTCATCCCGGTATCGTCGCGAGTGAACTGCGAGAGCAGGGTCAGCTTGGTGTCGGGGTCGATGTTCCAGGTCAGGCTGGGGGTGATGTTGTAGCGCTTGTCGTCGATCTTTTCGATCTGGGTACCGCCGTCACGCACCACACCGCTGACGTTGTAGAGGAACTGGCCGTCGTCATCGATCTTGCCGGTGCTGGCGAAGTTGATCTGGCGATGGTTGTCGGTGCCGTACTGCACTTCGACTTCATGGCTGGCTTCGGCGCTGGGGCGACGGCTGACCATGTCGATCAGGCCGCCTGGCGGGGTCTGGCCGTAGACCGAGGAGGCCGGACCGCGCAGCAGGGCGACGCGGTCAAGGTTCCAGGTATCCATTTTCGGGTTGGCGTACACACCCTTGGGCAGTGGCAGGCCGTCGAGGAACTGGGTCGGTTCGAAACCGCGGACCAGCAGCCAGTCGGCGCGGCTGTCGCTGCCGAAGCTGCTGGCGACGATGCCCGGCATGTAGCGCACAGCGTCGTCGAGGTTCTGTACGTTGCGCTGTTTCATCTGCTCGCGGGTTGCCACGGAGATCGAGCGTGGCGCTTCTACCAGCGAGGTGTCGGTCTTGGTGCCGGCCGCAGTGCGGGTAGCGACGAAGCTTTCGACCGGACCCCAGGCGCTTTCACCGCTGCCCTGGCCGGTAATGCTGGTTTCCGGCAAGGCGAGGGCGCCGGTGACGACAGGAATCAGGGTATACGTCCCGGCACTGCTCTGCACCAGTTGCAGGCCGGTGCCATTCAGCGCGGTGTGCAGCGCGGTAAGGGTGTCGAACTGGCCCTGGACCGGGGCCGAGGTCTTGCCGGCGGCCAGGGCCGGGTCAAGGCTCAGGGTCATGCCCGACTGGCTGGCGATCTGGCTCAGGACTGCGCCCAGCGGGCCGGCCGGCAGGTTGTAGGCGCGCACGCTGGAGGCCTGTTCGGCGGCCATCAGCGACGGGCTGAGCAGGGGCGTGCCGAGGGCAATGGCGGCGGCCAGGAGGCTGGGGCGAAGCAGGGTATCGAGCGTGCGGGTCATGGGCGGATTCCTGAATGGAAATGTTTCTCAATGCCTATGGGCCGAACAAGATTCAAAAAGTGATAGGGCTGATTGAAAATAATTTAGATTCACGTTGGATGTGGGAATAGGGCTCGTCGGCGAATGGGCTTTTGAGACTTGCGCTGTCAGTGCGGACGCCTTCGCGGATAAATCCTGCTCCCGCAAGGTTCAGCGGCGGTCATGAGTCCTGTGAACACCAAAAAACCGTGGGAGCAGGATTCATCCGCGAAGTTCTTAGCGGCCGTAAGGGCCTTCTGGCGGATGAGTCCTGCTCCCACATCGGGACGGTATATTCAGAGCTTGGTGTCGGCCTTGGCCTGTACCGTCACCCACCACTGCGTATGTCGCTCGATCTGCACCGGCAAGGTCGGCAGCAGGGCGGTCAGTGCCAGGTTGGTGTCGTGCAGCGGGAAACTGCCGGTGATCCGCAGGTCGGCAACTTTCGGGTCGACCCCCAGGTGGCCGCGTCGATAACGGCCCAGCTCGTCGAGCATGTCCGCCAGGCGGACGTTGTCCACCACCAGCATGCCCCGGGTCCAGGCGTCGGCACCGGGGTTGAGGGCTTGCAGCGGGCCGAGGCGATCATGCTGCATCAGCACCTGCTGGCCTTCATGCAGGATCTGTTCGTCGTGCTGCGACTCGGGGCGGGCGGCGACGGCCGATTGCAGGACGCTCAAGCGCGTGCCCTGGTCTTCGCGCTTGACCAGGAACCGCGTACCCAGCGCGCGCATGCGCCCATCGTCGGTCTCGACGATGAACGGACGGGCATCGCCATGACCGGTCTCGATCAGGATCTCGCCGTCGCGCAGCACGACCCGGCGGGTCTTGGCATCGAAACGCACATCCAGCGCACTGTGGGTATTGAGCTGGATGACGGTGCCATCGGCCAGGTGCAGGGTGCGCTGTTCTCCGGTGGCGGTGCGCTGGTCGGCCAGCCAGTAGTCGATCGGCAGGTAGCGGTTTCCGAGCAGCAGTGCCAGGCCGCAGGCCAGCACCACGCTGGCCAGGCCACTGCCGAGCTTGCGCATTCGCCGATGGGCACCGTCACGGGATTTCAGCAGGGCGCTGCGGGCCGGTGCGCTGGTGCCGCTGAAACGCTGGTCGAGCATGCCCAGTTGGCGCCAGGCTCGGGCATGTTCTTCGTTGGCCGCATGCCACTTCTCGAACTCGGCTTGCTCCACGGCGCTGCGGCCGCTGCCTTCCAGACACAGTTGCCAGGCAATGGCGGCGTCGAGGACGCGGGCGGAGACCGGTTTGTTGTTGAACGGATTCATGTCGGCTCGCCATACAGCGCGATGTAGCACTGGCGAATGCCCTGGGCCAAATACTGGCGCACGCGGGGCACCGAGACGCCGAGCTTCTCGGCGATTTCGGCATGGCCCAGGCCTTCCAGTCGGTTGTAGAGGAAGGCCGCGCGGGCCTTGCTCGAGAGTTTGCCGAGCATCCGGTCGATGGCCTTGAGGTCCTCGAGGATCAGTTGCTGTTCTTCCAGGGACGGTTGTTCGTACTCCGGGACCAGCATCAGTTCGTTGAGGTATGCCTGCTCCAGTGCGGCGCGGCGGAAATGGTCGAACAGCAGGCCCTTGGCAATGGCCGCCAGGAACGCCTTGGGTTCGCGGGGCGCCTTGAGTTCGTCCCGGCCGAGCAGGCGCACGAAGGTGTCCTGGCTCAGGTCCTCGGCGCGTTGGGGGCAGGCAATGTTGCGTCGCAGCCACGCCAGCAGCCAGCTGCGATGGTCGCGATACAAGGCGCCAACAAGCTCATTGTGCGGGCTTCGGACTGACGACACGGGAGATTACCGACAGGAAGTTTAAATTAACGAGAATTATTCGCGATTGTGTCAGGACGCCGGAAAAGGTGCAATGGCTGCTGGTCGGATTGCCATCATGGGGTTGGGCTGATGGTCTCTTCGCGGCGGTCCGACGTCTCGGTAAATCCGGTTCCCACCATCTTGAGTTGCTCAAAAAATCCGTGAGCAGCACCGAACTCTGTGGGAGCCGGCGGTCCGGCGCCCCGGTTTATCCGCAAAGAAGCACCGCGCAGTTTCAGAACGAAGGCGCCTGCTTTCGCCGCTTCCACTGCCCCAACCGCTGTTGCAGGGCCAGTGGACTGTCCAGTTGTTGCTGGCGTGCCCGGCTGAACAGGATCAGCGCCAGTTCTGCGGTGGCCAGGGCATCGGCGCTGGCGTGGTGGCGTTCCTCGACCTGCAGCCGGAAGTGACCGATCCAATCGTCCAGCCCGGCTTCGCGGAAGTTGGCCTGCGGGCACAGCAGTGGCGCCAGGTCGGCGACATCGAGAAACGCGTGCTGCAGGCGATAGCCCAGGCTCTCCCTGAGCGCCCGGCCGAGCATGTGCTGGTCGAAGGGTGCATGGAAGGCCAGCAGCGGGCTGTCGCCGACGAACGCCATGAAGTCCAGCAGCGCCTCGGCCGGGTCGCTGCCGGCCGCCAGTGCGCTGGGGCCCAGGCCGTGGATCAGCACGCTGGGGCTGACGGTCCGTTCGGTACGCTGCAAGGTGCGTTCGAACGACTGGCCCAGGTCGATGGCGCCATCCTCGATCACCACCGCGCCAATCGAGATCACCTGGTCGCGGTTCAGGTTGAGCCCGGTGGTTTCCAGGTCGACCACCACCCAGCGTTGTGCGCGGAGCGAGCATTCCTGTAGCGGTGCCGGTGCTGACAGCTGTTGCAGGCGCTCCAGTTGTTCGGGCCCCAGTTGCGGTGTGCTGGCCTTGAACCAGGAGAACAGGCTCATAGCTGGTACCGCAGGGCCAGGCTGGCCTGCAGGCGTTGGGCCTGGCGCAGTGATTCGCGCAGGATACGCCGGTCCAGGTGGTTGAGACTTTCCGGGTCGACCCGGTTGGAGTAGGGCAGGTTGCTGCGGGTCTGCAACTGGTGCTGCTGCATGCGGGTCTGCTGGATGAAGTGATAGGCCTCTTCATAGGCTGCGCCATCGAGCGGGTCGATCACTTCCCGTGCGACCAGCTGTTGCAAGCGCTCCAGGGTATTGTTGGTTTCGATGCCGTTGGTCAGCGCCAGCAGGCGGGCGCCGTCGACGAAGGGGGCGAGGCCCTGGACCTTCAGGTCCAGGGTGGCCCTGTCGCTACCCTTGCGACTGAGGACGAATTCACGGAAGCGTCCGACCGGCGGCCGGTTGCGCAGGGCGTTCTCGGCCATCATGCGCTGGAACAGGCGGTTGTCGGCGACCTGGGCAAGAATGCCCTGGCGCAGTTGCTGGCAGGCCTGCTCTTCGCCCCAGACCACCCGCAGGTCGAAGTAGATGCTTGAACCCAGCAGGTTCTCCGGCGTGGCCTCGCGAATGAACGCGGCGAAGCGTCGGGCCCATTCGGCACGGGACAGGCACAGCTCGGGGTTGCCGGCCATGATGTTGCCCTTGCACAGGGTGAATCCGCACAGTGCCAGGCCCTGGTTGATCTGCTGGGCCAGCGGCAGCAGCTTGCCGCGGATCTCGGCGGCGTGCACGGCGTCGCGCGCTTCGAAGATGATGCCGTTGTCCTGGTCGGTATGCAGGGTCTGTTCGCGGCGGCCTTCGCTGCCGAAGCACAGCCAACTGAAGGGCACGCCGGGGTCGCCGCGTTCGGCCAGGGTCAGCTCGATCACCCGGCACACGGTGTGGTCGTTGAGCAGGGTGATGATGTGGGTGATCTGGGTCGAGGAGGCGCCGTGGGCGAGCATGCGCTCGACCAGTTGGCCGATCTCGCCGCGCAGGTTCACCAGGTTCTCCACGCGGGCGGCGGAGCGTATGGTCCGTGCCAGATGCACCAGGTCGACCCGTTGCAGGGAGAACAGGTCGCGCTCGGACACCACGCCGCACAGGCGCTGGTCCTTCACCAGGCAGACATGGGCGATATGCCGCTGGGTCATGGCGATGGCTGCGTCGAAGGCGCTGTGTTCCGGGGTCAGGGCAAACGGCGCCTGTGTCATGTGCCGGTCGATGCTCTGGTTGAAATCGCCGACGCCGTCGGCCACCACCTGGCGCAGGTCGCGCAGGGTGAAGATGCCCAGCGGCGCCTTGGCGTCATCGATCACGACAATGCTGCCAACCTGCTGTTCGTGCATCAGCGTCACCGCTTCGCGCAGCGGGGTGAGCGGGCCACAGGTGACCGGGTGGCGCATGGCCAACTCGCCGAGGCGACTGTTGAGCGAGTACTGGGTGCCGAGGGTTTCCACAGCCTTCTGCTGGACCTGCTGGTTGACCTGGTCGAGCAGGCTGCTGACGCAACGCAGGGCAAAGTTGCGGAAACAGTCGGAAAGCGAGAACAGCTTGATGAATGCCGGCTTGTTCAGTTGCAGGCAGAAGGTGTCTTCGCCGGCCAGGTGTTCGGTGCGGGTCGCGCGTTCGCCCAATAGCGCTGCCAGGGGGAAGCATTCGCCCGTGGCGATTTCGAAGACAGTCTGGGTACCGCCCCTGGCGGTGTGCGGACGCTCGCCGACGATACGTCCCTGCTTGACGATATAGAAGTACTCCACCGGGCCATCGGCGGGCTTGATGATGCTTTCGCCCTGGCTGTAGAAGCGCAGTTGGCACTGCTCGACCAGATAGGCGAGGTGGGCGTGTTCCATCTGGTTGAACGGGGGGAAACGCTGCAGGAACTGCATGGTGCCGTGGATGTTTTGCAACACCGCGGTCTTCCCTGCCTGGGTGAAGGCATCCGCTTTGCTCATGACCGCTACCGCTGTTGTCCGTTGTTGTTCTTGGCGCGCGTTGTCGCTGTTTTCACCCATGGTCGGACGCTTGGTGGCGGGTGCCCATTGGACGTAAGTCTAGGGTCCGTAGGAAATGTTACGGATCACTGCCGGGCCAGTACGGGTGTGGCCCCTTCAGTTTGGGAAATAACCTACAGTTAACTCGTCGGGTTCTTGATGCTGAACCTCTTGGAAAAATTTCCGACGAAGTGCACATTGAGCATCCGCTTCGCGATGTCTGACCACATTGCCAGGGGATTGGATGGCCAAGGGAAGCCTGAGAACCGTATGACCGACCACGATATTTTGAGCGATGCCGAGCGCGAGGCATTACTTCAGGTGATGCATGCTCCCCAGTTGCCACCGCAGCGTGTGCTGATCGTCGATGACGACCAGGACGCCCGCGAGCTGTTGTCGGAGATTTTTGCCATCAATGGGATCAATTGCCTCACCGCGGCTAGCGGCAGTGCGGCGTTCGAGTTGCTGGAGGCCAATCGCTCCATCGGCCTGATGATCACCGACCTGCGCATGGCCGACGATGGCCTTGACCTGATCCGCAAGGTGCGCGGTTCCGAGCGGGCGGCGCTGCCGATCATTATCGTTTCCGGCAATGCCCAGGTGCGTGATGCCATCGATGCCATGCACTTGAGCGTGGTGGACTTCCTGCTCAAGCCGATCAATGCCGAGCAGTTGCTGAAACTGGCCCGGCGTGAACTGGGCATGATTGCCTGATCGAGCCGCTTGCATAAAAAAGGCCCTGACCGTCGCCGGTCAGGGCCTTTTTATTGCGCGAGTGACTACAGGCCGTTGCGGGCCTTGAATTCACGACGGCGACGATGCAGCACCGGCTCGGTGTAGCCGTTCGGCTGCTTGGTACCTTCGATCACCAGCTCAAGCGCCGCCTGGAAGGCGATGTTGCTGTCGAAGTCAGGTGCCAGTGGACGGTACAGCGCGTCGCCGGCGTTCTGCCGATCGACCACCGGCGCCATGCGCTTGAGGCTCTCCAGCACCTGGGCCTGGCTGACGATACCGTGACGCAGCCAGTTGGCGATGTGCTGGCTGGAAATGCGCAGGGTCGCGCGGTCCTCCATCAGGCCGATGTCATTGATGTCCGGCACTTTCGAGCAACCGACGCCCTGGTCGATCCAGCGCACCACGTAGCCGAGGATGCCCTGGGCGTTGTTGTCCAGCTCGTTGCGGATATCTTCGGCCGACCAGTCGGTGTTGCTGGCCAGCGGGATGCTCAGGATGTCGTCCACCGAAGCCCGGGCGCGCTTGGCCAGTTCGGCCTGGCGGGCGAACACGTCGACCTTGTGGTAGTGCAGCGCGTGCAGCGCGGCTGCGGTCGGCGACGGGACCCAGGCGGTGTTGGCGCCGGCCAGTGGGTGAGCGATTTTCTGCTCAAGCATCGCCGCCATCAGGTCGGGCATCGCCCACATGCCCTTGCCGATCTGGGCCCGACCTTGCAGGCCGGTGCTCAGGCCGATGTCGACGTTCCAGTTCTCGTAGGCGCCGATCCACTTCTCGGCCTTCATGGCCGCCTTGCGCACCACCGCGCCGGCTTCCATGGACGTGTGGATTTCGTCGCCGGTGCGGTCGAGGAAGCCGGTGTTGATGAACACCACGCGCTCGCTGGCGGCCTTGATGCAGGCCTTGAGGTTGACCGTGGTGCGGCGCTCCTCGTCCATGATGCCGACCTTGAGGGTGTTGCGTGGCAGATTCAGTACGTCTTCGATGCGGCCGAACAGCTCGTTGGTGAACGCCACTTCCTCGGGGCCGTGCATCTTCGGCTTGACGATGTAGATCGAACCGGTGCGGCTGTTGCGGCGTACCGTGTTGCCATTGATGTTGTGGATCGCCGCGAGGCTGGTGACCAGGCCGTCGAGAATACCCTCGGGCACTTCGTTGCCGTGGCTGTCGAGGATCGCATCGATGGTCATCAGGTGGCCGACGTTGCGCACGAACAGCAGCGAGCGGCCGTGCAGGCTCAGTTCGTTGCCATCCAGGCCGGTGTAGCGACGATCGGCGTTCATGGTGCGAGTGAAGGTGGTGCCGCCCTTGGCGACCTCTTCCGCCAGGTCGCCCTTCATCAGGCCGAGCCAGTTGCGGTAGATCACCACCTTGTCATCGGCGTCGACGGCGGCGACCGAGTCTTCGCAGTCCATGATGGTGGTCAGGGCGGCTTCCATCAGCACATCCTTCACGCCGGCGGCATCGGTCTGGCCGATGGGGCTGCTGGCATCGATCTGGATCTCGAAATGCAGGCCGTTGTTCTTCAGCAGGATTGCGGTCGGTTTGGCGGCATCGCCCTGGAAACCGATCAGTTGGGCATCGTTGCGCAGGCCGCTGTTGCTGCCGCCCTTGAGGGCGACCACCAGCTTGCCGGCGACGATGCTGTAGCCGGTGGAGTCGACATGGGAGCCGGCGGCCAGGGGCGCGGCTTCGTCGAGGAAGGCACGGGCGAAGGCGATGACCTTGTCGCCACGGACCTTGTTGTAGCCCTTGCCCTTTTCCGCGCCGTCGGCTTCGCTGATGGCATCGGTGCCGTACAGGGCGTCATACAGCGAACCCCAGCGGGCGTTCGAGGCATTGAGGGCGAAACGGGCGTTCATCACCGGGACGACCAGTTGCGGACCCGCGGTACGGGCGATCTCGTCGTCGACATTCTGGGTAGTGGCCTGGAAATCCGCCGCTTCTGGCAGCAGGTAGCCAATGTCTTGCAGGAAGGCTTTGTAAGCCACGGCATCGTGAGCCTGGCCGGCTCTCGACTGGTGCCAGGCGTCGATACGGGCCTGGAAATCATCGCGTTTGGCGAGTAGGGCTTTGTTCTTCGGTGCCAGGTCGTGAATGACCTTGTCGGCACCGGCCCAGAACTGGTCGGCGGTCAGACCGGTGCCGGGAATGGCTTCGTTGTTCACGAAGTCGAACAGGACTCTGGCGACCCGAAGGCCACCGACTTGAACGTGTTCAGTCATTGCTTGCCTCACTCTGCTCAGCTATTCAGCTCTTTTATTTAAAGCCTTGCGTGCTTCTCTAAACACAGTACCAGAACATGCCCTCGCGGACGGCTGGGCTGGCCCCGCCAAGCCGCGCCGGCGGGGTTTTCCGTGATTTCGCAGGCACTCCGGCGAACCCATCGAGGATTATGTAGTGCGCGATCGGGCATACTACATGATGCATTGCGGTTGTGAAAATTAGACTAAATACGTCGTTCTGCGACCAATCGGTTCCGTCTGGTCACGCAGCAGACATCAATGTTCTCAAGAAAAGCATGGGTTGTTCCATATAAATCTGAAAATGGTACACAATTTGTCGCGCGCTATTCTGCCACCGTGGCGAATGTCGTCGGGCGTGGAGGATCATGCTGTCGCTCGGGCATTGCCTATACTGGATCGATGAATCGCCAGAGGGTTACCCCGTGGACCATCTCGTACTGACTGTATTCGCCCCGGACAAGGCCGGCCAGGTCGAGCGGATTGCCCACTGCATTGCCGCCCATGGTGGCAACTGGCTGGAAAGCCGGATGTCGCGCCTGGCCGGACAGTTTGCCGGGATTCTGCGTATCGGCGTACCGGCCGAAGCCCATGATGAACTGATCGATGCCCTGCAAGCGCTTTCCAGCCAGGGTATTCGCGTGCTGATCGCCGAAACCGGCATCGAGCAGGCCTGTACCTGGAAACCCATCGCCATGGAACTGGTGGGCAACGACCGTCCGGGGATCGTCCGCGACATCACTCGCCTGCTGAGCGAGCAAGGCGTCAATCTGGAGCGGTTGGTGACCGACGTGCGCCCGGCGCCGATGAGCAGCGAACCGTTGTTCCATGCCGAGGCGATCCTGGCAGTGCCGTTGACCCTGTCCCTGGATACCTTGCAGGCCAGCCTGGAAACCCTGGCGGACGACCTGATGGTGGAGCTGGTGTTGCGCAGCGAGGGCTGAGCTGGCTTATCCAAGTTAACCGGGGACGGGCCTGTGGATAAGCTGGGGAGACACGGCGCCCGGCCTTATGAACCGGGGCTTGCCGAGATCTGAGCAAAAAACGAGCAGTTTCAAGGTCTTGTGCACAAACGGCGTGGACCGGCTTGTGGATAACCTTGGGATGGAAGCCTGCAGCCCTTGTCATATGTGGCGTGCAGGCTTTTGTACGTTTTCTGATCAGCCGCGTTTGCGCAGGCTGAGCCAGATATCCACACTGTAGACCGCCAGGCCAGCCCAGATGAACATGAAGGCGGTCAGAGTGCTCGATGAGAGGTGTTCGTCGAACAACAGCACCGCTTCCAGCAGGACCAGGGTGGGCGCCAGGTATTGCAGGAAACCGAGGGTGGTGTAGGGCAGGTGGCGGGCGGCAGCGTTGAAGCTGACCAGCGGGACCAGCGTTACCGGGCCGGCGGCCGCCAGCCACCAGGCCTGGGAGCTGCTCCAGAATTCCAGGTGGGCGGTGCTCGCCTCCGGGTGCAACAGCAGCCAGCCGAGAGCCAGTGGCACCAGCATCCAGGTTTCCACCACCAGGCCGGGCAGCGCCTGGACCGGCGCCTGCTTGCGGATCAGCCCGTAGAAACCGAAGGTCAGCGCCAGCACCAGCGACACCCACGGCAGGCTGCCGACCAGCCAGACCTGCTGGGCCACGCCGATGGCCGCCAGGCCGACCGCGACCCATTGCAGGCGGCGCAGGCGCTCGCCCAGTAAAAACATGCCCAGCAGCACGTTGACCAGTGGATTGATGTAGTAGCCGAGGCTGGCTTCGAGCATGCGCCCGTTGTTCACCGACCACACGTAGGTCAGCCAGTTGGCCGCGATCAGCGTGCCACTCAGGGCCAGGATCGCCAGGCGGCGCGGGTTCTCGCGCAACTCGCGCCACCAGCCGGGATGTTTCCAGGCTATCAGCAGCAGGCTGCCGAACAGGGCTGACCAGAGTGCGCGGTGGATGATGATTTCCACGGCCGGTACGGCGGCGATGAGCTTGAAGTAGATCGGGAACAGACCCCAGATGATGTAGGCGGTAAGGCCGAGTATGTACCCGCGGCGCGGGTTGGCGGCGTGCATGCAGAATCCTTGCTTGGGCTGCTGACAGAAAAGCGATTGTAAGGAGATTTGTCGGGTTTGGAGTGGGTGGCGCATATCCCTGGGGGCGAGTTGGCTCGCGAAAGCGTTGTGGCATTCAGCAACGATGCTGACTGATCCAACGCCTTCGCGGGCAAGCCCGCTCCTACAGGGATCTCGGCTGGCTGCGTCCGTGTGGTCGATCAGAACAGCTTCAGCGGTTCTTCATTCAAGGCCGCAAGCTGTTCGCGCAAGGCGAGGATCTGGTCGCCCCAGTAGCGCTCGCTGCCAAACCACGGGAAGCTGCGGGGGAACGCCGGGTCGTCCCAGCGCCGGGCCAGCCAGGCGCTGTAGTGCATCAGGCGCAGGGCGCGCAGTGGCTCGATCAGCGCCAGTTCGCGGGGGTCGAAATCGTGGAACTCGCTGTAGCCCTCGACCAGCTCCGAGAGTTGTCCGAGGCATTCCTGGCGATCGCCGGCGAGCATCATCCACAGGTCCTGGACGGCCGGGCCCATGCGGCAGTCGTCGAGGTCGACGATGTGGAACACCTCGTCGCGGCACATCATGTTGCCGGGATGGCAGTCGCCGTGCATGCGGATGTTCTGGTGCGGGGTGTCGCTGTAGACCTGTTCGACCCGCTTGAGCAGGTCGCGAGCCACCGATTCGTAGGCCGGCAGCAGGCTGCGGGGGATGAAGTTGCCGTCGAGCAGGGTGGCGAGGGAATCATGGCCGAAGTTCTTCACGCCGAGGGCTTCGCGATGTTCGAATGGCCGGGTCGCGCCGACGGCGTGCAGGCGGCCGAGCAGTTGGCCGAGACGATAGAGCTGGTCGAGATTGCCCGGCTCCGGCGCACGTCCGCCACGCCGGGGGAACAGGGCGAAGCGAAAGCCCTGGTGTTCGAACAGGCTTTCGCCGTTGTGCTGCAGCGGTGCGACCACCGGCACTTCACAGTCCGCCAGTTCGAAGGTGTAGCGGTGTTCTTCGAGGATGGCCTCGTTGCTCCAGCGCTGCGGTCGGTAGAACTTGGCGATCAGCGGTTCGCTGTCTTCGATGCCGACCTGATAGACGCGGTTTTCGTAGCTGTTGAGCGCCAGGACCCGGGCATCGCTGAGAAAGCCCAGGCTTTCCACGGCGTCGAGGACCAGGTCGGGGGTGAGGGTTTCAAACGGGTGGGACATGATGGCTCCTGCGCGCGGCAGGTTGCCGCGTCCGGCCAGGCATCTTAGCGCACGATGAGCCGCAAAGGTGATCGACTCATGTGGCGAGCGGGCTTGCCCGCGCCGGGGCGCGAAGCGCCCCTGAAACCTGCAGGCGCGGCGTGTTAGGCACAACGGGGGCACCGGACTGGCGGCTGCTCTGCAGCCGAACGCAGGCAAGCCTGCTCGCCACAACGGCCCATGCACACAAGCGCAACCTCGCTCACCACTGGAGTGTCAGGCGCCGATGATCCCGCCGTCCTCGCGCCGGATCGCCATTACCGAAGAGCGCGGCTTGCCGTTCGGCAGGTGCTCGGGGAAGGTCGATCCGCCGGTTTCGCCCGGATGCTGGATCCCCACGAACAGGGTCTTCTGGTCTGGCGAGAAGCTGATCCCGGTGACCTCGCATGCCACAGGCCCAACCATGAAGCGACGGATCTCGCCGCTCGCCGGATCGGCGCAGAGCATCTGGTTGTTGCCCATGCCGGCGAAGTCGCCGGCATTGCTGTAGTCGCCATCGGTGAGGATCCACAGCCGCCCGGCCTTGTCGAAGCCGAGCCCGTCCGGGCTGTTGAACATGTTCTGTGGGGTGATGTTCGACGAGCCACCCTTGGGCGTTCCGGCATGCACGCCGGGGTTGCCGGCGACCACGAACAGGTCCCACTCGAAGGTCTGGGCGCCATGGTCGTTGCTGGCGGCGTGCCAGCGCAGGATCTGGCCGTAGACGTTCTTCTCCCGAGGGTTCGGCCCGCCCACCGGCTGGCCGTCCTCGCCGCGCTTGGCGTTGTTGGTCAGGGTGCAGTAGACCTGGCCGTCGATGGGGCTGACGACGATCCACTCCGGGCGGTCCATGCGCGTGGCCTTGACCACGCTGGCCGCCAGGCGGGCATGGATCAGCACTTCGGCCTGGCTGGCAAAGCCACTGTCGGCATTGATGCCATGCTTGCCGAAACTCAGTTCGACCCACTCGCCCGTGCCCTTGGGCCGATCCGGGTTGCCGTCACCGTTGTCGAAGCGCGCCACGTACAAGGTGCCGTGATCGAGCAGGTCGCGGTTGGCCTTGGGGTTCTTGTGGTTGATCTTGTCGCGGCTGATGAACTTGTAGATGAACTCGCCACGCTCGTCGTCGCCCATGTAGACCACGGCGCGGCCGTCGCGGGTTTCGGCCAGGGCGGCGTTCTCGTGCTTGAAGCGGCCGAGGGCGGTGCGTTTGACTGGGGTGGACTGCGGGTCGAACGGGTCGATTTCCACCACCCAGCCATGGCGGTTCAGTTCGTTGGGGTTCAGTGCCATGTCGAAACGTGGATCGTGGTTGTGCCAGCCGATTTCCTTGCTGGCAGCGACCACGCCGTAGCGTTTCTGCGCGGCGTCGAACTTCTGTTCGGCATTGCTGCTGCCGAAACAGTCGGTGAAGTTCTCTTCACAGGTCAGGTAGGTGCCCCAGGGCGTCTTGCCGTTGGCGCAGTTCTGGAAGGTGCCGAGCACCTTGCGGCCCTGCTTGTCGGCGCGGGTCTGCAGCCAGGGATGGCCGGCTGCCGGGCCGCCGATGCGGATCGGCGTGTTGCCGTGGATGCGCCGGTTGTAGGGCGAACCCTGGACGAAGTGCCACTGGTCGTCCTTGCGCTGGATCTCGATCACCGAGACGCCTTCGCTGGCCTGGGCCTTGTGCACGTCTTCAAGCGACTGCGGCTGGCCGCCGTGGGCGTAGAGGTAGCGGTAGTTGGTGTATTCGTTGTTGATCGCCATCAGCGCGCGATTGTCGTCGCCGGGGAAGGGGAACAGGCTCATGCCGTCGTTGTTGTCGCCGAACTGGACTTCCTGGGCCTGGGCCGTGCCATTGCCGCTCGGGTCGAAGGCCGGACCGTTCTTCTCCAGCGGCTGGCCCCAGCTGATCAGCACCGAACTGGTGTAGCCCGGTGGCAGGCTCAGGCTGTCGCTGGTGGCGGCGGCGATGCTGTCGAAGCCCAGCAGCTTGCCCGCAGGGGTGCCAGCGCTGGCAGCCATCACGCTGCGGGTCAACAGGTTGCCGCCGAGGAACAGCGCTGCGCCGCACAGGGCGCCGGCACTGATGAAGCCACGGCGGCTGAGGCCGACCATCTGTTCGAGGTCGGTGGATTGGTTTTCTTCTAATAGGCTCATCATCAGGCTCCCTGCGGTTAGGCAGTCACCTTAATCAGCGCGGATGACGGATTTGTTGCAGGAAAAAGTCGGAATGTTTCTCCTGCACACCACCGGCTACAGGACGACCCCTGCCCCTGTAGGAGCGCGGCTTGCCCGCGAAAGCGTCAAAGTGGCGTACCGAGCAATACAAAGGACGGCGCAAACTGCGCCCGCACCGCGCTACCGCTTGCCAGGCCAAGGGCCTCAACTTTTTCCGCAGCGCTGAGGGCGCAAAGCGTCTGCCCATTCGGCAGGGCAATTCTGATCTCGAAAGGGCCGTTCTCGTCCTCCAGAATTTCCTCGACGACACCGTCCAGACAATTGTGTCCAGGTGTTGCAACAGCCTCGGGGGCGAGCAGCTCCAGCCAGCCGGCCTTGATCAGCGCCACGACCTGGGTGCCGACTTCCAGTTCCAGCCGCAGGGTGCTGTCGTGGGTGATCTGTGCCTGCAGCGTCAGGCCGGCGGCCAGTTCCAGGCGGACCAGGTCATTGCGGCCGTGGCTGTCGATGCCGACCACGGTGCCGTGCAACTGGTTGCGGGCGCTGGTGCGCAGCATCAGGCGGCCGAGCAGGTCGAGGTCGCTGGCGTCCTCCGCGGCTTCCAGTACCTGCGCCTGGATCACCTGCAGGCGCTGATACAGGCGCAATACCCGCTCGCCCTCGATCGACAGCCTTGCCCCGCCCCCGCCCTTGCCACCCACGCTGCGTTCCACCAGCGGTTTTTGCGCGAGGTTGTTCAATTCGTCGATGGCATCCCAGGCGGCCTTGTAGCTCAGGCCCGCACTTTTCGCTGCGCGGGTGATCGAGCCCTGTTCGGCGATATGTTGCAGCAGGGCAATACGCTGCGGACGGCGGGCGATGTATTGGGTCAGCAGGACGGGCAGGGACATGGGCGGCTTCGGATGGTGGCAGTGTGTTTGAAAGTGCCCGCTGGCGCGGCGGGCGTCAAGCCGGGTCGCCGGGCTTGGGCGTGCGCGCCAGGCAATAGACATCGACGCGCCGGGCGCCGGCCTTGAGCAGCAGGCGTGCCAGGCTTTCGGCGGTGGCTCCGGTGGTCAGCACATCGTCGACCAGGGCCAGATGCAAGCCATCGACTGCGACGCCGGGGGCCAGGGCGAAGGCGTGCAGCAGGTTGCGCCTGCGGGACTTGGCGTCCAGTTCCTGTTGGGCGACGGTGTCCTGGATACGCAGCAAGCGGTGTTCATCTGTCGGGATCTCCAGGCTTTTGCCTAGCCAATTCATCAGCATCGCGGCCTGGTTGTAGCCGCGTTGGCGCTGGCGCTTCACGGCCATGGGCACCGGCAGCAGCAGGTCCGGGCGGGGCAGGCCGTGGTCGAAACGCTCACGCAGGGCCAGGGCCAGCAGCTCGGCCAGCAAGCGCCCCAGTGGCCACTGGCTCTGGTGCTTGAAGCGAGTGATCAGGCTGTCGACCGGGAAGTGGTAGGTCCAGGGTGCGATGACCTGCTCGAAGTTGGGCGGCTGCTTCAGGCATTGGCCGCAGGTCAGGCCGGCCATCGGCAAGGGCAGGGCGCAGGTCTGGCAGTATTCCAATAGCCAGGGCAACTCGCTCTCGCAGGGGGAACAGAGTGGGTGGGGGTTGTCGCTGGGTTCGTCGCAGAGCAGACAGGGTTGTCTGTTTTTTAGCCAGATGTAAACCTGCTGCTTGTTATGTGGTTGACAGTCCATGTCGCTTCCTTAAAGATGCCGGCATCCGTGTCGTGGTCGTGGCTGTCGGCCCGACCGCTTGCCCAGCATAAAACAAGGAACTCCAGCGATGAGTGCCAGCATCACCGCCACTTTGCGTCACGATTGGTCCCTGGCCGAGGTCAAGGCACTGTTCGAACAGCCGTTCAACGACCTGCTGTTCCAGGCACAGACCGTGCACCGCGCGCATTTCGACGCCAACCGCGTGCAAGTGTCGACCCTGCTGTCGATCAAGACCGGAGCCTGTCCGGAAGACTGCAAGTACTGCCCGCAGTCCGGGCACTACAACACCGGGCTGGAAAAGGAAAAGCTGCTGGAAGTGCAGAAGGTGCTGGAAGAGGCGGCCCGGGCCAAGGCCATCGGTTCGACCCGGTTCTGCATGGGCGCGGCGTGGAAGCACCCGTCTGCCAAGGACATGCCGTACGTGCTGCAGATGGTCAAGGGTGTGAAGGCCATGGGCCTGGAAACCTGCATGACCCTGGGGCGCCTCGACCAGGAGCAGACCGCCGCCCTGGCCGACGCCGGCCTGGACTACTACAACCACAACCTCGATACCTCGCCGGAGTTCTACGGCAGCATCATCACCACTCGTACCTACAGCGAGCGCCTGCAGACCCTGGCCTACGTGCGCGATGCCGGGATGAAGATCTGCTCCGGCGGCATCCTCGGCATGGGCGAATCCCTCGATGACCGTGCCGGTCTGCTGATCCAGCTGGCCAACCTGCCGGAGCATCCGGAGTCGGTGCCGATCAACATGCTGGTGAAGGTTGCCGGTACGCCGCTGGAGAACGCCGAGGATGTCGATCCGTTTGACTTCATCCGCATGCTGGCGGTGGCGCGGATTCTCATGCCCAAGTCCCACGTGCGCCTGTCGGCGGGCCGCGAGGCGATGAACGAGCAGATGCAGGCCCTGGCGTTCTTCGCCGGCGCCAACTCGATCTTCTACGGCGACAAGTTGCTGACCACCGCCAACCCGCAGGCCGACAAGGACATGCAGTTGTTCGCCCGCCTCGGTATCCAGCCGGAAGCCCGCGAGGAGCATGCCGACGAAGTGCATCAGGCGGCGATCGAGCAGGCGCTGGTGGAGCAGAAGAGCAGCGAGCAGTTCTATAACGCGGCGGTCTGACGAGTACCGCTATTCCAACAGAAATACCGCCAGCTCCCTGGCACCACCGCCTCCCCTGTAGGAGCCGGGCTTGCCCGCGAAGCTTTTAGCGATCTTGAGGACGCCTTCGCGGGCAAGCCCGGCTCCTACAGAAGGGGGCGGTGGTGTTCTTCAGATTGCACCCTGCGAGGCGCCCATGTCCTTCGATTTGTCCGCACGCCTGGCTGCCCGCCGTGCCGAAAACCTCTACCGCCACAGGCCATTGCTCGAAAGCCCCCAGGGCCCGGAAGTGGTGGTCGATGGCCAGCCGCTGCTGGCTTTCTGTAACAATGACTACCTGGGCCTGGCCAACCATCCACAGGTCATCGAAGCCTGGCAGGCCGGCGCCGCGCGCTGGGGCGTGGGCGGTGGCGCGTCACACCTGGTGATTGGCCACAGCGGTCCGCACCACGAGCTGGAGGAGGCTTTGGCCGACCTCACCGGACGGCCTCGGGTACTGTTGTTCAGCACCGGCTACATGGCCAACCTCGGCGCGGTCACGGCGCTGGTCGGGCAGGGTGACACGGTGCTGGAAGACCGCCTCAACCATGCCTCGTTGCTGGATGCGGGGCTGCTGTCGGGCGCGCGCTTCAACCGTTATCTGCACAACGACTCGGCCAGTCTCGCCAAGCGCCTGGAGAAGGCCACCGGCAACACGCTGGTGGTCACTGACGGGGTGTTCAGCATGGATGGCGATATCGCCGACTTGCCGGCCCTGGCCCGTGAAGCCCGTGCCCGCGGAGCCTGGCTGATGGTCGACGATGCCCACGGTTTCGGCCCGCTCGGTGCCCATGGCGGCGGTATTGTCGAGCATTTCGGCCTGAGCCAGGAAGACGTGCCGGTGCTGGTCGGCACCCTGGGCAAGGCCTTCGGTACGGCGGGCGCGTTCGTTGCCGGTAGCGAAGAACTGATCGAAAGCCTGGTGCAGTTCGCCCGGCCCTACATCTACACCACCAGCCAGCCGCCGGCATTGGCCTGCGCCACGCTGAAAAGCCTGGAGCTGCTGCGCACCGAGCATTGGCGCCGGGAACACCTGAACGCACTGATCCGCCAGTTCCGCGTGGGTGCCGGGCAGATCGGCCTGGAGTTGATGGACAGCTTCACGCCGATCCAGCCGATCCTGATCGGCGATGCCGGGCGGGCGCTGCGCTTCTCGCAACTGCTGCGCGAGCGTGGGTTGATGGTCACGGCAATTCGACCACCGACCGTCCCGGCCGGCAGTGCGCGGTTGCGGGTCACGCTGACCGCGGCCCACAGCGAGGCGCAGGTGCGGCTATTGTTAGAAGCGTTGGCCGAGTGTTCCAGGTTGCTGGGGCCCCATGAACCGTTGGAGCCACCTCATGCGTGACCGTCTGATTCTGTTACCTGGTTGGGGCCTCGGCATTTCGCCGCTGGAACCCTTGGCGGCGGCCTTGCGCGGACTGGACGAACACCTGCGGGTGGAGATCGAGCCGTTGCCGGACCTCGCTACCGGCGAGTTGGCGGAGTGGATCGCAGAACTGGATGCCAGCCTGCCCGACAACACCTGGCTGGGTGGCTGGTCGCTCGGCGGCATGCTGGCTTCAGAGCTGGCGGCCCGCCGTGGTGATCGCTGTTGCGGCCTGCTGACGCTGGCGAGCAACCCGCGTTTCGTGGCCGGTCATGGCTGGCCCAGCGCCATGGCCCGCGAGACCTTCGAGCAGTTCCTCGGCGGCTGCCGCGAACAGCCCCAGGCGACCCTCAAGCGCTTCAGCCTGCTGTGTGCCCAAGGCTCGGCGGACCCGCGCGGGCAGTCGCGCGTTCTGCTGGGCGGCGCCCCTCACGGCAGCCCGGAGGTATTGCTCAGCGGGCTCGAAGTGTTGGCGCAACTGGATACCCGCGAGGCGCTGCAAACCTATCGTGGGCCGCAGTTGCACTTGTTCGCCGGGCTCGACGGCCTGGTGCCGGCCGAGGCGGCGGGCGAACTGCTGGCATTGTTGCCGGATGTCGAAGTCGGCCTGATCGAACAGGCCGGCCATGCGTTTCTTCTGGAGGACCCCCATGGATTGGCCGGGGCTATCCAGGCCTTTTTGCACGAGTCTGGTGATGACTGATCTTTCCCATCCGCCGTTGCCGGGCAGCCTGCCCGACAAGCGCCAGGTCGCGGCGTCGTTTTCCCGGGCCGCCGCCAGTTATGACAGCGTTGCGCAATTGCAGCGGGATGTCGGCGACGAGCTGCTGCGGCGCCTACCCGCTGGCAGCAAGCCTTCGCGCTGGCTCGATGTCGGTTGTGGCACCGGCTATTTCAGTCGGGCCCTGGGCACCCGCTTCGGTGAAGAACAGGGTATTGCCCTGGATATCGCCCAGGGCATGCTCGAACACGCCCGGCCCCTCGGTGGCGCGCGTCACTTCATTGCCGGCGATGCCGAGCGCCTGCCGTTGCAGGAGCAGTGTTGCGACCTGGTATTTTCCAGCCTGGCCGTGCAGTGGTGCGCCGATTTCGCTTGCGTACTCGGCGAGGCGCGGCGGGTACTGCGACCCGGTGGCGTGATGGCGTTCGCCAGCCTGTGTGTCGGCACCCTGCATGAGCTGCGCGAAAGCTGGCGGGCGGTGGACGGCATGGTGCACGTCAATCGCTTCCGCGAGTTTGCCGATTACCAGCGGCTGTGCGCGGCCAGCGGCCTGCGCGTGCTGAGCCTGGAAAGCCGGCCACAGGTGCTGTTCTACCCGGACGTGCGCAGCCTGACCCACGAACTCAAGGCCCTGGGCGCGCATAACCTCAACCCCGGCCGGCCAGGCGGCTTGACCGGACGGGCACGGCTGCTCGGCCTGATCGACGCCTATGAACAATTTCGCCAGGCGCAGGGTCTACCAGCGACCTACCAAGTGGTCTATGCCGTGCTGGAGAAACCGCTATGAGTGCCGCCTATTTCATTTCCGGGACCGACACCGATGTCGGCAAGACCACCATCGCTGCCGGCCTGCTGCATGCCGCCCGCAGCGCCGGGTTGAGCACCGCGGCGGGCAAGCCGGTGGCTTCCGGTTGCGAAGTGACGCCCAAGGGCCTGCGCAACGCGGATGCGCTGGCGCTGCTGGCCGAATGCTCGCTGCCGCTGAGCTACGCGCAGGTCAACCCGCTGGCATTCGAGCCGGCCATTGCCCCGCACCTGGCGGCGCGTGAGGCCGGTGTCGCGTTGACAGTGCAATCGCTGCTGGAGCCGATGCGTGAAATTCTCGCCTTGCAGGCCGACTTCACCCTGATCGAAGGGGCGGGCGGCTGGCGAGTGCCGTTGGCGGACCAGGCCAATCTGTCGGATCTGGCCTGCGGCCTGGGGTTGCCGGTGATTTTGGTGGTGGGCGTGCGCCTGGGGTGTATCAGTCACGCCTTGCTGACCGCCGAGGCGATTGCCCGCGACGGGCTGCAACTGGCCGGTTGGGTCGCCAACATCATCGATCCGAAGACCTCTCGTCTGGAAGAGAACCTCGCGACGTTGGCCGAGCGCTTGCCGGCGCCTTGCCTGGGACGCGTGCCAAAGCTCAAGACAGCCTCCGCACAGGCCGTGGCAGAGCACTTGCACATGGATCTGCTGGATTGATGGCAAGCGTTGGCGCTAGTTTTTGCCTATTGCTAGGCATTGTGCCATTAGTGTTTTTGACGGGCGTTTTTGCCCGTCTTCTGCTTCAATGCAAGCCGTAATGGTTTTTCACAGTCGAGTTCGCCCATGGAAATCTCAGGAAGTACCGCTTTTTATGCCGGTCTGAGCACTATTCAGTCCGGGCAGAACCGTGTCGATCAGGCTGCCGGCCAGATCGCCAACACCACTGTCGAACGTTCGCTGAAGAGCCAGTCTTCCGACTCCCAGGTCGAGCGCCTGCTTTCGGTGGATCGTAGCCAGCAGGACTTGTCGAACAGTCTGGTCGACTTGTCCCAGGGCAAGCTCCAGGTCGAACTGGGCGCCAAGGTCGAGAAGGCCGCGGACCAGGCCCTCGGTACGCTGATCGACACCTACGCCTGATCGCTCGGGCGGTTCCGGTAGAACCGCCTCTCCTGCCGTTTCGCCACACGCCGGTTCGCGTGTCGGTACATTCCCCTTGATTCCCCTTGATTCCCCTGATGGCTGATGCAGCTGCAGCCTCGTAGCTGATTGCGCCTGTCCGATAGATCATCCTTCTCTCTCGACTATTCTTTCCTTGTCGTCAGTTACTGGCGTCCAGGCGGAAGGCTATTTCCTGCCCGTGTCGTGCGTCGCATGACCAATGGCGTATGAACGATGCTTGACAAGGCTGGGGCGCAAAACGTATGTTTCAAACAACTGTTTGACCGGCGTGGCAAATCGACGCGGTCGCTTATTCCAGGTTTCATCAGCAGAGGTTTATCGCTATGCCTGACTACAAGGCCCCCTTGCGTGATATTCGCTTCGTTCGTGACGAACTGCTTGGCTACGAAGCGCACTATCAGAGCCTGCCGGCTTGCCAGGAGGCAACTCCGGACATGGTCGACGCCATCCTTGAAGAAGGCGCCAAGTTCTGTGAACAGGTACTGGCTCCGCTGAACCGTGTTGGTGATACCGAAGGCTGCACCTGGAGCGAGTCGGGTGTGAAGACCCCGAGCGGCTTCAAGGAAGCCTACAAGCAGTTCGTCGAGGGTGGCTGGCCAAGCCTGGCCCACGATGTCGCGCACGGCGGCCAGGGCCTGCCGGAGTCGCTGGGCCTGGCGGTCAGTGAGATGGTCGGCGAAGCCAACTGGTCGTGGGGCATGTACCCGGGCCTGTCCCATGGCGCGATGAACACCATTTCCGAGCACGGTACCCCTGAACAGCAGGAGGCCTACCTGACCAAGCTGGTTTCCGGCGAATGGACCGGCACCATGTGCCTGACCGAACCGCACTGCGGTACCGACCTCGGCATGCTGCGTACCAAGGCCGAGCCTCAGGCCGACGGTTCCTACAAGGTCAGCGGGACCAAGATCTTCATTTCGGCCGGTGAACACGACATGGCCGACAACATCGTCCATATCGTTCTGGCACGCCTGCCGGATGCACCGGCCGGCACCAAGGGCATCTCGCTGTTCATCGTGCCCAAGTTCCTGCCTAACGCCGGCGGTTCGGTTGGCCAGCGCAACGCCGTGTCCTGCGGCTCCATCGAACACAAGATGGGCATCCACGGCAACGCCACCTGCGTGATGAACTTCGACGGCGCCACCGGCTTCCTGATCGGTCCGCCGAACAAGGGCCTGAACTGCATGTTCACCTTCATGAACACCGCTCGCCTGGGTACCGCGCTGCAAGGCCTGGCCCACGCCGAGATCGGTTTCCAGGGTGGCCTGAAGTACGCTCGCGAGCGTCTGCAGATGCGTTCCCTGACCGGCCCGAAAGCGCCGGACAAGGCTGCCGACCCGATCATCGTTCACCCTGACGTGCGTCGCATGCTGCTGACCATGAAGGCCTTCGCCGAGGGCAACCGGGCGATGGTGTACTTCACCGCCAAGCAGGTGGACATCGTCAAGTACGGCCAGGACGAGGAGGAGAAGAAGAAGGCTGACGCACTGCTGGCGTTCATGACCCCGATCGCCAAGGCGTTCATGACCGAAGTCGGCTTCGAGGCCGCCAACCACGGCGTGCAGATCTATGGTGGCCACGGCTTCATCGCCGAGTGGGGCATGGAGCAGAACGTTCGCGACAGCCGTATCTCGATGCTGTACGAAGGCACCACCGGTATCCAGGCTCTCGACCTGCTGGGTCGCAAGGTGCTGATGACCCAGGGCGAAGCGCTGAAGGGCTTCACCAAGATCGTCCACAAGTTCTGCCAGGCCAACGAAGGCAACGAGGCCGTCAGCGAGTTCGTTGCGCCACTGGCCGCGTTGAACAAGGAGTGGGGCGAACTGACCATGAAAGTCGGCATGGCCGCCATGAAGGACCGCGAGGAAGTCGGTGCCGCTTCGGTGGACTACCTGATGTACTCCGGCTACGCCTGCCTGGCCTACTTCTGGGCCGACATGGCGCGCCTGGCTGCCGAGAAGCTGGCCGAGGGTACCTCCGACGAAGCGTTCTACACCGCCAAGCTGCAGACCGCGCGCTTCTACTTCCAGCGTATCCTGCCGCGTACCCGTACCCATGTGGCGACCATGCTGTCGGGTGCCAACAACCTGATGGACATGAAAGAAGAGAACTTCAGCCTGGGCTACTGAGCCCGGCCGGAGTGACTTCGAAAAGCCGCTTTCCCTTCGGGGGAAGCGGCTTTTTCATGGGCGCGATTCCTATTGCCGAATTATTGGCGTCAAAAGTGAAAATTCCTGACTGAAACGCTAAGAAGAAGCCGATACCTGCCGTTAAAGAGAGTGCATTCGTGATCTCTGTCACATTCTTTGTGCTTTACTCGCACAAATAAAGGCACAATGCCATCTATTGAATCTGCCGGTCGGAGCTTTACCCTTGCCGCGTTCTACTGCTGTACATGCCAGCCACTTTCTACCCTCCCTCATGTTGTTGCTTGCGGGGCTCGCGGCAGCCTACGTCCGGGACCTCAACGTCTTCTTCACTTCTCTGTTCAACGTTCTGCCGACCCTGGTGCTGTTGCTGGGCGGTTCCTATTGCGCGGTCTATCGGCGCCAGCGCGAACTGTTCCTGATGATCACGGTGTATATCGCCTATTTCCTGCTTTCTACACAGGCTGATTACTACCGCGACCATGGCAAGGTCCGGCAGGACGCGGCAGTGGTTTTCCATCTTGTCTGCCTGCTGTTGCCGTTGCTGTTTGGCGTCTTCGCTGCCTGGCAGGAGCGCACCCACCTGTTCCAGGACATGGTCGCGCGATTCGCCGTACTGCTGGCGGTAGGCAGCGTGGCGCTGGGGCTGGAGCAGAGTTACCCGGAGGCCCTGCTCGACTGGTTGGCGGAAATTCGCTGGCCGGCGTTGCACGGCGCCTGGATGAACCTGATCCAGTTGTCCTATCCGGTGTTCCTCGCCGCATTCGTGCTGCTGACGGTGCAGTACTGGCGTAACCCGCGACCGCTGCATGCAGCGCAGTTGATCGGCTTGCTGGGGTTGTTCTGGATGCTGCCGATGACCTTCATCCTGCCGTTCACCCTGAATATCATGTGCAGCCAGGTGATGTTGATGATCGCTGCGGCGGTGGCCCACGAGGCCTATCAGATGGCGTTCCGCGACGAGCTGACCGGCTTGCCCGGTCGTCGTGCGCTCAACGAGCGGATGCAGCGCCTGGGGCGCAACTATGTGCTGGCGATGACTGACGTCGACCATTTCAAGAAATTCAACGACACCCACGGCCACGACGTAGGGGACCAGGTCTTGCGGTTGGTCGCGAGCAAGCTGGCGAAAGTCAGCGGCGGCGGCCGGGCCTATCGCTACGGTGGCGAGGAGTTCGCCGTGGTGTTCGCCGGCAAGAGCCTGGAGGAGTGCATGCCGCACCTGGAGGTGATTCGCGAGGTCATCGCCAACTACAACATTCACCTGCGCAACCCGGAGAGCCGCCCGCAGGACGACCAGCAAGGCCGCCAGCGCCGAGCGGGCAGCGGCGCGACCAGCGTCTCGGTGACGATCAGTATCGGCGTCGCCGAACGCCAGGCGGACCAGCGCACGCCGGAGGAAGTACTCAAGTCTGCCGACCAGGCGCTCTATGCCGCCAAGGGCGCCGGGCGTAACTGCGTGATGGCTGCCGGGCAGACCGCCAAGCGTGGCGCGGTACGCACTGGCGAGGCCGTGGGCTGAGTGATGGTGGAGCATTCAGCGGCTGGACTGTGATTGCCCAGGGGCGGGCGCCGACAGTAGGTTGAATCATCTGCTGCCGGAGAAACGACCATGCCTGACTACAAAGCCCCGCTACGCGACATGCGCTTTCTGCTCGACCATGTTTTCGACTTCCATGCCCACTACGAACGCCTCGGTGCCAGTGATGCCAGCCCGGACATGGTCGGGGCGATCCTCGACGAAGGCGCGAAATTCTGCGAACAGGTGCTGGCGCCGCTGAACCGCTCCGGCGATGAAGAGG
Source organism: Pseudomonas sp. UTLPPB19802 (assembly GCF_059730225.1). Classification (NCBI taxonomy): domain Bacteria; kingdom Pseudomonadati; phylum Pseudomonadota; class Gammaproteobacteria; order Pseudomonadales; family Pseudomonadaceae; genus Pseudomonas; species Pseudomonas sp. UTLPPB19802. Next base: position 1,406,956 of record NZ_AP048545.1, read on the forward strand.
GCTGCCATTTCGACAATGGCGTGGTGACCACGCCCAAGGGTTTCAAGCAGGCCTTTGCCCAGTACGTCGAAGCCGGCTGGCATGGCCTGGCGGCCGATCCGGCCTATGGCGGCCAGGGCCTGCCGCAGTCGCTGGGGCTGGTGATCAGCGAGATGATCGGTTCCAGCAACACGTCCTGGGGCATGTACCCCGGTCTGACCCACGGCGCCATGTCGGCGATCCACGCCCACGGCACCGAACAGCAGAAACAGGCCTACCTGGGCAAGCTGACCGCCGGCGAATGGACCGGCACCATGTGCCTGACCGAAGCCCATTGCGGCACCGACCTGGGGCTGATCAAGACCCGCGCCGTGCCCCAGGCCGATGGCAGCTACGCGGTGTCGGGGAGCAAGATCTTCATTTCCGCCGGCGAGCACGACATGAGCCGCAACATCGTTCATCTGGTGTTGGCCAAGTTGCCGGACGCGCCGGCCGGCACCAAGGGCATCTCGCTGTTCATCGTGCCCAAGTTCCTGCCCGATGCGGCGGGCGACGCCGGCGAGCGCAACGGCGTGAACTGTGGCTCCATCGAACACAAGATGGGCATCAAGGCCTCGGCCACCTGCGTGCTGAATTTCGACTCCGCCAAGGGTTTCCTGATCGGCGAGGCGAACAAGGGCCTCAACTGCATGTTCACCATGATGAACCATGCTCGCCTGGGGACCGGAATGCAGGGCCTGTGCCTGGGCGAGGCCAGTTTCCAGGGCGCGGTCCGCTACGCCAGCGACCGCTTGCAGATGCGCTCGCTGACCGGGCCCAAGGCACCGGACAAGGCCGCGGACCCGATCATCGTCCACCCGGATGTGCGGCGCATGCTGCTGACCATGAAGGCGTTCAACGAAGGCAACCGCGCGCTGACCTACTTCACCGCGCAGTGGCTCGATATCGCCCACCGCGCCGCGCAGCCCGAGCAGCGCCAGGAGGCCGAGGACCTGCTGGCGTTCCTGACGCCGATCTGCAAGGCGTTCATGACCGAAACCGGGCTGGAGGTGACCAACCACGGCATGCAGGTATTTGGTGGCCACGGCTTCATTCGCGAGTGGGGCATGGAACAACTGGTACGTGATTGCCGGATTGCGCCGATCTACGAGGGTACCAACGGCATCCAGGCGCTGGACCTGCTGGGGCGCAAGGTACTCGGCAGCCAGGGCAAGCTGTTGCGCGGCTTTACCCGGATCGTGCACAAGTTCTGCGAGGCTCATTCCGGACATGCGCAGCTTGGCGCCTACGTAGCGCAACTCGACCAGTTGAACCGCGAGTGGGGCGACCTGACGCTGCTGGTCGGCAAGGCGGCCATGCAGAACCCGGATGAAGTGGGGGCGGCGGCGGTGGATTACCTGATGTACAGCGGCTACATCGTCCTCGCCTACCTGTGGCTGCGCATGGCGCTGGTGGCCCAGGCACAACTGGCGGAGGGCAGCGGCGATGTGGATTATTGCCAGGGCAAGCTGGCAACCTGCGAGTTCTACTTCAAGCGGTTGTTGCCGCGCACCTCCAGTCATCGGGCGGCGGTGGAGGCGGGGAGCGAAAGTCTGATGCGGTTGCCGGCGGAGTTGTTTGCCCTGTAGCTGATGATTTGCCGTGATGGACCTCTTCGCGGGCGAGTCGGGTCGCCGTACCGCCGCGAAGAGGCCTCGGCATCCACCGGGACGATCCGTCTGCAGGTGCGTGACTAAAGATAACAAAAACGTCACGTGATGACCCTATGTGTCTGAAAAGTTGTTAAGGTACACTCAAGCCTTCGTAAATCGGTCCCGCACGGACCACATCGTTCTAGATCCTGCGAGGTTTGCCATGGCTGACTACAAAGCGCCCCTGCGCGATATGCGCTTCGTCCTCAATGAAGTCTTCGAGGTCGCCAACCTCTGGGCCCAATTGCCTGCCCTGGCCGAGACCGTCGACGCACAAACCGTCGAGGCGATTCTCGAGGAAGCTGGCAAGGTGACTGCCAAGAGCATCGCGCCCCTGAGCCGGATTGGCGACGAAGAAGGCTGCCGCTGGGACAATTGCGCAGTCAACACGCCCAGCGGTTTCCCGCAGGCCTACCAGACCTATGCCGAGGGTGGCTGGGTCGGCGTCGGCGGCGACCCGGCGTTCGGTGGCATGGGCATGCCCAAGGCCGTGTCGGCCCAGGTCGAGGAGATGATCAACTCGGCCAGCCTCGCCTTTGGCCTGTACCCGATGCTGACTTCCGGTGCCTGCGTATCGATCAACACCCACGCCAGCGAAGAGCTCAAGGCAACCTACCTGCCGAACATGTACGCCGGTGCCTGGGCCGGTTCGATGTGCCTGACCGAACCCCATGCCGGCACCGACCTGGGAATTATCCGTACCAAGGCCGAACCGCAGGCGGACGGTTCCTACAAGATCAGCGGCACCAAGATCTTCATCACCGGTGGCGAGCACGATCTGACCGAGAACATCATCCATCTGGTGCTGGCCAAGCTGCCGGATGCACCGGCCGGTCCGAAAGGCATCTCGCTGTTCCTGGTGCCCAAGTTCCTGGTCAATGCCGACGGCAGCCTGGGCGCGCGCAACCCGGCGACCTGTGGTTCGATCGAGCACAAGATGGGGATCCAGGCGTCGGCGACTTGCGTGATGAACTTCGACGAGGCCGTGGGTTACCTGGTGGGCGAGCCGAACAAGGGGCTGGCGGCGATGTTCACCATGATGAACTACGAACGCCTGGGCGTTGGTATCCAGGGCCTGGCTTCCGGCGAGCGTTCCTACCAGAACGCCATCGAATATGCCCGTGACCGTCTGCAGAGCCGTTCACCGACCGGCCCGAAGGCCAAGGACAAGGCGGCCGACCCGATCATCGTGCATCCGGACGTGCGTCGCATGCTGCTGACCATGAAGGCGGCAAACGAAGGCGGCCGGGCATTCTCTACCTATGTGGCGATGCAGCTCGACACCGCCAAGTTCAGCGAGGACGCTGCGGCCCGCAAGCGTGCCGATGAACTGGTGGCCTTGCTGACGCCGGTGGCCAAGGCGTTCCTCACCGACCTGGGCCTGGAAACCACGGTTCACGGCCAGCAGGTCTTCGGTGGCCACGGTTATGTGCGTGAGTGGGGCCAGGAGCAACTGGTGCGTGACGTGCGCATTACCCAGATCTACGAAGGTACCAACGGTATCCAGGCGCTGGATCTGGTGGGCCGCAAGATCGTTGGCAGCGGCGGCGCCTACTATCGGTTGTTCGCCGAGGAAGTGCGGCACTTCATCGACACCGCGAGCGCCGACCTGGCCGAGTTCACCAAACCCCTGGCGGCCGCGGTGGACAACCTCGACGAGCTGACCAATTGGGTGCTCGACCGCTCCAGGAGCAACCCCGACGAGATCGGTGCGGCATCAGTCGAATACCTGCACACCTTCGGCTACACCGCATACGCCTACATGTGGGCGCTGATGGCCAGGGCAGCCTTGGGCAAGGAGCAGGAAGAGACGTTCTACGCGAGCAAACTGGGCACCGCGCGCTTCTATTTCGCACGCCTGCTGCCGCGTATTCACTCGCTGACGGCGTCGGTAAAAGCGGGCAGCGAATCGCTGTTCCTGCTCGATGCGGAGCAGTTTTGATACTGAATGCGTCATGTAAGCATTTGCTTACATGACGCGCTGCTGTTTGCCCATATCGTCGTTTTGGATCCAGCGGTAATCTACATATGAAGGACGTCGAGCAGGAAGCTCAAAGCAAAACACGGACACGTAGGGATTCCGCCAGGATGGTGGAGCGAAATGGATGTCAGGGAAACAGTCTGCAAAGCCCCGCTTCGGCGGGGTTTTCTTTTGCCCGCGAAAAAGTTTCTTCAGCCCAGGCTTTCGAGCCCCGCAGCTCCCGGCAGGTGGGCGACCGGGCTGTTCATCACATCGTCCAGCAGCACCCGCAGCAGCTCCAGCGATGCCTGCTGGCGTTGCACGTCCCGACACACCAGGCCGACCCGTAGCGACACCCGTGGTTCCGTGAGCGGCTTCCACAGCAGGTCATGGTCATCATGTTCGTCCCGCGAGCGCCCCGGCAGCACGGTGGCCAACCGGGTATGGGGCAGGCTGTCGAGAATCCCCGCCATGTTGTTCAGTTCGGCCTGGACCTGTGGGCGACGGCCGAGGTTGGCCAGTTGCGCCTGCCAGATCTGGCGGATCTGGAACTCTTCGCCGAGCAGCAGCATTGGCAGTTCGGCCGCCTGGCCGAGCGAGACTTTCTTGAATTCGCGCAACGGATGCTCGGCGGGAATCACCAGTTGCAGCTCGTCTTCGTACAGCGGTAATCCATGCAGTCCCGGTTGGCGTGGTGGCAGATAACTGATGCCGATATCCAGCGAGCCGTTGAGCAGCCGTCGTTCGATTTCGAGGCCGGTCAATTCGTAGATCTGCACCACCAGGTGCGGATGGGCCTTGCGCACCCGTTCGAGCATCTGCGGCACCAGGCTGGTGTGCACGGTCTGCAGCACCCCGATGGCGAGTGTGCGCAGCGCCTGCCCCTGGAAGTTGCGCAGGGCTTCACGGGCCCGCTGCATGCCGTCTAGCAGCGGCAGGGCATGGTTGTACAGCGTGTGCGCGGCCAGGGTCGGCAGCAGGCGCTTGCTGCTGCGTTCGAACAGGCTGACGTCGAGGTTGTGTTCCAGGTGGCGTATCTGTTGCGACAGGGCTGGCTGGGAGATCGATAGCCGTTCGGCGGCACGCCCGACGTGGCCTTCTTCATACACCGCGACGAAATAACGCAGTTGCTTGAAATCCATAAGTGATACTTATCGAAAATGCTCGAAAAACGAAATGGCCGTGAATGCCTCGGGGCCCTAGTCTAACCCCAATTCAAAGGGCTTACAGGGCCAGAGCGTGCGATGAATACCGTTTGCGTGGATGGTGTTTACATAGGCAAGGCAAAAAATCTTGGGCAGGGTCTGGTCAGCGATACGGATAAACACCGGGTTGCCAGCCGGCTCTGGTTGTGGCCACAGGGGTTGGGCAGCGACGAGCAGGGGGATCCGCGTTTCCACAGCGGCCCGGAGCGGGCGTTGCATCATTACCCCGCCGAGCACTATGACCACTGGCGCAAACGGTATCCGCAGTTCGAATGGGCAGCACCGGCCTTTGGCGAGAACCTCTCGACCCATGGCCTGACTGAAGAGCATGTGTGCCTCGGCGATCTGTTTCGCTGGGGCGGTGCGTTGCTGCAGGTCAGCCAGCCCCGTTCGCCGTGCTATCGCCTGAGCCACCGCTGGGGCCTGCCCGAACTGCCACAGCAGGCCCAGGACAGCGGGCGCTGCGGCTGGTTCTATCGGGTGCTCAAGCCCGGTTTCGTCAGCGCCGACCAACCATTCGAACTGCTCCAGCGCAGCTATCCGGGCCTCAGCGTGGCCTGGGCGCTGCACGCGTTCTATGTTGAACCGCTGGAGCATGCCGGGCTGAAGAAACTGGTGGACTGTCCGGCGCTGTCCTCGCGCTGGCGCGACATTGCCATTCGCCGCTTGCGCAGCGGCCGGGTCGAGGACTGGTCTGCTCGGCTGCTCGGGTTGCCGCTGGAAGGTCTGCGCGCATGAATCTGTTCAAACTGCGCCGGCCGCAGCCGAGCCTCGATGACCTGACCGCCGACTATCAACCCCGCACCCGGCACGAGCAGGCGCCCAGCGAGCACTTGATGCCCGCCACCGAACGGCCGAGCCCGGTTTTCGTCCGCGGCCAGGGTTCCTGGGTGTGGGACAGCGAAGAGCGGGCCTACCTGGATTTCAGCCAGGGCGGCGGCAGCAACAGCCTCGGCCACAGTCCCGGTGTGCTGGCCCATGCACTGGCAGACCAGGCTCACAGCCTGATCAATGTCGGGGCGGGCTTCCATAACCCGGTGCAATCGAAATTGGCCGACCGTCTGTGTCGCGCCACTGGCAGCGACCAGGTGCATTTCCTCAACAGCGGCTCGGAGGCCTGCGAGGCGGCGATCAAGCTGGCGCGCAAGTGGGGTCAGCTGCATCGCGGCGGTGCCTACCGGATCATCAGCGCGAGCAATGCCTGCCATGGTCGCAGCTTTGGTGCGATGTCGGCGTCCGGCCAGGATTGCTTCGGCAACCGTTTCGAGCCCCAGTTGCCGGGCTTCAGCCAGGTACCGTTCAACGACCTTGATGCGTTGCATGTCGCAGTGGACGCCAAGACCGTGGCGATCATGCTCGAACCCATCCAGCGTGCCGCCGGCGTCACCCCGGCGACCCGGGAGTATCTCCAGGGTGTTGAGCGGTTGTGTCGGGAGTTGGGCATCCTGCTGATCTTCGACGAGGTGCAGACCGGCATTGGTCGCTGTGGCAGCCTGCTGGCCGAGCAACTGTATGAGGTGCGCGCCGACATCATCGTCCTCGGCAAGGGCCTGGGTGGCGGTGCACCGCTGTCGGCGCTGCTGGCACGGGGTACGGCATGTTGTTTCGAGGCCGGGGAGATCGGCGGCAGTCATCACGGCAATGCGCTGATGAGCGCGGCCGGCCTGGCGGTACTCGAGACGCTGCTCAAGCACGGTTTTCTCGCCGAAGTAGCCGAGCGCGGCGAGTACTTGCGGCAGGGCCTCGATCGGCTGGCGCGGCGTTACGAACAGGGCGGCTTGCGTGGTGCAGGACTGCTCTGGGGCCTGACCTTGAGCGATGCCTCGGCGGATGCGGTGGTCAAGGCTGCGCTGCAGGAAGGCCTGTTGCTCGATGCGCCCACCAGCGACAGCCTGCGCTTTTCCCCGGCCCTGACCGTCAGTCAGAGCACCATCGACGAAATGCTGCTGCGCCTGGCCCGCGCCTTTTCCCGGGTGCGTACCGCCCAGGTGCAATGCCGCAAGGGTATCGCCGTCTGACCCAGCCCGCTGCCTTTTCCTGAACCTGTTTCCGAACCGTCTCGCGGTATAACGCGTCGCCCTGTGCCTGACTCTTTTGGCACGGGGTGTTTTTTTCTGGGCGGCGTTCCAGCTTGTCTTCCCTGTGAATCGAGCGCAGTTGCCTTTGGGCGGAAAGAGGCGTGATGGAATTGAATTTATGTACCACCTGGTGGTATGTTTTATGGAGAAGGATTTCCATGCGATACAGGGTTTTCAAAACCAGGGGATTCGCCGCCAGCGCCAAAAAGGCAAAGATCGACGACGCCGAACTGGTGCTGGCGATGGGCGCGGTGATCAGGGGGCAGGCCGACAACCTGGGTGGCGGGGTGTGGAAAAAGCGCCTGAACGAAAATCGCCACCGTTCCATCGTCCTGGCCCGGGGCCGGTGTTACTGGGTCTTCCAGTTTCTGTTCGCCAAGAGTGACCAGGGCAATATCAGCCAGCAGGAACTCCAGGCCTTCAAGGCATTGGCGAAGGCTTATGAGAACCTGAACAGCCGGCAGATTCGGCAACTGCTGGATATGAGAGAGTTTGTGGAGATAGCGTATGAGCAAGCGGTATAAATCCGAGGCCTTGGCGTCGGTCCATGAGTCGGCCAGCGCCCTGCGCGCCGTCGGCGCGATCAACAAGGCGACCATGCGTGAGTTCGACGAGTCGTGCCTGGCAGCGGTGCCGGATGAGATCGCGCCCGAGCAGATCAAGTCGTTGCGTGAGCGCAACCATGTCAGCCAGCCGGTGTTCGCCCGTTACCTGAACACCAGCGTGTCGACGGTCAAGCAGTGGGAGGCTGGCGACAAGCAGCCCAGCGGCATGGCGCTCAAGCTGCTGAGCATCGTCCAGAAGCACGGCCTGCAGATACTCGCCTGAGCGCAGCCGCGCCGAGGTGCTCAGCCCTTGGCGATCAGGCGCGAGTTGCGCTCGTTGCGAAATACCAGCTGTTCAATGGCCGGGCCAGCCAGGTTGGCTTCTTCGCGGGCCTGCAGGATCACGTCGTGGTGATGGGACTTGGCGCATACAGGGTCGGCATTGCTGGCGTCTCCGGTGAGCATGAAGGCTTGGCAGCGACAGCCGCCGAAATCCTTTTCCTTCTCGTCACAGGAGCGGCAGGGTTCGGGCATCCACTCGTAACCGCGAAAGCGGTTGAAACCGAACGAGTCGTACCAGATGTGTTGCAGGCTGTGATCGCGCACATTGGGGAACTGCACCGGCAGTTGCCGTGCGCCATGGCAGGGTAGTGCGGTGCCGTCCGGGGTGACGGTGAGGAACAGGCTGCCCCAGCCATTCATACAGGCTTTCGGGCGTTCCTCGTAGTAGTCCGGGGTGACGAAAATCAGTTTGCAGGGGTTGCCTTCAGCCTGCAGCCGGGCACGGTATTCATTGGTGATGCGCTCGGCGCGCTGCAGTTGCTCGCGGGTCGGCAACAGGCCCTGGCGATTGAGCTGTGCCCAGCCGTAGAACTGGCAAGTGGCGAGTTCGACGAAGTCCGCCTCCAGGGCCAGGCACAGCTCGATGATGCGGTCGATCCGGTCGATGTTGTGCCGATGGGTGACGAAGTTCAGCACCATCGGGTAGCCATGGGCTTTCACGGCCCGGGCCATCTCCAGCTTTTGCGCGAAAGCCTTCTTCGAGCCGGCCAGCAGATTGTTCACCTGCTCGTCGCTGGCCTGGAAGCTGATCTGGATATGGTCCAGGCCGGCCTGCCGGAAGTCGCTGATCTTCTGCTCGGTCAGGCCGATGCCGGAAGTGATCAGGTTGGTGTAGAAGCCCAGCCGACGCGCCTCGGCGATCAGCTCGACGAGGTCCTGGCGCACCAGGGGTTCGCCCCCGGAAAAACCCAACTGGGCGGCGCCCATTTCCCGTGCCTCGCGCAACACCTTGAACCACTGTTCGGTGTCCAGTTCCTGGCCCTGTCCGAAGAAGTCCAGCGGGTTGGAGCAGTACGGGCATTGCAGCGGGCAGCGATAGGTCAATTCGGCGAGCAGCCATAGTGGCAGGCCGACTTCCGGTTTGGGCGGCAGTTTGGAATCAGGCCAGTTCGATCCAGTGCTCTGCACGGGCGACCTCCATGAACTGCTCGATATCCTCGCCAAGCTCCGGGACATCGGGGAACTGCTTTTGCAGTTCGGCGATGATTGCCGCCACATTGCGCTGACTATCGATCAGCCCTCCAATCAGGGCCGCGCTCTCGTTGAGCTTGATCATGCCTTCCGGGTACAGCAGTACATGGCCCTTCTGTGCCGGTTCGTACTGGAAACGATAGCCGGGGCGCCATTTGGGGGTCATGCCGCGATCGAAGCTCATAGGGCGATTCCTCGGTGCCAGACCCGCTGGTCGGTCACGCTGTGGTAGGGCGGACGATGCAGCTCGTAGGCCATGCTCATGGCATCGAGCATGCTCCAGAGAATGTCCAGTTTGAACTGTAGGATCTCCAGCATGCGTTGCTGCCCTTCATAGGTCGTGTAATGCTGCAGGGTGATCTCCAGCCCGTGCTCGACATCGCGCCGGGCCTGGCCCAGACGGGTGCGGAAGTACTCGTAGCCGGCGGGATCGATCCAGGGGTAGTGCTGTGGCCAGCTGTCCAGGCGCGACTGGTGGATTTGTGGTGCGAACAGCTCGGTCAGCGAACTGCTGGCGGCTTCCTGCCAACTGGCCCGACGGGCGAAGTTGACATAGGCGTCCACGGCAAAACGCACGCCGGGCAGCACCAGTTCCTGGGAACGCAGTTGCTCGGGATCAAGGCCGACTGCCTGGCCCAGGCGCAGCCAGGCTTCGATGCCGCCATCCTCGCCGGGGGCGCCATCATGGTCGAGCAGGCGCTGGATCCACTCGCGACGGATTTCCCGGTCGGGGCAGTTGGCCAGGATCGCCGCGTCCTTGAGGGGAATGTTGACCTGGTAGTAGAAACGGTTGGCGACCCAGCCCTGGATTTGTTCGCGGGTGGCGCGGCCTTCATACATCGCCACATGGTAGGGGTGATGAATATGGTAATAGGCGCCCTTGGCGCGTAGCGCCTGTTCGAACTCGGCGCGGGACAGCGGGGTGTCGCTCATGCGGTGGTGCTCCTACAGCTCGATGCTCATGCCGTCGTAGGCAACCTCGACATTGCGCCGTAGCAGTTCGGCGCGCTGCGGCGAGTCTTCGTCGAGAATCGGGTTGGTGTTGTTGATATGGATAAGGACCTTGCGCTGTGCCGGGAGTTGCTCCAGCACGTCGAGCATGCCGCCAGGGCCGCTCTGCGCCAGGTGGCCCATTTCCCGGCCGGTACGGGTGCCGACGCCGCGGCGCTGCATTTCATCGTCATCCCACAGGGTGCCGTCGACCAGCAGGCAGTCGCTTTCGGCCATGATCCGCAGCAGCGGTTCGTCGACCTTGCCCAGGCCTGGAGCGTAGAACAGTTTGCCCCCGGTACGCAGGTCCTCGACGATCAGGCCGATGTTGTCGCCCGGGTGCGGGTCGAAGCGGTGTGGCGAATAGGGCGGGGCGGCGCTGCGTAGAGGTAGCGGAGTGAAACGCAGGTTGGGGCAGGCCGGGATGGTGAAGTTGCCTTCGAGTTCGATGCGTTGCCAGTCGAGGCCGCCATTCCAGTGGGTCAGCATCTTGAACAGGGGGAAGCCGGTGCTCAGGTCTTCCTTCACCATGTCGGTGCACCAGACCTGATGCGGGCAGCCCTCGCGCAGGCTGAGCAGGCCGGTGGTGTGGTCGATCTGGCTGTCCATCAGGATGATCGCGCTGATGCCGGTATCCCGCAGTGCCCGGCCGGGCTGCAGGGGGGCGAAATCCTGGAGTTGGGCGCGGATATCCGGCGAGGCGTTGCACAGTACCCAGTTCACGCCATCATCAGAGAGGGCGATGGAGGATTGGGTACGTGCGGTGGCCCTCAGGCTGCCATCGCGAAAGCCCGCGCAGTTGGCGCAGTTGCAGTTCCACTGGGGAAAGCCGCCGCCGGCGGCGGAACCGAGAATCTGGACGAACATGACGCTGTTACTCACTCAGGGACTGAAAATGAAAACGCCCCGGCGAACCGAGGCGTTGCGCTGCATACCAACGGATCAACGGTTGGCGAAGTACATGGTGACTTCGAAGCCGATGCGCAGGTCGGTGTAGGCGGGTTTGGTCCAGGCCATGAGTGACTCCTTCGGTTGGGTGGATGGGTGTCTCTACATATAGTCCACCTCCGCGAGGAGATGTTCAAATGCTTAGCAAGCTAATGTTACTGAATCTTACCGGGTAAGTAGACCGTTTTCTTGGAGAAAGCTCATTGCAGGCCGGGTAATGATCCGCTCGCCGCCGGCCAACCGGGCCGCGGCGCTGGGCCGTTGGCCAGGCACAGCCAGCCGCCGGTGGCCTGGTTGAGTTGTTTGGCGGCGGTTTGCAGCCGCTCGCGTTCCAGGCTGCGAATCGCCGAAGCGAGGCATTCGAGATAATCCGACGAGTGGTTGGCCAGATGCGCCTGCCAGAGCAGCTCGGCGGCCTGCCCCAGGGGCAGATCAGCCAGGTTGAACTGCGCGGCCAGCGCTTCAAGCTGGGCGTGCCAGGCACTGTCGTCGAGGTTGTCGACCCGTTCGGCAAGGCTTGCCAGGAAATCTTCGAAGTGTCCGAGCAGGTCGGCCAGCGATGTGTTGGGAGACTGCACGCCGAGCAGCAGACTGGTGCGCCCCTGGATCTGACGGACGTTGCTGAACACCGCGTAGCCCAATTGCAGTTCGACCCGAAGACGCTGGTAGAACGGCGCCTGGATCAATTGGCCGAGTGCGCGCCAGCAGGCATCGTCGACGATGCTATCGCTGGCGACAGGGCAGAACAGCAGCAAGGCCTGTTCGCCGCTTGCGCAGGGCACGGTTTGCCAGCGCTTTTCACCCGGCACCACGTGCCGTGGAGGCACTTGCCGTGTCGGGATGCCGGGGGCGCGGCTCAAGGCATTGTTGAGGGCCGGTTGGGCGGCGGGGAAACCGATGGCCAGTCCCTGCCATTTGGCGTTGGCCCAGAGTGCGCCCAGTCGTTCGGTATCCCATGTGGACTCAATGGCGGGCTGTGCCTGCTCGGACAACTGCCTGATCAGTTCGCGGATGGGGATCAGTGGCTTGGGTTGTTCGATTGGCGCCTGCCAGATCGTCTCGGCGGGGTTTACCAGGCCGCGCAGGGCCTGTTCGAGAATTGCCGGAATGGGTTCGCGCCAACCGCTGAGCTGGAGTTGCCAGGCATCGGCCTGGACCGTGAAGGACATTTCGACGCCGGCCTGCCGCGCCTGGGCTCGCAGGTTGTGCAGGCTCTGGTCCAGCCGTGCATGCAGGGTTGTGGTATCGCTCGGGGTATCCAGTTGCCAGCGCAGGTAGACGGATGCCTCGCCGCTGTCGTTCGCCGGCAGCTCTATGTGGGTGATGGCAGACGAGTCGCGGCGTTTGTGCAGGCGATCCTGGGCGAAAGTGCGCAGACCGCGGTGGGCGCTGGTCTGCCCGCGGATCAGGCCCGGATGTTCGGCTGGCGCGCTGGAACGCAGGAAGGGGTTGGCTGGAGGCAGTCGCCAGGCCATCGTCGAGTTATCCACAGAGGCGATCCTGTTCCGGCCCAGCATGGCCTTGAGGGCGTACAGGGCGGTCTCCGAGAACTCCGAGGCGGCGTCGCCAGCGTCTCGTCGTGCCTGTTCCAGGGCCGTGCTGCTGCGGATCTTGCGGTTCTGCAACAGGCGGTATTCCCGGCGCAGCCCGGGCCAGTCGGCGTGGCTGGCGAAGAAGGCCAGCCATTCGTCCAGCAGGCCCTGGATTGCGGCGCTCTGGCCGGCACCCTCAGGTGTCAGTTCGACTTCGATCCGTACGAGCGCTTGGCCGGCGAACTGATAGAGCGGCGTGGCCTTCAGCGAATTTATCCACAGGCGCTCGCGCAACGCCGCCGAGAGCCCGCCGGGCTGGCTGTCGTTGAGCCAGGTGCAGAGAAAGTCCACGGCCTGCCAGGCGCCCTCGGGCAGATCTTCCCAGCCCAGGAGCAGGTCGAGCTGTTGTTCGTTGGCCTGTTGATAACTTCGGCTGCCATTTTCGAACAGTGCCGGCGGCGCTTTCTGCTCGATCGCCTGGCCTGGGCGAAGGCTGGCGGTCAGGGTTTGCGCCAGGGACTTCAGTTCATCCAGCGACTGCGGTCCGACCAGGCCCAGAGTCATTTGCCCGGTCTGGTAGAAGCCTTGGTAAAAGCTGAGCAGCGCCTGTTGGAAGGCCGGGTCTTCGACCTGCAGGCTGGCGCGATTGCCGGCATGCACGCCACGCAGCGGATGACGCTCGGATAATCCGGCGTAAAGCTGGAATTGCCGTTGGGCCACCGTGTCTCGCGACCAGGCGATGAACTCCGCCTCCAGTACTTCACGTTCGCGCAGTTGTTCATCCGGTGCCAGGCGTGCCCGGCCAAGCATGTCGCACAGGCGCTCAAGCCCGCCGGCGAAGGCCTGGGGCGGCAGTTCGAAAAAGAACTCGGTGCTGCGCTCACGGGTTTGGGCATTCACTTGGCCACCGTGGTGCTGGACGTAGGCCATCAGCCCGTCAGTGGCGGCAAAGCGCTCGGTGCCGAGGAACAACAGGTGTTCGAGAAAGTGTGCCAGGCCTGGCCATTGCGCCGGCCCGTCATGACTGCCCGCCGCAACCCGCAAGCTCGCCGCGCACCGTTTCAGTTGTGGCGCATGGCGCAGCGAGACCCGCAGGCCATTGGCCAGGAGGGCGCGTTCGGGGGCTTGGGTGGTGGGCGCAGACATGGGCACTTCCGTTTCAGAGAAGCGCCCATGCTAGCGGATAACGCCGGTTCAGTCCCGGCCGAGGTGGCCGTAGAGCGCGGGGCGGCGGTCCAGCAGGTAGCGGTTGCTGGCCCGCGATTGCTGCATCGCGGCACGATCCAGGGTGCCCATGATCAACGCTTCATCAAGTCCGGCGTGGGCGATCCGGCTGCCGTCCGGTGCGGCGATGCTGCTCTGGCCGCAGTAGTGGATGTCGTCCTCGTGGCCGCAGTAGTTGGCATAGGCCACGTAGCACTGGTTTTCGAAGGCGCGGGCGCGGATGGTTACGTCGGCGACGAAGTCGAACGGCACCATGTTGGCGGTAGGCACCAGGATAAGTTCGGCGCCGGCCAGGGCCAGGCGCCGGGTGTTTTCCGGGAACTCCACGTCGTAGCAGATCAGCAGCCCGAGTTTCCAGCCATTGAGTTCGACCACCGGGAACTCGTCCGGCCCGGCACTGAACATCGAGTGATCGAGGTCGCCGAACAGATGGGTCTTGCGGTAGTTGCACAGGCTGTTTCCCTGGGCATCGATCAATTGCACTGCGTTGTAGATATTGCCGTCTTCCGTGCGTTCCGGATAACCGTAGGCGATGGCGACATTCGCCGCCCTGGCCAGCGCGGCGATGTGTTGCGCCGCCGCGCCGTCGTAGGGTTGTGCCAGCGCCGCGACGGCCTCGGGGCCGATGTTGTAGCCGGTCAGGAACATCTCCGGCAGCACCAGCACATCGGCACCATGGGCTTCGCCCAGCAGTTGCTGCAATCGTTGCAGGTTGCCCGCCACATCAAGGGGCAGCGGTGGGCATTGGTAGAGCGCTACGCGCATGGCATCGACTCCATTCAATCGGCCAGGGCGATCGGGCCGATGTCGGCGAACACATCACCTGGGCCAGGGTTCTCGGCGTGGGTGCGGCCACCGAAGTGATTCATGATGCCCCACACCGCGTTGAGCGAGGTCTGGACCGCACCCTCGACCCAGGCCGGGGTCCAGGACACATCATCACCGGCGATGAAGATGCCACGCTGTTCGGCCGGCATGTCGGCCTGCATGAAGTGCGCGTACATCCGCTGGTTGTAGCGGTAATGGCCGGGCAATGCGCCCTTGAAGGCACCGAGGAAATGCGGGTCGGCTTCCCATGACACGGTGATCGGGTCGCCGATGATGCGTGCGGCGATATCTACTTTCGGGTAGATCTTCTTCAGTGCATCCAGGGCCAGCTTGACCCGCTTGTCGATGGGCTGCGGCAGCATTTTCAGCGCATCGCTCATCCACGAGTAGGACAGGCAGATCACGCCCGGCTTGTCGTCGCCATTGTCGAACAGGTAGGTGCCCCGAGTGAGGCGATCGGTCAGGGTCATGCTCATCAGGTCGCGACCGGTTTGCGGGTCCTTGTCCTTCCAGAATGGCCGGTCGACCATGACGAAGGTTTTCGACGACTGCATGTAGCGCGTGCGGTCCAGCGCCATCCACATCTTCTGTGAGAACAGCGATTCCTCGCACTCGATCTGGGTGGTCAGCAGCCAGCTCTGGCAGGTGGTCAGTACGGCGGCGTAGTGACGGGTGTCGCCCCAGTTGTCGGTCACGGCGAAGCGGCCGTCGGCGGCGCGGGCGATGCGTTTCACGCCGGTCCGCGGTGCGCCGTGTTGCAGCGAGCTGAGACTGGTGCCGGCCGGCCAATGGGCGCAGCGCTCCGGCACATGTCGCCAGATACCCAGTGGTACCTGCTCGACGCCACCGACCACCAGGTGCTGGTGATCGTCGCAGTTGGTCATGACCACGCGGAAGATTTCCAGCATCGAGTTGGGGAAGTCCGAGTCCCAGCCGCCGGTACCGAAACCGACCTGGCCGAACACTTCACGGTGATGGAACGACAACTTGGCGAAGGCCTTCGAGGTGGCGACGAAGTCATAGAAGGTGCGGTCGTCCCACAGCGGCACCAGGGTGTTCCACAACTCCTTCAGGCGCGGCACATCGCGGTCGCGGATAGCCTGCTGGATATCCCCGAAGCGTGAGCCGTCTTCCAGGGCATCGGCCCAGGCGTCGGCGACTTCCTGGAACAACGCCGGCAGGTCGGCGAGTTTTTCCGCGTAGTGGGTTTGCCCTTCGAGGTCGATCACCGTGCTGCCGGAGGCCGGGGTCAGCGGGTTGGGGAAAGGCTTGGTTTCCAGGCCGAGCTTGTCGACATAGTGATAGAACGCGGTGGACGACACCGGAAAGCGCATCCCGCCCAGCTCGGCGATGATGCCCTTGGCGCCTTCGAACTCCTGGGAGCGCAGGCGCCCGCCCATCTTCGAGGCTTCGTATACCACTGGCTTGAGGCCCAGCTTCATCAATTCGTAGGCGGCCACCAGGCCCGCGATACCGGCGCCGACGATGGCGACTTCGGCGCCATGGTTTTCCACGGGAATGCTGCCCAGGCCGGCTGGGTGCTCGATCCAGTCATCGAAGGCGAAAGGAAAGTCCGGGCCGAAAATGGTGACCGGTTTTTTACCGTCGGCTGGGTGGCGGTTCTTCTTGTTCATGGCGGACCTTGCTGGCGACTCGCAGCGGGAGCGTTACCCGGCTGGAGTATAGATAGGAAAAGACTGACGCCATTGTAGGGAGCGCGGAGTACGTAAATAAGACGCAAAGTATCGTCGATTCGTTGAGTTGTGATGCTTTATGACGAGTCTTATGTGCATTTTGTAGTGATCGGGCTGGCTCTTTCGCGGATAAATCCGGCTCCCACAGTTTTCCGGCGCTCACGGGACTGGGTGTCACCGCGACACCTTACTGGGAGCCGGATTTACCGAGGTGTCGGACCGCCGCGAAGGGGCCCAGAAATCTTTCAGACTGTTCCGGCCTCTTGCTAAACCGGCTGCCCGCGATCCACCTTGCTACTGAGAATGATCGAGGTCGTGGTTTTCTCCACGCCTTCGACACTGCCAATCTGGTCGAGCAACTGATCCAACTGTTCCGGTGAGTCACTACGCAGCCATGCCACGTAGTCGAATTCGCCACTCACCGCGCAGAGCTGCTGGATCTGTGCCATGGCACTGAGCTTGCGCACCACATCCTTGCCGGAGCGTGGTTGTACCGTGATCCCGACGTAAGCCTGCAATCCGCCATCGACCACCCGCTGACCCAGGCGTACGCCGTAGCCGGTGATCACCTTGGCCTTCTCCAGGCGCGCCAGGCGCGAGGTCACTGTCGTGCGGGCAATGCCCAGGTTCCGAGCAAGCAGCGCCACGCTTTCACGGGCATTGATCTGCAAGGCGGCGATCAGTTGGCGATCGATGTCGTCGAGGGCGATGCTGCGGCTGTCGTGCAAGATGGGGCTCCAGTTGGGTGTGAGCCGAATAAATTGTCTATTCGGCTCACGGATTGAGCCGATTGTGGGAGCTATACGGTTTATCGTCCAGTTACGAAAACGCCGAACTCATGCGGCCTCGACTACAAGGCAGGGAGTGGTGGCTTCCAGCTTCCTGAACGGCGGTTCACCGGAGCCAGAAATGCAAAAGCCGCGCAATGCGCGGCTTTCAAAGGTGGTGGGCCCACACGGACTCGAACCGTGGACCAAAGGATTATGAGTCCTCTGCTCTAACCGACTGAGCTATAGGCCCTCAGTTGGCCGCGAATTATAACGACGGTTTCTCTCCTGTGCTATCCGAAAACTCCGAAAGCGTCATGTGAAGAAAGGTGGCGGCAAATTCGTCGGCCGACAGCGGCAGGCTGACGATGTAGCCCTGGATCTGTTCGCAGCCTTCGGCAGCAAGGAATTCCTGTTGCGCCAGGTTCTCCACGCCCTCGGCGATCACCGTGAATTGCATGCTGCGGCCCAGGGCGATGATGGCGCGGACGATGGCGGCGTCGTGGGGGTCATCCGGCAGGCCGCGGACAAACGACTGGTCGATCTTGAGTACATCCAGCGGCAGGCGCTTGAGGTAGCTCAACGATGAATAACCGGTACCGAAGTCGTCGATGGCCAACTGCACACCCAGGCGCTTGAGTTGGTGCAGCACCTCCAGGGCTTCTTCGGTCTGGCTCATGATGAAATTTTCGGTGATTTCCAGTTGCAGGCGTTCCGGGCGCAGATGGTTGTCTTTCAACAGTTGTTCGATACGCGCCAGCAGGTTCGGCTGGCGCAGTTGTGCGCCGGCGAGGTTGACCGACAGCGCGCCGAAGTCGCCGTAACGGGCGGTCCAGCGTTGCATCTGGCGGCAGGCGCGCTCCAGGACCCAGTCGCCGAGTTGCAGGATCATGCCGTTGTCTTCCGCCAGCGGGATGAAGTGTTCGGGGGGGACGTCGCCGAAGGTTGGATTGCGCCAGCGGATCAGTGCCTCGGCGCCCAGCAGGTTGCCGGTCTCGAGGCTGATCTTGGGCTGGTAGTAGAGCTGCAGCTCCTGGCGTTCTATGGCGCGGCGCAGTTCGTGCTCCAGCGCTACCCGTTCGCTGGCCTGGGCGGTGAGGTCCCGAGTATAGCTTTCGACCCGGTTGCGGCCCTTGGCCTTGGAGCGGTACATCGCCGCATCGGCGTTCTTGACCAGGGTGGCGACGTCGTTGCCATCCCTGGGGTAGAGGCTGGTGCCGATGCTGGCGCTGATGAAGAACTCGTGTTCGCCGGCCTGGAACGGAGCACCGAAACAGTCCAGCAGCTTGTTGGCCAGGTGTTCGGCATCACTGGGTTGATGCAGGCCTGGCAATAGGATGATGAATTCGTCGCCACCCAGCCGGGCCACGGTGTCGATATCCCGCAACTGTTCCTTCAGGCGCTGGGCAATGCCCTTGAGCAGCAGGTCGCCCACCGGATGACCAAGGCTGTCGTTGATATGCTTGAAACGGTCCAGGTCCAGGAACAGCACCGCGCCCTGGCCGCCATTCTGCTGTTGGTTGTTCAGCGCTGCCTGTAGCCGGCTTTCGAACAGGGTACGGTTGGGCAGGCCGGTCAATGGGTCGTGGTGGGCCTGGTAGTCGAGTCGGGCCTGGGCATGCTTGAGGCTGGAGATGTCGGCGAACACGGCGACGAAATGGGTGATGATCCTGTCGCGGTTGCGCACGGCGCTGATGGTCAGCCAACTGGGATAGAGCTCGCCGTTCTTGCGCCGGTTGTAGATTTCGCCCTGCCAGTGGCCGTCGGCGCTCAACTGGTGCCACATGGCAACGTAGAAGGCGCTGTCATGCTGGCCTGAAGCAAGCAGGCGCGGCGTGTTGCCCAAGGCCTCGGTTTCGCTGTAGCCGGTGATTTCGGTGAAGGCTCGGTTGACCGCGCTGATGTGTTGCTGGGTATCGGTGATCAGCACCCCCTCGGCGGTGCTTTCGAAGACCGTGGCGGCCTGTTGCAGCTTTTCCTGCATCAGGTGGCGTTCGGTGATATCTCGGGCGATGGTCAGCATGCAATCCTCACCGCCGATGAGCAGTGGCCGGCTGGAGACTTCGCAGAGACGCACCTGTCCATCGCTGCGGCGGATATGGCAGGTGAAGTCGCGGACGAAGCCGTCGCGCTGCAGCACTTCGAGCATGTGCTTGCGTTCGTTGAGGTTGACCCACAGGCCCAGGTCCAGGGCCGTGTGATCCAGCGAACTGGCGCTGTTGTAGCCGGTCAGGCGGCTGAATCCATCGTTGACCTCCATCAGCAGGCCGTCGCGCTGGCGACTCAGGAGCATGCCGTCCGGTGAGGCATGGAAGGCCTTGGCGAACTTTTCCTCGGAGGTCTGCAGTTGCTGTTGGGTTTCCTTGAGCCGGTTGATGTCACGCACCACGACCACGAGTGCAGGGGTGGTGTCGAGTTCGAACACTTCAGCGGAAATCAGCCCGGTGAACAGTTGTCCGTTGCTGCGGCGGAACAGCATTTCCAGGTTGCGGATGTTGCCACCTTGCAAGCGCTGCAGGAGGCCCGGCCCAACCCCTTCGATGCCCCAGATATTGAGCTCGGTGGCTGTCCGACCGACGACCTGTGTAGCGTTCAGGCCGATCTGTGCCTCGAACGCTTCATTGACTTCCAGCAGGCAGCCATCGCAAAGCCGGGCGATCACCAGGATGTCCGGGCATTGCTGGAAAACCGAGGCGAATTTCTGTTCCGACAGACGCAGCGCCTCTTCGGTGTGTTTGGTTTCGCTGATGTCGATCATCAGGCCGCGGATGAGCAGTTCATCGCCCTGTTCGATCAGGCTGACGATATCGCGGACCCAAAGGGTTCGGCCGTCGGCGGCGATGACCCGGTAGTCGAGGCTGTGGTCACGACCGGCCAGCACCTCATGGTCGAAGAAGGCGTGGGCACGGGTCAGGTCGGCGGGATGGGTGATGCTGCGCCAGAAGCCCGGCACTAGCCAGTGCGCCATTGGATAACCGAGCAGGGCTTCGGCGTGGGGCGATACGTAGGTGTAGCTGTAGTCGCTCATTCGCGCTTCCCAGGCAATCGCCGAGAGGCTCTCCACCAGGCCACGGTAGTGGTACTCGCTGCTGCGCAGTTCCTGCTCGAGGGCTACCCGCCTGGAAATTTCCGAACTCAGGCGCCGATTGATGCGGATCACCACGGCCAGCACGGTGACCAGCAGCAGGACGCCCGGCAGGCCGTAGAGCAGGATATCGGCCCAGTCGGAGGGGGTAGCCAATACGTTGCCAACCCAGTGCTTCTGGATGGCATCGATTTCCGCAGGGCTCATGTCGGCCATGACCTTGTCGATGATCCCCGCCAGGATTTTCTGGCCCTGCGGCACCCCCATTGCCAGTTGGTAGCGGTAGGGCGTTTCGCCGCTGACATACAGACCGTCGAGCTTGAGTTCGCGCTGGCTCCAGACGGTGGAGGCGAGGTCGCCGACCACCGCATCGACCTCGTCGGTGGCCAGGGCCTGAAGGGTCGAACTGACGTTGGGCAGGGCAACCAGGTTCAGGTCGGGATGGTGGGTGCGCAGCAACTCGTGAGGGGCATAGTTTTCGGTTACGGCGACTTTCAGGCCATACAGCTCGCGCAGGTTACGCGGCTTGGCACCTCCCTCATGGGCGAGGATGACGATCGGGAAGTCCAGGTAAGGGCGGGTGAATGCCAGGTAGGCCTGGCGCTCGGGGGTGGACATGACGCCGGGTAACAGGTCGAGCTGATTGTTGCGTGCCTGTTGCAGCACAGTGCTCCAGCTCATGGGCTCGGCGGGGGTAAGCTGGATGCCCAGGCGTTTTTCCACCAGGGCAATGTAGTCGGCAGACAGTCCGTGGTGGCGTCCGTCTTCGTCGCGAAACTCGAATGGCGGCCAGGAAGAATCAATGCCCAGGCGCAGGTCCGGGTGGGCTGCAAGCCAGCTACGTTCCTCTTCGGTGAGACTCAACGCGCCAGCCGTTGCGGTCCAGGTGAGCAGCGACAGCAGTAGCAGGGCTGGCAGTCTGGGCATAACGGTCTCGTTATGGCACGGGGATTGATTCGAGTGTAGACGGGCTGTGGGGGAGGGAGGAGGCTTTTGTGCCCCCCTGAAAAGCAAAACCCCCGGCAGGCCGGGGGTTGTGTTTATCACTCGTCGAGGAACGAACGCAGATGTTCGCTTCGCGTCGGGTGACGCAGCTTGCGCAGCGCCTTGGCTTCGATCTGGCGAATCCGCTCACGGGTTACATCGAACTGCTTGCCGACTTCCTCGAGGGTGTGGTCGGTATTCATGTCGATGCCGAAACGCATCCGCAGTACCTTGGCTTCACGGGCAGTGAGGCCGGACAGCACTTCGCGGGTGGCTTCCTTGAGGCTCTCAACGGTGGCGACATCGATTGGCGACTGCATGGTCGAATCTTCGATGAAGTCGCCCAGATGGGAGTCTTCGTCATCACCGATCGGGGTCTCCATGGAGATCGGCTCCTTGGCGATCTTCAATACCTTGCGGATCTTGTCCTCAGGCATTTCCATGCGTTCGCCCAGCTCTTCCGGCGTCGGTTCGCGACCCATTTCCTGCAGCATCTGCCGGGAAATACGGTTGAGCTTGTTGATCGTCTCGATCATGTGCACCGGAATACGGATGGTGCGGGCCTGGTCGGCGATCGAGCGAGTGATCGCCTGACGGATCCACCAGGTGGCATAGGTCGAGAACTTGTAGCCGCGACGGTATTCGAACTTGTCCACCGCCTTCATCAGGCCGATGTTGCCTTCCTGGATCAGGTCGAGGAACTGCAGGCCGCGGTTGGTGTACTTCTTGGCAATGGAGATCACCAGACGCAGGTTGGCCTCAACCATCTCTTTCTTCGCGCGGCGGGCCTTGGCCTCGCCGATCGACATGCGACGGTTGATTTCCTTGATCTCGGCGATCGTCAGGCCGGTTTCGGCCTCGAGTGCAGTCAACTTCTGCTGGCAACGGATAATGTCCGGCTGCAGGCGGCCGATGGCCTCGGCGTACTTGCTCTTGCCCTTGGCCAGGGCGTCGGTCCAGCTTTCATCGATTTCGTTGCCCGGGAACTGGCGCAGGAAATCGGCACGCGGCATGCGGGCATCACGCACACACAGCTGCATGATGGCGCGTTCTTGCTGGCGCAGACGATCCAGGGCACTGCGAACACGCTCGACCAGGACTTCGAACTGCTTGGGAACCAGCTTGATCGGCATGAACAGCTCGGCCAGGAGCAGCAGTTCGGCAATGGCCGCCTTGTTGCTGCGACCGTGCTTTTTCAGGGCCTTGCGAGTGACTTCCAGCTGATCGGCGACGGCACCGAAACGTTGGGCTGCAACGACTGGATCCGGACCGCTTTCGGCCTCTTCCTCGTCGTCACCGCCTTCGGATTCTTCGTCATCGTCGTCGTTTTCGTTCTCCTTGCCGGACTTGGCATCGACCGGTGGTGGAACCTCGGCGGCAGGCGGCGCGATGCCGTCGTCCGGGTCGATGTAGCCACTGAGAACGTCGGACAGGCGGCCACCTTCGCTGGTGACGCGATTGTATTCGTCGAGGATGTAGTCAACCGTGCCAGGGAAGTGCGCGATTGCGCCCATCACTTCACGGATGCCTTCCTCGATACGCTTGGCGATTTCGATTTCGCCTTCACGTGTGAGCAGCTCTACCGTGCCCATTTCGCGCATGTACATGCGCACCGGGTCGGTAGTGCGACCGATGTCGGTTTCCACGGCCGCCAGCGCCGCCGCTGCTTCTTCGGCAGCGGCTTCGTCTGTATCGGCTTCGGCCAACAAAAGGGCATCCGCATCCGGAGCACTCTCGAATACGTTGATCCCCATGTCGTTGATCATGCGGATGATGTCTTCCACCTGTTCCGGATCTGAAATATCCTCCGGCAGGTGGTCGTTGACCTCCGCGTAAGTCAGGTAACCCTGCTCACGACCACGGCTGATCAACTCTTTGAGGCGAGACTGCTGTTGCGCTTTTCCGGACATAACACCCTATCCACTGAAGGTCTTGGCGGGCAAAAAACAAGCCGAGGATTATACCTGAGCTATGACCTCACGCGCCAGTTGAGGTCGGGTTTGATGCAGGAACATCGCGTTTGAGCAATTCGAGCAGCAGGGATTTTTCCTCGCTGCTCAAGTCGCTCTGGCGCGATTTCCTGAGAAGTGTTTCCAGCTTTCGCTCGCGCTGGCGGGCTGACAAGCTAGTTATGGTGTCGAAAAACTGTTGTTCAAGGTTTTCTCCGTCGATCAGCCACTCCTTTTCCGCCAGGCGGGTCAGCAACCGGCCCTGTTCGGTACCGTGCCAACGGGAAAGCATCTGAATTGAGCTTAGCTTAGGATTCTTCTGTACGGCTTCAAGCAGGGCCACCAGCAGTTGGGTCGTGCTGTTGTCCTCATCCGCGAAGTGACCGGCGGTCTCGACCTTGCCGGCCAGTTGCGGGTGATGGATGAGCGTGCGCACCGCCGATTGTATGGGGGGTTCGACGGGCGCCGGCACTCGCGGGGCACGTGGCTGTTCGCGATCGCCGCCGCGCTTGCCGTTCTTGTCCCATGGCTTCTTGTCCCATTTCTTGCCGCCGCCACCGGATTTTTTCGGTGTCCATTCCTGCTGCTGGGGGGCGTAGGCCTCCTGCTGCTGGTGGTAGTCCGAGTAGTCCGAATGATCCGCGTAGTCCGGGGTGAAGCCGTAGTCGATGCCCTGGTCGTAGCTCGGCGGTATCTCCGCAGGAGCGCTCTGGGCCAACTGGTTGACCGTTTCGTTGCTCAGGCCGGTGATTTCCGTCAGCCGCTGGCGCATCAGGATGCGCAGGTTGGCACCGGGCACCTTGTCGATCAGCGGTGCGGCGAGGGTGGCCATGTGGGCCTTGCCCTCCAGCGAGCGCGGGTCGGCTTCTTCCGTCAATTGCTGGAAGAAATAGTCGGCCAGCGGCTGGGCGTGCTGGTTGATCCGGGCGCGGAAGGCGTCGGTGCCCTCGGCGCGGATCAGGGTATCGGGGTCTTCGCCTTCCGGCAGGAACAGGAAGCGCGCGCGGCGGCCGTCCTGCAGGCTGCTCAGGGTCGCTTCCAGTGCGCGCCAGGCGGCGTTGCGGCCGGCCTGGTCGCCGTCGAAGCAGAACAGCACGTTGGGCACCACTCGGAACAGGCGTTTCATGTGTTCTTCGCTGGTCGCGGTGCCCAGGGTCGCCACGGCGTTGCGCAGGCCTTGCTGGGCCAGGGCGATGACGTCCATGTAGCCCTCGACGACGATGATCTCGTCGAGATTGCGGTTGTTCTTGCGCGCCTCGAACAGGCCGTAGAGTTCCTGGCCCTTGTGGAACACCGGGGTTTCCGGGGAGTTCAGGTATTTGGGCTTGTCGTCGCCGAGTACCCGGCCACCGAAGGCGATGATGCGTCCGCGGGTGTCGCGGATGGGGAACATCACGCGATCGCGGAAGCGGTCGTAGCGCTTGCCGGTTTCGGCGTTCTCGATCAGCAGGCCGGCGTCGATCATGGCTTTCTGTTGCAGCGTGTCGCTGGACAGGTGCTTGAACAGGTTGTCCCAACCGGGTGGGGCAAAGCCCAGGCCGAAGTCGCGGGCGATCTCGCCGGTCAGGCCGCGGCCCTTGAGGTAATCCACGGCGGCCTTGCGCGCCGGGTGGCTCTTGAGCGCCTGGCGGTAGAAGTCGGCAGCAGCGGTCAGCAGCGGATAGAGCGGCGAGTCGGTCGGCTGGCGGGGTTTGCGTCCGCGGCCGTTGTCTCTTTCCTCGCGGGGGATTTCCATGCCGGCGGCTTTCGCCAGTTCCTCGACGGCCTGGGGAAAGTCCAGGTTGTCGTGGTCCATGATGAAGCCGAGGGCGTTACCCCCGGCGCCGCAGCCGAAGCAGTAGTAGAACTGCTTGTCCGGACTGACGCTGAAGGACGGGGTCTTTTCCTTGTGGAACGGGCAGCAGGCGGTGTAGTTCTTGCCGGCCTTTTTCATTTGCACGCGCGAACTGACCACATCGACGATGTCGGTACGGTTCAGCAGGTCGTCAATGAAGCTCTGGGGTATCAGCCCGGCCATGGCGTTCTCGTCGTCGCTGCGCTGCTAGAAAATCCCGAAAGGGCCTGTCGACGTAGGCATGCAGGTCAGTTCACTGCGCGACCGTTCGTCGTCTGCTCAATCATCGTCGGGAAGTGTATCTGTCGAAACTGGCGGACCTTGAATAGCGCGGTCTTCCAGGTTTCGATTTGTACAATGTCGCTGTCGGGCCCGCTAGAGGTCAAGGTGACCACGGAATTGCCCGCAAGCTGGAAAGGGTGTGCTCGCCAGTAGCCTTGGAAGGCTCGTCAGTAAAGACGTGCACCGCTGGCTATAAGCCAGTTCTGACGTGGTGAAGCGGGTTTGTCTGGGCCGCATCAGCGGCTTCGACAGTGAAGCATCAAGCGATATCCGCAAATGCCATTAGCCCGGCTGAGGGCCGGGCTTGGCAGAAGCTTGCAGCGAACGTCTGTGTATTAGTACAGACGAACGGCGCGGCGCTGTTCGCGCTGAACTTTCTTGGCGTGACGCTTAACAGCAGCAGCTGCCTTGCGCTTACGCTCGGAAGTTGGCTTCTCGTAAAATTCGCGGCTACGAACTTCAGCCAGAACACCGGCTTTTTCGCAGGAGCGCTTGAAACGACGCAGAGCTACGTCGAAGGGTTCGTTCTCTTTAACTTTGACGGCTGGCATCCAGAGCTACCTTCATTCATTACCGGGGGAGATGTCCTCAGGCAAAGCGCACTGGAGATCATCGGTTTTTAAGGGTTGCGGATGTTAACCCCTCGGGACGCGGAATGCAAAGCCTCTGATCGAAAACCGCTGGTCGGGCCGGGGAGTGACGACTATCATGCGCGCCTTCGAATTCAGCCTCAGGGCGCAAACCCATGCTAGTACTGGGATTAGAAACCTCTTGCGACGAGACCGGCGTCGCGCTGTACGACAGTGAGCGCGGACTCCTGGCCGATGCACTGTTCAGCCAGATCGACCTGCACCGGGCCTATGGTGGCGTGGTGCCGGAGCTGGCTTCGCGCGATCACGTCAAGCGCATGCTGCCGTTGATTCGCCAGGTGTTGGCCGAGGCCGACTGTGCGCCGACCGAGATCGATGCGATCGCCTATACCGCAGGCCCCGGCCTGGTCGGTGCCTTGCTGGTCGGCGCCTCGTGTGCCCAGGCCTTGGCCTTTGCCTGGGATATTCCGGCCTTGGGCGTACATCATATGGAAGGTCACCTGCTGGCGCCAATGCTCGAAGAGCAACCGCCGCAGTTTCCTTTCGTCGCCTTGCTGGTCTCGGGTGGCCACACGCAGTTGGTGCAGGTCGAAGGTATCGGCCAGTACAGCGTGCTGGGCGAAAGCCTGGATGATGCTGCCGGCGAAGCCTTCGACAAGACCGCCAAGCTGATCGGCCTGAATTACCCGGGTGGTCCGGAAATCGCTCGGCTGGCCGAGCAGGGCGTGCCCGGTCGCTTCGTGTTTCCCCGGCCGATGTGTGATCGTCCCGGCCTGGAATTCAGCTTCAGCGGCCTGAAGACCTTTGCCCTCAATACCTGGCAGCAGTGCGTCAGCGCTGGAGACGACGGTGAGCAAACCCGTTGCGACATCTCGCTGGCCTTCCAGCAGGCGGTGGTGGAGACTCTGACCTTTAAATGCAAGCGTGCATTGAAGCAGACCGGCATGAGACGTTTGGTGATCGCTGGCGGCGTCAGCGCCAACAAGGCCTTGCGTTTGTCCCTGGAAAAGATGCTCGGTGACATGAAGGGCGAGGTGTTCTATGCGCGTCCGAGATTCTGTACCGATAATGGCGCGATGATCGCCTTTGCCGGTTGCCAGCGCCTGCAGGCCGGGCAGAAGGAGAGTCTGGCAATCAGCGTGCAGGCCCGTTGGCCGATGGAACAGCTGCCACCGCTTTGAGTGGTGGCCTATCGGCGACTTGCAGGCGTTTCACGGGCCGTATCAGAAATGCCGTTCGCGGCCGGCAAAGAGGTCGCGTAGATTGCCACGGTGGCGCCACACGATCAGGCCGGTCAGCACGCTCATCGGCAGCAGCGCTGCCGGTTCCTGCCAGGCTAGCAGCGGCAGAGTCAAGGGTGTGGCGATCAAGGCGGCCAGCGAACTGGTGCGCGTGAGGTAGAAGGTCAGTATCCAGGTGGCGATGGCCAGCAGGGCGGCGGGCGGGTAAAGCCCCAGCAGCATGCCGGCAGCTGTCGCGACACCCTTGCCGCCGCGAAAGCGGAAGTACAGGGGAAACAGATGGCCGAGAACGGCGCAGACGCCGATCCAGGCCTGTTGTTGCAGCGTCAGGCCGGCGAGTCCGGCGATCAGTACCGGCAGCAGGCCTTTGAGCAGGTCGCCGAGCAGAGTCAGGATCGCCAGTTTCTTGCCGGCCAGGCGTAGCATGTTGGTGGCGCCGGCATTGCCCGAGCCACTCATTCGCGGATCCGGCGTTCCGGTCAGGCGGCTGAGCAAAATGGCGAAGGACAGCGAGCCGAGCAGGTAGGCGAGAATCGCCAGTAACCAAAACATGCTAACTATTCCGGGCGAGGACGCCCTGATTCTAACGGCGCATTGCGCCCTTGTCGTGCTGCGGAGAAGAGTGCTTGGACAGAGTGTTTATCGAAGGCCTGGAAGTCGACACGGTGATCGGTGCCTACGACTGGGAGCGCGGCATCAGGCAGTGCCTGCGCCTTGACCTCAGTTTCGCCTGGGATAATCGCCCGGCCGCAGCGGGAGACGACCTGACCCTGGCGCTCGACTATGCCAGCGTATCGACGCGTATCCAGGCCTTTGCCGAGCAGTCGCAGTTCCAGTTGGTGGAAACCTTTGCCGAGCGCCTGGCCGAAGTGCTCATGAGCGAGTTCCAGATTCCCTGGCTGCACCTCAAGTTGACCAAGCCTGGGGCCGTTGCGGCGGCCAGGGGCGTGGGCGTGGAGATCGAGCGCGGATGTCGCTAACTCAGGTTTATCTCGGGCTCGGCAGTAACATCGAGCGCGAAACCCATTTGTGCGCAGGCCTGGATGCCCTGGCCGGCTTTTTGTCGGATATGCATTGCTCGGCGGTGTTCGAGAGCCAGCCGGTAGGGATCAAGAGCGGACCGTTCTTCAATCTGGTGGTGTCGGGGTACACCGACTTGCCGCTGATGGAGCTGGATCGGCGATTGAAGTTCATTGAGGCAGACAACGGCCGTTATGCGCCGGATCGCAAGGGGTTGCCACTGGATATCGACGTTCTGCTCTATGGCGAGCAGGTGGGGAATTTCGACGGGCTGATCCTGCCTAGGGCGGAAGTCCTTAAAAATGCCTTCGTGTTGTGGCCATTGTCGTTGATTGCGCCACAAAAGCTGCATCCTGAAGCCGGGAAGAGTTTTGCAACCTTGTGGAGTGAGGCGCGGATCGATCAGGTGCTGGCTCCCGTTGCGTTCGAATGGCGCGGGGAGCCGTTGACGCCAACGGCGTTGCTCGGTGGGAGCCGGCTTGCTGGCGATCAACCGCAGGCGGCCATTCAATGAGATAGGTGAGCCTGATACGCCGCTATGGCCAGCAAGCCGGCTCCCACATCGCCTTCAGAGTACTTTCAGGCGGTGTGTTTTGCCTTGTAGGCCTTGAGGGCATTCAGGCGTTCGCGCCGGAGTGCTTCGCCCAGTTCAGCTCCCTTGAAGCCTTTTTCGACCAGCGGCTGGACCGCTACGGCCTTGGCCGCTAGCGCCGCGCCGCGCAGGTAGGCTGCTTGTGGGTAGTCCCGCTGTTCCAGCCCCTTGCGACCACGGGCGTCCATTTCGCAGGCTGCGATGAACTCCTCGAAACGTTGCGGACGGCGATAGACGTCGAAGCTCTGCAGCAACTCCAGCAAGGTCGAAGCCTTCAGTTCCAGGGCGCGGTGGCTGTGGGTGTGGTACTCGCCGACGAGCAGGGCCAGTTCCTGGCAATCGCGGGGCACCTTGTAGCGTTCGTTGACGGCCTTGATCAGGTCCAGGCCCCTGGCCTCGTGGGCAATGTGCCTCGGCCACTCTTCTTCAGGGGTGAGTCCCTTGCCCAGGTCGTGCAGCAGGCAGGCCCAGCGTACGGTCAGTGGTTGCTGGTGGTGCGCGGCCTGCTCCAGCACGCTCAGGGTGTGCAGGCCCGTATCGATCTCCGGATGGTGAGCGGCAGGCTGCGGGATACCGAACAGGGCGTCCAGTTCGGGAAACAGTACCGCCAAAGCGCCACATTCACGCAGGACCTGAATGAACACCTGTGGCTGTTCCTCCATCAGAGCTCGGGAGATTTCCTTCCAACTGCGTTCGGGTGTCAACGCCTCCAGTTCTCCGGACTCCGCCAATTGGCGCATCAGTGCCAGTGTTTGTGGCGCGACCCTGAACCCGAGGCTGGCATAACGAGCGGCGAAGCGGGCAACCCGCAAAACGCGCAGCGGATCTTCGGCGAACGCCGGTGAAACATGACGTAAAACGCGGTTTTCGAGATCCTCCTGGCCGTGATAGGGATCGGTCAGCGTGCCGTGGTCATCTTCGGCCATGGCGTTGATCGTCAAGTCGCGACGGATCAGGTCCTCTTCAAGGGTGACCTCGGGACTGGCGTGGAAGGTAAAGCCGCCATAGCCACGGCCACTTTTGCGTTCGGTGCGGGCCAGGGCGTATTCCTCGCCGCTCCTGGGGTGGAGAAATACCGGGAAGTCGGCTCCCACCGGGCGAAAACCCTTGGCGAGCATTTCTTCGCTGGTGGTGCCGACCACGACCCAGTCGATATCAGTGACGGGGCGGCCGAGCAAGCGATCACGGACCGCGCCGCCGACTTTATAGATTTGCATGAAAAACCTCCGTTAGCCAGACAGGATAACCTGTGTTGTCCGCCAACGGAGGGGTCTGCAACTCAGAGGTGGACCACGGCCATGTCCAGTCGACCGTATTCGCTCTCGCTGCTCTCGCCTTTGGGTGGCACGTGGTGGGTCTTCATGATCTGGTCGCCTTGCAGGGTCTCCAAGTGAATGTCGAAGCCCCACAGGCGATGCAGGTGCTTGAGCACTTCCTCGGTCGAGTCGCCCAGGGGTTTGCGGTCGTGTTGTTGATGGCGCAGGGTCAGCGAACGATCACCGCGGCGATCGATGCTCCAGATCTGCACGTTGGGTTCGCGGTTGCCGAGGTTGTATTGCGCCGCGAGGGTCTCCCGGATGGTCCGATAGCCGCTTTCGTCATGGATGGCAGGGACCAGCAGGTCGTCGCGTTGATCATCGTCGAGAATGCTGAACAGCTTCAGGTCGCGGATCACCTTGGGCGACAGGTACTGCAGGATGAAGCTCTCGTCTTTGAAGCTGCTCATGGCGAACTTGATGCTCGACAGCCAGTCGCTGCCGGCCAGTTCAGGGAACCAGCGGCGATCCTCCTCGGTAGGCTCCTCGCACATCCGACGAATGTCCCGGTACATTGCGAAGCCCAGGGCGTAGGGGTTGATGCCGCTGTAGTAGGGGCTGTCGAAGCCGGGCTGGAACACTACGCTGGTGTGGGAGGTGAGGAACTCCATCATGAAGCCGTCGGTGACCAGCCCTTCATCGTAGAGATCGTTCATCAGGGTGTAATGCCAGAACGTCGCCCAGCCTTCGTTCATGACCTGGGTCTGGCGCTGTGGGTAGAAATACTGGGCGATCTTGCGCACGATCCGCACGACCTCCCGCTGCCAGGGCTCCAGCAGCGGCGCATGCTTCTCGATGAAGTAGAGGATGTTTTCCTGGGGCTCGGAAGGGAAGCGGGCGTTGTCCTTCTCGCTGAATTTATCCGCGCCCTTGGGGATGGTTCGCCACAGGTCGTTGATCTGCTTCTGCAGGTGTTCTTCACGGTCTTTCTGTCGACGCCGCTCCTCTTCCGCGGAGATTGGGTAGGGGCGCTTGTAGCGGTCGACGCCATAGTTCATCAGGGCATGGCAGGAGTCGAGCAGATCCTCGACCGCATCGATGCCGTGGCGTTCCTCGCATTGGGTGATGTACTGCTTGGCGAAGACCAGGTAATCGATGATCGAACTGGCATCGGTCCAGGTGCGGAACAGGTAGTTGCCCTTGAAGAAGCTGTTATGCCCATAGCAGGCGTGGGCCACCACCAGCGCCTGCATGCAGATGGTGTTTTCTTCCATCAGGTAGGCGATACAGGGATCGGAGTTGATCACGATTTCGTAGGCCAGGCCCATCTGCCCACGACTGTAGGATTTTTCGGTGCTGAGGAAGTGCTTGCCGTAGGACCAGTGATGGTAGCCAAGGGGCATGCCCACCGAGGCGTAGGCATCCATCATCTGCTCCGCGGTGATCACTTCGATCTGGTTGGGGTAGGTATCCAGCGCGTAGCGCTCGGCGATACGACTGATCTCGCGGTCGTAGGCCTGGATCAGTTCGAAGGTCCATTCCGAGCCGGTGGAAAGGGGTTGGCGTTTGGGCTGTTTCTGCTCTCTGGCGGTCATGTCACTAACCTGCGCTGGAAGAGTTCACGGAAGACCGGATAGATATCGCCGGCCGACACCAGCTGCTGCTGGGCAAAGGTATCGCTGAACGCCTCGCTGATGCGTTCGTATTCGTACCACAGGGCCTGATGTTCGCGCGGGGTGATCTCCACATAAGTGTAGTACTGCACGAATGGCATGATCTGGTTGATCAGGATGTCGCGGCAGATCGGCGAATCGTCGTTCCAGTTGTCGCCGTCCGAAGCCTGGGCGGCGTAGATGTTCCATTCGTTGGTCGGATAGCGTTCGGCCATGATTTCCTGCATCAGCTTCAGGGCGCTGGAAACGATGGTGCCGCCGGTTTCCCGTGAGTAGAAGAACTCCTCCTCGTCGACCTCCCGGGCGCTGGTGTGATGGCGGATGAACACCACTTCGATCTTGTCGTAGTTACGCTTGAGAAACAGGTACAGCAGGATGAAGAAGCGCTTGGCGATGTCCTTGGTCGCCTGGGTCATCGAGCCGGATACGTCCATCAGGCAGAACATCACCGCCTTGGAACTCGGGTTGGGCTGCTTGACCAGCAGGTTGTACTTGAGGTCGAAGGTGTCGAGAAACGGTACACGGTGAATCCGCGCGCTGAGTTTTTCGATTTCTGCTTCGATCTCCTGAATATCGCCGAAGTTATCCGGCTCTTCGCGCTTGAGTCGCTCCAGCTCAGCCTTGACCTCCTTCAGCTTTGCCCGGCTGCTGCCGGAGAGGGCGATTCTTCGTGCGTGGGCCGAGCGCAGGGTACGGATGATGTTGATGCGCGAGGGATTGCCCTCGTTGCTGATCCCGGCGCGAACGGTCTTGTAGGTGTCGGTGCCGGTGAGGTTGCGCTTGACCAGGTTCGGCAGTTCCAGGTCCTCGAACATGAATTCGAGAAATTCTTCCTGGGTGATCTGGAAGACGAATTCATCCATGCCTTCGCCGGAGTTGCCGGCCTTGCCGGGGCCGCGACCACCGCCTCCCCCTTGGGGCCGGGGAATGTGTTCGCCGCTGGTGAATTCCTTGTTGCCCGGATGCACCACGGTCTGCTTGCCGCCACGCCCGTGGTGCAGCACGGGTTCGTCGATATCCCGGCCGGGAATGCTGATCTGCTCGCCGTGCTCCATGTCGGTGATGGAACGGCGGCTAACGGCCTCCTCGACCGCCTTCTTGATATGGTCACGATAGCGCCGCAGGAAGCGCTGGCGGTTCACCGTGCTCTTGTTCTTGCCATTGAGGCGTCGGTCGATCACATAGCTCATGGGGGAGCCCTCCGGGCAGCTTCAAGTTACAAGCTTCCAGCACCGGGCTGGAAACTCGGGGACAAGCGGTCGGCTGCGCCGGTCGTCGACACGCCGGTTGACGTGTCGACGACCTGCAGCCTGACGCTTGCAGCTGCCGTTACTGCGACTTGCGAACCCGCAGGTACCACTCGGAGAGCAGGCGTACCTGTTTGTCGGTGTAGCCGCGTTCGACCATGCGCGTGACGAAGTCGTTGTGCTTCTGTTGATCCTCTTTGCTGGCCTTGGCGTTGAAGCTGATGACGGGCAGCAGGTCCTCGGTGTTGGAGAACATTTTCTTCTCGATCACCACCCGCAGCTTCTCGTAGCTGAGCCAGGTCGGGTTCTTGCCGTTGTTGTTGGCCCGGGCGCGCAATACGAAGTTGACGATTTCGTTGCGGAAATCCTTCGGATTGCTGATGCCGGCCGGTTTTTCGATCTTTTCCAGTTCCTCGTTGAGGGCGACTCGATTGAGGATTTCGCCGGTTTCCGGGTCGCGGTATTCCTGGTCCTGGATCCAGAAGTCGGCGTACAGCACGTAGCGATCGAAAATGTTCTGGCCGTACTCGCTGTAGGATTCCAGGTAGGCGGTCTGGATTTCCTTGCCGATGAATTCGATATAGCGCGGTGCCAGGTATTCCTTGAGGTAGCGCAGGTAGCGCTCGCGGGTTTCGGCCTGGAACTGTTCCTGTTCGATCTGCTGTTCCAGTACATAGAGCAGGTGTACCGGGTTGGCGGCGATCTCGTGAGGGTCGAAGTTGAACACTTTCGACAGGATCTTGAACGCGAAGCGGGTCGACAGGCCGTTCATGCCTTCATCGACGCCGGCGGAGTCGCGGTATTCCTGGATCGACTTGGCCTTGGGATCGGTGTCCTTGAGGTTTTCCCCGTCATACACCCGCATTTTCGAGTAGATGTTCGAGTTTTCCGGTTCCTTGAGGCGCGACAGGACGGTGAATTGGGCGAGCATCTTCAGGGTGTCGGGCGCGCAATGAGCCTTGGACAGCGAGCTGTTGTGCAGCAGCTTGTCGTAGATCTTCACCTCGTCGCTGACCCTCAGGCAGTACGGGACCTTGACGATGTAGATCCGGTCGATGAACGCCTCGTTGTTCTTGTTGTTGCGGAAGGTGTGCCATTCCGATTCGTTGGAGTGGGCCAGCAGCACGCCAGTGAACGGAATTGCGCCCAGGCCCTCGGTGCTGTTGTAGTTGCCTTCCTGGGTGGCGGTCAGCAGTGGGTGCAGCACCTTGATCGGTGCCTTGAACATCTCGACGAATTCCATCAGGCCCTGGTTGGCCCGGCACAGCGCGCCCGAGTAGCTGTAGGCGTCGGCGTCGTTCTGCGGGAACTCCTCCAGCTTGCGGATATCGACCTTGCCCACCAGCGCGGAGATATCCTGGTTGTTCTCGTCGCCGGGTTCGGTCTTGGCCACGGCGATCTGGTTGAGGATCGAGGGGTATAGCTTGACCACCCGGAACTGGCTGATGTCGCCGCCGAATTCGGCCAGGCGCTTGGTCGCCCAGGGCGACATGATGGTGTTCAGGTAGCGCCGTGGAATGCCGAAGTCTTCCTCGAGAATCGCGGCGTCTTCGGTGGCGTTGAACAGGCCCAGCGGCGATTCGAAGACCGGCGAGCCTTTGATGGCGTAGAAGGGTACCTTCTCGATCAGTTGTTTCAGCTTCTCCGCCAGGGAGGACTTGCCACCGCCTACCGGGCCGAGCAGATAAAGAATCTGTTTCTTTTCTTCCAGGCCTTGGGCGGCATGGCGGAAATACGAGACGATCTGGTCGATGCATTCTTCCATGCCGTGGAAGTCTTCAAAGGCCGGATAGCGACGTATCACCTTGTTGGAGAAAATGCGCGACAACCGAGAGTTGGTGGACGTATCCAGCAGTTCGGGTTCGCCGATTGCCAGTAGCATCCTTTCGGCTGCCGAGGCGTAGGCGCTACGATCCTTTTTGCACAGCTCGAGATACTCCTGCAGCGTGAGTTCTTCCTGCCGTGTGGATTCGAAGCGTTGTTGGAAATGGCTGAATATGCTCATGACGTCACCTCGCTCGATACTTGGAGCCGGTGTCGGATCAGTCAGTCAAGTGCTGGCACGCAACGGTAGAGCCGTTGCCGTTTACCCCCCAGAACACCTTCAAGGCAGCGATGGCCCTGAAAATTACTACCGATGACCCGTACGCCGGTGTACCGGCTCTCCCCTGATTTGGATGGCCTCGGACTTAAGGATAGTTCGGAATCAGGGAGGTCAAGGCGGGATACGCAATTAGTTGCGCTTTACCGTTCGTCAGGAAATGCTCTAGCCCGCGGTTCATGCGGGCTGGAGCAGAAGAAAAAAATTATTCGGAAATATCCTGAGCGATTTCCGCAGGATAGGTCGTACGCCACAGCTCGAAGCCGCCATCCAGGCTGTAGACCTCGGAGAAACCCTGGCCGACCAGGTAGGCTGCCGCACTCTGGCTGGAGTTGCCGTGATAGCAGCACACCACCAGTGGCTTATCGAGGTCGGCGCTGGTAATGAAGTCGTGCAGCGAATGGTTGTCCAAGTGCTTCGACCCGGTGATGTGGTTCAGGGCAAACGCCTGCGGATCGCGGATGTCGACCACCACGGCACCTTGCTCGCGCAGGGCCTGGGCTTGTTCGGGGGGGATACGTTTGAATTCGCTCATCATGGGCTCCGGTCTGGGGCGTGTAGGTCTTGGGGGTCAGCGATAGAGCCAGGCGCGGAATCGCTCGGCCAGGGTCGGCGGGGGGGCGACTCCACCCTGGCTGTCGCATTTGCAGTCCAGGCGCTCGCCGGTGTCGACGTTCATCAGGGTCATGGCTCCGCCCCAGACACAGCCAGTGTCGAGGGCGAAGATGCCTGGCTCGTCACATTGGCCTTCAAGTGCCGCCCAATGGCCGAAGATGATCTTCAGGCCCCGGGTCTTGCGCTCCTTGAAGCTGAACCAGGGCGCATAGCCGGCCGGCGCGGTATCGGCGCCTTCCTTGCCCTTGAGGTCGAGCTTGCCTTCGGCGGTGCAGAAGCGCATGCGGGTGAAATAGTTGGTGATCACCCGCAGGCGCGTGACGCCCTCCAGGTCACCATCCCACTTGTTCGGCTCGTTGCCGTACATGCCGGCCAGGAACACCGGGTACTGCTGGTCGTCGCGCAGAGCGGCTTCGACTTCCGCGGCAAGCTTGAGGGCCTTCTTGAGCGACCACTGCGGCGGTATGCCCGCATGGACCAGGGCGACGTTGCGCTCCGGGTCGTGATGCAGCAGCTTCTGCTGGCGCAACCAGCCGAGCAGTTCGGCGGCATCGGGGGCTTCGAGGATTTCGCGCAGCGTGTCGCTTTTCTTCAGGCGCTCGACGTTCTGTGCAGCGGCCAGCAGGTGCAGGTCGTGGTTGCCGAGCACGCAGACCAGCGAGTCGCGCAGGCGATAGAGGTAACGCAAGGTTTCCAGGGATTGCGGGCCGCGGTTGACCAGGTCGCCGACCAGCCACAGACGATCACTGGCGGGATCGAAGCCGACCCGTTCGAGCAGGCACTTGAGTGGCTCCAGGCAGCCTTGCAGGTCGCCGACGGCGTACACTGCCATCAGTGCAGCGCCCCAGGTACGGCAAGGCGGAACGGGGCAATGATGGCTTCGAAGTGCTGGCCATCCTCGGCCAGCATCTGGTAGCTGCCGTGCATGTTGCCGACCTTGGTCGTCATGACCGTGCCGCTGCTGTAGGTATGGCTTTCCCCGGCTTCGATCAGTGGTTGTTGACCCACCACGCCGGAGCCCCGGACTTCCTCCACATGACCATCGCCGTCGGTGATCACCCAGTGACGGGAAAGCAGCCGGGCGGGGAGTTGGCCGTTGTTCTGCACGGTAATGGTGTAGGCAAAGGCGAAGCGGTTCTGTTCGGGCTGGGATTGTTCAGCAAGGAACCGGGTGACGACGCTGACGTCGACCTGATAGCGAGGATCGGACATGCGAGAGGCCTTGGAAACAAAAGCGAAAGACGCGACTGGTGGCACTCAGTCTAGGTCAAGTGCCGGGTAGTAGGCCAGACGTGGTCGTCGGCGCAGTACCCGGGCGCGATGAGTTGGGTTGTCAGTCGGTTGCCGGCTGCTCGATGGACTGCTCGCTGAGCTTGTCGGCCAGGCGCACGAAGGCTGCCAGGTCCAGCTGTTCCGGGCGCAGGCCGCCATCGACGCCGGCAGCTTCGATCTCGGCGCTGCTGAGCAGTGCCTTGAGCGTATTGCGCAGGGTCTTGCGACGCTGGTTGAAGGCTTCGCGAACGATGCGTTCGAGCAGGCGGTGGTCCTTGGCCGGGTGTGGCAGCACCGCATGCGGTACCAGGCGGACAATTGCCGAGTCGACCTTGGGCGGAGGATTGAATGCACCAGGACCGACATTGAACAGGTGTTCCACGCGGCAATGATACTGGACCATGATCGATAGGCGACCCCAGTCGCCGCCGCCCGGTCCTGCTGCCAGGCGCTCGACGACCTCTTTCTGCAGCATGAAGTGCATGTCGCGGATCAGGTGGGCATTGCCCAGCAGGTGGAAAATCAGCGGCGTGGAAATGTTATAGGGCAGGTTGCCGACTACCCGTAGGCTGTTCGGCGCGGCATTCAGCGTGGTGAAGTCGAACTTCAGCGCATCACCCTGATGCAGCCGGAAGTTCGGTTTGTTGGCGAACTGCTGGTTGAGGATCGGGACCAGGTCCTTGTCCAGTTCCACCACGTCCAGTTGCGCGCCGCTGCTCAGCAGTCCTTCGGTCAGGGCACCCTGTCCTGGGCCGATTTCCAGCATGCGGTCTTCGGATTTGGCGTGGATGGACCGCAGGATGCGATCGATCACACCGGCATCGTGCAGGAAGTTCTGGCCGAAGCGCTTGCGCGCCCGGTGTTGGTATTGCTCGCTCATAAACGGGTCTCGGCCATCTGGTAGGCGGTTTCCAGGGCGACCTGCAGGCTGCCGGTCTCGACTTTGCCGCTGCCAGCCAGATCCAGGGCGGTGCCGTGGTCGACCGAAGTGCGGATGATCGGCAAGCCCAGGGTCACATTGACTGCCGCGCCGAAGCCTTTGTATTTCAGTACGGGCAGGCCCTGGTCGTGGTACATCGCCAGCACTGCATCGCAATGCTCCAGATATTTGGGGGTAAACAGAGTGTCGGCGGGCAACGGACCGCGCAGGTCCATGCCGTCGCTGCGCAGACGCTCCAGGGTGGGTTCGATGACGTCGATCTCTTCGTGGCCCAGATGGCCGCCCTCGCCGGCGTGGGGATTGAGCCCGCACACCAGGATTCGCGGCTGGGCGATTCCGAATTTTTCCTTGAGATCGGCGTGCAGGATTCGTGTGACGCGCTCCAGTCGCTGTGGAGTAATCGCGTCGGCGACCTGGCGCAGCGGCAGGTGCGTGGTGACCAGCGCCACTCGCAGTCCGCGGGTGGCGAGCATCATGACCACCTGGCTGGTATGGGTCAGGTCGGCGAGGAACTCCGTGTGCCCGGAAAAGGCGATGCCGGAGTCGTTGATCACGCCCTTGTGGACCGGGGCGGTGATCATGCCGGCGAAATCGCCGCTGAGGCAGCCTTCACCCGCGCGAGTCAGGGTTTCAAGGACAAAGGCCGCGTTGGCCTTGTCCAGTTGCCCAGGCACCACCGCTGCCGCCAGTGGCGTATCCCAGACATAGAGGCTGCCTGCGGGAGCCGCATGCTCGGGCCAGCTGTCCGGACCTACCGGCAGCAGGTCGACGGCCACCGCCAGTTGCGCGGCCCGCTCGGCGAGCAGGTCACGACTGGTGATGGCAATCAGGGGGTGGGGCTGTGGCTGCGAGGCCAGCAGCAGGCAAAGGTCTGGACCTATGCCCGCTGGTTCGCCGGGGGTCAGCGCGAAACGCTTGGGTTTCACTTGGCTGCCTGGTCTGCGCCAGGGAGCTTGATCTCGACATAGGCTTCGTCGCGGATCTGACGCAGCCAGGTTTGCAGCTCTTCATCGTACTTGCGGTTGCGCAGCACGGTCATGGCTTGTTGCTCACGAGCCTGATTGGTGCTGTCGGTGGCGCGACGACCGAGGACTTCCAGCACGTGCCAGCCGTATTGGGTCTTGAACGGCTTGGACAGTACGCCTTGCGGAGTCTTGGCCATCACTTCCTGGAATTCCGGGACCAGCACTTTCGGATCGATCCAGTTCAGGTCGCCGCCGTTGAGGGCCGACCCAGGGTCTTCCGAGAAGCTCTTGGCCAGGGTAGCGAAGTCCTCGCCACCCTGGATGCGCTCGTAGAGTTTCTGGGCCAGGGCCTGGGTTTCGGCTTCGCTGCGAATGGCGTTCGGCTTGATCAGGATGTGACGCACATGCACTTCGTCGCGCATCTGGGTCTCGCCGCCACGCTTGTCCAGGACCTTCAGGATGATGAAACCACCGGGTGCGCGGGCCGGTTCGGTGATATCGCCAACCGGCATGTTGCTGAGCATGTGGTCGAACGGCGGTGGCAGTTGTGCAGGCTTGCGCCAGCCCATGTCGCCGCCTTCCAGGGCGTTGTCGCTACCGGACTTGGCAATGGCCAACTGGGCAAAGTCGGCGCCTTGCTTGAGCTGCCGGTAAATGTCCTGGGCCTGGTTCGCCGCAGCCTGGATGGCTTGCGAGCTGGCGCTGTCCGGAGTGGCGATCAGGATGTTGGCCAGGTGCAGTTCTTCGGAGAGCTGCATCTTGCCCAGGTCCGAGGCGAGGAAGTTCTTCACTTCCTGTTCGGACACCTGCACCCGCTCTGCTACCCGGCGCTGACGCACGCGGCTGATAACCATCTCACGGCGGACCTGGTCACGGGCGTCCTCATAGGAGAGACCGTCGTGGGCCAGGGCGGCCTTGAACTGATCGATCGACATGTTGTTGCGCTGGGCAATGCTGCCGATGGCCTGGTTCAGTTCTTCGTCGGAAATGCGAATGCCGGAGCGTTCGCCGATCTGCAGCTGCAGGTTTTCGACGATCAGGCGGTCGAGGACCTGCTGGTCCAGGACGCTGCTGGGCGGCACGCCGCCGCCGCGCTTGGCAATGCTCTGCTGGACTTCATGGACACGCTGGTCCAGTTGGCTCTGCATGATCACGTCGTTGTCGACGATCGCCACGACATTGTCGAGCGGTTGTACCGCGGCGTGAACCGCGGCACTCAGGGCCAGCGCGCCCAGCATCAGCGGGCGCAGACAATCAGAAAGCTTGATCTTCACGTTCACGATAACCTTGGATGCCTTTGTCGAGGAAGGTTTCTACTTTCTGGCCAACAACGCCGCCCAGACCCTTCAGGACAATTTGGAGGAAGATGCCGCGGTCGCCTTTTTCGTTCTGCGGGGCTTCTTGACTGAACTCGTCATACTTGACCCAGTAACGGTTGATCAGGCGCAGTTTCCAGCAGCAGTTGTCGTACTCGAAACCACCAAAGGCTTCCAGCGTGCGGTTGCGGTTGTAGTCGTACTGCCAGCGGCTGATCAGGTTCCACTGCGGCAGCACCGGCCAGATGACCGAGAAGTCGTGCTGCTGGATCTTGTAGTAGTCCTTCACGTAGCCAGCGGTGCCCGGAGTGCCGTAGTCGCCACCGAATTGCCACTGGCCGGTGTTCTGGTTGTAGATGACCTGGTCGTTGCGATAGCGATAGCCGGCGTTGACCACCTTGTTTGGGTTGTCTTCAGGCTGATAGTGGAACATCGCACTGCCCGAGCGTGGGCTGTGGCTGTCCGGGTCCCAGTTGTAGTCGGCTGTCGCACGCCAGTCGCGGTTGAAGCGGTAGGCATATTCCAGAGCGTACGGCGAAACGTTGGCCTTGGCATCGTCACGGGTACGGTAGTCGACACCCGGCAGCTGGACGGTACGGTCCTTGAAGTACAGGGCCTGGCCGACGCTGATGCGTTGACGCTCGAAGCCGTTGTCTTCGATCCAGCGGCTGGTCACGCCCAGGGACAACTTGTTTTCATCGCCTACACGGTCAGAACCGGAGAAGCGGTTCTCGCGGAACAGCGAGGCGTAGTTGAAGCTGTATTCACCCGTATCGAAGACCGGGATGTCCTTCTGGTCTTTCTCTGGAACATAGAGATAGAACAGGCGCGGTTCCAGGGTCTGGCGATAGTGGGTGCCGAACATGCTGGTGTCGCGGTCGAAGTACAGGCCGCTGTCGATGCTTGCGATCGGTACGCCACGGCTTTGCGAGCTGTTGAAGGTCTCGCCGAGTGCTGAGGCATTGCCCGTATTGTTGACCAGGTCGTCCCGGCCCTTGGCGCCCAAGTCCAGGTCATATTTGGTGTACTGGTACTTGAGCGATGGCTTCACGTAGCCATAGGTCCAGTTAAGCGGCAGGCTGACACCGGGCTTCAGGTTCAGGCGATTGCCGTTTGCGCGGGCCAGGCCAACGACGTTGGTGTCCAGGCGCGGGGTGCCCACGGAGTTTCCGTCGGCATCGAACGGACCGCCATCCTTATCGAAATAATTGCCGTTTTCCAGGCTCCGCTCGAAGCGCACCGACTCAGTCTCGTAAGTGAAATCGAGACCTTCAGGGTGGTAAGGCAGTTCACCGTTGAAAGTGATCTGCGGCAGTCGGTTGTAAGGCGTGATGTTCGACACGCTGGCCATCTGGTAGGCCTGCAGGTTCAGCCTGGCAGTGAAGCTGTCACCGCGGTAGCTGACGGCCCCCTGCTGGTTGACGTAGGCACCGGCATCCTTGACGCCGACCTGGTCGCTGGTCAGGTCCTGGAAGTAGTAGGGGTCGCTGATCTTGGTGTAGTCGACCTCGGTCAGGACGCGCGAATCCAGGCCGCCCTTGTGTTGCCAGTTGAGCATGTAGCGGGTTTTTTCGGAGTCGGTCTGCTTCGAGCGATCATTGCTGTCGTCGTTCAGGTATGCGCCACCGAACTGACCTTCGCTGGACTCTGTCAGGTAGCGGAATTCGCCTTCCATCAGCAGGCCGCGCTTGGTCATGTAGCGCGGGTACAACGTGGCGTCGTAGTTCGG
Organism: Pseudomonas sp. UTLPPB19802; assembly: GCF_059730225.1. NCBI lineage: Bacteria > Pseudomonadati > Pseudomonadota > Gammaproteobacteria > Pseudomonadales > Pseudomonadaceae > Pseudomonas > Pseudomonas sp. UTLPPB19802. Next base: position 1,448,621 of record NZ_AP048545.1, read on the forward strand.
TGCCAGGTTGAAGTAGTAAGGCGTGACCAGCGTGAAGCCGTTATCGCTATCCGAACTGAAGCTCGGTGGCAGGAAGCCGGACTGACGACGGTTGTCGATCGGGAAGTAGATATACGGGGTGTACAGGACTGGGATGTCCTTGACACGCAGGGTCACGTTGGTCGCGGTACCGAAGCCGGTCGCCGGGTTCAGGGTGATGTTGTTGCCCTTGAGCTGCCAGGCGTTGCTGCTCGGTTCGCAGGTGGTGTACGTACCGTCCTTGAGGCGGATGATCGCGTTCTCGGCACGTTTGGCGTAGAGCGCGCTACCGCGTATGCGCGATTTGTGCAGAACGTACTCGGCGTTGTCGACCTTGGCTTCACCGGTGTCCAGCTGGACGTCGGCGTGATCGCCGACCAGCAGTGCGCCGTTGTCGCGTACCCGAACGTTGCCGCTCAGCTCGCCACGGTTTTCCGCCTGGTACAGGTTCGCTTCGTCGGCCTCGACTTGCATGCTGCCCTGGCGCATGACCACGTCACCGGCCAGGCTGGCGACCTGTTGTTCCTGCTCGTAGCGCGATGCCTTGGCACCGATGAAGGTCGGCGCATCATTTTTATTCGTCTTGTCATTCATGCCAGGACGAATCGGTTCGATATAGGCACCAGAGCAGTACGGTCCGGTCTCGGCCAACTGGGCAGGCGTCAGCTTCTCGCGGGGAACCCAGTCGAGGTGGCTGTAGTCGGCACTGCGGGACTTCAGGCCGCGGCCCTTGGCCTCGGTGACCAGCTTGGTCGCCGGTGCGCTGTCGCTGCCGGAACCGCTGTCTGCCGTGGCCTGGGAGGTGCCGCCGACCGAGCCGGCGTCATGCACCGGGCGCGGCGGCAATTGGGCTGTGGTCGACTTCGGCGCACAATTCCAGGCGCCCGAAGCGGAGGCTGAACAGTCATACTGTTCAGCAGCAACGACGAACGAAGTGGCCAGAGGTTGCATGGCCAGCAAACTGCCGGTAACCAGCAACGGAAACTTTCTACGAAACGCGGGGGATTTCAATGCCATCTTATTAGTCCGGGCTTCCTGCGTGCCATCTGCCCGCGGTAAGGGCCGCACGCCTATCGATGGTCTGAAAAAGATGCTGGATAATAAAGCATGACCCGCTTGACGGCTAGCGCCGTCGGAGACCCTTGTAATGCCCGACCAAGATCTACGCTTGCAACACCTGAAAGTTTGGCTGGATGAACAACTGGCAGCCCTGTTCCTGGCCAGGGGCTGGGGCGCGGTCCCTGCTGCCACATTGATCGCGGCCAGCAGCGACGCGAGTTTCCGCCGATATTTCCGCTGGCGGGGCGATGCCCGCAGCTTCATTGTGATGGACGCGCCACCGCCTCGGGAGAACTGCAGGCCCTTCGTGGATATCGCCCATCTGCTGGCGAAATCCGGGATAAACGTGCCGGAAATTTACGCGCAGGATCTGGAAAACGGCTTTCTGTTGCTCAATGACCTGGGCAACCAGACCTACCTGGATGTGATCGACGGCGAAAACGCCGATGCATTGTTTGCCGATGCCATCGACGCCTTGCTGGCCTTTCAGCAACTGCCGATGGATGCCGAACTGCCCCGTTACGACGTTGCCTTGCTGCGTCGCGAGCTGGAACTGTTCCCCGAGTGGTATGTGGGGCATGAGTTGCGCGCCAGCTTCAGCCCACGGCAAGTGGAGCTGTGGCAGCGGGTCAGCACCCTATTGATCGACAGTGCCCTGGCACAGCCGCAGGTGCTGGTGCACCGCGACTACATGCCGCGCAACCTGATGCTGAGCCAGCCGAATCCGGGTGTGCTGGACTTCCAGGATGCGGTCTACGGTCCCGTGACCTATGACATCACCTGCCTGTTCAAGGACGCTTTCCTCAGTTGGCCCGAAGCCCGGGTCGCCGATTGGCTGCATGGATACTGGGAGCGGGCTCGCCAGCAAGGCATTCCGGTCCAGGCGGATTTCGAAGATTTCCGACGGGCCAGCGACCTGATGGGCGTGCAGCGTCACTTGAAGGTGATCGGTATCTTTGCCCGTATCTGCCATCGCGATGGCAAGCCCCGCTACCTGGCGGACGTGCCGCGTTTCTTTGCCTATATAGAGGCGGTCATGGCGCGCCGTCCGGAGTTGGTCGAGTTGGGCGAGCTTCTCGATAGCCTGCGCCTGCCTGTCGGGGCGGTGTCATGAAGGCGATGATCCTGGCGGCGGGAAAGGGCGAGCGCATGCGCCCGCTGACCCTGCACACGCCAAAGCCGCTGATCCGGGCCAACGGCGTTCCGCTGATCGACTACCACCTGCGAGCGCTGGCGGCGGCCGGTTTCAGGGAAGTTGTCATCAACCACGCCTGGCTCGGGCAGCAGATCGAGGATTACCTCGGTGACGGCTCACGTTATGGCCTGGGTATCGCCTATTCGCCCGAAGGCGAGCCGCTGGAAACCGGTGGAGGAATCTTCCGCGCACTGCCGTTGTTGGGCGAAGAGCCTTTCCTGGTGGTCAATGGCGATATCTGGACCGATTGCGATTTCTCGGCGTTGCGCCGTCCCCTGGATGCTTTGGCTCATCTGGTGATGGTCGATAATCCGCCGCATCATCCGGCTGGGGGAGATTTTGCGCTGCTGGACGGTCGAATCTTCAACGACCAGCCGCAGGTGCCTAAATTGACCTTCAGCGGCATTTCCGTGCTGCATCCGCAACTGTTTGCCGGCTGTACCGCCGGAGCCTTCAAGCTGGCACCGTTGCTGCGCGAGGCCATGGCCAAGGGGCAGGTAAGCGGCGAGCGCCTCGACGGACATTGGGTGGACGTCGGTACTGTGGAACGCCTCGCACAAGTCGAGCAATTGTTGGAAGAGAGACACTGATATGTTGTGGCCAGGGACTCTGATTGGAGCCGGGGCGGGCTTTGCCATCGCCAGCATTCCGGGGGCCATGTTGGGCGCATTGCTAGGACAGGCACTGGATCGGCGCCTGCAATTGCACAGTTGGGCACACCTGCGCGAGCGACTGGGGGGCAAGCCGGCGTTGCGCAATGACGAACTGTTGTTCGTCCTGCTCGGTCGCGTGGCCAAGAGTGATGGGCGGGTGGTCGACGGCCATATTCAACAGGCCCGGCAGGAGATGCGTCAGTTGGACATGGGGGAAGCGGCTCAGCGCCGCGCGATTGCCGCGTTCAATCGCGGCAAGTCGGGGGAGGACAGCCTGCGCGGCTACCTGCGCCATCTCAAGGCCCAGCCTCATGCGGCCGAAGGTGTCTTGCGGGCGTGCTGGCGGATGGTTTGGGCCGACGGCCGCGCGGGGCGCGAAGAGCGTGAACTGATCATGCTCTGGGGCAAGTGGCTGGGTTGGACAACGCAACAGATCCAGGCGTTGGCCAGCGATTACGAGCCCAGTCGCAAACCGCTGATGAGCAGTGCCGGCAGCTACCAGGATGCCTTGCGCGTCCTGGGCGTGACGCCGACCAGCGAACCGGCGCAGATCAAGCGAGCCTACCGGCGGCTGTTGAGCCGCCATCATCCGGACAAGGTAGCTGGCGCCGGAGCCACGCCGACCCAGGTGCAGGACGCAACCGAGAAGACCCGCGAGCTGCACCAGGCCTACGCGCTGATCCGCGAGCGCCGGGCGTTCCGCTGAAGCGAGAAAGGGTTACTGGCTATCCTGGTCCTGCGGGTTCAGGTAGCCGCGAACCCGACGTACCAACTGTTCCTGGCCTGGGTTGCCCGGTAGCGCCTTGAGTCCAACCTGGGTGTAGTGGGACGTTTTCTGGCGCTTGCTCGCTTGCAGGCGCTGGAGGGCGGCTTTGCGATCCAGTGGTTTGTCCTGGTAGAAGAAATCGGCAGTCGCCTGTTTAAGCTCAGGTGTCAGTTGTGCCAGGTCCGCCTTGGCACTGACGGGAGTCTGAGCGGCCACCAACACCAGCTTTTGCACTTGTGGCGAGGCTTTCTCGACCTGATAGCGGGTTATCCAGTAGGCACCAGTGCCATGTCCCAGCAGGACGATGCTGTGTGCGTTCTGCTGCTGCGCGTAGGCGATGGCCGCATCGATGCGGGTAAATATCCGCTCGGCATCGCCCTTGAGCGGATCTTCCGCAGTCGCTGCGGGAGCCTGGTCGGGTACCTCGGCCTCCGCGCTGGCTGCCTGTTCGATCGGTTTGCTGGTGGTGCTGGCGTCCTTGCTGTTGCTCGAGGCCGGTTCCGCGGGTTTTGGTGCTTCGACGGCCCGCGGCAGGGAGGCGTCGCTTTGCAGGTCCGGGAGTGTCAGACTCAGGCTGCTCCAGTGGGCGTCCGGCAATTTATTGCGCAAGGGCGCGACGGCTTGAGGCCAGTCAGCGGTTTCACCAGCTCCGGGGATTATGATCACCGCGCCATTGGGTGTTGGCGTGTTGGCCGGTTTCCACAAGGCCAGGAACGTGTCGCCGGCCGCCTGCAACTGTTGTTGCTCCTGTTGCGGCAGTTGCCGTTCCAGGGCGGTGGCGTCTTCCTGGCTGCGTTCCGGCAATGACTGGCGTTCCACCGGTTTTTCGGCCGGTGCTTCTTTCGCCGGTGCAGGTGCCGGGTCTGCCGCCAGGACCGGCGTGCCAAGCGGTAGGATCATCGACAGGCACAGCGCAGGCAGTGCCGAGCGGTAGACAGGGGGCATCGGATTTTCCAGGCCAGAGGTAATCCTGGCAGCCTAATGGGTTGGTCAGTATTTGTCAGTGTGGATGAGTCGAATCATGCGTTTTTGCTGTCTTTGGGTTATCGGCTGGCTGTGTCTCCCCTTGATGGCCTGGGCCGTGCCGGCACCACCGGCCAACGGCCTGGCGTTGTCCACCGAGCAGCATCGCTGGCTCGACGAACACCGGGAGCTGCGCGTCGGCCTGGTGTTGCAGGCGCCCTATGCACAGTATGACCGGCGCCTGCAGCGGCTGTCGGGGGCCAATGTCGAGTTGATGCAGTGGCTGGCCAAGGCGATGAATGTCGAATTGACCTGGCGTAATTTTCCAGACCAGGCGCAGTTGGAGAAGGCCCTGGCCGACGACGAAATCGATCTCGCCCCGGGCTTGACCCAGACGCCAGCGGGCCTGCGCCTGTGGTCGTTTTCCGATCCCTACATGCGCGTGCCGCAGTTGGTCGTCGGCGAGCGCAATGGTGCCGGAGCGGTCGAGCTGGAAAAACTCGACAGCCAGCCCCGTGTTGCCGTGCGCATGCCCAGCACCATTGCCGATTACCTGCGCAGCACCTATAGCAATCTCAACCTGCAGGGTGTGCCTGCCGAGCGCCAGGCATTGCAGTTGTTGCTGAGCCAGCAGGCCCGTTATGCGGTGGTCGACGAGGCGCAGCTCAGCCGGCTATCCGGCGAGGAGGAGTTTGCCGGGCTGGCGGTGGTCGGTGATATCGGGTTGCCACAACTGCTGCGGGTGGGGAGTCGACGCGACTGGCCGGAGCTGGCCGGGATTGTCGAGAAGGCGCTGCACGCGATTGCGGCCCGTGATCTCGATCAACTTCACCTGCGCTGGCTGCAGCCCAAGTATCCGCGGCTGTCGGCATCGCCTGGATTCTGGCAGAACCTGTGCCTGTTGCTGGCGGTGATGTTTTTGGCCTGCCTGGCGATCGTGTTCTGGTTGCGCCGTCAGCAGCGCAGCCTGGAACAGGCCCTGCTTGCCGCCCGCGAGGACCTGGCCCGGCGCGAGGCCAGCGAGGAGGCGCTGCGCCTGACCCAGTTCTCCATCGACCAGAGCACCGTGGGCATTCTCTGGGTCAACTGGGACAGCCACGTGCGTTATGCCAACTGCGCGGCCGAGGAGATGCTCGGTTATCCCCCTGGCGCCTTGTTCGACCGCCCGCTGATCGATGTTGAGCCGAACCTGCACATGGACCGCTGGCTGAACCTGTGGAAGCGGGCCCGCGCCAGCGACGAAGCGGCGCAGAGTTTCGAAACCCAATGCCTGCGTGCCGATGGCAGCATCCTGCCGGCCGATGTCTCCCTCAGTTTCCTGCGTTTTCGCGATGGCGAGTACCTGGTGGTCTATCTCAATGACGTCACCGAACGCCGCCGGGCCCTGGCGGCGCTGCAGGAGAGCGAGGCGCGGCTCAAGGGGATCGCGGCGAATGTGCCGGGCCTGGTGTTTCGCCTGGAGCGGGTGCCGCAGACTGGCGAGCTGTACTTCCCGTATATCAGCGAAGGCAGCGAAAGCCTGGTGGGCTATGCACCCGCGACCCTGCGCCAGCAGGATATAGGCTTGCGCAGCCTGGTTCATCCGGACGACCGGGCCGACTATCATCGGGTCCAGGACCATGCGATCGATTCGGACAGCGATTGGGCCTGGCAGGGCCGGATCATGACTCGCGAAGGCCGGCAGCGCTGGGCCGAGATCAAGGCGATCACTCGTCGGCTGACAGACGGTACGGTCGTCTGGGACGGAATCGTCTGGGATATCAGCGAAAGCAAGCGGATCGAATTGGAACTGGCCAGTTCCCGTGAGCAACTGCGCGAACTGTCGGCACATCTGGAAAGTGTCCGGGAAGAGGAAAAGGCCCGTATCGCCCGAGAGGTTCATGATGAACTGGGGCAGATGCTGACGGTGCTCAAGCTGGAAACGTCCATGTGCGAGCTGGCCTATGCGCAACTGGACCCTGGCCTGAATGAGCGGCTGAACAGCATGAAGAAGCTGATCGCGCAGTTGTTCCAGTTGGTGCGCGATGTCGCGACCGCCTTGCGTCCGCCGATTCTCGATGCGGGCATTGCGTCGGCTATCGAGTGGCAGGCGCGGCGTTTCGAGGCGCGGACGCAGATCCCGTGCCTGGTGCAGGTACCGGAAAGCCTGCCGGCGCTCAGTGATGCCAAGGCTACCGGGCTGTTCCGGATTCTCCAGGAGGCGCTGACCAATGTCATGCGTCATGCCCAGGCGCATACTGTGGAACTGACGCTGGCCATCGAGGGGCAGGACCTGTGCCTGACCATCAGCGACGATGGGGTGGGATTCGTCACTCCGAGCGGTAGGCCAACTTCATTCGGGGTAGTCGGCATGCGCGAGCGTGTGTTGATGTTGGGCGGCAGCCTGTCGTTGGAAAGCGATGTCGGCGAAGGCACGACCCTGAGCGTTCGTGTACCGTTGGACCCGCCGCAGGCCGCGAGCCTTTTGACCGAGCAGGAGTAAGACGTGATCCGCGTACTGGTAGCCGAAGACCACACCATCGTCCGCGAGGGCATCAAGCAATTGATCGGCCTGGCCAAGGACCTGCAAGTGGCGGGCGAGGCGAGTAATGGCGAGCAACTGTTGGAAGCCTTGCGGCATACACCCTGCGAGGTGGTGCTGCTGGACATTTCCATGCCGGGGGTCAATGGCCTGGAGGCGATTCCGCGGATCCGGGCGTTGAGTGATCCACCGGCGATCCTGGTGCTGTCGATGCATGACGAGGCGCAGATGGCTGCCCGCGCCCTCAAGGTGGGTGCTGCCGGCTACGCCACCAAGGACAGCGATCCGTCGCTGCTGCTGACAGCCATTCGCAAAGTGGCGGCGGGTGGGCGCTACATCGACCCCGAGCTGGCCGATCGGATGGTATTCGAGGTTGGCCTGACCGATTCCCGGCCCTTGCATGCGCTGCTGTCGGAGCGTGAGTTCTCGGTGTTCGAGCGCCTGGCCCAAGGCGCCAACGTAAACGATATCGCCCAGCAGTTGGCCTTGAGCAGCAAGACCATCAGCACCCACAAGGCCCGGCTGATGCAGAAACTCAACATCACCTCCCTGGCCGAACTGGTGAAGTACGCCATGGAGCACAAGTTGCTCTGAGATGGATTCCGCTGGAAACAACCCAAGCATATCCATTTGCGACAACGATGCGTGGGTGTCTGGCGCGGCTACAGGGCGGAACGTGGCAAAGTGCCTGCTGACTTATCCAATCGCGTCATTCTTGTAGGGCAATCCCTACAGCAACTCTTCCAGACTGCTGAGGACAATCTCTCTCGCCCCCCGATTTGCGCTGTGTGCAGCCTTCACTAGGCTTAGACCACGGCAGTCAAAAACAAAAAGGTGTGGGTATGAGCGAGGTTGATTCAAGCGCTGGGGCCAAGGACATCCTGGTCAGCTTTCGTGGTGTGCAGAAGAGCTACGATGGCGAGAACCTGATCGTCAAGGACCTCAACCTGGACATTCGCAAGGGCGAGTTCCTGACCTTGCTCGGGCCTTCCGGTTCCGGCAAGACCACCAGCCTGATGATGCTGGCCGGTTTCGAAACCCCGACCGCCGGCGAGATCCAGCTGGCCGGTCGCTCCATCAACAATGTGCCGCCGCACAAGCGCGACATCGGCATGGTGTTCCAGAACTATGCGTTGTTCCCGCACATGACCGTGGCCGAGAACCTGGCGTTCCCGCTGACCGTGCGCGGCCTGAGCAAAACCGACATCAGCGAGCGGGTCAAGCGCGTACTGGGCATGGTCCAGCTCGACAAGTTCGCCCAGCGCTACCCGGCGCAGTTGTCCGGTGGCCAGCAGCAGCGGGTGGCCTTGGCCCGGGCGCTGGTGTTCGAACCGCAACTGGTGCTGATGGACGAACCGCTGGGCGCGCTGGACAAGCAGTTGCGTGAACACATGCAGATGGAAATCAAGCACCTGCACCAGCGTCTCGGCGTGACCGTGGTCTACGTGACCCACGACCAGGGCGAAGCCCTGACCATGTCCGACCGGGTGGCGGTGTTCCATCAGGGCGAGATCCAGCAGATCGCGCCGCCGCGCACGCTTTACGAAGAGCCGCGCAACACCTTCGTTGCCAACTTCATCGGTGAGAACAACCGCCTCAGCGGGCGCCTGCACAGCCACAGTGGTGATCGCTGCGTGGTCGAGCTGGGGCGTGGCGAGAAGGTCGAGGCCCTGGCGGTGAATGTCGGCAAGCCCGGCGAGCCGGTAACCCTGTCGATCCGCCCCGAGCGCATCAGCCTCAACGGTTCCAGCGAATCCTGCGTCAACCGATTCTCCGGACGGGTGGCCGAATTCATCTATCTGGGCGACCACGTTCGTGTGCGCCTGGAAGTCTGCGGCAAAACCGACTTCTTCGTGAAACAGCCTATCGCCGAGCTCGATCCGGCGCTGGCGGTCGGCGATGTCGTCCCCCTTGGCTGGCAGGTCGAGCACGTTCGCGCGCTGGATCCGCTGCTCGACGCCAGCTGACTGCTGTACCCCAAGAGGCGAATTCATCGCCCCGTGCTTCACCAACCTGCACTCGTGGAGAGAAGAATAAATGCTCAAATCCCTGAAATTCAGTGCCCTCGCAGTAGGGCTGATGTGCGCGGCAAATGCCATGGCGGCGACCGACCTGACCGTGGTGTCCTTTGGTGGCGCGAACAAGGCGGCCCAAGTCAAGGCGTTCTATGCCCCTTGGGAAGCAGAGGCAGGCAACGGCAAGATCGTCGCCGGCGAGTACAACGGCGAAATGGCCAAGATCAAGGCCATGGTCGACACCAAGAGCGTGTCCTGGGACCTGGTCGAGGTCGAGTCGCCTGAGCTGTCCCGCGGCTGTGACGAAGACATGTTCGAACAACTGGACCCGGCGCTGTTCGGCAAGACCGAAGACTACGTCAAAGGCGCCATCCAGCCTTGCGGCGTAGGCTTCTTCGTCTGGTCGACTGTGCTGGCCTATAACGCCGACAAGCTCAAGTCCGCGCCAACCAGCTGGGCCGATTTCTGGGATACCAAGCAGTTCCCGGGCAAGCGCGGCCTGCGCAAGGGCGCCAAGTACACCCTGGAATTTGCCCTGATGGCGGACGGCGTTGCGCCGAAGGATGTCTACAAGGTGCTGGCCGGCAAGGATGGCCAGGATCGCGCGTTCAAGAAGCTCGACGAGCTCAAGCCGTACATCCAGTGGTGGGAAGCCGGTGCCCAGCCGCCGCAGTACCTTGCTTCCGGTGACGTGGTGATGAGCTCGGCCTACAACGGCCGGATCGCCGCAGTGCAGAAGGAAAGCAACCTGAAGGTGGTATGGAACGGCGGCATCTACGACTTCGACGCCTGGGCCATTCCGAAGGGCCTGGACAAGGCTCGGGCGGACGTGGCGAAGAAGTTCATCGCCTTCTCGGTCATGCCGCAGCAGCAGAAGACCTACTCGGAAAACATCGCCTACGGCCCGGCCAACACCCAGGCGGTACCGCTGCTGGCCAAGGACATTCTCAAGGATATGCCGACCACTCCGGAAAACATCGCCAACCAGGTGCAGATCGACGTCAGCTTCTGGGCTGACAACGGCGAGCAACTGGAGCAGCGCTTCAACGCCTGGGCGGCCAAGTAACCCCAAACTCGTCCTCTTGCAGGCGTGAGCGGGGTGGCGAGGGGGCTTGCCCCCGTTGGGTCGCGAAGCGGCCCTGAAACCGGTGCCTGCGGTGTATCAGGTACACCGCATTCCATGGTTTTACGGCTGCTGTGCAGCCGAACGGGTGCAAGCCCCCTCGCCGTCGCTGCATTCTCGATTGATCAAAGATTTCCGGAGTTCGTCATGGCCATCACCGTTCCTCTGAACGAGGGGACCAGTCCCACCCTGAAGCAGCGCCTGGCGCGCGCCGAGCGGGTCAACCGCTGGAAGGCCCAGGCCTTGATCGCGCCGCTGGTGCTGTTCCTGTTGCTGGTGTTCCTGGTACCGATCGTCGCGCTGCTCTACAAGAGTGTTGGCAACCCCGAGGTGGTCAGTGCCTTGCCGCGTACCGTGGCGGCGGTGTCGGCCTGGGATGGCAAGGGCCTGCCTGGCGAGGCGGTGTACAAGGCCCTCGGCGAAGAGCTGGGCGAAGCCCGCAAGAATCAGAACCTGGGCGACCTGTCCAAGCGCCTGAACATGGAACTGGCCGGCTACCGCAGCCTGCTGACCAAGACTGCCCGTTCCCTGCCGTTCAAGACGGAACCAGCTTCCTACAAGGAAGCCCTGGAAGCCCTCGACGAACGCTGGGGCGATCCGGCGTACTGGCAGGCGATTCGCCGCAATACCAGTAGCGTCACCCCCTATTACCTGCTGGCGGCTGTCGATCATCGCATCGACGACCTCGGCGAGCTGGCCCCGGCCACCCCTGACCAGGCCATCTATCTCGATATTTTCGCCCGCACGTTCTGGATGGGCCTGGTGATCACCGCGATCTGCCTGCTCCTGGCGTATCCGCTGGCCTACCTGCTGGCGAACCTGCCAGCGCGCAAGAGCAACCTGTTGATGATCCTGGTGCTGCTGCCGTTCTGGACCTCGATCCTGGTGCGGGTCGCGGCCTGGATCGTGCTGCTGCAGTCGGGCGGCCTGATCAACAGCGCGCTGATGGCCATGGGCGTGATCGACAAGCCGCTGGAGCTGGTGTTCAACCGCACCGGTGTCTACATCTCCATGGTGCATATTCTGCTGCCGTTCATGATCCTGCCGATCTACAGCGTGATGAAAGGCATCTCGCCCACCTACATGCGTGCAGCGATCTCCCTGGGCTGCCACCCGTTCGCCAGCTTCTGGCGGGTGTACTTCCCGCAGACCTATGCCGGTGTCGGCGCCGGTTGCCTGCTGGTGTTCATCCTGGCGATCGGCTACTACATCACCCCTGCGCTGCTGGGCAGCCCGAACGACCAGATGGTCAGCTACTTCGTCGCCTTCTACACCAACACCAGCATCAACTGGGGCATGGCGACGGCGCTGGGTGGCCTGCTGCTGCTGGCGACCGTGGTGCTGTACCTGATCTATAGCCGGCTGGTGGGCGCGAGCCGCCTGAGCCTGGGTTAAGGAGAGAATCGAAATGCTCAGTCCGTACATGTCGCCCGTCGAGCGGGTCTGGTTCTACAGCTTGCGCATCCTGTGCGGGTTGATCCTGTTGTTCCTGGTGCTGCCGGTGCTGGTGATCGTGCCGCTGTCGTTCAACGCCGGCAGCTTCCTGGTCTATCCGTTGCAAGGGTTCTCCCTGCACTGGTACCAGGACTTCTTCGCCTCCGCCGAGTGGATGCGGGCGTTGAAGAACAGCATCATCGTCGCCCCGGCGGCGACGGCGCTGGCGATGGTCTTCGGCACCCTGGCGGCCATCGGCCTGACCCGCGGCAACTTTCCCGGCAAGCCGCTGGTGATGGCCCTGGTGATTTCGCCGATGGTGGTGCCGGTGGTGATCATCGGCGTGGCCAGCTACCTGTTCTTTGCACCGCTGGGGTTGGGCAACAGCTTTACTTCGCTGATCGTGGTGCATGCGGTACTGGGTGTACCGTTCGTGATCATCACCGTCTCGGCGACCTTGCAGGGTTTCAACCACAACCTGGTGCGTGCCGCGGCCAGCCTGGGGGCATCGCCACTGACCACCTTCCGCCGGGTGACCCTGCCGCTGATCGCGCCGGGGGTGATTTCCGGGGCGCTGTTCGCCTTTGCCACCTCTTTCGACGAAGTGGTGGTGACGCTGTTCCTCGCCGGCCCCGAGCAGGCGACGCTGCCACGGCAGATGTTCAGCGGTATCCGCGAGAACCTCAGCCCGACCATCGCCGCCGCGGCGACCTTGCTGATCGCCTTCTCGGTAGTCCTGCTGTTGACCCTGGAGTGGCTGCGTGGGCGTAGCGAGAAGCTGCGCACCACCCAGGCCTGACGGTGCCCGAAAGAACTCAACTTCTTGTGGGAGCCTGCTTGCTGGCGATCCGCCAAAGGCGGCCATTCAGTCAGTATCGCGGTGTCCAGGGGGCCGCTATCGCCAGCAGGCCGGCTCCCACGGAAGAGTAGTGCAAACATCGGGGAGTTCGGCGCGAGGACGACTAAAGTCGTAGAAAAGAGCCTGCTGTATGTGCGGCCAATTATCGCGGTCACGGTGCGCTTGGCGAAACATGAGGTATACAATGCGCGCCACCGTGATTCTGCTCAAAAAGGTGCGTCATGCAGCCCTTCGCAATTGCTCCGTCGATTCTTTCCGCCGATTTCGCCCGCCTGGGTGAGGAAGTGGACAACGTTCTCGCCGCTGGCGCCGACATCGTGCACTTCGATGTCATGGACAACCACTACGTCCCCAACCTGACCATCGGCCCGATGGTTTGCGCGGCGCTGCGCAAGTACGGCATTACCGCGCCGATCGACGCGCACCTGATGGTCAGCCCGGTGGATCGCATCATCGGCGACTTCATCGAGGCCGGTGCGACCTACATCACCTTCCACCCAGAAGCCACGTTGCACGTCGACCGCTCCCTGCAACTGATCCGCGACGGCGGTTGCAAGGCCGGCCTGGTGTTCAACCCGGCAACCCCGCTGGATGTGCTCAAGTACGTGATGGACAAGGTCGACATGGTCCTGCTGATGAGTGTCAACCCAGGCTTCGGCGGGCAGAAGTTCATTCCCGGCACCCTCGACAAGCTGCGTGAAGCGCGGGCGCTGATCGATGCTTCCGGCCGCGACATCCGCCTGGAAATCGACGGTGGGGTGAACGTGAACAACATCCGTGAAATCGCCGCTGCCGGTGCCGACACCTTTGTCGCCGGCTCGGCGATCTTCAACGCTCCGAACTACCGTGACGTCATCGAGAAGATGCGTGCGGAACTGGCGTTGGCTCGATCATGAGCGCCTTCGCGCAGCTCTTCGCGGGAGGGCTGCCCAAGCTGGTGATGTTCGATCTGGATGGTACGTTGATCGATTCGGTACCGGACCTGGCTGCCGCTGTCGACAAGATGCTGCTCGCCCTGGGACGGCCCGCCGCCGGCCTGGGGGCGGTACGCGAATGGGTTGGCAACGGCGCCCCCGTACTGGTGCGCCGGGCGTTGGCCGGTGGCCTCGATCACTCGACGGTGAGCGAGAGTGACGCCGAACAGGCGCTGGAGTTGTTCATGGAAGCCTATGACGGCGGCCATGACCAGACCACGGTCTATCCCGGCGTGCGGGAAGCCTTGGGCTGGATGCAGAAGCAGGGCGTGGAAATGGCCCTGATCACCAACAAGCCCGAACGTTTCGTCGCGCCCCTGCTCGACGAGATGCAATTGGGACGGTTCTTCCGCTGGATCATTGGCGGCGACACCCTGCCGCAACGCAAGCCCGATCCGGCGGCACTGTTTCATGTGATGAAAATGGCCGGTATTCCGGCGGCGCAGAGCCTGTTCGTCGGCGATTCTCGCAGCGATGTGCAAGCGGCCAAGGCCGCCGGGGTTGCCTGCATTGCCCTCAGCTATGGCTACAACCATGGCCGGCCGATCGCCGAAGAGCAGCCGGCACTGGTCATCGATGACCTGCGCGCATTGATTCCCGGTTGCCTGGAGGGCGGCGCTGAGCTAATGTCGGCGGACTGTACTCAATCCCCTCCTGGAAACGCCATCGTGGTGGTCACTCGCAAACTCTGGATGAAAGTCATCAAGGCCTTGGCCCGTTGGCGTTGGCGCGCCTGACATTTCCCTGGCCGCTCCGTGCGGCGCGTTTGCATACCTGACCGTTTGAACCTCAAGCCACGAGGCACATGATGACCCGCGAAGAATTCCTGCGTTTGGCCGCTGCCGGCTATAACCGCATCCCGCTTGCCTGCGAAACCCTGGCCGACTTCGATACCCCGCTGTCGATCTACCTGAAACTGGCCGACCAGCCCAACTCCTACCTGCTCGAGTCGGTGCAGGGCGGCGAGAAGTGGGGCCGCTACTCGATCATCGGCCTGCCATGCCGCACCGTATTGCGAGTGCATGACCACCAGATCCGGGTGACCCACGATGGCGTCGAGATCGAAGTCTGCGAAGCCGAAGACCCGTTGGCCTTCGTCGAGGAATTCAAGGCACGCTACAACGTCCCGACCATCCCCGGCCTGCCGCGTTTCAACGGTGGCCTGGTGGGCTACTTCGGCTATGACTGCGTACGCTATGTGGAAAAACGCCTGGGCAAGTGTCCGAACCCTGATCCGCTGGGCGTGCCGGACATCCTGTTGATGGTCTCCGACGCCGTGGTGGTGTTCGATAACCTGGCCGGCAAGATGCACGCCATCGTCCTTGCCGACCCGGCGCAGGAAAACGCCTACGAGCAGGGCCAGGCGCGCCTGCAGCAGTTGCTCGAACAACTGCGCCAGCCGATCACTCCGCGCCGGGGCCTGGAGCTCGACCGTTCACCGGCGGCCGATCCGGTGTTCCGCTCCAGTTTCACCCAGGGTGACTACGAGCGCGCAGTCGATACCATCAAGGAGTACATCCTGGCCGGCGACTGCATGCAGGTGGTTCCGTCGCAGCGCATGTCCATCGACTTCAAGGCTGCGCCCATCGATCTGTACCGGGCGTTGCGCTGCTTCAACCCGACGCCGTACATGTACTTTTTCAACTTCGGTGATTTCCACGTGGTCGGTAGTTCGCCGGAAGTGCTGGTGCGGGTCGAGGACAACCTGATCACCGTCCGGCCGATCGCCGGCACCCGTCCGCGCGGTGCTACCGAGGAAGCCGATCGGGCGCTGGAAGATGACCTGCTGTCGGATGACAAGGAAATCGCCGAGCACCTGATGCTGATCGACCTGGGTCGCAACGACACCGGCCGGGTTTCCGAGATCGGTTCGGTCAAACTCACCGAGAAGATGGTGATCGAGCGTTACTCCAACGTGATGCACATCGTTTCCAACGTCACCGGCCAGCTCAAGAGCGGCCTGACGTCCATGGACGCACTGCGAGCGATCCTGCCGGCCGGTACGCTGTCCGGCGCGCCGAAGATCCGCGCCATGGAAATCATCGACGAGCTGGAACCGGTCAAGCGCGGCGTGTATGGCGGCGCGGTCGGCTACTACGCCTGGAACGGCAACATGGACACCGCGATTGCCATTCGCACTGCGGTGATCAAGGACGGCGAACTGCATGTGCAGGCCGGTGGTGGCATCGTCGCCGACTCGGTGCCGGCGCTGGAGTGGGAAGAAACGCTGAACAAGCGTCGCGCGATGTTCCGTGCGGTTGCCCTTGCTGAACAAACCCCCGCGTCCGACGCCTGAGGAACTCTTTGTCATGTTGCTGATGATCGATAACTACGACTCGTTTACCTACAACGTCGTGCAATACCTCGGTGAGCTGGGCGCCGACGTCAAGGTCGTGCGTAACGACGAACTGACCGTGGCCGAAATCGAAGCCCTCAAGCCCGAGCGCATCGTGGTCTCGCCCGGCCCTTGCACGCCGACCGAGGCGGGCATTTCCCTGGAAGCCATCAAGCATTTCGCTGGCAAGCTGCCGATTCTTGGCGTCTGCCTTGGCCACCAGTCCATCGGCCAGGCCTTTGGTGGTGACGTGGTGCGCGCGCGCCAGGTGATGCATGGCAAGACCAGCCCGCTGATCCATGAAGGCAAGGGTGTCTTCGAGGGGCTGAACCTGCCCCTGACCGTGACGCGCTACCATTCGCTGGTGGTCAAGCGCGAGACCCTGCCCGAGTGCCTGGAGCTGACCGCCTGGACCCAGCTGGAAGACGGCTCGGTCGACGAGATCATGGGCCTGCGTCACAAGACATTGAATATCGAAGGGGTGCAATTCCACCCCGAGTCGATTCTCTCCGAGCAGGGTCACGAGCTGTTCGCCAACTTCCTCAAACAGACCGGCGGCGTGCGCTAAGGAGTTTTCATGGATATCAAGACAGCCCTGAGCCGGATCGTCGGTCATCTGGACCTGAGCACCGAGGAAATGCGCGATGTCATGCGTGAAATCATGACCGGGCAATGCACCGAGGCGCAGATCGGCGCCTTCATGATGGCCATGCGCATGAAGAGCGAAAGCATCGACGAAATCGTCGGCGCGGTTTCGGTCATGCGCGAACTGGCGGACAAGGTCGAGCTGCAGAGCCTCGATGGCGTGGTCGACGTGGTGGGTACAGGCGGTGATGGCGCCAACATATTCAACGTTTCCACCGCGTCGGCCTTTGTCGTGGCCGCTGCCGGTTGCACCGTCGCCAAGCACGGCAATCGCGCCGTGTCGGGCAAGAGTGGCAGCGCCGACCTGCTGGAATCGGCGGGGGTCTACCTGAACCTGACGCCGGTCCAGGTGGCCCGCTGCATCGATAACGTCGGTATCGGCTTCATGTTCGCCCAGACCCACCACAGCGCGATGAAGTACGCCGCCGGTCCGCGTCGGGACCTCGGCCTGCGCACCCTGTTCAACATGCTTGGCCCGCTTACGAATCCGGCTGGCGTGAAACACCAGGTGGTGGGCGTATTCACCCAGGCGTTGTGCCGGCCACTGGCGGAAGTGCTGCATCGCCTGGGCAGCAAGCATGTGCTGGTGGTGCATTCCCAGGACGGCCTGGACGAGTTCAGCCTGGCGGCGCCGACCTACGTCGCCGAACTGAAAAATGGTGCAATAACCGAGTACTGGGTCCAGCCCGAGGACTTGGGTATAAAGAGCCAGAGTCTGTTCGGCCTGGTGGTGGAAAGCCCGGCGGCCTCGCTGGAGCTGATCCGCGATGCATTGGGGCGCCGCAAGACCGAGAATGGCCAGAAGGCTGCGGAAATGATCGTGCTTAACGCCGGTGCCGCGCTGTATGCCGCCGACCATGCCAGCAGCCTCAAGGAAGGCGTCGCCCTGGCCCATGATGCCTTGCATACCGGCCTTGCCCGGGAAAAACTCGAGGAGCTGGGCGCGTTCACCGCGGTATTCAAGCAGGAGAATGAAGCATGAGTGTGCCAACCGTTCTGGAGAAGATCCTCGCCCGCAAGGCCGAGGAAGTTGCCGAGCGCAGTGCGCGCCTGAGCCTGGCCGAGTTGGAAAACCTGGCTCGTGCCGCCGATGCACCTCGCGGTTTCGCCAGGGCGCTGCTTGAGCAGGCCAAGCTGAAGCAGCCGGCGGTCATTGCCGAAATCAAGAAGGCCTCGCCGAGCAAGGGTGTGATCCGTGAGAACTTCATCCCGGCGGAAATTGCCGCCAGCTACGAAAAGGGTGGGGCGACCTGCCTGTCGGTACTGACCGACGTGGATTATTTCCAGGGTGCCGATGCGTACCTGCAACAGGCCCGCGCGGCCTGCAAGTTGCCGGTGATCCGCAAGGATTTCATGGTCGATCCGTACCAGATCGTCGAGGCCCGGGCCATGGGCGCCGACTGCATCCTGCTGATCGTCGCCGCGCTGGAGGACAGCCAGATGGCCGAGCTGGCTTCGGTGGCCAAGGGGGTCGGGCTCGATGTGCTGGTGGAGTCCCACGACGCCGACGAGCTGGAGCGGGCACTGAAGCACCTGGATACCCCGCTGATCGGTATCAACAATCGCAACCTGCATACCTTCGATGTCAGCCTGGAAACCACTCTCGACCTGTTGCCGATGGTGCCTCGCGACCGCCTGGTGATCACCGAGAGCGGTATTCTCAATCGGGCCGATGTCGAGCTGATGGAAATCAGCCAGGTGTATTCGTTCCTGGTCGGCGAAGCGTTCATGCGCGCGCAGAACCCGGGCGACGAGTTGCAGCGGCTGTTCTTCCCGGAGCGCGGGACGCCGGTGATCACCGGCTCCACCCTCGATTGATCACTGTTGTTCGAACAAGCCGGCATTGCCGGCTTTTTCATGGCCATGACTAAACGGACCTTTCTGCCATGACACTGCCCGTTTCCCTTACCGTCGAAGCCGGCTTGCGCGCCGAACAGGATCTGCTGGCCGAAGTGTGCGCCGGTGAGCGCGATTGGGGGCTGCTGTTCTGGCAGCCCAGCGATCGCGCGCTGGTGATGCCGCGGCGATTGAACCGCTTGCCGGGTTTCGACGCGGCCTGTGAGGCATTGGCGGCCAGCGGCTGGCCGATCCTGCTGCGTGAAACCGGTGGCGAGCCGGTGCCGCAGTCGGCGTCGACGGTGAACATTGCCCTGGTCTATGCGCCGCCGCGTAGCGAGGGTGATCAGAACCGAATCGAAACCGGTTATCTGCGCCTGTGCCAGCCGATCTGTGATGCGCTGGACGAACTGGGGGGCACCGCATCCCTTGGCGAAATCGACGGGGCGTTCTGCGATGGGCGGTACAACGTCAATCTCAATGGGCGCAAGCTGGTCGGCACCGCCCAGCGCTGGCGGCAGAGCAGGGGTGGGACGCGACCTGTCGGGTTGGTGCATGGAGCGATGCTGATCGACAACGAGCGTGAGTCGATGGTGGCGGCAGTCAACCTGTTCTACCAGGCGTGCGGTCTTGAGCAGCGGGTGCGTGCCAGCAGCCATATTGCCTTGCATGAGGTTTACCCGGCCCCGCTATTCCTTGAGCGGCTGGCCGGCTCGTACCAGCAGTTGCTGGCAGGTGTACTCGAACCCTAGCGGGTACCGAAGACCACCATGGTCTTGCCCTTGACGTGCACGAGGTCCTGTTCTTCCAGGTCCTTGAGTACGCGACCGACCATTTCCCGTGAGCAACCGACGATCCGGCCGATTTCCTGGCGGGTGATCTTGATCTGCATGCCGTCCGGATGGGTCATGGCGTCCGGCTGCTTGCACAGGTCCAGCAGACAGCGGGCTACACGCCCGGTCACGTCGAAGAAGGCCAGGTCGCCGACCTTGCGGGTGGTGTTGCGCAGGCGCTGGGCCATCTGCCCGCTGAGAGCGTAGAGAATGTCCGGATCCTGCTGGGCCAGTTCACGGAACTTGGCATAGCTGATTTCCGCCACTTCACATTCGACCTTGGCGCGTACCCAGGCGCTGCGCTCCTGTTCGACGCCAGCCTGCTCGAACAATCCCAGCTCACCGAAAAAGTCCCCGGCGTTCAGATAGGCGATGATCATTTCTCGTCCGTCATCGTCCTCGATCAGGATGGTGACCGAGCCCTTGACGATGAAGAACAGGGTTTGCGAGCGGTCTCCGGCACAGATGATGTTGCTTTTGGCCTGATAGCGACGGCGCTGGCAGTGCATCAGCAGTTTGTCGAGGTTCTTGATCTTGGAGGTGGAAGCGGAAGCCAGAGCAACCATGTTTGTATCCTGGAAAGACTGCACGGTTTGGTTTGGTTTTTTAGGCGTAGCCAAAAAGCTGGCATAACGCCAGCGATTTGGCGTCAGCTTAACAGAGGAGCTGCGTCGAGATGGTGGAATTTAACGAGGCTGTCAACCGGTCGTCGCCTGGGCTTGCCTGGTGCTGTGCTAAGCTGGCGACCCTTTTTTATCAGTGGAGTCTTGGCGATGAAGGCACGCATCCAATGGGCTGGCGAAGCCATGTTCCTCGGCGAGTCGGGTAGCGGACATGTGGTGGTGATGGACGGCCCGCCGGAGAGCGGTGGCCGTAACCTGGGTGTGCGTCCCATGGAAATGGTGCTGCTGGGCCTGGGCGGTTGCAGCAACTTCGACGTGGTCAGCATCCTGAAGAAGGCGCGCCAGCCGGTCGAGAGCTGCGAAGCTTTCCTTGAGGCCGAGCGTGCCAGCGAAGATCCTAAGGTGTTCACCAAGATCCACCTGCATTTCGTGGTCAAGGGCCGCGGCCTGAAGGAATCGCAGGTCAAGCGTGCGATCGAACTGTCGGCCGAGAAGTACTGCTCGGCTTCGATCATGCTGGGCGCTGCCGGTGTCGCCATCAGCCATGACTACGAGATCGTCGAACTCGGCTGATGCCCAGGTTTTTGTAGGAGCAGGGCTTGCCCGCGAAGCGTTTGGCAGCTTCAAGGGCCCATTCGCGGGCAAGCCACGCTCCTACAGGAGCGCGGGCCCGTCCTGTGAAACGATCGTTGCCTCGCTCATGACCTGCCGGTTCAGATTCGATAGGTACTCTTGGTCATGACCTTGGCCAACATGCTCATGCCGAACTTCACCGGCGCCGGGAAGCGGAAACCGCCGGCATCGAGCGCCGACTCGGCATGGTGTTCCTCGTCGATACGCATCTGTTCGAGAATCGCCCGGGACTTTTCGTCTTCGGCGGGCAACTGCTCAAGGTGTTCATTCAGGTGCTTGCAGACCTGATCCTCGGTTGCCGCGACGAAACCAAGGCTGACCTTGTCGCTGATCAGCCCGGCTACCGCACCGATCCCGAATGACAATCCATAGAACAACGGGTTCAGCACGCTCGGGCTGCTGCCGAGCTGGCGGATACGCTGTTCGCACCAGGCCAGGTGATCGATCTCTTCTTCCGCCGCGTGTTCCATGGCTTCGCGCACGTGGGGCAGCTTGGCGGTCAGCGCCTGGCCCTGGTACAGCGCCTGGGCGCAGACCTCACCGGTATGGTTGATGCGCATCAGCCCGGCAACGTGACGGGTATCTTCCTCGCTCATCTGCGCTTCCGGCTGGACGATGGCCGGCGACGGGCGGTAGGGCTGGCCGCTGAACGGCAGCAAGGTGCGCATGGCGGCATCGGCTTGCAGCAGCAGGCGATCAATCGGCGAGTAGTGACGTTGGGTAGTCATGCTGACCTCCGGAGGAATCTCGGTCTGCAGTCTACCGCAATCCAGGGCGCAAGGTTTGAGCTGGGTCATCGGGAGGATGAGCGGGGAGTGGCAAATCTTGCGCTATTGTTTTTGTCGCTGTAGGAGCAGGCGGTGCGGCGATCCGACTTGCCGCGAATGGGCCCTTGAGCCGTGCATCGATCTCGCGAGCGTATTCGCTGTGGTCCCGACAAGCCAACTCCTACAGGAGGGACGTATCAGCCCGGAGGCCAGTTCATCTGGCGCTGACCCAGCACGTGCATGTGGATGTGGTAGACCGTCTGGCCACCTTTTTCGTTGCAGTTCATCACTACGCGGAAGCCTTCCTCGCAACCCTGTTCCAACGCCAGGCGCTGGGCGGTAAACAGGATGTGCCCGGCCAGTGCCTTGTCTTCCTCGGTCAGGTCGTTGAGGGTGGCAATCGGTTTCTTCGGGATCACCAGGAAATGCACCGGTGCCTGCGGGGCAATATCGTGGAACGCCAGGACCTGGTCGTCTTCGTAGATGATCTTCGCGGGTATTTCCCGGTTGATGATCTTGGTGAACAGAGTATCCACAACTGTTTCTCCGTTTGAGTGGGATAGGGCCGAGTCTGTCTGCAGCGGCCCGCGAGTTCAAGTGTCAGCGCGGGCAGTATGTCCGGGTAATCAGGCCGGCCAGCTTGCGCACCATCCAGCGGCTGCCCAGGCGCGGCAGTCGGGTCAACCAGCGGTTGCGCCTGCCGGGGATGATGATTGCGCGGTTCTTGTCCAGCGCACGCACCGTGTAGAGCGCGACTTCCTCGGGGCTCATCATCAGCCGGCTCTGCTTGAGCTTGTCGGCTTGCAGTTGGGCGGTATCGAAGAAGGCGGTGCGGGTCAGGCCGGGGCAGAGCACCGAGACCTTGATTCCGGTTTTCTTCAGCTCTTCGCGCAGCCCTTCGCTGAAATGCAGGACGTAGGCCTTGCTGGCGTAATAGCTGCTCATCCACGGTGCCGGGTGGAAAGCGGCGATCGAGGCGACGTTGAGTATCTGCCCGCCACCCTGTATCGCCATCAGGTTGCCGATGGAGTGGCACAGGCGGGTAAGGGCCAGGATGTTCACTTCGATCAGATCCTGCTCGGTGCTCCAGTCCTGGGCCAGGAACGGGCCGCTGGTGCCGATGCCGGCGCAATTGACCAGCAGGTCGATCTGGTGCGTGCCTTCCTCCAGCTCCAGCAGGAAACCGGATAGGCGCAGCGGTTCGCCCAGGTCGCAGGCGCGGAACAGCACCTCCACGCCGAAGCGTTGAGTGAACTCGATGGCAATGCTTTCCAGCCGATCACGTTGGCGGGCAACCAGGATCAGGTTGCGACCGCGGCGCGCCAGGGCTTCGGCCAGGGCCAGGCCAATACCGCTGGAGGCGCCGGTGATCAGGGCGTAACGGGTCATGCAATTCTCCATGGCAACGGCGCCGGGCCTTGCGACAGGGAGGTCGCAAGGTCAGCGCTGTTTATTTTGCCGATAGTCTACAGGGGCCACGGTTACTTGGCGCTGCTCTTGGCCTGGCTGGCCTAGGTGTGCTTGATGCTGGCGGCACCCAGGGCGAACAATACACCCATCAGGAAAACAACGAAGGTTGCCAGAATCGAAAGCACCTTGACCGCCTTGCTGTTCGGTGGCGGTGGTGCACCGTAGCGGTTGGCCGAGGCATCGCCCGGATAGAACATGAGTACGAAAGGAAACACGTAGCCAATGAAGGGCACCAGCGTGAGCAGCCAGAGCCAGCCGGACCAGCCGATATCGTGCAGGCGTTGCACGGCCATCTGGATGGTCAGGAGTATGTAGAAGGCCACGGCAATGATGATGGCCAGCCCACTCACGACCTCCGCGCCTTTCAGGACGCCGAGCAATACCCCTATCAGGACGAGCGTCGCCAGCGCTGCCGTCATGCTCCAGGCCAGGTAGCGCAGTCGCCCGATCCGGCCATTGAAGGTGAATACCTTCAGCGGCCCGAAAGTGGGCAGCGTATCCCCGACCTTGGCCGCAGGTGGGGCATAGGGTGATTGCGCTTCGTTGGCGATCGGAGGCGGGGAATATGGCGACTGCGGCTCACTGATGGCCGCAGGCGGTACACTGGCGGGCAGCTCATTGACATCCGCCAGGCTCAGTTCGCCGCTCGGCGTTTCCTCGACGATGCGTGCATCTATCCCGGTACCGCGCAGGGCTTCGAGATAGCTCTGCGCCTCGGTGGCTGAAAGATCGCGCTTGAGCGCAATCGGGCGGCCATTGAAGAGTTTCTCCACGGAGGCAACATCGCTCTTGAACAGCTCGGCGAGGTTGAATTGGGCAGTGGTCTGTTCCACGCCAGGCAGCAAGGTGCCATCGAATACGATCTTGAAGCGGGTGTTGCTCATTGGGCGTCCCTGTCGCGGCACTGATGGATGGCGCGTAGTGTAGGCCTGCACGGTGCTTGCAGGCCACAGGGTATTCGCTAGCGTGGCCAGTGCCCGGACAGTTGCGTGGCGCGGGCCTGGGCCTTGCGGTATTCGTCGTCGAGCCGTGCGATCAATTGGTCGATGCCCGGCAGGTCGTCGATCCCGCCGACGCCCTGGCCGGCCGACCAGACGGTCTTCCAGGCCTTGGCTTCGTCATTGAGCGGCTTGAGCTTGCTGCCGAAATCGACTTGACCCTTGCCTTGCAGCGCGGCCAGGTCGAAGCCGGCGTTTTCCAGGCTCTGGCGCATGAAGCTGGCCGGTACACCCGAGACGGCAGCCGTGTGCACGATGTCGGCGGCATGGGAGTTCAGCAGCATCTGCTTGTAGGCATCAGGAGCATGGCTTTGCGTGGTACCGATGAAGCGGGTGCCGAGATAGGCCAGGTCAGCTCCCAGCAACTGCGCCGCGAGAATCTCGTGGCCATGGTTCAGGCAGCCGGACAGCAGCAGGGTCTTGTCGAAGAACTGGCGGATTTCGGCGAGCAATGCGAACGGGCTCCAGGTGCCGGCATGACCACCGGCGCCGGCGGCGACCGCGATCAAGCCGTCGACGCCGGCTTCGGCTGCTTTCTCGGCATGACGACGGGTCGTCACGTCGTGAAACACCAGGCCGCCATAGCTGTGCACCGCGTCTACCAGCTCCTTGACCGCGCCCAGGCTGGTGATGACGATCGGTACCTTGTGCTCGATACAGATCTGCAGGTCGGCCTGCAGGCGCGGGTTGCTGTTGTGCACGATCAGGTTCACGGCGTAGGGCGCCGGATTGTCCAGTTCGGCCAGGCCGCTCTCGATTTCCTCCAGCCAGGCCTTGAAGCCACTGCTTTCGCGTTGGTTGAGGGCCGGGAAACTGCCCACTACACCATTGCGACAGCAGGCCAGGACCAGTTGCGGGTTGGAAATCAGGAACATCGGCGCCGCCACGACGGGCAGGCGCAGGCGTTGTTCGAGCAGGGCGGGCAGCGACATGGGCGATACTCCGGGAGTGATGGCTTATTGGCTTAAAACGGTCTGACCACGACCAGAATTACAATAGCCAGCAATATCACAACCGGTACTTCATTGAACCAGCGATAAAAGACATGACTGCGGGTGTTCTCGCCACGGGCGAAGCGCTTCACCTGGGCGCCGCACATATGGTGATAGCCGATCAGCAGCACCACCAGCGTCAGCTTGGCGTGCATCCAGCCGCCCTGGGTGAAGTAGGCGCTTGGGTTGAGGCTGATCAGGGCGCCGCCAAAGACCAGCGTGGCGATCATCGCCGGACCCATGATGCCCCGATACAGCTTGCGCTCCATGACGCTGAAGCGCTCCTTGCTGACGGAGTCCTCGCTCTGGGCGTGATAGACGAACAGGCGTGGCAGGTAGAACAGGCCGGCAAACCAGCAGACGACACTGACGATGTGAAAGGCTTTGAGCCAGAGATAGAGCATTTTTTTGATTTCCAGGTTCACGGTAGGACAAATAGTAGAGTCTTGAGCCTCCGCACGTCACCTTGACGGTTGTCGCAGGCCGGCGCGCGCCCTATTATCGTGGGCTTTCCAGTGGGTTCGTTGAGGGGCAGGTCATGGTGAAGGTCGGTATCGTCGGCGGCACGGGTTACACCGGTGTCGAATTGCTGCGTCTGTTGGCACAGCATCCGCAGGCAGAGGTGGTGGTCATCACTTCCCGATCCGAGGCCGGGCTGGCCGTGGCCGACATGTATCCGAACCTGCGCGGTCATTACGATGGCCTCAAGTTCAGTGTGCCGGACGTCAAGACCCTGGGCGCCTGCGACGTGGTGTTCTTCGCCACGCCTCACGGTGTTGCCCACGCCTTGGCTGGCGAGCTGCTGTCTGCCGGGACCAAGGTCATTGACCTGTCCGCCGACTTCCGTCTGCAGGACGCCGATGAGTGGGCCAAGTGGTACGGCCAGCCGCACGGCGCACCCGCTTTGCTGGACGAGGCGGTCTATGGCCTGCCGGAAGTGAACCGCGAGAAAATTCGCCAGGCGCGCCTGATTGCCGTACCGGGTTGCTACCCAACCGCTACCCAGCTGGGCTTCCTGCCGCTGCTGGAAGCTGGCCTGGCCGACGCTTCGCGGCTGATTGCCGACTGCAAGTCGGGTGTCAGCGGTGCCGGTCGTGGTGCCAGCGTCGGTTCGTTGTACTCCGAGACTTCGGAGAGCCTCAAGGCCTATGCGGTCAAGGGCCATCGCCATCTGCCGGAAATTCGCCAGGGGCTGCGCCGCGCCGCCGGCAAGGATGTCGGCCTGACCTTCGTTCCGCACCTGACACCGATGATCCGTGGTATTCACTCCACGCTGTACGCAACCGTGGCGGATCGTTCGGTCGATCTGCAGGCGCTGTTCGAGAAGCGTTATGCCAACGAGCCGTTCGTTGACGTGATGCCTGCTGGCAGCCATCCGGAAACCCGTAGCGTCCGTGGTGCGAACGTTTGCCGGATCGCCGTGCACCGTCCGCAGGACGGCGACCTGGTGGTGGTGCTGTCGGTGATCGACAACCTGGTCAAGGGCGCTTCAGGCCAGGCGGTACAGAACCTGAACATCCTGTTCGGTCTGGATGAACGACTGGGTCTTTCCCACGCAGGCATGCTGCCGTAACCGCGTCCAACGGTTCACCGAAAAGGCCCGCGATGCGGGCCTTTTTGCATGGTGCGGATTGCAGTCGGTTTATTGATATACCATAACAATAGTTGACCGCTTTTCTAGGAGAAGCGGATAATGCACGTCATCACGCAATATGGCGGCGTAACGCCGGGAGATAGTCAGCATGAGCGTCGAATCCTTCACCCCCACGGCTTTGCAATTCACCCAAGGTGCCGCGCACAAGGTGAAGAGCCTGGTCGATGAAGAGGGTAATGATCGCTTGAAGCTGCGCGTATTCGTTACGGGCGGCGGTTGTTCCGGGTTTCAATACGGCTTCACCTTCGATGAGGATGTGGCCGAGGACGACACCATCGTCGAGCGCGAGGGCGTCAGCCTGGTGGTCGACCCAATGAGCTTCCAGTACCTGGCTGGTGCGGAAGTGGATTACCAGGAGGGTCTGGAAGGTTCGCGGTTCGTGATCAAGAACCCGAATGCGACTACCACTTGTGGTTGTGGTTCGTCATTCTCGATTTGATCAGTCCGTCAGTGCTTTACCTCAACGCCGCGAATCTTCGCGGCGTTTTGCTGTATGGCGATCAGGCCGGGTAGATCGCGCCCAGCACCCGCAGTCCTCGCGCACCGGTCACGCTGGGCCGGTTGGTCGGGATACCTTCAAGGCAGCAGTGGGCCAGCCAGGCGAAGGCCATGGCCTCGACCCAGTCGGGGTCCACGCCTTGGCTGGCGGTACTGGCGACCCGTGTGCCCGGCAGCAGTTGGCCCAGTCGCGCCATCAGCGTCGCGTTGTGGGCGCCCCCGCCGCAGACCAGCAACTCCTCGGTGCCCGTTTGGGCATGCGTCAGCGATTCGACGATAGTCTGCGCAGTAAGCTCGAGCAGCGTGGCCTGCACGTCCTCGACGTTGTAGGCGGGCAGGCGCCCCAGGTGTTGCTTGAGCCAGTTCAGGTTGAAGACTTCCCGCCCGGTGCTCTTGGGGCCTGTGGTCTGGAAGAACGGATCACCCAGCAGTGTCTGCAATAGTTGTGGTTCGACCTGGCCGCTGGCTGCCCATTCGCCGTTGCGGTCGTAGGTTTCGCCGCGCTGGTCGTGAATCCAGGCATCGAGCAGTACGTTACCGGGGCCGCAGTCGAAGCCCGAGACCGGCTTGTCCGGCTCGATCAGGCTCAGATTGCTGAAACCACCAATATTCAGCACCGCGCAATTGGCGCTTCGCTCTTCAAAGAGTGCCTCGTGGAAGGCCGGAACCAGCGGTGCGCCCTGGCCTCCGGCAGCCACGTCACGTCGGCGGAAATCGCTGACGACGCCGATTCCGGTCAGCTCGGCCAACAGCGCCGGGTTGCCTATCTGTACGGTGAAGCCGCGGGCCGGTTCGTGACGGATGGTCTGGCCGTGGCTGCCGATGGCACGAATCGACTCGGGAGTCAGCGACTGCTGGGCGAGGAGGGCGTTGATGCCTTGGGCGGCGAGGGTCGCCCAGTTGTGTTCGGCCAAGGCGGCCCGTGCGATTTCGTCCGGGCCGCTGGCGCACAGGCCGAGGAGTTCGGCGCGGAGTGCGTCAGGCATAGGAATGTAGTGCGTGGCCTGCAGCCGGATGCGGCTGTCCAGCTCGATCAGCGCGATATCCAGGCCATCGAGACTGGTGCCGGACATCACGCCAATATAGAGCGCCATGGGATCAGCGCTTGGCCGAAGCGAGCTTGGTGCCTTTTTCCTGATCCATGCGCGCCATCAGCGGCTGGCTCTGTTGCAGGAAGCGGGCGCGCTCGGATTTGGCGATCGGATCAGCCATCGGGAGCTTCTGGCTCAGGGGGTCGACGTGAACACCATTGACCTGGAACTCGTAGTGCAGGTGTGGGCCGGTCGACAGGCCGGTGGTGCCGATATAGCCGATCACCTGGCCCTGCTTGACGTTGCTGCCGGTCTGGACGCCCTTGGCAAAGCCCTGCATGTGGCCGTAGAGGGTGCGGTAGGTATTGCCGTGCTGGATGATTACGGTGTTGCCATAGCCGCCGCGACGTCCTGCCAGGATTACCTTGCCGTCACCTGCGGCCTTGATTGGCGTGCCGCGTGGGGCTGCGTAGTCGACACCCTTGTGGGCGCGGATCTTGTTGAGGATCGGGTGCTTGCGGCCCATGGAGAAGCGCGAACTGATGCGTGCGAAGTCCACCGGTGTACGGATGAAGGCCTTGCGCATGCTGTTGCCGTCAGCGGTGTAGTAGTTGGTGGTGCCTTGTTTGCTGGTATAGCGCACGGCGGTATAGGTCTTGCCGCGGTTGGTGAAGCGGGCGGAAAGGATGTTGCCGGTCCCGACGGTCTTGCCGTTGACCACCTTCTGCTCGTAGATCACCTCGAATTCATCGCCTGGGCGGATGTCCTGGGCGAAGTCGATGTCGTAGCCGAATACGCTGGCCATCTCTCGGGTCAGGCTGTGGGGCATGCCGGCGCGCTGGGCGGAGAGGGACAGGGAGCTGTTGATCACGCCGTGCACGTAGGCCGACTGGATGGTTGGTTTGGTGACCACGCGATTGAAGGTAAAGCCTTTCGGGCCCTTGGTCAGGGTGATGGTTTCCAGGTCGCTGACCTGGCTGTGCAG
>NZ_AP048545.1:1482500-1725000 GCF_059730225.1 Pseudomonas sp. UTLPPB19802
TAGATCCTGAAACCGTATGCGTACAAGCAGTGGGAGCAGACTTTGTTCTGTGACTGCGTACCTTTTGTATAATGGGTCAGCGACTTATATTCAGTGGCGAGCTTAACCGAATAGGGGAGGCGTAGCGAAAGCGAGTCTTAATAGGGCGTTTAGTCGCTGGGTATAGACCCGAAACCGGGCGATCTATCCATGGGCAGGTTGAAGGTTAGGTAACACTGACTGGAGGACCGAACCGACTACCGTTGAAAAGTTAGCGGATGACCTGTGGATCGGAGTGAAAGGCTAATCAAGCTCGGAGATAGCTGGTTCTCCTCGAAAGCTATTTAGGTAGCGCCTCACGTATCACTCCAGGGGGTAGAGCACTGTTTCGGCTAGGGGGTCATCCCGACTTACCAAACCGATGCAAACTCCGAATACCTGGAAGTGCCGAGCGTGGGAGACACACGGCGGGTGCTAACGTCCGTCGTGAAAAGGGAAACAACCCAGACCGTCAGCTAAGGTCCCAAAGTCATGGTTAAGTGGGAAACGATGTGGGAAGGCTTAGACAGCTAGGAGGTTGGCTTAGAAGCAGCCACCCTTTAAAGAAAGCGTAATAGCTCACTAGTCGAGTCGGCCTGCGCGGAAGATGTAACGGGGCTCAAACCATGCACCGAAGCTACGGGTATCACGTAAGTGATGCGGTAGAGGAGCGTTCTGTAAGCCTGTGAAGGTGAGTTGAGAAGCTTGCTGGAGGTATCAGAAGTGCGAATGCTGACATGAGTAACGACAATGGGTGTGAAAAACACCCACGCCGAAAGACCAAGGTTTCCTGCGCAACGTTAATCGACGCAGGGTTAGTCGGTCCCTAAGGCGAGGCTGAAAAGCGTAGTCGATGGAAAACAGGTTAATATTCCTGTACTTCTGGTTATTGCGATGGAGGGACGGAGAAGGCTAGGCCAGCTTGGCGTTGGTTGTCCAAGTTTAAGGTGGTAGGCTGAGATCTTAGGTAAATCCGGGATCTTAAGGCCGAGAGCTGATGACGAGTGTCCTTTAGGACGCGAAGTGGTTGATGCCATGCTTCCAAGAAAAGCTTCTAAGCTTCAGATAACCAGGAACCGTACCCCAAACCGACACAGGTGGTTAGGTAGAGAATACCAAGGCGCTTGAGAGAACTCGGGTGAAGGAACTAGGCAAAATGGCACCGTAACTTCGGGAGAAGGTGCGCCGGTGAGGGTGAAGGACTTGCTCCGTAAGCCCATGCCGGTCGAAGATACCAGGCCGCTGCGACTGTTTATTAAAAACACAGCACTCTGCAAACACGAAAGTGGACGTATAGGGTGTGACGCCTGCCCGGTGCCGGAAGGTTAATTGATGGGGTTAGCTAACGCGAAGCTCTTGATCGAAGCCCCGGTAAACGGCGGCCGTAACTATAACGGTCCTAAGGTAGCGAAATTCCTTGTCGGGTAAGTTCCGACCTGCACGAATGGCGTAACGATGGCGGCGCTGTCTCCACCCGAGACTCAGTGAAATTGAAATCGCTGTGAAGATGCAGTGTATCCGCGGCTAGACGGAAAGACCCCGTGAACCTTTACTATAGCTTTGCACTGGACTTTGAATTTGCTTGTGTAGGATAGGTGGGAGGCTTTGAAGCGTGAACGCCAGTTTGCGTGGAGCCATTCTTGAAATACCACCCTGGCAACTTTGAGGTTCTAACTCAGGTCCGTTATCCGGATCGAGGACAGTGTATGGTGGGTAGTTTGACTGGGGCGGTCTCCTCCTAAAGAGTAACGGAGGAGTACGAAGGTGCGCTCAGACCGGTCGGAAATCGGTCGCAGAGTATAAAGGCAAAAGCGCGCTTGACTGCGAGACAGACACGTCGAGCAGGTACGAAAGTAGGTCTTAGTGATCCGGTGGTTCTGTATGGAAGGGCCATCGCTCAACGGATAAAAGGTACTCCGGGGATAACAGGCTGATACCGCCCAAGAGTTCATATCGACGGCGGTGTTTGGCACCTCGATGTCGGCTCATCACATCCTGGGGCTGAAGCCGGTCCCAAGGGTATGGCTGTTCGCCATTTAAAGTGGTACGCGAGCTGGGTTTAGAACGTCGTGAGACAGTTCGGTCCCTATCTGCCGTGGACGTTTGAGATTTGAGAGGGGCTGCTCCTAGTACGAGAGGACCGGAGTGGACGAACCTCTGGTGTTCCGGTTGTCACGCCAGTGGCATTGCCGGGTAGCTATGTTCGGAAAAGATAACCGCTGAAAGCATCTAAGCGGGAAACTTGCCTCAAGATGAGATCTCACTGGAACCTTGAGTTCCCTGAAGGGCCGTCGAAGACTACGACGTTGATAGGTGGGGTGTGTAAGCGCTGTGAGGCGTTGAGCTAACCCATACTAATTGCCCGTGAGGCTTGACCATATAACACCCAAGCAATTTGCGTCGAATGAGCAGATTGCGGTATATGAAGACGAAGTGAACCGAAAGTTTGCAACGCACAAATACCTGAATCACATACCCGAATTCGCTGGAGCGTGACCCGCAAGGGCTACGAGCTGGCTACCGAATTTCTTGACGACCATAGAGCATTGGAACCACCTGATCCCATCCCGAACTCAGAAGTGAAACGATGCATCGCCGATGGTAGTGTGGGGTTTCCCCATGTGAGAGTAGGTCATCGTCAAGATTAAATTCCAAAACCCCAATTGCGAAAGCGGTTGGGGTTTTGTCTTTGTGGCGTTGGCAAGTCCGGTGCGGAGCTTGAGGGCCTCTTCGCGGGCAAGCCCTACTCCTACAATACTTCGTCGTCCATACAGGTTGTGCTCGCCACCCGTCTGTAGGAGCAGGGCTTGCCCGCGAAGAGGCCGCCACAACCGACACAAGACCCAAGGGGGCTTGTCGGGACGCCGCACCGCCCCGCTGGGCTGCAAGGCAGCCCCAACCCCAGCCCCTCCTGCCCATGTTTTCTATGCAATGAACCGGCTCATGGCTATCATGCGTGCCTCATTGTGAGGCGAAATCTGCATGCTGACCTTGTTAAAACTCCTGAAAGACGGCCGGTTCCACTCCGGAGAGGCGCTTGGGGCTGCGTTGGGCGTCAGTCGCAGCGCGGTGTGGAAGCAACTTCAGCAGTTGGAGGCGGAACTCGGACTGTCGATCCACAAGGTTCGTGGACGTGGTTATCAACTGGCTTCTCCTCTGATCCTGCTCGATGAGCAGGCAATAGCAGGGGCCGGGCCTTCTCCTGCCTGGCCTGTACGTGTCTATGACTCCATTGATTCGACCAATGCCGAGGCATTGCGGCTGGTTGATCAGGGCACGCCTGCGCCGTTCATTGTCGTTGCCGAGCGTCAGTCGTCCGGCCGTGGTCGTCGTGGGCGGCAGTGGATCAGTCCTTTTGCGGAAAACATCTATTACAGCCTGCTGTTGAGGATCGATGGCGGCATGCGCCAGCTCGAAGGTCTGAGCCTCGTCGTTGGCCTGGCAGTCCTGCATGCCCTGCGTGAGCACGGGCTGGCAGGGGTAGGGTTGAAGTGGCCAAATGACGTCCTGGTCGGGCGCAAGAAGATCGCCGGCATCCTGTTGGAGCTGGTCGGTGATCCCGCAGATGTCTGTCACGTGGTGTTGGGTATCGGCATCAACGCCAACATGCAGGTCGCCGAGCAGATCGATCAGCCCTGGACGTCCCTGCGGGCCGAGTCGGGCCACTCTGTCGATCGTAATCGGCTGGTCTCCTCTCTCAGTCAAAAGCTCCAGGAATACCTGGAACTGCATCGGGAGGCTGGTTTTTCCGCCATACAGGCAGAGTGGGAGCGCAATCACCTCTGGCAGGGGCGGGAAGTGTCCCTGGTTGCCGGCGTCAAGAGTGTCAATGGCACCGTCTTGGGCATTGATCAGCAGGGGGCGCTGCGCCTGAAGGTCGACGGTGTCGAGAGAATCTTCAGTGGTGGTGAGCTCAGCCTGAGGTTGCGCGATGATTCTTGAGCTCGATTGCGGGAACAGCTTCATTAAATGGCGCATTATCCGGACGAGTTGTCTGGATGTGGTGGCTGGCGGAGTTGTCGATTCGGATCTGGCGTTGCTGCAGCGCCTTCGCGAAGAGGCCGGCCTGGCTCTGGTTTGGTGTCGTCTGGTCAGCGTGCGCACGGAGGACGAGACTCGCCGCCTGGTTGCGGCGCTTTCCGATGCCTTTGGGGTTGACGTCGCGTGTGCGCAGCCTGCCGAGGAAATGGCGGGCGTACGCAATGGCTACAGGGCACATGAGCGCCTGGGGCTCGATCGTTGGCTGGCGATGCTGGGCGGCTTTCGTCTAGCTGGCGGTCCTTGCCTGGTGCTGGATCTGGGGACTGCAGTCACTGCTGATTTCATCGATGCGGACGGTTTGCACCTGGGAGGCTTTATTTGTCCTGGAATGCAGTTGATGCGTAACCAGTTGCGTACCCATACTCGACGTATCCGTTACGACGATGTCGCTGCCGAGCGAGCATTGGCCAGCCTGGCCCCGGGGCGGGAAACTGTAGAAGCGGTAGAGCGTGGCTGCTTGTTGATGCTGCGCGGATTTATCCTGACCCAGCTGCAGCAGGCTCGTGAGTATTGGGGGGATGACTTCAAGGTGTTCCTCACTGGAGGTGACGCAGTGCTGGTCAACGAGATGGTGCCCGGCGCTCGCTGGGTGCCCGATCTGGTATTTGTCGGCTTGGCGATAGCCTGCCCGTTGAGTTGAGGTTCATATGCGTTGGCTGTTTCTGCTGTTGCTGGTGCTCAATGGTGTCTATTACGTCTGGCATCAGCAGGAAGCTCCCCTGAAGGCCAAGGAGGTGGCTCCACTGTCGCTGTATCGTAGCGGTCACCAGGATATCCAGCTGTTGAGCGAGTCGGATAACGCCGGTGCTCGTAAAACGGCTGCGAAGGATCAGGACGCCGAGTTGGAATGCCTTTACCTGGGTGGGGTGTCGCGCCAGGAGGTGGCCCAGTCGATCCAGCAGCGCCTGCAGGGCCTGGATATCAAGACCAGGGTGCAGCGCGTGAATGTTCCCGATTCACCTGGCTATTGGGTTCGTGTCGCGCCTGAGAGCCGGCGTTTGCTGGACGATGCGCAGCTGCAGAATCTTGTTAAAGAATTCAATGAGTTAAAACATAAAATAATGTTGTGCGAGGGTATTGCAGGTGTCGAATAGTTTGCATAGAATGGCGCCCGCTCCGCAGCGAAGACCTCTAGAGGGATTAGCCACGAAGCAGCGTCAATGCAACTAACCTCATAATTTTAAATGAGAAATTGCTTGACAGAGGTTCAGCATGATGTAGAATGCGTCTCACATTGGAGGGGTTCCCGAGCGGCCAAAGGGATCAGACTGTAAATCTGACGTCTCAGACTTCGAAGGTTCGAATCCTTCTCCCTCCACCATAATTTCAGCGGAAGCAGCAAGCTCCGCGGGTATAGTTTAGTGGTAGAACCTCAGCCTTCCAAGCTGATGATGCGGGTTCGATTCCCGCTACCCGCTCCAAGTTTTCTGGTTTTGCAAAGTGTTTCGCTCTTGTAGCTCAGTTGGTAGAGCACACCCTTGGTAAGGGTGAGGTCAGCGGTTCAAATCCGCTCAAGAGCTCCATACAGACAAGGCGGATATGCAAATATCCGCCTTTGTTTTAAGTGGTTGTAGTTGTTGCAATGTCTCTGTCTGGTCGGCATAATGGTCGGCCTGATTCAAGTTTTAGGTCAGTAGCTCAATTGGCAGAGCGACGGTCTCCAAAACCGTAGGTTGGGGGTTCGATTCCCTCCTGACCTGCCAGATTCACTCGATGTGTCTGGCTTTCTTCTCACAGGATCCTCGTAGATGACCACCAACACCGAAGCCCAAGGCTCTCGCTTAGATCTTCTCAAGTGGCTCGTTGTAGTCGCGCTGGTGGTTGTTGGTGTGGTGGGTAACCAGTATTACGCTGGGTCGCCGATCCTGTATCGCGTACTTGCATTGCTCGTCATTGCTGCTGTCGCTGCCTATGTGGGCCTGCAGACTGCCAAGGGCAAGTCGTTCTTCGTACTGCTCAAGGAAGCCCGCACCGAGATTCGTAAAGTCGTATGGCCGACTCGCCAAGAAACCACCCAGACCACTTTGATTGTCGTGGCTGTGGTCCTGGTTATGGCGTTGCTGCTGTGGGGTCTCGACTCCCTGCTCGGCTGGATTGTTTCCTTGATTGTTGGCTAAGGGTGTCCCGTGGCTAAGCGTTGGTACGTTGTGCATGCTTACTCCGGTTACGAGAAGCATGTCATGCGCTCGTTGATCGAGCGAGTAAAGCTGGCAGGCATGGAAGATGGCTTCGGCGAAATTCTGGTCCCTACTGAAGAAGTAGTGGAAATGCGTAATGGCCAGAAGCGCAAGAGTGAGCGCAAATTCTTCCCTGGCTATGTGCTGGTACAGATGGATATGAACGAGGGTACTTGGCACTTGGTCAAGGATACTCCTCGGGTGATGGGTTTCATCGGTGGTACTGCCGACAAGCCTGCGCCAATTACCGACAAAGAGGCTGAGGCCATTCTGCGTCGCGTTGCCGATGGTAGCGACAAGCCCAAGCCAAAGACTCTGTTCGAGCCGGGCGAAGTGGTACGTGTTACCGACGGTCCGTTCGCAGATTTCAACGGCACAGTCGAAGAAGTTAACTACGAAAAGAGCCGGATCCAGGTCGCGGTGCTCATTTTCGGTCGCTCTACTCCGGTGGAGCTGGAGTTCAGCCAGGTCGAAAAGGTCTAGCTGGGCAAGCATCCCAACCCCACAGTCCAAGGCTGTGGGGTTTTGTCGTCACTGGGATAAACGCGCAAGTAACCGGGGAGCCTCTCGAGGCGTTCGAACCCGTAATTGGAGTGCCTCATGGCCAAGAAGATTACCGCTTACATCAAGCTGCAAGTGAAGGCCGCCCAGGCCAACCCTAGCCCACCCGTCGGTCCAGCTCTGGGTCAGCACGGCGTGAACATCATGGAATTCTGCAAGGCCTTCAACGCCCGTACCCAAGGTATCGAGCCAGGTCTGCCGACTCCAGTGATCATCACTGTCTACAGCGACCGTAGCTTCACTTTCGAAACCAAGTCGACTCCGGCTTCGGTTCTGCTGAAGAAAGCTGCTGGCCTGACCAGCGGTTCCGCACGTCCTAACACTGTTAAGGTTGGCACCGTGACCCGTGCCCAGCTGGAAGAGATCGCGAAAACCAAAAACGCCGATCTGACTGCAGCTGATATGGATGCAGCCGTGCGTACCATCGCCGGTTCTGCTCGTAGCATGGGCCTTAACGTGGAGGGTGTGTAATGGCTAAGCTGACCAAGCGCCAAAAGGCTATCGCCGGCAAAATCGAAGCAGGCAAGGCCTACAGCTTTGTAGACGCCGCTGCTCTGCTGACCGAGCTGTCGACTGTCAAGTTCAGCGAGTCCGTTGACGTTGCTGTAAACCTGGGCGTTGACCCACGTAAATCCGACCAGGTCGTACGTAGCGCTACCGTGCTGCCACACGGCACTGGCAAGACCGTTCGCGTTGCCGTGTTCACCCAGGGTCCAGCTGCTGAAGCTGCTCTGGCTGCTGGCGCCGACCGCGTTGGTATGGATGACCTGGCTGCCGAAATGAAAGGCGGCGACCTGAACTATGACGTCGTCATCGCTTCCCCGGATGCAATGCGCGTTGTAGGTCAACTGGGTCAGGTTCTGGGTCCACGCGGCCTGATGCCTAACCCGAAAGTCGGTACCGTAACTCCAGACGTCGCCAACGCTGTCAAGAACGCCAAGGCTGGTCAGGTTCGTTATCGCACCGACAAAAACGGCATTATCCACACTTCCGTTGGCAAGATCGGCTTCGACGCCGTCAAGCTGAAGGAAAACGTTGAAGCCCTGATCGCTGACCTGAAGCGTATCAAGCCAGCTTCCTCGAAAGGTATCTACGTCAAGCGCGTTACCCTGAGCACCACCATGGGCCCAGGTCTGGTCATCGACCAAAGCTCGCTGGACGCGTAAGACAAGCATGGGGGCAAGCGATTGCCCTCATTGAAAAATTGGGGTCCCTGCCTGGCGGGGGCTATCCAAGACCGTAGGCGGCGAAAGCCTTAAACCTCAAGCCTACGCAGATGGTGCTCCCGGTTCCTTACCGAATCAGACACCAAAACGACATCAGGCCCTGGCCTGATGAAACGGTAACAAGCAGGAGTTAAACCCGTGGCAATTAATCTCGAAGACAAGAAGGCCATCGTCGCTGAAGTCAACGAGGCTGCCAAAGTCGCTCTGTCCGCTGTCGTGGCTGATGCCCGTGGCGTAACAGTAGGCGCAATGACCGGACTCCGTAAAGAGGCTCGTGAAGCTGGCGTATACGTACGTGTCGTACGTAACACCCTGCTCAAGCGCGCTGTTGCCGACACTGAATACAGTGTCCTCAACGACGTGTTCACCGGCCCGACCCTGATTGCATTCTCCAACGAACATCCGGGCGCTGCTGCCCGTATCTTCAAAGAGTTTGCCAAGGGTCAGGACAAGTTCGAGATCAAGGCAGCTGCGTTCGAGGGCAAGTTCCTCGCAGCGAATCAGATCGACGTACTGGCAACTCTGCCGACCCGCGACGAAGCAATTTCTCAGCTGATGAGCGTGATTCAAGGCGCTACCAGCAAGTTGGCTCGTACTCTGGCGGCAATTCGCGACCAGAAAGAAGCTGCAGCAGCCTGAGGCTGAGCACTTCCTCTCTCGCGTATTTTTGTTTATTTCGATGGCCTTGCAGGCTGTCCCCCAATTCAGGAATTGAGTCATGTCTCTGACTAACGAACAAATCATCGAAGCGATCGGCCAGAAATCCGTAGTGGAAATCGTTGAGCTGATCAAGGCGATGGAAGAAACCTTCGGTGTTACCGCTGCTGCCGCTTCGGCTGGCCCAGCTGTTGCTGCCGCTGCTGTTGAAGAACAAACCGAGTTCAACGTTGTCCTGGTTGAAGCCGGCGAGAAGAAAGTCAACGTGATCAAGGCCGTTCGTGAACTGACCGGTCTGGGCCTGAAAGAAGCCAAAGAGAAAGTTGACGGCGCTCCTCAGGTTGTCGCTGAAGGCGTTTCGAAAGAAGCTGCTGAAGACGCCAAGAAGAAGCTGGAAGAAGCAGGCGCCAAAGTCGAGCTCAAGTAAGCTCAGACCTTGCGTCTCCGGCCCAAGCGTTAAGCGAAAGGCTGATGGCTGGTGGCTCTTGCCACCGGCCTTTTTCCGTTATTGGCGACCGGCTCGGTCGGCGCCATTAACGTGCTTCACCCACCCGAAGTGGTGGCGCAGACCAAGGGGTCTGCACGATTTTCTGGCTGCTCCCGTCGGGAGAAGCCAAACAAGCAGGTGACCAAGCTGGGGAACGCTGATGGCTTACTCATATACTGAGAAAAAACGTATCCGCAAGGACTTTAGCAAGTTGCCGGACGTCATGGACGTACCGTACCTCCTGGCTATCCAGCTGGATTCGTATCGCGAATTCTTGCAGGCGGGCGCGACCAAGGACCAGTTCCGTGACGTCGGTCTGCATGCGGCCTTCAAATCCGTTTTCCCGATCATCAGCTACTCCGGCAACGCTGCTCTGGAGTACGTTGGCTATCGTTTGGGCGAACCGGCCTTTGACGTCAAGGAATGCGTATTGCGCGGTGTAACCTACGCGGTTCCGCTGCGGGTGAAAGTGCGCCTGATCATTTTCGACAAAGAATCGTCGAACAAAGCGATCAAGGACATCAAAGAGCAAGAAGTCTACATGGGTGAAATCCCCCTGATGACTGAGAACGGTACCTTCGTTATCAACGGTACCGAGCGCGTAATCGTTTCCCAGCTGCACCGTTCCCCGGGCGTGTTCTTCGACCACGACCGCGGCAAGACGCACAGCTCCGGCAAACTGCTGTACTCCGCGCGTATCATTCCTTACCGTGGTTCGTGGCTGGACTTCGAGTTCGACCCGAAAGACTGCGTGTTCGTGCGTATCGACCGTCGCCGCAAGCTGCCAGCTTCCGTGCTGCTGCGCGCGCTGGGCTACAGCACCGAAGAAGTTCTCGATGCGTTCTACACCACCAACGTGTTCCACGTTAAGGGCGAGACCCTGAGCCTGGAGCTGGTGCCTCAGCGCCTGCGTGGTGAAATCGCTGTTCTCGACATCCAGGATGGCAACGGCAAGGTTATTGTCGAGCAGGGTCGTCGTATCACCGCTCGTCACATCAACCAGCTGGAAAAGGCCGGTGTCAAAGAGCTGGAAGTACCGCTGGACTACGTCCTCGGCCGTACTACCGCCAAGGCTATCGTGCACCCGGCTACCGGTGAAATCCTGGCTGAATGCAACACCGAGCTGAACACCGAACTGCTGGCCAAGATGGCCAAGGCGCAGGTCGTTCGTATCGAAACGTTGTACACCAACGACATCGACTGCGGTCCGTTCATCTCCGACACCCTGAAGATCGACTCCACCAGCAACCAACTGGAAGCGCTGGTCGAGATCTATCGCATGATGCGTCCTGGCGAGCCGCCAACCAAGGATGCTGCCGAGACCCTGTTCAACAACCTGTTCTTCAGCGCCGAGCGGTACGACCTGTCCGCCGTTGGCCGCATGAAGTTCAACCGTCGTATCGGTCGCACCGAGATCGAAGGTTCGGGCGTGCTGTGCAAGGAAGATATCGTCGAGGTTCTCAAGACCCTGGTCGATATCCGTAACGGCAAAGGCATCGTCGACGACATCGACCACCTGGGTAACCGTCGCGTACGTTGCGTCGGCGAGATGGCCGAGAACCAGTTCCGTGTTGGCCTGGTGCGTGTTGAGCGCGCGGTCAAGGAACGTCTGTCGATGGCTGAAAGCGAAGGCCTGATGCCGCAAGACCTGATCAACGCCAAGCCAGTGGCTGCGGCGGTGAAGGAGTTCTTCGGTTCCAGCCAGCTGTCGCAGTTCATGGACCAGAACAACCCGCTCTCCGAGATCACTCACAAGCGCCGTGTTTCCGCACTCGGCCCAGGTGGCCTGACCCGTGAGCGCGCAGGCTTCGAAGTCCGTGACGTACACCCGACCCACTACGGTCGTGTATGTCCGATCGAAACCCCTGAAGGTCCGAACATCGGCCTGATCAACTCCCTGGCGGCCTATGCCCGCACCAACCAGTACGGCTTCCTGGAAAGCCCGTACCGCGTGGTTAAAGAGGGTGTGGTCACCGACGACATCGTGTTCCTGTCCGCCATCGAAGAAGCCGATCACGTGATCGCGCAGGCTTCGGCGACCATGAACGAACAGAAAGTGCTGGTCGACGAGCTGGTAGCCGTTCGTCACCTGAACGAATTCACCGTCAAGGCGCCGGAAGACGTCACCCTGATGGACGTTTCGCCGAAGCAGGTAGTTTCGGTTGCTGCGTCGCTGATTCCGTTCCTCGAGCACGACGACGCCAACCGTGCGTTGATGGGTTCGAACATGCAGCGCCAGGCTGTACCAACCCTGCGTGCCGACAAGCCGCTGGTCGGTACTGGTATGGAGCGTAACGTTGCCCGTGACTCCGGCGTTTGCGTCGTGGCTCGTCGTGGCGGCGTGATCGACTCCGTCGATGCCAGCCGTATCGTGGTTCGTGTTGCCGATGACGAAGTTGAACCAGGCGAAGCCGGTGTCGACATCTACAACCTGACCAAATACACCCGCTCGAACCAGAACACCTGCATCAACCAGCGTCCGCTGGTGAGCAAGGGTGATCGCGTTCAGCGTAGCGACATCATGGCCGACGGCCCGTCCACCGACATGGGTGAACTGGCACTGGGTCAGAACATGCGCATCGCCTTCATGGCGTGGAACGGCTTCAACTTCGAAGACTCCATCTGCCTGTCGGAACGCGTTGTTCAGGAAGACCGCTTCACCACGATCCACATCCAGGAACTGACCTGTGTGGCCCGCGACACCAAGCTTGGTCCAGAGGAAATCACCGCAGACATCCCGAACGTGGGTGAAGCTGCGCTGAACAAACTGGACGAAGCCGGTATCGTCTACGTTGGTGCCGAAGTCGGCCCTGGCGACATCCTGGTTGGCAAGGTCACTCCGAAAGGCGAGACCCAACTGACTCCGGAAGAAAAGCTGCTGCGCGCAATCTTCGGTGAGAAGGCCAGCGACGTTAAAGACACTTCCCTGCGCGTGCCAACCGGCACCAAGGGTACCGTCATCGACGTCCAGGTTTTCACCCGTGATGGCGTTGAGCGTGACAGCCGTGCCCTGTCCATCGAGAAGAGCCAGCTCGACGAGATCCGCAAGGACCTCAACGAGGAGTTCCGCATCGTTGAAGGCGCGACCTTCGAGCGTCTGCGTTCGGCCCTGGTTGGTCACACCGTCGAAGGCGGTGCAGGCCTGAAGAAAGGCCAGGAGATCACCAACGAAGTTCTCGACGGTCTCGAGCATGGCCAGTGGTTCAAGCTGCGCATGACCGAAGACGCTCTGAACGAGCAGCTCGAGAAGGCCCAGGCCTACATCGTTGATCGCCGCCGTCTGCTGGACGACAAGTTCGAAGACAAGAAGCGCAAGCTGCAGCAGGGCGATGACCTGGCTCCGGGCGTACTGAAGATCGTCAAGGTCTACCTGGCAATCCGTCGTCGCATCCAGCCGGGCGACAAGATGGCCGGTCGTCACGGTAACAAGGGTGTGGTCTCCGTGATCATGCCGGTCGAAGACATGCCGCACGACGCCAACGGTACTCCAGTCGACGTGGTTCTTAACCCGTTGGGCGTACCTTCACGTATGAACGTCGGTCAGATCCTCGAAACCCACCTGGGCCTCGCGGCCAAGGGCCTGGGCGAGAAGATCAACCGCATGCTCGAAGAGCAGCGCAAGGTCGCTGACCTGCGTAAGTTCCTGCACGAGATCTACAACGAGATCGGCGGTCGCAACGAAGAGCTGGACAGCTTCTCCGACCAGGAAATCCTGGATCTGGCGAAGAACCTGAAGGGCGGCGTTCCAATGGCTACCCCAGTGTTCGACGGTGCCAAGGAAGTTGAAATCAAGGCCATGCTGAAACTGGCTGACCTGCCAGAAAGCGGCCAGATGCAGCTGTTCGACGGCCGTACCGGCAACAAGTTCGAGCGTCCGGTTACCGTTGGCTACATGTACATGCTGAAGCTGAACCACTTGGTAGACGACAAGATGCACGCTCGTTCTACCGGTTCTTACAGCCTGGTTACCCAGCAGCCGCTGGGTGGTAAGGCGC
The DNA here is from genome assembly GCF_059730225.1 of Pseudomonas sp. UTLPPB19802. Classification (NCBI taxonomy): domain Bacteria; kingdom Pseudomonadati; phylum Pseudomonadota; class Gammaproteobacteria; order Pseudomonadales; family Pseudomonadaceae; genus Pseudomonas; species Pseudomonas sp. UTLPPB19802. Next base: position 1,495,663 of record NZ_AP048545.1, read on the forward strand.
AGTTCGGTGGTCAGCGTTTCGGGGAGATGGAGGTCTGGGCACTGGAAGCGTACGGTGCCGCATACACTCTGCAAGAAATGCTCACAGTGAAGTCGGACGATGTGAACGGTCGGACCAAGATGTACAAAAACATCGTGGACGGCGATCACCGTATGGAGCCGGGCATGCCCGAGTCTTTCAACGTGTTGATCAAGGAAATTCGTTCCCTCGGCATCGATATCGATCTGGAAACCGAATAACACGTGACGCGATCGAGAGCGGGGCGGTAATGCCCGCTCTCTGCTCCGCCAGGAGGAAAGGCCTTGAAAGACCTACTGAATTTGCTGAAAAACCAGGGTCAAGTCGAAGAGTTCGACGCCATCCGTATCGGATTGGCCTCGCCTGAGATGATCCGTTCGTGGTCGTTCGGTGAAGTTAAAAAGCCGGAAACCATCAACTACCGTACGTTCAAGCCTGAGCGTGACGGCCTGTTCTGCGCCAAGATCTTTGGCCCGGTCAAGGATTACGAGTGCCTGTGCGGTAAGTACAAGCGCTTGAAGCACCGTGGTGTGATCTGCGAGAAGTGCGGCGTTGAAGTCGCCCTGGCCAAGGTTCGTCGTGAGCGCATGGCGCACATCGAACTGGCTTCGCCGGTTGCCCACATCTGGTTCCTGAAGTCCCTGCCGTCCCGTATCGGCCTGCTGATGGACATGACCCTGCGTGATATCGAACGCGTTCTCTACTTCGAGAGCTATGTCGTTATCGACCCAGGCATGACCACCCTGGAAAAAGGCCAGCTGCTGAACGACGAGCAGTACTTCGAAGCCCTCGAAGAGTTCGGTGACGACTTCGACGCCCGCATGGGTGCCGAGGCTGTCCGCGAACTGCTGCACGCGATCGACCTGGAGCACGAGATTGGCCGTCTGCGCGAAGAGATTCCGCAAACCAACTCGGAAACCAAGATCAAGAAGCTGTCCAAGCGCCTGAAGTTGATGGAAGCCTTCCAGGGTTCCGGCAACCTGCCTGAGTGGATGGTGTTGACCGTTCTGCCGGTTCTGCCGCCAGACCTGCGTCCACTGGTTCCACTGGATGGCGGTCGTTTCGCGACTTCCGATCTCAACGACCTGTATCGTCGAGTGATCAACCGTAACAACCGTCTCAAGCGCCTGCTGGATCTGTCCGCGCCTGACATCATCGTGCGCAACGAAAAGCGCATGCTGCAGGAAGCCGTTGACGCCCTGCTGGACAACGGTCGTCGCGGTCGCGCCATCACCGGTTCGAACAAGCGTCCTCTGAAATCCCTGGCCGACATGATCAAGGGTAAGCAAGGTCGTTTCCGTCAGAACCTGCTCGGTAAGCGCGTTGACTACTCCGGTCGTTCGGTAATTACCGTAGGCCCGACCCTGCGTCTGCACCAGTGCGGTCTGCCGAAGAAAATGGCTCTCGAGCTGTTCAAGCCGTTCATTTTCGGCAAGCTGGAAATGCGTGGTCTGGCGACCACCATCAAGGCTGCCAAGAAGATGGTCGAGCGCGAGCTGCCCGAGGTGTGGGACGTTCTCGCCGAAGTGATTCGCGAACACCCCGTACTGCTCAACCGTGCGCCGACCCTTCACCGTCTGGGTATCCAGGCCTTTGAACCGGTACTGATCGAAGGTAAGGCCATCCAGCTGCACCCTCTGGTCTGTGCTGCGTACAACGCCGACTTCGACGGTGACCAGATGGCCGTGCACGTGCCGCTGACGCTGGAAGCCCAGCTGGAAGCGCGCGCGCTGATGATGTCGACCAACAACATCCTGTCGCCAGCCAACGGTGAGCCGATCATCGTTCCGTCGCAGGACGTGGTTCTGGGTCTGTACTACATGACCCGTGAAGCGATCAACGCCAAGGGCGAAGGTCGTGTGTTCGCCGACCTGCAGGAAGTCGACCGCGTATTCCGCGCCGGCGAAGCCGCGCTGCACGCCAAGATCAAGGTTCGTATCAGCGAAACTGTCAACGACCGTGATGGCGGCAGTGTCCAGAACACCCGTATCGTCGACACCACTGTCGGCCGTGCGCTGCTGTTCCAGGTGGTTCCAAAGGGCCTGTCGTTCGACGTCGTCAACCTGCCGATGAAGAAGAAAGCGATCTCCAAACTGATCAACCAGTGCTACCGCGTGGTTGGTCTGAAAGAGACCGTGATCTTCGCTGACCAGTTGATGTACACCGGTTTTGCCTACTCGACCATCTCCGGCGTTTCCATCGGTGTTAACGACTTCGTTATCCCTGACGAGAAAGCCCGCATCATCGGTGCTGCCACCGACGAAGTGAAAGAGATCGAGAGCCAGTACGCGTCCGGCCTGGTAACCCAGGGCGAGAAGTACAACAAGGTCATCGACTTGTGGTCCAAGGCGAACGACGAAGTTTCCAAGGCGATGATGGCAAACCTCTCGAAAGAGAAGGTTGTCGATCGTCACGGTGAAACCGTCGACCAGGAATCCTTCAACTCGATGTACATGATGGCTGACTCGGGTGCGCGGGGTTCCGCAGCACAGATTCGTCAGCTGGCTGGTATGCGTGGCCTGATGGCCAAGCCGGACGGTTCCATCATCGAAACGCCGATCACTGCGAACTTCCGTGAAGGTTTGAGCGTACTCCAGTACTTCATCTCCACTCACGGTGCTCGTAAGGGTCTTGCGGATACCGCGTTGAAAACCGCCAACTCCGGTTACCTGACTCGTCGTCTGGTAGACGTGGCACAAGACCTGGTGGTGACCGAGATCGATTGCGGCACCGAGCACGGCCTGCTGATGACTCCGCACATTGAGGGCGGTGACGTCGTAGAGCCGCTGGGTGAGCGCGTGTTGGGTCGTGTTATCGCCCGTGACGTATTCAAGCCGGGTACCGAGGACGTCATCGTTCCTGCTGGCACCCTGGTTGACGAGAAGTGGGTCGAGTTCATCGAGCTGAACAGCATCGACGAAGTGATCGTGCGTTCGCCGATCAGTTGCGAAACCCGTTATGGCATCTGCGCCAAGTGCTACGGTCGCGACCTGGCTCGTGGTCACCAGGTGAACATCGGTGAAGCGGTCGGCGTTATCGCTGCCCAGTCCATCGGTGAGCCGGGTACCCAGCTGACCATGCGTACGTTCCACATCGGTGGTGCGGCGAGCCGGACCTCGGCTGCCGACAGCGTCCAGGTGAAAAACGGCGGTACCGTTCGTCTGCACAACCTGAAGCACGTTGAGCGTGTCGACGGTCACCTGGTTGCGGTATCCCGTTCCGGTGAGCTGGCGATTGCCGACGACTTCGGTCGTGAGCGCGAGCGCTACAAGCTGCCGTACGGTGCGGTGATCTCGGTGAAGGAAGGCGACAAGGTCGACGCTGGCGCTATCGTGGCCAAGTGGGACCCGCACACTCACCCGATCGTTACCGAAATGAAAGGTACCGTGACCTACGTGGGCATGGAAGAAGGCATCACGATCAAGCGTCAGACCGACGAATTGACCGGTATGACCAACATCGAAGTCCTCGACGTCAAGGATCGTCCAGCTGCTGGCAAGGACATTCGTCCTGCGGTGAAGATGGTCGACGACAACGGCAAGGATCTGTTGCTGCCAGGTACTGACGTAATCGCTCAGTACTTCCTGCCAGCCAACGCCCTGGTCGGTGTGGCCGACGGTGCGCGGATCGCGATCGGTGATGTTATCGCGCGTATCCCGCAGGAAACTTCGAAGACCCGCGACATCACCGGTGGTCTGCCGCGTGTTGCCGACCTGTTCGAGGCCCGTCGTCCGAAAGAGGCGTCGATCCTGGCTGAGGTCAGCGGTACCATCGCGTTCGGTAAAGAGACCAAGGGCAAGCGCCGTCTGGTCATTACCCCGAACGATGGTAGCGATCCGTACGAGGAGCTGATTCCGAAGTGGCGCCACCTGAACGTCTTCGAAGGTGAACAGGTAAACCGCGGCGAAGTTATCTCCGACGGTCCAAGCGATCCGCACGATATCCTGCGTCTGCTGGGTGTCAGCGCGCTGGCCAAGTACATCGTCAACGAGATCCAGGACGTTTACCGTCTGCAGGGCGTGAAGATCAACGATAAGCACATCGAGACCATCCTGCGTCAGATGCTGCGTAAAGTTGAGATCAGTGAGTCGGGTGATTCCAGCTTCATCAAGGGCGACCAGATGGAGTTGACTCAGGTTCTCGTGGAAAACGAGCGCCTGGCGACGGAAGACAAGTTCGTCTCCAAGTTCACTCGCGTGCTGCTGGGTATCACCAAGGCGTCGTTGTCGACCGAGTCGTTCATTTCCGCGGCTTCCTTCCAGGAAACTACCCGCGTACTGACCGAAGCGGCCGTAACCGGCAAGCGCGACTACCTGCGCGGCCTGAAAGAAAACGTGGTCGTGGGTCGCCTGATCCCGGCTGGTACCGGTCTGGCCTACCACAGCGAGCGCAAGCGTCGCCGTGAACTGGACAAACCGCTGCGCGTAAGCGCCAGTGAAGTGGAAGCTGCACTGACCGAAGCGCTGAACTCAAGCGGTAACTGAGTTCGACGGTAGTAGTAGAGTGAGGCCCTGGTAGCTTTTTCCCGCTCACCGCGACATCTTTTGTCGCGATGAGTGGGAGGGGGAGGCCGGGGCCTCGTCTTGACTGGGGACAAGATCCTCTTTAGACTCTTGTACCCCTAAATTTGGCGGGGATCCGTTCCTGCCATTTTGCTTTCTTGAGACAATAGCGTCGCAAGACAACAGTGGAGCTAGTAGATGGCAACTATCAACCAGCTGGTACGTCAGCCGCGTAAGCGTATCGTCGAGAAATCCGACGTTCCTGCGCTGCAGAACTGCCCGCAACGTCGTGGCGTGTGCACCCGTGTGTACACCACTACGCCGAAAAAACCTAACTCGGCACTGCGTAAAGTATGCCGTGTGCGCCTGACCAACGGTTTCGAGGTTTCCTCGTACATCGGTGGTGAAGGTCACAACCTGCAAGAACACAGCGTGGTTCTGATTCGTGGCGGTCGTGTAAAAGACTTGCCAGGTGTTCGTTACCACACCGTTCGCGGCTCTCTGGATACTTCGGGCGTTAAAGGCCGTAACCAGGGTCGTTCGAAATACGGTACCAAGCGTCCGAAGTAATCGGTCGTTTGCAGTTTTTAATTTTATTGAGTCGATAAGAGTAAGGTCGGGCATGAACACCCTTGGGTGTGTTGTCCCGAGCTAACCTGAAGACCGTTTGAGGGCTTATCATGCCAAGACGTCGCGTAGCAGCCAAACGTGAGATTCTCGACGATCCTAAGTACGGATCGCAGATTCTCGCCAAGTTCATGAACCACGTAATGGAAAGCGGCAAGAAGGCCGTTGCCGAGCGTATCGTTTACGGTGCTCTGGATACCGTAAAGGCACGCAAGGCCGGTACCGATCCCCTGGAACTCTTCGAAAAAGCACTCGACGCCATCGCTCCGCTGGTCGAAGTGAAGTCGCGCCGCGTTGGTGGTGCTACTTACCAGGTTCCGGTAGAAGTTCGTCCTTCGCGCCGTAATGCTCTGGCAATGCGTTGGTTGGTAGACTTCGCCCGCAAGCGCGGCGAGAAGTCCATGGCTCTGCGTTTGGCTGGCGAACTGTTGGACGCCGCCGAAGGCAAAGGTGCTGCAGTTAAGAAGCGTGAAGACGTGCACCGTATGGCTGAAGCCAACAAGGCTTTCTCGCACTACCGCTTCTAATTTTAGCGTCACTAATTTTGCGAGGGCTTTATGGCTCGTACTACAGCAATCAACCGCTACCGTAACATTGGTATCTGTGCCCACGTTGATGCGGGCAAGACCACCACTACCGAGCGGATCCTGTTCTACACAGGTCTCAGCCACAAGATGGGTGAGGTTCACGACGGCGCTGCTACCACCGACTGGATGGTGCAGGAGCAGGAGCGGGGTATTACCATTACCTCCGCTGCCGTAACCACTTTCTGGAAAGGTTCGCGCGGTCAATACGATAACTATCGTGTGAACGTGATCGACACCCCCGGCCACGTTGACTTCACCATCGAAGTAGAGCGCTCGCTGCGCGTACTTGACGGCGCTGTCGTTGTGTTCTGTGGTACTTCCGGTGTTGAGCCTCAGTCCGAAACCGTATGGCGTCAGGCCAACAAGTACGGCGTTCCACGTGTTGTCTACGTGAACAAGATGGATCGCGCTGGTGCCAACTTCCTGCGCGTTGTCGGTCAGATCAAGAACCGCCTGGGTCACACCCCGGTTCCTGTTCAACTGGCGATCGGTTCTGAAGACAACTTCCAGGGTCAGGTTGACCTGATCAAGATGAAAGCCATCTACTGGAACGATGACGATAAAGGCACCACCTATCGCGAGGAAGAGATTCCTGCCGATATGGTCGAGCTGGCCAATGAGTGGCGCAACAACATGGTTGAGGCTGCTGCCGAAGCCAACGAAGAGCTGATGAACAAGTACCTTGAAGAAGGTGACTTGTCGGCTGAAGAGATCAAGGCTGGTCTGCGCGCCCGTACTCTGGCGAGCGAGATCGTTCCTGCTGTCTGCGGCTCTTCGTTCAAGAACAAGGGTGTTCCCCTGGTTCTCGACGCCGTTATCGACTTCCTGCCTGCTCCTACCGAGATCCCTGCGATCAAAGGTATTCATCCGGATCTCATCGAGAAGCCGAAGGATGAGCTGGTCGAGGCCGACTACGACGAGCGTCATGCGGACGATGCTGAACCGTTCTCGGCTCTGGCGTTCAAGATCGCTACCGACCCGTTCGTTGGTACGCTGACTTTCGTGCGTGTCTACTCTGGCTTCCTGAGCTCTGGCGACTCCGTCATCAACTCGGTCAAGGGCAAGAAAGAGCGCGTTGGTCGTATGGTGCAGATGCACGCGAACCAGCGTGAAGAGATCAAGGAAGTACGTGCAGGTGACATCGCTGCTCTGATCGGCATGAAGGACGTCACCACTGGTGACACCCTGTGCGATCTGGAAAAGCAGATCATCCTTGAGCGTATGGATTTCCCTGAGCCTGTAATTTCGGTAGCGGTAGAGCCGAAAACCAAGCAGGACCAGGAGAAGATGGGTATCGCACTGGGCAAGCTGGCTCAGGAAGACCCGTCGTTCCGCGTCAAGACCGACGAAGAGACTGGTCAGACCATCATCTCCGGTATGGGTGAGCTGCACCTGGACATCCTCGTTGACCGCATGAAGCGCGAGTTCAACGTCGAGGCCAACATCGGCAAGCCGCAGGTTTCGTACCGCGAGAAAATCAGCAAGAGCAACGTCGAGATCGAAGGCAAGTTCGTTCGTCAGTCCGGCGGTCGCGGTCAGTTCGGTCACTGCTGGATCCGTTTCTCGGAGCCGGATGTTGACGCGAATGGCAACATCACCGAAGGTCTGGTCTTCACGAACGAAGTTGTTGGTGGTGTGGTTCCTAAGGAATACATCCCGGCTATCCAGAAGGGTATCGAAGAGCAGATGAAGAACGGCGTTGTTGCCGGCTATCCGCTGATCGGCCTGAAGGCTACCGTGTTTGATGGTTCCTACCACGACGTCGACTCCAACGAGATGGCGTTCAAGGTAGCGGCTTCCATGGCGACCAAGCAGCTGGCCCAGAAGGGCGGCGGTGTTGTGCTTGAGCCGATCATGAAGGTTGAAGTGGTAACCCCAGAGGACTACATGGGTGACGTGATGGGTGACCTGAACCGTCGTCGTGGTCTGATCCAGGGTATGGATGACTCGGTCTCCGGCAAGGTTATCCGTGCTGAAGTTCCGCTGGGTGAAATGTTCGGTTATGCGACCGATGTTCGCTCCATGTCCCAGGGTCGCGCGAGCTACTCCATGGAGTTTTCCAAGTACGCCGAAGCTCCGTCGAACATCGTCGAAGCTCTCGTTAAAAAACAAGGCTAATCCAGCCCTTTAGGCAAGGAGTTAATTGTCGTGGCTAAAGAAAAATTTGATCGTTCCCTACCTCACGTCAACGTCGGCACCATCGGTCACGTTGACCACGGTAAAACCACTCTGACCGCTGCTCTGACTCGCGTTTGCTCCGAAGTTTTCGGTTCCGCAGTCGTTGAGTTCGACAAGATCGACAGCGCTCCAGAAGAAAAAGCTCGCGGTATCACCATCAACACCGCGCACGTTGAGTACAACTCGAACATTCGTCACTACGCTCACGTTGACTGCCCAGGTCACGCTGACTACGTGAAGAACATGATCACTGGTGCTGCCCAGATGGACGGCGCGATCCTGGTTTGCTCGGCTGCTGATGGTCCGATGCCGCAAACTCGTGAGCACATCCTGCTGTCCCGTCAGGTAGGCGTTCCGTACATCGTGGTCTTCCTGAACAAGGCTGACCTGGTAGATGACGCTGAGCTGCTGGAACTGGTCGAGATGGAAGTTCGCGACCTGCTGAGCACCTACGACTTCCCAGGTGATGACACTCCAATCATCATCGGTTCGGCTCGTATGGCGCTGGAAGGCAAAGACGACAACGAAATGGGCACTACCGCTGTCAAGAAGCTGGTAGAGACTCTGGACAGCTACATCCCAGAGCCAGAGCGTGCTATCGACAAGCCGTTCCTGATGCCAATCGAAGACGTGTTCTCGATCTCCGGTCGCGGTACCGTAGTAACTGGCCGTATCGAGCGTGGTATCGTCAAGGTTCAAGACGCGCTGGAAATCGTTGGTCTGCGTGACACCACCACCACCACCTGCACCGGTGTTGAAATGTTCCGCAAACTGCTCGACGAAGGTCGTGCTGGCGAGAACTGCGGCGTTCTGCTGCGTGGTACCAAGCGTGACGACGTTGAGCGTGGCCAGGTTCTGGTCAAGCCAGGTTCGGTCAAGCCGCACACCAAGTTCACCGCAGAAGTCTACGTTCTGAGCAAGGAAGAAGGCGGCCGTCATACTCCGTTCTTCAAAGGCTACCGTCCACAGTTCTACTTCCGTACTACTGACGTGACCGGTAACTGCGAACTGCCAGAAGGCGTTGAAATGGTAATGCCAGGTGACAACATCCAAATGGTTGTTACCCTGATCAAAACCATCGCGATGGAAGACGGTCTGCGTTTCGCAATCCGTGAAGGCGGCCGTACCGTTGGTGCTGGCGTCGTAGCTAAAATCATCGAGTAAGCCTCTTTTCTAGAGTCAGCTTGATGCTTTGAAAAAGCCCCCGCTCAGCGGGGGCTTTTTTATTGGGTTGACACCTATCTGGGGCGTCTATAGAATTGCGCCTCCTTTTAACGGGCGTATTGCGCCCGGTGGGAATAGCAGCCGGAGTCTGAAATCCAATGCAAAATCAGCAAATCCGTATCAGGTTGAAGGCCTTTGACCATCGCCTGATCGACCAATCCACCCAGGAAATCGTGGAAACCGCGAAACGTACTGGTGCTCAAGTGCGTGGTCCAATTCCACTGCCTACTCGCAAAGAGCGGTTCACCGTTCTGGTCTCCCCGCACGTCAACAAAGACGCGCGTGACCAGTACGAGATCCGCACTCACAAGCGCGTCCTGGACATCGTCCAGCCAACGGATAAAACCGTTGACGCTCTTATGAAGCTTGATCTTGCGGCAGGTGTGGAAGTGCAGATCAGCCTCGGCTAAGACTCAGGTCTTGGTCGTGTAACGCTCTGAAATGGGCGGCCATAGCGGGTGAAAGCCCCGTACACTCATGAGGTTTACAACATGACTATTGGTGTAGTCGGTCGTAAATGCGGTATGACCCGTATTTTCACCGAAGAAGGTGTCTCCATTCCGGTCACGGTCATCGAGATCGAACCGAATCGCGTCACCCAGTTCAAAACTGAAGAGACCGATGGCTACCGTGCAGTGCAAGTCACTGTCGGCGAGCGTCGCGCTTCGCGTGTTACAGCTGCTCAAGCTGGTCACTTCGCCAAGGCGAACGTTGCCGCTGGTCGCACCGTGCTGGAATTCCGCCTTGAAGAAGGCGAATACAAGGCCGGCGACCTGATCAACGCTGAAATCTTCGCTGCTGGTCAACTGGTTGATGTAACCGGTCAGTCCAAAGGTAAGGGTTTCGCCGGTACGATCAAGCGTTGGAATTTCCGCGGGCAAGATAACACCCACGGTAACTCCGTATCCCACCGCGTTCCAGGCTCTATCGGCCAGTGCCAGACTCCTGGTCGTGTATTCAAGGGCAAGAAAATGTCCGGTCATATGGGCGCAGAGCGCGTGACCGTGCAGTCCCTGGAAGTAGTGCGCGTGGACGCTGAACGCAATCTGTTGTTGGTCAAGGGCGCTGTTCCTGGCGCTACTGGCGGCAACGTGGTTGTACGTCCAGCAGCCAAGGCTCGCGGTTAAGGGGAAGCTGACATGCAATTAAATGTAAATGACGCTCAAGCGATCGAAGTTTCCGAACTGACATTTGGCGGCGAGTTCAACGAGACGCTGGTTCACCAAGCAGTCGTGGCCTACATGGCTGGCGGCCGTCAAGGTAGCAAGCAGCAGAAGACCCGTTCCGACGTTTCCGGTGGCGGCAAGCGCCCGTGGCGTCAGAAAGGTACTGGCCGTGCTCGTGCCGGTACTATCCGTAGCCCAATCTGGCGCGGCGGCGGTACCACTTTCGCAGCTCGTCCTCAGGATCACTCCCAGAAGCTGAACAAGAAGATGTACCGCGCAGCAATGCGTTCCATCCTTGCTGAGCTGGTGCGTACTGATCGTCTGGTTGTTGTTCAGGATTTCGCTGTTGAAACCCCGAAAACCAAAGACCTGCTGAGCAAACTGACTGGCATGAGTCTGACCGACGTTCTGATCGTGTCCGACGCTGTTGACCAGAACCTGTACCTGGCTGCTCGCAACCTGCCACACGTCGATGTTCGTGACGTGCAGGGTTCCGATCCGGTCAGTCTGATCGCATACGACAAGGTGTTGATCACCGTGTCGGCCGTGAAGAAATTCGAGGAGCTGCTGGGATGAACCAGGAACGCGTATTTAAAGTTCTGCTTGGCCCGCACGTTTCCGAGAAGGCTACGGTTCTGGCAGACAAGAAAGGCCAGTTCGTTTTCAAGGTTGCAACTGACGCAACCAAGCTGGAAATCAAGAAGGCCGTCGAAAGCCTGTTCAGCGTGAAAGTAGAGCGCGTGACTACCCTGAACGTTCTGGGTAAGAGCAAGCGTACCGCTCGCGGTCTGGGCAAGCGTAATGACTGGAAGAAGGCAGTTATTTCCCTTCAGCCAGGCCAAGATCTCGATTTCAGCAGCAGTGCTGAGTAAGGAAGGGGTGCATCATGGCAATCGTTAAATGCAAACCGACTTCCCCTGGCCGCCGTTTTGTGGTCAAGGTGGTCAACCAGGGGCTGCACAAAGGCGCTCCTCACGCACCGCTGCTCGAGAAAAAATCGAAGTCTGGTGGTCGTAACAACAATGGCCGTATCACTACACGTCACGTGGGTGGTGGTCATAAGCAGCATTATCGTCTGGTCGACTTCCGTCGCAACGACAAAGATGGCATCGCTGCCACTGTCGAGCGTATCGAATACGATCCAAACCGTACTGCTCACATCGCTCTGCTGCTGTACGCAGACGGCGAACGTCGCTACATCATCGCGCCTAAAGGCGTGAGTGCTGGCGACCAGCTGATCGCGGGTGCTCTGGCTCCAATCAAGCCAGGCAACTCCCTGCAGCTGCGCAACATCCCGGTGGGTTCGACCGTACACGGTATCGAACTGAAACCAGGCAAGGGTGCTCAGATCGCTCGTTCCGCTGGTGCTTCGGCTCAGCTGATCGCTCGTGAAGGCGTCTACGTTACCCTGCGTCTGCGTTCCGGTGAAATGCGTAAAGTGCTGTCGGAATGCCGTGCAACGCTTGGCGAAGTCTCGAACTCCGAGCACAGCCTGCGTTCCCTGGGTAAAGCCGGTGCCAAACGCTGGCGTGGCGTTCGCCCAACCGTTCGTGGTGTTGCCATGAACCCGGTTGACCACCCGCATGGTGGTGGTGAAGGTCGTACCTCCGGTGGTCGTCATCCGGTATCGCCGTGGGGCTTCCCGACTAAGGGCGCGAAGACTCGTGGTAATAAGCGTACCGACAAAATGATCGTCCGTCGTCGCAAGTAAATAGAGGGATACGACAGTGCCACGTTCTCTGAAAAAAGGTCCTTTTATCGATCTTCACCTACTGAAGAAGATCGAAGTGGCGGCGGAGAAGAACGATCGCAAACCAGTTAAGACCTGGTCGCGTCGTTCGATGATCCTGCCACAAATGGTCGGTCTGACCATCGCTGTGCATAACGGTCGTCAACATGTTCCAGTTCTCGTGAACGAAGACATGGTCGGTCACAAACTGGGCGAATTTGCCGGCACCCGTACCTATCGTGGTCATGTGGCCGACAAGAAAGCCAAGCGTTAAGGGGTTAGGAAATGGAAGTAGCCGCTAAGTTGTCGGGCGCTCGAATCTCCGCCCAGAAAGCCCGCTTGGTCGCCGACCAGATCCGCGGGAAGAAGGTGGGCGAAGCGCTCAACCTGCTGGCTTTCAGCAGTAAGAAAGCCGCCGAGATCATGAAAAAAGTGCTGGAGTCGGCCGTAGCCAACGCCGAGCATAACGAAGGCGCAGACGTTGATGACCTGAAGGTCAGCACTGTTTTCGTCAACGAAGGGCGTTCGCTGAAGCGCATCATGCCACGTGCCAAAGGCCGTGCTGATCGCATCGTCAAGCGGTCTTGCCATATCACTGTCAAGGTTGCTGACAAGTAACGGAGTCGAAGAGATGGGTCAGAAAGTACATCCCATTGGCATTCGCCTGGGAATCGTCAAGGAGCACACCTCCGTCTGGTACGCAGACGGTCGCACTTACGCGGACTATCTGCTTGCAGATCTGAACGTGCGTGCGTACCTCCAAGACAAACTAAAAAGCGCGTCCGTAAGCCGTATCGATATCCATCGTCCGGCTCAAACCGCACGCATCACCATCCACACCGCTCGTCCAGGTATCGTTATCGGGAAGAAAGGTGAAGATGTTGAGAAGCTGCGTCAGGACCTGACCAAGCAAATGGGTGTGCCCGTGCACATCAATATCGAAGAGATCCGCAAGCCGGAACTCGACGGTATGCTGGTTGCGCAGAGCGTAGCTCAGCAGCTGGAGCGTCGCGTAATGTTCCGTCGCGCCATGAAGCGCGCCGTACAGAACGCCATGCGCATTGGTGCCAAGGGCATCAAGATCCAGGTGAGCGGTCGTCTCGGCGGTGCTGAGATCGCACGTACTGAATGGTATCGCGAAGGTCGTGTGCCACTGCACACCCTGCGTGCCGATATCGACTATGCCACCTACGAAGCTCACACCACCTACGGTGTGATCGGTGTGAAGGTTTGGATCTTCAAAGGCGAAGTAATTGGTGGTCGCCAAGAAGAACTGAAACCACAAGCACCAGCGCCTCGTAAAAAAGCTGCTAAGTAAGGGGTACGCCAAATGTTGCAACCAAAGCGTACGAAGTTCCGCAAGCAGATGACCGGCCACAACCGTGGTCTGGCACTGCGCGGTAGCAAAGTCAGCTTCGGCGAGTTCGCGCTGAAGTCTGTTGCTCGCGGTCGTCTCACCGCTCGTCAGATCGAGTCGGCACGTCGTGCCCTGACCCGTCACGTAAAACGTGGCGGCAAGATCTGGATCCGTGTATTCCCGGACAAGCCTATCTCCAAAAAGCCCCTCGAAGTTCGGATGGGTAAAGGTAAGGGTAACGTGGAATACTGGGTTGCCCAGATTCAGCCAGGCAAAGTCCTGTATGAAATCGAGGGTGTTTCTGAAGAGCTGGCGCGTGAGGCTTTCGCCCTGGCTGCTGCAAAGCTGCCGCTCGCCACCTCCTTTGTTAAACGGACGGTGATGTGATGAAAGCGAATGAACTTCGTGAAAAATCCGCACAGCAGCTGAACGAGCAACTGCTCGGCCTGCTGCGCGACCAGTTCAATCTGCGCATGCAGAAAGCAACTGGCCAGTTGGGGCAGTCTCACCTGCTCTCGCAAGTTAAGCGCGACATCGCTCGTGTGAAAACTGTGCTCAACCAGCAGGCAGGTAAGTGATCATGGCTGAAGCCGAAAAGACCGTCCGTACGCTGACTGGCCGTGTTGTCAGCGACAAAATGGACAAGACCATCACCGTTCTGATCGAGCGTCGCGTAAAGCACCCGATCTACGGTAAATACGTTAAGCGTTCGACTAAGCTGCACGCGCACGACGAAACCAATCAGTGCCACATCGGCGACAAGGTCACTATTCGTGAGACCCGTCCGCTGGCCAAGACCAAGTCTTGGGCGCTGGTTGATGTTATCGAACGCGCTGTGGAAGTCTAAGGGCTAGGGGTCGGAGAAATTATATGATTCAGACTCAATCCATGCTCGATGTGGCCGATAACAGCGGCGCTCGTCGCGTTATGTGCATCAAGGTGCTTGGTGGCTCTCATCGTCGTTACGCTGCTATCGGTGACATCATCAAAGTTACCGTCAAGGAAGCAATTCCTCGCGGTAAGGTGAAGAAAGGCCAGGTGATGACTGCTGTTGTAGTCCGCACCCGTCACGGCGTACGTCGTGCCGATGGTTCGATTATCCGCTTTGATGGCAACGCTGCTGTTCTGCTGAACAACAAGCAAGAGCCGATCGGCACCCGTATCTTTGGGCCAGTGACCCGTGAACTTCGCAACGAGAAGTTCATGAAGATCGTCTCGCTCGCCCCAGAAGTGCTGTAAGGAGATCCGACATGCAAAAGATTCGTCGTGACGACGAGATCATCGTGATCGCCGGCAAAGACAAAGGTAAGCGCGGTAAGGTGCTTAAGGTTCTGGCTGATGACCGTCTGGTCGTCGGTGGCCTGAACCTGGTCAAGCGTCATACCAAGCCTAACCCGATGTCGGGCGTACAGGGCGGTATCGTCGAGAAAGAAGCGCCACTGCACGCTTCCAACGTCGCCATTTTCAACAGCGAAACCAACAAGGCTGACCGCGTTGGTTTCAAAGTAGAAGACGGCAAGAAAATTCGTGTCTTCAAGTCGACCCAAAAAGCGGTTGATGCTTGAACACTGCTAGGTAGAAGACCATGGCACGACTGAAAGAGATTTACCGGAAGGAAATCGCTCCGAAGCTTAAGGAAGAACTTAAGCTGGCGAACGTGATGGAAGTTCCGCGCATTACCAAGATCACCCTGAACATGGGTCTGGGCGAAGCGATCGGCGACAAGAAAGTCATCGAGCACGCTGTTGCTGACCTGGAGAAGATCACCGGCCAGAAAGTCGTTGTGACTCACGCTCGCAAATCCATCGCTGGCTTCAAGGTCCGCGAAGGTTGGCCGATCGGTGTCAAAGTGACCCTGCGTCGCGATCGTATGTATGAGTTCCTGGATCGTCTGCTGTCGATCTCCCTGCCTCGGGTTCGCGACTTCCGCGGCCTGAATGCCAAGTCCTTCGATGGTCGTGGCAACTACAGCATGGGCGTGAAAGAGCAGATCATTTTCCCGGAAATCGATTACGACAAGATCGATGCTCTGCGCGGTCTGGACATTACCCTGACCACCACTGCCAAGACGGATGAAGAAGGTCGCGCACTGCTGCGTGCTTTCAAATTCCCGTTCCGCAACTGATTGGAGTAGGAAAATGGCCAAGAAGAGCATGAAAAACCGTGAGCTGAAGCGTCAGCTCACCGTTGCCAAGTACGCCACCAAGCGTGCAGCGCTGAAAGCTATCATCGTCGATCTGAACGCAAGTCCAGAAGCGCGTTGGGAAGCTTCCGTCGCTCTGCAGAAGCAGCCACGTGACGCCAGCGCCTCGCGCCTGCGTAACCGCTGCCGCCTGACTGGTCGTCCGCACGGCGTTTACCGCAAGTTCGGCCTGGGCCGTAACAAGCTGCGTGAAGCCGCCATGCGTGGTGACGTACCAGGTCTGGTCAAAGCCAGCTGGTAAGCCGCACTTCCTAAGTCGCCTCGGTCGGGTTCGCAAGATACTGACCGGCGGTGACCTGGAGTCTGAATCAAGCCCCTTTTGGGGCTTGATTCATTTCTGGTGTGTGTCTAGAATGACCGGCTCGCCTGAGCCTGCACTTTTTACGTGTGGAGTACTCGGCGACAGTTGTAGCCGCAAGGCTCATTTTTTTTGTATCAGGAGCATCTAGCCCATGAGTATGCAGGACCCGTTAGCGGACATGCTAACTCGAATCCGTAATGCCCAGATGGCTGAAAAGTCCGTCGTAAGCATGCCGTCTTCCACGCTGAAGGTGGCTGTAGCAAAAGTCCTGAAGGACGAAGGTTACATCGCGGGTTTTCAGGTAACTACCGACGCCAAGCCGTCGCTGTCCATCGAGCTGAAGTACTTCGAAGGCCGTCCGGTCATCGAGGAAGTGAAGCGCGTTAGCCGTCCTGGCCTGCGTCAGTACAAGTCCGTCGAAGAACTGCCGAAAGTACGTGGCGGTCTGGGCGTGTCTATCGTCTCCACCAACAAAGGTGTGATGACTGATCGTGCTGCGCGCGCTGCCGGTGTCGGCGGCGAAGTTCTTTGCACAGTGTTCTAAGGGGGGATAAGCATGTCTCGCGTCGCTAAGAACCCCGTTAAGCTGCCAGCTGGTGTCGAAGTCAAATTCGCCGGCCAACAGCTTTCGGTGAAGGGTGCCAAGGGCACTCTCGAACTGAACGTCCATTCGTCCGTTGAAATTGTTGAAGAAGCTGGTGAGCTGCGTTTCGCTGCTCGCAATGGCGATCAACAAACTCGCGCAATGGCCGGTACCACTCGTGCGTTGGTAAACAACATGGTCCAGGGCGTAAGCCAAGGCTTCGAGCGCAAGCTCCAGCTGGTCGGTGTTGGTTACAAAGCGCAAGCAAAAGGCTCGGTCCTGAACCTGGCCCTTGGCTTCTCGCACCCAGTGGACTACGAACTGCCGGAAGGCATCACCGCTGAAACTCCTAGCCAGACCGACATCCTGATCAAGGGTATCGACAAGCAGCTGGTAGGTCAGGTGGCCGCCGAGATCCGCGACTTCCGTCCACCAGAGCCTTACAAAGGTAAAGGTGTGCGCTACGCGGACGAAGTCGTCCGTCGTAAAGAAGCCAAGAAGAAGTAGGGCATAGCAAATGACCGACAAAAAAGTTACTCGACTGCGTCGCGCTCGCAAAGCACGCCTGAAAATGCACGAACTCGAAGTCGTGCGTCTCTGCGTGTTCCGCTCTTCGCAGCACATCTACGCCCAGGTCATTTCGGCCGACGGCAACAAGGTCCTGGCCAGCGCCTCGACTTTGGATAAAGAACTGCGTGATGGTGCCACCGGCAACATCGACGCGGCCACTAAGGTTGGCCAGCTGGTCGCTACGCGTGCTAAGGCCGCTGGCGTCTCGCAGGTGGCTTTCGACCGCTCTGGCTTCAAGTACCACGGCCGCGTCAAGGCGCTGGCTGATGCTGCTCGTGAAGCTGGGCTGGAGTTCTAAGTTATGTCCAATAACGACCAAAAGCGCGACGAAGGCTACATCGAGAAGCTGGTTCAAGTTAACCGCGTAGCCAAAACCGTAAAAGGTGGCCGTATCTTCACTTTCACCGCGTTGACCGTGGTTGGTGATGGTAAGGGCCGTGTAGGCTTCGGCCGTGGCAAGTCGCGTGAAGTGCCTGCTGCGATCCAGAAGGCTATGGAAGCTGCTCGCCGCAACATGATCCAGGTAGACCTGAACGGTACTACTCTGCAGTACGCCACGAAGTCCGCCCATGGCGCTTCGAAGGTCTACATGCAGCCTGCATCTGAAGGTACCGGTATCATCGCTGGCGGCGCTATGCGTGCTGTCCTCGAAGTTGCTGGCGTTCAGAACGTTCTGGCCAAGTGCTACGGCTCGACCAACCCGGTAAACGTGGTTCACGCCACTTTCAAAGGTCTGAAAGCCATGCAGTCCCCTGAGTCCATTGCTGCCAAGCGCGGCAAAACTGCAGCGGAGATCCTGTGATCATGGCAACGGTAAAAGTAACGCTGATCAAAAGCACCAGCGGCCGCATCCCTAGCCACAAACTGTGCGTTAAGGGTCTGGGTCTGCGTCGCATCGGTCACACTGTAGAAGTCCAGGATACTCCCGAGAATCGCGGGATGATCAACAAGGCTTACTACATGCTGCGTGTCGAGGGTTAATCGATGAAACTCAATGATCTGAGTCCAGCGCCGGGTTCCCGTCGCGAAAAGCATCGTCCGGGCCGTGGTATCGGTAGCGGTTTGGGTAAGACTGGTGGCCGTGGCCACAAAGGTCAGACCTCCCGTTCCGGTGGCACCATCGCTCCAGGCTTTGAAGGCGGTCAGCAGCCGCTGCATCGTCGCCTGCCGAAGTTCGGTTTCGTTTCCCTGAAAGCCATGGATCGCGCAGAAGTGCGTCTGTCCGAGCTGGCCAAGGTGGAAGGCGACGTCGTAACCGTGCAGTCCCTGAAAGATGCCAACGTGATCAACCAGAACGTTCAGCGTGTGAAAATCATGCTGTCGGGCGAAGTGACTCGCGCTGTAACTATCAAGGGCATCGCCGCCACCAAAGGTGCGCGTGCGGCTATCGAAGCAGCTGGCGGCAAGTTCGAGGAATAAATGGCTAAGCAAGGTGCTCTCTCAGCGCTCAGCAAAGGCGGGTTATCCGAGCTCTGGGCTCGACTGCGCTTCCTGTTCCTGGCGATTATCGTCTACCGGATAGGTGCGCACATCCCAGTTCCAGGTATCAATCCGGACCGGCTGGCGGACCTGTTTCGACAGAATGAGGGGACCATTCTTAGCTTGTTCAACATGTTTTCCGGCGGCGCGCTGGAGCGGATGAGTATCTTTGCACTGGGGATCATGCCGTACATTTCGGCATCGATCATCATGCAACTGATGACCGCTATCAGCCCGCAGCTGGAGCAGTTGAAGAAGGAAGGTGAGGCTGGTCGTCGTAAGATCAGCCAGTACACCCGCTATGGCACCGTCGTCCTGGCTCTTGTTCAAGCCATTGGCATGTCCATTGGTCTGGCTGGTCAGGGCGTAGCTTTTTCTGCTGACTTCGGCTTCCATTTCGTCGCGGTATCCACGTTCGTGGCTGGTGCGATGTTCATGATGTGGCTGGGTGAGCAGATTACAGAGCGCGGTGTTGGCAACGGTATCTCGATGTTGATTTTTTCGGGTATCGTCGCCGGTCTTCCGAGAGCGATCGGGCAGTCTTTCGAGTCTGCGCGTCAGGGTGATATCAACATTTTCGCCCTGGTTGCCATCGGTTTGCTGGCAGTAGCGATTATCGGTTTCGTGGTGTTCATTGAGCGTGGTCAGCGTCGTATTGCTGTTCACTACGCCAAGCGTCAGCAGGGCCGCAAGGTCTTCGCTGCGCAGACCAGCCACTTGCCGCTGAAAGTGAATATGGCCGGTGTGATTCCAGCTATCTTCGCGAGCAGCATCTTGCTGTTTCCGGCTTCGTTGGGTGCCTGGTTCGGTCAGTCTGAAGGTATGGGCTGGTTGCAGGACATCTCGCAGTCGATCGCTCCTGGTCAGCCGTTGAATATTCTGCTGTTTAGTGCAGGGATTATTTTCTTCTGCTTCTTCTATACGGCGTTGATGTTCAATCCGAAAGACGTAGCGGAAAACCTGAAGAAGTCCGGTGCCTTTATTCCGGGTATCCGTCCGGGCGAGCAGTCGGCGCGCTACATTGATGGCGTTCTGACCCGTTTGACCATGTTCGGTGCTCTATATATGACGGCCGTGTGCCTGCTGCCCCAGTTCCTGGTGGTTGCAGCAAACGTTCCGTTCTACCTTGGCGGGACCTCGTTGCTGATCGTGGTCGTGGTTGTGATGGACTTCATGTCCCAAGTGCAATCGCACCTCGTTTCGCACCAGTACGAATCCCTGATGAAGAAAGCCAACCTGAAGGGCTACGGCAGCGGCATGCTGCGCTGAAGCACCCATAAGGTTCGAGGAGTTGGTGATGAAAGTTCGTGCATCGGTGAAAAAGCTGTGCCGTAACTGCAAGATTATTCGCCGCGAAGGTGTGGTTCGAGTAATTTGCAGCGCGGAACCGCGTCACAAACAGCGCCAAGGCTGAGTGTGATCTGCTTGAAGCCCAGCAGCTAGTGCGCTGCTGGGTTGATTATTTGTTATTACAGCGATATTATCTCGCGCCCTATTTCTTGGCTTCCGGGGCGTAGGTAGCTGTCAATTGGAGTCCCACTGAATGGCCCGTATTGCAGGCGTTAACATTCCAGATAACAAGCACACTGTTATCTCGCTGACCTACATCTATGGTGTTGGTCGCACTACTGCACAGAAAATCTGTGCAGAGACTGGGGTCAACCCAGCCGCAAAGATCAAGGATCTGAGCGACGAGCAGATTGAACAGCTGCGTGGCGAAGTGGCGAAGTTCACCACTGAAGGTGACCTGCGTCGCGAAATCAACATGAAAATCAAGCGCTTGATGGACCTGGGCTGCTACCGCGGTCTGCGTCATCGTAAAGGTCTGCCAGTACGCGGTCAGCGTACCAAGACCAACGCGCGTACTCGCAAAGGTCCGCGTAAGCCGATCCGCAAGTAATCGCACCAGCGAATCGACAGGAATTTAGTCATGGCAAAACCTGCTGCTCGTCCTCGTAAGAAAATTAAAAAGACAGTGGTTGATGGCATCGCCCACATCCACGCGTCTTTCAACAACACCATCGTGACCATCACCGACCGTCAAGGTAACGCTCTGTCCTGGGCTACCTCCGGTGGTTCGGGTTTCCGCGGTTCCCGTAAGTCCACCCCGTTCGCTGCTCAGGTAGCTGCTGAACGTGCTGGTCAAGCTGCGCTGGAATACGGCCTGAAGAACCTCGACGTCAACGTCAAGGGTCCAGGTCCAGGTCGTGAGTCTGCTGTCCGTGCATTGAACGGCTGTGGCTATAAGATCGCCAGCATCACCGACGTGACGCCTATCCCGCACAACGGGTGCCGTCCGCCGAAGAAGCGCCGCGTGTAATCCAGGAGATTGTAAAGAATGGCTCGTTACATTGGTCCAAAATGCAAACTGGCTCGTCGCGAGGGCACCGATCTCTTCCTGAAGAGCGGCGTGCGCGCTATCGAATCCAAGTGCAACATCGAAGCAGCCCCTGGTATCCACGGCCAGCGCCGCGGTCGCCAGTCCGACTACGGCACCCAGCTGCGTGAGAAGCAGAAGGTTCGTCGTATCTATGGCGTTCTTGAGCGTCAGTTCAGCGGCTACTACAAACAAGCTGCTGGCAAGAAAGGTGCAACCGGTGAAAACCTGCTGCAACTGCTCGAATGCCGTCTGGACAACGTTGTATACCGCATGGGCTTCGGTTCTACTCGTGCCGAATCCCGTCAGCTGGTATCGCACAAGTCGATCAGCGTTAACGGCAAGACCGTAAACGTCCCGTCCTACCAGGTTCGTGCTGGTGACGTGGTTGCTATTCGTGAGAAAGCAAAGAATCAACTGCGCATTGTCCAGGCTCTCGAACTGTGTGCCCAGCGTGGCCGCGTAGAATGGGTAGAAGTGGACGCTGAGAAGAAGTCGGGCGTTTTCAAGAACGTTCCTGCTCGCAGTGACCTCTCCGCCGACATCAACGAAAGCCTGATTGTCGAGCTCTACTCCAAGTAAGGGCTAGAAAATAGGTGCATCCATGCAGATTTCGGTAAATGAGTTCCTGACACCCCGTCATATCGACGTGCAGGTTGTCAGTCCAACCCGCGCTAAAATCACTCTCGAGCCTCTCGAGCGTGGTTTTGGCCACACCCTGGGCAACGCGCTGCGCCGCATCCTGTTGTCCTCAATGCCAGGCTGTGCAGTAGTCGAGGCCGAGATTGACGGTGTGCTCCACGAGTACAGCGCCATCGAAGGTGTACAGGAAGATGTCATTGAAATCCTGTTGAACCTTAAAGGTCTGGCTATCAAGCTGCACGGCCGTGACGAAGTTACGCTGACCTTGTCGAAGAAGGGTTCGGGGGTGGTTACCGCTGCCGATATTCAGCTGGATCATGATGTCGAGATCGTTAATCCCGATCACGTAATCGCCAACCTGGCGTCCAATGGCGCCTTGAACATGAAGCTCACCGTAGCTCGTGGTCGTGGCTATGAACCAGCAGACTCGCGTCAGAGCGATGAAGACGAAAGCCGCAGCATCGGTCGCTTGCAGCTCGACTCTTCGTTCAGCCCGGTTCGCCGTATCGCCTACGTGGTGGAAAACGCCCGTGTCGAACAGCGTACCAACCTGGACAAACTGGTTATTGATCTGGAAACCAACGGTACCCTGGATCCTGAAGAGGCTATCCGCCGCGCTGCAACCATCCTGCAACAGCAGTTGGCTGCGTTCGTCGACCTCAAGGGTGACAGTGAGCCAGTGGTTGTCGAGCAGGAAGACGAGATCGATCCGATCCTGCTTCGCCCGGTTGACGATCTGGAACTGACTGTACGTTCGGCCAACTGCCTTAAGGCGGAAAACATCTACTACATCGGCGACCTGATTCAGCGTACCGAAGTAGAGCTGTTGAAGACTCCGAACCTGGGCAAGAAATCCCTGACTGAAATCAAGGATGTTCTGGCCTCCCGCGGTCTGTCCCTCGGCATGCGCCTCGATAACTGGCCGCCTGCAAGTCTTAAGAAGGACGACAAGGCGACTGCCTGATCGTCGTAATCACCGAACGTAGTGTTTGGTAAGGAATGAACCATGCGTCATCGTAAAAGTGGACGTCACCTGAGCCGCACCAGCTCGCACCGCAAGGCCATGTTCCAAAACATGGCTGTGTCGCTGTTCGAGCACGAGCTGATCAAAACCACTCTGCCAAAAGCCAAGGAACTGCGCCGCGTTGCCGAGCCGCTGATCACCCTGGCTAAAGTAGATAGCGTTGCTAACCGCCGTCTGGCTTTCGACCGTACTCGTTCGAAAGCTATCGTTGGCAAGCTCTTCAACGACCTGGGCAAGCGTTACGCTACCCGTCAGGGCG
Organism: Pseudomonas sp. UTLPPB19802; assembly: GCF_059730225.1. Lineage (NCBI taxonomy): Bacteria > Pseudomonadati > Pseudomonadota > Gammaproteobacteria > Pseudomonadales > Pseudomonadaceae > Pseudomonas > Pseudomonas sp. UTLPPB19802. The sequence goes on from NZ_AP048545.1 coordinate 1,518,489, forward strand.
GCTACCTGCGCATCCTGAAGTGCGGTTTCCGCGCTGGCGACAACGCTCCTATGGCGTACGTCGAGTTGGTTGATCGTGCTACTGCTGGCGATGCTGTATCTGCCGAGTAAGACGTCAGTCTGAAGCAGAAAACCGGGCCTAGTGCCCGGTTTTTTGTGCCTGCTATTAAAGTGATTGCTGTTAATAGTTGTTAACTATTGGCTCGTAACGCTTAATGAATTTGTACCTGTAACCTTCCTGGTCAATACTCCCTCTCAGCCGATTAGCCGGCAGCACCAAGACCCAGAGAGGAAGGATGAGTATGAGCCAGAACAAAACGCTGACGACCGCCAGCGGCGCTCCCGTCGCAGATAACCAGAATTCCCGTTCCGCTGGCCCACGTGGCCCGCTGCTGCTCGACGACTTTCACCTGATCGAGAAGCTTGCCCACTTCAACCGTGAAAACATTCCTGAGCGTCGCGTACATGCCAAGGGCTCGGGTGCCTACGGTACTTTCACCGTGACCCGGGACATCACCCAGTACACCAGTGCCAAGCTGTTCGAGTCGGTCGGCAAGAAGACCGAGACCTTCCTGCGTTTCTCCACCGTGGGCGGCGAGCGTGGTTCGGCTGACACCGAGCGAGATCCTCGTGGTTTCGCCCTGAAGTTCTACACCGAAGAAGGTAACTGGGACATCGTCGGCAACAACACCCCGGTGTTCTTCATCCGTGATCCGCTGAAATTCCCGGACTTTATCCACACCCAGAAGCGCCTGCCGCAAAGCAACCTGAAGAGCGCGCAAATGATGTGGGACTTCTGGTCGCACTCGCCAGAAGCACTGCACCAGATCACCATCCTGTTCTCCGACCGGGGGATCCCCGACGGCTACCGTCATATGCACGGTTTTGGTAGCCACACCTACAGCCTGATCAGCGCCAAGGGCGAGCGCCACTGGGTGAAATGGCACTACAAGACCAAGCAGGGTATCAAGAACCTGGCGCCGGCCGAGGCAGCGCGCCTGGCGGGTACTGATCCGGATTACGCCCAGCGCGACCTGTTCAATGCCATCGAGCGCGGCGACTTCCCGAAATGGAGCGTGTGCATCCAGATCATGACCGAGGCCCAGGCCGCGGCGCACTACGAGAACCCGTTCGACGTGACCAAGACCTGGTCGCAGAAAGAGTTCCCACTGATCGAAGTCGGCGAGTTGGAGCTCAACCGCAACCCGCTGAACTACTTCGCTGAAGTCGAGCAGGCGGCGTTCGGTCCGAGCAACATGGTTCCAGGTGTTGGCCTGTCGCCAGACCGCATGCTGCAAGGCCGTGTATTCGCCTACGCCGATGCTCACCGCTATCGTGTTGGCACCAACCACCAGCAACTGCCGGTGAACGCTCCACGCAGCGCGGTCAACAGCTACCAGCGTGACGGCTCCATGGCCTTTGGCAGCAACGGTGGTGCGGCGCCGAACTACGAGCCGAACAGCTACGCCGACGCGCCGAAACAGGCTCCTCGCTATGCTGAGCCGGCCCTGGCCCTGAGCGGTGCCGCAGATCGCTACGATCATCGCGAAGATACCGACTATTTCAGTCACGCCGGTGCGCTGTTCCGCCTGATGAATGATGAGCAGAAGGCGCTGTTGATCAACAACATTGCCGGTGCGATGGCCGGTGTCTCCGACGATGTCGTGCAGCGCCAGTTGCAGTATTTCGTCAAGGCCGACCCTGCTTACGGTGAAGGCGTCGCGAAGGCGCTGGGGATAGTGCTGAAGTAAGTCTAAACGAGAAGCAGAACCGCCCGCATTTGGGCGGTTTTTCGCTTCAAATCGACGGGTTTTCTCTGCTATTTCTGACTTTTTTGCTGTTCTGGCCGTGACCTTCCGGTCAGCTTGGTTCAAAATAAAGACTTTCAAGCAGGGAGATGTAGGGCGATGCAAGGTCACCCGGACGTAATCGATTACCTCAACACGTTGCTGACTGGTGAACTGGCAGCTCGTGACCAATATCTGATCCATTCGCGGATGTATGAGGACTGGGGCTTCGGCAAGCTCTACGAACGCATCAATCACGAGAGTGAAGAAGAGGCGCAACACGCCGATGCGCTGATCCGCCGGATCCTGATGCTCGAAGGCACCCCGCGCATGCGCCCGGACGATCTGGACGTCGGCACCACTGTGCCGGACATGTTCGCCGCCGATCTGCGCCTGGAGTACAAGGTTCGCGCTGCTCTGTGCAAGGGCATCCAGCTCTGCGAACAGCACAAGGACTACATCTCCCGCGATATCCTGCGTCAACAGTTGGCCGATACCGAGGAAGATCACACCTACTGGCTGGAGAAACAGTTGGGCCTGATCAAGTCCGTAGGGCTGGAGAACTACCTGCAGTCGCAGTTCTGAGTTGAATGCCCGGTGCTGAGCACCGGTTCGTTGGCAAGCCAAGCTCCTACGGAGTCGTGTCGTGCTCCGATACGGAGCCAGCCGCTACCCTCGTAGGAGCCTGGTTTACCAGCGAAGGCGATTTCAAGCCGCACAAAAAAGCCCCGGTCATCACACGATGACCGGGGCTTTTTCATTCCCGTCGTTTACGCTTGATCGCGAATCAACAACGGCTTCAGGTAATGCCCGGTATGCGACTGCGGCATCTCCGCTACCTGCTCCGGTGTACCCACTGCGATAATCTGGCCGCCCTTGGAGCCGCCTTCCGGCCCCAGGTCCACCAGCCAGTCGGCAGTCTTGATCACATCCAGGTTGTGCTCGATCACCACCACGGTGTTGCCGTGATCGCGCAGACGGTGCAACACGTCCAGCAATTGCTGGATATCCGCGAAGTGCAGGCCGGTGGTCGGCTCGTCGAGGATATACAGAGTCTTGCCGGTATCGCGCTTGGACAGCTCGCGAGACAGCTTGACCCGCTGCGCCTCGCCGCCGGACAGGGTAGTCGCCGACTGCCCCAGCTTGATGTAGGAAAGCCCTACGTCCATCAGCGTCTGCAGCTTGCGCGCCAGTGCTGGCACCGCGTCGAAGAACTCCCGTGCTTCTTCGATGGTCATCTCGAGCACCTCGTGAATGCTCTTGCCCTTGTACTTGATCTCCAGGGTTTCACGGTTGTAGCGCTTGCTCTTGCACACGTCGCACGGCACATAGATATCCGGCAGGAAGTGCATCTCCACCTTGATCAGGCCGTCGCCCTGGCAAGCCTCGCAGCGGCCGCCCTTGACGTTGAACGAGAAGCGCCCCGGCCCATAGCCACGTGAGCGCGATTCCGGTACGCCGGAGAACAGCTCGCGTATGGGCGTGAACAGCCCGGTGTAGGTCGCGGGGTTCGAACGTGGTGTCCGGCCGATCGGGCTTTGGTCGATATCCACGACCTTGTCCAGATGCTGCAGGCCGTTGATGCTGTCGTGAGCGGCAGCCTCAAGGGTGGTCGCACCATTGAGCGCAGTAGCGCTGAGCGGGAACAGGGTGTTGTTGATCAGCGTCGACTTGCCCGAGCCGGACACACCGGTCACGCAGGTCAGCAGGCCGATCGGGATTTCCAGGTCGACATTGCGCAGGTTGTTGCCGCGGGCGCCCTTGAGGGTCAGCGACAACTTCTTGTTGCGCGGCGTGCGTTTGGCCGGCACTTCGATCTTCACCCGGCCCGACAGGTATTTACCGGTCAGCGAGTCCGGGTGCGCCATGACTTCGGCCGCCGTACCTTCGGCCACGATGCTGCCACCATGCACGCCGGCGCCTGGGCCGATATCCACTACATAGTCGGCCAGGCGGATGGCGTCTTCGTCGTGTTCGACCACGATCACCGTGTTACCGATATCCCGCAGGTGCTTCAGCGTGCCGAGCAGGCGATCGTTGTCGCGCTGGTGCAGGCCAATGGACGGCTCATCGAGTATGTACATCACGCCTACCAAACCGGCGCCGATCTGGCTGGCCAAGCGAATGCGCTGGGCTTCACCACCGGACAGGGTGTCGGCGCTACGGTCCAGCGTCAGGTAGTCGAGGCCGACGTTGACCAGGAACTGCAGGCGCTCGCAGATCTCCTTGAGGATCTTGTCGGCGATCTCGCCACGACGCCCGGTCAGTTTCAGTCCGGCGAAGTAGCCGGCGGCGTCGCCGATCGGCAGGTTGGTCACTGCCGGCAGGGTTTTCTCGCCGACCCACACATGCCGTGCCTCGCGACGCAGGCGTGTGCCACGGCAATCCGGGCAGGGCTGGGTGCTGAGGAACTTGGCCAGTTCCTCGCGCACGGTGGCCGATTCGGTCTCGCGGTAGCGGCGCTCGAGGTTCGGCACGATGCCTTCGAACGGGTGCGAGCGCTTGACGATGTCGCCGCGGTCGTTGAGGTACTTGAAGTCGACGTTCTGGTTGCCGCTGCCGTTGAGGATGACCTTCTGCTGATCCGCCGGCAGGGTGTTGAACGGTACTTCCAGGCTGAAGCCATAGTGCGCGGCCAGTGAGCCGAGCATCTGGAAATAATAGACATTGCGCCGGTCCCAGCCGCGTATCGCCCCTTCGGCCAGGGTCAGGTCGCCATTGACCAGGCGCTTGACGTCGAAGAACTGCTTGACCCCCAGGCCGTCGCAGGTCGGGCAGGCACCGGCCGGGTTGTTGAAGGAGAACAGCTTGGGTTCCAGCTCGCTGATGGCGTGGCCGCAGATCGGGCAGGCGAAGCGGGCGGAGAAAATCATCTCCTCGCCCGGCTCGTCGTCCATCGGTGCGACCAGGGCGATGCCGTCCGCCAGCTTCAACGCGGTTTCGAAGGATTCCGCCAGGCGCTGCTGCAGGTCGGAGCGAACCTTGAAGCGGTCCACCACCACATCGATCGAGTGTTTCTTCTGCTTGTCGAGCTTGGGCACTTCATCCAGCTCGTACAGCTTGCCGTCGATCCGTGCCCGGACGAAGCCCTGGGCCCGCAATTCCTCGAACACCGACAGGTGCTCGCCCTTGCGCTCGCGAATCACTGGCGCCAACAGCATCAGCTTGGCGCCTTCGGGCTGGGCCAGCACCAGGTCGACCATCTGGCTGACGGTCTGTGCCTCCAGCGGAATGTCGTGGTCCGGGCAGCGCGGCGTACCCACGCGGGCGTAGAGCAGGCGCAGGTAGTCGTAGATCTCGGTAATGGTGCCGACGGTCGACCGCGGGTTGTGGGAGGTCGATTTCTGTTCGATGGAAATGGCTGGCGACAGGCCTTCGATGGTGTCGACGTCGGGCTTTTCCATCATCGACAGGAACTGCCGGGCATAGGCCGACAGCGACTCGACGTAGCGGCGCTGGCCTTCGGCATACAACGTGTCGAACGCCAGGGAAGATTTGCCGGACCCGGACAGGCCGGTGATGACGATCAGCTTGTCCCGGGGCAGGGTCAGGTCGATGTTCTTCAGGTTGTGGGTTCGAGCCCCACGAATCAGGATCTTGTCCAAAGTGGCCTCGCACGGCGGGCGGTAAAGGCTGGAGTATAAGGCTAAATACTGGATGGATGCACACTATCGCGACACAGCATTGCAGCCTTGCATGACAGGATGCTGAACGAGTTCGCGACAAAGCGTCACCCTATACCCGCTCAAACGATGGGACTGATAGAATCGCCGCCGGTTCACACGAGGTTATTCCATGCACGATCCCCACAGCGAACGCATGAGTGGCGGCGAGACCCGCGCGGCAAGCGGCCTGGCCCTGGTGTTCGCGTTCCGTATGCTTGGCATGTTCATGGTGTTGCCGGTCCTGGCGACCTACGGGATGGATCTGGCAGGCGCGACACCAGCGCTGATCGGCCTGGCCATCGGTGCCTACGGCCTGACCCAGGCGCTGTTCCAGATCCCGTTCGGGATCATTTCCGACCGTATTGGCCGTCGCCCGGTGATCTACCTGGGCCTTATCGTTTTCGCGCTTGGCAGCTTGCTGGCGGCCAACGCCGACTCGATCTGGGGCGTGATCGCCGGACGCATCCTGCAGGGCGCCGGGGCGATTTCCGCCGCGGTCATGGCACTGCTCTCGGACCTCACCCGCGAACAGCATCGCACCAAGGCCATGGCCATGATTGGCATGACCATCGGTCTGTCGTTCGCGGTGGCGATGGTGGTCGGGCCGCTGCTGACCCGCGCCTTCGGCTTGTCCGGGCTGTTCCTGGCGACCGGTGGCATGGCGCTGGTCGGTATCCTGATCATCGCCCTGATGGTGCCCAAGGCTACCAGCCCGCTGCAGCACCGCGAGTCCGGGGTCGCCCGCCAGGCGCTGCTGCCGACGCTCAAGCACCCGGACCTGTTGCGCCTGGACCTGGGCATCTTCGTGTTGCACGCAATGCTGATGTCGAGTTTTGTCGCCTTGCCGCTGGCCTTCGTGCAAAAGGCCGACCTGCCCAAGGAACAACACTGGTGGGTATACCTGACCGCCTTGCTGATTTCCTTCTTCGCCATGATCCCGTTCATCATCTACGGCGAGAAGAAACGCAAAATGAAACGAGTTTTACTCGGTGCCGTGACGACGTTGATGCTCACTGAGCTATTCTTCTGGGAGTTCGGCAATGGTTTGCGGGCCCTGGTGATCGGTACGGTGGTGTTCTTCATCGCCTTCAACCTGCTGGAGGCTTCGTTGCCATCGCTGATCAGCAAGGTTTCACCAGCCGGTGGCAAGGGCACGGCGATGGGGGTGTATTCCACCAGCCAGTTCCTCGGCTCGGCACTCGGCGGTATTCTGGGCGGCTGGATGTTTCAGCATGGCGGTCTGTCGGCAGTCTTCCTCGGATGCGCCGCTCTGGCTGCCATCTGGCTGGCCTTTGCTGTTACCATGCGTGAACCTCCCTATGTGACGAGCCTGCGCTTGCCGTTATCGCCTGAGGCGATCCGCGAAGCGGGCCTGGTCGAGCGCCTGAAGGCCGTCGTAGGGGTAACCGATGCAGTCGTCGTCGCCGAAGAGGCCGCCATCTACATCAAACTGGACACCGAATTGTTGGATCGCACCACCCTTGAGCGCCTGGTCAACGAACCAGCCTCGCAAGCGTGCGAAGCCTAGGAGAACGTTATGGCCCGTGGGGTTAACAAAGTCATATTGGTCGGCACTTGCGGCCAGGATCCCGAAGTTCGCTACCTGCCTAACGGCAACGCCGTGACCAACCTGAGTCTGGCCACCAGCGAGCAGTGGACCGACAAGCAGACCGGCCAGAAAGTCGAGAAGACCGAATGGCACCGTGTCTCGATGTTCGGCAAGGTTGCCGAGATCGCTGGCGAATACCTGCGCAAGGGTTCGCAGGTCTACATCGAGGGCAAGCTGCAGACCCGCGAGTGGGAAAAAGACGGCATCAAGCGCTACACCACCGAGATCGTCGTCGACATGCAGGGCACCATGCAACTGCTGGGCGGCCGTCCACAACAGGGCGACCAACAGGGCGGGGGTAACAACTACCAGCAGTCCGCACCTCGCCAGCAGGCGCCGCGTCCACAGCAGGCCCCACAGCGTCCAGCTCCACAGCAGGCCGCCCCGCAGCCGGCTCCGGACTTCGACAGCTTCGATGACGATATCCCGTTCTAACCCTGCTTTCCCAGCGCTGAGAACCAAAAAGCGAAGCCACTACCCTGGCTTCGCTTTTTTATTGCCTGCTACAAAAACACTGATCGCTCGAGAATACCTACAACAGCGACTCATGCCGCGTCGGTGTCTTCTCTTCGTGATAGTGCGGGCTTCCCTCCTTGGAATCCATCAGCGCCGGGGTGGCGAGGATGGTTTCGGTCAGCAGGCAATCCTCGTCGCCCTGGAACCAGCAGGCCAGCGCCGAGTTGCGGTTGCCATGCATGTCGACCACAGTCAGGTAATAGTCGGCCTCGTTGGTCGGTTTCTCGGGATATGTCTTGGGTGGCAGCACCAGCGCATCGCCCGGCTTGACCCAGAGGTCGGCCAGCTCGATCTGGTTCACGTAGGGCCGCCAGCGCGCCACGCTGATGACCAGCGGCAGGCGGCCATAGCGGGCCAGGAATACGTGGGCGAAGTTGTGGTACTCGAGGTCGGTCGGGTTGTAGTTGAGTAACTCGCGCTGGCGCGCCGGCCCGAGATAGGGCGACTGATGACCCGCCCACTTGCCGTAGGTGTATTGCGCAATCATCAGTTGCTCGTATTCGAAGCGGATGCTTTCGCCGCTCCTGAGCAGGGTCATGCCGAAAGACTGGGCTGTTTCTTCCGTGGCCCACAGCGGTCGGTAATAGACCTCCTTCGCATGGAAGTCGAACTCGGTGATTTCGTAGGAGCTGCAGGCTGTTTGCACCTGGCGCGGCTTGTGGCTGATGCCGTTGTAGCGGTGGCCAAGCGCGAGATCCGGCCGGGTCGGCGCCAGTTCGATCAACTTGCCACGGGGTTCGCTGCTGGGAACCGCCAGGCCCTGGTCGTTGTACAGGAACGGAAACTTGTGGGTATCGAGCGGCTGCTGGGCGCCGTCCTCGATAAAGGAAATGCTGTTGAAGAACTGCATCATGACGGGGACCATCCAGGTCAGGGATTGGGAATTGAAGAACCGATCCGGCGGCAGCGCCAGACCGGTCAGCTTATCCGTTTAATGTTGCGGCTGTTGCTGTACGCGGAACCAGTCCATGCCATGGGGCTCGCGCCAGCGCCGAACCGCTGCACGTCTTTCAACCTGGGTCAGGCACAGGCCGGCGCCATGGTGGTAGACCATCAGCAGGTGGAAGACGTCATCGCCGCGACGGTCCCAGATCACATCGTCCTCCTGGCGACCCGGTTTTATCGGGTGAAGCCGGCTATCACCCTGGTCCTGCATGCCTTGCAGGAGACTGCCGGTCTCGTAGTTGATCAACAGGGTCGGATGATTGATTTCCGGGTAGGGCTTTTCCAGCTCCCTCATGTACCAGAGTTGTCCTGGATTGCTGGCATCCGGTTGCTGCATGGCGATCCGGGTCTTGTTCTGCGGATCGGTGGCCAGTACCGGATGCTCGCCGGTGTTGTTGTGCAGACGATAGAGGACGGTTTGCGTGTCTTCGAGTACCTTGGCGGTCTGCACCAGTTTCACCCGGCCAAAGGAGTCGTGGGACAGTCGCGCACTGATCTTCACCCGTGGCTTGAGGTCTTTCCCCGGCTCGCCGAAACCGGCGATCACGCCATCCACCCCGGCCTCTTCCAGGGTATTGCCGGCCAATGCATAGGTCAGGCCGGCCAGGGGGTTAAGCTGCATGTTGCGGGTCAGGCTGTCCCAGCGCGTCAGGGTACGCTCGCTGGCACCATGGACCAGCAGCGCTTCGCGCATGGCGGCGTTCGGGGAGTAGCGGCTGTCGCGGGGCCAGCGTTCGGTGGTCAGCAACAATTTGTGCTCGGCCCTGCCGTTCAGCAACAGCGCCATGGCGTCCCAGAATTTCCCGAAGGCTTCGGGAGCGGCATCGGCCGCCGGCGGGTAGTGCAGGCCCTCGCTGGTCTGCTTGCTCTTGTTGTCGATGAACACCGCGCGCAGGGCAGGGCCACTGGCGGCGGCATTGAATGAACTGCGACGGCTGTCGCGGCCAATGACAACCACCGAGTCGGCCCAGGTCGCATCGATCTCGGCCTTGTAGCTGGTGTACCACTGGTAGGCTTCTTCCAGGGCCGTGCGGCTCGGGCCTTCCTTGACGAAGACATAGACCGGGGCGAGTTTCAGCTCCACCACTCGTGGGCTATCGGGCAGCGATTGCCGCCACTTGGCAAATTCCGGTTGGTAGTTCTGCGGGTTGATCGAGCTGAAATCGATGGAGTGGGTGCCACCACAGGTGGTCAGCCGGCTGTGACGGTTGGCGATGTGGCGCTTGACCTCCTCGGTAATCGAGGTCGAGGCGGTGCCGCTGACGAACGCCCCATATTCCGCCTCGACCATCGCCTTGAGGCTGGTCCTGTTGTTCAGGTATTGCTTGGACGCCGTCATGGCGTAATTGAGCGAGCCGCCAACCAGCACTTCCCTGACGATGTCGGCGCCGAAGTCGACGAAGAAATTGAAGAACTTCTTCGCATCGGCCGGATTGAAGGTTTCGGGCAGTTCCGTTACCCGGCTCTTGAACACCTCGGTGGCGTTGTCGGGGTTGACCGCCAGGCTTAGTCGCCACAAGCGCACGGTGTGGCTGTAGAGGGCGGCCTCATGGTCCTGCAACTGCGAGATATCGCTGCCGAAGGTGGCCTTGAAGCCTGCCGAGAAGGCGCCATAGCTACCCTTGGCCTCGACGCTCGATTGAGTGTGCCGTTCGTATGCCTCATGGGAGGAGAAGCTTTCGGTGAAATAGTCTTCCTGGGTCACGAGGTCGAGGGTGACGTGCTTGCCGATGGTGTAGGAGCGGCCCAGGCAGGTGATCGGGTGCTTGCCGATTTCGGTATCGCCGACCTTCTGGCATTCCTTGGCGTCGCCGGACCAGTCCAGTTTGTTCAGGCCAAGCCCCAACAGTTGCGAACCACTGATATCTGTAACGTCGTTGCTCATCACCTTCTCCTTTCATCCGGGTTCTATCAACCGGGTGCCAATTGATGGGGCCAGTATCGGGAGAGGGGGGAAGGCGGGACAGTCCAGAGCGGTCTCAGTGCAGTATCAGTTCGGTATCAGCACGCTGACCAAACTGTCACGGTGGCGGGTTAACGTAGTCGCGGCGCTGGGGTAAACTCCCGCGACAGCCGGATGATAGCAACTTGGCATTGCCTCACGCCGATATCCCCCGGCGCTTTCACTGGCGAGCCGGCCCGCGACGACGGGATGGCCGGGGCTATCGACATGGATTCCAGAGATCTTCCGCTTTCCGCTGCGCCGAGGGTCGAGCCGCCGCTTTCCGATGGCCGGGTCCTGCTGGATGGCGGCTTGCTCAAAGCCCTGCGCAAACAGCATGGCCTGAGCCAGGAAACCCTCGCCGAAGCCTGCCTGAATCGCCATCTCTGCGTATCCATTGCGTCCATCAAGCGTGCCGAAACAGGCAAGCCGGTGCTCTATCGCACGGCCCGCCACCTGGCGACGGCCTTCGATGTCGACGTCGGCACCCTGCTGGGGCAGGCGGTCGCCGAGGCGCTGGTCGAAGTTGAAAGCACCCTTGCCCAATTGCATGAACGCATCTTCCTGGCACCGGAATATGCGGTGACCCGCTATGTCCTGGAGTTGTGCTTCGTCACCGACGAAGGGGCGTTGTCCGCATCCCTGGCCGAAGGCATCGAGCGCCTGATCCAGCAGTTTGGCGGGGTCATTCTCGGTAGTACCCAGGGCCTGGTCATCGCCCGTTTCGGGTCGCCCCAGGCCTATCGCAGCGACAGCGAGCGGGGCCTGCTCTGCGCTCTGGCGTTGAGTCGCGAACAGTTTGTCCGGGGCGGGCACGGCATTGTGCTGCGGCTGGTGCGCGAGAATGAAGCATTGCCGGTCGAAGTCCTCGCCCTGGCCCATCATGTGTTTCCCTCCCAGCATGGCAATGCGCCGGTGCATGTCGCACAGGACCTGATCGAGCAACTGTCCCAGCGTTTCGAGTTCGCGGCGGCCGAGTCGATGCTGCCCAACTACCGTAAATGCCTGCGGCTGTGCCGCCTCGACGAAAATGCGCCGCGGCCGCTGGTGGGACGGGCGATAGAACTGCTGCAATTCAAGGGCGTGATCGAAGCCACCGAGGAATGCCAGGACGGTCACGTGGTCTATCTGCGTGGCATGGCCGGCATCGGCAAGACCCGCCTGGTCAGCGAGTTCTTCGAAATGGCGCGCCAGGGCAGTTTCGCCTGCCATCGTGGCGATGTACTGGATTTCGGCATGGACCATGGTCTCTGGCCCCTCGGTCAACTGGTGCTCAGCCTGTTGGGCTTGGGCACTGCGGAGCCGACCCAGGCCGAGGCGCTGGAGGCGGCGGCGAGGCGCCTGAAACTGGCGCAATCGTCGCTGATATTCCTGCAGATGCTCACCGGCGTGCACCCTGTCGACCGTGCGTTCAAGGCAGAGCAGGCGTTGTACGCGGCAATGGGCAGCGAGGCGCGCACGCAGGGGTTGTTCAACGCGCTGTTGCAACTGTTGCTGCGTGTGGCGGTACAACAACCGCTGCTGATCATTGTTGAAGACCTGCATTGGGGCGACAGCGGGCTCTTTGCGATGCTTGGCCGGCTGCTCGACGCCAGCAGCGAAGCGCCGATCATCTGGCTGTTGACCTCCCGTCCCGAAGGCGATCCGCTGGAAAGCGAGCTGCGTCCGCGTTGTGCCAGCCCCATGAGCCTGCTGGATATCGCACCGATTCGTGCGCGAGAAGCGACGTTGCTCGCCGAACAGTTTGCCGAAGTCGATCCGGCCTATCGCGCCGACTGTGTGGTGCGTGCCCAGGGCAACCCGCTGTACCTCACGCAGTTGCTGTCGAGCCAGGAGCGGATCGTCCCCGACAGCCTGCGTCACTTGATCCAGACACGAGTGGAGCGCTTCACGGCTGAACAGCGCCGGGCCCTGCATTATGCCGCGGTGTTCGGCAATCGCTTCGAACTGGCGCTCTGGCGCGAGGCGTTGGCCCAGCCTGGCTACGTTCCCGACGTGCAATGGCGCCAGAGCCTGTTGCGTGAGATCGAGCCGGGCAGTTACATGTTCGTCCATGACCTGGTCATGCATTGCCTCTACGAGGCGATGCCGCAGGCGCTGCGCGAGCAACTGCACCGTGAGGTGGCGTCGCTCTACCGTCGGCGTGACCAGGCCTTGTGTGCCCAGCATCTGCTGCGGGCCAATGCGCCGGAGGCGTTCGACGCCCTGCTGGCGGCGATGGCGGAAAAACTGCAGAACTGCCAGTACGACTCGGTGCTTGCCCTCGGCCAGCAGGCGGCAGGCCTGGGAGCGCGTGCCGAGGCCAGCTTCGAACTGGCGTACCACTGTGCCCAGGCGTGTTCGGGGTTGGGGCGCACCTTGCAGGCCCGCGAGCATTTCCAGCAGGCGCTGCTGCTGGCCGCACGCGCTGAAGAACGCATCGAGGCGGCGCTGGGCCTGGCTGCGGTGCTGAACACCCTCGATTGCCTGGATGAGGAAGAGCGCCTGATCGAGCAGACCTTGCCGATGGCGCACAACCTGCGGGCACACACTGAGCTGGCCCGTTTGTACCACTTGCGCGGCAATATCTACTTCCCGCGTGGTGACTATGCCGAGTGCCGGCGCCTGCACGAGGAATCGCTGTCCTTTGCGCGCATCGGCCAGCATCTCGAGACCCAGGCCAAGGCCCTCAGTGGTATCGGCGACTCCTACTACGCCCAGGGCAGCATGCACACCGCTTGCGAAGTGTTCGACCAATGCGTGCGCCTGTGTGAGCGCCATGAGCTGGTGCAGGTCGAGGCGGCCAATCGCAGTGCCCGCGGCTCGGCGCACTTTTATCTTGGCCAGCCGGAGCAGGCCCTGCAGGATGCCATGCAGGCGGTCGGCAATAGCCGGCGGATCGGCAACCACCGGGCCGAAGTGTTTTCCCGGCTGACGGCGACCTGGGTGCTGTTGGCCTCCGGCGAAGAGGCGAGGGCGACACAGGAGTTGTCCGAGGCCCTTGAGCTGGCGAGTACCCTGGGCGCCAGCCGCTTCGAGGCGATCCTGCTGGAAGGGCAAGCGCGGGTAGCCCTGCACCAGGGCGATCGAGAGCAGGCCAGGGAGCTGATCATGGCCGCGGTGGAGCGGGTTGAGCGCTTTGGCCTGCAGCGTTATATCGGCCCGTGGATCTATGGGAGCCAGGCGCTGATGGTCGATGACACGGCGTTAAGGCAGCAGGCGCTGATGCGTGGCGAAGCGCTGCTGGGCCAGGCTTGCCTGGCGCACAACACCTTGCGCTTCCGGGTGAGCGCAGCCGAGGTCTGCCTGCTGGCAGGGGATATGGAGTCGGCGGTCAAGCACGGCCAGCAGATGGCGTTGCTGCCCGAATCCGCATCCTGTGCCTGGGTTCGTCATCATGTACGCCTGATCGGCGTGGCAGGGCAGTGGCTGAAAAACGCCGATCAGGCCAGTGCCCAGGCATTGCGGGCCATTCGTGGCGACGCCGAATCGCTGGGTTTCGTCGCGACCATGCCTCTTCTGACCAGTAGTCTGGAGGACTTATCCTGATAATCGGATTTGTACGCTGAGTAAATTCAGGGACGATTAAGAAATTCGAGTACCGAATCTTCAAAAACTACAGCCTGACTGCAGAGCCTTTTAACTTGTGCCCAGTTTACACGGACACTATCGGCGTTCTCTCTATAGGCTCGAACGCTTTTCTTGATGCGGTGCGCTTTCGGCAGTTGAGCCAATGCATCCTCCAACGCAGGGTTGCATTCTGCGTCAGTGCAAAGTGGATGGTTCTCGGGAAGTATGGCGGTTGCCAGCCAACTTCCCGTCGATTGGGCCGGTAGACACCAAAGGGTTTTGGCGTCTGGCGTCGTTGGCGATAACCAACCCCTCATCATCGCTTCGAGTTGTGCACAGGTATCAACAACCGGTGGGCAAGGCTGATTGCAGGGTAACGGCCGCCAGTTTTTCTGACGTGCCATCTCGTCTATCGCCGGGCCGCAATCGGCGTAGCGCTTGAGCGCCACGTCGGTATCCAGATGAATGATGAACAGGTCATAGCCTTCCAGCGTCGGGTCCGAACTCAGTGGCCCGGAATACCGTTCGCCAGCGTCCTTGCACCATTTGAGTACACCCGGCCAACCATTTCCTCGCAAGCCAGGCTTAGGCTCGGGCTGAAGCAGTGTCATTTGGAATGAGTTTGGAAGAATGGCCCGCAATGCTGCACTGATCAACTCATAGTCCGTTGGTCCTTCGGCAATCAGAGCAATGTGCAGCTCAGACATTCGGCACGCCTCCCAGATTTCCCATCAGCCAAAGGCGCGACAACGGATACTCCTCGTTCATTGCTCGAAGTTTGTCCGACAGTTCCAGCCTGCGCACCCTGGTCAGTCCTTCGCTGTTACGTTCCACGACAAACAGCCGAACATCAGGGTCGGACAAGTCCAGTCCATCCAGAACTGCTGGGTTATGGGCGGTGAAAAGCATTTGCCGCTCTGGTCCGTTGTGCTTCAGCCAGCCGGCCAGGCGTGCGGTCAGTCGCGCGACAAGCCTTGGATTCAGCGCCTGATCCAGGTTGTCGATGGCAAAAAGTTTGGGGGCAGACGGCAGTAGGCAAAGGAGTGCACAGAATATGACGTAGAGGGCACCTTCACTGGCGTCGTAGGCTGTCAGTTCGTTGCGGCTTTTGTGCATGTGGCGATCGGTGAATTTCAACATCCATTTGGTTCGCGGAATCTTGGGGGAGAGTAGTGCTGAACCCCGCGTCGTGGCTTGGACGTCCGAAACCCAATCGATCAACTCAAGCACTTCATCCAGTATCTCGCTGTCATCAAGCAGCTTGCTCAGTTCTGCAAACCCCTCAGCCAACTGACCTCCACTTAGGCCTACCGGGGCCCGTGGCTGCATATCTGGTGCCGTCCCGCGTAAAGTCGGAGTGTTCGGGCAGTAGATCGCATATTCCTGCAGGCATTTCATCAACCGCGCTGCTGGGTTTTCCTGCTCTATATCGACCAGTTTCAACGCCGCCAAGCCTGCTTGGGGGTTGAGGTTTTTCTTGTTGCGCACACCATCGGAAACGATGTCCTGAAGTCCATCCTTCAGCACTTCAGTCTTGTAGGTCCATGCAGGCTCCGGTGATTCCAGAGGGTTGAGCAGAGAGACACGGTAAAGTTGCTCGGCGCAGCCTTCCGCACTGATACCGATATGCGCCGGGGTCCGTTTGGTGGTGAACGAACTTTTGAACAGCCGCGGTACTCCTGCCCGTACGCCACGACGCAACAACGCCTCGTCATCGACAACCCCGTTGGCAGCAGCGCCCAGCACGCCTATCGCCTCCAGGATATTGCTTTTACCCACGCCGTTGGCGCCAATGAAACAGTTGACACGACCCAGTTCAACCGTTTCCGAATGGATGGACTTGAAACCATCAACATGAATGGTCTTGACGATCATGGCGTACCTGTCATTAAGTTGGCGAAGATACTGGGCTCAGGCACTGTGTCCTTCTATCAGAACAAGCGCATATCCAGTCGGGTACTGTACAACGTTCTGGGCTGACGCTCAGCTAACAGTGAGCAGGCACCGTCATCCCGGGTGTTCTAGGCATGATCAGCCAGTTTGAGCGCTTATCATCGCGTGACTAAAGACTATTGGTTCCTCCATGATCGCGCCGGACATAGATCCCATTCGCGGCGCAACACTTTGTGAGGATTTATCCGCGAAGAGGCCACATCGGCAAATCAGGCAGCCCCAGCCCATCTTGAACCGAACTTTGCCGGCCTCCCGGGACTCAGTTCCTAACAGAGACTGCCGAAGAGGAATTGCGCCCGTGCCCAGATTCAAGCTGGCCATTGTATCGTCGATCTTCCTGCTAGCCGTCAGTTGCGGCGTTGGCGCGGCTCCCGCTGCCGCCCCACCGGCCGCGCCCCAGCCGCTGGTGCAGGGTGGCCTGCTCGGCGCGCTGAGCTCCAGTATCGAGGACGTTCAGGACAAGCTCGACATCAACGACAACCTGCTCGACGCCTGGCGCCTGCGGGCTGACCGGGCGGCCGACGAGATGGATCGGCTGGTCAGCCAGACCGTCGAACGCTCGCCCTGGAGCGTGGCCGCGGACTTTCTCCTGCTGTCGCTGATCTGGATCGGCAGCTTTGCCGGACTGAGCCTGCTTGGTCGGTTTTTCGCCCGTCGGCTCAACCGCCAGAAACTGCTGCTCGATCGCGAGCGTGGCCGTACGCTGGTGGATTACATCCTGCCGTACATGCTGCCGGCCCTGGCCAGCCTGCCGCTGACCCTCTACGCCAGCCACCTGTTGCCGGTTTCGGTGGGTCGCGCCCTGGCGCTGTGCCTGGCCTACGCCACCAGCAGCGGGGTGTTCTCCACCGGCCTGCTGTTGTGCCTGAGCGTGCTCTTCGATCTTGGCCACAAGCGCCGGGCGGTGCGGATCATCCGTAACTACAGCCCACGTCCGCTATTCCTGATCGGCTTCCTGGCGGCCCTCAGCGATGCCCTCACCAGCCCGCAGATTGCCCGGCAACTGGGCGGCAACATCACCAGCAGTGTGGCGGTCTTCACCGGGCTGTTCGCTTCGCTGTTTTTCGGTTTCCTGGTGTTCCGCCTGCGGCGACCGGTGGCCCACCTCATCCGCAACCGATCGTTGTCACAGCGCCTGAGCCAGCCAGCCCTGCAGGAGTCGCTACGGATCTTCTCCGGTTTGTGGTATTGGCCAATCCTGCTGATGGTACTGGTGTCGGTGATCAACCTGATCGGCGCCGGCGAAGACAGTCAGAAGGCCTTGCGCTGCGCCTTGCTGACCACTGTGCTGCTGATCGGTACGGTGTTCCTCAGTACCATCATCCAGCACCTGTTCAAGGGCCGTAGTGCCGAAGTGATCCAGCGCAGCAGCGTGTACAAGGAGCGTCTGTTGAGCCTGCTGCATGCGTTGCTGCGGATCGTCCTGGCGGTGACCTTCATCGAACTGCTGGGGCGGGTCTGGGGGCTGTCGCTCTACGAGTTCGCGGTGCAGAACACCGTGGGCCGGGCCATCAGCGATGCCTTGAGCCGCATCGGCCTGATCTTCCTCGCCACCTGGCTGCTCTGGGTGGTACTCGACACGGCGATCCAGGAAGCGCTGAAGCCGCCGGTCAATCCCCGTTCCGCGCGCCAGCCGAGCATGCGGGTAAAAACCATCCTGCCGCTGTTACGCAATGCAGTGAAGATCATCCTGGTGGTGATCTGCACCATCACCACCATGGCCAACCTGGGGATCAACGTTGCACCGCTGTTGGCGGGTGCCGGGGTGGTCGGGCTGGCGATCGGCTTCGGTTCCCAGCAACTGGTGCAGGACGTGATCACCGGCCTGTTCATCATCATCGAGGACACCTTGTCCATCGGCGACTGGGTCGTGCTCGACTCCGGCCACGCCGGCACCGTGGAGGGACTGACGATCCGGACCCTGCGCCTGCGCGATGGCAAGGGCTTCGTCCATTCGGTACCGTTCGGCCAGATCAAGGCGGTCACCAACCAGTCGCGGCAATTCGCCTTTGCCTTCTTCTCGGTGCAGTTCACCTACGACACCGATGTCGACAAGGCCACCGCGCTGATTCGCGAAGCCGGGCGGATGATCAGCGAGGACAGTTTCCTCAAGTTCAACCTGCAGGGGCCGCTGGAGGTGTTCGGGGTCGACCGCATGGACCTCAACGGCGTGGTGCTGACGGCGCAGTTCCGCACGGTGTCCGGCGGGCAGTATGCGGTGAGCCGGGCATTCAACGAGCGGTTGAAAAAACTGGTGGACCAGAGCCCTTGGGTGCACTTCGCGCAGACTTATCCACAGCAGGTGATGTTGCCGAACCGCACACCGCCAGTGGACGAGGTGGCGCAGAAGCCGGAGGCTGGTTCGGTGCTATTGCCCGGGGATCAGGTGCAGACTCAGTGATCAGCGCAGCTGATGCCGGATCAGCTTCTGTCGTACCTCATCCGCGGCCGGCTGCTCGAGTTCCAGCCAGAACTGTTGTTTGCCGGCGATTTCTGCGGCTGCGGGTATCCCATCGCGATACACCAGCCGATTGCCCGCCAGCGCCGGGACCTTGCTGCCCGGCAACAAGGTCCCGGCCAGATTCAGCGGGTCGGCGCCGCACACCGCGACCAGGCTGCCATCCAGCGGCCGACGACGGACTTCTCGTAACAACGGGATCGCTTCAGGCAAGGCGAACTGTTCCCCCGCCAGGCCACTGACGAAGCGCCCGCCACGAATCTCGCCACGGGCCTCCAGGCGATGCAGGGTGCGCAGCAGCTCGCGCCAGCTCGGCAGCCATTCCGCTTCCCGCTCCAGCAGCCGCCAGAACACCACGCCATAACGGTGCAGCAGGGTCCTGGCGATGTGTTCGAGCGTCTCCTCCGGCAAGCGGTCGGCGCCGCTGGCCTCCACCGACGGGCGACGCAACAGCGCCCAGCGCCCGGCATCATCCATCCCGCCGACCAGCGGCCCACGTCCGCGTCTTGGGCTACGGGCCTGGCGCTTGCTGGCCGGAGCGATCAGTGCCCGCAGCCCGGCGAAACTATCGGCATTCACCAAGCCGGCGCCGACCAGTTCCTGTAGCGCGGTCTCCAGTTCGGTCGGCAGCAGATGGGCTTCTTGCAGCAGCTCATCGAAGAACAGGGCGCCGTGCTGGCTCAGCGCGGTATGGACTTTCAACGTGCGTGGTGACAGCTCTTCGACCGCCGCCTGCTGCGCCAGGCTGCTCCACAGCGCCACCTGGGGCCGAGGCAGCAATACGATCGGCGTGCTGCGCAGCGTCGTCACGGCGCTCTTGCCTCGGGCGTTGAGCCGGGTCCAGACCAGCTTGCCGGACCGACACAGCTCATCCAGCCAGTTCGACGAGTAATCCTTCAGCCGGGCATTCAGCAGTTCGCTGTCCCAGGCGCCGGCAGCCGCGGCGTAACCTTCCAGCTGGCTGACGATCGCCGGCAGTGCGGTGCTGCCACGGGCCTGGCTGGCGCTGGACAGGTGCTGCCAGTCGAACAGGAAACGCATGAAGTCCTGCAGGGACACCGGCTCGATTTCCCGACGCAGGCGCTTGACCGTATAACGATGGATGCGCGCCAGCAGATGCCGTTCGCACCATTGCTCGGTGCTGGCGCCAGGGCTGAAGTGGCCACGCAGCACATAACCTTCGCCTTCCAGCTTCGCCAGGGCTTGAGCCACCGGGCTGGCGCCGAGGGCCAGGGGCTGGGCGATCTCTGCCAGCGACAATGGACCAAAGCCGCTGAGACGGGCGCGGACCACCTCGACGGCGGCCTCGTCGCTGTCCCAACTTCTTTCGAAATCCGCCAACGGCTGCAACGGCGGTTGCCGCCTGGCCTGTGGATAAAGTGCCAGCAGGCAAGCCAGCCGTTCCAGGGCAACCCAGCCGCCATGGCCGTCCAATTGCAGGCGAGTGGCACGCCCGCTGGTCGCCAGGGCCTGGAGCCAGTCCGTCCAATGTTCGTTGTCATTCGCCTCGGTGTCGCTGACCAGCGCCAGGCTCATCAGCGCTTCGTGCATCTCGTCGACACTGCCGGGTTGCGGCCAGGCCTCGGCGCGCACCGCTTCGATTGCATCAGCATCCAGCGCGCCGAGATCGTCGGTGCTCTGCGGGTCGCTCCAGCGGCGGTTGAGCACGGCCTGGGTCCGGCGTTCCTCCAGTGGCGCATCGTCGAGAAAGGTGTACGGCTTGGCGCTGAGAATCTCCGCCGCCAGCGGCGAGGGTGTCGGTAGGTCGCGGGCAACCAGGCGGATGTCGCCGGACTCCATGCGTCGTAGCAGGGCCAGCCAGCTTTCGCTGTCCATGGCCTCGTGCAGGCAGTCGTCGATTGTTTGCCGTACCAGCGGGTGGTCGGGAATCTCCCGCTCGCCGGCAAGGTTTTCCAGGCAGGCGATCTGGTCCGGGAACACGCAGGCGGTAAGGTCTTCGCCCTTCATCCGCTGGATCTGCGGCGGCACCTTGCGTCCGCCGACGAAGCGCGGCAACGCCAGCGCGACCCCGGCATTCCAGCGCCAGCGCACGCCGAACAGTGGGGCGTCGAGCAACGCCTGGACGAGGATCTGCTCGGCACTGTTGCTGTGCAGGTAACGCCAGACTTCCTCCAGGGCGAAGCTGTGGCTGGTGGACAGCGACAGCACGATGGCGTCTTCGCTGGCGGCTGCCTGCAACTCAAAGTTGAAGGTACGACAGAAGCGCTTGCGCAGTGCCAGGCCCCAGGCACGATTGACCCGGCTGCCGAAAGGGCTGTGGATAACCAGTTGGGTGCCACCGGACTCGTCGAAGAACCGCTCCATCAGCAGGGTGTCCTGCGACGGCAGCGCGCCGAGGGCCTGGCGGGCCGGCGCCAGGTAGTCGACGATCTGTTCGGCGCTGTCCAGGTCCAGGCCGAGTTGCTGGCCCAGCCAGTCCAGGCTCGGCTGCAGGTCACCGGGCGTGGCCCCGAGCAACTCGTCCAGTTGCCCACGCAGGCGTGCCACGGCGAAGGACAGCTCGTTACTGCGCCCTGGTGCTTCGCCGAGCCAGAACGGAATGCTCGGTGGTTGCCCGTGAGCATCCTCGACGCGGACCCGGCCGGTTTCCACCCGCAGGATCCGATAGGAATGGTTGCCCAGTTGGAAGACGTCCCCGGCAATGCTCTCCACCGCGAAGTCTTCATTGACGCTGCCGATGTTCAGCGCCTGGGGTTCGAGCAGCACGGCGTAGTCGGCGTTGTCTGGAATCGTCCCGCCGCTGGTCAGCGCCGTCAGTTGCGCGCCGCGCCGTCCGCGCAGGGTGCGGGCCACGGTGTCGCGGTGCAGGTAGGCGCTGCGCAGGCCCTGGCGGCTGTTGAAACCCTCGGCGAGCATCTGCAGCAGCGCCTGGTAGGTCTGTTCGTCGAGTTCGGCGTAGGGGCTGGCGCGGCGGATCATCTGCAGCAGTGCCGCTTCCTGCCATTCCTGGCAGCTGACTTCGGCGACGATCTGCTGTGCCAGTACATCCAGCGGCGCACGGGGAATCAGCAGGGTGTCGAGTTCGCCGCGGCGCACGCAGTCGAGCAGGGCGGCACATTCGAGCAGGTCATCCCGGGTGGTGGGGAACAGGCGCCCCTTGGGTGTACCGCCGACCTGGTGACCGGAACGGCCGACCCGCTGCAGAAACGCCGAAATCGAGCCCGGCGAACCGATCTGGCAGACCAGTTCGACCTCACCAATGTCGATCCCCAGTTCCAGCGATGCGGTGGCGACCAGCACCTGCAACTCGCCGCGCTTGAGGCGCTGTTCGGCATCCAGCCGCTGTTCCTTGGCCAGGCTGCCGTGGTGGGCGGCGACGGCCTGCTTGCCCAGACGTTCGCTCAGGTGGCGGGTCAGGCGTTCGGCCAGGCGCCGGGTGTTGACGAAAACCAGGGTGGTGCGATGCTCCCGGCTCAGCTCGGCAAGGCGTTCGTAGACCAGTTCCCAGACATCGGTGGCCATCACCGCGCTCAACGGTACCTTGGGCACTTCGAGGGCCAGGTCGCGCGGGCGCGCGTGGCCGATATCAATGATTTCGCAGGGCCGCTGGTTGCCGACCAGGAAGCGCGACACCGCGTCGATAGGCTTCTGCGTGGCCGACAGGCCGATCCGCAACAAGGGTTCGGTGCACAACGCCTGCAGGCGTTCGAGGCTCAGCGCCAGGTGGCTGCCGCGCTTGCTGGCGGCGATGGCGTGGATTTCGTCGACGATCACTGTGCGGGTGGTGGCGAGCATGCGTCGTCCGGAATCGGAGCCGAGCAGTACGTACAGTGATTCCGGGGTAGTGACGAGGATGTGCGGTGACTGCTTGCGCATCTGCGCGCGTTCTTTGTTCGGCGTGTCGCCGGTGCGCACCGCGGTATCGATCTGCAACGGCGGCAGGCCCTGGCGCTCCAGCTCGGCAGCGATTCCCGCCAGGGGCTCCTGCAGGTTGATACGGATATCGTTGGACAACGCCTTGAGCGGCGAGACGTAGACCACTTGGGTCTCGGCCGGCAGTTGGCCGCCCTGGTCGAGGCCCTGGCGCACCAGGTCGTCGATGACCGCGAGAAAGGCCGTGAGGGTCTTGCCGGAGCCGGTGGGCGCGGCGATCAGGGTCGATTGGCGCTGGCCGATCAGCGGCCAGGCACGGGCCTGGGCCGCAGTGACGTCCGGGAAGGTGTTGCGAAACCAGGCGCTGACGGCTGGGTGGAAACCCGCCAGGACGCCGGGGACCGATTCGGGAAGGTTCATATCCCCTTTATGCGGCCGCCGGGCGCAGGTTGCAAGCTTCGGGGGTTGTCAGGCCTCCTGGCACTTTCTCCGTGACGGTTGCATCCAAAACCCGCAAAATGCAACGATTGTGGTTATTAGCAAATGGGAAACCTCCAGGTTTTCCGTACACTTTCATCGTTCTGAACTGATTCTGGGCCAGCTGACTCTATGCGAATGCGCCTTATGTTATTGGGCGGCGGAAATGCCCTCGGGCAGGCGCTGATTCGCCTGGGTGCGGAGGAAGACATCAGTTTCCTCGCCCCCCGCCCGCCGCAGGACGGCTGGGACGCCGCGAGCCTGACGCAACTGCTTGACGATACCCGTCCGGATGCGTTGATCAACCTTGCCTATTATTTCGACTGGTTCCAGGCCGAAACGGTCAGCGAAACGCGCCTGGCCGGCCAGGAAAACGCCGTCGAGCGTCTGGCGGAACTGTGCCAGCATCACAACATTATCCTCGTCCAGCCCTCCAGCTATCGGGTGTTCGATGGCTCGCGGGCAACCGCCTATAGCGAAAAAGACGAACCGGTGCCTCTCGGCCTACGCGGCCAGGCGCTGTGGCGCATCGAGCAGAGCGTGCGGGCGACCTGCCCGCAGCATGTGCTGCTGCGCTTCGGCTGGTTGCTGGATGACAGCTCCGAAGGCTCGCTGGGACGATTCCTTGCGCGTGCCGAAAAGCCTGACGAACTGCTGCTCGCCGACGACCGGCGTGGTAATCCGACACCGGTCGACGACGCCGCGCGGGTGATCATTTCCGTACTCAAGCAACTCGATTGCGCCGCGCCGCTGTGGGGCACCTACCATTACGCCGGCCACGAGGCGACCACGCCCCTGGCGCTGGGCCAGGCAATCCTCGGTGAGGCGCGCAGCTACCGTTCGCTGGCCATCGAGGCACCGACCGCCCAGGCCCACGCGGCCCGGCCGGATGCCTTCGAAGAGCCGCAGCACGCGGTGCTGGCCTGCAAGAAAATCCTTCACACCTTCGGCATCAAGCCCCGCGCCTGGCGCGCCGGGCTGCCGGCTCTACTGGACAGGTTCTACCGTCATGGCTGATGCCCCTATTCTGATTACCGGTGGCGCCGGCTTCATTGGTTCCAACCTGGCCGAGCTGCTGCTGGCCAAGGGTTATTCGATTCGCGTGCTGGACGACCTGTCCACCGGCAAGCGCAGCAACCTGGCGCTGGACGATCCGCGGGTCGAACTGATCGAGGGCGACGTGGCCGACGCCGCACTGGTCGCCCAAGTCATGGTTGGCTGCCAGGCGGTGGTGCACCTGGCGGCGGTCGCTTCGGTGCAGGCTTCGGTGGACGACCCGGTGCGCACCCACCAGAGCAATTTCATCGGCACCCTGAACGTTTGCGAAGCCATGCGCCAGGCTGGAGTTAAGCGCGTACTGTTCGCCTCCAGTGCGGCGGTCTATGGCAACAACGGCGAAGGTGAATCGATCGTCGAGGACACGGCCAAGGCGCCGCTGACGCCCTATGCGTCGGACAAGCTGGCCAGCGAGTACTACTTCGACTTCTACCGCCGCCAGCATGGCCTGGAACCGGTGATCTTCCGCTTCTTCAACGTCTTCGGCCCGCGTCAGGATCCTTCCTCGCCGTACTCCGGGGTGATCAGCATCTTCAGCGAGCGGGCCGAGAAGGGCTTGCCGATCACCGTGTTCGGCGATGGCGAGCAGACCCGTGATTTCATCTATGTGGGCGACCTGGTCGATGTGCTGGTGCAGGCGCTCGAAGCTTCCCGGGTGGAAGAGGGTGCGATCAACGTCGGCCTGAACCGCTCGACCACCCTCAGGCAGATGCTACAGGCGCTGGCCGAAGTGGTCGGGCCGCTGCCTCCGGTGAGTTTCGCGCCGGCCCGGTCTGGTGACATCCGTCATTCGCGGGCGAACAACCAGCGCCTGTTGGAACGGTTCACCTTCCCCGAGCCGACCCCGATGAGCGTCGGCCTGGCTCGCTTGCTGGGCCGCTGAGGCCCGTCGGCAGAAATGAAAAAGGCGCCTTTCGAGGCGCCTTTTTTCGTTGGGCTGGATCAGAACTTGTAGCCCAGGCCGACCATGTAGACCATCGGGTCGACATCGACGTTGACCTTGGCACGGGTGCCGCCGGCCACGGCGTTGTTGTCCACGTAGGCGGTGGTGTCGATGTCGATGTAGCGCACCTGGGCGTTGATCATCAGCTTGTCGGTGAGCATGTAGTCGGCACCGACCTGCCAGGCCACGCCCCAGGAGTTCTTCGCCCGGAAGTTGTCGAAACCGGCGGCATTCGCTTCGCTGCCAACGTGCTCGTCGTAGATCCAGGTGTAGTTGATACCTGCACCGAGGTACGGCTGGAAAGCCGACTTGGCGTCGAGTGGGTAGTACACCAGGCTCAGGGTCGGCGGCAGGTGCTTGAGGGTACCGAGCTTGCCGTTGGCAGCGCCCAGGGCGGTGTTCTTGAGCTTCACGTCATGCTCGAACGGAGTGGCCGCCAGCAGCTCGATACCCAGGTGGTCGGTGACCATGTAGGCGAAGTTCAGGCCCAGCTGGGTGTCGCTGCTCATGGTGGCCTTGCCGCCCAGGTCGGCACCGGCCAGCGGGCCGCGATCGACCTTGACGCTGGAGCTGTCGGCTTTCGGGTTGACCGTGATCGCACCGGCACGAACGATGATGTCACCGGCATCGTGGGCTTGGGCAAGTGGGGCGGCGAAGGCGAGCGCAACGAGAGAGGCGCTGAGCAGGGACTTGTGCATGGGGGGCTCCAGAGGACGTTTCGAATTCACTGTGTCCAATGGTAAGGAGCGAACTGATCGGGTTCTTGACTCAGCTCAATGAAAGGCCAATGGAGCGACCCCTCGGGGTTTTTTGTGCTGTGCTTGATGGCCCTTGTAACGATAAACCGGGACAGCGGGTTACCTGCAAAAGGCCATCATTTCACGCAGGATGGCGCCTCAATCCGGCAGTTCGTACACGTAGATCTTCTGCGCTTCCATGCTGTAGCCGGCATCCGCCAGTTCGCTGCTGCTTGGCTTCACCTGCAACTCGCCCTCGATCCAGTAAGGCTGGTACAGCTCATCGAGCTTGACCCCCAGCTCGCTGGTCACGTGCACGATCTGGTTCGACGGCGGCGGTGGTACATGGATGCAGGCGCCGAAATACGGCACCAGCAGGAACTCCGTGGTACGGCCTTCCTCGCTCACCTCCAATGGCACGATATAACCCGGCAGGCGTACATGCTGGCCATCGAGGGCCTTGACCACCGGGGCGTTGGGCAGCGCCTGCTTGGCTGCCGGAGCGGCCTCCGGGTCCATGTTGCCCAGTTGCGACAGGTCGTGCAGCGGGCGCATGTCGGGTTTTTCTTCCGGCGCGTCCGGCGGGATCATTTCCTGCCAGACCAGCTCGCGGATCGTGTCCTTGGCCCAGGAGGGCAGCGCCACCAGCAACAGCAGCGCCAGCAGGGCGCGGGGCAATACGGCTTTCTTCATCGCACAGGGGCTCACAAACGAATGGACAGGCCATCGGCCAGGGACTGTCGATAGGCGCGCCAGGCCGGCACGCTGCCCATCAACAGGGCGGCGACGAGGATACCGCCGAGCAGCGTCCATTCATATTCGCTTGGCCAGGACAGCGGCAGGTACAAGCCGTAGTTGGACTGCACATAACCCTGGGCCAGGGCGATGCCCAGGTACAGCAGGCCAAGCCCGGCCACGACGCCGCTCAGTGCCAGGGCAAAGGCTTCCAGCACCAGCAGGCTGGCGATATGCCAAGGTCGCGCGCCCACCGAGCGCAGAATCGCCATCTCTCGCCGGCGTTCATTGAGGCTGGTGAGGATCGCCGTGAGCATGCCGATCAGGCCGGTCAGCACCACGAACAGCGAGACCACGAACAAGGCCTTTTCCGCCGTGCCCATCAGGCTCCAGAGTTCCTGCAGGGCCACGCCGGGGAGAATCGACAGCATCGGTTCGCCGCGGAACTCGTTGATCTCCCGTTGCAGGGCGAAGGTTGCGATCTTGCTCTTGAGGCCGAGCATGAACGCGGTGATCGCCTGGGGCGTGAGATCCATGTTGCGCGCCTGGTCGGCGCTGATCCGCCCTGCACCGTGGGCCGGAACGCCGTTGTGCCAGTCGATGTGGATCGCCTCCATGCCGCCGAGGCTGATGTGCAGCGTGCGGTCCACCGGCGTGCCGGTGCGCTTGAGGATGCCGACCACGGTGAAGGGCTTGTCGTCATGCTTGACCAGGCTGATCGCCGCCACGCCATGGGCCAGTACCAGCTTGTCACCCAGCTTGTAGTGCAGGGCCTCGGCCACTTCGGCGCCGAGTACCACTTCGAACGGGTCGGTGGCGAAGGCGCGGCCGCTGGCCAGTTCCAGGTTCTGCTGGTGGCCGTACTGGTAGTGCTCGAAGTACGACTCGTTGGTACCCAGTACCCGGTAACCGCGGTGCGAGTCGCCGAGGGACATCGGGATCGCCCACTTCACCCGCGGGTCGTTGGCGAAGTGCTCGAAGCTGTCCCAGCGGATGTTGTTGGTGGCGTTGCCGATGCGGAATACCGAATACAGCAGCAGGTTCACCGAACCCGAGCGAGCGCCGACGATCAGGTCGGTGCCGCTGATGGTGCTGGCGAAGCTGGCGCGGGCCTCGGTGCGAACCCTTTCCACCGCCAGTAGCAGGCAGACCGAGAGGGCGATGGCGAAGGCCGTGAGCAGGGCGGTGAAACGGCGGTTGGCCAGGCTGGCCAGGGCCAGTCGTAACAGATACATCTCAAACCTCCGCGGGCGCGGCCGCGCGATTGAGTTCGGCCAGGGACAGGTGGCGGTCGAACAGCGACGCCAGGCTCTGGTCATGGCTGACGAACAGCAGGCTGGAGCCGGCCTCGCGGCATTCGGCGAACAGCAGTTGGATGAAGGCTTCGCGGGCGTCGTAGTCGAGGGCCGAGGTCGGCTCGTCGGCGATCACCAGCTCCGGTTGGCCGATCAGCGCACGGGCGGCGGCGACACGTTGCTGCTGGCCGATGGACAGCGAGTCGGCGCGGCGTTCGAGCAAGGCCGGGTCCTTCAAACCGAGATGGGCGAGCAGGGTCGCGGCGGCCTGGTCGACACTGCCGTGACGCTGGGCGGCACGACTGGCGCGTAGCTTGGAGAAATGACAGGGCAGTTCGACGTTCTCGCGCACCGAGAGAAACGGCAGCAGGTTGAACTGCTGGAAGATGTAGCCGGTGTGATCGACGCGAAAACGATCGCGTGCACCGGCGCCGAGTTCGGTCAATTCCTGGCCGAGCAGGCGGATGCTGCCGCGGCTGGGTTTCTGCACGCCGCCGAGCAGGCCGAGCAGGGTGGTCTTGCCACTGCCACTGGGGCCCTTGAGAAACAGGGTTTCGCCGGGTTCCAGGCGGAACGCCGGGATATCCAGCAACTGTGGATGGCCGGGCCAGTTGAAGCCCAGGTCGGACAGTTCGATAAGTGCTTGGGTCATGGAAACCGCTTCACAGATGATGAGCCTTGTGGGAGACGGCCGGGCGGCGCTCCGCTTGCTGGCGATAGCGATGCTACTGGCACCACCGCTGGATTGCCGCCCGCAGCAAGCCGGCTCCTGCAAAAGTGCGTTATGTCAGAACTTCAGGGTAGCGGCCTTCGGCGTCGCATCGACACCCTGCTGACCGCTTGGCGAGATCAGTTGTACCTGGATTTTCTGCGTGGCGGGGAACGTCTTGAACACCTGGCCCAAGTCGAGCTGCTTGAGGGCCGCCGGCGTGCTGCAGGTGAACTGGTAGTGTGCGTGAATCTCGCTGTGGTCGTGATGATGCTCGTGCTCGCCAGCCTGGGCGTGGTCGTCTTCATCATCGTCGTCATGGTCGGCATCTTCCGGCGCCTTGTCGCCGAACAGCGGGCTCTCCAGTTCCTGGTTGGCGACCACGCAGCCGGCGCCCTTGGGCAGGTTGAACAGGTCCAACGGCTTGTCCAGCAGCGCGCGCACGGCAGCAACCTTGGCCTTGTCGGCGTCGCTGGTGGCGGCATGCTCGAAGCCGACCAGATTCATCGCCGGGCTTTGCAGTTCCAGCTCCAGGGTCTGGGCATCCAGCACCGCGTTCAGGCGGCCCACGCCATGTTCATGGGCACCGAGGCTGCCATGTTCTTTTTCATGGGCCTGGGCGGCGACCAGGGGCAGCAAGGCGAAAGGCAGGGCGAGAAGCAGGCGGCGCATGGCGTTTCTCCGGAAACGGCGAGGGGGGTTTTTATGTGATCTTATAACGTTTCGAGGGGTTTCGGCCACCCGCTTGGCTATCCTGCTGACGCATGGGAGCATGCAGGTTCGCCTGTGGCGTAGAAGATGATCGAGGACCGATGCATGGTGAGGATTCGTGGGACTGTCGGCCAGTGGCCGGTGGATTTGACGCTGGAACTGGACGATAGCGAGTGGGCCCGGCTGGGCGCGCAACTGCAGGTAGCGCCGCAGGAGGCGGCAGCCACCGCGGCGGCGAGCAAACCGCTGAATCAGGACGACACCCAATGGCAACTGGCCAGGGAGTTGTTGCGCAAGGCTGGCCAATTGAGCGGGCCGGAGCTGCTGGAGCAACTGGAAGCGCTGACCGGCAGCACGGCGGCGGGCAAGCGCCTGCTTGTGCGGCTGCGTCACAGTAGTGAGGTCAAGGTCGAAAGTGGTGCGGATTCGCCGCTCTACAACTGGATCGGCGACTGAACAGGCTGATTACTGGGGGGGGCATGGCGGGCGTTCGGTAAGTGTCGGTGCGATGAAAGGAGGATGGGCAACGTCCCACCTCCTTTCGATTACCCTGGGTTCGGGCCGCTTCGAGTCGCCTTGATCGAAGCCGCGTTCCAGAGGGCAGCGCTTACGCGCGCTCGCCGCACAGGTCCAGGGCAAACCACTGCTCTGCCGCCTGCACATCCAGCCCGGCACCGAGCAACGCGAACAACTTGCCCAGCGCTGCTTCGCGGGTCATGCCGCCACCGCTGACCAAGCCGGTATCGCGCAGGCGACTGCCGGCGGCGTAGGTGTCGAACACCACCGAGCCTTCCGGGCATTGGCTGATGGCGACGATCATCACGCCACGCTGGCGGGCGTTGTGCAGCACATCGAGCAGTGCCTGGTCATCGGACGGGCCGGTACCGCTGCCGTAGCACTCCAGCACCAGGCCCTGGATGCCGCTGTCGACCAGGCCCCGCAGGTGCGCGGCCTGCAGGCCCGGATACACCGGTAGCACGGCCAGGTTGACCGGTACCCGTGGCTGGCGGTAATGCAGCCGATCCGGGATATCCGTCGCCCGCTCGCCTTCGCGATGGCGTGGCAGGGTGGTGAAGGCATCGAAGGCCTCGCTGCGTAGCTTCGACACACGGCAGCCGTGCAGCAACTGGCCGTGGAAGAACAGCTGTACGCCGCTTGGCAGGCCGTGCTCGAAGTGGTTCAGGGCGCCGACCAGATTGTCCCAGGCGTCGCTGTCCGGCGCACCGGCCGGCAGCATGGAGCCGGTCAGCAGCACCGGAACCGGCAGGCCGAGCAGCAGGAACGACAGAGCTGCGGCGCTGTAGGCCAGGGTGTCGGTGCCGTGCAGCACCAGCACACCGTCATGGCCCTGCTGCTCGACAGCCTCGACGATGGCGTCGCGCATTGCCAGCCAGTTGGCCTGTTGCATGTTGGCGCTGTCGATCAGCGGGTTGAGTTCACGCAGCGACCACGGCACTTGCGGCGCATCGGCGCGCCCGGCGAGGTGTTCGCGCATGCGCGCCTCGAAGCCACCGGCCGGCGCCAGGCCTTCGGCGGTCTGCAGCATGCCGATGGTGCCACCGGTATAGAGGACGAGAAGATTCTTGACTGCACCCATGGGAGCATTCCGTAACGATTTGGAGAGAGAAAGAGACAGCCGCCCACGAACGGGGCGGCTGAGGCAAGGAGAATATCAGCGTTGCGGCTGCGCTTGGGCGGCGGCGTTGTCAGTTGCTGTTTCAACTTGCGGATTGGCTGGCCAGGCGGCACGGTCCAGATCCAGGTCGGCGAACTTGCTCGAGTCGAACACCGGCTGGCTGACGCCGGCACGACGTTGTGCGTCGTAGTCGCGCATCACACGCAGGCCGACCTTGAACAGCAGGGCCAGGGCGATCAGGTTGACGAAGGCCAGGCAGGTCATGGTGATGTCAGCGAAGGCGAACACGGTCGACAGGTTCTGGGTCGAGCCCCAGACCACCAGCGCCAGTACCAGGGCCCGGTAGGTCATCAGCACGGCACGGTTGCGGCTGAGGAACTGCAGGCTGGTTTCACCCAGGTAGTAGTTGTAGAGGATGCAGGTGAAGACGAACAGCGAAAGCGCGACGCTGACGAAGATCCGGCCCCAGTCACCGACTACCGCAGCCAGGGAGTTCTGGGTCAGGACGATGCCGTCACCTTCGAAGCCCGGAGTGTAGAAGCCCGACAGCAGGATCAGCAGCGCGGTGCAGGTGCAGATGACGAAGGTGTCGAGGAACACGCTGAACGCCTGGACCACGCCCTGAGCGCCCGGGTGCTTCACGGCAGCCACGGCAGCCACGTTCGGTGCACTGCCCAGGCCCGCTTCGTTGGCGAACACGCCACGCTTCACGCCCATGACGATGGCGCTGCCGAGCAGGCCGCCGAACGCCGGGTCAAGGCCGAAGGCACTCTTGAAGATGGTTTCTAGCATGGCCGGTACGTGTTCGATCTGGGTGCCGATCACGTACAGGGTCACGCCGATGTAGGCCAGGGTTTTCACCGGAACCAGCAGGTCGGACACCGCGGCGATGCGCTTGATGCCACCCAGGAACACGATCGCCAGCAAGACGGCCAGGGCGATGCCGGTTTGGCTCGGGGCGAAACCGAAGGCATTTTGCAGCGAGTGAGTCACGGTGTACGACTGCAGGCCGTTGAAGGCGAAGCCGTAGGTGACCAGCAGCAGGATCGAGAACACCACCGCCATGCCTTTCAGCTTCAGGCCGTGCTGGATGTAGTAGGCCGGACCACCACGGTACAGGCCATCGCCATCGGCGCGCTTGTAGACCTGGGCCAGGGTACATTCGAAGAAGCTGCTGGACATGCCGACCAGTGCGGTGACCCACATCCAGAACACGGCGCCCGGACCACCGAGGGTCACGGCGATACCGACACCGGCGATGTTACCCGCGCCGACGCGGCCGGCGAGGCTGAGCATCAGGGCCTGGAACGAGCTGAGTTGGCCTGCCTGGCCACGGAGGGACTCCTTGAACACACCGAACATGTGGCCGAAATGGCGGAACTGGACGAACCGCGAGCGGATCGTGAAGTAGCTGCCGAGTCCGACGATCAGCACGATAAGCAGTTTCCCCGAGAGGAAATCATTGAGTGCTTCTAGCATTGGAGAATGACCTCGATTCTTATTCTTTGCATGAAAAGAGCAACAGGCGGCAGGCGCACTGCTATCCGTTGGGGCGCATGGTTGGTCATGACAGGGGTGGTTACAATTTCGCGGGTTGCTCTGCTTTGGTGCGACTTGATGCTAGACTGGCATCACTCGCACCATCCAGGTTCATCGTCATGAGCGATCATTTCGCCGTCAATCTCAAGCTGGCCTGCAGCCACTACCGCTCTATTTCGGAGGTTTGCCGGCAGCTGTCGATCAATCGCGCGCAGTTCAACAAGTACCTGAGTGGCCAGAGCCATCCGACGAACTACAACCTCAAGCGCATCGGCGACTTCTTTGGGGTAGAGGACTATGAACTGGGGCTGCCGCCGGAGCAGTTCGCCCGCTTGATCGGTGCGCGCAACCCGGCGATGCGCGCCGAGCAACTGAATGATCCGATCAGCGAGTTGTTCAAGCCGCTGCACCAGGAGGCGGGCAACCTGTCGCGCTACTGCGGCTATTACTTCGAGTATTCAAACTGCATGTCGGTGCCGGGTTCGATCCTGGTGTCCCTGGTGCACCTGCGCGAGGAGCGCGGCAGTTTCCTGTTCGAGCGCCAGGAACGGCAGGAGCGCAGTACCGCCAATGAAGGGCATGCCGAGGTGCGTTGTCGTTATCTGGGAGCGGCCTTTCAGCTACAGGATCGCTTGTTCCTGATCGACTACGAGTCGCTGACACTCAACGAAATGAGCCAGACGATCCTGATTCCCAGCTTCAAGAGTCGCATCACCCGCCTCAATGGCCTGAAAACCGGTGTCTCCAGCGGCGACCGGCGCAATCCGGCGTGCACCCGCGTGGTCTGGGAGTTCCTGGGGGAAGAGATCAACCGCATCAATGCGTTCCGCCAGGTCAAGCTGTACCGCCCGGATGACCCGCGTATCGATGACGATGTGCGCGAGCGGCTGAGTGCCGGCTCGGTGGGCAACGGCCTGTTCGAGATCGAGTAGGGCGCTGAAACCCGATTGTGGGAGACGGCCGGGCGGCGCTCCGCTTGCTGGCGATAGCGGTATGCCAAACGACGAAACTGTCGACTGTCGGATTGCAATCGCCAGCAAGCCGGCTCCCACAGAGAGAATGGCGCGGTCAGTAGAGAGCGGCGAACAGCTTGCGCCGGTAGGTGGTCACCAGTGGATGGTCGTTGCCCAGCAGGTCGAACACCTGCAACAGGGTCTTGTGTGGCAGGCCTTCGCTGTAGCTACGGTTGCGGATGAACAGCTTGAGCAGGGCATCCAGCGCCGCCTCGTACTGCTGGCGGGCCAGTTGCTGGATCGCCAACTGGTAGATCGCCTCATCGTCCTGGGCATTCTGCGCCAGGCGGGCCTTGAGATCGGCGGCATCCGGCAGGTCGGCAGCCTGGCGCAGGAAGGTCAGTTGCGCCTTGGCACCGGCCAGCGCGGCCTTGTGCTCATCACCCTTGACCGCGTCCAGCACGGTCTGGGCTTCACCCAGCTCACCGCGCTCGGCGAGGCAGCGGGCGTAGAGGATCAGCGCCTTGGCATTGCTGTTGTCTTCACCCAGCAGGGCGACGAGGGTGGCTTCGGCGTCGGCGACGCGGCCCTCGCTGAACAGTGCCTGGGCCTGCTCGAACGGGTCGGCAGCAGCCGGCGGTGGCATCTGCACATGGGGTTCGAGCATCGCGCGTACGGCCGACTCCGGCTGGGCGCCGGCGAAACCATCCACCGGTTGGCCGTCCTTGAACAGCACCACGGTCGGCAGGCTGCGGATACCGAAGCGGGCGACGATGTCCTGTTCGGCATCGCAATCGACCTTGGCCAGCAGCAACTCGCCCTGATAGCTCTCGGCGATCTGCTGCAGCATCGGCATCAGCGCCTTGCAGGGCGCACACCATTCCGCCCAGAAGTCCACCAGCACCGGCTTGTGGAAAGAGTTCTGAATCACCGCCTGGTCGAAGTTCAGGGCGGTGGCATCGAAGATGTAGGGCGTGTCCTGGGTCATCGGGAGTCTCGAAGAACGGGGTATCGCGCAACTATAAGGCTTGCACGGGTTGGCTGAAAGCGGGGCATACAGGCGTCGGCTGGATGGGCCTTGTCTCTGGCCGGGTGCACTCAGGGGCGGCTGGCGTGATAAAGACTGACCTGGCGAAACTCCTCCGGCTCCATCAGGTCCGGCAGCGTCAACGCCTGGAGGATTTCCAGGCGCTTGTACAGCGGATGGCGGAAATCCCGAACCCGCGAGTCGGCCACCAGCGCCTCCCGGCCGCGGCTGAGAAAGTGGTCCAGCAGCGGCAGGTTCTCCCGGTCGTACAGCACATCGGCGACCAGGATCAGGTCGAAGCGATCGCCCTCGGCAAAAAAGTCTTCGCTGTAGCTCAGTTCGACCTCATTGAGTGCGGCATTTGCCCGGCAGGCGGCCAGGGCCAGTGGATCAAGGTCGCAAGCCACGACCTCCATTGCCCCGGCCCGGGCCGCGGCAATGGCAGCGATGCCGGAGCCAGCGCCGAAATCCAGCACGCGCTTGCCCGCGACCCATTGTGGTCGCTCGGCCAGGTAGCGGGCCATCGCCAGGCCGCTGGCCCAGCAGAAGCTCCAGTAGGGCGGCTCGTGGAGGATGCGCCGGGTTTCTTCCGAGGTGAACGCGCGGTCCATGTTCTCGGCGTCGATCAACCACAGCTTGAGATCGGTTTCTGGCAGCGCGCAGGCCGTCAGCCGGGCATCGCCGAGCAGCGCGGCGAGGGCGCGCTGCAGGTCGAGCGGGACGTTCATGGTGCGCTGACGAATTGCAGCTGGCCCATGGCCTGGGTGGTCGGCTGGCTCACCGTCACCGAAGGCAGGTGCAGGATCAATTGTCCGGACTGGCTGGCCCGTCCGCGCAACTCGACGCGGCCACCTGCCGGAAACACCTCCGGGTTGAAGCGCAGGCGGAATGGCAATGCCTGGCCGGTGCCGTTGATCTTGCTGCTGGCGAGCAACTGCTGTGGCCGGCCGCGCTCGTCGATCACCAGCAGGGCCAGTTCGACCTCGGCATTGGCCGGCACGCCGAGCAGGGAACCGCTCAGTTCGCGCTGGTGGGCGGGCAGCGGGCCGAGTTGTTCATATTCACTGAGGGGCTTCTTCACCTGTTGTTGCGGCGGTGGCGTCGGCACGGGCTTGGGTGCGCTGCTGCAAGCGAGCAGCAGGCCGGCGAGGCTGAGCAAAACAAGCGGTCGTACTGACATCTACAGCTCCAACTGAGGCGAAAATCGACGGTCCCGATGGGATAACGTTAGTCCGCCGACTGTATACCGCAAACCCTATGGCTTGTCTTGCCACGGAGATGCGCTACCATGGCCCTCCCCATTTTTTGTTGCCTGCCACCATGCACTGTCCCTTCTGCGGTGCCAACGACACCAAAGTCATCGACTCGCGTCTGGTCGCCGAGGGCGAGCAGGTGCGCCGCCGGCGCGAATGCGTGGCTTGCGGTGAGCGTTTCACCACCTTCGAAACCGCCGAACTGGTTTTGCCACGCCTGATCAAGCAGGACGGCAGCCGCCAACCCTTCGACGAAGAAAAACTGCGCGCCGGCATGCAGCGGGCCCTGGAAAAGCGCCCGGTGAGTGTCGAGCGCCTGGAAGCCGCGTTGGCCCATATCAAGCACAAGTTGCGGGCCACCGGCGAACGCGAGGTCAAGTCGCTGGTCGTCGGCGAAATGGTGATGACCGAGTTGCAGAAACTCGATGAAGTCGCCTACATCCGCTTCGCTTCGGTCTATCGCCGCTTCCAGGACCTCGACGAGTTCCGCGAGGAAATCGATCGCCTTGCCCGGGAGCCCGCCAAGGAATGAGCCTTCCAGCCGAACAGGCGGTTCTCGACGCCCACTACATGGCCCGTGCGCTGGAACTGGCCCGCAAGGGACGCTACTCGACCCACCCCAACCCTCGGGTTGGCTGTGTCATCGTCCGCGACGGCGTGGTGGTCGGCGAAGGTTGGCATGTGCGGGCCGGCGAGCCCCATGCCGAAGTCCATGCCTTGCGTGAAGCGGGCGAGCTTGCCCGTGGCGCGACCGCCTACGTGACCCTGGAACCGTGCAGCCACTTCGGCCGCACGCCGCCCTGCGCCGAGGCGCTGGTCAAGGCGGGTGTAGGGCGGGTGGTGGCAGCCATGCAGGACCCGAATCCCCAGGTTGCCGGAAACGGCCTAAAGCGCTTGGCCGACGCCGGCATCGCCGTGCACAGCGGCGTGCTCGAAGGTGAGGCGAGGGCGATCAACCGTGGCTTCCTCAAACGCATGGAACATGGCCTGCCGTTCGTGCGGGTCAAGCTGGCGATGAGCCTGGACGGTCGCACGGCGATGGCCAGTGGCGAAAGCCAATGGATCACCGGCCCGGCCGCACGCTCCGCCGTGCAGCGCCTGCGCGCCGAGTCCAGCGTGGTGCTCACCGGTGCCGATACCGTACTGGCCGACAGCGCCCGGTTGACCGTACGTCCCGCCGAATTGGGCCTGGGCACCGAACTGACGGCCCTGGCCGAGAGCCGGCCACCGCTGCGCGTGCTGATCGATGGCCGCCTGCGGGTACCGTTGAATGCAGCCTTTTTCCAGGCCGGTCCGGCGTTGGTGGTGACCTGCGCCAGCACGGCCACTGCCGAGTACCAGGCCGCCGGCCACGAAGTCCTGAGCCTGCCTGGCAGCGACGGCCAGGTCGACCTGGCGCAGTTGCTCAAGCAACTGGCCACCCGCGGCGTCAATGAGCTGCTGGTCGAAGCCGGTCCGCGCCTGGCGGGAGCCTTTGCCCGCCAGGGGTTGGTGGACGAGTACCAGATCTTTGTCGCCGGCAAGTTCCTCGGTTCCACGGCGCGTCCTTTGCTCGACTGGCCGCTGGAGCGGATGAGCGAGGCGCCACGGCTGAAAATCACAGAAATGCGCGCGGTCGGCGATGACTGGCGAGTCACCGCAATACCTGACCCGGCACCCGGCGTATAATTCGCGGCCAGCGCCAGGCGCTGGCTCGTCTTCGAGGAGTACTTCATGTTTACCGGCATCATCGAATCCATCGGCAGCATCCGTGCGCTGAGCCCGAAAGGCGGCGACGTACGTGTTTATGTAGAAACCGGCAAGCTCGACCTGGGCGACGTCAAGCTCGGCGACAGCATCGCGGTCAACGGCGTCTGCCTGACAGCCGTCGAACTCCCGGGCGACGGGTTCTGGGCCGACGTCAGCCGCGAAACCCTGGACTGCACCGCCTTCAACGACCTCAAGGCCGGCAGCCGGGTCAACCTGGAGAAGGCCCTGACGCCGACCACCCGCCTGGGCGGTCACCTGGTCAGTGGCCACGTCGACGGTGTCGGCGAGATCGTCTCCCGCGAGGAAAACGCCCGGGCCATCCAGTTCCGTGTGCGCGCACCCAAGGAACTGGCCAAGTACATCGCCCACAAGGGCTCGATCACCGTCGACGGCACCAGCCTGACGGTCAACGCGGTGCATGGCGCCGAGTTCGAACTGACCATCGTCCCGCACACCCTGGTCGAAACCATCATGGCCGACTACCGCCCAGGTCGCCGGGTCAACCTCGAGGTCGACCTGCTGGCCCGCTACCTGGAGCGCCTGCTCCTGGGCGAGAAGGCGGCGGAGCCGACCAGCGGCGGCATCACCGAAAGTTTCCTGGCCGCCAACGGCTACCTCAAATCCTGACGCAAGGGGGTGCCGCGTGGCGCTCAACACGATTGAAGAACTGGTCGAAGACATTCGCCAGGGCAAGATGGTCATCCTCATGGATGACGAAGACCGCGAGAACGAAGGCGACCTGATCATGGCCGCCGAGTGCTGCAAGGCCGAACACATCAACTTCATGGCCAAGCACGCCCGCGGCCTGATCTGCATGCCGATGAGCCGCGAGCGCTGCGAGCTGCTCAAGCTGCCGCTGATGGCCCCGCGCAACGGTTCTGGTTTCGGCACCAAGTTCACCGTGTCCATCGAGGCCACCGAAGGCGTCACCACCGGCATCTCCGCTGCTGACCGCGCACGTACCGTGCAGGCTGCGGCCGCCAAGGACGCCAAGGCCGAAGACATCGTCAGCCCCGGTCACATCTTCCCGCTGATGGCCCAGCCTGGCGGTACCCTGGCCCGTGCCGGCCACACCGAAGCCGCCTGCGACCTGGCGCGCATGGCCGGTTTCGAGCCGAGTGGGGTGATCTGCGAAGTGATGAACGACGACGGCACCATGTCCCGTCGTGCCGAGCTGGAAGCCTTCGCCGCCGAGCACAATATCAAGATCGGCACCATCGCCGACCTGATCCACTATCGGATGATCCACGAGAGTACCGTTCAGCGGATTGCCGAGCAGCCGCTCGACAGCGAACTGGGCCAGTTCACCCTGGTGACCTATCGTGATTCGGTAGAGGGCGACGTACACATGGCCCTGACCCTGGGCAAGGTCTGCGCCGAAGAGCCGACCCTGGTGCGTGTCCACAACATGGACCCGCTGCGCGACCTGCTGATGGTCAAGCAGCCCGGACGCTGGAGCCTGCGCGCGGCGATGGCGGCGGTGGCCGAGGCCGGCAGTGGCGTGGTGCTGTTGCTTGGTCACCCGCTGGATGGTGACGTGCTGCTGGCGCATATCCGCGAGACGGTCGAGCATGCGCCGGTGAAAAAACAGACCACCTACAGCATCGTCGGGGCCGGTTCGCAGATCCTGCGCGACCTGGGCGTACGTAAAATGCGCCTGATGAGTGCGCCGATGAAGTTCAACGCGATATCCGGTTTCGACCTGGAAGTAGTAGAATACGTGCCCTCCGAATAAAAGGCCGGCTGGTTTCGACCTTGATTCGCGGTACACATATCCCTGAGGGGCGCGTAACAGACGCGTCCCGGCTCTTTAAGAGAATTGTCGAATGACCCTGAAGACCATCGAAGGTACCTTCATCGCCCCCAAAGGCCGCTATGCCCTGGTGGTCGGCCGTTTCAACAGCTTCGTCGTCGAAAGCCTGGTCAGCGGCGCCGTTGACGCCCTGGTTCGCCACGGTGTGAGCGAAAGCGACATCACCATCATTCGTGCGCCGGGTGCGTTCGAGATCCCGCTGGTGGCCCAGAAGGTTGCGCAGCGTAGCGAATACGCGGCGATCATCGCCCTGGGCGCGGTCATTCGTGGCGGCACCCCGCACTTCGAATACGTGGCAGGCGAGTGCACCAAGGGCTTGGCCCAGGTGTCCATGGAGTTCGGCGTGCCGGTTTCCTTCGGCGTCCTGACCGTCGACTCGATCGAGCAGGCCATCGAACGTTCCGGCACCAAGGCCGGTAACAAAGGTGCCGAAGCCGCCCTGTCCGCCCTGGAAATGGTCAGTCTGCTGGCGCAGTTGGAGGCCAAGTGATTTACGACGACAGCGATCGTTTCAACCCGCGCGAGCCACGCCCTGAGGGTGCCGGCAAGCCGTCCAAGAGTGCCAAGCGTCGCGAAGCCCGTCAGCTCGCGACCCAGGCGCTCTACCAATGGCACATGGCCAAGCAATCGCTGAACGAAATCGAAGCGCAGTTCCGTGTCGACAACGATTTCAGCGATGTCGACGGTGCGTACTTCCGGGAAATCCTCCACGGCGTTCCACAGTTCAAGAACGAGATCGACAACGCACTCAAGCCGTGCCTGGACATCGAGATCGAAGAACTGGACCCGGTCGAGTTGTCGGTGCTGCGCCTGTCCACCTGGGAACTGCTCAAGCGTGTCGACGTTCCCTACCGCGTGGTGATCAACGAAGGCATCGAGCTGGCGAAGGTCTACGGCTCCACCGACGGTCACAAGTTCGTCAACGGTGTGCTCGACAAGCTGGCACCGAACCTGCGCGAAGCTGAAGTGAAGGCTTTCAAGCGCTGACCGGCGCTTGCTCTTCCCATGGGTGAGTTCGAGCTGATCCGCAATTTCTTTGCCGCCGCGCCCTGTGCGCAGGCCGGCGAAGGTGTTGCACTGGGTATCGGCGACGACTGTGCCCTGCTCGATGTCCCCGTCGGGGAGCAACTGGCCGTTTCTACCGACACCCTGGTGGCCGGTGTGCATTTCGCCGACCCCTGCGATCCGTTTCTGCTCGGACAGCGTGCGCTGGCCGTGGCTGCCAGTGACCTGGCCGCCATGGGCGCGACGCCCGTCGCTTTCACCCTGGCCCTGACCTTGCCGCACAACGAAGTCGACTGGCTGCAGGCGTTTGCCTGCGGGCTCGACCAGATGGCCCGGCACTGCGCCTTGCGCCTGGTCGGCGGCGATACCACCCGCGGTCCCCTGAGCCTGACGCTGACGGTGTTCGGCCGGGTGTCCCGTGGGCAGGCGCTGACCCGTAGTGGCGCGCGAGTGGGTGACCTGCTGTGTGTCGGCGGTAATCTGGGCAATGCTGCCGGTGCCTTGCCGCTGGTGCTGGGCCAGCGCACAGCCGAGCCGGTGTTGGCCGAACCGTTGCTGGCGCATTACTGGTCGCCCCGGCCACAGTTCGCCTTGGGCCTGGCCTTGCGTGGCAAGGCAACGGCGGCGTTGGATATTTCCGATGGCCTGCTGGCCGATTGTGGGCATATTGCTGCAGCATCCGGGGTACGTTTGTTGGTCGAACGTGAAAAACTGCCGTTGTCTCCGGCATTGCTGGGCTTTCTCGGCCAGGCGTCAGCCTGGGAAGCGGCGCTCGGTGGCGGTGACGACTATGTCCTGGCATTCACCCTGCCACCGGCCGAGTTGCCCGCACTGTTGCTCGCCCATGACGCGGTCCGGGTGGTCGGTCAGGTGGTCGCCGGACAGGGCGTTGCCTTGCTGGACGCCGATGGTCAGGACATCACCCCGCGAATCCGCGGGTATCAACATTTTCCGGAGACGCCGTGACAGATCATCCCAAGCAGGTTCCCGCTGAGTTCGTGCCACCGTCGGTGTGGCGCAATCCCTGGCATTTCCTGGCTTTCGGCTTCGGCTCCGGGACCTTGCCCAAGGCGCCTGGCACCTGGGGTTCGCTGGTTGCGCTACCCTTCATACCGTTGTGGCAGATGTTGCCGGACTGGGGGTACTGGCTGATGCTCGGCATCACCATGCTGTTTGGCTTCTGGCTTTGCGGCAAGGTCGCCGACGACCTGCGGGTGCATGATCACGAGGGCATCGTCTGGGACGAGATGGTCGGCATGTGGATCACCCTGTGGCTGGTGCCGCAAGGCTGGTACTGGCTGTTGGCGGGGTTCCTGGTTTTCCGCTTCTTCGACATCCTCAAGCCCTGGCCGATCCGCTGGATCGACCGGCATGTGCATGGCGGTGTCGGGATCATGCTCGACGACGTGCTGGCCGGGGTCTTTGCCTGGCTGGCCATGCAGGGGCTGGTGCATCTCTTCGCCTGAGGGATTGGGTATGGCCGGTTTTCGCTTGTGGAGCTTGCTCCTGCTGCTGTTGCTCAGTCCGTTGGCCGGGGCAACGGAGGTCGCTGGCGTGCCGGCGCAGATCCGCCTGGTCAGCGAAGAGTGGGTCGACTACACCAACGCCGATGGCAGCGGGCTGGCCTGGGATGTCTTGCGAGCGGTGTTCGAGCCGCGTGGTGTAAAACTCGAGATTCGCAGCGAACCCTATGTGCGTTCGATCGGCCTGGTGGAGCGGGGCGAAGCGGATGCCTGGGTGGGTTCCTACAGCAAGGAAATCAGCGGCGTCCTGTATCCGCGCTGGAACTACGACACCGATCATATCTATGCCGTGGGCCTGGCCAGCAAACCGGCTCCCGACCTGGGCAAGCTCGGCAGTTATCGCCTTGCCTGGGTGCGTGGCTACAAGTACCAGAAATACCTGCCCAACGTGCATGACTTCAACGAGATACAGCGTCGCGACGGGATCCTGTCGATGCTGCAGCATGGTCGGGTGGACTACTACCTCGACGCGCTGAGCGAAGTCGATTTTGTTCTCGGGCAGGCAGAGGACCCCAGGGTGTTCAGCCGCACTCATCTGGCGGAGTTGCCGCTCTACCTAGGCTTCGCCAATAACGAACGGGGCCGGGCCTTGCTGGCCTTGTATGACCAACGGATGAGCGAGCTGGTCAAGGATGGACGGCTGCGCAAGATATTCGAGTACTGGAAGCAGCCCTATCCGTTCGAGAGCGGGAAGTTTCCCGCCGTAACCGATCAAACTTATTGATAGTTATCATGGATAAAACGGCCTAAGCGTCTGTAGGAACCTCCTGTTACAATGCGGCAACCGCGAATTTCCAGCCTTCATACTGATCAGGAGCACAGGGTGCCTGTCGTTTTTGTCGCTGCCTCCAAATTGCCTACCCCTTTCGCGACATTCACCATGAACGGTTTTCTCGAAGAGGCCACCGGTCGTGAACACGTCGTGCTGACGCTCGGGGATGTGGCCGATGGTGCACCGGTGCTTGGCCGCGTGCATTCCGAATGCCTGACCGGCGATGCCTTGTTCAGCCAGCGTTGTGATTGTGGTTCGCAGCTCGAAGCCGCCCTGCAGGCGATTGCCCGCGAGGGGCGTGGCGTGTTGCTGTACCTGCGCCAGGAAGGCCGGGGTATCGGCCTGATGAACAAGATCCGCGCCTACGAGTTGCAGGACGGTGGCGCTGACACGGTCGAAGCCAACGAGCGCCTCGGCTTTGCCGCCGACCAGCGTGACTACGCGATCTGCCGGCCCATGCTCGAACACCTGGGCATCCAGTCCCTGCGGCTGATGACCAACAACCCGCGCAAGGTCAAGGCGCTGACCGACATGGGCATCACCGTGGCCGAGCGGGTGCCGCTGCACACCGGGCACAACCCGCACAACAAACTCTACCTGGCCACCAAGGCCGGCAAGCTCGGCCACATGATGGGCAACGAGCACCAGAGCGAGGCCGACCCGGCGTGACCCGTGGCCAGGTGAAGCGCCGACTGGCGGTGGGCTGGTACAAGCAGTTGCTGCTCAGTGTCCTGCCGCTGTTCGTGGCCAGTTGGGCCTTTGGCCAGACGGAGCCGGTGCTGCCGGTGCTGGCAATGCCGTTGTTCATTGCCGGTATCGCGTCGATGTTTCTCACCCTGCGTTTCTTCGGTGGCTACAAGCATGCGTTGATCGCCACCGAGAAGGCCCTGGATACCCCGCAGGAGCCGGCGGCCTGGATCGCGTTGGCCAATGTCCGGCGCAAGGCGCTGGTGATCGCGGCCCTGCCGACCTGGATCGGCATCCTGGCGGTGTTCGTTGGCCTGGAGGCGGTACCGCTGTTCCTGCTGGTGCTATCCACGGTGGTGCTGTTCTACCTCTACCGTATTCCGCGTCAACTCGGCTGATGTGACATCGGCGGGCGTGCCGGAGAAGGGGCCGCCCGCTATTTCATTGACCTACAGCCCGAGCAGCTTCATCCGCTCTGTCACCGACGCCTCGATCCCCGCCACATCCAGGCCGCACT
Organism: Pseudomonas sp. UTLPPB19802; assembly: GCF_059730225.1. Classification (NCBI taxonomy): domain Bacteria; kingdom Pseudomonadati; phylum Pseudomonadota; class Gammaproteobacteria; order Pseudomonadales; family Pseudomonadaceae; genus Pseudomonas; species Pseudomonas sp. UTLPPB19802. Next base: position 1,561,883 of record NZ_AP048545.1, read on the forward strand.
CGGCCAGCATCTGCGCCGGCTTCGCATGCTCGACGTATACATCCGGCAGGCCCAGGTGCAGGATCGGCTTGAGCAGGTTGTCCTGCGCGAGGAACTCGCTGACCGCCGCACCGGCGCCACCCATGATGGCGTTTTCCTCGATGGTCACCAGCAACTCGTGGCTACCGGCAATCTCGCGGACCAGGGCTTCGTCCAGCGGCTTGACGAAGCGCATGTCGACCACGGTCGCATCCAGCTTCTCGGCCACCACCAGCGCCTCCGCCAGTTGTACGCCGAACACCAGCAGGGCGACCTTGCTGCCCTGGCGACGGACAACGCCCTTGCCGATCTCGATTGGCTCCAGGTCTTTCTCGATGGTCGCGTTCGGCCCGCTGCCGCGTGGGTAGCGCACCGCGGCGGGGCCGTTGTACCGGTGGCCAGTGCTGAGCATCTTGCGCAGTTCGTTCTCGTCGCTCGGGGTCATCACCAGCATGCCGGGGATGCAGCGCAGGTACGACAGGTCGAAGCTGCCAGCGTGGGTCGGGCCGTCTTCGCCGACCAGGCCGGCACGGTCGATGGCGAACAGCACGTCGAGGTTCTGCACCGCCACGTCATGCACCAGTTGGTCATAACCGCGCTGCAGGAACGTCGAGTAGATCGCCACCACCGGCTTGGCGCCTTCGCAGGCCATGCCGGCGGCGAAGGTCACCGCGTGCTGCTCGGCGATCGCCACGTCGAAGTAGCGCAGCGGGAAACGCTCGCTGAAGGCCACCAGATCGGAGCCTTCCTTCATCGCCGGGGTGATGCCCACCAACCGTGGGTCGGCGGCGGCCATGTCGCACAGCCATTCGCCGAACACGGCGGAATACTTCGGCCCGCTCGGCTTCTTCGGCGCAGCGGCGGGAGCGTCCAGGGGTTCGAGCTTGGTGATCGCGTGGTAGCCGATCGGGTCGACTTCCGCCGGGGCAAAGCCCTTGCCCTTTTTGGTCACCACGTGCAGGAACTGTGGACCCTTGAGGTCGCGCATGTTGCGCAGGGTGGCGATCAGGGTCGGCAGGTCGTGGCCGTCGATCGGGCCGATGTAGTTCCAGCCCAGCTCTTCGAACAAGGTGCCGGGTACCAGCATGCCCTTGGCGTATTCTTCGGTACGGCGGGCGATTTCCCAGGCGCCAGGCAGACGCGACAGCACTTTCTTGCTGCCTTCGCGCATGCTCGCGTAGGTGCGGCTGGAGAGAATCTTCGCCAGGTAGTTCGACAGCCCGCCGACGTTGCGCGAGATCGACATGTCGTTGTCGTTGAGGATCACCAGCATGTTGGCGTCGACTTCCGGCGCGTGGTTCAGCGCCTCGAAGGCCATGCCTGCGGTCAGGGCGCCGTCGCCGATCACCGCGATCGCCTTGCGGTCGCTGTTCTGCAGGCGGGCGGCGATGGCCATGCCGAGGGCGGCACTGATGGACGTGCTGGAGTGACCGACGCCAAAGGTGTCGTACTCGCTCTCCGAGCGGCGCGGAAAGGCGGCCAGGCCGTCCTTCTGGCGCAGGCTGAGCATGCGCTCGCGACGCCCGGTGAGGATCTTGTGTGGATAGGCCTGGTGCCCCACGTCCCACACCAGCCGGTCGTCCGGGGTGTCGAAGACGTAGTGCAGCGCGATGGTCAGCTCGATGACGCCAAGACCGGCACCGAAGTGCCCGCCGGTCTGGCCGACCGAATAGAGCAGCTCCAGGCGCAGTTCATCGGCCAGGGTTTCCAGCTCGGCTTCACCTAACCGGCGCAGACCTGCCGGCGTGTCGGCACGGTCCAGCAGGGGCGTGGTCGGGCGCTTGCGGGGAATCTCATGGAACGTCGTGGGCATCAGGCGAATCGTTATAGGTATGAAGACGCGCCAGTTTACCTTATGGAGCGCACGCTGCCCACGCGATGTCGCATCAGCGGATCAGATGCTGGCCTTTCGGTTGTGCGAAAAGCCAGCGTGACCATCCGGTCAGCTGCGGCGTTCGACGATGTAGCGCGCCAGCTCGCGCAGCGGTTCGGCGGCCGCGTCAAACGGTCGCAGGGCGTGCAGCGCCTGGTCGCGCAGCTCCAGGGCGTAGGCCTTGGCGGCATCGAGGCCGAGCAGGGCCGGGTAGGTCGGCTTGTCGCGGGCGATGTCGGCACCCTGGCGCTTGCCGAGGGTTGCGGTATCGCTTTCGACATCGAGGATGTCGTCCTGCACCTGGAAAGCCAGGCCGATGGCCTGGGCGTAGGCCTGCAGCGACTTGAGTTCGTCCTTCTGCACGTTGACGCTGGCCAGGGCGCCAAGGGTGACGCTGGCCTCGATCAGGGCGCCGGTCTTGTGCCGGTGCATGTTTTCCAGGGCTTTCTGGTCGAGCTTGAGGCCCACCGAGCCGAGGTCGATGGCCTGGCCACCGACCATGCCGGCCGGTCCTGCGGCCTGGGCCAGGGTGCCAACCATCGACAGGCGGATCTCTGCGTGCAGCTCGCTCAGGCGTGGGTCGAGCAGGGCGCTGAAGGCCAGGCTCTGCAGGCCGTCGCCGGCGAGGATCGCGCAGGCTTCGTCGAAGGCCTTGTGGGTGGTCGGCTGGCCGCGACGCAGATCGTCGTCGTCCATGGCCGGCAGGTCGTCGTGGACCAGCGAGTAGGCGTGGATCAGCTCAACCGCGCAGGCGGCGCCGTTGGCCTGTTCCGGCTTGCCGCCGAGGGCTTCGCAGGCGGCGTAGACCAGCAGCGGACGCACACGCTTGCCGCCGTTCATCACGCTGTAGCGCATCGCCTCGTAGAGACGCGCGAGCCCGGCGCTGGGCGGGACGAACAGGGTATCCAGGGCGGCGTTGACCCGCTCCTGGCAGGCGGCCTGGTAGGTCTTGATCATTCTGGCTGTTCCGCGTCGAAGGGCTCTTCGGCCAGTTCTCCATCGCGTTCCAGCAGGATCTGCACCTTCTGCTCGGCCTGGGCCAGGGCGCCCTGGCAGTCACGGGTCAGGCGGATGCCTTGCTCGAAGGCGGTCAACGAATCTTCCAACGACAGCTCGCCGTTCTCCAGGCGCTCGACCAGTGTCTGCAGATCGGCGAGGGATTGTTCGAAATCCAGGGAAACTTTTTTGCGGGCCATGGCGGCGATCTCGGTAGGCGTTGAACGGGCGCGACACTAGCAGACAGCGGGTTTCGGGGCAAATGCGAGGGGTTGCCAATCACGAGGGCGTCGGGCGCGCGCGCGACCTTCTGTGAGTCGCTATTCTACACCCGGAAGCAGGGATAATCCTGAGCCGCTTTGGCACACTGCGGTGATGGCCTTTTGCCTTGTTTTTCGGGCCCTCCAGGCCATCGAGTGTGCACGATCTCTCATTTGCTGATCGCCCCCGCAAATACCCGTTTTCCGCCATTGTGTAACAAGATCTGAATCGCTACCCTCTGCGACTTCCCGACCTGCCTCGCCAGGTTCTTTCTGATTTTTCGTGTTTCAGTGGTGTGCCAGGTCTGGACCGGGCGCAGGGTTTCGTGATGCATGGCAAGGAGGCTGTTGATGCGCCGGTTATTCCCAATCCTGATTGCCCTCTGGGCCGTGGCCGCCTGGGCCGAGCCCTCGGCCGAGCTTCAGGAGCCGACCGGCGGCTGGCGCTATTCGGGCCTGCTCGATCGCAGTGATGCGCCGCAGGTGGCCTACCCGACGCCGCCCATCGACCGCGGCATCCAGCGCAGCCGTACACCCATCGAGGGCCGGATCAATCCGCCTTCCGGCCCGCGTGAACCGCATACCCTGTCGGTCAACGGCAACCCGCTGAATCTCTACACCGACGACAAGGGCCGGTTCGTGCGCCCCTATGCCTTCGGATCAGGCTCCAACAGCGTCGAAGTGCGCAGCGCCCAGGGCAAGTCCCTCAAGCGCGTGCAGTTCTACGAAGCCAACCAGCAGATCACCCCGGCGCGGATCCGCGTGGTGCTCGGCTGGGACGACCCCAAGGCCGAACTCGACCTGCATATCATCACACCCGATGGCCAGCATGCCTTCTATGCCAATCCGCGCCTGAGCAACGGCGGCGGCCTCGACCCCGACGGCGTCGACGGCCCCGGCCCGGAAATGTTCACCATGACCGCGCCGATGCACGGCACCTACCTGGTCTATGTGAACTATTGGGGCAACTACAGCGCCAGCGACGGCTATAACTTCAACGAGCGCGCCAACCAGAACGAGGTCATCACCTCGCAGATCAACCTGGTGCTCAACGAAAACACCGTCAATGAAAAGCGCGAGAGTTTCACCGTACCGCTGCGCGCCATCGGCGACCTGCTGCTGGTCAAGACCTTCAACTATTGAACATCCCGCTCCACGGATGAATGGGCTTTGCGAACATGAGCGATAACACTGCTTCCCCGGCCGCCGCCGCGCCGGCCACTCCTCCATCTGCCGGTTCGCGCCGCTGGTTGGGCCTGGTGCTCGGGCTGTGCGTGACCGGTGCGGTGGTCGGCGGCCTGGGTTGGTTTTTCCACCACAAGTCCGTGGCACCGGTACCGGAACTGGCCCTGGAGAAACTCGGCGTCAGCCGCCCGGACGCGCTGCTGGAAACCGCGTCGCTGAGCCAGTTGCCCAAGGACCTGCTCAGCGTGCCGTTCCTGCGTGACACCCTCACCGAGGACTTCGTTTTCTACTACGAGACCCACGGCGACCGCCTCGGCCTGATCGGCAGCCTGCGTCGGATCATCTACGAGCACGACCTCAAGCTGCAGGACAACCTGATCGAGCAACTGTTCGACCAGCCTGCCGACATCGCCCTGTGGCGCGGCGCCGATGGCCGTCTCAAGGATTTCCTGCTGGTGATGGATCGCGGCGGCCTGGCCAAGCTGCTCGAACCGCTGGCCCATGTCGCCCTCGACGATACCCAACTGACCAAGGTCGGCGAACTGAAGGTGGCCGGCGACAACGTGGCGCTCTACCGCCTGGCCTACAACGCCAGCAAGGCGCTGCTGTTCGCTTCCCGTGGCGACAAGCTGGTGGTGCTGTCCAACCCGGACCGCCTCTATGAGCAGACCAGCGATGACAGCGAAGTGGCCCCCGGTGAGGTGTCGAACCAGGCCCTGGCGGCGCTGCTCGGTGGCGAAAAACTGTTCCCCGAGGCATTCGGCCTCAAGCCGCGTGAAGCGACCGTCAAGCAGCGCATCTCGGTGGCCTCCAGCGTCCTGGCCATGGGGTACCAGCGCTTTATCCCAAGCTTTGCCGGCCTGCGCCTGGACATGGACGACAAGGGCTGGCACAGCTTCCTGGCGCTCGACGAGCAAGACAAGTCCGTCGACTACGACTTCAAGCCGATCTGGCAGGCCATGCCGGTCGGGGCCAGTGCCTGCGTGGCCCTGCCGCTGGCTGCCGAGCAGCAACAGCCGTTGCTGGTCAAGCTGGGAGCGGACGCGGCCACCGCACAGAAACTCACCGAGCACATGAGTGGCGCCGCAGGCCTGTGCTGGTACGCCGATTCGCGCCTGTACACGCCATTGCTGGTGGCGAACCTGAACAAGGACAACGACAGCCTCGATGCCGACCTCGGCAAACTGTTCGGCTCGATGGTCGGCACCCGGGAAAGCAATGTCGAAGGCGGCCTGTTCCCGATCGATGAGCAGAACAAGGACAGCCTCCACCGGTGGAAGCGCGTGGTCAGTTCCACCTTCGGCCAGTACGCGGCCAAGGAAGCCGAGAACCCCGACGCCATTACCGGCCGGGCTTTCTTCCGCGTAAGTCTGGCGCGGCACGGTTCGACCCTGTTGTTCTCCCTGGACGACAAGCTGGTGGACAAGGCCCTCGGCACGCTCGACAAGCACTTCCCGCCGCTGGCCGACGTGGCGCCCAAGGATGCGCTGATGCCGGTCTACCTCGGCCCGGATTCCCTGGCGCAACTGATGAAGCAGGAAACCCTCGACAGCCTGCCCCAGGACATGGAGCCGGTGTTCCGCAACGCCGCGCAGACCCACCTGCTGCCCAAGCTGCAGAAGCTCGCCGGCTTCGGCAAGTACGCCCTGACCCTGCCCGAAGGCACCGAGCCTGAAGGTCATTGGCAGTGGCTGCCTCTGCAATGGCGGGCGATGTGACGGCTATGTCCAGCACCGCCTGCACTGTGGCGAGTGGGCTTGCCCACGCTGGGCTGCCTGGCAGCCCTGAAACCTGCGCGCGAGGTCTATCAGGCATATCGAGTTGGCCTGTTTTACGACTGCTTCGCAGCCGAGCGTGGGCAAGCCCACTCGCCACGGTGTGCGCACTGGCACTGCTGATCAGCGCGCCGGCGTTCGCCGTTGAAACGCCGGCCCTGGATGTCGAGCAGTCCCAGGTGTTCCGCGCCTGGTTCGTGCGCATCGCCCAGGAGCAACTGACCCAGGGCCCGAGCCCACGCTGGTACCAGCAGGACTGCGCGGGCCTGGTGCGCTTCGCCGCCAACGAGGCGCTGAAGAAACACGATGACAAGTGGTTGCGGGCCAATGGCCTGTCCAACCGCTACCTGCCGCCTGAACTCACCCTGAGCGAGGGCCAGCGCAGCCTGGCCCAGCAATGGCAGCAGGGCGGCGGCAAGGTCGGGCCGTACGTCAATGCGATCAAGCTGATCCAGTTCAACAGCCAACTGGTCAGCCGCGACCTCAACCAGGCGCGGCCCGGTGACCTGCTGTTCTTCGACCAGGGCGACGACCAGCACCTGATGATCTGGATGGGCCGCAACATCGCCTATCACACCGGCACCACCACCCCTACCGACAACGGCATGCGCTCCGCCAGCGTGCAGCAACTCATGACATGGAAGGACACCCGATGGATACCCGATGCAACGAACCCCAACTTCATCGGCGTCTACCGGCTGAACTTCCTCTCTCGATGAACGGGTCTTCCATGATGCGTCTGTTATCCCGAATGGTTTTCGCCCTGGCCGTGCTGTTGCCGGTCGCCGCAGGTGCCGCCGATGACTCGGTGGCGCCGAGCAACTACGAGCCGATTGCCGGCGAGAGCTTCTTCCTGCTTGCCGACAGCAGCTTCGCCAGCGACGAGCAGGCGCTGGTCCGCCTCGAAGCACCGGGCCGTGACTACCGACGTTTCCGCATGGAACCGTACGGTGGCGCGGACATCCGCGTGTACCGCATCGACCAGCCGCTGGAATTCCTCAAGCGCCAGAAGAACCTGCACCGGGTGGTCAGCGATGGCCAGTTCAAGGGCGAGGGGCTGTCCAACACCCTGGCCTACCTGTGGGACAACTGGTACCGCAAGTCGCGCCGCGTGATGCAGCGGGCGTTCTCCTACGAGTCGCGCAAGCAGGTCACCGAGGAAGTGCCGGAGCTGAAGATGGGCGACAGCTTCAACCGGCCGACCCCGTATGACAACCCGCCGCAATATGCGCCGCTGCCTGGCCTGCCGCTGGTCAGCCAGTTCCGCTACCCGCTGTGGGACGCCAAGCCGATCCAGCCGCCGAAGGGCGTCGACCTGGCCGGCTCCTCCAGCCAGTTCGTCAGCGTCGCACCGGGCAACGTCTACATCCCGCTGGGCAAGCTGAAGCCGGGCCTGTACCTGGTCGAAGCGCTGGTCGGCAAATACCGCGCGACCACCGTGGTGTTCGTCTCCAACACCGTGGCCGTGAGCAAGATCGCCGGCGACGAACTGCTGGTGTGGGCCGCACGCAAGCACGAAGGCAACTCGGTACCCAAGGTCAAGGTGCTGTGGACCGACGGCCTGGGCGTGATGAGCAGTGGCGAGACCGATGCCGATGGCCTGCTGCGCCTCAAGCACGTCAGCCCGGAGCGCTCGTTCATGATCGGCGAGGATGACGAGGGTGGGGTGTTCGTCTCCGAGAACTTCTACTACGACAGCGAAATCTATGACACCAAGCTCTACGCCTTCACCGACCGGCCGCTGTACCGGCCGGGTGATTGGGTGTCGCTGAAGATCGTCGGTCGCGAATTCAAGAACGCCCGTGACTCGGTCAACCCGACCGGCGCGCCGGTGCGGGTCAGCGTACTGGATGCCACCGGCACCACGCTGCAGACCCTGGATCTGAACCTGGACGGCAAGGCCGGTACCCAGGGCCGTTTCCAGCTGCCGGACAATGCCGTCGCCGGTGGCTATGAGCTGCGTTTCACCTACCGCGACCAGACCTACAGCAGCGCCTTCCGCGTTGCCGAGTACATCAAGCCGCACTTCGAAATTTCCATGGACCTGGCCAAGCAGGACTTCCGCACCGGCGAGCCGGTCAAGGGCAAGCTGCAACTGCTCTACCCGGATGGCAAACCGGTGGTCGACGCCCGTGTGCAACTGACCCTGCGTGCCCAGCAACTGTCGATGGTCGACAACGAACTGCAGTACCTCGGGCAATTCCCGGTGGAGCTGACCAGCGCCGAACTGACCACCGACGACAAGGGCCAGGCCGTACTCGACCTGCCGGCGGCGGAGAAACCCAGTCGCTACATGCTCACCGTGTTCGCCAGCGATGGCGCCGCCTATCGGGTCAAGACCACCAAGGAAATCCTCATCGAGCGTGGCGCCTCGCGCTATCGCCTGTCGGCGCCGCAACGCTTCAGTGCCAGCGGCGAGAGGGTCGCGTTCAGCTACGCCAACGAATCCGCCGTGGAGCAGGCCAACGCCGGCAAGCCGAGCAGCTACAGCTGGGTACGCCTGGAAGACCAGTCCACCGGCGGCGGCAAGCTCGCGGCCAGCGACAAGGGTTTCAGCATCACCTTCGATCGTCCTGGCACCTACAACCTGTCGCTCAAGGACGAACACGAGCGCATCCTCGGCGCCACTGGCCACTCGGTGACCGGTGATGGCGTGAAAGCCGTGCCGGGTACCGTCGAGATCCTGCTCGACAAGCCCGAGTATCACGCCGGTGACGAAGCCCTGGCGCTGATCACCTTCCCGGAACCGGTCAACGATGCGCTGCTGTCGCTGGAGCGCGACAAGGTCGAGGCCACGGCGCTGCTGTCCAAGGGCGGCGACTGGCTGCGCCTGGAGAAAATCAGCGACAACCAGTACCGCGCGCGGATTCCGGTGAAGGACAACTTCGCCCCCAACCTGACCTTCTCGGTGCTCTACACCAAGGGCGGCGAATACAGCTTCCAGAACGCCGGTCTCAAGGTCGCCACGCCGCAGATCGACGTGGCCATCGCCACCGACAAGGACAGCTACCAGCCGGGCGACACCGTCTCGGTGGACCTGACCACCCAGTTCGCCGGCAAGCCGATCCCGGCGCACCTGACTGTCAGCGTGGTGGATGAAATGATCTATGCGCTGCAGCCGGAAGTGGCGCCGAGTATCGACCAGTTCTTCTACCATCCGCGCCGCAACAACGTGCGCACCAGTGCCAGCCTGTCGTTCATCAGTTACGACGTGGCATTGCCGGGCAGCCCTGGCGCGCCGGGCAAGGCCAACCGCAGCGAACGCGGAGTGAAGGTGCTGGAGCGGCCGCGTCGCGAAGACGTCGACACCGCCGCCTGGCAGCCGGAACTGGTTACCGATGCCAACGGCAAGGTGCGCTTCACCTTCCGCATGCCGGACTCCCTGACCCGCTGGCGCATCACCGCCCGCGCCATTGCCGATAGCGGGCAAGTGGGCCAGCGCAACCAGTTCATCCGATCCGACAAGCCGCTGTACCTGAAGTGGAGTGGTCCGACCCACTTCCGCACCGGCGACCAGCCCAAGCTCGGCCTGTTCGCCTTCAGTCAGGACGACAAGCCGGCCAAGGCCGAACTGCTGATCCGCTACGCCGGCCAGGAACAACGCCTGCCGCTGTCGCTGAACAAGGGCATCAACTACATCCCGCTGCCGGCGATCGCCCTGAGCAGCGGCGACTGGACCGCCGAGCTGCAACAGAACGGCAAGGCCCAGGACACCCTGGCCGTGCGTCTCACCGCGGTGGGCGACGGCTGGCAAGTGACCCAGAGCCAGAGCCTCAGCGTGGCCAGCGGTGATACCCCGCTGAGCCTGCCGGCCGACGCCAGCGATATTCGCCTGCGCCTCGACGACAGCCCGCAAGCGCTGTTCCGTGCCAGCCTCGACGACCTGCTCAGCTACCCCTATGGCGGCGTCGAGCAGACCGCCAGCCAGTTGCTGCCATTGAGCATTGCCTACCCGGCGCTGTCGGGTAACGCGCAGATCCGCGACCGCTTGCGCCTGATCCTGCAGAACAGCCGCCTGCGCCTGGTGTCGATGGCTGGTCCCGATGCCTGGTTCACCTGGTGGGGCGAAGACGTCACGCCGGATGCCTTCCTTACCGGTTACGCCTATTACGCCGACTGGTACGCCAGCAAGGCCTTGGGCGTGAGCCTGCCGCCGGAGCACTGGCAGCGGGTGCTGGATGTCTACGGCAAGCAGGCTGCGGCCACGCCGTTGCTGCAACGGGCGCTGGTACTGTCGTTTGCCAAGGACATGCAACTGCCGGTCAACACCCTGGTCAGCGGCCTGATGGACGAGTTGGCGAAAGCCGGCGAGGGCGCCGATGCCCATCTGCTGGATGACGGTGAAGACAGCGTGGTGATGGGCGCACCGGACTCGGCCCTGGGCCTGGCCAGTGCCCGTGTACTGACCGCCGCCCTGGCGCGGCAGAACAAGGTGGCCCTGCCGGATGCGTTCAGCAAGCAGCTGCCGGCAGCCGAGCAGCGCCTTGGCGCCAGCGCGCAGCCGTTCGCCACGGCGTTGAACCTGTCGCTCAAGCCGTTCAATGCCGACCAGGCCCAGGACCTGCTGCAGCGCCTGCTGCCGCAACAGTCCACCCTGGAGCGTGCGCTGGCGCTGACCTGGCTGCAACGCAGCGTCGAGCAGACCCCGAAAATGGTCAGCCTGACTCCGGGCGAAGGCTGGCAGGTTCGCCAGGGTAGTACCGGTGAAGCCTACTGGCAGTGGCAAGGCCAGGGCGTGCCAAGCGTGCTGACCCTGAGCGGTGCCCAGGAGCGTCCGCTGCGCGCCAACCTGAGCTACCTCAGCCAGGGCAAGGCCGCCGCCGACCTACCGGTACAGATCAAGCGCCGCTTGCTGGAGTTGGTGCCGGACGGTGATGCCAACACCTTCAGCCTCAAGGCCGTGGGCGACAAGCCGCTGTCCAGCGACAGCCTCTACCTGGACGAAGTGACCCTCACCAGCAAGGCGGCCAAGCCCGTGCGCTACGGCATGCTCGAACTGCCGCTGCCGCCGGGTGCGGATGTCGAGCGCACCACCTGGGGCGTCAACCTGGCCGGTCTGGCCGGCGAAGAAGCCACGCCGCTGGAGAAAGCACACTTCGAGCCGGGGCAGATGGCCTATGGCGTGCCGATCAACAGCCTCAACGGTGAAGTGCGTGTGCGTCACCTGATCCGCTTCTCGCAGAAAGGCCAGTTCAAGCTGCCACCGGCGCGCTTCAGCCAGATCTATGCGCCGGAGCACCAGGCCCAGGAACAGAAGGCCGCCCTCGGACAAGTCACGGTCGAATGACATGATTCGTCCGCTGACCTGGCTGGTGCTGTGCATCCTCCCTCTGCTGGCGACGGCAGAGGAGGCGCCGCTGCGCCTGGCCTGGAAAACCGCCGATGGCTATGAGCTGGTGCAACTGAACACCACCCAGGTGCTCAGCCGCGAGCCGTTGCCGGCAGATCTGCAGACCCCGCTGGGCAGCCTGTGGAAACTGTTCGTCTATGCCTGGCTGGTGGACACCGACCAGCAGGAACCGGCCTACGACTGCCACGGCCAGGATCACGAGGAAGTCTATTGCTGCACCCCGGGCGGCACCATCGCCCGCGATGCGGCGCTGGTCCGCTCCTGTGGCCTGTACTTCGATCCCAAGCGCCTGGACATCGACGCCGCGCGTTGGCGAGATTACTGGCAGGCTCGTCAGGCCCCTGGCTGGCTGCTCGACCTCGGCCAACTGCAACCGCAGACCCGCGTCTCCGTGGTTCAACTGCTGGATGCCTTGCGCACGCTGCCGGCACAGGACGCCGCGCGCCGGCTGCTGCTCGACGTGGTGCTCAATGCCGCCGACGGCCAGGCCGTGGCGGTGCTGGGCGGGCGTTTGCGAGTCAAGACCTGGAGCTGGCTCGGCGACCAGGACCCGCAGTCGCGCCAGGGTGGTTTCGCCGGCTGGCTGGCGGATGGTACGCCGCTGTGGGTCGGTGGTCGTGGCACCAGCCAGATGGTGCTGCGGCACTACTCGGACGTGCTGGGCAGCTTCCTGCCTGCGTCCCAGGCGGAGGATGCGGGGCGTTGCGTGCAGGTCGAACTGTTCTCGCGCTATCCGCTCAAGGGCGTCAGCCGAGCTGATGGCCAGGCGGTCGTGGAGGGGGCACTGCAAGGCCGTTATCGGGTCGACTTCGCCAACGGTAACCAGTTGGACATCGAAAGTGCCGGCGAGCTGTTCCTGTTGAAAAATGCCGGCCAGCCACAACTGGTGGCCCGGTTGGATCGCGAAGAGTATGTCGCCCGGGTGCTGCAACGCGAGGCCAAGAGCGAGCCGGTCGAGGCCGCCAAGGCCCTGGCCGTGGCGATCCGCAGCTACCTGCTGCAGAACGCCGGGCGTAGCGGCGACTGCTTGAGCATCGACGACAGCAGCAGCCGCCAGCGCGTGGCGCCGCGTCCGGCCACGACCGAAGCGCGCGCCATCGCCGCCTGGACCAGCGACCTGGTACTGGCCGGCAGTCCGGTGACCTATCACTCCGACCAATCCGGCCCGGACAAGCTGTCCTGGCAGCAGGCAGTGGAGCAGGCCAGCAACGGCGCGCGCTACGACCAGATTCTCCAGCATGCCTACCCACGGGCGAGCCTGAGCCGCTGGGACAACCCGGTAGCCTCCTGCGACCCGTTGCCGGCGGCCCAGGAATGGCTGCTCAAGCAGCGCCGCGTGTGGCGCCAGCGCCTGGACCGGGAAGTCGGCTATAACGAACTGAGCCGCTTCGCCGTGTGCCGCGTGTCGTTCGGCCGGCCCTACGTCGACCGCGAGCGCCAGCGCATCTACGTGCGCGGCGTGCTGACCCAGCAGGACCGTCTCGACCTGACCCATGAATACCTGCACCTGGCGTTCGAAGCCCACCCGAACGGCCAGGACGAAGACTATATCGAAGGGCTTGCCCGTCACCTGTTACTGGAATAGGCCATGACATTGCGTAACTCCACCGTAGCCCTGTTCCTCGCCGCCCTGGCTGCGCTGAGCACGGCCCATGCCGACATCAAGCTCGATACCCCGCGCGGTGGCTGGCGCCAGGGGGCGTCGGATGGTGAAAACTACAGCCAGACCGTCAACTACCCGGCCTCCTCGGTCAACACGCCGCTGGGCCAGGCCGACACGGCGCGGATCATGGGCCAGATCAAGGGCGCGCCGAAGAACGCCCGCGAGCCGGGCAACCTGATCGTCAATGGCGTGAGCATGCCGCTCAAGCTCGATGCCTCGGGCAACTTCGATCGACCATTCGCGTTCCCCAATGGCACCAACAGCGTCGAAGTCCGCAGTCCCGATGGTCAGCAGCGCAAGCGCGTGCAGTTCCTCAACTCCGGCGGTGCGACCAAGGCCAAGCTGCGCATCCTGCTGTCCTGGGACAGCGACCACACCGACCTCGACCTGCATGTGGTCACGCCGGATGGCGCGCATATCTGGTACGGCGACCGCACGGCGCCCAACGGCGGCTCGCTGGACGTCGATGTCACCACCGGCTACGGCCCGGAGATCTTTTCCATGCCGGCGCCGATCAAGGGCCAATACCTGATCTACGTGAACTACTACGGTGGCGGCTACCGCAGCGATGACGACGAAGATGGCGGCCAGGAAAACGCCGTCCAGGCCCTGACCACGGCGAAGATCACCCTGATCACGGAAGAGGGCACGGTGAACGAGAAGATGGAATCGTTCATTGTCCCGATGCGCGCGCCGGGCGAGCTGACGTTGGTGCGCAAGTTCAGTTATCCCTGATACCGGTGCGCTTCCAGGTTCTTGAGCAAGGTTTGGGGGCCTCTTCGCGGGCAAGTTGGATCGCGAAAGGGCCCTTGGGAACACCGCAAATGCGGCCGCCGGCCTTGGCAAATATGCTCAAAAAACGCTCAATCCGATCATCGAACCGACAAGACTGCCGCTCCGGCCAGCGCCACTTCCACCCGGTTACGCCCCTTGCCCTTGGCCCCGTATAACGCCTCGTCCGCCAGCGACAGCAACCGTGACAGCTCGTAGCCGTTTTCCCGTGTCGTCACCACTCCGATGCTCACGCTGAGCAGGCCCGGCTCCAGCAAGGTCAGTGCGGCAAATTCCACGCGAATGCGTTCCGCCACTTCGACGGCACCGGCCTCGTCGGTTTCCAGCAGGCAGGCAAACTCTTCCCCGCCAATGCGCCCGAACACATCCTTCTTGTGCAACGCCCGGCTCATGACCCGGCTGAAGGCGATCAGCGCCTGGTCGCCCACGGCGTGGCCAAAGGTGTCGTTCAGCCGCTTGAAATGGTCGAGGTCGCAAAGCAGTAGCGCCGCCACCGTACCGCGCCGTTCACAGGCTGCCAGCAGGTGCTCGCCCCGGCCCAGGAACGAGCGACGGTTGCCGACGCCCGTCAGGGCATCGCTATAGGCCGCCGCCTTGAAGCGCAATTCGGCGCGCTCCTTGACCATCGCCAGGGTCATGTAGGCAATGCCGATCACGTAGACCATGGCCTCGAACAGCATGAACGAGAAAAACGATATGCCTTGGCCGACGCCGGTCAGTGCCTGGTCCAGCCCCACGCCCGTGTCGTAGAACGCCCGGATGTAATAGAACACCGTGTGCAGCAGGGTCAGGAGAAATGCCGGCAGGTAGGAGACTTCGAGACTCTTCTGGCTGCGCCAGAACTCCAGCACCGTGACCGACCCATAGGCGGCGGTCAGCAGCGAGTAGGCGGTGACCCGGGCGCTCAACGACGCCATGAACGCGGGCACCAGGCACAGGATCAGCCAGATGATCGCGCCGGCGAGTATTCCAGGCATCCACGCCGCCCGTCCGGCCAGTATGCGCATGGCCGTCCAGTTCATTGCGGCACCCAGCAACAGCACGACATTGCCCAGCACCAGGGGCACGAAGTCGATGCCCATGCCGCGCAGGCTCACCAGCACCATGCCCAGCGACGCCAGCAGCATCGTGCTGGCCAGGTAGGCGAGCGGCCGCTCGCGGGTTTCGCGGCTCCAGGCGTGCAGGGTCAACAGGCCCATCAGGCAAAAGATGAACACCGACACGATGAGCAGGGTCGGGATATGTAGCGTCATGCTCTGAAACTCCTTTGCCTGGCACCCAAGAGAGCTTCGGCAGCAAGCGCAAGGGTATGGCTAAAGGATGGCAACTGTACCTCAATTGCTTCCTTGTAGACCGAACTCCTTCGTGGCGCTTGGTTGGGTATCAGATACCCGGCCCTGTCACCCGAGCTGGCAGTCTGGCCAAGCGATCCCAGCCATCGGCATCGATCCCGGAGCAGTTCTGCAGCAGTAGTGCTTGCAGCGGCAGCTGCTCCAGCACCGGCACCGAAGCCGAAGTGAGCTGCGATTCTCCGGGGCTCGCACTGAGCGTCAGGCTTTGCAGCGGCAGGTGTGCAAAGTGGGCGACGCCGGCATCCGTGAGCCAGGGGCTGTCATACAGGCCGAGGCGTTGCAGGGGCAGGTCGCGCAGGCAGGCGAGGTCTGCATCGCGCAGGTCCAGGCCGCCGATCTCCAGTTCTTCCAGCGGTAGGCCCAGTTCGGCCAGCGTCCGCAGTGCCTTGCCGTCCACGCCATTGCAGAAGTTGAGGCTCAGCCGTTTCAGCGGCAGGCCGGCCAGTTGCTTCAGTTCCTTGCTGGTGATCTCGTTCAGGGAAAGGTCCAGCGACTCCAGCGGCAGGCCGCGCAGGTCGGCCAGGGTGCCCGCGTTGATGTCCTGGATATCGGCAAGCCCCAGCCGCTTGAGCGGGAACGCGTGCAGCGTATCGAGCCGCTCGATCATCACTTGCGCAGCCTTCAGGTCCAGCTCGGCGAGCGGCATGCCCTCCAACTCGGCAATGTCTTCCTCGCTGATATACGCGGATTGCAGGGACAACCGCTCGAGCGGCAGGCCGCGGATGGCCGGCAGGATGCTCTCGCTCGCGTAGCAGTGGTCGAGGCTCAGTGAGCGCAAGGTCGTCAGGCTGCGCAGCCAATCGGTGTTCTCCAGCAGAGCGAGACGCCCCCAGCCGAGCGACAGGTGTTCGAGTGGGTGGCTGGACAGATGGGCCATGCCACGCGAGGTCAGTTGCTCGATACGTTCCAGTTCCAGCGAACGCAATTGAAGTCGCGACAGCGCGAGCAGGCCGTCGTCGGTCATTTCATCGCAACGGTTCAGCGACAGTTCCTGCAGCGCACTGTTACCGAGTTGCTGGAGGAACGCGTCGTCGAAGTCATCACCGTAGGTCGTCAGTTTCAGCCGGCGCAGCCGCTCGACCGACGGCAGGCAGGTATCGTTGTCCGTACGCGAAAAACCGCTGACTTCCAGGGTCTCCAGCGCCAGCGCAGGCAGGCGGTGCCACAGGTCCTGGTCGCAACTGAAGTTCGGACCATCGAGCACCAGCGCGCGCAGCGGCAAGCCAGCCAGGGCATCCAGCCAGTCGGGTTCGGCATCGCTCAGTTCCAGGCGGTCGACCGGCAGCCCGCGCAGTTGCGGTAGCCAGGCCCTGGGACGATTGGATCGCGGTTTGGCCTGCAACTGGGCAATCATCACGATGGCGGCCGGGTCGCCCAGGCCGGCAGCGAGCCGCACGCCATCCAGTGCGGCATCCGCGCTATCGAGCAGGTCGCGATAAAGTGCGGCGCGCAATGCGACATCGTCGGGGGTGGCAGCCAGTCGTTCGATCAGGGCCTTGCGATGGGGGGTGAGCACTGTTTACGGTCCGTCGTGTGTTCCTGGGCAAGCCAGGCCTCGACCGATGCCGGTGACATCGGCTTGGAATAGAAATAACCCTGTACCAGTGAGCAACCCAGGCTGGCCAGGGCATCCAGTTCGCTGCGGGTTTCCACGCCCTCGACAATGCAATCGAGCTGCATGTCCAGGCTCAGCGCCACCAGTGACTTGACGATCTTGTAGCTGGCCGGCTTTTCATGCAAGCCGGTGACGAAACTGCGGTCGATCTTGATCTTGGTGAAGGCCAGCGAGTGCAACTGGCTGAGGCTGGAATAGCCGGTACCGAAGTCGTCGAGGGAAATGCCGCAGCCCAGCTGGCGAAAACCGTCGATGGTCCGTTGCACCTGGACGATGTCCTGCATGGTTGCCGTTTCGGTGATTTCCAGGTCGAGCCGGCGCGGATCGAAACCGCTGGCGACAATCACCTCGACGATCTGTTGCGCCACTTCGTCCGAGGCACAGTCGTGGGCCGAGAGGTTGAACGACAGGCGAATCTCTGCTGGCCAGCCGTTGGCAGTCGCCAAGGCCTTGCGCAGCAGCGGCGGAGTCAGGCGGTTGATCAGGCCGATCCGTTCGGCCACGGGGATGAACCGGTAGGGCGACACGTCGCCGAGCTTGGGGTTGTGCCAGCGCGCCAGGGCCTCGAAGGACACCGTGCGGTGGGTGCGCAGGTCGACCACCGGCTGGAACACCAAGTGGAACTCCTGCTCGATATCCGCCCGACGCAGCGCCTGTTCGGTCACGCCTTCATGCAACAGTTGCTGGTGATGGCCCTCGGTGAACATCGACAGCGCACCGCGGTTGGTGCGCTTGCTGTGATAGAGCGCGTAGTCGGCGTACTCGAAGGCCTCGATGGCATTGGTCGCCATGTCCGGAAAGGTTGCCATGCCCAGGGAGCCGCCGATCTGCACCGGCAGGTCGGTGAGCAGGAAAGGTGTGGAGAGGGCGTCGCAGATCCGCTGGCCAAAGGCGGCGAGCGCCTGGTCATTGGCATCGTTGGCCAGGACCAGCGCGAACTCGTCGCCACCCAGGCGCGCCAGGTGCATGTTGTCTTCGAGCAGGCCGTTCAGGCGCTGGCCGACCTGGGCCAGCAGGCGGTCGCCGACGCTGTGGCCGAACTGGTCGTTGACCGGCTTGAAACCGTCCAGGTCGATGATACCCACGGCCAGGCGGGTACCGCTGGCCTCGGCATTGGCCATCTCGCGGTCCAGGGTACTGAAAAACTGCCGGCGGTTTGGCAGCCCGGTCAGGCTGTCTTCGTTGGCCAGCTTGAGGTTTTCGTCGCTCAGTTGTTCCGCATGCGCCTGGGCGTCGACCAGCTTGGTGAAGGCCCGGTAGTGGTTGTTGAGGATCACCAGCATGGTGATGGACACCAGCAGCACGTTCAGCGCCGTGGCGGTAAAGGCGGTGTTGCCCATGCTGGAGAAAAACACCACGAACACCAGGTTGACGATCAGCGCCGTGCTCTGCGCGGCAGGGCGCAGGTGCATCATGCTGAAGATCACGCCGATGACGGTGATCGCCATGTAGAAGGCGACGTGGGACTGCGCGTAAACATCGCCATAGGGGAACAGCGCCAGTGACCAGAAGGCAAAGGCGGTGGCAATGGGCGGGGCGAGGAGATTGGTTCGCACCAGCGCGCGCGCGATCAGTTCCGGCGCTGGCGGATCGTGCCGCATGCGCCACCACATGGTGCCGCGGATGCCGCAGATCAGGGTCATGGCCATCGGTATGTCGAAGACCAGCCAGCCTGGTGCATTGTCCAGGTGGGTCATGACCAGCGCCCAGGTATTCACGATCAGGATGAAGTACATCAGCGGCAACTGGCGGGACAGCGCAACGTACTGGGCCCTGAGCAGCCGCGGGTTGTCCAGGGGCGGGGACATGAGTATCTGAAGTTTCTTGAATGGACCAGTCATTATCACGAGAGCCTCTGTGGCCGTGGTCGATACAGATCCCTCTGCTGGAAGGCGGCTTCGGACAGGCGTCTTTACAAGGTTCAGGTGTCCGCAGGCCGATCTGTGCCGGCTGTACCCTTTGTTTCGGCTGAGTGGTCGAGTTCTGGAGGGGAAGAGTGGCTTTTGGATGCTTTAGAGAATGAGAGGCGATCAACGGTGGCGCTGGATGTGTGCCCGGACCGCAAGCAAAGGGTAAATGGCAGGCATTAAAAAGCCGGCTTGTGGCCGGCTTCTCGGGGACGGGTTTGGCCTATTTTTGGTAAGCCTCGCCCGCCTTCAAAATGTACATGCGCTAGGGCAATGTCTGGTCGGGGAACGCTGTGCAGCAGTCTTGCACAGTGTCTGGGGCGCGTTGACCCGTTTTCGGGGGACGCTGCCCAAATGTGGGGCGCAGGATACCCACATTTGCGACAGATGCCCAGCGAAAACCGCCACGCAGAGCTGTCGTTTTTGGAAAAGGCAGCATTTTGAAACTATTTGCAGGGGACCGGGGGGCGACGCTTGTTCAAGGTCGACCACCAGAACACCCAGCCGAGGATCCGAATACCCTGACGCTCGATCTGTTCGGCGCTGAAGACCTCGTCGGGATACTCGTCGCTGTTGTGACTGCGCAGCCGCAACCCGCCTGCCGGCAGGCGGTAGACGTACTTCACCCGCAACATGCCGTCGTGTTCCAGGGCATAGATTTCTCCATCCACTACCTGGGTCAGGCTACGGTCGATGGCAATGGTGGAGCCGTCGTCGATCTTTTCAGCCATGCCGTTACCGGTCATGGGAGCGCAGATGGCTTTGTCGGGGTCGACGCCCATGGCTTGCAGGATGCGGTATGGCAGGCGCACTTTGCGCCCGGGCATGGCGCTCACCTGGGTCTGCTTGGAGCCGGGCCCGATGGGGGTTTCCTTGTAAAGCTGGACCTGGACGTCGTTGCGTTCGGTGGCTGCCAGGTCGTCATAGGTTGAATAGGGTTCTTTTTCGTCGGCCCGCAGCCGCAAGGAGTCGCCCTCTGTCTCGGCGGCAGAAGTTCCGGGATGCTTCGGACCATCGCCCGTGCGCAGCCAACGACTGTTGACGCACAACAACTCCGCTATCTCATCCACGCGTGCCATGGGGATGCCACGCTTGAACCAGTTATTGACGTGCTGCGGGGTCACTTGCCGGTTGGCAGCGAAATCCGAAGCGGAAAGATGGCACTCCCGCAGGAGTGTTCGTAAGCGGTCACCTGATGTATTCATGAACACAGAGTTTACTGCCGTGCTACACCCGTTTAAATAAACGAGGTGTTCAAAAAATATCTGAAAAAGCACACAAGGTGATTGATTTAGTTGAGTATTCCTACGTTCGTCGTTATTTGAATATTTGTGTGCGTTTATTTAGTAAACGCTATGTTTGTTTTTACGTAAACAAGCACAAAAAACCCCGGCGTACCGGGGTTCTTTATCAGCGCATGGCAGCAGGGCAAATCAGCCCTTGAAAGCGGCAACCGACTTGGTGATTTCGGCACGGGCAGCATCAGCATTGCCCCAGCCTTCGATCTTCACCCACTTGCCTTTCTCGAGATCCTTGTAGTTCTCGAAGAAGTGCTTGATCTGCTCCAGCAGCAGGGCTGGCAGGTCGGTGTATTCCTTCACGTCGACATACAGCTGGGACAGCTTGTCGTGAGGAACCGCGATCACCTTGGCATCACCACCGCCGTCGTCGGTCATGTGCAGGATACCGACCGGACGGGCACGGATCACCGAGCCTGGAGCAACCGGGTAAGGGGTCACGACCAGCACGTCGAGGGGGTCACCGTCATCGGCCAGGGTGTTGGGGATGAAACCGTAGTTGGCCGGGTAGAACATCGGGGTTGCCATGAAACGGTCAACGAACAGGCAATCGCTGTCTTTGTCGATTTCGTATTTGATCGGCGCGTGGTTGGCCGGGATTTCGATCGCGACGTAGATGTCGTTCGGCAGGTCTTTACCAGCCGGAATCTTGCTGTAGCTCATTGGGCGATGCCCCCCGTTAGTTGACCAGAAAACCTGGTTGGATTGACCAAAAAGTGGCGGCGATTATAGGCACATTCCGGGGTGGATGCCACGTGTTGCAGGACGTGCGGAGAGTCTGGCGCCGTGCGGGGGGCAAATGCCGGATCAGCCCTCGGCCTGGTAGCGCGGGTCGTGCATCTGCAGGTGGCGCAGGCGTGCCAGTGGGTCCTGGCGGTAGAACGCACGCAGTTGCTCATAGACTTTGGGATAGGCCGTGTCCAGCAAATCCGGGGCACTGAAGAAGTATTCGCTGGTTACCGCGAAGAACTCTGCCGGGTTTTCTGCCGCGTAGGGGTCGATGGCGGTTTCGGCATCGGGGTCACGGTCCAACTGGCGGTTGAGGTCGTCATAGGCGTGTTGCATGGCCTGGGCCCAGTCGCCGACCCGCATGTCGCTATGCAGCGGTGGCAGGCCGTTGGCGTCGCCGTTGAGCATGTCGAGCTTGTGCGCCAGTTCGTGGATCACCAGGTTGTAGCCTTCCCAGGCACCACTGGCGAGCACGCCGGGCCAGGCGAGAATCACCGGGCCTCGGTGCCAGGCTTCGCCGCTGTGTTCGGCGTCCCACTCGTGCTCGACCCCGCTGGCATCGCGATGGCGTTGCGGGCTGAGGAAATCGTCCGGATACAGGACGATTTCATGGAAGCCCGAATACCACGCCAGGTCGCCCAGGTGCAGCAACGGCAGTTGCGCCTGGGTTGCCAGCAGCAGGCGGCTGTACTGATCCAGTTCGACACCTGGCAGGGCGCTCAGGTGCTTCTCGGCGAGGAACAGCACGCTGTGTTCCAGCAGCCAGCGGTCCTCGGCTTCAGTCAGGCCGTCGAGAAAGCTCAGGTGCTCGCGCACCCGCTGCCAGGTTTCACTGGCAACGGGATGGCGGGCCAGGGTGCGGCGGCGACGCCAGGCGCTCAGCGACCACACGGGTTCAGTGGGTCTCGGCCTTGGAGGTACCGCCAAGACGGCTGCGCAGCACGCCGATGATCATCGGCACCAGCGACAGCAGGATGATGAAGACCACCAGCAGCGACAGGTTCTTCTTGATGAACGGTACGTTGCCGAAGAAGTAGCCGAGAGTCACCAGGCCGCCGACCCAGAGCACCGTCCCCAGCACGCTGAAGCCGAAGAAGCGCGGATAGGACATCTTGCCGACACCGGCGACGAACGGCGCAAAGGTCCGCAGGATCGGCAGGAAGCGCGCCAGGGTCACGGTCTTGCCGCCGTGGCGATCGTAGAAATCGTGGGTCTTCTGCAGGTAGTCGCGGCGGAAGATCTTCGAGTTCGGATTGCTGAAAAGCTTTTCCCCGGCCGTTCGGCCGATGATGTAGTTGGTGCTGTCACCGAGGATCGCCGCCAGCATCAGTAGCCCGCCCAGCAATACCGGGTCCATGCCGCCACCGGCTGCGACGGCACCGGCGATGAACAGCAGCGAGTCGCCCGGCAGGAAGGGCATCACTACCAGGCCGGTTTCGCAGAAGATCACCAGAAACAGGATGGCATAGATCCATGGCCCGTAATTGTTCACCAGCATGTCGAGGTACACATCGAGATGCAGGATTAAGTCCAGCGGGTTGAAATCCATGGGGTGGCACCTGTGTTGATAGCCTGGCTCGGCAGGCCTGCGCAAAAAATGGACGCGTAGTTAACTACACGGGATGTAGTTTTTTCGTACATTGATATGAAACCGGGATTATAAGAGCTGGAGAGGATTCTGCTTGCAGAGTTTGTAGCGAGGGATGTCTTGCGGTGGCCCTGCGAATGTGTGCCGGTAGTGGGGCGGTGCTGAGCCTGGTGCCCTCTTCGCGGATAAACCGGCGTCCTGGGTTATCCGCGAAGAGGTCGCCTGTCAGTCGTCGCTGATCGGCAGCACGTAGTTCTTGAACTCGGTGTCTTCGCGAAAACCGATGGACTCGTAGGTTTTCTGCGCCACCTGGTTGTCGCTGCTGGTGGACACCCGCAGGCGCACGGCATGGGTTTCGCGGGCCATTTTCTTCGCTGTGCGCATCAGGTTGTCGGCCACCAGTTGGCGCCGGGCATCCTCGGCCACATAGATGTCGTTGAGAATCCACACGCGCTTGAGCGACAGCGAGGAGAAGCTCGGGTAGAGCTGGCAGAACCCCAGTAGCTTCTTGTCGTCATCGTCCGCCAGCGCCAGGTAGATCACCGACTCCTTTCGCCGCAGGCGCTTCTCCAGGAAGCTGCGGGACGAATCGGGAAGGGGCAGTGAACCGTAGAATTCACGGTATTTGACGAACAGGGGCGTCAACAGGTCCAGATGTTCCAGGGTCGCTTGAGTAATCCGCATAGATCAGGCCTCAACTTCGTGGATATGACGGCAAACGGTTCACTCACTCGGGCAGCCGCAACGCCGATGCTGCCCAAAGCGCAGGAAAAGAGCAATCCGGATGACCATCAGTCCTTAAGCGGACCGAGTAGGAAGTTGCCGTTTGGGTGGACATCCGATTCGCTTTCCAGTGTTTGCACTTGGGCCTCGTCCTTGAGATTGACCCCCGACAACTGTCGGCGGCAGGCTTCTTTCATCAGATACAGCAATTTATGGGCGGCCAGGCCGTAGCTCATGCCCTCCAGCCGCACGTTGGAGATGCAGTTGCGATAGGCGTCGGTCAGTCCGACCTTGGGATTATAGGTGAAATACAGCCCCAGGCTGTCCGGAGAGCTCAAGCCCGGGCGTTCGCCGATCAGTATCACCACCATTTTCGCCCCCAGCAGCTCGCCGATTTCGTCGGCGACGGCGACACGGCCCTGTTCCACCAGGATCACCGGTGACTGCGACCAGCCCTCGGCTGCGAGCTGTTCCTCCAGGCGGGTCAGGAAAGGCACGGTATGCCGGTGCACGGCCAGCGCCGACAGCCCGTCGGCGACGACGATCGCCAGGTCGACGCCGCCCGGATGAGCCTGGGCATGGTCGCGCAACTGCCGGGCCGAGGCGTCGTTGAGCTTGCGGCCCAGGTCCGGGCGTTGCAGGTAGCTGTGGCGGTCATCGGCGGCGCTGTGCAGTAGCAGGGTTTCCCGGCCGCGCCCGGCCAGTTGGTCGGTGAGCCCGGCGTGGTCGAACGGTAGGTGCACCGCGTCGCGGGCCTGAGCGTGGGCGAACTGGAAGTCCAGTTGCGCGCGGGTTGGCAAGCTGGTGCCGGTGCGGCCCAGGGCGATACGTGCCGGGGTCAGGCGGCGCAGTTCCAGCCAGGGGTTGTCGCTGTCGATCTGTTTGGCCATGTCGTTCATCCTAGCTGCTCCAGGGCCTGGCGGAACGCCGGCGGCAGGTTGTTGCCGAAATGCACCTTGCCATCGGCCTGGGTGAAGATGCCCATTTTTGCCAGCCACTGCTCGAATTCCGGCGCGGGCTTGAGGCCCAGGGTCTGGCGGGCGTAGAGGGCGTCGTGGAACGAGGTGGTCTGGTAGTTGAGCATGATGTCGTCGGAGCCGGGAATGCCCATGATGAAGTTGATCCCGGCCACGCCGAGCAGGGTCAGCAGGGTGTCCATGTCGTCCTGGTCGGCTTCGGCGTGGTTGGTGTAGCAGATGTCGCAGCCCATGGGCACGCCCAGCAGCTTGCCGCAGAAGTGGTCTTCCAGGCCCGCGCGGATGATCTGCTTGCCGTTGTACAGGTATTCCGGGCCGATGAAGCCGACCACGGTGTTGACCAGGAACGGCTTGAAGTGCCGGGCCACGGCGTAGGCGCGGGTTTCGCAGGTCTGCTGGTCGACGCCGAAATGGGCGTTGGCCGACAGTGCGCTGCCCTGGCCGGTCTCGAAATACATCAGGTTCTGCCCGAGGGTGCCGCGATTGAGGCTCAGGCCGGCGTCGTAGCCTTCCTGGAGGATCTTCAGGCTGATGCCGAAACTGGCGTTGGCCGCCTCGGTGCCGGCGATGGACTGGAACACCAGGTCCAGCGGCACGCCACGGTTGATCGCCTCGATGGAGGTGGTGACGTGGGTCAGCACGCAGGCCTGGGTGGGAATTTCGTAGCGCTTGATCACCGCGTCGAGCATGTGCAGCAGGTCGCAGATCGAACCCAGGCTGTCGGTGGCCGGGTTGATGCCGATCATCGCATCGCCGTTGCCGTAGAGCAGACCGTCGAGGACGCTGGCGGCGATGCCGGCCGGGTCGTCGGTGGGATGGTTGGGCTGCAGGCGGGTCGACAGCCGGCCGCGCAGGCCCAGGGTGCCACGGAATTTCGTCACCACGCGGATCTTCTGGGCCACCAGCACCAGGTCCTGCACGCGCATGATCTTCGACACCGCGGCGGCCATTTCCGGGGTCAGCCCCGGTGCCAGGGCGCGCAGGCTCTGTTCGTCGGCGGCGTCGCTGAGCAGCCAGTCGCGCAGGCCGCCGACGGTCAGGTGGCTGACGGCGGCGAAGGCCTGCTTGTCGTGGGTGTCGACGATCAGTCGGGTGACTTCGTCGGACTCGTAGGGGATCAGCATCTCCTCGAGGAAATGCTTGAGGGGAATGTTGGCCAGGGTCATCTGGGCCGCGACCCGTTCGCCGTCGTTCTGGGCGGCGACGCCGGCGAGAAAGTCCCCGGAACGGGCAGGGCTGGCCTTGGCCATGACCTCCTTGAGGCTGTCGAAGCGATAGGTCTGGGCGCCGACGGAATGGGCGAATGTGGCCATGGGCGGTGTCCTCCTGGGTCCGAACTGTTTCTGTGGCACCCGATGTGGCGAGTGGGCTTGCCCACGCTCGGCTGCGTAGCAGCCGTAAAACCTGAGCGCCTGTTCTGTCTGGCACAGCGCAGTCGCTGGTTTCAGGGCCGCTACGCGGCCCAACGGGGGCAAGCCCCCTCGCCACAAGGGGCTGGCGTTGTAATCCGTAGGAGCGGGGCTTGCTCGCGCAGCTTTTGGCGATCTCAAGATCCCTTTCGCGGGCAAGCCCTGCTCCTACAGTTCAGTGGTGTTCGATGGCAGGGCGCCAGGCGCCCTGCACTGGTGCATTCAGTTACCGGTCAGCATAGCGTCGGTTGGCGCCTCCGAGCGCTGGCTGGCGGTCAGCTGGAAGTAGATGAAGCCCGCCACCATGAAGCCCAGGAAAATCAGGCCGATCAGGGTGTTGAACCACGCCATCGCCACCAGGCAGACCACGGCCAATGCAAGGGCGATGCCGGGCACGATCGGATAGCCCGGCGCGCGGAAGGTCCGCTCCAGGTTCGGCTCGCTGCGACGCAGCTTGAACAGGCTGAGCATACTGATGA
The DNA here is from genome assembly GCF_059730225.1 of Pseudomonas sp. UTLPPB19802. Lineage (NCBI taxonomy): Bacteria > Pseudomonadati > Pseudomonadota > Gammaproteobacteria > Pseudomonadales > Pseudomonadaceae > Pseudomonas > Pseudomonas sp. UTLPPB19802. The sequence goes on from NZ_AP048545.1 coordinate 1,587,872, forward strand.
TGTACATCACGATGGCGCCGAATACCGACATGGTGATCATCGCCGCCGTCAGGCTCATGCCCTGCAGGTTGACCAGGCCGTCGCTGTAGATCGCCGCGATACCGACCACCCCGCCGGCGAGGATCGCCCGATGCGGCGTGCGAAAGCGCGAGAGCTTGGCCAGCGACTGCGGCAGGTAGCCGGCGCGGGCCAGGGCGAAGAACTGGCGCGAGTAACCGAGGATGATCCCGTGGAAGCTCGCCACCAGGCCGAACAGGCCGATCCACACCAGCATGTGCATCCAGGTCGAGTTGTTGCCGACCACGGCTTTCATCGCCTGGGGCAGCGGGTCGTTGATGTTCGACAGTTGGCGCCAGTCGCCGACGCCGCCGGCCATCACCATGACGCCGATGGCCAGGAACACCAGGGTCAGGATGCCGCTGACGTAGGCCTTGGGAATGGTGCGCTTGGGGTCCTTGGCTTCCTCGGCGGCCATGGCCGCGCCTTCGATGGCGAGAAAGAACCAGATAGCGAAGGGAATGGCGGCAAAGATGCCGGGAATGGCGTCGATACTGAAAGTGCTCGACCCGGACCAGCCGTTGAGCACGAAATTGCTGAAGCTGAAGCCCGGCGCGACCACGCCCATGAACACCAGCAACTCGGCCACCGCCAGCACGGTGACCACCAGTTCGAAGGTGGCGGCGATGCTGACGCCGAGGATATTCAGGGTCATGAAGACGATATAGGCGCCGACGGCGGCGAGCTTCGGATCGAGGCCGGGATACTGCACGTTGAGGTAGGCGCCGATGGCCATGGCGATTGCCGGTGGAGCGAAGACGAATTCGATCAGGGTGGCGATGCCGGCGATCAGGCCGCCTCTTTCGCCGAAGGCCCGACGGCTGTAGGCAAAGGGGCCGCCAGCGTGGGGAATGGCGGTGGTGAGTTCGGTGAAACTGAAGATGAAGCAGGTGTACATGGTCGCCACCAAGAGGGCGGTGACGAGGAAACCGAGGGTCCCGGCAGTGCCCCAGCCATAGCTCCAGCCGAAGTATTCGCCAGAGATCACCAGGCCGACCGCGATGCCCCACAGGTGCAGGGTGCCGAGGGTCGGTTTGAGTTCTGTTTGGGTAGTCATAAGTCCTCGCTTGTCTTTCTTATTGTTCGGTTGTTGGACTTTCGGGTGTCTCTGTTTTGCGTGCACGCAGGGCCCGTGCCGGTGCGGCCAGGCGTCAAGTGGGGTGTCAGGGTGGGCCTCTTCGCGGCGGCGCGGGGGCCCGACAAGCCACGCTCCTACAGGTTTGAGTTGTAACGCCCTCCTGGGCACAACATTGGGCTGTAGGAGCAGGGCTCGTCGGGACGCCGCACCGCCGCGAATGGGTTTCAGGGTTTAGAAGAACCCAAGCGGATTGGTGTCATAGCTCACCAGCAGGTTCTTGGTCTGCTGGTAGTGGTCGAGCATCATCTTGTGGGTTTCACGACCGACCCCGGACTTCTTGTAGCCGCCGAACGCGGCGTGCGCCGGATACAGGTGGTAGCAGTTGGTCCAGACACGACCGGCCTTGATCGCCCGGCCGACGCGGTAGGCGCGGTTGATGTCGCGGGTCCACAGGCCGGCGCCAAGGCCGAACTCGGTGTCGTTGGCAATCGCCAGGGCTTCGGCTTCGTCCTTGAAGGTAGTGATGCTCACCACCGGACCGAAGATTTCCTCCTGGAACACACGCATCTTGTTGTTGCCCTTGAGCAGGGTCGGCTGGATGTAGTAACCGCTGGACAGGTCGCCCTCGAGTTTCTGCACCTGGCCGCCGGTCAACAACTGCGCGCCTTCCTGCTTGGCGATTTCCAGGTACGAGAGGATCTTGTCGAACTGCTGCTCGGACGCCTGGGCCCCCACCATGGTGTCGGTGTCCAGCGGGTCGCCACGCTTGATCTGCTCGACCTTCTTCATCACCGCCTGCATGAATTCGTCGTAGATCGATTCCTGCACCAGGGCGCGGGATGGGCAGGTGCACACTTCACCCTGGTTGAAGAACGCCAGCACCAGGCCTTCGGCGGCTTTTTCGATGAAGCTCGGCTCGGCCTGCATGATGTCTTCGAAGAAGATGTTAGGCGACTTGCCGCCCAGTTCCACGGTGGACGGAATGATGTTCTCGGCGGCGCATTTCATGATGTGCGAGCCGACCGGGGTCGAGCCGGTGAAGGCGATCTTGGCGATGCGCTTGCTGGTGGCCAGGGCCTCGCCGGCCTCCTTGCCGAAACCGTGTACCACGTTCAGAACACCTGGCGGCAGCAGGTCGCCGATCAGTTCCAGCAGCACGCAGATGCCCAGCGGGGTCTGCTCGGCGGGCTTGAGCACCACGCAGTTGCCGGCGGCCAGGGCCGGGGCGAGTTTCCAGGCGGCCATCAGCAGTGGGAAGTTCCACGGGATGATCTGGCCGACCACGCCCAGTGGTTCATGGATGTGATAGGCGACGGTGTTGCCGTCGATCTCGGCGGCGCTGCCTTCCTGGGCGCGCAGGCAGCCGGCGAAGTAGCGGAAGTGGTCGGCGGCCAGCGGGATGTCGGCGTTGAGTGTTTCGCGCACGGCCTTGCCGTTGTCCCAGGTTTCGGTGATCGCCAGGGTTTCCAGGTTCTGTTCGATACGGTCGGCGATCTTCAGCAGGACCAGTGAGCGGGCCTGCACCGACGTGCTGCCCCAGGCATCGGCAGCGGCATGGGCGGCGTCGAGGGCCTTGTCGATGTCCTTGGCGTTGGAGCGGGGGAATTCGGCGATGGGCTTGCCGTTGACCGGCGAAGTGTTGGTGAAGTACTGGCCGTCGACCGGTGCGACGAACTCGCCATTGATGTAGTTGCCGTACTTGGCCTTGAACGAAACGATGGCGCCGGCAGTACCTGGGTGGGCATAACGCATGGTGAGTGTCTCCTTGGCTTTTGTGCTTATTGGGGAGTACGCGATTTAGCGTCTGACAAGCGTAGAGCAAAGGTCGGGCCAGTGCGTCGAAAGCCCTCTATGGCGGGCTTAGGCCTGGCCGGCCTGAAGCACGAGCCAGTGGGCTGTGGCAGGGGTGGTACAAGCTGGGGTGACAATTTGTAACGGAGATGGCACAGCCCGTGACTCGGTGGTCGCGGGGAGATTGCAATGCTCGCCGGGCAGGAGGATGCTGGGCGCTCGGTGAAGTTGAACATGCCTCAAGGCTTCGGGTTGTGGGCAGGGCCTGCCGGCCTCTTCGCGGGCAAGCCCGCTCCCACACAGGACGGGGGAGAACAATAAGAAATGCAGAACAACCATCTGAGTCGCCACGCCCAGCAGGTGCTCACTGTGACCCAGGGCAAGAGCCTGCCTGGCGGTCCGGGCAGTGATCCGTCGATCGCCCGCTCCTGGCTGCGGTGCCTGGAGGACTACCATCTCGACCCCTCGTTGAGCATCGCGCCAACCGTGCTTGAACACGGCCGCCTGCTGGAAAGCCGCGAACGCCTGCGCCAGGTGCTGCAGATCGCCGGCAGCGAGATGACCAGCCTGCACCAGCAATTGTCCGGTGCCGGTCACGCGGTACTGCTGACCGATGCCCGTGGGGTGATCCTCAACTGCGTCACCGCGCCCGCCGAACGCAAGATATTCGAGCGTGCCGGGCTCTGGCTCGGCGCAGACTGGAGCGAGGCCTGCGAAGGCACCAACGGTATCGGCACCTGCCTGGTGGAGCGGCAGGCGCTGACCATCCATCAGGACGAACACTTTCGCGGCCGCCATACCGGGCTGACCTGCTCGGCCAGCCCGGTGTTCGATCCCCAGGGCGAGTTGCTGGCGGTGCTGGATGTTTCCTCGGCGCGTCCCGAGGTGTCCCGGCAAAGCCAGTTCCACACCATGGCGTTGGTGAACCTGTCGGCGAAGATGATCGAGAGCTGCTATTTCCTGCGGCATTACGACAAGCACTGGTTGCTGCGTTTTCATTTGCAGGCGGAGTCCGTTGGCCTGTTCAGCGAGGGCTTGCTGGCGTTCGATGGCGAAGGGCAGGTCTGCGCGGTCAACCAGAGTGCACTGAACCTGCTCGGGTTCGGCCGTGGCAGTTTGCTCGGGCAGCCGGTGGAAGCGTTTTTCGACTGTTCGCTGGATGAGCTGCTCGGTCGGGCCAGCACCCAGGCCAGCGCCAGCTGGCCGTTGCGCACACGGGATGGCCGCAGCCTGTTCGCGGTGCTGCGTGGCCAGCCGCGTAGCGTACCTGTGTCGTTGGTGCCGGCTGCGGTGGCGGTCGAGCGGGTCGCCCAGGCAGGCATCTGCCTGGACGACGAGAGCCTGCAAAGTGATTTTCGCAAGGCGTTGCGGGTGTTCGAACGCGATGTGCCGCTGTTGATCAACGGCGAAACCGGTTCCGGCAAGGAGGCATTTGCCAAGGCGGTGCACCAGTCCAGCCAGCGCGCGGACAAGCCCTTCGTCGCGCTCAACTGCGCGGCGATCCCGGAAAGCCTGATTGAAAGCGAACTGTTCGGTTATCGCGGCGGCAGCTTTACCGGCGCGCGCAAGGAGGGCATGCGCGGCAAGCTGCAGCAGGCCGACGGCGGCACGCTGTTCCTCGATGAGATCGGCGATATGCCGCTGGCGTTGCAGACCCGTCTGCTGAGGGTGCTGGAGGACCGGCAGGTGGTGCCGATCGGCGGCGAGCCCGAAGCGGTCAATGTGCGGATCATCAGCGCGACCCATCGCCATCTATTGGAGCGGGTGCAGGACGGCGGCTTCCGTGAGGACCTGTATTACCGGCTCAATGGGCTGGAGATCGGCTTGCCGGCCTTGCGTGAGCGCAGCGACAAATCCCGGTTGCTGGATTTCCTGCTGGCGCAGGAGGCGGCGGGGCAGGTGGTGTCGATCGACGCGGCGGCGCGCCAGGCCCTGCTGGGGTTTGCCTGGCCGGGTAATGTTCGGCAGTTGCGCACGGTGCTACGTACTTTGGTGGCGTTGTGTGAGGAAGGGCGGATTGGCGTCGAGGACCTGCCAGCGATGATTCGCCAGGTTCGCCCGGTGGTCGAGGCAGTGGTGGCTGAGCCGGTGGGTGGGCATCCGTTGGAGGATGCCGAGCGCGTGGCTCTTCTGAATGCCCTGGAGCAGCAGCGTTGGCACATGACCAATACCGCGGGGCAACTTGGGGTCAGTCGCAATACGCTGTATCGAAAACTGCGCAAGCATGGGATTGCTCGCTAGACGCGAAATTTTTGAACACCACGGATCCTGGATAAACCACATGCTTGTGGGAGCCGGCTTGCTGGCGATAGTGCTATTACAAGCGACAAAAATGTCGACTGTCAGATCGCTATCGCCAGCAAGCCGGCACCTTCAAGGGGCCTGTGCCAGGCACAGGCCCGGCGGGGTCAGACGCGGAAATGGCTGACCATCGTCTGCAACTGGCCGCCCAGGCGGGCCAGTTCGACGCTCGATGCGGCGGTATCATCGCTGGCGGCAGCGGTCTGCTCGCACACGTCGCGGACGCTGATGATGCTGCGGCTGATTTCCTCGGCCACTGCGCTCTGCTCTTCGGCCGCTGCGGCGATCTGCTGGTTCATGGACTGGATGTTCGACACCGTGCGGGTGATGTTCTCCAGCGAGACGCCCGCCTTGCGGGTCAGCTCGACACTGCTGTCGGTCAGTGAGCGGCTGTTGTTCATCACGGTCGCTACCTGTTGGGTACCGCTCTGCAGGGCTGCCACCAGGCCTTCGATTTCCTCGGTGGACTTCTGCGTGCGCTGGGCCAGGCCACGGACTTCATCGGCAACCACGGCGAAACCGCGCCCGGCCTCGCCGGCACGGGCGGCTTCGATCGCGGCGTTGAGCGCCAGCAGGTTGGTCTGTTCGGCCACGGCCTTGATCACGTCCATGACGCTGCCGATCTTGTCGCTTTCCTGTTGCAGCACGGTCATGGCTTCGGTAGAGCGCACCACTTCGCTGGCCAGGCGTTCGATCTGGGCAATGGCTTCGCCCACGACCCGGTCGCCGGCACGGGCTTCGCCGTCTGCCGCGGAGGCGGCACGCGAGGCTTCTTCGGCGTTGCGCGCAACTTCCTGAACGGTCGCGGTCATTTCGTGCATGGCGGTGGCCACCTGGTCGGTCTCGACCTTCTGGCTGTTGACCCCGGCGCTGGTCTGCCCAGTGACTGCCGACAGCTCCTCGGCGGCGCTGGCGATCTGGGTCACGCCATCGCGGATGCCGCTGATCAGATCGCGCAGGGTCGCGCCCATGCGCTGGATACCCTGTTGCAGCACGCCCAGTTCGTCACGACGGGTGACCACCAGGTTGTGGGTCAGATCGCCGGAAGCGATGCGCTCCACCACGCCCAGGGTTTCCTGGATCGGGCGGGTGATCTGGCGGGTGATGACCACGGCGGCGAGGATGCCGACCAGCAGGGCGAGCAGGGTGCTGCCCAATTGCAGGCTGCGGGCCTGGGCGCTTTCGCTGTCACGGCGGTCCAGTTGGATCTGGTACAACTGTTCGCTGAGGGCGACGATGCTGTTGCCCTGCTCGGTCATTTCCTTGCGGGCCTGCACGACATCGTTGTTGGTCTGTTTGTAGGCCAGCACGGCCGTACGGTAGTTGCTCAGGCCGGTTTCCAGCTGTTGCAGTTCGCGCTGTTGGCTGCTGCTGAAATGCTCAGCCAGTTGCTTGAGGCCGGCAATCGTTTCGTTCAACTGATTGGCAGCCTTCTGTTCGGTTTCCGGGTTACTGTTGCCGGTGTAGCCACGTACTTCGTAGCGGGTCAGCAGGAATTGTTCCTTGGCCTGGATGATGGCCTGGAACCGCTCGAAGCGGTTGTCGTCGCCTGGAGCCATCTGCAGCACGTTGTCATGAAGGGTGTTGATCAGTTTCTGTACGACTTCGGCCGTGTCGCCCATGCTCTGGCGAGCACTGTTACCGGCGCGGTAGGCCTCGCGCATCTTGTTCAGCGACTGTTGGTAGGCGGTGATGGTTGCCGCCTGCTCCTTGAGCAGCTTGACGTTTTCCGGGCTCTTGAAGCTGTTGAGCAGTTTCTGCTGCTGGGCGATGAACGCGTCGAGGTTGACCTGGACGTTCTGCGCGGCGGTTTCGTCGCCGTTGGTCAGCATGTATTGCAGCCGGGCCACGCGCAGTTTGGTCAGCGAGGCATTCAGCTGGGTGATGTCGCTCATCCAATTGCTGCGGTCGATCAGGCCGCCCAGGCTGGTCCAGCCGGTCAGCGCCAGGATCGTGGTCAGCGCCAGGACCAGGCCGAAGCCCAGGCCCAGTTTCAGATTGACGCTGATATTGCCAAACCAGCTATTCATTGAATTCCTCCAGTAACTTGGTGTTGCTTGCTCGTTGGGTGGCTGGAAGGTGTTGTTATTGGTGCCAGCTGAATTGGTTCGTAAGGGCTGTATCGGCGGCGGGGCCGATAGCTGAAAGGTTTTTCTTCGCGAAGATGTTTCACGAAATGTAACTCCTTGCAGGGCCTGCATCCCTGGCGGGTCTACGTTGCGTCGGGTGGCTTTGCCTGGCTCATGTCAGGTTCATGAATTGAGGAAATTTTCACATTCCTTTCACCGCAGCGCGACTTCCACAAACCTAGGCTCTTGCCCCGAATGAGCTGAAAGCAGGTAACGGAGCGGTTTTTCCAGCGGCAGTGACGCCCTTGTCATTTTTGCGTTGTAGCGTCATCGCCACCGCGCACTCAACCCGCCTTCACCTCTGGGGCCGCCGAACGTGGAATCAAGACTGTCGTATCGCTGGGTGAAGCGCTCGTTCGAATTGAGCCGCCTGGCCAAATACAGAAATACCCTCGTGGTGCTGCTCGCCGCGCTATTCGTCACGCCCGTGACGCTGGCGATCCTGCAGCCGATGGCCGTTGCCGACCTGGCCCGCAGCGGCAGGCAGGGCGCGGACATGCTCGGTGCGGCCTGGGACAAGGGCGAGATGGTGGTGCTGGTGCGCCATGTCGAACGGTGCGACCGTTCCAGGGCGCAGTGCCTGGCGCAGGCGGATGGTATCACCGATCGGGCCCGTGATGTGGCGGTAGGCCTGGGGGCGCGCTTCGAACGGCTCGGCCTGGCCAGGACCGACATCTACAACAGCCCGTTGACCCGCACGGTGCAGACCTCGACCTACATGTTCAACCACGCCAGCAGTACCCAGGACTGGCTGTTCAACTGCCGCAAGACCCTGTTGCGCGACATTCGCCGCTACAAGGTCGCCGGGCGCAACCTGGTCCTGATCACCCACAGCGAATGCATGGGCGCACTGGAACAATCGATGAATTTCTCCATGCCCTCGCCAGGCTACGGCCTGTCCCTGTTCCTCACCGAGACGGCGGCCAGCAAGGGGCCGAAGGTTCTCGGCTATCTCGAAGCCTCGGACTGGCCGAAGCTGTTCAAGCCGTAGGCCGACGCAGTGGCAGCGCCGCAGGGCACTCGATGAAGCATTTGAGTTTGCCGCCATCCCCTTTACAGTACGCGTCCCCGGGAAATGAATCCCGGGTGTTTTCCCATGGAGTTATCCCTTGAAATACGCGAGCAAAATCGCCGCCTCCCTGCTGGTCACCCTGGCGTTGGGCGGTTGCACCGGCACTGCGATGAAGACCCGTCAACTGGACAGCAACCAGTACACCGTAATCGGCCATAGCGAAGCGACCGCTACCGGCATGTTGCTGTTCGGCGTGATCCCGATCCGCCAGAACGATCGTTTCGTCCGTGCCCAGACCGCTGCCATCCAGGCCAAGGGCGGTGACGCACTGATCAACACCCAGATCCAGGAAAACTGGTTCTGGGCCTGGGTCCTGACCGGCTACACCACCAAGGTGTCCGGCGACGTGGTCAAGCTGAAGACCGCTCAGTAAGCACCCGCCCAAATGAAAACGGCGCTCCAGGAGCGCCGTTTTTTTATGCCTGCCGCCTATCGCGTATAAAAGTAGTAGGTGCGCTTGCCGCCGACGCTGACGGTGGCCAGCACCTTGTGCGTGGCATCGGGTGCCTGGTTCTGGGCGACGGCGACATTGTCTGGCGAGGCTTCCAGGAACGTATCCAGTTGCTCCTGGGTCTGCACCACCGCCTGTTGGCGCTGGGTGTAGAACACCGTCGAGGCCAGGCGTTCGTCTGGCTGGTACAGCGCGACCTGCTTGCCGCTAGCCTGCAGGGCAATGACCTGGTCGGTCACCGGCTTGAACGAGGTGTCGCGGTCGTCCAGTGGTGCGCGCCAGGCGACCACCAGGTAGCCGCAGACAATCACGGCCAGCAGTGCGGCGGCCAGGGGGCGACGGTTGTCGACCAACTGGCGGCTGAACGTCGACGTGGCGGAACGGCGGCGCAGCCAGTCGAGGACCACCGCGCTGTATTCGGCGGCGATGATGGCGGCGGCAGGCGCCATGGACACCATGTACACCATGCGTTTGCTCGAAGCCAGGGTCAGCAGGGTGAACTGGGCCAGGAACCAGATGCTGGCAAACAGCAGGTGACGCTTGTGCACCAGGTCCTTGCGCAAGTGCCAGAGGCCCAGGTACACCAGCAGGTTCCAGGGCAGGAACGCTTCGGGCAGCTTGGTGAAGTAATAGTAGAAGGGCTCGTAGTGGCCGGCGGCGGTGAAGGAGCCGCTGAAACGACCAACGCTGTTGGCCCAGAGCACTTCGTTGACGGCCGACGAGCCGCCTTGCAGGTACAGCAGCTTCAGCCAGATCAGCAGCGGAATCAGCCCGACCACGGTGAACAGCGCCGGACGCAGCCAGTTGCCGAAGCTGAAGCGCTTGTCGAGCAGGCTCTCGGCGACCAGGTAGAAGAAAATCACGATTCCCGGTAGGGCCAGGCCCAGCACGCCCTTGGTCAGGGTTGCGATGGTGATACCGAGCATGAATACCAGCCAACTGCCCAGGGTCGCGGCTTGCCGCTTGCGTTGCTCGTTGGCGTGGAAGAAAGCGAACAGCGCCAGGGACACGCCAAGGCTGAGAATCGCGTCTTCGCCGACCTGGCGGGCGTTGCCCAGGTAGCTGGCCATGGTCATCAGCATCGCTGCGGCGGCCCAGGCCAGCAGGATCGGCCGGCCGATCTTGCGCATGAAGCCGTACAGCGCGAGCACCGTGAACAGCCCGGCGAACGCCGAGGCCAGGCGTACCGCCAATGGCGTGCCCCCCAGCAGCTTGATCGCCGTGGCATCGAGCCAAAGGCTCAGTGGTGGTTTTTCCAGGAACGAATCGCCCAGCAGGCGCGGGGTGATCCAGTCGCCGTTCAGGTGCATTTCCATGGCGATCCCGGCGACCCGGGACTCGGTGGAACCCTGCAGTTCATGGTTGCCCAGGGCAAAGAAGAAGACGAGACAGCCAAGCAGGAGCAGCAGGATAACGGGACGTGTCGTTCGCATGGTGATACCGGCAAAGGGAAAGTCAGCCCTGGGGCCTCCAGATAACCCGGCACTATACGGACAAAGATCTTAATAAATTGTGAATGACTGTTTACCTGGTTCAGCTTGCCCGACAGCGGTGGCGAGCAGGTTCGCCACCGCTCTTGCAGGTCAGTCGCCGAGGGCTTCGCCTTCGCGGCGCGGATCGGCACCACCGGCCCATGACGAGCGGCCCTGGGCATCGCGCACGCGCATGATCGCCTGGGTGCCGCTGGTCATTTCCAGTTCGTTGATGTCATGACCCTGCTTCTTCAGCCTGTCGATCGAGCCTTGGGAAAACAAGCCCGGCTCCAGTTCGGTCGGGCCATTGCGACTGCCGAAGTTCGGCAGGTTGATCGCAGCCTGTGGGTCGAGCTGCCAGTCCAGCAGGCCGACCAGGGTCTTGGCCACATACTCGATGATCTGCGAACCACCGGGCGAACCGACGGTACCGAGGAATTCGCCGTTCTGGCGGTCGAACACCAGAGTGGGTGCCATCGACGAGCGCGGACGCTTGCCCGGCTCGACACGGTTGGCCACCGGCTTGCCGTTTTCGCTGGGGATGAAGGAAAAGTCGGTCAACTGGTTGTTGAGCATGAAGCCCTCGACCATCAGGTGCGAACCGAACGAGCTTTCCACAGTGGTGGTCATCGACACCGCACCGCCCTGGTCATCCACGGCGACGATCTGCGAGGTGGAAATGCGCATGGGCGAGCGATCGGGCGCGAGGGCGACCTGCAGGCCAGCCGGTACACCGGGTTCGGCCTTGCCCAGGCTGCGTTCGCTGATCAGCCGGGCGCGTTCAGCCTGGTAGGCCGAGTCGATCAGGCCAGCCACGGGTACCGGGACAAAATCGCTGTCGGCCACGTACAGGCCACGATCGGCGTAGGCCAGGCGCTCGGCTTCGGAGATCAGGTGCACGGCTTCCGGGCGTGGTTCCAGGCCAGCGGGCGTCGAAGTCTTCAGAGGCGATAGCGCCGGTAATGCCCAGTGCTTGTCTCGGGCCTCCAGCGCCTGCAAGGTGCCGAAAATCTGTGCGATGGCAATCGCGCCGGAAGAGGGCGGCGGCATGCCGCAGAGTTTCCATTGCTTGTAGTCGGAGCAGATCGGCGTGCGCTCCTTGGCCTGGTAGCCCTGCAGGTCGGCCAGCGACAGGCTGCCGGGGTTGGCGCTGCCATTGACCGCGGCGACGATTTCCTCGGCGACACGGCCTTTGTACAGCGCATCGCTGCCTTCATTGGCGATGCGCTTGAGCACGGCGGCCAGCGCCGGGTTCTTCAATGTCGTGCCGACCGCTTTCGGGCGACCGTCAGGCTCGAGGAAATAGGCTGCCATGGCCGGCGATTTCGGCAGGAACGGGCTGGCGGCGATCTGCTTGTGCAGGCGTGGCGAAATCGGGAAGCCCTGCTCGGCCAGGCGGATCGCCGGCTCGAACAGCTTGGCCCAGGGCAGCCGGCCGTTGCTGCGATGGGCCAGCTCCAGGGCTCGCATCACCCCGGGCGTACCGACCGAGCGGCCACCGATTTGTGCCTGGGTGAACGCCATCGGGGTGCCATCGGCGTTCAGGAACAGTTTTTCGTTGGCGCCGGCCGGAGCGGTTTCGCGGCCATCGTAGGCATGCACCTGCTTGCCATCCCAGACCATGATGAAGGCGCCGCCGCCTATCCCGGTGGCTTGCGGCTCGACCAGGGTCAGCACGGCCTGCATCGCAATCGCGGCGTCCACGGCGGAGCCGCCCTGGCGCAGGATCTCCCGCCCGGCCTTGGCGGCCAGCGGGTTGGCGGCGGCAGCCATGTGTTTGCTGGCGTGCTGGGTGAGCATGCCGCTGCGATAGCCGGTGGCGATCTCCGGTGCGTCGGGCAGGGCAAGGGCATGGCTCTGGGCGCTGAACAAGGCCAGCGAAAGGGCGAAAGTCAGGACGCGAATGGGATGGCGGCGGGGAATGATTCTGGAGTGCACTGCGTAGGCTCCTACCTTGGACTGACTCGGGACTATAGAGGGTGCCAGGAGTCGGGGACAGCACAACCCGCTTTGCCGAGAAGTATTCCCAGTCGCGTGGGTTCTGTGCCTTCGTTCAGGGAGCATTCAGCGCTGCTGACGGCACCATGCTGGTTTGCCCGTCCACCCTGTCGTTGCGAATTGAGTCGTATACCGATGGCCTACGAAAAACGCCTTGGCTTTGAATCCCTGTCCATCTTTCTGGTTGCCCTGCTGCTCTTCACCTTTGGAATCTGGGACCAGACCGCCCAGGGTTTCGACGGGCGCTGGTGGCTGTTCCTTGAGGAAATGTACCGCCATGGGCCAGGCTTTTTCGCCACGACCTATGGCGAGCCCTATCCCGACTATCCGGGCACCGCGACTTTCCTGAGCTACCTGTTCGCCCAGCTGTTCGGCACGCCGAACCACCTGGCCAATGTGATGCCGACGGCACTGGCCTCGGCGGGCGTGTTGGCGATGATCTACCGGCTGCTGGCGCCGTCCGGCCGCAACTGGGCGCTGCTGACGGTGCTGCTGACTGCACTGACGACGCAACTGCTGGAAAAGTCCCGCTCGGTCTGCCTGGACCAGATGACCTCGTTGCTGTGCCTGGCCTGCTTCTACCTGCTGCACACAGGCGAGCGCCTGGGGTCGAAGCTGCGGCAATATGCAGTCTTCCCACTGTTCGTACTGGGCTTTGTCATTCGCGGGCCGCTGGGGCTGATCGAAATCTGTGGCGTGGCCTGTGTCTACTGGGCCGTGGGCGTTTCCCATTCGCGGACCGAGAGGCTGCAGCGGCTGTGCAAGGTCCTGGGCTACGGCGTGACCGGCCTGCTATTGCTGGTCGCCTGCTGGTGGGCCCTGATGAGCCTGGCCCGCCTGAGCGGCGGCGAGGATTTCGCCAGGCAGGTCTACACGATGCAGATCGGCGGTCGTCTGGGCGAAAGCGGCGAGCCGTTCTTCTTCTACTTCCAGCTCAGCCTCTACCGCTACTTCCCGGTGGTGCCGCTGGCACTGGCGACCCTGATCGCACTGCGCCACAAGTGGTTGCTGCGTGATCGCGACCGTGATGTGCAACTGGTCCTGCGGCTCGGTGCCTGCGGCCTGATGATTTTGCTGGGGTTGTCGGTGCCACACTTCAAGCGTGCCTACTACATCCTGCCGATGGTGCCGATGTTCGCGGCGGTGGCGGCCCATGGGCTGCTGAACGCGCAAGGCTGGCTGGTGGGCGTGCGGCGTTTCTATGCCGGACTGGTGGCGCTGTTGCCGGGGCTCGGGATCATCGTGGTGTTCGTCTTGCACCACGCCTGGCTCAAGCATGGGTTCTGGCCGCAGGTGTCGTTGCCGTTGCTGGTCGGTGTGTTGTTGGTGATGCAGGTTATCGCCGCCCATCTCTGGCTGAAACAATCTAGTGAGCCGGGCCGGCGCCTGGTGCTATTGAGCCTGATCGCCCTGGCGGCCCAGTGGCTGCTGCTGGTCAAGGTGGTCGAGCCGGCCAAGGATATCGAGTTCGACACCAGGGGCTTCGTCGGCCCGGTGGAGCACCTGCGTGCGGCCAGTCCGGGGCCGCTGGTATTCCTCGACATGGGGCAGGACACCTGGGCGGTGCGCTACATGATGAACCTGGACCACGACGAGAAGCCGCTGTTCGTTGCCGGGAAGGATGCGGCCAGCCTGGACGCACTGCCGCGCCCGGCCTGGGTGATCCTGTCGCGCAAGGCGCGGGGCCTGCTGGCGGGCACGTCGCTGGAGAAGGCGGAACCGGCGTTCGAAGGGCGTTTCAACGGCAATCCCTGCCTGGTGTTTGAACTGAAATGAGCGACTGAAGTTCGGCGCCTGCGTTGAAATAGTACTCGCCAAGGCTGGGGCGTGGGGCTTTAATCGGACCCGATTCCATTCAACCCGATTCGAGGTGACGAGCCCATGTCCCAAGCAAACAACCTGGTCAGCTTCAAACGTCCGGACGGCCGTGAGGTCAGTGGCTACCTGGCCCGCCCGGCCAAGCTGGAAGGCGCCCCGGCCATCGTGGTCATTCAGGAGTGGTGGGGCCTCAACGACCAGATCCGTGGCGTCGCCGATCGCCTGGCCGCCAGCGGCTACCTGGCGTTGGTACCGGACCTGTATCGTGGCGAGTCCACGGTGGAAGAGGAAGAAGCCCATCACCTGATGAGCAAGCTCGACTTCGCCGAAGCGGTTGCCCAGGACATCCGTGGCGCGGTGCAGTATCTGGGTGGCTACACGAAGAACATCGGTATCACCGGCTTCTGCATGGGCGGCGCGCTCACCCTGTTGTCGCTGAATGCGATTCCGGAGTTGACCGCCGGGGTGGTCTGGTACGGCTTCCCGCCACTGGAATACCTCGACGCCTCGAAGATCAAGGCGCCACTGCTCGGCCACTGGGGTACCCAGGACCTGTTCTTCGCGATCGAAACCGTCGATGCGCTGGAAGCCAAGCTGCATGAAGCGGGTGTCGATGCCTCCTTCCACCGCTACCTGGCGCACCACGCCTTCGCCAACGAAACCGCAGTGGGCAACGGCCGTATCGCCGGCACCCAGTTCGACCCGGTCTGGTCGCAACTGGCCTGGGATCGCACGCTGACGTTCTTTGGCAAGACCTTGTGGCGGGACTGATGCTCAGCCCTGTGGATAAGTTGACGGCGTAACAGTCAATACGCCCGCACCCACCGCACCCGAGTCGTCGCCTGGGTCGAGCTGCCACTGCCGCCGGTGCTCGGCGTCGTCGGGGTGGTGATGGTCTGGTCGGCGGTCACCGAGGAGACGTCGATGGCGATGCCGCCCTGGGAGATGGTGGTCGGGCTTGAACCGTTGTTGCCGGTGGTCAGCGAGCCCTTGATGTTGGTGGTGGCGCCCGAGGTGTTCACCAGACCGCCGAGGATGACGTTGCCGTAGAGCGTCCAACCGGCGGTGGACAGCCCGCCGTTCGCCTCGATCGCGATGTTGCCGATCGGCAGGCCGCTGTGGCTGACGTTGGACGAGTCGGTCCAGGTCGCCAGGCCTGGGGGCGAGGCGCTCTTGTTGCACAGGTTGGTCGGATAGAACGAGCCGGTGCACAGGTTCGAGTAGCCGGAGAAATTCGGCGAATACAGCGGCACCATGCCGCTGCTGGTCAGGGTCACGTCACCGGTGGTCAGTACCGTGTTGGTCAGGCGGCTCATGCTCTGCACGCCGTTGAAGGTGACGTTGCCATCGAACCACAACACCCCGGGCGGGAACGCGGTGATGCCGGTCAGGTTCCAGCCGCCGCTCGGCGTGGCGGTGTTGCCGCAGGTGCTGTTGCCGTAGTTGCAGATCATGAAGTTGCTGCCCAGCAGGGTTCGCATGTCGGTGGTCGCCAGGTTGTAGGGCCCGGCGGAAACCGTGGTACCGGCTGCGGTCTTGACATTCTGGATGGTCAGCATCGGCGTGCTGCCGGAGAACGAGAACACATAGTTGGCCTGGCTTTTCAGCGGCGTGACATCCACCGGCACGGCGGTGATGTTGCAGTACGGCACGCCAGGCAGGCCGGGTGAAGAACCGGCGACGTTCGGTGTCAGGTTGGCGATGGTGTTGCCGGTATAGGGCGTGCCGTTCTGGTTGAGGATCTGGCCGCTGATCTGGCTGGCGGTGCTGAAGGTCGGGGTGTTCCACTGCGTCACGCTGAGGTTGCCGCCGCCCTGGAACTTGCCGACGTTGGCGGTGATGATCGAGACGTCACTGTTGGCCTTGAGCGTGTTGTAGGTGGCGCTGTAGCCGGTCAGCGCCATGGTATTGCCCCAGAACGTGCCGACGGTGCCGGTGAGGAAGTTGATGTCGCCACCGTAGACCGCGTTGTAGCTCAGCGTGATGCTGGCGGGCAGGGTGCCGGTGCCGGAGATCAGTTGCGCGCCGCTGGTGCTGATGGCCCCGGCCGATTGCGTGGCCTTGCTCAGGTCGAGGGTGTAGATCGCGCCGGAGCTGAGGGTGATCAGCGCTGTGCCGGTGCTGGCGGCGGTGATCGAGTTGTCGCTGTTGCGGGTGCCGCCGACCAGGGCGGTGCCGACGGTCGAACCGCTCGACAGCACGTTGGCCCGGAATGCGCCGGCCTGGATCGCCACGTAGCTGCCACCGGACTGGGTGATGTTGATCGACTTGGCGCCCACCGTGAGGTTCACCGGTGCGCTGCTGGAACTCATGGAAAAGGTCCCCTCGGTGTTGAGCGTTGCGTTGTCCGCGATGCCGCCGCCGCTGAGGTTGATGCCGGCCTTGGCGCAGCCGGAAACATAGGCCTTGGAACCGTTGGAAATGGTCAGGATACCGTTGACGACGATGTTCGCCAGGGTCGTGCCGTTGGTGATCGACAGGCTGCCGCCGGTGTAGTTGAAGTTGCCGTTGAACTGCAACGCTGGCGGCAGGTTGCCGCTGGGCGGCGTGGTCACGGTGCTCGCCGGGGTCAGCACGTAGACGACCTGAAGGGTATTGGTGGCCAGGTTATTGGTGGCCGTGATCGTCGCGGTCACCAGGGTGCTGCCGCCGCTGGCGACTTTGGAAATGATCTGGGCACTGAGGCCGGTGGCACTGATCGGCAGGTTGCCCACGGTGACGTTGGCCAGGGTGCTGTCCTGGGTCAGTTGGCCCTGCAGGTACAGGCGTACCCATTCCACGCCGCTCCAGACCCGCGACTCCGCCGGCGAGGTGGCATGGGCGGCCATCTGCTGCTGTTGGGCACCGCTGATGCCGTACATCATGCTCAGGGCGGTCACGCTCAGGGCCATGCCGACGAACAGGATCATCAGGGTAGCGGCCATGCCGCGCTGGGAGGCGCGCGTCGATCGGAAAAACGCGGGTGCAGGCATCGGGCGCTCGGTCAGGAAGTGGGTTTTTCGAAGTTGATCAGGCAGGCCGTCGCCTTGCTTTTCACATACGCAGGCTGCGGATCTGTGCTGTTGGGATCGAGCGTGCTGTTGTTGGCTGTCAGGCTGACTTGCAGCCGGGAGGCGCTGTTGGTGGTGTCGGTGGTCCGGCCGTAGGGCCAGCAGGTGGCGAAACCGACCGACAACGATGCCGTGCCCTGGCCGCTCTCGATCAGCGCGGTGCTGGTCCAGGTGGTGCTGCTCCATTGCGTCGAGGCCTGGGTGCAACTGGCTGCGGCCCTCAGGCTGAGCAGGGCGCCATTGCTGATCAGCAGTCCGGCGCAACTGGCGGTTGCCGTGGAACTGGCCTGGTAGGACCAGACGATCGCATTGCCGACGATGCCATTCGGCGCGCTGCTGGTCAGGGTCGGAAAGCTGGTCTGGGCCGTGGCGCTACCGGTCAGGGTGCCATTGCTCAGCAGTGCACCGGACAGCAGGATGAAATTGTTGTCGATGTCGGAAGTGGCCCGCGCCGTGGCGCTGCCGCTCCAGAAACCGGCGTTCATCAGTTCGCGCTGGGCGGTGATCAGCGCCGAGGCCACCTGGCCGTCCTGCCGGGAGCTCTGGATCGAGCTCAGCGAGGTGTAGACCACGTTCTTGTACAGCGCGAGCATGGCCAGGATGCTGATCAGGGAAATGGTCGTGCCGATCAGCAGGCTGATCAGCGTGAAGCCGCGCTGCTGGCGGTTCACGACTCGTCTCCGACCCGAATGATGCCGCCAAACAGGCTGCTGTCCTGGGCACGGGTGGTGAGCACCACCAGGCTTTGCGGCGTGCCGCCGGTGAGGGTGCTGGTGCCGACGGTGACCGCTGGCGCATTGGTGCAGGTGGCGGTGATCGGCACGGCGTCGGTCTGGCTGGGGATGGACACCACCAGCAGCGCGGCCTTGCTCGAACACAGCAGTGCACCGTTCTGCTCCAGCAGGCTGCGCATCTGATTGACCACGATGTTCTGCAACTTCATGTCGCGCTGGCTGACCGCGGCCCGCGATGAGGCATAGGTGATACCCAGGCCGATGGTCGACATCAGCAGGATGCCTATCAGCGATTCGAGCAGCACATCACCGCGCTGGCGCGCCCTCGACTTAAATGAGCGGGACATCGACCGAACTCTCGTTACCCGCCGTGACCTGCAACGTGCCGGTGCTGCAGGAGTTGCCGCTGACTGCCAGGCCGCGGTTGCTGAAGGCGACGCAGGCCATGTCGACACCGCCTACCTTGATTCCCGCGACGGCCGGAATCGTGCTGCTCCAGACCGGCTGGCTGGTGGCGGTGCAATCGATCGACTGCCCGGCGTTGAGCCGGAACAGCTTGAGGTTCTGCCCGGAGCGGCACAGCACGGCGGCCGGTGCGCTGTCCTGCACGGCGCCCTGGTTGCGCAGGGCCGTCGCCTTGGCGCGGCTGATCCCCTGCTTGAGCAGGCCGGCGGTATCGCGTTGGTAGCTGCTGTTGGTCCAGGACTGGGTCAGGGGCACGCCGACGAACAGGATCAGGCCGAACAGGGCAATGCTGATCATCAATTCGACCAGGGTGAAACCGCGGCTGCGCATTACAACCAGCTGCCGTTGTACGAGCTGCACGAGGCGATGCTGCGGCTGTTGCTCTGGTCCAGGGTAATGGTGCAACCGTTGAGCGCGCCGCCGTTGCCGGTCGCGGTCACGGTGTAGGTGGTCGAGGTGGAACTGATCGAGTAGTTGAACTTGCCCGACTGGCTCGGCTGCCAGCCCGATGATGGACTGGTGCACGGCGACGGGTTGCCGATCAGCGCGCACTGGATCTGGGTGGTGCCGCTGGCGGTGGAGGTCGGATACACCAGTTGCTTCTGGTAGGTGTTTTCCAGGTTCAGGCTCAGGGCCACCAGGTCGGACTGGGCTGCCTTGATCGTGCTCTTGTTGATATAGCTGCTGTAGGCCGGAACGGCAATGGCGGCCAGGATGGCGACCACGACGACGCTGACCATCAGTTCCACCAAGGTGAAACCCGACTGTGCTGGATTGTGCTTCATGGATGTTTGACCGATGTGTTTCGAGGACCCCGTGGGCGCGGCGCATTATGCCACTATCGCGTAACGTTTCGGTGACTGTCCCCACTACCGTTGGGTAATCTTTTTTGCTCCGGCTGTCCGCTGGATTTCGCTGTGGGATTTCGCGTCCTCCGCAGTTTTGTACTTCACTGGTTGGCATCCTCAGGCAAAGCCTCCCCGCCAGGACGGCATACAAGTACAAGATCGAGGGGACACCATGACTTCACCCAGCTACACCCGTGGCCAACAGGACAAGCCGCTGCTGGCGATGACCATCGGCGCCGCGTTCGACCAGACCGTGGCACGCTTCGCCGAGCGCGAGGCGCTGGTGGTCCGCCACCAGCAGGTGCGTTACAGCTGGGCGCAGCTGGCCGAACAGGTCGACCGCTGCGCCCGTGCGCTGCTGGCGATCGGCATGCAGGCGGGCGACCGCCTCGGCATCTGGGCACCGAACTGCGCCGAGTGGTGCATCACCCAGTTCGCCAGCGCCAAGGTCGGCGTGATCCTGGTCAACATCAACCCGGCCTACCGCGTCAGCGAGCTGGAGTACGCGCTCAAGCATTCCGGCTGCCGCTGGCTGATCTGCGCCGACGCCTTCAAGACCAGCGATTACCACGCCATGCTCGGTGAACTGCTGCCCGAACTCGCCGGCAGCGCCCTGGGCGCCTTGCACAGCCGCCTGCTGCCGGAACTGCGCGGCGTGATCAGCCTGGGCCAGAGCCCGGCCACCGGCATGCTCGGCTGGAAGGCGCTGCAGGAGCGCGCCGAGTGTGTCGCCGCCGAAGACCTGCGCGCCTGCAGCGCCCAGTTGCAGTTCGACGAGCCGATCAACATCCAGTACACCTCCGGCACCACCGGCTTTCCCAAGGGCGCGACCCTCAGCCACTACAACATCCTCAACAACGGCTACATGGTCGGCGAAAGCCTGGGCCTGACCGAGCAGGACCGCCTGGTCATCCCGGTGCCGCTGTACCACTGCTTCGGCATGGTGATGGGCAACCTCGGCTGTCTGACCCACGGCAGCACCATGATCTATCCGGGCGACGCCTTCGACCCGCTGACCGCCCTGCAGGCCGTGGCCGAGGAGCGTGCCACGGTGCTGTATGGCGTGCCGACCATGTTCATCGCCGAACTGGATCACCCGCGCCGCGCCGAGTTCGACCTGTCGACCCTGCGCAGCGGCATCATGGCCGGCGCCACCTGCCCGATCGAAGTGATGAAACGGGTGATCGGCGAGATGCACATGGCCGAGGTGCAGATTGCCTACGGCATGACCGAGACCAGCCCGGTGTCGACCCAGACCGCCGCAGACGATGACCTGGAGTGCCGCGTGGCCAGCGTCGGCCGTACCCAGCCACACCTGGAGAGCAAGATCATCGACGAAGCCGGGCGCATCGTGCCGCGCGGGCAGATCGGTGAACTGTGCACCCGTGGCTACAGCGTGATGCTCGGCTATTGGAACAACCCCGAAGCGACCGCCGAAGCCCTCGACGGCGCGCGTTGGATGCACACCGGCGACCTGGCGGTGATGGACGAGGCCGGCTACGTGAGCATCGTCGGACGCAACAAGGACATGATCATTCGGGGTGGCGAGAACGTGTATCCGCGGGAGATCGAGGAGTTTCTGTTCAGGCACCCAGCGGTGGCGGACGTGCAGGTGATCGGGATACCGGATGAGCGGTATGGCGAGGAGATTGTGGCGTGGGTGAAGTGTCATCCGGGACATAGTGCGGGTGATGAAGAGTTGAAGGCGTTCTGCAAGGGGAAGATTGCGCACTTCAAGGTGCCCAGGCACTTCCTGTTCGTGGAGGCGTTTCCGATGACGGTGACGGGGAAGGTGCAGAAGTTTCGGATGCGGGAGATCAGTTTGGAGAGGTTGGTGGGGGAGAAGGTGGGGTGAGGACTTTCTCCGATTTTTACCCCGGCTGATGTCGGCGTTTTCGAGCGGGTAGGTGAGAGGTTTTTCCCTTCTCACCTATGGCTCGATGGTGTCTCGTAATGAGTAGAAATAGCTTTCAAAATGAACTTACTTTTCCTACGTGATTTAGGCGTGGGAGAATGTTGTGTGCGCCAATGACCGTGCCTACATTCTCGATGTCGCTGCAAATTCAGCGATATGGGTTTCGCAGCCCGTGTAGTGTCTTGGCGCACAGTGCCGCGTAAGCGGCTTTTCTTTGCCAGCGTTATGGCGGGCTGTGCGCAGGAGGCTTATGCCTGCCGGTTTCCAAGATCACCGGTCTGCGAACCTGCGTACAGTTCGCCACCCTTGGTTTCGCAGCCAGTGTGGTGATCCCCTAAATGATTTTGGAGATCTACCATGGTGAAGAAAATCACTCCTGATCCACCGCCTGTTTCCGATGATCTTGTGAAGTCCGCGCGGCCAGATGCTGCCCGATTGCTTGATACCCTCGCTTTGACCCTTTCCAAAACTGTCAATCACGCTGACCCGCTTTGTCCCCCGATTTTTGCTATCCAGCCTGGTGTCACGGCTCATGATGCGTTGAGCTATGTGTCGAAATTGCTGGAGGTTGCTGAGCTGAATGGGGATGAAATCAGCCTGCATGAGAACCCGGTGGAGCGGACGTTGTTCTGGGGGATGTTGCATTCGGTGGAGGTGGCGAAGGCTGTGGTGGATGCATTGCTTGAAGGTTCGCCGCCGTCGCTGGATGTTTGATTGATCAACACAAGCATGAGGCCGCCTCAGTAGGGCGGCTTCTTCGTTGCAACCGTCATAGAGAGGATGTCAGTGACTTTTAACTTTCGCTGTTGATGTTTGTGAACAGAAACTGCTGCAGCGCCGGATCGATCGCGTATAGAACAACCCCTCGACGAGCCCTTGTGAGAAGTACGTAATAAATATTGCGAATGACTTGTTCGCGTACGGCTGGATCTGTTCGCATATTGCTCAGTCTCTTGTCCGCATTGCGGCTTGGGTCAATTTCGATTCGACCATTTCTCAGGACGATGTCCGGCCCAAGAATGACTCCCACATAGTCATACTCAAACCCTTGTACCGTATAAATGGCACCCACTTCTTCATGGTATCCGACGAGTTGATTCCACTCCTTGAATGCCATTTTCTGGTTCCAGCGAGCCTGCCATGGCCCAATATGGATGTCTGTGCCTACCCCAGGAGTGCGCTCCGTCTGCCAGTGCCAGCAGTAACCCGCCACGATTCGGCCTGATGCATTGCCTTGAGCCTGCTCTCTCAGGTGGTCCTCCATGGCTTGGGGGGATTCAGCCACCTGCACTGAAAATTCCGGCACTGATGAATACGCCTGGGTTGCTGCTCCGAATACCAGATCGTAGACCCAATCCACATAGCTGTTGGCGCCACGACATCTCAACTGCTCGTCCAGTACATGGGTTATCACGTGGTAACCACGTGCATGGGCCATTTGCTGGATGTCATCGCTGCGGCAGTTCTCATCTGGACTGATCCATTGAGAATCATCGATGAAAAAGACAATGAGGTGCTTGTTGTCCATCAAGCCGGCGGCTGTTGCTTTTGTCAGGCGATGGGCTTCATCGACGACCAGATAAGGAGTGATCGCCCTGCCATTTACCGCGAAGTCCAAGCCTTTTATGCACTGGCCGATAGCGGCTGACTTGACGTAATACTTCGGATTCTTGCCCAGCTTCATGAGGTGCTGCACAAGCTTCATGGCGAGAACGGTTTTTCCGGTGCCGACCAATCCGTGGATGATGACGCAAGTGTTCGTCTGAACCTGTTGCACCAGTGGCGCAATCCTTTGGAAAGCATGCGTTTGTTGATCAGTTGCCTTGAAGAGGTCACTGCAATTGAGTTTTTCGCTGAAATTCAGGATGAACGCGTCCGAGTACTTTCTCTGTGGCGAGGTCAGGTGCGAAAGCGCTTGTGTAGGGCGCTTAAGCCGGGATAGCAGCAGTGCTGCATCCTGTTCTCCATGGTTTAGAGAGCGGAGCAAGGAACTGCTGACATGTGAGCTGAACTCACTGGCACGCAACACTTCCTCTTTCGGTTTTTCCTGATAGTTATGAAGAAAAACCAGTGTGTTGATGATGGGCTTGAAGTTTCCGAAGTTGAGCGCATGCTCCAGCGCCGATCGGTAGATATTCACTTGCTCACAGGGGTGTTTGCTTGTGTAAGGATCGGTGGCGGCAATCTTCAGCCAGGTGACGCCGTGTTTGCCGTGCAATGTGACGGAACCTTGTGTCCATTGCTTCAACTCAATGACGATGATTTCCGGACCCGCTTCGCTCTCGCCTACCAGGATGCAATCGGCACGTTCAGAGCCAATCGGCATCGGGTACTCGATCAGGATATGCCCCTGGAGTGGCGGTTGCTGTTGCTGGAGCAACTTGGCGAGCTCAGGGAGGGAGTTCCTCCAGGAGCGGATTTCGGATTCTGATAGTTCCGAATCGGGAAACGTCAGGGCGAAGTCCGTGCACAGACTTTCGATGAACTCCGGCTTTGCTGCTTTCGAGCAGAAGTCTTCGATCTTTAGGGTCGCAAGAGCCGCCATTTTCAAAACCCCATGTCGAAGTCATTAACCAGCGCCAAAGCAGCGCCAGGGGCACAAGTTCGGGGCCAGTCAGGGTTGCTGGTTAATTGCTCAAGGACGAGGCGAATGGTTTCGACAGGGAGGGAGGCGGCAGCAATGGTCACGAAGATTCCTGTGGTGTTGAGCAGGCGAGAAGGTGGTGGCCACTATTTCGCCTTTATTCCAGATGCTCGACACCATACTTCCTACAGACAATATGAGGAAGTACGTACGAATTTTCGTTTATGATTGAGGGAAGAAATCATTGGGCCCAAGCGGCCCAATGAGAGCTATTGCACTAGGCCAATAGTTGCTCGGAAAGAGCGGGAACGTTTGCCTCGCGCACGAGTAAGCGTTCGCGGAAGTACTGGGCCGTTTCCTCATCTGTGCAGTACAGGTAACAACCCTTCATTCCGCGGGTCATCAGGGTCCTGTAGGTATTCTTGATGATCAGGTCGAGTAGCTGCCGCATCTTTTCCGGCTCGGCTTTCATGAGCTTTTTGTAGCCGAAGACCGAGCGATCGTTCTTGTCACGTTGCTCCGGGACCGTCACCACATTGCCGTTTCGAATGATCAGATCGGGACCGATGATCACGCCGATGTAGTCCACTTCCAGGCCCTGACAGGTGTGGATGCAACCCACCTGTTCGACAGAGTTCTGCGCGATGATCCAGCGTTTCTCGTCTTCTTCCAGGTTCCACTGACGACGGTAGTGCTCACCAATGACGATATCGTCTTCGGTTGCCCGTTTCTTGCTGTTCCAGGGCCAACAGTAGCCGGCAACAACGCGAGCCTTGTTGTTGCCGTTCTTGCTCTGGATCGCGGCATGCATGGCTTGCGGCGTGTCGAATACCTTGAACTCGTATTCCTCGGTGTCGAGATGCCGGTTTGCTGTTTCTCGCACTTGGAGTGCATTGTCGAGCCAGGCCAGGTAACCATCCGATCCACTGCAACGGAATTGCGAGGTGAGAACGTATTCCTCGACCTCGGCACCGCGAGCCTTGGCAAAAGTGCGGATCGCTTCGCGATTGCCGATATCTTTCAGCGTGACGCGTTGGTCCTCGTCGATAAAGAAGATCGTGCAGTTCGCGGCATTGATCAGTTCCTTGATCTGGTTATCGCCTTTCTGGCCGTAGAGATCGCTTTTCTCGGTCAGGCGATGGGCTTCGTCCACCACCAGGAAATCGAATGCGCTGGTGGATGACTCCATGAACGAGCCGGAGCCGGTAAACAACTGCGAAAAATGGCTGCGGGGCAGGGCGCCGGTCAGCTTGCTTTCGTACACCTGTCGAGGGGCGGAGTTCTTCGATACGTACTTGCCCACCAGCCCGCGACTGGTGAGGTTGACCAGCAGATTGAGTGCCACTACGGATTTACCGGTACCCGGCCCGCCCTCGATGATCACCACTTTCGGGCGCTCCGTCGAAGCGCCTGTTGCGGCGGCTATGCAGTTTTCATGGATTTCTTTCTGGTCGTCGATAAGAACGAACTCAGTCTGCTTCTTCAGTAGTTTTACCAGCGAGTCAGCTAGCGCTTTCGAAGGGCGGATGGGGCTCGCCATCAGTTCATGCAGCACGCGCTTTTCATCGCCTTTGGCGATGTGCTGCTTGATGAACGTCCGCATGCGGGCCAGCTCATCTTTGCCTTTCATGAATAGCGGGGCCTTGCTGATGTATGCCTGGTATTGCGGTCCGTCGATGACGTTATCTGGCATGTAGTTATGCAGATAGGCGCAGGCATGCACTTGGATGCCGCCGGAATACACAGCCTCGTTGAATCCTTCCAGCAGCGAGGCATACGACCACGCCTGATAGGACGGATGTACGGTTTCCCGGATCCTGCGACCTAGGAGGGTTTTGACAATGGCGTCCTTGGATGTGGCACTGGCTTCAGCCCATTGTTTCAGTTCCACCAGCACCACGTTTTGCTTGCCGCTGGCATCCATGCCGGTCAGGGTGATGTCGATACGCTTGGAGGTCTGCGGGATGTGCAGCTCAATGGCCACGCCGATGTCATTGGGAATTTCTTCGTCGCGCAACACCCGTGACATGGCCCCGAGAGAGTTCTTCCAGGCGTTCATTTCTGCGGCTGCGACGATCCGGCCGGTGGCTGACTCGAAACTACGGAGGATCACGTCCTCGATGTCGTCGTTATCGTTGTCTTTCTGAAACTGTTGTTTGGTCGCTTCGTAAACGATCAAGGTCCTTCTTCCTTACTGGAGCCAGGCAATCAGAGTTGGTCGTATTTCTTTGCGCTGTTCCGAGCCTTCTCGACCGGGTACTTCTCGCCGTTGAGTTGCAGCTTGCGTTGGGCCGCGGCGTTCAGATCGACGCCAAGCACCGAGGCCAGGCGCACCAGATACATGAGCACGTCAGCCAGCTCTTCTTCGACTGCCTGGGCGGTTTCGGGCGTGCGGGCGGCGGCCTTGGACGCGTCTTCGGTGAGCCACTGGAAAATTTCGGTCAATTCCCCGACCTCGCCGCTCAGGGCCATGACCAGGTTCTTGGGGGAGTGGAACTGGGCCCAGTTACGGTCGCTGGCGAATTTTTCGAGGGCTTGAGCGAGCCGGGTGGTGTCGACTAGCTGGGTAGACTCGGCGGTTGGGATGGTCACGGAGGTGTCCTGTGGTATTGAGCAGGCAAGGGCGAAAGGGCCAGTGTTTTGCCTTTTATTACGGGTGCTCGACACCATACTTCCTACAGTCGATAGGAGGAAGTGCGTACGACATTTCTTTGATGTATGAGGGAGATTGTTTGGTTTGTTTCAGCATGACCTGCTTGAGCAAGTCTGGAAATGGAGAAATAAATTTGTCCCCATTTCCGCACGTCCCCATTTCCGCATTCACGCCACTCTTAGAGTTTTCTGGTCGGTAGCCTTCATTGACATCATCGTCACTTTTGACGATGATGGGTGCATGAGATATCCAGGCGGGAAAGGCAAGTGCTATCAGCGCTTGATCAACCTGATGCCTCCGCATCAGACCTACATCGAGACGCACTTGGGGGCGGGCGCTGTCCTGCGCCACAAGAAACCTGCTGCCCGAAACATCGGTGTGGACGTAGATCCCGCCGTTCATGATGCCTGGGCGGATCACCAAGTGGTGGGCCTTGAGCTCATCCAGGGCGATGCTTCGAACTACCTGAGCAGCTTTTCATACGACGGTAGCGAGCTGATCTATGCTGATCCTCCGTATGTCACACAGACGCGTCGTCGCGCCAAGATCTACCGCTACGAATATGACCAGTCCCAGCATGAGCAACTGCTACGCACGCTGTGCGGCATCCCGTGCAAGGTTATGATTTCCGGTTACGACAGTGCC
Source organism: Pseudomonas sp. UTLPPB19802 (assembly GCF_059730225.1). Taxonomy (NCBI): domain Bacteria; kingdom Pseudomonadati; phylum Pseudomonadota; class Gammaproteobacteria; order Pseudomonadales; family Pseudomonadaceae; genus Pseudomonas; species Pseudomonas sp. UTLPPB19802. The sequence continues at coordinate 1,614,933 of NZ_AP048545.1, forward strand.
TTGTACAACGAAACGCTCCAAGGATGGAGGAAGGTGACGTTTATGGCGAAGACGCACACTGATGTCAGGGAGGAATGCGTCTGGATGAACTACGCTGCCCCAGTAGAACTTCACGACAGTCGTTACTTAGGTGACACGTTCCGCGATCGGCAGACTATTGCCCGGCGCCAATCCCGGCTCCGCGATCGTGTTACTGCGATGGATCCGTTAGAGCGCAGCGACTTCCTACGCTGGATCACGCAGACCTATGGCTCCGTTCAGGAGGCCCGGTAATGCAAAACGGTGTTGTCTTCGTAGAGTCCAAGATCTACAGCCGCGAGTTCCCTGATGCCATGAGCGAAGTACTCCCTGGTGTTTCATGGGGCTTGATCGAGGCATTCCCGACCCCTGCGTACTGGGCGTATCAGGTTTGGGCAAACGAGCAGGAACCCGAACCGCTCAACTACAAACTGGGCGCCACGCTGGCTGAAGAAGTCGGGGCGTGTCTGCTGGGTGGCCATGGCATTCCGGCGAACGTCGGACTGGCGGCTTTCGCCCACCTGAGAAACCTTGGTGCCTTTGACTTTGAAGTGCCCAGTGAGGCGCAGTTGCAAGAGTGGCTGACCATTCCGCTAAAAATCGGTAGCCGTTCAGTGCGCTACCGCTTCGCCAAGCAGAAGGCGCGTTACCTTCATACAGCGCTTGCAGCCCTGGCCGCAGGGGGTGTTCCTCTTCATTCCGGGAGAGCCCTTCGGGACTGGCTGCTGGTACTGCCAGGAATTGGCTACAAGACCGCCTCGTGGGTTGCTCGCAACTGGTTGGACGCTGATGATGTCGCCATCCTGGACATCCACATCCTGCGCGCAGGGGCGTTGGCTGGCTTTTTCTCCCCCGGCCTCACCGTGGAGCGCCACTATCTGCAGCTCGAAGCTGAGTTTCTTGCGCTGAGCAAAGCTATTGACGTTCGGCCATCCAAGCTCGACGCCCTGATGTGGTACCAAATGATGTCGGCACCTACCATTGTCCACGGTCTGCTGAACCAAGCGGGCTTGAAGGCCGCCTAGCGCTTCGGCGTCGGCCCACCAACGAGCGCAACGCCCACCCCAGTGAGCACGCCTGCAGGTGCGAGTCGACCAGCCCACGGTTCACCCGTAACCCCCAGCGGGCAAAACGAGTAGTCCAAGGCTTCAGCAATCACGGCCATGACCGCCAGGAGTGCTCCGGCGTCTCGCCATATTAGGCTTTCACCGTGCTGGTACTTGGCACACGTTTTACCGGGCTCAGCCACCAGGAGCAAACGCGTTGCTTGCTCTGTGGGCAGGGCGTCATGGCACTGCTCTTCCAATCCTGCGAAGGCCTCCGTTGATTCTGGCAAATCGACAAGGCCGTGTCGGCGACTATCGTAGCGGCGCCAGTTCGATGCGCCTGGAAGGTGAACCAGGATATGGATAGGGTGAATGGCGCCGGCAGATGGCGCCGGTCGTAATTCGAGGTCGAAGCCATAGTCCGACTCGGCAATGGCTTGTGTTCGTGCACAGCGCCAGAGCAACTGGCCCAGTTGGCGTTCACTCAAGGAACTGAATGTTCGCCTGGTGCGCCTGTGATCGAGAAGGTTGAGGATGCCCTCGTCGCCGGTATCCTCGACCTCGGGCAGAGCGTGGAATGCTCCATCAGGCCAGATGAAGGGCTGATAGTGGCCAGGCTCCACTCTTACCGTGGGGCTACCGAGGTTGATCCAATCCATGTTCGATCTCGTGCCAGACCTCGAAGTACTTGTTGCAGCCTCGGCAGTTGCCGCACGGGACGTTCGATTTGTGGCAGCTGTGAGCCCAGGCCAGCATGGACGATGCAACGCCGGCAGTTCTCACCAGCTCACTGGTGCTCAACTCGATTGCAGGCGCCTCAACGGTCATCTCACCTTCCTGGATGACCATCAACTGATTGATGGCCGCGATGAACTCCGGAGTGCCGTCTCGGTGGGAGCCATCGGACTTCACGGTGCCCAAGTAGAGCTTGTTCACGCCGAGGCTGATGGCTTTCATGGCCGCCAGGGTGACGAGCATCTGGTTCCGGTACGGCCACCAGTCACTTGCAGGAGCATGGGCATCAGCCTGGCCTCCGGCCATGTCGCCGGAGCCGACCGATCGGCAGTCGATGGAAATGACATGGTGCTCAATCTGGAGCTGCTCGCAGATGGCCTTTGAGGCGCAGATCTCTGCCTCAGCGGCGAGCTGGCCATAGTTCAGCGTGATGCCGACTTCAGGACGTAGCCACCAGGCCACCGCGAGCGAATCCATACCACCTGATAAAAGAAGGGCGCGCTTCATAGCTCGGCTGCCCTCCAGGCGGTTTGGTAAATGGCGGTGACGAAGTCTTCGGTTAGCGTGCATCCGGAGCCGGCCATCATCTTCTGATCCTCTTCCGACTCATTCTCAACGTACATGATGACGGGCTTCTTGAGTGCGCGTGCGTAGCCAATCTCGTAGATTGTCCCGGCGTCGAGGCCGTCTCCAATCGCGAGCATGAGGTCACATTCGTGGATCGCATCGAGATCCTTCTGCACTACTTCATCCGCAGACCCATGGCCAACGTCATGGACGGGGGAAAACACGTTCAACCCCATATCCAAAAGCCGGGCGCGGGTCTCCTCGATGAGCCAGAGCTGTGCCAGCGAAAAGAATGGGCCGGAGAGGTAGACCAGTGGAGGCTTGCCAGTTCTGGATTTCTTCGGCAGGCCTGCGGCGACGGGGTGATAGGTGTCCAGCTCTGCTCTGGAGACAAAGCCCTTCGTCTCGCAGTAGTACGCCGTGGCATATGAGGCCTGCATGGCTGCCTTGAGTGGCGCAAGCCCCTCCTCGAGCCAGAAGTGCGCGAAGCTCGCGACGAACACATCGCCTGAGCCGATCTTCCACACCTGCGGCGTCACGAAGGAGGGAATGTGATGCGATTGGCCTTCATGGAACAGCATAGCGCCGGCAGGGCCCATCTTGATGATGACGACCTCGGCGTTCTGCGACTTCGATAGCACACGAGCCAAATCCGCTGCGCTCAGCTCGTCACTGCCATACAGCGCTTCGGCTTCACTCCTGTTCAGGACAAGAGCAAGCCGCTCAGCCTTGGAGCCATTCTCGTGAAAGGGCACAGGGTGTCGGGAGCTCTGCGGGTCGTAAACGGCACTGCGGGCATCGACGACGCAATCACCTTCGAGCAGTCCGAAGCGGACCACATTCTCGGCGGTGATTCGAAGACTCGCCGAAGGCGTCTCCGGCGCCGGGTGGATAGAAGGCTTGGCAAGGCCATGGGTATACCGGAAGTGCAGGCTCTGGTCGATTGCATGGGTTGCAACGGCAAACCCTTCCAGCACAGCTCTTTGGCGAAGAATGGCCTCTGCCGTGCTGTCGGCATATGTGTCCAGGGTCACTTGCCCTCCAAGGCGCGCAATCGCCGTGGCAGCTCGACCTCCGGAGCCAAACAGCTCTTGCCATATAGGACACATGCACTGCTCGTAATACACACCGCCAGTCAGTTTGATCAAAATCAATCCTCCTTAATCGGCGAGATTTTGATAGAGATCTGAGCGCCCATTTTTGCCGTAACTATTGCTGAATAGTTCGTGCCGCTTTGGATGCAGGCGATCAGCCTAATAACTTTAGGAGATGCAATACCTCCGGCAATATGCCTGTTCCAATATGCGCAGGCGACGACGCTTCCCTCTATTTCACCAAGACCAATTCCAAGCGTGTCTCCGACTTCGATCTCGCTCACGACCTCGGGCTTTGGAGAAGCAAGCTGGGTCTGCAGGTACAGCGTATCGCAGGCAGTCTCGGTCGGAGCACCGGCTGTGTAATCTCTAAAAAGCTTTCCGTCAGAACCTGACATTACGTTCCCCATCTTCCCTATGTGAACCAACGCAACGGTGGCCTGGCGTCAAATCAAGGCCAGTTGACAGCGGTTGGCTTGATGCTAGAGTGCCAGCACTCTACCCCTGTCGGATCCAATTTGCCAGTAGGTCGCTTCCTAGCGGCAGGGCATGATTGACAGGGTTCAAACCGGCCAGATTTAGCCCTTGGCTGTGCTCCAATTCGTGTCTACACAAGGTCGTGTGCGCTGATGTCGAAAATCCTCGATTTTGAGATAAAGAATTACAAAGGGATTGTAAGTACACGAATTGAGCTGACAGGACGACTGGATAACCCAGTCGTGACACTCATTGGACTTAATGAAAGTGGTAAGACCACGATATTGGAAGCTATATCACAATTTGTGAGCAGCGATCGATCGGTCTCAAGGCTTTACTTCTTCAGCCCTGAAAACAAAGATCAGTTCACCTTCATCCCCGCCAGTAAGAAAGGCGCGTTTACCAATACGGTATCGATTGCTGCAACCGTTCAGCTCGAAGCACATGATCTGGAGTTAATCAAGGCGCTGGCGAGTCGTACCGGATTGGACGTAGACACTGAGGCTTTAGCGAAGCCCTTCAAGATTGCAAGGGAGTTCAGTTTTGAAAACAGCATACCGAAGTCAAGGATTGCTAGCCTAGGGTTCGACTTAAGGGTCAGGCCGTGTGGGGAAGGGGAGTTTGAGGTTTACGCCCAGCCGGATGATGAAGACGAAAATCTGTGGAAGAGCACGGCTGATTTGATCGAGGCTACGATACCCAAAGTCGCTTACTTTCCAACGTTTCTGATCAATGTGCCTGAGCAAATACCTCTCGCGTCTCATGATTATGAGGGGTATGAGAAGAGGCATTATCGGGAGATTGTTGAGCGCATCATAAAGTTCGCTGGCTACGATGTTGACAGGGATGTGAACAGGCCTATAGAAGCGTACCGGGCTGCTAACGGTGATGGTTGGTACGAGAGATTTCAGCGAAGCACAGAAAAAGGCCTGATTGATAGTGTCTTTCAACAGGTCTCCAACGCACTCTCTGCTGAGGTGATTGGTCGTTGGCGGCGTGTTCTTTCGCGCAATGCCACAGCAAAAAGGGTAGACCTCAAGTGGACAGTTGCCGGCGCTGATAACCCCACTGCTGTCGTTTCATTTGTTGTTAGCAACCGCGATACGACTTACAAGATCGCCGAGCGATCGATTGGTTTCAGATGGTTTTTCACATTCTTGCTGCTCACGGGCTTTAAGCTCGAACGTGAAAATCAGCATAAAATCTACGTCTTTGACGAGCCTGCCGCAAACCTGCATTCCCGTGCTCAGGCAGAGCTGCTGGGTTACTTCGAGAAAATGGCAGCCAGCGGCGACAAGATCATTTACTCAACTCATAGCCACCACATGGTTAACCCGAAGTGGCTATCTGGGGCTTACATCATCGAGAACCGTCCGGCTGGCCAGGGTGATGAAGACTATGATCTCGACTTCACGCCTGCCGAAGTTAACGCAATAAAGTACAAGCAGTACCTGAACTCCTTCCCTAGCCGCACACACTATTTCCAGCCAGTGATTGATCGCCTGCAATATGTCGTTCCTGAAATTGTAGGGACTTCGCCTTGCGTGATCCTGGAAGGGATCTCGGATTACTACTCGCTCAAAGCAGCAGCATTGCAGACTGGAGGCAAGCTGGGGTTCAACTTGATTCCAGGTGTCGGCTCAAGCGCATCAGGAAACCTGATCAGCTTACTCATGGGGCGCGGCGAGAAATTCATCGTTCTGCTCGACGACGATAAAGAAGGGCGAAAAGCCAGGGATCGCTACCGGCAGGAATGGATCTTGCCTAACCAGGTCGTGATTACCCTGGCAGACGTCGATGCCTCATTCGAAGGAATGGCGCTGGAGGCGCTTGTGGGGCAAGACAGCCTGGAGATCGCTCAGAACAGCTTGGGCTTGAGCTCGCTACCCACCAAGGCTCAGTATGGCCTGATCTTGGCAGAGTACTTCTACAGGGCGGATACATCGGTGGAAATATTCTCGGCCCAAGGTCTGCAGAATCTCTACAAAGTGTTGGCATTCCTAGATAAACGCATTTCAACACTGTCGACTGACGGACTTTTGCTCACTGCAGGCACTAGGGGCTAGTAGTTATTTGCAAGGGGCGACGTTAGTACCCCTCAATGCCCATGCTTCGCTTTCCAAGCGGCGAACTCAGACGGCCGCAAGCCATAACGCGCCAACATCCCCTCATGCAGCCGCCGTAGTTCCTCAATCAGCAAAGCCCTGACGTCGGCCTGTTCGGGCTCTGGAACGCTATCGCTCACAACTTGCTGAATCACGCTGAGCGGATCAAGTTCGGGCTGTTGGATGACCTCACGGATAGCCTGCTTGATGAGATCGCGCCACGCCAATCGCAAAGGGTCCGGCTCGGCCAAATCCTGCTTGATAGCCAGGTATTCCTGCGTCGAGCGCTCATATGCCCAGACATAGAGGTCTCGCAGCAACTCCACTCGGGTCATTTCATACACGCCAAGTGTGGCCCGGCTGTAGGCCTGCTCCGGTACATCCAGAAAGGTCAGCGGGCACAGGTTGGCGCGGAACAGCGGCAGGTTCGCGGCCAGGCGGGAGGTGCGTTTGTTGATGTCGGCGAAGGGCTGCAGGTAGGGCAGGTGCACCATGATGAAAAAGGATTGTTCGAACGGGTCGCGAATCTGGTTGGCCTTGCTCAGCAATACATCCAGGGCATCTTCGATTTGCTGGGGGGTAGACAGCGGGCGGTAGACACTTTGGCCGATATCGACGGCATGTTGCCGAATCCGCCCCTCGTCCGAAGGGTTGGGCAGCAGGTTTTCCGCCAGGGCACTGTGCAGGTTCATTACGGTGTAGCGGTTGAACTCGGCACTGTCGATATTGGCGACCAGCAGTTCGATGGCCGTCTTATGGTTCAGGATCATCTGGGTTTCGATGGCCGCCTTGCCCTGCGCCGTTTTGCCATGCTCAATGAGTTCACGCGTATCGAGACGTGAGTAGGTGTTGCCCTCCAAGTGGCTCGATGCCCATGACAAGTCGATCAGCAGCCGATTCAGAATGGCGCGGCTGTAGGTGCCGGCCGGCTCGTTGATATCGGCGGTTTTGCCCATCTTGTGCAATTGGCGGCGTAGCGGCTCGGGCAAGTACCAGGTCGCATTGGGTTGGTAGTCGTCGAGAAATTCACGCTGGTAGCCCACGGGCTTGCGCGCTTGCGGGGGTAGGTTGATGTAGGCAAGCACTTCCTGGCTGTCGGCGGAGAGAGGAATCGCGCTTGGGAAAACATCGCTTGGCGCGTTCAGTGGCTCCGTACTGGCTGCCGCGGCGCCAGCGCTGAAATAGCGTCGGGCCCTACCTTCACCTTGTGCAGTGATTTGGCCGCTCTCGATGAGCTTCGCGATCAGGCGCTGGGCGCTGCGCCTGGCAATGCCGTCGTGCTGCGCAAGTAGCTCGGCCAAGGTCAATCCATGGGTGGATGCCTGAATGCTGCTCAGTAGTTCGGTGCTGGATGGCATGGCTGTGTTGGCGCAGTTTGAGAGGGGGATGGCGCGATTTTGGCGCAGTTTTTGGAACTGCGCCAGTTAGGTTGGCGCAGTTGGCGCGGTTTTCGAAAACCAGAGGCTGTCACGACCTGTTCCCTAGGAAGCGCCAGGCGGAAAACGGGGACGTACGGAAAACGGGATACGGGGAAAACGGGGACGAATTTATTTTCGCGCTGAACATCAACCAGCCTTCACGGGTAACCACGGACCGCCAGCCTGCCAACGAGCCGGAAATATCGCGTTGGCACTGGCCGCCTCTATGACCGGAAACATGAAGGTGACCAGCTCTGCAATGACGTCGTTCAACGCCAGCGCTTCCAGTCGGTTCTTTCTCAGGAATGCCTGCCACTGCGTTTGTTTCTGCGGATCTTGCGCAAACGCATGCGTGAGCCCCAAGGGGGCGTGCCCACTCAGTGCGGTCTTGCGACGTTCGAATGTTGCTTGAATAGCTTGGCGGAGGATGTCTCCGTCAAATTCCGTGTGCCGCGCCAGAATCCACAAGTCGAAATAGTCCTTCATGCGACTGTTGGCGATACCGAGCGTCGATAGCGCCTCGAATTTTTCGGCGACGACCGTGTAGCGGGGATAGACGCGCAATTTGGGTGCCTCGAACTCTGAGAGCATGACCGGGTACTCGACTTCCTCCGGCCCTGGCGTCACGGCATCGCCAAACCCGATATCGATCTGAATCAGGCAGCGCGCGCCATCGATCACGCTGCGGAGCATGACGCGCACACCGGCATAGTTCGCCTCTTTGCGGATCTCGGCAGCGTGCACGGTGTCGGGCTGAAAGGTCACGCCATCGTTGGTTTCGATTGCGCAGAGTTCCTTGAAGAGGCCTTCGATGTGCGGCAATTGCGCTGAGCCAAATCCCAGGAAGTCAGCGTCTCTCGTCGGGCGGTGCGGGATGTCGAACCACAGGTCAAACAGCAGCGCGCCTTTGAGCAGGAATTGATCCGCGTGTTTCGAAATGCTGATCCGGTACAGCAGACGCTCAATGGCATAGCGTGTGAGGACCAGGTTGAAATCCTGCTTGGTCTCGCGCGCGCGGTTGAGCAGACGAGCTCGCACCGAGGCCGCGATGTTTCGTTCCGTCATGACAGACTCTCCATGTAGGGGCGCATGACGTTGGCCACACGGCACAGGTTTGCATAACGCCAGAGTTCATCCATGCTGGCCCGCTTGGCTCGCCAAGCCTCCTGCAGCGCTTCCAGGGCCACATCGAGGCCGATCTTGTTGCGAAACTTGAAGCAGTCGGCCACCGTCCGGGCGACGTTGGTCACGCGCACGGTTACGCCATCGACCTGATGGTCTTCGATGCCATCGGTCAATGCGGCGCCGGAGAAGCGCACGATCCGTAGCGGTGGATAATCCATCTTCGGTGCACGGGCCTTGTTGGGAATGGCGAGCCAGACTTCGAACGGCGACTGCGTGGTGAGATCGTGCACGCGCAGCGCTGATAGCAGGCAGATGATGCCTTGCGGATGTTTGCGCGCGACCTCGGCCAGCGCCCCATGTTCGGACACGGTGCGATCAGGCCGGGCGTACAGGCCACGGCCCACGCGGGTCAGTAGCCCCTGCCGAACCAGACGCGTGAGAGCGACACTGGGCAGCCCACACTCCGCGAGATCACGTGGGCGTATCAGGCCGCGCCGGGTGGCGAGATCCAGAATATGCTGATGGGACGTTTCCATACCTCATGATGTTGCATTTCGTCGGTAGTTGCCAATAACTACCGACGAAATGCAACATCCTCTTTACGAGCAAGTTGGATCGCTGCATCACCAGCCCCTACAGGTGAGCGGGTGAGGAGAGTGGCGCAGTTTTGGCGCGGTTTGTAGAACTGCGCCAGTTATGTTGGCGCTGTTGGCGCGGTTTTCGAGAATACGGGCGACTACGGGAATACATGTCGCCGTTCTTTAGGGCTCTCTAATTTGCTGGCCACCCGGACCGCCGGTTGAAATGTAGGTGGCCTCCTTATGTGCCGTCAGCCGTGTCCGGTTCGACTGGTCGTCGATATTCCATGAGCTCGACTCCGCTAGCATCGGAAACCAAGTCTCTGATGCTGGGAAACTTCATCATGCAAGAAACGGATTTATTCAGCGCAATCACTCAAGGTTCATGGGAGCTAAAGCGGCATAACATCAACCTGGGACCGTCTACGCGCCTGGCGTTCGAAATCAATAGCTCAATGATGAGCTGCTCTGCCGTGATGCTTTTGGCTACACCGCCAGATACCCAGCGCCCCGACGGCTACGAAGTGGTGAGGGCATCCAGCAGTCCCGTCACCCTTCCGGATACAACTCTCGATAACCTGTGGGCCTGCACCCAGGAGCATTATGGGCTGACAGCCGCCGCCGTTCTCTCCGGCATGGCGGGCATCCCTATCAACAAAACGGCAGTGGGCGCCTGGGTTCACTCCGGCTCAAGTAAAACCACCAACCTGGCGAGCTACATAGGTTGGAAATTCTTTCCAAGAACTTTGATCAGGCAACCCACTGCGGCCAGAATGGCTAAAGCGACTTTCGGTACTGTTCGCGTATTCGGCATCATAGGTCGCGGCATCCCCTTTGTCGCAGCGGGCCTGGCGGTCTTCGACCTGGTCAGTATCGGCCTGTGCGCCTACGAGGCTAGGAATGGCAAGCAAGCACAATCGAGATGAAGTGACCGAACAGGTCATTCAGCTATTCGTCGACATCATCGGTTTTATTGAGCGGCATGAAGTCACCGAGCAAACCGATTTCATTCATGATTTCAAGATCATCGATGACGACCTGAGTTGCTTTGTCATGCAGGTGCAATGGCAGTTCCGGCTGCAGGCCTCTCAGAAGGATTGGGACGCCATCACCACGATCAGGCAGATCGTCGATCTCATCATGCGTGATGCTTCCTAGAGGCGCATGGCGCAGTTTGTAGAACTGCGCCACTTACGTTGGCGCAGTTGGCGCGGTTCTCGAAAATACGGACTGCCCCGGTCGACCCAACCTGTCACCTCACATCCGGCCACTCCACCACCGCCCAATCCGCAAACTGCTTCGCCCGCCGCTGAATCTGCGTCTTGTCCCAATTCCTCGCCAGCGCCACCTTCTGGGTGATCTTCCAGTTCGACCCCCGGATATGGGTCTTCTTGTTCGCCCAGTCCTGGTCCTTGATCCGCCCGTTCTGCCGTTCACTCAGCGGCACCAGGTTGCCGATGGTGTGCAGCAGCGCCTTGTGTTCCTCCTTGGTGAAGAAGGTCGCCCATTTGGCATTCAGGCTCTGCGGCAGGATGTGTTCGATGGTGAAGTCATCCGTGGCGTTGTCGTAGCCGTTCTCCTTGTTGTAGTGCAGCTCGCTCTGAATCAGCAGGTACTTGGTGATCTTGCGCGAATACATGTCGCCGCTCTTCAGGGTTTCCCGGATGTGCTGGTCGTCCGGGCAGCCAGTGGCCGCGTTGGCGATACGCTCCCGCAACCACGAAGGTTCCGCGCCGGCGCGTTCCCACAGGCCCTTGAACAGGTGATGCAGGCCATTCGGTTCCAGGCCGACCACGGCGCGCCGCACCAGCAGCGACTCGACGATGGACAGGCACAGCAGCGTATTGGCCTTGCTGACCTGGCCCTGGCGATGAGCCTTCAGCAATTCCATGATGTAGGGCCAGGTGACGGTGGTTTTCGGCATCAGGCTGTAGCGGTGGATGCGTTCGCCGACTTCCTTGCTGATGCCCTTGATGGGGCTGTATTTCACCAGGGCGCAGTAGAGGTCGGCGTAGGCCTTCATTTCCTCGACGATCAGGCTCGGGTCGCTGCCGGCCCAGGCTTTCTGCAACGCGGGAAAGGCCCGCGAGCGGGAGACCGCGCCGTTGAACTTGATCGACGAGTAGGTGGTGATGAACTGGTCGAACGAGTTGCCGGGGAACGACTTCTCGAACGGCTTCCAGACCGTCTCGTAGAGCTTGTCCAGGCCATCGCGGTTTTTCTCCGGAATGCGCGAGAGGATGTCGTTTCTCACCAGGTCCGACAGGGAAAGCTTCACCCCCTCGTAGTTCAGCTTGGAGAACACGGTGTTGGCATCGTCGGACGCTTCGAGGGTTACCTGGATGAAGACGATCTTCGAGAGCAGCCGCTCCTGGAAATACTCGACCTTCCTTTTCAGGATGCGCCCGGTTTCGCTGAAGAAGTCCGCGGTGAACTGCGCCTTGATGTTGTCCCATTGCGCGGCAATGCCGCGCCGGGTGGAGTGCTCGTCGACGCTTTCTTCCTTGAAGTTCCATTCGATGCAGGTGATCTCGTCCTGCAGCAGGTCGAACAGTTGCCGACGATCCTGCACGGTCGGCAACAGTTTCGGCATGCCGGCGTGGCGGCCTGCGCTGAAGGACAGGTAGGTTTGGGCCAGCGTCAGCGCGTCTTCGTCACGGCCGCCCTTGAGGTAGCTCCAGACCAGGCCACAGATCAGCAGGTACAGGGTGGTCAGGCGTTGTTGCCCGTCGATGATCAGGTATTCGTTGGGCGACTGGCTGCCGCCTTTCTTGCCGAAGTCCTGGACGACGGTCGCGCCAATGAACTGCTCCGGGTCCTTGTCCCCGGCATTTTCGATGTCTTCCAGTAGCGCCTGCAGTGGTTCGTTTCCCCAGACATAGTATCGCTGGTACACAGGCGCGGCGTACCGGACGGAGCCATCGAAGGTCTCGTGAACACTAATCTTTTCGGGGTTTTTCATATTTCATCTCTACTCAAAAATAGTGAGTAATCCGCTGTTGTAGCTCTCCATGGTGCGTGGGACACCTGGTACGACAGACTCGATTGCGGGGCGAGCGCCTGCCGAGTCCTGCGTTTCTGGCGAACTCGGGTGGGGCGGTTTTCGCCTGCTGTTTTTGGGCATGCCTTTCCCGTGACGGATGCCGATCCGACGCGTGTCCGTTCAGGAGTTCAGGGTGCCAGTGAAGGGGCGCGGGGCTCTGTGTCGGCAGCGCGCCATGGCGCTCACCGCTTGTTGCGGCACAGCAGCCGGTAGGCGCGCGGGCCATTGCCGCGCGGGCAACGGGAGCCGGCAGGGAGGTAATCGGTGAGCATCCACAGCGTCGCAATGATGACGTTCATTACACACTTCCATGATTGACCAGGGGGCAGCCTGGCACTGCTGGGACCGACAGTTCTTGACGCTTATGCAGCGCTATCAAATTGACACTGTTTTTGCGAAAAGTTCATTTTCGCAATGCGGGTGGGCAGGTCGGGAGGCTTGGGCCAGAGGGCGCGCGTGGGGGTTGGCCGTGGGGCGGTGGCGGGGCGACTGGCGTATTCGCGGGCAAGCCCTGCTCCTACAAGGAGCGAGGCGCAGTTTTCATCCGGTACGTGGTTGCGCAGATCGATCCTGTCCGCATAATGGGCCGAACCCACAGCACGACGAGCCACGGATGCGCCCGTTACCGCCGATCGGCGTTGGCCTGCGTGCCGCGCATTACCCCGACTTCCTGCAGACTCTGCCGCCCGTCGACTGGCTTGAGGTGCATACCGAGAACTATTTCGGGCCCGGTGGCTGGGACCTGCATGTGTTGCAACGGCTGGCCCATCACTATCCGATCAGCCTGCATGGGGTGGGCCTGGGTATCGGCTCGGTACATGGGTTTTCCATGGCGCATGTCGAGCGCATTCGCCAGTTGGCAGCCCGCGTCAGGCCCTTCCTTGTTTCGGAACATCTGACCTGGGGCGCGGTGGAAGGGCGTTGCATCAACGACCTGCTACCGCTGCCGCTGACTGAAGCGTCCCTGGGCCTGGTCTGCGAGCGTGTCGGCCAGGTGCAGGATGTCCTCGGCCAGCCACTGTTGCTGGAGAACGTCTCTACAAGCCTGCGCTACCAGGGGGACACCCTGGGTGAGACGCAGTTTCTCGCCGAGGTGGTGGCGCGTACCGGCAGTGCGGTGCTGCTGGACCTGAACAATCTTTATGTCAACCAATGCAATCATGGCGAACCGGCGCTGGCGGCGATGCACGCGCTTGCGGCTGGCTGCGTGGGGGAGTTGCACCTCGCAGGTCATAGTCACGAACAGGGCTTGCTGGTGGATGATCATGGCAGTGCGGTTGCCGAGCCGGTCTGGGCGCTGTATCGCAGTGCATTGCGCCGGTTTGGCCAGGTGCCGGTGCTGATCGAGTGGGACACTCGCCTGCCGCCGCTCGAAGAGCTGCTGGGGCAGGTCGAGATGGCTCGGGCGCTGGCGGCGGAGGTGGCGATTGACGCGTGAAGAGTTGGCGGCGCTGCAGGCCGATTTCGTGGCGAGCCTGGATCAGCCGTCCACTCTGCCGCAGGGCTGGTTCGATGCGACCGGGGCCGATGACCGGCAGCGTTTTTCGCGTTACCGCAGTGCGCTCTGGCAGCATCAGGAGCGCTCGCTGGCGCTGACTTATCCGGTGATCAAGACGTTGGTCGGCGATGAGTTTTTCCGCACGCTCGCGCATGCCTATGGCCAGCGATATCCCTCGCGCGAGGGCGATCTGAAAATGTTCGGCGCGCAGCTCGCGGCGTTTCTCACGGATTACCCGGCCGTTCATGCCTATCCGTATTTTGCCGACGTGGCGGCGCTGGAGTGGGCGGTGCAGTGTGCGGCGTTCGCGGCGGACGCCGTGGCACTCGGTGCCGCCGAGTTGGCGGCAATGAGCGCCAGCCGGCTCGATGGCCAGCGCTTGAGCCTGCACCCGGCCTGTTCGCTGTTGCAGGGTAACTGGCCCTGCGCGGCGTTATGGACGGCTCATGTGACGCCGGGCCAGGCCTTTCCGGCTTTGCAGGTGCAACAGCGGACGACGCTGGTCTATCGCCTCGGCTGGGCGGTGAAGGTGCGGGAGTTGGAGCCTTGCGAAGCGGCGGGATTGGCTTGCCTGAGTGGCGGGGCCAGCCTGGGCGAGGCCTTGCTGGCCGCCCAGGCGCGATTCGCCGAGAGCCGTCCCCCGTCGCAGCGGATCGACAGCGCAGCGCTGGTCACGCGCTGGTTGAGCGATACGCTGCTGGTGACTGTCAGCGGCTAGTTATGGCGCGCCAGCCGCCCGCGTCGCCTGAAGCTCGGCAAAGGTGGTGATCCTGCCGGCCACCGCGCTGGCGGCCACGGTGTAGGGGCTGGCCAGCCAGACGCTGCCGGGGCCCGAGCGACCGGGGAAATTGCGATTGATCGCGCTGATGGTCACCTGGTCAACCGACGTCGACTGGCCGGGGCCGCAGTTGGCGCAGGCACCGCAACCCGGCTTGATCAGTACCAGGCCGGCCTGTTCGAAGGTTTTCAGGTAGCCGCGCTGCTGGCAGTAGTCGTGCACGTCCATCGTGCCGAACTGCAGGAACAGCCGGGTGTCCGGGGTCATGGGGTAGTCGTTTTCCAGCGCCCAGGCCAGAACTTCGTGGTAGCAGTCAAAGTCACTGCGCTTGCCGGCGGTGCAGGAGCCGCCATAGGCAATGTCCACTTTCACCGGCTGCGACAGGTCCGCCACCGCCACGCCGTTGCCGGGGTCGCCGGGGCGGGCGAGCATGGCCTGCAACTGCGTGCCGTCGATGCGGATCACTTCGCGGTAGTGTGCATCGGCATCGCTGTGCATCCAGTCCTCGAGCTGGAAGTCGATGCCGCGCCGCTCCTTGAGGAAGATCACGGTTTTTTCATCCGGCTCGACGATGCCGGTCATGCCGCCGAGTTCGGCGACCATGTTGGTCAGGGTCGCGCGCTCATCGATGCCCATTGCACGAATGGCCGGGCCGCCATATTCGAACACCGCGCCGATCGCACCGCCGGCCTGGATCGATTCCATTTGCAGCAGGTACAACACCAGGTCCTTGGCCATCACGCCCGGCGCCAGGGTGCCGCTGACTTCGATCCGGATGGTGTCGGGGACCTTGCAGCGCACGTAGCCGGTGACCCAGCTGTTGGCCATTTCGGTGGCCCCGACGCCAAACGCCAGGCAGCCCAGCGCGCCGGAGTGCGGCGTGTGTGAGTCGGTGCCGGCGACCACCTGGCCGGGCAGGGCATAGCGCTCGATCATCAAGGCATGGCAAATACCCTCGGATCCGGATTTGTCCTGTAGCGCGCCGTGTGAGCGCACCGGGTACTGCCGGGAGAAATGCGTGTGGCCACGGGCAAGGTCCGCCACGCCGTCGAGCAGGCCCTGCTGGATGTGCGGAATGCTTTGCGGCGCGAGCACCAGGTGATCTTCGAAGGCAATGATCCGGTCCGGATCGATCAGACTGGCCGGTTGACCGAACGCCTGGTGCATGAGGTGGGCGCTCATGCCGGTGAAGTAGTCGTGGCTGAAACGGTAATCCGCCGCGATGAACACGCCCTCGCCACGGGTCACGCCCTGCGTGTGCGGATGCAGGTGGCGGGCGATGATTTTCTCGACCAGGGTCTGGCCGGTCTTGCCCGTGGCCACCTGCCCGCGATCCGGCAACGGCCACTGCGCCGCTCGGCTGTATTTGAGCAGCCCGCCGCTGCGGATGATCTGCTGCGTCAGCTCGTCACGGCCTTCCAGAAACGTCGAGAACTCGATGGCCTCGCCCGCGGCGATACGGTCGAGCACGGTGAAATCGGTGGTGGTCAAGATGCCGATGTTGTCGCAGTTCTGCTGGTAGATCCGTTCGAAGCTCTCGGCCACGATCAGGCGGATACCGGCCGACAGTTCAGCCACCGGCGAGGATTCGCGTGACGATCCCTTGCCGTAGCGTTTGCCGGCGACGGTGATTTCGAAACCGGCCTGCTTGATCGCATGGCGAGCGATCGGCAATTCATCGCCGGCCTTGAAGCCAACGTAGGGGAATTCGCCCAGGCGCTCGTCGTAGACCATCATGACGGTGACAGGGGTGATCTCGTCGGTCGAGATGTTGTCGCGAAGCGGCCCGGCGCTGGCGAGCGTCAGGTCTTCCCCGGCCAGTTGGCGGCGAATACATTCGGGGTTCTGCGACAGGTACAGGGCGCGCCCGGAAAAGCGAATGGCATTGTTCATAGATGAGTTCTCCTGGCTGCACTCTATCAGCGGCCCAATGGCGCCGCGCTGATGGTTGGAGAACGCAGCGATGTCGATTGGAGACGAGTGGGCAAGCGCTGCTGTCCTGGTCAGACGTCGATCGGCGACTGTTCTCCAAGGGGCTTGCGCCGTTGTTGCAGGTTCAACCGGCCGATCCACAGGGCGCAGCCCAGCAGCAGCACGCAGGTGGCGATGAACACCGCGCGAATCCCGATGTGGCCGGCAAAGAAGCCGCCGGCGACCGGCCCCAGCACTTGTCCGGCGTATTGTGCGGAGGTTGAATAGCCGAGCATGCGCCCGACCGAGCGATCGTCGACATTGTGCCGGATCAGCGAGGTCAGGCAGGGCAGCAGGCCACCGAGCGCCAGGCCCATGCAGAAACGCAGGGCGATCAGTTGCCAGATGTCGCTGACAAAGGCCTGTGGAATCAGCAGCAGGCCGGCCAGCGCGAGGCTGGCGGTGACCACCTTCAGGCCGCCGATGCGGTCGGCGATCTTGCCCAGGCGCGGTGCCGACAGGATGCTGCCCAGCGCGGCGGCGGACATGGTCAAGCCGGCGTAGAAGGTCACGCTGCCGGCGGCATCCAGCAATTGCTGGACGTAGACGGTGATGATCGGCTCGATCGACATGTTGGCGATCATCAGCAAACACGCCGTGGCGAGCATCGAGAACACCACGGTGCGCTGGGTATCGGTCATGCCGACGTCGGGCGCGGGTTTGGCCGCGGCATTCGTCTTGTCGGCAGGTACGCGTTTTTCTTCGCGCACGAACAGGCAGGTGGCCAGGAAGTTCAGGAAAATGCAGGCGCTGGCGAGGAAGAAAATGCTGCGGATGTCCAGCAGTGCCGGCAGCACGCCGCCAATCAACGGGCCGACCAGGCTCCCGGCCATGATCCCCGAGGCTAGCGTGCCCAGCGCCCAGGCCGAGCGATCCTTGGGCGTTTGCGCGGCCACGATGACGTAGGAGCCCGAGGTGTAGCCGCCCGCCAGCCCGACCAGCAGCCGCAGCAGAACCAGTTGCCAGACGTTTTGCGCCAGGCCGATCAGCGCCATGCTCACGACCATGCCCAGGCTGGCGCGAATCAGGTTCTGCTTGCTGCCATAGCGGTCAGCCAGGCGGCCCCACAGTGGGGCGACCAGTGCCGCGGAAAGAAACGTGGCGCCGTAGGCGATGCCCGACCACTGGACGATTTGCGCATGGCCTTCGACCCCCAACTGCTCGATGTAGATCGGCAGGAAAGGCAACAGCAACGTCATGACAACGATATTGATGAACGAGCCGAAAAAGCAGATGGCCAGGTTACGTTGCCAGTACACGTTACTCATGTGATGAATCCCTGTAGAAATGATCGAGCGCATGGGCGTTCCAGGCGCCCTGTCGATGCGCTCGCAGGCGCGGGTATCAGACCGTGGCCACCGGGGTGACCGGCGAAGCCACTGCTCCGGTCAGGCGCAGGGGCGGTGCGGTCAACAGGAAACGGCTGCGACCGTTTTCCTGGAGCCATTGCGCCAGAGGCGTCAGGTACCAGAGTTCGCCCAGGTGAATGCCCAGTTTGAACAGGCACAACTCGTGCAGCGGCAGAATCGGGTAGTGCGGCAAGTCGAGCTTCTCGGACGGGAAAGCCTCTACCGCATGGTTATCCGCCGCAATCGCACTGATTTGCGCTTCGTCGATCCAGCGTAGCAAGGCTTCGTCGCGACCGTTGAGGTCGACGCACGAGTGTTCGAGCAGATGCACGTCCGGATCCCCCTGCATATCCACCAGCATCTGCGCGAAGCCGGTATGGAACAGCACGATGTCGCCGGGCTCGACCACTATATTGTCGGCTTCCATGACCTGACAAATGTCGGCGTAGCCGACGCGGCGTTTTTCCCGGCCGAAATGCTTGTGCAGGTCGATCAGTACCCCGCGGCCCTGCAGGCCGCTGGCGGCCATGTGCTCGACCCCGAGATACCTGGCCGGTGCCGCCGGGAAATCGCCATGGGCATCGGGTTCACGGACGATTTCGCCAAACACGTCCTGCTCGGCGCGAAAACCATTGTAGAAGCAGCTTTGCAGGCGTCCGTCGCCGTCGATGTCGAACAGGCTGCCGACCTGGGCGAGGCTGTCCCACTGGGTCGAATACTGGGTGTGCAGGGTCACGGTGTGGTCGCACAGCACATCCGATAGGTGCGGATCATCCTGGCGCAGTTGGTAGTCGATGTTCGAACGGTTGTTGCGCAGCACCGGCTTGAGCACCGGTGGCTGGCGGCGCGAGTTCCACTTCGAGCCCCCTGGCAGGTCCAGTGGCAGGCTCAGGCAGAACGACTTGCCGGCTCGGACCTC
Organism: Pseudomonas sp. UTLPPB19802; assembly: GCF_059730225.1. Taxonomy (NCBI): domain Bacteria; kingdom Pseudomonadati; phylum Pseudomonadota; class Gammaproteobacteria; order Pseudomonadales; family Pseudomonadaceae; genus Pseudomonas; species Pseudomonas sp. UTLPPB19802. The sequence continues at coordinate 1,633,654 of NZ_AP048545.1, forward strand.
GGCGGCGCCCTGGCGGATTTTTTCCGGGGTCAGCAGGTTCAGCCGTCCGAGTTGATCATCGGGACCGAAGTCTCCCCAGTTCGAACCCGCCGGGCGTTGCTTGTAGCGCATGTTGTTCCTCCACTCAGACCAGAGGGCAGCCCGCAGGCTGCCCGTTTCAACTCAAATGCACAGCGTGTGCTGGTTCGACTCAGTTGTGCTCGGTCGGGTCCGGCTCGGGCGGCAGCACGGCAAAGCGCTTGAAGCCCGGACGCTGGCTGATGCGCTGGTACCAGGCATCCAGGTGCGGAGTGACGGGCTTGTTGTCGAGTTCGAAGGTTTCGTAGGTTTGCGCCAGGACACCGAGGGCGATGTCGGCGATGGTGAAGTTTTCACCGGTGATGAATTGCTTGCCGGCCAGGTATTCGTCGGCGATGGTCCAGTTCTTCGCCAGGCGGGTCGACTGGATGCGCACGGCATTCATGTCGCGACGCTCGGGGGCGGTGCGGATCAGCGAGGTGAACAGCGGCACGATGTCCGGCCACAGGGCGCCGACGGACCAGTCCAGCCAGCGGTTGCAGTCCGCATGCAGCTTCGGTTCGGACGGATACAGGCTCGGCGGGCCGTAGCGCAGCGCCAGGTAGCGCATGATCGCGTTGGACTCCCACAGCACGAACTCATCGTCGACCAGGGTCGGTACCAGGCCATTGCGGTTGAGGCGCAGGTATTCCTCTTCGTTGGTGCGGCCATACTGGCGGCCGGCATCGATTCGTTCGAAATCCAGCTTCAGGTCTTCCAGGCACCACAGCACCTTCTTGACGCACAAACCACGTTCTCTACCCCAAACTGTCAACATGATCATCCCTCATACGATTTAATTGGATGGGTACTGCTTGTGTGGATCGGCCTTACTCGGCCGGCTTTTTCATGAACGTTTCGCGATACTCCGGCACCTGCAGGCCTGCCATGCCCCAGTTGTCGACAGAGACTTCGTCGATCACCACCGTGGTGCTGCGCGGGTTTTTCTTGAGCACGCGTTCGAGTACCGCCGTGACTTCTGCGATCAACTCGCGTTTCTGCTCGCGGGTAACGCCTTCATCGGTGATCTTGATATTTACGTAAGGCATGCAACGCTCCTCGGGTTGGCGGCGGCGAGGCTCGGCACCAGGCCGCGCTTCGCCAGTTCTGTCTGTAAACCGCGCGCCAGCCGTTCCATGGCCCGGCGCACCAGTTCGGGTTTCTGGGCGAAACACACCCGGATGAAGCCTTCGCCCGCCGGGCCGAACGCGCTGCCCGGGGCGATGGCGACCCCATGCTGCTGCACCAGCGCCATGGCGAGGCTCAGGCTGTCGCTGACGCCCTCCAGTTGGATGAACGCATACAAGGCAGCGTCCGGCTGGTGGTAGCGGATGCCCGGGACACCGGCCAGGGCCTCGGTCACGATCGCCCGCCCGGCGAGGCAGTAGCCGCGGAAATCGTCCACGAACGCCCGATCCTGCAAGGCTGCCAGCGCCGCCATCTGGACGAAGGGGGCGACCCCGGAATGGGTCAATTCGATCAGTTCGCCGAGCTTGTCCCGTTGGCCCTGCGGTACCACCAGCCAGCCCACGCGATAGCCGGTCATGGCCCAGGCTTTACTGAAGCTGTTGCACACCACCAGGCGATCCTCGGCCGTGGCGATGTCGAGCATCGACGGCGCTGCCCGCCGACCGTCGTAGGTCAGGCGCGAATAGACTTCATCGCTGACGATCCATACCCCGTGGCGGCGGCACAGTTGCAGGATCGCTTGCATCTGCTGCGCACTGGCAGTCCAGCCCGTGGGGTTGTTGGGCGAGTTGAGGAACAGCACGCGACTGCCCGGCAACGCCGCTTCCAGGGTCTCCAGGTTCAGACTGAACCCCTGGTCGTCGAGCTCCAGCGGTACCTCGCGCACGTTCACACCCTTGAGTGCCGCGAGGTTGCCCGGGTTGGGCCATGCCGGTGAAATCAGCACCGCCGTGTCGCCCTCGCGTAGCAGGGCGGCGAAGGCGACGTTGATCGCGGCCATGCCGGAAGCGGTCACGGCGATCCGGTCTTCACTGACGGGCACCTGGTGCAGGTCGCTCAAGTAGTCGGCGAGCCCCTGGCGCAGGGCCGGCACACCACGAATGTCCGGGTAGCGTGTGAGCCCGGCATCGAGCGCCTGCTTGAGCGCCGTTTGCGCCGAGACGGGGCTGGGATGATCGCTTTCGCCGAAACACAGGAAGTCCACGTCGCCCAGGCGAAACGCCTCTCGGGCCACGCCGACCAGTTGCGAGCCGGCAATGTGATCGAGGTCGAACGTTGCCAGGTGTTCGAACGCATCGAGCACCGAGTCGGGCAGCGGTTTTTTGCTACTGTTCAAGGAAGTCACGGACGTATTCCTCAGCCGGCTCAGGCAATCGAAAGAACGTTCTGTGGCTCGAGCAGCCGATCCTGCTGCTGCAGGTGACCGAGCAGGGCATCGAGGAAGGTGTTCGACGAATTGAGGCGGATCAGTGCGCCGTAGAGGATCTCCTTGATGACACGCGGATCTTCTTCCACCGCCGGTTGGATGACGTTGTCGAACCAGCCTTTGCCGTGAATCGCGTCGATACGGATATGCAGGTCGTGGTAGGCCAGGCCGAACTCCGGCAGCCCCAGGCGGCGCCAACCGGCCACCAGTTTCTTGAAGCGGCGCGGGGCGAGGTACTCGGTCACACCGAAATAGCCGATGGCCTTGTAGTGATGCCGCGGGCTCAGGGCCAGGCAGGCAGACAGGTTGCCGCACACCCGTGCTTCGGGAAGCAGCGCGTTGTCGATGTAGGCGGCATCGACATTCGCCGCTTTCAGGGCTTTGCTGAACAGCCGGGTGTGCACCTCTTGTTCGTCCCCATTGCCCATTTCGTCGAAATAGTTCTTGGCGATTTCCATTTTTTCGACGCCGACAGTGCCCACTTGCATCAGCGCGAGAATGTCGTCGAAGCGTGGATCCAGAGTGGTTTCCTGGGCAAGGAAAGTTCTGAAGCCTTCAACACTTGCCGTGTCGCGAAGGTAGTTCTGGAAAAACGGATGCGCGCCTGCCGGATGTTGCGAGATAAGTTGCTTGAACCAACTTACAAAGCCAGCTCCACTGGTTGGCATTTCATCGAAGATGTTCGCGGGAATACTGTCGATTTCATTTTGCAGAATGGCCGGTTCAAGTACCGTGGTGATATCCGCGAATACGCAGGAAACATCGGTGTCGACGGTTTCTATTGCCGGTACCGAGAAGCGGTAGTCATAGATGACGGCCAGTACCCGATGCAGTTCCTCACGCGACTCCTGCTGGCCTGCAGCGCACAGACGGCGCAGGCGCAGGCACTCTTCAAGGACTTTTTGGCGCAGCTCACCGTTGAGCGCGTACAGCTGCGAACCACTGTTTCCCTGCTTGCAATAGTTGGTGATGAATGAAAGCAAATTGAAGTTTTGCGTTTGCATCGTGCACTCCTTCGGACGAATTAAACAACGTTCACGGGAAAATAGTGACTCGCAAAAACACTGCACTGGCGGAGTCGCGGGTGGCTCTCTTAGTACAAGTAGTTAGGGCGCTATTCAGTTGTGTTCTATGGTCAGTGCGGGTGCGCTGAAAATCAATTCTCGAATTTTCTACAGCCTTCAACTTATCGAGAACGATCCGCTTGGTTTGATGCCACTTATTGCTCTGAGAGGTGCGGCGCAAAGCGATTTTCTTGAGCCTGCACACGCTTGGCTGGCACTTCCAATGGCCTTGAAAAGCGTGTATTCCGTACAGCAAATCGCACTTCGGGATCTGAGGAAGTGGCGGTTTAATAGCATCTAATAAGAATTGTTCGTGTTTGTGTGATGTGTCTGGAGTTGAGAGTCTGTTGTGTCCAGGGGGGGCCATGAATCACTTAGTCAGAAAACTGGATTTCACTTCGTTGCGCTTGTTCGTGACGGTTTGCCAGGAGAAAAATATCGCTCGCGCCGCCGAGCGCGAGTGCATCACGCCATCGGCCGTCAGCCGGCGCATCGCCGAGATCGAGGCGATTGTCGGCCTGCCGATCATTCATCGGGAATCGCGTGGTATTTCGGTAACACCGGTCGGTGAAATGATCATTCGCCACGCCAAGGCGATGATCGCCAGCCTGGAAAGCCTCAACGCCGAACTCTCGCAGTTCACTTCGGGCGCCAAGGGCAGTGTGCAGATCGCCGCGAACCTGTCGGCCATTGTCCAGTTTCTTCCGGAAGACCTGGCGGCGTTCAAGCGCCTGTTTCCGGAAGTGGAAATCCTCGTCGATGAAAACAGCAGCGCCAACGTGGTGCGCAGTGTGACGGAGGGCTCTGCGGAGATCGGCATCTGCAATGCCAATTACGGCACCGGCGAACTGGAGTTTTTGCCCTACCGCACCGATCGCCTGGTGCTGATCGTCCCGCGCGGTCACCACCTGGCGGAAGCCAGCTCGGTGACGTTCACTGATATCGCCCACGAAAGCTTCGTCGGTTTGTCCGAGGAAACCTCGTTGATGACGTTGCTGGCGCAGCGCGCCCGGGATATCGGCGGGGAACTGGACGTGAAGATCCGCGTGCGCAGTCTCGATGTGTTGTGTCGGATGGTGCACGTCAAACTCGGGGTCGCCGTGGTTCCGCAACTGGTGGCCGAGTTGAATGTGAATGCGCTCGACCTGCGCGTGGTGCCCATTGTCGAACCGTGGTCGATCCGCAAACTGGTGGTGGTGTTTCGTCATCGTGATCGCCTTACTGCCACCGCTGCGGCGCTGGTCAACTACCTCACCAACAAACACTGAGTCCTGTCACTCGCCAATCGGCACGTTAGCCATCTCGACATGTCACGTCTGGGATTGGATCCGAATAGTAATATTTGGAAATATCTCCGACGGGACTTGTCTCATGACCACCGCCACGCCAGCCAAAACCCTGTACGAAAAACTCTGGGATGCGCATGCCGTTGCTACCGATGAAGACGGTACTACGCTGCTCTACATCGATCGCCACCTGATCAATGAAGTCTCCAGCCCACAGGCTTTCGAAGGGCTGAAGCTGAGCCAGCGCACGCCGTGGCGAGTGGCTTCGAACCTTGCCGTCGCCGATCACAACGTGCCGACCAGCGATCGTGCCGGCGGCAAGATCCGTGATCCGTTCTCGCGGATGCAGGTGCAGACACTGGACGCCAATGCGCAGACCTATGGCTTCACCTACTTCGGGATGAACGATGCCCGTCAGGGTATCGAACATGTGATCGGACCGGAACAAGGCGCGACGCTGCCCGGCATGACGGTGGTGTGTGGCGATTCGCACACCTCGACCCACGGCGCTTTCGCTTGTCTGGCCCATGGCATCGGGACTTCGGAAGTCGAGCATGTACTGGTCACCCAGACCCTGCTGACGAAGAAAATGAAGTCGATGAAGGTCCAGGTCGATGGCCCGTTGCCGCCCGGCGTGACGGCCAAGGACATTGTCCTGGCAATCATCGGCAAGATCGGTACCGCTGGCGGCACGGGCTGTGCGATCGAGTACGCCGGTTCGACCATCGAAGCGCTGTCGATGGAGGGACGCATGACCATCTGCAACATGTCCATCGAGGCGGGCGCGCGGGCCGGGCTGATCGCTTTCGACGACACCACGCTGGCCTACGTCAAGGGCCGGCCGCTTGCGCCGACCGGCGCTCACTGGGATCAGGCGGTCGAATACTGGCGGACCCTGCATTCGGATGCGGGTGCGCAGTTTCACGAAGTGGTGACTCTGGATGCGACAACCATTCAACCGCAAGTGACATGGGGGACTTCGCCGGAGATGGTCGCGCCGGTCGGGGGGCGTGTGCCTGACCCAAGCCAGGAAGCAGACCCGGTCAAGCGTGACGGCATGGTCAAGGCGCTCGCCTACATGGGGTTGCAAGCCGGCACGGCGATCGAGGATATCGTCCTCGACAAGGTGTTCATCGGCTCCTGCACCAACTCGCGAATCGAGGATCTGCGCGCCGCCGCCGAGGTCGTGCGCGGGCATTCGCTGGCGGCCAACATCAAGCTGGCGATGGTGGTGCCCGGCTCCGGGCTGGTCAAGAGCCAGGCGGAACTGGAGGGGCTGGACCAGGTATTCATCAGCGCCGGATTCCAATGGCGCGAACCCGGCTGCTCGATGTGCATGGCGATGAATGACGATCGCCTGAGCAACGGCGAGCGTTGTGCCTCGACCTCCAATCGCAACTTCGAAGGGCGCCAGGGGCCAGGCGGACGAACGCATCTGGTCAGCCCGGCGATGGCGGCGGCGGCGGCAATCGCCGGCCGTTTCGTCGACATCCGTACGCTTCAACACCCATAACTATAAAGGAAATGACTGTGACGCCATTGATCCAACATCGCGGCCTGGTTGTACCTTTCGACCGCGTCAACGTCGACACCGATGCGATCATTCCCAAGCAGTTCCTCAAGTCGATCCGCCGTACGGGCTTCGGCCAGAATCTGTTCGACGAGTGGCGCTACCTCGATCATGGCGAGCCCGGCCAGGACTGTGAGCAGCGGCCACTGAACCCGGAGTTCATCCTCAACCAGCCACGTTACCAGGGCGCGTCGATCCTGCTAACGCGGGCCAACTTCGGCTGTGGCTCGTCGCGCGAACATGCGCCGTGGGCTCTTGAGCAGTATGGGTTTCGGGTGATGATCGCGCCGAGCTTTGCCGACATCTTCTTCCATAACAGCTTCAAGAATGGGCTGTTGCCGATTGTGCTGGAGGACGCGCAGATTGATCGGTTGTTCGCTGCGGCAACGCAGGCCGAACCGCTGCATTTGACCATCGACCTTGAGCAGCAGCGCATTGCGAGCGAGGCACACGGCATTGCCATCGAGTTCGAGATCGATCCGTTTCGCAAATTCTGCCTGCTCAATGGACTCGACGACATTGCCCTGACTCTGCAGCGCGAAGCGCAGATTCGAGACTTCGAGCACAACCATCTCCAACGCTATCCATGGCTACTCAACACGTTGTAAAGCGACAGCACTGACCGCGTTAACGTGGGGGATCGGTACCGGGCATCCGGCCCGACTCCCCAGGGCATCGAAATGACCTGCACGGCGCCGCGCTGCAAGCGGCTACCGGGGGAAAGGAATGGATACCCGTTGCGCGCCCTGGCGCGCACAGGTTTAACGGAGTGAGTAGATGTATCCAATCAGTTTGTTACACCACCTGGACCTGACCACGCTGAAGCTGTTGTTGTCGATCAGCGAGGAAGGCAACCTGACCCGCGGTGCACGACGAGAGTCCATCGCTATTTCGGCGGCGAGCAAACGATTGCTTGGCCTGGAGCAAGCCATCGGCCTGCCGTTGTTCATCCGCAAGTCCCAGGGCATGACGCTCACCTCCGCCGGTGAAACCTTGCTCGACCATGCCCGGCAGATGTTGCAGGGCGCGCAACGGATCCACGCTGACCTGATGGAGCATGCGCGCCAGGCGCAGGATTGTGTCAAGGTCGCGGCCAACCCATCGTCCATCGCCCAGTTCGTGCCCGACGACGTCAGTCACTTTCTTAACGCCCACAAGCGGATTTGCATCGACCTGCGGGAAGATTCCAGCCTCAATGTGCTGCAGGCCGTGGAGGCGGGCAAGGTCGATATCGGGGTGTATGCGGACAACGGCATGTCGCACGACCTGTATTGCGAGCCCTACCGCGAGGATCGCCTGGTCATGGTGGTGCATCACCAGCATCCGCTGGCGAAACGCGGCCAGATTCGCTTCGAAGAGTCGTTGGATTGCCATCACATCGGATTGCACGGCAACAACTGGATTGTCAGTCATGTGCTGAAAAATTCGCAGGAAGCCGGCAAACCGTTGCACATTCAAACCCAGGTGCCGAGTTTTGAAGTGCTATGCCGCATGGTTCATGCCGGCGTGGGTGTCGGGTTGATTCCCTATCAGGTGTTCAAAAGCCTCGGGCCGCTGAAGGGGCTGGTTGCCCTCGACTTGTGTGAAGAGTGGACCAGGCGACATTTGAAGGTGGTCGTGCGCGATCCGCGGCAGTTGTCGCCGGCGGCCAACAAACTGTTCAAACACCTGACCCAGGCCAATGACCATCACCCCACCGCCGTGTGGTTCGCCCGCGCCGGCGAGCGGGTGCCGGGTTGCAGTCCACATCAATTGTTCATTTCCTGAGTCCGGGCCTTCGCGATGAATCTCAAAGATCTTCTGCTGGCCTCGGCCTTGGCCTCCATCGGCACAACGGTCGCGGACGAGGCGGCTGCCGCGCAGAAACCCGCCGACAACGAAGTATGTTACGGCGTGGCCAAGGCTGGCCACAACGACTGTGCCGACACTCACTGTTTTCACTCCTGCTCGGGCATGAGCAGTGTCGATAATGACCCGGGCGAGTGGACCATGGTGCCCAAGGGTACCTGCGTGCAGTCAGGCGGAACGGTTGCCGCCCAGCCGCAGGCCTGCTCGGCGCACACGGCAGCGTTGTCCGCGGCGGCCGATCTGCAGGCGGGTGCCAGGCTCTATGCCGAGGGTGATCAGGCGCGCGCGATTCCGGCCTGCACGGCGTGCCATGGCGCGGCCGGCGAATCGCAAAACAGCGCATTTCCGAAACTGTCGGGGCAGTTCGCCAGCTATCTGGACAGCCAGTTGCGCGCCTTTCGTGACGGTACCCGAGCTTCGCCGATCATGGGCGTTGCGGCCAAGTCCTTGACTGACGGGGACGTGGCGAACATCGCGCGATTTCTCGAGTCACGCCAGCCGGTCAGCGTGGCGAACCAGCTCCGGGGGCAAGACCTGGTGGCCGTGCTGAGCCAGGCGAAGCTGCGGCCCGATGATCCGTTCAGCGATTGCCAGGACGGTTGCCCGCCCCTGATGCCGATCCCGGCAGGTGATTTCGCCATGGGGTCGCCGCCGGGCGAGGCCCAGCGCTTCGGTAACGAGCAACAGCATCCGGTGAACATTGCCAAGCCGTTCGCCATGGCCGTCACCCCGGTCACGTTCGAGCAGTGGGATGCCTGTGCAAGCGATGGCGGTTGCAATGGCTACAAGCCTGGCGACGAAGGCTGGGGGCGGGGGACGCGGCCGGTGATCAACGTCAATCTCGACGATGCCCGTGCGTACATCCAGTGGCTTTCGAACAAGACCGGCCATCATTACTCTCTGCCCAGCGAGGCGCAATGGGAGTACGCCGCGCGGGCGGGCACCACCACGGCGCGCTGGTGGGGCGACTCGGCCGATCGCAGCCACGCCAACTATGGCCCGGACGATTGTCCGGCACAGATTCGTTGCGGTGGGTTCGTGGCGGGGCAGGATCAGTGGTTGAACACGGCACCTGTCGGCAGTTTTGCCGCGAACGATTTTGGCCTGTTCGACATGCTGGGCAACGTCTGGCAGTGGACTGATGACTGCTGGCACCGCGACTACCATTCTGCACCGCAGGACGGCAGCGCCTGGCATGAGTCGCAATGTACCCAGGGCGTCATCCGTGGTGGTGCCTGGGGCAATATTCCGGCATTCATCCGCTCGGCCAGTCGTGCCGGTTACAAGGTCGTCGGGCGGACCAGCAATATCGGCTTCAGGGTGGTACGTGAACTGTAGAACCTGTTGATGCTACGACCGGGGTGCGGTGCATATCCGGAACAGATGATCTCCAACAACTACAATTACGGAGAAATACCATGACGACTGCCATTCAGAGCGCTGTGGTGGGTAACGCCAGCGTCGATGAACTTCTGCTCTATCGGCGCATTGCCTGGCGCATTCTTCCGCTCACCATGGTGTGCTTCCTGTTTTCGTATTTCGACCGCATCAATATCAGTTTCGCCAAGACCCAGATGCAGGCCGAACTGGGGCTCTCGGATTCTGCCTACGGGTTCGCCGCGAGCATTTTCTTTCTGGGTTATGTGCTGTTTGAAGTGCCCAGCAGCTACGGGCTCAAGCGCTACGGCGCGCCGAGCTGGATTTGCCGCATCATGATTTCCTGGGGGCTGGCGACCGCCGCACTGGTGTTTGCCTACAACGAATATGCCTTGTACTTCCTGCGTTTCCTGATCGGAGTGATGGAGGCCGGGTTTGGCCCGGCGCTGTTGTTCTACCTGGCGTGCTGGTTTCCGAAAAAGAACCTGGCGAGCATGAACGGCATCTGGTTTCTCTCGATCCCGCTGGCCGGCGTGCTCGGCGCGCCGGTGTCGGGCCTGATTCTCGAATACCTGCATGGTTTTCTCGGGCTCGCCGGATGGCACTGGCTGTTCGTTTTGTCCGGGCTACCCTGTGCCGTGCTGGGGGTTGTCGTGCTGTACAAGCTCGATCGCGACATCCAGTCGGCCAGGTGGCTCTCCCAGGACGAAAAGGAGGTGTTGCAGCGCAACCTGGACAACGACAAGAAGGAGTCGCAGCCGATCCATGCCTCGCTGTTCAAGGTGATCTTCACCCGCCAGGTCGCGGTGCTGTCGGTGATCTATTTCATGATCAAGTTGACCGGCTATGGGCTGAACTTCTGGATGCCACACCTCATTGGCGCGGCGGGGATAAAAAGCGAACTGACGGTGGGGTTCCTGACGGCCCTGCCATACCTGGTGGCCTCGGTTGGCATGGTCGTCATCACCCGGCGCTCGGATGCATCCGGCGAGCGGCGCAAGTACCTGTGGATGTCGATGATGGTCGGTGCGGTCGGCTATTTCGCCGCGTGCTATTTCAATGAGCACTACATCCTGTTGACGGCGTTCCTGGTGTTGGCCACGGCCGGTATTTTCATCGCCATTCCGATCTTCTGGACGATTCCCCAGCAGGCGTTCAGTGGGCTGGCGATCGCCGGGGGCATTGCCGCGGTCAATACCGTCGGCCAGTTGAGTGGCATGGTCGCGCCGTTGCTGGTTGGCTACATCAATGACGTCAGCGGCAACACCTACATGGGCATGCTGGCGCTGGCTCCGTTCTGCGTGCTGTGTGCGGCGCTGATTCGCTGGGGCCTGCCGGATGATTCAAAAAGCGCGAGGCGGATCGCGAATGGCCGGGGCTCTCACGTGTGAGTGATCAAGGCCCTGGATTCCAGGCACAAAAAAAGACGTCCGGAGACGTCTTTTTTTGTTGAAGTGGTGGAGCCGGGGGGATTTGAACCCCCGTCCGCCAGTACTCCGCTGTCGGTCCTACATGCGTAGCCGTGTCTATTGAGTTAACCCTCAGCGACCCGACGGGCAGGGTGCTTTGGGCGAGTTGTGTAAGTTTTAGCCACTTCGTCCACAACGTACTACGCGGCGATTCTGTTCTATATGACAATCATTTCGGGTTTACAGACATCCCCTGATGATTGCTGGACCCGAAGGTACCAGGAGTGCATGTCAGCTGCAGTTAAGCAGCGAGAGCAGCACCGTATTGGTCGTCATTGGCAACTATAGAAGTTGCAACAGTGGATTTACGAGTTCTGTTACCAACTCGGCATGCACCTAGAGTTTCGCAACCGGCGTCGAATCCTAAACGGCCCCGAACCTGCTGTGCTTTCCAGCAGGCAATGCCAGTGTACGCCAATGTGGCTCGAAAGGCCATCCCAAAGCGTGGCGTGCGGTTTGGACTAGCCGCCTTTCTGGCTGTTCTGGATCTGCTGGATCGCGCGCTGGGTGATGGCGATGCAGTCCTTGGTGCCTTCGGCGGTGTTTTTCGCCTGGGCAGCCTGGGCCTGCTGGACGCTGTTGGCGATTTCGCCCTCAAGGTCTGCGGCGATGATGGTGGTCTTGGCGTTGTTGATGGTTTGCAGGTTGGTGGTGCACAGGTCTTTTTCGCCGTCGGCGAAGGCCGGAGCGGCAAGGAGTGCGGTGACAACGAACAGGCCTGGCAGTACGGAACGTTTCATGTAGATCTCCTTGAACCTGGGGTTCAGGCAGCGAGATTGCCGGATGGACAGAAGGGCCCCCGGTTGGGGGCCTGAACAGTGGACTGCGGGGTGGGGCCAAGGTTCTATTTTTTGCAAGGATGCGGGGGATGGGGCTTGGTGGGAGCGGGCCCTGGGTTGCAGGAGGAGGCTTATTTGGGGCGGGTCACACGATCGACCAGGTAGACCAGGCCGTGGTAGTCGATCCCGCCGTGCTGGCTCAGGCCGATTTCGCAGGTGCGGCTGGTGGAGATGCCTTCTTCGCAATGCTGCACGGCGTCCTTGAGTGTGCGCAGCGAGTGGGCGTTGAGTTCCGGGGTGGTGAAGCCCTTGTCGCCGGCGAAACCGCAGCAGTGGATGCCTTCGGGGATCACCACGTTGTGGCTGCAGCGCCGCGCCAGGTCGATCAGCGCCTGGCTTTCGCCCAGGTGCTGGGTGCTGCAGGTTACGTGCACGGCAATCGGGGCGTCCTGGGGGGTGAAGGTCAACTTATCCACAAGGTGCGTACGAATGAAGCGCACCGGGTCGTAGAGGTCGAGACGGGTGTCGCCCAGGTCCTGGACCAGGCGCAGGGTGCACGGGCTGGTGTCGCAGTAGATCGGGTCGAGGCCGCCGCGGCTGGCGTGCAGCAGGGCACCGATCAGTTCCTGGCGCTTGTGTTCGGCCTGTTCGACGTAACCCTTGGAGGCGAACGGCTGGCCGCAGCACAACTGGTCGGTGTTGTCCGGGAAGACCACCTGGTAGCCGGCCTTTTCCAGCAGCGAGCGGGTCTTGTCGAGCAGTGACATCTGTTCCTTGTCGCCCGCAGCAGGGCCCATCACCCGCGAGACGCAGGCGGCCAGGTAGACCACCCGTGGGCGTTCATCATTGACCGTCGGGCTGAAGCGCACCGCGCGTTCGGGTTGCGGCATGGCATTGGTCCACAGGGGCACGCGGCCCTTGGACAGGCGCGTCAGCCCGGCCGACAACCGCGCCAGGCGTGGGGCGCCGAGCAGCATGCGTGCGCCATTGGCCACGTGCAGGGTGAAGCGGGCGCCTTGCAGGGTGGTGGCGAAATTGCTGGCCAGCCAGTCGGCGCGTTTCACATGAGTGGCTTCGCGGCTGCGCAGCTTCTTCACCAGTTCGCCGGTGTTGATGCCCACCGGGCAGCGCTGGGCGCACAGGCCAGTGGCGGCGCAAGTGTCGATGCCCTGGTAGTGGTAGGCGGCTTCCAGTTCGCTGGTGTCGACGCCGGCGCGTTTTTTCGCCTGGATGTCGCGCCAGATGACAATGCGCTGGCGTGGGCTGAGGGTCAGGCCCTTGGACGGGCAGACCGGCTCGCAGAAACCGCACTCGATGCACTTATCCACAATCTCGTCGGCGGCCGGCAGCGGCTTGAGGTGCTTGAGGTGGATCTGTGGGTCGTCGCTGAGTACCACGTCCGGGTTGAGGATGCCCTGGGGGTCGAGCAGGCGCTTGATCGCCCACATCAACTGGTAGGCGTCGCTGCCCCATTCCTGTTCGACGAAGGGCGCCATGTTGCGCCCGGTGCCGTGCTCGGCCTTGAGCGAGCCGCCGAACTCGACGGCCACCAGTTGCGCCACGTCATCCATGAACGCCTGGTAGCGGGCGACTTCCGCGGCGCTGTTGAAACCCTGGGTGAAGACGAAGTGCAGGTTGCCCTCAAGTGCGTGGCCGAACAGGATCGCTTCGTCGTAGTGGTGCTTGTCGAACAGCTCGATCAGTCGGTTGACGCCGATGGCCAGTTGTTCGACCGGGAAGGTCACGTCCTCGATGATTACCGTGGTGCCGGTCTGGCGCACCGCGCCGACTGCCGGAAAGGTGTCCTTGCGGATGGCCCAGAGCCTGGCGTTTTCCGCTGGATCTTCGGTGAAGTCGACCTGTTTTTCCACGGGGAAACTGGCGAGCGAGGCCATGACCTGCGCCAGTTGTTCGTGCAGCAGCGACGAGCTGGCCGCGCGGGATTCGATCAGCAGGGAGCAGGCGTTGTCCGACAGCTCGCGGACGAAGGCCGGCATGCCGGGCTTGTCCTGTACCGAGCGCAGGCTGCGGCGGTCGAGCAGTTCGACGGCGGACACCGGCTGGCTCTTGAGCACGGTGACGGCGGTGCAGCAGGTTTCCACGTTGGGGAAGACGATCAGCGCCGAGGCCTTGTGCGGGTGGTCGACCACGGTGTCGTAGGTGACGGCGCTGATGAAACCGAGGGTGCCTTCGGAACCGACCAGCAGGTGGCTGAGGATGTCCAGCGGCTCGTCGAAGTCGACCAGGGCGTTGAGGGACAGGCCGGTGGTGTTCTTCAGGCGGTACTTGTGGCGGATTTTGCTGGCCAGCTCGCTGTTGGCGCGGGTCTCGCGGGCCAGGGTCGCCAACTGGTCGAGCAGGTCGGCGTGGCTCTGGCGGAAGGCGGCGACGCTGGCCGGGTCCTCGGTGTCGAGACGGCTGCCGTCGGCCAGTACCAGGCGGATGCCGGCCAGGGTGTGATAGGTGTTCTGCGCGGTGCCGCAGCACATGCCGCTGGCGTTGTTGGCGACGATGCCGCCGATCTTGCAGGCATTGATCGAGGCCGGGTCCGGGCCGATCTTGCGCCCGAACGGCGCCAGCCAGGCGTTGGCCTGGGCACCGATCACCCCCGGTTGCAGGCGGATCTGCTGGCCTTGCTGACGAATCTCGCGGCCGTTCCAGTTGTCGCCGAGGACGATCAGCACCGAGTCGCTGATGGCCTGGCCGGACAGGCTGGTGCCGGCGGCGCGGAAGGTCACCGGCACCTGGTCGCGGCGTGCCAGCTGGAGCAGGCCGACCACTTCGTCTTCGGACTCGACGCGGATCACCAGTTGCGGGATCAGCCGGTAGAAGCTGGCGTCTGTACCGAAGGCGAGGGTCGAGAGCGGGTCGTCGAAGCGTCGCTCGCGGGGGATCAGCTGTTCTACCGAACGGAGGAACGGGGTGGGCAGGCTCATGCAAACTCCTAACGAGGCCGTGGCATCTGGCGTGCCCTGGGCGACCCCGTTCAATCAGGCGGTAAGTCGTGCGGGCGCGGCTCAGGCGCCCAGTTCACGGACCAGCGAGTCACGGTTGATCTCGCTGATGGATTTGGCGCCGGTGAGCACCATGGCAACGCGCATTTCCTTTTCGAACAGTTCCAGCAGGTTCTTCACGCCCGCTTCGCCGGCGGTGGCGAGTGCGTAGAGGAACGCGCGACCGATCAGCACGGTGTCGGCGCCGAGGGCGATCATGCGGACCACGTCGAGGCCGCTGCGGATGCCGGAGTCGGCGAGGATCTTCAGCTCGCCCTTCACCGCATCGGCGATGGCCGGCAACGCGCGGGCGCTGGACAGCACGCCGTCGAGCTGGCGCCCGCCGTGGTTGGATACGACGATGCCGTCGGCGCCGAATTTCACCGCGTCCCTGGCGTCCTGCGGGTCGAGGATGCCCTTGATGACCATCGGGCCGTCCCAGAATTCGCGGATCCACTCCAGGTCCTTCCAGGAAATCGACGGGTCGAAGTTGGCGCCGAGCCAGCCGATGTAGTCGGCCAGTCCCGTCGGGTTGCCGCGATAGCGGGAGATGTTGCCCAGGTCATGGGGTTTGCCCAGCAGGCCGACGTCGAGGGCCCAGCGCGGGTGGGTCATGGCCTGCCACATGCGCCGCAGCGGCGCGTTCGGGCCGCTCATGCCGGAGTGGGCGTCACGGTAGCGGGCGCCGGGCACCGGCATGTCCACCGTGAACACCAGCGTGGTCACACCGGCAGCCTTGGCCCGCTCCAGGGCGTTGCGCATGAAGCCGCGGTCTTTCAGTACATAGAGCTGGAACCACATCGGCCGGTCGATGGCCGGGGCGACTTCCTCGATCGGGCACACCGAGACCGTCGACATGGTGAAGGGGATGCCGTGGACGGCGGCTGCGCGGGCGGCCTGGACTTCGCCGCGGCGGGCGTACATGCCGGTCAGGCCGACCGGCGCCAACGCCACCGGCATGCTCAGGGTTTCGTTGAACAGGCGGGTTTCCAGGCTCAGTTCGGACATGTTCTTCAGCACGCGCTGGCGCAGGGCGATACCGGCCAGGTCCTCGACGTTGTGGCGCAGGGTGTGCTCGGCGTAGGCGCCGCCATCGGCGTAGTGGAACAGGAACGGGGGCAGCTTGCGTTGGGCGGCTGCGCGATAGTCGGTAGAGGCAGAAATGATCATGGGAACTCGCCGCGTGGGTTGACTGGAAACGGTTGCCGGGGTCTGCAGGAGCCCCCGGCATTCTCGTGTCAGGGCATTACGTTAATGCACCAGCATGCCGGTGAACACGTAGGCCTGGGCCAGGGTGATCAGGCCGACGATGGTGGCAAAGAATAGGCTGTGCTTGAGCGTGAAGCGGAACAGGTCGGATTCCTTGCCCACCAGGCCGGTGGCGGCGCAGGCGACGGCGATCGACTGTGGCGAGATCATCTTGCCAGTCACGCCGCCGCTGGTGTTGGCCGCCACCAGCAGGGTGTCGTTGACGCCGATCTGGTGTGCGGTGGTGGCCTGCAGCGAGCTGAACAGGGCGTTCGACGAGGTGTCCGAACCGGTCAGGAACACGCCCAGCCAGCCAAGGAACGGCGAGAAGAACGGGAACGCTGCGCCAGTGGCCGCCAGCACCAGGGCCATGGTCGAGGACATGCCCGAATAGTTGGTGACGAAGGCGAAGGCCAGCACCATGCCGATGGACAGGATCGGCCAGCGCAGTTCGTAGAAGGTCTCTTTCAAAGTGGTCAGACCAGTTTTGAAATCGATCTTGAGCACCAGCATCGACACCAGGGCGGAGAAGAAGATCGCCGTGCCGGTGGCTGAGATCGGGTCGAGCTTGAATACTGCCGGGATGGCGGTCGGGTTGGCGACGATCGGCGCGGTCTTGATCACCAGTTGGTCCAGGTGCGGCACGGCGAAGTTGAACACGCTGCTGTACATCGCGCCGCCGGTGGCGAACATCGCCTTGAATGACTTGAGGGTCCAGATCGTCACCAGCACGGTGAGGATCAGGAACGGCGACCAGGCCTTGAAGATCTGGCCCAGGCTATAGGGCGAGGCCTGGGTGTGGCGTGGCTGGCCGAAGCCGCCGGCGCTGGCGGTGATTGCGGCGCCCGCAGTGGCACCGGCAATTTGTGCGCCGGCAGTACGGCGTGGTTGCCAGACTTTCAGGAACAGCGTCAGGCAGACCAGGCTGGCCAGGGCCGAGGTGATGTCCGGCAGTTCCGGGCCGATGAAGTTCGAGGTGAAGTACTGGGTGACGGCAAAGCTCAGGCCGGCGACCAGGGCGGCAGGCCAGGTCTCGCGCACGCCACGCAGGCCGTCCATCATGAATACCAGCCAGAACGGCACGAACAGCGACAGCAGGGGCAGTTGGCGGCCGGTCATGGCGCCGATCTTGAACGCGTCGATGCCGGTGACCTGGCCTGCGACGATGATCGGGATGCCGAGGGCGCCGAAGGCCACCGGTGCAGTGTTGGCGATCAGGCACAGGCCGGCGGCGTACAGTGGATTGAAGCCCAGGCCCACCAGCAGGGCGGCGGTGATGGCCACCGGAGCGCCGAAACCGGCCGCACCTTCGAGGAAGGCTCCGAAGCAGAAGCCGATCAGCAGCACCTGCAGGCGCTGGTCATCGGTGATCGACAGCACCGAGCTGCGGATGATTTCGAACTGGCCGCTCTTGACCGTCAGTTTGTAGAGGAACACCGCGGCAACGATGATCCAGGCAATCGGCCAGAGGCCATAGGCGAAGCCATAGCCGGCAGCGGCAAGGGCCATGTCCACCGGCATCTTGAAGGCGAAGATCGCCACCAGGATCGCCAGCGCCAGGGTGATGCTGCCCGCCACGTGACCCTTGAGACGGAACACCGCCAGGGCCAGGAAGAAGAACACGATGGGGATAACGGCCGCGAGAGCGGACAGGCCGAGGCTGCCGAGCGGGCTGTAGAGCTGTTGCCAGGTTTGCATATGGGGTGGCCCCTAATTGTTGTTGGTCAGGCGCAGACAAGCTGATTTGGATAATTGGTAATACCAATTTACAATCGCTGTGCGCTAGGTTAAAAGCCTTGTGGGGGATGTGTCAATTTGCCGCCCTGAAACTTTCGTCGCAGGCGCGGTTGGGAGAAGGCGCTGATCGGGTGATTTATGCACTGCCTGGTGGGTGCTGGCGCGGCGCCAATAGGCCAGAATAGGCAGCCCCGGCAAGGGTTCGGGAGCGTGAGGAGTAAGTGATGGGGTTTGATCAGATTCGTCAGCGCCGTTTGTCTGACGATATTGTCGAGCGGCTCGAGGGGATGATTCTCGAAGGCACGCTGAAGCCCGGTGAGCGCCTGCCGGCCGAGCGTGCGCTGGCCGAACAGTTCGGTGTGTCGCGGCCGTCTTTGCGCGAGGCGATCCAGAAGCTGGTGGCCAAGGGGCTGCTGGCCAGCCGGCAGGGCGGCGGCAACTATGTGGTGGAGACGCTGGGCTCGACGTTCAGCGATCCGCTGTTGCACCTGCTGGAAAACAATCCCGAGGCCCAGCGCGACCTGCTGGAGTTTCGCCACACGCTGGAAGCGTCCTGCGCCTATTACGCGGCACTGCGTGCCACCGAGGTGGATCGGGACCGGCTGCGGGTGGCGTTCGAGCTGTTGCAGAGCTGCTATGCGCGGGCGGACGAGGTGAGTCGGGCGGAGGAGGGCGAGGCTGATGCGAACTTCCACCTGGCGATTGCCGAGGCCAGCCACAACGCGGTGCTGTTGCACACCATTCGTGGATTGTTCGATCTGCTCAAGCGCAATGTGGTGACCAACATCGGTGGGATGTACAAGCAGCGTACGGAAACTCGCGACATGCTGATCGAGCAGCACCGGGAGTTGTACCTGGCGATCATCGAGGGGCGGGCGGAGCAGGCGCGCGAGGTGTCGAGCCGGCATATCCTGTATGTGCAGGAGGTGTTGGAGGAGGTACGGCAGGAGGTACAGCGGGTGGCGCGAGCAGAGCGGCGCAAGGGGATTTGAGCGGGCGGTGGCGTTTGTTCAGGAGGGGCTTTGGATTGCAATCGCCAGCAAGCCGGCTCCCGCGGTGATCGAGTCGTACTCGGAATTGGCGTACTGCACTGACCTGTAGGAGCAGAGCTTGCTCGCGAAGAGGGCCTCGAGGCCGCCAAAAGCTTCGCGGGCAAGCCTTGCTCCTACAGGGGGGGGCTGTGGTGTTCCGGGCTCAGTCTTCCTTGCCCTTGTTGCGCACCGCACGCTGCAGCTCGCGACCGGCGTCGCGCTCGCGTTCGGTATCACGCTTGTCGTATTCCTTCTTGCCCTTGCCCAGGGCAATCTCGCACTTGACCAGATGCTTGCTCCAGTACAGCGAGAGGCACACGCAGGTGTAGCCCTTTTGCTGCACGCCGGCAAAGATCTTTTCCAGCTCGCGCTGGTTGAGCAGCAGCTTGCGCGTGCGCGTCGGGTCGGCGATGACGTGGGTGCTGGCGGTGGTCAGCGGCGTGAAGTGGCTGCCGAACAGCCAGGCTTCGCCATCCTTGAGCAACACATAACTGTCGACCAGTTGTGCCTTGCCTGCCCGCAAGCTCTTTACTTCCCAACCGGCCAGGACCAGGCCAGCCTCGAACCGTTGTTCGACGAAGTAATCGTGGCGCGCCTTTTTGTTTTGCGCGATGGTCCCTGTGGGGTGTTTCTTCTGTTTAGCCATAGGGGCGGCATTATAGGGGGTTGCGCGTCCGTCGGCTACGGTGAAGCTGCGTGCTTGAGCGCGTAGGATGAATCCCGGACAATGCGCCCTCTTTTGTATGCTGCCCAGCCGTGGAATTGACGCTGACATGACGACCCATATTCAACGTTCGGCCTTGCTGCCCTATCCGGCACAGGCGCTTTATGACCTGGTGAGCGACGTCGCACGTTATCCGGAATTCCTGCCGTGGTGCTCGGCTTCCCAGGTGCTGGAAAGCTCGGACGTGCACATGCGCGCGACGCTGTCGGTGGCCAAGGGTGGCTTGAGCCAGCAGTTCGTGACCCGCAATATCCTGGTGCCGGGCCAGTCGATCGAGATGAATCTCGAGGAAGGGCCGTTTACTCAGTTGCACGGTGTTTGGGTGTTCAAGGCGCTCGGGGAGAAGGCCTGCAAGATCAGCCTGGATCTGACCTTCGATTACGCCGGGCCGATCGTGCGCGCGACCCTTGGGCCGCTGTTCAACCAGGCGGCGAATACCCTGGTGGATGCGTTCTGCCAGCGGGCGAAGCAGATTAATGGCTGAGTCGCGGGTCACCGTCGAGGTGGTGTACGCCGAGGTTGGGCGTCAGTGCCTGCTGGAAGTATCGGTGCCGCTGGGGACGACGTTGCGGGCGGCGGTTGGCTTGTCGGGGATGGCCGGGCAGTTTCCCGAAGCTGATCTGGCGGCTTGCCCGCTGGGGATTTTCGGCAAGGTGGTCAGCGATCCTGAGGCCAGGGTCGTGGCCGAGGGCGATCGCATCGAAATCTATCGCCCGCTGTTGGCGGATCCGAAAGAGGTGAGGCGGTTGCGGGCGGAGAAGGCGGCACAGGCTCGTCTGCAGAACCCCTAGTGCTTTTGGGCTGTAATCGCCAGCAAGCCGGCTCTCACAAAAAAAGCTGTTGTGTGCTCGGCAGTGACAGATCCACAGGCAACAAAAAGCCCGGCATGCCGGGCTTTTTTGTATTGCAATATTACTGCGGCGAGGTGTCCAGCGGTTCCGGTGTGGGGACCGGCACGGCCTTGACGCCATCGACGTCCTTCTGGATCTGATCGAGCAGCGAACCCGGTTTGGCCGGCTTTTCCGCCTTCGGCTTTTCGGCATTCTGGGCCGGGGCATCGACGGTGGTGCCGCTGTCCTTGCCGAGGATGGCCTCGTCACGACTCACGCCAGGCATGAAATCGCCGGCCAGACTCATGAGTTTGTCATCATCACTGAAAATCAGGCTGACACGTTCCTGTTGGCGTTCACCGCCACCGGGTTGCAGGCTGTACAAATAATCCCAGCGGTTGGCGTGGAACGTGTCGGTCAGCAGGGGGTTGCCCATGATAAACCGTACTTGCCGCCGGGTCATTCCGGGGCGTAACTGGTCTATCATGTCCTGCGTGACGACATTGCCCTGCTGGATGTCGATTTTGTAAACCCCGGGGAATGAACAACCGGCGAGTGCGAGCAGTCCCACTAAGGTGAAACTGGTTAGCAAGAGCTTGGTGTTTTGCATCGGTGGGCGACTTCCACTATCTTGGCTGGGACAACGTAAACCCCGATCATACCCGCATTAAGAGAAGCTGCGAAGCAGCATCCGCGAGAAAGCTGACCATGGTTGAAAATAGCGAACTACGCAAAGCTGGCTTAAAAGTGACTCTGCCACGGGTCAAGATTCTACAGATGCTCGATTCTGCCGAGCAGCGTCACATGAGCGCCGAGGATGTCTACAAGGCGTTGATGGAGGCTGGCGAAGACGTTGGTCTGGCGACGGTCTACCGCGTATTGACCCAATTCGAAGCGGCCGGGCTGGTAGTCCGTCACAACTTCGATGGCGGTCATGCGGTGTTCGAGCTGGCGGACGGCGGCCACCACGACCATATGGTCAACGTGGATTCCGGTGAAGTCATCGAGTTCGTCAACCCGGAAATCGAGAAACTCCAACACGCGATCGCCGAGCAGCATGGCTATGAGCTGGTGGAGCACAACCTGGTGCTGTACGTACGCAAGAAGAAGTAATCCTGCCGTACGGATTCAGGTCCGGTGAAATGATCGAAGGCGACCCTAGGGTCGCCTTCGTGCTTTTTGTTACCTGAAATTTCCTGACTCGGATTCCGGCCGCCATTCAGCTCTTGGCAGTCACTACCATCTTTTTCGCGTGCGCCAGGGATTCCTTGGTGAGGTCGATACCGCCGAGCATGCGCGCGACTTCCTCGACCCGTTCGGTCTTGCCCAGCTTGGAGACGGCCGTATGCGTCGCATCGCTGCCGCGAACCTTGTGCACGAACAGGTGGTGATGGCCCTGTGCGGCAACCTGCGGCAAGTGGGTGACGGTCAGTACCTGGCCGCGATCGCCGAGGCGCCGCAGCAGTTGGCCGACGATTTCCGCGGTCGGGCCGCCGATGCCGACGTCCACTTCGTCGAATACCAGCGTGGGGATGCGCGAGGTCTGTGCGGTGATCACCTGGATGGCCAAGCTGATACGTGACAACTCGCCGCCCGAGGCAACCTTGGCCAGGGCTTTCAGTGGTTGGCCCGGGTTGGCGCTGACCAGCAGCTCGACTTGTTCCAGCCCATAAGGCAGCGGCTCGTCGCTACTGTTGGCGTGCAGCTCGATGTTGAAACGACCGCCGGGCATGCCCAGGCGCTGGATTTCCTGTTCGACCGCGCTGGCCAGGCCGGTGGCGGCCTGGCTGCGCAGTTGGCTGAGTTCCTGGGCGCGTTCCTGGTAGTGCCGGGCGTAGGCGGCCAGTTCCTCGCCGAGGCGTTCGACGGCCTCGTCGTTGGCGTTCATGGTCTCGATTTCGTCCAGCAGTTTCTGCTGCAGGGTCGCCACTTCGGTTGGCTGGATGCGGTGCTTGCGCGCCAGGGTGTAGATGGCATCCAGACGTTCCTCGAGGTATTGCAGGCGGCCCGGGTCGGCGTCGAAGTGGTCGACGAAGCGATTCAGTTCGCCGACGGCTTCTTCCACCTGGATCTGTGCGCTGGCCAGCAGGTTGGCGGCTTCGCCCAATGCGCCGGAACCGTTGCTGACGCTGGTAAGGCGATTGAGGCAGGTGGTGAGGGCGTGAAGCACGTTGCCCGAGTCGCTTTCGCTGCATTGCTCGACCACCTGTCGGCAAACGCCGAGCAGGGTTTCGGCGTTGGTCAGGTTCTTGTGTTCCTGCTCCAGTTCTTCCAGCTCGTTTTCGCCGAGGGCGAGGTTTTCCAGTTCTTCCAGCTGATAGCTGAGCAACTGGTGGCGCGCGCGTTGTTCATCGCTGGAGTTGGACAGGCGTTCCAGTTCCTGCCGGGTCTGGCGCCAGCGTTGGGCAGCGAGCTGCACCTGGCGGGCGAGGTCGGTCGCGCCGGCGTACTCGTCGAGCAGGCGGCGATGGGTGTCGGTCTTGAGGAGGGACTGGTGTTCGTGCTGGCTGTGGATATCGATCAGCAGCTCGCCCAGGGCCTTGAGGTCGCCCAGCGGGCAGGTAGAGCCATTGATATAGCCGCGCGAGCGTCCTTCGGCAGTGATGACTCGGCGCAGGATGCACGGCCCGTCGTTGTCCAGGTCGCGTTCGGCGAGCCAGTTGCGCGCCTCCGGGATGTCCTGCAGGTCGAAGGTCGCGAGGATGTCAGCCTTGTCCGCGCCGGGGCGCACCACGCCACTGTCGGCGCGATCACCCAGGGTCAGGCCGAGGGCATCGAGCATGATCGACTTGCCGGCGCCGGTTTCGCCGGTGATGACGCTCATCCCGCGATCCAGTTCCAGGTCGAGGTGTTCGACAATTGCGTAGTTGTGTACGGACAGGTGCACCAGCATGAAGGCCGCTCCCAGATTAGGTCTGGTTATTTATACAGTGTTTTGAATTTTCCTGGCAATGCCAAGCCTTAGTTCGATTCGCTTGAATGGCCGGCTTTTTTAGCGCAATTGGCGATGCACCCTGGCCATCGATCGGCTGGGATGCATTTTTTTCGGCACTTGAACCTGGAAAATGCGGCCCCATATACGGGGGCAGAAGCGTGAGCCAAGCTCGCGGACGATATCGAAAGGAGGTTTTTATGGCTGACGAACAGAATCTGGACTCGCAAAATCAAGAAGCCAATCAGGCTGCCGAAGCTTCGAGCGATGACCTGGCAACCCGCGTGCAGGCACTCGAAGAGCAACTGGTTGCCGCGCAGGATCAGAGCCTGCGCGTCGCTGCCGACCTGCAGAACGTTCGCCGCCGTGCCGAGCAGGACGTCGAGAAGGCGCACAAGTTCGCCCTGGAAAAATTCGCCGGCGACCTGTTGCCGATCCTCGACAGCCTGGAGCGCGGCCTGGAGCTGTCCAGCCCGGACGACGAAAGCATCCGTCCGATGCGCGAAGGTATCGAGCTGACCCTGAAGATGTTCCAGGACACTTTCAAGCGTCACCAGCTGGAGGCGATCGACCCCCATGGCGAGCCCTTCAATGCTTCGCTGCACCAGGCGATGGCCATGCAGGAAAGCGCCGACGTCGAGCCGAACAGCGTGCTGAAGGTGTTCCAGAAGGGTTACCAGCTCAACGGTCGCCTGCTGCGCCCGGCCATGGTCGTGGTGAGCAAGGCGGTCGCTCCGGTTTCGCCGACTATCGACGAGCAGGCTTGAAATCGGTCATAGCGACCCCATCTATAAGTCAAGCGTTTAAGTGCTACCGCAGTTGGCCATAACCACTGCGGCAAAAAAATCCAAGTTTCGGGAGAGTGAAATGGGCAAAATCATCGGTATCGACCTGGGGACTACCAACTCCTGCGTCTCCATTCTGGAAAACGGCAACGTCAAGGTGATCGAGAACGCCGAAGGCGCTCGCACCACGCCGTCGATCATTGCATACGCCAACGATGGCGAAACCCTGGTTGGCCAGTCGGCCAAGCGCCAGGCCGTGACCAATCCGCACAACACCCTGTACGCGGTAAAGCGTCTGATCGGTCGCAAGTTCGACGAAGAAGTCGTGCAGAAAGACATCAAGATGGTTCCGTACAAGATCGCCAAGGCTGACAACGGTGACGCCTGGGTTGAAGTGAACGGCCAGAAGATGGCTCCGCCACAGATCTCGGCTGAAATCCTGAAGAAGATGAAGAAGACCGCCGAAGACTACCTCGGCGAGACCGTGACCGAAGCGGTGATCACCGTTCCGGCCTACTTCAACGACAGCCAGCGCCAGGCTACCAAGGACGCCGGTCGTATCGCCGGCCTGGACGTCAAGCGCATCATCAACGAACCGACCGCGGCCGCACTGGCCTACGGCATGGACAAGGCCAAGGGCGACCACACCGTCATCGTTTATGACCTGGGTGGCGGTACCTTCGACGTGTCCGTGATCGAAATCGCCGAAGTCGATGGCGAGCACCAGTTCGAAGTACTGGCAACCAACGGTGACACCTTCCTCGGTGGTGAAGACTTCGACATCCGCCTGATCGACTACCTCGTCGACGAGTTCAAGAAAGAAAGCGGCATGAACCTCAAGGGTGACCCGCTGGCCATGCAGCGCCTGAAGGAATCTGCCGAGAAGGCCAAGATCGAGCTGTCGTCGTCGCAGTCGACCGACGTCAACCTGCCGTACATCACTGCCGATGCTTCGGGTCCGAAGCACCTGAACGTGAAGATCTCCCGCGCCAAGCTGGAGTCTCTGGTGGAAGACCTGGTTCAGCGCACCATCGAGCCTTGCCGCATCGCCCTGAAAGACGCCGGTATCGACGTTGGTTCGATCAACGACGTGATCCTGGTCGGCGGTCAGACCCGTATGCCGCTGGTACAGAAGCTGGTTACCGAGTTCTTCGGCAAGGAAGCACGCAAGGACGTGAACCCTGACGAAGCGGTCGCCATGGGCGCTGCCATCCAGGGCGCGGTACTGGCCGGTGACGTGAAGGACGTGCTGCTGCTGGACGTCAGCCCACTGACCCTGGGTATCGAGACCATGGGCGGCGTGATGACTGCGCTGATCGAGAAGAACACCACGATTCCGACCAAGAAGTCGCAAGTGTTCTCGACTGCCGACGACAACCAGGGCGCCGTGACCATTCACGTCCTGCAGGGCGAGCGCAAGCAAGCCGCACAGAACAAGTCGCTGGGCAAGTTCGACCTGTCCGAGATCCCGCCAGCGCCACGTGGCGTGCCGCAGATCGAAGTGACCTTCGACATCGACGCCAACGGCATCCTGCACGTAGGTGCGAAGGACAAGGCTACCGGCAAGGAGCAGAAGATCACCATCAAGGCCAACTCGGGTCTGTCGGATGAAGAGATCCAGCAAATGGTTCGCGATGCCGAGCTGAATGCCGAGGAAGACCGCAAGTTCGAAGAGCTGGCCGCCGCTCGCAACCAGGGTGACGCGCTGGTGCACTCGACTCGCAAGATGGTTGCCGATGCTGGCGACAAGGTAACTGCTGAAGAGAAGACCGCTATCGAAGCTGCCGTGGTCGCCCTGGAAGCCGCCGTGAAAGGCGACGACAAGGCTGCCATCGACGCCAAGGTCGAGGAACTGTCCAAGGTCTCCGCGCCTGTGGCTCAGAAGATGTACGCCGAACAGGGCGCCCAACCTGAAGCGGGTGCGCAGCCTGCTCAGGAAGAAGCGCACAAGGACGACGTCGTCGACGCTGAGTTCGAAGAAGTCAAAGATCACAAGTAATTCTGCTTGTTGGTCGGCCGGTTGACTGCGTTTGCGCGGTGACTGGTAGGATGTCGCCGCGCGGGAGCTTGCTCCCGCGTTGGCGTGTCTGGAGTACGCAAATTTTTACAGCATGCGACAACGCTCGGGTGCTGGCCTCAGGGGCAATTTATGGCAAAGCGTGACTATTACGAGGTATTGGGGGTCGAGCGTGGCTCCAGCGAGGCGGAGCTGAAAAAGGCTTATCGTCGTCTTGCGATGAAATATCACCCGGACCGCAATCCGGATGACAAGGCTGCCGAGGAGCAGTTCAAGGAGGCCAACGAGGCCTACGAAGTGCTGTCCGATTCCAGCAAGCGTGCCGCCTACGACCAGTACGGCCATGCGGGTGTCGACCCGAGCATGGGCGGCGGCGGTGCCGGTTTCGGTGGGCAGAACTTCTCCGACATCTTCGGTGATGTGTTCAGCGATTTCTTTGGTGGCGGCCGTGGCGGCTCCCGTGGCGGCGCCCAGCGCGGCAGCGACCTGCGCTACACCCTGGAACTGAACCTGGAAGAAGCGGTTCGCGGTACCACCGTGAATATCCGTGTTCCGACGCTGGTCAACTGCAAGCCGTGCGACGGTTCTGGTGCGAAGAAAGGTTCTTCGCCGGTGACCTGTCCGACCTGTGGCGGTATCGGTCAGGTGCGCATGCAGCAGGGCTTCTTCTCTGTGCAGCAGACCTGCCCGCGTTGCCATGGCCAGGGCAAGATCATTTCCGATCCGTGCGATTCCTGTCATGGCCAGGGCCGCGTGGAAGAGTACAAGACCTTGTCGGTCAAGGTGCCGTCGGGTGTCGATACCGGCGACCGTATTCGTCTGTCCGGTGAGGGCGAGGCGGGTACCCAGGGTGGTCCGACCGGCGACCTGTATGTCGTGATCAACGTGCGTGAGCATGATATTTTCCAGCGCGACGGCAAGCACCTGTACTGCGAAGTGCCGATCAGCTTTGTCGATGCCGCCCTCGGTGGTGAGCTGGAAGTGCCGACCCTCGATGGTCGGGTCAAGTTGAAGATTCCGGAAGGTACCCAGACCGGCAAGCAGTTCCGTCTGCGTGGCAAGGGTGTCGCGCCGGTGCGCGGTGGTGGTGCCGGTGACCTGATGTGCCGCGTGGCCGTCGAAACGCCGGTGAACCTGAGTCGTCGCCAGCGTGAACTGCTGGAAGAGTTCCGCGCCTCGCTGGACGTCGACAGCTCTCACTCGCCCAAGGCCAGCGGTTGGTTCGAAGGCATGAAGCGCTTCTTCGGCGACCTGTAGGGAGCGTTTATGCGACGTATAGCTGTGATGGGTGCCGCTGGGCGCATGGGCAAGATCCTGGTCGAGGCGGTGCAGCAGCAGGTGCCGGTTGCCGGCCTGACGGCTGCCGTGGTGCGTCCGGGCAGTTCGCTGGTCGGTGCCGATGCCGGTGAGCTGGCTTCCCTGGGGCGCATCGGCGTGCCGTTGTCCGATGCCTTGGATAAGGTGGCTGAAGAGTTCGACGTGCTGATCGACTTCACTCTGCCGGAAGTGATGCTGAAGAACCTGGCGTTCTGCCGCAAGGCGGGCAAGGCCATGGTCATCGGCACGACCGGATTGACTGCCGAGCAGAAGCAACTGTTGGTGGAAGCGGGCAAGGAGATTCCGATCGTCTTCGCCGCCAACTTCAGCGTTGGTGTCAATCTGTCGCTGAAGCTGCTGGAACTGACAGCCCGTGTCCTGGGTGAAGATGCCGATATCGAGATCATCGAGACGCATCATCGGCACAAGGTCGACTCGCCTTCGGGTACGGCCATGCGCATGGGCGAGGTGATTGCCGATACCCTGGAGCGTGACCTGCAGAAGGTGGCGGTCTACGGGCGTGAAGGGCATGTCGGTGCGCGAGCGCGTGACACCATCGGCTTCGCTACCGTGCGCGGTGGTGACGTGGTGGGTGATCACACCGTCTTGTTCGCTACCGAGGGTGAGCGCCTGGAGATCACCCACAAGGCGTCGAGCCGCATGACGTTCGCCAAGGGTGCCGTACGTGCAGCGCTGTGGCTGGACGGCCGGGCGGCTGGCTTGTACGACATGCAGGACGTGCTCGACCTGCATTGATCCAAGTCGCGCGTCTCCTTGGGGCGCGTCTTGCCCTTGTAGGGGCAGGCGGTGCGGCGATCCGACTTGCCCGCGAAGCTCTTGGCGATCTCAAGATCGCCTTCGCGGGCAAGCCACGCTCCTACAGGTATGGGGGCGTGCTGTAAGGTAGCGCCGGCCTTCAGAACCGCTTCGCGACGCCCTGTCGCATTTCCTGGCCTTCAAGGCTCATTAGCGGTGGATTAAAAAAGCATTTTTCTGTA
Source organism: Pseudomonas sp. UTLPPB19802 (assembly GCF_059730225.1). Taxonomy (NCBI): domain Bacteria; kingdom Pseudomonadati; phylum Pseudomonadota; class Gammaproteobacteria; order Pseudomonadales; family Pseudomonadaceae; genus Pseudomonas; species Pseudomonas sp. UTLPPB19802. Next base: position 1,662,111 of record NZ_AP048545.1, read on the forward strand.
AGCTACAGCTTTAGTGTGTCCACTAAAAGCGCGCAGAATAATTCAGTGAAAGAAGCGGGGTGACGTGTCCATACGTCACTCCGCTTTTTTACAACCTGCGATCGCCCTTTCAGGCTTTATTTACGGGAGGTCTTCTTGACTAAGCCAGCCATACTTGCCCTTGCTGATGGCAGCATTTTTCGCGGCGAAGCCATTGGAGCCGACGGCCAGACCGTTGGTGAGGTGGTGTTCAACACCGCAATGACCGGCTATCAGGAAATCCTTACCGATCCTTCCTACGCCCAACAGATCGTTACCCTGACCTACCCGCACATCGGCAACACCGGCACCACGCCGGAAGACGCCGAGTCGAACCGTGTGTGGTCGGCTGGCCTGGTCATCCGCGACTTGCCGCTGGTAGCGAGCAACTGGCGTAACACCCTGTCCCTGTCGGACTACCTGAAGGCCAACAATGTCGTGGCCATCGCCGGTATCGACACCCGTCGCCTGACTCGCATCCTGCGTGAAAAAGGCTCGCAGAACGGTTGCATTCTGGCCGGTGACAACATCACCGAGGAAGCGGCCATCGCCGCGGCGCGCGGTTTCCCGGGCCTGAAGGGCATGGACCTGGCGAAGGTCGTCAGCACCAAGGAATCCTACGAGTGGCGTTCGACGGTCTGGGACCTGAAGACCGACAGTCACGCGACCATCGAGGCCGCCGACCTGCCTTACCATGTCGTGGCCTACGACTACGGCATCAAGTCGAACATCCTGCGCATGCTGGTTGAGCGCGGCTGCCGCGTCACCGTGCTGCCGGCCCAGGCGCCTGCCAGTGAAGCCCTGGCCCTCAAGCCGGACGGCGTGTTCCTGTCCAACGGCCCTGGCGATCCGGAGCCTTGCGACTACGCCATCCAGGCGATCAAGGAAATCCTCGAGACCGAGATTCCGGTGTTCGGTATCTGCCTGGGTCACCAACTGCTGGCCCTGGCCTCCGGTGCCAAGACCATCAAGATGGGTCACGGCCACCACGGTGCCAACCACCCGGTGCAGGACCTGGACTCCGGTGTCGTCATGATCACCAGCCAGAACCACGGTTTCGCCGTGGATGAAGCGACCCTGCCAGGCAATGTCCGGGCTATCCACAAGTCGCTGTTCGACGGCTCGCTGCAAGGCATCGAGCGCACCGACAAGAGTGCGTTCAGCTTCCAGGGCCACCCTGAAGCCAGCCCGGGCCCGAACGATGTGGCGCCGCTGTTCGATCGCTTCATCAATGAGATGGCCAAGCGCCGTTGATTGCCTGGATGCCTTGGGCGGCCCCGCATGGCGGCGGCCCCCTCGGCAGCTTCAAGGACGTTTCAACGACTTGCCGACTGACCTGCGGATTTGAGTGACAAACCCATGCCAAAACGTACAGACATTAAAAGCATCCTGATTCTCGGTGCTGGCCCGATCGTCATCGGCCAGGCCTGCGAGTTCGACTATTCCGGCGCCCAGGCTTGCAAGGCCCTGCGCGAAGAGGGTTACCGCGTCATCCTGGTGAACTCCAACCCGGCCACCATCATGACCGACCCGGCCATGGCGGATGCCACCTACATCGAGCCGATCAAGTGGCGCACCGTTGCCAAGATCATCGAGAAGGAGCGCCCGGACGCCCTGCTGCCAACCATGGGTGGCCAGACTGCCCTGAACTGCGCCCTGGACCTGGAGCGCGAAGGCGTCCTGGAGAAGTTCGGCGTAGAGATGATCGGTGCCAACGCCGACACCATCGACAAGGCTGAAGACCGTTCGCGTTTCGACAAGGCCATGAAGTCCATCGGCCTGGCCTGCCCACGTTCCGGTATCGCCCACAGCATGGAAGAGGCCAATGCGGTCCTCGAGAAGCTCGGCTTCCCGTGCATCATCCGTCCGTCCTTCACCATGGGTGGCACCGGCGGTGGTATCGCCTACAACCGTGAAGAGTTCGAAGAAATCTGTGCCCGTGGTCTGGACCTGTCTCCGACCAAGGAACTGCTGATCGACGAATCGCTGATCGGCTGGAAAGAATACGAAATGGAAGTTGTCCGCGACAAAAAGGACAACTGCATCATTGTCTGCTCCATCGAGAACTTTGACCCGATGGGCGTGCACACCGGTGACTCGATCACCGTGGCGCCGGCACAGACCCTGACCGACAAGGAATACCAGATCCTGCGTAACGCCTCCCTGGCGGTACTGCGCGAGATCGGCGTGGAAACCGGCGGTTCCAACGTGCAGTTCGGTATCTGCCCGAACACTGGCCGCATGGTCGTGATCGAGATGAACCCGCGGGTATCGCGTTCCTCGGCCCTGGCCTCGAAGGCTACCGGCTTCCCGATCGCCAAGGTCGCAGCCAAACTGGCCGTGGGCTACACCCTGGACGAGCTGTCGAACGACATCACCGGTGGCAAGACCCCGGCGTCCTTCGAACCGTCCATCGACTACGTCGTCACCAAGCTGCCACGCTTCGCCTTCGAGAAGTTCGGCCAGGCCGATGCACGCCTGACCACCCAGATGAAGTCGGTAGGTGAAGTGATGGCTATCGGCCGAACCTTCCAGGAATCCCTGCAGAAAGCCCTGCGTGGCCTGGAAGTGGGCGTTTGCGGTCTGGACGAGAAGGTCGACCTGAGCAACCCGGAAAGCATGGGCGTGCTCAAGCGCGAACTGACCGTGCCGGGCGCCGAGCGTATCTGGTACGTCGCGGATGCCTTCCGTGCCGGCCTGAGCGTCGAAGAAATCTTCGGCATGAACATGATCGACCCATGGTTCCTGGTGCAGATCGAGGACCTGGTCAAGGAAGAAGAGCGCGTCAAGACCCTGGGTCTGTCGGCCATCGACCGCGACCTGATGTTCCGCCTCAAGCGCAAGGGCTTCTCTGACCAGCGTCTGGCCAAGCTGCTGGGCGTCACCGAGAAGAACCTGCGTACCCATCGCCAGAAGCTGGATGTGTTCCCGGTCTACAAGCGCGTCGACACCTGTGCGGCCGAGTTCGCCACCGATACCGCCTACCTGTACTCGACCTACGAGGAAGAGTGCGAGGCCAACCCGTCGACCCGCGACAAGATCATCATCCTGGGTGGCGGTCCGAACCGTATCGGCCAAGGCATCGAGTTCGACTATTGCTGCGTACACGCGGCACTGGCGCTGCGCGATGACGGCTACGAGACCATCATGGTCAACTGCAACCCGGAAACCGTTTCCACCGACTACGATACCTCCGATCGCCTGTACTTCGAGCCGGTGACCCTGGAAGACGTGCTGGAAATCGTCCGTGTCGAGAAGCCGAAAGGCGTGATCGTCCAGTACGGCGGCCAGACCCCGCTGAAACTGGCGCGTGCCCTGGAAGCCGCCGGCGTACCGATCATCGGTACCAGCCCTGACGCCATCGACCGTGCCGAAGATCGCGAGCGCTTCCAGCAGATGGTCGAGCGCCTGAACCTGCGTCAGCCGCCGAACGCCACTGTGCGCAGCGAAGACGAGGCCGTGCGTGCGGCGAGCAAGATCGGCTATCCGCTGGTGGTGCGTCCGTCCTACGTACTGGGCGGCCGGGCGATGGAAATCGTCTACAAGGAAGAAGAGCTCAAGCGCTACCTGCGCGAAGCGGTCCAGGTGTCGAACGACAGCCCGGTACTGCTCGACCACTTCCTCAACTGCGCCATCGAGATGGACGTGGACGCGGTCAGCGACGGCACCGACGTGGTGATCGGCGCGATCATGCAGCACATCGAACAGGCGGGTGTTCACTCCGGTGACTCGGCGTGCTCGCTGCCTCCGTACTCGCTGCCGGCGCACATCCAGGACGAGATGCGCGAGCAGGTCAAGAAAATGGCCCTGGAGCTGGGCGTTGTCGGCCTGATGAACGTGCAGTTGGCCCTGCAGGGCGAAGACATCTACGTCATCGAAGTGAACCCGCGTGCCTCGCGTACCGTGCCGTTCGTGTCGAAGTGCATCGGTGTTTCCCTGGCCATGATCGCGGCCCGCGTGATGGCTGGTAAGACCCTGAAAGAGCTGGGCTTCACCAAGGAAATCATCCCTAACTTCTACAGCGTGAAAGAGGCGGTGTTCCCGTTCGCCAAATTCCCTGGTGTCGACCCGATTCTCGGCCCTGAGATGAAGTCCACCGGTGAAGTGATGGGCGTGGGTGATACCTTCGGCGAAGCCTTCGCCAAGGCGCAGATGGGTGCCAGCGAAGTGCTGCCGACTGGCGGTACCGCGTTCATCAGCGTGCGTGACGACGACAAGCCGCTGGTTGCAGGTGTAGCCCGTGATCTGATCAACTTGGGCTTCGAAGTGGTGGCGACTGCCGGTACTGCCAAGCTGATCGAAGCGGCAGGCCTGAAAGTGCGCCGGGTCAACAAGGTGACTGAAGGGCGTCCGCACGTCGTTGACATGATCAAGAATGACGAAGTCACCCTGATCATCAACACGACCGAGGGTCGCCAGTCGATTGCCGACTCGTACTCCATTCGTCGTAACGCGCTGCAGCACAAGATCTACTGCACAACCACCATTGCTGCTGGCGAAGCCATCTGCGAAGCGCTCAAGTTCGGTCCCGAGAAGACCGTCCGTCGCTTGCAGGATCTACACGCAGGATTGAAGGCATGAGCATAACCAAGTACCCCATGACTGTTCAGGGTGCCAAGGCCCTGGAAGATGAGCACACTCACCTGACCAAGGTCGTTCGTCCGAAGCTGAGCCAGGACATCGGCACGGCTCGCGAGTTGGGCGACCTGAAGGAAAACGCCGAATACCATGCTGCCCGTGAGCAGCAGGGTATGGTCGAGGCGCGGATTCGCGATATCGAAGGTCGTCTGCAGAACGCGGTGATCATTGATGTCACGACTATCCCGCACACCGGCAAGGTGATTTTCGGCACCACGGTTGAGATCGCCAACGTCGAGACCGACGAAAGCGTGACTTATCACATCGTGGGCGAGGATGAGGCTGACATCAAGCAGGGCAAGATCTCGGTAGGTTCGCCTATCGCTCGCGCCCTGATCGCCAAGGATGAAGGTGATGTCGTGACCGTCAAGACGCCGGGCGGCGTGATCGAGTACGAGATTGTCGCAGTCCGTCACATCTGAACGCAGACGCCCGCTCCGCGCGGGCGCCATGCTCTGGCAGCTGGCCCAGATGCTCTGGGTCGGCGGCTTGTGGTTATTGCATGTGGGATTGTTACCGGTCCTCACGCAAATCGGCCTGGCGCCGCTGCTGATCGAAGAGATCGGTGCTCAGCTAGGCTACTTATTGGTGGGGTTTGCAGCGGTCTGCGTGACCGTGCAGGTCCTGGTGCTGGTTCGAACCGAAGGTCGGTCGAGCCTGTGGCGCGACACTCGCGGGCAGCTACTGCTGATGGCCTGGTATGCGTGCGCGATGTACTTCGCGGTACGTTACTGGCAGCCGCAAGCCTTGCGCTTGCAGTTGTTCAGTTTCCTGGTGCTCGGCCTGTCTGGCCTGGTGTTGGTGTTGCAGCCCGTTCCGGGCGAGAGTGGCAGGGCACGCGAAGCGTACCCTTGACCCTGGCGGGTATCACTTGTAGCGGTGAACGTTCGACAATTGCTTGTTGACGTCGAAGTTGCGGCGATAGATCAGCGCCATCTTGCCGATGACCTGTACCAGGTCCGCCTTGCCGACCTTGCACAGCTCAGCGATGTGCGCCAGGCGCTGTTCGCGATCGAGGATGTTGAGCTTGATCTTGATCAGCTCGTGATCGTTCAGTGCGCGCTCGAGTTCGGCTAGCACACCTTCAGTCAAACCGTTGTCAGCCACAGTCAATACTGGTTTCAGATGGTGGCCAATGGATTTGTACTGTTTCTTCTGCTCTGGAGTGAGCGGCATAATCTGACCCTGTGTCTGATCTTGTAAAAAATGGCGGCTAGTTTACCCGACCGAGTCCGGGACCGCCTAGTTAATCGCGATTCGACAATTTTCGAGGTGGCCCGTGGCCCGTTCCAAAACCAGCCAGAATTGGCTGAAAGAGCATTTCAACGACCCATTCGTCAAAATGGCGCAAAAGGATGGGTACCGTTCCCGTGCCAGCTACAAGCTGCTGGAGATCCAGGAGAAGGACAAGCTGATCCGCCCTGGCATGACCGTGATCGACCTGGGCGCGGCGCCTGGGGGCTGGTCGCAGGTGACCAGTCGTCTGATTGGCGGCAAGGGTCGGCTGATCGCGTCCGATATCCTGGATATGGACAGCATTCCCGACGTGACCTTCATCAAGGGCGACTTCACCGAGGATGCCGTTCTGGCGCAGATCCTCGAAGCCGTGGGAAATTCCGAGGTGGACCTTGTGATTTCCGATATGGCCCCCAATATGAGTGGTACGCCTGCAGTGGATATGCCGCGCTCGATGTTCCTGTGCGAGCTGGCGCTGGATCTGGCGGGGCGTGTGTTGCGTCCTGGTGGTGATTTTTTGATCAAGATTTTCCAGGGCGAAGGCTTCGACGAGTACCACAAGAATTTCCGCAAGCAATTCGACAAGGTACAGACGCGCAAGCCGGTGTCGTCCCGTGATCGCTCCCGCGAGCAGTATCTGCTGGGTCGCGGTTTCCGAGGGCGGGTCGAGTAAGGCAAGGGTTTTGAACGGGGCAATAGGAAATTCGCATTTCGCCTCGTGAACATAAGCGAATATTGTGTAGTCAATGTTTCACAAAGGGTTACAGACGGCGCCTGCGAAGCTGTAGGTAATGTAGTAAGTTATGCCGGTGAATATCATGCGAAGCGCGCACCACGAACGGAGCAAGCTTCAGAGGGTAGTTAATTGAACGATATGGCAAAGAATCTGATCCTGTGGTTGATCATCGCGGCTGTCCTGGTGACGGTGATGAACAACTTCTCCAGCCCTAACGAACCACAGACCCTCAACTATTCCGACTTCATCCAGCAAGTGAAGGATGGCAAGGTCGAGCGCGTGGCCGTGGACGGCTATGTGATCACCGGCAAACGCAACGATGGCGACAGCTTCAAGACCATTCGTCCGGCGATCCAGGACAACGGCCTGATCGGCGACCTGGTCGACAACCACGTCGTGGTCGAAGGCAAGCAGCCTGAGCAGCAGAGCATCTGGACCCAGTTGCTGGTAGCCAGCTTCCCGATCCTGGTGATCATCGCGGTGTTCATGTTCTTCATGCGCCAGATGCAGGGCGGCGCGGGCGGCAAGGGCGGCCCGATGAGCTTTGGCAAGAGCAAGGCGCGTCTGCTGTCCGAGGACCAGGTGAAAACCACCCTGTCCGACGTTGCTGGTTGCGATGAGGCCAAGGAAGAAGTCGGTGAGCTGGTCGAGTTCCTGCGTGATCCGGGCAAGTTCCAGCGCCTGGGCGGTCGCATTCCGCGTGGCGTGCTGATGGTCGGCCCTCCGGGTACCGGTAAGACCCTGCTGGCCAAGGCCATCGCCGGTGAGGCGAAGGTGCCGTTCTTCACCATTTCCGGTTCCGACTTCGTCGAGATGTTCGTCGGTGTCGGTGCCAGCCGTGTTCGCGACATGTTCGAACAGGCCAAGAAACACGCACCTTGCATCATCTTCATCGATGAGATCGATGCCGTCGGTCGTCACCGTGGTGCCGGCATGGGCGGCGGTCACGATGAGCGTGAGCAAACCCTCAACCAGTTGCTGGTGGAGATGGATGGTTTCGAAATGAACGATGGCATCATCGTCATCGCCGCGACCAACCGTCCCGACGTACTCGACCCGGCGCTGCTGCGTCCAGGCCGTTTCGACCGCCAGGTGGTGGTCGGCCTGCCGGATATCCGTGGTCGCGAACAGATTCTCAAGGTGCATATCCGCAAGGTGCCGGTCGGTGACGACGTCGCGCCAGCGGTGATCGCCCGTGGTACTCCTGGCTTCTCCGGTGCCGACCTGGCCAACCTGGTCAACGAGGCTTCGCTGTTCGCTGCCCGTGCCGGCAAGCGCATCGTCGAAATGAAGGAATTCGAGCTGGCCAAGGACAAGATCATGATGGGCGCCGAGCGCAAGACCATGGTCATGTCCGAGAAGGAAAAGCAGAACACCGCTTATCACGAAGCCGGTCACGCGATCGTGGGTCGTGTGGTTCCCGAGCATGATCCGGTCTACAAGGTCTCGATCATCCCGCGTGGTCGTGCACTGGGTGTGACCATGTTCCTGCCGGAAGAGGATCGCTACAGCCTGTCCAAGCGTGCGCTGATCAGCCAGATCTGCTCGCTGTACGGCGGCCGTATCGCCGAGGAAATGACCCTGGGCTTCGATGGCGTCACCACCGGTGCCTCCAATGACATCATGCGTGCCAGCCAGATCGCCCGGAACATGGTCACCAAGTGGGGCCTGTCCGAGAAGCTCGGCCCGCTGATGTATGCCGAGGAAGATCAGGAAGTGTTCCTGGGTCGCGGCGGCGGTGGCCAGAACGCCAGTTTCTCTGGTGAAACGGCCAAGCTGATCGACTCCGAGGTGCGCAGCATCATTGACCAGTGCTATGGCACGGCCAAGCAGATCCTCACCGACAACCGCGACAAGCTCGACGCCATGGCCGATGCGCTGATGAAGTACGAGACCATCGATGCCGACCAGATCGACGACATCATGGCCGGTCGCACTCCGCGCGAACCGCGTGACTGGGGTGGCTCGGGCTCTTCGGGTACTACGCCTCCCGTGGCGAAGAACGAGCGTCCTGAAGCCCCGATTGGCGGCCCTGCGGCTGATCACTAAGGTTTGAAATGACTTCTGTTCAGTCCTCGACCCGGTTGCCTTGCGGCAACCGGGTTCTTGATTTGGCCCGGACGCATGTCATGGGCATTCTCAACGTTACCCCCGATTCCTTTTCCGATGGCGGTCGCTTCAGTCAGTTGGACGCTGCGCTGCGTCATGCCGAAGGCATGGTGCAGGCCGGTGCGACGCTGATCGATGTTGGTGGCGAGTCGACGCGGCCCGGTGCGCGTGTCGTATCGCCACTGGAAGAGCTCGAGCGGGTGGCGCCGATTGTCGAACGCATTCATCGTGAGCTGGATGTGATCATTTCGGTCGATACCTCGACGCCTGCCGTGATGCGCGAGACGGCCCGCCTGGGTGCGGGCCTGATCAACGATGTGCGCTCGCTGCAGCGTGATGGCGCGCTGGATGCGGCGGCGGCGACCGGCTTGCCGGTGTGCCTGATGCACATGCTTGGCGAGCCTGGCGACATGCAGGACAACCCGTATTACGACAACGTCACGCAGGACGTGCAGGCGTTTCTCGTCGATCGCATGCGTGAGTGCGAGGCGGCGGGGATTCCTGCCGAGCGGATTGTCCTGGATCCGGGCTTCGGCTTCGCGAAGACCCTGGAACACAATCTGAGCCTGTTCAAGCATATGGAGCAGTTGCATGCCCTGGGGCGGCCGCTGTTGGTCGGTGTCTCGCGAAAGAGCATGATAGGCCTGACGCTGGGGCGCCCGGTGGGCGAGCGTCTGTATGGCAGCTTGGCCCTGGCCGCTTTGGCAATGACCAAGGGCGCGCGCATCCTGCGCGTGCACGATGTGGCCGAGACGGCCGATATCGTCAAGATGCTTGCCGCGGTAGACGCTGCCGAATAAGAACGATGGAGCACCTATGAAGAAGAAATATTTCGGCACCGACGGTATTCGTGGCCGCGTCGGGCAATACCCGATCACTCCTGATTTCATGCTCAAGCTGGGTTGGGCCGCCGGCATGGCGTTCCGCAAGCTGGGTAACTGCCGCGTGCTGGTCGGCAAAGACACGCGCATCTCTGGCTACATGTTCGAGTCCGCCCTGGAGGCCGGTTTGTCCGCCGCTGGGGCTGACGTTATGCTGCTGGGGCCGATGCCAACCCCGGCCATCGCCTACCTGACCCGTACGTTCCACGCCGAGGCGGGGATCGTCATCAGTGCGTCGCATAACCCGCATGATGACAACGGCATCAAGTTCTTCTCCGGCGAAGGCACCAAGCTGCCAGACGAAGTCGAGCTGATGATCGAGGAGTTGCTCGACGCGCCGATGACGGTCGTCGATTCGGAGAAGCTGGGCAAGGTCTCGCGGATCAATGACGCGGCCGGCCGCTATATCGAGTTCTGCAAGGGCAGCGTGCCGACGGGCACCAAGCTATCGAACCTCAAGGTGGTGCTCGATTGTGCACATGGTGCGACCTACAAGGTGGCGCCGAGTGTCTTTCGTGAGTTGGGTGCGCAGGTCACTGCGCTCTCCGTGCAGCCCAACGGGCTGAACATCAACGATAACTGCGGCTCGACGCACATTAAACCGCTGCAGGCGGCGGTGCTGGCCGAGCAGGCCGACCTCGGGATCGCCTTCGACGGTGATGGCGATCGGGTATTGATGGTCGATCACACGGGCACGGTCGTCGATGGTGATGAGCTGGTGTTCATCATTGCGCGTGACCTGGCTGAGCGCGGCAAGCTCAATGGGGGAGTGGTTGGAACCCTGATGAGTAACCTGGGCATGGAGCTGGCACTGAAGGAACTGGATATTCCCTTCGTGCGTGCCAATGTCGGTGACCGCTACGTGATTGCCGAGTTGCTCGAACGTAACTGGCTGGTGGGTGGCGAAAACTCCGGGCACATCCTGTGCCTGAATCACAACACCACCGGTGATGCGATCATCGCGGCACTGCAGGTGCTGTTGGCGTTGCGGCGTCGGGGCGAGACGCTTGCCCAGGCGCGTCAGGCGCTGCGCAAGTGCCCGCAGGTGCTGCTCAACGTGCGTTTTGGTGGCGGTGTCGACCCGGTCAAGCATCCGCAGGTGGTCGCCGAATGCGAGCGCGTGACCGAGGCCATGAACGGTCGTGGGCGCGTGCTGCTGCGTAAATCGGGAACCGAGCCGCTGGTGCGTGTGATGGTCGAAGGCGAGGATGAAGCGGCCGTTCGCGGGCATGCCGAAGGGCTGGCAAAACTGGTTGCTGAAGTTTGTGCCTGATTCGGCTTGCCAGCAATGATCTGGTTGGGTAATATCTGCGCCCACTTTGACCCGCGAGGTAGAGCATGCGTCGCCCCATGGTAGCTGGTAACTGGAAGATGCACGGTACCCGCGCCAGCGTCGCTGAGCTGATCAAGGGGCTGCGGAATCTGGCCCTGCCGAGCGGTGTTGATGTTGTGGTATTCCCGCCTTGCTTGCATATCACCCAAGTGGTCGATGGTTTGAAGGGTAAGTCGATTTCGGTCGGCGCGCAGAACTCTGCAGTGGAATCCATGCAAGGCGCCTTGACGGGTGAGATTGCACCGAGCCAATTGGTCGATGCAGGTTGCTCCCTGGTGCTGGTTGGGCACTCTGAACGCCGCCAGGTAATGGGTGAAACGGATCGGATGCTCAATCGCAAGTTTGCGGCAGCGCAAGCTTGCGGGCTGATTCCGGTGCTGTGCGTAGGGGAGACCCAGGCAGAGCGTGAAGCCGGCAAGACGCTGGAAGTGGTTTCGCGTCAGTTGGGCAGCATCATCGAAGAGTTGGGTGTCGGTGCTTTTGCCAAGGCTGTGATCGCTTACGAGCCGGTCTGGGCCATTGGTACCGGGCTGACAGCTTCGCCGCAACAAGCGCAGGATGTGCATGCAGCCATTCGCGCACAGTTGGCGGCAGAGAATTCTGAAGTCGCTCAAGGTGTGCGGCTTCTATACGGCGGCAGCGTGAAGGCGGCCAATGCGGTCGAACTGTTCGGCATGCCGGATATCGATGGGGGGCTCATTGGTGGAGCGTCCCTGAATGCAGATGAATTCGGCGCGATCTGTCGCGCTGCGGGAAACTGAGAAATGCTGGAAACGATCGTAGTCGTTCTTCATCTGTTGGCAGCATTGGGCGTTGTTGCTCTCGTATTGCTGCAACAGGGTAAAGGTGCGGAAGCTGGTGCATCTTTCGGCGCAGGTGCTTCAAATACTGTGTTCGGAAGCCAAGGTTCCTCTACCTTTCTTAGTAAGTTTACTGCTATACTTGCCGCAGGTTTCTTCATAACCAGCTTAGGGTTAGGTTACTTTGCTAAAGAGAAAGCTCATCAGCTGACTCAAGCAGGTCTTCCAAGTCCGGCAGTGTTGGAAGCGCCAAAGCAAAAACCGGCATCTGATGATGTTCCGGTGCTCCAGGAGCAAAAGTCGGCCACTCCGGCAGGCGATGTACCTCAAGCTCCAGAGCAGAAGTAAAACGGGTTTCATGCTGTAAATGTTGTATTGCCGAGGTGGTGGAATTGGTAGACACGCAACCTTGAGGTGGTTGTGCCCATAGGGTGTAGGGGTTCGAGTCCCCTTCTCGGTACCAATTATCAGGAGAGCCCGCTGTTGCGGGCTTTCTTGTAGGTGGAAAGGTTACATTGACCCAAAATGGGATCAGTCGTATACTTTTGCCCCAGCTTTGTCGCGGGGTGGAGCAGCCTGGTAGCTCGTCGGGCTCATAACCCGAAGGTCGTCGGTTCAAATCCGGCCCCCGCAACCAGTTTTAGCGGAGCCCCTTTTCAGGGGCTTTTTGTTAGCTGGACACAATTGATGCCGCTTTTTGACGGCATTTCAGGGATGGGCGATTCGCCCATTTTTTGTTTTCTTAAATCGCATGCACATCATGCACGAGGGGGTTCAGGTGTCGAGCAAGCTAGAACAGTTGCAGGCCTTGCTGGCCCCGGTGGTCGTGGCCCTGGGCTATGAATGCTGGGGTATCGAGTTTTCCGCTCAAGGCCGCCATTCCGTGTTGCGCGTTTATATCGATAAAGAGGGTGGTGTTCTGGTGGATGACTGCGCCATCGTCAGTCGCCAGATCAGTGGCGTGCTGGATGTCGAAGATCCGATTTCCACTGAATACACCCTTGAAGTTTCCTCTCCTGGCATGGAACGCCCGCTGTTCACTCTTGAACAGTTTGCCTCGCATGCCGGCGAACAAGTGAAAATAAGGTTGCGCTCGCCTTTCGAGGGCCGACGCAACTTTCAGGGCCTTCTGCGCGGAGTGGAAGAGCAGGACGTCGTGGTGCAGGTGGATGACCACGAGTTCCTGTTGCCGATCGATTTGATCGACAAGGCCAACATTATTCCCAGTTTTGACTGAGACGCGGATCCCGCGGATCCAATGGCTTGCGAAAGGCGAGGCGTACGATGAGCAAAGAAGTATTGCTGGTTGTTGAGTCGGTATCCAATGAAAAGGGTGTACCGGCAGGCGTGATTTTTGAGGCGTTGGAGATTGCTCTGGCGACCGCTACCAAGAAGCGCTTTGAAGACGAAGTTGACCTGCGTGTGGAAATCAACCGCCACACCGGTTCCTATGAGACTTTCCGTCGTTGGACTGTCGTCGAGGAAGCCGATCTTGATGATCCGGCGATCGAGACCTGGCCAAGCAAGGTTGAGCAAACCCATCCGGGTGCCAAGGTTGGTGACGTCGTCGAGGAGAAGATCGAGTCCATCGAGTTCGGTCGTATCGCTGCCCAGACCGCCAAGCAAGTCATCGTGCAGAAGGTTCGCGAAGCCGAGCGTGCGCAGGTGGTCGATGCCTACCGCGAGCGCCTGGGCGAGATCATCTCCGGCACCGTGAAGAAAGTCACCCGCGACAACGTCATCGTTGACCTGGGTAACAACGCCGAAGCCCTGCTGGCACGCGAAGACATCATTTCCCGCGAGACTTTCCGCGTCGGTGTACGGGTTCGTGCACTGCTCAAGGAAATCCGCACCGAGAACCGCGGCCCCCAGCTGATCCTGTCGCGTACCGCGCCGGAAATGCTGATCGAGCTGTTCCGTATCGAAGTGCCAGAGATCGCCGAAGGGCTGATCGAAGTGATGGCAGCGTCCCGTGATCCGGGTTCGCGTGCCAAGATCGCCGTCCGTTCCAAGGACAAGCGTATCGACCCGCAGGGCGCGTGCATCGGCATGCGTGGTTCGCGCGTCCAGGCCGTCTCCGGCGAGCTGGGTGGCGAGCGTGTGGATATCGTGCTGTGGGACGACAACCCGGCGCAGTTCGTCATCAACGCCATGTCGCCGGCTGAAGTCGCGGCGATCATCGTTGACGAAGATGCCCACGCGATGGACATCGCCGTGGGTGCCGACAACCTGGCCCAGGCCATCGGCCGTGGTGGTCAGAACGTCCGCCTGGCCAGCCAGTTGACTGGCTGGACCCTGAACGTGATGACCGAGTCGGACATCCAGGCTAAGCAACAGGCAGAAACCGGTGACATCCTGCGCAACTTCATCGACGAGCTGGAAGTCGACGAAGAGCTGGCACAGGTGCTGGTCGATGAAGGTTTCACCAGCCTGGAAGAAATTGCCTACGTACCGTTGGAAGAGATGCTCAACATCGACGGCTTTGACGAAGACATCGTCAACGAGCTTCGCGCTCGTGCCAAGGATCGCCTGTTGACCAAAGCCATCGCTACAGAGGAAAAGCTGGCAGACGCCCATCCGGCCGAAGACCTGCTCTCGCTTGAGGGCATGGACAAGGATTTGGCGATGGAACTGGCGGTGCGCGGCGTCATTACCCGCGAAGACCTGGCCGAGCAGTCGATTGACGACCTGCTCGACATCGACGGCATCGACGATGATCGTGCCGGCAAGTTGATCATGGCCGCCCGAGCCCATTGGTTCGAGTAATTAGGCGCGGCCTGAGGAGAGAAGTGCATGACGCAAGTCACGGTGAAACAACTGGCCGATGAGGTCAAAACACCGGTAGAGCGCCTGTTGCAGCAGATGCGTGAGGCAGGTCTGCCGCACACCGCCGCCGAGGAGCATGTCAGCGACAGCGAAAAGCAGTCGCTGCTGACTCACTTGAAAAGCAGCCACAAGGCGAAAGTGGAAGAACCGCGCAAGATCACCTTGCAGCGCAAGACCACCAGCACCCTGCGTGTTGCCGGCAGCAAGAGCATCAGTGTTGAAGTACGCAAGAAGAAAGTCTTCGTACAGCGCAGCCCGGAAGAAATCGAAGCCGAGCGCAAGCGCGAGCTGGAAGAACGTCGCGCCGTAGAAAACGCGGCTCGCCAGAAGGCTGAAGAAGAAGCCAAGCGCCGCGCCGAAGAAGAAGCGCGCCGCCAGCCTGCGCCTGCTGCAGCCGAACCGGTTGCCGCAGCAGCGGTGGAAGCTGTTGCTGCCCCTGTGGCGGCCGCCGAGCCTGTGCGTGAAGCACCGGCCGCCGCGCCTGCTGCCGATGCGCGCAAGCGCGAAGAGCCGCGTCGCCCGGATAAACCACGTGCCGATGACAACAATCGTCGCGGCAGCGGCGACGGCGAGCGCAAGAATGCCCCGCACCGTGCCTCGGTCAAGGAAAAGGCGCCGGCGCCACGTGTGGCCCCGCGTACTACCGACGAAGAGAGCGATGGTTTCCGTCGTGGCGGTCGTGGCGGCAAGGGCAAGCCGAAGAAGCGTAACGCCCACGGTTTCCAGAGCCCGACCGGACCGGTCGTGCGTGATGTGAAGATCGGCGAGACCATCACTGTTGGCGATCTGGCCCAGCAGATGTCGGTCAAGGCTGCCGAGATCATCAAGTTCATGTTCAAGCTGGGTACCCCAGCCACCATCAACCAGGTACTGGACCAGGAAACTGCCCAGTTGGTTGCTGAAGAACTCGGTCACAAGGTGACCCTGGTCAGCGACACCGCCCTGGAAGATTCCCTGGCCGAGTCCCTGAAGTTCGAAGGTGAAGCGGTTTCCCGTGCACCGGTCGTGACCGTAATGGGCCACGTTGACCACGGTAAGACGTCCCTGCTCGACTACATCCGTCGTGCGAAGGTTGCAGCTGGTGAAGCCGGCGGCATCACCCAGCACATCGGCGCCTACCACGTTGAAACCGACCGTGGCATGGTGACGTTCCTCGACACCCCAGGTCACGCCGCGTTTACCGCAATGCGTGCCCGTGGTGCCAAGGCAACCGACATCGTGATCCTGGTGGTTGCGGCGGACGACGGCGTGATGCCGCAAACCGTCGAGGCTGTTCAGCACGCCCAGGCGGCTGGCGTTCCTCTCGTGGTCGCAGTGAACAAGATCGACAAGCCGGGTGCCGACCTCGATCGTATCCGTAGCGAACTGTCGGTTCACGGCGTGACTTCCGAGGACTGGGGTGGCGATACACCATTCGTTCCGGTTTCCGCGAAGATGGGTACCGGCGTCGACGAGTTGCTCGAAGCGGTCCTGTTGCAGGCCGAGGTTCTCGAACTGACCGCCACACCTTCGGCTCCAGGCCGTGGCGTGGTTGTCGAGTCGCGTCTGGACAAGGGCCGTGGCCCGGTGGCGACTGTCCTGGTTCAGGACGGTACCCTGCGTCAAGGCGACATGGTACTGGTCGGTTCGAACTACGGCCGCGTGCGTGCCATGCTCGACGAGAACGGCAAGCCGATCAAGGAAGCCGGTCCGGCGATTCCGGTCGAGATTCTCGGTCTGGACGGCACTCCGGATGCTGGCGACGAGATGAGCGTGGTGGCTGACGAGAAAAAAGCTCGTGAAGTCGCGCTGTTCCGCCAAGGCAAGTTCCGCGAAGTCAAACTGGCTCGTGCGCATGCCGGCAAGCTGGAAAACATCTTCGAGAGCATGGGCCAGGAAGAGAAGAAGACGCTTAACATCGTCCTCAAGTCCGACGTTCGTGGTTCGCTTGAAGCTCTGCAAGGTGCGCTCAACGGCCTGGGTAACGACGAAGTGCAAGTGCGCGTTGTCGGTGGCGGTGTCGGTGGTATCACCGAGTCCGACGCCAACCTGGCACTGGCCTCCAACGCTGTTCTGTTCGGCTTCAACGTGCGTGCCGATGCTGGCGCACGGAAGATCGTCGAGCAGGAAAGCCTGGACATGCGTTACTACAACGTCATCTACGACATCATCGAAGACGTCAAGAAGGCCCTCACCGGCATGCTTGGCAGCGACGTCCGGGAGAACATCCTGGGTGTGGCCGAGGTCCGTGACGTGTTCCGTTCGCCGAAGTTCGGCGCGATCGCCGGTTGCATGGTCATCGAAGGTACCGTGTACCGCAATCGTCCGATCCGTGTACTGCGCGAAGACATCGTTATCTTCGAAGGCGAGCTGGAATCCCTGCGCCGCTTCAAGGATGACGCTTCCGAAGTTCGCAACGGCATGGAGTGCGGTATCGGCGTCAAGAGCTACAACGACGTCAAGGTCGGTGACAAGATCGAAGTCTTCGAGAAGGTCCAGGTTGCTCGCAGCCTCTGATTCGAACGCTTCAAGAGCCCCGATGGCCGGCCGCGGTTTGCTGCACCGGTTGTCGAGCGGACTCTAAACGCAACGCCCGGTCCGGCTTCTGCCAGGCCGGGCGTTTGCCGCTTTCAGACCACACGGGTTTCGCCGTGAGGCAGTAACAGGTAACAAGACATGGCAAAAGAATACAGCCGTACCCAGCGTATCGGCGATCAGATGCAGCGCGAACTGGCGCAACTGATTCGTCGCGAAGTCAAGGACCCGCGCGTAGGCCTGGTGACCATCACCGCAGTCGATGTCAGCCGTGACGTCGGCCACGCGAAGATCTTCATCACCGTGATGGGCCAGGACAACCAGGAAGAAATCGCCCAGAGCATCAAGGTGCTCAACTCGGCGGCGGGCTTCCTGCGCATGCAACTGGCGCGCGAAATGAAGCTGCGCAGCGTGCCGCAACTGCACTTCCACTATGACGAAAGCGTCGTCCGTGGCGCGCACCTGTCGGCATTGATCGAGCGGGCCGTGGCCGAGGACAGCCAGCACACCGACGGTACGTCGGCAGCAGGCAGCCTTCCAGAAGACGGCCGGGAGTAATCGGTGGCTCAGGTCAAACGTATCCGTCGTAACGTCAGCGGTATCATTCTGCTCGACAAGCCGCTGGGGTTTACTTCCAATGCGGCCTTGCAGAAGGTTCGCTGGCTGCTCAACGCCGAGAAGGCCGGCCACACCGGCAGCCTCGATCCGCTGGCCACCGGCGTGCTGCCGCTGTGCTTCGGCGAAGCGACCAAGTTCTCGCAATACCTGCTCGATTCCGACAAGGGTTATGAAACCCTGATGCAGTTGGGCAAGACCACGACCACCGCGGACGCCGAAGGCGAGGTCCTGCAGACCCGTCCGGTGACCGTTGGTCGTGCCGATATCGAAGCGGTCCTGCCGGATTTTCGTGGCGAAATCAGCCAGATACCGCCTATGTACTCGGCGCTCAAGCGTGATGGCCAGCCGCTTTACAAGCTGGCACGTGCAGGGGAAGTAGTGGAGCGCGAACCGCGTTCTGTTACTATTGCGCGCTTGGAGTTGCTGGCCAGCGAAGGCGATACTGCCCGACTGGCGGTGGAGTGCAGCAAGGGCACCTATATTCGTACCCTGGTGGAGGATATCGGTGAGCGACTCGGTTGCGGCGCGTACGTCGCGCAACTGCGTCGCACCCAGGCCGGACCCTTTAGCCTGGCCCAGACGGTGACGCTCGAAGAGCTGGAAGCCGCCCATGCCGAAGGTGGCAACGAAGCGATCGATCGCTTCCTGATGCCGTCGGACAGTGGCCTGCAGGATTGGCCTTTGCTCAAGTTCTCCGAGCACAGTGCGTTCTACTGGCTCAACGGCCAGCCAGTTCGTGCCCCGGACGCGCCGAAATTCGGCATGGTCCGTGTACAGGATCATAACGGTCGCTTCATCGGTATCGGTGAAGTGAGCGAAGACGGGCGCATCGCGCCGCGTCGACTGATTCGGTCAGAATGACCGGACGAGGGTGGCTGTCAACAGGCACGGTCACTACTCTTTTATAGATACGGGGATTTGTCCTCGGCCTGTTGAAACCGTTCCCGGACGGTTTCCTGATATAAGGATTGCCCACATGGCACTCAGCGTTGAAGAAAAAGCTCAGATCGTAACCGACTACCAGCAAGCTGTTGGTGACACTGGTTCGCCAGAAGTGCAAGTTGCACTGCTGACCGCCAACATCAACAAGCTGCAAGGTCACTTCAAGGCCAACGGCAAGGACCACCACTCCCGTCGTGGTCTGATCCGCATGGTAAACCAGCGTCGTAAGCTGCTGGACTACCTGAAAGGCAAGGACGTGACTCGTTACAGCGCCCTGATCGGTCGCCTGGGTCTGCGTCGCTAACAAGCGGTTGCGCTAGAGGTTGGTTGTCTGTCCCTTGCCCGTGGTTTTCCATCGGCAAGGGGCAGGCTCCCAACCTCAAGTTTTATCTGGAGCGCCGGATCATTACGAAAGCCGCCAGGCGGGCCGTTTTCGTAATGATCCAGAACCGGGTCGATGCCCGGTAATGGCCAAGGATTTCGCAAGAAGCCAGTTCCCCCAAGAGCCACAAAGAAGGTAGGACACCGTGAACCCGGTAATCAAAAAATTCCAGTTCGGTCAGTCGACCGTTACCCTCGAGACTGGTCGCATCGCTCGCCAGGCCTCCGGCGCAGTGTTGGTCACCGTTGACGACGACGTCAGCGTATTGGTGACCGTTGTCGGTGCCAAGCAGGCCGACCCGAGCAAGGGTTTCTTCCCGCTGTCCGTGCACTACCAGGAAAAAACCTACGCTGCCGGCAAGATCCCCGGCGGCTTCTTCAAGCGTGAAGGCCGTCCTTCCGAAAAAGAAACCCTGACTTCGCGCCTGATCGACCGTCCGATTCGCCCGCTGTTCCCTGAAGGTTTCATGAACGAAGTGCAGGTCGTCTGCACCGTCGTTTCCACCAGCAAGAAGACCGATCCGGACATCGCCGCGATGATCGGTACCTCGGCGGCCCTGGCGGTCTCCGGTATTCCTTTCGACGGCCCGATCGGCGCCGCTCGCGTAGCCTTCCATGAAAGCACTGGCTACCTGCTGAACCCAACCTACGAGCAGCTCAAGGCCTCGAGCCTGGACATGGTCGTTGCCGGTACCTCCGAAGCGGTACTGATGGTTGAATCGGAAGCCAAGGAGCTGACCGAAGACCAGATGCTGGGCGCCGTACTGTTCGCCCACGACGAGTTCCAGGCCGTGATCCAGGCCGTCAAGGAGCTGGCTGCCGAAGCGGCCAAGCCAACCTGGACCTGGGCTCCACAAGCTGAAGCCACCGAGCTGCTGGGCGCAATCCGTGCCGAGTTCGGCGAAGCGATTTCCCAGGCCTACACCATCACCGTCAAGGCCGACCGTTACGCTCGCCTGGGCGAGCTGAAGGACCAGGTGGTTGCCAAGCTGTCGGGCGAAGAAGGCCAGCCTTCGGCTTCCGACGTGAAAGCCGCTTTCGGTGAAATCGAATACCGCACCGTTCGCGAAAACATCGTCAACGGCAAGCCACGTATCGACGGTCGCGACAACCGCACCGTGCGTCCGCTGAACATCGAAGTCGGCGTTCTGTCGAAGACCCACGGTTCGGCCCTGTTCACCCGTGGTGAAACCCAGGCTCTGGTCGTTGCGACCTTGGGTACCGCCCGTGACGCACAGTTGCTGGACACCCTCGAAGGCGAGAAGAAAGACCCCTTCATGCTGCACTACAACTTCCCTCCGTTCTCGGTGGGCGAGTGTGGCCGCATGGGCGGTGCTGGCCGTCGTGAAATCGGCCACGGCCGTCTGGCCCGTCGTTCGGTCCAGGCCATGCTGCCAAGCGACAGTGAATTCCCGTACACCATTCGCGTGGTATCGGAAATCACCGAATCCAACGGTTCCAGCTCCATGGCTTCGGTCTGCGGTGCTTCCCTGGCCCTGATGGACGCCGGTGTACCTATGAAGGCGCCAGTGGCCGGTATCGCCATGGGCCTGGTCAAGGAAGGCGAGAAGTTCGCTGTCCTGACCGACATCCTGGGTGACGAAGATCACCTGGGCGACATGGACTTCAAGGTAGCCGGTACCGCCAAGGGCGTCACCGCGCTGCAGATGGACATCAAGATCAAGGGCATCACCGAAGAGATCATGGAAATCGCCCTGGGCCAGGCCCTGGAAGCGCGCCTGAACATCCTCGGCCAGATGAATCAGGTCATTGGCCAGTCCCGTAGCGAACTGTCGGCCAACGCCCCAACCATGATCTCGATGAAGATCGACACCGACAAGATTCGTGACGTGATCGGTAAAGGTGGCGCGACCATCCGTGCGATCTGCGAAGAAACCAAGGCTTCGATCGATATCGAAGACGACGGCTCGATCAAGATCTTCGGTGAAACCAAGGAAGCGGCCGAGGCGGCTCGCCAGCGCGTCCTGAGCATCACCGCAGAGGCCGAGATCGGCAAGATCTACCTGGGCAAGGTAGAACGCATCGTCGACTTCGGTGCGTTCGTCAACATCCTGCCGGGCAAGGATGGTCTGGTGCACATCTCGATGCTGAGCGACGCTCGCGTAGAGAAAGTCACCGATATCCTGAAGGAAGGCCAGGAAGTCGAAGTGCTGGTGCTGGACGTGGACAACCGCGGTCGCATCAAGCTGTCCATCAAGGACGTCGCGGCGGCCAAGGCATCGGGCGTTTAATCGTTCCAGCGTCTTGTGTTGAAAAAGGACCCTTCGGGGTCCTTTTTTCATGGGCACGCAAAAGCAGCGGTATTTCAGCGGGTTGCTGGCATAAAGAAGCTGCAACTTGCATGCACTGCGGATGGGTGGTCATGCAATCTGCACGATCAATTTTTTCGACGTTTCGTTTAACTATTTGATTTTAAAGTATTTTATTTCCATCTTCAGGTTGGCACAGCACCTGCAATATTCAGGTAACCCTGCTGCCAGGACACGGCAGCAGACTTTCCAGAAGAACAGGAGTGACTCGTATGAAAAAGTTCGCTATCGCTACCGCAGCTGCTACCGCCCTGACCCTGACTCTGGCCAATGCTGCCTTCGCGGCTGAACAGACCCAGGCGTCCAAGCCAATGATGCTCGCCGCCGGTGAAGTCACCAAGGCCAAGGAAGAGACCTCTGATACCTGGATCACCACCAAGGTCAAGGCTGACCTGCTCACCGAGAAAGGCATTCCTGGCAGCGACATCAAGGTAGAAACCGCCAAGGGCGTCGTTTCGCTGTCGTCGGAAACCAAGGTGACCGCCGCTCAGAAAGAAACCGCGGTGCATATCGCCAAGAACATCAAGGGCGTTAAAGGCGTTACCGCTGAAGCCCTGAAAACCGAGTAACGATCAAAATTTCGCCAGAGCCGGCAGTAGGGCATGACGGATGAGTCTGTTGTTCATTCGTTGAACCCTGAGGTTCATGCGACGGGTCACACGGATGTGACCATTACAGGCCCCGGCGCTTCGCGTCGGGGCCTGTTCTATTTCGCGGGGCGGCGCGCCTTTTCGTGGTCAAGCCAGGTCGCCGCACCGCCTGCTCCTGCAAGGTATGCACCTTGGAGCATTGCGGGCGAGCGGGCCGACGCTCGGTTGCCCGCGAATAGGCTTCAGCATCGGCTACAGCTCAAGGACTGCGGGTACTGCGGATATCCACCAACTGGCCACCCTCGAAGCGCAGCGACTGTTTCATGCCGCCACTAGGCGTGTAGATCCACTCCTCGACCTTGACCCCATCCCGGCGATTGCCGTGGCGTACTTCGAGATAGCCCTTGTCGATGACCGCCACCGGAGTGCCGCACTTGGTGGTCACATCATAGGTGCTGTCGCCGTAGCTGATCAGGCCTTTCTCGCAGCGCAGGGTAGTGGCCTGGGCCTGGGCGGCCAGCAACAAGGCAGCCGCCAGGCTGAAGATGACGCGTTTCGACATGATTACTCGCTGTCCAGGTGCAATGGGGTGATGATACGGCCATCGCTTTCGGCTTCTCCGAGCGTGGCGTCGATGAAGTAGACACGGTCGTCCTGCAGTTGCCCCTTGTCCACCAGGAAGTCCTTGATGCTGCTGGCTCGATCCTGGCCGAGTTTGCGCAGCAGCACGGCATTGCCACTCCAGTTTTTCAGCACACCTTCGCGGAGCTTGGCGGTACGTTCGTCGCGGCCCAGCTGCGCCCATTCGGCCGGTGGCTGCTGCTTGAGCAAGTTGCGATAGATACCTTCGAGCATCGGCGCCTTCTCATCCTCCGGTACCTGCAACTGCGCCGCCTGGGCCGGAACCTTATCGCCGCGGCGCTGGAGCATCTTGTAGTAGGTCGCCTGGTACTCGCGCTCCAGGCGTTGCTGGGCAATCAGCATGCCATCACTGCTCTGGGCGCTGGTACCCTCGATTTCCAGGCGCAGGTTCGGGCGCTCTTTGAGCGCGGCGGCCAGTTTGGTCAGCGACGACTCGGCGTCCTTGCTCAGGTCGCTGGAGCCGGGAGTAAACGCCACGTTACTCAGGTCCTGGGCGTCGCCACCGGCAATCAGCCCACCGATGAACTTGAAGGGCGCGGCGGCGGCACGGACGATCAGGTTGCGAAAGGTCTGCCAGACGATCGGCATCACGCTGAACTGCGGATTGTTCAGGTCGCCGGAAACCGGTAATTCGATGGATATCTTGCCATCGACGTCCTTGAGCAGGGCGATGGCCAGCTTGATCGGCAGGTCGACGGCATCCGGGCTGTCGACTTTCTCACCCAGTTGCAATTGCTCGACCACCAGTTTGTTTTCAGCCTTGAGCTGGCCCTTGGTGATCAGGTAATGCAGGTCGAGGTTGAGCCGACCCTTGCGGATACGATAGCCGGCGAACTTGCCGGAGTAGGGGGTCAGCGTGGTCAGCTCGACCCGTTTGAAACTGGTGGCGATATCCAGGCTGGCCATCGGGTCGAAGGGGTTCAGCGCGCCCTTGATGGTCACTGGCGCATAACGGTCGACCTTGCCCTTGACGTCGACATCCGCCGGTTTCGCCTGGCGGCTGTCGATGGTACCGATCTGGCCGTTGAGTTGCTGGACGGCGGTGGCGAAGTTGGGCGTCAGGCTGAAGTCGGCGAAGTTGGCCGAGCCGTCGTTGATGGCAATACCGCCGATGCGGATACCCAGAGGCTTGCTGTTCGATGGTGCGGGCTTGGCGGCGGACTTCTTGCCGCTGCTGGGCGGCTGCGGAATCAGCAGGTCATCGACGTTGGTGCTGCGGTCGTCGTTGATCATGAAGCGCGCATAAGGCTGGTACAGGCTGACCTTGTCGATCGACAGGGCGTCACCGTGCTGGTAGTTCAGGCCGTCGACCTGCAGCTTCTGCCATTTGACGAAGTCCCGGCTCTTGAGGGTATCGAGTGTGTGCATCTGGTCGACCTGGGCCCGTCCGGTGATGCTGAAGGCCAATGGGTCGACGCTTTTGAGGTTGACGTCGAGGTCGCTGCCCAGCATGCCGCTGCGCACTTCCAGGCGAATGAATGGCTCGACGTAGGCTTGCGCTACCCGCAGGTCGATGTCTTTTGTGTTGACCTTCAATTTTGCGCTGATGGGGTTCAGGTTGACTTCGCCGCTTGCCAGGACCTTGCCCTGTTTACCCAAGCCGGTGTCGAGCTTGAGGGTGAAGGGTGACTGGTTCAGGCTGTCGAAGTTCTGCAGGTCCAGGTTCAGCGGTCCAACCTCGAGCGCGACCGGTGTCTTGTTGGCCCGATCGGCCAGATGGACGCGGTAGTCGCGCAGTTGCACATCCTTGAGCAGCACCTGCCATGGCTTGCTTGGCGCGGCCGGAGCCGGAGCCGGCGGCGGAGCGTCGGCGGTGGCAGGTTCGGGTTTCTTCGGCTCGGGCTTGGACGTTTGGCTGGCGAACAGCTTCTGCCAGTCCAGTTGGCCGTCGGCCTCCCGAGCGGCCCAGGTTTCCAGCTTGTTGCTGTGGATCTTGCCGACCACCACCTGCTGCTTGGCCAGGTCGACGGTGGTTTCGCTCACGTCCAGGCGTTCCAGGCGTGCCAGCTGACGGCCGTCGGGGGCCTTGATGGCGAACGGGGCAACGCTGACCGAGGCGTTGCTCAGTTGCATCTCGGTTTCCTTGGCGAGGCTGAGCTTGTAGTCGGTGCTGAGGTTCAGGATGCCGTCTTCCAGAACCAGCGGCAGGGCATCACGCACATAAGGCCACCAGAGCTTCATCTTGCCGTCGGTGACTTTCAGCGAACCTTCGGAGGTGATTGGCGTCAGGCTGAAGTTGCCCTTCCAGTCAATGCGCCCACCCTCTGGACCGGCGGCCACCAGCACCATGTCGGCACTGTCGTCGGGCAGGGTGCTGAGGTTTTTCAGTTGCAGGTCCAGCTTGTCGTAGATGAACTCGATCGGCTCGCTGGGGCGCAGGTCCTGGAAGTGCAGGTAGCCGTCGGCCAGGGCGATCTTGTCGATGCGCACGGGGAACGGCTTGGCATTCGGGTCGGCCGGCGTCGGTTCGCTGGCCGGCAGTTTGAACAGCTGGGCCAGGTTCAGCGTACCGTCCTTGTTGAAGGACACTTCGGTATGGGGCTTGTCGAGCTGGATCTCTGCCAGGTGCAGGGCGTGGGTCCAGAGGCTGTCGATCTGCAGGTTGACGTACAGGCGCTCGAACGCGACCTGTTCCTTGCCCGGCTCACCGATATTCAGGCCCCACAGCGTCACTTCGAGGCTGAACGGGTTGAGCTCCAGGCGCTGGAGCTTGGCCGGTACCGTGGCGTAGTTCGCCAGTTGCTGATTGGCGATGCGCAACGCCACGCCCGGCAGGATGAAAAAGCCCAGCACGGTGTAGAGTGCGAGGACGGTCAGCAAGGCGCCGAGGGCGCGTTTCAATCCTTTGGACATGTGATGCGTCGTCTTTCTCAGTCGAAGATGCCTTGGAGTATGGCACGCGTTTATGGTTGCGAAGCAATCGCCTTTTTTCTTCGCGGACCACGGTTTTCTGGCGTCATTTCTAGAGTTGCAGAATCAGGATTTTCAGCGGTGGCTGGCCGTCGCTGGAAGGGAAGTCCGCGGCAGGTTTGAGCACCTGCCAGTCGCGCACGGGCCTGCCGGCTTTTTCCGCACAACGCAGGACCTGTTCACGCCAGTCATCCATGCCGACCTTCGCCAGGTTGTTGCAGCAGATCAGCACGCCACCCTCGGCGGTGGCCAGCAGGGCGGGCTTGAGCAGGCTCTGATAGTCACGCAGCAGGTCGACCGTACCGAAGGCGCTCTTGGCCCAGGCGGGTGGATCGAGCAGCACGAGGTCGTACTGGCGTTGTTCCAGGCGTGGATAGCTCGGCAGTTTCTGGCCCCGGCGTTGGGCAATCGGCAGCCCGGCCAGTTGGCGGATGGCCGGGAAGTAGTCGGACTGGATGAACTGCATGCCTGGCAGTTCTGGATTGAGCAGGCCATTCTCACGGCCCACGGCCAGGTTGCCCTCGGCGAAGTCGAGGTTGCAGACTTCCCGCGCGCCCCCGGCCGCAGCGCTCAGGCCGACGCCACAGGTATAGGCGAACAGGTTGAGCACGCTCTTGCCACGGCTGTGTTGCTTGACCCAGCCACGGGCATTGCGCAGGTCGAGGAACAGCAGTGGGTCTTGTCCTGCGTGGCGGCCACGAACGCGATAGTTGAGACCCCACTCATGACCGACCAGGTCGGCAAGGGCGTTGTCCTCGGCCCGGTAGATGGGATCTTCCCGGTCGATTCGCGAGTTGCCGTGGGAGCGGTCGTTATAGACCAGCAGGGTTTGCAGTCCCAATGCCTGGTTGACGACGTCGTGTGCGGCGAGCAATGCCTCGCGATCGAGCGTCTGGTGGAAGCTCTGTACCAGCAGTTGCGGACCGTAGCGATCGAAGGTCAGGCCGCCTGCACCTTCCTGGCTGCCATGGAACAGTCGGTAGCAGTCGGTACCTTGGGCATGGAGTTCGGCCAGCAGGTCCTGGCGTTGGTCAAGAGCGGCGCGCAGCGCCTGGTTCAAGGAAGACATGGAGCGCGCCTTGGGTCGGAATTGGCGCGCAATTCTACCAGCCTTTTGTCACCCCGGCCTTTCCCGTCACCCGCGTTGCGCGGGGAGGAGAGGCGGCCGTGCCGAAGCGCGACCGCCGTCGGGGTCAGCCGCGATGGCGGCCGCGGAAGTAGTTGATCAGGCCCTGGGTCGAGGCATCCTCGGCCGCGGACTCTTCACTGCCGGTCAGGCGGTTGTAGACGCCCTTGCCCAGCTCCTTGCCCAATTCCACGCCCCACTGGTCGAAGGCGTTGATACCCCAGATCACGCTCTGCACGAACACCTTGTGTTCATACATCGCCACCAGGGCGCCAAGACGACGCGGGCTGATGCGTTCGACCACCAGGGTGTTGCTCGGACGGTTGCCCGGAATCACCTTGTGCGGTGCCAGCTTCTGCACGTCGGCCTCGCTCATGCCTTTCTCACGCAACTCGGCTTCGGCCTCGGCGCGGGTCTTGCCGAGCATCAGTGCCTGGCTCTGCGACAGGCAGTTGGCGTACAGCCACTGGTGGTGGTCGGCGACCGGGTTGAAGCTGACGATCGGCACGATGAAGTCGGCCGGGATCAACTGAGTGCCCTGGTGCAGCAGTTGGTGGTAGGCGTGCTGGCCGTTGCAGCCGACGCCACCCCAGATCACCGGACCGGTATCGGTCGACACCGGCGTGCCGTCCTGGCGCACGCTCTTGCCGTTGGATTCCATGTCCAGCTGTTGCAGGTGCTTGGTGATGTTGCGCAGGTAGTGGTCGTACGGCAGGATCGCGTGGCTCTGCGCACCCCAGAAGTTGCCGTACCAGACGCCCAGCAGGGCCAGCAGCACCGGCATATTCTGTTCGAACGGCGCGTTCTGGAAGTGCTGGTCCATGGTGTAGGCACCGGACAGCAGTTCCTTGAAGTTCGACATGCCGATCGCCAGGGCGATTGGCAGGCCGATGGCCGACCACAGCGAGTAGCGCCCGCCGACCCAGTCCCACATCGGGAAGATGTTCTCTTCGCGGATACCGAAGGCGACGGCGGCGGCATTGTTGCTCGATACCGCGATGAAGTGCTTGTACAGCTCGGCCTCGGAACCGCCCTGGGCCAGGTACCAGTCACGTGCGGCGCGTGCGTTCTTCAGGGTTTCGAGGGTGGTGAAGGTTTTCGACGAGACGATGAACAGGGTGGTCTCGGCGCGGATCTTCGCCGACAGCTCGTGGAATTCGCTGCCGTCGATATTCGCCAGGTAATGGCAGCGCACACCCTTGTGGGTGTAGGACAGCAGGGCTTCGGAGACCAGCTCCGGGCCGAGGAACGAACCACCGATGCCGATGTTCACCACGTCGGTGATCGGTTTCTCGGTGTAACCGCGCCACAGGCCATCGTGAATCTTGCCGACCAGCTCGGTCATCTGATTCAGCACTTTGTGCACGTCGGGCATCACGTTCACGCCGTTGACCGACAGCTTGTCGCCCACCGGGCGGCGCAGCGCGGTGTGCAACGCCGGGCGGCCTTCGGAGGAGTTGACCGGTTCGCCGGCGAACAGCGCCTTGATCGCGCCTTGCAGATCGACTTCGTTGGCCAGGCCGACCAGCAGGTTGCGGGTCTCGCTGGTGATCAGGTTCTTGGAGTAGTCGAGGAACAACCCGCAGCTGCTGAGCGTGAACTGATTGAAGCGCTGCGGATCGGCATTAAAGGCTTCGCGCATGCTGAAGTTGTGCATGTTTTCGCGGTGTTGATTCAGCGCCTGCCAGGCGGGCAGAGCGGTCACGTCGTGAGGAGTGCGGTAGTACGCCATCGCTGCGGATTTCCTTTTACGAGAACTGCCTTTTGGACATTTGGCTTTTTTGGACATCAGAAATGCCGGAACGTCCTGCCCTTATGGGTGGCAGTGTCCGGCAACCTGCGTCGGCACGGTTGGAGACGCAGCGCGATTACAGTAAACCTCGCGCAGGCATCTGTCTTGGCTTTGTCTGTCCTTTTCCCGGTACTTTTTCGCACTCATCCGGGTTTCCGGCAGGCAGGCGAGGAGTCCGGAAATCGTATAGAAGTCCAGGTGCGGCGGCAGTTTGCCCGAACCCTGGGGTCCGGGCAATCGCTGCTCAGGCTGGCGTGTCGAGGTTAAGGTGCAGGTTGTCGATCAGGCGGGTGGTGCCGAGGAAGGCGGCGACCAGGATCACCAGGTCGCGGTCCTGCGCGGTAGCCGTGCGCAGGTTCAGGGCGTGGCGGATTTCCAGGTAGTCCACGCGCAAACCGGCGCTCTCGATCAGCTTGGCTTGCTCGGCGAGCAGTTTCGGATAATCACGCTCTCCCTGTTCGATGGCTGTGGCGATCAGGCTCAGGCTACGATACAGGGCAGGGGCGGCGGCGCGGTCGGTTTCGCTGAGGAAACCGTTGCGCGAGGACAGTGCCAGGCCGTCGGCGGCACGGACCGTCGGCTCGCCGATGATCTGGATCGGCATGTTCAGGTCATGGACCAGGGCGCGAATCACCGCCAGTTGCTGGAAGTCCTTCTGGCCGAACACGGCCAGGTCCGGCTGGACCATGTTGAACAACTTGCTGACGACGGTCGCCACGCCTTCGAAGTGCCCGGGACGGCTGGCGCCGCACAGGCCTTCGGACAACTGCGGGACGCTGACCCGGGTCTGTCCGGCCATGCCATCGGGATACATTTCTTCGACGGTTGGCGCGAACAGCAGGTGGCAGCCGGCTTCCAGCAGTTTTTCCTGGTCGGCGGCGAGGGTCCGCGGGTACTTGTCGAGGTCTTCGTTGGCGCCGAACTGCAGCGGGTTGACGAAGATGCTCGCGACCACGAAGTCGACCCGCTGTGCGGCCTTGGTCACCAGCGCGGCATGGCCGGCATGCAGGTTGCCCATGGTCGGGACGAAGCCGATGCGCTTGCCTTCGCTGCGGGCGCGCGCGACGGCGGCTCGCAGTTCACGGACGGTCTTTACTGTATTCATGCCGAAAACCCATGTTCGGGTCCAGGGAAGGTGACCGCCTTGACTTCGCTGACGTAGGCGCCGAGGGCGGCCTGGATGCTGGTCTGGCCGGCCATGAAGTTTTTCACGAACTTGGGTACGCGACCGCTGATGGACAGCCCAAGCATGTCGTGCAGCACCAGCACCTGGCCGTCGGTGGCACTGCCGGCACCGATACCGATGACCGGCACTTTCACCGCCTGCGTGATTTCCGCCGCCAGGTCGCTTGGCACGCATTCCAGCAGGATCATCGCGGCACCGGCCTGTTCCAGGGCAATGGCGTCGGCACGCATCTGCCGTGCCTGGGCCTCGCCGCGGCCCTGGACCTTGTAGCCGCCGAAGATGTTCACCGACTGCGGGGTCAGGCCCATGTGCGCGCACACCGGCACACCACGCTCGGCCAGCAGGCGAATGGATTCGGCCAGCCAGGCGGCACCCTCGACCTTGACCATGTTGGCGCCGGCCTGCATCAGCTGGGCGCTGTTGTGCAGGGTCTGTTCGACGGTGGCGTAGGCCATGAACGGCAGGTCGGCGACGATGAACGCGCCCTGGTTGCCGCGCTTGACGCTGGCGGTGTGGTACGCGACTTCGGCCACAGTCACTGGCAGTGTGCTGTCATGCCCTTGGGAAACCATGCCCAGCGAATCGCCAATCAGCAGCACTTCGACGCCAGCCTCGCAACTGGCCTGGGCGAAGGTGGCGTCATAGCAAGTCAGCATGGTGATTTTCTCACCTTTCTGCTTGAGGCTTTGCAAGGTGGTCAGGGTAATGTCTGGCATGAAAAAGTCCTCTTCAGGCGCTGTGCAAATTACTGCGAGTAACGCGCGTGATTCGTCATTTATACAGGCGCACGTTCTTTTGTCGTGCTTATAAAGCCTGGATTGCGCCCTTCAACGCCGCAGGGGCGGCAACGGGACGCCTATAGTCGTGAGGAGGACAGGGGAAGTCAATCGTGTGTGTTACCGCAATGTTACGGGGGGAGTGTTACCGCTGTAACTGATGCGATTCAGCAGGAGGCGACAGAGGTGGGGGAGCGAGCCAGCTGTAGGAGCGGGGGCTTGCCCGCGAAGCTTTTGCACGCTTCAAGGGCCAATTCGCGGGCACGTCGCGCTCCTGCAGAGTTACGGGGCCAGGCGCTCCAGGCCGACGAACGGGCATTCGGCGAGCAATGTCTGCAAGCGGCGGCCATCGGCCAGTTGCAGGTCGGCCGGGGCTAATTCTGCCAGCGGGTACAGGACGAACGGACGGGCCTGCATGTGATAGTGCGGGACCTTCAGGCGCGGTTCGTCGATCAGGCGCTCACCGAACAACAGGATATCCAGGTCCAGCGTGCGCGGGCCCCAGCGTTCGTGGCGTTCGCGGCCCTGATCGATCTCGATGCGCTGCAGGGCGTCGAGCAGATCCAGTGGCGCCAGACGACTATCGAGGGCCGCCACCGCGTTGGTATAGCGCGGTTGGCCGGGCAGCAGCGAATCACTCTGGTAGAACGCGGAAACCCCGGCCAGTTGACTGTCCGGCAGCTCGGCCAGGGCCTGTACCGCGTTGCGCAACTGTTCTGCCGGGTCGGACAGGTTGCTGCCCAGGCCGATATAGACGCGCTCCATTACTTCACTCTTCCGAGCCGGCGGTACGCTTGCGCTTGCCGGCATTGCTGCGTCGACGCTTGCGTGGCGCACCACTGCTGTCTTCCTTGCCGCTGAGGTCGCGGATCATGTCGCGACGGCCAGCGTCATTGGCGTCCTGGTAATCGGTCCACCATTCACCCAGGCCATCGGTCTGCTCGCCAGCGGTTTCGCGTAGCAGCAGGAAGTCGTAGCCGGCGCGGAAGCGCGGGTTGTCCAGCAACTGGTCGGCGCGCTTGCCGCTGCGGCGTGGCAGGCGCTCCTGCATGTCCCAGATTTCCCGGATCGGCATGGTGAAGCGCTTGGGGATCGCAATGCGCTGGCATTGCTCGCTGATCAATTCGTGAGCAGCTTCCTGCATCGCCGGAATCGGCGGCATGCCACGCGATTGCAGGCGCAGCACCCGCGCTGGCAACGCTGGCCACAGCAGGGCGGCAAACAGGAACGCCGGGGTGACCGGCTTGTTCTGCTTGATGCGCAGGTCGGTGTTGATCAGCGCCTGGCTGATCAGCGTATGGGTGTAGGTCGGGTTGTGTTCCAGCGCTTCGAAACTGGCAGGGAACAACGGCTCGAACAGGTTCAGGTCGACCAGCATCTCGAAGGTGTCGGCGGCATGGCCGGAAAGGAACAGCTTGAGCACTTCCTCGAACAGCCGCGCCGACGGAATCTCGCGCAGCAGCGCTGCCAGGTCGCGGATAGGCGTGACCGTGTGCCGTTCGATGCCGAAATCGAGCTTGGCGGCGAAGCGCACGGCCCGCAGCATCCGCACCGGGTCTTCCTGGTAGCGGCGGACCGGGTCGCCAATCAGGCGGATCAGCCGGTTGCGGATATCGTGCACGCCATTGGCATAGTCGAGGATCCGTTCGCTGACCGGGTCGTAATACAGGGCGTTGATCGTGAAGTCGCGGCGCTGGGCGTCGTCTTCCAGGGTGCCATAGACGTTGTCGCGCAGGATACGCCCGCTTTCATTGCGGGAGGACTGGTTGCTGTCCTCCTCGTCTTCATCCTGAGGATGATTGGCGCGGAAGGTGGCGACCTCGATGATTTCGCGACCGAAGTGAATGTGCACCAGCTTGAACCGACGCCCGATGATGCGGGCGTTACGGAACTCGGCACGAATCTGTTCCGGCGTGGCGCTGGTGGCAACGTCGAAGTCCTTGGGCGTGATGCCCAGCAACATGTCGCGTACACAGCCGCCGACCAGGTAGGCCTGGTAGCCGGCACTCTGCAGGCGCTCGACGATATTCACCGCATACCGGCTGAACTGGGCCTTTTGCAGCGAATGCTGGCTGCTGTTAAGCACTTCAGGGGTGCTGCGCTTATGTTGCGTGCGACGCACGGGAGAACGGAATGACTGGAACAGCTTCTTCAGCATGGGATGCACTGTTTGAAGGAATATTCGGCGAGCACGGAAAATGGCCGCATGATGGGCGGGGATTCTAGCATTTAGTCGAGGGATGGTGTAGGACGCTGCGGGAGAGTGCTCAAGGAGAGCCAGGAGCCAGGTGTGGCGGGCTTGATGGGGCATATTGCGGAAACTACAAGGGGAGCCGAAGCTCCCCCAGAAGTAGTTGCGTGCTCTTTTTATTATGGTCGCGGGCTTTTTGTTTTTGTTGATCGCCCTGTGTCACGGGTTTCTAACCCTGTGACGCCTCCCATTCGGGAGATAAGAGCAAACGGATTGCTTTGGTCGCTGTGTCGTCATGATCCGTGGATCCAACCAGTTCAGGCTCTGCTTTGAGTGCAGTTCTTGTTGTTCTCAGCCTGGTTGCGGGGCAAGCCCCAAATACAACGCCTCTCCAAAAGAATCAGTTAGCTGCGCCTCCGCCGTGTTGTTCTTGTTATGCGTGAGTCGATTCGTCTTATTTTTATTGTCTTGTACGTCTGCTTGTTATTGTTTTTGTACTAAGCATATAGCAGATGCCGTGCCAACTTTTTCGATGTCCAGCAAAACCGGGGGTTTCGAGGATTTTTCGGTTTTTGGGGCCCGAAAAAAAGCCGGGCTTCGTTACCGATAGACCCGGCTTTTGTTACGTGAAAAATCTGCGGTAACAGTTTTTTCACATCTGGGGGTGTTACCCGTGGGGCTGGCTCCCCCACTCAGCTTTCGCTGGTCGCCCCGGTTTTACGCCGTGGGATGCCCAGGCGCTGGCGACGTTCCCACAGGCACTTGCGGCTGACCCCGAGCTTGCGGGCCAGTTCGGTTTCGGTCATGTGGTCCTGATGCTCGAGGACGAAGTGCTGGAAGTAGTCTTCCAGCGACAGGTCTTCGGTCGGCTCATGGCTGGTGTTGGCCGGGTTGCCGGGCACCGGCGCGAGGCCGATGAATTCCTCTTCCTCGAGGTCGCTCAGTTCGATGTCGATACCCAGCAGATCGGCCGAGATTTCCGGGTTCTCGCAGAGGATCACCGCGCGCTCGACCGCATTCTCCAGTTCCCGGACGTTACCCGGCCAGGAGTAATGGCGGATCGCTTGCTCGGCATCCGCTGCAAACTTGAGATCGTTACGGCCGATGCGGGCACTCTGGCGGGCGAGGAAGGCGTTGGCGATTTCGTTGACGTCCGCACCACGCTCGCGCAGGGCGGGCAGTTTCAGTGCAATCACGTGCAGGCGGTAATACAAGTCTTCGCGGAACTGGCCGATCTTGGCCAGGCTCTTGAGGTCGCGGTGGGTCGCGGCGATCAGGCGCACGTCGACCTTCTGCGACTGGACCGAGCCGACCCGGCGAATTTCGCCTTCCTGCAGCACCCGCAGCAGGCGGGCCTGGGCTTCCAGTGGCAGTTCGCCAATTTCGTCGAGGAACAGGGTGCCGCCGTCAGCGGCTTCCACAAGTCCGGCACGACCGGCGCTGGCACCGGTGAATGCGCCTTTCTCGTGGCCGAACAATTCGGATTCGATCAGCGTTTCCGGAATGGCCGCGCAGTTCACCGAAATCATCGGCGCCTTGGCCCGCTTGGACAGGTTGTGCAGGGCGCGGGCGACCAGTTCCTTGCCGGTGCCCGACTCGCCCTGGATCAGCACGTTGGAATCGGTGGGCGCGACCTTGCGGATCTTGCCGTAGAGATCCTGCATGGGAGGGCAGGAGCCGATGATGCCGATTTCGCCGTTACTGTTACCGCCGGTGGATTTCTCCGCCGCACCGCCGCTCTTCGGCGCACTGCGTTCTGCCGGGGCGGCCTGGCCGTTCTGGCGATCGCGCAGGATACGCGCCACGGCCTGCAGCATCTCGTCGTGATCGAAAGGCTTGGCGATGTAGTCCACCGCGCCCATCTTCATCGAGTCGACGGCCGAACGCAGGCTGGCGTAGCTGGTCATGATCAGCACCGGGGTGCCCTGGCCGAGCTTGATCAGTTCGGTACCGGGGGCACCGGGCAGGCGCAGGTCGCTGACGATCAGGTCGAACGAGGGAATGCTGAAGCGTTCCTGGGCTTCCTGTACCGAGCCGGCCTCGCTGACCTGGTACTGATTGCGCTCCAGCAGGCGACGCAGTGCGGAGCGGATGATGGTTTCGTCTTCGACGATCAAAATGTGCGGCATTGATTCGGTTCTCTCGACGGTCTCAGTTCACAGCGGACGTCGCTTCGACATGACGGGGCAAAGTAATCCGGATACGGGTGCCACGTTGGCTTTCGGTGTCAGCCGGGCTGTCGATGGTGATTTGTCCATAATGCTCTTCAACGATGGAATAGACCAGTGCAAGGCCCAGTCCGGTGCCTTCGCCAGGATCCTTGGTGGTGAAGAAGGGTTCGAACAATCGATCCATGATGTTCTTCGGGATACCACTGCCTTCATCTTCGACGATCAGATCGACGGTATGTTCGGAGGCTTCGCTCTTGACCCGTACCGCGCTGCCGGCGGGCGACGCGTCACGGGCATTGGACAACAGGTTGATCAGCACCTGGGCCAGGCGCTGCGGATCGCCCTCGACGTAATGGTCCGGGTCGCAGAGGTTGAAGAACTGTACTTCGAAATTGCGTCGGTTCAGGGCCAGCAGACCAATGGCATCCTGCGCAACCTCGGCCAGGCACACCGCCTCGTCGTTGTGCTGGTGGCTGCCGGCGTGGGCAAAGCTCATCAGCGACTGGACGATACGCGAGACGCGCTTGGTCTGTTCGAGGATCTGTCCGCTGATCTCGGTGATCTCGCCGTCCTCCTCGCGCTCCTCGCGCAGGTTCTGCGCCAGGCAGGCGATACCGGTGATCGGATTGCCGATTTCATGGGCAACACCGGCCGCCAGGCGGCCAATACTCGCCAGGCGTTCGGAGTGGACCAGCTTGTCTTCGAGCATCTGCGTTTCGGTCAGGTCCTCGACCAGCAGCACCAGGCCGCTGTTGCCGGGCGCCAGCGGTTCGTCGATCGCCGCCTTGTGCAGGTTCAGCCAGCGGGTCTGACCATCGAGCGCCAGGTGCTGCTTGTGCAGGTGTTCGTCCGGGAGGTTGATGAAGCCTTGCAGCAATCCTCTCCACGGTTCGCCCAGGGTCGGCAGGCGCGAGCCGACCACCCGTTGCGCGGCGACGCCGGTCAGCTCCTCCATGGCCCTGTTCCACATCAGGATCTCCTGATCCTTGGCCAGCGAGCAGACCCCCATCGGCAGTTCCTGCAGGGTCTGGCGGTGGTAGCGGCGCAAGGCATCGAGTTCGGCGGCCAAGCCCGTCAGGCGCGAGTGGTAATCCTCGAGGCGGCTCTCGATGAAGTGGATGTCCTCGGTGACATAGCTTTCGCCACCGGCCTTGTAGGGCAGGAAGGTCTCGACCATGTCCTGGGCCACGCTGGGGCCCATCAGGCCGGACAGGTTGGCCTCGATCCGGTCGCGCAGGCGACGCAGGGCATAGGGGCGGCGTTCGTCGAACGGCAGGTAGAGGTCGCGCAGGGCCTGTTCGACTTCCTTCTGCGCGGCCTTGGCCCCCAGCGGCTTGGCCAGTTGCGTGGCGAACTCCTGGGGCGAGGCCGCATGCAGTTCTCGGCGTTGCGGGCGACGGACGTTGTCGACCGCGCAGGCTTCGGCGGCGCTGGCCTCCTCGGCACTGGCGTTGCTGAACAGCGAGACCAGGGTGAACATCAGCACGTTGGCCGCCAGCGAGGCGATGGCCGCCATATGCCAACTGGTGTCGTTCAGTACGTAGATCATGTTCAGCAAGGGAATATAGAAACCCTGCAGGTTGCCGATCAGCGGCAACATCATGGTCACCATCCAGACCAGGACGCCAGCCAGCAGGCCGGCGATGAAACCGCGCCGATTGGCGGTCGGCCAGTACAGGACCGAGAGCACCCCCGGCAGGAATTGCAGGGTGGCGACGAAGGCGACGATACCCAGGTTGGCCAGGTCCTGCTCAGCTCCCAGCAGCAGGTAGAAGCCATAGCCGGCCATGATGATCGCGACGATCAGGGCGCGGCGGGTCCACTTCAGCCAGCGGTAGATGTTGCCTTCGGCGGGCGGCTGGTAGAGCGGCAGCACCAGGTGGTTCAGGGCCATGCCGGACAGCGCCAGGGTGGTGACGATGATCAGCCCGGTGGCCGCCGAGAGCCCGCCGACGTAGGCCAGTAGGGCCAGGGCCGGGTTGTTGGCGGCGATGCCGATGCCCAGCGTGAAGTATTCCGGATTGGTGGTGGCGCCCAGCTTCAAGCCGGCCCAGAGAATCAGGGGTACGGCCAGGCTCATCAGCAGCAGGAACAGGGGCAGGCCCCAGCTGGCGCTGACCAGCGAGCGCGGGTTGAGGTTTTCGGTGAAGGCCATGTGATACATGTGCGGCATCACGATGGCCGAGGCGAAGAACACCAGCAGCAGGGTCCGCCAGGGGCCTTCCTGCAGCGGCGTGTGCAGGGCGGCGAGGGCGGTCTGGTTCTGCAACAGCCACAGCTCGAGCTGTTGCGGACCGTCGAACACCCCGTAGAGGGCATAAAGGCCGACGCCGCCGATAGCCACCAGTTTGATCACCGACTCGAAGGCGATCGCGAACACCAGGCCCTGGTGTTTTTCCCGGGTGGCGATATGCCGGGAACCGAAGAAAATCGTGAACAACGTGATCAGGGCGCAGAAGCTCAGGGCCACGCGATGTTGTACCGGCTCGCGGGTGAGAATGCCGATGGAGTCGGCCACCGCCTGGATTTGCAGCGCCAGCAATGGCAATACGCCGATCAGCATGAACACCGTGGTCAGTGCGCCGGCCCAAGTGCTGCGAAAACGGAAGGCGAACAGGTCGGCCAGCGATGACAGCTGATAGGTGCGGGTGATCTTCAGGATCGGGTACAGCAGCACCGGTGCCAGCAGGAAGGCGCCGGACACACCGAGGTAGCTGGAGAGGAAACCGTAGCCATATTGATAGGCCAGGCCAACGGTTCCATAGAACGCCCAGGCGCTGGCATAGACCCCCAGCGACAGGGTGTAGGTCAGCGGGTGGCGAATGATCGAGCGGGGAATCACGCCCCGTTCGCTGATCCAGGCAATGCCGAACAGCGCCAGCATGTACAAGGCGCTGATCAGCAGCATCTGCGTCAGGCTAAAGCTCATCGGCATCTTTTTGGCTCTGCAGGATGAAGGTCACGACGATCAGGATCAGCCAGAGCAGGTAAGGCCGATACCAGGCGCCTGTCGCGTCGATCCACCAATCCATGATCGCTGGCGAGAACAGGTAGATCCCGACGACCAGGAGCAGGACCAATCGATAGATGTACATCCTGGCCTCTCTTTTTTATGACGTGCCCGAAAACGTGCGGCGATGGTAACGGATGGGCGCCAACCTGCAAGAGGCGTCAGTGCAATTGCGCCTCGGCCAGGGTCGCGACCCGTGGAATCAGTGTGGCATTCCAGTGGCGAATTCCCCAGTCGAGTACTTCCCGAGGGGTGGCCTGCTCCAGTTCCGCAGGGGGCTTCTGGCCCAGGGTTCGCAGGGCACGCAGCAGCAACGGCGTGGCCTGGTCGCCGGTCAGCGGTGGGGAGCGATACGACTTGCCGAGCTTGTTGCCGTCCGGCTGGATGATCAGCGGGACGTGCAGGTAGCGTGGTTGCGGCAGGCCGAGCAATTCCTGCAGGTAGAGCTGGCGCGGTGTCGAGTCCAGCAGGTCGGCGCCGCGGACGATGTCGGTCACCCCTTGCCAGGCGTCGTCGAGCACCACCGCCAACTGGTAGGCATAGAAACCGTCGCGGCGACGAATCACGAAGTCGCCGGCCTCGCGGCCCAGGTGCTGGCGGAACTCGCCCTGGACCCTGTCCTGGAAGCCGTAGTTGAGTTCCGGGACCCGCAGGCGGATGGCGGCGTTTTCGCTGGCATGCCCGAGGTTGCGGCACAAGCCTGGATAGATTCCGCCATAGGCCTCCAGCTCCTTGCGTGAGCAGGTGCAGGCGTAGGCCAAGCCCTGGCTGAAGAGGCGGTCGAGTACCCGGGCGTAGGCGTCGTGGCGGTCGCTTTGGCGGATCAGTTCGCCGTCCCACTCGAAGCCGTAGCGCTCCAGCGCATCGAGGATCGCTGCCTGGGCGCCAGGCACCTCCCGTGGCGGGTCGAGGTCTTCCATGCGCAGCAGCCAGCGACCACCGACCGCGCGGGCATCCAGGTAGGACGCCAGCGCCGCGACCAGCGAGCCGAAGTGCAAGTGTCCACTGGGAGTAGGGGCGAAGCGCCCGATATAGGCAGGAGAGGCAGTCAGGGCAGTCATGGCGAGCAGGGTACTGGAGAATCCGCAGGTGATGCGAGCAAACGCAGAAACGAAAACGGAGCGTTCACACGCTCCGTTCGTTCAGTTCGGCGAGGATTACTTGCCGACCTGTTTTTCCTTTATTTCTGCAAGGGTCTTGCAGTCGACGCACATGTCGGCGGTCGGCCGGGCTTCCAGTCGGCGGATGCCAATCTCGACGCCGCAGGACTCGCACCAGCCGTACTCTTCATCCTCGATGAGTTGCAGGGTCTTGTCGATTTTCTTGATCAGCTTGCGTTCGCGGTCGCGGGCGCGCAGTTCGAGGCTGAATTCCTCTTCCTGGCTGGCGCGGTCGACGGGATCGGGAAAGTTGGCCGCTTCATCTTTCATGTGGTCAACGGTGCGGTCGACTTCCTGCATCAGGTCCTGCTTCCACTTCTGCAGGATCTTAGTGAAGTGCTTGCGCATGGGCTCACCCATGTATTCCTCGCCCTTGCTTTCAACATAGGGTTCGAAGCCGCTGATCGACTGGATGCTTTGCTGCTTTGCTTGGGTGGGCATGAATGGACCGCCTCTACTCTTCTAATCCATTGCGCAGGATTTCAACGTCACCGACACCTGCCGGCCCTGCGGCTGCAAGCGGGCGAACTTACCAGATCAAATCGGGGCGCGCTACTCCCGGTTGTCGAGCCTGGCAGGACGGAAAGGCCGATAATTCATTTTAGTCAATGCTGGGCATGATGTCGGAATGCTTCGCTATTGGTCTTCATGGACTTCGGCGACGTTTTAAAGGTTCCCGGCCGTTCATGGTCGGGTAAAATCAGATTTTGCCCAACCCGATTTTGCCCACACGAATGCAAGGAAGGCCAATGACTCAGTCCTACAGTGCGCGCAGCCGCGCGATCGAACCGTTTCACGTCATGGCTCTGCTGGCGCGCGCCAACGAGTTGCAGGCTGCCGGGCACGACGTGATCCACCTGGAGATCGGCGAGCCGGACTTCACCACCGCCCAGCCGATCATCCAGGCCGGCCAGGCCGCCCTGGCGGCGGGGAAGACGCGCTATACCGCCGCTCGCGGCCTGCCGGAACTGCGCGAGGCGATCTCCGGTTTCTACCAGCAACGTTATGGGCTCACCGTCGATCCACAGCGCATCCTGGTCACGCCGGGTGGCTCTGGTGCGTTGCTGTTGGCCAGCAGCCTGCTGGTAGACCCTGGCAAGCACTGGCTGCTGGCCGATCCGGGCTACCCCTGCAATCGCCACTTCCTGCGTCTGGTCGAGGGGGCTGCACAGTTAGTACCGGTCGGACCGGATGTCCGCTACCAACTGACTGCCGAGCTGGTGGATCGTCATTGGAACCAGGACAGCGTTGGCGCCTTGGTTGCATCTCCGGCGAACCCGACCGGAACCTTGTTGAACCGTGACGAATTGGCAGGACTATCAACCGCAGTGAAGGCCCGTGATGGCCACTTGGTGGTTGATGAGATCTACCACGGGCTGACCTAT
This sequence comes from Pseudomonas sp. UTLPPB19802, assembly GCF_059730225.1. NCBI lineage: Bacteria > Pseudomonadati > Pseudomonadota > Gammaproteobacteria > Pseudomonadales > Pseudomonadaceae > Pseudomonas > Pseudomonas sp. UTLPPB19802. Next base: position 1,702,412 of record NZ_AP048545.1, read on the forward strand.
GGTTGCGACGCCACCAGCGTGCTTGAAGTGGACGACAGTGCTTTTGTCCTGAATAGCTTTTCCAAATATTTCGGCATGACCGGCTGGCGCCTGGGTTGGCTGGTGGCTCCCCCCGAGGCGGTTCCAGAACTCGAGAAGCTGGCGCAGAATCTTTACATCAGTGCCCCGAGCATGGCCCAGCATGCCGCCCTGGCCTGTTTCGAACCAGACACCCTGAGCATTCTCGAAGAGCGCCGGGCCGAATTTGCCCGGCGCCGGGATTTCCTCCTGCCGGCGCTGCGCGAGCTGGGTTTCGGCATTGCGGTTGAGCCCGAGGGGGCGTTCTACCTTTATGCGGATGTCAGCGCGTTTGGCGGCGATGCCTTCGCGTTCTGCAAGCATTTCCTGGAGACCGAACATGTGGCATTCACGCCGGGCCTGGACTTCGGTCATCACCTGGCCAGCCATCATGTGCGGTTTGCCTATACCCAGAGCCTGCCGCGTCTTCAGGAGGCGGTGGAGCGGATCGCCCGTGGCTTGCGGAGCTGGCAAGGCTGATGCGCTTTTCTCCCGCACTCGAAGAAGGACGGCTGATCAAGCGCTATAAACGCTTCCTGGCGGATATCGAGACCGCCAGTGGCGAGTTGCTGACGATCCACTGTCCGAATACCGGCTCGATGCTCAATTGCATGGTCGAGGGTGGGCAGGTGTGGTTCAGCCGCTCCAATGATCCCAAGCGCAAACTGCCCGGTACCTGGGAAATCGGCGAGACCCCCCAGGGGCGGTTGGCGTGCATCAACACCGCGCGGGCCAACCCGCTGATCGAGGAAGCCTTGCGTGCCGGGCTGATCAGCGAGCTCGACGGGTTCACCGGGTTGAAGCGCGAAGTCGCCTACGGCCAGGAAAACAGCCGGATCGATTTTCGTCTTGACTACCCGAGCGGCTCCGCATTCGTCGAGGTGAAAAGCGTTACCCTGGGTTTCGACGGCACTGCGGTGGCGGCGTTTCCCGATGCGGTCACCCAGCGTGGCGCCAAGCATCTGCGCGAGTTGGCCGCCCTGGCGCGGGAAGGTGTGCGGGCAGTGCAACTGTATTGCGTGAACCTGACGGGGATCGAGGCGGTGCGTCCTGCACAGGAAATCGATCCGGCCTACGCCCTGGCACTGCGCGAGGCGGTGGCGGCGGGGGTCGAGGTGCTCGCCTACGGTGTCAGCCTGACGGCCGAGGAAGTCCGCGTGGATCGGCGCTTGCCGGTGCTGCTCTAGGCGCGCACCCAGACCCCCTCGGCGTCTTCCCGGCAGGCCAGTGCGGTCAGCGTTTGACCGGCGCACGGGCCGGCCACGCATTCACCACTTTCGATCAGGAACAGTGCGCCATGGCTGGCGCACTGGATCAGGCTGGCACTGGCATCGAGAAACTGGTCGGGTTGCCATTCCAGGGCGATGCCGCGATGCGGACAGCGATTGCGGTAGACATACACCTGGCCTTCACGACGCACGGCCAACAAGGGGCTGCCGTCCAGCTCGAAGCCACGGCTGCTGTTATTGGCGAGGGTGTCTGAAGTGCAGAGAAATTTCATGTCGACCTTTTTTGTCTCGATCCTTTGCAAGCTGTTCTTGCCTTTCTACGGGAAGGATAAGGCAATCGAAGGTGTGGGGCGAAGCCTGTGACAAGAGATGTTTCAGGTTGACGGTCAAATGCAAATAATTATCAAATAGCTGTTTACCCAAGGGGGAGAGTGTTGCCTTCCTACCTTTGGCCTTGTCGCTCGATCACCTTCGAAGGATATTTGCCCCATGCGTCTGAGTTCACGTCTGATTGCCCTGGGAGCCGCGTTATCGCTCAGCCACGCGGTGCTGGCAGGTGAGTTGCCGCAGCGCTGGGTCAGTGCCGGTGGCGCGTTGTCGGAGTGGGTCAGTGCACTGGGTGCGGAGTCGCGGCTGGTGGGCGTCGACACCACCAGCCGGCACCCCGAAACGCTCAAGGCTTTGCCGAGTATCGGTTACCAGCGTCAGTTGTCGGCGGAAGGCATCCTGAGCCTGCGCCCGCAGATTCTGATCGGTACAGAGGAAATGGGCCCGCCCCCGGTATTGGCGCAGGTCCGTGGGGCCGGGGTGCAGGTCGAGCTGTTCTCTGCCGAACCGGATTTGCCGACCCTGCAAGGCAACCTGCAGCACCTGGGCAAGTTGCTGGGTAACGAAGAGCGTGCCGCACAATTGTTCCTGGGCTACCAGCAACAGCTCGATCAGCAGCAGGTTTCGGTCAGGCAACTGCAAGCCCGGCAATCATCGCCTGGCGTGCTGTTGTTGATTGGGGGCGCTGGTGGCAAGCCGCTGATCGCCGGCAAGGGCACCGCTGCCGAGTGGTTGGTGACCCAGGCGGGTGGGCATAACCTGGCGACCCACAATGGCTACAAGCCATTTTCGGTCGAAGCCCTGGCCGGTTTGAGCCCCGAAGTGCTGGTGTTCGCCGATCGCAGCCTGACGGGCGATGCTGCCCGCCAGGCGCTGATGAAAGACAACCCGATTCTTGCCTCGACCCCGGCCGCCAAGACCGGTCGGGTCTTCGAGCTTGACCCGACCCTGCTGGTCGGTGGGCTCGGTCCGAGGTTGCCCGAGTCGCTGAAAAAACTCACCGATGAGTTTTACGCGAAGGCCCCGGTCGCACCATGACCGTGCTGGTCAAGCCTCGTGCCTTGTTCATCGGCCTGGGCCTGTTGTGTCTGCTGGCTGCCTGGCTGTCGCTGGCGCTGGGGCCGGTCAGCCTGCCCCTGATCGATGTCTTGCGGGCGGCCTTGCGGCTGCTCGGTTTTCCGCTGCCGGCCGAGGGGCTGGAGCAGGCCGAACTGATCCTCGGGCAGATCCGCCTGCCGCGGACCTTGCTGGGGTTGGCGGTGGGTGGGGTACTGGCGTTGTCGGGCGTCGCCATGCAGGGGTTGTTTCGCAATCCGCTGGCTGACCCCGGGCTGGTGGGCGTCTCCAGTGGGGCGGCGTTCGGCGCGGCAATTGCGATTGTCGGCGGTGCGGCGTTTGGCGGATTGCCGGAGATGATGGGGCCTTATCTGTTGTCGCTCTGCGCCTTTCTTGGTGGACTCGGGGTGACGGCGCTGGTCTATCGGTTGGGGCGGCGCAATGGCCAGACCAGCGTCGCCGTCATGTTGCTGGCGGGGATTGCCCTGACTGCCCTGGCCAGCTCGGCGGTCGGGCTGTTCACCTATCTGGCCGACGACGCGACCTTGCGTACCCTGACCTTCTGGAACCTGGGCAGCCTCAACGGCGCCAGCTACGCGCGACTGTGGCCGCTGCTGCTGGTCACGGCCGGCGTGGCGCTCTGGCTGCCACGTCGGGCCAAGGCCCTGAATGCACTGCTGCTTGGTGAGTCGGAAGCCAGTCACCTGGGTATCGATGTCGAAGGGCTCAAGCGCGAGCTGGTCCTGTGCACGGCCCTGGGCGTTGGCGCGGCAGTCGCGGCTGCGGGCATGATCGGTTTCATCGGCCTGGTGGTACCGCACCTGGTTCGGCTGTTGGCCGGTCCGGATCATCGGATACTGCTGCCGGCCTCGGTGCTGGCGGGGGGCGGCCTGTTGCTGTTCGCGGATCTGGTGGCACGCCTGGCGCTGGCCCCGGCGGAATTGCCGATCGGTATCGTGACGGCATTCCTGGGGGCGCCCTTCTTTCTGTATCTGCTATTGCGAGGGCGGGCCTGATGCTGCGAGCGGAGAAGTTGACGGTCTGCCGTGGCTCGCAGGTCGTGCTGGCGGACATCGATCTGCAGCTCAAGCCAGGAGAGCTGCTGGGCGTGCTTGGGCCGAACGGTGCCGGCAAGAGCACGTTGCTCGGCGCCCTGAGTGGCGAACTGGCGCCGACCGAGGGCGGTGTCTGGCTGGACCAGCAGCCCCTGGCTCACTGGAAGGGCGCGCAGCGCGCCCAGCGCCTGGCGGTATTGCCGCAGACCTCGACGCTTGATTTCGCTTTTCGCGTCGAGGAGGTCGTCGGCATGGGGCGCCTGCCGCACCAGACCGGCCAACGGCGAGACCAGGAGATCATCAGCGAGGCCCTGCAAGCAGCCGATGCCGCTCATCTGGCCGGGCGCAGCTATTTGGCGTTATCCGGTGGCGAGCGCCAGCGTGTCCACCTGGCGCGGGTGCTCGCACAACTCTGGCCGGGGCATGCCGGCCAGACCTTACTGCTCGACGAGCCGACCTCGATGCTCGATCCCCTGCATCAGCACACCACCCTGCAGGCGATTCGCGAGTTTGCCGACCGTGGCGCCACGGTGCTGATCATCCTGCATGACCTGAATCTGGCGGCGCGTTACTGCGATCGGCTGCTGCTTCTGGAAAGTGGCCGTCCCCGAGCCCTGGCCAGTCCCGCGCAGGTTTTGCAGGGCGACACACTCAAGGCGGTGTTCGGCCTGGAGGTGTTGGTGTTGTCTCACCCTGAGCGTGGGCATCCGCTGATCATTGCGCGCTGAGGGGAGGGCGGACTGCTGCGTCAGTCAATCCTTCTATCAACTGTAGGTTGGATCGGAAATGACCTCTGTCTGAGCTTGTAGCCTGCTTTTCATGAGATATCTGTGCCGCTAGACACAGATATCTCCTGTTCTTTTGTAGTCCGGGTCTTTGTCCTTGGCGCACCACGATTTCCTCCTGATGACTCCTTTATTGTGTCCACGGCGTGTATTGCGCGTGCCGTCTGGCGTTTCCAGCGCAGATGGTGGTCGCGTTGATGCAATGATCGGATTCGGGAGCAAACATGAAGCAGACTAATCAGACAGATTGGCAATTGGCCCACTTGGCCATCAGCCTGCTCGACCTGACCTCGTTGAGCAATGACGACGATGCCGAGCGAATCGTTTCGTTGTGTCGACGGGCCGTGACGCCCTTTGGGCCTGTCGCCGCGGTATGTGTTTTCCCGCGGTTCGTCGCGCTGGCTCGGCAGACACTCGACAGCCTCGGGGCGCAGGTGGTCCGGGTGGCCACGGTGGTCAATTTCCCTTATGGCGGGCCGAACGTCGCGTCGGTGGTGTCGGAAACGGAGTCGGTACTCAAGGCCGGGGCGAACGAGGTGGACCTGGTCTATCCCTATCGTTCGCTGCTGATGGGCGACACGCAGACGGGACAGGCCATGGTGTCGGCTTGTCACGAACTGTGTGCGGGGCGGGCCAGGCTCAAGGTGATCCTGGAAACCGGCGAGCTGCGCGATCCGCAGATGATTCGCCAGGCCAGCCAGGATGCAATCGCTGCCGGCGCCGACTTTCTCAAGACCAGCACCGGCAAGGTATTGATCAATGCCACCGAACAGGCCGTGCGCATCATGCTCGAAGCGATTGCCGAGCGAGGCGGGCTGGTGGGGTTGAAGGCGGCGGGTGGCATCCGCACCTTGGGCGATGCCCGGACCTACATCGAGCTGGCGAAGGCCCGTTTCGGTGCGAGTTGGGTCAATGCCGACCATGTGCGCCTGGGCGCTTCGGGGCTGCTGGATGAGCTGCTGGCGCAGTTGGAGTGGACTACCGCTCCGGCAGGCGATGGTGGCGAACGTGAATGTATTCGGGAAAAAAAAGACCCGGCAAAAAGCCGGGTCAATAACCGTGATTAGCCTGATGAGGAGATAATCTGAAGAGTCCGAACCAAGGTCCTTCAGAAAATCCAACCGATCTCGCGATCAGTTGTGATAATCATAACGATTCTCATTTCTAAGTCAACAGCTTTTTCGCGACCGTCTGTCGCCGCGTTATTCATGTTCTCGGTTTGACGACCTGGCGGCGTTCAAGCGGGTGACTTCCTTGTTCAACAGGTCGATCCGGCGCGCCATGCTCTGGATCAGGCTGTGGGCGATGCGTGGGTTGCTCTGGGTCAGGTTGAGGAACTGCTCCTTGGGGATCAGCATGATCGAACAGGCCTGGCTGGCGATCACACTGGCGCTGCGTTTTTCGCCGGTAAATACGGCCATTGCGCCGAAAATCTCGTCCTTGGGGACGTCGCCGACCTTGTGCCCGTCGACAAACGCCTCGGCATGTCCCTCGATGATGATGAACACATGATCGGCATCGTCGCCCTGGCGGATCAGCACTTCACCGGCCGCCACCTGCTGGAAGCCATTGCTGCTGCGGAATTCTGGTTGCTTGAGGCGAGTGACGGCGTCCGACAGCAGGGCGGTCTGGCCCACTAGGTAACGCAGCAGCAGTTCGCTGCGAGACTCGTCGGCGTAGATGTGCTGGAACACCTCGCGGCGCAGGTAGGGCAGCAGGCGCAAAGGGCTGTCGCTGCTGAGCAGGCAACGCGGCCAGTCGATGCCCTGGCGCAGTCCCACCAGATCGCCCTCATGCAGGTAGAACAGCGGGCGCTCGTCTACCCTGGCGTGCACCAGGCCGCTTTCGATCAGGAAAACCCGATCATCGGCCAGCAGCGGGGCGAGGTCGGAAGTCTGTTCGAGTTCGATGGCTTGGCCACAAGGCGACAAACCTTCCAGTAGTCGAGCGGGAATGCTCTGCAGCCGATTGATCAATTCATCGGCGTAGGCCGGTTGCTCCCCGAGTAGATACATGACAAACCTGCACAATCAGTTTTTATGGCGTGACGATATCGCTTCCAATTGTTTATTCAAGGCTTCTTTACGTTCCTGCGGGATGTCATTCCAGTGTATGTCCATCAGGGCGCCCTCGATGGCGTACAACAACACCTTCGAAGCTCGAAAACCCCGGGTCCTCACCGCGCGATAGGCGTCCACTGCCCCTAATCGACGCAAGTCCGATGCGCTGTGGATTCCCACGGCGTGCAGCCATTGCGCCGACGTCTTGCCCAGGTTTTTCAAATGTTGCAGTTCATCGTTCATCAAGCCTCCTTGCGATGGCCGAACGCTGCGTTGTCGAGAGTAGGCAAGCCTGGAATGAGTGTAGCGGTCAGTAGGAAAAGCGTGGTTCGTTGGTCGGTTTTGGCGCAAAAGCTTCTAAGGGCCAGCACGAGAATGCGCAGGTCCTGTGGCGCCGGGAATGGAAAACGCGACAGCTGCCGCTATCCAGGGCAGGGGCTGGCCTGGACTGCAGGGACTGTGGCCGTGCCGGGCGGGTTACTCCGGCTCGTAGCGCATCCGCGTACCGAACTGAACCGACATCAGGATTTCCGCTGCCTTCAATTGCGCAGGAAAATAGGCGCCGGAGATCTGCGCATGGGCCACGCTGGCACCTTCCAGGCGGGAGTTCTGGAAATCGACCCCGCGCAGGTCGGCGGAGCGGAAATAGGCGTCGGTGAAGTCGACCCCGTCGGCATTCAGTTCGCGCAGGTCGAGACCGCGGAAGTCGCCGCCGCGCATGTCGATCGGGCCATCCTTGGGACGGGCCTTGTTGAAGCCGGCAACGTCATCTTTATGCAGCAGGGCGTACAGGGCTGAATCGAGAAGCTTGGGCTGGCTCATGGGGCGTCTCCCGTTGGTTTTATGACGCCAGTATAATGCCACTATGTTTCAACCGTGAAGCGGTTGCGGCTTCACGGCTGAAATAGTTTTTACAAGTTTGGCAGACGCAGGCGAATTTGCGCGATCAAGGTGTCGAGGCTGCCACTTTCGTTGGTCTGGACACGCTTGGAGCGCAGGATTTCATCGGCCCCCAGTGCCTCGCGGGACGCCTGTTGCGCGGCGATGACCTCCAGGGTGGCGTCGGAAGGGTCGGTGGAGTCGGCCTGGCGCTGCGCCAGCCAGCTCTCGATGACCGCCTGCGGGGCGTCGCAGTCGATGATCAGGCATGGTGCACCGGTAGCCTCGGCAACCGTGGCGGCGGCATCGCGCTGGACGCGCTTGAGGTAGGTGGCATCGATCACGACCGGGAAGCCGGCACGCAGGATGATGTCGGCAATTTCGTGCAGGCGCTGGTAGGTCTGTGCGCTGGCGTCCTGGCTATAGATGCCGGTACCGACGTCCTTGGCGCCCTGCTGCTGGCCGAACAGCCGTTTGCGCTCTACATCCGAACGCAGGCGTACCGCGCCCAGCGCTTCGACCAGGCGCATGGCGACGTGGCTCTTGCCGACTGCGGAAACACCGTGAGTAATCGCCAGGAAGCGCGATGGGATGGTGCTGTAGCTTTCTGCCAAATTGGCGTAGTTGCGGTACTGGCGCAGGGTGGTGGCGCGCTGCACCGCTGTCGCTTCTGGCGACAGGCTGAACAGGGCGACCTTGGCCCGTACCAGTGCACGATAGGCTTTATAGAAGTTCAACACCTCCAGGCCCTGGTAGTCGCCGGTCAGTTCCAGGTACTGGCTGATGAAGCGCCGGGCCAGGCTCTTGAGGCCACGGTCTTCCAGGTCCATGGCCAGGAAGGCGGTGTCGGCATAGACGTCGGTGAAACGGAACGGTTCGTTGAACTCGATGCAATCGAAGATCACCACCTTGCCGTCGATGACGGTGGCATTGCCCAGGTGGATGTCGCCGTGGCACTCGCGGATGAAACCTTCGGCCTTGCGCTGGGTGAACAGCGGCTTGAGGCGTTCGAAGCTGGACTCGGCCCAGGCCTGCAGGGCGTCGAGTTGCAGCAGGTCGGCCTTGTCCTGCAGGAATGGACGAATCTGCTCGAAGTTCTGCCGCACCGGCTCCATGACCGCTTCCGGCGTGCCTTGGTAATGCTCCTGCGGCACTTGTGGGGCGTTCTGGTGGAAATGTGCGATCTGTTCAGCCATCTCGTCGACATGCCGGGCCGTCAGCTCGCCGTTGGCCTGCAGGGTGCTGAGCAGCTGGCTTTGCGGGAACTGGCGCATTTTCAGCATGTACTCGATGGCTTGGCCATCGCCGCCCAGTTGCGGGGCCTCGGCACTGCCGGTAATTGGCAGGACTTCCAGGTACAGGTCGTCCGTCAGGCGTTGGTTAAGGCGCAGTTCTTCCTTGCAGAAGTGTCCGCGAGCGGACAGTTCGGTGAAGTCGAGGAAGCCGAAGTTCATCGGCTTCTTGATCTTGTAGGCGTAGGACCCGGTGAGCAGAACCCAGGAAATGTGAGTTTCGATGAGCTGGAATCCTTCTACCGGGTGCGGGTAGAGGGCCGGGTTTTGCAGGGCGGCGATCAGGGACTGGCTCACGAGCGATCCTTCAGGGGTCAGAAATTCAAGGGCGTCATTATGGCCGCTGGGGCGGGTAGTGCAAACCGCCGGGTGTGCATGTTGATCATGAATAAAGTGCGTATAATCCGCGCCCATGACTCGTACCCGATCCCCTCGTTCCAAACCCAAACCTCCGTCCGGTGGCCTGCGTCCCTGGCTCGGCTGGGCGCTCAAGCTCAGCCTGGTCGGCCTCGTGGTGCTGGCCGGCTTTGCCGTCTACCTTGATGCCGTGGTGCAGGAGAAGTTCTCCGGCAAGCGCTGGACCATTCCGGCCAAGGTCTATGCCCGGCCGCTGGAGTTGTTCGTCGGCCAGAAGCTGAGCAAGGACGATTTCCTCACTGAACTCGATGCCCTTGGCTATCGCCGCGAACCGGCGGTCAATGGCCCTGGCGCGGCTTCCGTGAATGGCAACACGGTCGACCTGAATACCCGTGGCTTCCAGTTCTACGAGGGCATGGAGGCTGCCCAGCCGGTACGTGTGCGCTTCTCCGGCGACTACGTGGCCGAACTGGCCGGGCTCAACGGTGCGAAGCTTTCGGTGGTGCGCCTGGAGCCGCTGCTGATCGGTGGGCTTTACCCGAAAAACCTCGAAGACCGCATCCTGATCAAGCTCGACCAGGTGCCGCCGTATCTGCTCGAAACCCTGGTGACCGTGGAAGACCGGGATTTCTACCATCACTTCGGCGTCTCGCCGAAGTCGATTGCCCGGGCGATCTGGGTCAACACCTCTTCCGGGCAGATGCGCCAGGGCGGCAGTACCCTGACCCAGCAACTGGTGAAGAACTTCTTCCTGACCAACGAGCGCAGCCTGAGTCGTAAACTCACCGAGGCAATGATGTCCCTGCTGCTGGAGATGCACTACAGCAAGCAAGAGATTCTCGAGGCCTACCTCAACGAGGTCTTCATCGGCCAGGACGGCCAGCGCGCCGTGCACGGTTTTGGCCTGGCGAGTCAGTTCTTCTTCAGTCAGCCGTTGTCCGAGTTGAAGCTGCACCAGGTGGCATTGCTGGTGGGCATGGTCAAGGGACCGTCCTACTACAACCCGCGGCGCTATCCGGATCGCGCGCTGGAGCGGCGTAACCTGGTGCTCGACCTGCTGGCCCAGCAGGGCGTGGTGACGACCGAGCAGGCCGAGGCGGCGAAGAAAATGCCGCTGGGCGTGACCAAGCGTGGCAGCCTGGCCGACAGCTCGTTCCCCGGCTTCCTCGACCTGGTCAAGCGGCAACTGCGCGAAGACTATCGCGACGAAGACTTGACCGAGGAGGGGCTGCGGATCTTTACCAGTTTCGACCCGATCCTGCAGATGAAGGCCGAGGCTTCGGTCAATGACACCTTCAAGCGCCTGGGGGCTCGCAAGGGCGCCGAGGATGTCGAGGCGGCGATGGTGGTGACCAACCCGGAAACCGGTGAGGTCCAGGCCATGATCGGCAGTCGTCAGCCTGGTTTCGCCGGCTTCAACCGTGCGTTGGACGCCGTGCGCAACATCGGCTCGCTGATCAAGCCGGCGGTCTACCTGACCGCGCTGGAAAAGCCGAGCCAGTACACCCTCACCAGTTGGCTGTCGGACGAGGCTTTCTCGGTCAAGGGCGCGGACGGGCAGGTGTGGAAACCGCAGAACTTCGACCGCCGCTCCCACGGCACGATCTTCCTGTACCAGGGCCTGGCACATTCCTACAACCTGTCGACGGCGCGCCTGGGCCTGGAAGTCGGTGTGCCGAACGTGCTCAAGACGGTCGCCCGGCTGGGCATCACTCGCGAGTTCCCGGCCTATCCGGCGATCCTGCTGGGGGCCGGTGGCATGACGCCGATCGAAGTGGCGACCATGTACCAGACCCTCGCCAACGGTGGTTTCAATACGCCGATGCGCGGCATCCGCAGCGTCCTCACGGCTGAGGGCGAACCGCTCAAGCGTTACCCATTCCAGGTCCAGCAACGGTTCGATCCGGGCTCGATCTACCTGATCCAGGCGGCGATGCAGCGGGTGATGCGCGAGGGTACCGGGGCCAGTGCCTACAATGTGCTGCCCAAGACCCTGACGCTGGCGGGCAAGTCGGGTACCAGTAACGACTCGCGCGACAGCTGGTTCGCCGGTTTCAGCCAGGATCTGCTGGCGGTGGTCTGGCTGGGGCGCGATGACAACGGCAAGACACCGTTCACCGGTGCCACCGGTGCCTTGCAGGTCTGGACCAGTTTCATGAAGAAATCCGACCCGCTGCCCCTGGACATGCCGCAACCGGATAACATTGTCCAGGCCTGGATCGATCCCCATACCGGGCAAGGCACCGATGCCAGTTGCCCTGGTGCGGTACAGATGCCGTATATTCGCGGCAGCGAGCCGGCGCCAGGCGCCGCTTGCGGTGGCTCGGCGCCTGCGCCGGCCAGCGAGGTGATGGATTGGGTCAAGGGCTGGTTGAATTAAGCGAAGAGGGTTTGCAGTGAACAAGTGGTGGTTTCCAGCTTTTACAGCTCTGGCTTTGCTTGGCGGTTGCTCGAGCGTGCCCCGTGGTTCGATCCCGGTCGTCGACTCCAGTACGGCCGTCTCCAACAATGACCGGATTTCGGCCAACGGCGGTTTCCGCCAGACCACCATCCGCCGTGCCGCGCCGAACCAGGCCCAGGCCGTTCCGCAGGATTCCGGGGTGGTGGTGATGGTGCCGGGCGGCGGTGCCGCGACTTCGGCACCGATCAGCAGCGAGCCCTGGACGCCCGGTCCGTCGACGACCGGGTCAATCACGCCGGGACCGGTGGACAGTGCGCCGATCCAGACGTCGTCGGTCAACCAGGGCGGCTACAACATGTCGCAACCCACCGGTATTCCGTCTGGCAGTGGCGGCGGGCTGTCGGCGGACGAACAGTTGGATGGACCGGTCCTGGCACTGCTGACCACTGCCCAACAGCAGCAGTCCGGCGGTGACCTGAACGGTGCGTCGTCGAGCCTCGAGCGCGCCCAGCGCGTGGCGCCGCGTGAGCCGCAAGTGCTCTATCGCCTGGCCCAGGTGCGCATGGCCCAGGGCGACGCGCCACAGGCCGAGCAACTGGCGCGGCGTGGCCTGGGGTTTGCCAATGGTCGTCCCGACCTGCAGGCCAGCCTCTGGGAGCTGATCGCCCAGGCACGGGAAAAACAGGGTGACGCGGCGGGTGCTGCCCAGGCCCGGCAGAAAGCCAGGGTCAACCTCTGATGGACAGTCGCTTTCCATTGATTGCCGATCAGTTGCTGCTGATCGAGCGTGAGCTGCGTGCCCAGGGTTGGTGGGACGAGGTGCCGCCCAGTGAGGAGGCCCTGTCCAGCGTCGAGCCATTCAGCGTCGATACGCTGGATTTCGAGCAGTGGCTGCAGTGGATCTTCCTGCCGAAGATGAAGGTCATCCTCGAAGAGGATATGCCGTTGCCCAGTGCCTCGGGCATCCTGGCCATGGCCGAAATGGTCTACGGCCAGCGTCCGGGGGAGGGTGTGGAGTTGCAGGCGCTGCTGGCGCAGTTCGATCGATTGATCAGCGAGTCGCGCTGATCCGTGGCGAGGGGGCTTGCCCCCACTGGGCCGCAGAGCGGCCCTGAAGCCTGTGATCGCGGTGTGTCAGGTCGTTTGTGCCTGGGGGCTTGCGACTGCTTTGCAGTCGAGTGGGACAAGTCCACCCGCCACTGGACCCTTTTGGCCAAACGACTCAGGAGCAATGATCCTCGATCAGCTTGCGTGTCTCGATCACGCGTGTCTGCCGTTCCTCGTCGGTCAGGCGCCGCAATTCCCCGTCCACCTCCTCGCGAATCCGTGGGTCGTTCTGCAGGCGTGCCAGATTGGTTCGGGCTTGTTCGCAGAACACCTTGCGCTGGGCTTCCTGCTCGGCCACCTGTTTCTTGACCTTGGCGTCCACGGCATTCTGGTCGCCCACCGGCGCGCTGGTCGGCGCTTCGGCCTTGGGTGGCGGCGGGTTGCCGATTGCCGGCGTGACCACCGTCGCCGCCTGTCCGGGAGGCGGCGTGGCGTCGAAATGGGTCAAGCCCTGGGCGTCCACCCATTTGTAGATCGGGCCGGCCAGGCACAGCGGGCTCAGGGCGAACAGCAGGCTGGCCATGAGAATGCTCGTACGCATCGGGTTTCCTTGTCAGGCAGTTCAATCGGCTACCTAGCATATACCTTGTGTCCGGGTTTTCTTGTGCATTCTCATGCGCTTAGTTGGAAGAAAGCGCACAGATGACTTGACTTGGGCGGGGCGAATCACAACAATCCAAAGTCCGCTGTAGAGGGACTGCCAGAAGCAGACCCACTCGGCAGATCATGAGGCGCACATCCGCGCCGACCTGTTACACCCGCAACGCGTTACCTCGCGCTGGGTGGGAAACCCCCGCAACACTTGGGGCACTCCCAATACTTGCTCAGTCAGTGCTGACGTAGTCGGCGACCACCGTCGCTCATGCTCTGCCGAGAAGTAAACCTATTAAGACCCGTCTTCAGTGTTTGTGGACGGTATTCTGGCGTTTTAGAGGTGAACAACGTGGAGCTTTTATCTGGCGGTGAGATGCTCGTCCGCTTCTTGCGTGACGAAGGCGTCAAATATATCTACGGGTACCCGGGTGGTGCTCTTCTTCATGTCTACGATGCCCTGTTCAAAGAGCCGGAAGTGACCCACATCCTGGTTCGTCACGAACAAGCGGCTACCCATATGGCTGACGGCTACGCCCGTGCCACCGGCAAGGCCGGCGTGGTACTGGTGACTTCCGGCCCTGGCGCGACCAACGCCATTACCGGTATCGCCACTGCCTACATGGACTCCATTCCGATGGTGATCATCTCCGGTCAGGTGCCCAGCACCCTGGTCGGTACCGATGCGTTCCAGGAAACCGACATGATCGGTATCTCCCGGCCGATCGTGAAGCACAGCTTCATGGTCAAGCACGCTTCGGAGATCCCCGAGGTCCTGAAGAAGGCGTTCTACCTGGCGCAATCCGGCCGTCCTGGTCCTGTCGTTGTCGATGTCCCGAAAGACATGACCAACCCGGCCGAGAAGTTCGAATACGTCTTTCCGAAAAAAGCCAAGCTGCGCTCCTACAGCCCGGCGGTACGTGGCCACTCCGGCCAGATCCGCAAGGCTGCCGAAATGCTCCTGGCGGCCAAGCGTCCAGTGCTGTACTCCGGCGGTGGCGTGATCCTCGGCGGCGGTTCCGCACCGCTGACCGAACTGGCCAAGATGCTCAACCTGCCAGTTACCAACACCCTGATGGGCCTGGGTGGCTACCCTGGCACCGACCGTCAGTTCGTCGGCATGCTCGGCATGCACGGCAGCTACACCGCCAACCTGACCATGCACCATGCCGACGTGATCCTGGCTGTCGGTGCGCGTTTCGATGACCGTGTCATCAACGGCGCGCCGAAGTTCTGCCCGAACGCCAAGATCATCCACGTCGACATCGACCCGGCATCGATCTCCAAGACCATCAAGGCAGACGTGCCTATCGTGGGTCCGGTGGAGAGCGTGCTGACCGAAATGGTTGCAGCCCTCAAGGAAATCGGCGAGACCCCGAACAAGGAGTCGGTAGCCAGCTGGTGGAAGCAGATCGACGAATGGCGCGGCGATCGCGGCCTGTTCCCCTACGACAAGGGCGACGGCAGCATCATCAAGCCACAGACCGTGATCGAAACCCTGTGCGAAGTGACCAAGGGCGATGCCTTTGTCACCTCCGACGTGGGGCAGCACCAGATGTTCGCGGCGCAGTACTACAAGTTCAACAAGCCCAACCGCTGGATCAACTCCGGTGGCCTGGGCACCATGGGCTTCGGTTTCCCGGCGGCCATGGGCGTCAAGCTGAACTTCCCGGATGTGGATGTCGCCTGCGTCACCGGCGAAGGCAGTATCCAGATGAACATCCAGGAGCTGTCGACCTGCCTGCAGTACGGCCTGCCGGTGAAAATTGTCAGCTTGAACAACGGTGTGCTCGGCATGGTCCGCCAATGGCAGGACATGAGCTACGGCAGCCGCCACTCGCACTCGTACATGGAATCGCTGCCTGACTTCGTCAAGCTGGTCGAGGCCTATGGTCACGTTGGTATCCGTATCACGGACCTGAAGGATCTCAAGCCGAAGATGGAAGAAGCGTTCGCGATGAAGGATCGCCTGGTGTTCCTCGATATCCAGGTCGATACCAGCGAGCACGTCTACCCGATGCAGATCAAAGACGGCTCCATGCGCGATATGTGGCTGAGCAAGACGGAGCGTACCTAACATGCGGCACATCATTTCCCTGCTTCTGGAAAACGAACCTGGCGCTCTGTCTCGTGTGGTAGGCCTGTTCTCGCAGCGTAACTACAACATCGAAAGCCTGACCGTGGCCCCGACCGAAGACCCGACCCTGTCGCGTCTGACGCTGACCACCGTTGGGCACGATGAGATCATCGAGCAGATCACCAAGAACCTGAACAAGCTGGTTGAAGTGGTCAAGCTGGTCGACCTGTCGGAAAGTGCTCACATCGAGCGCGAGCTGATGCTGGTCAAGGTCAAGGCCACCGGCGCCCAGCGCGCCGAGATCAAGCGCACCACCGATATTTATCGCGGGCAGATCGTCGATGTCAGCGCCAGCGTCTATACCGTGCAACTGACCGGTACGAGCGACAAGCTGGACAGCTTCATCCAGGCGATCGGGACGGCCTCGATTCTGGAAACCGTACGCAGTGGCGTCACCGGGATTGCCCGTGGCGACAAAGTACTGAGCATCTAACTTAATTTAGCGAATGGCCTCACGGCCTGGATATATAGGGGTATTTCATGAAAGTTTTCTACGATAAAGACTGCGACCTGTCGATCATCCAGGGCAAGAAAGTCGCCATCATCGGTTACGGTTCCCAGGGGCACGCGCAAGCCTGCAACCTGAAAGATTCCGGCGTCGACGTTACCGTCGGCCTGCGTAAAGGCTCGGCCACTGTTGCCAAGGCCGAGGCCCATGGCCTGAAAGTGGCTGACGTTGCCACTGCCGTTGCTGCTGCCGACCTGGTCATGATCCTGACTCCCGACGAGTTCCAGGGCCAGCTGTACAAGAACGAGATCGAGCCGAACATCAAGAAGGGCGCTACCCTGGCCTTCTCCCACGGCTTCTCGATCCACTACAACCAGGTCGTTCCACGTGGCGACCTCGACGTGATCATGATCGCGCCGAAGGCTCCAGGCCACACCGTACGTTCCGAGTTCGTCAAGGGCGGCGGTATCCCTGACCTGATCGCTATCTACCAGGACGCTTCGGGCAACGCCAAGAACGTCGCCCTGTCCTACGCTGCTGGCGTTGGTGGTGGCCGTACCGGCATCATCGAAACCACCTTCAAGGACGAAACCGAAACCGACCTGTTCGGTGAGCAGGCCGTTCTGTGTGGCGGTACCGTAGAGCTGGTGAAAGCCGGTTTCGAAACCCTGGTCGAAGCGGGCTACGCGCCAGAAATGGCCTACTTCGAGTGCCTGCACGAGCTGAAGCTGATCGTTGACCTCATGTACGAAGGCGGTATCGCCAACATGAACTACTCGATCTCCAACAACGCCGAATACGGCGAGTACGTGACCGGCCCTGAAGTCATCAACGCCGAATCCCGCCAGGCCATGCGCAACGCCCTGAAGCGCATCCAGGACGGCGAATACGCGAAGATGTTCATCGCTGAAGGCGCGACCAACTACCCATCGATGACCGCCAAGCGTCGTAACAACGCTTCTCACGGCATCGAGATCATCGGTGAGCAACTGCGCTCGATGATGCCGTGGATCAGCGCCAACAAGATCGTCGACAAAGCCAAGAACTGAGTCGATGTTGACTTGCCTGCTCCCCCAAGGAGCAGGCAAGGACGATGCTGCTATAGAAAACGCCCCGCCTTGTCGGGGCGTTTTTTTTTGTCATATAAACCTTTTGTGTCAGCCGTTGAACATTCCCGAAAAAGGACGTAATTTACTTACATGTAAGGTTTTCAGGAGGTCCGATGCCACGTAGAAAAGCGCCGGGCGAACAGTCTGCTGCAGGTGAGAGCAAGCGGGCGCCAGCCAAGACCACCGCCGACTATGTGCGTGATATGCGCACCCGGTTGCGCGAGGCAGGGCTGGTGAAGCGGGAGTTCTGGATTCTCCCGGAGAATGCGACAGCCCTGCGGGGCATTGAAAAGGTATTACGCCAACCCTTCCTGGGTGAACGGATCAAACTGGAGGCATTCATGACGGAAAGTATCAACTGGACGATCAACTCGTTGTACAAGGCGCTGTCCGAGCTCGAGGTCGTGAGCAGTGGCGAGATTGTCCTGACCCTCGCCGAGCAGGCAGAGCCGAGCCTCACCCTGGTCATGAGCGAATTTGGCGACCTGCCGCTGTACCTGGCAGTGTCCGGCGACCAGATACTGGTCGATGCGACCCTGGTGGAGGTCAGCCAGGTCAAGGACCCGCAGGTGTTCAACAGCCTGGTCCTGCGCAGTCGCGACCTGTTCCCGCTGTCCAGCGTGGGCATCGAGCGGGTGGGCGACGGTACCGAGGTCTATTGCATGTTTGGCGCACTGAGTGCGGCGTCCACGGTCACCGTGATCGTCCAGGAGATTTTCACCCTGGCGGAGAACGTGATCCGCGCGGTGGAAGCCTTCGAAGACCACATCAACGTCTAAACGAATTCTCAAGGAGCTTTCGATGAGTATCTGGAAAAAAGTCATGACGGCCATTCGTGGTGGCGTCTCTGAAGTCGGCGAGAGCATTGTCGACGCCAACGCCATCCGCATTCTCGAGCAGGAGCAGCGGGATGCCGAAAGCGCCGTGGCCAAGGCCAAGAACGGCCTGGTCGACATCAAGGCCCGTTACAAGCTGTCGCAGCAGCGCCTCGAGGGCCTGAACAACGACATCACCAACTGGGAAGGCAAGGCCATGGCCGCGCTGGACAAGGGTGAGGAAGGCCTGGCCGGCGAGTGTGCCAACAAGGTCGCCGAGATCGAGGCCCTGCGTGACCAGGAAAAGATCCTTGCCGACCAGTTTGGTGTCCAGGTCGAGACCCTGCACGCCCAGGTGACCAAGTCGGAAAACCAGATTCGCGGTCTCAAGCAGCAGATCGAGATGGCCAAGGCTCGCGAAACCGTCCAGCAGGCCCGGGTCGCCACTGCGGCGGCCACCGGCGGGGCGAACGGCAAGCTGGAAACCGCAGTCGGTTCCCTGGCGCGGATCAAGCAGCGCCAGGACGAGCGCGATGCCCGTCTGGACGCGGCGCAGGAACTGGCCGACAACGCCAATGGCGGTGATCTTGAGCGGCGCCTGCAGGAAGCCGGCATCGGTGCCTCCGCGGGTAGCGGCAGCGATGTGCTGGCCCGGTTGAAAGCGCGGCAGAATGCCGGCTCGCCTCAATAAGGTGGTGCAACAGGGCGAGCCCCTTGCGGGGTTTGCCCTTTGCCGGTTGAATGACCGGCTGAATGAAGATGGGCTGGATGGCCCGTTGTCGCCATATGAAGGAGGGCTCGATGAGCTGGATCAAGCGCGTCATGGGGTTCGAGGCGCCCAAGTCCGCCGCGAACGCCACTGCGATTGCGCAGGGGGCGCCACTGGGGCTGGACTCGGGGCGGATGCTGTGCCTGAACCGCTCGCTGAAGCTGTTGCTGGAAGGGCAATCCCATGTCGTCCTGCCCGAGGATGAAAAGGTCTGGGCAGTCGGCAGTATCGATCTTGGGCAGTCGATCCGCCTGCAACGTTTCTACCTCGACAACGAGGACTACTTCCTGCAAGTGGTGATGAACGGGCCGCGAGTTGAGGACATCCAGGACATCATCCTGTTCGGATACCATGACGTCACCCCGATCAACAGCAAGGAGCAGTTACTGAGCCTTACCGGTCCCAACGCCCGGATCGGCATGCCGGTCTACGAACTGGAGGGCGAAGAGTACGGACGCCAATGGGGCGCCGAAGAGGGGCAGACCGAGCTTACGCCGCTGCTGGAGTCCGTCCGCAGTCCGGAGGGAAGCTACTCGGTCAGGCACCTGAGCATGCTCTATGCCCGCGAGATCGGCCTGCTCAATCGCCGCGAGTTCCTGCTGTTTTCCGTCGAGGAGGACGAGGAGGGCACGGTCAGCCTCAGCACCGCCGTCGGCGTGACCCTGCAAATCACCGATATCGAAGTTCTCTGACAAGGAAATCATCATGCTCGACGCGCTGCGCCTGTCGCTCAACGCTACCGCTGTCTACAGCTTTATCGTCTATATGGCGGTAGCGGCCTTGATCTTCATGCTGTTCCAGTTCATCTACACCCGGCTGACACCCCACAAGGAGTTTGTCCTGATCCGCGAAGGTAACACTGCCGCAGCGGTGGCCCTGGGCGGTTCTCTGGTGGGCTTTGCCCTGCCTGCCAGCAATATCATCGCCAACAGTGTCGGCATTGTTGATTTTGTCGCCTGGGTGCTGATCGCCGCCGTGGTGCAACTGCTGGCGTTTCTTGCTGCCAGCCTGGTGCTCAAGGGGCTGTCTGCGCGTATTGCCCGCGGCGAACTGGCGGCGGCCATCTACTCGGCGGCGGTGGCTATCAGTGTCGGGTTGTTGAATGCGGCCTGCATGACGCCGTCGCCTTGAGCCCCGGGCAAGGATAAGGATCATTCAATGAGAACCCGTAGCCCTGTAAAACTGGTGCTGGCCGGTACCCTGCCGTTGGCGCTGTCTGCTTGTGGCCCGTCCGATACCGTCAGCGTCGACGCCAAGCAGAATTTCAAGTCGGTCGAACAGTGTGTCGAGTCCAAGGTGCCGGTGGAGGTCTGTTCCAACGCCTTCATGCAGGCATTGGCCGATCACCGGCGGCTTGCTCCGACTTACGACGACCAGGCCTCCTGCGACAGCGACTTCGTCCCCGGTTATTGCCAGGTGACCGCCGATGGCAAGTACATTCCGAAGATGGGTGGTTTCGAGCTGGCGATGTCCGGCGAGGTACCGCGCAAGGAATACGAACAGGCGGCCGGCGGCTCTGGTGGGTTGGGCGGCGGCAATGGCCTGCTCACCGGACTGCTGATCGGCAATATGCTGAGCAACAACGGCAGTGCCGGTCGTTACTATTCCCAGCCGATCTACGATAACCGCGACAGCCGTGGTTCCTACACCAGCTCGACGCTGTCGCGGCAGATCGAGGACGGCAAGTCGTTCAGTCGTTCGACCCAGGCTCGCTCCAGTTCCAGCAAAAGCTATGTGCCGGCGAGCCTCGGCAAGAGCCTGGGCAGCGGTTCCAGCTCGGTCTCCTCGACGGTGTCGCGTGGCGGTTTTGGCAGCCAGGCTACTGCGCGCAGCGGCTGGGGTGGCAAGAGCAGCGGTGGTTTCAGTTTCGGCGGTTGAGGGAGTGGCCAGGTGAAGAAGGTCGGTATCGAGGAGCGCCCGAACTGGCGTGAGCGTGTCGAGCAGGAGGGGTTTGGCTTTCACACCATCGGTGGCGAGCGCTACTGGGACGAGCGCGCCTTTTACCAGTTCACCGAGGAGCAGGTCACCCGGGACCTGGAGGCGCCGACCAAGGAACTGCACGAGTTGTGCCTGGATGTGGTGGAGCGGGTCGTCGACAGCGAGGAGTTGCTGATCGGCCTGGCGATCCCGCCGGCATTCTTCGATCTGGTCCGCGACTCCTGGAAACAGGGTCATCCTCATCTGTACGGCCGTTTCGATCTGTCCTACGACGGCAGCGGTCCGGCCAAATGCCTGGAAGCCAACTACGACACGCCCACCAGCCTGTTGGAAGCAGGTTCCGTGCAGTTGTTGTGGCTGGAGGAGCAGATTGCCCGCGGCGTGCTGCCGGCCCATGCCAATCAGTTCAATACCCTCGCCGAGGATCTGGTCAGGGCCTTCGCGGCGCTGTCACCTGGCGGCCCCTTCTACTTCTCGGCGATGTCCGGCTCGGAGGAAGATCGCGGTACCACGGACTTTCTGCGCAAAATGGCGGCGCACGCCGGGGTCGAGGCGCGTCATATCGATATCGAGGATATCGGCCTGACCGACCAGGGTCGTTTCGTCGACCTGCAGGGCCAGTGGATTCAGCGCCTGTTCAAGCTGCATGCCTGGGAGCATATCTTTCACGAGGACTTCGGGCAGGCGGTGCCGGGCTGCGACACGCAGTTCGTCGAACCGGCCTGGAAGGCGATCGTCAGTAATAAGGGAATCCTGCCGTTGCTGTGGAAGTTTCACGAGGGGCATCCCAACCTGCTGCCGGCCCATGTCGAACAGGATCCGCAGCGCCCGGTGCCCAGGGGATGGGTGCGCAAGCCGTTCTTCTCCCGTGAGGGCGCCAACATCGAGATCCGTACCGCTGACGACCAGCAGATGGCCGAGGATGGTCCGTATACGGATGCACCCTATATCCTGCAGGCGTTTTCGCCGTTGCCAAAATTTGGCGACAGCTACACCGTCATCGGTTCCTGGATGGTGGGGGACGTGCCCTCTGGAATAGGCATCCGCGAGGACGATAGCCTGATCACCAAGGACAGCAGTCGCTTCCTGCCTCATGTGGTGCTGGGCTGAGCAGCCGGGTTTTTCCGCAGGCGTGGAGCGCTTCTGGTATAAAGCGAGATTGTTTTGCACTCCGTTGGCGATTGCGAGTGCTGTTGAAACCCTTCATTTTAGTTACAAGGTAATTCCAATGACTGAACGTCCCGAAGAGCCCGGCCAGGCCTCCGATGCGGAGAGCCGGCTACCCATCGACGAGCATGTCGAGGAGGGGCATGACGCCGACGGCCAGAAGGTCCGCCATCGCGGCATCTATCTGCTGCCGAACCTGTTCACCACGGCCAACCTGTTTGCCGGTTTCTACGCCATCATCAGCGCAATGAGTGCACAGAGCGCTGCCAGTGCCGGTGATCCGGCCGGGGCGAGCAAGTATTTCGCCTTTTCCGCGATCGCAATCTTCGTCGCGATGGTACTCGACGGGTTGGACGGGCGCGTTGCGCGAATGACCAATACCCAGAGCGCCTTTGGTGCCGAGTACGACTCGCTGTCGGACATGGTTGCCTTCGGCGTTGCACCGGCACTGCTGGCATTCGGCTGGGCCTTGGGCGACATGGGCAAGGTCGGCTGGATGGTCGCCTTCATCTATGTGGCGGGCGCCGCGTTGCGCCTGGCGCGCTTCAACACCCAGGTCGGTACCGCCGACAAGCGCTACTTCATCGGCCTGGCCAGTCCGGCGGCGGCCGGTGTGGTAGCCGGTACGGTGTGGGCGTTCAGCGACTATGGCATCCAGGGCTCGAAGATGTCGTTCCTGGTGGCCCTGCTGGTGGCGGCGGCCGGGATGCTGATGGTCAGCAACATCAAGTACAACAGCTTCAAGGAGCTGGATCTCAAGGGGCGCGTGCCGTTCGTGGCGATTCTCGCCGTGGTGCTGGTGTTCGCCGTGGTGTTCAGTGATCCGCCGCGAATCCTGTTGCTGATCTTCCTCGCTTATGCGGCCTCGGGACCCATTCAGTACTTGTTACACTTGCGTCGGCACAAGTGATGTAATTTCCCCCAGACTCCGTAGTCTATTGGTGCATCTGTCATCCAGTGCTGCGGAGTCGTCATGCTGATCAAGCTTCCCCGGACTTGCGACTCCAAGG
>NZ_AP048545.1:1730000-3175000 GCF_059730225.1 Pseudomonas sp. UTLPPB19802
ACTTACCAAACCGATGCAAACTCCGAATACCTGGAAGTGCCGAGCGTGGGAGACACACGGCGGGTGCTAACGTCCGTCGTGAAAAGGGAAACAACCCAGACCGTCAGCTAAGGTCCCAAAGTCATGGTTAAGTGGGAAACGATGTGGGAAGGCTTAGACAGCTAGGAGGTTGGCTTAGAAGCAGCCACCCTTTAAAGAAAGCGTAATAGCTCACTAGTCGAGTCGGCCTGCGCGGAAGATGTAACGGGGCTCAAACCATGCACCGAAGCTACGGGTATCACGTAAGTGATGCGGTAGAGGAGCGTTCTGTAAGCCTGTGAAGGTGAGTTGAGAAGCTTGCTGGAGGTATCAGAAGTGCGAATGCTGACATGAGTAACGACAATGGGTGTGAAAAACACCCACGCCGAAAGACCAAGGTTTCCTGCGCAACGTTAATCGACGCAGGGTTAGTCGGTCCCTAAGGCGAGGCTGAAAAGCGTAGTCGATGGAAAACAGGTTAATATTCCTGTACTTCTGGTTATTGCGATGGAGGGACGGAGAAGGCTAGGCCAGCTTGGCGTTGGTTGTCCAAGTTTAAGGTGGTAGGCTGAGATCTTAGGTAAATCCGGGATCTTAAGGCCGAGAGCTGATGACGAGTGTCCTTTAGGACGCGAAGTGGTTGATGCCATGCTTCCAAGAAAAGCTTCTAAGCTTCAGATAACCAGGAACCGTACCCCAAACCGACACAGGTGGTTAGGTAGAGAATACCAAGGCGCTTGAGAGAACTCGGGTGAAGGAACTAGGCAAAATGGCACCGTAACTTCGGGAGAAGGTGCGCCGGTGAGGGTGAAGGACTTGCTCCGTAAGCCCATGCCGGTCGAAGATACCAGGCCGCTGCGACTGTTTATTAAAAACACAGCACTCTGCAAACACGAAAGTGGACGTATAGGGTGTGACGCCTGCCCGGTGCCGGAAGGTTAATTGATGGGGTTAGCTAACGCGAAGCTCTTGATCGAAGCCCCGGTAAACGGCGGCCGTAACTATAACGGTCCTAAGGTAGCGAAATTCCTTGTCGGGTAAGTTCCGACCTGCACGAATGGCGTAACGATGGCGGCGCTGTCTCCACCCGAGACTCAGTGAAATTGAAATCGCTGTGAAGATGCAGTGTATCCGCGGCTAGACGGAAAGACCCCGTGAACCTTTACTATAGCTTTGCACTGGACTTTGAATTTGCTTGTGTAGGATAGGTGGGAGGCTTTGAAGCGTGAACGCCAGTTTGCGTGGAGCCATTCTTGAAATACCACCCTGGCAACTTTGAGGTTCTAACTCAGGTCCGTTATCCGGATCGAGGACAGTGTATGGTGGGTAGTTTGACTGGGGCGGTCTCCTCCTAAAGAGTAACGGAGGAGTACGAAGGTGCGCTCAGACCGGTCGGAAATCGGTCGCAGAGTATAAAGGCAAAAGCGCGCTTGACTGCGAGACAGACACGTCGAGCAGGTACGAAAGTAGGTCTTAGTGATCCGGTGGTTCTGTATGGAAGGGCCATCGCTCAACGGATAAAAGGTACTCCGGGGATAACAGGCTGATACCGCCCAAGAGTTCATATCGACGGCGGTGTTTGGCACCTCGATGTCGGCTCATCACATCCTGGGGCTGAAGCCGGTCCCAAGGGTATGGCTGTTCGCCATTTAAAGTGGTACGCGAGCTGGGTTTAGAACGTCGTGAGACAGTTCGGTCCCTATCTGCCGTGGACGTTTGAGATTTGAGAGGGGCTGCTCCTAGTACGAGAGGACCGGAGTGGACGAACCTCTGGTGTTCCGGTTGTCACGCCAGTGGCATTGCCGGGTAGCTATGTTCGGAAAAGATAACCGCTGAAAGCATCTAAGCGGGAAACTTGCCTCAAGATGAGATCTCACTGGAACCTTGAGTTCCCTGAAGGGCCGTCGAAGACTACGACGTTGATAGGTGGGGTGTGTAAGCGCTGTGAGGCGTTGAGCTAACCCATACTAATTGCCCGTGAGGCTTGACCATATAACACCCAAGCAATTTGCGTCGAATGAGCAGATTGCGGTGTATGAAGACGAAGTGAACCGAAAGTTTGCAACGCACAAATACCTGAATCACATACCCGAATTCGCTGGAGCGTGACCCGCAAGGGCTACGAGCTGGCTACCGAATTTCTTGACGACCATAGAGCATTGGAACCACCTGATCCCATCCCGAACTCAGAAGTGAAACGATGCATCGCCGATGGTAGTGTGGGGTTTCCCCATGTGAGAGTAGGTCATCGTCAAGATTAAATTCCAAAACCCCAATTGCGAAAGCGGTTGGGGTTTTGTTTTTGTGGCGTTGGCAAGTCCGGTGCAGGACTTGAGGGCCTCTTCGCGGGCAAGCCCTGCTCCTACAGACGGGGGTCGAGCACAACCGGTATGGACGACGAAGTATTGTAGGAGCAGGGCTTGCCCGCGAAGAGGCCGCCACAACCGACACAAGACCCAACCCCCTCACCGCCAGCAACCGCGCCGGAGGTGTTAAAGTCCTGCCTTCGTTTTTGAATTCTCCAAGGAAGTCGTCATGCCGGACGCGACGTCACTCAATCCTGCGTTCATGGTTGTTCAGAGCAACAGCCCTGAGGAACTGCGCAGCCTGGTGATCAACGTGATGCGGCGTTACCCCCTGGCGCCCCTGGAGAATGAAATCGCCCTGGTGCAGAGCAACGGTATCGCCCAGTGGCTGAAGCTGGCCCTGGCCGAAGATGCCGAGGACGACGATTCCGGAGGCTGCGGTATTGCCGCCGCCATCGACGTGCAACTGCCCGGTACCTTCATGTGGCAGCTCTATCGCATGGTGCTGGGCCGCGACGAGATCCCGCCCAAGTCGCTGCTCGACAAGGCCCCATTGACCTGGCGCCTGATGCGCCTATTGCCGGAACTGATCGATCAGCCGCACTTCGAACCGCTGCAACGTTTCCTGACCCACGACAGCGACCTGCGCAAACGCTATCAACTGGCCGAGCGCCTGGCCGACCTGTTCGACCAATACCAGGTCTACCGCGCCGACTGGCTGGAGGACTGGGCCGCCGGCCGCCACCAGTTGCGCAGCGTACGCGGTGAGATCAAGCCGCTGAGTCCTGCCAACTGCTGGCAGGCCGAACTATGGCGTGCGCTATTGCTGGACGTCGGCGCCGAAGGCATGGCCCAGAGCCGGGCAGGTGTGCATCAGCGTTTCATCGAACGCATCAATATCCTTGAAGCCGCTCCCAGGGGCCTGCCACCACGAGTGATCGTCTTCGGCATTTCCTCGCTGCCGGCCCAGGCCCTCGAAGCCCTGGCCGGCCTGGCACGGTTCAGCCAGGTGCTGCTCTGCGTGCACAACCCCTGTCGCCACCACTGGACCGACATCGTCGCCGACAAAGACCTGTTGCGTAACGAATACAAGCGCCAGTCCCGCAAGGCCGGCATGCCGGTGGTCCTCGACCCCGATGCCCTGCACCAGCACGCTCATCCGCTATTGGCCGCCTGGGGCAAGCAGGGCCGCGACTACATCAACCTGCTCGACAGCTACGACGACCCGAACAGCTACCGTGCGGCTTTCCGCGATGGCCGCATCGACCTGTTCAGCGATAGCACTCCGGCAACCCTGCTCAACCAGTTGCAGGACGATATTCTCGAACTGCGCCCGTTGGCCGAAACCCGCGAACTCTGGCCTGCCGTCGACCCGCAGCAGGACCAGTCGATCCGCTTCGAAGTCGCCCACAGCGCCCAGCGCGAAGTGGAAATCCTCCACGACCAGTTGCTCGCCCGCTTCAGCGCCAACCCGGACCTGCGCCCACGGGACGTGATCGTCATGGTCCCGGATATCGACAGCTACGCCCCGCATGTTCGCGCCGTCTTCGGCCAGCTCGAACGTAGCGACCCGCGCTTCATCCCGTTCACCCTGGCAGACCAGGGGCAGCGTGGACGTGATCCGCTGCTGATCGCCGTCGAGCATCTGTTGAAGTTGCCCGACAGCCGTTTCCCGGTCAGCGAGATTCTTGACCTGCTCGACGTACCGGCCTTGCGCGCCCGCTTCAATGTCCAGGAGCGTGACCTGCCGACCTTGCACCGCTGGATTGAAGGCGCGGGCATTCGTTGGGGCCTGAGCGCCGAACAACGCGCCGATCTCGGCCTGCCAGCAGAACTGGAACAGAACAGCTGGCGCTTTGGCTTGCGCCGCATGCTGATGGGCTACGCGGTTGGCACCGGCGAAGGCTGCGAAGGCATCGAACCCTATGACGAAATCGGTGGCCTGGATGCCGCCCTGATCGGCCCGGTGGTCGCCTTGCTCGACGCCCTGGAAATCGCCCACCAGGAACTCTGCGAACCGGCCCGCCCGCAGCAGTGGGGCGAGCGTCTGCAAGCATTGCTGCAACTGTTCTTCCTCGCCAGCACCGAGCACGACGACTACCTGCTGATCCAGCTCGAACAACTGCGCGCCACCTGGCTGGAAACCTGCGAAGCCGTCGACCTGCAGGAAGAACTGCCACTGACAGTGGTACGCGAAGCCTGGCTGGCCGGTCTCGATCAGGGTCGCCTGTCCCAGCGTTTCCTCGCCGGTGCGGTGAACTTCTGCACCCTCATGCCGATGCGGGCGATCCCGTTCAAGCTGGTTTGCCTGCTCGGCATGAACGACGGCGATTACCCGCGTGCACAACCGCCGCTGGACTTCGACCTGATGGGCAGCGACTACCGTCCCGGCGATCGCTCGCGGCGTGAAGACGACCGCTATCTGCTGCTCGAAGCCCTGCTCTCGGCCCGCGAGCAGCTGTATATCAGTTGGGTTGGCCGCAGCATCCGCGACAACAGCGAGCGTCCGGCCTCGGTGCTGATTGGCCAACTGCGTGACCATATCGCCAGTGGCTGGCGGCTGCCCGACGCCGACGGCGAACACCTGCTTGAAGCCCTGACCCAGGAGCATCCGCTGCAACCGTTCAGCGCCCGCTATTTCCACGAGGGCGATGCCGGCCTGTTCAGCTACGCCCGTGAATGGCAGCAGTTGCACCAACTGCAGGATTCCACCGAGCTTGTCGGCGAACTGGCACCCTACAGTCAGGAAGAACCACTGACCCTGGCACAATTGCAAGACTTCCTGCGCAACCCCGTGCGGCACTTTTTCAGCCAGCGGCTGAAAGTATTTTTCGAGACCGCCGAAGCGCCACTGGCGGACGAGGAACCTTTCGTTCTCGATGCGCTGCAGCGCTACAGCCTCAGCGACAGCCTGCTCAATGCCGCCTTGCAGCAGGCGGACAATCCACAGCAGGCCTTGAGCAACCAGGCCCGTCGCCTGCAGGGCAGCGGCCTGTTGCCCATGGCCGGTTTTGGCGAACTGCTGCAACTGGAACTGATCGAGCCACTGCCGGGCCTGCTGGAACGCTATCAGCAACTGCTGACCCTATGGCCAACGCCGGTGCCGAGCGCGGTGCCGGTCAGTATCGACAGTAATGGTGTGCGTCTCGACGGTTGGCTGTCCGGCCTGCATCAGCGCAGCGATGGCGGCTACCTGGCCGTCACCACCATCCCCAACAGCATCGGCTCGCTCAAGACCCGCAAGTGGCATCGCCTGACCAAGCCTTGGGTCAACCACCTGGTGGCCTGTACCTGCGAGTTGCCGCTGACCACCGCGTTGGTCGCCAGCGACGATACGCTGCTGCTGCCGCCGTTCGAGCCGGAGCGGGCCAACACCCTGCTCGGCGAATTGCTGCTGGCCTGGCAGGTCGGCATGCGCCGGCCCTTGCCGGTGGCGATCAAGACGGCCTTCGCCTGGCTTTCCCAGCCGGACCCGGCCAAAGGCGAGGCTGCCGCGCGCAAGGCCTATGACGGCGACGGCATCAACAGCGAAGGCGAGCGCCGCGAAAGTGCGGCCCTGGCCCGCCAGTTCGCCGACTACAACGCCCTGGTCGCCAGCGAGGAGTTCGATGGCTGGTGCGACAGCCTCTATCGACCGCTGCTCGATGCGCCATGGCGCTCCCTGGTGAACGAGGAGGCGCGCCCATGAGCGACAAGACTCCACTGGCCCTGGCCTTCCCCCTGCGTGGTAGCCAACTGATCGAAGCCAGTGCCGGCACCGGCAAGACCTTCACCATTTCCGCACTGTACCTGCGCCTGGTGCTGGGCCATGGCGGTGAGGCTGCCGGTTTCGGGCGCGAGTTGCTGCCACCACAGATCCTCGTCGTGACCTTCACCGATGCCGCGACCAAGGAGCTGCGTGACCGTATCCGCACTCGCCTGGCTGAAGCCGCGCGGTTCTTGCGCGACGAGATAACCGCCCCGGACGACCTGATCGGCCAACTGCGCGCCGAATACGCTGTCGAGCAATGGCCGGCCTGCGCCAATCGCCTGGATATCGCCGCGCAATGGATGGACGAGGCCGCCGTCTCGACCATCCACGGTTGGTGCCAGCGGATGCTCCGTGAGCACGCCTTCGACAGCGGCAGCCTGTTCACCCAGACCCTGGAAACCGATCACAGCGACTTGCTCGGTGAAGTGCTGCGCGATTACTGGCGGCTCTATTGCTACAAGATGCAGGGTGACGCGCTGCACTGGGTGCGCGCCAACTGGGGTGGCCCTGATGCGCTGCTGCCGAGGGTACGTGCGCTGTTTGGCAATGTGAATCACGGCAGTGAGGACGACGAACCGGAGCCCGCCGAACTGATCGAGGCCTGCCTGCTCGAACGCCGTGAAGCCCTGCTGCAGATCAAGGCACCCTGGAAGCAGTGGGCCGCCGAGTTGCGCGAGATCTGCCTGCAAGGCGTGGCAAGCAAGACTGTCGACGGTCGCAAGATGCAGGCGCGCTACTTCGAGCCCTGGTTCGAAAAGCTCACCGCCTGGGCCGAAGACGAAGCCCTGGAACAACTGGATATCGGCACCGGCTTTAGCCGATTGACCCCCGAGGGCATGGCTGAAGCCTGGAAGGGCGAAGCCCCGCGGCATCCTGCGCTCGACGCGATGGCCGGCCTGAAAGCCAGCCTCGATGCCCTGCCAACCCCCGATGCCGCCGTGCTGGAACACGCCGCCCGCTGGGTCGGTGCACGCTTCGAGGACGAGAAGCGCCGCCGTGCTGAAATGGGCTTTGACGACATGCTGCTGCGCCTCGATGCCGCCTTGCGTGCCGAGGGCGGCGAGCGCCTGGCGGCGCTGATCCGCGAGCAGTTCCCGGTAGCGCTGATCGACGAATTCCAGGACACCGACCCGGTGCAGTACCGGATCTTCGAAAGCATCTATCGCATCGAGGACAATAGCCCAGACGGCGGCCTGTTCCTGATCGGCGACCCCAAGCAGGCGATCTACGCCTTCCGCGGCGCCGACATCTACACCTACCTGCGTGCGCGCCAGGCCACCAGTGGTCGCTTGCACACATTGGATACCAACTTCCGTTCCAGCCATGCGATGGTTCGTTCGGTCAACCACGTGTTCGAACGTGCCGAGCAGCGGGAGCAGGGCCGTGGTGCGTTTCTGTTCCGTGACGGCGAAGACAACCCGGTACCGTTCGTGTCGGTAGAGTCCCAGGGCCGCAAGGAAGAGTTTCAGATCGATGGCCAGCCGCAGGCAGCGCTGAATGTCTGGCAACTGTCCTCCGAGCAACCGTTGTCCGGCGCGGTTTACCGCCAGCAGTTGGCCGCCAGTTGCGCCAGCGAAATCGTCGGTCTGCTCAATGGCGGGCAGCAGGGCCGCGTTGGTTTCAGTCGCGACGGCAAACTGCAGGGCGTGTTGCCCTCAGACATCGCCATCCTGGTCCGCGACGGCAAGGAAGCGCAGGCGGTCCGTGGCGAGCTGGCCGCCCGCGGGGTGCGCAGCGTCTACCTGTCGGACAAGGACTCGGTGTTCGCCGCCCAGGAAGCCCACGACCTGCTGACCTGGCTCAAGGCCTGCGCCGAACCGGATGTCGAACGCCCGCTGCGCGCGGCCCTGGCCTGCATCACCCTGAACCTGCCGCTGGCCGAGCTGGAGCGACTGAACCAGGACGAGCTGGCCTGGGAGGCGCGGGTCATGCAGTTCCGCGGCTACCGCACGCTGTGGCGGACCCAGGGCGTGTTGCCGATGTTGCGCCGCCTGCTGCATGACTTTCAATTGCCCCAGGCGCTGATCGCCCGCAGCGACGGCGAGCGGGTGTTGACCAACCTGCTGCACCTGTCCGAATTGCTGCAACAGGCCTCCGGCGAACTGGATGGTGAGCAGGCGTTGATCCGCCACCTGGGCGAGCACCTGGCCTTGTCCGGCCAGGCCGGCGAGGAACAGATCCTGCGCCTGGAAAGCGACGAGCAACTGGTCAAGGTGGTGACCATCCACAAATCCAAGGGCCTGGAATATCCGCTGGTGTTCCTGCCCTTCATCTGTTCGGTGAAGCCGGTGGATGGCAGCCGGCTGCCGCTGCATTACCACGACAGCAACGGCAAGGCCCAGGTCAGCCTCAAGCCGACTGCCGAGTTGATCGCCCAGGCTGACGACGAGCGCCTGGCCGAGGATCTGCGTCTGCTCTACGTGGCCCTGACCCGCGCCCGCCACGCCTGCTGGCTGGGTGTGGCGGACCTCAAGCGCGGCAGTCACAACAGCTCGGTGCTGCACCTGTCGGCCCTCGGCTACCTGCTCGGTGGCGGCGCGGTGCTGGCCGAGTCCACCGGCCTGGCCAGCTGGCTGCGGGATCTGCAGCAGGACTGCCCGGCTTTGGCCTGCCAGGAACTGCCCGCACCCAACGATTTGTCGTACCAGCCGCCACGCAACCAGGCGACTCTGCTCGAACCGCTGCTGCCCAAGCGCAAGGCCGCCGAGCATTGGTGGATCGCTTCTTACAGCGCCCTGCGCATCAGCGAGCAATTGGGGGCTGGCAGTGACGAAGCGCCGGAGAACCCCCAGGCCCAGAAGCTTTTCGACGATGAGCGGCTGGACCCGGACGCGCCGCGCGAAGTCGTCGCCAGCGGCGGCGATATCCACCGTTTTCCCCGTGGGCCGAATCCCGGCACCTTCCTCCATGGCCTGTTGGAATGGGCCGGCGACGAACGCTTCACGGCTGACCGCGAACTGATCGAAAAAGCCGTCGCGCCGCGCTGCAACCTGCGTGGTTGGAAGGGCTGGATCGAGACCCTGAGCGACTGGCTTGCCCACCTGCTGCAGGTGCCGTTCCGCCTCGGCGAAGGCCAGCCGCCGGTGGCGCTGAACAGCCTCGCCAGCTATCAGGTGGAAATGGAGTTCTGGTTCGCCAGCCACAAGGTCGACGTGCAGCAGGTCGACGAACTGGTCCGGCGCCACACCCACGGCGGTGTCGCCCGGGCGGCAGCCGAGCCGGTATTGCTCAATGGCATGTTCAAGGGCTTCATCGACCTGACTTTCGAACACGAGGGCCGCTACTACGTGGCCGACTACAAGTCCAACTGGCTGGGCGCCGACGATGCGGCCTACACCGAGCAGGCCATGGCCGCGTCGATCCTCGACAACCGCTACGACCTGCAATACGTGCTCTACCTGCTGGCCCTGCATCGCCAGCTCAAGGCCCGGGTGCCGGACTACGACTACGACCGGCACATGGGCGGCGCCCTGTACCTGTTCCTGCGCGGCACCCGCGCGCCGAGCCAGGGCGCCTATTTTGCCCGGCCGCCACGGTTGTTGATCGAACAGCTCGACCTGCTGTTCCAGGGCAAGTCCGTCACCAAATCCGAACCCGCCTGGGAGCAGGGGAGTCTGCTATGAAACGTTCCTTCGCCGACCTGCTGCCCACCGCGCTGAACGACGACAGCCTCGCCGAACTGGCGCCGCTGGATCGCGCCGAAGACCTGCTGCTGTTGCTCGAGCGCTGGTTCGAACGCGGCTGGGTGCGGGCGCTGGACAAGGCCTTCGTCGCTTTCCTGCATGAACTCGATCCCGAGGGCGATCCGTTGGTGTTGCTGGCTGCTGCCTTGACCAGCCACCAACTCGGTCACGGGCATGTCTGTCTCGACCTGTTTGAAACCCTGAGCGAGCCGGACTTCGCCCTGTCGCTGCCGCCGGAGGGCGACCTGCAGAGCGGGGCGATGCTGCTGCCCTCGCAACTGCTGGTGGCACTGGACGGCGAGGCCTGGTGTCGGTCATTGCAGTCCAGTCCGCTGGTGGCCCAGGCCGATGACGAGAGTCTGGATGCGGGGCAACGGCCGCTGGTGCTCAGTGGCCGACGGCTGTACCTGCGGCGCTACTGGAGCTATGAACGGCGTATCGACAGTGCCCTGCGCCTGCGTCTCGCCGAGCAGGAAGCCGCACCGGAAGACCTCGCCCGTCGTCTCACCGAACTGTTCGGCGCTGCCGGCAGCAGTGGGCGCATCGACTGGCAGAAGCTGGCCTGTGCCCTCGCTACGCGCGGCGCCTTCAGCATCGTCACCGGCGGCCCCGGTACCGGCAAGACCACCACCGTGGTGCGCCTGCTGGCCCTGCTCCAGGCGCCGGCGGTGGAAGCGGGCAAGCCGCTGCGCATCCGCCTCGCCGCGCCGACCGGCAAGGCCGCCGCGCGCCTGACCGAGTCCATCAGTGCCCAGGTGCGCTCGCTGACCATCGATGAAGCGGTCCGCGCCCGGATTCCCAGCGAAGTGACCACCGTGCATCGCCTGCTCGGCAGCCGCCCAGGCACCCGGCACTTCCGCCACCATGCCGGCAATCGCCTGCCGCTGGACGTGCTGGTGGTGGACGAGGCGTCGATGATCGACCTGGAGATGATGGCCAACCTGCTCGATGCGCTGCCGGTGCATGCGCGGCTGGTGCTGCTGGGCGACAAGGACCAGTTGGCCTCGGTGGAAGCTGGAGCCGTGCTCGGTGACCTGTGCCGCGATGCCGAGGAGGGCTGGTACAGCGCCGACACCCTTGCATGGTTGCAGGCGGTCAGCGGCGAGGACCTCGGTACCAGTGGCTTGCGCGAGGCCGCCGAGGGCAGCCATCCGCTGGCCCAGCAGGTGGTGATGCTGCGTCACTCGCGGCGCTTTGGCGAAGGCAGTGGGATCGGTCAATTGGCGCGGCTGGTCAACCAGCAGGCGGCAGACGAGGCCCGTGCGCTGTTGCAGGCGGGCGACCATTCCGACCTGTTCGCCCTGGCGCTCAAGGGCGAGCAGGACCGCAAGTTCGACAAGCTGGTACTCGATGGTGAGGGCCCCAACCGCAAGGGCTATCGCCATTACCTCGACGTAATGCGCAGTGGTCGCCCGCCTGCGTACAGCGACCTTGATGACCCGTGCTGGGAAGACTGGGCGCGTTCGGTGCTGAGTTCCTTCGACGAGTTCCAGTTGCTCTGCGCCGTGCGCAAGGGCCCCTGGGGCGTCGAGGGGCTGAACCAGCGCATTACCGCGGCGCTGTTCGCCAGGAAGTTGATCGACAGCGACCAGCACTGGTATGAAGGCCGACCGGTGCTGATGACCCGCAACGACTACGGGCTCGGCCTGATGAACGGCGACATCG
Organism: Pseudomonas sp. UTLPPB19802; assembly: GCF_059730225.1. Taxonomy (NCBI): domain Bacteria; kingdom Pseudomonadati; phylum Pseudomonadota; class Gammaproteobacteria; order Pseudomonadales; family Pseudomonadaceae; genus Pseudomonas; species Pseudomonas sp. UTLPPB19802. The sequence continues at coordinate 1,741,424 of NZ_AP048545.1, forward strand.
GCATCGCCCTGCGCCTGCCCGAGCGCGATGGCGTGGACGCGGGCAAGCAGGTGCTGCGGGTGGCGTTTCCGCGTAACGACGGCCAGGGCGGGGTACGCTTCGTCTTGCCGAGCCGATTGAACGACGTGGAAACCGTCTACGCCATGACCGTGCACAAATCCCAGGGGTCGGAATTCACCCACACCGCTTTGATTCTGCCCGAGGCACTGAACCCGGTGTTGACCAAGGAACTGATCTACACCGGCATCACCCGGGCCAAGGACTGGTTCAGCCTGCTCGAGCCCCGCGGGGGGGTGTTCGAGGAAGCGGTGCGGCGCAAGGTCAAGCGCTTGAGCGGGCTGATGTTGGAGCTCGGCTAGCGCACGTCCTGGCACTGCCTAGCCACTGATTTGCTACCGTTTCGGCATTATTCTGACGTAGTATTGAGAAAATTCTCATGCGAACGTGGTTGCGTGGATGATGTGGCGGTTTTTTGGCGCTAAACAGTTGGCATTGTCCGTTCTGTGCTGCCTGTCCATGCACTCGGGCATGGCCGAGGACACGGGGCCTCACGGCGCCGCCGACCAGCGCGCCCAGGCCGTCACCCAGGTCGTGCTGGGCATCCTCAGTTACGCCCGCTGGCCGGTGGAGCCGACGCAGTTGCGCCTGTGCATCATGGGTCCGACCCAGTACACCGACGATCTGGTCAAGGGCACCACCCAGGCCACCGGCCGCCCGGTGCTGGTCCAGCGCCTGCTGGCCAACAGCACGGCCGTCGCCGGCAGTTGCGACGCGGTGTACATCGGTCAGCTCTCCGCCGAGGAGCGCGGCCAGCTGTTCGCCGCCCTGGCCGGGCAAGCGGTGCTGAGCATCAGCGAAGAAGGCGACCAGTGTACCGTCGGCAGCCTGTTTTGCCTGCGTGTCAGCGACGACCAGGTGGCGTTCGACGTCAACCTGGATTCGGTGGCCCGTAGCGGCGTGCGCATTCATCCCAGCGTCCTGCAATTGTCCCGCCGTCGGGCCGCACAACCATGATCGGTCTGCACAAGCTTGACAATCGCCGGACCCTGCGTTCAGTGCTGGGACGTGGGCACATGTTGGTCGCGCTGGCGGCGGTCGGCCTGGTCAGCGTCTCGCTGACCTTTCTCGGCGTGCTGGCGCTGCGGGTTTACGCCGATCACAACCTGCACCTGATCGCACGCTCCATCAGCTACACCGTCGAGGCGGCGGTAGTGTTCAACGACAGCAGCGCGGCGACTGAAGCCCTGGAACTGATCGCCTCCACCGAAGAGGTGGCCGATGCCGAAATCTTCACCGCCAGTGGCCAGCGCCTGGCCCATTGGCAGCGACCGGAAAACGGCCTGTTGTCACGGCTGGAGATGCAGTTGGCGAGGGGGCTGCTGGAACAGCCCATCGTGCTGCCGATCCTGCACCAGAATCGCGAAGTCGGCAGCGTGCGCCTGACCGGCCACGGCGCCAGCCTGATGCGCTACCTGCTCAGTGGTCTGGCCGGCATTCTGGTATGCAGCGTCCTGGCGGCCTGGCTTGGCCTGTACCTGGCGCGCCGGTTGTTGCGCGGGATCATCGTGCCGTTGCGCAGCCTTGCCAAGGTGGCCCACGCCGCCCGTAGCGATCGCGCCTTCGATCGGCGGGTACCGCCGGCGGAGATTGCCGAGCTGGACAACCTCGGCAACGACTTCAATGCCTTGCTCGACGAGCTGGAAGTCTGGCAAGCGCATTTGCAGAACGAGAACCAGCTCCTGGCCCACCAGGCCAGCCATGACAGTTTGACCGGCCTGCCCAACCGGGCGTTTTTCGAGGGTCGGCTGATGCGTTCCCTGCGCAATGCGGCCAAGCAGGGCGAGCGGGTGGCGGTGCTGTTTCTCGACAGCGATCGTTTCAAGGAAATCAACGATACCTTCGGCCATGCGGCGGGCGATGCGGTGCTGGTGGCGGTGGCCACGCGGGTGCGCGCGCAGTTGCGTGAACACGACCTGGTGGCGCGCCTGGGGGGGGACGAGTTCGCCGTGCTGCTGATGCCGCTGCACCACATCGAAGACGCCGAGCGTATCGCCGAGAAAATCATCGCCAGCATGGACCTGCCGATCCCGGTGCCCGGCCAGGCCCAGGTCATTACCTCCCTTAGCGTCGGCATCGCCGTCTATCCCGATCACGGCAGCACCCCGGGCTCGCTGCTCAATGCCGCCGATGCCGCCATGTACCAGGCCAAGCGCCTTTCCCGAGGCAGCCAACACACCGCGCAGTCGGAGCACTGCGCTGCTTCAGCCACAACCAGGAGTTGAACCCTTGCTTACCTTCACCCAACGTTCCCTGCGTTTTTTCAGCGTTGCGCTGTTTGCCGCGTTGCTGGCCCTCAGCGGTTGCCAGACGGCCCCGCAGAAAGGCCTGACCCCGGCGCAGGTCGCCGTCCTCAAGCAGCAGGGCTTCCAACTGACGGACGATGGCTGGGCCTTCGGCCTGTCGGGCAAGGTGCTGTTCGGCAGTGACCTGGACGGCTTGAACAAGGAGAGCGAGACCATCGTCGACCGTATTGCCAAGGCCCTGTTGAGCGTGGACATCCAGCGGGTGCGAGTGGACGGGCATACCGATGCGTCGGGCAAGGATGACTACAACGAACAGCTTTCGGTGCGCCGTGCCAACAGCGTGGCGAAGGTGTTGCAACAGTCCGGCCTGAAACCGGAAAACATCCAGGTCCGCGGCCTGGGCAGCCGCGAGCCGGTGGCCAGCAACAGCACTGCGGCGGGGCGGACGGAGAATCGCCGGGTGGCGATCGTGGTGATTGCTGACTGAACCTACAGGGGCGGTGTTCTAATCGACGAACCGCAATTCCCGTGCCTCACCCAGCAGCAACGGTCGATTCAGCTCCGTGACTTCGCGGATGTAATCCCACAGCAGGTTGATCCGCTTCAACTTCCTCAGATCCTCCCGGCAATACATCCAGAACTGCCGGGTGATGTTCACCTCATCCGGCAACACCGGTAGCAGGTTCGGGTCCTGGGCCGCCAGGAAGCACGGCAGGATCGCCAGCGCCCGGCCCTGCTGCGCCGCAATGAACTGGGCGATCACGCTGGTACTGCGCAGGTTGGCGGTGGCGTTGGGCAGCAGGTTGGCCAGGTACAGCAGCTCGTTGCTGAACGCCAGGTCATCGACATAGCTGACGAAGCGGTGCCGCGCCAGGTCGCTGGCGCGGCGGATCGGCGGGTGCTGGTCCAGGTACTGCTGGGTCGCGTACAACTGCAGCCGGTAGTCGCACAGTTTGCAGCACACATACGGCCCATGCTCCGGGCGCTCCAGGGCGATGACGATATCCGCCTCGCGCTTGGACAGGCTGATGAAGTGCGGCAGCGGCAGGATATCCACCGAGATCGCCGGGTAGGCGTCGACGAAATGGCTCAGTTGCGGGGTGATGAAGAAGCTGCCGAAACCCTCCGTGCAGCCCATGCGCACATGCCCCGAGAGCGCCACCCCGGACCCCGAAACCTGCTCGCAGGCCATGTGCAGGGTACTTTCGATGGACTCGGCATAACCCATCAGGCGCTGGCCTTCGGCAGTCAGGACGAAGCCGTTGGTGCGCGACTTTTCGAACAGCAGGGTGCCCAGGGCCGCTTCCAGCGAACTGATGCGCCGCGACACCGTGGTGTAGTCCACTGCCAGGCGCTTGGCTGCGCTGCTGGCCTTGCGGGTACGGGCCACCTCGAGGAAAAACTTCAGGTCGTCCCAGTTCAATGAACCCAGGGACGTGATGTTTTTTTGCATGTTGATCCGGTTTTTATGTGCGTTCTTATTAGAAGAATGCACATCTATACTCCAAAAACAGTCCAGTCACCATGCTCGGGCGTTGCGGCGCCCGCCCAGGATTCGGCCATTACAATAATTCAGGAGACTTCCATGAACGTTTCTCTCAAGCCCGACGCCACCCTCAAGACCGCCCGGTTGCTGATCGATGGCGAGTGGGTCGAATCCCAGAGCAGTGAATGGCACGACATCGTCAATCCGGCGACCCAGGAAGTGCTGGCCAAGGTGCCCTTCGCCACCGCCGCCGAAGTGAACGCCGCGATCGACGCTGCCCAGCGCGCCTTCCAGACCTGGAAGCTGACCCCCATCGGCGCCCGCATGCGCATCATGCTCAAGCTGCAGGCGCTGATCCGTGAACACTCCAAGCGTATCGCCGCAGTGCTCAGCGCCGAGCAGGGCAAGACCCTGGCCGACGCCGAGGGCGATATCTTCCGCGGCCTGGAAGTGGTCGAGCATGCCTGCTCGGTCGGCACCCTGCAGATGGGCGAGTTCGCCGAGAACGTCGCCGGTGGCGTCGACACCTACACCCTGCGCCAGCCGATCGGCGTCTGCGCCGGTATCACTCCGTTCAACTTCCCGGCGATGATCCCCCTGTGGATGTTCCCGATGGCGATCGCCTGCGGCAACACCTTCGTCCTCAAGCCGTCCGAGCAGGACCCGCTGTCGACCCTGATGCTGGTGGAGCTGGCACTGGAAGCCGGCGTGCCGCCAGGCGTGCTGAACGTGGTACACGGCGGCAAGGATGTGGTGGATGCGCTGTGTACCCACAAGGACATCAAGGCGGTGTCCTTCGTCGGTTCGACCGCCGTCGGCACCCACGTGTATGACCTCGCCGGCCGCCACGGCAAGCGCGTGCAGTCGATGATGGGCGCCAAGAACCACGCGGTGGTGCTGCCCGATGCCAACCGCGAACAGACCCTCAATGCCCTGGTCGGCGCCGGTTTCGGTGCGGCCGGCCAACGGTGCATGGCCACTTCGGTGGTGGTGCTGGTGGGCGCGGCGAAGCAGTGGCTGCCGGACCTCAAGGCCCTGGCGCAGAAGCTCAAGGTCAATGCTGGCAGTGAGCCGGGCACCGACGTCGGTCCGCTGATTTCCAAGCGGGCCAAGGAGCGCGTGCTGGGCCTGATCGACAGCGGCATCCAGGAAGGCGCCACGCTCGAACTGGACGGTCGCGATATCGTCGTGCCGGGCTTCGAGCAGGGTAACTTCGTCGGCCCGACCCTGTTCTCCGGGGTGACCACCGACATGCAGATCTACACCCAGGAAATCTTCGGCCCGGTGCTGGCGGTGATGGAGGTCGACACCCTCGACGAGGCCATTGCCCTGGTCAACGCCAACCCGTTCGGCAACGGCACCGGCCTGTTCACCCAGAGCGGCGCCTCGGCGCGCAAGTTCCAGAGCGAGATCGATATCGGCCAGGTCGGCATCAACATCCCGATTCCGGTACCGGTGCCGTTCTTCAGCTTCACCGGCTCGCGCGGCTCCAAGCTCGGCGACCTCGGCCCGTACGGCAAGCAGGTGGTGCAGTTCTACACTCAAACCAAGACGGTCACCGCGCGCTGGTTCGATGACGACAGCGAGAACCATGGCGTGAATACCACCATCAACCTGCGCTGAGTGAGGAACGGGCCATGAAGATCGCATTTATCGGACTGGGCAACATGGGCGCGCCGATGGCGCGCAACCTGATCAAGGCCGGGCACAGCCTGAACCTGTTCGACCTGAACCAGGTGGTGCTCAAGGAACTGGCCGCTCTCGGCGGGTCCATCAGCACCTCGCCCAAGGCCGCAGCCGAGGGTAGCGAACTGGTGATCACCATGCTGCCGGCTGCTGCCCATGTGCGCAGCGTCTGGCTGGGCGAGGACGGCGTACTGGCCGGAATCGGTGCCGGCGTACCGGCAGTCGACTGCAGCACCATCGACCCGCAGACCGCGAAGGATGTCGCTGCCGCTGCGGCGAAACACGGCGTGGCCATGGCCGATGCGCCGGTGTCCGGCGGTACCGGCGGCGCGGCGGCCGGGACGCTGACCTTCATGGTCGGCGCCTCCGGGGAGCTGTTCGCCACCCTGCAACCGGTACTGGCGCAGATGGGGCGCAACATTGTCCATTGCGGTGAGGTCGGCACCGGGCAGATCGCGAAGATCTGCAACAACCTGCTGCTGGGCATTTCGATGATCGGTGTCAGCGAGGCCATGGCCCTGGGTGCCGCACTGGGCATCGACACCCAGGTGCTGGCCGGGGTGATCAACAGTTCCACTGGCCGCTGCTGGAGTTCCGACAGCTACAACCCCTGGCCGGGCATCGTCGAGACCGCACCGGCGTCCCGCGGCTACACCGGTGGCTTTGGCGCCGAGCTGATGCTCAAGGACCTGGGCCTGGCCACCGAGGCCGCACGCCAGGCCCACCAGCCGGTGGTGCTCGGCGCCGTGGCGCAACAGCTGTACCAGGCCATGAGCCTGCGCGGGGAGGGCGGCAAGGACTTCTCGGCCATCATTGGCAGCTATCGCAAACCCGAGTAACGGTTTTTTCCGAGGGCTCGCGTCGGGCGGGCCCTCGGTTTTTTCCGGGCCACTTGCCCAAACGTTATCCGCACACCCCCCGACACAGTAGAATCACAGCCAGTAATCGGTCTTGAGGTGGCGGTGGTGGATCTACAGCAGGGTTTTGTCCTGACCCGGCATTGGCGCGACACCCCCGCGGGTACGCAGGTCGAATTCTGGTTGGCGACCGACGATGGCCCCCGCCATGTGCGCTTGCCGCCGCAGCCTTCGGTGGCGTTCATTCCCGCAGAACAGCGCGAGCGCGCGGAAAGTCTCCTGCGCAACGAGCGCGGCGTGGAACTGCGTCCGCTGGAGCTGATGGACTTCCATCATCGGCCGGTGCTCGGTTTGTACTGCCAGCAACATCGACAGTTGATGAACATCGAGAAGCTGCTGCGCCAGGCTGGCGTGGATGTCTACGAAGCCGATGTGCGTCCGCCCGAGCGTTTCCTCATGGAGCGTTTCATCACCGCGCCGGTGCTGTTCGCCGGTACGCCGAATGCCGACGGGCCGCTGCTCGACACCCAACTCAAGGCGACGCCGGACTATCGGCCGCGATTGAAACTGGCCTCCCTGGATATCGAAACCACCCGGCGCGGCGAGCTGTATTCCATCGCCGTGGAAGGCTGTGGCGAGCGCCAGGTATACATGCTCGGACCACCGAATGGCGATGCCAGCCAGGTCGACTTCAAGCTCGAGTATCGAGAGAGTCGCGGCGAACTGCTCGAAGCCCTCAACGAGTGGCTGGTGCGGCACGATCCGGATGCGATCATCGGCTGGAACGTGGTGCAGTTCGACCTGAAGGTGCTGCATGAACATGCCCAGCGCCTGAACGTCCCGCTGCGCCTGGGGCGGGGCGGCGACGTCATGGGCTGGCGCGACAACGGTGCGAGCAACACCCACTATTTCGCGGCGGCGGCCGGCCGGCTGATCATCGACGGGATCGAGGCGCTGCGTTCGGCGACCTGGAGCTTCCCGTCCTTCAGCCTCGAATACGTGTCGCAGCACCTGCTCGGCGAGGGCAAGGCGATCGACAACCCCTACCAGCGCATGGACGAAATCGACCGCATGTTCGCCGAGGACAAGCCGGCCCTGGCGCGCTACAACCTCAAGGACTGCGAGCTGGTCACGCGGATCTTCGACAAGACCCAGTTGCTGACCTTCCTGCTTGAACGCGCCACCGTCACCGGCCTGCCGGTCGACCGCAGTGGCGGCTCGGTGGCGGCCTTCACCCACCTGTACATGCCGCTGATGCATCGCCAGGGCTTCGTCGCGCCGAACCTTGGCGAGCGCATGCCCGAGGCCAGCCCCGGCGGTTTCGTCATGGACTCGCGGCCGGGCCTCTACGAATCGGTGCTGGTACTGGACTACAAGAGCCTGTACCCGTCGATCATCCGCACCTTCCTGATCGACCCGGTGGGGCTGGTCGAGGGCTTGCGGCATCCCGATGACAGCGAGTCGGTGGCCGGTTTTCGCGGCGCACGCTTTTCCCGTACACGGCATTGCCTGCCGTCGATCGTCGAGAACGTCTGGCAGGGCCGCGAGGCGGCCAAGCGCGACGGCAATGCGCCGTTGTCCCAAGCGCTGAAGATCATCATGAACGCCTTCTACGGCGTGCTCGGCTCCAGTGGCTGCCGCTTCTTCGATACCCGGCTGGCCTCGTCGATCACCATGCGCGGGCACGAGATCATGCGCCAGACCCGGCAACTGATCGAAGCCCAGGGCTACACGGTGATCTACGGCGACACCGACTCGACCTTCGTCTGGCTCAAGCGCGCCCACGACCAGGAGGAGGCCGCTCGGATCGGTCGTCGACTGGTGGCCGGAGTCAACGACTGGTGGCGCGAACACCTGCAGCGCGAAATGGGTTTGAGCAGCGCCCTGGAGCTGCAGTTCGAGACGCACTTCAGCCGCTTCCTGATGCCGACCATCCGCGGTGCCGAGGAGGGCAGCAAGAAGCGTTATGCCGGGCTGGTGGTCCGCGCCGACGGCAGCGAGGAGGTGATCTACAAGGGCCTGGAAACCGTGCGCAGCGACTGGTCGCCGTTGGCGCAGGAGTTCCAGCAGGAACTCTACCAGCGCATCTTCCGCCGCCAGCCGTATCAGGATTATGTCCGCGACTATGTGCGGCGCACCCAGGCCGGCGAGCTGGATGAGCGGCTGGTGTATCGCAAGCGCCTGCGCCGGCAACTGGGCGACTACCAGCGCAATATCCCGCCCCAGGTGCGTGCGGCGCGGCTGGCCGACGAGTACAACGCCGCCCTGGGGCGTCCGCGGCAATACCAGCGAGGCGGCTGGATCAGTTACGTGATCACCCTGGCCGGGCCGGAACCGCTGGAAGTGCGCCGTTCGCCCATCGACTATGAACATTACATCACCAAGCAGCTACAGCCGGTGGCGGACGCGATCCTGCCGTTCGTGCAGGACGATTTCAGCACCCTCATCGGCGGGCAGATGGGCCTGTTCTGACGATTATGTATTGCAATGTATCTGAGGGCCGCAGGGATACGTGCGGACTTCAGAACCCCGGGTTGCGCACACATTCGAGATACCTCAAGGGCGTCAAATAGGTTCCAAGGAGGCAGACAGCACTGGCTCCAACCCACCGAACGACAACTTGAGGAAATCACCATGAAACTGAAAGCACTCTGCACCGCCGGCCTCGTTTGCGCCCTGAGCCTCCTGGCCATCGCCGCCCCGGCCCAGGCCGCCAGCGCCAAGCCGGACATCCAGCACGTGGTGTCGATCACCACCGATGCGATGGGCAACTGCGGTGTCGCCAATGCGCACATGACCTACCTGGACTCCAAGGGTCAGACCCATACCCTGGAATACGGCAAGTTCGCCAGCTGCAACCTGGGCAGCTGATCCCTTGGGAATCGGTTTCGCACACTCTCCTCCACCCGCATGAAACCGTACCGCGCCGCGGCCGGTTTCATGCCCGCATCTGCCAGGTGACGTCATGCTGCTTATCGCTTTCCTGGGCGGGATACTGACGGTGCTCAGTCCTTGCATCCTGCCGGTCGTACCTTTTCTTTTCGCTCGGGCGGATCGCTCCCGCTCGTCGGTGCTGTTGACGCTGGCCGGCATGGCGCTGACCTTCGCGCTGGTGTCGAGCCTGGCGGTGGTCAGCAGCGCCTGGGTGATCCAGGCCAACGCCGCTGGCCGCCAGCTGGCGCTGATCGTGATGGTGCTGTTCGCCCTGTCGCTGATTTCCGCCCGTGCAGGGGCCTGGCTGTCGCGGCCGTTCGTATTGCTGGGCAATCGCCTCGACCCGGCTGCACGCCAGTTGTCCGGGCCGTTGGCCGCGGTGTTGGTCGGTATCGCCACCGGGCTGTTGTGGGCGCCGTGTGCCGGGCCGATTCTCGGCGTGATCCTGACCAGCGCCATGCTCCAGGGCGCCAACGCGCAGACCAGCGTGTTGCTGTTGGCCTATGGCTTGGGCAGTGCCTTGTCCCTTGGTACGCTGATTTTCGCCGGACGTGGCCTGGTCAATCGGCTCAAACCGTCGATCCCGGTGACCGGCTGGTTGCGCCGCGGAGCCGGTGTGCTGGTACTGCTGTCGGCGGTGCTGATCTCGACCGGGGCGAACAACACTTTGCTGGCCGGTACCTCGTCACAGGGCTCGGCATCGGTGGAGCAGGGATTGCTCAAGCAGATTCCCAAGGCCATCGACTACGTGATCAGCAAGGCCAACGCAGCCACGGCAGTCGACCTGGAAACCAAGGGCGTGATGCCGTCGCTGGAGGGTGCGGTGGAGTGGTTGAACTCGGCGCCGCTGAATCGTGAGTCCCTGCGCGGCAAGGTGGTGCTGGTGGACTTCTGGACCTACGACTGCATCAACTGCCAGCACACCCTGCCTTATGTGAAGGACTGGGCGAAGAAGTACGAAAAGGATGGGCTGGTAGTGATCGGGGTGCATACGCCCGAGTATGCCTACGAGAAGATCCTCGGCAACGTTCGCCAGCAGGTGAAGGAACTGGGGATCGGTTATCCGGTGGCGATCGACAACGACTACCGCATCTGGCGGGCTTTCGATAACCAGTACTGGCCGGCCCACTACCTGATCGATGCCAAGGGGCAGGTGCGCTACACCCATTTCGGCGAAGGTCGTTACGACGAGCAGGAAAAGGTCATCCAGGCCCTGCTGCAGGAGGCCAAGGCTGGCAACGCCAGCTGAGTCCTGAGGCAAGGCAGCGATAGCCGCAAAGTCCCGCGACGGGCTTTGCGGCTTTTTTGTGGGCGGCTGTTCGAGTCGGGCATGACCCTGTTGTATCAGACTGTGTACCCAGCCCGACGCCATACACTGCGCGACCTTATTGCCCGTTCGCGACACACGGCGGATACAGCCCTGCGTTGAAATGTACCTGTCGATCGGTGATGCCGGTCCAGGTACTACCCAACCCCAAGAGTCTTACTCACAAACGCAGGAGTGTTACCCATGTTCAAGTTCTCTACCGCTTCCCTGGCCCTCACCCTCGCCCTGGTCGGTGGCCTCGGCCTGTCGAATGCAGCCTCGGCCAATGTGCCGGCAGCCGGTCGCGCTGCGATCAGCCAGCACCTGTTGGCAGAAGGTGGTTCCGACCGTCTGCTGGAGCGTCGTGTGGCTGAAGGCGGTTCGGATCGCTTGCTGGAACGTCGTGTGGCTGAGGGTGGTTCGGATCGTTTGCTGGAGCGTCGTGTAGCCGAGGGCGGTTCGGATCGTTTGCTGGAGCGTCGTGTAGCCGAGGGCGGTTCGGATCGCCTGCTGGAGCGTCGCGTTGCGTGAAGGCTTTCGACCTCTCCAACTATTCCTCTTTTGGAGGCGCGAGCTTTTTGTGGCGAGCGGGCTTGCCCGCGCTGGGCTGCGTAGCGGCCCTGAAAGCGGCAGATGGATTGTGTCAGGCAAGGCGCGTTCCGTGGGTTTGGGTCTGCCTTGCAGCCCAGCGCAGGCAAGCCTGCTCGCCACGCGATTGCACCAAAGACCGGGGCCCTGTGTCTTTCGAGACGGCCCCCGGATTACAAGACACCTTGTACTATCAGGCAAACACGAAGTACTTGCGCACGGTCTCGACCACTTCCCAGGTACCTTTCATGCCCGGCTCGACAATGAAGATATCGCCAGCCTTCAAATGGATCGGCGCCTGACCGTCCGGCGTGATGATGCAGTAGCCTTCCTGGAAGTGGCAGTACTCCCACTTCACATAATCGACCCGCCACTTGCCCGGGGTGCAGATCCAGGTGCCCATGATCTTGCTGCCGTCCTCGCTGTTGTAGGCGTTGAGGTTGACGGTGTGCGGATCGCCTTCGAGCTTTTCCCATTTGCAGGCATCGAGCACCGGCAGTGGGTGGGTATCGCGCAGAACGGTAATCGGTGGATTGGACATGCTGGGCTCCGGAGCACAGGTTCTGAATGAAGCCTGCACCCTAGCGGTGGCGCCCGCCGCGCGGATGTCCAGGCTCGACATTCAACTGTCCATGCGCGCACGACCCGTTGCGACCGGCTCGCCCAGGGCATCGAGCAGGGCCCTGGCATAGGACGGCAGATGCTCGAACGAGCGCGCGCACAGCAGCAGCTTGCGCCTGGCCCAGGGTTCGGGCAGCGGACGGCTGACCAGGCGCGGGTCAACCGGCCAGCGGTCGAGCGTCGCCTGGGGCACGATACCCGGTCCGGCGCCCCTCGCGATCATGCGCAGCACCGCGTCGAAGCTTTCGACCCGAACCCGCAATTGCATGCGCAAGCCCAGGTGCAGCGCCTGTTCCTCCAGGTACACCGCCAGTGCGCTGCCGGCGGCGAGGCCGACCAGTTCATGGCGCAAGGTGTCGCTGAAGGTCGGCTGCGGGACCGCGACCAGCGGATGGTCGCTGGGCATGACCAGCACCAGCGGATCGTCCTGGAACGGTCGCGTTTGCAGGTCCTGGGTGTCCACGGCATCGGAGACGATCCCCAGGTCGGCGACACCCTGGCCGAGGGCGTGGACGATACGCAGGCTGGGCAGTTCCTGCAGGTCGACATCCACTGGCGGATGCTCGCGCAGGAAGTCGGCCAGGCGTTCCGGCAGGTACTCGCTGAGTGCGGTGGTATTGCACAGCAGGCGGACCTGGCCCTTCACGCCGTTGGCATAGTCGGCCAGGTCCTCGCGCAGGCGCTCGCTCTGCAGCAGGATCAGCCGCGCATGCTGGGCCAGCGCCTTGCCCGCTGGCGTCGGGCTGACGCCGCGGCGGCCGCGCAGGAAGAACGGCGTGCCTAGGGACGCTTCCAGGGCGCGGATCCTGGCGCTGGCGGCGGCCAGGGACAGATGGCTGCGCGCGGCCCCGGCGGTAATGTTGCCGGCGTCGAGAATGTTCAGGTACAGGCGCAGGTCGATCAGGTCGAAGTGCATGGTTCAGCCTCTTGTTTCAACAGAGGCTAGCTCAGTGAATCGCAGATTTTCAAATGGAGCCTGCCGGTTCAGCATGGACCCATGAATACTTTTGTCGATTTCTATCACACTCTCGGTCTGGCCCTGTCCCTTCTGGTGCTGGCGACCTTCCTGCTGGCCGGCATGGTCAAGGGCGTGATCGGCCTCGGCCTGCCGACGGTCGCAATGGGGCTGCTCGGCCTGGCTATGCTACCGACGCAGGCTGCGGCACTGCTGATCATTCCTTCGACGCTGACCAACGTCTGGCAACTGGCTGCGGGTGGGCACCTGTCGATGCTGGTCAGGCGCTTGTGGCCAATGCTGCTGGCGATCTTCCTCGGCACCGGGCTCGGCAGCCTGTGGCTGGGCGGGATAGCCGGTGGTGGCTGGGCGGTACGGGCACTGGGTGCGGCGCTGCTGCTGTATGCGGTGTGTGGGCTGTTTCTGCCGACCTTGCGCGTCGGTGGGCGCACCGAGCGCTGGCTGGGGCCCCTGTGTGGCGTGCTCACCGGCATCATCACCTCGGCTACCGGCGTGTTCGTGATTCCTGCGGTGCCCTACCTGCAGGCCCTGGGCTTGAACAAGGACCAGTTGGTGCAGGCGCTGGGCCTGTCATTCACGGTATCGACCCTGGCCCTGGCGGCGGGGTTGTTCTGGCGCGGCGCCCTGGGCGATGGCGCGCTCGGCGCCTCGCTGCTGGCGTTGCTGCCGGCGCTGCTGGGCATGCTGCTGGGGCAGTGGCTGCGCCAGCGGATCAGCGCCGTGCTGTTCAAGCGGGTGTTTTTCATCGGGATGGGGCTGCTGGGCGGGCATCTGTTGATCAGCGGCTAGCCGACGATGGGCTGAGCATGTCGACCAGGCGGATATCGAAATCCCGTTCGAGGAATTCCATGCGCCGCTCGTGGAAGTCCCGCATGTGCGGCAGGGCCGAGTGCACGTCCAGGTGCACCTTCGATTGCCAGATCTCGTAGAAGATGAACAGGGTCGGGTCGGCCTGGTCGCGCAGCATGTGGTATTCGATGCAGCCGTCTTCCTGGCGGCTGGGTTCGACGTAGGCGCGAAACAGCGCCTCGAAGGCCTCGGCCTTTTCCGGGCGGGTCTTGGCGTGCAGGATAAAACCGTAGGGTTGGCTCATGGATTCACTCCGTCTGGGCGGTTCGGGGAGCGGCCATGCTAAGGCAACAATGTTCGCAGGATTCGTGCTGTTAGGGCAAAAGCGATTTGCGCCAGCCCGTCTTTTTCGCCCGTGATGCGAGGGCTAACCTGCGGCCCTTACTTGAACCTGTCGACCCTCACTGCCACTGGGCAGCGCCCTGGGTCCGTTCTCCACGAGGCTGTCCATGAAAAAGATCCTGCTACTCAACGGCGGCAAGCAGTTCGCCCATTCCGCCGGTCGCTACAACACAACCCTGCATGAAACCGCCCTGGCCTATCTCGACCGTTCCGGTTGCGATGTCAAGGAAACCTGGATCGACCAGGGCTACGACGTCGCCGAGGAAGTCGCCAAGTTTCTCTGGGCCGACGTGATCATCTACCAGATGCCTGGCTGGTGGATGGGGGCGCCATGGATCGTGAAGAAATACATCGACGAAGTGTTCACCGCCGGCCACGGCAGCCTTTACGCCAACGATGGCCGGACCCGTTCCGACGCCTCGCAGAAGTACGGCAGCGGCGGCCTGATCCAGGGCAAGCAGTACATGTTGTCGCTGACCTGGAACGCGCCACAGCAAGCTTTCGACGATCCCTCCGACTTCTTCGAGGCCAAGGGCGTGGATGCGGTGTACTTCCCGTTCCACAAGGCCAACGAGTTCCTCGGCATGACCGGCCTGCCGACCTTTCTCTGCGTCGACGTGATGAAGGTCCCGGCCATCGAGGCGGATATCCAGCGCTACGAGCAGCACCTGGCGAAGGTCTTCGATTTGCCGAAGTGAGGTTCCTTTTGCCTCCTGGCCGGCTACTATCAGGGCCTTGAGTCGAGAGGTGAGCGTGAAAGCCAGGTCGGATGAGTTGCAGATTTTCGTGTGCGTGATCGAGTGCGGTTCGATCTCCGCGGCAGCCGAGCAGGTCGGGCAGACGCCGTCGGCGGTCAGCCGCAGCCTGTCGCGCCTGGAGGCCAAGCTCGACACCACGCTGATCAACCGCACCACGCGGCGCATGGACCTGACCGAGGAAGGCAAGTTCTTCTTCGAGCGGGCCAAGCAGATCCTCGAACAGATGGACGACCTGGAAGAGCGCCTGTCCCTGCGCCAGCAGACCCCGGCCGGGCGCCTGCGCATCAACGCCGCCTCGCCGTTCATGCTGCATGCGGTGGTGCCCTACATCGCCGAGTTCCGCAGCCTGTATCCGGACATCCAGCTGGAGCTCAACAGCAACGACCTGATCATCGACCTGCTGGAGCAGAGCACCGACATTGCCATCCGCATCGGCAACCTGGCGGACTCGACCCTGCACGCCCGCTCGTTGGGCAGCAGCCCGTTGAACATCCTGGCCAGCCCGGCGTACCTGGAGCGTTACGGCGTGCCGACCCGTGTCGATGAGCTGTCCACCCATACCCTGCTGGGGTTCACCCAGACCGAAACGCTCAACCACTGGCCGCTGCGCCATGCCCAGGGTGACCGCTGGCTGATCCGTCCCGACATCGCCGCCTCCAGTGGCGAGACCTTGCGCCAGTTGGCGCTGGAGGGGCAGGGCATCGTCTGCCTGTCGCACTTCATGACTCACCAGGACATCCAGTCCGGCCGCCTGCAAGTGCTCCTCCCCGAAGCCAATAGCGGCTACCGCCAGCCGATCCATGCGGTGTACTACCGCAACTCGCAGTTGGCGTTGCGTATCCAGTGTTTCCTCGACTTCATCCAGGGCAAATTGGCGGGGTATGCAGGGCCGGTGGTGGTGTAGAGGTCTGCTGCGGTGATTCAGGAGGGACACTGGTTGTCAGTCGGTCATTCGTGACTCCAGCGCAAGAGTGAATTGGCCAATAGGGGCTTATTCGGCACGGATAAGTTTTCGATACTGGCGCCATCACTTATCCACGCAGGGAGTTTCCCCATGAACGTATTCGTTACCGGCGCAGCCGGCTTCATTGGCGGTTCCATCGCGACTGGCCTGGTCGCCGCCGGCCATCAGGTCACCGGCCTGGTGCGCAGCGCCGAGCAGGCGCAGGAGTTGCGTGACCTGGGCATCACGCCGGTGATCGGCAGCCTGGACGACAGCCAACTGCTCGCTGAACAAGCCCGCCAGGCTGATGCGGTGATCAACGCCGCCAGCAGCGACCACCGCGCTGCGGTGGAAACCCTGATCGACGCCTTGCGCGGCTCCGACAAGGTATTCCTGCATACCAGTGGTTCGAGCATCGTCGGCGACGCTTCCGGTGGCAAGGCCAGCAATATCATCTACTACGAAGGCAAGCTGCCGGAGCCGACCGTCGACAAGGCCGCCCGCGTGGCCATCGACAACCTGGTACTCGATGCTGCGCAATCCGGCGTGCGCTCGGCGGTACTCTGCAACACCCTGATCTACGGCCACAGCCTGGGCGTGAAACGCGACAGCGTGCAATTGCCGCGGCTGCTGAAACAGGCACGCAAGAGTGGCGTGGTGCGTCATGTCGGCACCGGGCAGAACATCTGGTCCAACGTGCACATCGAGGATGTGGTGGCGCTGTACTTGCTGGCACTGACCGGTAATCCAGCGGGCACCTTCTATTTCGTTGAGAGCGGCGAAGCCTCGTTCATCGACATGACCACTGCCATGGCCAAGGCGCTGAACCTCGGTGAGCCGCAGGACTGGCCGCTGGCAGACGCCGAAGCGGAGTGGGGCTACGAGATGGCCAACTACGGCCTGGGTTCCAACAGCCGGGTCCGCGGCACAAACGCCCGTGAACTGCTGGGTTGGGCACCCAAGCGCAACTCGGTGATCGACTGGATTCTCAACGACATGGTTTGAGTCCAGGCGGCTATTCTGGTGATTGGCGTCAGGTTTTTGCGAGCGATGTCGCGATTTTGCGCAATAATGGCACTAAGCCATTAAAGAAACCCGCTTCGTGGCCGAAGCGCTTTGATCCAGAACTGCCAGGAAGACCTGACATGAGCTTCGGTAAGACCACCCCTATTCTGCGAATTTTCGACGAGGGCAAGGCGTTGGAGTTCTACGTCGAGTTCCTGGGTTTCCATGTCGACTGGCAGCATCGTTTCGAGCCAGGGTTTCCACTCTATCTGCAGGTGTCCAAGGGCAACTGCGTGCTGCACTTGAGCGAACACCACGGCGACACCACGCCGGGCTCGGCACTGCGCATCGAAACCGACGAGCTGGAAGCCTTCCGCGAACAACTGCTGGCCAAGGGCTACGGCTATGCGCGCCCCGAGATCCAGGCCATGCCCTGGGGCAGCATGGACATGCCGATCGCCGATCCCTTCGGCAACCGCCTGGTCTTCACCAACGCGATCAGCGTCTGAACCACAGGGCTTCGATCCGGCATCGAAGCCCTGCCGGTCTCCTCGAATCTGAAACACAAGGTGCGATTTCGTCCGCCCTGGGCTAACCTGCGGCCATGTTTTACGAGGTCGACTATGCACATTCATATTCTGGGTATCTGCGGCACCTTCATGGGCTCGATGGCTGTTCTGGCCAAGGAGCTGGGCCATCACGTGACGGGCTCCGATGCCAACGTCTATCCGCCGATGAGCACGCAACTGCAGGCCCAAGGCATCGAACTGACCCAGGGTTATGACCCGGCCCAGCTCGACCCGGCCCCGGACCTGGTGGTGATCGGCAACGCCATGTCCCGTGGCAACCCTGCGGTCGAATACGTGCTGAACAAGGGCCTGCCCTATGTCTCCGGCCCGCAGTGGCTGGCCGACCATGTGCTGCAAGGTCGCTGGGTCCTGGCCGTTGCCGGTACCCATGGCAAGACCACCACCAGCAGCATGCTGGCCTGGGTGCTGGAGCACGCGGGCATGAGCCCGGGCTTTCTGATCGGCGGCGTGCCGCAGAACTTCTCGGTATCGGCACGCCTGGGCGGCACGCCGTTCTTCGTGATCGAGGCCGACGAGTACGACAGTGCGTTCTTCGACAAGCGCTCGAAGTTCGTTCATTACCGTCCGCGGACGGCGATCCTGAACAACCTGGAGTTCGATCACGCGGACATCTTCCCGGACCTGCCGGCCATCGAACGTCAGTTCCACCATCTGGTACGGACCATCCCGAGCGAAGGCCTGGTCATTCACCCGACCACTGAACCCGCGTTGCAACGGGTGATCGAGATGGGCTGCTGGACCCCGGTGCAAACCACCGGCGCCGGCGGCCAGTGGCAGGCGCGCCTGCTCAGCGAGGACGGCTCGCGTTTCGAGGTGTTGTTCGAGGGCGTGGCCCAAGGCACGGTCGAGTGGGAACTGACCGGCCAGCACAACGTCGCCAACGCCCTGGCGACCCTGGCCGCAGCGCGGCATGTCGGCGTGGTCCCGGCGATGGGCATCGCCGGTCTCAGTGCGTTCAAGAGCGTCAAGCGGC
Source organism: Pseudomonas sp. UTLPPB19802 (assembly GCF_059730225.1). NCBI lineage: Bacteria > Pseudomonadati > Pseudomonadota > Gammaproteobacteria > Pseudomonadales > Pseudomonadaceae > Pseudomonas > Pseudomonas sp. UTLPPB19802. The sequence continues at coordinate 1,759,641 of NZ_AP048545.1, forward strand.
GCATGGAAAAGGTCGCCGAAGTCCATGGCGTGACCATCTACGACGACTTCGCCCACCATCCGACCGCCATTGCCACGACCCTCGACGGTCTGCGCAAGAAGGTCGGCGATGCGCCAGTGATCGCCATCATCGAGCCGCGTTCCAACTCCATGAAGCTGGGTGCCCACCGCGACGGCCTGCCGGAGAGCGTGGTCCAGGCCGACCAGGTGATCTGGTACGCGCCGGCCAACCTCGGCTGGGACCTGGGGGCGACGGCGGCCTTGTGCACCGTGCCGTCGATTGTCAGTGACTCGCTGGAAGGCATCATTGAACGGGTGAAGAGCCAGGCCAAGCCTGGCACTCACGTGGTGATCATGAGCAACGGCGGCTTTGGCGGCCTCCACGGCAAGCTGGCCGAGGCCCTGCAGTGAGCGGCCCGGAACGCATCACCCTGGCGATGACCGGCGCCTCCGGCGCGCAATATGGCCTGCGCCTGCTTGATTGCCTGGTGCGCGAGGACCGCGAGGTGCACTTCCTGATCTCCAAGGCCGCGCAGTTGGTAATGGCCACGGAGACCGACGTCAGCCTGCCGCCCAAGCCGCAGGCGATGCAGGCCTTCCTGACCGAGTACACCGGGGCGCAGGCAGGGCAGATCCGCGTGTATGGCAAGGAAGACTGGATGTCTCCGGTGGCCTCCGGCTCGGGTTCGCCTGCGGCGATGGTGGTGGTGCCCTGCTCAACCGGGACGCTATCGGCCATCGCTACCGGTGCCTGTAACAACCTGATCGAGCGGGCGGCGGACGTGACCCTCAAGGAGCGGCGACAGTTGATCCTGGTACCGCGCGAAGCGCCGTATTCGAGCATTCACCTGGAGAACATGCTCAAGTTGTCGAACATGGGCGTGACGATCCTGCCGGCGTCGCCGGGTTTCTATCACCAGCCACAGACCATCGACGACCTGGTGGATTTTGTCGTCGCGCGAATTCTCAACCTGCTGAACATTCCCCAGGACATGCTGCCGCGTTGGGGCGAGCACCACTTGAACAGCAATGAGTAAATCGTTGCTGTGCCTGTTGCTGGCGCTGCAACTGGCCGGTTGCGCCACGGCGCGGACGCTGGATGCCGGCAAGGCCGGGGCGCCGGTCGTCTATGCCGGGACGCGGCTGGACCTGTATGCGTTGCAGGGTGGCTGTTGCGCCCGTGATCGTTTCGGTGCAGACGCTCCGGGTTACCCGGGGTTGGACCTGCCGGCGAGTGCCTTGCTCGATACCGTGCTGTTGCCGTTGTCGGTGTTCACGGCGTTGGGCGTCGGGTTTCAGGCGACGGGTGGTTTGTAGGGCTGGGGACAATGGGCTGGTGGTGACTGGCTACAGTGTTGGCAATGGCAACCGGTGTGGCGAGCGGGCTTGCCCGCGCTCGGTTGCGCAGCAGCCGCAATGCAGTCGCCTGGCTCTATCTGTGATACCGCAATACCAGGTTTTGGGGGCGCCCTGCGCCCCAACGCGGGCAAGCCCGCTCGCCACAAAGCCCGCATCGACAGTAGGTGATGCTTTATTTGCCGAGGCGGCGCAGCTCATCCGATTCGACGACCCGCACGCCATCCTGTTCTTCCAGCGCCAGGCGCCACAGTGCCCGGGCCAGTTGGCAGGCTTCGATCCCGCGGTACTTGCCGGGAATCAATTTCGACAGTGGCGCCGCCAGTTGTTCGGCCAGGCGCGGCTCGCTGCGTTCGCCTATCAGCAACGAGGGGCGGGCAATGGTCAGTTGTGGCCAGCCCTGGGTCTTCAACGACTCTTCCATCTCGCCCTTGACCCGACTGTAGAACACCTTGGATTTCGGGTTGGCATCCACTGCGCTGACCACGATCAGGTGTCGCGCGCCCAACTCCCGCGCCCGCTTTCCGAAAGCCACGACCATGTCGTGGTCGACCGCGCGGAAGGCTTCTTCGGAGCCGGCGAGCTTGATCGTGGTGCCCAGGCAGCAGATTGCCAGGTCGACCCGGCCGCTCAACTGCGGCAGGAAGATCGCCGGGTCGCCGACCGGGTTTTCCAGGTGCGGGTGTTCCGCCAGCGGGCGGCGCGAGGGGGCGAGGACGCGGCTGACGGTCGGCTCGTTGAGCAGGCGGTCCAGCAGATGTTCACCGGTCAGGCCGGTGGCTCCAGCGAGCAGGATGTGCTGAGGCGTCAAGTACATAAGATATCTCCCTTGATACGAAACAGCTTAGTTGCTCTTGGCTTCCTTGCTGTCCAGTGAAGCGCTTTGCAAGGCTTTTCTTGCCTGTTGCTTGCGTAGTTGCTGCCAGTGGGCCAGCACTCCCTTGGGTGCCCATATTTGCGGTTCCGACGCTTCGAAATTGTCTGCCTGTTCGCGCTCGGCGACATGCGCCCTGGCCAGGTTGAAGGCCTGTTGCAGGTCGTCGGTCTGGTTCAGCGCCTGGGCGAACAGCGCGTCGCCGAAGTAGGTGAAGTCCGCTTCCTCGGAACAGCCGAAGGACACCCGGTCGGCCCGCGAGGCGGTCATGATCAGGGTTTTTTCGTCCTTGAGGGCCGGGATGAAACCGCCCGAATAACAGGCCGAGATGACGATGACCTTGTCACGGTTCTTCAGCGGAGCCAGGGCCGAGGCCATTTCATCGGCTGGCAGGTCGGCCAGCTCCATGCGCGGCTGGTCCAGCACCAGTTCATGGGCGTGGGTCCCGTGGCTGGTCAGGTAGATGAAGACCAGATCTTCCGGGCCGCTGCGTTCTGCCAGGGCCTGGGCGGCTCGGTGCAGGCTTTCGCGGGTGGCCATCGGCCGGTCGATGAGGTGGTCGCGATGGTTCACCAGGCTGATCTGGCCGTAGGCGCCAAAGCGGGTGGCGAGCATCTGGCTGACGTAGTCGGCCTCGCGCATGAACACGCTTTGCTTGCCGTCGCCGGCCAGTACCAGGCTGTACAGCTCGATGGCCGGGGTGGAGGCGGGCACCGCGGCCAGGGCTTTTTCCAGCAACGGCCCCTGGGCCAGCAGGCCCTGTTCCAGTTGATCTGGCAGCAGCTTGCCGTCGGCATCGCGCACCCGCTGGCCGTTGGTCCAGATGCCGCTCTGCACACGGCCGTCGGCCAGGGTCAGGATGCCGCGGCCTTCATAGGTGTCACTGGCGAACTCGCCAATGTAGTGGCTGCCGTCGGCCAGGTTCAGGTGGCCGAAGCCGTTGAAGCGCCACTCGCTGAATTCGCCGCGGTAACGGCCGCCATCGACGCCGATCAACTCGCCCTTGCCATTGAGCACGCCGTCCTTGAACTCGCCGATCCAGACATCGCCGTCGGCGTTTTCATAGCGGCCCTTGCCGCTCAACTGGTTGTGCTTGAAACCGCCGGCGTACTGGTCGCCCTCGGCACTGTTGAAGGTACCCGGGCCCTCCAGTTGGCCGTTGAGGAAGCGTCCGGTGAACTGGTTGCCGCTGGAGTCGCTACGCTGGCCTTCGCCGTTGGGTTTGCCGTGGGCGAATTCGCCCTGGTATTGGCTGCCGTCTTCCAGTTCGAGGTGGCCAAGGCCGGAATACTGGTCGTCCCTGAATTCGCCGCGATAGGTCATGCCGGCTTCTTTCAGGGTGCCTTCGCCGTCGCGCCGGCCCAGCTTGAAACCGCCGGTGTAGCTGCTGTCGTGGAGGGTCAGGGTGCCCTGGCCATGGAACAGGCCCTGTTGGAACTGGCCTTTGTAGACCTCGCCGTTGCTGCCGTGCCACTCGCCGTCGCCATGCCACTGGCCATTGACGAACTGGCCGGCATACCAGCTGCCACTCGGGTAGTCGATGCGCCCCTGGCCTTGCAGCAGGCCATTGACCACTTCTCCCCGGTAGCGACCGCCGTCCGGCAGACGGGCGTCTGGCGGCAGTAGCGATTCACCATCACCGCACGCGGTGAGCAGCAGGGTCAGGGCAAGGGGTGCAAATGGGCGCATGACGGGATCCGGGCAATTAGGGGACCGAGTATGCCGAAGCATTGTGTCGTGTCCAGAGGTAAAGCACGAAACAGCACCGTCGCCGCTTCGTGCTGCAGCCCGGATAAGGTGTCAGACGAAGCAGAGCGACAAGGGTTCAGCGATATAGGCTGGTTTTTCCTGGCCGTCGATCTCCAGCGTGGCGGTTGCCTTGAGCAGCCACTGGCCGGGTTTTTTCTCGGTGGCGCTGACCAGGTCGACCTTGAGCCGTACCCGTGAGTCGACCTTGACCGGCTGGATGAAACGCACGCTGTCCAGGCCATAGTTGACGACCATTTTCAGGCCTTCAGGCAGGATCAGGATGTCTTCCATCAGCTTGGGGATCAACGACAGCGAGAGGAAACCGTGGGCGATGGTGCTGCCAAAAGGCGTTTGCGCGGCCTTGACCGGGTCGACGTGGATGAACTGATAATCGCCGGTGGCTTCCGCGAACAGGTTGATGCGCTCCTGGTCGATGGTGAACCATTCGGAACGTCCCAGTTCCTTGCCGACATAGTCATTGAGTTGCGCTACGGGTACATAGGGCATTGAGCCTCTCCTTGGTCTTTCGAGTTCTATCAGGCCTTGGGCGGTAGGGTGCCTAGCCCTTGGCATCCACTGTAGATCATCACGGCACATGTGCCCGGTCAAGCGACCATGGCTTTGGCGAATGCCGGCGTATCGGCATGCTTATAATGGGGTGCCTTATCGAGGGGGAATACGGATGTTGCTACGTGGCCTGACCTGGCTGGTGCTGTTTCAATTGCTTGGCACGGCCATCAATCATTTGTGTGTACCGGTGTTGCCGGGGCCGATTATCGGCCTGCTGCTGTTGCTGGCCTTCCTGCTGATTCGGGGTGAGGTCGGGGCGCCCCTGAACGAGGCCGCCTCCAGTCTGTTGCGCTATCTGCCATTGCTGCTGGTGCCGCCGGCCGTGGGGGTGATGGTCTATGCCAGCGATATCGCGGCGGACTTCTGGGCGATTGCCGGCTCGCTGGTGCTGTCGGTGCTGATTTCCATGGCGCTGGTCGGGGTGCTGATGAACTGGCTGATACGCCGCAAGGATCGACGCGAGGGCGAACAATGACAATGGACTGGCACGGTGCGTGGGCGGCGGTGATTCACCATCCGCTGTTCGGTATCGGCATTACCCTGGGCGCCTATCAACTGGTGCTGGCGGGGTTCGAGAAAACCCGCTGGATCTTCCTGCAACCGGTACTGGCGTCGATGGCGCTGGTGGTCGGCGTTCTACTGCTGTGCGGACTGGACTATGCCGAATACCGCAAAAGCACTGAAATTCTCGGCATCCTGCTCGGCCCGGCGACGGTGGCCCTGGCGGTACCCTTGTATCTCAACCTGCGGCGGATCCGGCAATTGTTCTGGCCGATCTTTACTACGCTGGTGATAGGCGGCGTGATCGCCACCGGCTTGTGTGTCCTGCTGGGTTGGTGGTTCGGTGCCGAACAGCGGATGCTGATGACCATGGCACCGAAATCGGTGACATCGCCCATCGCCATGCTGGTAGCCGAGCAGATCGGTGGCGTGGCAGCCTTGGCGGCGGTTTTCGTGCTGATCACTGGCGTGATCGGTGCAATTGTCGGCCCGCCCCTGCTGACGCGCCTGGGTGTACACCGGCCCGAAGCCCGCGGCATGGCCCTGGGCATGACCGCCCATGCGGTGGGTACCTCGGTGGCCCTGCAGGAAAGCGATGAATGTGGTGCCTTCGCGGCGCTGGCGATGAGTTTGATGGGCGTGAGCACTGCGGTGCTGTTGCCCCTGATCGTGACCTGGATGGTTTAAGGAAACCTTGTATGAGCCTGGCGCTGTTCCCCCTGAACACCGTGCTGTTTCCCGGCTGCACCCTCGACCTGCAGATTTTCGAGGCGCGTTACCTGGACATGATCAGCCGCTGCATGAAACAAGACAGCGGCTTTGGCGTGGTGTGCATCCTTGACGGCGAAGAGGTCGGTCAGGCGCCGCAGGGCTTCGCCCGGATCGGCTGCGAGGCGCGGATTCGCGACTTCCAGCAGCAGGACAATGGCCTGTTGGGGATTCGGGTCGAAGGTGGCCGACGCTTTCGGGTACTCGACAGTGAGTTGCAGAAGGATCAGTTGACCGTCGCTGACGTCGAGTGGCTGGACGAGACTCCCGAGCAGCCGTTGCAGGATGAGGACGAGGACCTGGTCGCATTGCTCAAGGCGCTGGCCGAACACCCGATGGTCGCGGCGCTGAACATGGGCACCGAGGCCTACGGGCAGCAATCATTGGCGAACCAGTTGGCGTACCTGCTGCCGTTTTCCGACCTGGACAAGATCGACCTGCTCGAACTTGACGACCCGCAGCAGCGCCTGGATGCGATCCAGGAACTGCTGGACGAGTTGCAGGGAGAATTGTTCGCCTAATAGGCATACCGCAGCAATTGCTGGGGCAGGTGCCACAAAGTATGGGAACCGTACAGCGCCACGGCAGCCGGCAGGATCAGCCACCAGACCCGTGGCGCCATGGCCGTCAGTGGCATGTGGCGCTGGCTCAGGGTCAGGCTGGCAGCCAGCACGGCAATCGCCAGCAACGCCCCGGCGAGGATGTCCGTCGGCCAGTGGGCGCCCAGGTAAACCCGTGACAACGCCACCGCGAACGCCGGCAGGCAGCCGAGCAGCAGCCAGGTCACGCGCATTCTTGGTGGTTGCTCGCGGCCGGCCAGTACCGCCAGCATCAGGAAGAAGGCAAACGATCCCGAACTATGGCCGCTGGGCATGCTGTAGCTGGTGATCGGATCGGTCAGTACTTCCGGGCGCAAGCGGGCGAACAGGTGCTTGGTGAGCGTGTTGCCGATCGCGGTGCAGGCCAGGGTGGCACCGAAAAACAGTGCATGCCGCCATTGGCGGGCGAGCAGCAATAGCACCGTAAGCACTGCCGCGACAGTGAACTGGGTGCGGAAGTCGCCCAGGCGGGTGATGGTCACGGCGATCAGGTCGAAGGTGCTGTCGCGGTGTTCCTGGACCAGCGTCATCAAGCCCTGGTCGAAGGCTTGCAAGTGTGGGTAGCCGATAAACAGGCTGACCAGCAGGAACAGGCTCAGGGCCGAAATCAGCAGTGTGGCCCGCGGATGGCGCTTGATACTACAGTGGATGCACAGGCCGATCAGGGCCGCCAGGCCCGCCGCGACCACCGCGGTCTGCGGCCAGAATCCTTCGGGCAATGGCAGGCGGAACGCCGCGCCAGTGGCCCATCCCGGTAGCAGGTAGGCCACCGACCAGCCGGCGGCGGCAATCAGGCTGACGCCGATGAAGCGCAGCAGCGGCATGTCACACATGCCGGCAATCATCGGCAGCATTGGCCGGAGCGGGCCGATGAAACGTCCTACCAGCAGGCTGGCGATGCCGTAGCGCTGGAAGTAGGACTCGGCGCCGCTCATCCATTCCGGATGCTGGCGCAGGCCGGGCAAACGCCGGATGTTCTGGTGAAAACGCCGGCCAAGGGCGTAGGACAACCCGTCGCCGAGCAGGCCGCCGAGGAACCCCAGCAGCAGGGTTTCGCCCAAGGACAGGGCACCGCTGCCAGCCAGCACGGCTATTGCGAACAGCAGCACCGTGCCGGGAACGATGATGCCGGCGATGGCCAGGCATTCGACGCAGGCAACGATGAACACGGCCAGGCCGAGCCACTGCGGATTGGCTGTCAACCAGCCGGTGATGCTATCGAGCCATGGGCCCATGGGCGATTTCCTCGTTCAACGGAGCAGGTGGTAATCCCGACCTTCGACCTGTCCCCGGCGCAGCGGGTTGCGGGTACAGCAGATGGCATATTCGGCATCGACGAAGCGATACGGCAGGTGTTCGTCCCGACCGAGGGGAATACCCAGCCGGGTGGTCTGGATGATCGTTGCGGGCCGGTTGCCGACGTCTTCGACGTACAGCCGTTGCGGGTCGAAGCGCTTGGCGTCCCAGATCGGGACTTTCAGGCCCATCGCCTTGCACAGCAGGGTCTGGCCGGCACACAGCTTCTGTGCCGGACGCGGGCCGCCCTTGGCGTCGGGATTGTTCAACTGCATCTGGGCCAGGCTGGCCGGACCGGATAGCTCATCGGACCAGGGATAGGCGGATTTGATCAATACCGCGTTTCCCGGCCCGTGGGCGCTGAAGTTCAGTGAGTCGCCGCCGCGGGCGTAGTACATATAGATGTGTCCGCCATCCAGAAACAAAGCCTTACGTTTTTCTGTATAGCCGAGGGAGGCATGGCTGCCTTTTTCCTCGAAGTAATAGGCTTCGGTCTCTATGATGCGCACCGCAAGCCAGAGGTCGCCGACCCGGTGGCGTATGACTTTTCCCAGCAGCTCGCGGGCGAGCAGTTGCGCGTCGCGATCGAAAAAGCTGTCTGGCAGGGCGTTTGGCGCAGTGACAGGTGTCAGGTTGGGCATCGTCCTGATGGGCATCCAAGGCTGTTTGGAGGCCAATCATACCGATTTTGCCCTTAATCCAGGCTGAATGGCGGCTATTTGCGCGGCATTTCGACCATCCGCCCGGCACCGCTGTCCGTGAGGCGGCGTGAGAGCTATAATCGGCCGCTTTCTTCTTTGCCAAGACCTCCTCAAGACCATGACCGAGTCCGTTCCTGACTACATGACCCGCCTGGGCCGCGCAGCCCGCGAGGCTTCCCGCGTGATCGGCCGTGCCAGCACCGCGCAAAAGAATCGCGCGTTGCATGCCGCCGCCGCGGCGCTGGATGCTGCCCGCGACGAGTTGGTTGCCGCCAATGAGCTCGACCTGGCCGCCGCCCGCGCCAATGGTCTGGAGCCGGCGCTGGTCGAACGTCTGGAACTGACCCCGGCGCGCATAGACAGCATGATCGTCGGCCTGCGCCAGGTGGCGAGCCTGCCGGACCCGGTCGGGGCGATCCGCGACATGAGCTACCGGCCGTCGGGTATCCAGGTCGGCAAGATGCGCGTACCGCTGGGGGTCGTGGGTATCATCTACGAATCGCGGCCGAACGTGACCATCGATGCGGCCAGCCTGTGCCTGAAATCTGGCAACGCCACCATCCTGCGTGGCGGCTCCGAGGCGATCAACTCCAACCGTGCCATTGCCGCCTGCATCCAGCGCGGCCTGGACGAGGCCGGCCTGCCGGCTGCGGTGGTGCAGGTGGTGGAAGTCACCGACCGCGCGGCCGTCGGGGCGCTGATCAGCATGCCCGAGTACGTCGATGTGATCGTGCCCCGTGGCGGCAAGGGCCTGATCGAGCGCATCAGCCGCGACGCCCGGGTGCCGGTGATCAAGCACCTGGATGGCATCTGCCACGTCTATGTCAGCGCCCACGCCGACCTGGACAAGGCCCGGCGCATCGCCTTCAACGCCAAGACCTACCGCTACGGCATCTGCGGCGCCATGGAAACCCTGCTGGTGGACAAGGCCGTGGCCGAAGCCTTCCTGCCGGCCATGGCCGAGCAGTTCCGTGCCAAGGGCGTCGAACTGCGGGGCTGCGAGCGGACCCGGGCGATCATCGAGGCCGTGGCGGCGACCGAAGAGGACTGGAACACCGAGTACCTGGCGCCGATCCTGTCGATCCGCGTCGTCGACGGCCTGGACATGGCCGTCGAGCATATCAACGGCTACGGTTCCCACCACACCGACTCGATCGTCACCGAAGACCTGGCCGAGTCCCGGCGCTTCATGGCCGACGTCGACTCCAGTTCGGTGATGCTCAACACCCCGACCTGCTTCGCCGATGGTTTCGAGTACGGATTGGGTGCCGAGATCGGCATTTCCACTGATAAGCTGCACGCCCGCGGACCGGTCGGTCTGGAAGGCCTGACCTGCGAGAAGTACATCGTGGTCGGCGACGGGCAGTTGCGTGGTCAGGAGTCGCTCTGACTTGGTCGGCAAGCGCCAGTCAGCCGTCGTGCCCCCTCGCGAAGTTCCACCTCGGCGCATCGGTGTGCTCGGCGGAACCTTCGACCCGGTGCACATCGGCCATTTGCGCAGTGCCCTGGAAGTCGCGGAACTGATGGATCTCGATGAGCTGCGGCTGATGCCCAGCGCCCGGCCGCCTCATCGCGACACGCCACAGGTGTCGGCGCTCGACCGGCTGGCGATGGTCGACTGTGCGGTGGCCGGTATCGCGCCACTGGTGGTCGACGACCGGGAACTGCATCGGGACAAGCCGTCCTACACTATCGACACCCTGGAACTGATGCGGGCCGAGTTGGCCGCCGACGACCAGTTGTTTCTGTTGCTGGGCTGGGACGCATTCTGCGGCCTGCCCAACTGGCATCGCTGGGAGGAATTGCTCCTGCATTGCCATATCCTGGTGCTGCAACGCCCGGATGCCGACAGCGAGCCGCCGGATGCCTTGCGCAACCTGCTGGCCGCGCGGTCGGTCAGTGACCCGAAGGCCCTGCCGGGGCCTGGCGGGCATATTACATTCGTCTGGCAGACACCCCTCGCGGTGTCGGCCACCCAGATCCGTCAACTGCTGGCCAGCGGTAAGTCGGTACGTTTCCTGGTGCCTGACGCGGTCCTGGCCTACATCGATGCGCACGGTCTGTACCGTGCGTCGAACTGAAAAGGTGCACTTGAAGCACGAGCAGTCGTGTCTTGAAGCGCCCGAACATACGAGCAAAACGAGTTTTATATGACGAACAACGACGTAAACAAAGCAAAGCGCAAAGGCACCTTCAAAAGTGCTCCGCTGCCTGAGAAAGTGGCCAGCACTGAGCCTCTCAAGGGCGAAGAACTGGTCAAGATTGCCGTAGCTGCCCTGGAAGACGTCAAGGCCCAGGATGTCCTGGTGATCGACGTTCGCGAAAAGCAGAGCATCACCGACTTCATGATCATTGCCACCGGTACCTCCAACCGCCAGATCGGCGCGATGCTGGACAAGGTCCGCGAAGCGGTCAAGGCGCTGGGCGTCAAGCCGCTGGGCGAGGAAGGCCGGGGCGACAGCGACTGGGTTCTGTTGGACATGGACGACGTGATCGTCCACATGATGACCGCCAGCGCCCGTCAGTTCTATGACCTGGAGCGCCTGTGGCAGGGCGCCGAGCAGAGCCGTTCGGCCAGCGCCGCACACCACAGCCCGGAAAACAGCCATGAGTATTTCACCAAGCTCAACAAGGACATGGAATAAGGTTCGGCCGTGCGTCTGCGTCTGATTGCCGTCGGTTCCCGCATGCCCAAGTGGGTGGAAGAGGGTTGGCACGAATATGCCAAGCGTCTGCCATCCGAACTGGCGCTGGAGCTGGTTGAGATACCGCTCAATACCCGGGGCAAGAATGCCGATGTGGCCCGCTTCATCCGTCAGGAAGGCGAAGCCATGCTGGCCAAGGTCGGCCCCAGCGAGCGCATCGTCACGCTGGAGGTCCATGGCAAGCCGTGGAGCACCGAGCAGTTGGCGGTCGAGCTGGATCGCTGGCGCCTGGACTCGCGTACCGTCAACTTCATGGTCGGCGGCCCCGAGGGGCTGGCGCCGGAAGTCTGTGCGCGGGCCGACCAGCGCTGGTCGCTGTCGCCGCTGACGTTGCCGCACCCGCTGGTGCGGATCCTGATCGGTGAACAGCTGTATCGTGCCTGGACCGTGCTGTCCGGCCACCCCTACCACAAGTAAGCCTGCCGAATGACCCAGCCGATTCGCCTCAAGGACCACGAGAAAGACGCCCGCCTGGTGCGTAACCGTGTCGTGGTCGGCGCGGTGGTGGTCGTGCTGCTGATTTGCGTGCTGATCGCCCGCCTGTATTTCCTGCAGGTGATCCAGTACGACTATCACTCGACCCTGTCGGAGAACAACCGCGTCCACGTGCAGTCGATCCCGCCGCCCCGCGGCCTGATCTACGACCGCAATGGCGTGGTGGTCGCCGACAACCGGCCGAGTTTCAGCCTGAGCATGACCCGCGAGCGGGCCGGCAACTGGCAGGAAGTGCTGGATGTGATCGTCGAGGTGTTGCAACTGACGCCCGAGGATCGCGTGCTCTTCGAAAAACGCATGCGCCAGGGGCGCCGGCCGTTCGAGCCGGTACCTATCCTGTTCGAACTCACCGAAGAGCAGATCGCCCGGGTTGCCGTGAATCAGTTCCGCCTGCCGGGCGTCGAGGTGGTCGCCCAGTTGGTGCGCCATTATCCACAGGGGGCGCACTTCGCCCATTCGGTGGGCTACATGGGACGGATCAACGAGAAGGAGGCCAAGGTCCTCGACTCGGTGAACTACAGCGGCACCCACCACATCGGCAAGACCGGCATCGAGCGCTTCTATGAAGCCGAGCTGCATGGCCAGGTCGGCTACGAAGAAGTCGAGACCAACGCCCGCGGGCGTATCCTGCGGGTGCTCAAGCGCACCGATCCGGTACCGGGCAAGGACATCGTCCTGAGCCTGGACATCAAGCTGCAGGAGGCCGCCGAGGAAGCCCTGGGTGGTCGTCGTGGCGCGGTGGTGGCGCTTGATCCGAGCACTGGCGAGGTGCTGGCGATGGTCAGCCAGCCGAGCTTCGACCCCAACCTGTTCGTCACCGGCATCAGCTTCAAGGCCTACGCCGAACTGCGTGACTCGATCGACCGGCCGTTGTTCAACCGGGTCTTGCGTGGCCTCTATCCGCCAGGCTCGACCATCAAGCCGGCGGTGGCGATCGCCGGGCTGGACAGCGGCGTGGTCAATGCCTCGACGCGGGTTTTCGACCCCGGCTACTACGAGTTGCCGAACTACGATCACAAGTATCGCAACTGGAATCGTACCGGTGACGGCTGGGTCGACCTCGACACGGCGATCATGCGGTCCAACGACACCTACTTCTACGACCTGGCCCACAAGCTGGGCATCGACCGCCTGGCCAGCTACATGAACAAGTTCGGCCTGGGCCAGAAGGTCTCCCTGGACATGTTCGAGGAATCGCCGGGGCTGATGCCGTCGCGCGAGTGGAAGCGCGCCACCCGGCGCCAGGCATGGTTCCCGGGCGAAACCTTGATCCTCGGCATCGGCCAGGGCTACATGCAGGCGACACCGCTGCAACTGGCCCAGGCCACGGCGCTGGTGGCGAACAAGGGCGTATGGAATCGGCCGCACCTGGCGAAGACCATCGAAGGCCAGCGACCCAAGGATGAAGACCCGATGCCGGATATCGTCCTGCGCAATCCGTCGGACTGGGACAAGGTCAACCACGGCATGCAACAGGTGATGCATGGTGCCCGCGGTACCGCGCGCAAGGCTTCCATCGGCGCGCAGTACCTGATCGCCGGCAAGAGTGGCACGGCCCAGGTCGTGGCGATCAAGCAGGGCGAAAAATACGACCGCTCGAAGGTCCTGGAGCGTCATCGCGACCACGCCCTGTTCGTCGGTTTTGCCCCGGCCAACAACCCGAAGATTGTCGTGGCGGTGATGGTCGAGAACGGCGAGTCCGGCTCCGGCGTCGCGGCGCCGGTGGTCCGCCAGGTGATGGATGCCTGGCTGCTGGGCCCGGATGGCCGGATCAAGCCTGAATATGCGGGCACTACTACAGCGGAGGCTACGCCTTGATCGCCAATTTCGATCGCATCCTCTCCAGCGAGGATGTGATGCGCCGCCGGGCCACGTTGCTGCAGCGCATGCACATCGACGGCCCGTTGCTGGTCCTGCTGCTGACTCTGGCGGCCGGCAGCCTGTTCGTTCTTTATTCGGCCAGCGGCAAAAGCTGGGACCTGCTGATCAAGCAGGCGACCTCCTTTGGTATCGGTCTGGTGTCGATGATTGTCATTGCCCAGTTCGAGCCTCGGTTCATGGCCCGCTGGGTGCCGCTGGCGTATGTGCTGGGGGTGATGCTGCTGGTGGTGGTGGACGTCATGGGCCACAACGCCATGGGCGCCACGCGCTGGATCAACATTCCCGGGGTGATCCGCTTCCAGCCGTCGGAATTCATGAAGATCCTCATGCCGGCGACCATCGCCTGGTACCTGTCCAAGCGCACCCTGCCGCCGCAGCTCAAGCATGTGGGCATCAGCCTGATGCTGATTGGCGTGCCGTTCATCCTGATCGTGCGCCAGCCCGACCTCGGCACCTCGCTGCTGGTGCTGGCCGGCGGCGCGTTCGTGCTGTTCATGGGCGGCCTGCGCTGGCGCTGGATTCTCAGCGTGCTGGCCGCAGCCGTGCCGGTGGCGGTGGGCATGTGGTTCTTCATCATGCACGACTACCAGAAGCAGCGGATCCTGACTTTCCTCGACCCGGAAAGCGACCCGCTCGGCACCGGCTGGAACATCATCCAGTCCAAGGCGGCGATCGGTTCCGGCGGCGTGTTCGGCAAGGGCTGGCTGCTGGGAACCCAGTCGCACCTGGATTTCCTGCCGGAAAGCCACACCGACTTCATCATCGCGGTGATGGGCGAAGAGTTCGGCCTGGTGGGGATCTGCGTCCTGCTGCTGCTCTATCTCCTGCTTATCGGTCGTGGGCTGGTGATCACCGCCCAGGCCCAGACCCTTTTTGGCAAGCTGCTCGCGGGCAGCCTGACCATGACGTTCTTCGTCTATGTTTTCGTCAACATCGGCATGGTTAGTGGCCTGTTGCCAGTGGTGGGGGTGCCGTTGCCATTCATTAGCTACGGCGGAACTTCGTTGGTGACACTGCTGTCAGCGTTTGGGATTTTGATGTCGATCCATACCCACCGTAAGTGGATCGCTCAGGTTTGATTAAGGTGAAGAGTTCAATGCAAGTAATGCGCGACTGGGCGGCTCGATGCGCTCCCTGGATGGGCCTTGTCGGCTGCCTGGGGGCTGCGCCGAGTGCGCTGGCCGGTGATTACGAAGGCTCGCCGCAGGTCGCCGAGTTCGTCGGTGAAATGACCCGCGACTATGGCTTCGCCGGTGAGCAACTGATGGAGGTATTCCGTCAGGTCGAACGCAAGCAGAGCATTCTCGATGCGATTTCCCGGCCGGCCGAGCGGGTCAAGCCGTGGAAGGAGTACCGTCCGATGTTCCTCACCGATGCCCGGGTGGCCCGTGGTGTCGACTTCTGGCGCCAGCATGAGGCGGCCCTGGCTCGCGCCGAGCAGGAATACGGCGTGCCGGCCCAGGTGATCGTCGCGATCATCGGCGTGGAAACCTTCTTTGGCCGCAATACCGGCAACTACCGGGTGATCGACGCCCTGTCGACCCTGGGCTTCGACTATCCGCCGCGTGCCGAATTCTTCCGCAAGGAACTGCGCGAGTTCCTGCTGCTGGCCCGTGAGGAGCAGCTCGACCCGCTCAGCCTCAAGGGCTCCTATGCGGGGGCGATGGGCCTGCCGCAGTTCATGCCGAGCAGTTTCCGCGCCTACGCGGTGGATTTCGACGGCACCGGCCACATCAACATCTGGACCAACGCCGATGATGCCATCGGTAGCGTTGCCAGCTATTTCAAGCGCCACGGCTGGGTGGCTGGGCAGCCGGTGGTCAGCCGTGCCGATGTGCGCGGCGACCAGGTCGACCAGGGTTTGAGCCCCGGCCTGGATCCGGTGAAGACCGTCGGGGAGTTGCGGGCGCTGGGCTGGTCGAGTCATGATGCGCTGCGCGATGACATGCCAGTGACGGCGTTCCGCCTGGAAGGCGACAATGGCCCTGAATACTGGATGGGCCTGAAGAATTTTTATGCGATCACGCGCTATAACCGCAGCGTAATGTACGCCATGGCCGTGCATCAGCTGTCTGACCTGTTGGTCCAAGCACGGGGCGTCAAGTAATGCAGGCTTTGCCGATTTCAAAACCACTGAAGCTGTTGGCCTACACCGCATTGGCAGTGTTGGTTGCCAGCTGCTCGACCAGCCGCTCGCCCTACCAGTCGTCGTCTTCCAGTGCGGTGCGTTCCAAGCCCGGCCTGGACATCAACCGGGCCCACAAGGACGGCGCGCCGTGGTGGGATGTCGATGTGTCGCGGATTCCCGACGCCACCCCGACCCTGCACTCGGGGCCCTACAAGGCCAACCCCTACACGGTGCTGGGCAAGACCTACTTCCCGCTGCAGGACTCGAAAACCTACGTTGCCCAGGGTACCGCGTCCTGGTACGGCACCAAGTTCCATGGGCAGAACACCGCCAATGGCGAGGTGTATGACCTGTACGGCATGAGTGCCGCGCATAAGACCCTGCCGCTGCCCAGTTACGTTCGCGTGACCAACCTGGACAACAACCGCAGCGTGATCCTGCGGGTCAACGACCGCGGGCCGTTCTACTCCGACCGAATCATCGACCTGTCCTATGCCGCCGCCAAGAAGCTCGGCTATGCCGAGATCGGCACGGCACGGGTCAAGGTCGAAGGCATCGATCCTCAGCAATGGTGGGCCCAGCGCGGTCGGCCGGCGCCGTTGATGCTTAACGAACCACAGGTGGCACAGGCCTCGACGCCAGCGCTGTCGGCCTCCACTGGCAGCATCGAGCAGTGGACGCCACCGCCGCAACAGCACGCCACCGACGTTGTTCCTGTACAGGCGCAGGTCGATGCAAAAAAAAACGGTGCGGTACCAGCCTCTGGCCAGTATCTCCAGGTGGGCGCCTTCGCGAACCCGGACGCTGCCGAACTGCTCAGGTCGAAGCTGAGCACGATGGTCAAGGCACCGGTGTTCGTCAGTTCGATCGTGCGCAACCAGCAGACACTGCATCGGGTGCGAATGGGGCCGATCGGCACGCCGGGTGAGGTCCAGCAGGTACAGAACAGTGTCCGTCTGGCCAATCTCGGCTCGCCAAGTCTGGTGACGTCGGAGTAACACAGGCAAAATGGCGGATTCGGCAGCCTTCCAAGGCTCTGCAAGAAATGTTTTCGAGTGAAGGTCAGGCAAGGCGAAAACCGGCGAGGAAGCGGCGTTTACTGGAGTAAATGAGCAACCAGCTGGTTTTCAATGCAACCTGGGCAAGCGCAGATACGTTTTGTACAGAGCCTGAAGCCGGGTCCTGGTTGTTGGTTCTTTTAATAATAAAAGCCTGGAAAGGGTGGTGGAGCGAGCAACCGAACACGGGGCAGCCCCTGGCTGTCTGATTAGTTTTGCCCGCAAGGGCAAGTTTCCATTAGCGATTTCGAGAGACGGATGAACATCACCACCTTTGCCAAACGTTTGTGCCTGCTTGTGCCGTTGATCATTGCGCCCGCCGCCTGGGCTGCCGATGACATGGCGTTGCCGGCTTCGCCGCAACTTGCCGCCAAGTCCTACGTGCTCATGGATGCCGCCAGCGGCAACGTGCTGGTCGAGAACAATGGCGACCAGCGCCTGCCACCGGCGAGCCTGACCAAGCTGATGACCGCCTACATCGCCACCCTGGAGATCCGTCGCGGCCAGATCGGCGAGAACGACCCTGTAACCATCAGCGAAAACGCCTGGCGTACCGGCGGTTCGCGGATGTTCGTCAAGGTCGGCTCGCAGGTCACCGTCAGCGACCTGCTGCACGGGATCATCATCCAGTCCGGCAACGACGCCAGCGTGGCGCTGTCCGAGCACATCGCCGGCAGCGAAGATGCCTTCGCCGACATCATGAACAAGACCGCTGGCGATCTTGGCATGAGCAACAGCCACTTCATGAACCCGACCGGCCTGCCGAACCCCGAGCACTACTCGTCGGCCCATGACATGGCGCTGCTGGCTCGCGCGATCATCCGCGTCGACCCGGTGCACTACGCCATCTACTCGCAGAAGGAATTCTTCTGGAACGGCATCAAGCAGCCTAACCGCAACCTGTTGCTGTGGCGTGACAAGACCGTCGATGGCCTGAAGACCGGCCACACCGAAGAGGCCGGCTACTGCATGGTGTCCTCGGCGGTGCGTGATGGCCAGCGCCTGATCGCAGTGGTATTCGGCACCAACAGCGAATCGGCCCGTGCGGCCGAGACCCAGAAGCTGTTGACCTACGGTTTCCGCTTCTTCGAAACCCAGACCTTCTACCAGAAGGGTACCGAGCTGGCCAAGGCTCCGGTCTGGAAGGGCACCACCCACGAAGTCAAGGCCGGCCTGGCCGAAGACCTGACCATGACCATGCCTAAAGGCCAGCTGAAAAAGCTCGCCGCCAGCATGACCATCAACCCGAAACTGGTCGCCCCGATCGCCAAGGGTGACGTGATCGGTAAAGTGGAAGTCAAACTGGATGACAAGGTGGTTCGCAGCACCGATCTGATCGCGCTGGACGCGGTCGAGGAAGGTGGTATCTTCCGTCGCCTGTGGGATAGCATCCGCATGTTCTTCTACGGCATGTTCAACTGACGCGTCGCCGACGCCAGTATTATCACCACGTAGTGTCGATTTGCGTGCCTCTCGCCTGACCCGGGCGAGGGGCATGTCCGTTGCCTGGGCTTACGAGGCCGTTATTGTCATGACAGACACTGAAGTAAAAGCTCCTAAAATCGAGTTCCCGGTTACCGACTATCCGGTCAAGGTGATCAGTGACACGGGTGTGGGCAACAAGGACAAGATTGTCGAGATCGTCCGCAAGCACGCAACGATCAACGACCAGCGAGTGGACGAACGCCAGAGCAGCAACGGCAAGTACACCACCATCCAGCTGCACATCGTGGCCACCGACCAGGACCAGTTGTACAACATCAACAGCGAGTTGCGGGCCACCGGCTTCGTACACATGGTGCTGTGATGGCTGGCATGTTGGGCTTTCGCGAGCTCGGCCAGACGCCTTACGAGCCGGTCTGGCATGCCATGCAGCGATTCACCGACGGACGCAAGTCCGAAGAATTTCCCGATGAAATCTGGTTGGTGCAGCACCCGCCGGTCTTCACCCAGGGCCAGGCCGGCAAGGCCGAGCACCTGCTGCTGCCGGGTGATATTCCGGTAGTGAAGGTCGATCGCGGCGGCCAAGTGACTTATCATGGACCTGGCCAACTGGTGGCCTATCTGTTGCTGGACGTTCGCCGCCTCGGTTTTGGCGTGCGCGAACTGGTCAGCCGGATGGAGCGCTGCCTGATCGACTTGCTTGCCGAGTATGGCGTGCAGGCCGAGGCCAAGGCCGACGCACCCGGGGTCTACGTGAATGGCGCGAAAATCGCCTCCCTGGGCCTGCGGATCCGCAACGGTTGTTCCTTCCATGGGCTGGCGTTGAACGTCGACATGGACCTGGCACCGTTCCGACGGATCAACCCCTGCGGTTATGCGGGGCTGGCGATGACCCAGCTGCGCGACCACGCAGGACCGATTGAATTTGCCGAGGTAAGTGCCCGGCTGCGTGCGCAGCTCGTCAAACACCTCGACTATGCTGAGCAGACGACCCTCACGGGCGGAATCGATTGATATGACTACTGCGCAAGACGCTGTGCAAACCCTGATCCCGACGCTGGATGTTTCCGAGCGCCCGGCCCGTGCGAAAGTCGAAACCGGCGTCAAGCTGCGCGGTGCCGAGAAGGTCGCGCGGATTCCGGTGAAGATCATCCCGACTACCGAACTGCCGAAGAAACCGGACTGGATTCGCGTGCGCATCCCGGTGTCGCCGGAAGTCGACCGCATCAAGCAATTGCTGCGCAAGCACAAGCTGCACAGCGTCTGCGAAGAAGCCTCCTGCCCGAACCTGGGCGAATGCTTCAGCGGCGGCACCGCCACCTTCATGATCATGGGTGACATCTGCACCCGTCGCTGCCCGTTCTGCGACGTCGGCCACGGCCGGCCGAAGCCCCTGGACGTCGACGAGCCGATGAACCTGGCGGTGGCGATTGCCGACCTGCGCCTGAAGTACGTGGTGATCACCTCGGTGGACCGCGACGACCTGCGTGACGGCGGTGCCCAGCACTTCGCCGACTGTATCCGCGAAATCCGCAAGCTGTCGCCGAACGTGCAGCTCGAAACCCTGGTCCCGGACTACCGTGGCCGTATGGACGTCGCCCTGGAAATCACCGCGGCCGAGCCACCGGATGTGTTCAACCACAACCTGGAAACCGTACCGCGCCTGTACAAGGCCGCGCGTCCGGGTTCGGACTACCAGTGGTCGCTGACCCTGCTGCAGCGCTTCAAGCAGATGGTGCCGCACGTGCCGACCAAGTCCGGGCTGATGCTCGGTCTGGGCGAAACCGACGACGAAGTCATCGAAGTGATGAAGCGCATGCGCGAGCACGACATCGACATGCTGACCCTGGGCCAGTACCTGCAGCCGTCGCGCAGCCACTTGCCTGTTCAGCGTTTCGTCCATCCGGACACCTTCGCCTGGTTCGCCGAGGAAGGCTACAAAATGGGCTTCAAGAACATCGCCTCGGGCCCGTTGGTACGTTCCTCGTACCACGCCGACGAACAGGCCAAGCTGGTCAAGGCCGAGCTGCTGGGAGCTTCGTAAGGCATATGGGCAGCCTTCGACCCGTGCGGGACTCCTACCCGGAACAAAGCGCGGTGTCGGCGCTGCCCAGTGGCGGGGTGATCGGCCTGATCGCCCCGGCCGGTCCGGTCGCCATCGACTTTCACGAGGCCCGGCAATGGGCCAACTCCCGCGGCTATGGGTTGCGGATCTTTCCAGGTGTCTCGCAACGGGATGGCTACCTGGCCGGCAGCGACGAGGTTCGCCTGCAGGACCTGCATGATGCCTTCTCCGATCCGGAAATCGACGCCATCCTTTGCCTGCGTGGCGGTTACGGCTGCCCACGGCTACTGGATCGGATCGATTATCCGCTGCTGGCCCGCAATCCCAAGCTGCTGGTTGGCTACAGCGATATCACCGCGCTGCACCTGGCGATCGCTCGTTACGCGGGATTCATGACCTTCCACGGCCCGATGTTCAATATCGATCTGCTCAAGGGCAAGTTGCCTCCGACCGAGTCTTCGCTGTTCGGCCTGCTCAGTGGTCGTCTGACGGCCGGTGACGCGCTCGAGCATCCGAAAGCCTATCCACTGACCACTCTCGCCCCCGGAAGCGCCTCTGGGCGCTTGCAGGGTGGCAATCTGACATTGATTTGCGCCAGTCTGGGCACGCCCTATGAAATCGACACCGATGGCGTGGTCCTGCTGATCGAGGACGTCAACGAGCCGCTTTACCGAGTGGATCGGTTGCTCACCCATTTGCGTCTGGCGGGCAAGCTGGAAGGCCTGAAAGGCGTGCTGGTGGGGGATTTTGCCGGCGTTGATAGCGAGGCGCTGGCCCGTCTGCTCAAGCAAGAGTTGGGTCCATTGGGCATTCCGGTACTGGCTGGCTGGCGCAGTGGCCATTGCGACCCGAACCTGACGCTGCCACTGGGCGCGCGGGTACGCCTGGATGCCGATGCTCGGCAATTGGTACTGGAACAGGATGTGGTGTTTTTGTAGGTTTTGCTGATTGCTGATTGCTGATTGCTGATTGCTGATTGCTGATTGGCGGAGAACTCGCTTTTGTGGCGAGCGGGCTTGCCCGCGCTCGGCTGCGTAGCAGTCGTAAAACAAGCACCCGCCTTATCCCTGATACACACGATGCCAGGTTTTGGGGGAGCGTTGCTCCCCAGCGCGGGCAAGCCCGCTCGCCACACAGGCCCACTCCCAGCGCTCAAGCGCCTCTAGCGCTCGCGCAGGCTCTCAAGCAGCTTGTGATTCGGGTACCCATCTGCCGGCCAGCCCAACGACTGCTGTGCGCCACGAATCGCCTTGCGAGTATTGGCGCCAATGATTCCATCAGGATTGCCGGCGTCGTAGCCCGTGTTGCTCAGCAGTGTCTGCAACTCGATCCGTTCGCTGCGGCTGAGCGGCAGGTCATCCTTGGGCCAGCTGCCGCGAATCACGCCCGCGCTGTTGAAGCGCTGGGACAACAGTCCGACCGCCAGGCCATAGGACGACGAGTTGTTGTACTTGAGGATGGCGCGGAAGTTGTCGAGTATCAGGAACCCTGGTCCGCGGTAACCTGCTGGCAGCAACAACGATGCCGAGAGTGGCGCGGCGCCATAGGGCAGGGCCACGCCAGCGGGCAGCTGTACCCCCATCTGTAGCCACTCGCTGACCGGCTTGCGAATGGCGCCATCGGCCAGTGCATAGTCGAAGCCGACCGGCACCGTGACCTCGAAACCCCACGGCTGGCCCTTCTGCCAGCCCGAGCTCTGCAGGTAGTTGGCGGTCGAGGCGAGCGCGTCGGCCGAGTCGTTCCAGATGTCCCGGCGACCATCACCGTCGAAGTCCACCGCGTAGGCGTTGTAGGTGGTCGGAATGAACTGGGTCTGGCCCATGGCGCCGGCCCAGGAACCGAGCATCTGCTCCGGGCGGATATCGCCGTGCTGGATGATCTGCAGCGCCGCCAGCAATTGGCTTTGGGCGAAGCCCGGACGGCGGCCTTCGTAGGCCAGGGTCGCCAGCGAGCGGATCACCGACTTGTCGCCCTGGAACTGGCCGAAGTTGCTTTCCATGCCCCAGACGGCCACCAGTGCCTCGCGATCGACGCCATAACGTTGTTCGATGCTTTGCAGCACGGCGCTGTTCTGCAACAGCAGGGCCTGGCCCTTGCGCACGCGGGTCGCCGACAGCGCGCCGTCGAGGTATTCCCATACGGGTCGGGAGAATTCGGGCTGGCTACGATCGGCCTTGATCACGCTCATGTCGGGGCTGACATTGGCGAAGGCGTTATCGAAGGTATTCGCGGTGATCCCGGCGCGCAGCGCCTCGATACGGAAGGCCGATCGCCATTCCTCGAAACTCTGGGCTGGCTGGATGAATGGTGTATCTGCAGCAGGCAGTGGCGCAGGAGTCGGCGCTGGGGCGGCGGGCACTGTCGGCAGCGGCTGGGCGTCGGCGGCCGTGGGCTTTTCCGCACAGGCGACGAGCAGGATGAAGCTGGTGGCGGCGAACAGTCGGCGCAACGGCCAACCGAGGGTGAGACTAGAGGGCATGCGCGGGTCCGAAGAATGCGAATCAGGTGCTGACCTTATCATGCCAGAGGGGTACAGGTCGTGATGACACTTTTACGCGGCCAGAAAGTCAGAAGCCTCCCAGCTTTTAGACTGGAAGGCTTCGCGACGGTAGCTGCCCTTGCCTTTGGCCGGCTGTTCCTGGCGGCTTCGGAACAGTGGCTGGGCGATGATTGACTTGGCTTTGTTGGGGCGCCGGGACGGCTTGCTCATGGCAGTGCACTCTTGGGTGGTGGTAGAGCGCGAATCATCAGGCAGACTGGCTCGTCTGTCCAGTGGGGTTATTCAGCTGGTAATGCCAGACGTTGGCCGCTCATCAGTAGGCTGAGTCGGCTCAGGCTGCTCCACGGCGAACCGGCTGCCTGGCCCTTGATTTGCGCGTCGATACGTTGGGCATCCATCAGCAACTGGCTCCAGCGTTGCGCCGAGTGCCGTTGCAGGGCCTTGCTCATCAGCGGTCGGCGCTTGTCCCAAACCGGCGGCTTGGCTTGGCTGAAGGCCTTGTCCAGTGGTACCCCCTGGCTGTACTGCTGGGACAGGTTGGCCAGCAACCGCAGCTCACGGGCCAGGGCCCAGAGAATCACCGGTGGCTCGACCCCTTCGCCACGCAAGCCTTCGAGCATGCGCAGGGAGTGGGCGGCCTCGCCATTGAGTATAGCGTCGACCAGGCCGAATACATCGAAGCGGGCACTGTCGGCCACGGCCGCCTGAACCGTTTCGATGGTGATCTGCCCACCCTCGGCCATCAGCTTGAGCTTTTCGATTTCCTGGGCAGCCGCCAGCAGGTTGCCCTCAACCCGTGCGGCAATCAGTTCCACTGCATCCTGCTGGGCAGACAGCCCGGCCTGGGCCAGACGCTGACGAATCCACTGTGGCAGCTGGTTGGCGTCCACCGGCCAGATCTGAATGAACTGGGTCTGCTGGCCCTCGATCAGCGCCTTGCCCCACTTGGTCTTCTGCGCGCTGCCGTCGAGCTTGGGCAGGCTGATCAGCAACAAGGTGTCATCGGCCGGCCGTGCACAATATTCCATCAGTGCGGCAGCGCCCTTGTCGCCCGGCTTGCCGGAGGGCAGGCGCAGTTCCAGCAGGCGTTTCTCGGCGAACAGCGACATGCTCGCACCAGCTTGCAGCAGGGTGCCCCAATCGAAGTTGGCGTCGGCGCTGAACACCTGGCGTTCGTCGAAGCCTTGCTGGCGCGCGGTTGCACGAATCGCGTCGGCGGCTTCCTGGCATAGCAGCGGGTCGTCGCCGCTGATCACATAGACCGGCGCGAGGCCACCTTGCAGGTGTTTGGCGAGTTGGGCGGGAGCGAGTTTCATGGGCGGGTGGCCAAGGGGCGCCAGAGGCGCCCCGCAAGGCTTACTGGTTCGGCACTTCCAGAGGCGATTGCTGTGGCTGCGAGGCTTCGTACTTGCGTGCGGCCTCCAGGGCATCGGCGTCGGCCTTGGCCTTGGCATTGGCGGTCTGCTGCAGACTGTCCAGTTGCTCGGGCGTCAGGATCTGCAGGCGGATGACCATCTGCTGCACCAGGTCGCGGCGCATTTCCTTGCGCAGTTCGCCAGCCTCGGCGTCGCCACCGGTGATGTTGTTGCCGTCATGCACATAGTACTTCTGCGCTTCCAGCTTGCCGCTGGTCAGGAGCAGGTCCTTTTCACCACGAATCTCGTAGTTCAGCACGGTATTGAGTTCGTACTCGGCGTTACGGCCCGAGCCGGTGTAGCTTGCCGCACGCTGGGTTTCCTGTTCGTCGGTCAGGATCAGCTTGTAGGGCGCGCCCTTGTGCACATCGACACCGCTGTGCTCCAGGACCTGGGTCAGTTGCTTGATCGTATCCCCATAGGCGTTGCGGGCACTGAGCGACAATTCCTTGATCGTCAGTTCAGAGGTGCCGGTACCACGCAGCTGGAAGCCGCATGCGCTGAGCAGCACTGCAAGGCCCATTACCAGCAGATTGCGTTTGATCATCTTGTTGCTCCCCTTGAAACCGTGGGCCGACACGGCGGCCCCGGAAATCTTTTAAGGCGCCTGCCATGGCGGGCGCCTGGTCCAATTAGCTGGCGACGATGTTGACCAGCTTGCCGGGCACGACGATGACCTTGCGGATCGTCAGGCCATCGATGAAGCGCAGTACGTTTTCGTTGACCCGCGCCGCCGCTTCGATTTCCTCGCGGGTGGCGCTGGCCGGCATTTCGATCTGGCCGCGCAGCTTGCCGTTGACCTGGATCACCAGCACCAGGCTGTCCTGGACCAGGGCGCTGTCATCCTGCACGGGCCAGCGCGCATCGATCACCGGATCGGCGTGACCCAGTTGGCTCCACAACTCGTGGCAGATGTGCGGAGTGATCGGCGCGAGCAGCAGGGCCACGGTTTCCAGGCCTTCCTGAACCAGCGCGCGATCCTGGACGGTACCTTGCGGAGCCTTTTCCAGCACGTTCATCAGTGTCATCACCTGGGCGATGGCGGTGTTGAACTTGTGATTCTGGCCGACGTCGTGGCTGGCCTGCTTGATCGCCAGGTGGATCGAGCGGCGAATGGCCTTCTGCTCATCGTTCAGGCCGGCAACGTCCAATTTACCCGGCAGGCCTTGGGCAACATGGCTTTGCGCCAGGCGCCAGACGCGCTTGAGGAAGCGGTGCGAGCCTTCGACGCCGGAATCGGACCATTCCGCGCTCATGTCGGGTGGCGAGGCGAACATCATGAACAGGCGGCAGGTGTCCGCGCCGAACTGATCGATCATCGACTGCGGGTCGACGCCGTTGTTCTTCGACTTGGCCATCTTCTCGGTGCCGCCGATCTCGACCGGCAAGCCATCGGAGATCAGCTTGGCGCTGATGACCTTGGCCTTGCTGTCGCGCTCGAGCTCGACGTCTGCCGGGTTGAACCAGGTGTAGGCACCGTTGGCTTCGCGACGGTAGTAGGTTTCGGCGATCACCATGCCCTGGGTCAGCAGGTTCTTGAACGGCTCGTTCGAGTTGACCAGGCCTTCGTCGCGCATCAGCTTGTGGAAGAAGCGCGCGTAGAGCAGGTGCAGGATCGCGTGTTCGATACCGCCGATGTACTGGTCCACCGGCAGCCAGTGGTTGGCGGCTTTCGGGTCGACCAGGCCACCCTCGTAGTGTGGCGAGGCGTAGCGGGCGTAGTACCAGGACGACTCGACGAAGGTGTCCATGGTGTCGGTTTCACGCTTGGCCGGCTTGCCGCATTTCGGGCAGTTGCACTCGTAGAACTCGGGCATGCGTGCCAGCGGCGAACCGGCGCCGTCCGGTACCACGTCTTCCGGCAGCACGACGGGCAGTTGGTCTTCCGGTACTGGCACGTCGCCACAGCTGTCGCAGTGGATGATCGGGATCGGGCAACCCCAGTAGCGCTGGCGGCTGATACCCCAGTCGCGCAGGCGGAACTGGGTGCGCGAGGCGCCGAGTTCCTTCTTGATCAGCGCGACTTCGATGGCGTCGAAGGCGCCGGCGAAGTCCAGGCCGTCGAACTCGCCGGAGTTGATCAGGGTGCCGTGTTCGCCGTAGGCATCCTGCCATGGGGCAGGGTTGCTGTCGCCGGAGCTGGTGCGTACCACCGACTTGATCGGCAGGTCGTACTTGCTGGCGAATTCGAAATCACGCTCGTCGTGGGCCGGCACTGCCATTACGGCGCCGTCGCCGTAGTGCATCAGCACGTAGTTGGCGACCCACACCGGCAGTTTCTCGCCGGTCAGCGGGTGCGCGACGAACAGGCCGGTTGGCAGGCCTTTCTTTTCCTGGGTGGCGACGTCGGCTTCGGCGACGCTGCCGGCCTTGCATTCGGCGATGAAGGCTTGCAATTGAGGGTTGTTGATGGCGGCCTGGGTCGCCAGCGGGTGTTCGGCGGCCACGGCGACATAGGTCGCGCCCATCAGGGTGTCCGGACGGGTGGTGAAGACTTTCAGCTTGCCGGCTTCGCCGATGGAGTCGACGTCGTAGGGGAACTGGACTTCCATTCCACGGGACTTGCCGATCCAGTTGCGCTGCATGGTCTTGACCTGTTCAGGCCAGCCCGGCAGTTCGTCGAGGCCTTCGAGCAGCTCATCGGCGTAGGCGGTGATCTTGAAGTAGTACATCGGGATTTCGCGCTTCTCGATCAGCGCGCCCGAACGCCAGCCGCGGCCATCGATCACCTGCTCGTTGGCCAGTACGGTCTGGTCCACCGGGTCCCAGTTCACGGTGCCGTTCTTGCGGTAGATCACGCCTTTTTCGAACAGGCGGGTGAACAGCCACTGCTCCCAGCGGTAGTAGTCCGGCTTGCAGGTGGTCACTTCGCGGGACCAGTCCACCGCGAGGCCCAGGCTGCGCAGCTGGCTCTTCATGTAGGCGATGTTTTCGTAGGTCCACTTGGCTGGAGCCACCTTGTTCTTCATCGCGGCGTTTTCCGCCGGCATGCCGAAGGCATCCCAACCCATCGGTTGCAGGACGTTCTTGCCCTGCATGCGCTGGTAGCGGGCGATCACGTCGCCGATGGTGTAGTTGCGCACATGCCCCATGTGTAGCTTGCCGCTGGGGTAAGGGAACATCGACAGGCAGTAGTAGGTTTCCTTGCCTGGCTGTTCACTGACTTCAAAGGACTTCTGCTCATCCCAGAACGATTGGGCGGCATTTTCGATTTCTCGGGGCTGATAGTGTTCGTGCATGGCTACTTGTTCTGGAAAGGGTGGCCCAATCCTCTTCAACGCACCGTGCCGGTGCTGCTGGAAGTGGAGTTACAGGAAGCCCCGTAGCATACATGAGGCCGCTCTACCGAGGGAAACCCTGATTGCGTGACCAAGGCCGTTGGTCGCGGCGCCGGGCCGGTTGGCCGTGCGCCGCTAAGCTCATAGAGGGGGAAGTGATACTTGTCTTCTATGAGGTGAGCGGATGGTGGAGTCGCAGCGAAATGTAACTGATCCCGAGTTGTACGAGCGTCTGATCACGCGTCTGGGGCTGGCCCTGGATGCGGCAAGGACGGCGGTCCGCCTGCGTGACGAGCGGCCTGCCGAGCTGGAGCTGCGTGGCTTGAGCAGCGCCGAGTTCGAACTGATCAGGGCCTATCTGGACCTGAGCGGTCGCGGCGCACCCACGCCAGAGGCAGCGGTGCCACCCCAGGGGTACGGGACACGTTCGGCCGAGATCATCTGGTTGAAGGACAGGGCGCCGAAGCTGTATGCGGCGCGTTTCAAGTCATTTCGGGCCAAGTGAGGTCCGCCCGGCTGCATCCTGTTGTCTGTCATGGACCTGGTTCGTTCACCGAGCCAGGGATTTGCAAGGTTGTTGATTGATCCTTATGCACTTAGGCTTCGGGCATCTTCTGGAGGTGCCCGATGCCCGTTCGCTACATCCTAAAACAACTACTCCTGCCACCCGGCCTGTTCCTGCTGTTGCTGGCGCTTGCCTGGTGGCTGCGACGCAGCCGTCCTCGCCTGGCGGCGCTGTGTTTCACCCTGGGTTTTGGCGGATTCTGGCTGATCAGCCTGCCGGTGGTGGTCGAGTGGTCCGCGCGGGCGCTGGAGACCGTGCCGCCACTGGAGCAGGGCGAGTGGGCCGGGCTGGCACAGCGTGCCGATGCCATTGTCGTGCTCGGCTCGGGGCGCGAGCGGGGTGACCCGGCCTGGGGCAGCGACCAGCCGACCGGCATCGGCCTCGAGCGCCAGCGTTATGCGGCCCGGCTGGCCAAGGCCTCGGGCTTGCCGGTGCTGACCAGCGGCGGCCTGCATTACGGTACGCCGCCCAGCGAGGCAGCGTTGATGGCCGAGTCGATGCGTGACGATTCCGGGGTGACGGTGCGCTGGCTTGAGGAGCGCAGCACCACGACCTGGGAAAATGCCCTGTTCAGCCATGAGCTGTTGGCGCCGTTGGGGATCAAGCGGGTGGTGGTGGTTACCCATGCGGCGCATATGCCGCGGGCGGTGTGGAGCTTTGAACGGGCCGGTTTCAGCGTAGTGCCAGCGCCGATGGGTTTCCTGGGGCGGGACAACGCCAGTCCGCTGGGCGGCTGGCTGCCGGAGTTCAAGGCGATCTGGCGCAGCGGGCAATTGATCAATGAGGCGGTGGGGCAGGTGGGCTACAGGATTTTCTACTGAGCCGGCTTCTGCCTGTCCAGGCCATGGAGCATGCCCGCGTGGGTATCGTGGCGAGCGGGCTTGCCCGCGCTGGGGCGTGAAACGGCCCCAAAACCAGCGAGCGCTTTGCATCAGGTACAACGAGTCGGCAGGCTTCAGGGCTGCCTGGCAGCCCAGCGCGGGCAAGCCCGCTCGCCACTGGAAGCCTCTTCACCTCGAGACGCCTGTTCACCCCAAAAGGCCCGCTCGCCCTGGAAAGTCGGTTCGGCGTCGGGAGGGGGCGAGGTGCCTTCAGACCGTCTTGGCAATCCGACTCGCCAGCAGCGCCCAGCCGAACAGCAGACCGCACAGGATGATCAACGGCCACGAACGCCAATGCAGGTACGGCGTCAGGTTGTGCATCGGCACCACTTCGCCATACAGGATACCGCGCTCGAACTGCGGAATCTGCGTGGTGATCCGGCCGAACGGATCGATCAGCCCGGTCACTCCGTTGTTGGTGGCGCGGATCATCCAGCGCCCGGCTTCCAGGGCGCGCATCTGCGCCATCTGCAGGTGCTGCAGCGGGCCGATGGAGGTGCCGAACCAGGTGTCGTTGCTGATGGTCAGCAGCAGGTCGCTGCGCGCCGAGAGGCTGGCGGCGAATTCCGGGTAGACCACTTCGTAGCAGATGAACGGCGCGATCTGATAGCCCTTGGCCTGCAATAGCGGCTGGTCAGCCGGGCCACGAGCGAAATCGGACATCGGCAGGTCGAAGAACTCGATCAGCCCGCGCAGCAGATCCTGCAGGGGGACGTACTCGCCAAACGGCACCAGTTTCTGCTTCAGGTAGATCCCGTCGCCTTCGCCGACCGCGACGATGCCGTTGAAATAGCGTTTCTCGTTATGCACCACTTGGCGAATCGGCACGCCGGTGATCAGCGCCGAATGCCGGTCGGCGGCAAAATTGCTCATCATCGACAGGTAGCCTTCGGCAGATTCCTTCAGGACCGGAACAGCCGTCTCCGGCCACACCAGCAGGTCGACCCGCCTGGAACTGAAGCTCATGTCGCGGTACAGCGCCAACTGTGCGTTGAGCTGTGCCGGGTCCCACTTCATGCTCTGTTCGATATTGCCCTGGATGGCGGCGACACTCAGCGGTTCGCCTGCCGGACTGGTCCAGGCGTGGTGTTTGAGTGCCAGGCCAATGGCCCATGGGCCGACCAGCAATACCACGCCGGCGGCGATGAACGCCTTGCGACCGCCCCTGAGCAGGCGCCGGGCGTTGTACAGGAGGGCGGCGGTCAGGGCCAGGGCGAAGGAAATCAGCCAGATCCCGCCCAGCGGGGCGAGGCCGGCCAATGGGCCGTTCAGCTGGCTGTAGCCGGAATAAAGCCATGGGAAACCGGTCAGGAACCAGCCGCGAAAGGCTTCCTGTGCGACCCACAGTGCGGCGAAGGCCAGCGCGTCGGCCAGCGGCGCTTCATTGCGGCGTATCCAGCGGGCCCAGAGCCAGGCGGGCAGGGCGAAGAACCAGGCGATGGCGGCGATGAACGCCAGCATCAGCAGGCCTGCCAGCAGCACCGAGGCGCCGCCGTAGGTATGGATGCTCACGTAGATCCAGCTGGTGCCGGCGCCGAACAGGCCGAAACCGAAACTCCAGCCGCGCCATAGCGCCTGGCGTGGCGTCAGTTCGCGCAGGCCTGCGTAGAACAGGCCCACCGCCAGCAGCGCCAGCGGCCAGATATCGAACGGCGCCAGGGCCAGGGTAGTCAGCGCGCCAGCCACCACGGCCAGCAGGTTACCGGGCCAGCCGGGACGGGTTAAGCGCAGCATAGGGAGCTTCGGTCCTTAGCGGTTGATGGGCGTCAGTCGGATCAAGTGAATCCGACGGCTGTCGGCATTCAGGATACGGAAACGATACGCGCCAATCTCGGTGGTTTCATTACGCTTTGGCAAATGGCCGAACGCGCTCATCACCAGCCCGCCAACGGTGTCGAACTCGTCGTCGGAGAATTCGCTGTCGAAGAACTCGTTGAAGTTCTCGATCGGCGTCAGCGCCTTGACCAGGAAGTCACCGCTGGGCAGCGGCTTGATGTAGCTGTCTTCCTCGACATCATGCTCGTCCTCGATATCGCCGACGATCTGCTCCAGCACGTCCTCGATGGTCACCAGGCCCGCCACGCCGCCGTATTCGTCGATCACGATGGCCATGTGGTTGTGGTTGGCGCGGAACTCGCGCAGTAGCACGTTCAGTCGCTTGGACTCGGGGACAAAGGTCGCCGGGCGCAGCAGGTCCTTGATATTGAAGCCGTCGCCGTTCTCCTTGAGGATCAACGGCAGCAGGTCCTTGGCCAGCAGGACGCCCATGACGTCGTCGTGGCTCTCGCCGATCACCGGGTAGCGCGAGTGGGCGGCATCGATGACGGCGGGAAGGAATTCGCGGGGTGTCTGGGTCGCCTTGATGCTGATCATCTGCGAGCGCGGGACCATGATGTCGCGTACTTGCAGGTCGGCTACCTGGATGGCGCCTTCGACGATGGCCAGCGCTTCGCTGTCCAGCAATTTGTTCTGGTGGGCTTCGCGCAGCAGCTCCAGCAGCTCCTGGCGGTTTTTCGGCTCATGGGCAAAAGCCTGGGTCAGCTTACCCAGCCAGGACTTCTGCCCGTTGCTCGATCGGTCTTCGCTCATAGCGATCTACTCGTTTCCCTTGGTTTGTTGATCAAAGGTTTGTTGATCAGTTTTCGTCATCGGCATAAGGGTCAGGATGACCCAGTTCAGCAAGCAACTCTCGTTCCAGCGCTTCCATTTCCTCGGCTTCCTCGTCATCGATATGGTCGTAACCCAACAGATGCAGGCAGCCGTGAATGACCAGGTGGGCCCAGTGGGCCTCCAGTGTCTTGCCTTGCTCGGCCGCCTCGCGGGCGACCACCGGAACGCAGATGACCAGATCCCCCAGCAAGGGAATATCCAGCAGTTCGTCCGGTACGTCGGCGGGGAAGGACAACACGTTGGTCGCGTAGTCCTTCTGTCGCCAGGTATGGTTCAGTTCGCGGCCCTCGGCCTCGTCGACCAGGCGGATGGTCAGCTCCGAGTCGGCGCTGCGCTGGCGCAAGGCCAGTGCGCACCAGGTGCGGAAGTCGGCTTCGCTCGGGGCTGGCGCTTCGCTGGCCAGTTGCAGGTCGAGTTCAAGCATCGGCTTGGCTGTCCTTGGTCGCAGCGGTCTCGACCGGACGCTTCTCGAAGCGCTCGTAGGCCTCGACGATGCGCTGCACCAGCGGATGGCGCACCACGTCCTTGGGCTGGAAGTGGGTGAAGCTGATACCCGGCACGTCCTTCAGCACTTCGATGACATGGGCCAGGCCGGACTTGGTGCCGCGTGGCAGGTCGACCTGGGTGATGTCGCCGGTGATCACGGCGGTGGAGCCGAAGCCGATCCGGGTCAGGAACATTTTCATCTGTTCGACGGTGGTGTTCTGGCTTTCGTCGAGGATGATGAAGCTGTTGTTCAGCGTGCGACCGCGCATGTAGGCCAGCGGGGCGATCTCGATCACCTGGCGCTCGATCAGCTTGGCGACGTACTCGAAGCCGAGCATTTCATAGAGTGCGTCGTACAGCGGGCGCAGGTACGGGTCGATCTTCTGGGCCAGGTCGCCCGGCAGGAAGCCGAGTTTCTCGCCGGCTTCGACCGCGGGCCGCACCAGCAGGATCCGCCGCACCTGTTCGCGCTCCAGGGCATCCACGGCGCAGGCCACCGCCAGGTAGGTCTTGCCGGTACCTGCCGGGCCGATGCCGAAGTTGATGTCGTTGCCCAGCACTTCCTTCACGTAGCGCTGCTGGTTCAGCCCGCGCGGGCGAATCATGCCCTTTTTGGTGCGCAGGGCCACCGAGGCGTCGGCGACCGGATTGTTTTCCAGGTCGTTGGCGGTGGACTCCTGCAGGAACAGGTGGACCATGTCCGGAGACAGCTCGGTACCCTTGGTTTCCCGGTACAGGCGGCGCAGCAGTTGTTCTGCGGAAGTGGTGAGCTTGGGTTCGCCGATCAGTTCGAACTGATTGCCGCGGTTGCGGATCTGGATCGCCAGGCGCTGTTCGATCAGACGCAAATGCTCGTCGAACTGCCCGCACAGATTGGCGAAGCGATGGGCCTCGAAGGGTTCGAGGATGAAACGATGGGGTTCTATGGGTGCGTTCAAGGTTGTTTATCAGCCGCCCGACGGCAATGGAGATGAATTCAAGGATAACGCTAGCAGCCTGGGGACGAAAGCGCTTCTGTCTGACAGATGTCCCTGCCTGTTTACGCCGTTCACCCTGTGTGGCGAGGGGGCCAGCCTCAGTTCGGCTGCCAGGCGGCCGCAAAGCCATGCGCCGCGGTTTGCCTGGCGGGTCGCGGTGATCGGTTTTGGGGGCGCCTTGCGCCCCAACGCGGGCAAGCCCGCTCGCCACAGGGGATGGTTCATCGATCGTGGTGATGCTACTGCAACATCGAGCCGCGCAGCGAGTGCGGCTGTGCGGAATCGATGTGGACGTCGACGAACTGGCCGATCAACTGCGGATTGTCGCAGCGGAAGTTGACGATACGGTTATTCTCGGTGCGCCCCTGCAGTTCGCCAGGGTCCTTTTTCGAGTAGTCGGTCACCAGGATGCGCTGGGTCGAGCCGACCATCTGTCGGCTGATCTCGAAGCCTTGCTGGTTCAGGCGATGCTGCAAGGCATTCAGACGCTCTTTCTTCAGCTCTTCCGGAGTATCGTCCGCCAGGTCTGCCGCCGGGGTGCCGGGGCGCTGGCTGTAGACGAAGGAATAGGAGAAGTCGAAGCCGACGTCTTCGATCAGCTTCATGGTCTGCTGGAAGTCCTTCTCGGTCTCCCCGGGGAAGCCGACGATGAAGTCCGAACTGATGCAGATGCCCGGCACGGCGGCGCGCAGTTTGCGCAGCTTGGACTTGTACTCCAGGGCGGTGTGGTTGCGTTTCATCGCGGCCAGGACCCGGTCCGAACCCGACTGCACCGGCAGGTGCAGGTGCTTGACCAGCTCCGGTACCTCGGCGTGGGCCTGGATCAGGCTGTCGGAAAACTCCAGCGGGTGCGAGGTGGTGTAGCGAATGCGTTCGATGCCATCGACAGCCGCCACCACCCGGATCAGCTCCGCCAGGTCCGCCAGGCGGCCATCATGGGTGGTGCCGCGATAGCCGTTGACGTTCTGCCCCAGCAGCGTCACTTCACGTACGCCGTTTTCGGCCAGGTGGATGATTTCGCCGATCACATCGTCGAACGGCCGGCTGACCTCCTCGCCACGGGTGTAGGGCACCACGCAGAACGTGCAGTACTTGCTGCAGCCTTCCATCACCGAGACATAGGCGCTGGGGCCGTCGATGCGTGGTTCGGGCAGGTGGTCGAACTTTTCGATCTCCGGGAACGAGATGTCCACCTGGGGCAGTCGGGTGATACGCGCGGCGTCGATCATTTCCGGCAGGCGGTGCAGGGTCTGCGGGCCGAAAACCACGTCGACATACGGCGCGCGCTTGCGGATCGCCTCGCCTTCCTGGCTGGCCACGCAGCCACCGACGGCGATCACCATGTCCGGATTGCCTTCCTTGAGTTCACGCCAGCGGCCCAACTGGGAGTAGACCCGGTCCTGGGCGCGCTCGCGGATCGAGCAGGTGTTGAGCAGGATGACGTCCGCGTCTTCGGCGCGGGCGGTGACTTCCAGGGCCTGATGTTCGCCCAGCAGGTCGACCATGCGCGAGCTGTCGTACTCGTTCATCTGGCAACCGTGGGTTTCGATATAGAGCTTCTTGGCCATGGGCTGGGGTCATCAAGTGGTTCAAAGAACCGCGCATTATAAGGGTCATCGCGGTCGCTTCCTAGCGTTGCGCGTCTGGCGGCTATGCTATAGTTCGCGCCCTCTTTCCATAGCCCCGATGTGTTGTCCGCCCACCATGAGCAAACGTGAAACCCCGATCTACAAGGTGATTTTCCTCAACCAGGGCCAGGTGTTCGAGATGTACGCCAAGCAGATCTACCAGAGCGACCTGTGGGGGTTCCTGGAGGTCGAAGAGTTCGTCTTTGGCGAGCGCACGCAACTGGTGGTCGATCCGGGCGAGGAAAAGCTCAAGGCACAGTTCGAAGGTGTGTTGCGCAGCTTCGTGCCAATGCATTCGATCGTGCGGATCGATGAGGTCGAGCGCCTGGGCACGCCGAAGATCAGCGAGGCGCGGGGCATGGGGAATGTCACGCCGTTTCCGATGCCGATGCCGGAGAAGTGACCCGGATCTGACGCGCACAGCTGTGGGAGCCGGCTTGCTGGCGATGGCGTCGTGTCAGTCGGCAAGGATTCTGGCTGATAGGTCGCTATCGCCAGCAAGGGGTCAGGGCAGCGGTGAGAAGGGCGTGCGCCCGTCCGCGGTCTGCAATTCCAGCAGGTACTTGCGGAAGATCTGTCCCAGTACCTGGGTCGCCATCTCCAGTTCGTCCCGCGGCATCTGCGCGGCGACTTCGTCGGCGACATCCAGCGCGTCCTCGGCACCGTTGACCGCCGCCATCTTCAGCACGATATAGGCCTGGACATTGTTGGCCGGTACGCCCTCGCCCTTGTAGAACATGGTACCGAGCTGGAACTGTGCCTGGGCGTGGCCTTGTAGCGAGGCCTGTTCGAAGCTGCTCAGGGCCTTGTTGAAATCGCGTGGGGTGTTCTTGCCGTCGTAATAGAACTCGCCCAGCTCGTATTGCGCTTCTGCATCCCCGCCCTTGGCTGCCTGTTCGCAGGCGCTCAGGGCCTCGGCGAGATCCTGCGGCTGGGTATTGAGGGTGCAACGCCCCATCGCCGGGATCAACAACGAGTTACCGCCTGCATGTGCCAGCAGCGGCTGAAGGAGCAACAGGCAGCCCAGTGAAAGGGCGCGGCCGGTGCGGTTCATGGGAATCGACGTACCTCTGAAGGGCGGGCGTACCCGGCCAGGGGATGTGTATGGCGCGCATTATGAAATAAGCGGGGGCCACCTTACAAAGTCTTTACTCGTTTTTCTGCTGCGCGGGCGTTATATGGCCTGGTTTTGCAGGTAATGGATGGGATGACGGGAGGAAATACGGAAAGTTTAGGCAGGAAAGTCGACGCCGGTTGCACCCGGCGTCGGATCTGTCACTGAACGTGTTGCTTATTTCAACGCGGCGAAGGCGCGTTCGGCGGCATCCAGGGTCAGTTTCAGCTCGGTCTCGCCGTGGGCAATCGAGGTGAAGCCGGCTTCGAAGGCGCTCGGCGCCAGGTACACGCCACCTTCAAGCATCAGGTGGAAGAAGCGCTTGAAACGCTCGGCATCACTGGCCATCACGTCATCGAAGGTGACGATGTCGTCGGCACCGCTGAAGTACAGGCCGAACATGCCGCCGGCCTGGGTGGTGACGAACGGGATGCCGGCGGCATCGGCGCGCTGCTGCAGGCCGTCGAGCAGGCGGGTGGTGTAGTCGGTCAGCTCGGCGTGGAAGCCCGGGCGGCTGATCAGGCGCAGGGTGGTCAGGCCGGCGGCCATGGCCAGCGGGTTGCCGGACAGGGTGCCAGCCTGGTAGACCGGGCCCAGCGGGGCGATGCGCGACATGATCTCGCGCTTGCCGCCGAAGCAGCCGACTGGCATGCCGCCACCAATGATCTTGCCGAAGGTGCTCAGGTCCGGGGTCACGCCGTAGTGGGCCTGGGCGCCGCCGAGGGCGACGCGGAAGCCGGTCATCACTTCGTCGAAGATCAGCACCACGCCGTGCTGGTCGCACAGGCTGCGCAGGCCTTCAAGGAAACCGGGGGCCGGCGGGACGCAGTTCATGTTGCCGGCCACCGGCTCGACGATGATGCAGGCGACTTCCTGGCCGACTTCGCCGAGCATCTTCGCCACGGCGTCGATGTCGTTGAACGGCAGGGTCAGGGTGTGCTTGGCGAATGCCGCCGGCACGCCGGCCGAACTCGGTACGCCCTGGGTCAGCGCGCCGGAACCGGCCTTGACCAGCAGGCTGTCGGAGTGGCCGTGGTAGCAGCCTTCGAACTTGATGATGCTGTCGCGGCCGGTGTAGCCACGGGCCAGGCGGATGGCGCTCATGGTCGCCTCGGTGCCGGAGCTGACCATGCGCACCATTTCCATCGACGGCACGATCGAGCAGACCAGGTCGGCCATTTCGGTTTCCATGGCGGTCGGCGCGCCATAGGACAGGCCGTGCTCCAGCTGCTTGCGTACCGCATCGAGCACGTCCGGGTGGCTGTGGCCGAGGATCATCGGGCCCCAGGAACCGACGTAGTCGACATAGCGCTTGTCGTCTTCATCGGTGACGTAGGCGCCTTCGGCATGCTTGAAGAACAGCGGGGTGCCGCCGACGCTCTTGAACGCCCGAACGGGCGAGTTCACGCCACCGGGAATGTGTTTCTGGGCATTGGCAAACAGCGTTTCGGAACGAGACATGGTCGGGCTCTCAAAAGTCATGAAGTGAAGAGGGCATTGAAGGCGCGCGCGCGGCGCGTCACTTCCTGGGCGCTTTCGGCGCCGAACAGGCCGTGGATCACCGCCAGCAGGTCGGCACCATGGGCGACCAGCGGTGCGGCGTTGTCGAGGGTGATGCCACCGATTACGCAGATCGGCAGGTGCAGCGCAGGGCGTGCCCGTTCGAGCAAGGCGATATCGGCCGCCGGTGCACCGGGCTTGGTGTTGGAATTGAAGAAGCGCCCGAAGGCGACGTAGCTGGCGCCTTCCCTGGCCGCCTGTTCGGCCAGTTCCAGTTGCGCGTGGCAGGTGGAACCGATGATGGCCTGGCTGCCGAGCAGGGCGCGGGCCGGGGTCAGCGGGCCGTCGGTCTGCCCAAGGTGCACGCCAACCCCGAGGCGTGCGGCGAGTTCGGCGTCGTCGTTGATGATCAGCCGGGTCTTGTAGCGCTCGCAGAGCCTGAGCAGTGTCTCGGCCTCGCGCAGTCGGCGGGCCTCGTCGGTACTCTTGTCGCGGTACTGCAGCAGCGTCACGCCACCTTCCAGTGCGGCCTCGACATAGGCGAGGAACTTGCCGGCCAGCAGTTGGCTGTCGGTGATGGCATACAGGCCACGTAGTTTCATCGGTTCGGCCTCAAGGCGTTACGGGTGGCACATCAAGAGCAGAAGTCCAGCGGCAGGCGGCGTGGTACGAATTGTCCCTTGCCCAGCTGTTCGGCGTCGCGCAGGGTGCGCCAGGTGTAGTCCAGCGCCGACTTGACGGCACTGACCAGCTGCTCGCCCTGGGCCAGGCGACCGGCGAGGGCACTCGCCAGGGTGCAACCCGAACCATGATAGCTGCCGGGCAGGCGCTGGCACTTGAAGGTCTGGCGGCTGCCGTCGCGACCGTACAGGCGATTGTGAATTTCCTCTTCGTCGCCATGGCCGCCGGTGATCAGCAGGTACTGGCAGTACGGCAGGAGCTTCTGTGCGCATTCATCGGCGCTGCCTTCGGGCAGTTCGGCCAGGATACGGGCTTCCGGGAGGTTGGGGGTGGCGATCTTCGCCAGTGGCAGCAGCCGCTCGCGCATGGCGTAGCCGACCTCGTCCTTGCCCAGCCGGCCGCCGCCGCCAGCGCGCAGCACCGGGTCGCAGACCATCGGCAGGTGCGGGTGCGCCTGGAGCAGTTCGACCACCGTGTCGACCATTTCCAGGGAACCGAGCATGCCCAGCTTGACCGCCGCGACCGTCGAGTCGTTGAGCACCGCATTGGCCTGGGCCAACACCCACTCGCGATCGAGCACGCGGAAATCGCTGACATTTACCGTGTCCTGCACAGTCAGCGCGGTGACAGCCGGAGCTGCATGACAGCCCTGGGCGAGCAGGGCTTCGATATCCGCCTGGAGGCCGGCACCGCCACTGGGGTCGTGTCCGGAGAGGCAGAGAACAACGGGACGAGAGCTGTAGATATTCATGGGGCGCGAGCTTACCACCAATCGGTTTTTTCGGAATCGTCGACGCCGCGTTGCGTTTTTGCCCTGAAGGTTTGTCCGCTACGGCCGATAGCGGGTACTCATAAATGCGATTGAGTCGCTGAAAAGCCCGTTCTAGAGCCATTTCATCAAATATTTCAATGGTGTTTTTTAGCCGTCAGTGGCTATGCTAGAGTGGATCCAAACGAATAACAGGCTATGCGGCATCACGTCGTCTCAAGGGAATGGGGGCTCCTGACGCGACCGGAATGGCTATGCTGGGGCTGTATGCGCTATTTGCTGATGATGTTGTTGAGCTGGCTGCCGCTGATGGCGAGCGCAGTCGAGTTTGATGAATCCACTCAGAGCTTGCCCCTGGGCCGGGTCATGCAGGTATTCGAGGACGTGAGCGGTCAGGCCGCTATCGCGGATATCGCTTCGCCTGCCATGGGCAGTCACTTTCGCCCCCACGACAAGGACGCACTCAATGCGGGTTACTCGCAATCGGCGTTCTGGCTCAAGGTCGACCTGACCTACAAACCGAAAAATCCCGATGTCCGACGGACCTGGCTGCTGGAAATGGCCTACCCGCCGATGGACCATATCGACCTCTACCTGCCTGACGCCGACGGCGAATATCGCCTGAACCAGCGTACGGGTGACGAGTTGCCCTTTGCCAGCCGGCCGATCAAGCAGAACAACTACCTGTTCGAACTGGATTTCGCCCCCAACGAAAGCAAGACGGTCTACCTGCGCCTGCAGACCGCCGGTTCGGTCCAGGCTCCGCTGAGCCTGTGGTCGGCGCAGGCCTACCTGGAAGACCAGCCGGTGCGGCTGTATGTGCTCGGGCTGATCTATGGCGTGCTGCTGGGGATGCTGGTCTACAACCTGTTCATCTACCTCAGCGTGCGCGACACCAGCTACCTGTACTACATCTTCTATATCGCCTCGTTCGGTTTTTACCAGTTGTCGGTCAATGGGGCGGCAGTCCAGTACTTCTGGCCGAACAACCCCTGGTGGGCCAATGCCGCGACGCCGTTCCTGATCGGTTCGGCGGGTTTCTTCGGTTGCCAGTTCACCCGCAGTTTCCTCGATACGGCGACCCATGGCCGCTGGCTGGATCGCCTGTTGCTGCTGTTGATGGCTGTCGGCGCACTGGTCATGGTGCTGTCGCTGATGACCAGCTATGGATTGGCCCTGCGCCTGGCAACAGCGCTGGCCCTGGCCTTCACCGTGACCATTTTCTTCGCCGGTGCCCGTGCCTGGTACCGTGGCCAGCGGGTGGCACGCTATTTCATCATCGCCTGGTCGGCCTTCCTGCTGGGTGGGCTGATCAATACCCTGATGGTGCTGGGCTACCTGCCGAACATGTTCCTGACCATGTACGCCAGCCAGATCGGCTCGGCCCTGGAGGTGGGCCTGCTGTCGCTGGCCCTGGCCGATCGGATCAACGCCATGCGCGAACAGCAGGCCCAGACGCTGCTGGAGTCCGGGCAGAAACTGGAAGTGCTGAACCGTGAGCTGGCCAACAGTAATCGCCTGAAGGATGAGTTCCTGGCGACGGTCACCCATGAACTGCGCACACCGATGAACGGCGTGATCGGCTCGCTGGAGCTGATGCAGACCGTCGCGCTCAGCCCGGAACTGGATCAGTACCAGCAGACCGCCTCCGGTTCGGCACGGGACATGATGCGCATGGTCAATGGCCTGCTCACCCTGACCGAATTGCAGGCCGGACGGCTGAAGGTCTATCCGCAGAGCTTCAGTCTGCGTGGCCTGCTCAATGGCTTGCAGGAGCAGTTCTCCGGGAACGTGCTGAACAAGGGGTTGCACTTTGCTATCGAGGTGGCCGAGGAACTGCCCGACAGCCTCCATGGCGACGCGCCGAAGATTCTCCAGTGCCTGGAGTGCCTGGTGGACAACGCCATCAAGTTCACCCGCGAGGGCGGGCTGGTGTTGCGGGTGGTCGGGCACTCGGCCGAGCCGGGTCACCTGACCCTGTCCTTCGCCGTGATCGATAGCGGGATCGGTTTTACCCATCTGGACGAGGCCACGCTGTATCAGCGGTTCTTCCAGCTCGATGGCTCGATGACCCGTGAATATGGTGGCCTGGGGATTGGCCTGGCGATCTGTCGGCAACTGGTCGAATTGCTCGCTGGGCGCATGACGCACCAGTCCGAGCCGGGGATGGGCAGCCGCTTCCAGATCGAAGTCGATCTGGAGGTGCCGACGCCGCGGCCTTCCCGTTCGCTGTCGACACCACGCAAGCCGCAGGCCTGCACGGTATTGCTGGTGGACGGCAACGAAGTCAGCCAATTGGTGGTCAGGGGCATGTTGCTCAAGCTCGGCTACCGGGTGCTGACCGCCAATGACCCGCGGGCAGCCCTTGAAACCCCGGGCCTGGAGCACGTCGATGCGCTGCTGCTCGATGGCACTGCCGACCAGCAGGGGGCGGCGGTATTGTGCGAGCAGTTGCGCAGCACGGCGGTGCCGATCCTCGCGCTGACCGGCCTGGTCAATGGCGTGGAGCATGAGCGTTGCCGGGCCGCTGGTGTCACCGACTACCTGCACAAGCCGGTGCGTTTCGAGGAACTGCAGAGCGTGCTGGGGCGGCGGCTGCTGAATCAGGTAGAGGGTGAAAGCGCCGGCATTTAGGCGTATATGTCGCTTTTTTCCCAGGGGAGTGCGTGATTCACTGGGCTTCCAGGTACTTCCTGCAGGAGCTTGCCCGATGAATCTCCATCAGTACGCCGAAACCCATGAGGTTACCAACCAGCCGCCCTCGCTCGAGGGAGCCAACCTCTATCGTATCGACCTGCCATTGCAGGAATGGTCGCAGCGCTTCGGCGCAGGATGGGCCCAGGCACGCATTGACGACTATGGTGCGCTGGCCGGTGGGCCGCTGATGGAGGCGGGGTTTCTGGCCAACCAGAACAAGCCGGTGTTCATCAGCCATGATCGCTACGGTCATCGCCAGGACCTGGTGGAGTTTCACCCGGCCTACCACGAGCTGATGCGTACCGCCATCGAACACGGCCTGCCCTCGTTGCCCTGGACCGATCCACGGGACGGCGCTCATGTCGCCCGCGCGGCGATGACCTACCTGCACAGCCAGGCCGAGGCCGGCAGCGGTTGTCCGCTGACGATGACC
Organism: Pseudomonas sp. UTLPPB19802; assembly: GCF_059730225.1. Classification (NCBI taxonomy): domain Bacteria; kingdom Pseudomonadati; phylum Pseudomonadota; class Gammaproteobacteria; order Pseudomonadales; family Pseudomonadaceae; genus Pseudomonas; species Pseudomonas sp. UTLPPB19802. The sequence goes on from NZ_AP048545.1 coordinate 1,801,423, forward strand.
TTCGCCTGTGTACCGGCCTTGAAACTGCAGGCGGACATCGCCGGGCAATGGCTGCCGAAGATCCTCAGTACCCGATACGATCCACGCAATGTCGGCATCGCCCACAAGAGCGGCGCCACCATCGGCATGGCCATGACCGAAAAGCAGGGCGGCACCGATGTTCGTGCCAACACCACCCGAGCCTATCCGGTGGGCGCCGGTGGCCCCGGCCAGCCCTATGAGCTGGTGGGGCACAAGTGGTTCTGTTCAGCGCCGATGTGCGACGCCTTCCTCACCTTGGCCCAGACCGACAAGGGCTTGACCTGCTTCCTGCTGCCGCGACATCGCCCGGACGACAGCCGCAACCAGTTCTACATCCAGCGCCTGAAAAACAAGCTGGGTAATTGCTCCAATGCCTCAAGCGAAGTGGAGTTCCGTGGCGCCCTGGCCTGGATGATTGGAGAGGAGGGGCGTGGCGTGCCAACCATCATCGAGATGGTGGCGATGACTCGTTTCGATTGCATGGTCGGCTCCAGTGCCCTGATGCGCCAGGCCCTGACCCAGGCCAGCCATCACTGTGCGCACCGGCGTGTTGGTGGACGCCTGCTGAGCGAGCAGCCGCTGATGCAGAACGTGCTCGCGGACCTGGCCCTGGAAAGCGAAGCGGCGCTGGCCCTGAGCCTGCGCATGGGCCAGGCACTGGACCATCTGGGCGACGAACGCGAAGCGCGGTTCGCCCGGCTGGTGACGGCGGTGGGCAAGTACTGGATCTGCAAACGGGCGCCGGCGATGATCAACGAGGCAGCCGAATGCATGGGCGGTGCCGGCTACGTGGAAGACAGCATTCTGCCGCGTTTGTACCGCGAAGCACCGGTGAACTCGACCTGGGAAGGTTCCGGCAACGTGCAGTGCCTGGATGTGCTGCGCTCGCTGTCGAAGGAGCCGGGCGTGCTTGAAGTGCTGTTCGACGAGCTGGGCGATGGCCATGGCGACCAGCGCCTGGCCCGGCATATCGGGCAGCTCAGGCAAGCGTTCGCCGACACCGGCGACATCCAGTACCGCGCCCGGCAACTGACCGAGGACATTGCCCTGGCCCTGCAGGCCAAGTTGCTGCTGGAAGCTGGCAATTCGGCGGTCAGCGACGGCTTCATCGCCGCTCGCCTGAGTGGCAGCGGTCTGGTCTACGGCGCATTGCCGCGTGGAGTGAACGTCGAGGCCATCGTCGCCCGTTCGACCCCGCAGGGTTTCTGACAGTACAGGCGGAATGAGCGGGGCGACGACGACTGTGGCGAGTTGAGCAGAACCGTGGCGAGCGGGCTGGCCCGCGTTCGGCTGCGAAGCAGTCGTAGCAACTGCCAACGCATTGATAGACAGCGATCCCAGCCTTGCGGCTGCTGTGCAGCCGAGCGCGGCGGTGCGGCGTCCCGACAAGCCCGCTCGCCACCGGTGTACGCCGGTCCACGAATCGCGAGGGAAACGAAAACCCGATATTCCCGTCCGACGATGTTGCAGGCAAGATGAAGGTCTGCAACATCAAAAGACAGGATACTCTCCGTGACCGAAGCTTTTATTGTCGTGCAATCTCCCGAACAGGCCGTCGACCGCCTGGCTGAACTCCACGAGCGTGCGACCACTTCCCTGAGCCAGGCGCTCAAGCGTTACCTCAAGGACCGTATCGAACCCGACGCCGAGCAGCGCGCATTGTTCCGTTACCCCGAACTGCGCCTGACCTACACCTACCAGGGCGAAGTCCCGACGATCACCCGCGCCTATGCCAAGGTCCAGTTGCCGGGCACCTACAGCGCCACCGTCACCCACCCCAAGGCGTTTCGCAAATACCTGCTGGAACAACTGGTGCCGCTGATGCGTGATTTCACCGTGACGGTGGAAGTCGGTGTCAGCGAGCAGAACATTCCCTACCCTTATGTAGTCGAGCAGGGCGATGAACTGGCCGGCTCCGGCGTGACCGCCGCCGCCCTGGCGCGGGTGTTCCCAAGTACCGACCTGTCCGCCGCCACCGACGATATCGCCGACGGCCTGCACGACTGGGAAAACGCCGAGCCGCTGCCGCTGGGCCTGTTCGACGCTGCCCGGGTCGACTTCTCCCTGCGTCGCCTGGTGCACTACACCGGCAGCGACTGGCGCCACGTGCAGCCTTGGATCCTGCTGACCAACTATCACCGCTATGTCGACCAGTTCATCCTGCATGGCCTGGAGCAATTGCGTGACGATCCGCGTTTCGTGCGCATGGTGCTGCCGGGCAACGTGATCATCGACAAGGGCATGGACTACGCCGAGGCCCAGACTGTCGCGGCTGCGGTGGTCTGGCACCGCTACCAGATGCCGGCCTACCACCTGCAGGCGGCCGACGGCCACGGCGTGACTCTGGTCAACATCGGTGTGGGTCCCTCCAACGCCAAGAACATTACCGACCACCTGGCGGTGCTGCGTCCGCATTGCTGGCTGATGATCGGCCACTGCGGCGGCCTGCGCCAATCGCAGACCATCGGCGACTACGTGCTGGCCCACGCCTACATGCGTCGCGACGGCATCCTCGACCGGGTCGTGCCGCCAAACATTCCGATCCCGGCCCTGGCCGAAGTGCAACTGGCGCTGCAACAGGCGGCTGCCAACGTCACCGGCGAGAAGGGCGACGACCTGAAGAAGCGCCTGCGTACCGGCACCGTGTTGACCTACGATGACCGCAACTGGGAACTGCGCTGGGCCCAGGAGCGCCCGCTGATCAACCTGTCCCGTGCCGTGGCCGTGGACATGGAAAGCGGCACCATCGCCGCCCAGGGTTATCGCCTGCGCGTGCCCTACGGCACCTTGCTCTGCGTTTCGGACAAGCCGCTGCACAGCGAGATCAAGCTGCCGGGCTCGGCGAACGCCTTCTATGAGCGTGCGGTCAGCCAGCACCTGAAGATCGGCATCGCCGCAGTGGACCTGCTGCGTACCGAGCTGCACTCGCTGCATTCGCGCAAACTGCGCAGTTTCGACGAGCCGCCGTTCCGCTGATATCGAGGGGCCCACTGGGATTTGCATGCCCGCGAATCCCAGTGGACCCTCGCCGGTGGAATTAATGCGCCATACGCCCTAGCATGACGACTCCTGATTCTCAGATGTCGATTTCACCATGCCTCGTCCCCCGCGCCCCGTCGCCCGCCGTTCGGCGGCGAAAAGCCCTGTCGCTCCCCGTCGTGTCGCCAAGGCACCGCCGAGCGAGCCCAGGCTCATCCTGTTCAACAAACCCTTCGATGTGCTGACCCAGTTCAGCGACGGCGAGGGGCGGGCGACGCTCAAGGACTTCATCGATGTGGCAGGTGTCTACCCGGCCGGCCGCCTCGATCGCGACAGCGAAGGCCTGCTGCTGCTGACCAACGACGGCCAGCTCCAGGCACGGATCGCCGACCCCAGGCACAAGCTGGCGAAAACCTACTGGGTACAGGTCGAGGGGACTCCTACGGCGGAGCAGATCGAGCGGCTGTGCAAGGGTGTCGAGCTGAACGATGGCATGACCTTGCCAGCCCAGGCCCGGCTGCTCGAAGAGCCGCAACTCTGGCCGCGCAACCCGCCGGTGCGCTTTCGCCAGAGCATTCCCACCCATTGGCTGGAACTGATCATCCGCGAAGGCCGCAACCGTCAGGTCCGGCGGATGACTGCCGCGGTGGGCCTGCCGACCCTGCGCCTGGTGCGGGTACGGATTGGCGACTGGACGATCGAAGGGCTCGACCAGGGCCAGTGGAAGGAAGTCCCGGCGCGCTTATAGCGAGCCGGACTCGATCAGGCCGATCACTACGCTCTTGATCACGAATGCGGCAACGCCCAGGCCCAGCACGAAGAACAGGATCAGGGTGCCGAAGCGGCCGGCCTTGGATTTTTTCGCCAGGTCCCAGACGATGAAACCCATGAAAATGATCAGGATGCTGACCAGGCCGGTCATCATCCACTCTTCGAAAACGGCAGGATCCATCGACACTCTCCAGCGCACGCGGGGGGTAAAAAGCCCGTCGAGTATACGCCAGCGACGAATCGGCCGGCATTGACCTGCGTCGGTTTGCCTCAGCCCTGTTCCGCTATCCCCTCTCTGTGGGAGCGTGGCTTGCCCGCGATCGGGCGCGCAGCGGCCGCAAAACCTGAGCACGCGTTCCATCTGGCACACCGAGTGAGCCGAATCACGGCCGCTGCGCGCCCGATCGCGGGCAAGCCACTCTCCCACAGGGGTAGGAATCACGGCCGCTGCGTACCGATTCGGCACCCCGGCATAAAGCGTGGTGTCAGGTCAGTTGCGCAGGTGGTTCAACGGCAACTCGGTGCTGTTGAGCACCTGGTTGAGCACGAAGCTGGAGCGCACGCTGGTCACGCCTTCGATGCGGGTCAGGTGGCCCAGCAGCAGCTTCTGGTAGTGATCCATGTCGGCCACCACCACTTTCAACTGGTAGTCGGCGTCCATCCCGGTCACCAGGCTGCATTCCAGCACCTGCGGCAAGCTGCGGATCGCCGCCTCGAAGTTCTCGAAGCGTTCCGGCGTGTGCCGGTCCATGCCGATCAGTACGTAGGCGGTCAAGCTGAGGCCGAGCTTCTTGCGGTCCAGCAAGGCGACCTGGCGGGAGATATAGCCGTCGTCTTCGAGCTGCTTCACCCGCCGCGAGCAGGGTGATGGCGACAGGCCGATGCGCTCGGCCAACTCCTGGTTGGAGATGCGGGCATCGCGCTGCAATTCCGCCAGGATGCTCAGGTCGTATCGGTCGAGTTTGCTCATCATTCAGGCCTTTCTCATAACTATTGCGCTGAATTATCCATCTGAAGTGAAATATTGCGCAAGTCATGTTTATTCGAGCAATGTTCGCAATCGCCTGCCGCCGCTGCCGGCCTATTCTTATCACCAGAATCACTGCAACACGAATCACTGCCCGGACATAGAGTCCACAGCGGCCCGCCGAATCAGGCGCTCCGCGGCCGGCAATCCCACAGGGTTGTGCAGGCCCCCGGGCTACACACTGTCCAGAAGACGGTGTGAGGTGAGCCGGCGTCAAAAGCGTCGAGCACGGACGAAATTCCCCAAAGGGAGGCTGACGAGCCTCCCTTTTTTATTGCGCGTAAAATAAGTCTCGTGACTGATAGAGTGTTGCAGAACCGGAATTCGCTTTCCCAGTCTTATGGTTATGCCCTGAACCGCAGTGAGGAACCGCATGAAATCGCGCATCTGGCGTCTGGCAGGTGTTGGCTTGCTCTGTATGAGTGTCGGTGCGCAAGCGCTGGCTGAAGATCGGGGTGACGATAACCAGCAACATCCCCACCCCAACGGTGGCCAGCGCGGCCCCGAAGGACGACCTGGCGGTCACGAGGGGCGGCCGGAGAACAACCAGCCGCGGCCGGAGAACGTCCAGCCACGCCCGCAGGTCCAGCCGCCGCGTCCCCAGGCGCCGGAGGTTCGACCACAGGCGCCGCAAGCCCGTCCGGAGAACCACTTCCAGCAGCAGAACAATCAGCCACGCCCGGAGAACAACCCGCATTTCGAGCGTCGCGAGCAGAACTTCGGTGGCCAGTGGCAGGGTCGTCCACCACAGAACGACCCCAACCAGCAGCCTCGCCCGGCGCCGCAGCCGCAGAACAACCTGCCGATCCAGGGCCGGCCCGATACCGTTCGCCAGACCCAGGAGCCGCTACGCGGCAATTACTCGGACATCCCCCGGCGCAATGGCTACAACCCTGGCTGGCAGGGCAACGGCCGTCCCGGTGGCAACTTCGATCATCCCAACGACCATCGCTGGCCGGGGCGTCCGTCCGGTCACGGCAATGGCTGGGGGCCAGGGCCGCAATATCGTCCCGGCTACGTGATCGACCGCTTCCCCGACCGTAACTGGCGGGTGCCGTACCGTGGCCAGGACTATTTCTTCTCCGGCGGCTACTGGTATCGCCCGCAGGGCCCACGCTACGTGGTGGTCGCGCCGCCGCGCGGGATTCGCGTCAGCTACTTGCCCGATTATGCGCGGGAAGTCTGGGTTGGCAGTTCGCTGTTCTTCCTCGCGGCCGGGGCCTATTACCTCTACCAGGAAGATACCCAGGACTACGTGGTGGTCGACCCGCCCGCCGCGGCTCCGCAGGTGGCGCCGCCGCCATCGGGCAATGGTTATGACGTGGTGGCCTACCCGGCCAACGGCCAGAGCCCGGAGCAGGTGCAGCAGGATGGCGAGGATTGCTATCGCTGGGCCGTGCAGCAGAGTGGCTTCGATCCGGCCCGCGTCACCTATGCACCGGACCCGGCGGTGGTGCAGACCTATCGCCAGGCACAGGGCAATTGCCTGAGCAGTCGTGGCTACCAGGTCAACTACTGATCAGTCGCGACGCTTCACCACTTCCCGAGGGTCGGCGTGCACCAGCACCTCGGCCTTCGGGTAGGCGGCATGGATCGCGTCGGCGGCCTGGTCACTCAGGCCATGGGCCACCGACAGCGTCAATTCTCCTGGCAGTTCCAGGTGCAACTGTACGAACCAGTGGTTGCCCGACACCCGCGTACGCAGGTCATGGGCGCCGAGCACGCCCGGCACGCCCTTGGCGAGTTCCAGCATGTGCTCGCTGATTTCCGGCGACAACTCCTCATCCATCAGCACGGCAAAACTCTCGCGACCGATCTGGATCGCGCTCCAGAGGATATAGGCTGAGATCCCCAGGCCGAACCAGGCATCCACCTGGGCGAAGCCGAGGCTGGCGAACACCAGGGCCAGCAGGATGCTGCCGTTGAGCAACATGTCCGAGCGGTAGTGCAGCGAGTCGGCGCGCACGGCGGTCGAGCCGGTTTCCCGGATGACCTTGTGCTGCAGCATCAGCAACGCGGCGGTGAGCAGCAGCGACAGGATGATCACGCCGATGCTCAGCCAGGGCGCACCCACCGGCTCCGGATGGCGGATCCGGTCGAACGCCTGCACCGCAATCAGGATCGCACTGCCGGCAATGAACAGCGCCTGGGCCATGCCGGACAGCGACTCGGCCTTGCCATGGCCATAGCGGTGATCATCATCCGCGGGGCGCAGCGCATAGTGCACCGCCAGCAGGTTGAGGAACGAGGTCACGCCGTCGAGCGCCGAGTCGGTCAAGCCGGCGAGCATGCTCACCGAGCCGCTCAGCCACCAGGCGATGGCCTTGGTCACGATCAGGATACTGGCGACCGCGACCGAGGCCCGGGTGGCCAGGCGCAGCAGGCGAGCGTGTTCGGGGCTGTTGCTCATGCGTGGCGGTCCTTGTGCGGCATCAGGCGGAAGGACGCAGGCCGTACATGGCCAGCTGTTGCAGGCTGCCCTTGTGCTGGATCAGCCGTGGGTCGTTCAGCGGCAGGCTCTGGCCCAGTTCGGTCTGGATGATCGCCTGGAGCTTCTGGTTGTCGACACGGCCGTCGGTACCGATGGACTCATGGAGTTTTTCCGGGGCGATCTGCGCGGTAGTGCCGTTGGGCAGGTAGATGGCTCCGGTGGCGAAGTCGATGCCGAACGCGATCAGGCCGGGGATCACGTAGAACAGGATACCGATGGCATCGAGGCCGGCTACCAGTGGGTCGATCTTGCCTTCGATCTGGCCGCGGCGGTCGGGGAAAAAGATCGAGCCACAGGCGGTCAACTGGGTCAGCAGGGTGGCAACCACAACACCACCGATAAGGCGCGAAGGAATACGCATGCAAGGATCTCCTGAGGGGAAAGGCAAACTATACAAGGGTCGACGGATAAGACCTTGAATAATGCAGCTCGGTTCGCCGTTATACTCGGCGGCCTGTTCTGGAGCCACCATGATTTCCTTGCCGATTGATGAAGTTTTGCCTGCACTGCGCCAGGCCCTGGGCGAACGCCACGAAACCGTGCTCGAAGCCCCGCCCGGCGCGGGCAAGACTACCCGGGTGCCGCTGGCGCTGCTGCACGAGCCGTGGCTGGCCGGGCAAACCATCCTGATGCTCGAACCCCGGCGTCTGGCGGCCCGTGCGGCGGCGGAGCGGCTGGCGGCAGAGCTGGGGGAGAAGGTCGGCGAAACGGTCGGCTACCGGATTCGGCTGGAGAGCAAGGTCGGCCCCGGCACCCGGGTCGAGGTGGTGACAGAAGGTATCCTCACCCGCCGCCTGCAGGACGACCCGGCGCTCGAGGGCGTCGGCCTGCTGATCTTCGACGAGTTCCACGAGCGCAGCCTGGATGCCGACCTGGCCCTGGCGCTGAGCCTCAATGGTCGCGAGATGTTTCGTGACGAGCAGCCGCTGAAGATCCTGCTGATGTCGGCGACCCTTGAAGGTGAGCGCCTGTCCAGCCTGTTGGGGGATGCGCCGGTGGTGCGCAGCGAGGGGCGCATGTTCCCGGTGGCGACCCGCTGGGGCCGCCCCTTCCAGCCCGGCGAGTTCATCGAGCCACGGGTGGTGCAGACCGTACTCGAGGCCGTCAACGATGAAAGTGGCAGCGTGCTGGTCTTCCTGCCGGGCCAGGCCGAGATCCGTCGTGTGCAGCAGCAACTGGAAGAATCCCTGGGCAGTCGGCCAGATATCCTGCTGTGCCCGCTGCATGGTGAACTGGACCTGTCCGCCCAGCGCGCGGCGATCGAGCCGGCCCCGGCGGGCAAGCGCAAGGTGGTGCTGGCGACCAACATCGCCGAGACCAGTTTGACCATCGACGGCGTGCGGGTGGTGATCGATGCGGGGCTGGCGCGGGTACCGCGCTTCGACCCCGGCAGCGGCATGACCCGCCTGGACACCCAGCGCATTTCCCGCGCGAGCGCGACCCAGCGGGCCGGTCGGGCAGGGCGCCTGGAGCCTGGGGTGTGCTACCGACTGTGGTCAGAAACCCAGCATGAACAACTGGCGGCCTACGGCAGTGCCGAGATTCTCCAGGCCGACCTGGCCGGGCTGGCTCTGCAACTGGCGCGCTGGGGCGTGGCGGTCGAGCAACTGGTCTGGTTCGATGTGCCACCGGCGGCGGCTTATGCACAGGCCCGCGACCTGCTCCAGCGCCTGGGCGCCTTGGCAGCCAAGCCCGGTGAAGACTCGACGCTGACCCGCCACGGCCAGGCAATGGCCGAACTGCCGGCGCATCCTCGTATTGCCCACTTGCTGTTGCGCGGCCAGGCGCTGGGCCTGGCGAGCATGGCCTGTGATGTCGCGGCCTTGCTCGGCGAGCGGGATATCCAGCGGGGCGGTGGTGCGGACCTGCACAGCCGCCTGGCGTTGTTGGCGGGAGCAGAGCGGGTTTCACGCGGCGGTCAGGGCGGGGTGCAACGAGCCCGGCAACTGGCGCGGCAATACCGTGGCTATCTGCGCGGCAAGGCAACCGAGCCGGTGGCCGACCCCGAACATTCGCGTTGGCTTGGTGCCCTGCTGGCGCTGGCCTACCCGGATCGGGTCGCCCAACAGCGGCGGGCCGGTGGCGCGGAATATCGCCTGGCCAACGGCCGGGCGGCGATGTTCAGTGAAACCGACAGCCTGATGAAGCAGCCCTGGCTGGTGGTCGCCGACCTGGGCAGTCGCCAGGGCCAGCGTGAAGAGCGGATCTACCTGGCGGCCGAGTTCGACCCCGGCCTGTTCGACACGGTGCTGGCCGAGCAGGTGAGCGACGTCGATCAACTGGACTGGGATGAACGCGAGGGCGTGCTGCGTGCCGAGCGCCAGCGCAAGGTCGGCGAGCTGGTGTTGAGCCGCGAGCCGTTGACGGGGCTGGACGAAGCCGCTCGCAGCCAGGCGCTGGTCAACCTGGTGCGGCGCAAGGGCTTGGAGCTGTTGCCCTGGACCCCGGAGTTGCGTCAGTGGCAGGCGCGGGTAGCGTTGCTGCGCCAGCTCGACCTGGCGGACAAGGGCCAGAGCGAATGGCCGGATGTCAGCGACCAGGCCTTGCTGGCGAGCATGGAACAGTGGCTGGCACCGTACCTGGGGCGGGTCTCGCGGCTCAGCCACTTCGCCAACCTGGAACTGGCCAGCATTATCCACAACCTGCTGCCCTGGCCGTTGCCGCAGCGGCTGGACGAGCTTGCCCCGCATCACCTGAGCGTACCCTCGGGCTCGTCGATCCGCCTGGACTACAGCGAGCAGCCGCCAATCCTGGCGGTGCGCCTGCAGGAGTTGTTCGGTTTGGCGGAAACGCCGCGGGTGGCCGGAGGCCGGCAAGTGGTCAAGCTGCACCTGCTGTCGCCGGCGCGGCGTCCGGTGCAGGTGACCCAGGACCTGGCGAACTTCTGGCGCAGCACCTACGCCGAGGTAAAGAAGGACCTCAAGGGGCGTTACCCCAAGCACTACTGGCCGGATGACCCGCTGGTGGCGGAAGCGACGGCTCGGGCCAAGCCGCGCAAATAGTCGCAAGTACATCGCCCTGCTCCTGCGAGGGGCGACGCGGAGAGTGGTGGGTGTCTGTTCAGCCGACCCGCCGCGCATCTCGCCGCACCGCCTGCGGCGGCACGCCAAAGCCGCGCATGAACACCTCGCGCATATGGCGCCGGTCTCGGAAGCCGGTTTCCCTCGCCACGACATCCAGGCTGTGACGGCTCTGCTCGATCATCAAGCGCGCCGCCTCCAGTCTCAGGCTCTCTACGGCCTTGGCCGGCGACTGCCCGGTTTCCGCGGTGAACACTCGGGTGAATTGTCTCGGACTCAGGTGCACCACCTCGGCCAGTTCCTCGACGCTCAACGGGCGATTCAGGTGCTGGCGGGCATAGTCCAGGGCGCTTTGAATCCGATCCGACTTGGGCGACAGCGAGAGCAGTTCGGAGTGCTGGGACTGCCCTCCGGAGCGGCGTTGATGCATGACCAGGCGGTGTGCCACCGAGCGTGCGAGCTCTGCCCCAAGGTCCTTTTCCACCATCCCCAGGGTCATGTCCATCCCGGCCGTCATGCCGGCGGATGTCCACACCGGCCCGTCGACGATAAAGATCCGGTCGTCTTCGACCTCGATGTTCGGGTAGTTCGCTTGCAAGGCTTGGGCATAAGCCCAGTGCGTGGTCGCGCGACGCCGGTCAAGCACGCCCGCCGCAGCCAGGACGAAGGCCCCCGTGCAAATCCCGGCAGTGCGCCGCGCGCTCTCGGCGAAGCCCCGCACGCTGTGCAACACGTCATCGGCCGGTGGCGTCAGGGGTGCAAGAGTGCCGGCCACCATCCAGCTGTCGGCGAGGCCGGGCGTACCCAGCGGCAATGTCTCGATCTGCATGCCGAGGGACGAGCGCACGATGCCTCCCGCCTGGGAGAAGTTCTGGATCCTGTAGACCGGTTCTCCCGCGACTATGTTGGCGAATTCGAAAACTGCCTGGGTGGCCAGGGACATCACCTGGAAGCCCTCGGTCAGCAGATAGCCCACTCGATGCATGATGACGCTCCTTTGTTCGTGTCCTAAAAACGTACCATATACGTCGTTTAAGACAAAATCGGTTTTCCGCATCATGGCTCCAATCCCCAACACACAACGGAGCAGGACCATGACTCAGGAACACAAAGGCACCGCACTCATCACCGGCGCATCCACCGGAATCGGTTCGATCTATGCCGAGCGCCTGGCCCGCCGCGGCTATGACCTGGTGTTGGTTGCCCGCAACCGTGACCGTCTCAACACGCTGGCCAGTCGCATCACCACCGACACCCAGCGCAATGTTGAAGTCTTCCCGGCTGACCTTGCCAACCCGCAGGACCTGGCCCGGGTCGAGCGCAAGTTGCGCGAAGACGCCAGCATCACCCTGCTGGTGAACAACGCCGGCATCGGCACCCACACCGGCCTGCTGGAAAGCGATGTGGAGCGCATGGCCGAAATGATCAGCCTCAACGTCACCGCGCTGACCCGCCTGACCTACGCCGCAGCACCCGGTTTCATCGCCCGCAGGCAGGGTGCCCTGATCAACATCTCGTCGATCGTCAGCCTGGCCCCGGAGCTGCTCAATGGTGTGTACGGCGGCAGCAAGGCTTATGTCACCGCCTTCACCCAGTCGTTGCACAAGGAACTGTCCCCGCAGGGCATCAAGGTCCAGGCGGTCCTGCCCGGTGCCACCGCAACCGACTTCTGGCAGATCGGCGGCCTGCCGGTGGAAAACCTCGATCCTGGCATCGTGATGTCGGCTACCGATCTGGTCGATGGGGCCCTGCAGGACTTCGACAAGGGCGTGCTGATCTCCATCCCCTCGCTGCATGACCTGCAGCCGCTTGAGCACTACGAGGCTAGCCGGCAGGCCCTGTTCAGCCAGCTTTCCAGCAACCGCCTCGCGCCACGCTACAACGCCAGCTAATTCGATTTCATTCAGAAGGACACGAACCATGAAACTCAGCGCAAACACCATCTTCATCACGGGCGGCACTTCAGGAATTGGCCGGGCTCTGGCCGAGGCGTTCCATCAACGCGGTAACCAGGTCATTGTCGCCGGCCGGCGCCAGGCGTTGCTGGACGAGATCGCCCAGGCCAACCCGGGAATCGACACCATCCAGCTCGATATCAACGACCCGCAGCAGATCAAGGCGGTCGCGGGGGAGGTCATCCGCCGTCATCCCACGCTGAACGTGGTGATCAACAACGCCGGCATCATGCCCTTCGACAACGCCGGTTCCGGTGATCTGGATGACGAGCAGGCGGTCGGACTGCTGCAGACCAACCTGCTTGGCCCTGTACGGATCAGCGCGGCATTCGTCGAACACCTGAAGCGCCAACCGGATGCCTATATCATCAACAACAGCTCGGTGCTGGCCTTCCTGCCATTGGCTATCACGGCGCTGTACTCGGCTACCAAGGCGGCGATCCATTCCTACTCGCTGTCCCAGCGCTTCATGCTGCGCGATACCAGCGTCAAGGTCCTGGAAATTGCGCCACCTTGGGTAGATACCGATCTGGTTCACAAGAGCGGCGACGAGCGCGCCATGCCGTTGGATGACTTCATCCGGGAAACCCTGGCCAAGCTCGAAACCGCGACCACCGAAGTGCTGGTGGACCGTGTCGCGCCGCTGCGCGCCAACCAGGGCAAGGACGAACATAAGCTGATCCACCAGTTCAACCTGTCACTGGTCGACAACCCGATCCCCGTCGCTTGAGCAAACAGGCCCCTGCTACGCCGTGGCAGGTGTCCCGCCACTATCGCTCGCCAGGTTTCAACGACGGGCCAGGACAAGCGGGAGAAACCCCAGCGGCTGATGCGGGTATGGATCGATGCCCAGCCGGTGGCGACCCACTGGGGGGGCATGCGGCGGACTATTGCCCGGCCGGCAGCAGGAAGCGCGCCACCAGCGGCAGATGATCGGAGATCTTCAACGTATCGTCCTGCCGCACCTGCGCCTCCACACGGCGCATCTTCGCGCTGTAGAAAAAGTAATCCAGCGTCCGGTCCGGGCCGCTGACGGCGGGGTTGTTCGGGTAGAAGGTCAGCCACTGCTCGCGATCGATCCCGCTGGCCTCGTTGTTGCTCGGCACCATCGGGTATTTGTCCCATAGCACATGCAGCTCGCTGTCCGCCGAATAGCCGCCACGCAGGTTGGCTGGCAGGCGCAGGTACTGGCCCAGCGGCAGCAGGTTGAAGTCACCGCCGATCAGCCATGGCGTGCCCTGGCTTTCGAGCTTGTCCAGCAGATGGAGGGTGGCCTGCACCTGGCGCAGTTGGGTGTCGTTCTGGGCAAAGGGCGCCAGTTGGGTGTTGATCACCGCCAGTTGGTCGCCGTTGCTCAGTGGCAGGTAGTTGAGCAGCAGGGCCTGTCGCGGCTGGAACTGGCGTTCGACCAGGTTGTCCGGCGCCAGGGGCAGTTGCAGGCGTTCTGCATGCTCGATCTGGTAGCGGCTGAGGACCGCCAGCTTGCGGCCGACGCTGCCGAGAATGTGCCAGTTGGGTACGAAATCGGCTTTCCAGTCGAAGGCCTGGGTGCTGCAGGGATACAGGTCGGCCACCCGCTCCTGAAGCAACTTCAGCTGGTCCTGGTAGGCGCTGGCCTTGGCGTTTTCGTCGACTTCCTGCAACAGCACGAGGTCAGGCTTCTCGTCGCGAATCACCCGGGACACTTCATCGAGGCTGAAGGCCATGTCGGCCGGAGTCGGACGTTCATCCTTGCCGTGGCCGTCGGCCGTTTCGTACCAGAACACGTAGCGCTTGCCGGCCAGGTACTGGACGTTCCAGGTCATCACCTTGAGCGCCTGGCCCGCGACTAGCACCGGCGCCTGAGCGGTGCAACTGACGGGCAGTGTCTCCTTGTCGTCGGGCCGCCAGGTCAGGCTGTAGAGGGAAAGGCCGAGCAGGGCGGCGACAAGGACGAGGGTCAGCAAGGTGTAACGTAATAAACGGGTCATGGGCGCGGCTTATGACGTTGCTGTTGGTGTAGGAGCATACCCGACGGCCTTGTCAGGGGTTAACCCCTGTCCCTGGGGGCTGTCCGGTCAGTCCCGGCCAGCTTTTTCAGTGATCAGCATATACAAGCGGAACAGCACGACGCTGGTAAACAGTTGTAAAAAACTGTGCGCGCTGTCGATGACCACGGTCAGCACCGGGTTCTGCGGCTCCGGGTAGAGGTTGGCGCTGATGCCCTTGAGTATCCACAACGGTGCCATGACGCAGAGGATGCAGGTGAAGGTCAGCCAGAAATACCCGCGGCTGAGAGTGAAGCTCTCCTTCAGTGCCCGCAGCGGCTCGCTGCGGTGCAACACCAGCCGGTATTCGGCGAATGCCAGCACCACGGTCAGCCAGATGCCGGGCAGGAAAAACAACGACAGGCCCAGCACGGTGGCGACGGTGGTGGTGGCTGCCAGCAGTGCCATGCGGGGCCACAGGCTCAGGGCGGCGGCCAGCAGGATGCGATTGCCGGGCGCCTCCCCACGGGTACGGGCATCGAGGAACAGGATCAGCGCCGCGGTGTACAACGGGTAGACCACCAGCCCGGCCAGCAGGTCGTAGCTGGGCGGGGCGTCGGGGCCGATGGCGTTGTCCAGCAGATGCTGGAGCACGGTTTCGAGTACCACCAGGGGGAGGCACAGTTGGGCGATCCGCCCCAGGTTGCGGCGGAAGAAGTAGAACGAGTCGCGTAGCACGGTGAACGGAGTCATGGGGTCGCTATCAAGGTCAAAGCAAGGCGCCACTTTAACCGATGACGCTCTGCGACACTCGAATGTAAACGTTGCGTAAGGATCATTGAAACTTCCTGCAACAACCCCATAACTGATGCACGTCCCTGCCAGTGTTGGCCCGGACGACCGATTTCTACCCGGCAATCTGATGAGGTCGCCATGAATAGCGAAGAGCAAACCCTGATCGATGGACTGTTTTCACGGTTGCAACAAGCCGAAAAGGATTCAGCCCCGCGTGACGCCCAGGCCGAGGCGCGGATCAAGGAGCATCTGACGCGCCAACCGGCTGCGCCGTACTACATGACTCAATCGATCCTGGTGCAGGAGCACGCGATCAAGAGTCTCGACGAGCAGAACAAGCAACTCCAGGCCCAGCTCCAGCAGCTCCAGGACGAGCTGCAGCAGGCCCGTGCCCAGCATGCGGCGCCAGCGCAGAGCAGCGGCGGTTTCCTGTCGAGCATCTTTGGCGGTGGCAATCGCGAGCCGGCTCCGGCACCGAGCAGTTCCACGGGTGGCTGGCGCGAACCTGCGCGCCCGGCATTCAACGCCCCGCCGCAGCAGAACTACAACCCGCAGCCCAACTATGCCCAGCCACAGGCGGCACCCGCCGCTCCCGTCGGCAGCGGCTTCCTCGGTGGCGCGTTGAAAACCGCCGCGGGCGTGGCCGGTGGCGTGATGCTGGCTGAAGGCATCAGCAGCCTGTTCCATCACAACCAGCAACAGCCACAGATCATCGAGGAAATCATCGAGCCCGCGCCGATGAGCAACAACGATGGCTGGGGCAATGGTGGCGGCTGGAACGACGAGCCGCGCATGGCCAACAACGACGCCTGGGGCAACAACGACCAGGGCGGCTTCCTTGACAGCGACGACAGCTCTTTCTCTGACGACGACTCCTACGTCTGATCCCTCGCTATCCGGGGCGCGAGTGCGCCCCGGATTACCTTTTCCCCGCACGAAAACCTGCTGCACCGGCTATCTACTGGCCAACTGCGGTCGGCGATTGTTTCGCTGAATCCTCTCCCATGCTGGCATACTGGGCGTCTGCTCGCTCTCGAGTGTCCGTCAGCCTGTCAGTGCGCGTCTGCGCCATGAGGATCCGCGGTGAAGAAAATCGCAGTGTTCGCCGATGTGCAGAACCTCTATTACACCGTCCGCCAGGCCTATGGTTGTCACTTCAACTATGCCGCCCTGTGGGCCGATATCAGCCGGCGCGGGCAGATCGTCGAGGCCTATGCCTATGCGATCGACCGGGGCGACAGCAAGCAGCAGCAGTTCCAGCAGATCCTGCGCAACCTGGGCTTCACAGTGAAACTCAAGCCGTACATCCAGCGCAGCGACGGTTCGGCCAAGGGCGACTGGGACGTGGGCATCACCATCGACATCATGGACGCCGCGCCGAACGTCGACGAAGTGGTGCTGGCGTCCGGCGATGGCGATTTCGACCTGCTGCTCGAGCGCATCATCGGCAAGCACGGGGTCGAGGCGGTGGCCTATGGCGTGCCGGGGCTGACCGCCAACTCGCTGATTCGCGCGGCGAGCCGCTACGTGCCGATCGAAGGCGCGTTGCTGCTGAAAAACTGAACAACCGATCATTGAAAGGGCAGGGCTTTTGGAACGTATTGCGGTCATCGACTTTGAAACCACCGGTATCTCGCCGAGCAGCAGTTGCCGGGCGACGGAAATCGCCGTGGTCATCCTGGAAGAAGGGCGCATCGTCGACCGTTACCAGAGCCTGATGAATGCCGGCGTACGGGTGCCGGCGTTCATCGAACAACTGACCGGCATCAGCAATGCCATGCTGCGCACCGCACCACCTGCCGAGCAGGTGATGAACGAGGTCAACCAGTTCGTCGGCATCACGCCACTGCTGGCGCACAATGCGGCGTTCGACCAGAAGTTCTGGGACTATGAAATGTCGCGCATCAAGCGCACCCGCCTGCAGAACTTCGCCTGCTCGTTGTTGCTGGCACGCCGCCTGATGCCATCGGCGCCGAACCACAAGCTCGGCACGCTGACTACTTATGCACAGCTGCCGAACACCGGCAAGGCGCACCGGGCCATGGCCGACGCCGAGATGGCGGCGAACCTGCTGGCGCACATGGCCGGGGAGTTGCGGGACAGGCACGGGCTGCGGGAATTGTCCCATGACCTGCTGTGCAAGCTGCAGAAGGTGCCGGCGGCGAAGGTGGGGGAGCAGTTGAAGCGGTTTCGGGGTGTCTGAAACAGCCGGTCAGGTGCGTTTCCTGGCCTGCTCATACACGGCGCTGCGCTCTCGTTTGCCTATCGCCAGTACTACAACGACGATTCGTTCATCTTCGACACGATAGACGAGTCGATACCCTGCTGCGCGCAACTTGATCTTGTAGCAGTCCTTAAGCCCGTACAGTGCATCGCTTTGCACGCGTGGTGCATGCCGACGTTCTTCCAATTTGTGCAGCAATTGCAACCGAAGAGCCGCGTCCAGGCTACGCAGCTCCTTTACGGCCTTGAGATCCCATTCAACACGGTATTCAGCGCCCATCTTCGAGATCGGCCTGAGCTTCAGCAATCAAATCGTCCAAGGAAATCTGTACCGGCGTTTCATTGGCTTCGATGCGCTCTCTGGCCAATTGAGCCAGTTCCAGGTCATCCAGTCGCTCCATCAGTGCTTCGAACACCTCAGCAGGCACCATGTAACCCATGACACGATTATGGTTGAGCACGGCCACAGGCTCTCCTCCTGCGCCAGTCAACACGGCGGACGGATTCTTCTTGAGCTCGGAGACGCTGACAACCATCTTGCTCAAAACGCTTTGCATAATAAAGACTCCTTGATCGGTCTTTATTTTGGTCTTTATTTCGCAGCCAATCAATGCTCGTACCCCACCGTCAGTCGTCTGCAGAAGTCGGGATGGTATTAGGGATTTTGCGGGGTTGCATGGCGCATTCGGCTGTCCTGTAGCTTTTCAGAAATGTCGTACTTCTGGTGTCGACATGTGCTGTCTTTTCCGCGTGGTGTGCCGCCGCTAGCCTTTCTGCGTCATCGCCAAATCGGTGACAGGGCGTAGGAACCCTTGCTGACCTTTTCAGACGCTTTGCGTCCACCTACTGATTGCGGCGCTTTTTTTATGCCCGGATAATCAGCCATGGTGGCCGTGCGCGGGCACGCTCTTGCGTGGCCGGGGTTGTCTGAAAACTCGGTTCCTACCCCGCGTACGGCTGCCACCCAAGTCCGTAGGAAGGCTTTTGGCAGCTTGATTTCAGACAGCCAAGAGTGATCCAAAATGGAAAATTCCATTCTCGAAGCGCAAGTCGATATCAGCTTCGAACCCCATATTTTCACCCGCCACCACCTGAAACTCCGCGCCTTGCTCCTGCATGACGAAGCCTGGTTCTGCGCCCGCGATGTCGCGCGGTTGATGGGGATCGAGTGGCACGAGCGCAAGGCGCTCAAGCTCGACCCGGATCAGCGCCGTACCCTGAACCTGCAGGGCAACAGCGGCTCCGAGGAACATCTGATGATCAGCGAGTCCGGTGTCTATGCGATGCTGGTCTATCACTACCTGCCGGAGAACCGCCACTTGCGCCAGTGGCTGACTCACCAAGTGCTGCCGATGCTGCGCGACCAGCCGCAACCGGCGCAGACCCAGGCGCCGAGCCTGGGCTTGCTGGAGTGGCAAGGTGGGGCGCTGAGCCTGCTGCACTGGCGCAAGGAGCCCTGGATCCGCCTGCGGGACATGCCGCAGGTGGTGCCGGTGGCTGGGAGTGGTTGTCTCTGGTAAGGGGCAACCCGAACTGAATCCAGGGTGAGCGGGCTGGGCTTTTGTGGCGAGCGGGCTTGCCCGCGCTGGGGCGCAAAGCGGCCCTGAAACCAGGCAACCGAGAACGATCTGATCCACCGAGGAGGCCGCTTCTGCGGCTGCTTCGCAGCCGAGCGCGGGCAAGCCCGCTCGCCACAAAAGCCCGCTCGTCAAAAAGTGTGCTCACCACGCGAGGCCAGTCTGCTTCCGCGCCGCGTCAGCCTTTGGCCTTGCCATTGCCGTTGGTGTCCAGATGCCCCAACGGCACCCGCGGCTCGATGGCGCTGGACAGCACCACCGAGGTCTTGCTGAGGCCGAACTGGGCCACCCGGTTGATCAGTTCCTCCAACTCGCCCATCGAGCCTACTGCCGCCTGCATGATCACGCAGGGATCACCCGTGACCCGATGGCATTCGGTAATTTGCGGGATCTGCGCGAGCTCGTCGTAGATCTGCTGCTTGCCATGCTGGTTCAATCGCAGCTCGATCACGCAGCGGATCGGCAGGCCGAGCTTGTCCAGATCGACCTTGGCCTGGTAGCCGGTGATCACGCCGCTGCTCTCCAGCTTCGACACCCGTTCGGCCACCGCCGGGGCGGACAGGTTGACCTTGCGCGCCAGTTCGGCGAACGAGGCGCGGCCGTTTTCCAGCAGGGCTCCCAGGATCAATCGGTCGTACTTGTCCATCTACAAAGGCCTCTGCAACGCGAGCTTTCGAAAGCACGGGTTATACCCGTGATATCCGTGTTTTAGAAAGTGTACTGGCGTGATAACGCGGTTTTGTAACTTATTATTTGCCGTTGGCCTTTCTAGAATAGCGTTCCCTTGTGCTGCCCTGAGCCTCCCATGCCTGCCCCTCGCCGCTTTCCGCTGCCGTTGATCGGTGCCTTCTTCGCGCTCTATTTCATCTGGGGGTCGACCTACCTGGCGATCCGGATCGGCGTCGAGTCCTGGCCGCCGCTGCTGATGGCCGGCATCCGCTTCGTGATCGCCGGCGCCCTGATGTATGGCTACCAGCGCTGGCGCGGCGTGCCGGCCCCCACCTGGCAGCAATGGAAGGCTGCCGCCGTGATCGGTGTGCTGCTGCTGACCTTCGGCAACGGTGCGGTGACCCTCGCCGAGCACATCGGCGTGGCCTCGGGCATCGCCGCGCTGACGGTGGCCACCGTGCCGCTGTTCACCCTGCTCTGTGGCTACTTCTGGGGCGGCCGCGCCACTCGCCTGGAATGGGCCGGCATTGTGCTCGGGCTGATCGGCATTGGCCTGCTCAACATGGGCTCCAACCTGCAAGGCAGCCCGCTGGGCGCTGGCCTGATCCTGCTGGCGGCGGCCACCTGGTCGTTCGGCTCGGTGTGGAGCAAGCACCTGCCACTGCCTCCCGGCGGCATGGCCAGTGCGGCGGAAATGCTGGTGGCGGGCGTGGTGTTGCTGCTGGCAAGCTTTGCCCGTGGCGAGCGTCTGACCCACATGCCGTCCGTCGAAGGCTGGGCGGTTATGGCCTACCTGGTTGTCTTCGGCTCGATCATCGCCTTCAACGCCTACATGTATCTGCTCAAGCATGTCCGGCCGGCCGCGGCCACCAGCTACGCCTACGTCAATCCGGCGGTGGCGGTGCTGCTGGGCATCCTGTTCGCCGACGAACACATCGGCTGGCACGAATGCATGGCCATGGCGGTGATCATCAGTGCCGTGGTGTTGATCGGTTTGCCGCAGTGGCGCAAGCCGAAAGGGGCCTAACAGGGTAAACTGCCGCGCATTGCTTCACTGCGCTGACACTTTTTCCTACGGTATCCCCATGACATTCGCCACGCTTGGCCTGATCGAACCCCTGACCCGGGCCCTGGACACCCTCGGCTACAAGGAGCCGACACCGGTCCAGGCCCAGGCCATTCCCGCCGTGCTGGCCGGCCGCGACCTGATGGCCGCCGCCCAGACCGGTACCGGCAAGACTGCCGGTTTCGCCCTGCCATTGCTGCAATTGCTGGCGATGGAAGGTCCCAAGGTCGCTGCCAACTCGGTGCGCGCGCTGATCCTGGTGCCGACCCGCGAGCTGGCCGAGCAGGTCCACGAAAGCGTTCGCCAGTACGCCGAGCACCTGCCGCTGAGCACCTATGCGGTGTACGGCGGGGTCAGCATCAACCCGCAGATGATGAAACTGCGCCGCGGCGTCGACGTGCTGGTGGCGACGCCGGGACGTCTGCTCGACCTGTTCCGCCAGAACGCGATCAAGTTCAACCAGTTGCAGACCCTGGTGCTGGACGAGGCCGACCGCATGCTCGACCTGGGTTTCCAGGAAGAACTGGGCAACATCTACCGCGCCTTGCCGAAGAAGCGCCAGACCCTGCTGTTCTCGGCGACCTTCTCCGATGCCATCCGCCTGCTGGCCGGCCAGACGCTGAACAACCCGCTGAGCATCGAGGTCAGCCCGCGCAACGTGGCGGCCAGCACGGTCAAGCAGTGGGTGGTGACGGTCGACAAGAAACGCAAGTCGGAGCTGTTCGTGCACCTGTTGCGCAAGAACAAGTGGAAGCAGGTATTGGTGTTCGCCAAGACCCGCAATGGCGTCGACCAACTGGTGGAAAAACTCCAGGGCCTGGGCATCAGCGCCGACGGTATCCACGGCGATCGGCCGCAGGCGACCCGCCAGCGCGCGCTGGACAGCTTCAAGCAGGGCGAGGTGCAGATCCTGGTGGCGACCGACGTTGCCGCCCGTGGCCTGGACATCGAGGACCTGCCGCTGGTGGTCAACCTCGACCTGCCGATCGTCGCCGAGGACTACGTGCACCGAATCGGTCGCACCGGTCGCGCCGGTTCCACAGGCGAGGCGATTTCCCTGGTGTGTGCCGATGAGGTAAACCTGTTGTCGGCGATCGAGACCCTGACGCGCCAGACCCTCAAGCGTAACGACGAAGCCGGCTTCGAACCGGATCACCGGGTGCCGGAGACCGATGCATCTGGCAACGTGGTGAAAAAGCCGAAGAAGCCGAAGAAACCCAAGGAGTCGGGCGGCGGCAAGCGCAACCTGGGACGTTGGGTGGACAGCGGCGAGAAGCCGGAAGACGTGGCGCCGCCGGTCAAGCCGGTGCGCAAGGTGCCTGCCTTCAATACCGGGCCGCGCAAGCGCAAGCCCTGAACCTGATCATAAAGCCCCGTACACAGAATGAACGTCTGATACAAACCTGTAGGAGCAGGGCTTGCCCGCGAAGCTTTTAGCGTCCTTGAGGACGCCCTCGCGGCGGTTCGGCGTCCCGACAAGCCCTGCTTCTACAGATGCCGTGTTGGCTGGCGCTGCAGCCATTCCAGAATGCCTTTCCCCGCCACCCGCCCGCTGGCGAAGCAGGCGGTCAGCAGATAGCCGCCGGTCGGCGCTTCCCAGTCGAGCATCTCGCCGGCGCAGAACACCCCCGGCAAGGCCTTGAGCATCAGGTGTTCGTCCATCGCTTCGAAGGTCACGCCACCGGCACTGCTGATGGCCTCGTCCAGCGGACGGGGCGCCACCAGTTTCAATGGCAGGGCTTTTATCGCGTTTGCCAACCGCTCGGGATCGCCGAAGCAGGTGGCATCCGCCAGTTCCCGCAATAGCGCCGCCTTGACCCCGTCGATGCCTACCTGGCTGTGCAGGTGCTTGGCCATCGAGCGCGAACCGC
This sequence comes from Pseudomonas sp. UTLPPB19802, assembly GCF_059730225.1. Taxonomy (NCBI): domain Bacteria; kingdom Pseudomonadati; phylum Pseudomonadota; class Gammaproteobacteria; order Pseudomonadales; family Pseudomonadaceae; genus Pseudomonas; species Pseudomonas sp. UTLPPB19802. The sequence goes on from NZ_AP048545.1 coordinate 1,823,855, forward strand.
GTGGCTTGGCGAGTGCCGTGCGCAGTTGCTCACGGGTCTTGCCAGGCAACAGGTCGATTTCGATAACGGCCGAGCCGTGCTGGTTGATCTGTTCCCGGATGCCGGCGGACAACGCGTAGATCAGGCTGCCCTCGATCCCGCTGGCAGTGATCACGCATTCGCCCAGGCGCAGGGCCTGGTGTTGCAGGCCGATGGCGACGTTCTTCAGCGGCGCGCCGGCGAACTTGTCCTTCAGCAACTGGCTCCAGGCCCCGACCTCGAACCCGCAGTTGCTCGGTTGCAGCGGCGCCACCCCAACGGCGTGTTGTTGCAGTAGCGGCAACCAGGCCCCGTCGGAACCCAGCCGCGTCCAACTGCCGCCACCCAGGGCCAGCAACGTTGCGTCGGCGCTGACGAGCTTTTCGCCGTCCGGGCTGTGGATAACCAGCTTGCCGTCCCGCCAGCCGGTCCAGCGATGGCGCGTGTGGATAACTACCCCGGCATCGCGCAGGCGCTTGAGCCAGGCGCGCAGCAGCGGCGCGGCCTTCATGTCGCTGGGGAAAACCCGGCCGGAGGTGCCGACGAAAGTCGTTATCCCCAGGCCGTGAATCCACTCGCGCAGTTCGTCGGCGCCAAAGGCCCGCAGCATTGGCGCGATCTGTGGCGCGCGCTCGGCATAACGCGAGAGAAAGGCCGGGTAGGGCTCGGAATGGGTGATGTTCATGCCGCCGACGCCGGCCAGCAGGAACTTGCGCCCGACCGAGGGCATGCCGTCGTAGAGGTCGACCTGGATACCCGCCTGGCTCAGGACCTCGGCGGCCATCAGGCCGGCGGGGCCGCCGCCGATGATGGCGACGCGGGAAGGGGTGTCGGGGGCTGGACGGGTCATGACGGGCTGCGAATCGGCTGGACGGGGTGCGTATTCTACGTTTTTCCACAGCCTTGTGTTGTGTGGGCGGTTGCGGGGCAGGACTTGCGGGCCTGTTCGTGGGCAAGCCCTGCCCCTACGGTGACCGCGCCAAACTCATGCCTTGTGTACGACGCAGACCCCGAGCCGGGCTTGCCCACGAATGGGCCCTCCTGTGTTGCACTCATCGATAGAACGGGCACGACATCGGCATGTGTACGAAAAACATACAACCGTCTGTGAGCCTTGCCCTGCAAGGTCTGCCGAGCCTTCCCCGCAGGTTATCCACAGGCGGTTCCACAGGCATTGTGGGTAAGCCTGCACAACTCAATGGCAGCCTGATGACGTCCACACCCGTTGCGCACTGTGATGCAGGATGCCGTGGCGCCGAGCCAGGGCCTGGCGGTCCTTGCTGTAACCGCCGCCGATGACCCCGACCACCGGGATATCCCGGCCCAGGCAATGGCGCAGGACCTTCTCATCACGGGCCGCCACGCCCTCGTCGGTCAGCTTCAGGTAGCCGAGGGCGTCATCCTTGTGTACATCGACGCCGGCGTCATACAGCACCAGGTCCGGCTGATACAGCGGCAGCAGGTAATTGAGCGCGTCATCCACCACCCGCAGGTAGTCGGCGTCGCCCATGCCCATGGGCAAGGGGATGTCCCAGTCACTTTGAGCCTTGCGTGCGGGGAAGTTTTTCTCGCAGTGCAGCGAAACCGTAATGGCCTCGGGAGTGTCTTCAAGGATGCGGGCAGTGCCGTCACCCTGGTGCACGTCGCAGTCGAAGATCAATATCCGGTCGACGCGCCCGCTTTCCAGGAAGTAGCGGCTGATCACCGCGAGGTCGTTGAAAATGCAGAAACCCGCCGGATGATCGTAGTGGGCATGGTGGGTGCCGCCAGCCAGGTGACAGGCCAGGCCGTGCCGCAAGGCCTGTTCGGCGGCCAGCAGCGAGCCGCCCACTGCCCGTACGGTACGGCGGGCCAGGGCGTCGTTCCAGGGTAGACCGAGGCGCCGCTGGTCTTCGCGGGAGAGCTCGCCGGCCATGTAGCGCTCGATATAGTCGCGGTCATGGGCCAGGGCGAGGATATCCACGGGGCAGATCTCCGGGCGCAGCAGGGCCGGGTCGCTGGTGAGGCCGCTGTCCACCAGGTGATCGCGCAGCAGGCGGAACTTGTCCATGGGGAAACGATGCTCCGGCGGAAACTCCGGGCTGTAGTCATCGTGATAGATCAGAGGCAGCGGCATGGCGATTTCATGTAGGAATGAGTGAAGGATCTTATCAGCGCGATACACTTGCGGGCAGGAAACAGCGTGACAAGGAATTCTCGAGGGGGAGTGATGGAGCCGATACTGGAACTTGAGAGCGCGCGCCTGCTGTTGCGTCAGTGGCGCGACGAGGACTTGCCGGAATTTGCCCGGATGTGCGCCGACCCTCAAGTCATGCGCTATTTCCCGGTGGCCCTGAGCCGGCTGGAAAGCGCCGCGCTGATCGGGCGCATCCGTGGGCATTTCGCCGAGCACGGTTTTGGCCTGTGGGCGCTGGAGCGCAAGGACACCGGTGCGTTCATCGGCCTGACCGGATTGGCCCATGTCAATTTCGACGCCGATTTCACCCCGGCGGTGGAAATCGGCTGGCGCCTGGCCAACGAACACTGGGGCCTGGGTTATGCCAGCGAGGCGGCGTGGACCGCCTTGCGCTGCGCGTTCGACCGCCTGGCGCTGGAGGAGGTGGTGGCCTTCACCACCGAGGCCAATACCCCTTCGCAGAAGGTCATGCAGGCGATCGGCATGCACTACGACCCGGCGGCGGATTTCGAGCACCCCAGGCTGGCCGAGGACCACCCATTGCGCAAGCACGTGCTGTATCGCATCAGCCGCGACCAGTGGCTGGAAACCCTGCACGGCTAGTGGCGCAACGCCTGCGCCTGTAAACGCTGTATCATTTACGGCATGAGTGCTGTCATCGAACAGCGAATGACCTCGACCGCCGCAGCCAAGGCTGGGCGGCATTGCCCTGTGTGAGGAGCGTTTCAATGAGCCAAGTGCTGGAAGACCTGGTCGACTTGCTGACCCTGGAATCTATCGAGGAAAACCTCTTTCGCGGGCGTAGCCAGGACCTGGGCTTTCGCCAGCTGTTTGGTGGCCAGGTGCTGGGCCAATCGTTGTCGGCGGCGAGCCAGACCGTCGAGGATGCGCGGCATGTGCATTCGCTGCACGGCTACTTCCTGCGCCCCGGCGATGCGGCGCTGCCGGTGGTGTATTCGGTCGATCGCGTGCGTGACGGCGGCAGCTTCAGCACCCGGCGCGTGACCGCGATCCAGAAGGGCCACCCGATCTTCACTTGCAGCGCGTCGTTCCAGTACGACGAACAGGGCTTCGAACACCAGAGCAGCATGCCGCAGGTGGTGGGGCCGGAGAACCTGCCGTCGGAGCTGGAGATCACCCGCCAGCGCGCCCACCTGATCCCCGAGCACATGCGCGACAAGCTGCTGTGCCCGAAGCCGATCGAAGTGCGCCCGGTGACCGAGAAAGACCCCTACAACCCGCAGCCGGCCGACCCGGTCAAGTACGTCTGGTTCCGCGCCGACGGTGCTTTGGCTGACATTCCTGCGCTGCACAAGTACCTGCTGGCCTACGCCTCGGACTTCGGCCTGCTGACCACCTCGATGCTGCCCCATGGCAAGTCGGTGTGGCAGAAGGACATGCAGGTCGCCAGCCTCGATCACGCACTGTGGTTCCACGCCGACCTGCGCGCCGATGACTGGCTGCTGTACGCGATGGACAGCCCCTGGGCCGGCAACTCCCGTGGTTTCTCCCGCGGCAGCGTGTACAACCGGGCCGGCGTGCTGGTGGCCTCGGTGACCCAGGAAGGGCTGATTCGTCATCGCAAGGATTGGGCATGAGCCTGGCCGAGGTGAGTCACTGGGTGTTCGACATGGACGGCACCCTGACCGTCGCCGTGCATGACTTCGCGGCGATTCGCGTGGCCCTGTCGATTCCGCCGGAAGACGACATCCTCACTCACCTGGCAGCGTTGCCAGCCGACGAGGCGGCGGCCAAGCATGCCTGGTTGCTGGAGCATGAGCGTGACCTGGCGCTGGGTTCGAAAGCCGCGGTGGGCGCGGTGGAGCTCGTGCGCGAGCTGGCCGGGCGGGGTTATCGCCTGGGCATCCTGACGCGCAATGCCCGCGAGCTGGCCCATATCACGCTGGAGGCTATCGGCCTGGCCGACTGCTTTGCGGTCGAGGATGTGCTGGGCCGCGACGACGCACCGCCCAAGCCCCATCCAGGCGGCCTGTTGAAACTGGCCCAAGCCTGGGACGTGGCGCCCAGCGAGATGGTGATGGTCGGCGACTACCGTTTCGACCTCGATTGCGGCCGTGCAGCGGGAACCCGCACGGTGTTGGTGAACCTGCCGGACAATCCCTGGCCGGAGCTGGCCGACTGGCATGCCGAGGATTGTGCCGCGCTGCAGCAGTTGATCAGCAGGCCATAGTAAGTCGCCGCCACACTGTGTGCGGTTACTGGCTGAACAGTACTTTCTGCCCCTGTGGCGAAGTGAACATCCGATTGCCGTCATGCCCGACGCCGGGCACTTCCACCAGCCTCTGCGCCAACCGCTGCGGATGCCGTTGCTGCAGATAGGCAAAGTAGTTGTGCCCACGAATCAGCCGATAGGCGCCCTGAGCTTCGGCGGCGCAACTCTTGTCCAGCGCCGGGTGGTTCGGGTTGGTGTCTTTCTGCCCCAGCAGGTAGGTGACGTCGCGCTGCACGTAGGCCTGTTCCAACTGCGCCGGTGATTGCCCCGTGACATAGGCCGGCAGGTTTTGCAGGCCGTACTTCCATTCATTGAAGCCCGGACAACCTGCCGGATCGAAACCCTTCGCCGGTCGCTGCGCACTGAAATAGGCGTAGGACGACGGATTGGCCACTACGTAACGCAGGCGGATGCCGCTGCCGGCCAATTGCTCGTCGCCGTGTCCGACCAGCGCATAACGCTGGACCACCTGGCCACCCCCGGAATGGCCGGCAATCACCACCTCGCGCAATGCCGGGAATTTCTCGCGGTTACCCAGGCGGGCGAGGACCTCGTCCAGTGCCGCATAGGAACTCATCGGCGCCGAGCCGGTGGCGGCTTCGCCGGCCATCCAGTCATTGCCATGCCAGCGCAGCAGCCGGTCTGGCAGGTGATTGCGGCGTACATCGCTCTCGTTCAAAAACTGCGGCGCGATGATCAGCGTGTTGCCGGCCTGGCCCGCCTGGGAGGCAGCCGTCTCCGCGCTCTGGAGGTAGGTCATGGCATTGCGCAGGCGGCCGTGAACGATGATCAGCACCCGCTGCACATCGGGCATCGGCCCCTGCCAGTCGCGATTGAGGCCGACGCTCAGCTCGCCGGCCGACAGCTTCAGGTGGTTGGGGCTGACCTCCCGGACGCCATGTTCCGCCGCTCCGGCCAGCCCCGAACTGATGCACATCCCCAGCAACACGCTCCCCTGTAGGAGCCGGCTTGCTGGCGATAGCGTCTGACCAGACAACCGGGAAGCCAACTGATGAAACACGCCCATGAGCAAGCCACTCCCCCATTCATTCATAAACGCTTTGCGGCAAAGGTATCGCATTGACTGAGTTGTCCCTGGGCGAAGCCGACCTTGAACCAGCGCACCCGCTGCGCGGACGTGCCATGGGTGAACGAGTCAGGTACCACGCGGCCCTGACCCTGTTGCTGGAGGCGATCATCACCGATTGCATTGGCGGCATTCAAGGCTTGCTCCACGTCGCCAGGTTCCAGCCAGTGCAGGCGTTGCTGCGCGTGCCAGGCCCAGACGCCGGCCAGGCAGTCGGCCTGCAACTCCTGGCGCACCAGCAGCCCGCCGTCGCCTTCCATCCGACGCCCTTGCTGGCGCGCCGCCTGGATCTTGGCCGATACGCCGAGCAGGGTCTGCACGTGATGGCCGACCTCGTGGGCGATGACATAGGCCTGGGCGAATTCACCGGCAGCCTTGAAGCGCTGGGACATCTCGCGGAAGAAATCCAGGTCGAGGTAGACCCGCTGGTCCGCCGGGCAGTAGAACGGTCCGGTGGCCGAGGAGGCCAGGCCGCAGGCCGAGTTTACCCGACCACGGAACAGCACCAGCGTCGGGTCTCGGTACTGCCGTCCGGCCTGCTGGAAGATCTGGCCCCAGGTGTCTTCGGTGTCGCCCAGAATCGCCCGGACGAAGTCCGCCTGCTCGTCATTGGCCGCCGGCGCCTGGCGTGTCTGTTGGGTGGTGGGTACCGCTGATGGCTGGCTCATCTGGCCGCTGAGCTGGCCGAGGATCTGCATCGGGTCCTGGCCGGTCAGCAGGCCGATGCCGACGATCAACACCACTGCCGTCAGGCTCAAGCCCTTGCCGCCGCCGAAACGTAGACCGCCACCACCGGCATTGCTGTCGTCGCGAGCGTCGACCACATTGTCGCTGCGCCGTCCTTTTTTCCAGAGCATGTGGGAATCCTCCCGTCGTTGTGCCATTTGAGTGTCGTTGCCCCGACGCACCACCGCCAGTCCGGTCGTCAGGCCAGGCAGATAGAGGCCTGGCCAGGGGTTTGGTTCAGAAACCGCCGCCCGCGCCGAATATCAGACACAATGGCCGCCGTCCCGATCCCTAACCGGAGCCCGTCGTCTTGTGAACATCGATAGCCGCATCAAATTCCGCCACCTCGTGTGCTTTCTCGAAATGGCCCGCCAGGGCAGCCTGGCGCGGGCGGCAGATGTCATGGCGGTGAGCCAGCCGGCGATGTCGAAGACTCTCAAGGAGCTGGAAGAGCTGTTGGAGACCAGCCTGTTCGTGCGCAGCAAGAGCGGCATCAGCCTGACCGAGGCCGGGGTGGCGTTCCTGCGTTATGCCGGGCCGTCGGTGCAGACTCTGCGCGAGGGCGTGCAGGCGCTGCGCGAAGGCGAATACGCCGCCGGTGTGGTGCGGCTCGGGGTGCTGTCGACCGTGGAAAGCCTGCTGGTTCCGGAAGTGGTGCGGCGCCTGCACGAGCGGCACCCGGCCCTGGTGGTCAGCGTGGTGACCGGGCCGAGCGCCTACCTGCTCTCGCAACTGCGGGTGGGCGATGTCGACCTGGTGGTGGGGCGAATGACCGACAGCCCGGAAATCCAGGGCCTGACCTTCGAACATCTGTACAGCGAATCCATGACCCTGGTGGCTCGCCCCGATCATCCGCTGCTGGACGGCGCGCTGGATCGCGCGGCGGTGGAAAATTTCCCACTGGTGTTGCCGCTGGCGGGCACCACCATCCGCAAGTTCGCCGACAGCCTGTTCGTGCAGTGCGGCCTCAGTCAGTCGCGCCAACGCCTGGAAACCCTGTCGGTGGCCTTGAGCCGGCGTTACGTGTTGTCCAGTGCGGCGCTGTGGCTGGCGCCGCTGGATGCGGTGCGCCTGGACCTGGCACGGGGCGAGTTGCGCGAGATCGACCTGGGCCAGCGTGAGCCGGGTGGTTCGGTGGGTATTTCCAGCAATGCCAGCCTGCCGCTGCCGCTGGCCGCGCAATGGGCGGTGGACGTGCTGCGGGAAGTCGGGCAGGCCTATCGCGAGGGACAATATCCATAACCATATGGTTATGGATTGAACCTGGCTTTTCAATTTTCAGCGGTTTCCGGTTGGGGCAGGCTGCAAGCGCGTGATTTGCAGTGTGTAGCGTGCAGCTACCTTTCCCATAAAAACAACAGGAGACCGGCATGTCTGAAGCAGACAGCAGTCGTTTTGTCATTCGTGACCGTAATTGGCACCCCAAGGCCCTCACCCCGGACTACAAGACCTCCATCGCCCGTTCCCCGCGCCAGGCGCTGGTGAGCATCCCGCAGTCGGCCAGCGAAAGTACCGGCCCGGACTTTTCCCATCTGAAATTCGGCCGTTTCGATAACGACCTGCTGCTCAATTTCAACAACGGCGGCCTGCCGGTGGGCGAGCGGATCATCCTTGCCGGCCGGGTCTGCGACCAGTACGGCAAGCCGATCCCCCACACCCTGGTGGAAATCTGGCAGGCCAACGCCGGTGGCCGCTACCGCCACAAGAACGACCGCTACCTGGCGCCGCTGGACCCGAACTTCGGCGGTGTCGGCCGGGCGCTGACCGACCGCGACGGCCACTACACCTTCCGCACCATCAAGCCCGGGCCATACCCATGGCGCAACGGCCCGAACGATTGGCGTCCGGCGCATATCCACGTGTCGATCAGCGGCCCGTCGATTGCCACGCGGCTGATCACCCAGCTGTATTTCGAAGGCGACCCGCTGATTCCGATGTGCCCCATCGTCAAGTCGACCGCCAACCCCGAAGCGGTGCAGAGCCTGGTCGCGCGGCTCGACATGGGCAACGCCAATCCGATGGATTGCCTGGCCTATCGCTTCGACATCGTGTTGCGCGGCCAGCGCAAGACCCACTTCGAAAACTGCTGAGGAGACCGACCATGCCTGTTCAACTGCTCATGGAAACCCCGTCCCAGACCGCCGGTCCCTACGTGCATATCGGCCTGGCGCTGGCGGCCGCGGGCAACCCGCCACGGCCCGAGGAAATCTGGAACCGGATGGCCAAGCCCGAGGCCCCCGGTGAACACATCCTGCTGTTCGGCAATGTCTATGACGGCAACGGCCATCTGGTGCGCGACTCCTTCCTGGAGTTCTGGCAGGCCAACCACGAAGGGATCTATGACAGCGCATTCGATTCGGAGAAGGCCTTCAACAGCTTCGGCCGCACCGCGACCACCTTCGACGCGGGGGAGTGGACCCTGGAGACGATCAAGCCGGGCGTGGTGAACAACGCCGCCGGTGTGCCGATGGCGCCGCACATCAACGTTTCGCTGTTTGCCCGGGGGATCAACATCCACCTGCAGACCCGCCTGTATTTCTCCGACGAGGCCGAGGCCAACGCCCAGTGCCCGGTAATCAACCTGATCGAGCAACCGCAGCGTCGCGAGACCCTGGTTGCCCAGCGCTGCGAAGTGAATGGCCGGACCGCCTACCGGTTCGACATCCGCATCCAGGGTGAAGGCGAGACGGTGTTCTTCGACTTCTGACGCCAGTGTGGGCGATGCGGTATCGCCCACACGCTGTATGCCTTGTGGGAGCCGTCCTGCTGGCGATAGCGTCCTTTCAGTCAACCACGATATTGGCTGTCAGGTCGCAATCACCAGCAGGACGGCTCCCACAGGTTTTTCAGGCGGCTGGTTTCAGCCTTCCAGCTTCGGGATTTCGCGTGGTGCCATGAAGTACATCCAGGTCAGCGCCAGGAAGTACATTGCCGGAATCAGCGTGAACAGCACCGCGTAGTTGTTGTTGGTGATGGTCAGGATATGCCCCACCAACTGCGTCATGAACATCCCGCCGATCGCCGCACACATCCCGCCAAAACCGAAGACCGTGCTCATCATGTGCTTGGGCGTGTAGTCCATCACCAGGCTCCAGATGTTCGCGGTCCAGGCCTGGTGCGCGCCGATGGCCAGGGAAATCGCCCCCACCGCGACCCACAGGTGGCTGGAGCCGGCCGCCAGCACCACGCCGATGATGCAGCAGGCGAACAGCAGCATCGACATCAGGCGGGCACGGATCGGGTTGACCCCGCGACCGATCAGGAACGACGACAGGATGCCTCCGCCGACACTGCCGAAGTCGGCAGTCAGGTAGATGATGATCAGCGGAATACCCATTTGCGTCACGCTGATGCCCAGGTTGTATTGCTGGTTCAGGAACGGCGGCAGCCAGTACAGGTAGAACCAGAACACCGGTGCGGTCAGCGAGTAGGCCAGGGCGAAGGCCCAGGTGCCGCGCATGCGCAGGATTCGCGAGAACGGCACGCCGGGTTGCTCAGGCTCGACTTCCTTCTGGATGTAGGCCAGTTCCGAGGCTTTCACCGACGGGTGATCTTCCGGGTTGAAATACTTCAGGCCCCAGAACAGCAGCCAGATGCCGCCCAGCGCCGCCATGCACAGGAACGCCGCCTGCCAGCCCCAGACCTGCAGGACGATCGGCAGCAACATCGGCGTGAACATCGCGCCGACGTTGGTCCCGGCGTTGAAGATGCCGGTGGCCACCGCCCGCTCGCCGGCGGGGAACCACAGCCGGGTGGTCTTCACGCAGGCCGGGTAGTTGGCGGCCTCGGTCAGGCCGAGGATGAAGCGGCAGATCATGAAACCCACCGCCGACGTCGCCAGGCCGTGGGCGCCGGTGGCCAGGCTCCACAGCAGCACGGCGCAGAAGAACACCTTCTTCACGCCAAGCCGATCGATCATCCGGCCCTGCAGGACGAAGCCGACGGCATAGCCGACCTGGAACCAGAAGTTGATATTGGCGTAGTCCATCGCCGTCCAGTTCATGGCCTTGGCGAGGATAGGCTGCATGACGCCCAGGGCGGCACGGTCGATGTAGTTCAGGGTGGTGGCGAAAAACACCAGGGCCAGCATGCCCCAGCGGGTCGAGCCGACGGCCATGGCGCCGCGAAGTTTGGCAGCGATGCCGCCGCCGGTGCTGCCCTGGGTCACAGGGGAGCTTTGTGAAGATGAAAGCATGAGCGATTACCCGTTTTTTGGAATTGTGACTGGGTTTGCGGAACGTTTGAAGCACTGCCTTGGCCCGGACGATGGTGCGCAGCAGGCAAAAAACCGTCAATTCGCTGCGGACCATTGTGGTCGATAATCGCACACAAAACTAACCAGTTCGTACACTTTGATTGAAGTCGTGGCTTCGCTGCATCAATAATCCGGTCACTTCCCGAGGTTGAAGAACCCTCGGTTTTGGTTCGTGTCCACAATAAGAAGCCCACTGCCGGGAGTCGATTCATGCAGCGTTCCATCGCCACCGTGTCCCTGAGCGGCACCCTGCCGGAAAAACTCGATGCCATTGCCGCCGCCGGTTTCGATGGCGTGGAAATCTTCGAAAACGACCTGCTTTACTATGACGGCAGCCCACGGGAAATCCGCCAGATGTGCGCGGACCTGGGCATCGCCATCACCCTGTTCCAGCCTTTCCGCGATTTTGAAGGCTGCCGCCGCGATCGTCTGGCGCGCAACCTGGAGCGGGCCGAGCGCAAGTTCGACCTGATGCAGGAGTTGGGCACCGACCTGGTGCTGGTGTGCAGCAACGCCTCGGCTGACAGCCTGGGCGAACGGCAGATCCTGGTCGATGACCTTCACCTGCTGGCCGAGCGCGCCGGCGCCCGTGGCCTGCGTATCGGCTACGAGGCCCTGGCCTGGGGCCGGCACGTCAACACCTACCAGCAGGTGTGGGATATCGTCCGCCAGGCCGATCATCCGAGTCTTGGTGTATTGCTGGACAGCTTCCATACCTTGTCGCTCAAGGGCGATCCGAGCGCCATCGCGCAGATTCCCGGCGACAAGATTTTCTTCGTGCAGATGGCCGATGCACCGATCCTGGCGATGGATGTACTGGAGTGGAGCCGGCATTTCCGCTGCTTCCCGGGGCAGGGCGAGTTCGACCTGCCGGGATTCCTCGCGCCGATCATCAAGAGTGGCTATACCGGGCCGCTGTCGCTGGAAATCTTCAACGACGGCTTTCGTGCCGCGCCACCGCGGGCCAATGCCGCCGATGGCCTGCGCTCACTGCTGTATCTGGAAGAGAAGACCCGCGAGCGGCTGGCCCAGGAGGCGGCGCCGGTAGCCAATCTCGACACGCTGTTCGCGCCGCCGCCGGTCAGCGAGAACGACGGCATCGAGTTCCTCGAATTTGCCGTGGACGAAAGCCTCGGCGCCAAGCTGACCCACTGGCTGGAGCGCCTCGGTTTCAGCAAGGCCGGGCAGCACCGTTCGAAAAGCGTCAGCCTGTTGCGCCAGGGCGATATCAACCTGATCCTCAACTCCGAGCCCTATTCCTTTGGCCACAGCTTTTTCGAGGCCCATGGCCCGTCGCTGTGCGCCACGGCGATCCGGGTCAAGGACAGCGCCAGCGCCCTGGCTCGCGCGGTGGCCTACAAGGGCCAGCCCTACCGTGGCCTGGTCGGTCCCAACGAGCTGGAATTGGCGGCAGTCCGTGCGCCGGATGGCAGCCTGATCTACCTGGCCGACCAGCAAACCGCCGGACAGAAGCTCTACGAAACCGATTTCCACCTGTCGCCCGCCAGCCCTTCGAGCACGGGTGGTCTCAAGCGCATCGACCACATGGCCATGGCGCTGCCCGCCGACAGCCTCGACAGCTGGGTGCTGTTCTACAAGAGCCTGCTCGACTTCGAGGCCGACGACGAAGTGGTGTTGCCCGACCCCTACGGCCTGGTCAAGAGCCGGGCCTTGCGCAGTCGCTGCAGTTCGATCCGCCTGCCGCTGAATATCTCCGAGAACCGCAACACGGCTATTTCCCACGCATTGTCGAGTTACCGCGGTTCCGGCGTGCACCACATCGCCTTCGACTGCGAGGACATTTTCGCCGAGGTTCGCCGGGCCAAGGAGGCCGGGGTGCCGTTGCTGGATATCCCGCTCAACTACTACGACGATCTGGCGGCCCGCTTCGATTTCGACGACGAGTTTCTCAGCGAGCTGGCCTACTACAACGTGCTGTATGACCGTGATGCCCAGGGCGGCGAGCTGTTCCACGTGTACACCGAGCCATTCGAAGGGCGGTTCTTCTTCGAGATCCTGCAGCGCCGCAACGGCTATGTCGGTTATGGCGCGGCGAACGTGGCGGTGCGTCTGGCCGCCATGGCCAAGTCCCGCAGCGGCGCGGCTCGTCACGCCCGCCTCTAGCCTGGCCGACGCAGGGGGGCGAATTGACCGGTCTCCCTGCTTCCTTCGCGTTGGCACGCGGCCCATAATCGCCTATACCCGCCGAGATGGCCGTGAGCCAGAGTGACCATGACTTCAGAACTATCCGCCGCGGCCGACGCGTCCGTCGCCGCGCCGCGCAAGAGTCGCAAGAACAATCCCGAGAAGACCCGCGAGAACATCCTCCAGGAAGCCATCGTCGAGTTCGTCCAGCAGGGTCTGGCCGGCGCGCGCGTCGACGCGATCGCCGAGCGCACCCACACCTCCAAGCGGATGATCTATTACTACTTCGGCAGCAAGGAGCAACTCTACGTCGAGGTGTTGGAAAAGCTCTACGGCGACATCCGCAGTACCGAAAGCCGGCTGAACCTGACGGAGCTGGAGCCGCGCGAGGCGATCCGGCGGATGGTCGAGTTCACCTTCGACCACCACGACCGCAACGTCGACTTCGTTCGGATCGTCAGCATCGAGAACATCCACAAGGGCGAGTACGTCAAGCAGTCCGGGGCGATCCGTTCGTTGAACGTGACCATCCTCACGGCGTTGGGCGAGATCCTCGAGCGTGGTGCGCAGCTCGGGGTATTCCGCAGCGGCCTGGACCCGCTGGACGTGCACATCCTGGTGAGTTCGTTCTGTTTCTACCGGGTCTCGAACCGCCACACGCTGAGTGCGCTGTTCCCGATCGACCTGCCGAGCGAAGAGGTCAAGGCGCGGCATCGGGAAATGATCTGCGAGGCGGTGTTGAGGTATCTGCAGGCCTGAGGAACTCGACCTCAATTGCGCCAACGGCTAAGCGCCTGTCGTCAGGTGTGGCTGCGGTCAATTTCTTTGGTGCTATTATTCTGGCTGTTGTCGCTGAAAGGTGAAGGAATATTAGCACTATGGCCAAGAAGACTGCTCCTCTGCTGCCGGGCACGACTCAACTGCTTTCCGCTCTCGGGGAACGGCTCAAGCTTGCCCGTTTGCGGCGAAAACTGACCGCCAAGCAGGTTGCCGAGCGTGCCGGCATGTCCTTGATGACCTTGCGCTCCCTGGAGTCGGGCGGCTCCGGTGTGACTATCGGGGCCTACCTTTCGGTGATGCAGGTACTGGGGTTGGAAAGGGACCTGAGCAAGGTTGCGGCAGAGGATGAGGTCGGCCGTCATCTGCAGGATGCCCAACTTGTCCGGTCTGCTCGGTCGGGGACTGGCATTCCGCCTACTGCTTCTCGCGCGGTGCGCTCGGAACCACCCGCTGTCCCTGTAGGACAGGTGGCAGAGCAGGACACGGCCCAGAGTTACCGGCCTGACCAACCGTATGAATTCTCCAGCAACACACAAGCGCTATCCCAATTGGTCTCGAAGAAGCTATCCAGCACTCTGGCGAAAAAGCCAGGACGCAAACCTGTGACAGGTGACGAATGACTGAGATTGCTGTGTATGCCGATTGGGACAGGTTGGCAGGCCCCAGGCGCCTGGGGATCCTGCATGTCAGGAGAATCAGGGCCTCCGAGGTATTCGAGTTCGAGCAGGACCGGGGAGCATTGAGCGATCCTGAATTGAATGGCACTCCCCTGGACCCTCGTGTTGGTTTCTTCGAGGGGCCTCAATACCCAGGTCCGCACCAGAGCCGGTTCGGCATGTTTGCTGACTCCAGTCCGGACCGCTGGGGGCAGTTGTTGATGAAGCGACGACTTGAACGGGACATTCGTGAGGGCTTGGCTCCCAAGGGGAGCAAACTGCACGAGTCTGATTTCCTGCTCGGTGTGCATGACCGTTATCGGGTGGGAGCCCTTCGCTACAGGCTCAATGATGAAGGCCGGTTCCTGGATGATCGCGAAGGCGTCGCTGCTCCTCCCTTTGTGCAACTGCGGGCTCTGGAGCGGGCCAGCCGCGCCCTGGAAACGGACTCTGGCAATACGGCCGCCGAAGGGGGCGACTGGCTGAGAATGTTGATTGCTCCCGGCGGATCGTTGGGCGGAGCCAGGCCCAAGGCTAGTGTCGTCGACGATGAGGGCCATCTCTGGATCGCCAAGTTTCCCAGCATACGCGATGACCATGATGTCGGCGGTTGGGAAATGGTAGTCAATGCACTGGGTGAGAGTTGTGGTTTGCGTGTGGCGCGCGGCATGGCCCATCGGTTTGCCAGCGATCATCACTGTTTCATGGTCAAGCGCTTTGATCGAACTGACACAGGAGGTCGCCTGCACTTTGCCTCGGCCATGACTCTGACTGATCGGGTTGACGGGGATGATGGCGCGGTGGGCGCAAGTTATCTGGAATTGGCCGAGGTACTCATCAGGCAGGGCGCGCAAACCAATGCGGATCTTCGTGAATTGTGGTCGCGGATTGTCTTCAATATTCTGGTTTCCAACACGGACGATCATCTTCGCAACCATGGCTTCATCCTTGAACCGGGCAAGGGTTGGCGATTGTCTCCGGCCTACGACCTGAACCCGGTTCCCCACGCTGATGGGCTGAAGCTCAATATCACCGATGCGGACAATGCTCTGGACCTCGAGCTTGCAAGGGAAGTGGCAGGGTATTTTCGTGTCCGGCGAGATGATGCCGAAGACATTATCAGCGATTTTCTGGACGTGGTCCGGCAATGGCCTGTGGTGGCCGATGCTCTGGGGTTGTCGAAACGAGAGCAGGCTTATATGGCGCCCGCGTTCCGACTGACGGCTGCCTAGCGGTTCATCATGTCGGATGAGCCTCACAGACTCTGGAAATGCTCCAGCATCCGCTGCGAGTCTGGCGTCACGCCGCTGAACAGTTCGAACGCCTTGACCGCCTGGAACACCGCCATGGTCCCGCCATCCAGCGTACGGCAGCCCAGGGCCCGAGCGTTGCGCAGCAATTCGGTTTCCAGCGGGAAGTAGACGATTTCCGCGACCCACAATTCGCTGTGCAGCAGTTCCAGCGGTACCGGCATGCCAGGCAGTTTGACCATGCCCATCGGCGTGGTGTTGACCAGGCCGTCGGCTGCCGCCATGGCGGCTGGCAGGTCGCTGCCGGCTCGGGCACGGCCAGTGCCGAAATGCTGGTTGAGGTTGTCCGCCAGGCTTTGGGCCCGCTCGACGTCCACGTCGAAGATCGTCAGCTGTTTCACGCCTTCGTCGAGCAGGGCGTGGGCCACCGCCGCACCAGCACCACCAGCGCCCATCTGTACCACGCGCTCCACGGCAACGTCTTGCAGGCCACGGCGAAAACCTTCGGCGAAACCCAGGCAGTCGGTGTTGTGGCCGATCCGTTTGCCATCCTTGAATACGACGGTGTTGACCGCGCCAATGCCCCTGGCTTCGGGCGACAGCTCATCGAGCAGCGGGATGATCGCCTGCTTGCACGGGAAGGTGATGTTCAGCCCGGTGAACGCCATGCGTTCGGCGGCTTGCAGTAGTTCGGGCAGGGCGCTGGCGTCCAGTTGCAACGGGTCCAGGTCGATCAGTCGGTACAGGTAGCGCAGCCCCTGGGCATCGCCCTCGCGCTCGTGCATGGCGGGCGTGCGCGAGGCCTGGATGCCGGCGCCGATCAGGCCGGCCAGGATGGCCTTGGGAGTGTTCGAACTCATGGCTGCACTCCCTTGAGGGTCTGGCTGAAATAGTCCAGCGCCAGGCGGTAGCCGTGGCTGCCGAACCCGCACATCACCGCCTTGGCGATGCCGGAGACGAAGGAGTGATGGCGGAACGGCTCACGGGCATGAACGTTGGACAGATGGACTTCGATCACCGGCAGTTCGCTGGCCACCAGTGCGTCGCGGATCGCGACCGAGGTGTGGGTCCACGCGGCCGGGTTGATGATGATGCCGGCGCAGCGGCCACGGGCCGCGTGGATCCAGTCGAGCAACTCGCCCTCGTGGTTGGTCTGGCGAAACTCCACGATCAGGCCCAGTTCAGCCGCGGTACGTCCGCACAGCGCGGAAAGGTCCGCCAGGGTTTCATGGCCGTAGGTCGCCGGTTCACGGGTTCCCAGCAGGTTCAGGTTGGGGCCGTTGAGCACCAGCACGATAGGGGGCATGGGCAAGTCTCCATTGTTGTTTTTGGCTTGGACCGCAGAGGGAATCGGGTCTGTACGGGTAAAATGTACTAACTGGTTAATCCAAGTCAAATGAACAGCACGGGCAGCAGGAGAAGCCGGCACTTTTTTGTTCGATCAGCGGACAGCGGTTTCGGTAGGGCGAAGAAGTGATCGCTACTTGATGTTGGATATCAATTGAAAATCATTCTCGACAAAACGTAATATGGCTGCCCATTTCTTCGTAAGCCATGGAGTCGGTTTGTCGGACGCGGATCTCAAGGGGCTCTTTCTCAAGCACGCCAGCACGCTGCGCAGTTATCTGGTGCGCCGGGTACGAGACCCTCAATTGGCGGCCGACCTGGTGCAGGAGAGTTTCCTGCGCCTGGCGGAACAGACGCGCAAGGAGCGCATCGACAACTCTCCGGGTTACCTCTACCGCACGGCGCGCAATCTGCTGGTGGACCATGTCCGCCAGGAGCATCGGCGCAAGACCGATTCAGTGCCCCATGAGGCATTGGCGGACATCGAGGACGAACTGGCCGGGCTGGAGGCTCAGGCGATGGCAGAACAACAGCGGGCAGCGTTGCGCGAAGCGGTGGCCGAGCTGCCGGAGCGCACCCGGGAAATTTTCCGGTTGAATCGGATCGAGGGCATGACCCACGCCGAGGTGGCCCGGCATCTGGATATTTCCGACAGCTCGGTGCAGAAGCATCTTTCCAAGGCCCTGGCCTATATCATGCAGCGCCTGCAGACTCCGTCCGGTCGCCCAGCCGACGAATGAGTTACGGTAAATCGACGCTTCAGACGTCACTGCTTAATAGATAACGAAAAATCGAGAGTCATACGTGAATAGCCAGGGTCCTCAGGAGCAGATGATCACCGAGGTCGCCGCCGATTGGGCGGTGCGCCTGCACGCGGGCGGGCTGGACGCGCAGGAGCAGGCCGAGCTGGATCGTTGGCTGGCGCTGGACGAGCGTCATCCGTCGGCCTTGCGTTTTGCCGAGCAGACCTGGGCGGCCCTTGGCCAGTTGCAGGCGGACGACCTGCTGCCCGCCAGGCCTGTGGTGCGCCGCGCGGAACCTGCGTTGGCGCCGTCACGTCCGGTTCGGCGCCGCAGCCGTTTGCGGCTTGCCGCCAATGCCGCAGCGCTGGCATTGCTGGTCGGCGCCGGCTGGATCAGTGCACCGACCCTTCTGTTGCAGATGCAGGCTGACTATCTGACGGCTAAGGGGGAGGTCCGTCGCGTGGAGTTGCCGGATGGCAGTCATGCGGAGCTGGACTCAGGCAGTGCGATCAGTATCGATTACGACGATGGCGAGCGACGTATCCGCCTGCTGGCCGGGTCGGCGTGGTTCGACGTGGCGCCGATGGCGGGCTCCGAAGCACGGCCCTTTGTGGTGGAGAGTGCGGGCGGACGCACGCGCGCCCTGGGTACGAAATTCGTCGTCGATCGCGAGTCGCCTGGCCAGGCCTGGGTCGGAGTGATGGAACACAGTGTCGAGGTGACGCTGCAGTCTTCGCCACTCCAGGGGCTGGCCGAAACGGTGCTGCAGGAGGGCCAGAGTGCTCGCTACGACCGACAGGGTGGCGTGGTCAGCCTGGGGCATCAGGACCTGCAACGCGCCACCAGTTGGCGGCGCGGCGTGCTGGTCTTCGATCGCCAGCCGCTGTCGCAGGTGGTCGAGCAACTCAACCGCTATCGCCCTGGTCGCGTAGTGTTGACCGATTCGGCCCTGGCGTCGCGTGAGGTCAGTGGGGTGTTCCGCCTGGACATGCTCGACGCCGGCCTGCAGACCCTCACCACCGAGCTGCACCTGAGTCGCCTCGACCTGCCGGGCCTCTGCCTGATCTATTGAATCACCCGGTGGCCTGTGCCGGCAGGCCATTGGTTTCAGCTCGCAACACATCCTGATACATCCTCCCGAAAAACATTTTCAAAAAAGCGTACTGAGTTTTTCCTGCTGGCTCGTCTTGATAGTGAGATTCATTCGCATAAACAAGATCCAGCTTAGGGACTACGATGAAAGTTGCTCGCCGTTGCAAGGGTGTCCAGACCGGTAGCCGGTTGGCCTTTGCCATTCACTTGGGGTTGTTGGCCCTGTTGGCCGGAAAGGACGTTGTCCTGGCGGCCGAGGGGCCGAAACCTGTGCGGCAGGCAGCCGAGCAGCCTGCGCTGTTGAGCCTGGATATTCCGGCGCAAGCCCTGGGTTCGGCGGTCCTGGCGTTCGCCGAGCAGGCTGGCTTGCAAGTGTTGTTCGACAGCGAGCGGCTGCAAGGTCTGCAAAGCACGGCGGTGAAAGGGCAGTACGGCGTCCAGGAAGGTTTGGCACGGCTGCTGGGCAACGCCCCGGTGGAGTATCGTTTCACTGGCGAGCGCCAGGTAACCCTGACCCGCGTCGCCGAGGCGGCCCGTGGCGCGCTGGCGCTGGCGACCACCACGGTGTCGGGCCAGCACCAGAGTGACTGGGTCTATTCCTCACCGCGTTCGGTGAGCGTCGTCGGCCGTGAGCAACTGGATCGCAACCCGCCACGGCACGCTGCCGACATGCTGGAAGAAGCCCCCGGCGTGTATTCGGCGGTCAGCCAGCAGGATCCTGGGCTGTCGGTGAACATTCGCGGTATCCAGGACTATGGCCGGGTCAACATGTCGGTCGACGGCATGCGCCAGAACTATCAGCAGAGCGGGCACCAGCAGCGCAACGGTACGCTCTACGTCGATCCGGAGCTGCTCTCCGAAGTGGTCATCGAAAAGGGTGCTACCTCCACCATGGGCGGTGCGGGAGTGATTGGCGGGATCGCCAACTTTCGTACCGTGGAGGCGGCTGACCTGCTCGCTGGCGGCAAGGAAATCGGTGGTCGGGTCCGCGTGACCAGCGGCATAGGCCATCTTGGCAACGGTACCCACTTCATCGGCAGTTCGGCTTTTGCCATCGGCACCGAGGTCTGGGACATGCTGGTGGCCGTCAGTGAGCGCAACCTGGGCGACTACAAGCCGGGGAACAAGGGCAGCATCGGCGAACTGCGCAGCGGTGCCTCGCTGAGTCCGAGCTACCCCGAGCGGATCAAGAACTCGAACGTCGCCTATTCTGGGTCGATGATGCGTTCGCGCCTGGTCAAGCTCGGACTCAACCTGCCGGCCGACCAGCGCCTGCAATTGAGCTACCTGGAAACCGACGTCAACTACTCCGATGCCAACATGATGAGCGTCGAAAACCAGGCGCAGCTGTGGGAGAAACTGGGCAGCAGCAAGATCACCGCACGCAACCTCGCGCTGGACTACAGCTACACCCCGGACAACCCGCTGATCGACTTCAAGGCCAAGATTTATCACGTCGACAACCGCAACGACCAGACCACCCTGAGACGTGGGACCACACCAGGCTACGAGATCACCTACCAGACCGACACCTACGGCCTGCAGGCCCAGAACACCTCGACCTTCGCCTTGAGCGAGCTGTCGGTGATCAAGGCCAACTACGGCCTGGAGTTCTTCTACGACAAGGTCCGGCCGGACTCCACCGAGCCAGGCGACCCCACTTCCGCGGTGACCGCTCCGGCTTCCGAGAGCCTGACGCCGGAAGGCGACCGGGCCCTGGGCAGCCTGTTCGGGCGCCTGGACTACGATTACGACGGCTGGCTGAACGTCAACGCCGGGCTGCGCTATGACCGTTACCGGCTACGTGGCGAAACCGGTGTCAACATCCGCACCTTCCGCATCGGCACGACCCAGCAGATCGGTGTTCCGGTGAACTATGACGTCGACACCGAGGAAGGCCGTTTCTCGCCGACCTTCGGCCTGTCGGTCAAGCCGGGTGTGGATTGGTTGCAGCTGTTCGCCAGCTACGGCAAGGGCTGGCGTCCGCCCGCAGTGACCGAGACGCTGATCAGCGGGCGGCCCCATGGCGGCGGTGCGGAAAGTACGCTGCCCAACCCGTTCCTCAAGCCAGAACGCTCCACGACCTGGGAAGTCGGTGCCAACGTGCTGAAGGAAAACCTGCTGTTCAGCGACGACCGCCTGGGCATCAAGGTTGCCTACTTCGACACCCGTGTCGACGACTTCATCTTCATGA
This sequence comes from Pseudomonas sp. UTLPPB19802, assembly GCF_059730225.1. Taxonomy (NCBI): domain Bacteria; kingdom Pseudomonadati; phylum Pseudomonadota; class Gammaproteobacteria; order Pseudomonadales; family Pseudomonadaceae; genus Pseudomonas; species Pseudomonas sp. UTLPPB19802. The sequence goes on from NZ_AP048545.1 coordinate 1,844,557, forward strand.
ACATGGGGGTGCAACTACCGGGCTACGGTACGGCCAGCATCAGCAACAGTGCCTATGTGAATAATCTGGAACAGACCCGTTTCAAGGGCCTGGAGTACCAGCTGGACTATGACGCTGGTGTCGCCTATGGCCAGTTCAACTACACGCACATGATCGGCACCAACGATTTCTGCGCAAAGACGGCCTGGCTCGGTGGCGTGACCACGCCGGTGAAGGGGGCGGGCAGTCGCTCGCCGGTCACGGCCATGATCCCGAATGACCAGGCCAATGCCGCCACCAACTGCCGGGCCATCCTTGGTTCCTCCGAACACATGCCGATGGATCGCGGCACCCTGACGCTGGGTGCGCGGTTCTTTGATCGCAAGCTGGATATCGGCGCCCGTGCCCGCTACAGCGCCGGTTACTACGTCAAGGGCGGGGCCGACGTCACGGTTTCACAGACGGGCGTCTACCCCGCGGACTGGAAGCCCTACACCGTCTACGACCTGTACAGCAGCTATCGCGCGACCGACCAGTTGACCCTGCGCCTGGCCATGGAAAACGTCACCAACCGCGCCTACCTGGTGCCGCTGGGCGATGTGCTGGCCTTCACCCTGGGACGCGGTCGCACCCTGCAGGGCACCGTCGAATATCAGTTCTGACCGATTTTGCCCGGTGACGGGCAAAACCTCAGCGGGCGCAGGCCGGCTGTGGAACAACCACCATCAATTGGAGTTTTTGCATGAGCATTTCTATTTCGTACAGCGCTGAGTATGCCGGTTCTTCGGTTGCGAGCTACCTGAGCGACTGGTCGGCCTACTTCGGTGACCTCGATCACCGCGCAGGTTCGGTCAAGGAAGGCGTGAACACCGGTGGTTTCAACCCGGGTCCCTTCGACGGCACCCAGTACGGTGTGTCGAGCACCGTCAGCGACGCCTCCGCGGTCATCGGTGGCAACCTGCACTACACCCTGTTCACCCCGCCAACCCACACCCTGTGGGGTTCGGTTGATTCCATCAACCTGGGCACCGTGCTGAACGGTGGTGCTTCCAGTGGTGGCTACACCATCACCAACCAGGAAGTCAGCTTCACCGGTCTGGGCCTGAGCAGCGCGCAGGCCGAAGGTCGCGATGGCCAGGTGCACAAGATCGTCTACGGCCTGATGAGCGGCGACAGCTCGGCGCTGGTGTCGGCCATCGACGCACTGCTCAAGGCTGTCGACCCGAGCCTGTCGGTCAACTCCACCTTCGACCAACTGGCGTCTGCCGGCGTGGCTCACCTCGACGGCGCCTCCGTGGCCGCGACCGATGTGTCCCTGGTCGGCGTGCAGGACGCTTCGCACGACCTCGCCCTGGCTGCCTGATCCGGTTGCCATGAAAAAAGCGAATGAAAGATCGCTCTTTCATTCGCTTCGATGACACACCGTCGTCGCCCGAGTTTTCGAAGGCCAGGGCGACGGCGGATGCACATTCTGGGGAACGCCATGGGGGCCGTCAACGCTTCCGGGCGGGCCCCTGCCGCCGGCCCGTTGCGCGCCGGCGGTCCCCATCACCTTGCGACGGGATGACCTCGATGACCAGGCCAGGAGCCACGGGTGCGGATGAGATGCTGGCCGCGCTGACGGCCTACAAGGGCGCGTTTCTCAATATCGGTCTGTTTTCGGCGGTGATCAATCTGCTGATGCTGGCGCCGGCCCTCTACATGCTGCAGGTCTACGACCGGGTGCTGGCGTCCGGCAACCAGATGACCCTGTTGATGCTGACGCTGATGATCCTCGGCCTGTTCGGCCTGATGGGCGCGTTGGAGTGGGTGCGCAGCCAGGTGGTGATCCGCCTCGGCACGCGGATGGACATGGGGCTGAACCAGCGGGTCTACGACGCGGCGTTCGAGACCCAGTTGAGCGATGGAACGCCGGTGGCCGGGCAGGCGTTGAACGACCTGACGGCGCTGCGCCAGTTCGCCACCGGCAACGCGTTGTTCGCGTTTTTCGATGCGCCGTGGTTCCCGGTGTACCTGCTGGTGATTTTCCTTTTCCACCCTTGGCTCGGGCTGTTCGCCCTGGCCGGTGCGGCGATACTGGTGGCATTGGCCTGGGTCAACCATCGGGCCTGCCATGCACCGCTGGGGCTGGCCAGCCAGTTGTCGATCAGTGCCAGCCAGCAGGCCAGTGCGCACCTGCGCAATGCCGAGGCCATCGAGGCGATGGGCATGCTCGGTACTTTGCGCCAGCGCTGGTTCGGCGAGCACCAGGCCTTCCTCGCCCAGCAGAACCTGGCCAGCGAACGGGCGTCGGCGGTGGGCGCCTGGTCCAAGGGCGTGCGCCTGGCCCTGCAATCGCTGGTGCTCGGCCTGGGGGCCTGGCTGGCGGTCGACGGGCAGATCACCCCCGGCATGATGATCGCCGGCTCGATCCTGATGGGGCGGGTGCTGAGCCCCATCGACCAGCTGATCGCGGTGTGGAAGCAGTGGAGTTCGGCGCGCCTGGCCTATCAGCGCCTGTCGAAGCTGCTGGTGTCGCATCCGGCCCGGCCGGCGCGCATGAGCCTGCCGGTGCCCAAGGGCGCGTTGCTGGTGGAGCAGCTGAGTGCCTGTGCGCCGGGTAGCCGACGTCCGGCTCTGGCCAATCTCGGTTTCAGCCTGGCGGCGGGCAGCGTACTCGGGGTGATCGGGCCTTCCGGTTGTGGCAAGTCGACCCTGGCCCGACTGCTGCTGGGCATCTGGGCGCCGTTGGCCGGCAAGGTCCGCCTGGACGGTGCGGACCTGGCGCAATGGGACCGCCAGCAACTGGGGCCGCACATCGGTTATCTGCCCCAGGACATCCAGCTGTTCGCCGGCAGCATTGCCGAGAACATCGCCCGTTTCGAGGCTGTCGACTCCGAGGCGGTGCTGGCGGCGGCGCAGATGGCTGGCGTGCATGAGCTGATCCTGCAACTGCCCCAGGGCTACGACACTCGCCTGGGCGAGGGCGGGGCCGGCCTGTCCGGCGGGCAGAAGCAGCGCATTGCCCTGGCGCGGGCGCTGTATCGCCTGCCGGCGCTGATCGTGCTCGACGAACCGAACTCCAACCTCGACGAGGCCGGCGAGCAGGCCTTGTTGCAGGCGATCAGTCAGCTCAAGGCTCATCAGCGCACGCTGATCCTGATCACCCACAAACCCAATGTCCTGAGCCTGACTGACCAGTTGCTGATCCTGCGTGAAGGCCAGTTGCAGGCGTTCGGGCCGACGGCGCGGGTGCTCGAGGCATCCCGGCCACAGAAACCCGCCGTACCGGCCAAGCCGATGGCGGCCGTGAACATGAGTTATCGCCTGGGAGAGGGCCGTTCATCATGAGTTCGTCGCGTCCTGCACTTCATCTGGCGGCGGACAATGCCTCGGCGACGGTATTGTCCCTCGATGACAAGCGTTATTCACGGCTGGGTTGGGTCCTGCTGCTCTGCGGATTTGTCGGTTTTCTGGGCTGGGCCGCGCTGGCACCTTTGGACAAGGGTGTCGCGGTGTCCGGCAAGGTCATGGTCTCGGGCCACCGCAAGGTGGTGCAGCACCCCACTGGTGGCATCGTCGAGCGTATCGAGGTGCGAGACGGTGATCGGGTGGAAGCCGGGCAGGTGCTGATTCGCCTCAAGGAAACCCCGGCGCTGAGCCAGGTCCAGTCATTGCGCAGCCAACTGCTCGGTTCGCTGGCCAGCGAGGTCCGCCTGAACGCGGAGCGCGATGGCGCCCGGAGCATCCGCTTCGACGACGAGATGCTGAAACAGTCCACGGCACCCGAAGTGGAGGCGACCCTGGCCTTGCAACGCCAGTTGTTTTCCAGTCGGGCCCAGGCGCTGGGCGAGCAGTTGCAGGGACTGCGGGAGCTGGCCCGCGATGGTTATATTCCGCGTAATCGGCTGCTCGACAGCGAGCGGTTGTATGCCCAGGTCGAGGGCTCGATTTCCGAGGACTTCGGCCGTATCGGCCAGTTGCAGCGCCAGGTGCTGGAGCTGCGCTTGCGTATTCGGCAGTTGGCCGAGGAGTTCCAGAAGGACGTACGCAGCCAGTTGGCCGAGACCCGCGTACGCAGTGACGACCTGCGCAGTCGCCTGGCTTCCGCCGAGTTCGAGCTGGGCAACAGTCAGTTGCGTGCGCCAGCGGCAGGGATCGTGGTCGGTCTCGATGTATTCACCGAGGGCGGCGTGGTCAAGCCGGGCCAGGCGCTGATGGAAATCGTGCCGCAGGACGAGCCGTTGCTGATGGAGGCGCGGGTGCCAGTGGACCTGGTGGACAAGGTCCATCCGGGGCTGCCGGTTGAGCTGATGTTCCCGGCGTTCAACCAGAGCACTACGCCACGGGTGGCGGGCGAGGTGTTGCTGGTTTCGGCGGACCGCCAGGTCGATGAGCGCACCGACGAGCCTTACTACACCTTGCGGGCACGGGTGAGTGCCGAAGGCATGCAGCAGTTGGCCGGTCTGCAGATCCGTCCCGGCATGCCGGTGCAGGCGTTCGTGCGGACCGGCGAGCGCTCGATGCTCAACTACCTGTTCAAGCCCTTGCTGGACCGGACCCATATGGCCTTGGTGGAGGAATGAGTGTGCGTGTGTGGATAGGCCTGCTGGCCGTCTTGTTGAGCCAGGGGATCCAGGCAATGGGGTTGCTCGAAGCCTATGACCTGGCGCTGCGCAATGACCCGACGTTTCAGGCGGCGATCAAGGAGCGCGATGCCGGCGAGGAAAATCGCGTCATCGCTCGTGCCGGTTTGCTGCCGACCCTGAACTGGACCTACAACAACTCGCGCAACGACTCCGAGGTCACCCAGACCACGGCGTTCGGCAAGGTCACCAGCGATCGCGACTACCGCAGCTACGCGGCGAGCCTGACCCTGCAGCAGCCGCTGCTCGACTACGAAGCCTATGCCCGCTACCGCCAGGGCGCGGCCCAGGCGTTGTTCGCCGACCAGCGATTTCGCGGCAAGAGCCAGGAGCTGGCGGTGCGTCTGCTGAGTGCCTACAGCGAGGCCCTGCTGGCCGAAGAGCGTATCGAGTTGAGTCGTGCCCAGCGCCGGGCGCTGGCCGAGCGGCTGGAGCTGAACCAGCGGTTGCTCAAGGGCGGCGAGGGGACTCGGACCGACCTGCTGGAAACCCAGGCGCGCCTGAGCCTGACCCAGGCCGAGGAGATCGAGGCGCAGGGCAGCCAGGACACCGCGCTACGCTCCCTGGAAGCGATTGTCGGGCAACCGTTGCAGGTCGACGACTTGGCGCCGTTGGCCGCCAGCTTCGCCATCGAGCCGTTGCAGCCGCAGCGATTCGAGACCTGGCGCGACATGGCCCTGGCCAACAACGCCGAGCTGGCGTCCCAGCAGCATGCCCTGACCGCTGCCGAATACGAGGTGGAGCGCAAGCGGGCCGGGCACTTGCCCAAGGTCAGCCTGTATGCCACCAGCCGCCAGACCAGTTCCGATTCTGAAAGCAGCTACAACCAGAAGTACGACACCAACACCATTGGCATCCAGGTCAGTGTCCCGCTGTTCGCCGGTGGCTCGGTGTCGGCCTCGACCCGTCAGGCGGCCAGCCAGTTGTCCCAGGCGCAGTACGAGCTGGACGCACAGACGGCGACCACCCTGGTGGAGTTGCGCAAGCAGTTCAACCTCAACACCAGCGGTGCGGCAAAAGTCCGCGCGTACGAGGTGGCGGTGAGTTCGGCAACGGCGCTGGTGGAGGCGACCCGCAAGAGCGTGCAGGGCGGCGAGCGGGTCAACCTCGATGTGCTGGATGCCGAGCAGCAGTTGTTCAAGGCCAGGAGCGATTTGGCGCAGGCGCGACATGCCTACCTGCTGGCGCGGATCCAGTTGCGCTTCTATGCCGGGGTGCTGGAGGCGGGGGACTTGCAGGCATTGGCCGGGTACTTCCGGCCGACGGGCTGAGTGTTGGGCAAGCATTACGGGCCTCTTCGCGGCGAACCTCCGCGAATGAGCCGCCAAGCCATGCACCGATACACTTGACGCTTTTTCATCTAGGGAGAATACTCGGCAAAAATTCATATAGATGACTGGATAACTACAAAAATGAATGCTCTTTCCAGCGACGAACGTCTCCCGCTCTACCAGCGCCTGCGCGATGAACTGGCCCGGCAGATCGCCAACAACCGCTGGCGTCCCGGCGAGGCGATCCCCACCGAGGCCGTGCTGGCCGGTGAATACCAGTTGTCCATTGGTACCGTGCGCAAGGCCGTCGACAAGCTGGTGGAGGAGGGCGTGCTCGAACGCCATCAGGGCCGTGGCACCTTCATCCGCCGGCCGCAGTTCCAGTCTTCACTGTTCCGTTTCTTCCGCTTCCAGAACCTGGCCGGCGAGCGCCAGATGCCGCAGAGCCGGATTCTCACCATTGATTCGCTGCCTGCGCCCTCGGCCGTCAGCCAGGTCCTGGGGCTGCCGCCCGAGGCCGAGGTGATCCGCCTGGTCCGCCTGCGCCTGCTCGACGGCACGCCGGTGCTGGCCGAGGAAATCTGGCTGCCCAGGACGCCATTCCAGGCGTTGCTGGCGGTCGACCTCGACCAGCAGGGGCCGCTGCTCTACCCGATCTACGAAGCACTCTGCGGCCAGGTGGTTGCCTGCGCCGAAGAGACCCTGACGGCCGAGTCCGTGGGCGAGGTGCATGCCCGGTTGCTGCAGATCGAGCCTGGTAGCCCGGTAGTGGTGATCGAACGATTGGCCCGCGACTATGCCGGCCAGCCGCTGGAATGGCGCCGCTCCCGTGGCCATGCCAGCCACTTCCGCTACAGCGTCGAGATTCGCTGAGCCCACTCGGGCTCCCTGTTTGCCTACAAGGATAAGAAATCATGTTCAGTTGGTACTGCGATATCACTTCGAGGGAGCGCAAGACGTTCTGGGCCTGCTTTGGCGGCTGGTCCCTGGATGCACTGGAAGTGCAAATGTTCGGCCTGGCGATCCCCGCACTGATCGCCGCCTTCGCCCTGAGCAAGGGTGAGGCCGGGATGATCAGTGGCGTGACGCTGGTCACTTCGGCGATCGGCGGCTGGCTGGGCGGGACCTTGTCCGACCGCTATGGCCGGGTGCGGACCCTGCAATGGATGATCCTCTGGTTTTCGCTGTTCACCTTTCTTTCGGCCTTCGTCACCGGTTTCAACCAGTTGCTGATCGTCAAGGCGCTGCAGGGCTTCGGCATCGGCGGTGAGTGGGCCGCAGGTGCGGTGCTGATGGCCGAGACCATCCAGTCGCGCTATCGCGGCAAGGTGATGGGCGCGGTGCAGAGTGCCTGGGCGGTCGGCTGGGGTGCGGCGGTCGGGGTGTTCACCCTGGTCTACACCTTCGTGCCGGAGGCCATGGCCTGGCGGGTGATGTTCCTGGTGGGGCTGTTGCCGGCGCTGCTGGTGATCTACGTGCGCCGCAGCGTGGTCGAGCCCGACGCCGCCCAACGCCAGGCCAAGGCCCGGGGACGTGGACTGCTGGCGTCGATGGCGGCGATCTTCCGTCCCGAATTGCTGCGGGTCACGCTGCTGGGCGGGATTCTCGGCCTCGGTGCCCATGGGGGCTATCATGCGGTGATGACCTGGCTGCCGACCTTCCTCAAGACCGAGCGCAATCTTTCGGTCTTGAGTTCCGGTGGCTACCTGGCGGTGATCATCGTCGCCTTCTGGTTCGGCTGCGTGGTCAGCGGGATGCTGCTGGACCGCATCGGCCGGCGCAAGAACATCATCCTCTTCGCCTTCTGCTGCGTGATCACGGTGCAGTGCTACCTGTTCCTGCCGTTGAGCAACGCGCAGATGCTGTTCCTCGGTTTCCCCCTGGGCTTCTTCGCCGCGGGTATCCCGGCCAGCCTGGGTTCGTTCTTCAACGAGTTGTACCCGGCGGACGTGCGCGGTGCCGGCGTCGGCTTCTGCTACAACTTCGGCCGGGTGTTGTCGGCGGTGTTCCCGTTCATGGTCGGGCACATGAGCGAGTCGATGTCGCTCGGCTCGGCCATCGGGATCGATGCCGGGATCGCCTACGGCGTGGCGGTGCTGGCCGCGCTGGCGCTGCCAGAAACCCGTGGGCGCAACTTGCAGGGCGTCACGCCACAGGCGGAGTCCAGCAAAGGGGCGGGCCAGTTGTCCCACTGATTCCACATTTTCCATGCCCTGCTCGGTCTGTGTGGGAGCCGGCTTGCTGGCGATAGCGGTGTATCAGCCAACCGCAGGTTGACTGACCGATTGCAATCGCCAGCAAGCCGGCTCCCACAGGCGAGTGAGGGCTTTAAATCCTGTAGATGAGTTCCATGTCCGAGATTTGCCCATTGCCCATCAGCGGTATCGATGCCCATGCCCATGTCTTCGAGCGCGGCCTGGGGCTGGCGACCGTGCGCCGCTATGCGCCGGATTATGACGCCACCCTGGCCGACTATCTGGCGCGGCTGGAGGAAAACGGCCTGAGCCACGGCGTGCTGGTACAGCCGAGTTTCCTCGGTACCGACAACAGCTACCTGCTGGCGGCGTTGCAACAGGCCCCCGGGCGGTTGCGCGGGGTGGTGGTGGTCGAGCGCGATATTGCCGTTGACGAGTTGCAGCGAATGGCAGCCCTTGGCGTGGCGGGCGTGCGCCTGAACCTGATGGGCCAGCCGCTACCGGATTTCGCCGAGGCGGCGTGGCAGGCCTTTTTCCAGCACCTGCGGCAGTTGGACTGGCATGTCGAGTTGCACCGCCATCTGGAGGATCTGCCGGGGTTGGTCCAGCCGCTGCTGGAAATGGGCTGCAAGGTGGTGGTCGATCACTTCGGCCGTCCCGATGCACGACTGGGTGTCGAGCAGTCGGCGTTCACCCGGCTGCTTGAGCTGGGAGAGAGCGGGCGCTTGTGGATCAAGGTCTCCGGTATCTACCGGCTGGGCGGGACACCGGCGCAGAACCTGCATTTTGCGGAGAAGGCCCTGTCGCTGATGTTGCAGAGCCTGGGGCCGGACCGCCTGTTGTGGGGCAGCGACTGGCCGCATACCCAGCATGAGCAGGAGGTGAGTTTTGCCAGTGAGTTCGAGCGCCTGCGCCGGCTGGCGTGCGCTCCGCCGTTGCGCCAGCATCTGCTGTGCAATACGGCGGCGGAGTTGTTCGGGTTCGTCCAGGAGTAATGCAGGCAGGTGGGGCCAGCAGGCTGGCCCCGACAAGGTTCAGCGACGGGTCAGCAGGACCCCGGATTCCATGTGGTGGGTCCACGGGAACTGGTCGAACAGTGCACAACGCTCGATGCGATGGGTGTCGTGCAGTTGCGCGATGTTCGCCGCCAGGGTCTCCGGGTTGCAGGAGATGTACAGGATGTTGTCGAAACGCCGGGTCAGCTCGCAGGTGTCCGGATCCATGCCGGCGCGGGGCGGGTCGACGAAGACGCTGCCGAACTGGTAGCTCTTCAGGTCGATGCCCTGCAGGCGACGGAACGGTCGCACCTCGTTCAGCGCCTCGGTCAGCTCCTCGGCCGACAGGCGCACCAGGGTCACGTTGCCCACGGTGTTCTCGTCGAGGTTGCTCAGCGCGGCATTCACCGAGGTCTTGCTGATCTCGGTGGCCAGCACCTTGCGTACCCGAGTGGCCAGCGGCAGGGTGAAGTTGCCATTGCCGCAGTAGAGTTCCAGCAGGTCGTCGGAGCGCTCGCCCAGGGCTTCATAAGCCCAGTTGAGCATCTTCTGGTTCACCGTGCCGTTGGGCTGGGTGAAGGCGCCTTCCGGCTGCCGGTAGCTGAAGCTGCGCCCGGCGATCTCGAATTTCTCCACCACGTAGTCATGGCCGATCACCACGCGCTTGCCCTTGGAACGGCCGATGATGCTGACACCGAGGTCGGCCGCCAGTTGTTCGGCGGCGGTCTGCCAGTGTTCGTCGAGCGGGCGGTGGTAGCAGAGGGTGATCATCGCGTCGCCGGCCAGGGTGGTGAGGAACTCCACCTGGAACAGCTTGTGGCTCAGCGGTGCACTGGCCTGCCAGGCCGCCTTGAGCTTGGGCATCAGTTCGTTGATGCGCAGGCTGGCGATGGGGAATTCTTCGATGAGGATCGGCGTGCGCTTGTCGTCCTGGGCGAACATCGCGTAGTGGCGTTCGCCGGCTTCGCGCCACAGGCGGAATTCGGCGCGTAGGCGGAAGTTCTGCAACGGCGAGTCGAAGACCTGCGGCTCAGGGGCATCGAACGGCGCCAGCAGGTCGCGCAGGCGCGCGACCTTGTCATTGAGCTGGGCAGTGTAGGTGGCGGAATCGAAAGTCATGCGTTGAACCAACCCAACTTGATCACAAACAGAATCGACAGGATCACCAGAGCCGGGTTCAGCTCGCGGCCTCGGCCGGACAGCAGCTTGATCGCGGTCCAGGCAATGAAGCCGAAGGCGATGCCGTTGGCGATGGAATAGGTGAACGGCATCGCCAGAGCGGTAACCACCACAGGCGCGGCCTCGGTGATGTCTTCCCAGTTGATTTCCGCCAGGCCCGAGGCCATCAGCACGGCGACGAACAGCAATGCCGGCGCGGTGGCGAAGGCTGGGACGCTACCGGCCAGCGGCGAGAAGAACAGCGCCAGCAGGAACAGGATGGCGACCACGATGGCGGTCAGGCCGGTGCGGCCGCCGGCGCTGACGCCCGCTGCCGACTCGATGTAGCTGGTGGTGGTCGAGGTGCCCAGCAGCGAGCCGGCCATGGCGGCGGTGCTGTCGGCGATCAGCGCGCGGCCCATTTTCGGCATGTGGCCGTCCTTGCCCATCAGCCCGGCACGCTTGGCGACGCCGATCAGGGTGCCGGAGTTGTCGAACAGGTCGACGAACAGGAAGGCGAAGATCACGCTGACCAGGCCGATGTCCAGGGCACCCTTGATGTCCAGTTGCATGAAGGTCGGGGCCAGCGATGGCGGGGCCGAGATGATGCCGCCGAACGGGCTGAAGCCCATCAGGATCGAGACGATGGTCACGCCCAGGATACCGATCAGTACGGCGCCACGGACTTTCAGCGCATCCAGGGCGACGATCACGGCAAAGCCCAGGGTGGCGAGGATCGGTGCCGGCTGCTTGAGGTCGCCGAGGCCGACCATGGTCGCCGGGTTGCTGACCACGATGCCGGCGTTGTGCAGGGCGATCAGCGCCAGGAACAGGCCGATACCGGCGGCGATCGCCGAACGCAGTGGCAGCGGGATGCTGTTGATGATCCATTCGCGGATACGGAAGATCGACAGCAGGAAGAAGCACACTGCCGAGATGAACACCGCGCCCAGCGCCACTTGCCAGGTGTGGCCCATGTGCAGGACCACGGTGTAGGTGAAGAAGGCGTTCAGGCCCATGCCTGGCGCGAGGGCGATCGGGTAGTTGGCGATCAGGCCCATCACGGTCGAGCCGATGGCGGCGGCCAGGCAGGTCGCGACGAAGACCGCGCCCTTGTCCATGCCGGTTTCGCCGAGAATGCTCGGGTTGACGAACAGGATGTAGGCCATGGCCAGGAAGGTCGTGACGCCCGCGAGAATCTCGGTGCGCACATTGGTATTGTGTGCCTTGAGTTGAAACAGCCTTTCCAGCATCTCTGCTCCCCATGGCGCATCGGGCGCCGTGAATGAATCGGTCCCAACAGCAAAGCACAGACTCTAATGGCCTGATGAGATTTGGCTGTGGGAAAAACCGCGCATCATACCAGCCGAACGCGGGAATAGGGACGCCGCTTGGTGGGTCCATTGCGCAGCGACCGTGCGCGAACTACTCCGAAATCCGCCGACTGAGGCATACTCGCGGTAGAGAAGGGGGATAATCATGAAATCAGTGATCAAGCACCAGGCCCTGGGCCAGTCGCTCTGCGCCATTGCGCTGTCGTTGGCGGCAGTCGGACCGCTGCAGGCGGCGCCGGCGGCCGGGCTGAAAGGGGTGGCGATCTATACCGTGGCGTCCCAGGGGATCATCGAAGATGTTTCCGACGGGCGTCGGCGCACACAGAACGCCCATCGCGGGCCGAACATCACGGTGACGGTGGTGGAACTCGGCTACGGCCGCGCGCCGGGGGCCACCTTCAATGGCAACCCGATCAGCTACAGCCAGCGCAATTCCCTGTGCGAGTTCAACAAGCCGTTCGTGCCGTGCAGCGGTGGCGCGGTGGTCGGCTACAGCTACATCTACGACCTGGGGACCCTGCAGCAGGGCACCTTCAGTTTCAGCGATCGTTCACTGACGATGCCGGTGAAGACCATGACGGCGACCATCGATATCAACTGATGGCCGCCGCCCGCCGGTGATTCAGGCGGTTTCGGCCTGGCGTTCGTGCATGCGATCGCGGTTGGCCAGGGTCGGGAACAGTTTCATCCAGGTTCCGGTGACCAGCAGGGTGCCGACCCCGCCGAGCACCACGGCGGGCACGGTACCGAACCAGTGGGCGGTCAGCCCGGATTCGAACTCACCCAGTTGATTGGAAGCGCCGATGAACAGGCCGTTCACGGCGCTGACCCGGCCGCGCATCTCGTCGGGGGTCTCCAACTGCACGAACGAGGCGCGGATCACCATGCTGATCATGTCCGCGGCGCCAAGCACCACCAGCACGGCGAGGGAGAACCAGAACGAGGTCGACAGGCCGAAAGCGATGGTGGCGACACCGAACAGGCCGACAGCGGTGAACATCACCCGACCGACCTTGCGCTCCACCGGGAAGCGCGCCAGCCACAGCGACATCAGCAGCGCGCCGACCGCCGGTGCCGAGCGCAGCAGACCCAGGCCCCAGGCGCCGGTCAGCAGGATGTCCTTGGCAAACACCGGCAGCAGCGCAGTGGCACCGCCCAGCAGTACCGCGAACAGGTCCAGGGAGATGGCACCGAGAATGTCCGGGCGGCTGCGGATGAAGCGAATGCCCGCCAGCAGCGAATCGAGGGTGGCCTTGCCCTTGTTCAGCGGCGTCTGCCGTGCCGGCAGGTTGAGCATCAGCAGGCAGGACACCAGGTACAGCACCACCGTCGGGCCATAGACCCAGACGCTGCCGAACGCATACAGCAGGCCGCCGATGGCCGGGGCGACGATGGTTGCCAGTTGCTGCGCCGACTGGGCGGCCGCCACGGCGCGCGGGAACAGCGCCGACGGCACGATGGACGGCAGCAGTGCCTGGGTGGTGGGCATTTCGAAGGAGCGGGCTGCGCCGAGCAGGAACGCCAGGATGAAGATCATCTCGCGGCTGACCTGGTTGGTCAGGCTGCCGACCACCAGGCTCAGGGCGATCAGCGCCTGCAGGGTCTGGCACAGGGCGGCGATCCTGCGGCGGTCATAGCGGTCCGCCACGTGCCCGGTGTGCAGCATGAACAACACCCGTGGGGCGAACTCCACCAACCCGACCAGGCCCAGGTCGAGCACGTTGCCGGTCAACTGGTAGAGGTTCCAGCCAATGGCCACGGTGAGCATCTGGAAGCCGCTGGCGGTAAAGATCCGGGCCAGCCAGAACGCGAGGAAGGGGCGGTGATGGCGCAGCAGCAAGGGTGTCTCGGTGGGCATCGGGGGCTCGCCTGAGCGGATGAAAGGGGAAGATTATCATTCCGATGTAACAAAAGGTTACTGAGCTATTCATGTATTGCCCGCCCCGGTGTTTCCCTGCGTCGGATTTTTGCGGATCAGTTGCCATCTGCGCCTGAGGCAACCTGTCGCGCGGCAACGAACCACGCTACCCGGTCGTCGGAATGGGACTACTCTTTCATCGTTGATTGATCCAGATCAATTGCCTTTTCGGTCTTGATCGAGGTCCGACTCCCTGCGTTGCGATGGGTTGAAAAAAAGAGAACGAAGCCAAATTCGCCGCACTCCATATCCGTGGGGGCTGTGGCTGGGGCCTGCAGGCCGACAGCCGGTATTACCTGACAGAGGAAAACTTATGTTCGGTTTAGAGGCACTAGATCTCGCCCGAATCCAGTTCGCATTCACCGTTTCGTTCCATATCCTGTTCCCGGCCATCACCATCGGCCTGGCGAGCTACCTTGCGGTGCTTGAAGGCCTGTGGCTGAAGACACACAACGACACCTATCGTGACCTCTACCATTTCTGGTCGAAGATCTTTGCCGTCAACTTCGGCATGGGGGTGGTTTCCGGGCTGGTCATGGCCTATCAGTTCGGCACCAACTGGAGCCGCTTCTCGGACTTCGCCGGGGCGGTGACCGGGCCGCTGTTGACCTACGAGGTGCTGACCGCGTTCTTCCTCGAGGCCGGCTTCCTTGGCGTGATGCTGTTCGGCTGGAACAAGGTCGGCCGCGGGCTGCACTTCTTTTCCACCGTCATGGTGGCGATCGGTACCCTGATCTCGACGTTCTGGATCCTGTCGTCCAACAGTTGGATGCAGACCCCGCAGGGCTACGAAATCATCGACGGCCGGGTGATCCCGGTGGATTGGCTGGCGGTGGTGTTCAACCCGTCGTTCCCCTTCCGACTGATGCACATGGCTACCGCCGCCTTCGTCGCCACGGCCTTTTTCGTCGGCTCCTCGGCCGCCTGGCATCTGTTGCGTGGCCGTGACAACCCGGCGATCCGGACCATGCTGTCGATGGCCATGTGGATGGCGCTGATCGTGGCGCCGATCCAGGCGGTGATCGGTGACTTCCACGGTCTCAATACCCTCAAGCACCAGCCGGCAAAGATCGCCGCGATCGAAGGGCACTGGGAAAACGTCGGTAACGAACCGACCCCACTGATCCTGTTCGGCTGGCCGGACATGAAGGCCGAGAAGACCCGCTTCGCCGTGGAGATTCCCTACCTGGGCAGCCTGATCCTGACCCACACCCTGGACAAGCAGGTACCGGCGCTCAAGGAGTTCCCGCCTGAGGACCGGCCGAACTCGACCATCGTGTTCTGGTCGTTCCGGGTCATGGTCGGCCTGGGCTTCCTGATGATTTTCACCGGCCTGTGGGCGCTGTGGCTGCGCAAGCGTGATCGTATCTACCAGAACCGCGCCTTCCTTTACCTGGCGCTGTGGATGGGGCCGTCCGGCCTGATCGCGATCCTGGCCGGCTGGTTCACCACCGAAATCGGTCGCCAGCCGTGGGTGGTCTACGGCCTGCTGCGCACCGCGGACGCATCCTCCGGGCACAGTGTCATGCAGATGAGCATTACCCTTGCGCTGTTCGTCGTGGTGTATTTCTCGCTGTTCGGCGTTGGCCTGGGCTACATGATGCGCCTGGTGCGCAAGGGGCCGAAAATCAACGAAGGTACCGAAACGAACCCTGGTGGCCCCGGCCAGCAACGCACTCCGGCCCGTCCGCTTTCCGCTGCCGATGAAGACAGCGAACACGCGCACGGCGACAGCCTGAACAAGGGGAACTGAATCATGGGTATCGATCTTTCGCTGATCTGGGCCGTGATCATCATCTTCGGCATCATGATGTACGTGGTCATGGACGGCTTCGACCTGGGCATCGGCATTCTTTTCCCCTTCATCAAGGGCAAGAGCGACCGCGATGTGATGATGAATACCGTGGCGCCGGTGTGGGACGGTAACGAAACCTGGCTGGTACTCGGCGGCGCGGCGCTGTTCGGCGCCTTCCCGCTGGCCTACGCGGTGGTGCTCTCGGCGTTGTACCTGCCGCTGATCTTCATGCTGATCGGGCTGATCTTTCGTGGCGTGGCGTTCGAGTTCCGCTTCAAGGCCAAGGACGACAAGCGGCATATCTGGGACAAGGCGTTCATCGGCGGTTCGATCGCCGCGACCTTCTTCCAGGGCGTGGCCCTGGGCGCGTTCATCGACGGGATCAAGGTGGTCGACCGGCAATTCGCCGGCGGCTCGCTGGACTGGCTGACTCCGTTCACGCTGTTCTGTGGCGTGGCGCTGGTGGTGGCTTATGCCTTGCTCGGCTGCACCTGGCTGATCATGAAGACCGAGGGCAAGCTGCAGGAGCGCATGCACCACCTGGCGCGGCCGCTGGCGTTCGTGCTGCTGGCGGTGATCGGCATCGTCAGTATCTGGACACCGCTGGCCCACGCCGAGATCGCGTCGCGCTGGTTCACCCTGCCGAACCTGTTCTGGTTCCTGCCGGTGCCGATCCTGGTGTTGGTCACGCTGTACGGGCTGATCCGCGCGGTGGCGCGTAATGCCCACTACACGCCGTTTCTGCTGACCCTGGTGCTGATCTTCCTCGGCTACAGCGGCCTGGGCATCAGCCTGTGGCCACACATCATCCCGCCGTCGATCTCGATCTGGGATGCCGCCGCGCCGCCGCAGAGCCAGGGCTTCATGCTGGTGGGGACGCTGTTCATCATCCCGTTCATCCTGGGCTACACCTTCTGGAGCTACTACGTGTTCCGCGGCAAGGTGACCCACGAGGATGGTTATCACTAGTACCTGCCGGTGGCGCCCTCTCGGGTGCCACCGCTTCGAAGAAGAGGAATCGGATATGAGCGGCAAGCATTCATTGCAGGACATCCAACAGGCCGAGAAGAAACCACTCTGGCAGCGCCTGGGCTGGCTGGCGATGATCTGGGCGGGCAGTGTACTGGCGTTGTTCGTGGTCGCCAGCCTGATGCGCCTGTTCATGAGCGCAGCCGGGCTGACGACCCACTGATCGGCTGACGCTTTATTCTGCGATAGCCTTCTCTGTAGGAGTCTGGCTGAAGCCTTTGGCGCTCTTGAAGCCGCTTTCGCTGGCAAGCCAGGCTCCTACAATTGCCCGTGTCTATTTGCGGGCTTTTAGCACCACGAACTTCGGCGTCGCCGCCACTTGCTCGACACCCCGGAACAGCCGTGCCAGCTTGCTGTGATAACCCAGGTGGCGGTTGCCGACGATGTACAACGCACCCCCGACCACCAGCGCCTCCCGGGCCTGCTGGAACATCCGCCAGGCAAGGAAATCGCCGACTACCTGCTGCTGGTGGAAGGGCGGGTTGCACAGCACCACGTCCAGCGACTGTGGTGCCTGCCCGGCGAGGCCGTCGCCAGGCCGTACGGTTACCTCGCGTTCGCCGAGGATCGCCTGCCAGTTCTCCCGCGCCGATTGCACCGCCATGAACGACTCGTCCACCAGCGTGTAGTGGGCCTGCGGGTTCTGCAGTGCGCTGGCAATCGCCAGCACGCCGTTGCCGCAGCCCAGGTCGGCGATGCGCGCGTTGCCCAGGTTTTCGGGCAGATGAGGCAGGAAGGCACGGGTGCCGATATCCAGGCCTTCACGACAGAACACGTTGGCATGGTTGAGCAGTTCGATCGCCGGGCGGTCGAGCCGGTAGCGCGTCGGATAGGGTGAGGGGGCAACGGGGCGGGACTCGGGCGTGGCGATCAGCAGACGAGCCTTTTTCACCGCCAGCGAGGCCTGCACGGTGCCGATGTAGCGCTCCAGCAAGTCACCGGCCGCCCTCGGCAGGTGCTTGATCATGGCACCAGCGATCACCTGGGCGCCGGGAGCCAGTTGCCCCTGCAGGCGAATCAGTTGTTCTTCGAGCAGCGCGAGTGTCTTGGGCACGCGGATCAGCACCCGGTCGAATGGGCCGACCAGTGCTTCGCTGGCCGGAACATGGCGCACCGTGTCGAAGGCCTTACCGTTACGGGCCAGGTTCTTTTCCAGGCCCAGGGCGGCGAGGAACGAGTCGCCGCTGCTGGTGAGCTGCACATGGCCTTCGAGGCTGACGGCCAGGGCGCCGAAACTGTCGTTGAGCACCAGTACCCGGGTGTCGGGCGATACGCCTTGTCCGGCCAGGTGGTCGAGCAGGTACTGGTCGGCCGCGTCGAACGCCTGCAAGGGTTCGTCCTGCTGTTCAGGCTGGCGGATCAGGTCAAGACGGGCGAACGGGCTTTCTAGCAGGGGCATGGGACACGGGCTCTGGGGAGGATTTGCGGTTGCCATGGGCTTGGCGGGCGACGGTATGGCAGGGGAGGGATTTTACGTGGGTTTCGAGGATATTGCCTGTTGCGTGTGTGAGTGGCAGATCCTTCTGCCGGTAGACATCGGCTTGCGTCAGTACAGCAGGCCGGATTTGGCTGCGCGCAGTACTGCCGATGCCTTGTTGCTCACACCGAGTTTTCGCATGATGGTGCTCATGTGGAAACCCACCGTACGCGTGGTCAGGTTGAGGATACTGGCGATTTCAGCAGCGGTCTTGCCTTCCGCTGTCCATTGGAGGATCTCGGTCTCCCGGGGTGAAAGCGGATGGCTGTGGGCCGGCCGGGAGGCGCTGGCCAACCGTTGCACCATGAACGTATGCAGCCAATTGCACAGCCACAGCACATGACCTGTCTTGGAGTAGAACTCGTTGGAGGTGATGGGCTCGCAGGTTCGGGACAGGCTCAGGGTGCTGACAATGCCGCGAATATCGTGGACCGACTGCGACCAGCCGTAGTTGAGGCCATGAGCCTGCATGTCCCGCCAGAGTTCGGGGGTATTCCTGAACGCTTCAGGCCCCCACAACATGGGGAACACCGAGTTGTGGCAGTGAGTGACCACGGGGTCGACCGCGACATAGTTGTTGCGTTGATAACAGGAATTCCATTCTGATGGATAGTTATTGAATGATGAAGTATTCGGTTGAGTGCCTCCTAATAAGCTGCTGACTCTGAATGATACGTAGGTGAAGCGTATTTGACCTGCCAGATTGAAAACCGCATCGAAGACTGCCTGTTCTTCTTTTTCACTCATGAGCTGGTGCAGTTGATTATCCTGCCAGTTCTCCATTGAGGTACCCTTCCTTGACGCAATATTCGTTGAGTCCGACGTGCTTGGGTAGTGTAGGAAAATTCTTGATATGGGTGTGGGTTTTTTATATTGCACTGATATTTTTATCGCCTTTCAAACGGCCTGTTTATCGCACGGCAGCTAATGCCATTTGGCTGTGTGTGGTTTTTGTTCTTATTGAAGAGCGGGTCGAGGTGCTGCGGAACTATTGGATGACGACTGCTATACTTCGATAAAACTATGTTTTTATTGGTGGTTATACCTTTTTTTTGTTTTGTATATGTTTTTCGGGAAAACTTATATCACTACAAAACAGCGGTTTTTCTGGCGCCGGCTTTGCGAGACACTGGGGGTAAATTTTCGAAGGAGTGCACCATGACCGCCAGTGCCGAAAAGTTCACCCGACAGACCTTGCTGGAGGTTCAGCCGCTGACTGGCAGCCTGTTCACCTTGCGGACCACGCGCGATGCCGGATTCCGTTTTCGTGCCGGCCAGTTTGCCCGCCTGGGCGTGACCAGGGCCGATGGCAGCGTGGTGTGGCGAGCCTACTCGATGGTGTCATCGCCCCATGACGAGTTTCTCGAATTCTTTTCCATCGTCGTGCCGGGAGGGGAGTTCACCAGCGAACTGAGTCGCCTGACCGTGGGAGACTCGCTGCTGATCGAGCGCCAGGCCGTGGGTTACCTGACCCTCGACCGTTTCGTCGACGGACGCGATCTCTGGCTGCTGGCCACGGGCACCGGGGTGGCGCCGTTCCTGTCGATCCTGCAGGACTTCGAAGTCTGGGAGCGTTTCGAGCGGATCCTGCTGGTCTACAGCGCGCGCCATGGCGCCGAGCTGGCGTACCGTGAACTGATTGCCGGGCTGGCCGGGCGCGACTACCTGGCCGAGCATGCCCACAAGCTGCGGTTCGTGCCCATCGTCACTCGCGAAGCGGTGCCGGGCGCGCTGACGGGACGCATCCCGCAATTGATCGAAAATGGCGAGTTGGAGCGTGCGGCGGGGGTGGCACTGGAACCTGCGCATTCGCGGGTGATGATCTGTGGCAATCCGCAGATGATCGACGACACCCGCAAGGTGCTCAAGCAACGCGATATGCAGCTCAGCCTGAGCCGGCGTCCGGGTCAGGTGGCGGTGGAAAACTACTGGTAGAAAAACGGCGCCCTGCAGGCGCCGTCGGTTTCCAGAGCCGGTTCAGGGCTTGTCGTTCCGGGCCTTGAGCAGGTCGCGGATCTCGCCCAGCAATTGCTCCTGCTTGGTGGGCACCGGTGGTGCGCTCGGCGCCACGGCTTCCTCGCGCTTGAGCCGGTTGATCACCTTGACGCCCATGAAGATGGCGAAGGCGACGATGAGGAAATCGATGCAGGTCTGGATGAACTTGCCGTAGGCCAGGACCACGGCGGGTGTATTGCCCTCGGCGGCCTTGAGGGTGATCGCCAGGTTGCTGAAATCCACCCCGCCGATCAGCAGGCCAATCGGTGGCATCACCACGTCGCCGACGAAGGACGAGACGATCTTGCCGAAAGCCGCGCCGATGATGATACCCACGGCCATGTCGACCACATTGCCCTTGACCGCGAAGGCCTTGAACTCACTGATCACGCCCATAGCTTATTCCCTGTTCCAGATGAGTTGAGTGAACGCAGTGTAATTCAGCCACGGGCATCTTGCGCTATGCCGGGCCCTGCCTCGTCTTAATCGACCCGCCGCCGGGCAATAAGTTTGCAAAATGCCACCAATCGCGCGAAATACTCCGCCTGGGGCGTCTTGCCCCGTGGAATTTTTCAATCGGGGTCTTCGAGCTTTTCTATTTAGAAATCGTCGGATCGGTCTCTAGCCTTTGTTGAGCGCACCTGGATGCGCACCATAAAATCTAGAGGAATCCGACATGCAGATCACTTCTGTTCCGGGAGCTATTCCCACCTGGCGCATGCTGGGTATCTTGACCGCCAGCCTGTTATCCCTGTCTGTTCATGCGGCTCCCCTGACCCGCGACAATGGCGCGGCGGTAGGCGACAACCAGAACTCGCAGACCGCTGGTGCCTCAGGGCCGGTGTTGTTGCAGGACGTGCAACTGATCCAGAAATTGCAGCGTTTCGACCGCGAGCGTATCCCCGAGCGGGTGGTTCACGCCCGCGGCACCGGTGCCCATGGCACCTTCACCGTGAGTGACGACCTGAGCGACCTGACCAAGGCCAAGGTCTTCGCTGCCGGCGAAAAGACCCCGGTATTCGTGCGCTTTTCGGCCGTGGTGCACGGCAACCACTCCCCGGAAACCCTGCGTGACCCACGGGGCTTCGCTACCAAGTTCTACACTGCCGACGGTAACTGGGACCTGGTGGGGAACAATTTCCCGACCTTCTTCATCCGGGATGCCATCAAGTTCCCGGACATGGTCCATGCCTTCAAGCCGGACCCGCGCACCAACCTGGACGACGATTCGCGACGCTTCGATTTTTTCTCCCACGTACCTGAAGCCACACGCACCCTGACCGAGCTGTACTCCGATTCCGGTACGCCTGCCAGCTACCGGGAGATGGATGGCAACGGCGTGCATGCCTACAAATTGATCAACGCCAAGGGCGAGGTCCACTACGTCAAGTTCCACTGGAAGAGCCTGCAGGGCATCCGCAACCTTGATCCGAAGCAGGTTGTCGAGGTGCAGGGGCGTGACTACAGCCACATGACCCATGACCTGGTCAGCCATATCAACAAGGGCCAGTTCCCCAAATGGGACCTGTATGTCCAGGTGCTGACGCCACAGGAGTTGGGCAAGTTCGACTTCGACCCGCTCGATGCGACCAAGATCTGGCCTGGCGTGCCGGAGCGCAAGGTCGGCCAGATGGTGCTCGATCGCAACCCGGCCAACGTGTTCCAGGAGACCGAGCAGGTGGCCATGGCGCCGGCGAACCTGGTGCCGGGCATCGAGCCGTCCGAGGACCGCCTGCTGCAGGGACGAGTATTCGCCTATGCCGATACCCAGATGTACCGCCTGGGCCCGAATGCCTTGCAACTGCCGATCAATGCACCACGGGTGGCGGTGAACAACGGCAACCAGGACGGCGCGATGAACAGCGGGCACAGCAGCAGCGGCGTGAATTATCAGCCGAGCCGCCTGCTGCCCCGTGACGAGCAGTCGTCGGCACGCTACAGCCAACTGCCGCTGGCAGGCAGCACCCAGCAGACGAAGATCCAGCGTGAGCAGAACTTCAAGCAGGCCGGTGACCTGTATCGCTCCTACAGCCAGAAGGAGAAACAGGACCTGATCGAGAACTTCGGCGGCTCGCTGGCCGATACCGACGATGAGAGCAAGCACATCATGCTGTCGTTTCTCTACAAGGCCGATCCCGAGTACGGCACCGGCGTGACACGGGTCGCCAAGGGCGACCTGGCGCGCGTCAAGGCGCTGGCGGCGAAGCTGGCGGACTGATCTGCCGGTGTGAGAGCTGGTGTGAGAACCGGGCCCCGTCGCGGCGCCTGCCACGAAGGGGCCCGGACCCACTGCCTAGCGCCAAGGAGTCATTCAATGCGTATCCCTTTGTTGTTCCTCTTTTTCGCCTGGTCCTGCCATGCCTTGGCCGATGAGCCGGCCATGCCTGCCGACTCGCAAGCCCTCAAGGCGCAGATCCAGGACTACTATTTCGATGCTGCCCGCCGTGGCGACGTCGAGATGTTGCAGACCTTCATCGAGTCCGGCTATCCGCTCGATACCCAGGACGCCAACGGCTACACCGCGCTGATCCTGGCTGCCTACCACGGCCAGGGACCGGCGGTTGAGCGCCTGCTGGCCGCCGGGGCCAACGCCTGTACCCAGGACAAACGTGGCAACACCGCGCTGATGGGGGCGATCTTCAAAGGCGAAGTACGGATCGCCCGGCGCCTGTTGAGCAGCGACTGCAACCCCGACCAGCGCAATGCCGCCGGTCAGACGGCGGCCATGTACGCCGGGTTGTTCAAGCGCTCGGCGCTGCTTGAGGCGCTGGCTGCCAAGGGCGCCAATCTCGATGCCCAGGACCCTTTGGGCAATAGTCCGGCCCGTCTGGCCGAGGGTGAAATCCGTACACCGCCAATGCGCTGATCGGGACCAACTGAGCTATCATCGCGATTTTTCCAGGTGGAGTTCAGATGGCCAAGGCCAAGCGCATGTACGGCTGCACCGAGTGCGGCGCGACCTTTCCCAAGTGGGCCGGCCAGTGCGGCGAGTGCGGTGCCTGGAATACCCTCACCGAAACCCTGGTGGAAAGCGGCGGCGCCGCGCCACCCAGCGGGCGTACCGGTTGGGCCGGACAGCAGGCCCAGATCAAGACCCTGGCCGAAGTCAGCGTCGAGGAAATCCCGCGCTTTTCCACCGCCTCCGCCGAACTCGATCGGGTGCTGGGTGGCGGCCTGGTGGACGGTTCGGTGGTGCTGATCGGCGGCGACCCAGGTATCGGCAAATCGACCATCCTGTTGCAGACCCTGTGCAATATCGCCACGCGCATGCCGGCCCTGTACGTGACCGGTGAGGAGTCGCAGCAGCAAGTGGCGATGCGTGCCCGGCGGCTGGGGCTGCCCCAGGACCAGTTGCGGGTGATGACCGAGACCTGCATCGAAACCATCATCGCCACGGCCCGGGTGGAAAAGCCCAAGGTCATGGTGATCGACTCGATCCAGACGATCTTCACCGAACAACTGCAATCGGCGCCCGGTGGCGTCGCCCAGGTGCGCGAGAGCGCGGCGCTGCTGGTGCGTTATGCCAAGCAGAGCGGCACGGCGATCTTCCTCGTCGGTCACGTGACCAAGGAGGGGGCCCTGGCCGGCCCGCGGGTGCTGGAGCACATGGTCGATACGGTGTTGTACTTCGAGGGCGAATCCGATGGCCGGTTGCGGCTGTTGCGGGCGGTGAAGAACCGCTTTGGCGCGGTCAACGAGCTGGGGGTGTTCGGCATGACCGATCGCGGCCTGAAGGAGGTTTCCAACCCCTCGGCGATTTTCCTGACCCGTGCCCAGGAAGAAGTCCCTGGCAGCGTGGTCATGGCCACCTGGGAAGGTACCCGGCCGATGCTCGTCGAGGTCCAGGCCCTGGTCGACGACAGCCACATGGCCAACCCGCGCCGGGTGACCCTGGGCCTGGACCAGAACCGCCTGGCGATGCTGCTGGCGGTGCTGCACCGACATGGTGGCATTCCCACCCACGACCAGGATGTGTTCCTCAACGTGGTCGGCGGCGTGAAGGTGCTGGAGACGGCGTCCGACCTGGCGTTGATGGCGGCGGTGATGTCCAGCCTGCGCAACCGGCCCTTGCCCCACGACTTGCTGGTGTTCGGCGAGGTCGGGCTGTCGGGTGAGGTGCGCCCGGTGCCGAGCGGCCAGGAGCGCCTGAAAGAGGCGGCCAAGCACGGCTTCAAGCGCGCCATCGTGCCCAAGGGCAATGCCCCGAAGGAGTCGCCACAAGGCCTGAAAATCATTGCGGTCACGCGCCTGGAGCAGGCGTTGGACGCGTTGTTCGAATAACGGGATAAAGGAGTCAGCGGAATGCGGGTTGTCAGTGCGGCAATGTGTTTGGCAGGTTGCATGCTGTGGGCCGGTATCGCCAGTGCGGCCACGGTGCCGCAGGGCTATCGCCTGGCCCAGCAGATGCCTACGGGCGACGGCGGCGAGCTGGAACTGCTGGAGGATGCGCGGATCACCTCGGATCTGCACCAGTCCCTGTGGGGCAATGGCAGTGCGTTCGACGAGGACGCCTTTGATGACGAGGCGTTGGCGAAGGACGTCGCCGCCCGTCCGATCGTCGAGGCCCGCGTGCGGCTGCTGTCGGCCACCGGGGACGAAGTCGAGAGCATTGGCCTGGCCTATCCGCTGGCGACCCTGGAAAAGGTCACGATGGAAGGCATGCCGAGCCCGGCGTTTTTCCTCACGGTCGACCAGACCGCGCCGATGGGCAGCTACAGTGGTCCTGCGACCCAGGTGCTGATGCCGGCCCGGCGCAAGCTGCAGCCGATGCAATACCAGGCGACGGATGGCACGCTCAAGCCGCTGTTCCTCGCCCAGACCGGCAAGGCGGCCTGGCAGGCCGGTGATGCGCAACCGGAGATCCTGCAGGTGTCGTCATCAATGACGGATGATGACGGTGAGGATTTCGTCACCACCTACCAGACCTATCGCCTCAAGGGTGACGTCTGGCAAGTGACTTCGCGGGAAGAGCAGGGCTACTGGGAGTCCGAAGGCGACTTCCCGCAACGTTCGGCCTTTCCCTGACGGCATGACGCCGGGCGCTGTCGATCGCGGCGGCGCCTTGGCGATCAATCTTCGAACAGGGCGTCCAGTTCCCGTTCCAGTTCCTCTTCATCACCCAGGTTCAGCTCGACCAGACGGCGCAGGTGCTGGATCGATTCCAGGCCGATGTGCAGGCATTTGAAGCCCAGCTGGTGATGGTCCACATGCACCAGCTCGGCATCCATTTTCACATGGGCGTTTTTCGCCAGGCGGATATCGATCAGGAAGATGCCGGCTGCGCCTTCGGGCCAGTTGCCGGGCTGCTGGGCGAGCAGTCCCTTTAATGAAAGGTCTACCAGTTGCGCCGACCAGACCGTACCGCCCTGGCTCAGGGTGGTCACGGCATCGAACGCGATACGCTTGAAACGGCGACGATTGATCGGATGGTCACTCATGTTCAGGTTCCCGTGCGGACTCTGCTGACTATAGACCTCATGCCGTGCCAGGCAAGTGGCAAGGCATATCGATGTTGCCAGGCACCATCGGCGTCTTGCCCCGGATTTGTCCCCGGCAGCAAGAAAAGACCGCTCTATACCAAGGTTGGGTATGGTCACGGGGCGCTTTGGCGCTAAACTCAGGATGGCTGTCTTTCTGTCCATCTGGCTGGAATATCAAAATGAAAAATAATAATAGCCCGCTACGCCACCTTCCCTGGCTGGTGTTGGCGATCTTGGGAGCGTGCGCCCTGGGCGTAGTGGCCTTGCGCCGCGGCGAGGCGATCAACGCCTTGTGGATCGTGGTCGCCGCCGTGGCGATCTATCTGGTTGCCTACCGTTACTACAGTCTGTTCATCGCCAATAGCGTCATGCAACTCGATGGCAATCGAGCGACGCCGGCCGTGCTGAACAACGACGGTCTGGACTATGTGCCGACCAACAAACACATCCTTTTCGGACACCACTTCGCGGCGATTGCCGGTGCAGGCCCGCTGGTCGGCCCGGTACTGGCCGCGCAGATGGGCTACCTGCCCGGCACGCTCTGGCTGATTGCCGGGGTGGTGCTGGCCGGCGCGGTCCAGGACTTCATGGTGCTGTTCCTGTCCACCCGTCGCAACGGTCGTTCGCTGGGTGACATGGTGCGCGAGGAAATGGGCCGGATTCCAGGGACCATCGCCCTGTTCGGCTGCTTCCTGATCATGATCATCATCCTCGCGGTGCTGGCGCTGATCGTGGTCAAGGCCCTGGCCGAGAGCCCATGGGGCATCTTCACCGTGATGGCGACCATCCCGATCGCGATGTTCATGGGCGTCTACATGCGCTACATCCGCCCGGGCCGCATCGGTGAAATCTCGATCATCGGCGTCCTGCTGCTGCTCGGCTCGATCTGGCTGGGCGGGCAGATCGCCGCCGACCCGGTCTGGGCCAAGGCCTTCACCTTCACCGGCGTGCAGATCACCTGGATGCTGATCGGCTACGGCTTCGTCGCCGCAGTCCTGCCGGTATGGCATCCTGGCGCCGCGCGACTACCTGTCGACCTTCCTCAAGATCGGCACCATCATTGCCCTGGCGATCGGCATCCTGATCACCATGCCGGTGCTGAAGATGCCGGCGCTGACCCAGTTCGTCGACGGCACCGGGCCGGTGTGGAAGGGCGGGCTGTTCCCGTTCCTGTTCATCACCATCGCCTGTGGTGCGGTGTCCGGCTTCCACGCGCTGATCTCTTCGGGGACCACGCCGAAGCTGCTGGATAACGAAACCAATGCCCGCTACATCGGCTACGGCGGCATGCTGATGGAGTCCTTCGTGGCGATCATGGCGATGGTCGCCGCCTCGGTGATCGAACCGGGCGTGTACTTCGCCATGAACAGCCCGGCTGCCGTGGTCGGCGCAGATGCGGTGGCCGTGGCACAGACCGTCAGCAACTGGGGCTTTGCGATTACCCCGGATGCGCTGCAGGCGGTGGCCAAGGACATTGGCGAAACCACCATCCTGGCCCGTGCCGGCGGTGCCCCGACCCTGGCGGTCGGTATTGCGCAGATCCTGCACCATGTCCTGCCGGGTGAGAACACCATGGCGTTCTGGTACCACTTCGCGATCCTGTTCGAGGCGCTGTTCATTCTGACTGCGGTCGATGCCGGTACCCGTGCCGGGCGCTTCATGCTGCAGGACCTGCTCGGTTCTTTCGTGCCGTCCCTCAAGCGGACCGAATCCTGGACCGCCAACCTGATCGCCACCGCCGGTTGCGTCGCACTCTGGGGCTACCTGCTGTACCAGGGCGTGATCGATCCGCTGGGCGGCATCAACACCCTGTGGCCGCTGTTCGGTATCTCCAACCAGATGCTGGCGGGTATCGCGCTGATGCTCGGCACCGTCGTGCTGATCAAGATGAAGCGCCAGCGCTACATCTGGGTAACGCTGCTGCCGGCCCTGTGGCTGCTGATCTGCACCACCACCGCCGGTTTCATCAAGCTGTTCGACGCCAACCCGGCCATTGGCTTCCTCGCCCTGGCGAAGAAGTACAGCACCGCGCTGGAAGCCGGACAGGTCCTGGCCCCGGCCAAGGACATCAGCCAGATGCAGCACGTGATCTTCAACGCGTACACCAACGCGACGCTGACCGCGCTGTTCCTGTTCGTGGTCTTCAGTATCCTGTTCTACGCACTGAAGGTCGGTGTCGCTGCCTGGAGCAACAAGGAGCGTACCGACAAGGAAACACCGTTCCAGGCCGTGTCTGGGGCCTGATGGGAGAGTGCTGCGATGTTCAATGACCTGAGTCGCCTCGGTAAATACCTCGGGCAGGCCGCGCGCCTGATGGTCGGCATGCCCGACTACGACAACTATGTCGAGCATATGCAGACCAAGCACCCGGACAAGCCGGTGATGAGCTACGAGGCGTTCTTCCGGGAGCGCCAGGAAGCCCGTTACGGCGGCAAGGGTGGACCGAAGTGCTGTTGATTCATTGATTCTGTGGGAGCCGGCTTGCTGGCGATAGCGGTCTGTCAGACAACGACGATGTCGAATGACAGATCGCTATCGCCAGCAAGCCGGCTCCCACATTTCTTGCGTAGGGGAGATTCGCGTTTGTCCGTTCCTATTCCCGTCACCGTCCTCAGCGGCTTTCTCGGCGCCGGCAAGACCACGTTGCTGCGCCACCTGCTCAGGGCCGAACACGGCCTGAAAATCGCCGTGATCGAGAACGAATTCAGCGACGCCGGCATCGACACCCAACTGCTCGGAGCCGAGCCGGTGCAGGTCATGACGCTTTCCAACGGCTGCGTCTGCTGCACCATCCACACCGACCTGACCAAGGCGCTGTATCTGCTGCTGGAGCGCCTGGACAGCGGTGAAATCTTCTTCGACCGGCTGGTGATCGAGTGCACCGGCCTGGCCGACCCGGCCCCGGTGGCCCAGACCTTTTTCATCGATGAAGAACTGCGCGAGCGCTACCTGCTCGACGGCATCATCACCCTGGTGGACGCCGCCCACGCCGAGCACCACCTGACCCAGACCATCGCCCAGGCGCAGATCGGCTTCGCTGACCGCCTGCTGGTGAGCAAGCGCGACCTGGTAGATGAGGCGACCTTCAACGCCCTGAGCGAACGCCTGACCCGTATCAACCGACGAGCGCCGATCCGCATCGTCGAGCACGGCAACATCGACCTGGCGGAGCTGCTGGACGTTCGCGGCTTCAACCTCAACGCCGACCTGGGCGGTGGGGTAAGCCTGCGACCGGTCAGCAAGGGCCACTCCATCGACCGTATTTCCAGCCTGGTGCTGCGCACCGACCAGCCGCTGGATATCGATCGGCTCAGCGAGTTCATGAATGAACTGCTGGAGGACCATGGCAAGCAACTGCTGCGCTACAAGGGCGTGCTGAACATCGCCGGTGAATCGCGCCGGCTGGTGTTCCAGGGCGTACTCAAGCTCTATGGCTTCGACTGGGACACCGAGTGGGAGGAGGGCGCGGCTCGCGAAAGCGTGATCGTGTTCATCGCCGATGATTTGCCTGAAGAGAAGATCCGCGAGGGCTTCGCGAGGATGGCGCAACCCTGATCCCGTGGGGAGCCGGATGTTGACCGGTTCACCCCTCCGCCAATATCTCGAGCTGTTGCAGGTACTGCATCATCTCCTCGATGCCCTTGCGGGCGTTGCCGCCCTGTATGCCCTCAAGAATGGCCTGTCGTGCTTGCCAGCCCTGGCCATGCATGACCGATCGGGCGGCGAGCGCCAGTCCGGTCAGGGGAATCAGCCCTTCCAGAAAACGCATCATGGGCGCGTTACCGGCTGTTCGCGCCAGTTGCAGGTGAAACTCGCAGCCCAGTCTGGTTGCCGTGCTTTGCATGCCCTCTTCGACGCACTGACGTTCGCGAACGATCAGCGTTCGGAGTGATTCGATAGGCGACGCGTCGGCGTTTGCGCAGAGTAGCTGGATGACCGTGCCTTCAGCCATCCGCCGCGCCTGCAGGATTTGCCGAATCTGTTCGGCATCCGGCTCGGCAACCCGGGCGCGCTGATTCGGGCGGGCGTGTATGACCCGTTCGCGTGTCAGTCGGCCCACCACGCGGCGCACCTCGCTGCGGCCGGCGGCGTAGGTTTGCATCAGCAGGTCCTCGCTCAGCCCGGCGGTGAAGTGCCCTTCGAGAATATCCTCGAACACCTTGGCGTAGAGGCCTTCGGCGCACGGCAGCAGCGGCCGGGTGCGCGGCTGCCTGCGCGGACGGGCGGTGGTGAAGGGCAGAAGTGTCGCAACGCTGTTCATGACCGGTCTCCCCCGACGGTGGGTTATTGCTCGATGCTGCCCAGATGGTCGTCCGGGATGGTGAGTTCGATGCCCATGCGCAGGCCTTCCTGCAGGATGTGCCTGCGCATCTCGGCACTGGCCAGGGCACTGTTCTTGTTGCGGATGGCACGAACCACCGCTTCGTTTTCCTGCAGGCGTTCGGCCAGGTGTTCCGGCGAGTTGCGCAACACTTCGGCACTCTGCTTGAGGGCGTTGCTGGTCTGTTGCACCACGTTCTGGAAAATCGGGTTGGACGTCAGGGCGAACAATTCCTCGTGGAAGGCGATGTAGGCGTTCAGCCCGGCTTCGCTGTCGTTGGCCTCCAGGGCTTCGCGCATGTCCATCAGGGTCAGGCGCAGTTGGCCGACTTCCTTGCTGCTGATCGATTGCGCCACCAGTCCGACGATGAACGGCTCCAGGGTGTAGCGCAGTTGCAGGATGTCTTCGAGGCTGGCCTCGGCCACGCCACTGTGAGTGGAGGCAGTCTCGCCGGTGCTGTCGAGGACGAGCACCCCCTTGCCTGGCATGGAGCGCACCAGGCCGAGGGTTTCCAGTACGGTGACGGCTTCGCGCAGGCTTGGCCGGCTGATGCCCAGTTGTTCGGCCAGTTCTCGCTGGCCCGGCAGCATTTCGCCCGAGCGCCATTGGCCACGGGCCAATGCGGCGCGGAGTTTCGCTACCACTGAATTGACGACGGTCGATGAGCTGATCACGGTGCTCTCCCAGGTAAAACGGTCAGGCTACGAACCGTGGGCAGCGTTGTGGCTGCCGCTGACGGATCGCGACAAGTGCCCGTCCGTGGGCGTAGCGCATCAGAACTCCTGCTGATGGGCCGAGGTGCCTGGCTTCTTGGGGGTAAAGGCATAACCCTGCTGGCCTTCGAGCACCTTGTGGGCCCGCTGCAGGTCGATGTCCTTTTCCCAGCGGGCGATGGCCACGGTGGCTACGCAGTTGCCGATCAGGTTGGTCATCGCCCGACCGATGCCCATGAACCAGTCGACCGCCAGCACCAGTACCAGGCCGACCACCGGAATCGCCGGAATCGCCGACAGGGTGGCGGCGAGGATCACCAGGGCCGAGCCGGGGATACCGTGGGCGCCCTTGGAGGTGATCAGCGACACCAGCAATATGGTCAGCAGGTCGCTCAGGGCCAGTGGGGTGCCGGTGGCGTTGGCGATGAAGACGATCGCCAGGGTCAGGTAAATCGAGAAACCGTCGAGGTTGAACGAGTAGCCGGTGGGAATCACCAGGCCGACGGTCGAGCTGCCGATGCCCAGGTGTTCAAGCTTGCGCATCACCTGCGGCAGTACCGCGTCCGAGGAGGCGGTGCCCATGACGATCAGCAGGTCCTCGCGCAGGTACTTGAGGAACGGCAGCATTCGCAGGCCCGATACCCGCATCACCGTGCCAAGAATCAGCAGCACGAAGGCCAGGCAGGTGATGTAGAACAGCGCCACCAGGTTGCCCAGTTGCCGCAGCGACTCCAGGCCGTAGGTGCTGGTGGTGAAGGCGATGGCGCCGAATACGCCGATCGGCGCCAGGCGCACGATCATGCCCATGATGCGGAAGATCACGTGGCTCAGTTCGTTGATCAGGCGCGAGATACCCGACGCCGACTCACCCACCAGGTTCAGTGCGCTGCCGAACAGCACCGAGAAGAGCAGCACCTGCAGGATGTTGTTGTCGGCAAAGGCGCTGAGCACCGAGTTGGGGATCAGGTCCATCGCGAACTGCGTGGCCCCGCGCATATGCTGGCCACGATCGGCCAGGTCACCCAGGGCGGCCTTGGACAGTTGTTCCAGGTGGATGTTGGCACCGCTGCCGATACCGGTGGAGAAGGCCAGGATCAGCCCGATCAGCAGGGCCACGGTGGTCAGGACTTCGAAATAGATCACTGACTTGAGGCCGATGCGGCCGACCTTCTTGAGGTCGCCGGCGCCGGAGATGCCGCTGACCACCACGCAGAAGACGATCAGTCCGATCAGCATCTTGATCAGCTTGATGAAACCGTCGCCCAGGGGTTTGAGTTGGGTTGAGTATTCGGGAAGGGTGAGTCCGCAGATGATGCCCAGCACCAATCCAAGGACGACCTGAAGGAAAATCGAACGCGAGCACCATTTGAGCATGGGGAGGATCCTGGTCGGCGTTCCTTGGCCGGACCTGTGGCCACGGCATTGGAACTTAATTGTTGTGGTCTTACCGGTATGTCCAGTGCGAGGTCAGTCTACGCCCGGATTTTTTGATGCCGCAAGTAATTTTCGAAAAATTGGTTAGACCGGTCTGACCAGTGATCGCCAGGTAATACATATCTCTGTAGGAGCGCGGCTTGCCCGCGAAGCTTTTGGCGGCCTTGCCGGCCTCTTCGCGGGCAAGCCACGCTCCTACAGGGGTGGGTGGGCTTCTTTCAGGCGAAAAAAAGCCCGGTCATCGCTGACCGGGCTTTGTTCTGCTGCGTGATGCGGGCGGGTTAGGCGCCGTATACCGGCAGCTTCTTGCAGATGGCCTTGACCTTCTCGCGAACGGCGTCGATGACCGCGTCGTTGTTCAGGTCAGCCAGGATGTCGCAGATCCAGCCAGCCAGCTCGCGGCATTCGGTTTCCTTGAAGCCGCGGGTGGTGACCGCTGGAGTACCGAAGCGCAGACCGGAGGTGACGAACGGCGAGCGTGGGTCGTTCGGTACCGAGTTCTTGTTCACGGTGATGAACGCCTTGCCCAGGGCCGCGTCAGCGTCCTTGCCGGAGATGTCCTGCTTGATCAGCGACAGCAGGAACAGGTGGTTCTGGGTGCCGCCGGAAACCACGTCGAAACCGCGGGCGATGAACACTTCGGCCATGGCCTGGGCGTTCTTCACCACTTGTTGCTGGTAAGCCTTGAACTCAGGCTGCAGTGCTTCCTTGAAGCAGATGGCCTTGGCGGCGATCACGTGCTCCAGCGGGCCGCCCTGGGCGCCTGGGAATACGGCGGAGTTCAGCTTCTTCTCGATGTCGGCGTTGGCACGAGCCAGGATCAGGCCGCCACGTGGACCGCGCAGGGTCTTGTGGGTGGTGGTGGTGACTACGTCGGCGAATGGCACCGGGTTCGGGTAGACGCCAGCGGCAACCAGGCCGGCCACGTGGGCCATGTCGACGAACAGGTAGGCACCGACCTTGTCGGCGATGGCGCGGAAGCGAGGGAAGTCGAGGATCTGCGAGTAGGCGGAGAAACCGGCCACGATCATTTTCGGCTTGTGCTCGACCGCCAGGCGCTCGACTTCGTCGTAGTCGATCAGGCCGTTGGCGTCGATACCGTACTGCACGGCGTTGTACAGCTTGCCGGAGGAGGAGACGCTGGCACCGTGGGTCAGGTGACCGCCGTGGGCCAGGCTCATGCCCAGGATGGTGTCGCCACCTTGCAGCAGTGCCAGGTAGACCGCGGCGTTGGCCTGGGAACCGGCGTGCGGCTGGACGTTGGCGTAGTCGGCGCCGAACAGCTCCTTGGCGCGGTCGATGGCCAGTTGCTCAACCACGTCGACGTATTCGCAGCCGCCGTAGTAACGCTTGCCTGGGTAGCCTTCGGCGTATTTGTTGGTCAGTACCGAGCCTTGGGCTTCCATCACCGCTGGGCTGGTGTAGTTTTCCGAGGCGATCAGCTCGATGTGCTCTTCCTGGCGCTGAGCTTCTTGCTCCATGGCGGCAAAGAGATCGGCGTCGTACTTGGCAATAGTCAAATCACGGCTGAACATGGCGGTCCTCAAGGATCGGGGGCAGAAAAGGAGGGCATTCTAACTCAATGGCTTTTATCTGGCATATGAAAGGGCATCATGTCGCAGATAAGTGGCATTCAGTTTGGATTTGCAGGGGACTGTTCGCGGGCAAGCCCTGCTCCTGCAAGGGCCAGTCTGGCCGCCGATTCCTTGGCGGTGGGAGCCGGCTTGCTGGCGATAGCCTCAGCAGCGGCGGTGCAGGGCTTCAATCGAACATGAACAGCGCATCATTGCTGAACTGCGCCTCGAAGCGGCTGGCCGCCATCGGTCGGCCGAACAGGTAGCCCTGCACCTCGTCGCAACCGTGCTCGCGCAGGAAGTCCAACTGCTCATGGGTCTCCACGCCCTCGGCGATCACCGCCAGGTTCAGGCTGTGGGCCATGGCGATGATTGCGCGGGCGATCTGCGCGTCCTGTTCGCCAGACGGCAGGCCGTCGACGAAGGTGCGGTCGATCTTCAGCACATCGATCGGGAACTGCTTGAGGTAGTTGAGCGACGAGTAGCCGGTGCCGAAATCGTCTACCGCGATGCTCAGGCCAAGATTCTTCAGGCCGTCGAGGATCAGCATCGCCTCGCTGACTTCGCGCATCAGGATACTTTCGGTCAGTTCCAGCTCCAGGCAGGCTGGCGGCAGGCCAGTGTCCCGCAGGATGGTGGCGATCCGCGTGCCCAATTGGCCGTCGGAGAACTGCCGTGCAGAGATGTTCACCGACACCTTGGGCACGCGGACCTTGTTCTGGTGCCAGGTCTTGAGCTGGCGGCAGGCTTCGGCCAGCACCCAGTCGCCGACATCCACCACCAGCCCGAGCTCCTCGAGCACCGGGATGAAGTCCCCCGGCGGCACCAGGCCCCGGCGCGGATGGCGCCAGCGCAGCAGGGCTTCGGCACCGGTCAGGCGCTTGCCATCGCCGCTGAACTGCGGCTGGTAGTAGAGCACGAATTCGTTCTGTTCCAGGGCGTGGCGCAGGTCGCTTTCCAGTTCCAGGCGCTCCAGGGCGCTGGCGTTCATGTCGGCCTGGTAGAACTGGAAGTTGTTCTTGCCGCGCTCCTTGGCGTGATACATCGCCGTGTCGGCGTTCTTCATCAGTTGGCTGAGCTCGCTGCCGTCCTGCGGGCTTAGGGCGATACCGATACTGGCGGTGACGAAGAACTCGCGGCCTTCCAGGACGAAGGGCGTGACCAGGCTCGTGAGAATCTGCTCGGCGACATGGATGGCCCGGTTCAGCGCCATCTCGCGGGTCGCCCGCGGCTGCAGCAGCAGGGTGAATTCGTCGCCGCCCATGCGCGCCACGGTGTCGTCCTCGGCGACGCAGGCCAGCAGGCGGGTGCCCATTTCCTTGAGCATGCGGTCGCCGGCAGCATGGCCGAGGGAGTCGTTGATCGGCTTGAAACGGTCGAGGTCGAGGAACATCAGCACTACCCACGACTTCTGCCGCTCGGCCTGTTGCAGTGCGGTGTGCAGGCGGTCCTGGAACAGCGTGCGGTTGGGCAGGTGGGTCAGGGCGTCGTAGTAGGCCAGGCGATGAATGCGCTGCTCGCTGGCCTTGCGCTCGCTGATGTCGCTGAAGAAGCACACGTAGCTGGCCAGGTCGCCTTCGTCGTCAAGCACGGCGGTGATGCCGACCCAGGCGGGGTAGTGTTCGCCACTGCGGCGCTTGAGCCAGACTTCGCCTTCCCAGGTGTTGTGTTGCTGCAACTGCTTGAGCACGTAGCGCAGGTGGGCTTCCTGTTGGTCGTCGACCGTGAGCATGTTGGGCAGTTGGTCCAGCAC
Organism: Pseudomonas sp. UTLPPB19802; assembly: GCF_059730225.1. NCBI lineage: Bacteria > Pseudomonadati > Pseudomonadota > Gammaproteobacteria > Pseudomonadales > Pseudomonadaceae > Pseudomonas > Pseudomonas sp. UTLPPB19802. Next base: position 1,879,603 of record NZ_AP048545.1, read on the forward strand.
GTCGGAGACGGCATAGCCGCTGACGCGGCTGAAGGCCTCGTTGGCCTGGACGATATAGCCGGCCGGGTCTGTGATCAGGATCGCCGAGGTCGAGTGCTCGAATACCGTTGCCGCCATCCGCAGGTCTTTTTCCGCGCGGCGTTGCTGGCTGATGTCGCGGCCGACGCCGAGAATGCCCTCGAATGCGCCGTGTTCGTCCCAGACCAGTACCAGCCGCAGTTCGATCGGGATCTTGCGGCCATCGGCCCGCAGGCAGTCGAACACGAACAACTGGGTCTGGACCTTGCTGCGCAGTTCGGCCAGTTGCTCGGGCTTGTCCAGGGCCTTGCTGACCCGCTCCATCAATTGATAAATGCCGGTCAGTTGCGCCGGGTTGGCGATGGTCGAGTGCCAGCCATGCTGGAATACCCAGTCGGCGTCATAACCGAGGACGGTCTGCACCGACGGGCTGACATAGTTCAGTTGCAGCGTGCTGTCGGTGGAGAAGATCACGTCACTGATGCTCTCGGCGAGCATCCGGTAGCGTTGCTCGCTGTCACGCAGCGATTCGCTGGCTTCGATCTGGTCGGTGATGTCCTTGGCCACGCCAATGATCCGCGTGACCTGGTCGTATTTGTCCCGGGCCAGGGCCTGTTCGCGGATTTCGAAGCGTCGCCACTGGCTGTCGCGGTGGCGAAAGCGCAGTTGGCATTGCAGCAACTGGCTGTAGCCGGCATGCCGTTGCTGATGACGCAGGCGGTGGTAATGCTCGGCGTCCTCGGGATGCAGCAGGATTTCCCAGAAGTACTCGCCCATCTGGTGTAGCTCGCTCTTGCTGTAGCCGAGCGTCTGGCCCAGGTGGTGGTTGCTGAAGATCATCCGCTGGCTGATCACGTCCTGGACGTAGAGGTGATCGGGCACCGTGCGCACCACGTCCGACCAGAACCCCTCGCGCTCAAGCAGCGACAGTTCGATCAGCTTGCGGCTGGTAATGTCGCTGATGCTCAGGATGACCGCGTTGTAGTCGCAGGGATCTTCCGGCAGGCGCAATACCAGCCACAGGTGCTGGTCCTCGCCGTGGGCGTCGGTCTGCTTGATTTCCAGTTCCAACTGGTTCTGCTGGTTGATCAGGGCGTCGACCAGCGGGTAGCCGATGCCGCTGACCTGGCTCGGGCAGCCTTCGATCAGGCAGTTCCAGGCGCTTTCACGGGAATCGACATTGAGCAGGCGCAGTGCTACCAGGTTGATTTCGGTGATGCGCAGTTGTTCGAGCAACAGGCGGCGATGTTGCGGATCGTGGGCGACCCACTTCTTGAGGCTGTCGCTGTCGGTGAGCCGGTGGTTTTCCAGGAACCCCGGCAAGCTGGACAGATCGAGAACACATAGCGCAACGCCGGTGCCTTCGAAAATCTCCTGGTAGCGGCGGCGGCCCTCGTGCACCTGATGCTGGCGGCGACGCATGTTGATCAGCGCCAGGACCGGCAGCATCGACAGGCCAAGCCCCAGCAGGCACTTGCCGATCAGGGCCGGAAGCAATTCCTCGAGCATCTTGCGCTGGTCGAACAGGCCGCGCAGTTGCCAGTCGCTGTTGGACAGGGGGGCGATCAGCACGCTGTTGGCCTCATCGTCCGGCTGCAACACCGAGGGGCGCGGGCTGATGTCATTGTCGCGACTGATGACGCGATGGTTCTGGCGGTTCTCGATGACCCAGGCCGGGCGAAACTTCTGCTCGGTCTGGCGGGTCAGGCTCTGGAACAGGCTCGATCCCAGGCGCAGCGCCCAGTAGCCGTTGGTCTCACCAGTGGCCTGGCGCAGCAGCAGGTGCACGACCGACCCATCGTCATCGTTGGTGAAATAATAGGCCTGGGTGCGATTGCTGTGCCGGACCAGGTCGCCCAGGTAGTCGATGTCGTGGCTGTCGGCGGCGCTGTCGCTGATGAGGTTGCCCTTGGTATCGAACAGGGCGAAGCTCTGGATGGAGGGCAGCGACAGGCGCAGCTTGTCGAGCAACTGCTGTTGCTGTTCGGTCGTCTCGGGTTTTTCGAAGATCGGCAGCAGGTTGGCGGCGATCTGCGCATCGAGCTTCATGTTCAGGCTGATGTGATCGGCCAGTTCGGCGCTGTAGTCGATGCTGTACTGGCGCTGGACCTTGCGGGTCTGCTGGAACTGGTCGATCAGTTGCCAGAGCAGTACGGCGAGCATGAGCAGCACCATGATCGCCAGGACACCCTTTATGGTGCCGCGCAGGGGCGTGCCGGACACATGACGGGATGCGCGCACGGGCGATGGCGGGTTGGCGTTGCTCAAACTGTGATCCTGCGGTTGGGCTGGATTGGCGCGACGTGCACTATAAGCCGGACGCCCGAAGGGCGGCTAGCATGCCTTGAGTTGTGGCAAAGTGCCAGCCCAGTTCTGCCCAGCGGTTTGCCCTGATGCACACATTCAGGTAATTTTACCTGTTACGCGAGTATTTTTGCGCTCCTTACTTGACGCAGGATTGGCGCTGCATTCGATGATGCATAACGCATGCCGCGCAATGCTGCCTGGTTCGGGCTACACCTTCATATTCAATCCGTCACTGACGCTAGGTTCTCCATGGCTCAATACGTCTTCACCATGCATCGGCTGGGCAAAGTTGTGCCGCCGAAGCGGGAAATCCTGAAAAACATCTCCCTGTCGTTTTTCCCTGGCGCCAAGATCGGCGTTCTCGGCCTGAACGGCTCGGGCAAGTCCACCCTGCTGAAAATCATGGCGGGCGTCGACACCGAGTTCGACGGTGAAGCGCGGCCGATGCCGGACCTGAATATCGGCTACCTGCCGCAGGAACCGCAACTGGACCCGACCAAGAGCGTGCGCGAAGTGGTCGAGGAAGCGGTCAGCGTGATCAAGGACGCCCAGGCCCGCCTGGATGAGGTCTACGCCGCCTACGCCGATCCGGATGCCGACTTCGACAAGCTCGCCGCCGAACAGGCCAAGCTGGAAGCGATCCTGCAGGCCAGCGATGGCCACAACCTGGAGCGCCAGCTGGAAGTCGCCGCCGATGCGCTGCGCCTGCCGGCCTGGGATGCTCGCGTCGAGCACCTGTCCGGTGGTGAGAAGCGTCGCGTGGCCCTCTGCCGCCTGCTGCTGTCGGCTCCCGACATGCTGCTGCTCGACGAACCGACCAACCATCTGGACGCCGACTCCGTCGCCTGGCTGGAGCATTTCCTGCACGACTTCCCGGGCACTGTGGTAGCGATTACCCACGACCGTTACTTCCTGGACAACGTCGCCGGCTGGATTCTCGAACTCGACCGCGGCGCCGGTATTCCGTACGAGGGCAACTATTCGGGCTGGCTGGAAGCCAAGTCCGATCGTCTGGCCCAGGAGTCCAAGCAGCAATCGGCCCACGAAAAGGCCATGAAGGAAGAACTGGAGTGGGTGCGCAAGGGCGCCAAGGCACGCCAGTCGAAATCCAAGGCCCGTCTGCAGCGCTTCGAGGAAATGCAATCGCAGGAATTCCAGAAACGCAGCGAGACCAACGAGATCTACATCCCGGCCGGTCCGCGCCTGGGCGACAAGGTCATCGAGTTCAAGAACGTCACCAAGGGTTATGGCGACCGCGTCCTGATCGACAACCTGTCGTTCAGCATGCCCAAGGGGGCGATCGTCGGTGTGATCGGTGGTAACGGTGCCGGTAAGTCGACGCTGTTCCGCATGCTGATGGGCAAGGAAACCCCGGACTCGGGCAGCATCGAGATCGGTGAAACCGTGCAGCTGGCCTGCGTCGACCAGAGCCGCGAGGACCTGGACGGTAGCAAGACCGTGTTCCAGCAGATCTCCGACGGTTCCGACCAGATCCGCATCGGTAACTACGAGATCCCGTCGCGTACCTACGTCGGTCGCTTCAACTTCAAGGGCGGCGACCAGCAGAAGTTCGTCAAGGATCTATCCGGTGGTGAGCGCGGTCGCCTGCACCTGGCCCTGACCCTGAAGGAGGGCGGCAACGTCCTGCTGCTCGACGAACCGTCCAACGACCTCGACGTCGAAACCCTGCGTTCCCTGGAAGAGGCCCTGCTGGACTTCCCTGGCGCGGCCATCGTGATCTCCCACGACCGGTGGTTCCTGGACCGTGTGGCCACCCACATCCTGGCCTACGAGGACGATTCGCAAGCAGTGTTCTTCGAAGGCAACTACACCGAGTACGAGGCTGATCGCAAGAAGCGCCTTGGTGAAGCAGCAGCTCAACCGCATCGTGTACGGCACAAGAAATTGGCCTGATCGAGCGGTTGATGAAAAAGAGCGGAGCCTTCGGGCTCCGCTTTTTTTTGCTCGTTTTTCCGGTATTTCCACTTTGGTGCGTCGTGATGGGATGATGCTTTTTTATGGTGCCAGCAAGGCCTGTTTTGCGTGGGGTTTTATATAAAAAGCACCATTTAAATTCATAAGTGCGACATTTTGCACTGTCCTAGTGCTTGATCAGTTGATAAAGTCCGGCTCGAATTATTGAAAACGACAACTCATTGACGAGACCCTCCCATGATCGAATCTGTCGACCACTTCCTCGCCCGCCTGAAAAAACGCGATCCGGACCAACCGGAATTCCACCAGGCAGTGGAGGAAGTCCTGCGCAGCCTGTGGCCTTTCCTGGAGCAAAATCCGCACTACCTGACCTCGGGTATTCTCGAGCGTCTGTGTGAGCCGGAACGGGCCATCACGTTTCGCGTGTCGTGGGTCGACGATTCGGGCAAGGTCCAGGTCAACCGCGGCTTCCGCATCCAGATGAACAGCGCCATCGGCCCGTACAAGGGCGGCCTGCGCTTCCATCCGTCGGTCAACCTCGGCGTGCTGAAGTTCCTCGCCTTCGAGCAGAGCTTCAAGAACGCCCTGACCTCGCTGCCGATGGGCGGCGGCAAGGGCGGCTCGGACTTCGATCCCAAGGGCAAGAGCGACGCGGAAGTCATGCGTTTCTGCCAGGCTTTCATGAGCGAGCTGTATCGCCATATCGGTGCCGATGTGGACGTGCCGGCTGGTGACATCGGTGTCGGTGCCCGCGAAATCGGTTTCCTGTTCGGCCAGTACAAGCGCCTGGCCAACCAGTTCACGTCGGTACTGACCGGCAAGGGCATGAGCTATGGCGGCAGCCTGATCCGGCCGGAGGCCACCGGTTTCGGTTGCGTGTATTTCGCCGAGGAAATGCTCAAGCGCAACGGCGATCGTGTCGAAGGCAAGCGGGTGGCCATCTCCGGTTCCGGTAACGTCGCGCAATATGCCGCACGCAAGGTCATGGACCTGGGCGGCAAGGTCATCTCGCTGTCCGACTCCGAAGGTACGCTGTACTGCGAAGCCGGCCTGACCGAAGAGCAATGGCAGGCCCTGATGGACCTGAAGAACGTCCAGCGCGGGCGGATCAGCGAGCTGGCGCAACGTTTTGGCCTGGAGTTCCTGGCTGGTGAGCATCCATGGGGCTTGAGCTGCGACATCGCGCTGCCGTGTGCAACCCAGAACGAGCTGGATGCCGACGCTGCCCGGACCCTGCTGCGCAACGGCTGCATCTGCGTGGCCGAAGGCGCGAACATGCCGACCACCCTGGAGGCTGTGGATATCTTTATCGACGCTGGCACCCTGTTCGCCCCGGGCAAGGCTTCGAATGCCGGCGGCGTGGCAGTCAGCGGCCTGGAAATGTCGCAGAACGCCATGCGCCTGCTGTGGACGGCCGGTGAAGTCGACAGCAAGCTGCACGGCATCATGCAGGCGATCCACCATGCCTGCGTGCACTACGGCGAGGAAAATGGCCGGGTCAACTACGTCAAGGGCGCGAACATCGCCGGTTTCGTCAAGGTTGCCGAGGCCATGCTGGCCCAGGGCGTCGTCTGACTGAGCGCTAGGCCGGATCGATCCGGGTGATCTCGATCATCTGGTCGCCGGCCGGACGTTTCCACAACACTTCATCGCCCAGGCGGGCGCCAAGCAGCGCCCGTCCCAGCGGCGAGCCCCAGTTGACCAGGCCGCTGGCGTAGTCGGCCTGGTCTTCCCCCACCAGTTGCACCTGCTGTTGCTGGTCCTGTTCATCGACGAAGGTCACTTGGCTGCCGATCTGCACCACTTCGCTGGACGTCGCCGGCGCGGCGAGCTGGGCGCTGGACAGGCGCTGGTTGAAATAGCGCAGGTCGTGCTCGATATCGGCAAGGCGCTGCTTGTCGGCCTGTTCGCCCAGGGCACTGTGCTGGCCGTGCTCGGCCTGCAAGGCGGTAACGCGCACCTGCAATTGGGCCAGGCCCGTCGGGGTGACGTAGTTGGGCTGAGAGCTGATCTGGCGTTCCACCGGCTGGCTGGCCTGGGCGGCGGCGCTGTCTTCATTGACGAAGGCGCGACTCATGGCGTTCTCCCGTTGATGGTGTCGGCACCATGTTCGCAGTATCCGGAAACGGGCGGTTGTCAGAAAGCGACCTATTGCGAACGGTAGGCCCGTGCCGCGTCGCGATCCTTTTCCTGCTGCCAGGCCCGCTCACGCTCGTCCCAATGGCGGTCCTTGTAGGCCTCGCGGTCCTCGTTCTCGCGCATGGCCTGGCACTGGCGGAAGCCATCGTCCCAGCCGGTGGCGTATTCATGCTGCTGCAGGTAGCGGGGCACATTCTTGCGGAACTGGCCGGTGATGGCTCCGGCCGCTTGCCGGCCGCTGGAGCAGCCGTCATCGAAACCGTCGGCGAAGGCCGGTGGGTAACCCTGCATGAGCAGATGGTCGTGGGTCGACTCGCAACCGGCGAGTGCGATCATCACGCCCAACAACAGCCAACGCCACATCCTGACACCCTGGTTTTTCGACCTGCATGCCATTGAGTGTAGGCCGTTCTTTGTGAGTGAGGCGTGAAGACGTTGTCGCCAGTGCGTTGTGATTGAGCGGTTTTTGCCACCGGATGGTAAATTTCCCTGGCGCAGGTCGTCATTTTCCGATGTAGGTTGTTAGCGCATCGAGCGCTCTGCGCCGATGGTTTCAGCCCCGTGCAAGTGTGCGGGGGCGTTTGTCGTCATAGTAAAAGAGAGTGGTGTATGAGTTGCTTCAAAGCCCATGGCATGGGTGTCGGCCTGACTTTGTCTGCCTGCGTTGCCCTGGGTGACCCCCTGCCCGAGAGTTCCCTGTTGGGCCGTTTTGGCATGACCCCGGACGATTTACCTGCCGCTGCCGCGGCCGAGCCATCCAGGGTTCTCGTCGAGGAGCCCGCCAGCCGATTTCAGTTACAGCCCGAGCAACCTTTGGTGGATATCCGTTTTTCGGAGCGGACCGAGCCGGAAAGTGTCGGCAATATCAGCATCGACAATATGCGCCGGCGTGATCAGGAGCATTGCCTGCGTCTTTTGGAACAGTCGTTGGAGCGCGATCCCGGGCGCGCGAAGCTGTTATGTGACTGATCGGACCCTGGCCCGCGCTGTCGCGGGCCAGGCTCAGTAGTGATACCACTTCAGTTCCAGCATGACTTCGTTTTCTGCCGAAGCCAGTTTGCTGAACTCGCGCTGTGCACTCAGCCGCAAGCCGAGGTTGCGCGACAACTCCCATTGCTGGTTGAGGCTCAGGCTGCGGCGCACTTCGCCGTTGGTGAAGTAGTCGCCCTTGGCCTCGAGGCTCAGGTTGCCCAGCGGGTTTTTCCATAGCAGGCCGGTGTTGAAGCCGCTGGCCGGCGACACGAAGGCGGCGAAATCGGCGTTGTGCTCCAGGCGCACGGTGCCCAGGGCAAACCCGAGCAGGTCGTCACTCAATTGCCAGGTGCCACCGGCGCCGCCGTTGACATGGCTGACCAGGGTCTGGTCGTCATGCTTGCCGGGGACTCGCTCCAGGCCACCGGTGACTTGCCAGGACCACGGTTGCAGCAGCGCGTTGCGTGGCGTCAGTGAGCGGATGGTTGCCAGGTCCAGCTGTTGCAGTTGCCAGTGGTTGCCTTCGTACTGCCGCAGTTTCATCTGCAGGATTTCGATCTGGGCACCCAATGGGAAACTTTCGGCGTTGTCGTTCAGGTCGTGATAAGCCATGCGCAGGCCATACTCGCCGAACGCCTTGCTACCCCGGGTGCCAAGCCCGGCCTGCCAGGTGCGCGATTCGTGACCGTTTTCCGGCAGCCCCGGCGGAGTGATCTGCAGTTCCGGCGCCGGGTTGCGGTTGATCGCCCGTAGCAGTTCGAAGCTGCGTTGCGCGCGGACCGGGTCGCGTTCCTGGCCATTGGCCCGGTAGCGTTCGAGCCGGTAGGCGGCGTCGACGATCAGAGCCTGGCGGTCGCGGGGCTGGGCCTTGAAGGCCAGGTCCTGCAGGGCATTCTGGTCGGCGCTGACCTTGAGTACCCACTGCTGCTCCTCCGGGTCCAGCGGCTTGGCTCGCTCCAGCAACTCGCGCTCGCGAGACGGGCGATAGTCGATCTTCTCCACCAGGCCGGCTTCCTTGACCGCCTTCACCGTATCGGTGGGAATGGCGGTCAGGGGAAATTGGCCGGTCAGGCGCAGGCTCGGGCGAGCGACCTGCAACAGTTCCAGCAGGCGATAGGAGCAATTTTCGTCGAAGAAAAAATAGTCGAACTGGATCTGTTTCAGCTCCCAGACGTGCTCGACCATGCGTGCGGTTTCTTCCGGGGTGAGGTTCAGCCGGTATTCCCACAGGTCACGGTTTTCCAGGCTGCGGTACTCGGAGAGTTTTTCCTGGTAGGGCACCAGGGCGAACAGGCCTGGGTAGCCGCCCATCAGGCCTTTCCAGGCATAGAGAATGCTGTTGTCGGAACCTTCGATGTAGGCGCCGAAATTGATCGCGTAGCTGAGCAGCGAGGTCTGGTCGCGCTGGACATCGGCCTGGTCTATGCGCAGCAGGGTGTGGCCGAACATCGACGACGGGCTGTTCAGGTAGGCCGCGGGAAAGATCATCACCGTGCTGTGGGGCGAGACATCCTTGAACCATTGGTTGAATTCGGTGCAGTCCGGGGTCGGCAGGTCGTTCAGTTGCAGTTGTGCCTTGAGCCAGCGCGCCCGTGCCGGGTACACGCACTGCGCGTGCTGGTTGCCGGCGCTGGCCGGCGCGTAGAGTGCGGCGACGGTGGCCTTTAGCTCGGCATCGGGGTGGTGCGCGCCATCGGCGGCGAGGAAGAACTTCTTGTCACTGACATAGCTGCGCCAGCCACCGAGCTTGGCGTGTTCGTAATGGCCCAGGGAGATCCAGAAGGGATCGTTGGCCAATTGCTGCAAACGTTGATCATCGAGGTGTGGAGCGGCCTGGAGTGGAGCGCAGGCGCAGAGCGCCAGATAGGCAAGGCGTTTGAGCATGGTCGGCAACTGTTGTCCGGGTCGGGCAGGGAATGCCCGCCCCGTGAGGCGGGCGGGTCACGCTCAAGCCTGGGTGGCGTACTTGGCCAGGCGTGGGTCGTTCTTGAGAACGGCCAGGGTGTTGGTATGCACGTCGTCGGCGGTGACGTCGGCCTTGCTGAAGATCTGCTGGAAGTGCTCGTGGGTCACGGCCGCGAAGTGCGCGCGATCTTCCGGAGCCACACCGAGAACCACCGCATAGGTGGTCAGTGCTTCGCCTTGTCCCTTGGCCATGTCTTCCGACAACTCGTTCATCATGCCATTCATGGCGATCCAGGACTTGCCGCCGTAGGTCAGCGCGTCCCTGGTGGAGCAGCCGTTGGTACCGGAGGTCATGCCGAAGGTGGCGTTACCGGATGTGCCGTTGGTGGTGGAAGCCAGGAAGTGTGCCGGGGTACCGCGCTGGCCTTTGAACAGCATGTTGCCCCAACCGCAATCCGGACCACCTGGCGCCTGGGCCATGGCCTGGAGGGAGACAACAGTGAAGAGAGTACCGAGAAGAATCCGTTTCATAGCTTTGTTCTCTTTGTGTGCATGTCAAAACAAGGGACCGGTCTGCGCAAGCCCCGGTGGGCCGGTTATGTGTCCGACCGCGCATGTTGGAGTCTAGGCACGATCCAAGGGTTCCGTGGTTTTTTGCCAGAAGAATACTGTGTAAAACATGTAGGACGGTTCCTGGCACTTTACGCTTCCCTGGAGATCGACCTGACGGTCGCCTTGCCAGCCGGGTATGGCCGGCGCCAGAATGCTTTCATCTGCCCCGCCTGATGTAAGGATGCCCGATGTCTGATTCTGTTGCTGCCAGCCTGCGTCTTGCGCCCGAAGCGCTGACTCGTCCTTTCTCCGCTGAACAGTTCAGCTTCTCCACCACCAATGATCTGGAGCCTTTTCGCGGAGTACTCGGCCAGGAGCGCGCGGTCGAAGCCTTGCAGTTCGGCGTGGCAATGCCACGCCCCGGTTACAACGTGTTCGTCATGGGCGAGCCGGGAACCGGCCGTTTCTCGTTCGTCAAACGCTACCTGAAGGCCGAAGGCAAGCGCCTGCAAACCCCTTCGGACTGGGTCTACGTCAACAACTTCGATGAGCCACGCGAGCCGCGGGCGCTGGAATTGCCAGCGGGCGAGGCCGGTGCCTTCATCAGCGACATCGGTGGCCTGATCGACAACTTGCTGGCGACCTTTCCGGCAGTTTTCGAGCATCCGTCCTATCAGCAGAAGAAAAGCGGGATTGATCGCTCCTTCAACCAGCGTTATGACCGCGCCCTGGACGTGATCGAGCGCCTGGCCCTGGAGAAGGACGTCGCCCTGTATCGCGACAGCAGCAACATCGCCTTCACCCCGATGAGCGACGGCAAGGCCCTCGATGAGGCGGAGTTTGCCCAGTTACCCGAGGCCGAACGCGAGCGTTTTCACAGCGATATCGCCGACCTCGAGGAGCGTCTCAACGAGGAACTGGCCAGCCTGCCGCAGTGGAAGCGCGAGTCGAACAATCAGCTGCGCCAGTTGAACGAGGAAACCATCACCCTCGCCCTGCAACCGCTGCTGGCGCCGTTGTCGGAAAAATACGCGGAAAATGCGGCAGTGTGCGGTTATCTGCAGGCGATGCAGGTCAACCTGCTGCGTACCGTGGTCGAGCAATTGGTCGACGACAGCAAGACCGACGCCGTGGCCCGCAAGCTGCTCGAGGAGCAGTATGCCCCGAGCCTGGTGGTCGGGCATCCGGCTGGTGGTGGTGCGCCGGTGGTGTTCGAGCCGCATCCGACCTACGACAACCTGTTCGGTCGTATCGAATACAGCACCGACCAGGGTGCCCTGTACACCACCTATCGGCAACTGCGTCCGGGTGCGTTGCACCGGGCCAACGGTGGGTTCCTTATCCTCGAAGCCGAGAAGATGCTCGGCGAGCCCTTCGTCTGGGATGCGCTCAAGCGCGCCTTGCAATCGCGCAAGCTGAAGATGGAGTCGCCACTGGGCGAACTTGGCCGCCTGGCGACCGTGACCCTGACCCCTCAAATGATTCCGCTGCAGGTCAAGGTCATCATCATCGGCGCGCGGCAGCTGTACTACGCGCTGCAGGACCTGGATCCGGATTTCCAGGAGATGTTCCGCGTACTGGTGGACTTCGACGAAGACATCCCGATGGTCGACGAGAGCCTGGAGCAGTTCGCCCAGTTGCTCAAGACCCGCACTTCCGAGGAGGGCATGGCACCGCTGACCGCGGACGCTGTAGCCCGCCTGGCGACCTACAGCGCGCGCCTGGCCGAGCACCAGGGACGATTGTCGGCGCGCATCGGCGATCTGTTCCAACTGGTCAGCGAGGCGGATTTCATCCGTCACCTGGCCGGCGACGAGCGCACCGATGCCGGGCATATCGAGCGGGCCCTGAAGGCCAAGGCCACGCGGACCGGGCGGGTGTCGGCGCGGATTCTCGACGACATGCTCGCGGGCATCATCCTGATCGATACCGACGGTGCGGCAGTTGGCAAGTGCAACGGCCTGACGGTGCTGGAGGTCGGTGATTCGGCGTTTGGCGTGCCGGCGCGGATTTCCGCCACGGTCTATCCGGGTGGCAGTGGTATCGTCGATATCGAGCGCGAGGTGAACCTTGGCCAGCCGATTCACTCCAAAGGGGTGATGATCCTCACCGGTTACCTGGGTAGTCGGTATGCACAGGAATTCCCCCTGGCGATTTCCGCAAGTATCGCCCTGGAGCAGTCCTACGGTTATGTCGATGGCGACAGCGCGTCCCTCGGCGAGGCTTGCACGCTGATTTCGGCCTTGTCGAAAACGCCGCTCAAGCAGTGTTTTGCCATTACCGGCTCGATCAACCAGTTCGGCGAGGTCCAGGCGGTTGGCGGGGTCAACGAGAAGATCGAGGGCTTCTTCCGTCTTTGCGAGGCCCGCGGCCTGACTGGCGAGCAGGGTGCGATCATCCCGCAGGCCAACGTCGCGACCCTGATGCTCGACGAGAAGGTCCTGCAGGCGGTGCGTGCCGGGATGTTCCACGTCTATGCGGTGCGCCAGGCCGACGAAGCGCTGAGCCTATTGGTGGGCGAGCCTGCCGGCGAGCCGGATGCCGATGGCCAGTTCCCGGAAGGCAGCGTCAACGCACGGGTGGTGGAGCGTTTGCGGGTGATCGCCGAGATGATCAGTGAAGATGATCTCAAGGAGGCCGAAAAAGAGGCCGCCGAGCAGGCGCTGGCGGAGGTCAAGCCGTCCTGATAGGCAGTATGGGAGCGGGTTCGTCGGGTGTCGAGTCGTCGCGAGGCTTTTTTGGCGGGCTCAAGGACGCCCGAGCTGGTCAGTCCGCTCCCTGCGAGGTCAAGTCAGCAGTTTGACGTTTTGCGAAAAGATGTCCGTTTGTCCTCCAGGCTCTTGTATGGCCTGGATTTATTCTATTCTCTGGGCAAGGACATCCACTGTAGTCACTGGAACGATACAGGCTCCACCGGGGCCTGAAGACAGGATCTACCGAGGGTCGCCGTCATGTCGCGCAGCCTGTGTCTCACCCGTCAATGCCTGGGGCTGGTTACCCGTATCGAATGTGTCATTCGCCCGCTCGCCGGGGACAACGGCATGTGGACCCTGCTGTTCGCCGCTGGAATGGCGGGTGAGCAGCCTTCTGCGATCAAGTCCCAAGGCCCGTTCCATGGACCGTTCGTCGCTGAATCCATCCTCGACTCGATCGTCGAAAGCCTGACCCTGCACGGCTATCAGTTGGCCGAGGAACCGCAGATCTGGCGCCTGCACCTGCAAGCCCAGCTCCGACAGATCAATGGCGAGCGTGGCCGGCAGTTGCATTGAGCCTCATTGCACCGGTTCGTTGTTCTGGACCTTGTCGAGCTTGATTTCGAAACCGTATTCGACGGTCTGCAGGTCGGTACGCTGGTAGCTTTCCAGTTGTGTCGGCTGACCGTAGAAGTAATGCACCTCCCACGCTGGCGCCGAGCCGTCTTTCTCGCTGTGGCTGCTGGCGAGGATTTCCTTCAGGTAGTGACCGCTGTCGTCCTTGGCATAAAAGCGCCAGGCTTCGGCCGGGAACTGTTTCTGGTCGACCACCAGGGCGTTGCCCCGCAGTTCCAGGCCCTTGGGGAGCTGGTGCGTGTCGAGGGTGTTTTTCTGGATGTCGGCGAGGAACAGCGGGATCGAACCAATGGCGTAGGCCGGTGTTTCCGGGAACAGATTGAGGTCGTAGGTGATCGAGCCTTCCATCGGGTCGACCTCGAAGGCTTCCTTCGGCAGCTCCAGCGGCTCGCCGCGCTTGCCCTGCTCGTCTTCGGCGAAAAAGGTGACCGGGCTGTCGCCCGTGCTGAAGGACGAGCCGAGCAGTTCGTCGTTGAAGGTCTTGGGATGGTCGAACTCGATCCGCGCGGCGCTGGCGTCGTCGACCGATTGGCTGATGCTGACGCTCTTCTTCAACCGCTCGGCGTCGAGGTTGGCGTCCTTGAGATAGTTGGCGGCCTGGTCATCGTAGACCACCACCGGCATGGGCAAGGGCTGGATGTCCTTGCCGATATTGTTGTCGAACCGATGTACCGGCAGGTCGAGATCCTTGCGGTTGACGATCGCCTCGGAGAAATCGAGCACGCTGATTTCCAGCTTGTCGACCAGGCCATTGAAATACACGCGGGTATAGCGGTTGGGCTGGCTGGCTTCGAAGGTTTTCTGTTCGTCGTCGAGCTTCTTCTCGAACTCATCGCTCCAGCTCTTCTGCTTGAGCATTTCGTCCAGTTGCTTCTGGTAGAAGGAGAGCTGGGCGGCGTTCTCATTGATCGAGCCCGAGCGCGAGAGGAACTGCCCGGTCTTGTCCCGGGCCTGGACGATCAGCGGATTCAACGGGGTATCGCCGAGCTGTGGTGCCTGCGGTGCGCTGTTGCTCAGCTCGATCTCGGCATTGTTCTTGTCGAGGGAGACCAGGGTCAGGCTGATGTTGTCGCGGGTCTGGCGCTTGCCGAGGTCCTTGCCGGTCAGTTCGAAGGTGACGACCTTGCGGGGGGCGATCACCTCGACCTTGCCGTGCAGGGTGACAGGTTGCGGTTGCTTGCTGTTCTCGACTTCCAACCCCTCGATGTAGGGGTAGCTGATCGTCAGGTCATCCGGATTGGTCATGTTGGCGCTGGAGGGGCTCAACTGGATACCGGGATCGGTTTCCGACCATTCCGGCTGGAAAGGGATCACCTGTTTGTTGCTCAGGGTCACGGACTGCCATTCCAGCGCGTGGGGGAAGGGGAACTCGGTCGGGTAGTTGAAGCTGAACGGGAAGATCGGCTGCAGGTCGGTCAGGTAGTCGGAGTTGGATTTCTTGCGCAGTACGAACAGCCCATTGATATAGGTTTCAGCCAATGCCTGGGGGCTTGCGTAGTGCTTGAGCAGCGCCAGGGCATCGTCGCCGTACTCGGTCTCGATCGGCTTGTCCCGCAGGCGCACGCGCGCCCGTTCGAGCAGCAACAGCGAGCCGCCGAGGTCTGCCACGGCATCCTTGAGCTTGGGGTCCTGGATGGCATCCAGGGTTTTCTCGAACTGCGCGGTTCTTTCCTCCAGGCTCGCCCGCGGCGGCTTGTCTTGGGGTGAGCAAGCGCTCAGCAGTACAGCGACCGAGAGTCCGAGGCAACCCAGGGGGCGTCGCAAATCCATTGTTCAGTTTTCCTGTCCACAGTGCATGCGCGATGTCATTGATGCCGACACTAGCAGAAAATCGTGCGCGCGCAGCTGTCGTGCTGTTGAATGAGGCGTTTGCTGCAGGCTTTTTCCCTCGGGTTGAGGCGCTGGTATACTTGCGGCCATTTTCAGGCGATATGTGAGATTCATGGAACGGTTTATCGAAAATGCGATGTATGCCTCGCGCTGGCTGCTGGCGCCGATCTACTTCGGGTTGTCCCTGGGGTTGCTGGCACTGGCACTGAAGTTCTTCCAGGAAGTGTTTCACGTTATCCCCAACGTGTTTTCCATGGCCGAGTCCGAGCTGATCCTGGTGTTGCTGTCGATGATCGACATGGCGCTGGTGGGCGGGTTGCTGGTGATGGTGATGATGTCCGGCTACGAGAACTTCGTCTCCCAGCTGGATATCGCCGACGACAAGGAGAAACTCAGCTGGCTGGGCAAGATGGACTCCACGTCGTTGAAGATGAAAGTGGCCGCGTCCATCGTGGCGATCTCCTCGATTCACCTGCTGCGGGTGTTCATGGACGCCAAGAACGTCGATCCGGTGCATTTGCAGTGGTATGTGATCATTCACATGACTTTCGTCGTCTCGGCGTTTGCCATGGGCTACCTGGACAAGGTGACCAAGCACTGACCCCAGGCCCTGTCGTTGCGCACGCGCCGCCCGTCCGTTGTGAAACGCACGGGCGGCGTCGTTTCTGGGCCAGGTGCTTCTGTGCTAGGCTGCTTGCCCATTTTGGTTCAGGGCGCGAGGGAAAATGCCGTGTTTCAGGGTGTTTTCCAGAGCAGTCCCATAGCGGAGCAGTACGATGTCCGAAGTAAATCTGTCTACCGACGAAACCCGCGTCAGCTACGGTATCGGCCGTCAGCTGGGTGACCAGCTGCGCGACAACCCGCCACCGGGCGTGAGCCTGGACGCGATCCTGGCTGGCCTGACCGATGCCTTCAACGGCCAGCCAAGCCGTGTCGGCCAGGAAGAGCTGTCCGCCAGCTTCAAGGTTATTCGTGAAATCATGCAGGCTGAAGCGGCTGCCAAGGCTGAAGCGGCAGCGGGTGCCGGCCTGGCATTCCTGGCTGAAAACGCCAAGCGTGAAGGTATCACCACTCTGGCATCGGGCCTGCAGTTCGAAGTGTTGACTCAGGGCGATGGCGCCAAGCCGACCCGTGAGGACACCGTCCGTACTCACTACCACGGCACCCTGATCGATGGTTCCGTGTTCGACAGCTCCTACGACCGCGGCCAGCCAGCCGAATTCCCGGTGGGTGGCGTGATCGCCGGTTGGACCGAAGCGCTGCAACTGATGAACGCCGGCAGCAAGTGGCGCCTGTACGTGCCAAGCGAACTGGCTTATGGCGCCCAGGGCGTTGGCAGCATCCCGCCGCACAGCGTGCTGGTATTCGACGTCGAGCTGCTTGCCGTCCTGTAATCAGCTGTAGGAGCAGGGCTTGCCCGCGAAGCTTTGACGGCCTCAGGCCTGTTCGCGGATAAACCGGATCACCGGACCGCCTGCTCCCACAGAGGCAGTGGTGTGGGCGTGTATAGCGCTCACATCTGCAGCTTGCTGTTGATGTCCACCGTCGGGCGCAAGGCCCGGGCATAGCAGAACAGGAACAGGTTGCGTACCAGTTCCTTGAGCACCAGCGGTTCGCTGGAACTCAGTCCACTGACATCCAGGTCCCCCTGGTCCTGCAGCTCATGCAGCGCTTCTTCTTCCAGCACCGCACAGACTTCACCCGTTTCCCGATGCAGGATGCGCAGGTAAGGGTGTGGGCGGTCCAGCCAGGCATCGATCAAATAAGTCATGGTCTCATCTCCTTGATGGGTTTCAATGAGAATAATTCTTATTCAAAGAATAGCAAGTGCCTATTGGCAGATTCCTGGTTTTTTTGTGGGGGAAATTTGCTTCGGGTCAAGAATGGGAAGGGTAGGTGGCGTGCAGCGCCAGGCAGGATCTGCCTGCAGTGATGGGTGAAGGCTGCTGGCGGCAGGGGGGGCTGTCGCCAGCGAGTCGGTTCCTCAGGCTTTCCTGACGAATTCCGACTTCAGTTTCATCGGGCCGATGCCGTCGATCTTGCAGTCGATATCGTGATCGCCGTCGCACAGGCGGATATTCTTGACCTTGGTGCCGACCTTGACCACTAGCGAGGTGCCCTTGACCTTGAGGTCCTTGATCACGGTGATGGTGTCGCCGTCCTGGAGGATGTTGCCCACGGAGTCCTTTTTCACGTTGTCGTCGGCTGTCGACTCGGCTTCGCCGTTGGCGGACCACTCATGGGCGCACTCGGGGCAGACCAGCTGGACGCCGTCTTCGTAGGTGAATTCGGAATTGCATTTAGGGCAGGGTGGCAACGTGCTCACTAGGGCTCCTCAGGTTCTGGGAAGGCTAAAAGCGCACATTGTATAGGGTTTTGTCGGCGAAAGGGCGTGGACATCTGTAGGGGCGAGGCTTGCACGCGAAGCTTTTGGCGGCCTCAAGGCCCCATTCGCGGGCAAGCCACGCTCCTACAAGGGGGGGGCTTGTCAGTGGGTACGGGCCACGGCGAACTCGCTCAGCTCGACCAGGGCATCGCGATACTCGCTGGCCGGCAGCGCTTCCAGGCAGGCAATGGCGCGAGCGACGTAGTCACGGGCCAGTTGCGCGGTGTACTGCAGCGAACCCGAAGCTTCCACGGCCACACGAATGCTCTCGAGGTCTTCGATCCCGCCTTTCTGGATCGCCTGGCGGACCAGGGCGGCCTGCTCCGGCGTGCCTTCGCGCATGGTGTAGATCAGTGGCAGGGTAGGCTTGCCTTCGGCCAGGTCGTCACCGACGTTCTTGCCCAGGGTCTCGGCGTCGCCCTTGTAGTCCAGCAGGTCGTCGACCAGTTGGAAGGCTACGCCCAGGTGATCGCCAAAGGTACGCAGGGCCTCGGCCTGTTCCGGGGTTGCCCCGCAGAGTGCGGCGGCGCTGTGGGTCGAGGCCTCGAAGAGCATCGCGGTCTTGCCGCGGATGACTTCCATGTAGGTTTCTTCGGTGGTGCTGGCGTCGCGGACCTTGGACAGCTGCAGCACTTCGCCTTCGGCAATGATGCGAGTGGCCTGGGAGAGGATCTTCATCACTGGCATCGAGCCCAGCTCGACCATCATCTCGAAGGAGCGCGAGTAGAGGAAGTCACCGACCAGGACGCTGGGGGCGTTGCCCCACATGGCGTTGGCGGTGGAGCGGCCGCGGCGCATGCCGGACATGTCGACCACGTCGTCATGCAGCAGGGTCGCGGTGTGCAGGAACTCGATGGTTGCTGCCAGCAGGCGCAGGTCGTCGCCTTCGCGACCCAGGGCCTTGCCGCTCAGCAGCACTAATAAAGGACGCAGGCGCTTGCCCCCGGCCGAGGTGATGTAGTCACCGATTTTCGAGACCAGCGGCACCCGGGAAGTCAGTTGCTTCTTGATGATGCCGTCGACGGCGCTAAAATCGTCCGCCACCGCGCGGTAGAAAGCTTGGGGTTGCATCAGCGAGAGTCGCTCCAGAAGGGTTGCGCGGCATGCTAGGGCGGGGGGTAAGCCCTGTCAAGGCAACCCCTGGCACCGTGAACGCTACTGCGCTCGATAATCCTGCGTCAAAAGCTGGTTCGAAATGCTCATTCAGGCCCCCTGAACTCCGCTTCCCCGCCCGCTATCCACTTGCAAGGATTTGGCGGCTTGCGTACAATCGCGCACCCTGAACTTCCTGGGCAGCACCTGCCTTACGCAATTGCACTTGGGCCGTTCCAGCCCCATGCAGCCATGCCAGCCAATACCTTTACCTATAAAGCGCTGGGTGAGCAGGATTATCGGAGAAATACCATGTCTTACGCAGTAATCGTTACCGGCGGCAAGCAGTACAAAGTCGCCCCAGGTGAATACCTGAAGATCGAAAAGCTGGAAGTCGCCACTGGCGAATCCGTTACCTTTGATCGCGTTCTGTTGGTCGCCAATGGCGATGACGTGAACATCGGCGCTCCAGTTGTTGCTGGCGCCACCGTTGTGGCTGAAGTGATCTCCCAAGGTCGTCACGATAAAGTCCGCATCATCAAGTTCCGTCGTCGTAAGCACCACATGAAGCGTATGGGCCACCGTCAGTGGTACACCGAGATCAAAATCACCGGTATTCAGGCTTAATTCGGCCTAATCCCCTTTTTGGAGAATTGAACTCATGGCACACAAAAAAGCTGGTGGTAGTACCCGTAACGGTCGCGACTCAGAAGCCAAACGCCTTGGCGTGAAGATGTATGGCGGCCAGGCTATCAAAGCGGGCAACATCATCGTGCGTCAGCGCGGTACCCAGTTCCACGCCGGTTATGGCGTTGGCATGGGCAAAGATCACACCCTGTTCGCTAAAGTCGAAGGCGTGATCAAGTTCGAAGTAAAAGGCGCCTTCGGTCGTCGTTACGTGAGCGTCGTCGCAGCTTAATCGCGGCAATGCTGGAGAAGCCCTGTCTTGCGACGGGGCTTTTTCGTTTGTGGGGTGAGTCTCTTGCAAAGCTGTTCGTGTGGGCCGTGCGCTGGTTTCGCGGGTGGATAGGTGGCGCTACGCTCATCTTTGCAAGAGTCTTATGTCTTGATTTCCATCGGCTCGTCCCGGTGACGAGAGGCGTGTTATGAAGTTTGTTGATGAAGTATCGATTCGGGTAAAGGCTGGCGACGGCGGCAACGGTTGCATGAGTTTCCGTCGGGAGAAATTCATCGAGAAGGGCGGTCCCAACGGTGGTGATGGTGGTGATGGCGGCTCGGTCTACATGATCGCCGACGAAAACCTCAATACCCTGGTGGATTACCGTTACACCCGGCACTTTGATGCCGAGCGCGGTTCGAACGGTGGCAGCACCGATTGCACTGGCAAGAAGGGTGATGACCTGGACCTGCGCGTGCCGGTCGGCACCACGGTGATCGACTCCGCTACCCAGGAAGTCATCGGTGACCTGGTCAAGCATGGCCAGCGCCTGCTGGTGGCTCATGGTGGCTGGCACGGCCTGGGTAACACCCGCTTCAAGTCTAGTACCAACCGTGCGCCGCGCCAGACGACGCCGGGCAAGCCGGGTGAGCAGCGTGACCTCAAGCTGGAAATGAAGGTGTTGGCCGATGTGGGGCTGCTGGGTCTGCCGAATGCTGGCAAGAGCACCTTCATTCGTTCGGTGTCTGCCGCTCGTCCGAAGGTTGCGGATTACCCGTTCACCACGCTGGTGCCGAACCTGGGTGTGGTCAGTGTCGATCGCTGGAAGAGCTTTGTCATCGCCGACATTCCGGGGTTGATCGAGGGGGCTTCGGAAGGGGCTGGCCTGGGGATTCGTTTCCTCAAGCACCTGGCGCGTACCCGTCTGCTGCTGCACCTCGTCGACATGGCTCCGCTGGATGAAAGCAGTGCCGCGGATGCTGCGCAGGTCATCGTCAACGAGCTGGCGCGCTTCAGTCCGTCGCTGGCTGAGCGTGATCGCTGGCTGGTGCTGAACAAGTGCGACCAGATCCTCGAGGAGGAGCATGAGGAGCGGGTCAAGGAGGTGGTCGATCGCCTGCAGTGGACCGGTCCGGTCTACGTGATCTCGGCGATTGCCAGTGAAGGTACCGAGCGCCTGACGCGTGACATCATGCGTTACCTGGAGGATCGTCTCGATCGCCTGGCCAATGACCCTGCCTACGCCGACGAGCTGCGCGAGCTCGACCAGCGGATCGAGGATGAGGCGCGGGCCCAGTTGCAGGCCCTGGATGACCAGCGTGCCCTGCGTCGCAGTGGCGTCAAGAGTGTCCATGACATCGGCGACGATGACTGGGATGAAGAAGACATCGATGATGACGATGGCCCGGAAATCATTTACGTCCGCGACTGATTCATTCGGTAAACTAGAACGCCGCTCCTTGAGCGGCGTTTTGGTATCTGTAATACGTAAATCACATAATCGCGTGAGTGGCGCCCGGTCGCGCCGCCCGCAGGCAAGGGTTGGAAGATCATGCGGAGCAAGGTGACAGGTGCGCAGCGTTGGGTCGTGAAGATCGGCAGCGCACTGCTGACAGCGGACGGCAAGGGCCTGGATCGCGCGGCAATGGGTGTCTGGGTTGAGCAGATGGTGGCCTTGCACGAGGCTGGCGTGGAGCTGGTGCTGGTGTCGTCCGGTGCGGTGGCGGCGGGCATGAGCCGGCTTGGCTGGACTGCGCGACCGAGTGCCATGCACGAGCTGCAGGCTGCTGCGGCGATCGGCCAGATGGGGCTGGTGCAGGCCTGGGAGTCGAGCTTCGCCGAGCATGATCGCCATACCGCGCAGATCCTGTTGACCCATGATGACCTGTCGGATCGCAAGCGCTACCTCAATGCGCGCAGCACCTTGCGGGCGCTGGTGGAGCTCAAGGTCATCCCGGTGATCAACGAGAACGATACGGTGGTTACCGACGAGATCCGCTTTGGCGACAACGACACCCTGGCGGCGTTGGTGGCCAACCTGGTGGAGGCCGATCTGCTGGTGATCCTGACGGATCGCGACGGCATGTTCGATGCCGACCCGCGCAATAACCCGGATGCGCAGTTGATTTATGAGGCTCGTGCCGATGATCCGGCGCTGGACGCGGTAGCTGGTGGTACTGGTGGTGCGCTGGGGCGTGGTGGCATGCAGACCAAGCTGCGCGCGGCACGGCTGGCGGCGCGTTCGGGTGCGCATACCATCATCGTCGGTGGTCGCCTGGAGCGGGTGCTGGATCGCCTCAAGGCTGGCGAGCGCATCGGCACGCTGCTGTCGCCTGAGCGCGGCATGCTGGCGGCGCGCAAGCAGTGGCTGGCCGGCCACCTGCAGACTCGCGGCACTCTGGTGCTCGACGATGGCGCGGTCAATGCGCTGGCGCGGGATCACAAGAGCCTGCTGCCGGTTGGGGTCAAGCTGGTCCAGGGTAGCTTCCGTCGTGGCGAGATGGTGGTGTGCGTCGCGCCGGATGGTCGGGAGGTTGCCCGTGGGCTGGCCAACTACAGTGCGCTCGAGGCGCAGAAGATCATTGGCCAGTCGTCGGATGCCATTGTCGGCCTGTTGGGCTACATGGCGGAACCGGAGCTGGTTCATCGCGATAATCTTATTCTGGTGTGATGGAATCGAGGGAAGTGGCCATGGGTTTGGCAAAAGGTTTGTTCGGATTGCTCTTGGCGTTGCCGTTGCTGGCGTCGGCCGAGGAGATCGGTCAGGTGTCGACGGTGTTCAAGTTCGTCGGGCCGAATGACCGAATCGTGGTCGAGGCGTTCGATGATCCGAAGGTCGAGGGCGTGACCTGCTATCTGTCGCGGGCCAAGACCGGTGGCCTGAAAGGTGGCCTGGGCTTGGCGGAAGATCGTGCAGAGGCGTCGATCGCTTGTCGTCAGGTCGGGCCGATCCGTTTTGCCGGTGAGCTCAAGGATGGTGATGAGGTGTTCAAGGAGCGTACTTCGCTGGTGTTCAAGACCATGCAGGTGGTGCGCTTTCTCGACAAGAAGCGTAACACCCTGGTGTACCTGGTCTACAGCGACCGCCTGATCGAGGGTAGCCCGCAGAATGCGGTGACGGCGATTCCGATTCTGCCGTGGCCGAATCAGTAGGGTGCTGGGATGGCGGACGCCCTGGTGCGTACCGCCGGTTCCTGTTGGGGTTGAATCGCAGGCAATAAAAAACCGACCCTTGGGTCGGTTTTTTAGCAGGCTTGTCGCTTAGGCAGCAACAGCCAGGGCCTTGATGTGGCCATTCAGACGGCTCTTATGACGAGCGGCCTTGTTCTTGTGGATGATGCCTTTATCGGCCATGCGGTCGATAACAGGCACTGCCAGAACGTAGGCGGCTTGTGCTTTGGCAGCGTCTTTTGCGTCGATGGCTTTGACTACGTTCTTGATGTAGGTACGAACCATGGAACGCAGGCTGGCGTTGTGGCTGCGACGCTTCTCAGCCTGTTTAGCACGTTTTTTGGCGGAAGGTGAGTTGGCCACCGTCGAGCTCCTCGAAAGACTTTTTAGGGAATAGCAAACAAAATAGGCCGCGAATCATGCCGATGAGTTGAAGTCTTGTCAAGGGCGAACGATGTGCTCCGCTGAGCGGTAGATGCGCAACACCAGGATATTTCTTTCCGGCGTACGACCTGTAAACTCGCGAACTTTGGCTCTGCGCTGTTGCGGCGCGGAGTATCGCACAGCCGGGCGGCTTAATGCGCCTGTTCTTTACCCAAAGGCACACAATCTTTCAATGAATCTGCTCAAGTCGTTGGCTGCTGTCAGTTCCATCACGATGCTTTCCCGGGTCCTGGGCTTCGTGCGCGATACCATTATCGCCCGTGCCTTCGGTGCCGGAATGGCGACCGATGCCTTCTTCATTGCCTTCAAGTTGCCCAACCTGTTGCGCCGAATCTTTGCCGAGGGCGCCTTTTCGCAGGCATTCGTGCCGATCCTGGCGGAATACAAGAGCCAGCAGGGCGAGGAGGCGACCCGTACCTTCATTGCCTATGTCAGCGGCCTGCTCACCCTGGTGCTGGCGCTGGTGACTGCGCTGGGGATGATCGCCGCGCCCTGGGTCATCTGGGCGACGGCTCCCGGGTTCGCCGATACGCCGGAAAAGTTCAAGCTGACCTCCGACCTGCTGCGGGTGACCTTTCCTTATATATTGCTGATCTCGCTGTCCTCGCTGGCCGGGGCGATCCTCAATACCTGGAACCGCTTCTCGGTACCGGCGTTCGTGCCAACCCTGCTGAATATCAGCATGATCATCTTTGCCCTGTTCCTGACGCCGTACTTCGATCCGCCGGTGATGGCGCTCGGCTGGGCAGTGCTGGCCGGTGGCCTGGCGCAGTTGCTTTACCAACTGCCACACCTGAAGAAGATCGGCATGCTGGTGCTGCCACGCCTCAATCTGCGCGACAGCGGTGTGTGGCGTGTGATGAAGCAGATGCTGCCGGCGATCCTCGGGGTGTCCGTCAGCCAGATTTCGCTGATCATCAATACGATCTTCGCCTCGTTCCTGGTCGCCGGTTCGGTGTCCTGGATGTATTACGCCGACCGCCTGATGGAGCTGCCGTCCGGCGTACTGGGCGTAGCTCTTGGGACTATCCTGTTGCCGATCCTGTCCAAGACCTACGCCAACAAGGACCGTCACGAGTACTCGCGGATACTCGATTGGGGCCTGCGCCTGTGCTTCGTACTGGTGCTGCCATGCTCCCTGGCTTTGGCGATTCTTTCCGAGCCCCTGACGGTTTCGCTGTTCCAGTACGGCGAGTTCAGTGCCTTCGATGCATCCATGACCCAGCGGGCGCTGATTGCCTACTCGGTCGGCCTGCTGGGGATCATCATGATCAAGGTGCTGGCGCCGGGCTTTTATGCCCAGCAGAACATTCGTACGCCGGTGAAGATCGCGATCTTTACCCTGACGGTCACTCAATTGCTCAACCTGGCGCTGGTCGGTCCGCTGGCCCATGCCGGGCTGGCGCTGGCCATCAGTGGTGGTGCCTGTCTCAATGCCGGCCTGCTGTTCTGGCAATTGCGCCGGCAGAAACTGTTCGTCGCCCAGGCGGGCTGGGGCATGTACCTGTTGAAGCTGGTGGTCGCCGTGGGCGTGATGTCGGCAGTGCTGTTGGGGTTGATGCAGGTGATGCCGGCGTGGGACCAGGGGCATATGCTCGAGCGCTTCCTGCGCCTGGGTGCCCTGGTAGTGGCCGGTGTAGTGGCCTACTTCGGCATGCTATTGCTGATGGGGCTGCGCCTGCGGCATTTCAATCGCAAGTCATTGATGTAGACAGAGCTGCGGATGTCGACGCATGACGGGTACTAAGCGCGGCCGGGTATGGTTATAATCGACCACTTTATGAGCAAGAAGCGCGTTATGCAGCTGGTTCGAGGCCTCCACAACCTGCGTCCCCGGCACCGGGGCTGTGTCGCCACCATTGGCAACTTTGACGGTGTTCATCGTGGTCACCAGGCTATCCTGGCCCGGCTGCGCGAGCGTGCGCGAGAGCTGGGCGTGCCCAGCTGCGTGGTGATTTTCGAGCCGCAACCGCGTGAATTCTTTGCCCCTGAGACTGCCCCGGCACGCCTGGCCCGCCTGCGCGACAAGCTGCAACTGCTGGCCGCCGAAGGTGTCGACCGGGTGCTGTGCCTGGCGTTCAACCAGCGCCTGAGCAAACTCAGCGCCACCGAGTTCGTCGATACCATCCTGGTGGACGGTCTGGGCGTGCAGCACCTGGAAGTCGGTGACGATTTCCGCTTCGGCTGCGACCGTGCCGGTGATTTCGATTTCCTGCTGCAGGCCGGCAAGGCCAGTGGTTTTACCGTCGAGGCGGCGCAGACTGTCGAACTCGATGGCCTGCGTGTCAGCAGCACCCAGGTTCGCAATGCCCTGGCGGCGGCTGACTTCTCCTTGGCCGAGTGCCTGCTTGGCCGGCCGTTCCGGATCGCCGGGCGGGTGTTGCATGGCCAGAAGCTGGCGCGCCAACTGGGTACGCCAACGGCCAACGTACAGCTCAAGCGCCGTCGCGTGCCATTGACCGGGGTCTACCTGGTCAGTGTCGAGATCGACGGCCAGCCGTGGCCGGGCGTCGCCAATATCGGCGTGCGGCCCACGGTAGCGGGTGATGGCAATGCCCACCTGGAAGTGCATCTGCTGGATTTTGCCGGTGATCTGTATAACCGGCGTTTGACGGTGGTTTTCCACCACAAGCTGCGCGATGAGCAGCGATTCGCCTCCCTGGAGGCGCTCAAGACGGCGATCAATGCGGACGTCGCCGCCGCCCGTGCCCATTGGCAGGGTTCACCGCTTACAAAGAGCCTGAAATGACCGACTACAAAGCCACGCTTAACCTCCCGGACACCGCCTTCCCGATGAAGGCCGGCCTGCCACAGCGCGAACCGCAGATTCTGCAGCGCTGGGACAGCATTGGCCTGTACGGTAAGTTGCGCGAGATTGGCAAGGATCGTCCGAAGTTCATCCTTCACGACGGTCCTCCCTACGCCAACGGCACGATTCACATCGGTCATGCGCTGAACAAGATTCTCAAGGACATGATCGTCCGTTCCAAGACCCTGGCCGGTTTCGATGCCCCCTATGTGCCGGGTTGGGACTGCCACGGCCTGCCGATCGAACACAAGGTCGAGGTGACCCACGGCAAGAACCTGGGCGCGGACAAGACCCGCGAACTGTGCCGTGCCTATGCCAGCGAGCAGATCGAAGGGCAGAAGTCCGAGTTCATCCGCCTGGGCGTGCTGGGCGACTTCGCCAACCCCTACAAGACCATGGACTTCAAGAACGAGGCCGGCGAAATTCGCGCCCTGGCTGAAATCGTCAAGGGCGGTTTCGTGTTCAAGGGCCTCAAGCCGGTGAACTGGTGCTTCGATTGCGGTTCGGCCCTGGCCGAAGCCGAGGTCGAATACCAGGACAAGAAGTCCTCGACCATCGACGTCGCGTTCCCGATCGCCGACCAGGACAAGCTGGCGGCTGCTTTCGGCCTGCCCGCGTTGAGCAAGCCGACCTCTATCGTGATCTGGACCACCACCCCGTGGACCATCCCGGCCAACCAGGCGTTGAACGTCCATCCGGAGTTCAACTACGCGTTGGTGGATGTCGGCGACCGGCTGCTGGTGCTGGCCGAGGAACTGGTCGAGTCCTGCCTGGCACGCTACAAGCTGGAAGGCTCGGTGGTTGCCATCGCCAAGGGCCAGGCTCTGGAGCTGATCAATTTCCGTCACCCGTTCTATGACCGTCTGTCGCCGCTGTATCTGGCAGATTACGTCGAGCTGGGCGCTGGTACTGGCGTGGTCCACTCCGCCCCGGCCTATGGCGAGGACGACTTCAAGAGTTGCAAGCACTACGGCATGGTCAACGATGACATCCTCACTCCGGTGCAAAGCAACGGGGTGTATGTCGAGTCCCTGGAGTTCTTCGGCGGCCAGTTCATCTTCAAGGCCAACCCGGCCATCATCGAAAAACTGACCGAAGTCGGTGCGCTGCTGCACACCGAAACCATCAGCCACAGCTACATGCACTGCTGGCGCCACAAGACCCCGCTGATCTACCGTGCCACCGCTCAGTGGTTCATCGGCATGGACAAGGCGCCGGTATCTGGCGATACCCTGCGCGAGCGCTCGCTCAAGGCCATCGAGGACACCCAGTTCGTACCGGCCTGGGGCCAGGCACGCCTGCACTCGATGATTGCCAACCGTCCGGACTGGTGCATCTCCCGCCAGCGCAACTGGGGCGTGCCAATCCCGTTCTTCCTCAACAAGGAAAGCGGCGAGCTGCACCCGCGCACCGTCGAACTGATGGAGCAGGTGGCCCTGCGCGTCGAGCAGGAAGGTATCGAGGCCTGGTTCAAGCTGGATGCCGCCGAGCTGCTGGGTGACGAGGCTGCGCAATACGACAAGATCAGCGACACCCTCGACGTCTGGTTCGACTCGGGTACCACCCACTGGCATGTGCTGCGTGGTTCGCACCCGTTCGGTCACGAGACCGGCCCGCGTGCCGACCTCTATCTGGAAGGCTCCGACCAGCACCGCGGCTGGTTCCACTCGTCGCTGCTGACCGGCTGCGCCATCGACAACCATGCGCCGTACCGCGAGCTGCTGACCCACGGCTTCACCGTCGACGAGGCCGGCCGCAAGATGTCCAAGTCCCTGGGCAACGTGATCGCGCCGCAGAAGGTCAACGACACCCTGGGTGCCGATATCATGCGCCTGTGGGTGGCCTCGACCGACTACTCGGGCGAGATGGCCGTTTCCGACCAGATCCTGCAGCGCAGCGCCGACGCCTACCGCCGTATCCGCAACACCGCGCGGTTCCTGCTTTCCAACCTGACCGGCTTCAATCCGGCCACCGATATCGTTCCGGCCGAGGAAATGCTTGCCCTGGATCGCTGGGCCGTTGACCGCACACTGCTGCTGCAACGCGAGCTGGAAGTGCACTACGGCGAGTACCGTTTCTGGAACGTCTACTCCAAGGTGCACAACTTCTGCGTGCAGGAGCTGGGTGGTTTCTACCTCGACATCATCAAGGATCGCCAGTACACCACTGGTGCCAACAGCAAGGCTCGGCGTTCCTGCCAGACCGCGCTGTTCCACATCTCCGAAGCGCTGGTACGCTGGATCGCGCCGATCCTGGCCTTCACCGCCGACGAGCTGTGGCAGTACCTGCCGGGTGAGCGTAACGAATCGGTGATGCTCAACACCTGGTACGAAGGCCTCACTGAACTGCCGGAAGGCTTCGAGCTGGGTCGCGAGTACTGGGAGCGGGTCATGGCGGTCAAGGTCGCGGTCAACAAGGAGCTGGAGGTGCAGCGCGCCGCGAAAGCGGTGGGTGGCAACCTGCAGGCCGAAGTGACCCTGTTTGCCGAAGACGCATTGGTCGCCGACCTGGACAAGCTGAGCAACGAACTGCGCTTCGTGTTGATCACCTCCACCGCAACGGTCGCGCCGCTGGCGCTGGCTCCGGTAGATGCAGTGGTCACCGAGGTGCCGGGCCTGAAACTCAAGGTGGTCAAGTCCGGCCACGCCAAGTGCGCCCGTTGCTGGCACTGCCGCGAGGATGTCGGGGTGAACCCGGAGCATCCGGAAATCTGCGGTCGCTGCGTCGACAACATCAGTGGCGAAGGCGAGGTGCGTCACTATGCCTAATGCCAGTGTCGGCCGTTTCGGCCGCCTGGGCTGGCTGTGGTTGAGCGTGCTGGTCCTGGTCATCGACCAGGCCAGCAAGTTCCACTTCGAAAGCTCGCTGACGCTGTACCAGCAGATCGTGATCATCCCCGATTACTTCAGCTGGACCCTGGCCTACAACACCGGCGCGGCCTTCAGCTTCCTGGCTGAAAGCTCAGGCTGGCAGCGCTGGCTGTTCGCCCTGATCGCGGTGGTGGTCAGCGCGGTGCTGGTGGTCTGGCTCAAGCGCCTGGGGCGCAACGAGACCTGGCTGGCCATCGCCCTGTCGCTGGTATTGGGCGGTGCGCTGGGCAACCTTTACGATCGCATGGCGCTGGGCCATGTCATCGACTTCATCCTCGTGCATTGGCAGAACCGCTGGTACTTCCCGGCGTTCAACTTTGCCGACAGCGCCATCACCGTTGGCGCGGTGATGCTGGCGCTGGACATGTTCAAGAGCAAAAAGTCCGGAGAACCCGTTCATGACTGAACACGCAGCGGCTGAGCAACGTATCGGGCAGAACACCCAGGTTACCCTGCATTTTGCCTTGCGCCTGGAAAACGGCGATACGGTCGACAGCACGTTCGACAAGGCGCCGGCGACCTTCAAGGTCGGTGATGGCAACCTTCTTCCGGGTTTCGAGGCTGCCCTGTTCGGCTTCAAGGCCGGCGACAAGCGCAGCCTGACCGTCCCGGTGGAAAACGCCTTTGGTCAGCCCAACCCACAGAATGTGCAGGTCATGCCACGCTCACAGTTCCAGGACATGGAATTGTCGGAAGGTCTGTTGGTGATCTTCAACGATGCCGCCAATACCGAGCTGCCTGGCGTGGTGAAGGAATTCGATGACGCCCAGGTGACCGTCGACTTCAACCACCCGCTGGCGGGCAAGGTGCTGACCTTCGATGTGGAAATCATCGAGGTCAAGGCGCTGTCCTGAGGCCAACCCTGTAGTCGCCGGCTTGCTGGCGACAGGCCGCGCAAGCGGTCAGAATGATCCAACCCTTGCGCGCAAGACACGAGGCACAGCATGCAAATCAAACTCGCCAACCCCCGTGGCTTCTGCGCCGGTGTGGACCGGGCGATCGAAATCGTCAACCGGGCCCTTGAGGTCTTCGGTCCGCCGATCTATGTGCGCCACGAAGTGGTGCATAACAAATTCGTCGTCGAAGACCTGCGCGCCCGCGGCGCGATCTTCGTCGAAGAGCTGGACCAGGTGCCGGATGACGTCATCGTCATCTTCAGTGCCCACGGCGTTTCCCAGGCCGTGCGCAGCGAAGCTGCCGGGCGTGGCCTGAAGGTGTTCGATGCGACCTGCCCACTGGTGACCAAGGTGCATATCGAAGTGGCGCGCTACAGTCGCGACGGTCGTGAATGCATCCTGATCGGTCATGCCGGACACCCGGAAGTGGAAGGCACCATGGGCCAGTACGACGCCAGTAACGGTGGCGCCATCTACCTGGTGGAGGACGAGAAGGACGTCGCCGCCCTGCAGGTGCGCAATCCCGAGAAACTGGCCTTCGTGACCCAGACCACCCTGTCGATGGACGACACCAGTCGCGTCATCGATGCCCTGCGCTCGCGTTTCCCGATGATTGGCGGGCCACGCAAGGACGACATCTGCTACGCCACGCAGAACCGTCAGGATGCGGTCAAGCAACTGGCGGATGAGTGCGACGTGGTATTGGTGGTCGGCAGCCCGAACAGTTCCAACTCCAATCGCCTGCGCGAGCTGGCCGAACGCATGGCAACGCCGGCCTATCTGATCGATGGCGCCGAGGACATGCAGCGCAGCTGGTTCGATGGCGTCGAGCGAATCGGTATCACCGCTGGTGCCTCGGCACCGGAAGTGCTGGTCCGTGGCGTCATCCAACAGTTGCAGGCCTGGGGGGCGACTGGTGCCGATGAACTGGCTGGCCGCGAGGAGAACATCACCTTCTCCATGCCCAAGGAACTACGCGTTCGCACGCTGTCCTGAGTCTGGGGCGCCACAGAGCGCCTCTTGCTTCTCGCCTTTTTCCAGCCTGATCCGGCCTGTCCTGGCCAGCACCACGCGATGCAGGCTGAGTGCCTGCCTTCCGGCACAGATGTGCAGGGTGCCTCCCGCTACGCCGTCGTTGGTCGGCGCACCGATCGATGAAAAACGGACGAAACTTCTCACGTGTTGATTGCCGACAATCGGCCCGTGAGCGCTGTCCTGTCGTTCGATCAGCAGCGGATTGCTGCTGTCTCCAGGCCCTTGGCCGCTCAGGTCGAGAATGATGCGCCAGCCCTGGCTCCAGTCCTCGTTTATGGCGTGGATAACCACGGCCTGGCTGCGCAGGATCGCCTCGGTCCGGGCTGTTTGCAGGCCTTGGGCGAGGTTTTCGGCGGACAGCTGGCGGCGCTGTGACGCGAGCAACTCGCCGAACGACGGCCCTGCCAGCTTTGCCAGGACGGCGATAACCACCAGTACCACCAGCAGTTCCAGCAGACTCAAGCCTCGTTGATGCATGGGTTCTCCCTCCTTGGAGAGGGCCGGGGTGGCAGCTTTCACGTTTATCCCGAGAAAACAACCGTACGTCCCGGCGACGAATGTTCCAGGTTGTAGAGCCAGTTATAGTCGAGGCACTTGGGGGGTACACAATGGACAGTGGTAACAAGGGATTTACACTGGTCGAGTTGATGATCGCTGTCGCGGTCTTCGCGATTCTCGCGGCGATTGCGCTGCCATCCTATAAAAGCTCCAGCGACAAGACCAAGGCCGATACCGAGATCAGTGACCTGATGCGCGGGCTTAGCTATGCGCGGCTCGAAGCCATCGATCGGGGGACCAACACGCGTGTCCGTCCCCTGGTGGCCAATAGCGCCTGGACCAGCCAACTGGTGGTGATGTCAGTGGTCGATGACGCGGCAGGCCGCACCAATTACTACCAGGTGATTGCGCCGATGAGCAGTGGCGCGACGTTGAATGTGACCGCCGGGGTCAACAGCCTGGATTTCAACAACCTGGGCGGGGTTTCGGTTGCCGCCACCTTTGTCTACACCCGGGGGGCGGAGACTCGCACCGTGAATGTCTGTCCCAACGGCAGGGTTGTCCTGGGGAGTTGCTGATGCCACGAATTTTCAGCGGAAGGCAGGCTGGTCTGACCCTGATCGAGGTGATGGTGTCGCTGCTGATTCTCGCCGTGGGCCTGCTGGGCGCGGCGGCTATCCAGCTCAATGCGCTGAAATACACCGACAGTTCAATGATGACCAGCCAGGCCAGTTTCATCGCCTATGACATGCTTGACCGTATCCGGGCGAATCCGGACGCCAACTATGCGGTGAGCAACTTGCAGGGCATAACCGCAAGCGCTGGCTCCACGGCGGCGCGGGATGCCGATCTCTACGACTTCAAGAACAATATCACCACGTTCGCCGCGACGGATGGCAGTGGCAGCATTGTGGTCAACAACCGCGTGGTGACCATTACCATCGGTTGGGGCGACAAGCGGGCCGATGACGCAACGACGGCGAATGCACCGACCCGTACCTTCGTCCTGACCAGCCGAGTGGGCACCGATCCGGTGGTAACACCATGAAAAAACTGTCCAGGGGCTTCGGCCTGATCGAGCTGATGATCGCTCTCGTCCTTGGCCTGGTGATCGTGGCGGGGATCAGCCAGATATTCATTTCGGCTAAAAATACCTATGCCAGCCAGAGCGTGGCCGCCGGAATGCAGGAGGATGCGCGCTTCATCCTGAGCAAGATGATCCAGGAAATACGGATGGTGGGGATGTTCGGCTGCCTCACCACCACGGCGATCGTGGATGGTAGCAATCCCGCGCTCTTTGCCACGAATGCCATTACCCCGATCTCTTGGAACAATGCCAACAAATCGCTGGTCCTGGTGACAGCCGATGTCGGTGTGGGCGGCGGTGTTCCAACCTGGACGATCACTTCCGACTGTCGTACCTCTGCCACGGCCTATACCGGGTCGGCGACCCCGGCGAGTGGACAGCAGGCGTTCCCCATTCGCAAGTTGACCTATACCTATTCCGGCAACCAGCTATTCCTGCTGGCCGGTACCGGGACGGGGACTGGTGCAGCATTGGTCAACAATGTGGCGGCTTTCGACGTGAAGTTTGGGGTTGCCGCCAGTGCCACCGACACCGCCGTGTCCACTTATGACAGTAACCCGAGCAACCCCGCGACCATTCGCAGCGTGCGCCTGAGCATCACCCTCTCCGATCCGGGCAATCGGGTAAGGAACCAGACATTCACGGCGGTTGCCGCCTTGCGAAATCGGCTTCAGTAGGTGCGTGCATGAATCTCTCACGGCAAGACCGCTCCCGAAAGAGCCCCGCACAGCAGGGCGGCATGGCCTTGCTGGTCAGCCTGGTGTTTCTCCTGTTGCTGACCCTGATCGGCATTTCTTCAATGCAAAGCGCTACGTTGCAGGAAAAGATGGCCGGCAGCGTGACCTTCCGCAACACGTCTTTCCAGAGCGCCGAGGCGGCCTTGCGGATGGGCGAGAATGCGGTCCAGCAGAGCAATTACTCGCTCGCGGCCTGCGTGGGGACCGTTCGCTGTGCGCCGCCTCCGGAGTCGGCGACCGTGGTATCCGCGCAGACGGACCCGACTTCAGGAGTGATTTGGGTTGCGGCGGGCAACGGGTTCTACGGGGTGCAGAACATTGGAACGTCGATGACCGCGGTCAACCTGCCGAGCAACACCTCGGCGACGTTGTATCGAGTGACCGCAGTCGCTATTTCGGGCAACTCGCGTACGGTTCTGGAGAGCATCTATGCCAAGTACTAGCGCTCGCGAAAGTTGGGTTCGTCGCTGCCTGAAAGTGGCAGCGGGAGCGCTGCTGGGGCTGTACCTTGGCGCCCCGGCCTATGCCTTCACACCCGCAGATTCTCCCTTGCTGAGCGCGGCGGCCGTTGCCCCCAATGTCATGCTGCTGCTCGACGACTCCGGTAGCATGAACAGCATCATCTGGGCAGCCGACTTCGATCCGAATGCGAACTGGGGGAGCGTGGCGAACTGCAGTTCTGACTTCCTTTGTCTAGGTGCGCAAACGCTGGATCCTGCCGATACCAATATCTTCGTCGGCAACCTCTATCGTGGCGGATGTTCGCTGAGCGGCAACTGGTATGGTTTCTACAGGGGGCTTCTCCAGGCACCCATCTGCCTGCGCTTGCCGGATCCGGTGGGGGGCGGCAATACCCGCTATTCGACGGCCTACCTGGCGTACCTGCTGAGGAAGGCCAATGGGGTGAACACCGACTTCACCACGGGCACACTGGTTCCCAATGACTATCGCATCAATGTCGCGCGGGAAGTCTCCAAGACCCTGGTCACACAAAACCGCTCGCTGCGTATCGGCCTCTCCACCTTCAACTCGCCGACCTTCAACGATCCTGGTCCTGGCGGCTATATCGTCCGCTCGATCACTGACCTGTCGCCCGTCAGCGGCTCGGTGACCCAGGCCCAGGCCAACACCAACTACAACTCGCTGATTACCTCCATCAATGGCCTGAGCGCCATTGCCAACACGCCGTTGGCGGAAACCTACTACGAGATCACCCGCTACTTTCGCGGCATGGCGCCTTATTACAATTCTTCGCCCACTACCTACACCAGCCCTATCCAGTACCGCTGCCAGAAAAACTATGGCGTGGTGATCACCGACGGCTTGCCGACCTACGACCGCACTTTCCCGTCGAATGATCCCCAGGCCCAAGGGGCCAACAAGCTGCCCAACTGGGATGGGAAGAACAACGACGGAAACAACCCCACGGGCGGGGATAACGAAGGCGACAGCCTGTACCTGGACGACATTGCCAAATTTGCCTACGACATCGACATGCGCTCATCCGGAGTCGATGCCGCGAGCAAGAGCTGGGACAGCGCCGATTTCCCGAAACAGAACATGAGCACCTACACGGTGGGTTTCACCGCGGCCAACCAGATGCTCTCCGATGCCGCTGTCTACGGGCAGGGCAAGTACTATCAGGCGATCGACAGTGCCGGGTTGAGCACTGCGCTGTCCGCCGCGTTCAGCGACATTACCTCCAAGGCCGGTTCCGGTGGTGGCGGCTCGGCGATTTCAGGCAACGCCTCGACGAGCGCCAGCTATTTCCAGACCGGCTATGACCCGCTGGACTGGCGCGGGACGATCAGGTCGTACGGTTTCAATACCAATGGTACGGTCAACACCGCCCTGGTGAACTGGACCACCGACACCACCATCAGGCCCAGCTCCACCGCGCCGCTGTATCAATCGTGGAATACCACGAGCAATGCGGTGGTGGCCCTGGCATTCAACAACTTTTCCACGACACAACGAGCCGCACTCAACCTGGGACTGCCCACTGGCATCGTCGGTAACGATCTGGTGGAGTGGAGTAAAGGCACCAACAAGACCGGGCTGAAGACACGTACGGTATTGCTCGGCGATATCATCAACTCACCCTTGGTGGTGGCCTCGCCGACGGAGCAGACGGCGTCCGACCTGGTGGGCGATAGCAGCTACAGCACCTACCTGGCGACCAAGGCCAGCGGGATGAACAGCAACCTGGTGGTCAACGGCAATGACGGGTTCATGAGCGTGATCAGCTCCAGCACCGGCGCCCGGGTCTATGCCTATATGCCCAGCAGCGTGCTGCCATCGCTGCGTCTCATTGCCGATCCGGCCTACATCAACGGTACCAGCCATAAATTCCTCAATGATGGTCAAGTCGGCGTGTTCGATGCGCAATTCAACAACAGCGCCTGGAAGACCGTGGCACTCGGAGGGGTGGGGGCCGGCGGCAAGGCATTCTTTGCGGTCCAATTGTTCGACGCCACCTTGGGCAACACCTATAACGCCCTCTGGGAACTGCGGGCTCCCGACACGGCGGATACCAGCAACCCGCTGAACGATATCGGCTACGCCTACGCCAAGCCCGAGGTGGCCCGCCTGCCCGATGGTCGCTGGGCGGCTTTCATCGCCAACGGTTATGGCAGCAACTCCGGTGTTGCCGCGCTGTACATCGTCGATATCCGCGACGGCTCGCTGATCAGAAAAATCGTGGTCGACAACACCGAGACCACCAATGGCCTGTCCTCGGTCAAGCTGAGGGTGAATGCCCAGAACGTGGTCCAGGCGGCTTATGGCGGCGACCTCAAGGGGCGCATGTGGAAGTTCGACCTGAGCTCCACCACGATCAACAGCTGGGGCCTGGCCTTTGCGGGTTCACCGCTGTTTACCGCGCCGGGTGGCGCCACTCAGCCCATCACGGCACAACCTCTGCTGGTCGACCATCCGATCAACGGCAAGATGGTGTTTTTCGGTACGGGTAAATTCAATGAAACGTCAGATAAGTTGAGCAAGGATCAGCAGGCCTTCTACGGGGTGTGGGATGCCGATGGGGGCTCGGGGAGGATCACGGTCAGCAATCTGGTGGCACAGTCGATTACCGGAGTGTTCACTTCAAATGGCATCCAGTTCATCACCACCAGTGAGAATCCGGTGGTCTACCCGGCACAGAGCGGTTGGTACCTGCCCCTGATCTACAACAACGTCGCCACGGGTGAGCGGGTGATCTACCCGGCGCGGACGACCTTGGGCCGAGTCGTCTTCACCACCGCTGCTGTCGATACCACCGATCCCTGTGCCAGCTTCGGCACCGGCAGGGTGGTCGAATTGGATGCGTTCACCGGGAAGATGCTCAGCTACGCGGTGCTCGATACCAATGGCGATGGTGTTGTCGACAGCAGTGACCTGCGTTCGAGTGGCTTCAATTTTTCCGCCATCCCCAACCTGACCGGGATCATGGGGGGCACGGGGGCCCAGACTAAAATCTTCAGTGACTCCAGCGGCGGCACCACCTCCATGGCGGAAAAGGGTGGTGGTGGCA
This sequence comes from Pseudomonas sp. UTLPPB19802, assembly GCF_059730225.1. Taxonomy (NCBI): domain Bacteria; kingdom Pseudomonadati; phylum Pseudomonadota; class Gammaproteobacteria; order Pseudomonadales; family Pseudomonadaceae; genus Pseudomonas; species Pseudomonas sp. UTLPPB19802. The sequence continues at coordinate 1,916,042 of NZ_AP048545.1, forward strand.
GCCGACGGATCATGTGGCGACAAATCCAATAGGGAAGACCGTGTATGAAGCAGGCAGCCAAAGGCTTCACCTTGATCGAACTCATGATTGTCGTAGCCATTGTCGGTATCCTTGCCGCAGTGGCGTATCCCAGTTATATCGAGTACTCGAAGCGTACCCACCGCACGGAGATTGCCGTACTGCTTTCGGAGCAGGCGCAGAATCTTGAGCGTTACTATTCGAAGAACGGTTTCTACACGAATGCCAGCGTTGTCGCCGGTAATGGCTACTACACCATTGCCCCGACCCTGAATGCCCAGGACTTCACACTGGCTGCTACGGCAGCAGCGGGTTCGATGATGACGGGCGACAAGTGTGGTGGCTTCACGATTACCCAGACGGGTGCACGTAGCAACCCGGGCGCCAGCTCAGGTGTGACGACAAAGGACTGTTGGGGGCGCTGATTGTTCTTCGGGGGCGGCTGAGCGTACTCCCTACAGGTTTGGATCAATAGATGAGCAGGCAGCAACAAGTTGTAATCGTGGGTGGTGGAGTTATCGGCCTGTTGACCGCCTTCAACCTGGCGTCGCATGTCGAGCGAGTGGTCCTGCTCGATCGCGCCGGCCTTGGCCAGGAGTCCTCCTGGGCCGGTGGTGGGATCGTTTCGCCGCTCTATCCGTGGCGCTACAGCGTGGCCGTAACGGCGCTGGCGCACTGGTCGCAGGATTTTTATCCACAGCTGGGCGAGAGACTCTTCACCAGCACCGGCGTTGATCCGCAGGTGCACGTTACCGGCCTCTACTGGCTGGACCTCGACGACGAAGCCGAGGCGTTGGCCTGGGCCGAGCGCGAGCAGCGACCGTTGAGCCGCGTGGATATTTCGGCGGTTCGCGACGCAGTGCCGGTCATGGGCGATGGCTACTCCCATGCTATCCATATGGCCGATGTGGCCAACGTGCGTAACCCGCGTTTGGTGAAGTCGCTCAAGGCGGCCCTGCTGGCGTTGCCGAATGTGACGATCCACGAATACTGCGAGGTCGCCGGCTTTGTTCGCGAGGGTTCGAAGGTGGTAGGTGTACAGACTTCGTCAGGCGATGTGCATGCCGACCAGGTCGTCCTGGCCGCCGGCGCCTGGAGTGGCGAGTTGCTGAAATCCCTGGGCCTTGAGTTGCCGGTCGAACCGGTCAAGGGCCAGATGATCCTCTACAAGTGTGCGGATGATTTCCTGCCGGCGATGATCCTGGCCAAGGGTCGTTATGCGATTCCTCGGCGGGATGGGCATATCCTCATCGGTAGCACCCTGGAGCATGAGGGTTTCGACAAGACGCCAACCGATTCGGCGCTGGAGAGCCTCAAGGCGTCGGCGGAGGAGTTGATACCGGCGCTTGCCGGGGTCGAGCCTGTTGGTCATTGGGCCGGGCTGCGGCCAGGGTCGCCGGAGGGGATTCCCTTTATCGGCCAGGCGCCCGGTTTCGATGGGCTTTGGCTCAATTGTGGCCACTATCGCAATGGCCTGGTACTGGCGCCGGCGTCCTGCCAGCTGTTTGCCGACCTGTTGCTGGGGCGTGAGCCGATCATCGATCCGGCGCCTTACGCTCCTGTCGGACGCATTCTGTAGGAGCCGGCTTGCTGGCGATAGCGACCAGACGGTCGGGCCCAAGCTCTTTATGGGGGTCTAGGGCCTCATCGCCAGCAAGCCGGCTCCCACAAGGGCTGTCCCCGGTGGACGATTGGGTAGCTCAATCCAGCCCCAGCTTCTTCAGGCGATAGCGCATCGACCGGAATGACAGGCTGAGCCGCTGGGCCGCCGCCGTACGGTTCCAGCGGGTTTCCTCCAGGGCCTGGAGGATCAGCTTGCGTTCGACGCTTTCCAGGTAGTCCTCGAGGTTGTCGATCTGCGCCAGGCTTGGCTCTCCGGCTTCGGCTGTATTGCCTGTGGCTTCCGTCAGGCGCAGGTCGCTGGCTTCGATCTGGTCGTTTTCGCAGAGGGTGTAGGCCCGCTCGAGCATATTCTCCAGTTCCCGCACGTTGCCGGGAAACCGATAGCCCTTGAGTGTGTCCAGCGCCTGCGGGTGCAGCCTGGCGGCCGGTTGCCCGCTACCCGAGGCCAGGCGCTTGAGCACATTGGCCGCCAATGGTTCGATATCGTCCCGGCGCTCACGCAAGGCCGGGACGCGCAACTCGATGACGTTCAGCCGATAATACAGGTCCTGGCGAAAGCGCTCGGCGCTGACTTCGGCATTCAGGTCCTTGTGGGTGGCGCAGAGAATACGCACATCCACCACTTCCTCCTGCTGCCCGCCGATGCTGCGCACGGCTTTTTCCTGGATCGCCCTAAGTAGCTTGACCTGCATGGCCAGCGGCAGGTCCGCGACTTCGTCAAGGAATAGCGTGCCGCCGTTGGCGGCCTGGAACAGTCCGGGTTTGTCCTCGACGGCGCCGCTGAAGCTGCCTTTGCGGTGGCCGAAGAATTCGCTCTCCATCAGCTCCGAGGGAATTGCTCCGCAGTTGACAGGCACGAATGCTCGCTCGGCGCGCGGGCCCTGTTCATGGATCAGCCGCGCCACCAGTTCCTTGCCGCTGCCCGATTCGCCGCTGATGTAGACCGGCGCCTGGCTGCGCGCCAGCTTGTCGATCTGCTTGCGCATAGCCCGCATCGGCAGCGAGTCGCCGAGCAGCCGGGCATCGATGGTGGCCGGTTTCTGCCCGGCCACGGGTAACCGCAAGGCGCTGGCGACCAGCTCTCGCAGGCGGGCCAGGTCCACCGGCTTGGTCAGGAAGTCGAAGGCACCGAACTTGAGCGCGTTGATGGCGGTATCGAGGCTGCCATAGGCAGTAATCATGGCGACCGGCACCTGGGGATGACGTTGCTGGATGTGCTGCACCAGCTCGAGGCCGGTGCCGTCCGGCAGGCGCATATCCGTCAGGCACAGATCGAAGGTGTCCCGTGCCAGTTTCTCGCGGGCTTCACCGACATTGCGGGCGCTCTGGGTATCGAGTTTCATTCGGCCCAGGGTTATTTCCAGGAGTTCGCGGATATCCGGCTCATCATCGACGATCAGGATCTTTTGCCGTGGGCTCATGTTCAACTCTGTTTACGTACGTGAGCGAAGGTGATGCGAAAGCAACTGCCGCCTTGGCGTCTTGAGTAGTCTAGGCGGGCCCGGTTGCTTTCGCACAACTCGCGGGACAGGTACAGGCCCAGGCCCGTGCCCTGGCTTTCGGTGGTGAAGAAGGGTTCGAACAGGTGCTGCAGTTGTTCGGGGGCGACACCTGGACCATTGTCGCGGACTTCGAGTGTCGGCAGGTCGTTTTTCTGCTCCCGCGACAATGTCAGCCAGACTTCGGCCTGTTCATGCAGCTGAGCGCTGTAGCGCAGGCCGTTCTCCAGCAGATTGTTGAGTATCTGTGTCAGTTGTTGCGGGTCGGCGTGGGTCTTGAGCCAGTCGTTCTCGATCCTCAGGTGCAACTGCTGGTCGGGGCGGGCTCTTTCACGCCAATCACTGACAAAGGTTTGCAGCCAGGGGCTGAGATCAAGCAACTGTGGCTCGGCCTGGCGTCGCCGGGACAACTGCAGCACGTTCTCGATCACCAGATTCATGCGCTTGGACTGATCCTGGATTATTTGCGTGAGACGCCGGTCGGGACCTTGCAGTTCCTCTGACTCCAGCAGCAACTGGGCGGCATGGCTGATGGCGCCCAGTGGGTTGCGGATTTCGTGGGCGATCCCGGCGGTCAGTCGGCCGAGGGCGACAAGCTTGAGCTGCTGGGCCTGCTGGGTGATTTTCGACTGGTCCTCGAGGAAAATCAGCGTCTGGCGCTGTTCTCCCCGCTCCAGTGCAATGAAGCTGGGTTGCAGGACTGTGCTGCTGTCGGCGACCTTCAGGCTTTGCGGACGCAAGGTGGGATTGCTTTGCCACAGTTGCAGGCCGGCGATCAGTTCCGGTGAGTAGGTTTCGATGAGTCGCCCGTGCAGGTGTTCCTGGCCCAGCAGCGCCAGGACACTCTGGTTGGCCAGTTGCACGCGATACTCGGCGTCGAGCACCAGGATGCCGGTGTGCATGCGTTGCAGGATCAGCGCGTTGAGCTCTTCAAGCTTGGTCACGTCGCTGGCACGTTTTTCGGCGAGGGTCTCGCTCACGTCCAGCAAGCGGGTCAGGCCCTGGACCAGGAACGAGGCGGCGAAGCACAGCACGCCAAGCAACCCGGCCTGGACATAATAATTGGCCGCCGCCGGTCGGCTGAAACTCAGGTAGAAGGTCAGGTAGATGATGCCGATGGCCGAAATGGCTGCAATCAGCAGACCCATCCGGCCACGCAGCAGTACGTTGCTGATGGCGACCGAGGCGATCAGCAGGTTGCCAAGACCGCTCGGCGGGCCTCCGGCGGCATAGAACAGGCCTGACAGCATCATTGCGTCGGCCAGTGCCAGGCTGAAGACCTGGGCCTGGCGCCTGGGGTTTTCCAGCAGCACCACCACCAGGATGTTCAGGATCAGGTAGATCCAACTGCCGGTGCGAAACAGTTCGCCGTCGGTCAGTTCCAGCAGCTTGTCGTCCATGCGGCTGGAGATCAGCAGGACCAGGGCGATGCCGATGCTCAGGCGGTAGAGGTTGTAGAGCCGCAGCAGGCGCTGCGCCTGGGCTCCGCCGAGACTGAAGGTCTCAGCGGTCACGTGTACCCGGACCCTGTTCGAGGTGTGCCTGGCTGCAATACCACTGTTGTTGCTGGCTCAGGGCCCGGTCACGGGGCAGGTGCACGCCGCATTGCGCACAGCGAACCATGGGTGCGGCATTGGGCTCGTCGGCGGGGCGGTTGCCGGTTCCAGCCCGTTTGAATTTGCGCCAGAACCATATGGCAGCGGCGATCAGAGCAATCCAGAACAGTAGACGAACCATGGCAACCAGCTTCTCGGCGAATGATCCGGCAGTTTAGCCAAGCTCAGGGTTCGAGCCCAGTGGGCCCAGGGCAAAAAAAAGAGCCCCGAAGGGCTCTTTCTCATGGCTACGGCGACTCAGTCGAACAGACCGAAGGTCATGTAGCTGAACCACGAGCGATCACTGTTGTTGCCTTCGGCTTCATGCTGCTCTTCCTGGGCGGCATCGCCTTCAGCCGGTTTCAGGTCGGACGGGATTGCATCCTTGGCATCCTGGAACTGTTTCATCACGTCCTGGTTGGCACGGGTTTCTCCCGGCGGCAGCGGTGGGCGCGATTCGATCAGGCCGAGGGTGGCCTTGCTCAGCCAGGAGCGGTTGTCCGCTTCGGCGACGCGCGGCACGAACTGGCCGTCGACCAGGCTCGGATGGTTCGGGTAGTTGGCTTTCAGCACTTCCAGGCTGCTGGCAGCCAGTTCGTCCAGGTGCAGACGCTGGTAGGACTCGACCATCACTGCCAGGCCGTCGCCGACCGAAGGGGTTTCCTGGAAGTTTTCCACCACGTAGCGACCACGGTTGGCTGCGGCGACGTAGGCCTGACGGGTCAGGTAGTAGTCGGCCACGTGGATTTCATAGGCCGCCAGCAGGTTGCGCAGGTAGATCATGCGCTGCTTGGCGTCCGGTGCGTAGCGGCTGTTCGGGTAGCGGCTGGTCAGCTGGGCGAACTCGTTGTACGAGTCGCGGGCGGCACCCGGGTCACGCTTGGTCATGTCCAGCGGCAGGAAGCGCGCCAGCAGGCCGACGTCCTGGTCGAACGAGGTCAGGCCCTTGAGGTAGTAGGCGTAATCCACGTTCGGGTGCTGCGGATGCAGGCGGATAAAACGCTCAGCGGCAGACTTGGCAGCTTCCGGCTCGGAGTTCTTGTAGTTGGCGTAGATCAGCTCGAGCTGGGCCTGGTCGGCATAGCGACCGAACGGATAACGCGACTCCAGGGCCTTGAGCTTGGCGGTGGCGGCGGTATAGCTGTTGTTGTCCAGGTCGGCTTGTGCCTGCTGGTACAGCTCGACTTCACTCAGGTTTTCGTCGACGACTTCCTTCGATGAGCAAGCAGCAGTCAGTGCGAGGATGGCGATCAGCAGCAGGTGTTTCACTTGCATGGCGGCTTGCGTCCCTATGACGGCCGCTGTCTTGGGCGGAGCCGTCCTGTTATGATGAACGCCCCGTTGAAAGCCTCGGGGCAAAAGACGCCGTATTTAACCACAAGCGCGCAGCCGAAACCAAAGGCTGTGCCGACGCCCAGTCCGAGCATGTCCGATAAAATTGAACTTCGCGCAGAGGTACCGTCTGAACTTGGCGGTCAACGCCTCGATCAAGTCGCCGCCCAACTGTTTACCGAGCACTCGCGCTCGCGCCTTTCCACCTGGATCAAGGACGGCCGCCTGACGGTGGATGGTGCGGTGATCCGTCCGCGCGATATCGTCCATGGCGGTTCCGTTCTCGAGCTGACCGCCGAGCAGGAGGCCCAGGGCGAGTGGGTGGCCCAGGACATCGAACTCGATATCGTCTATGAGGACGACGAGATCCTGGTCATCAACAAACCTGCGGGCCTGGTGGTGCACCCGGCTGCCGGGCATGCCGACGGCACCCTGCTCAACGCCTTGCTGCACCACGTGCCGGACATCGTCAATGTGCCCCGCGCCGGTATCGTGCACCGGCTGGACAAGGACACCACCGGTCTGATGGTAGTGGCCAAGACCATCCAGGCGCAGACGCAACTGGTCGCCCAGTTACAGAGCCGTACCGTCAGCCGCATCTATGAATGCATCGTGATCGGCGTAGTCACTGCCGGTGGCAAGATCAACGCCCCGATCGGCCGGCACGGCCAGCAACGCCAGCGCATGGCGGTGATGGAAGGCGGCAAGCCGGCCGTCAGTCATTACCGGGTGCTCGAGCGTTTCCGCTCCCACACCCACGTCCGGGTGAAGCTGGAAACTGGACGTACCCACCAGATTCGCGTGCACATGGCGCACATCAACTTCCCGTTGGTCGGCGATCCCGCCTACGGTGGACGCTTCCGTATTCCGCCGGCGGCCAGCGCGACCATGGTCGAGTCGCTGAAAAACTTCCCGCGCCAAGCGCTGCATGCGCGTTTCCTCGAGCTGGATCATCCGGCCACTGGTGAGCGCATGAGCTGGGAGTCGCCGCTGCCGGACGATTTCGTCTGGTTGCTGTCGCTGCTCAAGCAGGACCGCGAGGCATTCATCGGGTGAGCGACTTCCTGATTCCGGACTGGCCTGCGCCGGCGCGGGTCAGGGCGTGCGTGACCACCCGTTCGGGCGGTGTCAGCCAGGCGCCGTTCGACAGCCTGAACCTGGGCGACCATGTCGAGGACGACCCGGTTGCGGTCGCGGAAAACCGTCGGCGCCTCAATACCGCCTTTTCCATCCGGCCGGCCTGGCTGCGCCAGGTGCACGGGGTGGCGGTGGTCGAAGCCGATCCGGGCGTGACCGCCGAGGCCGATGGCAGTTGGACGACGACGCCAGGGGTGGCCTGCACGGCAATGACCGCCGACTGCCTGCCAGCCCTGTTCTGTGACCGTGCCGGCACCCGCGTTGCCGCGGCCCATGCCGGTTGGCGCGGCCTGGCGGCGGGCGTGCTGGAGGCAACCGTCGACAGCCTCGACGTGGCGCCTTCGGACATCCTGGTCTGGTTGGGCCCGGCTATCGGTCCCCAGGCTTTCGAAGTGGGGGCCGAGGTCCGCGAGGCTTTTATCGCCACGCATCCGCAAGCCATCAAGGCCTTTGTGCCCAGCCGCAACGCTGGCCGTTTCATGGCCGATATCTATGCCCTGGCCCGCCTGCGCTTGGCGGAACGAGGGATCACTGCCGTGTATGGCGGCGGCTTCTGCACGGTGTCCGATCCGCGCTTCTATTCCTACCGGCGCAGCCCGCGCACCGGTCGCGTCGCCTCCCTGGTCTGGCTCGCCGACTAGACTCTCCTGACCTGCGTCAATCTTCGGCGCTTGAAACTCCCAGATTCGCCCGTATCTATAGGAGCATCTGGCAGGCTTCTCCATTCAGGTGTGTCCATCGCTCCGGCCTGCTCAAAAGGAAGGTGACTAATGCGTATAGACCGATTGACCAGCAAATTGCAGTTGGCCTTGTCCGATGCCCAATCCCTGGCCGTAGGCCTCGATCATCCGGCGATCGAACCGGCCCATTTGCTGCAGGCATTGCTGGAACAGCAGGGTGGTTCGATCAAGCCCCTGTTGATGCAGGTAGGCTTCGAAGTCAACAGCCTGCGCAAGGAATTGAGCAAAGAGCTCGACAAGCTGCCGAAAATCCAGAATCCGACCGGTGACGTGAACATGTCGCAGGATCTGGCGCGCCTGCTGAACCAGGCCGATCGCCTGGCCCAGCAGAAGGGCGACCAATTTATCTCCAGCGAACTGGTGCTGCTCGCCGCCATGGACGAGAACAGCAAGCTGGGCAAGCTGCTGCTCGGCCAGGGCGTGAGCAAGAAGGCCCTGGAGAACGCGATCAACAACCTGCGCGGCGGCGCTGCAGTCAATGACGCCAACGTCGAGGAATCGCGCCAGGCCCTGGACAAATACACCGTCGACCTGACCAAGCGTGCCGAAGACGGCAAGCTCGACCCGGTGATCGGTCGCGACGATGAGATTCGCCGCACGATCCAGGTGCTGCAGCGGCGGACCAAGAACAACCCGGTGCTGATCGGCGAGCCTGGCGTGGGCAAGACCGCCATCGCCGAAGGCCTGGCCCAGCGGATCATCAATGGCGAAGTGCCGGATGGCCTGAAAGGCAAGCGCCTGCTGTCCCTGGACATGGGGGCGTTGATCGCTGGGGCCAAGTACCGCGGCGAGTTCGAGGAGCGCCTCAAGGCACTGCTCAATGAGCTGTCGAAGCAGGAAGGGCAGATCATCCTGTTCATCGACGAACTGCATACCATGGTCGGCGCCGGCAAGGGCGAGGGCTCGATGGATGCGGGCAACATGCTCAAGCCGGCCCTGGCCCGCGGCGAGCTGCATTGCGTCGGTGCGACCACGCTCAACGAGTACCGTCAATATATAGAGAAGGACGCGGCGCTCGAGCGGCGTTTCCAGAAGGTGCTGGTGGATGAGCCGAGCGAGGAGGACACCATTGCCATCCTGCGCGGCCTGAAAGAGCGTTATGAAGTGCACCACAAGGTGGCGATCACCGACGGTGCGATCATTGCCGCGGCCAAGCTCAGCCATCGCTACATCACCGACCGCCAGTTGCCGGACAAGGCCATCGACCTGATCGACGAGGCCGCCAGCCGCATCCGCATGGAAATCGACTCCAAGCCGGAAGTGCTCGATCGCCTGGAACGACGCCTGATCCAGCTCAAGGTCGAGGCCCAGGCCCTGAAAAAAGAGGACGACGAGGCGGCGATCAAGCGCCTGGACAAACTCCAGGGCGATATCGTCCGGCTGGAGCGTGAGTACTCCGACCTGGAAGAGGTCTGGGCCTCGGAAAAAGCCGAAGTGCAGGGCTCCGCGCAGATCCAGCAGAAAATCGAGCAGTCGCGCCAGGAACTGGAAGCGGCCCGCCGCAAGGGCGACCTCAATCGCATGGCCGAGCTGCAGTACGGGGTGATCCCGGACCTGGAGCGCAGCCTGCAGATGGTCGACCAGCACGGCCAGAGCGAGAACCAGCTGCTGCGCAGCAAGGTTACCGAGGAAGAGATCGCCGAGGTGGTTTCGAAGTGGACCGGCATCCCTGTCTCGAAAATGCTCGAGGGCGAGCGCGAAAAACTGTTGAAGATGGAAAGCCTGCTGCACCAGCGCGTGATTGGCCAGGGTGAGGCTGTGGTGGCGGTGGCCAACGCGGTACGGCGTTCCCGTGCCGGGTTGTCCGACCCGAATCGCCCGAGCGGTTCGTTCATGTTCCTCGGCCCGACCGGCGTGGGCAAGACCGAACTGTGCAAGGCCCTGGCCGAGTTCCTGTTCGACACCGAAGAGGCCATGGTGCGCATCGACATGTCCGAGTTCATGGAGAAGCATTCCGTGGCTCGCCTGATCGGTGCGCCTCCGGGATATGTCGGTTATGAAGAGGGCGGCTACCTGACCGAGGCGGTGCGTCGCAAGCCGTACTCGGTGATCCTGCTGGATGAGGTCGAGAAGGCGCATCCGGACGTGTTCAACATCCTTCTGCAAGTTCTGGAGGATGGACGCCTGACCGACAGCCATGGCCGCACCGTGGACTTCCGCAACACCGTGGTGGTGATGACCTCCAACCTCGGTTCGGTGCAGATCCAGGAATTGGTGGGTGACCGTGAGGCCCAGCGGGCGGCGGTCATGGATGCCCTGGGCAGCCACTTCCGGCCGGAGTTCATCAACCGTGTCGACGAAGTGGTGATCTTTGAACCATTGGCCCGTGACCAGATCGCCGGCATCACCGAGATCCAGTTGGGGCGTCTGCGTGGCCGCCTGGCCGAGCGCGAGCTGACCCTGGAGTTGAGTGACGAGGCGTTGGACAAGCTCATCGCCGTCGGTTACGACCCGGTCTATGGTGCTCGGCCGTTGAAACGGGCGATTCAGCGCTGGATCGAGAACCCGCTGGCCCAGTTGATCCTGTCAGGGCAATTTGTGCCGGGAACCAGCATCGCCGGCCGCGTGGAGAACGACGAGATCGTCTTTGCCTGAGTGGTTGTGGCGTTGAAAGGAAGGGGCCTCGCATCGCGAGGCCTTTTTTTTCGCCAAGGCGTTGAATTCAATGAAAAAGGCTTGTAAAGTGCGCCCCGCAACACGGTCATCCCCGGATATCCCCCGCAAAGGGAATTCCAGAAAAAAGATTGCAAATTCAGTGTCTTGAAAGCAATTTAGGGGTTGACAGAGAGTTAAAAGGTTGTAGAATAACGCGCCTCAGAGACGCAAACGCAGAAATGCCAAGGCGACGAAGAGTGAGCTTCCAGTGATGGGAGTGAAGCGTTAAAGTTGTAGCTTGAAATGTGTAGTTCCGTGATAGCTCAGTCGGTAGAGCAAATGACTGTTAATCATTGGGTCCCAGGTTCGAGTCCTGGTCACGGAGCCAATTTCAAACCGGGGTATAGCGCAGTCCGGTAGCGCGCCTGCTTTGGGAGCAGGATGTCAGGAGTTCGAATCCCCTTACCCCGACCATATTTGGGTCGTTAGCTCAGTTGGTAGAGCAGTTGGCTTTTAACCAATTGGTCGTAGGTTCGAATCCTACACGACCCACCATTTTTGAAACCAGTTCGCTGGAATCAGATCTTAAGATTGGTAGCCAAAAGCGCTGATCGCAGAAGGCGCCTCTTGAAGGTGCCTTTTTTTTACCGGGGTATAGCGCAGTCCGGTAGCGCGCCTGCTTTGGGAGCAGGATGTCAGGAGTTCGAATCCCCTTACCCCGACCATATTCAGAAAAAAGCACCCGCGAGGGTGCTTTTTTTTGCCTGTGTGTCCCGTGCCCCGTCCAAAATAAGTTGTAAAGCGAACCCAGTGTGGCGAGCAGGTTTGCCTGCGCTGGGGTGCGAAGCGCCCCTGAAACCTGTGCACGCGACGAATAAGGTCTACCCTGTTTTTAGGTTTTGCCGCTACGTTCCTGGTTTCCTGCCGCTAATCGAGCCGTTGCCGGCGAAGATAGTCACAGAGGTTACCTTCGCCGACAGGCCGTTCGATCAGTGCAACTTCAACCGCGGATCCGTCCCACGCCCGATCCGGCTCCCCAGCATTAGCATCAGCGTACGGAACGTGCCGTACAGCGCCATCTGGTGCATGCGATACAGGGACACATAGAACATCCGCGCCAGCCAGCCTTCCAGCATCACGCTGCCGGTCAGGTTGCCCATCAGGTTGCCGACGGCCGAGAAACGCGACAGCGAAATCAGCGAGCCGTAGTCGGTGTAGCGATACTCTGGCAGGGCTCCGGCCTTGCCCTCGACCCGCTGTTTCAGCGACTTGGCCAGCAGCGACGCTTGCTGGTGGGCCGCTTGCGCCCGTGGCGGGACGTTGCGATCGGTACCCGGCTGCGGGCAGGCCGCGCAGTCGCCGAAGGCGAAGATGTTCTCGTCGCGGGTGGTCTGCAGGGTCGGCAGGACCTGGAGCTGGTTGATCCGGTTGGTCTCCAGGCCGTCGATGTCCTTGAGGAAGCCGGGGGCGCGGATACCGGCGGCCCAGACTTTCAGGCTGGCCGGAATCACCTGGCCATCGGCGGTGATCAGGCTCTCATTGGTCACCTCGCTGACCGCCGAGTTGGTCATCACCCGTACCCCGAGTTTCTCCAGGGTCTTGTGCACCGGTCCGCTGATCCGCTCCGGTAGGGCTGGCAGCACCCGTGGGCCGGCCTCGATCACGGTGATATGCATGTTTTCCGGCTTGATCCGGTCCAGGCCGTAGGCCGCCAGTTCATGGGCGGCGTTATGCAGTTCGGCGGCCAGTTCGACGCCGGTGGCGCCAGCACCGACGATGGCGACACTGATCATCTGCTCCGGCGCATCGGTCTGCCCGGCATGGGCACGCAGGTAATGGTTGAGCAACTGCTGGTGGAAGCGCTCGGCCTGCTTGCGGGTGTCGAGGAACAGGCAGTGCTGCGCCGCGCCCTGGGTGCCGAAGTCGTTGGTGGTACTGCCGACGGCGATCACCAGGGTGTCATAGGCAAGCTCGCGAGCCGGCAGCAGTTCCACGCCATTTTCGTCGTAGGTTGCCGCCAGCTGGATTTTTTTCCCGGCACGATCAAGCCCGCTCATGCGGCCCAGCTGGAACTCGAAGTGGTTCCATTTCGCCTGGGCGACATAGTTGAGTTCGTCTTCCGAAGAGTTCAGGGAACCGGCGGCCACTTCGTGCAGCAGGGGTTTCCAGATATGCGTCAGGTTCGCGTCGACCAGCACGATGCTGGCACTGCCGCGTTTACCCAGAGTCTTACCCAGGCGGGTCGCCAACTCCAGGCCGCCGGCGCCGCCGCCAACGATCACGATACGATGGTTCATGGGGATATCTCGCAAGGCTAAAGGAAATCTGTGCTTGCGTTATCCGGGCGAGCGCGAGGCAGCTCATAGCGCCAGATAACTCAGGAGCCGGCTCAGCAGGCCCAGGCCGATCACCGCGACGAGTACCACCACCAGGAGCATCCACGGCCGAAAGGGCCGGCGCTCGACTTGGTGCTGGGAAAGTTGCAGGTACTCTTCGACATGCTTCTGGTCTTCCGGGTTCAGGCGGCTGCTCATAAAGGAGGTCTCTTCAGATAGACGTTACCGAATGTGCAAACGCTACATGCAGATTTCGCAGCGTTCACTTGAGCATAGCCACCCGCTGGGCAGGTTCGTCGTACGCCGGGGCGACGATTTTGTTAAATGATAACGCTTTGTATCAACCGTAGCGGCACTTTCGTCATGAAGCTACAGGCTGATACCCACATCGAAGACGATGCTGCGCCCCAGGTTGCCGCGCAGGAAGTCGGGGGCGTCGGGGTGGGCGAACAGCACTCGGGCGAAGGTCGGCCCCACCAGTGACAGCGAGCGCCAGCCCTGGCGCAGGTACTCGGTGGGCGGAGGGAAGTGGCTGTTGAGATCGAGGACTTCGCGCTTCAGGCTGGCGAAGGCAATGATGTCCAGTTCGCCCAGGTCCAGGCCGCGTTCCTTGTAGTTATGGGCTTTCTTGCGCAGGGTGGGCGCCAGGCGCAGCAGCAACTCCGAGGCGGGAATACGCCTGGGCTTGGCCTCGCGGCGCACCAGTTGGCTCAGGGAAAACGCGCTGCGCCGTCGCTGCAGTTCCTCGCGCCACTCATCGTTGAGCCGACGGCCTTCGTCGAGGACGAAAAACACCTCGAAGCTGGCATCGCGAAACAGGACATCCGGTGGTTCCTGGCCGGCGGGGTGGAAGTCTTCGTTACGGTACGGTACGTTCAGTCCCTGCAGCAGGCGCTGGCAGACCCAACGCTCACGCTCCCATTTGCGGGCATTGGAAAGAAATGTGTTGGCTTGCTCGGCCTGGATGGTCAGCAAGCGCAGGAAGTCTGAGTCGTCCATGGCCCAAGCTTAGCGTTGAAATCGTGACAGCAGGAAGTGGCCCGAAGACTTTCTCCGGGCCGGTGTCGGGTTGCCCGGTGTAGACTCCAGGGCCAACGCGGACAAGGAATTCAAAGCTTATGATCGGTGCGCAATTGCTGTCGCCCGCGAGTCTGGTCATCGGTTGGCTGATCTATCTGCCGGTGGTGCTGTGGGCGATCTGGCGTTCGCCCTGGGTCGAGCTGTTCACCGACAGCCGCCGCCAGCATCTGCTGTTCGGCACTGTGTTCGGCCTGTTCCTGCTCTGGTTGCTGCGCCGCGATTTCGACAGCGGCGTGTCCTATCATTTCATCGGCCTCACGGCGGTCACCCTGTTGCTCGACTGGCCCTTGGCGATCGTCGGCGCGCTGGTGGCGCAGCTCGGCCTGGTGTTGTTGGGTCGGCAGGAGCTGGCGGCCATGGGCGTCAATGGCTCCTTGCTGATCCTGCTGCCTGTACTGGTCACCGAAGCCTGTGCCGTCATGGTTGAACGCGCCCAACCCCGAAATCCCTTCGTCTACATCTTCTGTTCGGGGTTCTTCGCCGCGGCCCTGGCGGCATTGCTCTGCCTGTTGTCGAGTCTGGCCCTGCTGTGGTTCGACGAGCGCTTCGCGATGCCCGAGTGGCTGGAGGACTTCATCGGTTATCTCTGGCTGATCATCTTTCCCGAAGCTTTCATCAATGGCACGGTGATCAGTGCGCTGGTGGTGTTCTGTCCTGAATGGTTGGAGACCTTCAATCGTACGCGCTACCTGTCGGCCCCCTGGAAGGACAGCGAGCCGCCCGGGAATTCCCGTTGACTTGCATCAAATAGCCGGGAGCGCCAGGCGCTCATGCTGGGAAAAACAGCCGTGGAGGGTCGCAGTAATGAGTGTGTACGAGTGGGCGCGTCAGGAAGTGCGGGCCAGCCTGGACGCCGCCCAGGCGGCGGGGTTCGAGCCCGGGCTGGGGCTGCGAGCCCTGCTCAGTGCGGTGGTGCAGCAGAGCAAGGCATTGCGCAGTGCGGAGGATCTGGCCGATGAGTTGCAGTTTCTCGCCGAGAACCTCGATGACAGCCAGGACTACAGTTTCATGCGGCCCTGACAGGAAGGGCTCAGTGGGTACGCGGCGACAGCTCTTCGGAAAACAGCTCTTCCTCGGCATCCGGGCTGACAGGAATCTTGTGTTCTTCCGCAGCCCATGCCCCCAGGTCGATCAGCTTGCAGCGATCGGAGCAGAAGGGCCGGTTGGTGTTGGTCGCCTTCCATTCCACGGGGGCTCCGCAGGTTGGGCACTCGACGGTCAGCGGCTGGCTCATGTTCGGCCTCCAGTTAAAGTCAGGTAAAAGGTGTGCAGGCGCTCGACTTCGCTGTGCAGCCAGGCGAGGTCGCGGTCGTTGACCAGTACGTCATCGGCGTGTTTCAGGCGCTCCTCGCGGCTGGCTTGCGCCTTGAGGATGGCCTGCACCTGCTCTTCGCTGGTCTGGTCACGGTGCAGGGTGCGTTCGACCTGCAGGGCCTGCGGCGCATCGATGACCAGCACGCGTTGGGTCGTGGCGTACTGGCCGGATTCGATCAGCAGTGGCGAGACCAGGATTGCGTACGGTGATTTCGCCTGGGCCAGATGATGGGTGATCTCCGCGGCGATTAGCGGGTGCAGCAGCGCTTCCAGCCAGCGTCGTTGTTCGGCGTCCTCGAAAATCAGCTTGCGCAGGGCGGTCCGGTCCAACTGGCCGTCGGCCTGGAGCACGCCCGGCCCGAAGTGTTCGGCGATCTTCAGCAGCGCCGGGCGACCGGGCTCCACCACCCAGCGGGCGGCATGGTCGGCGTCCACCGCGTGGATACCCAGGTCGATGAAGTGCTGGGCGGCGGCGCTCTTGCCGCTGCCGATACCGCCGGTCAGGCCTAAAATCCAGGGTTTTGCAGCGGGTGTGGTCATTAGAAACCGGCAAAGTGCAGATAGGAAGTGGTTATTTGACCACCCCAGAGCAATGCAATCCAGCCGGCAATCGCCAGATAAGGGCCAAAAGGAATCGGCGTCGAGGTCTGGGCGTTGCGTAGGCGCAGCAGGATCAGGCCCAGCACTGCGCCCACCAGCGATGACAGCAGGATTGTCAGCGGCAGGATCTGCCAGCCGCCCCAGGCGCCGAGCATCGCCAGTAGCTTGAAGTCGCCATGGCCCATGCCTTCCTTGCCGGTCAGCAGCTTGAAGACCCAGTACACCGACCACAGGCTCAGGTAGCCGGCGATGGCGCCCCAGAGCGCATCGCCCAGACTGGCGAAAATCGCGAAGTGGTTGGTGATCAGGCCCAGCCAGAGCAGGGGCAGCACCAGGGCATCGGGCAATATCTGGTGGTCGGCGTCGATCAGGCTCATCGCCAGCAGACCCCAGGTCAGCACCAGCATCAGTCCGGCGGGCCAGCCGAAGCCGAAGTGCCAGGCGATGAAGGCCGAGAGCAGGCCGCAGGCCAGTTCGGTCAGGGGGTAGCGCTTGCTGATCGGGGCCTTGCAGTTGGAGCACTTGCCGCGCAGCAGGGCGTAGCTGACCAGTGGCAGGTTTTCCCAGGCGCGGATTGGGTGGTCGCAATGCGGACAGTGGGAATGGGGCAGCAGCAGGTTGTAGGTCGGAGCCGGTTCGGTTGGCGGCAGTCCAAGTACATCGTGGGCCTGGGCACGCCAGTCACGCTCGAGCATTTTCGGCAGTCGCCAGACGACGACGTTGAGGAAGCTGCCAACGATCAGTCCTAGCACAAGGGCGAACAAAACAAAGGCCAGCGGATGGCTGGCCAGGAAATCGGGTACTGGCATCGGTTAGACCACTTGGCCAAGCTTGAAGATAGGCAGGTACATGGCGATCACCAGACCGCCGACGATGACGCCGAGCACGGCCATGATGAGCGGTTCCATCAGGCTGGTGAGACTGTCGACGCTGTTGTCGACTTCGGTTTCATAGTAGCTCGCGACCTTGTCGAGCATATCGTCCAGGGCCCCGGATTCTTCGCCGATGGCGGTCATCTGCAACGCCATGCTCGGGAACACGCCCGTGGTGCGCATGGAGAAGTTCAGTTGCATGCCGGTGGAAACATCCTGCTTGACGCGGTTGACGGCGTTCCTGAATACGACGTTACCGGTGGCACCCGAGACCGAGTCCAGCGCTTCGACCAATGGTACGCCGGCGGCGAAGGTGGTCGACAGGGTGCGGGCAAAGCGGGCAACGGCGGACTTGTAGAGTATCGGGCCGACGATCGGGATTTTCAGGAGCGTACGATCCATCCAGTTGCGAAAACGCTCGGACGTCTTGTGTGCGCGTATCAGTCCATAGATGCCGCCGCCCAGGCCAAGAACAACGACCCACCACCAATCCTGCAGAATCTGTGAAAGACCGATCACCATCAGGGTGAAGGCGGGCAGTTCCGCGCCGAAACCGGCGAAGATCGCCTGGAACTGCGGCACCACCTTGATCAGCAGGATCCCGGAAACAATGATCGCGACCAGGATCACCGCGATCGGGTAGTTCATGGCTTTCCTGATCTTGGACTTGAGGGCCTCGGTTTTTTCCTTGTAGGTCGCTACCCGCGAAAGCAGGCTTTCCAGGGCACCGGCCTGCTCACCCGCGTCGACGAGGTTGCAATACAGGTCATCGAAGTACTCCGGTTTCTTGCGCAGCGAGGTCGCGAAGCTGTTGCCTGCCGCGACCTCCTGCTTGATCTCGTCCACCAGCTTGCGCATGTTCGGGTTGTCGAAGCCTTCGGCAATGATGTCGAAGGACTGCAGCAACGGAACGCCGGCCTTCATCATGGTGGCCATCTGGCGGGTGAACAGGGCGATATCCAGGGGCTTGATGCGCTTGCCCTTGCTGAACAGCGAGCTGCCTTTCTTGCGGACCCGGCCGGGATTGATCCCCTGCTTGCGCAATTGCGCCTTGACCAGCGCCGGGTTGTGGCCGGTGAGTTCGCCGGAGACCTTGGCACCTTTCTTGTCGGTTCCTTCCCAGGCATAGGTACTTATCTTTGCCGCTTTAGTTGCCATGAATCAGTCCTTGGTCACCCGGTTGACTTCTTCCAGGCTGGTCAGCCCCTGCATGACCTTGCGCAGGCCGGAAGTCCGCAGGTCGTTGAAGCCCTCCTTGCGCATCTGCTCGGCGATCTCGATCGAGTTGCCTTCGGCCATGATCAGCCGCTGCAGTTCCGGCGTGTTCTTCACCACCTCATAGATACCGACGCGCCCCTTGTAGCCGCCATTGCATTGGTCGCAGCCGACAGGTTCATAGACCTTGAATGTGCCGATCTGATCCGCAGGGAAACTTTCCTTCAGCAAGGTCTCCTGGGGAATGTCGATTTCCTTCTTGCAATGCGGGCACAGTTTGCGCGCCAGGCGCTGGGCGATGATCAGGCTGACCGAGGTGGCGATGTTGAACCCGGGAATTCCCATGTTCTGTAGGCGGGTCAGGGTTTCCGCCGCGCTGTTGGTGTGCAGGGTCGACAGCACCATGTGGCCGGTCTGGGCCGCCTTGATCGCAATCTCGGCGGTTTCCAGGTCGCGGATCTCGCCGACCATGATCACGTCCGGGTCCTGGCGCAGGAACGAGCGCAGGGCCTGGGCGAAGTCCAGTCCCTGTTTCGGGTTGACGTTGACCTGGTTGATGCCTTCCATGTTGATCTCCACCGGGTCTTCGGCGGTAGAAATGTTGATATCCACGGTGTTGAGGATATTCAGGCCAGTGTAGAGCGAAACGGTCTTGCCCGAGCCGGTGGGGCCGGTGACCAGAATCATGCCCTGCGGCTGCTTCAGCGCGGTCATGTACAGTTCTTTCTGGTCCGGCTCGTAGCCCAGGGCATCGATGCCCATCTGGGCGCTGGACGGGTCGAGGATCCGCATCACGATCTTCTCGCCCCATAGCGTCGGCAGGGTGTTGACCCGGAAGTCGATGGCCTTGGTCTTCGATATGCGCATCTTGATCCGACCGTCCTGGGGTTTTCGGCGCTCGGAGATATCCAGGCTGGCCATGACCTTCAGGCGGGCGGCGATCCGGCCGGCCAGGTGAATGGGTGGGCGGGCGACTTCCTTGAGCATGCCGTCGGTGCGCAGGCGTACGCGATAGATCTTTTCGTAGGGTTCGAAGTGCAGGTCCGAAGAGCCGCCCTTGATCGCGTCCAGCAGCATCTTGTTTACGAAGCGCACCACCGGGGCATCGTCGGCATCCTGGCCGGCAATGGCTTCATGTTTCTTGTCGTCGACAGACTCGATATCCAGACCTTCGAGATCGACATCCGCCATGTCTTCCAGGCCAGTGGAGTTGCTGTCGAAGAACTTGTCGATGGCCTCGGTGAGCTTGTCGTCCTCGACCAGGATTGCCTCGGTATTGAGGCCGGTGCTGAACTGGATATCGGTGATCGCCTGATGGTTGCTCGGATCGGATATCCCGACGAACAGCTTGTTGCCGCGCCGCCATAGGGGCAGGACATGGTGTTGGCGGATCAGTTTTTCACTGACCAGGCCCTTGGGTTGGCTTTCCTTGTCGAGGCAACTCAAGTCGAGCAGGGCGACGCCAAAGTGCTCGGAGGCAATTTCTGCAACTTCCCGGCTTTTCACCAGCTTGTGCTGGACCAGGTAACTGACCAGGGACATGCGATTGCGTTGGGCTTGCTGATACGCCTGCTGAGCGTTCTTGTCGGTAATCAGCTCGGCCGCCACCAATTGCTTGGCGAGGCCGGATAGGGCGATATCGTTCATTTAGGCACCAGATACAGACATTGCGAGTTTTATAGCGTAGTCGGGCGGTGGTGCCAAATCGGGGATGGGGAGGTGACAAAAAATGTCAGGTTTTGTTGTTCTGAAGCAGTTCCTGTGAAAGGGAAGGAGCTCTTTCACGGGCGGGTGACGGTTCCATGAGGCATGGCACGGGGCGTGCTACGGAGTGCATGAGCCATACGGCCTTTCACGTCTGGAGACGAAATATGAATGCTCAAAAGGGTTTCACCTTGATCGAACTGATGATCGTTGTGGCGATCATCGGTATTCTGGCGGCGATTGCGTTGCCTGCTTATAACACCTACACGCAGAAAGCACGGTTTGCGGAAGTGATTTCGATCGCTGATGGATACAAAGCTGCTGTAGCAGTATGTATGAGTGATCTTGGGAACACCAACGGCAATGGTTGCAGTGCCGGGACTCAGGGGATTCCGGCTGCAGCGGCTGCGACTGGCAGCTTGGCGTCTGGCATGACAGTAAGCAACGGTGTGATCTCTATGGCCGGTACGGCAGCTGCTGGATCGAAAACCTACATTCTCACGCCAACTATGGTGAACGGTGCAATTACGTGGGCTCAGTCCGGAGACTGCTTGGCGGCTGGCTACTGTAAGTAACTCTTAACTCGGCTAGTAATTTTAATGGCCGGTATTAAATAAGCTGGCACCTTTTCTAGGTGCTGGCTTTTTTTGAGGGTAGAGGTTTATCTGGTTGTATAGATATTTTCATGGTGTCTAACGTATGCGGATTTTCTATTTTTCATTTTTTGTACTCGTGGTTTTGGTTTTTTTGTGTTTTCCGTTTCTTAATAATGGTTTGGTTTTTGATGATGAGCCTTTTTTTCGCGTCGGAGCGCCAGCGGCTTTGTTGGAGCGTGGTTTCAGTTTTTATCCAAGGATTTGGGTGTATGACTCTCTTGCTATAAATTTCGTGTATTTTAGTGATAAAATATTGTGGCTGAGAGTTGGAAATTTATTTTTTCATTTCAGCACCGCCGTTGTCTTGTTTGGGTTTGTACGTGATTTGTTGGGTAGATTGGATTTTAATAGAATATCTTCTGTAAGTGTTGATGTCTCGGCCTTCTTTGTCGCCTTTCTGTTTTCTGTACACCCTATAGCTATCATGACTCAGGGTTATCTTATTCAACGTACTATAGTCTGTGCGACGCTGTTTGCCTTACTTGCGCTGTGGACCTTTTGGCGCGGCCTTGAGGGTAACCGTTGGGGGGTATGGGTTTCTTGCCTTTGTGTATTACTTTCGCTGTACGCTAAAGAACATGCTGTAATGCTTCCTGCTCTTTGCTTTTTATTATGGGTGTTGCATAAGCGTAGTCGGTTGAATTTAGCTGCTGGGGACAAGGAGGTTTTTTTTGCATTGCTTATTCAATGTGCGATCTCTGTTTCCGTGGTCTTATGGTCAAAAGGGGTAATTGGTCAGACATACGAAATTCTTAGTGATGAACTTTTAGGTGAGGAGACGATTCAGCCCAATGGCTCCCTCTATCTGTTGAGTCTTTTGAATCAGATGGCCCTTTTCTTCAAGTATTTTTCAGTTCTGGTCTTGCCTCAAGGCAGCACGATGGGATTGGATTTAAGGGTCCCTTTTCCGTTAAGTTATGGGGTTTGGTGGATTTGGGCGGGCTTGGCTGCTTTCGTAAGCTACGGAGTGATTTCTTTTTTGCTACTTATGCGTGGCGGCAGTAAAGGGTTACTGGGTTTTGCGCTGTTGTTTTCATGGGTTTTTTTTGCGACAGAGCTGGTTACCGTTCGTTTGCAAGAGCCTTTTGTGCTGTATCGAAGCTATCTTTGGGTGCCGGGCTTTTTCATTGCTCTGGCATTGATCATTCGGCGCTTGAAACGTATCTACTCTTTTGCATTGGTTCCTGTGTTTGGTCTCTATTTTTTTGGTCTTTCTTATGATCGATTAATGTCTTTGTCAGCACCATTTTTTGTGTGGAACGAGGCAGCTCAATATTTGGAGTCCCAAAATGGGCAGCCAGGCGTGTTTGGTGGATACCGGATTTATTATAATCTTGGGACTACTTATCTGGATGCTGGATTTGTGGATCAGGCTATAGTTAATCTTGATAAATCTATCGTGCTGAAACCGGATTATGCCTATGCTCATCACCAGCGTGGTCGTGCCTTGTTTTTGAAGAACGAACTGGAGGCGTCCCGGTTGGAGTATGAGCGGGCTATCTCTCTCAAACCGGATTACCTGAAAGCTTATCTGGGCATGGCAGAAACATTGAGGTACCTTGGGCGTTCAGGTGAGGCTAAGCGCTATCTTGAAATCGGATGTAGTAAAGGTAGCCAGTTGGCCTGCGAAAGGCTGCATCCGACGAAACCCTTAGTATTGGCGCCGAAGAGTTGAGTCGATCAAAAGTGCTTATAGATTAGTGTTTCGAGAGAGTAATGGATATCGTTAGGAGAACGGCGACAAGATTTTGGTTGCTACTGACGTTTTTCATCCTGGCTGTGATGATATCCGGTCACGGCCTTGGGAACCATGATGGTCAGCGTTTTGGTCAAATCGTCGTTGTCAGCATGGCGTTTGCTTTCCTAATGTTGTATGGCAAGAGACGTATTTACCGCATTGTCGATCTGCCTGCAGCGCTGGTCTGCGGAGCGATTCTGTTATTAGGGATTGTTTCGTCATTGCTTGCACATCAAGCTCCTTGGGCTTTTGCGGAAATTGCGCTTATTGTCGCCTGTTGTCTCTGCGCAGGGGCCTTTGCAGTTGCACGACGTTCAAATGGCGCTTCTCTTGATCGGATTCTGATTTTTTTTCTGGTATTCATCTGCGCCTTCAAGAGTTTCGATTTCCTGGGGCTGGCATTCCGCTCGTTCTTCAACACTACGGGCGTCCTGGATACCGACAGGTTTCTCAGCGGCTTCTCGAACAAACGCTTCTACGGCCAGTTCCAAACCTTCACTCTACCGCTGCTGACTCTTCCCCTGCTGTTGGCGAGCAAGCGTTCCGCCAGGCTCTGTGTATTCGGCCTGCTGGTTCTCTGGTGGATGATCGCGATCTCTGGTGGCACCCGTGGCACCTGGCTTGGCCTGGGTGTCGCCGCTTGCCTGCTAAGCATGTGCGGACGGGGCGGCAGGCGCTGGCTCTCATGGCAATTGTCGGCCGCCGCCTTGGGCCTGGTGCTGTTCTGGCTGGTATTCGGTGTCCTGGCTGATTGTCTGGGCCTTGCGGTAGTGAACTTCGCCGGCGATCGATTGACCACCTCGCTCTCTGCCCGTGACGTGATCTGGCAACAAGCCTGGGACATGATCCGCGAACGCCCCTGGCTCGGCTTCGGCCCCATGCACTTCGCCGATATCCACAACCCTATCGCTGCCCACCCGCACCAGGCGATCCTGCAATGGGCCTGCGAGTGGGGTATTCCCTCCACTCTGCTGGTGATGTGGCTGGTCGGCCGCGGTCTCTGGGCCACCTTCCGCCTGGTCCGCGAGCGCGCCAACTCCAACGACCCGGTCGACCTGCTGCGAGTCTGCCTGTTCGCCAGCCTTATCGGTGCCCTGACCCAATCCATGGTCGACGGCGTGATCGTCATGCCGTACTCCCAGCTGTGGTTGTCCCTTGTGGTCGGCTGGCTGATGGGCATTCATGTCTGGAAAAGCGAGCCTGCCAAACCTAACGCCTTCATTCATTTTTCGTGGATGGGCATCAGCACCGCCGCAGTATTGTTCCTGGTCTACGTGGTGATCCGCGACGTGCCGCACCTGGACGAACGTAACAAGCTCTATCAGCAGCAATACGGCGGACACTACCAGCCGCGTTTCTGGGCCCAGGGCGTCATCGCGATCAAGCCCGATTAGCTTGCTCCGCCCGTCGGCCGATGCTAGCGTTAGCGCCACGCCGGTGTAGCTCAGTCGGTAGAGCAGCGCACTCGTAACGCGAAGGTCGTAGGTTCGATTCCTATCTCCGGCACCAGTTCAGGTTCCAGCGAAGGCTACTGAAATCTCTGGAACCCCCGTAAAACCCGCCTTCTGGCGGGTTTTTTCGTTATGGCGTTCCGTCGGATTCCGACAGCTGCCAGCCGATTTAGGGGTAACGTTTGGGATAAAGTCGATTCGATAAAGGGGTATACCCTTATGGCTCGTACTACTGCTCCCCTGACTGACACCGCCTGCCGCTCGGCCAAACCTACTGACCGCCCCTACAAGCTTTTCGACGGTGACGGTCTTTACCTCCTCGTTTACCCCAATGGCCGCAAAGGCTGGCGCTTCCGGTATGTGAAACCGGATGGACGAGAGGGGCTGACCTCGTTTGGCAATTATCCCGTCATTGGTCTCGCAGATGCTCGGCAGAAGCGCCTGGAGACTAAGCGGATGGTGGCTGAGGGCATCGATCCGATTGCGTCCAAGCAGCAGGCCAAGGCCGAGGCGGTTGTCAGAGGCCACACATTCGAACGCGTTGCCTTGGACTGGCATAAGGAAATGTCCGTGAAGTGGGCACCTGGCCATTCCCGGACAGTACTGAGTCGTTTGAAGACTCACGTATTCCCGCTGCTAGGCGCACGGGCCATCGTGGATCTGGATACCTTCGACCTCATGCAGCCGCTTGAGGCAATCAAGAAGCGCGGCACGATTGATGTGGCTTTGAGGGTACAAAACTACCTGCAGAGCATCATGCGTGAGGCAAAGCGGCTGCGGCTGATCACGGTGAACCCTGCGTATGACCTTGAGGGCTTCATCAGCGCGCCACGGGTTACGCATCGGCCCGCACTTCCGCTGTCACGCCTGCCTGAGTTGATGGACCATATCGAGAACTACAAGGGACGTACGCTCACTCGGCTGACCGTCATGCTGTCCCTGCATGTGTTTGTCCGGTCCAGCGAATTGCGCTTCGCACGTTGGAGTGAGTTCGATCTGAAGCGCGGTATTTGGGAGATACCTGATACGCGACCGGCGTTGGACGGCGTTCCGTATTCGACCAGAGGGACGAAGATGGCGGGCGATATCCACCTAGTCCCTCTGTCACCGCAAGCGGTGGCGTTGCTCGAACAGATTTATGCGATCACGGGGTACTTCGATTTGGTATTCACCAGTGACGCTCGCTCGTGGAAGCCTATGTCCGAGAACACGGTCAACAGCGCTTTGCGGAACATGGGCTATGACACCAAGACCGAAATCTGCGGGCATGGCTTTCGGTCCATGGCGTGCAGTGCCTTGGTCGAATCCGGGCTTTGGTCAGAGACGGCTATTGAGCGGCAGATGAGCCACAGGGAGCGCAACAACGTTCGGGCGGCGTATATCCACAAGGCCGAGTTCCTGGAGGAACGTCGAATGATCATGAGTTGGTGGAGCCGTTACCTCGAAGCGAACCGGCAGGAGCATATCTCGCCGCATGAGTTCGCGAATCAGACCGGGGCAAACGTTTCTCGCCTCAGAGCGAGGCGTGGCGCAGTCGAGTGGCCTTATTTATCGGATAGCAGGTAAGAAAACACGCCCGTGCATGTATTTGATTGGTGATTTCACAACAAAAACCTTATGACTCAATTGCTTAAATTACGCCGGTTGAGCGTGTGCCGCCAATTCCTTGCAGATCTATCTGCCCTGACGCGCTAGCGTAAAGAGGCAGGTTTATCGCCAGTATCTCCTGGGGAAGATAGAAAATCAGCGTGTAAGTCAGCTCGTCTTTTAAATCTCGTGAGGGTAGTGAGGTGCGTGTGGAGGCCGGCTGTTGTTCGCGATTTGGGAACACTCCCTTGACGTGTGGTAGGGGTTGAGGTAGCTTGTTCCCAAATTGGGAACAAAGCGACGATCATGAGATTGCTTGGTAGAGAGAAACTGCCTCCTCTTCAGGGGGAAAGCGAGCATATCCGCAAATGGATTTGTGTATGGGTGAGTGAGATCGGTCACGCAAAGTGGAAGGTTCCAGCCGAGCTACTCGAACAGTACCCTAATGCCCTTTCAACTTCCGAAGATACCTTTCTCTTCTCTATCTGTGAGTCCAACACATTCTTAGAGTTGAAGATCGCTTTTGCCCAAGGAATTGCAATAATCACTGCAATAGTGAAAAAATTATGAAAATCTTGAGCCCTAAAATTATCAAAACAGAGGAACAATACCTCGAATACTTTAATGAGGTGCATTCTCTGATAATTTCTTCTCCGAGACTTGGTTCGGAGGAAAGTGATAGGCTCGAACTGCTTTCGATGCTCATAGAGGACTATGAGAAGCAAAAATATCCAGTAGAGGCTCCTGATCCAATTGACGCTATTCTTTTTCGTATGACCGAAAAGGGATTGAAGCAAGCCGATTTGGTTCCATATTTTGGAACCAGAAGTAGAGTGTCAGAAGTATTAGCGAGGAAACGACCTCTCACAGTGCCTATGATTAGAGCTCTGGCAGTAGGGCTTGGTATTTCAGCTGACACCTTGGTTGGGCTTGATGAAGTTGGGAGTAGCCAAAATAAGTCTAATGTAGACTGGTCGAAATTCCCTGTTAAGGAAATGGTTGCTAGGGGCTGGATTGACACCATCACTAGTAAAACAAAGAAAGCTGTTGAGGACATCGTTCAGGGATTTATAGCGGAAATGGGGCTGCAAGAAAGTGGAGCTTCTTTCCGGCGTACGCTTTCAGGTGACTCACCTACTCCAACGACAACTTATGCGCTTTATGCATGGCTGGCTAGAGTTATACAAAGAACGCGGGAGATGAAAAGTGAGCTTCCGGAGTACGATAAGACAAAAGTCGGTGAAGCCTTAATCAAAGAGGTCGTTCAGCTCAGTCGTTTTGAGGAAGGGCCTCGAATGGCAGTGGAGTTGCTTAAAAAACATGGTATAGCAGTAATTATTGAGCCTCAGCTAAAAGGTACAATGCTTGATGGTGCTGCTCTTAAAGAGGTAGACGGTACCCCTATTATTGCGCTGACCTTGAGGTATGACAGGGTCGACAATTTCTGGTTTACTCTGGTGCATGAAATGGTGCACGTTTGGAAACATATCGATGACGCCAGTGAAGCTATCCTAGATGATTTGGAACACGGCAGCACCGACAAAAGAGAGTCAGAGGCTAATAGAATAGCACGAGATGCATTCATACCCCGGTCGATGTGGAAGCGTACCGATGCATATTTGAAACCAAGCAGAGAGACGATTATTAACTTAGCTAAAGAGCTTAAGATACACCCAGCGATTATAGCTGGTCGCCTTAGAAAAGAAGCGGGTAATTATAACCAGTTTACCGATCTAATAGGCCAGGGAATGGTTAGGGCTCAACTCGAAAATCTATGAGGTATGAAATATGAATAATCAGTATTTCCCCATCGTTCGAGCTAAATCTGGTGAGATGGAGGCGCTGTCTTACTTGAAAAAGTTGGACAAGTCTTCGTTTGAGCGTTGTACGCCTATATTTGAGATCACCAAGCTTGAAGGTAGAGATCTTGAAGTCGCATGTAAGAAAAGCGTTACCCCTTATGAGTACTATCTAGATAAGCGTGCGCATGAGATTGCTGAGGTATTTAGGGGTAAGCGCGTAATGCTCGATGTCTCGCAATGGCCTACCGAGTTCACTACCGAAGGTGGTGAACAAGTATTGAGTCATGTTTGCAATAGGCTGAGCGACCTAGGGGTTGTTGTTTGCCCTGTGATCGGATATGACAGATGGGATGCGGTAGAGTACCGAGAAACCATCAAGGCTATGGATTTGCCGAATGACGCATTTTTCTGTATCAGGCTGGACAACTTGGCTATTGAGGACCTTGGAGACCCTGATCACCTCAACGAGATAATTGAAGATATGATACTGAGTGTGGGGCTGAATGAGTCCAGCACTCCAGTAATCATTGATATCGGTGATGTGACCAGGTTGCCAATGCAGGAACTGATGGAAGTCATAGAGTCTGCTTACGGGCACATGAAAGGCCTAGGTTTTGAGAAAATCATCATAAACGCAAGTTCGATACCAGACACTATTGATAAAGCAGTAAAAGATCGCGACTCAAGTGGCTTGGTTCAGCGAAAGGAAATGATTGTATGGAAAGGTTTTCTATCCGCTAATCCGCGAGCCTCTCTCTATTTTGGTGATTATGGAGTCAGGAGTCCTCGGTCTTCAGATAATATTGCGCCAAATATGAATGCTAAGATTAGATATACAGTAAATAATGCATTCTTTGTAGTTCGCGGTCACTCTGTGAAAGGCGAGGGCGGCTTTGCTCAAAGTCAAACCCTTGCGAAAACAATTGTGAGCTCACTTCACTACAGGCAGCCAAACTTCAGCTGGGGTGATGCCATGATCAAGCAATGTAGTTTAGGTAAGATAGTAGGTAGCCCAACTGATTGGATCGCTTATGACACTAGTCATCACTTGCAGTCGGTTATTGGTGAAATACACGAGTTCACTACCCAGATCGCAGCCATTGCAGCTCGTGTGTAACTGAGGTAGGGGGCAACAAAGTCTTGATTGTGCACCCCCTCACTCTTTGAGCCCGAACCAGTTAAAAATGGGAGGGCTTGCGGTGAAATGCTGTCATTTAGCAGAAACTAAACTCGTCACAGCTGATCTCCGCTACTGGTAGGCAGTCACTGGAGCTGACTCGAATCCATCCAAGGATCGCAAGACTACGGATCGCAGAGGCGATAGCTTCTCGTTTGGATTCGGTATTCCAAGCCTTCTTCCACGACAGGACGAAATCAAAAACCTCTCGCTCAGGCACAATTGTAACTTTCTGGTCTTCTTTGAGCTTGCTTACCGCATAAAAAACGGTCGCCACTTCTTCAGCTTGTTCTGTGTTTTTAATTCTACTAAAAAGATCAACGGTTTTTGATATTTTACTATCGTTGCGTTGTAGTACATCTTTAAATTTATCGCGCGCGGATTTATATTCTGGCCCAGTTCTTAGTGAATTCATTCGTCCTAATTGAACTTCACTTATGAGATTCGCGTTCGCTAAGGTGCTCAAAAGCTTTTGTACTTCTTCAGAGAAAGGACCGTAGCTTGCTTTTTTGAAGTCTAGATTGGTGTCAACGCCCAAAGCTGTGATGGCATGACAAATTTTTTGAAAAATGGTACGTCCAACTTTAGGTGCGTATGGTTGAGACTCAAGTTGGTGTAGAACTTCTAATAGCACAATCCAGTTTGGATTTATCTTCTGGTTTTTCGAGCCTTTGTGCGAAGATACTTCGAAAAGCTTTTGCTGTGACGGGCTAAGAAAGTCGGTAGTGAGTTGGCTCGCTGGAGTACCAAATGGTGCGTACATTTCCACCGGAATGTCAATCTTCGAAAGCATCTTATACATGATTGGCCCTATCAGTTCCCACTCCAGTCCGCCATTTCCACAACCCAAAGGAGGAAAGGCTACGGATGTGATATTCCATGTTTTATAGTTTTCAACAAAAATCACTAGCCCGTTTTGTATGTCCACCAGTTTGGAGGGGGAGCGCCAGTGGTCTTTGGTTGGAAAATTTATAATTGAAGTTCCGAGGATGTCCGTGTAAATGTAAGGTATGCCGGGCTTGACAAGCTTTTGTGAGCATCTTTCCACGTAGTCTTGCATTAGGCCCGGCCAGCGTTTTTTGAATTCTAATGCTACGCCCTTGCCCATAACGCCGACGCAGTTCACGGTATTGACCAACGTCTGCGCGTTGCTTTGGAACATGTCGCCTATAAGAACTCTGATCACGCTGTTCACCTGAAGAAAAGATGAGGGTTGGACGTTACTGGGATTCGCCAGTTCAACCCAGCGAGTACAGTCTCAACTTTTTGCTTCGTTGGGTCGTCACAAGTGTAGAACCCTGTGATGTAGCCAGGGGCCACAGCCCCAGGAACAAGGGTTTCAGCACATTTCGCAGCCTTTTTTTGCCATTCGACAATCTGTTCCTGATCTTTCCAGGAGTCCGCGAACACGTAGTCGAAATTGATTCTTGCCATACCGTCAGGATAGGAATGAAACCTTACGTAGTCCGAGGCAGCATTCTGGTCGCTCACTACTACATTGGGGAGCTCTAGCACTCCACGGCTGACCCTGACAACACAAAGGTCTGAATGAGCATTTTTCCTGAGGTAGAGCATTGGATTGCGGGCGCAAAAATAAAGATTCGCATACTGATGCAGACGCATTCCGTTTGGGACTGTCTTGCCTACCCTACGATCCTGAATTGCTTGGGCGGCTACCGATGAATGCGGAAGCGCTGCAGCTCGGTCGTGGCAGAGAATTCCGTGCTGGAACACTGATGGAAGATTCTCGATTGGCATGATGCAGTGCAATTCTACTACACGGTGGCTCATAGGCATCCCATCCATACGTCAGGTGCGCACTATACCTCACGCATGGCATTTCGCCTTCAACCGCTCGGAGATTTTTTGCCGTTTGCTTGTTCTTCGAACTGGGAGACAGCCTTGGATCCTGCGGCATCTACATCGGAAGGCATCCACCTACCAAAAACCTTCGCAATCATAGCCCAATCGCTATGCGCCATCTGCTTGGTCACCCACATAGTCAGATGCTCTCGCCTGGATCACAAGCTCAACCTCCCAGCATTTGCATTGAAATCCAGCATCCATGCACGCCCATCAACGTGAGTTGGCCCGCCGACAATGCTCCTGCTCGTACCAGCATTTTCTGGGAGCTGATACGTTGGTCCGCATCGACACCATTTGGCTGCGACCGAGTCCGCGGATATGCGTGCCGGCACCGGCAGGCCCGCTGCGTCGGCACATTCTTGAGATCGGCATCCGGGTCATCTCCGCAAGACGGGGTGCCCGGACGCTGGCAGTGAGCGCTTGATCCAATGCACGGCTTTGAGGTTTCGATGATCTGCTTTCCATGCGGGTCCATCCAAACAGGGCTGCACAGCCGCCCTGTTTGGATGGACCTCACCTAAAAAATGATCGTGTCCCAGGAAGTGGTGTAACTCATCGTGGCCTTGGCCACTGAGTTTGCCGTTTAGTTGATCACGGCCGACAGCTTGGCCTGCGGATTATCGCTGACCGCTTCGAAAGCCTCCAACTGCATGTAGCGCCGTTGCAGGCACCATTCGTCGTTCTGTTCCAGCAGCATCGCGCCAACCAGTCGGGTAATGGCCGGATCGTTGGGGAAAATGCCAACGACTTCAGTGCGGCGCTTGATCTCTGCATTCAACCGTTCCAGCGGGTTGGTACTGTGCAATTGCTGCCGGTGCGCTTTGGGAAACGCCATGTGCGCCAGCACTTCGTCCTCGCAGCCATCCATCAGCGCCGCGATCTTTGGGTATTTCTCACGTAACTGGTCAGCCACCAGGCGCCATTGCTGGTGGCATTCCTGGCGGCTGTCCTGAGCGAAGACCGTGCGCAGCAGCGCCGCCACCATGGTGCGCTGCCCCTTGCCGACATGGGCCATGGCGTTGCGCATGAAGTGCACGCGGCAGCGCTGCCAGGTGGCATGGAAAACCTTGGAAACGGCGGCCTTGAGGCCTTCGTGAGCGTCGGAAATCACCAGCTTTACGCCGCGTAGCCCACGCCGCATCAGGCTGCGCAGGAAGTCCGTCCAGAACGGCTCGGCCTCTGATGGGCCAACCCGCATGCCCAGGATTTCACGGCCACCATTGGTGTTCACGGCCACGGCGATTATGACGGCGACCGAGACGATACGCCCGGCCTCCCGCACTTTGACGTAGGTCGCGTCGATCCAGAGATAGGGCCAATCGCCTTCCAGCGGACGATCGAGGAAGGCATGAACGCGCTCGTCGATCTCGCCAGCCAGTCGTGATACCTGGCTTTTCGATATACCGGTCATGCCCATGGCCTTGACCAGTTCATCAACCGAGCGCGTCGATACGCCCTGGATGTAGGCCTCCTGGATGACGGCTGCCATGGCTTTCTCGGCGGTGCGTCTCGGCTCCAGGAAGCCCGGAAAATAGCTACCTTGTCGCAGTTTTGGGATCTTCAGATCAACGTCGCCAGCGCGGGTTTGCCAGAGGCGATCACGGTAGCCATTGCGACTGTTTACCCGGTCGGGGCTTTTGACGTCGAAGCCAGCGTTGCACAGGCCTTCGACATCCAACTCCATCATGCGCTGGGCAACGTACTGGATCATTTGCTTGAGCAGATCGGCGTCTGCCCCTTTCTCAACCAGCTCGGTCAATGCGATAGTGGGCTTGGTCATCGTGGTTTCTCTGGTGAAGGTTAAGTCCGCAAACTCAACGTTAGCCAAGAACCACGATGACCATCCTCTTTCGCCCGCAGGGCGCCTTCGGTTGGTTCAGTTACACCACTTCTCGGGACACGATCATCGGATTGGCAATTTTGGGCGTGGGGTTATGGGCCATTGCCGAGTGGATTGAGCTCCGGGAAGGGAGTGACGAGGGCAAACCATGATGTATGCCGATATGAAGGATCTTGCCGTTCTATCTGCAATGTTTCCTTCCTGGAGTTGGAAACTGGCGGTGAGACGACGGGTATTGGTGGCATCGGAAGGGCCAGTCATCCGACTCTACTGGATGCCAGCCCTGTTGAGCCTTGACGAGTTTCGTGCCCAACTTTTTGTGAAGGAGCTCAACGCCTTAGGCGCGTCTGGTGGCTCAAGACAGGGGGAGAGGTGATAATGGCAAATTGTTATCATGGAGTGTGCTGTGTGAAAAAATGGAAACTGGTGATGCTGGCTGTGGCATCCGCCTCCCTTGCTGGGTGCTGGCAGAGCGATTACGCCTTTGAGGGGAAGTACTTCGTTGCGGAGGGAGAGGAGTGCGCGACCCCTACTAGCGCCTCGGATCGCGAGCAATATCTTCTGGATATCACCAAACAGGTCCACGACGGTAAAGCTTTGTACTCGGCCAGATTCCCAATCGCTGCGAAGCTGGGAGCTCCTCTCACCAGCGAACAGAGCGTGGCTGCAACAGACGATAATGAGCTGACTTTCCGGTTCAATAAACCTGAAGTTTCCGGAGTGTTTTCAGGAAGCCCGGCAGTGGAAATCATGCTCACCGTCGAGCCTAATAAAAGCAGAAAAGATCATCTCTGGATGAAAAAAGCGACGTTCACTAGCGTTCGAGACGGGAAGGTCATCGAACGAGATTTTTTAGCCAGTCTGAGAGCTGCAAGCAAGGTCGGGGAGTCGGGTGCTTGTTTGAGAAAAGATAGCGTCGCCCTATGATTGGCTAAACATCGGGCTGCCAGAGATAAGGGGGAGCGCCTTGGCGCTCCCTCCGGGTAACAAACCAATCGTGTTGCAGTTCGCTTGAGAGCGGGCAGAAGCCGCTAGCAATTTGGGATTTTTCGAGTGATGCGCTAAAGTCCGCTATTTTCGCTCTGTCACTCGGCCAAGATAGTGGCAGTCTGTTTCCCGGTTGAGTATGTCTATAATTTCATCAAGTGCAATTTTTTTATGCAGTCCAATTTTGAAGCTGGCTCCATTAGTATAAAAAAGGTCGGCATGGTCTAAGGGGTGTTTGTGCCCATCACGTCTGTCGGGGTCATGGTCGAAGCGCAGATATCCGTCTTCTGCATCAAGTAGCTCGGCCAGAACAGGCCAAAAGTCATTTGAAGCCCCACCCTGGCTTTCGAAATGTTCCGCCAGAGTCCACTCATTGATCAAGCCATTATTTTCAGAAGTGATGCTATCAGTAGTATTTCTGAGGATAGCCTACTATCAATATCAATGCCGGAGATGGTTTTTACGGTAAATGAGCCTGCATCTGCTTCAACCCTAAATGGAAAGGCTACGGAAAAAGTTTTAGGGCCGCTGGAGTAGAATAGTCTGCTCATTCTGGAGTTGTGGATGTGGATTTCTGCGGCAGTAATAGCTTCATGCGGTGGAAAGTAGTTGATGATTACTTTTATTGAGTCCATCCATAGTCTCAAAATATCAAACCTGCTGCGTATGGCCTTAGTGAAAGCTTCAGTCTGATATTGGTCCACTTTGAAAATATTTACCGTCATACCGAGCTATTCCGACGTAAGCTTACGTGCAAGCTTGTGGATCTCGACTTTAGATGCATCAGGATCGAGGAGAGACTTCATTGCATTGAGATAACGAGCGACTTGAGATTCAGGTGTGCCCAGTTCTGTGAGAATGTCTAACGCGAGATCATCGAAAGATTTAAGTCTGCCATGCCATTTGACGGAGGCTCTAATTCGATCTTGTTCTTCAGCTGGTGGCGGCATGACTCTCAATACACC
Organism: Pseudomonas sp. UTLPPB19802; assembly: GCF_059730225.1. NCBI lineage: Bacteria > Pseudomonadati > Pseudomonadota > Gammaproteobacteria > Pseudomonadales > Pseudomonadaceae > Pseudomonas > Pseudomonas sp. UTLPPB19802. Next base: position 1,949,771 of record NZ_AP048545.1, read on the forward strand.
GCTTTCGGAGATCTTTTCTAGACCTTCCTGAATCCTGTCGAGCGTTTGATTCATAGCCCCATTCGGGACTAAAAAATACGTCTTAAGGAAGGACCTCGTAATTGCCATGTAGAGGGCATTTCGATGATTGAATGACTCCGAGAGGTGGGAGGTTACGCAGATAACAAATGGGAACTCTAAGCCCTTCACATGGTTAGTGTTGCTGAGGAAAAGCTCTCCATCTTTGCTTGGGTTACCAGATTCATAGGCTTTGTTAACAGGCCAGCCGACTTCTCTAGGTATGATCTGAGCAAGCATGTCAGACATTTCGTAAATTGCTTTTCCTTTGTCGATCATGATAATACCGACATCATTTGCAGTTACGTTGGGGTACTGTCTTTTTATATCTCTTATACATTCTATGATTTGCAGGCAGCTTTGCTGGCGATACTCTCCATTCAAGCGAATTAAGTCTACACTTCTGCTTTCTTGAGATATGTCTTCAAATCTGCTGATAGGCTCGCGCTTGAGAATTAGCTCTCCCGTGTGTGGATCGGTATAGTTTTGGTAGCCGCAAGCATCTAAATCGTCGTTGTCTAGCCAGTTAAGTTTCCGGTCTTCGAAGTATCCCATAGCTAGCGCCTGTGCGAACATAAGCGTAGTGGGTGCCGTGCGGTAGCACTTGCTAAGTGTAAATTCCGCCTTAGCTCCGGCGTTTTTTCTTTCGTCGAAAATGCTTTGGAATATGTCGCCGGCTATGAATAGAGAGTTTTTTGTTGCCAGTTCGCATAGCACAAAGAAACTCTCGGGGAAATCTTGACTTTCATCGATCAGCATGTAATCGAACGCATATACTCCGTCCGTTCCACCTTTCGCTTTCAGTGCTTCTAAAGACAGTGAGCAAGCTCGGTCAAAATCCATGGAGCGTGACCAGGGGTGGCAGGGAATATCGTACGCGCTGCAAATAGCTGCGTATGCGCCGGAATATGGCTGGCCAGATGAACCCCATGCATGAACACAAAGAAGCCTTTGGTTCCATTCAATCTGCTGCTCAACCTTCATGAAGTTAAAGAACTTGGGGATTCTTGCTCGAAGGTTAGCGGCAAGAATTTTGTTGTGGCACGTGACAGCAATTTTGGAACTGTCATCGGCAACGTAGAGCTCTTTAAGCTTGTGAAGCAATAACTCAGTTTTGCCGGTCCCTGAGAGACCTTGTATGCGGACTTCTTTTTGTTTCAAGTCTTGATATACGAAGCGAGTCTGATCTCCATCGAAAAGCAAAATATTACGCTTAATTCGATCTAGGTCATTTTCAGGTACTTCTACACCGACACGTTCGATATCGTTAATGCTGCCGGTGGCTAATGAAACAAGCAATTCTGAAAGGCGTTGTTCTTCTGGGTTGTCTAGTTCCGATGCTTCAAGGTATTCTGCTATTGATAGATTTTCGGCGTTTGGCTTCTGAGAGGTTAAAACATTTTGCCAGCGCTTCGGTCGACCGATTTTTTCTTTGTAGTTGAATTTTGTTGAGATGTAGCCAATATCCTCAACGAAATCATCGGCATATTCTGATAGGGTGTTTTCGTCTGTGCTGCAACTTGCGAATACGATCTTTCGTTTTGGGATTAATATGGCGAAACATTTGTCTGATTCGTAGTTGCCTTTGACTTCAATCAGTGGCTTGTCGATTATGTAGCACTGTACGAATTTTTGTGCGCACCAATCGGCCAGCTCATGCAGAAAACCTTCAATTTCCGCGCTTGCCTCAATGCTACTGAAGATATAGCTGCTCATATTTTTCTCTGTTCTGGATGGCGCTTGAGCGAGGGGTGGTGCTTTTCACTGAGTACTCAAGCTAGGTCGTGAACGGATGATGGCCCAACCTTGGGCCACCGGCAAGGAAAGCAGCTGTTACCGGCGGTGTCTCAGCTCTACCTACAGGCTCACCAGCTCGGATATCACCGTGAGGATGCTTTGTCCTTTGTCCTACCGCTGAGAGCGCCGAAGGTAGCCCTCAATCGCATTCCCTTGTGAAGACGAGCCCGAGCCCGAGCTGAGTACCTAAATGAGTGCCTTTTTGCATATTCAAACTGAATTGAACGCCTGATTATCTAGCATTGAGGTAGCTGATTCGATTCCTGTCTCCGGCACCACTCCTGCAAACCGGCCCCTCAAGCCGGTTTTTTATTGCCTGGAATATTCTGCGACGCCTTTGATCATTGCTGTCCGAAAATGGCGAGTTCAATCCCCCGCCCGGTGCTAACCTGCGCCCATGAACAGCACAACCGCCACGCCATTTCCCCCTGCCGATATCTGCGAAAAGGCTCGCCTGAGCCGCGATGCGCGGTTCGACGGGGTGTTCTTCACCGCCGTGCTCAGTACCCGGATCTATTGCCGGCCGGTCTGTCCCGCACGGCCGCCGAAGGTCGAGAACGTGCAGTATTACCCCAGTGCAGCGGCTGCCGAGGCATTGGGTTTCCGGCCCTGCCTGCGGTGTCGCCCGGAGCTGGCGCCGGGCAACAGCGTCTGGCTGCACGGCGAGCACCGGGTCGCGCGGGCGTTGAAGCTGATCAATGAAGGTTTTCTCACCGAGCATTCTCTCGACGAACTGGCTGCGCGCCTGGACGTCGGCGGGCGACAGTTGCGTCGGCTGTTCGTCCAGCACCTCGGCGCTTCACCGATTGCGGTGCATGCGACCCAGCGCCTGTTGTTCGCCAAGCAGTTGTTGACCGAAACCGCCATGCCGATCACCGAGGTGGCGCTGGCTTCGGGGTTCCAGAGTTTGCGGCGGTTCAACTCGGCGTTCGCCGAGGCCAACCATGTGGCGCCCCGGGAATTGCGGCGCACGCCTCGAACCACCGCCGACAACTCGCTGGTCCTGCGTCTCGGCTATCGGCCACCCTACGACTTCACGGCGCTGCTGGCCTTTCTTGCCGGTCGGGCCTTGCCAGGTATCGAGGTGGTCGAGGCGGACCGTTATCGCCGGGTGTTCGGCAGCGTCGAGTCGCCCAGTTGGCTGCAGGTCAGCGCCTGGCCCGGCGAGGCGCATGCCCTGAAGCTGGAGTTGTTCAACGTGCCGCCGGCGCAGATGCTGCCGGTGGTGACGCGGATTCGGCGGATGTTCGACCTGGATGCCGACCCGCAGGCAATCGTCGCCACCCTCGGTGCAAGCCCGGTGCTGGCGCCGTTGGTCGAGCGTTATCCTGGGCAGCGTCTGCCCGGTGGCTGGGACGGTTTCGAGGTTGCGGTACGGGCGGTGCTGGGGCAGCAGGTCAGCGTTGCGGCGGCGCGTACCTTGGCCGCGCGCCTGCTGACCCGTTTCGGCAGCGTAATCGAGGTGCCACCGGCGCCTGGTCTGGACCGGCTGTTTCCGACGCCGGAACAACTGCTCGACGCCGACCTGGGCGCCATCGGTGTCATTCGCGCCCGCACCGCGACGATCCAGGGGATTGCCAGGGCGTTGCTCGACGGTCGGGTGAATTTTCGTACCGAGCAGCGCCTGGAGGATTTCGTCCGGAGCTGGGTGGCCTTGCCCGGTATTGGCGAATGGACAGCCCATTACATTGCCATGCGGGTGCTCAATCACCCGGATGCGTTTCCCGCCGCGGACCTGATCCTGCGTCGGGAAGTGGTGACGGACGGCCCGCCACTGAGTACCCGGGCCCTACAGGCCCTGGCCGAAGACTGGCGCCCATGGCGCGCCTATTCGGTCATGTACCTGTGGCGCCAGGCCGTGGCGTCGGAATTGATACGCAGGAGCCGAAAATGACAACGATCTATTACGACGTGATTCCTTCGCCCATCGGACCGATGATGCTGGTGGCCGATGACGACGGGCTGCGCGAGTTGCGCTTCGAACTGGACTATCGGCCCCAGACGCCCCTGGACGGTTGGCTGCACGCGCCGGAAAAGCTCGCGTCGGTGCGACAACAGTTGGAGGAATACTTCGCGGGTGAGCGTCTGGAGTTCGATCTCAAGCTCAACATGCGCGGGACACAATTTCAGCGCGAGGTGTGGGATGCGCTGGTGACGATTCCCTATGGCGGCATCACCAGCTACGGGCAGATCTGCCAGCAGATCAATCGGCCGAAGGCGTCACGGGCGGTGGGGGCGGCGAATGGGCGCAACCCGGTGCCGGTGATCGTGCCCTGTCATCGGGTGATCGGCAGCAACGGTACGCTCACTGGTTTCGGTGGCGGGCTGGCAGCCAAGCAGTGGCTGCTGGAGCATGAGGCGCGGCACTTTCAGTTGCAGTGAGTGCCGCCCCGCAGCTAATACCGAACCTGCGGCAAACACAAAGGTCTGTGGGAGCCGGCTTGCTGGCGATAGCGACCTGTCAGGCGCCATGATTCTCTTTGAATGGCCACCTTCGGTGGATTGCCAGCAAGCGGAGCGCCGCCCGGCCAGCTCCTACAAGAGCAGGCTCAGCGCCGGTCAGAGGCTCAAGCGCATCGACAGGTCCACCGCCTTCACGTCCTTGGTCATCGCGCCGATCGAGATGTAGTCGACACCCGTCTCGGCGATCGGCCGCAGGGTGCTCTCGTTGATGCCGCCGCTGGCCTCCAGCTTGGCCTTGCCGGCATTGAGTCGCACCGCTTCGCGCATGTCATCCAGGCTCAATTCGTCGAGCATGATGATATCGGCACCGGCCGCCAGGGCTTCCTTCAGTTCGTCCAGGCTTTCGACCTCGATCTCCACCGGCTTGCCCGGAGCGATCTTGTGCGCCGCGCTGACCGCCTGGGCGATCCCGCCGCAGGCGGCGATATGGTTTTCCTTGATCAGGAACGCGTCGTACAGGCCGATGCGGTGGTTGTGGCAGCCACCGCAGGTCACCGCGTACTTCTGCGCCAGGCGCAGGCCGGGCAGGGTCTTGCGGGTGTCGAGCAGCTTCACCGAGGTGTCGGCTACCAGGTCGGCGTAATAGCGCGCATGGGTGGCCACGCCCGACAGCATCTGCAGGAAGTTCAGTGCACTGCGTTCACCGCTGAGCAGCGAACGCGCCGGCCCTTCGAGGTGGAACAGCGCCTGATTCGGCTGGACCCGCTCGCCGTCACGCACCTGCCAATGCACCGCGACCCGTGGGTCGAGCTGGCGGAACACGGCATCGACCCAGGCGGTACCGGCGATGATCGCCTCGTCACGGCTGATGATGGTGGCCTTGGCCAGCCGTTCGGCGGGGATCAATTGCGCGGTGATGTCGCCGCTGCCGATGTCTTCGAGCAACGCACGGCGCACGTTGGCTTCGATTTCGGCGGTCAGGTCGGCGAGACGTAGATTCGGCATAACGGGCTCCACAAACAAAGTCCTTCGATTATAGGGCCCAGGCGCCGGCTAACCCAAGGCGCGCCCATCAGCTCCCGATAGGCAGAGTGACATTTTGTCGTTTCGCGTGAGCTTTTTACGTCTCCGGCGGTCTACCCAACGACGGGATGAAAAACGAGTTGCAGAGTTCGCTAGCAAAAGTGACATCTTTTGCAAGATAATATGACTTGTAATTGACGTCATAGCTTTGACGTGCCTGTGATTCCTCCGATTATCGATAGCCGACGGTTGCCTTGGGCAACGGTTGGGAGCGGGTCGAGAGCGCGCGCGCCGCGACCGCCTACACACCGATTGCTCACGCTGGATCAAAGAACCGCAGAGGGAGGCTTGGATGCACAACGACGGGAAGGTAGTGCCTTTGCACAAGGCCACCGATGAACGAGCGACGCCGTCGCCGCTCGCCCGTTTGCCCGTGGTTCTGATTCAGGTGCGCGACAAGGCGGCCCAGCAATTGCGCCAAGGCCTGCAAGCGCTGTTCGACAATGCCGACGACACGCTCTTCGAAATGGCCGACAGGGCCCTGAACAACGTCGACCAGAACACTTTCTTCGAAGCCATGCGCGACCTGCGTCTCAAGCGCAAGCATATCGAGCGTGGTTTTCATGAGCGTTTCGATGACGCCTTCGCCACCCTGGGCCAGTACGACGTCCACGAAGTGACCCTGGCCGCGCCGATGTCCTACGACAAGCTGGCGCTGGTGCCGAACGACGAACTGGAAAAAACCGTCGCCCTAGATGCGATGGTTGCCAAGGTACTCAGCCGTGACGGCCTGGCCCTCAGCCAATTGACCGCGCGGCTGAACGCCTTGATCACCCGGCGCCTCAACGACCAGAGCAACCCCATGGGTCCGGCGATGCTCTGCGAGTATTTCCTTGAGGCCGGGCGCGATCTGGGCGTGGAGATCAAGGTCAAGCTGATCATCCTCAAGTTGTTCGAAAAGTACGTCCTCAGCGACGCCGACCATTTGTACGCCGACGCCAACCAATTGCTGATCGCCACCGGGGTGTTGCCGGAGCTCAAGGCTGTGCCGGCCCGCCGCTCTACCGATCGCCCGGCGCCGAATGCGCGGGCCCGCGAGAATGAGGCCGAGACGGCTCGGCCGGGCGCAGCCAGTCTCGATGCCAGCGTCCAGGAAGTGTTCTCGGCGCTGCAGGAACTCTTGCAGCATGTGCGCGGCAGCGTGGCGCCCAAGCTGGACGCCGCCTCGGAGATCCAGCCGATTTCCACCCGCGACCTGCTGCGGCTGCTGTCACACTTGCAGCAATACGTGCCGGCCCAGGCCGCGACAGATGACTTTGACCTGCGCAACCAGTTGGAACAGTTGCTCACGCGGGTCAGCGTCAAGAGTGGCAAGTCACGAGTCGTCGGTGGGATGGACGAGGACGTGATCAACCTGATCGCGATGCTCTTCGAATTCATTCTCGACGACCGCACCTTGCCGGATTGCCTCAAGGCGCTGATCGGCCGCCTGCAGATCCCGATGCTGAAAGTCGCGGTGCTGGACAAGAGCTTTTTCAGCCGTGGCAGCCATCCGGCGCGTCGGCTGCTCAACGAAATTGCTTCGGCGTCCCTCGGTTGGGGCGCCCGCGACGACTATCAGCGCGACGTCCTGTATCTGCGTATCGAACAGATCGTCCAGCGCCTGCTGAACGACTTTGTCGATGACCCGGCGATCTTTTCCGAACTGCTGACGGATTTCCTCGCTTTCACCAGCGACGAGCGCCGCCGCAGCGAATTGCTCGAGCAACGCACCCGCGATGCCGAGGAGGGCCGGGCCAAGGCCGAACTGGCGCGCCAGCGGGTGCAGGAAGTGTTGAACGAGCGGCTGCTGGGCAAGACCCTGCCCGAAGTCGTCGTGCGCCTGCTGGAGGAAGCCTGGAGCAAGGTGTTGCTGCTGGTCTGGCTCAAGCACGGCGAACAGTCCGGCGAATGGCAGGCCGGCCTGCAGACCATGGACGACCTGATCTGGAGCGCCGACCCCCACGGCCCGGCCGACGCCCGCCCGCGCCTGCTGGAGCTGGTGCCCGGTTTGCTCAAGGCACTGCGTGATGGCCTGGCCAGCGCCGCGTTCGACCCATTCGCCACCAGCGAATTTTTCAGTCAGCTGGAAAACCTACACGTCCAGGTGTTCCAGCGCCTGGCCAAGCAGAGTGTCGAGCCGGCCAGGGGCGAGGCGGAGCAGCCGGCGATGGTCGAGGTACTGGAAGAAATCGTCCTCAGTGCCGCCGATGACAGTCACCGCGAAGACCGTACGGTGGCGTTGCCGGAAAACGATGCCGGCCTGCTCTGGGTTCGGCAACTGCATATCGGTAACTGGGTAGAGTTCCGCGAGGACGAGGAGAGCGGCCTGCGGTGCAAGCTGGCGGCTATCGTCGAACCCACCGGAAAATACATCTTTGTCAACCGCACCGGCATGAAGGTGTTGGAGCGTACTGCCCAAGGCCTGGCCGTCGAGTTCCGGCGCGGTGCGGTTCGGCTGCTCGATGACACGTTGCTGTTCGACCGGGCGCTGGCCTCGGTCATCGGCAACCTGCGGCGCCTGAAGAAACGCTGAGGTTTTTCTGCGCGGTCGCTGCCCATAGTGGCTGCTCTCACGGCATACTGGGGCCGTCGCTTTCATCCTCGAAGGAATCTGTATGCAGCTGGATCCCGCCACGGGTTGGTGCCAGGGGGCTGTTCACTGCCCGTCGCCCAACTTCAACGAGCGCCCCGAAGGGGAAGTTTCCCTGTTGGTGATCCACAACATCAGCCTGCCGCCGGGACAGTTCGGTAGCGGAAAAGTACAGGAGTTCTTCCAGAATCGTCTGGATTTTACGGAACATCCCTACTTCGATGGCATCGCTCACCTGCGCGTGTCTGCGCATTTTCTGATTGAGCGTGACGGCAAGGTCACTCAGTTTGTCTCCTGTCTGGAGCGCGCCTGGCATGCCGGTGTGTCGAGCTTCGAGGGGCGCGAGACCTGTAATGATTTTTCCCTGGGTATCGAGCTGGAAGGCACCGACGAGTTGCCGTTCACCGAGGCACAGTATGCCTCGCTGGTTGCCCTGACCCGACAGATGATGGCGACGTACCCGGGCATTACCCCGCAACGGATCTGCGGCCATAGCGACATCGCCCCGGGGCGCAAGACCGATCCGGGCGAGGGCTTTGACTGGGGGCGTTTTCGCGCCGCCCTGCTGGAAAAAGGAGAGTCACAATGAGTTTTCTGGTGCTGCTGCTGGCGGTGTGGATCGAGAAATTCTCGGCCTTGCGCCAGCGTGTCCAGCGTGATGGCGCCTGGCTGGGCGAACTGGCCCGGCTTGAGTCCAGCCCACGCTGGGGGCAACGGCCTTGGTTGATCCTGGGCCTGTTGGTGCTGTTGCCGGTGGTCCTGCTTGGCCTGTTGCTGATGGTGCTGCAACCGCTGGCCTATGGGTTGCTGGCGCTGCCGGTGCATCTGCTGGTGGTGGTCTACAGCCTGGGCCGGGGTGACCTGTTGGCGGCGCTGGGACCGTTCCGTGATGCCTGGCGGCGCGGTGATCTGCAAGCGGGTGTGCACGTGGCCCGGCGCGACATGAACCTCACCTGCGCCGACAACGGCGAAGAACTGCTGGAGAAGGTCCAGGGCTACCTGCTGTGGCAGGCCTACCAGAGCTTCTTCGCGGTCATCTTCTGGTATTTCCTGCTCGGGCCGGTGGCGGCCCTGAGCTATCGCCTCCTGGCCCTGGCGGCAGAGCACAGCCAGAACCCGGCACTGGCCGAGCGCGCCACCTTGTTGCGCCATGCCTTCGATTGGTTGCCGGTACGCCTGCTCGCTGCAAGCCTGGCGCTGGTCGGCAACTTCGTCGCGGTCAGCCGGATCATGCTGCACGAACTGCTCAACTGGGACATTACTGCCCGGCAACTGATCGAAAAAGTTGGCCGCGTGGGGGGCGAAGCACCCGGTTCGCTGGCCGGCCCCGAAGGTGTCACCAGCCTGGACAGCCTCTGGGAACTGCTGCTGCGGGCGGCGGTGCTCTGGTATGCCGGCTTTGCGCTGTGGACGGTATTGATTCGATAACCGGCCACCGCGAGGCCGGTTAACCTTAAGTTACAAAACTCCCTTTCAAATTAAGTTATACAAGCAGTCGCTGCGGATACTGGCTTTATGCCCCCGCCGCGGCTGCCACTATAAAAATAATTAGGAAAGGGAGCGTTCTAGTGAAAAGTCTGCTGTTTCCCGCCGTCGCCCTGATGAACCGCCTGAGCTTCGGGAGCAAGTTCAGCCTGATCAGCGTGCTGTTCTTCGTCCCGATGCTGGTGACCAACTTCTACCTGGTGCGCGATTCCTACCGCGAGTTCTCCGCCACCCAGGTCGAGCTGCAAAGCCTCGACCTGCTCGGCAGCAGCCTGATTCTGCGTCGCGACCTGGAGACCTTGAACAACCAGGTACAGATCAACGCCGTGCTCGGCCAGTCCGGCAAGGCCGGCGATCTCGAGGGGCGCATCAGCCAACTCGAACAGCACGTGCTCAGCCGCCTGCAAGGCTTGACCGCGGTGACTGGCGATCCGGAGCAACTGGCGCTGTTCACCGCCAAGCGTGATGAGCTGATCGCCGGGTTCAAGGCCCAGCAAGCCGAAACCTCCCTGCAGAGCAAGAGCGCGCTGATCGACAAGCTGTTGGGCAAGGCGCAGATCTTCGGCAAGATCGTCGTCAGCCAGTCGGGGCTCAGTCGCGATGGCCAGGGCGACCTGCGCCAATTGAGCGAACTGATTACCAGCGTCACCCCGCAAGTCACCCAGACCCTCGGCGAGGGCCGCGCCATGGGCGCCTATTCCCTGGGCCAGGGCTTTCTCAATTCGTCATCGAGTACCCGCTTCGACGAGCTGCTGCAACAGATCGAGAAGCTGCAGGCCGAATACGCCCTCAAGCTGCAGGATGCCCTCGGCGGCAGTCGCAATGCCCACGCCGCCCTGGACTCGTTGGCCAACGCCAGCCAGGCCTCGCTGAAAAAGGCCAGCGAGCTGTTCGAGGAGCAGGTGGTGATGGCCGAAACCCTGGAGGCACCGTGGCCGGCGTTCTATGACGAGGTCAGCAGTGTGATGGCCCAGACCTACCAGCTCAATGATGCGACCCTGGCCTACTTCGCCCAGGAACTGCAGCAGCGCCTGGAGCAGAAACGCCTGCAGATGCTCCTGCTGGTGGTGGCATTGGCGGTGGTGTTTCTTTCGATCGTCTACCTCTACGGCGGCTTCTACGCCTCGACCCGCACCACCCTGCGTCGCCTCGGGCAGATGATGGACAAGGTTGCGGCGGGGGACATGACGGTCAGCTTCGTCGCCCACAGCCGCGACGAACTGGGCGAGCTGGGTGCGGTATTCAACGGCACCGTGGCGAAGATCCACGACCTGATCGAGAGGGTCGGGCAGACCGTTGGCGAGGTCGAGCGTCAGGCCGGGCAGGTGGAGTCGGTATCGGCCCGCAGCAACCAGGCGGTGGCCGGCCAGCGTAGCCAGATCGAGCAGGTCGCCACGGCCATGAACCAGATGTCGGCGACCGCCCAGGAGGTGGCACGCAGTGCCGCCGCTGCGGTCAGCAGTGCCCACAGCGTGAATGACGAAACCCTCAGCGGCCGAGCCCTGGTGGAGTCCCAGCAAGGCTGCATCGCCCAGTTGGCCGGCGAGATCGACCAGTCGGTGCAGGTCATCAATCAACTGGCCATCGACAGCCAGTCCATCAGCCAGATTCTCGAAGTGATCAAGAGCATCGCCGAGCAGACCAACCTGTTGGCGCTGAACGCCGCGATCGAGGCCGCACGTGCCGGTGAACAGGGGCGCGGTTTTGCCGTGGTGGCCGACGAGGTCCGCACACTGGCCAAGCGCACCCAGCAATCGACCGAGGAAATCGAACAGATGATCGGCAAGCTGCACGGCGGTGTTGGCGCAGCGGTCAAGGCCATGGGCGTCAGCCACCAGATGGCCGATGGCACGGTCGGGCAGTCGGAAAAGGTCCAGCGTGCCCTGGAAAACATCCTCGGCTCCGTCGGCATGATCGTCGACCAGAACCAGCAGATTGCCGCCGCCGTCGAACAGCAGACCGCCGTGGCCCACGACATCGACCAGAACATCGTCGAGATCAACCGGGCTGGCGAGCGCACCGCCGATGGCGCCCACCAGACCGAAAGCGCCAGCCGGCAACTGTCGGCCCAGGTGGTCGAACTGAAGCAACTGATCGGTGCTTTCCGGGTCTGATGCTTGGAATAGTCTGTAGTACTTGATTGCTTGGCGTGTAGTCAGAATCCTGTTTTCTTCAGTGGCCGATCTTTCTGCTCAGGATGAGCGAACATTCACTGATCCAGCCTAGGGAGGAACAGGTTTGACGGAGACGCTCATGGGCATCAAGGGGCGGTGTGCCCACTGCAATGGCACATTTGACCTCAGTGCATGGCACCTGAATGCGATTGCCATCAATGAAAGCTTCGCCTGCGTTTGCTGCAGCAAGGCCCTGGAACTCAACTGCCCGAAACAGCTCAAGCGCTTCAGGGTGCTGGACTCGCTGTCGCTGCTCAAGGCCAGCCTGATCGTACTGATCGGTGCCTCGTTGCTGGTCGCGCTGGTGTGCGAGTGGATCGGGCTGATCACTGTGGTCGAGCAGCTCAACTTTTCCCTGCTGGCGCTGCTGCTGTACTTCGCGACCCTGCGCTACGCCCGCTATCGGCAGCGGATGACCCTGATTCTGCAGCCGGCGCTCAGGCCGGGTTCACTGACCAGTTGAACACTGCGCAGGCGTTGGTGGTGCTGGCCGCTGCCAATGCCTCGGCGCTGACACCCATGATGTCGGCGATGGCCTTACAAATGGCCGGCAGGTGTTCCGGGCTGTTGCGCATGCCGGGGTACATCACCGGGGCCATGTCCGGCGAATCGGTTTCGAGTACCACCGCGTCCAGCGGCAAGTCGGCGATCACCTTGCTCAGGCGCAGCGCCTGTGGCCAGGTGCCGGCACCGCCGAGGCCGAGCTTGAATCCCAGCTTGAGGTATTCGCGGGCTTCCTCGCGGCTGCCGGCAAAAGCGTGGATGATCCCGCCACGTGCCAGGCGAAAGCGCTTGAGGGTGGCGATGGTTGCGGCATGGCTGCGCCGCACGTGCAGCAGGGCGGGCAGGTTGAACTCCGCGGCCAGCTGCAGTTGCGCTTCGAAAAGCGCCTGCTGGCGTTCGCGATCGAGTTGCGGGAGAAAGTAGTCCAGGCCGAATTCGCCCACCGCGCACAGTTGCGGGTGGCCGGCGAGGCGCTCCAGCCAGTCGCGCAAGTCACTCATATCGCCTGGGCGGTGGTCGTCCAGATACACCGGGTGCAGGCCCAGTGCCGCATGCAGTTGCGGGTCGCCTTGCACCAGGTCCCAGACCCGCTGCCAGTTGTCCCGATAGACCCCCAACACCACCATCCGCCCGACGCCGAGGGCGCGACTGCGTTCGAGCAGTTCGCCGCGGTCGGCATCGAAGTCCGGGAAATCGAGATGGGTGTGGGTGTCTATCAGCTCCATGTTCAAGCCTCGCGGATCCGCTGCTTGAAGGTCCGGACAATCGCCTGGACGCCGGGCTGGTAGTGTTTTTCCTCGATGGCGGCGAGGGCCAGTTGCAGGGCCTTTTCCGCGATCAGTTGATGCTGTTGGGCCATGGCGTTGACCGGCAGCGGCAGGAAGTCCAGCAACTGCGTGTCGCCGAAAGTGCCCAGGCGCAGCGCTTGCGCGGTGAGCGGCTGCGCCTGCAAGGCATCGAACACGCCCTGCAGCAGCACGTAGGACGTGGTCACCAGCGCATCGGGCAGGTGGCCCAGGCGCTTGACCAGCTTTTCCATCAGTTCGCGGCCGCATTCGCGACTGAAGGCTTCGCCATGCTCGATCAGCACTTCGCCGGCGAAACCGTCCAGGGCCTGCTGGAAACCGCCGGCCCGCTGCTGGCTGATGCTCAATTCGGACCGGGCACCAACCAGGGCGATATGCCGGGGCTTGGGTTGCAGCAGGCTGCGGGTCAGTTGCAGGCTGGCCTGGTGGTCATCACTGATGACCGAGCAGAAGTGTGCCGGCTGCATTTCCCGGTCGATGGCAATGATCGGCAGCCCCAGTTCCTGCAGTTGGCGATAGCTGTCGTCTTCGCCCGGCAGGCAGCTGGCGACGAACAGCGCATCGCAGCGGCGGGCGCGGAACAGTTGCAGCAGCTCGCGTTCGCTTTGCGGGTCATCGTCGGAACTGGCGATCAGCAGTTGATAGCCGCGGGCCCGGGCACCTTGCTCCAGCAGCTTGGCGATGCGCGCGTAGCTGGGGTTCTCCAGGTCCGGCAGGATAAACCCGAGGGTGCGCGTCTTGCGGCTACGCAGCCCGGCGGCTTGGGGGTTGGGGGTGAAGCCATATTGCTCGACCACCGCCCGTACCCGTTCCACGGTACTGCTGCTGATGCGCTGTTGCTCGGCCTTGCCATTGATGACGTAACTGGCGGTGGTAACGGACACCCCGGCCAGTTGAGCAATATCACTGAGTTTCAAGCGGATGATTCCTTGTTAGCTGTAGCTCATGGCTGCATGTTCGTTGATCGTATCCTATTTTCGAGCAATGACACTGGGAAGGGGCTGCGGCGTGGGTTGCTGGGGAACAGGTCTGAGGCCCCGGCGCCTGATCGGCTCCAGGGTGCTGGAACCGTGTGAGGCTGTGGCGAGTGGGCTTGCCCACGCTCGGCTGCGCAGCGGCCGCAAAACCTGCCACTGCGTTGCGCCTGATGCACCGGGTGGGCGGTTTTTGGGGCCGCTTCGCGACCCCGCGCGGGCCAGCCAGCTCGCCACAGGGTGAGGTCATCAGGCCAGGCATCCGGTTGCCATGGCTTGATGGGAGGCTGGTAATGCGGAGAAACAGCTTTCAAAAAGAACTTATATTTCCTACGTGTTTTTGGCGTGGGAGAATATTGAGTGCGCTCGGTGCCGTGTCTACATTCCCGTTGTCGCTGCCAAATCAGCGATACGGGTTTCGCAGCCCGGTATTTCAGTCGGGCGCACAGCGCCGCGTAATGCGGCTTTTTCATGTCTGCTTTATGGTGGGCTGTGCGCAGGAGGCTTATGCCTGCCGGTTTTTTCCTGACTGACCGGTCTGCGAACCTGCGTACAGTTCGCCACCCTTGTGTCGCAGCGAGCGTGGAGATCCCCTACAACAGTCAGGAGATTCACCATGGCCAAGAAAATCACCCCCGATCCTCCTCCCGTTTTCGATGAGCCCACGCGGCCAGATGCGGCCCGATTGCTTGATTCCCTCGCGTTGACCCTGTCCAGGACCGTCGACCCCGCCGACCCGCTCAAACCCACGCTGTTTGCCATCCAGCCCGGCGTTACGGCTCATGATGCGCTGAGCTACGTATCGAAGTTGCTGGAGGTCGCCGAGTTGAACGGTGACGAAATCAGCCTGCATGCCAACCCGGTGGAGCGCACGTTGTTCTGGGGCATGTTGCACTCGATGGAGATGGCGAGGGCGGTGGTGGATGCTTTGCTGGAGGGGGCATCTAGCCCTGATCTTTCTCCCGCTCCGCGTGGGAATACCTCCCAGGACGCTCTGCGTCCGCCCAAGTGACTCAGAGCGTCACGGGCTGCGTGCCCACGCGGAGCATGGGTACGATCGAGCCTGTGACTTGCCCGCGAAGCTTTTGGCGGTCTCCAGTGCCCTTTCGCGGGCAAGCCACGCTCCTACAGGAGGCGTGTCGTACACAAAACAGGCTCACGCCACCGTACTGTAGGAGCCGGGCTTGCCCGCGAAGAGGCCCTCATGCCTTGCCCACCCCTCCAGAATCCAGAACGCCCTCCATGCGACGTTACCGACCGGCAGGGCTTCTACGTCGGACAATAATCGAGTAACGTGTCCTATATTCTTGATTAAACGTTTCAGCAAGCGTGTTTACAGGCGATCACGGCCCCGTGTCCCGGTCCTGCCAAAAGACCGTTGCACCTCTCTCGGCCGGTCAGCCTAAGCTGATGTATTCAAAACAATACCTAGCGCCCAGCCGTGGACGCTGAATAGGAGAAAGGCATGCTCGAGCTCACCGTTGAGCAGATTTCCATGGGCCAGTCGGCTGTGGACAAGTCTGCCGCCCTGCAACTGCTCGCCGATTCACTGGTGGCCGACGGCCTGGTCGCCGAGGGTTATCTGTCTGGCCTGCAGGCCCGTGAAGCACAAGGCTCGACCTTTCTCGGCCAGGGCATCGCCATTCCCCACGGCACTCCAGAAACCCGCGACCTGGTGCACGTCACCGGCGTGCGCCTGCTGCAATTTCCCGAGGGCGTGGACTGGGGGGACGGGCAGATCGTCTACCTGGCCATCGGCATCGCGGCGAAATCCGACGAACACCTGCGCCTGCTGCAACTGCTCACCCGCGCCCTTGGCGAAACTGACCTGGGCCAGGCCCTGCGTCGGGCCAGCAGCGCCGAAGCGCTGTTGAAGCTGCTGCAGGGCGCGCCCCAGGAGCTGGCACTGGACGCGCAGATGATCGGCCTCGGCGTGGTCGCCGAAGACTTCGAGGAACTGGTGTGGCGCGGTGCCCGCCTGCTGCGCCAGGCCGATTGCGTGAGCAACGGTTTTGCCGCGGTGTTGCAGCAGGTCGAAGCCCTGCCGCTGGGTGACGGCCTGTGGTGGCTGCACAGCGAGCAGACGGTCAAGCGCCCGGGGCTGGCTTTCGTCACGCCGGAAAAACCGATTCGTTACCTTGGCCAGCCGTTGCACGGGCTGTTCTGTCTCGCCAGCTTGGGCGAGGCGCACCAGGCCCTGCTCGAGCGCCTCTGTGCGCTGCTGATCGAAGGTCGTGGCCATGAGTTGGGCCGCGCCACCAGCAGCCGTGCCGTACTGGAGGTGCTGGGCGGCGAGCTGCCGGCCGACTGGCCGAGCGCGCAAATCGGCCTGGCCAACGCCCATGGCCTGCACGCTCGCCCGGCGAAGGTGCTGGCGCAACTGGCGAAGAGTTTCGAGGGTGATATTCGTGTACGCATCGTCGATGCGCCGGGCAGTGCCGTCTCGGTGAAGAGCCTGAGCAAGCTGCTCAGCCTCGGTGCCCGCCGCGGCCAGGTGCTGGAGTTCATCGCCGAACCGACCATTGCTGCCGATGCGCTACCGGCGCTGCTGGCCGCGGTGGAGGAAGGCTTGGGTGAAGAAGTCGAACCCTTGCCGGAAGTCGCGGTTGTGAGCGCCCCGGTGGAAGAACCGCCCGTGGTGTTGACCGCGCCGACTGCCGGCAGCCAACTTCAGGCGATCGCTGCTGCGCCGGGTATCGCCATCGGTCCGGCCCATGTCCAGGTTGCCCAGGTCTTCGACTACCCGCTGCGCGGCCAGTCTGCCGCCATCGAGCGCCAGCGCTTGCAAGAAGCCCTGGGCGCGGTGCGCCAGGATATTGAAACGCTGATCCAGCGCAGCAAGGCCAAGGCGATTCGCGAGATTTTCATCACCCACCAGGAAATGCTCGACGACCCGGAACTGACCGATGAGGTCGATAGCCGGCTCAAGCTCGGTGAAAGCGCCGAGGCCGGCTGGATGGCGGTGATCGAGGCCGCGGCGCGCCAGCAAGAGTCCCTGCAAGATGCCCTGCTGGCCGAGCGTGCGGCAGACCTGCGGGACATCGGTCGGCGGGTGCTCGCGCAATTGTGCGGCGTGCAGACCCTGGCCGAGCCGGACGTACCCTATGTGCTGGTGATGGATGAGGTCGGCCCGTCGGACGTGGCGCGCCTCGATCCGGCACGGGTCGCGGGCATCCTGACGGCCCGTGGCGGTGCCACCGCCCACAGTGCGATCGTCGCCCGGGCCCTGGGGATTCCGGCGCTGGTTGGCGCCGGCGCCGAGGTATTGTTGCTGGCCTCGGGCACCACGCTGTTGCTCGATGCCCTGCGCGGGCGGCTGCATGTGGCGCCGGATGCCGCTGCCTTGCAGCGTGCGCTGCAGGAACGCGACACTCGCGAGCAGCGCCTGCGCCTGGCCGCCGAACAACGCCACGAGCCGGCGCTGACCGGCGACGGGCACGCGGTGGAGGTCTTCGCCAATATCGGCGAAAGCGCCGGGGTTGCTGCTGCGGTGGAGCAGGGCGCCGAAGGCATCGGCCTGTTGCGTACCGAGCTGATCTTCATGGCCCATCCGCAAGCGCCGGACGAGGCGACCCAGGAAGCCGAATACCGTCGCGTGCTCGACGGCCTCGCTGGCCGGCCACTGGTGGTGCGCACCCTCGATGTCGGTGGCGACAAGCCGCTGCCCTATTGGCCGATCGCCAAGGAGGAAAACCCGTTCCTCGGCGTGCGCGGCATCCGCCTGACGCTGCAGCGGCCACAGATCATGGAGAGCCAGTTGCGCGCGCTGTTGCGTGCCGCCGACAACCGTCCGCTGCGAATCATGTTCCCGATGGTCGGCAGCGTCGCCGAGTGGCGCCAGGCCCGCGACATGACCGAGCGCTTGCGCCAGGAAATCCCGGTGGCCGACCTGCAACTGGGGATCATGATCGAGGTGCCGTCGGCCGCGCTGCTGGCCCCGGTGCTGGCGGCCGAGGTGGACTTCTTCAGCGTTGGCACCAACGACCTGACCCAGTACACCCTGGCCATCGACCGTGGCCACCCGACGTTGTCGGCCCAGGCCGATGGCCTGCACCCGGCAGTATTGCAACTGATCGACATCACCGTGCGCGCGGCCCATGCCCATGGCAAGTGGGTGGGCGTGTGCGGCGAGCTGGCCGCCGACCCGCTGGCGGTGCCGGTGCTGGTTGGCCTGGGTGTCGACGAATTGAGTGTGGCCGCGCGGAGTATTCCCGAGGTCAAGGCGCGTGTGCGCGAGCTGGCCCTGCCGGCGGCCCAGGCTCTAGCCCGCTCGGCGTTGGCCGTGGGCAGCGCCGATGAGGTGCGTGCTCTGGTGGAGGCGGTGTAATGGCGCGGATTCTGACCCTGACCCTGAACCCGGCGCTGGACCTGACCGTGCAATTGGCACGGCTGGAGCCCGGCCAGGTCAACCGCACGGTGTCGTTGCTGACCCACGCGGCCGGCAAGGGCGTGAACGTCGCCCAGGTATTGGCCGACCTCGGTCATCAACTGACCGTGAGCGGCTTTCTCGGCGAGGACAACCAGCAGCCGTTCGAGGCGCTGTTTGCCCGCCGTGGTTTTGTCGATGCTTTCGTTCGCGTGCCGGGGGAAACCCGCAGCAACATCAAGCTGGCCGAGCAGGATGGCCGCGTCACCGATCTGAATGGGCCGGGCCCGGAGGTCGATGAGCAGGCCCAGCAGGCCTTGCTGGAGACGCTGGAGCGGATCGTGCCCGGCCATGATGCCGTGGTGGTTGCCGGCAGCCTGCCGCGCGGTGTCAGTGCGCAGTGGTTGCAGGCGCTGTTGCTGCGCCTGAAACAACTCGGGCTGAAGGTCGCCCTCGATACCAGCGGCGCGGCCTTGCAAGCGGGTTTGGCCGCTGCGCCGTGGCTGGTCAAGCCCAATACCGAGGAACTCGCCGAAGTCCTGCAACGTCCGGCAGAGACTGCCCAGGCGCAGGCCGAGGCTGCTGCCAGTCTGCAGGCCCAGGGTATCGAGCACGTGGTGGTGTCCCAGGGGGCCGAAGGGGTCAACTGGTTCAGCACGGGCGAGCCCCTGCATGCCCAGCCGCCGAAGGTCAGCGTGGCGAGTACCGTCGGCGCTGGCGACTCGCTGTTGGCGGGCATGCTCCATGGTTTGCTCAGCGGCCACCCGGCCCGACAGACCCTGGGTACCGCCACCGCGATCGCTGCCCAGGCGGTGACCCAGATCGGTTTCGGTATCGGCGACCAGGCGCAACTGGCGCAGCTCGAACACGGCGTCAGCGTGCACGCCCTGACAGAACAATAAGAGGGATTGTGATGAACGTAGCCATTGTTACCGCCTGCCCGAATGGCATGGTCACCAGCGTGCTTTGTGCCCGCCTGCTGGAAGCGGCGGCCCTGCGCCTGGGCTGGAGCACCAGCGTCGAGGTGCACGATCCGCGTCATCCCGAACGGCAACTGACGGCGGCCACCCTGGCGGCGGCGGAATGGGTACTGCTGGTCAGCAGCGTGCCTGTGGATATGTCGCGGTTCGTCGGCAAGCGGATCTACCAGGTCGCGCCAGCCCAGGCGTTGCAGGATGTCGAAGGCCTGCTGAGTCGCGGTGCCGAAGAGGCCACGGTGCATGTCGCGCCTGAAGCCGTCGTCGAAACGGCGGTCGCCGGCCAGCGGCCTGTGCGGCTGGTGGCGGTCACGGCTTGCCCGACTGGCGTTGCCCATACCTTCATGGCAGCCGAAGCCTTGCAGCAGTCGGCCAAGCGGCTCGGCTACGACCTGCAGGTGGAAACCCAGGGCTCGGTCGGCGCGCGCAACCCGCTGAGTGCCCAGGCCATCGCCGACGCCGACGTGGTGTTGCTGGCGGCCGATATCGAAGTCGCCACCGAGCGCTTCGCCGGCAAGAAAATCTATCGCTGCGGCACCGGCATCGCCCTCAAGCAGCCGGATGCGACGCTGAACAAGGCCCTCGCCGAAGGCAAGCCGGAGACGGCGGCAGCCGGTGCCAGCCAGGCGCCGGCCAAGCAGGAGAAGACCGGCGTCTACAAGCACCTGCTGACCGGTGTGTCGTTCATGTTGCCGATGGTGGTGGCGGGCGGTCTGCTGATCGCGTTGTCGTTCGTGTTCGGCATCACCGCGTTCAAGGAGCCCGGCACCCTGGCCGCAGCGCTGATGCAGATCGGCGGCGAGAGCGCGTTCAAGCTGATGGTGCCGCTGTTGGCCGGCTACATCGCCTACTCGATTGCCGACCGTCCCGGCCTGGCGCCGGGCATGATCGGCGGCCTGCTGGCGAGCACTCTGGGGGCGGGCTTCATCGGCGGTATCGTTGCCGGTTTCCTGGCTGGCTACAGCGCCAAGGCGATCAACCGCTACGCCCGGCTGCCGACCAGCCTGGAAGCATTGAAACCGATCCTGATCATTCCGTTGTTGGCGAGCCTGTTCACCGGTTTGGTGATGATCTACGTGGTCGGCAAGCCGGTGGCCGGAATGCTCGAAGGTCTCACGCACTTCCTCGACAGCATGGGCACCACCAACGCAATCCTGTTGGGCGTGTTGCTGGGCGGGATGATGTGCGTCGACCTTGGCGGGCCGATCAACAAGGCGGCCTACGCATTCTCGGTCGGGCTGCTGGCCTCGCAGAGTTATGCACCGATGGCCGCGACCATGGCCGCCGGCATGGTGCCGCCGATTGGCCTGGGCATCGCTACCTTGATCGCCCGGCGCAAGTTTGCCCAGAGCGAGCGCGAGGCAGGCAAGGCGGCGTTCGTGCTTGGCCTGTGCTTCATCTCGGAAGGGGCGATCCCGTTTGCCGCGAAGGACCCGCTGCGGGTGATTCCGGCGAGCATCGCCGGTGGTGCGCTGACTGGCGCCCTGTCGATGTACTTCGGCTGCAAGCTGATGGCGCCCCATGGCGGGCTGTTCGTGATGCTGATCCCGAATGCGATCAACCATGCGTTGTTGTACCTGCTGGCGATCATTGCCGGCAGCCTGGTGACGGCGCTGGCCTATGCCGTGCTGAAGCGCCCCGAAGCGGTCGAGCTGGTCGCCGAGCCGGCGCAGGCTTGACCTGGCGTGCCGCCTCATGAAAGAGAGGCGATACCTTGTGGCGAGCGGGCTTGCCCGCGCTGGGGCGCGAAGCGGCCCCAAACCCTGCTGTCGCGTTGTATCAGGCATAACGCGGTGCTGATCTTGCGGCTGCTTTGCAGCCGAGCGCGGCGGTGCGGCGTCCCGACAAGCCCGCTCGCCACAAAAAGTCCGCTCATGCGATCAATCCCAGGCAGAGCATGGGAACGACCAAAGGCCACTGTCACGCCTCTTTCATTCCCTGACGCTAAGTTCTGCGTTTGGCTTTCTTCAGGGAGTTCACCATGAGCGATTTCAATCTCGGACGCCGTCGCGTCATGCAGGCCGTCGGTGCCGGCATTCTCTTGCCGGGCCTGGCACCGGCCGTGATCGCTTCGGTCAAGGACCGTCCGCAGTTGACCGACGGCGTGCAGTCCGGCGACCTGCAGGGCGACAAGGCGATTGTCTGGAGCCGCAGCGATCGTCCGGCGCGCATGGTGGTGGAATGGGACACCCGTAGCGTTTTCAGCAATCCACGACGATTCGTCTCGGCGCTGGCCGATGCCCGCACCGACTTCACCGCTCGGGTCGAACTGAGCGGCCTGCCGGTCGATCAGGCGATTTTCTACCGCGTGCATTTCGAGGATGCCCAGACTGGCGTCTCCAGTGAGCCCTGGTTCGGTCACCTGCGCAGCGTGCCGCAGCAACGCCGTGACATCCGTTTCGTCTGGAGTGGCGACACCGTCGGCCAGGGCTTCGGCATCAACCCGGACATCGGCGGCATGCGCATCTATGAAGCCATGCGCCTGCGCCTGCCGGACTTCTTTATCCACAGCGGCGACACCATCTACGCCGATGGCCCGATCCCGGCACAGATCACCACGGAAAGCGGGCGCATCTGGCGCAACCTCACCACCGAGGCCAAGAGCAAGGTCGCCGAGACCCTCGACGAATTTCGCGGCAACTACCGCTACAACCTGATGGACGACAACCTGCGCCGGTTCAACGCCGAGGTGCCGCAGATCTGGCAGTGGGACGACCACGAGGTGACCAACAACTGGTCGCCGAGCAAGCAACTGGATGAGCGCTACAAGAGCAAGGATATCCACAGCCTGGTCGGCCATGCGCGCCAGGCCTGGCTGGAATACGCGCCGTTGCGCCGGCAGCAGGCCGACGCTGGCGGGCGGATCTATCGCAAGCTCAGTTATGGGCCGATGCTCGATGTGTTCGTACTCGACATGCGCAGCTATCGCGGGCCGAACGATGACAATCTCGGCGGCGAAAAGGCCTTCCTCGGCCGCGAGCAACTGGAATGGCTCAAACGTGAGCTCAAGGGCTCCCAGGCGCAGTGGAAGGTCATTGCCGCCGACATGCCGATCGGCCTCGGCGTGCCCGACGGCGAGGTCAGCCCTGGCGTGCCGCGCTGGGAGGCGATTGCCAATGGCGATCCCGGCCCGGCCCAGGGGCGCGAACTGGAGATTGCCGAACTGCTTGGCTACTTGCGGGCGCAGAAGGTGTACAACACGGTCTGGCTGACCGCCGATGTGCATTACTGCGCCGCGCACCACTATCACCCGGATCGCGCCGCGTTCCAGGATTTCGATCCGTTCTGGGAGTTCGTCGCCGGGCCGCTGAACGCCGGCAGTTTCGGCCCCAATGTGCTGGACAAGACCTTCGGTCCACGGGTGGTGTTCGAGAAGGCGCCGGCGGTGCAGAACAGTTCGCCGTTCGCCGGCTTCCAGTTTTTTGGCGAGGTGAATATCGACGGCCAGAGCGGCGAGATGAGTGTGGTGCTGCGGGACCTGGATGGCGTCGCGGTGTTCGAGCAGAAACTGCAGCCGGTCTGAAGGGGCGCCGCGCCCAATCCACTGGACGCGGTGTTCAGGCCTCAGTAGACGTCGCGGCGATAGCGGCCTTGCTCGATCAGCCGGTCGACCGCCTCGGCCCCGAGCAGGTCCACCAGTGTCTGGTCGACGCCGGCCGCCATTCCTTGAAGGCTGCCGCAGATGTAGATCGCCGCGCCTTCGGCGAGCCAGCGATGCAGCTCGTCGGCGGCTTCGCGCAGGCGGTCCTGGACGTAGACCTTGGCTTGCTGATCGCGGGAAAAGGCCAGGTCCAGGCGCGCGAGATCGCCCTGGGCCAGCCAGCCCTGCAACTCCTCCCGGCAGTAGAAATCATGGGCCTCGTTGCGTTCGCCGAACAGCAGCCAGTTGCGTTGCTGGCCTTCGGCGATGCGCGCCTTGAGCAGGCTGCGCAGGCCGGCGAGGCCAGTGCCGTTGCCCAGCAGGATCAGCGGGCAGGGCTCCTCCGGCAGGTGGAACACGCTGTTGCGCCGCAGCCGCAGGGTGATTGCCGCGCCCAGGCGGGCGTGCTCGGTCAGCCAGCCGGAGCCGAGGCCGAGGCTGCCGTCGGCGTGCCGTTCCTGGCGCACCAGCAGCTCCAGTTCGCCGTCGCTGGCGATCGAGGCAATCGAGTACTCGCGTTGGGCCAGTGGCACCAGCGCATCGACCAGGGCCTGGGCATGCAGGCCGACCAGATGCCCGCGGTTGTCCGGCAGATGGCGGCTGGCCAGGGCCTGGGCGAGGGTTTCCGACAGGCCGTCGACCTGCACCGGGCTTGAGGCATCCAGGCCAAGGCCGTCAAGGAAGCGCTCGACGGCCGCGTCGCCCTGGCGTGGCAGGATTTCCACCAGGTCACCGGCTTGCCAGGTGCTTGGGCTTGGCGCGGCCAGGCCCAGCAGGTAGACGCCGGAGCCACTGCTGCCCGGATTGAGCAACTCGCGCCGGACCAGGGTCCAGTTGTCGAAGCGTGGCGCTTCCCAGGCCGCCAGCGGTGCACCACCGGTGATCTGGCTGAGCTGTTGTTGCCAGTAGCGCAGTGCGTAGGGATCGCCGCTGTCGACTTCCACCGGCGCATACAGCGTGTGGCTGCCGCAGGTTTCGAGCCAATGGTGCAGGCGGCGGGCGAAACCGCAGAAGTTCGGATACTGGCGATCGCCCAGGGCGAGGATCGAGTAGTTCAGGCCGTCGAGGACCAATGCCTGGCCGAGTACCTTGCGCTCGAAGCCGCGGGCGCTGTCGGGGGCCTCGCCGTCACCGAAGGTGCTGACGACGAACAGGGCGTGGCTGAATGCCCGCAGTTGCTGTTCGTCGATGGCTGCCAGCGGCTGGACCTGCGCCGGCAGGCCGGCGGCCTGCAACTGGCCGGCAGTCTGCCAGGCCAGTTGTTCGGCGAAGCCACTCTGGCTGGCGAAACCCACCAGCCAGGCGGGACTGCTGCCATTGCTCTGGCCGAGGCCGTCACGGGCTTTTTTCACCGCTTGCTTCTTGCGTCGGCGGTCCAGGTACAACAGCCAGCCGGTGACGAAGAACAGCGGCATGGTCAGGCTGGAGACGGTCAGCAGGATCCGCCCGGTGAGGCCGAAATAGCTGCCGACATGCAGCGCGTAGATGCTCGTCAGCAACTGCGCCTTGAAACTCTTGTCGGCGTAGGGGAAGTGCTCGCTGATGGCGCCGGTGGCCGGGTCGAGGTTGATCTGGTTGAGCGCGCGATCATGGGGCGAGTCCTGCAGCATGTAGTAGACGATCGCCGGCTGGCCGGCCACTGGTGGCAGGCGGATGTTGTAGGCGCTCAGGCCAGGGCCGGCAGCCTTCTGGATGCTGGCCCAGATCGCGTCGTAGTCGGCGGTCGGAGCCGGGCCTGCCGGAGCCGGGCCACGGTTGGCCCGGCGCTGTTGGGCCGGCGAATCGGCCAGCAGTTTGCTCAGGCCGTTGGAGTACCACTCGTAGGACCACCACAATCCGGTCAGCGCCGATAGCAGGTAGAGTACCAGGCACCAGGTGCCGGCCACCGAGTGCAGGTCCCAGTTGAAGGCGCGGCCCTTTTTCGCCCAGTCGAGGGTCAGCCAGGCGCGCCAGTCGAGGGCCTTGCGCGGCCAGCGCAGGTACAGCCCGGACAGGCAGAAGAACACCAGCATCAGGGTGCAGGCGCCAGTGATCTGCCGACCGGTATCGCCCAAGGCGAGCACGCGGTGCAACTGCAGCACCAGGTTAAAGAAGTCCTGACCGACGACCTCGCCCTGGTAGTCGCCGGTATAGGGGTCGAAGTAGCGCAACTGGCCGCGGCGTTCTCCTGGCGGCGCGGTGAAGAACACGCGCCCGGCTTCATCGCCATGGGGCTCGACCCACAGCATCGAGACGCTCTTGCCCTCGGTGGCCTCGAGCTTGCGCACCAGTTCGGCAGGCGGTAGGGCCGGGTGATCGGGTACTTCGACCTGCAGCACCGAGGGATTGAGCAGGCGCAGCAGTTCGTCCTGGAAAGACACCATGGCACCGGTGATACCCATGAAGGCCAGCACCAGTCCGGCGGTGATGCCGAACAGCCAGTGCAGTTGAAACAGCGTTTTCTTCAAC
This sequence comes from Pseudomonas sp. UTLPPB19802, assembly GCF_059730225.1. Lineage (NCBI taxonomy): Bacteria > Pseudomonadati > Pseudomonadota > Gammaproteobacteria > Pseudomonadales > Pseudomonadaceae > Pseudomonas > Pseudomonas sp. UTLPPB19802. Next base: position 1,975,057 of record NZ_AP048545.1, read on the forward strand.
ACGGTGACCCGCCTTGCTCAATCAGAGTGATTCTTTACGGCGCGCATTATGCCGTTTTTGCGAATGCGAAGAATTCATATTTGTTAGCGCTTTACAAACATTCTGCTACAGGGCGATAGACATCCGGTGGCATGTCGCTAGTCGAATGTGTCACGGGAGGCCTGGGGCTATGGTTTTACACTGGCAATAAGAATCAAATACCATTGCGACCCTCTCTCTTTTATCAGGTGCTCCATGCCGCAACACATTCAGTCCGTGGCTTGCCGAGGCGGGTGCTAGGCGATGGGCTTCGATCTGCGACGTGAGGAAGTGCTCGACGGCGAGGCACTCAGGCTCATGCTGGAGGACAACCCGGCCCGCGCCGCGCAGGCCATTGTGTTGGCGGCCGGCGAGGGCATTATCGACGCCCAGGCGCTGTTGGGACAGATCCTGCTGCAAGGGCAGGGCATTGAGCAGGACCTGTCGCTGGCCCAGCGCTGGTTCGAGATCGCGGCCAACGGCGGTCACCTCCTGGCGCGCAACATGCTGGGTCGTTGTCGGGAGCACGGCTGGGGCTGCGCGGCCGATGCCGGGGAGGCGGCGCGGCATTACCGGACTGCTGCGCAGGCCGGGCTGGATTGGGGTTTGTACAACTATGCCAACCTGCTGGCGACCGGACGTGGGGTGGTCGAGGATCAGGGGCAGGCGCTGGCGTGTTATCGGCGTGCCGCCGAGCTGGGGCACGCCAAGTCGATGAACCTGCTCGGGCGCTATCTGGAGGACGGACGATTTTGTCCGGTCGATGTGGCGGCGGCTCATGACTGGTATCGGCGTTCGGCCGAGGCCGGCGATTTTCGCGGGCAGTTCAGCCATGCGGCGGTGTTGGCTGACCAGGGACAGGTCGAGGCGGCACGGCAGTGGCTGCAGCGGGCGCTGGAAGGGGGCAACCTGAAGTTCCTGCGGGTCAGTCGCCAGGCGCTGGCGGCGGCGAGAGAGCCGGGGCTTCGGGAGATGGCGCTGGCTTATCACCGGCGCGCGGCTGAACTGGGTGATGACAGCGACCGGGCTGCCTTGCAGGCCCTTCAGCCAGGCCCATGAAAAAGGCCCGTGACAAGCACGGGCCTTTGAGTGTCGCGACGGCTGGTCGTTACACGTAGAACGACTTCAGCGGTGGGAAACCGTTGAACTCGACGGCGCTGTAGCTGGTGGTGTAGGCCCCGGTGGACAGCCAGTACAGGCGGTCGCCGGCAGCCAGGTTCAGTGGCAGGCCGTACTTGTAGTTTTCGTACATGATGTCGGCGCTGTCGCAGGTTGGGCCGGCGATCACTACTTCTTCCACTTCACCGTTCTTCTCGGTCCAGATCGGGAACTTGATCGACTCGTCGGTGGTTTCGATCAGGCCGGAGAACTTGCCCACGTCGGTGTAGACCCAACGCTCCACGGCGGTACGCGACTTGCGCGCCACCAGCACCACTTCACTGACCAGGATACCGGCGTTGGCGATCAGCGAACGGCCGGGCTCCAGGATGATTTCCGGCAGGTCGTCACCGAAGTCTTCCTTCAGGAAGCGGATAATTTCCTCGGCATAGGTTTCCAGGCTGTTGGTCCGGGTGATGTAGTTGGCTGGGAAACCGCCACCCATGTTGATCAGCTGGAGGTGGATGCCGTCTTCTTCCTTCAGGCGTTCGAAGATCACCTTGACCTTGGCGATTGCCGCGTCCCACACGCTGATATCGCGCTGTTGCGAGCCGACGTGGAAGGAGATGCCGTAGGGCACCAGGCCCAGGTCGCGGGCAAGGATCAGCAGGTCCATGGCCATGTCGGTCTGGCAGCCGAACTTTCGCGACAGCGGCCAGTCGGCCGTGGTCGAGCCTTCGGTGAGAATCCGCACGTAGACTTTCGAACCCGGAGCGGCCTTGGCGATGTTGCGCAGGTCGGCTTCCGAGTCGGTGGCGTACAGGCGCACACCTTTCTCGTAGAAGTAGCGGATGTCCTTGGATTTCTTGATGGTGTTGCCGTAGCTGATGCGGTCGGGGCCGACGCCCTGGCCCATCACTTTATCCAGTTCGTAGATCGAGGCGATGTCGAAGTTCGAACCCTTCTGGTTCAGCAGGTCGATGATCTCGACTGCCGGGTTGGCCTTGACCGCGTAGTAGACCTTGGCGAATTCGAAACCGGCACGCAGGTCATCATAGGCCTGGGAGATCATCTGGGTATCGATGACCACGAACGGGGTTTCCTGCTTGTCGGCGAATGCCTTCATTTTCTTGAAAGTATCGCGCGCGAAATAGTCTTCGACCTGGATCGACATACGGGGGGACTCCTAGTGGCAAACGTGAGTTATCAATGGGTGCAAATGAACGTCCTCCGTATCCCCACTTTGGTTCGCCTACTTCCCAAGGCATTGCCGCCGAAAGCAAAAAGGCCATCCGGGCCGCCCGAAAGCTGCTGCGCTTGAAAAGGCTGCGTCGGCAAGAGGCTTGGAGTACTCATTTACAATCAGTAAATTCCGCTTCCTCGCCTCTCGCCGCCTTGCCTTGTCTGCGCTCGCTACGCTTTCGGACGACCCGGATCTGTTTCCCTTGGCCTTGCTGTCTCGTCGTCAGTACTTGAGCCGGATGGATCGTTTCCAGCATGGACGTTCGGCGCGAACTTTAGGACTTGAGGGGCTTTAGATCAACTAAAAATGTCGCGTTTTTGCACGCGCTCGTCGCGTGATCCGGATCAGCCATTTATTTAACCGACCCGGATGACAGTCTGATGTTCCCCCTCTACGACCGATGGTCCTACGCCTCGACCAGCTCCGCCGGAGAAACGATGCTGGTCTTGGCCCCGCGCGAGCGCCCGGAGCTGAGGTAGGCGGCGATCGATTCCTGGGTCACCTCGCCGAGGAATACCCGTTCGGCATCCATCACCGGCAGCCACGAACGGTTGAACTCGTACATCCGCGACAACAGGATGCGCAGGTGCTCATCGTAGGCGGCGGTGGCGTTGAACTCGCGCAGGAACTGCCCGCAATCACCACTCTGGCGATGCAGGTCGCGACGACGCACATAGCCCAGGGCCTTGTTGTCGGTGTCGGTGACCACCACGTAGCGGCGGTCGTGCTCGTCCATCAGTTCCAGTGCCTCGGCCACCGGCGTCTGCGGGCTGACCGATGGCGCGTTGTCCGCAGCGTCCTCGGCCTTGACCAGCAGCAGGCGCTTGAGGGTGCTGTCCTGGCCGACGAAGTTGCTGACGAACTCGTCCGCCGGGTGCGCCAGCAGGGTGTCCGGGTGGTCGATCTGGATCAGCTTGCCGCCACGGAAAATGGCGATCTTGTCACCCAGCTTGAGGGCTTCGTCGATGTCGTGGCTGACCATGATCACGGTCTTGTTCAGGGCCCGCTGCATCTCGAAGAACTCGTTCTGGATCATCTCCCGGTTGATCGGGTCGACCGCGCCGAACGGTTCGTCCATCAGCAACAGCGGCGCCTCCGCCGCCAGCGCGCGGATCACGCCGATGCGCTGTTGCTGGCCGCCGGACAGTTCCCGTGGATAACGATTGAGGTACTGCTTGGGTTCGAGCTTGATCATGCTCATCAGCTCGCGGGCCCGTTCGTGGCATTTCTGCTTGTCCCAGCCGAGCAGGCGCGGGACCACGGTGATGTTTTCCTCGATGGTCATGTTCGGGAACAGGCCGATCTGCTGGATCACGTAGCCGATGTTGCGGCGCAGGGTCACTTCATCCAGTTCGGTGGTGTCCTCGCCGTTGATCAGCACCTTGCCCGAGGTGGGTACGATCAGGCGGTTGATCATTTTCAGCGTGGTGCTCTTGCCGCAACCGGAGGGACCGAGGAACACGCAGATCTCGCCTTCGTTGACGGTCAGGCTCACGGAGTCGACGGCCTTGACCGCCTTGCCATTGCTTTGAAAGGTTTTGCTCAGGTCTTGAAGTTCGATCATTTCAGGAGTCCTTTTGGAGTCAACGTGCGTTGCAGGCGTTGCAGCAGGAGGTCGGCGACGATGGCCAGTACGCTGACCAGCACGGCGCCGACCAGCAGCATCGACATGTCGCTGCGGCTGATGGCCGCCAGGATGAGTACGCCCAGGCCGCCGGCGCCGATGGTGGCGGCGATGGTCATGACGCCGATGTTCATCACCACGGCGGTGCGCACGCCGGCGAGGATCACCGGCACGGCGATCGGCAGTTCGACCATGCGCAGGCGCTGGCCGAAGGTCATGCCGATGCCCCGCGCGGCCTCACGGATGCCCGGCTCGACGCCGGTCAGGGCCAGGTAGGTGTTGCGCATGATCGGCAACAGGGAATAGAGGAACACGGCCGTGATCGCCGGCAGCGGGCCGAGGCCCTGGCCGAACTTCGAGTAGAACGGCAGCAGCAGGCCGAACAACGCGATCGACGGAATGGTCAGCAACACCGTGGCACTCGCCTGCAGCGGCCCGGCCAGCGTCGGGAAGCGGGTCATCAGCACGCCCAGGGGCACGCCGAAGAGGATGGCCAGGGTTACGGCGATGCCGACGAGGGTGATGTGCTGCCCGGTCAGATGCAGGACCTGTGACCAGTCCAGGTGGGAAAAGGCGTTGATAAAGTCCATGTCTTCTCCTCAGTGGATAGGGTGTTGGCGCAGGAAGTCGGCGGCCACGGCGGAGGGGCTTTCGTGGTTGACGTCGACCCGGGCGTTGAGCTGGCGCATGGTTTCGTCGTCGAACAGCTCGGCCAGCGGCTTGAGGTCGGCGGCCAGTTTCGGGTTGGCGTCGAGGACCGCCTTGCGCACCACGGGGGCGGCGGTGTAGTCCGGGAAGTAGTGCTTGTCGTCTTCGAGCAGCTTGAGCTTGAAGGCGTTCAGCCGGCCGTCGGTGGTGTAGACCAGGCCGGCGAACACCTGGCTGTTGCGCAGCGCGGTGTAGACCAGGCCGGCGTCCATCTGGCGGATGGTGCGACGGTCGAGGTTCATGCCGTACAGCTTGACCATGCCTTCCAGTCCGTCGGAACGGTTGGCGAATTCGGTGTCGAGGGCCACCAGATGGTGTTCGTCGGCTTCGTTGGCCAATACGCTGGTCAATTGGCTGATGGTGTTGATCTGTGGGTATTGCTGCGCCACTTTCTCTGGCAGGGCCAGGGCATAGGTGTTGCTGAACTTCGACGGGGTGAGCCAGACCAGGCCTTTTTTCGCGTCGAGTTCCTTGACCCGAGCGTAGGACTGTTCGCTATCGAGTTTTTCCGTCACATGGTTGTAGGCCACCAGCGACACGCCGGTGTATTCCCAGAGCATGTCCAGCTGGCCGCTTTCGTGGGCGCTGCGCGCCAGGTTGCTGCCCAGGCCGCCAGTGACCTGGGTGTCGTAGCCCTTGCTGCGCAGGTACTGCGAGGTGATCTCGGCGAGTAGGGTCTGCTCGGTGAACACCCGGGCGCCGATACGGATCAGCGGTTTGTCGGCGGCCTGGGCCGTGCCGGCGAACAGCAGGGCACAGGCGATGAGGATGCAGAATCTTTTCATGTCTTTTCCTTTGCTCAGGCCGGGCGCAGCCCGCGTTCCAGCCAGAGGCGGCTGGCCAGGGTCACCAGGGCGTCGAGCAGCAGGGCCAGCAGCGCGGTGCAGGCGGCACCGAGGATCAACTGCGGCTGGTTGTTCAGGGCGATGCCGGGGAAGATCAGGCTGCCCAGGCTGTTGGCGCCGATCAGGAACGCCAGCGGCGCGGTACCGACGTTGAGGGCCAGGGCGATTCGCACGCCACCGACGATGATCGGTACGGCGTTGGGCAATTCGACTTTCCAGAGCACCTGGCGTGGGGTCATGCCAATGCCGGTGGCGGCTTCCTTGAGCGAGCCCTCGACGTTCTTCAGGCCTTCATAGGTGTTGCGCACGATGGGCAGCAGCGAGGCGAGGAACAGTGCGAAGATCGCCGGGCCGGCGCCGATGCCGAGAATCCCCAGGGCAATCGCCAGGACGGCCAGGGGCGGTACGGTATTGCCGATATTGAACACCTGCATGAAGCGTTCGGCGCGCGTGGCCATGGCCGGACGACTGAGCAGGATGCCGGCAGGGATGCCGACGACAAGCGCCGCGAACATCGAGGCGAGCACCAGGAAGAGGTGCGCTTGCAGGTAGAACCACAGATCGGCCTGGTAGTGCTCGATCGTGCTGATGCCGATCCAGTGGATCAACAGGGCAAGGAGGGCGATCACGATCGCACCTCCCATAAGCCCCTTGCCATAGCGATTAGCCACAGATGGACTCCTTTTTTTCGGTCGGCGAACACTTCCCCGTGAGGCACCGCCATTCCTGGCTGCCGGAAAAGTGTTCGCGAAGAGCAGCTTCGTCCCGGCCGATAAACGGCTGCGGAAGAAGCCATGAGCGCCGCCCTCGTCAGGCTAACTGACTGATTTTTCTACACCTGACGAAAGGTCATGACAGGGGAGTGGACGCCTGCGATGTTTAAAAGGTTCCGCAATTGGCAGCATTTGGCCATCTCGCAGTGATGGCGATGCAGGGCAACGGTCGGGCTGGCGGTGGCCGCTGGAGTGCAGTCTGGTCTATAATCTGCGCCCTTTTTTGAATCACCTGTCAGGCGATTTCCCATGACCAACCAGGCCGCCGAAGTCGCGAAACGCCGCACCTTCGCCATCATTTCCCACCCGGATGCGGGTAAAACCACCATCACCGAAAAACTCTTGCTGATGGGCAAGGCGATTGCGGTGGCCGGTACGGTGAAGTCGCGTAAATCCGACCGCCATGCCACCTCCGACTGGATGGAGATGGAGAAACAGCGTGGTATTTCCATTACCACCTCGGTCATGCAGTTCCCGTATCGCGAGCACATGATCAACCTGCTCGATACCCCCGGCCACGAAGACTTCTCCGAAGACACCTACCGGACCCTGACCGCCGTCGACTCGGCGCTGATGGTGCTCGACGGCGGTAAGGGCGTTGAGCCGCGGACCATCGCCCTGATGGATGTCTGCCGCCTGCGCGATACGCCGATCGTCAGTTTCATCAACAAGCTCGACCGCGATATCCGCGACCCGATCGAACTGCTCGACGAGATCGAGGCGGTCCTGAAGATCAAGGCCGCGCCGATCACCTGGCCGATCGGCTGCTACCGCGACTTCAAGGGCGTGTATCACCTGGCGGGCGACTACATCATTGTCTACACCCCCGGTCATGGTCATGAACGTACCGAGGTGAAGATCATCGAGAAACTCGACTCGCCGGAGGCCCGCGCGCACCTGGGCGACGAGTACGATCGTTTCCTCGAACAGCTGGAACTGGTGCAGGGCGCCTGCCACGAGTTCAACCAGGAAGAGTTTCTCAGCGGCCACATGACCCCGGTGTTCTTCGGTACCGCACTGGGCAACTTCGGTGTCGACCATGTGCTCGATGCGGTGGTCGACTGGGCACCGATGCCGCTGGCCCGTGTTGCCAACGAGCGTTCGGTGGAGCCGGTTGAGGAGAAGTTCACAGGCTTCGTGTTCAAGATCCAGGCGAACATGGACCCCAAGCACCGCGACCGTATCGCCTTCATGCGCATCTGCTCCGGCAAGTACGACAAGGGGATGAAGATGCGCCACGTGCGGACCGGCAAGGACGTGCGCATCGGTGACGCGCTGACCTTCTTCTCCTCCGAGCGTGAGCAACTGGAAGAAGCCTACGCTGGCGACATCATCGGCCTGCACAACCACGGCACCATCCAGATCGGTGACACCTTCACCGAGGGCGAGGCACTGGGCTTCACCGGTATCCCGCACTTCGCCCCGGAGCTGTTCCGCCGCGTGCGCCTGCGCGACCCGCTCAAGTCCAAGCAGTTGCGCCAGGGCCTGCAGCAGCTGGCGGAAGAGGGCGCGACCCAGGTGTTCTTCCCCGAGCGCAGCAACGACATCATCCTTGGCGCGGTCGGTGTGCTGCAGTTCGATGTGGTCGCCAGCCGCCTGAAGGAGGAATACAAGGTCGAGTGCTCCTACGAGCCGATCACCGTGTGGTCCGCGCGCTGGATCGATTGCAGCGACAAGAAGAAACTCGAGGAATTCAGCAACAAGGCCGTGGAGAACCTGGCGGTGGACGGCGGTGGTCACCTGACCTACCTGGCCCCGACCCGGGTCAACCTGGCGCTGATGGAAGAGCGCTGGCCTGATGTGAAATTCCGCGCGACCCGCGAGCATCATTGATTCGTCGTCGGCGAAGGTGAAGCACTGAAGACCCCGCTGCCTGGCAGCGGGGTTTTTTCTTTTCCGGGAGGGATGGACCAGGGTTTTACCTGGACCATGAAAAAGCCCCTTCTGCCTGGTCGATGCGCAACCTGGCAGAAGGGGCGGGGCCCATCGATTTCAGCGTTCTCGCGGGTTCAGGAGAGCGCTTTTTTGCGCCTTACAGGAACTGCTCGGCGTAGTGGCAGGCGACCTGGCGAGTATCGACCTGACGCAACTCCGGCAATTCGGTGCCGCAACGCTCGGTCGCATACGGGCAACGCTTGTGGAACGCGCAGCCGCTCGGCGGGTTGAGCGGGTTGGGCAGTTCGCCGGCGATCTTGATTTTCGGCTTCAGCGGGTCCGGGTGGATCGCCGGGGTCGCCGACAGCAGCGCCTGGGTGTAGGGGTGCAGCGGACGCTCGTAGATGTCTTCCTTGGGACCCATTTCCGCCGGGCGCCCGAGGTACATCACCAGCACCTGGTCGGCGACGTGGCGCACCACCGCCAGGTTGTGGGAGATGAACACGTAGGCAGTGTTGAACTCCTGCTGCAGATCCATGAACAGGTTAAGCACCTGGGCCTGGATCGACACGTCGAGGGCCGAGGTCGGTTCGTCCGCCACCAGCACCTTGGGCTGCAGCATCATCGCCCGGGCGAGGGCGATCCGCTGGCGCTGGCCACCGGAAAACATGTGCGGGTAGCGCTGGTAATGCTCGGGGCGCAGGCCCACCTGCTTCATCATCGCCTGGACTTTCTCGCGGCGTTCGGCGGCCGACAGCCTGGTGTTGATCAGCAGCGGCTCGCCGAGCTGGTCGCCGATCTTCTGCCGTGGATTGAGCGAGGCGTACGGGCTCTGGAACACCATCTGCACGTCCTTGCGCAGTTGCTTGCGCTGGGCCTTGTCGGCCCCGGCAACTTCCTGCCCGGCGATTTTCAGCGAGCCGGAGGACGGCTCCTCGATCAGGGTCAGGGCGCGGGCCAGGGTGGACTTGCCACAGCCCGACTCGCCAACCACGGCGAGGGTCTTGCCGGCTTCCAGTTCGAAGGACACGCCGTTGAGCGCGCGCACGGTGGCGTGGCCCTTGAACAGGCCACGGGAGACTTCGTAGTGACGGGTGAGGTCGCGGGCGGTAAGAACGACGGCCATTACGCCACCTCCTGGTTCAGCGGGTAGAAGCAACGGGCGAGGCTATGGGCTTTCGGGTCCAGGCTTGGGCGTTGCTGACGGCAGCTTTCCTGCACGTACGGGCAGCGCGGCGACAGCAGGCAGCCCTGCGGCCGGTCGTAGCGACCGGGCACGATGCCCGGCAGGGTCGACAGGCGCTCGGCGCCGAGGCTGTGTTCCGGAATCGCCTTGAGCAGCGCTTCGCTGTAGGGGTGCGCGGGGATGTCGAACAAGCCAGGAATCTGGCCGACTTCCACGGCTTGGCCGGCGTACATCACGCAGACCCGCTGGGCGGTTTCCGCCACGACCGCGAGGTCGTGGGTGATCAGCACCAGGCCCATGTTCTGTTCCTGCTGCAGGTTGATCAGCAGGTCCATGATCTGCGCCTGGATGGTCACGTCCAGGGCGGTGGTCGGTTCGTCGGCGATCAGCAGCTTCGGCTCGCCAGCGATTGCCATGGCAATCGCCACGCGCTGGCTCATGCCACCGGACAACTGGTGCGGGTAGGCGTCCATGCGGCTCGCGGCGCCCGGAATCTCGACTTTCTCCAGCAGTTCGATGGCCCGCTTGCGCGCCTGCTTGCCAGACATTTTCAGGTGCAGGCGCAGGACTTCCTCGATCTGGAAACCCACGGTGTAGCTGGGGTTCAGCGCGGTCATCGGGTCCTGGAAGACCATCGCCAGGTCCTTGCCGACGATCTGCCGGCGCTGGCGGGCGTTGAGGCTGAGCATGTCTTTGCCGTCGAAGCGCAAGGCGTCGGCGGTGACGATGCCGGGGTGATCGATCAGGCCCATCAGCGCCATCATGGTCACGGATTTACCCGAACCCGACTCGCCGACGATGGCCAGGACTTCGCCCTTGTTCACGCTCAGGTCGAGGCCATCGACCACGGGTACGGCGTTCTTGTCGCCGAAGCGGACATTGAGATTCTTGATTTCTAGCAGTGACATGGGAATCTCCTCAGGCGGCATTCTTGAGTTTCGGGTCCAGCGCGTCGCGCAGGCCGTCGCCCATCAGGTTGATTGCCAGCACGCTGAGCAAAATGGTCAGGCCGGGCAGGCTCACCACCCACCAGGCGCGTTCGATGTAGTCGCGGGCCGAGGCCAGCATGGTGCCCCACTCCGGGGTCGGCGGTTGTACGCCGAGGCCGAGGAAGCCCAGGGCGGCCGCGTCGAGGATGGCCGAGGAGAAACTCAGGGTCGCCTGGACGATCAGCGGTGCCATGCAGTTGGGCAGCACGGTGATGAACATCAGGCGGGGCAGGCCGGCACCGGCCAGGCGGGCGGCGGTCACGTAGTCGCGGTTCAGTTCACCCATCACCGCGGCACGGGTCAGGCGCACGTAGGACGGCAGCGAGACGATGGCGATGGCGATCACGGTGTTGATCAGGCCTGGGCCGAGGATGGCGACGATCGCCACGGCCAGCAGCAGCGACGGCAGGGCGAGCATGATGTCCATCAGGCGCATGATGGTCGGGCCGAGGATGCGCGGGAAGAAGCCGGCCAGCAGGCCCATCAGGATACCGGGGATCAGCGACATCACCACCGAGGACAGGCCGATCAGCAGCGACAGGCGCGAGCCCTGGATCAGCCGCGACAGCAGGTCGCGACCCAGTTCGTCGGTACCCAGCAGGAACTGGGTCTGGCCGCCTTCGAGCCAGGACGGCGGGGTCAGCAGGAAGTCACGGAACTGTTCGCTCGGATCGTGTGGCGAAACCCAGGGGGCGAAGATCGCGCAGAAGACCACCAGCAGCATGAACAGCAGGCCGGCAACGGCGCCCTTGTTCTTGGCGAAGGCCTGCCAGAATTCCTTGTAGGGCGATGGGTACAGCAGGCTCTGGTCGACTGCTGCTGAGGAGATTGGAGTACTCATGAATAGGCTCTCAGCGCTGGTGACGGATACGTGGGTTGGCAAAGCCGTAGAGGATGTCCACCACGAAGTTGACCAGGATCACGATGCAGGCAATCAACAGGATGCCGTTCTGCACCACCGGATAGTCCCGGGCGCCGATGGCTTCGATCAGCCATTTGCCGATGCCGGGCCAGGAGAAAATGGTTTCGGTCAGGACCGCACCGGCCAGCAGTGTGCCGACCTGCAGGCCCATCACGGTCAGTACCGGGATCAGTGCGTTGCGCAGGCCGTGGACGAACACCACGCGGGCTGGCGACATGCCCTTGGCGCGGGCGGTACGGATGTAGTCTTCGCGCAGGACTTCGAGCATCGACGAGCGGGTCATCCGGGCGATCACCGCCAGCGGGATGGTACCGAGCACGATGGACGGCAGGATCATGTGGTGCAGGGCGTCCCAGAACGCATCCGGTTCGTCGCTGAGCAGGGTGTCGATCAACATGAAGCCGGTCTTCGGCTCGATGTCGTACAGCAGGTCGATGCGCCCGGACACCGGGGTCCAGCCCAGGGCGACCGAGAAGAACATGATCAGGATCAGGCCCCACCAGAAAATCGGCATGGAGTAGCCCGCGAGGGAGATGCCCATGACCCCGTGGTCGAACAGTGAGCCTCGCTTGAGCGCGGCGATCACCCCGGCCAGCAGGCCGAAGACGCCGGCGAACAGCAGGGCGGACATGGACAGTTCCAGGGTCGCCGGGAACAGCGCGGTGAATTCGGTCCAGACACCGGTGCGGGTGCGCAGGGATTCACCGAGATCGCCATGGGCAAGCTTGCCCACGTAGTCGATGTATTGTTCATAGAGCGGCTTGTTCAGGCCAAGGCGTTCCATCGCCTGGGCGTGCATCTGCGGGTCGACCCGACGCTCGCCCATCATGACTTCCACGGGGTCGCCAGGGATCATGCGAATCAGCGCGAAGGTCAGCAGCGTGATGCCGAAAAACGTGGGGATCAACAACCCCAGTCGGCGGGCAATAAAACTAAACATCTTGTTGTGTACCTCATCAGCCGGTTAGGCGTGCCGGTCGCGGCCCCTGGTAGGGCCGCTTCCTGCGTATTTTTCTACTTCACCTGGGTCGTGGCGAAGTTATTGGTGGACAGCGGGTTAATGTGATAACCCTCTACGTTCTTGCGCATGGCGGTAAACATCTTGGGATGTGCCTGATCGACCCAGAGGACTTGGTCGTGCAGGATTTCCAGGGCTTTTTCGTAGAGTGCAGCGCGCTCGGCCGGTTCCGTCTTGGCACGGGCCTGGTCGATCAGCGCCTGGAGTTGCGGGTTGCACGAACGGCTGTAGTTTTCGCCGTTTTTGGCGGCTTCGCAACTCATCAGCGGGCTGAGGAAGTTGTCCGGGTCGCCGTTGTCGCCGCTCCAGCCGGCAGACACCATGTCATGCTCGCCCTTTTTCGCGCGCTTGAGCATTTCGGCCCATTCCATCACGCGGATGTCGACCTTGATGCCGACCTTGGCCAGGTCCGACTGGATCAGTTGCGCGCCCAGTTGCGGGTTCGGGTTGGTCGGGCCGCCGCCGTTGCGGGTGTACAGGGTGAAGACCGTGCCTTCGGGAACACCGGCTTCCTTGAGCAGGGCGCGGGCCTTTTCCAGGTCCTGTGGCGGGTTCTTCAGCTTGTCGTTGTAGCCCAGCAGGGTCGGCGGGTAGGGGTTGACCGCAGCGATCGCGTTACCCTTGCCGTAGAGCGTGTCGACGTAGGTCTGCTTGTCCAGGGCCAGCTCGATGGCCCGGCGTACCCGCACATCGCTCAGGTACTTGTGTTCGGTGTTGATGGCGGTGTAGCCGGTGGCCATCGCCGCCATGCTGACCACTTGCAGGTTCGGGTCGGCCTGGATGCTCGGCACGTCATCCGGCTTCGGATACAGCGCCACCTGGCACTCGTTGGCGCGCAGTTTCTGCAGGCGGGTGTTGTTGTCCGGGGTGATGGCGAACACCAGCACTTCGGCCGGTGGCTTGCCGCGGAAATAGTCCGGGTTGGCCTTGTAGCGTACCTGGGCGTCCTTGGCGTAGCGCTGGAAAATGAAGGGGCCGGTGCCGATCGGCTTGGCGTTCAGTTCGTCCAGCTTGCCGGCCTTGAGCAACTGGCCGGCGTATTCGGCCGAGTGGATCGAGGTGAAGGCCATGCCCAGGTCAAGCAGGAACGGTGCCTCGGGACGCGACAGGGTGAAACGTACGGTCATGTCGTCGACTTTCTCGACGCTCTTGAGCAGGTTCTGGAAGTCCATGCTCTCGAAGTACGGGTAGCCCACCGGGGACTGCTTGTGCCACGGATGATTCGGGTCCAGCTGGCGCTGGAAGCTCCAGAGCACATCGTCGGCATTGAGTTCGCGGGTCGGCTTGAAGTAATCGGTGGTGTGGAACTTGACGCCCTTGCGCAGATGGAAGGTGTACTGCAGGCCGTCGGGGCTGATCTCCCAGCTTTCGGCCAGGGCCGGCTGGATCTCGGCGGTGCCCGGCTTGAAGTCCACCAGGCGGTTGAACAGGGTCTCGGCCGCCGCGTCGGAAGTGACGGCGGTGGTGTACAGCACCGGATCGAAACCTTCCGGACTGGCTTCGGTGCAGACCACCAAGGGTTTTGCCGAAACGCCGATGGCTGCGGTCAGCAAGCAGGCTGCGACGGCCGCTCGCAGGGGAAGCATTTTCATATGAACCCTCCGTAATCAATTGAGCCAGATTAGTCGTTAGGGCCGATTCGTCGAGTCGGCCCTAACGTCGTCAGTTACTGCAATCAGAGAATCTTGAATGGGATGGTGGTGACCAGGCGGAACTCGTTGAGGTTGCCGTCGGCCTGGTTTTCCGACGCGCGGTGAGTGGTGTAGGTGGCACGGATGGCGGTGGCTTTCAGCGGGCCGCTTTGTACGGCGTAGGAGGCGCCGATGCCGTATTCGTAGTGATGCTCGCCGTTCATGTTGCGCACATCGTAGGCGGTGCCGGTGTAGTGGGTACCGTCGATGCCCCAGCCACGAGCCTGGTAGATGTTGAACTTCAGGCCTGGCACGCCGTATTCGGCCATATTGAGACCGTAGGCGATCTGCAGGGACTTCTCGTTCGGGCCGTTGAAGTCCGACAGCAGGGAGTTGGCCAGGTAGATGCCGTTGGTTTCGTGCAGGTAATCGAAGTACTCGTTACCGTTCACCGCCTGGTAGGAGACGGTCAGGCTGTGGGCCTGGTGGGTCAGGCCGAACGACAGCGAGTAGGTGTCGTTGTCGATCTCACCCATCTTCTTTTTGCCGGTGTCGACGGTCTTGTAGTAGTTCAGGCCAGTGGTCAGGGCCAGGATCGAGCTGTCACCCAGGTCGTGGGTGGCGCCGAAGTAGTACTGGTTCCAGAAGTCTTCGACGTGAGCGCCGTAGAGACTGGTCTTCAGGCTCTTGAACGGTTGGTAGTTGATGCCGGCGGTGTTCACGTGGTCGGTTTCGGCACCGTTGTTGGTGTACTCGGAGCGGAATTTCGACAGGCTCTGCTCGGTCCGTGGCGATACGCGGTCGAAGGTGGCGACGTCGAAGGACAGGTTGTTCAGCTCTTCGCTGTGCAGGCTCACGCCTTCGAAGCTGGAAGGCAGGGCACGGTTGCCGATGGTGTCGACGATCGGGGTGCTGAAATTCTGGCGGCCGGCGGTCAGAGTGGTGTTCGACACGCGGAACTTGACGTTGGCCAGGCCCAGTTTGCTCCACTGGCCGACGGCGTCACCGTCGCTGTGGGTCAGGGTACGGTTGGAGCCGCCGGCCATGTCCTTGCGGTCACGGTCCAGGGCGATGGCGTTGTAGGCCGCGACTTCGGTGCTGACGCCCACGGTGCCCTGGGTGAAGCCCGAGGTGTAGTTGAGGATGGTGCCCTGGACCCAGTTGATACGACGTGGAGTTGGGGTCGGGGTGTCGCCGCCCTTCTTGTAGGAGAAACGATCGTCACGGCGTTTCAATTCGTTGGCGTACCAGTTACGGGTAGTGCCACCCAGGCTCTGGCCATCGATGAAACCCTTGGCTTCACTCTGGGCATTGCTGGTGTTGATGCCGGTCGGAATGAATTCCTGGCTCTGGGATTCCGCATGGGCCATCAGGCTGGCACTACTGATTGCTAAGGCTAATAACGCTTTCTGAGAGAGTTTCAAGGTAAAGCTCCTTTCTTTCTTTTTTTGATACCGGCTTTTTTTGGGTGGGCCGGTTATTGGTGGTGAACTCTTTTATTTTTTTTCGCAAACGTTTGCTTGGCAGTGGTTCGCCGAATTTCGGCTGCAAGATTGCGTGGGGGCGAAATTCGCCCCCAGCGCGTGGGTTACGGTTTTTATTGTTCGATACTGACGCCCGAGAACGCGTTGCGACCAAAGGGGCTGACCTTGAAGTCCCGGACCTTGGTGCTTAACGGCTGGTTGACGGTCGAGTGGGCGATCGGGGTGATAGGCACCTGTTGCTTGAGCAACTGCTGGGCCTGTTTGTAGAGCACGGTGCGCTGGTCGCGATCAGTGACGA
This sequence comes from Pseudomonas sp. UTLPPB19802, assembly GCF_059730225.1. NCBI lineage: Bacteria > Pseudomonadati > Pseudomonadota > Gammaproteobacteria > Pseudomonadales > Pseudomonadaceae > Pseudomonas > Pseudomonas sp. UTLPPB19802. Next base: position 1,990,769 of record NZ_AP048545.1, read on the forward strand.
TCTTGGCCTGCTTGATCAGCTTGTCGTATTGCGGGTCGCACCACATGGAGTAGTTGTTGCCGCCAATCGCGTCACAGCTGTAGAGGGTGCCGAGCCAGTTGTCCGGGTCGCCATTGTCGCCGGTCCAGCCGATCAGGCTGATATCGTGCTCGCCATTCTTGGTGCGCTTGATGTACTCGCCCCATTCGTAGCTGACGATCTTCACCTTGAGGCCGATTTTCGCCCAGTCGGCCTGGAGCATTTCGGCCATCAGCTTGGCGTTGGGGTTGTACGGGCGCTGGACGGGCATGGCCCACAGGGTGATCTCGGTACCTTCCTTGACACCGGCGGCCTTGAGCAACTCCCTGGCCTTTTCCGGGTTATAGGCGGTGTCCTTGATGCTGTCGTCATAGGACCACTGGGTCGGTGGCATGGCGTTGACCGCCAATTGACCCGCGCCCTGGTAGACGGCGTTGAGGATACTCGGCTTGTTCACCGCCATGTCCAGCGCCTGGCGCACTTCGAGCTGGTCGAATGGCTTGTGGCGGGTGTTGTAGGCGATGTAGCCGAGGTTGAAACCGGGTTTCTCGATCACCTGCAGCTTGGGATCGCTCTTTAGGCCCGCGACATCGGCCGGACGTGGGTGCAGCGTCACCTGGCATTCGTTGCGCTTGAGCTTTTGCACGCGCACCGAGGCGTCGGTGTTGATCGAGAAGATCAACTGGTCAAGCTTGACCTGGCTCGGGTCCCAATATTGCTTGTTGGCGGCGTAGCGGATCTGCGTATCTTTCTGGTACCGCTGGAACACGTACGGCCCGGTGCCGATGGGCTGCTGGTTGATGTCGCTCGGAGTGCCGGCCTTGAGCAGCTGCTCGGCATACTCGGCGGAGAGGATCGAGGCGAAGTTCATGGCGATGTTCTGGATGAACGCGGCGTCGACGCTGTTGAGGGTCATGACCACGGTCAACGGCCCGGTCTTTTCGACCTTGGCGATATTCTTGTTCAGGCTCATCCCGGTGAAGTAGGGGAACTCGGTGGGGTAGGCCTTGCGGAACGGGTGTTCGGGATCGAGCATGCGGTTGAAGGTGAACAGCACGTCGTCGGCATCGAAGTCACGATGCGGGGTGAAATACTTGGTGGTGTGGAACTTCACGCCTTCACGCAGGTGGAAGGTGTATACCAGGCCATCCGGCGAAATATCCCAGCTCTTGGCCAGCGCCGGTGCGACAGTCGTCTCGCCCCGTACGAACTCCACCAGCCGGTTGTAGATCGGCTCGGCGGCATCATTGTCGGTAGCGGCGGTGTACTGCGCAGTGTCGAACCCGGCGGGGCTGCCCTCGGAGCAGAACACCAGGCTGCCAGCCGCCTGGGCGCAGGAGGCGCCGGCCAGCAGGGCAGTGCCGATAAAAGCGGATAAAGCGAAGGTATGGCGCATGACGGTCCCAATCCATTTTTTTTGTCGTCGGTGAGCAATTGCCATGTCGTGCTACATGGAAACATCACCAACCCAGTCAGTCGAATGCAGCAGTGCCGCTCGTCAGCATTTGTCAGTGATGTCCCGACGTTATGGCGCCAAGTCACTGCGGTAAATGCGTAGAGCCTGAGAGAGTTGTAGGAAATAACTGCGCTTCTGACTCATCCTTCCTAGGTCGGACACTCAGCGAGAGGGCAATTCCTGCAATTCTGGCGGGTAGCGCGCAGGTGACGTATGACGCCCGTCACCTGCGCGTGACCTTACTTGCTGACGCTGACGCCGTAGAACGAGTTCAAGCCGAACGGGCTGATCTTGAAGTCTTTCACGGTAGCGCTCATGGGTTGATACACCGTCGAGTGCGCGATAGGTGTATACGGGACGTCATCCTTGAGGATGTGCTGGGCCTGCTTGTACAGCTCGGTGCGCTTGGCCTGGTCGGAGGTCGACTTGGCCTCTTTCATCAGACCGTCGTACTTCGGTGTGCAGTACTTCGAGAAGTTGTTGCCGTTGATGGCATCACAGCCGAACAGCACGTTCAGCCAGTTGTCCGGGTCACCGTTGTCACCGCTCCAGCCGATGATCATGGCTTGTTGCTCGCCAGCCTTGGCACGCTTGAGGTACTCGCCCCACTCGTAGCTGACGATCTTCACGTTCAAGCCGATGTTCTTCCAGTCGGACTGGAGCATTTCGGCCATCAGCTTGGCGTTCGGGTTGTACGGACGCTGGACCGGCATGGCCCACAGCTTGATCTCGGTACCTTCCTTGATGCCCGCTTCCTTGAGCAGCTGCTTGGCTTTCTCAGGGTCGTACTTGGCATCCTTGATGGTGGTGTCGTAGGACCATTGGGTCGGCGGCATGGCGTTGACGGCCAGCTGGCCGGCGCCCTGGTACACCGATTCGATGATCTGCGGCTTGTTCACGGCCATGTCCAGCGCCTGGCGAACACGCAGGTCGGCCAGTGGGTTGGCGGCGGTTTCACCCTTGAGTACCGGCATCACGTTATAGGCGATGTAGCCCAGGTTGAAACCGGCCTGGCTTGGCATCTGCAGTTTCGGGTCGGCCTTGAGCGGCGCGAGGTCGGCCGGGCGCGGATAGACGCTGACCTGGCACTCGTTCTTCTTGAGCTTCTGCATCCGCACCGAGGCGTCGGTGGTGATGGCGAAGATCAGGTTGTCGATCTTGACGTCTTCAGGCTTCCAGTAGTCCTTGTTCCCGGTGTAGCGGATGTTGGAGTCTTTCTGGTAGCTCTTGAACACGAACGGGCCGGTGCCGATCGGTTTCTGGTTGATGTCGCTGGCCTTGCCTTCCTTGAGCAGCTTGTCGGCATACTCGGCGGACTGGATCGAGGCGAAGCTCATGGCCAGGTTCTGGATGAAGGCGGCGTCGACGGTCTTGAGGGTGAACTTGACGGTATGGTCGTCGAGTTTTTCCACCTTGGCGATGTTGGTGTCCATCCCCATGTCGGTGAAGTACGGGAATTCGGTCGGGTACGCCTTGCGGAACGGCATGTCCTTGTCGAGCATGCGGTTGAAGGTGAACAGCACGTCGTCGGCGTTGAAGTTGCGCGTCGGCTTGAAGTAGTCGGTGGTGTGGAACTTGACCCCTTCACGCAGGTGGAAGGTGTAGGTCAGGCCATCGGGCGAAATGTCCCAACTGGTCGCCAGGCCAGGAATCACGGCGGTGCCGCCACGTTCAAACTGGCTCAGACGGTTGAAGACGGTTTCGGCAGAGGCATCGAAGTCGGTTCCGGCGGTGTATTGGCCTGGATCGAAACCGGCCGGGCTCCCTTCGGAGCAGTACACCAGGTTGGTCGCTGCGAGGGCGAACGGTGCGCTGGCCAGGAGGCCTGCGCCAACTAAAAACGGAATGACTGCTTTTTTAAGCATTGGTGGCCTCATGATTTGTTGTCATTTTTGGTTGTGAGGACGACCTCGTGAGTCGACCTGCGGATACTTATGCAGGCCCTGTACCCATTGCAAGATGCAGAGAGGCCGCAAGTCTCAAAGTGTGGCACGAACGTACACGAATGTCGCATTTGTATAAATATTGACGCATTTGACCGTTTGCATCGGGTTTTTCCGGTGCAAACGGTGCACTGCGAGCGGGCAACCGGGGCTTCTGGCGCACCCGGTTGGGGCGGGGTGTTACTTATCCAGACTCACGCCGTAGAAGGGTGTCAGGCCGAATGGGCTGATCTTGAAGTCGTGCACTTCCTTGCGCAGCGGCTGGAACACCGTCGAGTTGGCGATCGGCGTGATCGGTACCTGTTGCTTGAGGATTTCCTGCGCCTGCTGGTAGAGCTTCACCCGCTCGTCGCGGTTGCTGGAGAGCTTGGCCTTCTGCACCAGTTTGTCGTAGTCCGGGTTGCACCACTTGGCGTAGTTGCTGCCCTTGACTGCGGCGCAGCTGTACAGCACGCCGAGCCAGTTGTCCGGGTCACCGTTGTCGCCGGTCCAGCCATAGATCATCACGTCATGCTCGCCATTCTTGGCGCGCTTGATGTACTCGCCCCATTCGTAGCTGACGATGTTGGCCTTGATCCCGACCTTGGCCCAATCCTGCTGGATCATCTGCGCCGACATCCGTGCGTTCGGGTTGGACGCCCGCTGTACGGTCATCGCCCAAAGGTCGATGCTGGTGCCGGGCGCGACACCGGCTTCCTTCAACAGTGCCTTGGCCTTGGTCGGGTCGTAGGGCGCGTCCTTGATGTTCGGGTCGAACGACCATTGCGCCGGCGGCAGGGCGTTCTGCGCCAGTTGCCCGGCACCCTGGTACACCGCCTTGATGATCGCCGGCTTGTCGATGGCCATGTCCAGCGCCTGGCGGACCTTGAGCTGGTCCAGCGGCTTGTGGGTCACGTTGTAGGCCAGGAAGCCGAGGTTGAAACCGGCCTGCTGCAGCACCTGCAGGTTCGGGTCCTGTTTCATCACCTCGATATCGGCCGGACGCGGGTAGCCGCTCACCTGGCATTCACCGGCCTTGAGCTTCTGCAGGCGGGCGGCGGCGTCCGGGGTGATGGCGAAGACCAGGTTGTCGAGCTTGACGTCCTCGGGCTTCCAGTAGGCCTTGTTGGCGGCGTAGCGAATCTGCGCATCCTTCTGGTAGCGCTTGAACACGAACGGCCCGGTGCCCACCGGTTTCTGGTTGAGTTCCTCGGCCTTGCCTTCCTTGAGCAGCTTGGCGGCGTACTCGGCGGACTGGATCGAGGCGAAACTCATCGCCAGGTTCTGCACGAAGGCCGCATCGACATTGTTCAGGTTGAAGCGCACGGTCTTGTCGTCGAGTTTCTCGACGCTCTTGATCGTGGTGTCCAGGCCCATGTCGGTGAAGTACGGCGACTCGGAGGGGTAGGCCTTGCGGAACGGCATGTCCTTGTCGAGCAGGCGATTGAAGGTGAACAGCACGTCGTCGGCGTTGAAGTCGCGGCTCGGGGTGAAGTAGTCGGTTGTGTGGAACTTCACGCCTGGGCGCAGGTGGAAGGTGTAGGCCAGGCCATCCGGGGAGACTTCCCAGCTCGTCGCCAGGCCGGGTTCGACTTCGGTGCCGCCGCGCTTGAACTGGGTCAGGCGGTTGAACACGGTTTCTGCCGATGCATCGAAATCGGTGCCGCTGGTGTACTGGCTGGGGTCGAAGCCGGCCGGGCTGGCTTCCGAGCAGTAGACCAGGGTGCTGGCGGCCTGGGCCAGCGGTGCACAGGCCAGCAGGCCGGCGGCAAGGAGCAGCGGTTTGAATACGGTTCTTTCCATGGAGTCCCCTGGGAATGCTTTCAACGGGCGAAAAAAAACGGCGGTCACCGAGGTTACCGCCGTTCCAGGCCGCTTAGAAAGCACTTGTGAGGGCTTTCAACCGGCTTATTGCAGGACTTCGATCACACCGTCGGCGCTCATCTTCACTTCGCTGGTGCCGGCCTCGACTTCTGGTGCCGGCGCCGAATCCATGGCCGCCGCCTTCATCATCATCGGCGCACGGGCGTAGGGCTGTGGATAACCGCCGCTGTTGAGGTTCAGGTTGACGATCTTGTAGCTCTTGCCGCCGAGGGCCTCGGTGGCGATCTGGGCGCGGGCCTTGAAGGCGCTGACCGCATCCTTGACCAGGGCGTCTTCGCTGGTCTTGCGCGCCGTGTTGGAGATGGAGAAGTTCATGCTGTCCATCTTCAGGGTCTGCATCAGGTCGCCGGTCAATTTGGACAGGGCGGCGAAGTCCGCGCTTTCCAGGCGCAGTTCGGCGCGCTCCTGCCAGCCGGTGATCTTCTGGGACTTGCTGTCGTAGATCGGGTAGCTGTTGCGCGAGCCCTGGCGCAGGGTCACTTCCTTGACTTCCCGGGCCTGGCCGAGGGCCTTGTTCATGGTGGTGGTGATCTGTGCGGCAAGCTTGGCCGGGTCGGCGTTCTGCGCCTCGGTGTACAAGGTGACGATCATCAGGTCGCGCGCCACTTCCTGGCTGGCTTCGGCACGCAGGGAGACCTGGTTGTAATGAAGCTCATCGGCAGCCAGCGCCGGCAGGCTGGCCAGGGTGGCGGTGCTGAGGGCGATCAGGGTGGCGCTGCGAGTGAACCGTTGCATAGAGACTCCTTGAGATACGGGACGCGATGATCGCCGGGCGATGTCGCGTGAATCCATCAGACTCTAGCTTTTATATCCGGGTTCACCCAATTACAACTTCTATACATATGCAAGGAGCTGTTGCGGGAGATGTGGCCGTTTGCCGCACTTTTGCCTGCCAGGCGCCCGGCTTCGGTATACTCGTGGAGGTCCGCCTGGAGCGCTCATCAGGAGAGCTCATGCTCGCCCCCTTTCAATTGCTGTCCGCGACTCGCCAGAACCTTTGGCGCCTGACGTTCATCCGTATCCTGGTGCTGGCTGCACAGGCCGGTTCGGTAGGCATAGCCTACGGCTTCGAACTGCTGCCGTTGCCCTGGCTGCAACTGTGGACCACGCTGGTCTGCTCTGCGGTGCTGTGTGCCTTCACCGTCGTGCGCCTGCGCACCACCTGGCCGGTCACCGAACTCGAATACGCCGTGCAACTGGCCTGCGACCTGTTTATCCATAGCGCGCTGCTGTACTTCTCCGGCGGTTCGACCAACCCCTTCGTTTCCTATTACCTGGTGCCGCTGACCATTGCCGCGGTGACCTTGCCCTGGCGTTTCTCGCTGGTGCTCTCCGGTGTTGCGCTGGTGCTGTACACCTTGCTGCTGGTGCAGTTCTATCCGCTGGAAACCTTCCCGATCTCGCGGGAGAAACTGCAGATCTACGGCATGTGGCTGAGCTTCGCCCTGGCCGCCGCGGTGATCACCTTCTTTGCCGCGAAGATGGCCGAGGAGTTGCGTCGCCAGGAAGAGTTGCGCGCCCTGCGCCGCGAGGAAGGCCTGCGCGACCAGCAATTGCTCGCCGTGGCCACCCAGGCAGCCGGTGCTGCCCACGAACTGGGCACTCCGCTGGCAACCATGAGCGTGCTGCTCAAGGAGATGCGCCAGGACCATCCGGACCCGCTGCTGCAGGATGACCTGAGCGTGCTCCAGGACCAGGTCAAGCTGTGCAAGGAAACCCTGCAGCAACTGGTGCGCGCCGCCGAGGCCAATCGCCGGCTGGCGGTGGAGATGCAGGACGTCACCGTCTGGCTCGACGAGGCGCTGAACCGCTGGCACCTGATGCGCCCGGAGGCCAGTTACCGCTTCCAGCGCCTGGGCCAGGGCGAGGTGCCGCGCCTGGCGCCACCACCTGACCTGACCCAGGCCCTGCTCAACCTGTTGAACAACGCCGCCGACGCCTGCCCCGAGGGCCTGGAAGTGCGACTCGACTGGGACGAGGAGAACCTCACCATCAGTATTCGCGACCACGGCGCCGGTGTGCCGCTGGCCATCGCCGAGCAGATCGGCAAGCCGTTCTTTACCACCAAGGGCAAGGGCTTCGGCCTTGGCCTGTTCTTGAGCAAGGCCAGCGTGACACGCGCCGGCGGCTCGGTGAAACTCTACAGTCATGAGGAAGGCGGCACGCTCACCGAGCTGCGCCTGCCCCGTGTTGCCCGAGGAGACGAAGCATGAGTGACGAGATCCAGGTCGAAGGCGAGGAACTGCCGCACCTGTTGCTGGTGGATGACGACGCCACCTTTACCCGCGTGATGGCACGCGCCATGAGCCGTCGCGGCTTCCGCGTCAGCATCGCCGGTTCCGCCGAAGAGGGGCTGATCCTGGCCCAGCAGGACCTGCCGGACTACGCCGCGTTGGACCTGAAGATGGATGGCGATTCCGGCCTGGTACTGCTGCCCAAGCTGCTGGAGCTGGACCCCGAGATGCGCGTGCTGATCCTGACCGGCTATTCCAGCATCGCCACCGCAGTGGAAGCGATCAAGCGCGGCGCCTGCAACTACCTGTGCAAGCCGGCGGACGCCGATGACGTGCTGGCGGCGCTGCTCTCCGAGCACGCCGACCTCGACACCCTGGTGCCGGAAAACCCGATGTCGGTGGATCGCCTGCAGTGGGAGCACATCCAGCGCGTGCTGACCGAGCACGAAGGCAACATCTCCGCCACGGCCCGTGCCCTGGGCATGCACCGACGGACCCTGCAGCGCAAACTGCAAAAACGGCCGGTGCGCCGCTGAACCGGCGCTGAACGAACCCTGCTCGGGCAGCGCGTTGGTGTGTCCGAATCATCTATGATCGGTTGGTGATTTTTCCTACGCTAACCGAGCATGAAGTATGACTGAGAAGAACGCCGAGTATTCCGCGGTCAATGATGCCGTGCAGGGACGGTTTTTCCGCCAGGTCTGGCAAATGACAGTGCCGTACTGGCGCAGTGAAGAGAAGGGCAAGGCCTGGCTGTTACTGCTGGCGGTGATCGTCCTGTCTCTGTTCAGCGTGGCGATCTCGGTCTGGATCAACAGCTGGTACAAGGATTTCTACGATGCCTTGCAGCAGAAGGACGAGGGCGCTTTCTGGCACCTGATCCTGTACTTCTGCGGGATTGCCGCCGTGGCGATTTTCGGCGCGGTCTATCGGTTGTACCTGACCCAGATGCTGACGATCCGTTGGCGTAACTGGCTCACCGAGCAGCACTTCAAGCGCTGGCTCGGCCACAAGAATTACTACCAGCTGGAGCAGGGCGGCTACACCGACAACCCCGACCAGCGGATTTCCGAGGACCTCAACAGCTTTACCTCCACCACCCTGAGCCTGGGGCTGGGGTTGATCCGTACCGTGGTCAGCCTGGTGTCGTTCTCGATCATCCTGTGGGGCGTTTCCGGCAGCATCGAAGTCTTCGGCATCACCATTCCCGGCTACATGTTCTGGTGCGCGTTGCTGTATGCGGCCGTCGGCAGTTGGCTGACGCACCTGATCGGCTATCGCCTGATCGGCCTGAACAACCAGCAGCAACGCTTCGAGGCCGACCTGCGGTTCTCCATGATCCGGGTGCGCGAGAACGCCGAAAGCATTGCGCTGTTCAACGGCGAACCGAACGAGAACGGCCGCCTGAGCGCTCGTTTCAGCAAGGTCTGGCACAACTTCTGGGACATCATGCGGGTCTCCAAGCGCCTGACGTTCTTCACCGCCGGCTATGGCCAGATCGCCACGATCTTTCCGTTCATCGTGGCCGCCCCGCGTTATTTCGCCGGCAAGATCCAACTGGGCGAACTCATGCAGATCAACTCGGCGTTCGGCAACGTGCAGGAGAACTTCAGTTGGTTCATCACCGCCTACTCGGACCTGGCCGCCTGGCGCGCCACCTGTGACCGTCTGCTGAGTTTTCGCCAGGCCATGAGCGACAACGAGGAGCAGGTCCGGACCATCGACGTGCGCAGCGAAGGCGAGGTGCTCAGTGTGCAGGATCTCGACCTGGAACTGGGCGGCGAACGCCAGTTGCTGGCGGGCGCGAACATGGTGGTCACCGGCGGTGAACGGGTGATGCTCAGCGGCCGCTCCGGCAGTGGCAAGAGTACGCTGTTCCGGGCCATGGGCAACCTCTGGACCGATGGCCATGGCACCATCCGCCTGCCGGCCACGCGCGCTCTGTTCCTGCCGCAGAAGCCCTACCTGCCGATCGGCAGCCTGCGGGAGGCGATGAGTTATCCACAAGCAGGTGACGCCCATGCGCAAGAGCGTTATGTTCATGCGCTGGAGACCTGCCGCCTGCACCATCTGGTGTCGCGCCTGGACGAAAGCAATCACTGGCAGCGTATGCTGTCGCCGGGTGAGCAGCAGCGCCTGGCGTTTGCCCGGGCCTTGCTCTATGCCCCGCAATGGCTGTTCATGGACGAGGCGACCTCGGCCATGGATGAAGAAGACGAAGCGACGCTCTACCAGGCATTGATCGACCAGATCCCCGGCCTGGGTATCGTCAGCGTTGGCCACCGCAGCAGCCTGAAGAAGTTCCATCCGCGGCATTTGCGTATCGAACAGGGACATCTGGTCACTCAGGAGCCGGTTGGCGCGTAGCCAGACGGTGATCGTACAACCACGTTGAGCTATGATGGGGCTCAGCCGTTCAGCCGAGATAAATGTTCGATATGGAAAACCAGAGCGCCGCGCTCCGCGCACCTCGTAAGCGCCGCAGTCTTGCCCAGGAGTTGGTCACGGTCCTGACCGAGCAGATCCGTGACGGTCAACTCAAGCGCGGCGACAAGCTGCCTACCGAGTCAGCGATCATGGACGCCCACGGCGTCAGCCGGACGGTGGTGCGCGAGGCGATTTCCCGCCTGCAGGCGGCCGGGCAGGTGGAAACCCGCCACGGCATCGGCACCTTCGTGCTCGACACGCCGAGCCCGAGTGGTTTCCGTATCGACCCGGCGACGGTGGTGACCCTGCGTGACGTGCTGGCGATCCTCGAATTGCGCATCAGCCTGGAAGTGGAATCGGCCGGCCTGGCGGCGCAACGGCGTTCGCCGGAGCAACTGGCGGCCATGCGTGCGGCGCTGGATGCGTTGAGTGACAGCGTGGCGCATGCCAGCGACGCGGTGGCCTCGGACTTCCAGTTCCACCTGCAGATCGCGCTGTCCACCGGCAACCGCTATTTCACCGACATCATGACCCACCTGGGCGCCAGCATCATTCCGCGTACCCGGCTGAACTCCGCGCGCCTGGCCCATGACGACCAGCAGCACTACATGACTCGACTGGGGCGCGAGCACGAGGAAATCTACGAAGCCATCGCCCGCCAGGATTCCGATGCGGCACGAGCGGCGATGCGCCTGCACCTGACCAACAGCCGCGAGCGGTTGCGCCAGGCCCATGAAGAGGCCGAGGCGCAGAAGGGCTAGGTCTGGATCGTCATTCGCGAGCAAGCCGCAGCCTGTAGCGGCAGGTGGTGCGGCATTCCGACTTGCCCGCCAATAGCGACAACTCGATTCAATCGACCGCTTGCGCCTCCAGGATCGAGCGATCCACGCGTACCGCCCAGCGCGTGGCTTTCGCCGACACGTCAAACAGCACTTTCCCGGTTTCATCCGCCTTCGCCTTGGCGACTGCCACGCCATCGGCCAGCAGTTCCAGCGGCATATCCTTGAGTGACTGGCCGGAAGCCAGTTCGAGTCTTGCGGTAAAGGTCATCGCTGATCTCCCTTTCATTGATGGGTGTCGATAAAGGTTGTCGCCTGGTTGTCCAGCGTGCCGATCAGTTCGGGCGAGCCGCCACGGAACTGCCGGAACAGGTTGCGCCCGCTCGCCCCGGCGGCGGCATTGGCCGGCACGTTCAGGGTCGGCTGGAAGCGATCGGTCAGTTCGGCATAGGCCGTCCAGGGGCCGATGTAGGACTCGTCCAACCCCTTGCTGTAGCTGAAGGCGTAGCGCACGGCGTTGCCTGGTAGCCAGTTGGGTTCGCTGGCGGTGCGGCTCTGCCAGCCATCGGCCTGGATCGTCGGGGCCGCGTCGGGCGGATTGAGGTAGCCGGTGGGCTTGTTCGGTTTGTAGTCCTTGAGCAGCAGATAGGTGCTCCAGCCCCACCAGCTGTCACTCTGGTTGCGGTCATTGAGGTCGTTGACGTCCTTGCGGCGCATCACGGTCTTGCCCTTGAGGGCGAACAGCGGGGCGAAGTTCAGGCGGTCCTGGCTGTCTTCGACCTTCGCCAAGTCAGGCACCGAACCCAGGGCGGCATAGTTTTCCACAGGCACCACGGTGCCGCTGAGGTAGGCCGCGAACACTTCGTCCGCCGACTGCTGTACCGCCTGTTTGACTTGTCGCCGATTGCTGTCGTCGAGGGTGTCGAAGTAGCGCTTGTCGCCGTAGCAGTTCCAGCGCTCGCCGCGGGCGTTGCTGACCTTCAAGCCGTATTGGCTGTCTTCGTCGTGCATGAAACGCGAAATCAGCGAGCCGACATCGCTGGGCGTGACCGTGTCGGCCAGTTGTTTGCGGGGGACGCGCAGGTGACCGGCGGAAAACAGGTCGGTGAGGAAGTGGTCGGCGAAGGCGTTCAGCGCGTAGGCCAGTTCCAGGTCCTGGTCACGGCCACTCTGGTGGGCCACCACTGCCTGTTGCAAGGCCACGGCATGTCCGGCCTGGTAGGCGAGCAGGGCCCATGAACCGAAGTGGTCCCAGTTGCTGGCAGCCAATTTCAGGTAGCGCCCGAGAGGGAAGAGCGGGGAGGCAAAACTGCCGCCGCCGGTGATCTTGTTCCACTCGCCCGACAGGGTATCGCCCAATTCGTCATAAGCCTCGTGCGCTGGTCGGCCATCGCGGATCGCCTGGCTCGTGGCGTTGATCTCGGTTTTCATCACTTGCAGGATTTTCTGCGCCTCTTCCCGGGACGTGGGCAGCACCGCCAGCGAGTCGAATGCCGCGCGAAAGCGTGTCTGGCGCTCCTGCGGGCTGTTGCCGCCGGCGATCGGCCGATCCGGGATGCCGTAGAAGTCGCCGCCCAGGGCAATCACCTGGCCATAGGTCAAGGCCAGGCCGTTGGCCAGGTGCAGTTCCACCTGCCAGGCGGGAATGGCCGGAGCATCCTCGGCGAAGCGCAGCAGTGTGGCGTCGCCGATGGCGGTGTGTTCGCCGCCTTCGAAGCGGACCTGGGGCGATCCCTTGAGTTTGGCTGCAGGTTCAGTCGGCAGTTGCTCGGGGCGGTGATGCCGGAGGGCGTGATGCCCTTCGGCGAGCAGTACCACGGTACTGCCGTTGCCGGGGAGGGGAATGCCCTGTTCGGTGAACAGGCTGTCCAGTTCGGCAATCAGTTTGCCGTCGTGCAGCAGGTTTCGTTGCTGCGTGCGTTCAATGGCTGACATTTCTAGCTCCTTGATATGTCATCGTTTTGTTTAATTTAACTGTATGTATATACAGTTAAATGTGAGCATAGATGGAATATTTCCTACGTCAAGGGCGGAAAAGTCTGCGGAGTGATCCTGATCAATTGCTGTTGACCTTTGCAATTTAAGTTGTACGATAACGTACGACTTGAGCGACGGCGCTCATCGTTTTCACCACAACGTGCTTTCCAGGGTGTTCGAATAATGAATCCACAAGAACTGAAGTCCATCCTCTCTTCCGGACTGCTGTCTTTCCCGGTTACCGATTTCAATGCCCAGGGCGACTTCCATCGCGCTGGCTACATCAAGCGCCTGGAGTGGCTGGCACCCTATGGCGCGACGGCGCTGTTCGCCGCCGGCGGTACCGGTGAATTCTTCTCCCTGGCCGCCAGCGAATATTCGGAAGTGGTGAAAACCGCTGTCGACACCTGCTCGGGCAGTGTCCCGATTCTCGCCGGTGTCGGTGGCTCGACCCGCCAGGCCATCGAATACGCGCAGGAAGCCGAGCGCCTGGGCGCCAAGGGCCTGCTGCTGCTGCCGCACTACCTGACCGAAGCCAGCCAGGATGGCGTGGCCGCTCACGTTGAAGCGGTGTGCAAGTCGGTGAAGATCGGCGTGGTGGTGTACAACCGCAACGTCTGCCGCCTGAACGCCGACCTGCTGGAACAGCTGGCCGAGCGTTGCCCGAACCTGATCGGCTACAAGGACGGCCTGGGGGACATCGAGCTGATGGTGTCGATCCGCCGCCGCCTGGGCGATCGCTTCACCTACCTGGGTGGCCTGCCGACCGCCGAAGTCTACGCGGCGGCCTACAAGGCCCTGGGCGTTCCGGTCTACTCGTCGGCGGTGTTCAACTTCATCCCGAAAACCGCGATGGATTTCTACCACGCGATTGCCCGCGACGATCACGCCACCGTCGCCACGATCATCGATGATTTCTTCCTGCCGTACCTGGACATCCGCAACCGCAAGGCCGGCTATGCCGTGAGCATCGTCAAGGCGGGCGCGAAGATCGCCGGCTACGACGCAGGCCCGGTGCGTACTCCGCTGACCGACCTGACCGCGCAGGAATACGAGGCACTGGCCGAGTTGATGAGCAAGCAGGGCGCCCAGTAATACGCGATGAACAAGGCCGTGCATCGCGCACGGCCTTGAGTCAGAACACCGACCAGCCGATGCGCTGGCTCAGCAGTTCCAATGCCGCCATGCCTACCAGCGAGTTGCCGGCGGTGTTGAGTTCCGGTGACCACACGCAGACGGTGAACCGCCCTGGTACCACCGCGACAATCCCACCCCCCACGCCGCTCTTGCCTGGCAAGCCGACCCGGTAGGCGAAGTTGCCGGCCTCGTCGTACAACCCGCTGGTGGCCATGATCGAGTTGACCTGTTGAGTCTGGCGTGGCGTCAGGACCTGCTCGCCGCTGTGCTTGCAGAAACCGTCGTTGGCCAGGAAGCAGAACGCCCGGGCCAGGTCGATGCAGTTCATGCGCAGTGCGCAGTGGCTGAAGTAGCTGCGCAGTACCGACTCGACATCGTTGTGGAAGTTGCCGAACGACTGCATCAGGTAGGCCATCGCCGCGTTGCGCGCGCGGTGCTGGTATTCCGAGTCGGCGACCTTGCCGTCGACCATCACCTGCATGTTCCCCGACAGGCGCCGGACGAAATCGCGCATCGACAGGGTCGGCGCGGCGAAGCGCGACTGGTTGATGTCGCAGATCACCAGGGCGCCGGCGTTGATGAACGGGTTGCGTGGCCGACCGCGTTCGAATTCCAGCTGCACCAGCGAGTTGAACGGCTGGCCAGAGGGCTCGTGGCCCAGGCGCTCCCAGATCGCCTCGCCGGAATGGTTGATCGCCTGGACCAGGCTGAACACCTTGGAAATACTCTGGATCGAGAAGGGCGTCTGCGCATCGCCGGCGTAGTACAGCTCGCCGTCGTTGCTGTACACGGCAACACCCAGTTGATTGCCCGGCACGTCGGCCAGCGCCGGGATGTAATTGGCCACCTTGCCCTGGCCGATCAGGGGACGCACTTCATCGAGAATTTCGTTCAACAGCGCTTGCATGCTCGGGCTCGCAGTCACTTCCCGCAGGGTTGCGGGGCTACAAGCTGCTAGACGTCGGGCGCGGGCTTTGGAGCACAGTTTTTGTTTCGCGCTGGCGGCGCGATGCTCTGTGCTAGAGTGCCCTGCCAAGCGCCCTGGAGCCTGCCATGCCCCTTTCGATCCGTCATGCTGCGACGCTGTTGATGTTCGCCGGACTGCCCCTGACCGTCGACGCCGCACCGAGCGCGCCGGCGCATGCGCAATACCTGCCACCGGACGACTTGTCCCTGCGTAGCGCGGAGCCCGAGCAGCAGCAACTACTGCAAGTCACCGAGTATTCGGTGGTGATCGGCAGCCAGCGCCAGTCCAACCAGCAGCCGATCCCGGTCACCTCGCCCTTGCTGGTGCGCCTCAAGGGCAAGCCGCTGAGCAAGGGCGCTACGGTCAGCCAGGTACTGGTCAGCTTCGACGGCGAGAGCAAGAGCCTGAAGAAGCCGACATTCGACGAGGCGAGCAAGACCCTCAACCTGTATTACCCGCTGACCCAGTACCGGGTGGTCATGGACCTGCTGCGCAATGACACGGTGTACTGCCAGTTCCTGACCTATGCCAACGGCCACATCTGGGCCGACCTGCATACCGGATCAGTTCGTACTCGTTGAGAGCGGAGCAGATGCGAGGGTAAACTGCCCGCCCCGTGTAATATCTGTGGCTGGAGCCGGTAATGCGCAAAGACAAGAAACAGGTGATTGGTGACGAGATCGGCGATGCGCAGATCAAGTTGTTCCTCGACTTCGAACCGGCCGATGCAACTTCGCCGTCCCTGCACAAGTTGATCAAGGCCTATCGTGGCCTGCGCATCGACGACTTCGAGCGTTTCCTGGTGTTCTTCAAGGAAGCCGGCTACGACTTCGACGGCAAGGACGAGCATGGCCAGGATTTCGTGACCTTGATCCAGGACCAGCGCAATGCGCCGGACTACATCGAGCTGATCAATAACGCTCGCGGCTGAGTTTTCCACAGCCGAATAAAAACGCCCCGGACCTCAACAGGCCGGGGCGTTTTTCATGGCGCGAAAACCTCAGGCGTAGCTTTCGGTTTCGCTGCTCGGTTCCACCAGCTCCAGGCTGATGTTGTTCTGGGCGCTGATCTGGCGATACAGCGCCGCATCGGTTTCCAGGGCCTTTTCCCGTGCCGGGAAGATCTCCTGGAGCTTGGTCGCCCATTCACCCCTGGCCTTGTCGGCGAAGCAGCGTTCGATCAGTTCCAGCATGATCGACACGGTCACCGAAGCACCTGGCGAGGCGCCGAGCAGGGCCGCCAGCGAACCGTCCTTGGCTGCCACCAGTTCGGTACCGAACTGCAGGATGCCGCCTTTCTTCGGGTCCTTCTTGATGATCTGCACCCGCTGGCCGGCCACTTCGAGGCGCCAGTCCTCGGCTTTCGCCTCGGGGTAGAAGCGGCGCAGGGATTCCAGGCGCTGCTCCATCGACTGCATCACTTCGCTGATCAGGTACTTGGTCAGGTCCATGTTGTCGCGGGCCACGGCCAGCATCGGGCCGATGTTGCCGGCACGAACCGACAACGGCAGGTCCATCAGCGAGCCGTGCTTGAGGAACTTGGTGGTGAAGCCGGCATAAGGTCCGAACAGCAGGGACTTCTTGCCATCGACCACGCGGGTGTCCAGGTGTGGCACGGACATCGGCGGCGAGCCGACGGCGGCCTGGCTGTAGACCTTGGCCTGGTGATGCTTGACCACTTCCGGGTTGTCGCAACGCAGCCACTGGCCGCTGACCGGGAAACCACCGAAGCCCTTGCTTTCCTCGATGCCCGAGGCCTGCAGCAGGGGCAGGGCGGCACCGCCGGCGCCGAGGAAGACGAACTTGGCGTCGACTTCACGGCTGCTGCCGCTGTTGACGTCCTTGATGCTCACGGTCCAGCCGTTGGCGTTACGCTTGAGGCCGGTCACGCGCTTGCAGTACTTGACCTGGGTGTCCGGGGCGCTGGTCAGGTGCTTGAGCAACTGGTTGGTCAGCGCGCCGAAGTTGACGTCGGTGCCTTTCATCACGCGGGTCGCGGCGATCGGCTCGTCGGCTGGACGCCCCGGCATCATCAATGGCATCCATTCGGCCATTTTCGCCCGGTCTTCGGTGTATTCCATGTCGGAGAAGGCGTGGTGCTGGTGCAGCACCTCGAAACGCTTCTTCAGGAAGTCGATGCCTTTTTCGCCCTGGACGAAGCTCAGGTGCGGCACCGGGGTGATGAACGACTTGCACGAGCCGAAGGTGCCCTTCTTGGCCAGGTAGGCCCAGAACTGCTTGGACACTTCGAACTGGCTGTTGATGTGCACGGCTTTCTTGATGTCGACGGAACCGTCGGCGGCCTGCGGCGTGTAGTTCAGCTCGCACAGCCCGGCGTGGCCGGTACCGGCGTTGTTCCACGGGTTGGAACTCTCCGCGGCACCGGAATCCATCAGCTCGACGACTTCCAGCTTGATCGCGGGGTCGAGCTCCTTGAGCAGCACCGCGAGGGTCGCACTCATGATGCCAGCCCCAACCAGGACCACATCGACTGCTTCGTTATGCGCCATTAACGCGTCTCCAAAATCTGCAGCACCACATTGACGGCATGGCCGCCAGGAATTGACAGGGCAACATCAGCCCGGTGTCACTCATGGCCAGGTTCGCCATGTCCGATTTTTCGCAATTCTTTGCAACTTCAGCGGACGCTGTCGGTGGGCTTGAAGTGCGTATGAACGCATTTCGGGCGACCTCCGGCAATTCGACTTATGGTCGAGAGCATCCGATCGTGCAACCAAATCCGTAGTCGGACAGGCCTCAAGCACCTGCCTGGGAATATCGGGTCCTGTGTGATCGGGTCGTTAAGGACGCTAATGGTGCATTTCCAGACGCAAAACTTTTCATTTGCTCGCCACACTCTCGTGAAGTAGTGAATACCCGTTTTTTCACGCTCTTTTGAAGACGTGAACCTCAAAAAAGGGCTACCGCGGCCTGTCACCGGGCCCGCGAAGCAAATGCCGGCCGGAAAACAAGGCTGGCGTACGGGCAAACAGCTCAGTGAACGAGCACAAGGCAGCTCTGGCAGATTCGGTAGAAACGGTGGTTTGCAGGTTCAGCAGCAAGCACGCCGACTTCACTCGATCTGTGTGGGCGGCTCTCTGTGGGCGGTGCGGGGAGCCAATGCAGGTGCATCAGCGGTACTGCGAGGCCCGATCAGGAGACGTCCTTATAATCGGGGGGAGATTGTAACCAAGAAATGCGCAGAAATGACCCTGTTGAATGACTTTTATTAGCCGTCTGGTCAGATGGTCAACGGTAGCGGTCGGCGCGAGTGTCTGACGCGTGGGCTGACACGGGCACTGGCAGGCAGCGGCTGGTGCAGCCAGGTCAGGCGGATTTCCTCGATTTCGACCCAGCCATCGCCGGATGGCGGCAGGTCGCACTGCTTGAAGGCCTGGCAACGGCCGTCGGCACCGAGCCGGGCGAAGCTGCGCTTGGGCTTGCTGGGGAAGAACAACTGCCAGAGGAATTCCATGAGTGTATTACCTGCCGTTGCCTGTTGTTCCGTGATGTCCATGATGTTGAACCGCAGTGGTTACGTGGCCGTGTAAGGCTGGTGAAATAAATGTTACATGGCACCTGGTGACGAGATCTGCGAGCCGCCGCCGGGCGATGTCTGGTTCGCGGCGCCCGCGCCCGGCTATACTGGGCGCCTGATTATGCCTAGTCCTTGGAGAGATGAGCATGTTGCAACGCCTGTTGTTCGGTTTGATCACTGTGACCAGCCTGACCCTGGTCGGCTGTGCCAACAGTCCTCAGCAGCTTAGCCCGCAACCCACGCTCACCACCCAGCTCGCCCCGGTGGGCCATGGCCAGCAGGTAGTGGTCCGTGTGGTCGACGGTCGTCGCTCGCCCGTACTGGGGACCCGTGGTGGCCTCTACCCTGAAACCAGCGCCATCACCGTCCAGGGCGCCGACCTGGTACCGCGGCTGCAGGCCCAGGCCGAAGCAGCCGTACGCCTGCTGGGCTTTACCCCGACGCCGAATGCGATGAACGCACCGACCCTGACCGTGACCCTGTCCGATCTGACCTATCAGTCGCCCAAGGACACCACCTACGTGACCGAGGCCACTATCGGTGCCAACTTCCGCTCCGACGTGACCAATGCCAACCAGCGCTACAGCGGCCAGTACGGTGCCTCGCTGAACCAGCGTTTCGGCATGGCACCCAACGAGCAGACCAACACCAAGCTGATCAGCGACGTGCTGAGCGACGCGCTGACCCGGGTCTTCAAAGACCCCAGCATCGGCCGGCTGCTGAGCCAGTAAGCCTAAGCGGTAACGAAAAAGCCCGGCTGTCGAAGCCGGGCTTTTTATTGCCTGTCTGTTTTATCGCCTGCCGTTCATCAGGCCGCTTCGATATGAAAGTCCAGCAGGCTGACGCCGGTGGTCAGATCGGCTTCTGGCAGGTCGGCGTGCTGGTGGCCGCAGAGGGCGCAATAGACCAGCCAGTGGCGGTCCTGGACGTTGAACGACATGGCGTCCACCAGGGCTTCCTGTTCATCGCTGGGGGCGATCAGGTAGAGGCGATCCTGGTTGTTGGCGTGCAGCATGACAAGCTCCGTGAATTATCGACGCGACAGGGTGGCTTGTTAAGGTGACGTTCAGGTGACAGCGCAAATTAATCCGTAAATTGTATGAAGCCGGACACAGGAAACTGTAACGCACGGGTGTTTCCATACCAGCGTGCGCGGCGACGGCTACCTGCCGTTCGTCCGGGGGCTGGAAGGCGCTGGTTCATCCGAGGGTTGATGATGTCGTTGCAATTGATCTGGAGCGCATTCGCCGGGCATCCGGGCAAATGGCTCAATCTGTTTGCGTTGCTGGTGGCGTGTCCCGGTGCGTGGCTGCTGCAGCTCACGCGCCGTCGTGAGCAGCAGGCACTGGAAAAGCTGGAGATCCAGAGCGAAGGGCGGTCGATCGACCAGCCGTTGCTGCTGCTCGATTCGCGGGTGATGCGGGCAAACCGGTTTTTCTACCGGTTCGGGTTCGCGTGCCTGGGGGTGGCGCTGCTGGTGTCGTGGATCAGTACCCGCTTGTAGGGGCGCTGGTTCCTGTGGGAATGGCCGCCTTCGGCGGTTCGCGGGCAAGCCCGCTCCTACAAGGGATGTATCGAGCCTGTTCCCTGTGGTAGCGGGCCGGGCGGCGCCACGCATGCCTGCGAAGCAGGTCCGCCAGCCCGGCCCATGCCCTTGTGCAGTTAGAGAGGCAGCCCGGCCTTTACCCGGTACTGGTTACGCACCGGGGTCGCATACTGCTGCACCAGGTACGGCTGGTGTTCGGCCGGGCAGGCGTCCAGGCGGCTTTGCCATTGTGCCTGGGCCTTGTTCAGTTCTTCGGCCGGGAACAGTTCGGCGGCCTTGGGCACCTGCAGCTGTGGGTCTGCATCGCTCCACTGCGCGTAGGCCAGGTAGTGCACCGGGAACAGCCGGTAGCCGCCGAGAATCTGCCGGTCCATTTCCTGGGCCAACACCTTGGTGTCCTCGAACTCTCCGCCCAGCGGCGCGGCGAAGTTCACGTGCACCCGGCCCTTGTAGCCGGTGATGCCCTTGGCAATGCTCACGTCATCCTCGCCCGGCGCCTTGCTGTAGCTGCCGGTGGTGGCGCGGATGTACAACTCGCGGGCCTTGGCCTGGTCGCACGGGTCGTACTCGTAGCTGATCGACACCGGAGTGAGGTTCAGCGAGCGGATGACCTCGGCGAACGGCTCGTCCTTGCGGCTCATGTGGAACATTTTCAGGATGGCCGACTCGGTGCGGTCGTCACCGTCCTTCGCCCGCCCTTCGGCCTGGGCGATCCAGATCGACTGGCAGTCGTTGCGGATCGAATGGTTGATGTAGGCCGACAGCAACTGGTAGGCCGCCATCTTTTCCCGACGGCCGGTGATCGAGCGATGGACGATGAAGCTCTTGTTCAGGCGCATCAAGTCGCTGACGAACGGCTTTTGCAGCAGGTTGTCGCCGATGGCGATGCGTGGTGTCGGCAGGCCGGCATGGTAGACGGCATAGTTGACGAAGGCCGGGTCCATGACGATGTCGCGATGGTTGGCCAGGAACAGGTAGGCGGTACCGGACTTGAATTGCTCGACGCCGGTGTAGGTCACGCCATCGGTGGCCCGTTCGATGGTGTTATCGACGTAGACCTCGATCTTGTCCTGCAGGGTCGCCACGCATTTCACGTCGGCGAACTCTCTGCGCAGCCGGTAGGCGATCAGCGGCCTGAGCAGCCAGCCGAAGGCGCCGACCAGGCGCGGGAAACGGAAGTGCGTGAGAATATCCAGAAAAGCCTTGTCGCCGAGCAGCCGGGCCAGCACGGCTGGCACTTCGGAGTCGTCGTAAGGTCGGATGGCATCGAATTCGCCCATCATGCTCTCTTGTTGGAAACGGCTAGGGTAAGTAGAGGGTTGAGTGATAAATAACAAAGCCCGATTGGAAAAATGAGGCTCGGACAAAATCAGCCTTGCAAATAGACCGGCAATTATACGCACAAGTCACCTTCGGAGGCCGCGATGCTGGAAACTGAGTACTACTCATGCCCCTACTGTGGTGAAGAGGCCGAGGCCGTGCTGGATCTTTCCGGCGGCGACCAGACTTACATAGAGGACTGCCCGGTGTGTTGCCGGCCGATCGTGTTCACGCTGCAGACCGACGGTCAGGAATGGATGCTCGACGTCCACGCCGAGAACGAGTGACGAGGGGGCTTCGATGCAGCGCATCTACGAGCCGGAAAACCTGATGGAAGGCGAACTGCTGCAAGGCATGCTCGCCAGTGAAGGTGTCGAGGCGCATCTGGTCGGGCGCGACCTGCTCGGCGCTGCCGGGGAGTTGCCGGTGTTCGGCTTGTTGGCCCTGGCGGTGGAGAACGACCAGGCCCAGTACGCACGCGAGCTGATCGCCGCGTACAATGCGGCATTACCGTTGCCTGGCGATGAGCCGGAACACGTCGCCGGGGTGCTGCTCTGCTAGCAGGACAGCAGCCTTGATCGAGTTTACAGAACGAGTCGTATTGCCCCATGTGTGGACGTTTTGCCCTGTTTCGCTGGAACCCTGCCTTTGCGGCGTTGCCCGGTTTTCCCGCCGATCAGCAGGCGCAATGGAATATTTCGCCCAACGATTCGGTGCTGATCCTGCGCGCCAATGCCGGCCAGCGCGAACTGGCTCGCGCCCGCTGGGGGCTGACGCCGGCCTGGCTGACCGACCTGTCGCGCACGCCGGCCCATGCCCGGGCAGAAACCCTGGCCGAGCAGCCGATGTTCCGCCAGGCCTTTCGCGAACGGCGTTGCCTGTTGCCGGCCAACGGTTTCTACGAATGGCGCGGCACCCAGCGCAAGCGCCCGTACTGGTTGACGCCAGGGGAGGGTTCGAGCCTGTTCTTTGCGGCGATCTGGGAGGCCTACCCGGTGCAGGAGCAGGTCTGGCTGAGTACCGCGGTGGTCACGCAGTCGGCAGCGAGCCAGCGGCGGCCGCTGATCCTCGACGAAGCCGGGCAGGCCGCCTGGCTGGCTGAGGACACCCCACTTCATGTCTTGCAGGGCTTGCTGGCCAGTCCGCAGGTGCAATTGCGCGAGCGCCTGCTGGCCAACCTGGTGAATGATCCGAAGCTCAACGCGCCGGAGTGCCTGACGCCCGGCTGATGTCCGGCAGCGAGATGGCCCAGGCCCAGGAACCCCTGTAGGAGCCGGGCTTGCCCGCGAAGCTTTTAGCGGCCTGAAGGCCCCTTTCGCGGGCAAGCCCGGCTCCTACAGGTTTGGTATATCAGCGGTGGTCCTCTAGACCTTGAACTGGTTGATCAGGCGCCGCTGCTGTTCTGCCAGCTTGGTCAACTGCGCACTGGCCGTGCTTGACTCGTCGGCGCCGCCGGCCACTTCGTTCGCCACCTGGCCAATGTTGATCACGTTGCGGTTGATATCGTCGGCCACCGCGCTCTGTTCCTCGGCGGCGCTGGCGATCTGGGTGTTCATGTCGTTGATCACCGACACTGCCTGGGTGATGGTTTCCAGTGCTTCGGCGGCCTTGGCTGCGTGCTGCACGCTTTCGTCGGTCTTGTGCTGGCTGTCCTCCATCACCTTGACCACTTCGCGGGTGCCTTGCTGCAGTTGCTGGATCATCGACTGGATTTCTTCGGTGGCCTGCTGGGTCTTCTGCGCCAGGTTGCGCACCTCGTCGGCCACCACTGCAAAGCCACGACCCTGTTCCCCGGCGCGCGCAGCCTCGATCGCCGCGTTGAGTGCCAGCAGGTTGGTCTGCTCGGCGATGCCGCGGATGGCGGTGAGGATCGCGTTGATGTTCTCGCTGTCCCTGGCCAGGGTCTGCACCACGCCCACGGCGCGACCGATCTCGACGGCCAGGTCGCCGATGGAGCTGGACGTGTCACGGACAATGCGCATGCCATCGCTGGCAGCCATGTCCGCATGACTGGCGGCCTGCGCGGCCTGGGTGGCGTTGCGGGCCACGTCCTGGGCGGTAGCAGTCATTTCCTGCACGGCGGTGGCCACCTGGTCGATCTCGGCCATCTGCTTGTGCACGCCGAGGTTGGTGCGTATGGCGATGTCGGCAGTGTGCTCCGAAGAATCGCTGACGCTCTGCACCGAGGTCACCACCTGGGTGATCATCGCCTGCAACTTGATCAGGAACGTGTTGAAGCCCTTGGCGATCGAGCCCAGTTCGTCGGCGCGATCGCTGCTCAGGCGGCGGGTCAGGTCGCCTTCGCCCTGAGCGATGTCGTCGAGCATCGCCACCATCTGCCGCAGTGGACGGGCGATACCGTGGCCGACCAGCCAGATCACCAGCAGGCCGAGCCCGGCGATCACCAGGCCGACCACCGCCATGCCGAATACATCGGCCTTGCGCTGTTCGTCCAGGTCGCCCTGGAGTTTCTGCAGGTCGGCCATCACTGCGTTCAGCGGCAGTTGCATGATCAGGGTCCAGCGCGCATCGCTCTGGCCGATGCCAAAGGGCAGGTACAGTTCGATGCTGCCCTTGGCCTTGTCGACGTTGTAGGTCACTTCGCCGCGATTGAGCCGGGCCATGGCCGCGACCTTGTCGGCATCGAGGATATCGCTGACCTTTTCGCCGAACTTGCTGGTGTCCCGGGTATACGCCACCAGGCGCCCATTGCTGCCGACCAGGACCATGTTGCCGGCGCCGTTGTAGAGCTTCTGGTTGGCCGCCACCAGCATGTCCTGGATGAAGTTCACCGACAGGTCGGCGCCGACGATGCCCTGGAAGGCGCCGCCCAGCATGATCGGCTGGATGAACGAGGCCAGCATGACCATCTTGTCGCCGACCTTGTAGGGCGCCGGGTCGATCACGCAGGTCTTGCCGGTTTCCTTGGAGCACAGGTAGTACTCGCTGGCCCGCACGCCGGTGGAGAGGACTTTCTGGTCATCCACGTCCACCAGGGTCGAGAAGCCCAGGCTGCCGTCGTCGTTGCGGAACCACCAGGGCAGGAAGCGGCCATCCTTGGCTGCGCCGGCCTTGGCATTGTCGATATAGGCCGCATCATTGTGATCCAGCGCGTTCCTTTCCCAGCCTATATAAGCACCCAGCACCTTGGGGTTCTGCTGGACGTTTTCCTTGATCAGGCTGATCAGTTGCTCGCGACTGATGCTCAGGACCGGCTTGCCGTCGGTGTCCTGGGTGCCGAGCAGGGCATTGACGTGCACCAGGCCGGCGCCGATCAGCAGGGGGGCTTCGAGTTCGCGCTGAATCTGGCTGACCTGGGTCCTGGCCAAGGCGTTGAGGCGTTGTTCGATCACCTGCTCGAACTGCTCCTGGGTACGTTGCTGCACCATGTCCTGGGTCTTGGCCCCGGATATCAGGGAGTAGATAACCAGGGCGGCGACCACGCTGAGAACGATGGCGCCGGCCAAAGCCGCGACGGAAAACTGAATCGACTTGAATTTCATGGAGGCTCCGGACGCAGGGAGGTGGCGTCTGTCCGGTTGTATCGGCCATGCTGTGGAAGGGCATGAGGGAGCTGGTCGGAAATGACCGTTATGAATCAGCCCATGTCGTAAATGAATAACTCGCCGGGCCAGATGGATCGCTTCGTGGCGCTGATCGTGAATTTTTTCCTACAAATGTTGAGGCTCGTCTGAAATCTGGGATGACAGAAATTTTGTATCTGGCGTCGATACAAATCACCGCCTAGGATAGCCGGCAGTTTTCAGGGAGAGTGTTCATGACTAAACGATTGGTTTTGTGTGCGTTGACGACGGGACTGCTGCTGGCCGGGTGCCAGGCGGTCAATACCACCAATGGTGGTGCCGTTGGGGTGCAGCGCCAACAATATATGTTCAGCATGCTGTCGAGCCAGGAAGTCGATCAGATGTACGCCCAGTCGTACCAGAAGACGCTGGGTGAGGCCAAGGGTTCGGGCGTGCTGGACAAGACCAGTGCCAATGCCAAGCGGGTACAGGCGATCGCCAATCGGCTGATTGCCCAGGCGCCGACATTCCGTCCGGATTCGGCCCAGTGGCAATGGGAAGTCAATCTGATCAAGAGCGATGAACTCAACGCCAACTGTGGCCCGGGCGGCAAGATCATTTTCTACAGCGGCCTGATCGACCAGCTCAAGCTGACCGACGACGAGATTGCTGCGGTCATGGGCCATGAAATTGCCCACGCCCTGCGTGAGCATGGGCGCGAGGCGATGTCCAAGGCCTACGGGATCCAGATGGCCAAGCAGGGCGCCGGTGCGTTGTTCGGCCTGGGCCAGGACAGCCTGGCGTTGGCCGATACCGTGGCGAACTACGGCATGACCTTGCCCAACAGTCGCGAAAATGAAAACGAGGCGGACCTGATCGGCCTGGAGCTGGCGGCCCGTGCTGGCTACAACCCGAACGCGGCCATCACGCTGTGGAACAAGATGAGCAAGGCCTCCGAGGGCGCGCCGCCTGAGTTCATGAGCACTCACCCGGCTTCGAGCAGCCGGATCGCCTCGCTGCAGGCGGCCATTCCCAAGGTCATGCCGCTGTACCAGCAGGCTCGCAAGTCCTGAGGATCATGTTCCCGTGGTTGGGCAGGGCCTGTGGTTGAGCAGGACCTGTGGCGAGCGGGCCTGCCCGCGCTCGGCTGCGTAGCAGTCGCAAACCTGTTGCCTCGTTCTTTCCGACCTTACGAGTAGGCCAGGTTCAGGGCTGCTTTGCAGCCCAGCACGGGCAAGCCCGCTCGCCACACAAACCCTCTCCCCTGGCCTGGTCATCCGGCAGGGGGAGGGCATCTGCTTCAGACCCAGCCGCTGCTCTGCATCGCCTTGTACACCGCGACGACCGCCAGGATGAAGAACGCCGAGGCAGCCAGGCGACGGATCAGGGTCAGCGGCAGCTTGTCGGCGGCGAAGTTGCCGGCCAGCACCACCGGTACGTTGGCGATCAGCATGCCCAGGGTGGTGCCGATGATCACTAGCCACAGCTCCGGATACTGCGCCGCCAGCATCACCGTGGCGACCTGGGTCTTGTCGCCGATTTCCGCGAGGAAGAACGCGATCAGCGTGGTCAGGAACGGGCCGAACTTGCGGCTGGTACTGGCTTCGTCATCGTCCATCTTGTCCGGCACCAGGGTCCACAGCGCGGTGGCGGTGAAGCTCGCGGCCAGGATCCAGTGCAACACCGCATCCGAAAAGAAGCTGCCGAACCAGGCGCCTACCGCACCGGCCGCGGCATGGTTGGCCAGGGTCGCGGCGACGATGCCGGCGATGATCGGCCAGGGCTTGCGAAAACGAGCTGCCAGGATGAGCGCGAGCAGTTGCGTCTTGTCGCCGATTTCGGCCAAGGCAACGATTGCGGTGGGAACGAGGAGAGAATCCAACATCAGGTTTTCCTAAGGGGCGGGTCGACACGGCTATGACACGTACAACCTTCCCGCCCCGGGTAAGGTGTGCGTGTCATAGGTCTTGTCAAACCCCGGGTCCGTCTGTGCGAACCGTGGGTCGCATGCGCCATGGTCTGAGGACCAAGTATGTTGACGCATGCCGGACGAGCGTGGCGCTCGTGGGAGACTACTCCCCTAGGACGGAGCGGATTCTGCCTAGGCAAAATCCATTGCGCAAGCGTTTATTTTTCAGCCGCGCCTGGCGCTGTAGATTCGGAAACCATCGCCTTCGGCCCTGGTCGTGCAGGTGCCCAGATGCTCTTCGATCAGTGGCTGGTAGCGCAGGAAGCTGTTGGCTACCAAGCGTAGTTCGCCACCATTTCGCAGATGTTTGGCTGATTTTTTCAGCAAATTTTCGCTGGCCTGGTAGTCGGTGTGCACCCCGGTATGGAACGGCGGATTGCTCAGGATCGTACTCAGCCCCAGCGGCGCGGCATCGATTCCATCACCGGTCAGTACCTCACCTTCCAGACCGTTGGCAGCCAGGGTCAGGCGACTGCTGGCAGCGGCGAAGGCATCGACGTCGAGCAGCACCACCGGGTTGTCCGGGTAGAGACGTTTCACCGCAGCGCCGAGCACGCCGGCACCGCAACCGAAGTCGAGCAGTGGACCATCGGGCAGGTTGTCCAGGTGTTCGAGCAGCAGGGCGGTGCCGCGGTCCAGTCGGCCATGACTGAATACGCCGGGTAGGCTGACCACCGTCAGTGGACCTCCCGTCAGATCCAGTTGGTAGTGTTTGGCCAGGCTCTCCAGCGGTTTGGCCTGTGGTGCTTCGGCAACGGTGACCTGCCATAGCTGGCAATGCCGGGCGCTGTCGAGCTTGCGTGGCTTGCCGAGTGCCGCCAGTTGCCTGGCCGCGCCTTCGATGCCGCCGCGTTTTTCGCCGACCAGGAATACGTCTGCGCCGGGTAGCCGCGCAGCGACTGCGTTGAGCAGGTAATCGGCCAGTTCCCGCGACTTTGGCAGGAACACTACGGCGGCGTCGAACGCCGCCTCGGGCGGATTCACGCCAAAGTGGCTGCGTCCGGCAAAACGGGCCTCCAGCGCCGCCTGGTCGCCAGCATGCCAGCACCAGCCGCTGGCATTGGGCAACTGGCCGAGCAGGTCGTCGGCGGGTAGCCCTACCAGCAGCAGGTTGCCTTGGAAATATTCGGCCTGGCGAAGCAGTACTTCACTGCGCGGGTCCATGGTCTGCTCCCTGAAAAAAAGTCCGGCAGTCTATCAATTGACGACCCGCAACGCTGCCCCGGCGAAAAAGCCCCGGGCATTCTCCGCGAGCTGGCCAACGATGCGCTGCCGGGCTTCGCGACTGCCCCAGGCGTTGTGAGGGGTGACGATCAGGCGCGGAATATCGCCGGCCAGCAATGGGTTGTCGGCGCTGGGTGGCTCCACGCTGAGCACGTCGGTGGCTGCGCCGCCGAGATGACCGCTGCGCAGGGCATCGGCCAGCGCCTGTTCGTCGATCAGGCCGCCGCGGGCAGTGTTGACCACGAAGACCCCTGGCTTGAGTTGGGCCAGCTCGGCGGCGCCGATGAAGTGGCGGGTGTGTTCGTTCAATGGGCAGTGCAGGGTCAGGGCGTCGACCTGCGGCAGCAGTTCGGCCAGCGGGATGCGGTCGTCACGCAGCGGTCGACCGGGAATCTGCCCGAGCAGGACACGCATGCCGAAGGCTTCGGCCAGCTTCGCCACGGCGCCGCCCAGTTCGCCGTGGCCGAGCAGGCCGAGGGTCTTGCCCTGCAGTTCGACGATCGGGAAATCCAGCAGGCAGAACTGCGTGGCCTGCTGCCAGCGGCCTTCGCCCACGGCTTTCTGGTAGTCGTTCAGGCGGGTCGCCAGGACCAGCAGCAACATCAGCGTGTGCTGGGCCACCGACGGCGTGCCGTAGGCCTGGCAGTTGCTGACGGTGATGCCCTGCGCCCGGGCGGCGGCCAGGTCGACGTTGTTGGTGCCGGTAGCGGAAATCAGGATCAGTTTCAGGTCGGGGCAGGCGGCCAGTGTCGCGGCATCCAGCGCGACCTTGTTGCTGATGGCGACGGTCGCGCCAGCGAGGTGTTCGAGTACGTTCTGCGGGGAGGTCTGGCTGCACAGGCGCAATTCGTCGAAGCAGCTGCGCAGGGGTTCGAGGTCGAGGTCGCCGAGGTCCAGGGAAGGGTGATCGAGAAATACCGCGCGGCGAGGGTTGCTCATCAACTGTACCTTTTGTGCTGTCGGGTGAACGCGTAAGGTAGCCAGCCTAACAGATGCCAGTTACCGAGGAGTCCACGGGCGTGTCCATGTACCTGACCGAATTCTTGACCGTTGCACTGATTCACCTGCTGGCGGTGGCCAGCCCCGGGCCCGATTTTGCCGTGGTGGTACGGGAAAGCGTGACCCACGGCCGCCGTGCCGGTACCTGGACCGCGCTGGGCGTCGGCAGCGCGATCTTCCTGCATGTCGGTTACTCACTGCTGGGCATCGGCCTGATCGTGTCGCAGTCGATCGTGCTGTTCAACCTGCTGAAGTGGCTGGCAGCAGCGTATCTCTTGTACATCGGCTTCAAGGCGATTCGCGCCAAACCGGCAGCGCCGGCCACCGAGGAACTGGCCATGCAGGCCGGCGAGCGCACGGCGCGGGGTGCCTATACTGCGGGCTTTGTGACCAATGGCCTGAACCCCAAGGCGACGCTGTTCTTCCTGTCGTTGTTCACCGTGGTGATCAACCCCCACACCCCGCTGGCAATCCAGGCCGGCTATGGCGTCTACCTGGCAGCGGCCACCGCGCTGTGGTTCTGTCTGGTGGCACTGCTGTTCAGCCAGCAGCGGGTGCGCGCCGGCTTCGCCCGCATGGGCCACTGGTTCGACCGGACCATGGGCGCGGTGCTGATCGCCATCGGGGTGAAGCTGGCCTTTACCGAGATGCACTGATCGTGTTGCACAGGAACAGGCGGGGAGCCTGTTACCACTGCCTGGTCGCACTCTTGCCGGTATTGGCGTATGGCCATTATTCACGTCCGTCTGCAAATCATCCCTTTGGCTGATTTAGTGAGTGCGCGACGCCTCTAGAGTGCCTATCTTTAGCCACGACCGTGCAGTCAGAGAAAGGGAACTCCATGTTGCAGACACGCGTAATTCCGCCCGCCGAAGGGGCTTATCGTTACCCACTGTTGATCAAGCGGTTGCTGATGTCCGGCAGTCGCTACGAGAAGACCCGCGAAATCGTCTACCGCGACAAGGTGCGCTACAGCTATCCAATCCTGGCCGAGCGGGTCGCGCGCCTGGCCAACGTGCTGACGGCGGCCGGCGTCAAGGCTGGTGATACCGTGGCGGTGATGGACTGGGACAGCCATCGCTACCTGGAGTGCATGTTCGCCATCCCGATGCTGGGGGCGGTGATCCACACCATCAACGTGCGCCTGTCGCCGGAGCAGATCCTCTACACCATGAACCACGCCGACGACCGCTTCGTGCTGGTCAACAGCGAGTTCGTCGGGTTGTACCAGACGATTGCCGGGCAACTGACCACCGTGGACAAGACCCTGCTGCTCACCGATACCGACGCGACCACGGCCGACCTGCCGAACCTGGTCGGCGAGTACGAGCAACTGTTGGCTGCGGCGAGCCCGGTCTACGACTTCCAGGACTTCGACGAGAATTCCGTTGCCACCACCTTCTACACCACCGGCACCACCGGCAACCCCAAGGGGGTGTATTTCAGCCACCGGCAACTGGTGCTGCACACCATGGGCGTGGCGACGGTGATGGGCAGCATCGACAGCGTGCGGCTGCTGGGCACCAACGACGTATACATGCCGATCACCCCGATGTTCCATGTGCATGCCTGGGGCCTGCCCTATGTGGCGACCATGCTCGGTCTCAAGCAGGTCTATCCCGGCCGCTACGACCCGGAATACCTGGTGGAGTTGTGGCGCAAGGAGAAGGTGACGTTCTCCCACTGCGTGCCGACCATCCTGCAGATGGTGCTCAATGCCAAGGCCGCCCAAGGCACCGACTTCAAGGGCTGGAAGATGGTCATCGGCGGCAGTGCGCTGAATCGCACGCTGTACGAGACTGCCAAGAGCCGTGGCATCCAGTTGACGGCGGCCTACGGGATGTCGGAAACCGGGCCGCTGGTATCCTGTGCCCACCTCAACGAGGAGCTGATCGCCGGCAGCGAGGACGAACGCACCACCTACCGGATCAAGGCCGGCGTGCCGGGGCCGCTGGTCGAGGCGGCGATCATCGACGATGACGGCAACTTCCTGCCGGCCGATGGCGAAAGCCAGGGTGAACTGGTACTGCGGGCGCCGTGGCTGAGCGAGGGTTATTTCAACGAGCCGGAGAAGGGCGCCCAGCTCTGGGCTGGCGGCTGGCAGCACACGGGCGATGTCGCGACCCTCGACAGCATGGGGGTGATCGACATTCGCGACCGGATCAAGGATGTGATCAAGACCGGTGGTGAATGGGTTTCGTCCCTGGCCCTGGAGGACCTGGTCAGCCGCCATCCGGCGGTGCGCGAAGTGGCGGTGGTGGGCATCGCCGATCCGCAGTGGGGCGAGCGCCCGTTTGCCCTGCTGGTGCTGCACGAGGGGCATCAGGTCGGAGCCCGGGAACTCAAGGAACACCTCAAACCGTTCGTCGAGCTTGGCCACCTGAGCAAGTGGGCGATTCCGAGCCAGATTGCCGTTGTTACTGAAATTCCCAAGACCAGTGTCGGCAAGCTCGACAAGAAGCGTATCCGCCTCGATATCGTCGAATGGCAGGAGAGCAACAGCGCCTTCCTTTCCACCTTGTAATCCCTTCTCGCCACGCCCGTCAGGGCGTGGCAACCCCCACCAAGCAAGCGCTTGCCTTGCCAAATGATTTTTTTCGGCCATGCTTGCCGAGCCGATTGTGGCGAGGCAGGTCAAAGGGCTGTGCCAGAGTGGTTGCCGACTGCAAATCACACTTTAGAGGGATCAAGCAGTACTACCTGCTGGCTATAGTCCGCCCAGGGATTTTCAATAACGGAGCAGGCACGCGCGATGAACGTGCCACCTCGAACGAGACAGGGAAGCAGGCTTTCCGTGTGCCGAGGCGTTCTTGAAAGTGCTAACTGCCATAAAAATAAAGCACATGGAGTAGCGTCGATGATCTCAGTAAACCAGTTCTGGCGCCGGGCGAAGCTGCCCCTGGCCGTCAGTCTCGCCTCTACGCTTGCCGGTCCCGCATTCGGCGTCAGTTTCAACATCGGTGAAATCGAGGGCAGTTTCGACTCGTCGCTGTCGCTGGGGGCCAGTTGGTCGACCCAGAACCCGAACAAGAACCTGATCGGGGTCAACAACGGTGGCAAGGGCCTGTCGCAGACCTCCGATGACGGCCACTTGAACTTCAAGGCGGGGCAGACCTTCTCGAAGATCTTCAAGGGTATCCATGACCTGGAGCTGAAGTACGGCGATACCGGTGTGTTCGTGCGAGGCAAGTACTGGTATGACTTCAAGTTGCAGGACGAAGACCTGGACTTCAAGAACGTCAGCAACGACAACCGCAAGGAAGGCGCCAAGTCGTCCGGCGGGCAGATTCTCGACGCCTTCGTCTACCACAACTATTCGATTGCCGACCTGCCGGGTTCCGTGCGTTTCGGCAAGCAGGTGGTGAGCTGGGGTGAAAGCACCTTCATCGGTGGCGGGATCAACTCCATCAACCCGATCGACGTGTCGGCCTTCCGCCGTCCGGGGGCTGAGATCAAGGAAGGCCTGATTCCGGTCAACATGTTCTATGTGTCCCAGAGCCTGACCGACAACCTGTCGGCCGAGGCGTTCTACCAGTTGGAATGGGACCAGACGGTAACGGATAACTGCGGGACGTTCTTCTCGCAGCCTGATGTCATCTCCGATGGTTGCACCGACAACCTGAGGCTGCTGAGCAAGCGTTCGTTCCTCGCGACTCAGCCCGGTGCACTGCCATTGCTGGCGGGTTTCGGGGTCAACGTCAACGAGGAGGGCGTCCTGGTCAAGCGCGGTGCAGACCGTGATGCTCGGGATAGCGGTCAATTCGGCGTAGCGTTCCACTATAACTTCGAGCCGCTGGATACCGAGTTCGGCGCCTACTTCATGAACTATCACAGCCGTGCGCCGATCTTCAGCGCCACAGGTGCGTCGGCTGCAACTTTTGCCGCAGCTAACGCGTTGACGCCGACTCCTGCCGCCAGCTTGCGTCCCTTGATTGTCGCGGGCAACTCCAGCTACTTTGTCGAATACCCGGAAGACATCCGCCTCTATGGCTTGAGTTTCTCCACGACGCTGCCTAGCGGTACGGCCTGGAGTGGCGAACTGAGCTACCGGCCAAACGCGCCGGTGCAACTCAACACCACCGACATTCTGTATGCGGGTGTCACGCCGTTGATTGGCCTGGGAGCGGCCTCTCCGCTCAAGGGCACTGCCGGCACGGATTTGCATGGCTATCGCCGCAAGGAGGTCACCCAGTTCCAGACAACCTTCACGCACTTCTTTGATCAAGTCATGGGCGCCAGCCGCCTGACCCTGGTCGGTGAAGTGGGGGTTACCCATGTGGGTGGTCTGGAGAGCAGTTCCAAGGCGCGTTATGGCCGTGATCCGGTATTCGGCCCTGGCGCAGGCGCGCTCTGTGCAACGCTCAACTCCGGCACCATCCAGGGCGCAGGCCCAGGCACCGATGCGAGCAACCGCACCGAGAACTGCAACAACGACGGCTTCACCACTGCCACCTCCTGGGGCTATCGCGCCCGTGCCATCTGGGAATACCCGGATGTCTTCGCAGGCATCAACCTCAAACCGAACGTGGCCTGGTCCCACGACGTGAAAGGCTACTCGCCAGGTCCCGGCGGCAACTTCGAGGAAGGTCGCAAGGCCGTCAGCCTGGGCCTCGATGCCGAGTACCAGAACACCTACACCGCGAGCCTGGCGTACACCAACTTCTTCGGCGGTGACTACAGCACGGTCGACGACCGTGACTTCGTCGCGCTGAGCGTCGGTGTGAACTTCTAAGTACGCTGAATTTCAGGAAGAACAAGAACATGAAGACAACCAAGAATCTGTTGCAGGTCGGCGTACTCGGACTGTCCCTGCTGGCAAGCAGCGTGATGGCCGCGGTATCGGCTGACGAAGCGGCCAAGCTTGGCACCAGCCTGACCCCGATGGGCGCGGAAAAGGCCGGTAACGCGGCGGGTACCATCCCAGCGTGGACGCCGATGCCGAAGAATGCCGGCAGCGTCGACGGCAGGGGTTTCCTCTCCGACCCGTATGCCAGCGAGAAACCGCTGTTCACCATCACCGCGCAGAACGTCGAGCAGTACAAGAACCAGTTGGCGCCCGGCCAGTACGCGATGATCAAGCGCTACCCGGACACCTTCAAGATGCCGGTGTACCCGTCCCATCGCGGTGCCACCGTGCCGGATGACGTGTTTGCCGCGATCAAGGAAAACGCCACCAAGACCAACCTGGTCAGCGGCGGCAACGGCCTGGAAAACTTCAAGACGGCGGTGCCGTTCCCGATTCCGAAAAGTGGCGTGGAAGTGATCTGGAACCACATCACCCGCTATCGCGGCGGTAGCGTGACCCGCCTGGTGACTCAGGCCACGCCGCAGGCCAACGGCTCGTTCAGCCTGGTGTACTTCCAGGACCAGTTCGTGTTCCGCGACAAGATGAAGGACTACGACCCGGCCAACCCGGGCAATATCCTGTTCTACTTCAAGCAGAAAGTGACCGCGCCGGCGCGCCTGGCCGGTGGCGTACTGCTGGTCCACGAAACCCTCGACCAGGTCAAGGAACCGCGTTCGGCCTGGGTCTACAACGCCGGCCAGCGTCGCGTGCGGCGTGCCCCGCAGGTTTCATACGATGGTCCGGGGACCGCGGCTGACGGCCTGCGTACGTCCGACAACCTCGACATGTACAACGGCGCACCGGATCGCTACGACTGGAAGCTTGAAGGCAAGAAGGAAATGTACATCGCCTCCGACAGCTACAAGCTCGACGACCCGAAACTCAAGTACGCCGACATCATCAAGGCCGGCCACATCAACCAGGACCTGGCCCGCTACGAGCTGCGCCGGGTCTGGCATGTGGTCGCGACCCTGAAGGAGGGTCAGCGCCACATCTACGCCAAGCGTGACTTCTACATCGACGAGGACACCTGGCAGGCGGCGGTGATCGACCACTACGACGGTCGTGGCCAACTGTGGCGCGTGGCCGAGGCCCATGCCGAGAACTACTACGACAAGCAGGTGCCGTGGTACGCCCTGGAAACCCTCTACGACCTGCAGTCCGGCCGCTACCTGGCGCTGGGCATGAAGAACGAAGAGAAGCAGGCGTATGACTTCGGCTTCACCGCCAGCACCAGCGACTTCACGCCTGCCGCCCTGCGTCAGGACGGCGTTCGCTGAGGTTCGCTGCAAGGCAGAGGCGCATCCTCTGCCAGGACGCCCCGACTGGTTCGGGGCGTTTTTTTACCTGGGAGAACTGTGGCTAGATATTTCAATATGCAGGCAATTCGACACATTTGCGCTAAAAAACCTTCAGTGCGCTGACAATTCCCGCTAGTCTGCGCTGATGTGCCTTGCCGATAACTGCCTTTGACAAGAGCCCGGCCATGACTGATCTGTTCCGTATGCCAGGCCCCGTGGGCCAGGCCATACCCGCACTGGAAGGACGTTTCTACCGACCGCCGTTGCCTGAAGGCCACGTGCTGCGACCCCGTCTGTGCGAACGCCTGGCAGCTGGCCTGGATGGCCGTCTGTTGCTGATCAGCGCCCCCGCCGGCTTCGGCAAGAGTTCCCTGGCGGTGGAGTTCTGCCAAAGCCTGCCTGGACACTGGCAAAGCCTGTGGCTGGGGCTCAGCCCGCGCGACAACGACCCAGGGCGTTTCCTGGAGCGTCTGCTCAATGGCCTGCAACAGTACTTTCCCAACCTGGGCAGCCGGGCGCTGGGCCTGTTGAAAATGCGCCAGCGCCACCAGCCGTTTGCCTTCGAGGAATGGCTGGACGGGCTGCTCGATGAACTGGCGGTGCACCTTTCAAGCAGTGCGCCGCTGTTGCTGGTACTCGACGACTATCACCTGGCCCAGGGGGCGGTCCTCGACCGCTGCCTGCAATTCTTCCTCAATCATCTGCCGCCGGGGCTGCTGGTGCTGGTCACCAGCCGCCAGCGACCGGAGTGGCACCTGGCGCGCCTGCGTTTGTCGCGGCAATTGCTGGAACTGAACGAACAGGACCTGCGGCTGACGCTTGGCGAGTCGATGGCCCTGTTCGACCGGCATCCCAACTCGCTGGACCGCGAGGCCCTGCAGACCCTGATCGAGCGTAGCGAAGGCTGGGTCGCCGGGTTGCGTTTCTGGTTGCTGGCGGCGCAGGCCAGCGACGAAGCGTTGCCCCAGGCCCTGCATGGCGGGGAAGGGCTGATCCGCGACTACCTGCTGGAGGAGGTGATCGATTTCCTGCCGGCGCACGTCCAGGCCTTTCTCTACGACACCGCGCCCCAAGAGCGGTTTTGCCGCGAACTGTGCGATGCGATCCGCGAGTCCCATGACAGCGGGCAGATTCTCGAGTACCTGCAATCGCACCAGGTGTTCCTGGTGCCGCTGGACGAGCACGGTCGCTGGTTCCGCTACCATCATCTGTTCTCCGACCTGCTGCGTAGCCGTCCTGCGGCCAACCGCCTGGTTCCGGCCGAGAGTCTGCACCTGCGTGCCTGCCGCTGGTTCAGTGCCCAGGGCCTGCTGGACGAGGCGGTGGAGCAGGCGTTGCGTGCCGGTCACCTGGACGTGGCGGCGAACCTGGTGCAGAACCTCTCCGAAGAGCAACTGTTGGCCGAGCAGAACGTCGGCATGCTGCTGCGCTGGAAAATGGACCTGCCCGATAGCCTGCTGATCAGTTCACCGAGGCTGATCGTGTTGTACTCCTGGGCCCTGGGGCTGGCCTGTCAGCTGGATGCGGCGCAGGAGTTGGCCAGCAACCTGAGCAACTTCCTGCCGGCACCGTCGGCCAGTGCGCAGAAGTCCATGCTGGCCCAGTGGCTGGCGCTGAGCGGAATCATCGCCCGAGGCCGTGGTGATCGCGAGCTGACCCTGGCCTATTGCGGCGAGGCCCTGCTCAGCCTGCCCCATAAACGTTATGGCCAGCGCCTGTTGTGCTTGTCGACGCTGTCCAATCTGGCGATTGCCGAAGGCGACCTGTGGCGCGCCCGCAGCTTGAACCGCGAATCGCTGGAATTGGCCCAGCGGGTCGGTAACCCGCTGTTCGAGGCATTGGCCCATTACGACCGGGCGCGGGTGCTGCAGGCGCGTGGCGAAGTGCTGCGGGCGCTGGATGAGGTGCGCCAGGGCCTGCAGCGCCTGCGAGGATTGCCGGCACAGCGTCTGTATGCGGCCCGGGCGCGGCTGACGCTGTACGAAGGTTACCTGCTCAACCTGCGTGCGCAGCCTGGGCCGGCGCGCCAGTGTCTACTGGCCGGGGTGCATGAGGCGCGGGCCTGTCGCGATATCAGCGTTCTGGTCGGCTACTGCGTGATTGCCCGCCAGGATGGGCGCCAGGGCGATTTCGCCAAGGCCTTTGCCGAACTCGCCGAAGCCGAGCGCCTGATGCATATCTGGGACGTGCCACCGATCTACTATCTGGCGATGATCACCCTCGTCAAATGCGAGTTGTGGCTGGCCCAGGGGCGTATCGACCTGGCCGAGGCCTGGCTCGGACGACTGGGGCAGACCTACAACGGCGAGCAGCCGGCCGCCGCTCCTGAGTTCCAGCCACAATTGCCGGCGCATATCGAACTGCAGCAGGCGCAGCTTGACGTGCGCCAGGGCAAGCTCGAGGCGGCCCGCCAGCGCCTCGACAAGCTGGTCGAGCAGGGCCAGGCCAGCGGCGGTCAACTGCTCAGCATCCTGGCCTGGAACCCCTTGGTCATGCTGGCGCTGGCCGAGTCGAGGGACGCCGAGGCCCGCTCGCTGTTCGCCCGCGCCGTGGCGGCCGGTAGCGGCGGTGCGCTGCTGCCGTTCCAGGCCCTGGCCAGCAGCCATCCGGAGTGGATGCGCGAACAATTGCTGATGGCGCCGGATACGCCCTTGCGCCAGGGCTTGCTGGCACTGCTGCCGGCCCAGGCGGGACGTGAGCCGGCGCCTGCGGGCGAGCAACTGAGTGCCCGTGAGCTGGCGGTCCTGCAACTGATCGCGCAAGGTTGTTCGAACCAGGAAATCAGCGAGCAGTTGTTCATCTCGCTGCACACCGTGAAAACCCATGCCAGCCACATCAACGGCAAGCTGGGCGTGGAGCGGCGCACCCAGGCCGTGGCGCGCGCACAGGACCTGGGGCTGCTGGGCGAATCGCGCTGAGCCTGGCCGGCTTCGCCCGTACTATCCCTCTCATTTTGAAGCGCAATCCCGCTCCATGGGGTGGCTATATGCCTTGGCTGCGCTATAACCAATAGACGTGTGCTTTTCCTTGTTGTGCCTGGTGCGCAGCATGCCCTGCGTCGGTCTTGGGGGCGGGAAACCTGCCAGCGACCTTCGATCATGAATTACCAAGGAATTGTCTGGGAGCAAGGAATGCGTGAAACCTCCTTCAACCCCGCTCCGGTTGTCCTGATTGTCGATGACCAGACGACCGATGCGCTTATTCTCAGTGAGTCGGTCCGGGATATGGCGCAGGTGTATGTCGCCAGCAGTGGCGAAGAAGCCTTGCGTGTGGCACGCCAGTTTCGCCCGGATGTGGTGTTGCTCGACATCGAAATGCCGGACATGAGCGGCTTTGAAGTCTGCAAGGCGCTCAAGGCCGATCCCAAGCTGTCCGACGCCGCGGTGATTTTCGTCACCTCCCATGCCCAGGCCGACTATGAACTCCAGGCTCTGGGCTACGGTGGCATCGATTTCATCCAGAAGCCCCTCAACCTGCCGGTGGCCAGGGCCCATATCAACGCCCACCTGACGCTGCGCAGCGAAGCCAAGCGCCTGGCCAATCATGACGCCCTGACCGGCCTGCCCAACCGCATGCTGTTGCAGGACCGCGCGGAACAGGCGCTGAAAATGGCCCGGCGCAATCACGGGCGGCTGGCGATGCTGTTGCTGGACCTGGACAACTTCAAGGCCATCAACGACTCCATGGGGCATTCGGTCGGTGACCAGATGCTCAAGTACGTCGCCACGCGGCTGTCGCTGATCCTTGGGAGCATGGACACACTCAGCCGCCAGGGCGGGGACGAGTTCATCATCCTGCTGTCGGAAGTCGACAGTTTCGAGGCGGTCGGTGACTTTGCCGACCAGGTGCTGGCGACCATCTCCAACCCGTTCTCGTTGCAAGGCAATCGCTACGACCTCAGCGCCAGTATCGGCATCGGGGTATTTCCGGAAGACAGCGACGACCTCGAATCGCTCTACCGTCATGCCGATTCGGCGATGTACCAGGCCAAGCAGGCCGGGCGTAACCGCTACCAGTTCTTTTCGCCAGCGATCGAAAGCGGCATGCGTGCCAGGCACTTGCTGGAACGGCACATGCGCGCGGCCATCGACGATGGTGTGTTCGAAGTGTTCTACCAGGCCAAGGTCGATGTCCGCGAACACCGGGTGGTCGGCATGGAGGCACTGATCCGTTGGCGTGATGGCAATGGCAACCTGGTTTCCCCCTCGGACTTCATCCCGCTGGCCGAGGAAACCGGGCTGATCATCCCGATCGGCAAATACGTGTTGCTGCAGGCCTGCAAGGACACCTGCAAGCTGCACGAACAGGGTTTGCTGGTCTGCGTCAGCGTCAACATCAGTGTCGTGCAGTTTCGCGAGGAGTCGTTCCTGACGATGGTCAAGGACATCCTGCGCGACTCCGGGCTCGCCCCGCATTGGCTGGAGCTGGAGATCACCGAGGGCGTGCTGGCCCGGGATACCGACAATGCCCGTGAAACCCTGATGTCGCTCAAGGCCCTGGGCGTGCACGTGTCCATCGACGATTTCGGTACGGGCTATTCGAGCCTGGCCTATCTCAAGCGTTTCCCCATCGATGTGCTGAAAATCGACCAGAGCTTCGTGCGCGACATGCTTACCGACAAGAGCGACCTGGCCATTGTCGAGGCAATCATCAAGCTGGGCCAGGCGCTGGGGCTGGAGCTGGTGGCCGAGGGCGTGGAGACCTGGCAGCAGGCTGAACTGCTGCTGGAGCT
Source organism: Pseudomonas sp. UTLPPB19802 (assembly GCF_059730225.1). Classification (NCBI taxonomy): domain Bacteria; kingdom Pseudomonadati; phylum Pseudomonadota; class Gammaproteobacteria; order Pseudomonadales; family Pseudomonadaceae; genus Pseudomonas; species Pseudomonas sp. UTLPPB19802. The sequence continues at coordinate 2,030,568 of NZ_AP048545.1, forward strand.
GGGGTGCCGGGTGATGCAGGGCTATCTGTATTGCCGCCCGGTGCCATTCGCCCAGATACGTACCCTGCTGGCCTCCTGGTCACAGGCGACATGAGCAGCCTGCCGATAGGCGGCATCCGCTATCACCGTATTGCCCAAGGGAGCATGAGTTGAAACGATTTCGTCTGTTTGCCTTGAACGGTCGCGCCCTCACGCTGCTGGTCATTGGCCTTGTGGCAACGATCGTCGGATGCCTGGCGCTGCAGAACCTCAACGAGCAGCGTGCCCGGGAAGCCCTGGCCAATGCTGCCGACAATGCGGTGGATGCGGTTGCCGACCGGCTGCAGCAGTACCAGTACGGGTTGCGTGGTACCCGTGGCGCGATCATTTCGATCGGCGAAGAGAATGTTACGCGCGATACATTCCATCGCTACAGCCTGACCCGCGATGTGCCGAGGGAGTTTCCCGGCGCACGGGGCTTCGGCTTCATTCGACGGGTCGCGGCGCAGGACCTGGAAACCTTTCTGCAGCGTGCGCGCAGCGATAACTCGCCGAACTTCAGCATTCACCAGTTCGCGCCCCATGACGGCGACCTGTATGTCATCCAGTACCTGGAGCCCAACCGTGACCAGGCGGTGGCGCTCGGCCTGGACATTGCCTCGCAGCCGGATCGGGCCGAGGCGGCACGTATGGCGGCCCGGACGGCGGAAGTGCGGCTCACTTCGCCGATCACGCTGGTACAGGCGGTGGGCAAGCCGCAGCAGTCGTTCCTGATCCTGTTGCCGATCTACAAGGGCGGAGTCGCCCCGCAAAGCGAGGCGGATCGGGAAGCGGCGGTGGTCGGCTGGAGTTATGCGCCGCTGATGATCGAGAGCGTCCTCAACGGCCTGATACCGGAGAGCGAGGCGGTCAATCTGCGCTTGCGTGATATCACCGGGCCGGGGCCGGCGGTGGAGTTCTACCAGACCGCCCATGAGTCGGATGGGCCGTCGGCAGGGTTGTTGAGCCAGACCCGGGAGCGGGAGATCTATGGTCGGCGCTGGCAGATCGAGTTGCAGGCGCTGCCGTTGTTCACGCAGCGCCTGCACCAGGTTTCGCCCTGGGTGGTTTTGCTTCTCGGCAGCCTGGCCAGCGTGCTGGTGGCCGCGCTCGTCGCCATCGCCGGGGTCAGTTCCCAGCGGCGTTTGCAGGTGCTGGCCGAGCAGAGTCGGTTGGCCCTGATCGTCGAGAGCTCTGCGGATGCCATCATCGGCACGACCCTGGACGGCATCGTCACCAGTTGGAACCGGGGCGCGCGCAAGCTGCTCGGTTATTCCGCCCAGGAAGCGGTGGGTCGACCGTTGCTGGAACTGATCGTGCCCACTGACCTGGCCTCGGAGGAGACCGACATTCTCAGGCGCATTGCGCTCGGTGAAACCATCGCCAACCTGGACACCGTGCGCCGCTGCAAGGACGGTCGGCTCCTGAATGTTTCGGCGAACGTGTCGCCCATCTGCGACGAAAGCGGGGCGGTGATCGGCGTATCGAAGATCCTGCGCGACTTCACTGCGCACAAGGCCGCCGAGGCGCAGATTCTCGAACTCAATGCCAACCTCGAGGAGCAGGTGGTCGAGCGCACATCGGAGTTGCGACACATCAACGTGCTGTTCAGCAGTGTGCTGCGTTCGGCGTCCAAGGTCTCGATCATTGCCACCGATCTGGATGGCGTCATCAGCCTGTTCAACGAAGGGGCCGAACAGATGCTCGGCTATCGCGCTGCCGAATTGGTGGGCAAGGCCACTCCGGCGATCCTGCATGTCGAGCAGGAAGTCGCCGAGCGCGGTGCCGAACTGAGCCGGGAGTATGGCCAGGTCATCGAGGGCTTCAGGGTCTTTGCGCACAAGCCGGAGCTCGAGCACTCCGAGGTCCGCGAGTGGACTTATGTACACAAGGATGGCTCGCAGGTGCCCGTGAGGTTGGTGGTGACGTCGCTACAGGATGATGAGGGCGTGCTGACCGGCTACCTGGGCATTGCGATCGACATCACCGAGCGCCGGTCGGCCGAGCACCAACTGGAACTGAGCCTGCAGGCGACGCGGGTTATCCGTGACCAGTTGCTGATGGCCGCCGATGTGGCGGAACTGGGCATCTGGACCTGGACGCTGGCGGACAATGCGCTGCAATGGAACGAGCGGATGTTCGAGTTCTACAGCCAGCCCTTGAGCCTGAAGGACAACGGCCTGGAATACTCGCACTGGTACGAGCGCGTGCACCCCGAGGATGTCGAGGCGGTGGCGGCGAAACTGGCCGCGGCAGTGGTCGGCGAGGGGATTTACGATCCGGTCTTCCGGGTGTTGGCGCCGGACGGTCGGATCCGCATTATCCAGGCCGGCGCGCAGGTCGAGCGCGACGCAAACGGACAGGCCTTGCGCGTCACCGGCATCAATCGGGACATCACTGTCCAGAGCGAACTGGAGGCGCACCTGCTCCAGGCCAGAGATCGCGCCGACAGCGCCAGTGCGGCCAAGTCGTTCTTCCTGGCGAACATGAGCCATGAAATCCGCACGCCGATGAACGCGGTGTTGGGGATGCTGCAACTGGTGCAGCACACCGACCTCAATCCCCGCCAGCGCGACTATGTGGTCAAGGCCCAGACCGCGGCCAAGTCGCTGCTGGGGCTGCTCAACGACATTCTCGACTATTCCAAGATCGAAGCCGGCAAGTTGCGCCTGGACCTGCACCCCTTCGAACTCGAACCGTTGATGCGCGATCTGGCGGTGGTGCTGGCGGGCAACCAGGGCAGCAAGGAAGTCGAGGTGATGTTCGACCTCGACTCCGACCTGCCGGGTAGCCTGGTAGGTGATAGCCTGCGCTTGCAGCAGGTGCTGATCAACCTGGCCGGCAATGCCTTGAAGTTCACCCAGCATGGCCAGGTGGTGGTGAGCATCCGCCAGTTGCAGCGTCTCGAGCGTTCGGCAAGGCTGCGGATTGAGGTCTGCGATACCGGCATCGGCATCAGCGCCGAGCAATTGCAGCGGATCTTCGAGGGCTTCACCCAGGCAGAGGCCTCGACGACCCGGCGCTTTGGCGGCACCGGGCTGGGCTTGGTGATCTGCAAGCGACTGGTGGGGCTGATGGGCGGCGAGTTGCTGGTGCACAGCGAGGTGGGCGTCGGCAGCCGCTTCTGGTTCGATATCACCCTGGACGTGGCCCGCACCGAGCCGTTGCGCCTGTCTTGCCCGGGGGTGGATTCGCAGATGCGCCTGCTGGTGGCCGACGACAATTCCATGGCCTGTGAACTGCTGTTGCGCACCGTCCGTTCCCTGGGTTGGACCGCGGACACCGTGGATGGCGGCACCCGGGCGGTGGAAAGCGTGCGCAATGCGCAGATGCGCGGCGAACCCTACGACGTGGTGTTGATGGACTGGCGCATGCCGGACATGGATGGGCTCAGCGCCGCCAGGCTGATCAGCTTGCAGGAGCAGAGCGTGCCACCACCGATGGTGATCATGATCACCGCCTATGGGCGCGAGGTCCTGGCTGATGTGCACCACGAGGGTGATGCGCCTTTCGTCGGCTTCCTGACCAAGCCGGTGACGCCCCTGCAATTGGCCGATGCGGTCCAGCTGGCGTTCGCCAGCGAGGTGCCGCCCGAAACCCGGCCGGCCCCGGTGCGCTTGCAGCGCCTGGCCGGTATGCGCCTGTTGGTGGTGGAAGACAATGCGCTCAACCGCCAGGTCGCCGACGAACTGCTCAAGGGCGAGGGCGCACAGGTCGTCCTGGCTGAAGGAGGGCTGGAGGGCGTGCAGACAGTGCTGTCGGCCTCGAAGCCATTCGATGCGGTACTGATGGACATCCAGATGCCGGATATCGACGGGATGGAAGCGACCCGGCGTATTCGCCGGCAACCCGACCTGGCCAGCCTGCCGATCGTGGCGATGACCGCCAATGCCTCGAGCAGCGACCGCGAGGCGTGCCTGGCGGCGGGCATGAATGACCATGTGAGCAAGCCGATCGACCTGGAAGAGCTGGTGCTGACCCTGCGGGTCCAGACCGGGCGTGAGGCTCCCCAACTGCTGGCGAGTACCGCCTCGGCGGAAGCGGCGGACACGGTGCTGGAGGCGCGTCATTCGATCCTGGCGCGTTTCGGTGGCAACCTCGAGTTGATCTGTACCGTGCTTTATGGTTTCGGGGCGGAGTTGGAAAAACAACTGTCATTGTTGCCCGGTCATCTGCAGGACCATGACGGCCCGGCGGTGGCCGCGGTGCTGCATGCGATCAAGGGCAGTTCCGGGACCATGGGTGCCCAGGCCCTGTCGCAACGTGCCGGCGGCCTTGAGCGCGAATTGATGCATGGCGATGCGGTGGCGGTGGCGCGGGTGCTCGAAGATCCGCAGTGGTTGCCAGAACTCGGGCAATTGCTGGCTCGCAGCGTCGAGGAGTTGCAGGCGGCGTTCGGCAATGGCTACCGCGGTGATCCCGTGCGGGAGGTGGCCGGCGGGCCGCGTTCTTGAAGGAGAGGGGAGCGACTCCTTATACTTTTCTCAACAGGGTCCCTGGCGGTTCCCGTGCTTCGGCACCCGGGTCGCCAGGGGCTTTTTTATTGTCTGTCGAGCCTGTTGCAGGAGCAGCCCATGGACTCTGCAAAACCCGCGCTGATCCGCGAAACCTTCCCCGTCGGCCCGTTGCAGTGCAACTGCACGATCATCGGCGATCCGATCACGAAAAAGGCCATCGTCGTTGATCCGGGCGGCAATCACGAGTTGATCCTCGCCCGGCTCGATGCCCTGGGGCTGAAGGTGGTCAGTATCATCCATACCCATGCGCATCTGGATCACTTCCTGGCTTCCGGCCAGTTGAAGGAGAAAACCGGCGCCACCCTGCACCTGCACAAGGACGATCAGTTCCTTTGGGACAACCTGGAGATGCAGTGCAACCTGTTCGGCGTGCCCTATACGCCGGTGCCATCCCCGGACAAGTGGCTGGCCGATGATGAGGAGCTGGTCTGTGGTTGTGGCGTGGCCTTGCACACACCAGGGCACACGCCGGGTTCCATGAGCTTCTGGTTTTCCGAGGCTAGACTGTTGATTGCCGGGGACACGCTGTTTCGCCGGGGTATCGGCCGTACCGACCTGTGGGGCGGTGACCAGGCCACCATCGTGCGCTCGATCAAACAGCGCCTGTACACCCTGGACGAAGAGGCCACGGTGGTCACCGGTCACGGTCCCGATACCCTGTTGGGTGACGAGATGCGTGAAAACCCGTTCGTTCGCGGCTGAAAGTTTCATGGAATTTTTGCCGTCCGTCGTGTTCAAACGCCAGCACAGGTCTATTGCCAACGGCCTCTGCACCTTCATTGAGTAGGAGCTAGATTCATGTTCACCTCGCGTCGTTTGATCATCGCCGCTACCGCCGTTGCCATGCTGTCCGGCTGTGCGTCGCAAAACCCCTATGACAACCAGGGACAGGTGGAGCAAGGCGGCTCGGGTATGAGCAGGACTGCCAAGTACGGTGGCCTGGGTGCGCTGGCCGGCGCTGTCGCCGGTGCCGCCATCGACCACAACAACCGTGGCAAGGGCGCACTGATTGGTGCCCTGGTCGCCGGCGCCGGTGCTGCCGGCTATGGCTACTACGCCGACCAGCAGGAAAAGAAACTGCGTGAAAGCATGGCCAACACCGGCGTGCAGGTGCAGCGCCAGGGTGACCAGATCAAGCTGATCATGCCGGGCAATATCACCTTCGCCACCAACTCCGATGCGATTGCCAGCAGCTTCTACCAGCCGCTGAACAACCTGGCCAACTCCCTCAAGGAGTTCAACCAGAACCAGATCGAGATCGTTGGCTACACCGACAGCACCGGCAGCCGCCAGTTGAACATGGACCTGTCCCAGCGTCGCGCCCAGAGCGTGGCCAACTACCTGACCTCGCAGGGCGTCAATGGGGCCAACTTGTCGGCCCGTGGTGCGGGTCCCGACAATCCGATCGCCAGCAACGCCGATGTCAATGGCCGGGCACAGAACCGTCGGGTGGAAGTCAACTTGCGCGCCATTCCTGGCCAGCAGTATGGTCAGCCGCAAGGCCAATACCAGCAGCAGGGCCAGTATCAGCAACAGGGCTACCAGCAGCAGTACCAGCAGCCGCAGGGCCAGCAGTACGGTCAGCCGGTCCAGCAGTACCCTTGACGGCCTGACTGAACGCCAGGCATGAAAAAAGCCCGCCCGATCAATGATCGGGCGGGCTTTTTTGTGGCGCTGAAGCCGATTTACTTCTTCAGGCCGTAATGCTCGTCGAGCATGCCTGGGGAGTTGGGTGCCTTGGGTGCGTAGTCACGCGGCGGCTCCTGGTTTTCCCGTGGCGGGGTCAGGCGCTCCCGTGGCGCCTGCGGCGCTTCGGAATGCAGGGCAGCCAGCAGGCGTTGGCGGGTCAGCTCGTCCAGGGCCAGGCGGTTGGCGCCCTCGGCGAGGTGGTCCTGCACTTCCTGGTAGCTCTGGGTGAGTTTCTTGACCAGGGCGGCAGTGCTGTTGAAGTGGGTGACCACTTCACTCTGATAACTGTCGAAACGTTCCTGGATATCGTCCAGCTGACGCTGCGTGCTGCTGGGCGCGGCACTCGGGACCAGACGGGCGACCAGGAAACCGATGGCGACACCGGCAACCAGGGCAAGAGTCGGCAACAACCAAACTAAGAGCGAGTGTTCCACGAGTCCTTCCTCTATAAACGGCTTTGCTTTACGTTAACGGCTCGGACCTGCGCTGTATACCGCGATCTTCTGGTCGCAAGCTGTCAGGCACAGACTTTTAGCTAGACGAGTCGACCCCTAGAGAGGTCACGGAGTTCATTCCTTGCTTATGCGTGAAACCGCTTTTTTCATCGACGGCCCGGTCGGTCAACTGGAAGCCTTGTACCTGGACAACCCCGAGCCGCGCGGCCTGGCGTTGATCTGCCATCCCAACCCGGTACAGGGCGGGACCATGCTCAACAAGGTCGTCTCGACCCTGCAACGTACGGCACGGGATGCCGGGCTGATCACCCTGCGCTTCAACTATCGGGGTGTGGGTGCCAGTGCCGGTAGCCACGACATGGGCAGCGGCGAAGTCGATGACGCCGAAGCCGCTGCACAGTGGTTGCTGGCGAAACACCCGGGCCTGCCATTGACGCTGTTCGGTTTCTCCTTCGGCGGTTTCGTCGCGGCCACCCTCGGTGGCCGTCTGGAAGCCCGGGGCCAGTCGCTCAAGCACCTGTTCATGGTGGCCGCGGCGGTGATGCGCCTGCGCGCTGAGGACCGCCTGCCCGAAGGCTGCCCGCTGACGCTGATCCAGCCGGAAACCGATGAGGTAATCGACCCGCAAGTGGTCTATGACTGGTCCGCCGCCCTCGATCGTCCCCATGAGCTGCTGAAAGTGGCAGAATGCGGGCACTTCTTCCATGGCAAGCTGACCGATCTCAAGGATCTGCTCCTGCCGCGCCTTTCGAATTGATAGCAGTCTGACTAAGCGATTACCCATGACGACTCGTACGCGTATCCTCACCGGCATCACTACCACCGGCACGCCGCACCTGGGCAACTACGCCGGCGCCATCCGCCCCGCGATCCTGGCCAGCCGCGACAGTAATGCCGACTCCTTCTATTTCCTGGCCGACTATCACGCACTGATCAAGTGCGATGATCCGCTGCGCATCCAGCGCTCGCGCCTGGAGATCGCCGCGACCTGGCTGGCCGGTGGCCTGGATGTGGACCGCGTGACCTTCTATCGCCAGTCGGACATCCCGGAAATCCCCGAGCTGACCTGGCTGCTGACCTGCGTCGCGGCCAAGGGCCTGCTGAACCGCGCCCACGCCTACAAGGCCTCGGTGGACAAGAACGTCGAAGGCGGTGAAGACCCGGATGCCGGGATCACCATGGGCCTGTACAGCTACCCGGTGCTGATGGCGGCGGACATCCTGATGTTCAACGCCCATAAGGTGCCGGTCGGCCGCGACCAGATCCAGCACGTGGAAATGGCCCGCGACATCGGCCAGCGTTTCAACCACCTGTTCGGCCAGGGCAAGGAGTTCTTCGCCATGCCCGAGGCGCTGATCGAGGAAAGCGTGGCGACCCTGCCGGGCCTGGATGGTCGGAAAATGTCCAAAAGCTACGACAACACCATTCCGTTGTTCACCAGCGCCAAGGACATGAAGGACGCCATCTCGCGGATCGTCACCGACTCCCGCGCGCCTGGCGAAGCCAAGGACCCGGATAACTCGCACCTGTTCACCCTGTACCAGGCGTTCGCCACCGCCGAGCAGGCTGCCGGTTTCCGCGACGAGTTGCTCGGTGGCCTGGGCTGGGGCGAAGCGAAGAACCGCCTGTTCCAACTGCTCGATGCCGAGCTGGGCGAAAAGCGCGAGCGTTATCACGAACTGATTTCCCGTCCGGCCGACCTGGAAGACATCCTCCAGGCTGGCGCACAGAAAGCCCGCAAGGTCGCTACCCCTTTCCTCGCGCAATTGCGCGAAGCGGTAGGCCTGCGTTCGTTCGTCAACCAGGTGCAGGTGGCCGAGACGGGCAAGAAAAAAGCCGCCAAGGCCGCGCGTTTTGTCAGTTTCCGCGAGGACGACAGCTTCCGTTTCCGCCTGCTGGCGGCCGACGGCGAGCAACTGCTGCTGTCGCGCAACTTTGCCGATGGCAAGGCGGCGGGCGCGGTGACCAAGCAACTGCAGTCGGGTCAGGCCCTGGACGTGCGTAGCGAAGCTCGCGCCTTCAGCGTATGGCTGGAAGGTGCCTGTGTCGCCGACAGCCCCGAGTTCGCCGACGAAGCGGCCCGTGACGCGGCCATCGAAGCCCTGCGCGTGGCACTGACGCCGGTTCAGGACTGACTCAACCGTCGGCCCGACCAAGGGCTGATTGCCATTCCGACGGGCCATCGCTAAAGTGACGGCCCGTTTTTGTTACCTCGCTAACGAAATTATGACGCCCCTAGAACGATATCAAGCTGATCTGAAACGCCCCGAGTTCTTTCACGACGCGGCCCAGGAAACGGCTGTGCGCCACTTGCAGCGCCTGTACGACGACCTGATCGCGGCCTCGCAGAACAAACCGGGCCTGCTCGGCAAGTTGTTCGGCAAGAAAGACCAGGCGCCGGTCAAGGGCCTGTACTTCTGGGGCGGCGTGGGTCGCGGCAAGACCTACCTGGTGGACACCTTCTTCGAGGCGCTGCCATTCAAGGAAAAGACCCGTACGCACTTCCACCGCTTCATGAAGCGCGTGCACGAGGAAATGAAGACCCTGGGCGGCGAGAAAAACCCGCTGACCATCATCGCCAAGCGTTTCGCCGCCGAGACACGGGTGATCTGCTTCGATGAATTCTTCGTATCCGACATCACCGACGCAATGATCCTCGGCACCCTGATGGAAGAGCTGTTCAAGAACGGTGTGACTCTGGTTGCGACGTCGAACATCGTCCCGGACGGCCTGTACAAGGACGGCCTGCAGCGTGCGCGCTTCCTGCCGGCGATCGCGCTGATCAAGCAGAACACCGAGATCGTCAACGTCGACAGCGGCGTCGACTATCGCCTGCGTCACCTGGAGCAGGCCGAGCTGTTCCACTATCCGCTCAACGAAGCCGCCCACGAGAGCCTGCGCAAGAGCTTCCGTGCACTGACGCCGGAATGCACCCAGGCGGTGGAAAACGACGTATTGATCATCGAGAACCGCGAGATCCGTGCCCTGCGTACCTGCGATGACGTGGCCTGGTTCGACTTCCGCGAACTGTGCGACGGCCCGCGCAGCCAGAACGACTACATCGAACTGGGCAAGATCTTCCACGCCGTACTGCTCAGCGGTGTCGAGCAGATGAGTGTCACCACCGACGACATCGCCCGGCGCTTCATCAACATGGTCGACGAGTTCTACGACCGTAACGTCAAGCTGATCATCTCGGCGGAAGTCGAGCTCAAGGATCTCTACACCGGTGGTCGCCTGACCTTCGAGTTCCAGCGGACCCTCAGCCGCCTGCTGGAAATGCAGTCCCACGAGTTCCTGTCGCGAGCGCACAAGCCGTAAGCGTTTCAGAAAAGCAAGGCAATTGGGAATGAAGAAAGGCCTGCAATCGCAGGCCTTTTTTTATAAAAAATCTGTGGAAAAAATCCGGCGTCGTCGATTTTTGCAACGAGACGTTATGTGGGAGTGTTCCGAATAGCACGTGGGTTATTGGTTTAAATTAATGGCGATATAGGTTAGGGGGAGATAAATATTTGATTCTGAAAGGGGTCGTTGGTCAGTAGGACTTTTTGTTGATGAGTGTCTTTCGGAGGTGTCCTACTTACTTTCGATAAACAAAGTTGTAGGGTCTGACTGCGCTGATCACATCCTCTCGTATAAGTTGTCGTCGCGATATCGGAATGTCGCGCTTGCTGAGGTAGAGAAGAGAGCAGCGGCCAAACGTTCTCCTGAATCGGGATCATGAAAATGAATACGGCATTTTCTTTATTGTATACCAACGAAGCGTCCCCCGAGTTTCTCTGCACGCTGGATAACTCACCCTTCACAGAGCAGAAGCTTTCTGGCTTCAACGAAGAAGCCTTGGCGATTGTTAATAAGCAGCGGGATTACGCCAAAGCTCATCGCCCCATGGCTATTTATCGAGTGGCAACCGAGGGCAGCCAAACTCGTAACGGCTGAGTCATTCAACAAGCGACATCGCCGCTGGAAATAGGATTGGATAATGGTCAGCAGGTACGCGCGGCGCAGAAGGGCGATTACGTCGTATATGCCGATGGCAGTAAAGCGTCAATCGTAACGACCTCGGGGGAAGGCAATAGCCATCTTGCGCTGGTGGGCAGCCGTCTTTGTAACGGCGACGAGATTATCAATACGCCCCAGCGGTGTGTTTTGTTTATCGCACGTGAAGGCGTGCGGATGGCGGAAGATTTTTACCCTCTATCAACTGAACCATCAAGGCGCGGCATTGCTTGGTTGCTCTGTGCCGGGTTGTTCGAATGATTTCGAAACTTGCGATCAGTCTATGGTCGGGAACTTCCTCGTCTTGAACGAATGAAATGGAGAAAAGTTGGATGAGTCAGGAAGGTTATTTCATTGGCCGAGGTGACAAAACCACCTGCGGCGGGGAAGTTCTGGATGGTGACGATAGAATCAACTTGTATGGCCTCCTTCATGCGTGCGAAGGTGATCGGGTCTCATGTGGAAAGGACGGAAAGACTTGTCGGATCGTCGGTGGCGTTTCCTACATGAACAGCCACGGTCGGCTGATGGCTGGCACGCTGGATAGCCACAGTGATTGCCCCTGCAAGGCTCGACTGATCCCTTCAGTATTTATGTCCAGCTACATCAACAACGACGCCGCACCGCCACCGACCAGACGAGCGACTGAACCGGCCCCTTCAACGGTAACCAGCAACGCCATAGCGCCGCGTCAATCCGGTTTCACGCCTTCAACCCCTTCGGCTCCAGCAGTATTCAGCAATGTAGAGCCTCAGGAACCGGGTTTCCATGTGGTGCCCCAAAGCATGACCCGCGAAGCCCTGGAGTCCACGCTTTTCCCCACGCCCGACCCGGTGGTGATGCGCAAGTTCCGGGCACTCAACCCGCATCGTGGTGACGTCAAGGCCGGTTCGGTGATCGTCCTCGGCGATCCGGGCAACCAGCGATGCACCCGCGAAGAGGCGCAGTTGATGGCGGTAGCGGAAACGGTGAAGGGGGCGCTTGACCCCCTGACGCCGGAGCAGGCCGACTTCATGCACCGCCACGCGGCTGAAATCGCCAGTTTCACTGGGCAGACCTCCACGTGGCTGGGCGTCAGCGCGGTGGTGATGGAAACGTACCTGAGCAAACTGCGCGACACCCTCCAGGCCATGGAGCGCTTGCACCAGGAAAGCTTTCGCCAGCATGGCCACTTGAAATCGCCGCAGTTCTTCGCCGAGCGCAAGCGCCTGCTTTCCCAGCTGGATTCCCACCTGCTCAACTCCACTCGCCTGCGTGCTCAGACAAGCCTGGGCGATCACCCCAAGCTGAAAACCGCCCTCGGCATTTCCAGTCGCAGCCTGGTGCACCACTGGAACAAGGCCGGTGTGCCGGGGCAGATACCGGGTTATTCCACTCATGTGAATGCCGTCAGTCGTGCCGCCAAGTACATGAGTACGGGCGGTTTTATCGGCATTGGCATGGGGGGCGTGTCTTCGTTGCTGGCTATTCAGAAGGTGTGTAACGGCGGCTCCGGTGCGGCTTGCGAGAAGGTCAGGTTTACCGAAGGCGGGAAATTCGGGTTGTCCACCTTTGGTGGTGTTGCGGGTGGATTGGCAGGCCAATCTGCCAGTGCTCCGATCTGCCTGGCGCTTGGTGCCTCTACGGGGGTAGGTGGTGTTATTTGTGTCGCGGCTGTGGTGGGGACTGGCGCATGGGTGGGTACGACTTATGGCGGCATGGGGGGCGAAGTAATAGGAGAAATATTGTACGAGAAAACTTTGCCATGATAACGGAGGCGTTTTGGAAGTCCTGGCTGGCTTTCTGGCTAGTAGCCGGCCCGGGCCTGCTTGCAGCAGTGGGTATTGCATACAGTCTGTACCTGAGTCACCGTCATCTGGACGCCATAAAAGAAGCCTTGAAAAACAGCCGTTATATCTATCTTTGGGGGCCGTACTTGGGGAGGCGGGGGGTGATTTGGTCTCTGTTGGAGATGGCAAAAATCGCCGGGATGATCATGATGCCAAGGGCATCACTCCACATCGGTGAACTTGATCCCATCGATCTTGAAAACTTCCCCCCTCACCTGAAGCGCCGACTGAAAATCGTAACAGTGATGATATATGTTAGTTTTTTTTGGATGGTGATTGTGGCTGTGCTGCTGAAATTTAAGTAATTGATGGAAGATTACTCCAAATTGCAAACTGCCCTCGGCATTTCCAGTCGCAGCCTGGTGCACCGCTGGAACAAGGCCGGTGTGCCGGGGCAGATACCGGGTTATTCCACTCATGTGAATGCCGTCAGTCGTGCCGCCAAGTACATGAGTACGGGCGGTTTATCGGCATTGGCCTGGAACACCCCGAACCAGTGTGTGGGCTTGCCCGCGACGAGGTCTTCAAGACCGCCAAAAGCTTTGGGGGCAAGCCCGCTCCCATAGAGGTTTCCCCAGCCAAAACCGCAATACTCGTGACTGACATTGCTATCGCGAGCAAGCTCACACATTGGATGTGTGGCGGGTTTGAGTCGTCAAGCCGCCTGCTGGAACTGTTGCCGATACTGGTTCGGTGACAGCTCAGTATGCTGGCGGAACAGCCGCGCAAAGAAGCTGGCATCGTCGTAGCCCACCTCGTAGCTGATGGTCTTGATGCTCTTGCGGGTACCGGACAACAGGCCCTTTGCCGTTTCGATGCGCAGTCGCTGCAGGTAGTGCAGCGGCTTGTCGCCGGTGGCGGTCTGGAAACGACGCATGAAGTTGCGGATGCTCATGCCGTGGTCGCGGGCCACGTCCTCGAAGCGGAACTTGTCGGCGAAGTGCTCTTCGAGCCACTGCTGGATCTGCAGGATGATCACGTCCTGGTGCAGCTTCTGGCCGCCGAAACCGATGCGCCCTGGTGCGTAGCTGCGTTGCACTTCATAGAGAATGTCGCGGGCCACGGCCTGGGCGATGTTGGCGCCGCAGAAGCGTTCGATCAGGTAGATGTAGAGATCGCAGGCCGAGGTGGTGCCGCCGGCGCAGTACAGGTTGTCGGCGTCGGTCAGGTGCTTGTCCTGGTTCAACTGGACGTTGGGGAAGCGCTCGCTGAAGGTGTTGAAGAACCGCCAGTAGGTGGTGGCCTCCTTGCCATCGAGCAGGCCGGCCTCGGCCAGCCAGAAGACGCCGGTTGCCTCGCCGCAGAGCACCGCGCCACGGGCATGCTGCTCGCGTAGCCAGGGCAGGACCTGCGGGTAGCGTTGGCAGAGGTTGTCGAAGTCGTCCCAGAACGCCGGCAGGATGATCACGTCGGTATTGGCGAGGCCACCGTCCACCGGCATGATCACGTCACTGAAACTGCGCACCGGATTGCCGTCGGGGCTGACCAGGCGGGTCTCGAAGACGGGGGTGAGGCCCTGGCCGAGCTGCTTGCCGTAGCGCAGGCTGGCGAGATGGAAAAAATCCTTGGCTTGCATGAGGGTCGAGGCGAAGACCCGATCGGTAGCCAGGATGCTGACGCGCCGCAAGGGCGTCGAGGAAGTGTTAGCCATAATCATTTATTCTTATAAGGTAAAGTGGTCAACAGACGGCTGGATCGTCTTATTTTTTGTCGTATGTGTCCAGTGGTTCGAGGTAAAACCCTGGCATAGGCTCAGCAGGCCAATCCCGGCTTCAGTGTGTCTGCAAGGTGCCTGCATGATCCCCAGAACCCTGTTCAGTTCCGAGCACGATCTATTCCGTAGCAGCGTCCGCAAGTTTTTCGAGCAGGAGGCGTTGCCTTTCCATGCCCAGTGGGAAAAGCGTGGCCATGTCGATCGTGAACTGTGGAACAAGGCGGGGGAGGCGGGGATGCTCTGTTCGCACCTGCCGGAAGCCTATGGCGGCATGGCGGCGGACTTTCTCTACAGCGCGGTGGTGATCGAGGAGATCAGCCGCCTGGGCCTGAGCGGGATCGGCTTCTCGCTGCATTCGGATATTGTCGCGCCTTACCTCCTGCACTACGGCAGTGAAGCCCTGAAGCTCAAGTATCTGCCGCGTCTGGTCAGTGGCGAGGTGGTTACGGCCATCGCAATGACCGAGCCGGGCGCCGGTTCGGACCTGCAAGGGGTCAAGACCACGGCGGTGCTTGACGGTGATGAATACATTCTCAATGGCTCGAAGACCTTCATTACCAACGGCTTTCTCGCTGACCTGGTGATCGTCGTCGCCAAGACCGACCCCAAGGCCGGGGCCAAGGGTACCAGCCTGTTCCTGGTCGAGGCCGACACGCCGGGCTTTGCCAAGGGCAAGCGGCTGGAGAAGGTCGGGATGAAGGCCCAGGACACGTCGGAGCTGTTCTTCCAGGATGTCCGTGTGCCGAAGGAAAACCTGTTGGGGCAGGCCGGGATGGGCTTTGCCTATCTCATGCAGGAACTGCCCCAGGAACGCCTGACCGTGGCGGTGGGAGCCTTGGCCTCGGCCGAGGCGGCATTGCAGTGGACACTGGACTACACCCGTGAGCGCAAGGCTTTCGGCAAGGCGATCGCGGACTTCCAGAACACCCGGTTCAAGCTGGCGGAGATGGCGACCGAGATCCAGATCGGCCGGGTCTTCGTCGACCGCTGCCTGGAACTGCACCTGGAGGGCAAGCTCGACGTCCCAACCGCGGCGATGGCCAAGTACTGGGGCACGGACCTGCAATGCAAGGTGCTCGACGAGTGCGTCCAGTTGCATGGCGGCTATGGCTTCATGTGGGAGTACCCGGTGGCCCGGGCCTGGGCGGATGCGCGGGTGCAGCGGATCTATGCGGGGACCAACGAGATCATGAAGGAGATCATTGCGCGTTCGTTGTGAGGGGCAAGTGTTGTCGTGACGAGCGGGCAAGCCCGCTCGTCACCGGGGCTGATCTGCGTTCTGGTTTACGGCGCCGGGTTCGGATGATCCTTGTGGATCGCCTCGATCCCCGCCAGCACTTCATCCGACAGCTTCAGGCTGGCGCTGGCAATGTTGCTGTCCAGTTGCTCCAGGGTGGTGGCGCCGATGATGTTGCTGCTCACGAACGGCTGCTGGGTGACGAACGCCAGGGCCATCTGTGCCGGGTCCAGGCCGTATTCGCGGGCCAGGGCGACGTAGCGGCTGCAGGCAGCTTCCGATTGCGGGTTGAAGTAGCGGCTGAAGCGGCTGTAGAGGCTCAGGCGAGCCTTTTCCGGCCGTGCGCCCCCTTCGTATTTGCCCGAGAGGAAACCGAACGCCATCGGCGAATACGCCAGGAGGCCGCACTGCTCGCGCAGGGCGACTTCCGCCAGGCCGACCTCGAAGCTGCGGTTGAGCAGGTTGTACGGGTTCTGGATCGACACCGCCCTCGGCCAGCCGCGACGCTCGGCTTCGAGCAGGAATTTCATGGTGCCCCACGGCGTTTCGTTGGACAGGCCGATGTGGCGGATCTTGCCGGCCTTGACCTGCTCGTCCAGCGCCTCGAGGATTTCCTCGATCGGTGTGAACGCCTCGTCGGCCTGGTGCTTGTAGCCCAACTGGCCGAAGAAGTTGGTGCTGCGCTCCGGCCAATGCAACTGGTACAGGTCGATCCGGTCGGTTTGCAGGCGCTTGAGGCTGGCATCCAGGGCTTCGACGATGTGCCGCCGGTTGTGCTTGAGCTTGCCGTCGCGAATGTAGTTGATGCCGTTGCCGGGGCCGGCGATCTTGCTCGCCAGGACCCATTGGTCGCGGTCGCCACGCTGCTTGAACCAGTTGCCGATGATCCGTTCGGTGCTGGCGTAGGTTTCAGCCTTGGGTGGCACCGGATACATCTCGGCGGTATCCATGAAATTGATGCCGGCATCCTTGGCGCGCTCGATCTGCGCAAAGGCCTCGGATTCGGTGTTCTGCTCGCCCCAGGTCATGGTCCCCAGGCAGATTGCGCTCACGTTCAGATCGGTCCGGCCTAGCTGACGATATTCCATTGGCTGCTCCTGTGGGAAAACACCCATAAAAGCAGGTTGAATTTTTTTTCGCAATCTGGATAATTGCGCACCTCTTTATGCAGTGGAAGTGATGCGCCGCCGCCAAAGAATCTTGCCGTTGAACGGACGCGCCGACCCGAGCCCCCGAAAGCGTCTGTATCCGGCTGCCTTTGACCTTGTCAAAGTACGCACTATTCAGTAAGATCCGCCGTCTTATTTACAGGCGGCCCCTGAGGCTATAAAGAATGAAAACTTTTACTGCTAAACCGGAAACAGTTAAGCGCGACTGGTTTGTCGTCGACGCTGCTGGTCAGACCCTGGGTCGTCTGGCCACCGAAATCGCGAGCCGTCTGCGTGGCAAGCACAAAGCCGAGTACACCCCGCACGTCGATACCGGTGACTACATCGTTGTCATCAACGCCGAGCAGGTTCGTGTGACCGGTGCTAAAACCTCCGACAAGATGTACTACTCCCACTCCGGTTTCCCGGGCGGCATCAAGTCGATCAACTTCGAAAAGCTGATCGCAAAGGCCCCTGAGCGCGTGATCGAGACCGCGGTGAAAGGCATGCTGCCTAAGAACCCGCTGGGTCGCGACATGTACCGTAAGCTGAAAGTCTATGCGGGCGCTGTACACCCTCATACTGCTCAGCAGCCCCAAGAACTGAAGATTTAACGGAATAGTTCATTATGTCGGCGACTCAAAATTACGGCACTGGCCGTCGCAAGACCGCAACCGCACGCGTTTTCCTGCGTCCGGGCACTGGTAACATCTCCATCAACAACCGTTCCCTGGACGTGTTCTTCGGCCGCGAAACTGCCCGCATGGTAGTTCGTCAGCCGCTGGAACTGACCGAGACCGTCGAGAAGTTCGACATCTACGTCACCGTCATCGGCGGCGGCGTGAGTGGCCAGGCCGGCGCAATCCGCCACGGTATCACTCGTGCTCTGATGGATTACGACGAAACCCTGCGCAGCGCGCTGCGTAAAGCTGGTTACGTAACCCGCGACGCCCGTGAAGTCGAGCGTAAGAAAGTTGGTCTGCGTAAAGCGCGTAAGCGTCCGCAGTACTCGAAGCGTTAATTCGCTCCCAGCTTCAAAAAGAAGCCCGGTTCCCTTGTGGAACCGGGCTTTTTTTATGGGCGAATATTCTCTGTGACAACTTGCCACATCCGTAGACCCCCTATACTACAAGGCCTGGGACATTGTGTGCCCGGTAATCACCTTGTCAGAGGTGGGGCTTTTCATTACCATTCGGCAAAATTTTTATAACGATAGATTTTTACTTAGACGCCTGATTTAACAGGCCACAAAGCTGATGGGAGAGGACTGAATGAGCAATGACGGCGTGAATGCAGGCCGGCGTCGCTTTCTCGTAGCAGCCACATCCGTGGTAGGAGCTGCAGGAGCGGTGGGGGCTGCGGTCCCGTTCGTGGGGTCATGGTTTCCCAGTGCCAAGGCGAAAGCCGCCGGTGCACCGGTGAAAGTGAATATTGCCAAGATCGACCCAGGGCAACAAATGATTGCCGAGTGGCGTGGTCAGCCGGTGTTCATTGTCCGCCGTACCGAGGAGATCCTGGGGAATTTGAAGAAGATCGAGGGGCAACTCTCCGATCCGACCTCCAAGAACTCGGTACAACCCACCTACGTCGATCCAGAGACGCGTTCGATCAAGCCAGAGGTCCTGCTGCTGATCGGTATCTGCACCCACCTGGGCTGCTCGCCCACCTTCCGCCCGGAAGTGGCGCCAGCCGATCTCGGCAAGGATTGGGTCGGTGGCTATTTCTGCCCTTGCCACGGCTCCCACTACGACCTGGCCGGTCGCGTCTACAAGTCCCAGCCCGCGCCCCTCAACCTGCCGGTTCCGCCGCATTCCTATGAATCCGACACGGTCATTGTCGTTGGCGTCGATCAGGAGAAAGCGTGATGAGCAAGTTCATGGATTGGGTTGATGCGCGCTTTCCCGCCACCAAAATGTGGGAAGACCATCTCAGCAAATACTACGCACCGAAGAACTTCAACTTCTTCTACTTCTTCGGCTCCCTGGCGCTGCTCGTGCTGGTCAACCAACTCGTCACTGGTGTCTGGCTGACAATGAGCTACACCCCTTCGGCGGAAGAGGCCTTTGCCTCCGTCGAATACATCATGCGTGATGTCGAGTACGGCGCGATCCTGCGTCTGCTGCACTCCACTGGTGCTTCGGCGTTCTTCATCGTGGTCTATCTGCACATGTTCCGCGGCCTGCTTTACGGTTCGTACCAGAAGCCGCGCGAACTGGTCTGGCTGTTCGGTATGCTGATCTACCTGGCGCTGATGGCCGAGGCCTTCATGGGCTACCTGCTGCCGTGGGGGCAGATGTCCTACTGGGGTGCGCAGGTGATTATCTCGCTGTTCGGTGCGATCCCGGTCATCGGTAACGACCTGACCCAGTGGATCCGTGGTGACTACCTGATTTCCGGTATCACCCTGAACCGCTTCTTCGCCCTGCACGTGGTGGCCCTGCCGATCGTCATCCTCGGCCTGGTTGTGCTGCACATCCTGGCGTTGCACGAAGTGGGTTCGAACAACCCCGATGGTGTCGACATCAAGAAGAAAAAGGACGAAAACGGCATTCCGCTGGACGGCATTCCGTTCCATCCGTACTACACCGTGAAAGACATCGTCGGCGTGGTGGTGTTCCTGTTCGTGTTCTGTTCCGTGGTGTTCTTCTTCCCGGAAATGGGCGGTTATTTCCTCGAAAAACCGAACTTCGAAGTGGCCAACGCCTTCAAGACGCCAGAGCATATCGCTCCGGTCTGGTACTTCACGCCGTTCTACGCGATCTTGCGGGCGGTGCCGGACAAGCTCATGGGGGTTCTCGCCATGGGCGCCTCGATTGCCCTGTTGTTCGTGCTGCCGTGGCTGGACCGTAGTCCGGTCAAGTCGATGCGCTACAAGGGCTGGCTGAGTCGGATCTGGCTGGTGATCTTCTGTGTTTCCTTCCTGATCCTTGGCTGGCTGGGCGTTATGGCGCCGACGCCGGAGCGTACGCTGCTGTCGCAGGTGTGCACCGTGCTGTATTTCGCCTACTTCATTCTGATGCCGTTCTATACCCGGCTCGAGAAGACCAAACCGGTTCCGGAAAGGGTGACTGGCTGATGAAAAAACTATTTGCTGTTTTGTTGCTCGCGGCCCTGCCGGTCCTGTCTTTCGCTGCCGAGCATGGCGGTCCCGAGCTTGAAAAAATCGACATCGATGTTTCCGACAAGGCCGCCATGCAGGACGGCGCGCGGACCTTCGCCAACTATTGCATGGGTTGCCACAGTGCCAAGTTCCAGCGTTACGAGCGAGTGGCCGATGACCTGGGAATTCCCCATGACCTGATGCTCAAGAACCTGGTGTTCACTGGCGCCAAGATTGGCGACCACATGAACATCGGCATGCAGCCTGCGGATGCCAAGGCCTGGTTCGGTGCGGCTCCGCCCGACCTGACCCTGGTTGCCCGGGTGCGTGGCACCGATTGGCTCTACGGTTACCTGCGTTCGTTCTATGAGGATCCGGCCCGCCCGTGGGGTGTGAACAACAAGGTCTTCCCGAACGTTGGCATGCCGAACGTGCTGGTGGGGCTGCAGGGTCGTCAGGTCGTGGGTTGCAAGCAGGTCCAGGTCGTCGAGGATGGCAAGAAGCAATACGATCCGCTGACCGGCACGCCGTTGACTCACGAAGCGTGCGACCAACTGACCATCGTGCCGAAAACCGGTTCATTGACCGAGGAGCAGTTCGACGAGAAGGTCAAGAACCTGGTGACCTTCCTGGCCTACTCGGCCAACCCGGTGAAGCTGCAGCATCAGCGCATCGGTACTTATGTTCTGCTGTACCTGGCCTTCCTCTTCGTATTCGCTTATCTGCTCAAGCGCGAATACTGGAAGGATGTGCACTGATAACGTTGTAATATAGCTGTCAGTCAATCGTGCGCGCCCAAGGGTGCCTCTGAGACGTAGCGAGCTGTGCGGAGAAGGTGAAGTCGAATAGGGCTTTCACCGGCTTTCGATCCGGTCGCTACGGGAGGCTTTCCTTGGGCGCGTTCGTTTTTGCGTTTCGACCATTTCAAACAAGCGAGGAGGACCGCCATGGGCGTGACCAATCGGTTGGCCTGTTACTCCGACCCCGCCGACCACTATTCCCACCGAGTGCGTATTGTGTTGGCGGAAAAGGGTGTCAGCGCCGAGATCATCAGTGTCGAGGCAGGGCGTCAGCCAGCGAAATTGACTGAGGTGAATCCTTATGGCAGCCTGCCCACCCTGGTCGACCGTGACCTGGCGTTGTGGGAGTCGACGGTGGTGATGGAGTACCTGGATGAGCGCTACCCGCATCCGCCGCTGCTGCCGGTTTACCCTGTGGCGCGGGCCAACAGTCGCCTGCTGATGCATCGCATCCAGCGCGATTGGTGCGGGCTGGTCGACCTGATTCTGGATTCGCGCACCAAGGAGTCAGTACGTGTGCAGGCCCGCAAGGAGCTGCGCGAGAGCCTGACCGGAGTGTCTCCGTTGTTCGCCGACAAGCCATTCTTCCTCAGTGAGGAGCAAAGTCTGGTCGATTGCTGTCTATTACCAATACTCTGGCGTTTGCCGATTCTGGGTATTGAATTGCCGCGGCCAGCCAAGCCGCTACTTGATTATATGGAGCGCCAGTTTGCGCGTGAGGCTTTCCAGGCGAGTTTGTCTGGTGTCGAACGCGATATGCGCCAAGGAGCCGTTTAATGAACTCCAGTCGTCCCTACTTGGTTCGTGCCTTGTACGAATGGATTGTGGATAACGATTGCACGCCGCACATCCTGGTCAATTCCGAGGCACCCTCGGTTCAGGTGCCACAAGGTTTTGCCAGTGACGGCCAGATCGTCCTGAATATTTCGCCCAGTGCCGTGCGTCATTTGCACATGGATAACGAGGCCGTCAGTTTCGAAGGTCGTTTCGGTGGTGTGGCCCATACGCTGTACGTGCCGATTGGTGCCATCCTCGGGATCTACGCCCGGGAAAACGGCCAGGGTATGGTGTTCGATCTCGAGCCTTCGCTGGAAGAGGATGACGAGGTCGAGCCGGATGACGACGGTCCGGAGCCGCCGCGTCCAAGCGGTCGACCAAGCCTGAAGGTCGTGAAGTAGCAGTAGGGCAGTTATACGAAAAAGCCCCTTTCACCATCCGGTGACAGGGGCTTTCTCATGAGGCTCTTCCAGGAGGCGGGGGTTAGTCGATGTACTCGAACAGCTTGACGATCTTCTGCACGCCGCCGACGCCTTGCACCAGGTTGGTGGCGCGCGTCGCTTCCTGTTGAGTAACCAGGCCCATCAGGTAGACGATACCGTTTTCGGTGATCACCTTGATGCGTGAGCCGGGGATGGTGTTGTCGGTGAGCATCTGGGTCTTGATCTTGCTGGTCAGCCAGGTGTCGTTGCTGCGTGCAGCGAAAGAGGAGGGCTGCAGAATCTGCAGTTCGTTGTTCACTTTCTTCACGCGCTGGACGCTGGAAGCGGCCTGTTCGGCCTTGGCCTTCAGGTCTTCGCGCGGGGTCTGGCCAGCGAGCAGGACGATACCGTTGTAGCTGCTCACCACGACGTGCGAGGCAGCGTCCAGGTCCGGATCAGCCTTGGCGACGTTCACCGCGACCTTGGTTTCGATCACTGAGTCATCGATCTTGCTACCCAGGGTGCGTGTGCCCTGGTCGTCATTGATTGGACCATCACGGGTCGCGGTCAGCACCGAGCTGCAGCCGCTGAGGCCCAGGCACAGAGTCAAAGCCAGCAGGCTAAGGCGATTAACGGTCATTCTTCACTCCCGAACAGTTGGCTGTCGATCAGATCGCACAGGCAGTGGATCGCCAGCAAGTGGACTTCCTGGATACGTGCGGTGACGTTGCAGGGAACGCGGATCTCCACGTCCTCAGGCAGCAGCAGCGAGGCCATGCCGCCGCCATCACGTCCCGTCAAAGCTACGACAACCATTTCGCGATCATGTGCGGCCTGGATCGCTTGAATAATGTTGGCCGAGTTGCCACTGGTGGAGATGGCCAGCAGGACATCGCCGGGTTGGCCGAGTGCGCGGATCTGCTTGGAGAAGACTTCGTTGTAGCTGTAGTCGTTGGCAATCGAGGTGATGGTCGAGCTGTCGGTGGTCAAGGCGATGGCCGGCAGGCTCGGTCGCTCGCGTTCGAAACGGTTGAGCAGCTCCGAGGAGAAATGCTGGGCGTCGCCTGCCGAGCCACCGTTGCCACAGGAGAGCATTTTGCCTTCGTTGAGCAGGGCATTGACCATGATCTGGCTGGCTTGCTCGATGTGAGGTGCAAGAACGTCCATCGCCTGTTGCTTGGTGTCGATACTGGCCTGGAAAAGCTGGCGAATTCGGGATTGCATGTCCATCAATGTAGGTGACCTTAAGTGGGGCGGTTGCCTGGCTCGAATACTGTCCGGGTTCTCCCGGAACTGTCCGGCACAAGTCATGTGCGGCCCGCAAAGCAAAGAGCAAAATCGGTGAATGAAAGTAACCGGGTCGACAGTCTGGTTCAGCTGTCGAAGGCATTCCGTAGCCAGTTCAGCCGGGGCGCCGAGTCGAGTGCGCCGTCTATGGCGATCACGTCGAAACGGCAGGGGCTATTGGCCCAGCGCGACTCGCGCTGCAGAAAAAACTGCGCCGCGAATATCAGTTTCTTGCGCTTGCGGGCATCGATACTGCCCGCAGCGCCACCCCATTGGGTATTTTTTCTATAACGAACTTCGACGAATACTACTGTATCGCCGTCGAGCATGACCAGATCAAGCTCGCCGCGTTTACATAACCAGTTCTGTGCCAGCAGGCGTAGCCCCTGTTGTTCAAGGTGCCGGAGCGCGAGGCTCTCGGCATCCTTGCCATTCTCCAGGTGCGAGCCTTGCGGCATCAGCGTGGTGTATCCGGCAGGCGCTGGACCTGGCCGCTGACGAACTGGGCCCATGGCAACTGGCGCTCGATACGTTGTCCCTGGTCTATGCCCAGGCTGCCGGAGAGACCGTCGATACGGCTGTCCGGCAGGGCCTTGAGTTGGCCCAGGCGTGGTGCCAGGCGATAGGCGTCGACGCCCATGGCGTACAGGCGGCCCAGGCTGCCGGCGGCCTGTGGCCACTGGGCGGTCACCTGCTGGCGCAGCGGATCGTTGGCATCCAGCAGCCATGGGGTTTCGCAGAAGCGAATACCGTTCATGTCGTTGTACTGGTTGATATCGCCGGTTGCGCTGAACACGTGCGAAGTCGCGTAGACCGGCACGTCGCCGGCGTACTGGAAGTTCAGGGTCGGCTTGATCTGCTGGGCCTGCTGCGGTGTTGCCGCGAGGAACAGGAATTCGATGTCCTGGCGGCGGGATGGTTGTGCGGAAACCTGGCCGCCAACGGTGCTTTGCAGGCTCTTCGCGCGACCTTCGCTCTGGCGCAGCTGGAACAGGTCGGCAATCTGCTGGGCGAGGGCTACCGGCTGGTCGACACGCTCGACGCCGATCACGGTGCCGCCATTGGCTTCCCAATCCTGGCGGAACGCTTTCAGTACGCGGTCACCCCATTCGCCTTTCGGCACCATCGCAGCGGCACGATGCAGGCCGTCGGCGCGAGCGCGACGGGAGACTTCCCGGGCTTCGTCTTCGGCGGCGAGGCCGAACTGGAACAGTTGTGGCGGGTTTTGTGCGCTTTCGCTGTAGTTCAGTGCCAAGGTGGTGATCGGCAGTTGTGGGCGGGCGCTCAGTTGTTTGACCAGGGGTTTTTCCAGTGGGCCGATGACCAGTTGCACGCCGGCGGCCTGGGCCTTGCGATAGAAGTCGTCGAGGGAGGTCAGGCGCGAGCTGTCGTAGAACTCGATGGCAGGCGGCTTCTGGCCAGCCTGTTGGGCCTGGTAGTGGGCAGCCATGAAACCTTCGCGCAGTGCCTTGCCGACAGAGGCCAACTGGCCTTCATTAGGCAGCAGCACGGCGATCTTGTTCAGGGGTTGGCTAGCCAGTTCCTTGAGCTTCACCAGTGCCTGCGGCAGTTGCTGGGCAGCAGGATGCTTGGGGTTCTGCGCGCGCCAGGTATCGATTGCGGCCTGTTGCTGTTCCAAGGTGCCGGAGGTCTTCACTGCCAGGGCCAGGCTGAGCCAGCCGCTGAGGTCGTCGCTACCGGCAGGTTGCAGTTGATCGGTCGGCAGGGCGGCAATCAGCGCCCAGATTGCCTCGTGGTTGGCACGGGCAGCGTCGCCACTGAGCAGCGGGGCGATGAAGATACGCTCGCGGGCGGCGGCGAGGGTCTGGCCGTCGGCTTCGAGGGCGCGAGCGCGGACGGTCTGGGTGCGGACCTGTTGGTCCACCGGCAGTTCGCCCAGGTGTTCGAGGCTCGGGTGGTTCAGGGCGGCCAGGGCTGCCTTGGGCTGGTTGCGGGTCATCGCCAGTTCGGCGGCCAGCGTGCTGGCAAATACCTGTTGGCCCGGCTTGAGCTGGTCCAGCGGCACCTGGGCAAGAATCTGCGAGGCGCGACCGCTGTCCTTCTGGCGGTAGGCCAGGTCGGCAGCGGTCAGGCGCAGCAGGGCGGCCTGGTCCGGCGTCTTGCTGGAAGAGGCCTGTTCGAGCAACTGCTCGATGCTGGCATTCGGGGTCCGTGGAAGTTCGCCAAGGCTGGACGAGGGCGAGCTGGCGCAGGCCGCCAACAGGGCAGCGAGGCAGAGGGCAGAGAACAGCCGCAGGCAAGCGATCATGTAAGTGTTCCTGATACTCGATCAAATTAGCGTGGAATTGTACCCAAGCACTGGCCGGGGCGCGATGTCGCTGGCGTGAAACCGTTAAATTAGGTCGTACAAGGCGTGTCAGCGGCCCCGGAATTTCCCGTTGGGCGGGTCCGTCTCGCCGTCGTGGAGCATATCGGCAGGGCTTCTACGCGCTACAATGGGTTTTTCGTTCTTCTTGAGGTATGCGCTTTGACTGCTCCAGGTGCTTTGAATTCCGCGATGGGCTCGCTTTATGTGGTGGCGACGCCCATCGGCAACCTGGATGACATCAGTGCGCGGGCCATGAAGGTGTTGCGCGATGTGGCGCTGATCGCGGCGGAGGACACCCGTCATTCGTTGCGGCTTTTGCAACACTTCGGTATCACCACGCCTCTGGCTGCCTGTCATGAGCATAACGAGCGTGACGAGGGCAGCCGGTTTATTGCCAAGCTGCTGGCGGGCGAGGATGTGGCATTGATCTCCGATGCCGGTACGCCGCTGATTTCCGATCCGGGCTATCACCTGGTGCGCCAGGCGCGTGCCGCGGGTATCAAGGTGGTGCCGGTGCCTGGTGCCTGTGCGCTGATCGCGGCATTGTCGGCTGCGGGCCTGCCATCCGACCGCTTCATTTTCGAGGGGTTCCTGCCGGCCAAGGCCGTAGGGCGTCGTTCGCGCCTGGAATTGTTGCGAGAAGAGCCGCGAACACTGATTTTCTATGAGGCGCCGCATCGGATTCTCGAATGCCTGCAGGATATGGAGGCGGTGTTCGGTGCAGAGCGTCCGGCCCTGCTGGCGCGTGAACTGACCAAGACCTTCGAGACGCTCAAGGGCCTGCCATTGGCCGAGCTGCGCAGCTTCGTCGAAGCCGATGCCAATCAGCAGCGCGGAGAGTGCGTTGTGCTGGTTGCCGGCTGGAGTGCCCCGGAAAACGATGATGCGGTCGGGGCCGAGGCCATGCGTGTTCTCGATCTGCTGCTCAAGGAGATGCCGCTCAAGCGGGCGGCGGCGCTGGCCGCAGAGATTACCGGCGTACGCAAGAACCTGCTGTATCAGCTGGCCTTGGAGAAACAGAAAAACGACTGACGGTTTTTTCGTGAGCCGGTTCTGTTGTTTATGTCGGATCAGTCTGAGTTGTCCAGCCTTGTCCCGGCATATCGGGGCGATGGCGGCTATAAAGCTTGTCCTTCTGGCCATGTGCCGGTAACCTGCGCGGCGGAGAGTCGATTGGACAGTCGCTGCCCTCTATGAAAATTAGAGGGGGGAGGAAAGTCCGGGCTCCATAGGGCGGAGTGCCAGGTAATGCCTGGGGGGCGTGAGCCTACGGAAAGTGCCACAGAAAATAACCGCCTAAGCACTTCGGTGCCGGTAAGGGTGAAAAGGTGCGGTAAGAGCGCACCGCACGTCTGGTAACAGTTCGTGGCTAGGTAAACCCCACTCGGAGCAAGACCAAATAGGGTTCCAAGGCGTGGCCCGCGCTGGAACCGGGTAGGTTGCTAAAGATGTCCAGTGATGGCCATCGTAGAGGAATGACTGTCCTCGACAGAACCCGGCTTACAGATCGACTCTCCACCTCCTTTCCCTCCCTGCCTGCAATCGCTGGCAGAAGCGCATTTGTAATACCGAAAAAATCTTACTCTTAACAAAACACTTTAACTTCTGACCTCAAGTTTCTGAGGTGCATGGAGTTTGTTCCATAGAAACCTCTCCAAATTCTCGCAAAGTCTCCTTTTACGCTCCTAAATCTCCGTTCTGTAAGGGTTTTCCTTAAGACCGCGCCTTGACGGTGTGGTGGGCGCATTCCTATAGTGTGCGCAAGTGGAGGAAAGTGGCATGAAGTGGGTTTTTTGGACGTAAAACGCTAATATTTGGAGAAACGCAGCTGTGTTTCGTGGAGCCAACGCAATCAGCCTCGATGCCAAGGGCCGTCTCGCCATGCCGAGTCGGTACCGTGACGAGCTCGATTCGCGTAGTTCCGGACAGTTGATCGTGACCATTGATGCGGTCGATCCCTGCTTATGTGTGTACCCGCTCGATGAGTGGGAACTGATTGAAACCAAGTTGCGTGCGTTGCCGTCGTTGCGGGAAGAGAACCGCCGTCTGCAGCGTTTGCTGATTGGTAATGCCGTCGATCTCGAACTCGATGGCAGCGGCCGTTTCCTGGTGCCGCCGCGCCTTCGCGAATACGCGAAGCTCGATAAGCGGGCGATGCTGGTGGGCCAATTGAACAAATTTCAACTGTGGGACGAGGACGCCTGGAATGCTGTTGCTGCAGCGGACCTGGCGGCCATTCAACAACCGGGCGCGATGCCTGATGAACTGCGTGATCTGATCCTGTGACTATTGATAGCGGCTTTAACCACATCACCGTACTGCTGGACGAGGCTGTCGAGGCTCTCGCCGTACGCCCTGATGGCTGCTATCTGGATGGCACCTTCGGTCGGGGCGGGCATAGCCGTCTGATACTCAGCCGGCTCGGACCCGATGGCCGACTGCTCGGTTTCGACAAGGATCCACAGGCGATTGCCACCGGGCAAGCGCTAGCGGCCGAAGACGGCCGCTTTGTCGTTGTGCAGCGCAGCTTTGCCGAGCTGGGTGCCGAGGTCGTCGAACGGCAGATGGCGGGCAAGGTCAACGGTGTCCTGCTCGACCTGGGCGTGTCCTCGCCGCAGTTGGATGATCCGGAACGCGGTTTCAGCTTCATGAACGATGGTCCGCTGGACATGCGCATGGACCCTTCGCGCGGCATCAGTGCCGCCGAGTTCATCGCCACCGCGCCAGTGGAGGAGATTGCCCGCGTCTTCAAGGAATATGGCGAGGAGCGTTTTGCTGGCCGCATGGCCCGCGCCGTGGTTGAGCGTCGGGAGATCAAGCCTTTCGAGCGCACCGCCGACCTGGCCGAAGTATTGAAGGTTGCCAACCCGGCCTGGGAAAAAGGCAAGAATCCGGCAACTCGGGCATTCCAGGGCCTGCGCATTCACGTCAACAACGAACTGGGCGATCTTGAGGCCGGCCTTGAGGCGGCACTGGACGCGCTCGAGGTGGGCGGTCGCCTGGTGGTGATCAGCTTCCACTCCCTGGAAGACCGCATCGTCAAATTGTTCATGCGTCGCCTGGTCAAGGGCGAGGAAGACAACCTGCCGCGCAACCTGCCGGTCCGCCACCAGGCGTTCGAACCGCGTATCAAGGTGCACGGCAAGGCCCAGTTCGCCTCCGAGGCGGAACTCAAGGCCAACCCGCGCGCCCGTAGCGCGGTCATGCGTGTCGCGGAGAAGTTGCGGTGAGCAAGCTCTACGCCAAGCCACTTCCGGGCGGAAGCTTTTTCATGTTCCTGCTGTTTGTCGCCGTGCTGGTATCCGCCATCGGCGTGTCTTATAGCGCGCACTGGAATCGTCAACTGCTCAACTCGCTGTACAACGAACTCAGCGTGCGTGACAAGGCCCAGGCCGAATGGGGCCGGCTGATTCTTGAGCAGAGCACCTGGACTGCCCATAGCCGTATCGAGGTGCTGGCCACCGAACAACTGAAGATGCGGATTCCAAGCCCATCCGAAGTAAGGATGGTGGCGCCATGATGAAGCTCGAGGGCGCACTCTATCCGTGGCGTTTTCGTGTGGTGCTCGGCGCACTGGCGATCATGGTCGGCTATATCGGCTGGAAAATCGTCGACCTGCAAGTGATCGACCGAGACTTCCTGATTGGCCAGGGCGATGCACGCAGCATGCGTCACATTCCGATTCCGGCACACCGTGGCCTGATTACCGATCGTAATGGCGAGCCACTGGCCGTCAGTACGCCGGTGACCACCCTGTGGGCCAACGCCAAGGAAATGCAGTTTGCCAAGGACCGCTGGCCAGCCCTGGCCCAGGCACTGGGGCAGGACCCCAAGCAACTGGCCGAGCGCCTGGAGCAACAGGCCAACAAGGAATTCATCTACCTGGTCCGCGGCCTGACGCCGGAGCAGGGCCAGGCCGTTCTCGATCTCAAGGTTCCCGGTGTCTACGGCATTGAGGAGTTTCGGCGTTTTTATCCGGCCGGTGAAGTGGCGGCCCACATGGTCGGCTTTACCGACATCGACGACCATGGTCGCGAGGGTGTGGAACTGGCCTACGATGAGTGGCTGGCCGGGGTACCCGGCAAGCGACAAGTGATCAAGGACCGGCGTGGCCGACTTATCAAGGATGTCCAGGTAACCAAGAACGCCAAGGCCGGTAAGCCCTTGGCGTTGTCGATTGACCTGCGCCTGCAATACCTGGCCAACCGCGAACTGCGCAACGCCCTGGTGGAGAACGGCGCCAAGGCTGGCAGCCTGGTGATCATGGACGTGAAGACCGGCGAGATCCTCGCCATGGTCAACCAGCCGACCTACAACCCGAACAACCGTCGCAACCTGCAGCCGGCGATGATGCGTAACCGTGCGATGATCGACGTGTTCGAGCCGGGTTCGACCATGAAGCCGATCTCCATGAGTGCTGCCCTGGAAACCGGGCGCTGGAAACCCAGCGACACGGTCGAGGTGTATCCCGGTACCTTGCAGTTGGGCAAGTACACTATTCGTGACGTATCCAAGACCGAAGGCCCGGTACTCGACCTGACTGGCATCCTGATCAACTCCAGTAACGTCGGCATGAGCAAGGTGGCCTTCGATATCGGTGGCGAGGCGATTTTCCGCGTCATGCAGAAAGTCGGTCTCGGCCAGGATACCGGTCTCGGTTTCCCCGGCGAGCGTGTCGGCAACCTGCCGAACTACCGTGAGTGGCGCAAGGCCGAGACCGCGACCCTGTCCTATGGCTACGGCCTGTCGGTGACGGCCATCCAGTTGGTACACGCGTTCTCGGCGCTGGCCAACAACGGCAGGATCGTGCCGCTGACCCTGATCAAGACCGACAAGATGCCCGAGGGCACCCAGGTCATCCCGGAAAAGGTCGCCAAGACCATGCAGGGCATGCTCGAACAGGTGATCGAGGCGCCGCGCGGCGTCTGGCGCGCCAAGGTTCCGGCCTACCATGTCGCCGGCAAGTCCGGTACCGCCCGCAAGACCTCGGTTGGCACCAAGGGTTATGCCGAAAACTCCTATCGCTCGCTGTTTGCCGGTTTCGGCCCTATGAGCGACCCGCGCTACGCCATCGTGGTGGTGATCGACGAGCCGAGCAAGGCCGGTTACTTCGGTGGCCTGGTCTCGGCGCCGGTCTTCAGCAAGGTCATGTCCGGCACGCTGCGGCTGATGAACGTCAGCCCGGATGACCTGTCGAGTATTCCGCAGCAGCAAGCCATCGCCGCTCCGGAACCTGTAAAAGGAGGGCGTGGCTAATGTCCCTGAGCCTGAACAAGATTTTCCCGCACGCTGGCCGCGATCTGTTGATTCGTGAACTGGCGCTCGACAGCCGCAAGGTGCGCGCCGGTGACCTGTTCCTGGCGGTGCCGGGTGGCAAGGTCGACGGCCGCAACCACATCGCCGATGCCCTGCAACGGGGTGCGGCGGCGGTGGCCTATGAGGCTGAAGGCGCTACCGTGCTGCCCATCACCGATGTGCCGCTGATTCCGGTCAAGGGGCTCGCGGCGCAGTTGTCGGAGATCGCCGGGCGTTTCTATGGCGAGCCAAGCCGGCAGATGAACCTGGTGGGTGTCACTGGTACCAATGGCAAGACCAGTGTCAGCCAACTGATAGCCCAGGCATTGGACCTGCTCGGCCAGCACTGCGGCATTCTCGGCACCTTGGGTAGCGGTTTCCATGGCAGCCTGGGCGGCGGGACGCTCACCACGCCGGACCCGATCGCCGTACAGGCGACCCTGGCGGACCTGAAAAACGCCGGCGCCAAGGCGGTGGCCATGGAAGTTTCTTCCCATGGCCTGGATCAGGGCCGGGTCAGTGCACTGGCGTTCGATGTGGCGGTCTTGACCAACCTGACCCGTGACCATCTCGATTATCACGGTACCATGGAAGCCTATGGTGCGGCCAAGGCCAAGCTGTTCGACTGGGCCAACCTGCGTTGCCGGGTGCTCAACCTCGACGATGATTTTGGCCGGCAACTGGCGGATCGCGAGCATGCGTCGCGGCTGATCACTTACAGTCTGCAGGACAACAGCGCCTACCTGTATTGCCGTGACGCGCAGTTCAGCGACGAAGGCGTGCGCGCCATCCTGGTCACCCCGCAGGGCGAACACCACCTGCGCAGCACCCTGCTCGGTCGTTTCAACCTGAGCAACGTGCTGGCTGCGGTCGGCGCCTTGCTGGGACTGGATTACGCCCTGGATGAAATTCTCCGGGTCTTGCCGCAACTGGAAGGCCCGGCCGGTCGCATGCAACGCCTGGGTGGTGGTACGCGCCCGCTGGTGGTGGTCGACTATGCCCACACGCCGGATGCCTTGGAAAAAGTCCTGCTGGCGCTGCGTCCGCATGCCAAGGGGCAGCTGCTTTGCCTGTTCGGCTGTGGCGGCGACCGTGATCGTGGCAAGCGCCCGTTGATGGCCGGTTTGGCCGAGCGCCTGGCCGATGGTGTGCTGGTCACCGACGACAATCCGCGTACCGAAGATCCCCAGCAGATCTTCGATGACATTCGCCCCGGCTTTGCCAACCCCGATACCGTGCGTTTCGTCGCCGGTCGTGGCCTGGCTATTGCCGAGTTCATCGCTGCAGCCGGTGCTGACGATGTGCTCGTCCTGGCTGGCAAGGGGCACGAGGACTACCAGGAGATCAACGGCGAGCGCCACGCCTTCTCCGACCTGGTCGAGGCCGCCAAGGCCCTGGATGCCTGGGAGGCTGCCAATGCTTGAGTCGATGAAGTTGAGCGCGGTGGCCAATGCCTTGTCCGGCCGCCTGGTTGCGTCCGATGCCAGTTTCTCCGGAGTGAGCATCGACAGCCGTTCGATCCAGCCAGGCCAACTGTTCATTGCCCTGACGGGGCCACGTTTCGATGGCCATGACTATCTGGACGATGTTGCGGCCAAGGGTGCCGTTGCGGCGCTGGTGGAGCGTGAAGTCGCCGAGAGCCCATTGCCCCAGTTGGTGGTTCGCGACACCCGTCTGGCCCTGGGTCAGTTGGGCGCCTTGAATCGCGCGCTGTTCAACCAGCCAGTAGCGGCGATTACCGGCTCCAGTGGCAAGACCACGGTCAAGGAGATGCTGGCGAGCATCCTGCGTACCCGCGGGCTGGTGCTGGCGACCCGTGGCAACCTGAACAACGACCTGGGTGTGCCGTTGACCCTGCTCGAGTTGGCGCCGGAGCACAGTGCCGCCGTTATCGAGCTGGGTGCTTCGCGCATTGGCGAGATTGCCTATACCGTCGCGATGACCAGGCCGCATGTGGCGATACTGAACAACGCCGGAACCGCCCACGTCGGCGAGTTCGGTGGTCCCGATAAGATTGTCGAGGCCAAGGGCGAGATCATTGAAGGGTTGCAGGCCGATGGCACCGCCGTGCTCAATCTGGATGACAAGGCTTTCCCGATCTGGAAAACCCGTGCCGGTGCACGCAAGGTCCTGAGCTTCGCCTTGTATAATGACAGCGCCGATTTCCACGCTGGCGCGGTTTCCCGCGATCCGCGCGGCTGCCCGCAGTTCGAGTTGCACGGTCTTGAGGGTTCGGCGCCTGTCCAACTGAACCTGCTGGGCACCCACAACGTTGCCAATGCCCTGGCTGCGGCGGCTGCGGCTTATGCCCTGGGCGTGTCGCTGCCGGGCATCGTCGCCGGGCTGGAAGCGGTCCAGCCGGTCAAGGGCCGTACCGTTGCGCAGTTGGCAATCAACGGTATTCGCGTAATCGACGATACCTACAACGCAAACCCCACCTCAATGTGCGCCGCCGTTGATATACTCGCCGACTTTTCCGGCCGCACCGTCCTGGTGCTCGGAGATATCGGCGAGTTGGGCGAGTGGGCGGAGCAAGGGCATCGTGAAGTAGGGGCTTACGCCTCAGGCAAGGTTTCCGCGCTGTATGCGGTGGGACCGATGATGGCCCACGCCGTCGACGCATTTGGCCAGCACGCTCGTCATTTCGCCACCCAGGCTGATCTGATCGAGGCGCTTGGCGCCGAGCAAGACACCAACACCACCATTTTGATCAAGGGTTCGCGCAGCGCGGCGATGGAAAACATCGTGGTGGCCTTGTGCGGGCCTGCGCCTCATATCAAGGGAGAGACGCATTAATGCTGCTGCTGCTAGCGGAGTACCTGCAACAGTTCTACAAAGGCTTCGCGGTCTTCCAGTACCTGACCCTGCGCGGGATTCTCGGGGTGCTGACCGCGTTGTCTCTGTCGCTGTTCCTGGGCCCGTGGATGATTCGTACCTTGCAGAACCTGCAAATCGGCCAGGCAGTTCGCAACGACGGCCCGCAATCGCACCTCTCCAAGTCCGGCACGCCGACCATGGGCGGTGCGCTGATCCTGTCGTCCATTGGCGTCAGTACCCTGCTGTGGGCGGACCTGCATAACCGTTACGTCTGGGTGGTGCTGTTGGTGACCCTGCTGTTCGGCGCCATCGGTTGGGTCGACGACTATCGCAAGGTGATCGAGAAGAACTCCCGCGGGCTGCCAAGCCGCTGGAAGTATTTCTGGCAGTCGGTGTTTGGCCTGGGCGCGGCGATCTTCCTGTTCATGACCGCACAGACCCCGGTGGAAACCACCCTGATCGTGCCGATGCTCAAGGACGTCAGCATTCCCCTGGGCGTGGGCTTCGTGATCCTGACCTACTTTGTGATCGTCGGTTCGAGCAACGCGGTCAACCTGACCGATGGCCTCGACGGCCTGGCGATCATGCCGACGGTGATGGTCGGCGGCGCGCTGGGCATCTTCTGCTACCTGTCGGGTAACGTGAAGTTCGCCGAATACCTGTTGATTCCCTATGTACCGGGCGCTGGCGAGCTGATCGTGTTCTGCGGCGCGCTGATCGGTGCCGGCCTGGGCTTCCTCTGGTTCAACACCTATCCGGCCCAGGTCTTCATGGGCGACGTCGGCGCACTGGCGCTCGGCGCTGCCCTGGGCACCATCGCGGTGATCGTTCGCCAGGAAATCGTGCTGTTCATCATGGGCGGCGTGTTCGTCATGGAAACCCTGTCGGTGGTCATCCAGGTTGCCTCCTTCAAGATGACCGGGCGCCGGGTGTTCCGCATGGCCCCCATTCACCACCACTTTGAACTCAAGGGCTGGCCCGAGCCACGCGTGATCGTCCGTTTCTGGATCATTACCGTGATTCTGGTGCTGATCGGCCTTGCCACCCTGAAGCTGAGGTAGAACCCGTGTCGCTGATCGCTTCTGACCACTTCCGCATCGTTGTCGGCCTCGGCAAGAGCGGCATGTCCCTGGTTCGCTTCCTGGCGAACCGGGGCGTTGCCTTTGCGGTGGCCGACACGCGGGAAAATCCACCGGAACTGGCCACGCTGCGGCGTGACTATCCGCAGGTGGAAGTGCGTTGTGGCGAGCTGGATGTCGATTTCCTCTGCCGTGCCGACGAGCTCTATGTGAGCCCTGGCCTGGCCCTGGCGACCCCGGCGCTGCAGGCCGCAGCGGCCCGTGGGGTGAAGCTGTCCGGCGATATCGAGTTGTTCACCCGCCACGCGAAGGCACCGATCGTCGCCATCACCGGTTCCAACGCCAAGAGTACCGTAACCACCCTGGTGGGCGAGATGGCGGCGGCTGCCGGCAGGCGCGTGGCAATCGGTGGCAACCTGGGAACTCCGGCGCTGGACCTGCTCGGCGACGATATCGAACTGTATGTGCTGGAGCTGTCGAGCTTCCAACTGGAAACCACCGACCAGTTGAATGCCGAAGTGGCAACCGTGCTCAATATCAGTGAAGACCATATGGACCGCTATAGCGGCCTGCCGGCCTATCACCTGGCCAAGCACCGGATCTTCCGCGGTGCCAGGCAGGTGGTGGTCAACCGCCAGGACGCGCTGTCCCGGCCGCTGATGGGCGAAGGCCTGCCGTGCTGGACCTTCGGCCTGGGCAAGCCGGACTTCAAGGCCTTCGGCCTGCGCGAGGAAGACGGCGAGAAGTACCTGGCCTTCGAGTTCCAGAACCTGATGCCGGTGCGCGAGTTGAAGATTCGCGGCGCCCACAACCAATCCAACGCCCTGGCTGCGCTTGCGCTCGGGCATGCCGTGGGGCTGCCGTTCGACGCCATGCTGTCGAGCCTGCGTACCTTCGGTGGCCTCGAACACCGTTGCCAGTGGGTGCGCGAGTATAACGGCGTGAACTACTACAACGACTCCAAGGCCACCAATGTGGGGGCTGCGTTGGCGGCGATCGAAGGCCTGGGCGCCGATATCGACGGCAAGCTGGTACTGATCGCCGGTGGCGACGGCAAGGGCGCGGACTTCTCTGCCCTGCGCGCGCCGGTCGCGGCCAACTGCCGTGCGGTGGTCCTGTTGGGTCGCGATGCCGAGCTGCTGGCCACGGCGCTGGGCGACGAGGTGTCGTTGATTCGCGTGCAGACCCTGGACGAGGCGGTGCGGCGTAGCGCCGAGCTGGCCCGGGATGGCGATGCCGTGCTGCTGTCGCCGGCCTGCGCGAGCCTCGACATGTTCAAGAACTTCGAAGAGCGCGGCCGCCTGTTCGCCCGTGCCGTGGAGGACTTGGCATGAATTTCAACATTCTCAAGCCGTATCCGTCGCCGATCATCACCGGTCGCGGTGTCGACGTTGACTTCCCGATGCTCGCCGGTTGTCTGGCGCTGCTGGGCCTCGGCCTGGTGATGATCACCTCGGCATCCTCCGAGGTGGCGGCGGTGCAATCGGGTAATGCGCTGTATCACATGATTCGCCACCTGATCTACCTGGTGATCGGCCTGGGTGCCTGTATTGCCACGATGATGGTGCCGATCGCCACTTGGCAGCGCATGGGTTTCATGATGCTGGTGGGCGCCTTTGGCCTGCTGGTGATGGTATTGCTGCCAGGTATCGGCCGTGAGGTGAACGGTTCGATGCGCTGGATCGGTTTCAGCTTCTTCAACGTGCAGCCTTCGGAAATCGCCAAGGTGTTCGTGGTGATCTACCTCGCCGGTTACTTGGTGCGGCGTCAGAAGGAAGTGCGCGAGAGCTGGATGGGCTTTTTCAAACCGTTCATCGTGCTGCTGCCGATGGCCGGTCTGCTGCTGATGGAGCCGGACTTCGGTGCCACCGTCGTGATGATGGGCGCGGCGGCGGCGATGTTGTTCCTCGGCGGTGTCGGACTGTTGCGTTTCGGATTGATGGTGTTGCTGGCGGTGGTCGCGGTGGTGGTGCTGATCAAGGCGCAACCCTACCGGATGGCCCGTCTGACTACCTTTACCGACCCGTGGGCCGACCAGTTCGGTTCAGGCTACCAGTTGACCCAGGCGCTGATCGCCTTCGGTCGCGGCGAGTGGCTGGGCGTCGGCCTGGGCAACAGCGTGCAGAAACAGTTCTACCTGCCGGAAGCCCATACCGACTTCGTGTTCTCCGTACTTGCCGAAGAGCTGGGTGCGGTGGGCTCGCTGTGCACCGTCGCGCTGTTTGTGTTCGTCAGCGTGCGAGCCATGTACATCGGCCTGTGGGCCGAGAAGGCCAAGCAGTTCTTTGCCGCCTACATGGCCTACGGCCTGGCGTTCCTGTGGATTGGTCAGTTCCTGATCAACATCGGTGTGAACGTCGGCCTGCTGCCGACCAAGGGCCTGACCCTGCCGTTCCTCAGCTACGGCGGCAGCTCCCTGGTCATTTGCTGCGCCTGTCTCGGCCTGCTCTTGCGGATCGAGTGGGAGAGCCGAACCCACCTGGGCAGCGAAGAGATGGAATTCAATGAAAGCGACTTTGCGGAGGACACTCCCCATGGGCGCTAACGTACTGATCATGGCCGGCGGTACCGGCGGCCACGTGTTCCCGGCGCTGGCCTGTGCCCGCGAGTTCCAGGCGCGGGGTTTCACCGTGCATTGGCTGGGCACGCCGCGCGGGATCGAGAACGAGCTGGTGCCCAATGCCGGGTTGCCGCTGCACCTGATCAACGTCGCGGGCCTGCGTGGCAAGGGCAAGCTTTCGCTGCTCAAGGCGCCGTTCGTGCTGCTGCGGGCGATCTGGCAGGCGCGCAAGGTTATTCGCGAACTCAAGCCGGTCTGCGTGCTGGGCTTCGGTGGTTATGTCACCGGCCCCGGCGGTGTCGCGGCGCGCATGTCTGGCGTGCCGGTGGTCGTCCACGAGCAGAACGCCGTGGCGGGGACCGCCAATCGGCTGCTGGTGCCCCTTGCGGCGCGGGTCTGCGAAGCGTTCCCGAACACCTTTGGCGCGTCGGGCAAACGTCGCACCACCGGTAACCCGGTGCGCCCGGAGCTGTTCCTGGAAACGCCACGGCAGGCCCTCGGCGGTCGTCCTGCGCGGCTGCTGATCCTCGGCGGCAGCCTTGGCGCCGAACCGTTGAACAAATTGCTGCCTGAGGCCCTGGCCCAGGTGCCGGCCGAGTGCCGTCCGGAGGTCTTCCACCAGGCCGGTCGCAATCACGATGAAGTGACCGCCGAACGCTACAAGGCGGCAGGCGTCGAGGCGCAGGTGGCGCCGTTTATCAAGGATATGGCTCAAGCCTATGGCTGGGCCGACCTGGTGGTCTGTCGCGCAGGCGCCTTGACCGTCAGTGAACTGGCTGCGGCTGGTCTGCCTTCATTGCTGGTGCCTCTGCCCCATGCGATCGATGACCACCAGACCCGCAACGCCGAATATTTGGCCGGGGAGGGCGCTGCCTTCCTGCTGCCGCAAAGAACGACTGGCGCCGCCGAACTGGCGGCACGCCTGACAGAGGTTTTGATGCAACCGGAACGACTGAACACCATGGCGAGTACCGCACGCCGCCTGGCCAAGCCCGATGCCACCCGCACCGTCGTCGAGATCTGCCTGGAGGTGGCCCATGGTTGAGAGTCAGAAAGCCATTCCCCAGCCGGAAATGCGCCGTATCCGTCGTATCCATTTCGTCGGTATCGGCGGCGTGGGCATGTGCGGGATCGCCGAAGTGCTGCTGAACCTGGGTTACCAGGTCTCCGGCTCCGACCTGAAAACTTCGCCGGTCACCGACCGGCTCGAGTCGTTCGGCGCGCAGATCTTCATCGGCCACCGTTCCGAGAACGCCGCCAGCGCCGATGTGCTGGTGGTGTCGAGTGCCGTGAACAAATCCAATCCGGAAGTCGCGACCGCCCTCGAGCGGCGTATTCCGGTGGTGCCACGGGCCGAGATGCTCGCCGAGCTGATGCGCTATCGCCACGGCGTTGCAGTCGCCGGTACCCACGGCAAGACCACCACCACCAGCCTGATCGCCTCGGTGTTCGCCGCAGGCGGCCTCGATCCGACCTTCGTGATCGGCGGCCGGCTGAATGCCGCAGGCACCAATGCCCAGCTCGGCACCAGCCGCTACCTGATCGCCGAGGCCGATGAAAGCGACGCCAGCTTCCTGCACCTGCAGCCGCTGGTGGCCGTGGTCACCAACATCGACGCCGACCACATGGATACCTACGAGGGCGATTTCAGCAAGCTGAAGAAGACCTTCGTCGAGTTCCTCCACAACCTGCCGTTCTACGGCCTGGCCGTGGTTTGCCTGGACGACCCGGTGGTGCGTGAGATCCTGCCGCAGATCGCCCGTCCGACCGTGACCTATGGCGTCCACGAAGACGCCGACGTGCGCGCGATCAATATTCGCCAGGCTGGCATGCAGACCCATTTCACCGTGCTGCGTCGCGACCGCGAGCCGCTGGAAGTGTCGGTGAACATGCCGGGCAACCACAACGTGCTGAACTCCCTGGCCACCATCGCCATTGCCACCGACGAGGGCATCAGCGATGAGGCTATCGTCCAGGGCCTGTCGGGCTTCCAGGGCGTCGGTCGGCGCTTCCAGGTCTACGGCGAACTGCCGGTGGACGGCGGCAGCGTAATGTTGGTCGACGACTACGGCCACCACCCGACCGAGGTCGCGGCGGTGATCAAGGCCGTGCGTGGTGGTTGGCCGGAGCGCCGCCTGGTGATGGTCTACCAGCCGCACCGCTACACCCGTACCCGCGACCTGTATGACGATTTTGTCCAGGTCCTGGCCGACGCCAACGTCCTGTTGCTGATGGAAGTCTATCCGGCCGGCGAAGAAGCTATTCCCGGTGCGGACAGTCGCCAGTTGTGCCGCAGTATCCGTCAACGCGGCCAGCTCGACCCGATCTACATCGAGCGTGGTGTCGACCTGGCGCCGCTGGTCAAGCCGCTGCTGCAACCGGGCGACATCCTGCTGTGCCAGGGGGCCGGTGATATCGGCGGTCTCGCACCGCAATTGCTCAAGAGTTCGTTGTTCGCAGGTGCGGTTGCCGCAGCCGGCGCGGAGAAGTCGAAATGACCGCGGCCTACGCCAACCTGTTCTCGACCCTCGAGCCGAAGGACTTCGGCCGCGTTGCCGTGCTGTTCGGTGGCAAGAGCGCCGAGCGTGCCGTATCGCTGAAATCCGGTGCGGCGGTGCTTGAGGCGCTGCAGGGCGCTGGCGTCGATGCCTTCGGTATCGACGTGGGTGACGACCTGCTGCAGCGCCTGCTGGCCGAGAAGATCGACCGTGCCTTCATCATTCTTCATGGCCGTGGCGGTGAAGACGGCAGCATGCAGGGCCTGTTGGAGTGCCTGGAAATTCCCTACACCGGTAGCGGCATCCTCGCCTCGGCCCTGGCCATGGACAAGTTGCGCACCAAGCAGGTCTGGCACAGTCTCGGCATTCCGACTCCGCGCCATGCGGTACTGGGCAGCGAAGCCGACTGTATTTCAGCCGGTGCGGAACTGGGTTTCCCTTTGATCGTCAAACCTGCCCATGAAGGCTCCAGTATTGGGATGGCCAAGGTGACCCGCGTCGACGAATTGATCGCCGCCTGGGAAGCTGCCGCCACCTACGATTCGCAAGTGTTGGTTGAACAATGGATTCAAGGTCCGGAGTTCACCATTGCAACGCTGCGTGGCCAGGTTTTGCCGCCGATTGCCCTCGGCACTCCGCATTCGTTCTACGACTACGACGCCAAGTACCTGGCTTCCGATACCCAGTATCGGATCCCGTGCGGCCTCGACAATGCCAAGGAAAAGGAACTGATGGACCTCACGGCGAAAGCCTGCGAGGCGCTCGGTATCGCCGGTTGGGCGCGTGCCGACGTCATGCAGGATGCCGACGGCCAGTTCTGGTTCCTGGAAGTCAACACCGCCCCGGGCATGACAGACCACAGTCTGGTACCGATGGCGGCTCGTGCGGCCGGTCTCGATTTCCAGCAGTTGGTGCTGGCGATCCTGGCGGAAAGTGTCGCCAGCAATCCCGGACCGAGAGGTTAACGAGCCATGCACGGCGCGCAGATTCGTCATCAGCCACCCGGTTCCGGCCGCAACAAGCCGGTGCCGCGGGGTGCCAGCCGAATGGTGGCCAAGGAGCCGGTGTCTGCGCGCCTGCCAAAAGCCAATTTCGGCTTCTTGAAGCGCCTGATGTGGCCGGTTCTGATCGTGGCTCTCGGCTTCGGTACCTACGAGGGCGCCCAGCGCCTGTTGCCCTATGCCGATCGGCCGATCAGCAAGATCAACGTGCAGGGCGACCTGAGCTACATCAGCCAGCAGGCGGTGCAGCAGCGGATCGCGCCATACGTCGCGGCGAGCTTCTTCACCATTGACCTGGCGAGCATGCGCGCCGAGTTGGAAACCATGCCATGGATCGCTCACGCCGAAGTCCGCCGGGTATGGCCGGACCAGGTGGTGATCCGCCTGGAAGAGCAGTTGCCGGTGGCCCGTTGGGGCGACGAGGCGCTGCTGAACAACCAGGGCCAGGCGTTCGCGCCGCGGGAACTGGCGAACTACGAACATCTGCCGCAGCTGTTCGGCCCGCAGCGGGCTCAACAGCAGGTGATGCAGCAGTACCAGGTCCTGAGCCAGATGTTGCGCCCACTGGGTTTCTCCATCGCCCGGCTGGAACTGCGGGAACGGGGCAGTTGGTTCCTGACTACCGGAGCGGGCAGCTCGGGGCCGGGCATCCAGTTGTTGTTGGGCCGCGACCATCTGGTCGAGAAGATGCGCCGTTTCATTGCCATTTATGAAAAAACGTTGAAAGAACAGATTACGAACATTGCCAGCATCGATCTGCGCTACGCCAACGGCCTCGCCGTCGGATGGCGGGAACCTGTGGCGCCCGTGACGGCCAAACCCGCCGTTGCGAAGAATTAAGAAGAGGCAGGACCATGGCAAACGTGCAAAGCGGCAAAATGATCGTCGGACTGGATATCGGCACCTCCAAGGTGGTGGCGCTGGTGGGCGAGGTCGCGGCCGATGGCACAGTGGAAATCGTCGGTATCGGTACCCATCCTTCCCGCGGCCTGAAGAAGGGCGTGGTGGTGAATATCGAGTCCACCGTCCAGTCGATCCAGCGTGCAGTGGAAGAGGCGCAACTGATGGCCGGCTGCCGGATCCACTCGGCGTTCGTCGGCGTGGCGGGTAATCACATCCGCAGCCTGAACTCCCACGGCATCGTCGCGATCCGTGATCGCGAAGTCAGCTCCGCAGACCTGGAACGCGTGCTGGACGCGGCCCAGGCCGTGGCGATCCCGGCTGACCAGCGGGTACTGCACACCCTGCCGCAGGACTACGTGATCGACAACCAGGAAGGCGTGCGCGAGCCCCTGGGCATGTCCGGCGTACGTCTGGAAGCCAAGGTCCACGTGGTCACCTGCGCGGTGAACGCGGCGCAGAACATCGAGAAGTGCGTGCGTCGTTGCGGCCTGGAAATCGACGACATCATTCTCGAGCAACTGGCCTCGGCCTATTCGGTGCTGACCGACGACGAGAAAGAGCTGGGCGTATGCCTGGTGGACATTGGCGGCGGCACCACCGACATCGCCATCTTCACCGAAGGCGCAATTCGCCATACCGCAGTCATCCCGATCGCCGGCGACCAGGTGACCAATGACATCGCCATGGCGTTGCGTACCCCGACCCAGTACGCCGAAGAGATCAAGATCCGCTACGCCTGCGCCCTGGCCAAGCTGGCCGGTGCCGGCGAAACCATCAAGGTACCGAGCGTCGGCGACCGTCCGCCACGCGAGCTGTCCCGCCAGGCCCTGGCCGAGGTGGTCGAGCCGCGCTACGACGAACTGTTCACGCTGATCCAGGCCGAGCTGCGTCGCAGCGGCTACGAAGACCTGATTCCGGCGGGCATCGTGCTGACCGGCGGTACTTCGAAGATGGAAGGTGCGGTCGAGCTGGCCGAGGAGATCTTCCACATGCCGGTGCGCCTGGGCGTGCCGCACACGGTCAAGGGGCTCTCGGACGTGGTCCGCAACCCGATCTATTCAACTGGGGTGGGGCTGTTGCTGTACGGGCTGCAAAAGCAGTCGGACGGCATTTCCCTGTCCGGCTACAACGGCGGCAACAGAAACGACTATCGCGATGAAGAACAGAAAGCACCTGTGCTGGAGCGCCTGAAGCGCTGGGTACAGGGCAACTTTTAAAGTTTCAAAGCAGTAGAAGTAGGCGAAAAAACTAGAGAATGAAAGGAGAGGGAACATGTTTGAACTCGTAGACAACGTCCCACAAAGTCCGGTAATCAAGGTTATCGGCGTCGGCGGTGGCGGCGGCAACGCCGTCAACCACATGGTCAAG
Source organism: Pseudomonas sp. UTLPPB19802 (assembly GCF_059730225.1). NCBI lineage: Bacteria > Pseudomonadati > Pseudomonadota > Gammaproteobacteria > Pseudomonadales > Pseudomonadaceae > Pseudomonas > Pseudomonas sp. UTLPPB19802. The sequence goes on from NZ_AP048545.1 coordinate 2,073,410, forward strand.
AGCAACATTGAAGGCGTCGAGTTCATCTGCGCCAACACTGATGCCCAGGCGCTGAAGAACATCGGCGCGCGGACCATCCTGCAACTGGGTACCGGCGTGACCAAGGGCCTCGGCGCTGGCGCCAACCCGGAAGTCGGCCGCCAGGCTGCCCTGGAAGACCGCGAGCGTATCGCCGAGGTGCTGCAGGGCACCAACATGGTGTTCATCACCACCGGCATGGGTGGCGGTACCGGTACCGGTGCGGCGCCGATCATCGCTGAAGTGGCGAAGGAAATGGGCATCCTCACCGTTGCGGTGGTGACCCGTCCGTTCCCGTTCGAAGGCCGCAAGCGCATGCAGATCGCCGATGAAGGCATCCGTTCGCTGAGCGAAAGCGTCGACTCGCTGATCACCATTCCCAACGAGAAGCTGCTGACCATCCTCGGCAAGGACGCCAGCCTGCTGTCGGCTTTCGCCAAGGCCGACGACGTGCTGGCGGGTGCCGTTCGCGGTATCTCCGACATCATCAAGCGTCCGGGCATGATCAACGTCGACTTCGCCGACGTGCGTACCGTGATGAGCGAAATGGGCATGGCGATGATGGGTACCGGCTGCGCCAGCGGTCCGAACCGTGCGCGCGAAGCGACCGAGGCGGCGATCCGCAACCCGCTGCTGGAAGATGTGAACCTGCAGGGCGCCCGCGGCATCCTGGTGAACATCACCGCCGGTCCCGACCTGTCCCTGGGCGAGTATTCCGACGTGGGTAGCATCATCGAAGCCTTCGCTTCGGAAGCGGCGATGGTCAAGGTCGGTACCGTTATCGATCCGGACATGCGCGATGAACTGCACGTGACCGTGGTTGCCACTGGCCTGGGTGCGCGTATCGAGAAGCCTGTGAAGGTCATCGACAACACCCTGCAGACCGCTAGCCAGCCGGCCGCCACCCAGGCACCTGCTGCCGCACGTCCGGAAATGCCGTCGGTGAACTACCGCGACCTGGATCGTCCGACCGTCATGCGCAACCAGGCCCAGGCCGGTGCTGCGACTGCCGCGAAGATGAATCCGCAGGATGATCTGGACTATCTGGACATCCCGGCCTTCCTGCGTCGCCAGGCCGATTGATGGAATGTATCAGGAGTATTAGGGTGATTGGTGTTCAGCAAAGGCCTGGTCTGATATTATCGCCAGCCTTTGTTGATACCTGTTCGCAATTTGCGCTGAAGCGGCCAATGCCATGATTAAACAACGCACCCTGAAAAATATTATCCGTGCTACAGGTGTCGGCCTGCACTCGGGCGAGAAGGTCTACCTGACCCTCAAGCCAGCGCCCGTGGATACCGGCATCGTGTTTTGTCGTGCCGACCTCGACCCTGTGGTGCAGATTCCTGCGCGCGCGGAAAACGTTGGTGAAACCACCATGTCGACCACACTGGTCAACGGTGACACCAAAGTGGACACGGTGGAGCATTTGCTCTCGGCCATGGCGGGCCTGGGCATCGATAACGCCTACGTCGAGCTCTCCGCGTCCGAAGTCCCGATCATGGACGGCAGCGCTGGACCCTTCGTATTCCTGATTCAATCTGCCGGCCTGGAAGAACAGGACGCAGCCAAGAAGTTCATCCGCATCCTGCGCGAAGTCACAGTGGAAGACGGCGACAAGCGCGCCACTTTTGTGCCTTTCGACGGGTTCAAGGTGAGCTTCGAGATCGATTTCGATCACCCGGTGTTCCGTGACCGCACCCAGAGTGCCAGCGTGGATTTCTCCAGCACGTCGTTCGTGAAGGAAGTCAGCCGCGCCCGGACCTTTGGCTTCATGAGTGATATCGAGTACCTGCGCAAGCACAACCTCGCACTCGGCGGTAGCGTGGAAAACGCCATCGTGGTCGACTCGGACGGTGTATTGAACGAAGACGGCCTTCGTTACGAAGACGAATTCGTCAAGCACAAGATCCTCGACGCCATCGGTGATCTCTACCTGCTGGGCAATAGCCTGATTGGTGAGTTCAAGGGCTTCAAGTCCGGTCACGCGTTGAACAACCAGCTCCTGCGCAAGCTCATCGAGCAGAAGGATGCCTGGGAAGTGGTGACTTTCGAAGACGCCAGCACGGCGCCGATCTCGTACATGCGTCCCGTTGCGGCCGTGTAACGACTTTCTCCTTTTGTTGTTCTTCAAAGGCTGCCTTCAGGCAGCCTTTTTTTATGCCTGGCGTTCGAGGTCCGCGACGTGCACCACCTGGTCGCGACCGTTGTGCTTGGCGTGATAGAGCGCCTGGTCGGCAGCTTGCAGCAGTTGCTCGACATTGATCCCGGCGACAACGGCCTCGCGGGAAACCAGTCGGGTGCCAGCACCGATACTGACAGTCATGGGGCGCGCGCCGGCCATTAGCGGCGGCATCTGCGCGATGGCGTGCCTGATTTTCTCGGCCAGGCAGCGTGCGCCCGTTTCGTCGGTTTGCGGCAGGATTACCGCGAACTCCTCACCGCCATAACGCGCGACCAGGTCGCCGGGCCGACGGATGTTCTCGCTGATCACCCGGGCGACCTGACGCAAGGCTTCATCCCCCATTGGATGCCCATGGCGGTCATTGAACGCCTTGAAGTGGTCGGCGTCGATCATCAGCAGGGAAAGCGGCTGGCCCGAACGCTGTGCCCGGTTCCATTCGTGCAGCAACCACTGGTCCAGCGCCCGGCGATTGGCGACGCCGGTGAGGCTGTCGGTGGTGGCAAGCTCAGCCAGTTCCTGCTCGGCTCGCTGACGCAGGCGCAGCTCCCGCGCCAGTAGCCAGCTCAGCCACAGCAGGCCGATGCACAATCCTCCGGTAGCGCTGCCCACCAGCCAGGTGGTGCGCCACCAGGAGGCATAGACCTCTTCGGCCGACAAGGCCACCACCACGATCAGCGGCAGTTCACCCACCTGGGAAAAGGTATACAGCCGCTCCTTGCCGTCGACGCCGGAAATCGCGCGGAAGCTGCCATTGCCCTCACGTACGATGCGCAGGAAATTGGCGCGGCGGCTGAAGTCCTTGCCGACCATGTCGGCGCTCATCAGCGGCTCCTGGGCGAGCAGGATGCCGTCACTGCTGAGCAGGTTGACCGTGCTGCTGGTGCCGATGTTGAGGGTCTTGAAGAGGTCGTTGAAGTAGCTCAGGCGTATGGCCGCCCGGGCCACGCCGAGAAAGTCGCCTTCGGGAGACGAGACCCGCCGGCTGAAACCGATCCGCCAGTCCTCCAGGCGCCCGCGGGCGAGGAACGGGTGGCTGATCATCATCGCCGGACTCGGGTTCTCGACATGGGCCTTGAAGTATTCGCGATCGGCAAAATTGCCGGGCCGCGGTTCGATCGAGGTCGAGTCGGCAACCACATCGCCGTGCTTGTCGAGCAGCAGGATGTCGCCTTTCTGCGGAGCGGCCGTGGCGCTGTCGAACAGCGCGAGGTGGCGGACCTGGGGCGACACGTGCTTGAGGTCTTCGCGCCGTGCGGCGGCGATCAGGTCTTGCAGGGATCTGTCGTAGAGTTCGGCATTGCGCAGGACATCGGCATCGATCAGTTGCACGATGTTCGTCGCGGCGCGTGTGGCGACCAGTTCCGCGCTGCCCCGCTCGCGGATCAGCAGATAGATGACGATGCCGAGGATTGCACTGACGCTCAGGCCGCTGCCGAGTATCAGCAGTAGGCGAGGCATCGCCGAGCGGTTCGAAGAATGGTTGATGGCAAACCTCAGGCGGATCGGGGTTGTTGGCGCAGGTATAAAGCCCTGGCGACAAAAAGGCCAGCATCCGAGGCTGGCCTTTTTTACGAATGCTAGAAGATATTCACCGGGTAGTCGACGATGACCCGGTATTCATCGACGTCCCGATCCACCGCCGAATAGCCGCCGCTGCCACGGTTGGTCGCCCATTGCAGGCGTATCGCGAGGTCCTTGGCGCGGCCGTCCTGCACCACGTATTGCACGTCCAGGTCGCGCTCCCAGTGCCGGGCGTTTGTCCCTTCGGCGCTGTACCAGTTGCCATAGCTGCGGCTGTCCTGGTCGGCGCGACTCAGGTCCAGGGTACCGCGGGAGTAGGAGATCGACGAGGTCAGGCCCGGCACGCCGAGGCCGGCGAAGTCGTAGGCGTACTTGAGTTTCCAGGAACGCTCGCCAGGTCCGTTGAAGTCGGAATACTGCAGGGAATTGTCAAGGTAGACGCTATCGCCCTGGTTTATGTAGTCGAAGGGCGTGTTGCCGTTCACCCGTTGGTAGGCGGCGGTCAGGCTGTGGCTGCCGACACCCAGGACCAGGTGCAGGCTGTAGGTGTTGTTGTCGATGTGCCCGAGCAGGGCCTGGCCGGTGTCCCGGGTGTGATAGACATGCAGGCCGGGGGTGAGACTGACCTGGTCGCTCAGTGTCCAGGTGTAGTCGAGGTCATAATAGTACTGGTGCCAGATGTCCTTGAGCGTGGCCGCGTAGAGATTGCTGGTCAGCCCTGGAGTGCCGCTCCAGGACGCGCCGAGCCAGTCCAGGTGCCTGCTGTCGCGATCGTCGGGCAGGCTGCCGTAGGCCGTGCCGATGCGGCGATGGCCGCTCTGGTTGTAGAGCTTGGTGAAACTGGCCTGGCCGCCTTCGAGCAGCAGCCCGTCGACGCTGTGGTTGCTCAGGCTGATACCGCGGAACGTCTGGACCAGCATGCGCGTGCGGCCACCGGCAATCACCGGGTTGGCGAGGAACAGGTCGCCGGCCTTGAGTTCGGTGTCGAAGGCGCGCAGCTTGAGGGTACCACCGACGGTGGAGAAGGACCCCGGCGCCTTGCCGTTGCCATCGCTCACCGGCAGGATGCTGGAGCCATCGGTGCCGCCACCGCCGTCGAGCTTGAGGCCGAGCATGGCATGGGCATCCAGGCCGAAACCCACGGTACCGGGGGTGTAGCCTGATTCGAAGATGCCGATGAAGCCTTGGCCCCATTCCCTGCTGTCGTCGACATGCTCGTCACGGCGGTCGCGGTTCATGTAGTAGTTGCGGGTATCGAGCCTGAGGCTGGAGCCTTCGATGAAGCCGTCGCCGGCCGGAGTGTCGCTAGCCTCTGCGGCATTCGACATCGTTGCAGCCAGGGCAATGAAGATCGGGCTGAGTGAGAGGGCAGTCTTCATGACTGTTGAGCTCCTTGGGTCGATGAAACGGTGATTCTTGTTATGTAACGCAGGGTGAAACCGAAAATAAAAAAAGCCGCTGTGTCAGCGGCTCTTGAAACCATCAATCACGGGTGAAAGGGTGGATTGATGGTGAGGGAAATCGTCTGCGAGTAGGCCTCAGCTGTCCTTGGCGCTGTCCGACTGACCCGAGCTTGCCGAGCTGTGCTGCTCTGGCATGCTATTCTGCGCCTTGGCGGTCATTTCGGTGCGTTCCTGGCGCGCAGCGGCCCGTGCAGCGTTTTGCGCGACGAAGGACTGGGACTCCTCGGCGTGTGCCAGAGGCGACAACATTACGGCGGACAGGACAAAGATACTGGCCATACCCATGGAGCTGGACATTTGAAAGAACCTTCTTGCAGAGCAAGTGCTGTTTGGTGCGGCAAGGATAAGGGGCTTGAGGGCGTGGAAAAAGACCGCTCCACTTGAAGGACTGTTACGTTACCGGCAACAGTCCAGCCCAGGGGGGGAAATCAGGCGGGGAGATGGATGCCGAAGGTATTGACGCCGTCGCCGCTGTGCACGAACACATCGCCACCATGCATCAGCGCGATCGCCTTGACGATTGCCAGCCCCAGGCCGTGGTTGGCGCCGCTGTTGCTGCGCGAGGCGTCGACCCGGTAGAAACGCTCGAACAGCCGTGACAGGTGCTCGCTGGCAATGGTCTCGCCAGGGTTGGAGATGGCAATCGTCACCTGTTCGTCGTCCTGTTCGATGTGTACCCGGATTACCTGGCCGGGCGCAGTGTGCTGCACCGCGTTGCTCAGCAGGTTGATCAGTGCCCGGCGCAGGTGGGCGATCTCGATACGTACCATCGCATCGCCGCTGACATCGACCCGGACCTGGGCATCCTCGAGGATGAAATCCAGGTAGTCGAGGGTCGTCGCGACCTCCGCCGCCAGCGAGGTGCTGATCAGCTTGGTGGCCTTGCTGCCCTGGTCGGCGCTGGCGAGGAACAACATGTCATTGATGATCGAACGCAGGCGCTCCAGCTCCTCGAGGTTCGATTGCAATACCTCGAAGTAATGTTCGGCGGAGCGCCCGCGGGTCAGCGCCACCTGGGTCTGGCCGATCAGGTTGGTCAGCGGCGAGCGCAGTTCGTGGGCGACATCGGCGTTGAACGATTCCAGGCGCGAATAGGCTTGCTCGACCCGTTCCAGGGTCGAGTTGAAGGCGTTGACGAACTGGCTCAGTTCCGGCGGCAGCGGCGACAGTTGCAGGCGTCCGGTCAGGCGTGGCGGAGCCAGTTTGCCGGCCTCCTGCGACAGCTTGATCAGCGGCTTGAGGCCAATCCTCGCCACCCAGTAGCCCAGCGCCGAAGCCAGCAGCACACCGACGATCGCCAGGCTGACCAGGGCGATCAGCAACTGGTGCTGGGTCTGGCGAAAGGTCTCGGTGTCGATGGCAATCAGGAATTGCAGGGGTGGCCGCTGGTCCTTGGCCGGCATGGTGTTGAGCAGTACCTTGAACGGATAGGCGTGCCCGGGCAACTGCAGGTCGCGTGTGCCCTTGGCACCAGCGGCGAAGGCACGGATCTGTGCGCTGGGGGCGCCGTACTCATAGTTGGGGTCGCTGCTGACCACCCAGAAGCGGATGCGCTTGTCCTCCTCGCCCAGTTGCCTGAGCTTGGCGCTGAACTTGCTCCAGTGATCCGGGGTGCCGAAACGATTGATCGAGGACTCGAGCACGCTGTAGCGTGCGTCCAGCTCGGCCTCAGGCAGCAGGCCCAGGCCTTTTTCCACCTGCAGGTACAGGGCCCCACCGATCAGCAGGAACACCAGCAGCGCCACCAGACTGAACATTCCGCTCAAGCGCAAGGCGATCGAGTTAGTCGACACCGCGGCTCTCCAGCACATACCCCATGCCGCGAATGGTATGCAGCAGTTTTTGTTCGAAGGGACCGTCGAGCTTGGCCCGCAGGCGCTTGATCGCCACCTCGACGACGTTGGCATCGCTGTCGAAGTTGATGTCCCAGACCATCTCGGCAATGGCCGTCTTCGACAGGATCTCGCCCTGGCGGCGGGCCAATACACTGAGCAGCGAGAACTCCTTGGCGGTCAGGTCCAGGCGGTGACCGGCACGACTGGCCTTGCGGCTGATGAGGTCGACCCACAGGTCGGCGACGCTGATCTGCACCGGCTCGTGACCGCCGCCGCTGCGTCGGGTCAGCGCTTGCAGGCGGGCGACCAGTTCGAGAAAGGAAAACGGTTTGCCCAGGTAATCGTCGGCACCGTCGCGCAGGCCGCGAATACGATCCTCGACGCGCTCGCGGGCGGTGAGCATGATCACCGGCGTCTGCTTGCGCGCGCGCAGGGCCTTGAGCACGCCGAAGCCGTCCAGCTCCGGCAGCATCACGTCGAGCACGATCACCGCGTAATCGCTTTCCAGCGCCAGGTGCAGGCCGCCGACGCCGTCACGGGCGAGGTCGACGGTATAACCCTGCTCGGTCAGGCCTCGATGCAGGTAGTCGGCGGTTTTTTCTTCGTCTTCGATAATCAGGACACGCATGACCCAGCCTCAATGAGTGATCGCCGGCGCGGAGGCCGGTTGGGGCCGATGGAAAAGCCGCTCGAGCCACAAGTATATGACGGGCGTGGTGAACAGCGTCAGCGCCTGGCTTACCAGCAGGCCGCCGACCACGGCGATCCCCAGCGGCTGGCGCAGCTCGGCGCCGGTGCCATGGCCGAGCATCAGCGGCAGGGCGCCGAGCAGGGCCGCCAGGGTAGTCATGATGATCGGCCGGAAACGGGTGATACAGGCTTTGTAGATCGCCTCCCGGGGCGTCAGCCCACCGCGTTGGGCCTCAAGGGCGAAGTCGATCATCAGGATGCCGTTCTTCTTGACGATACCGATCAGCAGCACCAGGCCGATCAGCGCCATGATCGAGAAGTCCTGGCCCAGCAGCCAGAGCATGATCAGCGCACCGAGACCGGCCGAGGGCAGGGTGGAAATGATCGTCAGCGGGTGCACGAAGCTCTCGTAGAGCACGCCGAGGATGATGTACACCGCCACCAGCGCGGCGAGGATCAGCCACGGCTGGCTGGCCAGGGAACTCTGGAAGGCCTGGGCCGCGCCCTGGAAGTTGCCGCTGATGGAGGCCGGCATGCCGATCTCGTTCTTCGCCTGGTTGAGCAGCAGCACCGCATCGCCCAGGGCCACGCCGGGGCTGAGGTTGAACGACAGGTTGGCCGCCGGGAACATGCCGTCATGGGCGATCGACAGCGGCCCGCTGGTGGGCACGTCGAAGTGCGCCAGGGCCGACAGCGGGACCATCTCGCCGGTCAGCGGCGAGCGCAGGTAGAAGTAGTTCAGGCTCTCGGCCTTGCCGCGCTGTGCAGCGTCCAGTTCGAGGATCACGTTGTACTGGTTGGTTTCGGTCTGGTACTCGTTGACCTGCCGCTGGCCGAAGGCGTCGTAGAGGGCCTCGTCGACGTCGCTGGCGGTCAGCCCGAAACGCGCGGCGGCGCGGCGATCGATGGTGATGTGGGTGATGCTGCCGCCCAGTTGCAGGTCGTTGGAGAGGTCGCGGAACGCCGGATTGGCCCGCAGCTTTTCCGTCAGGCGCTGGGTCCAGGTGTTGAGTGTGTCGCCGTCGTTGCTCTTGAGCACGTACTGGTACTGGGCCCGGCTCGGCCCGGAGCTGAGGTTGATGTCCTGGCCGGCGCGCAGGTAGAGCACGATACCGGGAATCTGCATCAGCTTCGGCCGGATGCGATCGATGAACGCGCTGGCGGACACGTCGCGCTGGTCCTGCGGCTTGAGGGCGATCCAGAAGCGGCCGTTGGCGATGGTCTGGTTGCTACCCGAAACCCCTACCGAATGGGAGAAAGCCTGCACAGCAGGGTCGGCGGCGACGATTTCGGCCAGGGCCTTATGCTTGGCCACCATGGTGTCGAACGACACGTCGGCGGCGGCTTCGGTGGTCCCCAGTACGAAGCCGGTGTCCTGGACCGGGAAAAAGCCCTTGGGAATGAATACGTAGCCGACGACCGCCAGGCCCAGGGTCAGGCAGAATGCCCCGAACATCAACTTCTGGTGGTCCAGGGCACGGCGCAATCCGCGCTCATACAATGCCAGCAGTCGATCGCCGAAAGTGGCCTTCGCGTGTTCGTGATGCACCGGTGCACGCATGAACAGCGCGGCCAGGGTCGGGGCGAGGGTCAGCGAGACCACCACCGAGATCAGGATGGTCGAGGTCGCGGTGAGGGCGAACTCCTTGAACAACCGGCCGACCACGCCGCCCATGAACAGCAGCGGGATGAACGCGGCGATCAGCGAGAAACTGATGGACACCACGGTGAAGCCGATCTCCCCGGCACCCTTGATCGCGGCTTCGCGCATGCCGTCGCCGGCCTCCAGATGCCGGTGGATGTTTTCCACGACGACGATCGCGTCGTCGACCACGAAGCCGACGGCGATGACAATCGCCACCAGGGTCAGGTTGTTCAGGCTGAACCCCATCACGTACATCAATGCAAAGCTGGCCACCAGCGACACACCGAGGACCGCCGAGACGATCAGGGTCGCCGACAGCTGGCGCAGGAACAGCGCCATCACCGCCACCACCAGCAGGATCGCGATCAGCAGGGTCATTTCCACTTCATGCAGCGAGGCGCGGATGGTCTGGGTGCGGTCGATCAGTTCCCTGACCTGTACCGAGGCCGGCAGCATGGCTTCCAGGCCGGGCAGGGCGGCCTTGATCCGGTCGACGGTCTCGACGATGTTTGCGCCCGGCTGGCGGGAGATCACCAGGTTCACCCCCGGCACGTCGCCGGACCAGGCCTGTACGTAGGCGTCCTCGGAACCTCGCACCACGCGGGCGATGTCCTTGAGCTGCACCGGTGCGCCGTTCTTGTAGGAGACGATCAGCTCACCGTATTCCTCCGGCTGGAACAGTTGGTCGTTGGTCGACAGGGTCGAGATGCTCGATTTGCCGTACAGCGCGCCCTTGGCCAGGTTGAGGCTGGTCTGCTGGATCGCCAGGCGGATGTCCGCCAGGGTCAGGCCAATGGCCGCCAGGCGGTCCGCCGACGCCTGGACACGAATGGCCGGGCGCTGCTGGCCGGTGATGTTGATCTGGCCGACGCCATCGATCTGGCTGAGTTGGCGGGCCAGCAGGGTTTCGGCGTAGTCACTCAGCTCGGTGCCGGGCATCTGGGCTGAGCTGACACTGAGGATCAGCACCGGGCTGTCGGCCGGGTTGACCTTGCGCCAGGTGGGCAGCGTCGGCATGTCCTTGGGCAGCTTGCCCGACGCGGTGTTGATCGCCGCCTGGACCTCCTGGGCGGCGGTGTCGATGCTCTTGCTCAGGGTGAACTGCAGGGTCAGGGTGGTGGTGCCCAGGGCGCTGCTGGAAGTCATCTGGGTCACGCCGGGGATAGCGCTGAATTGCACCTCCAGCGGCGTCGCTACCGAAGACGCCATGGTCTGCGGGCTGGCGCCGGGCAACTGGGCCGAGACCTGGATGGTCGGGAACTCGGCCTCCGGCAGGGGCGCCAGCGGCAGACGCGGGAAAGCGATCAACCCGAGCAGGACCAGGGCGAAGGTGAGCAGGATGGTCGCCACCGGGTGATTGATGCACCAGGCCGAGACGCCACGGCTGTCCTTGATCATGGCTTGGGCTCCACGACCTGTTCAGCCAGCTTGGGCGGGCCGAGTATTTCGACGATGGAGCCGGGCTTGAGTCGCGACTGGCCATCGCTGACCAGTTGGTCGCCGGCCTGCACGCCCTGGATGATGTTCTGTTCGCTATCCTGATACGGCACCTGCACCGGCACCACTTCCACGTTCTTGTCCTTGATCCGGTAGACGAAGTAACCGTCCAGGCCGCGCTGCACCACGGTCGGTGGTACGACCAGGGCTGCGCGGTCGAGCGCGGTCTGGATCTTGATGTTGACCAGTTGGCCGGGCCACAGCTTTTGACTCGGGTTGCTGAACTCGGCCTTGGCCTTGATGGTGCCGGTGGTGGCCGATACCTGGTTGTCGATCAGCATCAGGTGGCCGGCTCCGAGCAGGCTGTCGCCGTGGCCTTCGTCGCCCAGGAAAGCCTTCACCGCCGCTGGACTGGCAGCACCGAGCAGCCCTTGCAGGGTCGGCAGCATTTGTTGCGGCAGGGAAAACTCTACGGCGATCGGATCGATCTGGGTGACCGAGAACAGGCCCTGGGCATCGCTCATGCGCAGGAAGTTGCCTTCATCGACGGCGCGGATACCGACCCTGCCACTTACCGGCGAATGGATCTGGGTATAGGACAGTTGCACCTGCGCCGCAGCGATCGCCGCCTGGTTGCCCAGGGCGGTGGCCTTGAGCTGGTTGACCAGCGCCTGTTGCTGGTCATAGGTCTGTTTCGAGATGCCGTTGTCGACGGTCAGCAACTTGTAGCGCTTGAGGTCGACCTCGGCCACCTGCAACTGTGCCTGGCTCTGCGCCAGTTGTGCCTTGGCCTGGGACAGGCTGGCCTGGATCGAGCGATCGTCGAGGGTCGCCAGCAGGTCGCCTTCCTTGACCAGTTGCCCCTCCTTGACCAGCAGGCGGGTGAGGATGCCGTCGATCTGTGGGCGGATCACCACGCTGTGCAGCGATAGCACCGTACCGATGCCGCTGGCATAACGTGGCACATCCTGTTGCATCACTGGGATGACCTTGACCGGAATCGGCACGTTGCCGGCATGTCGAGCCGGCGCCGGGCGAGTCAGGGTCCAGGCTGCACCGGTGGCCGCCAGCAGGATCGCGGCAAGGCCCAACAGGGTTTTCTTCTGGATGTGCATGGTGTCGAACGCCGGTACAGGTGGAAGGAAAGCCAATGCTGGCAGAACAATAGCGTCTTTATAACCCTGCCATCCGGTCAGCACGGTGACAGCTAACTGACACGGTTGTCAGCTACGGCTCGGCGTCCTCCTGTCATGGACATTCCAGGACAGTACTCAAGAAACAAGTAGGGCGGGCGATAACCCGAAATATATCTCGACTTTTAGCCTGTTGTTTTTAAAAGACATGTTTGCCAGGGCGGGTTGGTGAATGAAGGTATTTGTTTAATTTAATATAAAAAATCCTACGGATATTCCTTGTTTTTTAAGTGGAATGCTTTCGGGTAGGCTTTAATTGAAAAGGGGTTTCCCCTGTTTGGGAGTCAGTGATATGAAATACACACTATCGATATTGAGTGTCATGTTGTTGATGGGTGTTTGCTCCAGTGCGGCGGCGGCCAATGCCGGGCAGATTCGATTTACTGGCCAGGTTGTCGAGGCTGCCTGTGAGGTGACACCTTCCTCGCGGGATAATCATGGCGGCTCTGAAAGTATCAGGGTCGCACCCGGTGTCATGGTGCTGGTTGATACTGCGCATAATGCCTGCAGTAATGGCATGTTGCCTTTTAATGCACGCTTCCAGCCCTTGCCGCAAGAGGCCTCGAGCCTCAAGAAGGCATCTTCGCAGGGGGTCGTGGTCATCACGTACCTGTAGACCTGTACGTGTATTGCAACATGATTTCGTTAATGGTCGTGTACAGGAAGGTTATATTCTGGGAAATATCCGGCGGCAAGTTGACTTTGCTTTCCTGGAATCGAGGGCAGCTTGCTTAACAGTTTGATCGATATAATTAAAATGCTACGGAGGAAGTCTTGGTTGTATTCGAGGGGCGCGGTATCGAGAACGTTTTTCATCAGTCGGGATTGTAAATTTAAACACGCTCCCGGCCATTTTTCCGTGCCCCTTGAATGACATTTTTTTCTGACGGAGGCAGATGTCTTGTCAGCCGGCTGAATCGGCTCCCTGAATAAGACCAGGTCTGATAGTTCAATTCATGATCCGCGACTATATTGGCCGCCACCCAAGTGATGGGTGCAAACGATTAACTCGAAGGATTGTGTTCGCATGAAAAAGATTTCCGTGATGTTGGTTCTATTGGGTTCAGCCCTCGGCGTGGCGAGCTCCGTCCACGCGGCCAACGGTGGCACGCTGAACTTCACCGGCGCACTGACCAACACCAGTTGCGATGTGTCCTCCGGGGGCGGCTCGGCCGATAATATCCCGGTCGACCTCGGGCGGGTTTCCTTTGCCGACATCGGCAACCGTACCGAGTCACGACTGGGCACGGCCAAGGATATCGACCTGCTGGTGACCTGTTTGCAACCGGCTGCTGAAAGTACCGTGAGCATGTCGTTCCGTCCGGCCCAGGCCGACCAGGGCGACCCCTACCTGCTGCCGACCGCGGGCGCTGCCAAAGGCGTCGGGATCGGTCTGGTCCGCCGCGACAGCGATAACTTCCTGAACATCCAGGACGCCGCCGACACCATCGATGGCATTCTCCAGCCCAGCGGTACCGGTTCCAGCGGCACCTTGTCCCTGCGCGCGGTATTCGTGAGGAACGGTGTTTCCACCGTGCCTGGCGCGGCGACGGGCACGGTGCCTTTTGTCCTCACCTACAACTGAGTGAGCGTCCCGAACGGAGCTGCAAGGCTCCGTTTCTTCTGAACAGATGGATCGCCACATGTGCAAGTTGATGAGATCGCTGATCGGCATGGCGCTGGTCGCGTGGGCGTCGGGTCAGGTTCAGGCCGGGATCGTGCTCGACAGCACCCGGCTGGTGTATCCGGCGCAAGACAAGGAAGCCGTGCTCAGCGTAACCAACCGCAACAGGTCCACCATCCTGCTGCAGTCCTGGTTGGAATCCGACGACTCGGCAGCGGACCTGCCATTTGCCGTCGTGCCGGCGCTGGTGCCGTTGGCCGGGGGTGCCCGGCAAACCGTACGGATCATTCATTCGGGGGCCGAAATGCCCACCGACCGGGAGTCGCTGTTCTGGCTGAATGTCCAGGAAATACCGCAAGCCAGCGAGCAGGAGAATGTCCTGCAGATCGGCATTCGTCAGCGTATCAAGGTGCTCTATCGCCCTCGCCAGTTGACGGCTGATCCGCAACTGGCGGCCCGACAGTTGCGGTGGCGCCTGAAACCTCCGGGGGTGCTGGTGGCGAGCAACCCCGGACCGTTCCATATCACCCTGGTGGATATCGAACTGTTCGGCGGTGAGACCCGGCTGTTGCAGCGCCGGAACTCGATACTGGCCCCCGGACAGGCGCAGGAGTTCCCCCTGCCGGTCGCGGTCTTGCCACAGCAGGCCCGCTTGAGCTTCAAAAGTATCAACGACCACGGTGCCGTCGTGCCTTATCGGCTTTCCGACTGGAAAACCGGCCAGGCCCAGTGGGTCGAGGATTAGCGTCCCGTCGCGCGCCCCTTTCATTTCCAAGTTTGCCGCACCCTCGCAAGAGCCTGCGCGAGCAGGCGTTCGCCTTTAACAAATACCTCGAGACATTGAGTGAAGGTTGCAAATGGACTGGCTTTATCGAAGAACAAGGGACGTTCTGGTGTCATCGGGTTCCGGGAAAACGCAGCTCCTGGAATTCTCCCAGGTGCCGAGCGTGCAACGCACCATGCGCCTGCCACTGCCCCTTGGGTTGTGCCTGCTGATTCCGCAACTGGCGCTTTCCGAGCCGGTCGGCGAGGGCCTCCGGTTCAATACCGCGTTTATCCATGGCGGCGAGCAGCCGGCGGATATCCGCGCGTTTCTGGAAGGCAACAGCGTGCTGCCGGGGATCTACCGGGTGGATATCTACCTGAACCGGGTCCTCAGTGCCCGCCGGGATGTACGTTTCAGCCGTGACGAGGCGAGCGGGCGTGTGGAGCCGTGCCTGAGCCTGGCCCTGCTGCGGGACCTGGGGGTGGATACCGAGCGCCTGGCCAGCCTGGCCGGGCTGCCTGCGGATGCCGCGGCCGAGCACTGTGTCGACTTGGGCAAGCTGGATCGGGCCAGTGTCGATTATCAACCCAACAACCTGGCACTCAACCTCAGCGTGCCCCAGGTTGCCCTGCGTCGCGATGCTCGTGGCTACCTGTCGCCCGAGCTTTGGGACCAGGGCATCAACAGTGGTTTCGTCAGTTACTCCCTCAACGTCAATCGCCGCGAATTCGAGCGGCAGAAAAACGACAGCTACTACCTGGGCTTGCGCAATGGCCTGAACCTCGGGGCCTGGCGCTTGCGCAACGAGTCCTCGCTGGTTCAGGGCGACTTGCAGGCGACGCGTTTCACCAGCAACCAGACTTACGCCCAGCGCGACCTGACCACCTGGAAGGGCCAACTGACCCTGGGCGAGACCTACACCGACTCGCGGGTATTCGACAGCGTGCGCTTTCGCGGCGTCCAGGTGGCCTCGGATGACGGCATGCTGCCCGACAGCGAACGGATCTACGCTCCTACCATTCGGGGTGTGGCGGAGAGCAATGCCACTGTCGAGATTCGCCAGGGTGGCTATCTGTTGTACAGCTCTAACGTACCGCCGGGGCCGTTCGAGATCAGTGACTTCTATCCCAGCGGTTCCAACGGCGACCTGCTGGTAACCGTGATCGAAGCGGATGGCCGGCAGCGTACCTTCATCCAGGCATTCGCTTCGCTGCCCTTGATGTTGCCCAAGGGAGGCTTCAGCTACAGCGTCGAGGCCGGCCAGTACGACAGTAACGATAGCCAGCAAGGCAGCCCCGGATTTGCCAGCACCACGCTGATCTATGGCTTGAGCGAACGGGTGACCGGGTTCGGCGGGTTGCAGCTGGCCGACACCTTCGAGGCCAGCAACCTCGGCGTCGGGGTCAATACTGGTGTCGGCGCGGTGTCGGCCGACCTGACCCACTCGGTCAGCCACCAGGCCGGCACCGACCTGGGCGGCCAGAGCCTGCGCCTGCGTTATGCCAACACCCTGAATGCCAGCCGTACCACCTTCGCCCTCGCCGGTTATCGCTACTCCAGCGAGCAATACCGCAGCTTCGAACAACACGTGGAGGAACGCAGCCACCTGGCGCGGAACAGCATCGGCCGCGCCCGTGATCGTTTCGACATCACCGTCAGCCAACCCCTGGCCACGGGGACTTTCAGCTTTACCGCGCTTGAGCAGCGTTTCTGGAATCTGCCGGGCAAATCGCGGCAGTTCAACGCGACCTATGGGGGCTACTGGCGTGATCTCAGTTACAGCCTGTCCCTGGACCGGACCCGCTCAAGCGACCTCGACGGCCGGGTCGCCACCGACCACCAGTTGACCCTGACGCTGTCGTTGCCGTTGGGCCGGCACGAACGTTCGACCCGTGCATCGCTGACGGCGGTGCGCGATCACCAGGGCGATGCCAGCGTGATGGCCGGCCTGACCGGGCGCGTGCTGGATCGGAATGCCTTTTACTCGGTGCTGGCCGGTAACGACGGCAGCGGTGCTCGTGCCGGCTCTGCCAGTGTCAATGCCACCACGTCGGTCGGTCGTTTCGAGGCTGGCTACAGTCATGGTCAGGATTTCAACAGCTGGAGCCTGGGGGCACGTGGCTCGCTGGTAGTCCATGGTGGCGGGGTGAATCTCGGCCAATCCCTCGGCGACACCTTCACGCTGGCCGAGGTGCCGGGCGTGCGCGGAGCGCACTTCAACAATTTCGGTGGGGTCGAGACCGGGCGCAACGGCTTTGCCGTGGTGCCTTATGTCCAACCTTATCGTGCCAACTGGATCGGCCTGGATACCCGGCGGCTGGGGGCTGATATCGAGGTGGATAACGCCATTGCCCAAGTGGTGCCACGGCGTGGCTCGGTGACCCACGCGATGTTCAACGCCAGCGCCGGGCGCCGGGTGCAGTTCGAGCTGACTCTTGCCGACGGCAGCACCTTGCCGTTTGGCGCCAGCGTCCAGGACGCGGCCGGCAAGGTGCTTGCGGTGGTCGACCCGACCAGCCGGGCACTGGTACTCACCGAGCAGGAGCAGGGCGCGTTGCAGGTCAGGTGGTCGGGGGGGAGCTGCGAGTTCCGGTTCCGCCTGCCATCCCGTGACCCGCAACTGACCTATGACCGGCTCAAGGAGATCTGCCGGTGAATGGCCTGCGTGTGTGGAGCCTGGTGTTGAGCCTGGTCACGGCCGCGCCGGTATTGGCAAACGTATCCCTGGGCGGCACGCGGCTGGTGTTCGATGGGCGATTTCGCGACGTGAGTATCGAGGCGCGCAATCGTGGTCGTCAGGAGGTGCTGTTGCAGGCCTGGCTGGAAGCTCATGAGGAAACCCTCCCGGGCCATCTGCCGTTCGTGTTGACCCCGCCGATCTCACGGCTGGCTCCACAAGGTCGGCAGGTGTTGCGATTGCTCTACGAGGGGCGCGGCATGCCAGCCAGTCGCGAGTCGCTGTTGCATCTTTATGTGATGGAGATTCCCCGTACGCTTCCTGGCGAGGGGCGCCTGAGCATTGCCATCCGCCAGCGGATCAACGTGCTGTTCCGGCCACCTGGCCTGCCTGGCGATCCGGCGCAGACTCCGCAACGCCTGCGCTGGGTATTGGAGCGCGACGCCAGCGGGGTATCCCGGCTCAAGGTGGAGAACCCGACGGTTTTCCACGCAGCGCTGCTGGGCCTTGAACTGGGTGACGAACAGGGTCATCACCCGCTGGGCGACGACCTGCTGGTGCCGCCGGGTGGTCGCCGTGAATTGCTGCTGACGTCTCGCGCCATGGTGGCGCGCCAGGCCTGGTTGCGGTTCAACGCGCTGACCGATTACGGCGGCCAGCGAACCTACCGTGCCCGTTTCGATTTCGGCACGCCCTTCAATGCGTCGCTGGTTGGCGACGCTGCTCTTTCACAGAACGGACCTGTCCATGACTAACCTCTTTCGCATGAGCTGGCGGCGTTGCCTGCTGTCGCTCGGCTTGCTCAGCCCCGCCAGTTGTTTTGCCCTTACCTGTACCCTGCAAGGCAGCGCTGCCGTGGTCGCCAGCGCTGACCTCGGCAGCAGCGTGGCGATTCCAGCCTCGGCTCCCAATGGCACGCTGGCCTGGCGTTCGGAGCCGCTCAACCTGGCGGTCGAGTGCGTCCGGAATGATCAGCCTGGGGCGGCGCAGGATATCTACCTCCACCTCAACCCGGCTCGCCAGGTGGTCGGCCAGGGGATTCGCCTGGGGCTGACCTACGAGGGTATCGACCATCGCCAGGGGCATGGTCGGATCGCCATCGGCCGCAGCATGCCGGCCTGTAGCAGCGTCGAGACGTGTGCGCCCTTGCGTTTCAACCTGGGGTTTTCGCTGTTCATCGAGAAGTTCGGTCCGACACCACCGTCGGGAGTGGCCAGCCAACTGCAGGATTACCGGGTGTTCCAGCTCGATGATGGCAGCGGACCGGGCAATGACGGCAACTCGCTCAACTATGTGATCAACAACCTCGGCGGGCTGCGCTTCGTCGCCTGTGATGCGCAGTTGCAAGTGATCCCCGAAACCGTCGACTTCGGACAGGTCGCGATCCAGAACGTAGTGGTCGGGCAGGTGGTCGAGCGGCGGCCGTTTGCCTTGCACACCAGTCGTACCTGCGACAGCGCCTTCAGCCTGGACGCACGGTTCAAGCCGGTGTCGGGCAGCCTGGTCGGCGACCTGCTGATCCCCAAGGGGAACGATGGCGTCGGGATCCGTGTTGCCAGGGCCGGTGGCGGTACGCCGATCCCCTACAACCGCTCCTTTCACCTGGCCGAACTGCTGGGTGGTACCCAGGCCGCCACGGCCCGCTTCGACGCCGAACTGGTGTGGAACAGTGACCGTCCCAAGGCCGGTCCGTTCTCTGCCGAGGTGGTCGTCGATCTGTTCTACAAATGATGGTCTTCGAACGCGTTCGCCTTATCGCCTAAAGCTGATCTGGGTCAGTGTTTTTGATCTTGGTCCGCTTAGAGTCGACGCCCTGCCGACTCCTACCCCCATAATCCGAGCGCGCCTTCCATGAAGATCAATCTCCCGGTTACCGGCCGAAACGTCGAGGTTGCCCGCGACGCCAACATCCTTTCGACCACTGACCTGAAAGGCGCCATCACCTACGCCAATCCGGATTTCATCCGGATCAGCGGCTACAGCCGGGAAGAGTTGCTGGGCTCACCGCACAATCTGTTGCGTCATCCCGACATGCCACCGCAGGCTTTTGCCCACATGTGGCAGACCATCAAGGGCGGCCGTTCGTGGATGGGCATGGTGAAGAACCGTTGCAAGAACGGCGATCACTACTGGGTCAGCGCCTATGCCACGCCGGTGAGCAGGAACGGCCAGACCGTTGAGTATCAGTCGGTCCGGACTCAACCAGGCGCTGCACAGATCGAGGCCGCCGAGCGTTGCTATGAGCAATTGCGCAGTGGCCGCCGTACGTGGCGCCAGCGTTTGCCCAAGCTCGATTTGTCGCGCCGGTTGATGCTGCAGTCCAGCCTCGCCTTTGCCGCCGCCCTGGCCTTGGGGCAATGGTTTTCGCCACAGCCGCTTTGGCTTGAGCTGGGGCTTTGGGTACTGGGCAGTGCCTTGTGCTGTGCGACCATTCACTGGGCCTTGCGCCCCTTCGCTCGCTTGACCGAGCGCGCTCACAGCCTGGCCGACAATCCGTTGAGCCAGGCCATCTATACCGGGCGCAGCGACGAGTTCGGCCAGATCGAATTCGCCCTGCGCATGCTTGAGGCTCAGGTCGGCTCGGTGGTCGGGCGTATCGGCGATGCCTCGCAACGGTTGTCCGGGCATGCCCAGGAGCTGGTGCGACATATCGAGAGCAGCCACAGCAGTACACTGGACCAGCAGGCTGAAACCGATCAGGTCGCTGCGGCCATTCATGAGATGGCCGCCAGCGTCGCCGAGGTCGCGAGCAATGCCCAGCAGGCTTCGGTGGCTGCCGACCTGGCCGGTAGCGAGACGCGCGACGGCCATCAACTGGTGGGCGAGAGTCGCAGCTCGGTGTTGCGCCTGGCCGAGGAGCTGGCCCGGGCAACCGAGGTGATCCATCACCTGGAGAACCACAGCATCGAGATATCCAGTGTGCTGGAGGTGATTCGCGGTATCGCCGAACAGACCAACCTGCTGGCGCTGAATGCGGCCATCGAGGCCGCGCGCGCGGGCGAACAGGGTCGTGGTTTCGCGGTGGTGGCGGACGAGGTGCGTGGGCTGGCCCAGCGTACCCAGCAGTCGACCAGCGAGATCCAGCGGATGATCAGCAACCTGCAGGATGGCGCACGGGAAGCGGTGCTGGTCATGCGTCAGAGCAGCCAGCATGCCGAAGACAGCGTGCAACAGGTGCAGCAGGCGGCCCAGGCCCTGAGCGGGATCAACGAGCGGGTTAACCGTATCACCGAAATGAGCCTGCAGATCGCCGCCGCGGTGGAGGAGCAGAGCGCGGTCAGTGAAGACATCAATCGCAACATCATGAGTATCCGCAATGCCTGCGAGGTGACGGTCAGCGCGGGGCGCCAGAGCCACCTCAATTCCGGCGACGTGGCCGGGCTGGCGGATGACCTGCGTTCGCTGGCGCAGGAATTCTGGGGGCGCAGCAGCCGTGTATAGGGCCGCTGCGATCAGGCTGCCCGCAGGGGGATGAAGGCATAGGTCAGCGGTGCATCGCTGACCACGCGCGCACCGGCCGCGCGCAGCTGATCGGCGATATCGTCGCCGGACACGTGAAACGCCCATTCTGCCTCGGGAGACCACTGCGGCTGTTGTTCGACTTGGCCGATGGCCTCGGCGAACGCATTCATCTGCGGCAGATAGGCGGTGAAACCGTCGCCCTTGAGCGCCGTCGTGTGAATACCCAGGCGCGCGCAGATGGCTTGCTTGGCGCGGATATCGTCACGGTCGGCCTGGCGCGAGTCCTCGATCAGCCGCGCCAGCCCGGCGTCGACCAACTGGCCGCCGCTGATCAGCAGCGGCTGGCCGGGCAGCCACGATTCCGGCGGGCAGTCCTTGGCTTTGGGCCGGAGCGGGATGTGCGGATTGATCTCCATCGGATAAATACGGCACACCAGCGGGCGGCGCTCGTAGATCCGGCAAAGCTGGCGCTCGTCAAGATTCCGGCAGGGGCCGACGTTGTAGGCGGCGAAGGTGATGGCCACCCGCGCTTCGGTGCTGCCGCAGGGGACGCCCCAGGAACGCCGTTGCGCATGTTCGCGCTGCTCCGGCGTGATGCCGGTGCCGTCCGGCAGGAATGCCTCCACCAGCACGATCACCTGGCCGCCGTCGTCCGCCCATTGGCGGGCTTCGGCCAGGGTCAGCGGTACATGGTGATCGGTGCAGCATTTACCGCAGCCTACGCAGGAAAAATGGGTGTTCATGGACCGACCGGCAACGAGGGAAAGGCTGGCGTGGCGACGCAAATCCGACAGGCTGTCACCACATGAGCCTGGAGCGAAGCAAGTTGTGCGCCAGTCACTCAGTTACTGCGGGCCGGCATGACCGAATCCCATTCGGTCACGGTGGCGGTCTTGCTCTTGCGGTGGTACAGGCAGAGTTCGGTGCCCGCCTGGTTTTTCATGTGGGCCTGGGGGTAATGGCCGCGCAGCAGGAGGGCGGTGTAGCCAAGCTTGTCATCGAACAGTGCCGGGTTGCCCACCTGCTTGACGTTTTTGAGGTGGCTGGCCTTGGTGCAGCTGGCGAGCACGGCCTTGTCGTGGGCGGCCCACTCGCTGGGGCTCGATGCCTGGGCCTGGGCGGCCAGCGCGGTGAGGCTGATGAGGATCAGGGTGGAGGCTTTCATGGCGGGTCTCCTGAAGATGCATCCGGCAAAAACGCGATTATGCCTGAGCCGGACTCACTTCATAGCGCTGGATGAAGCGCATGCCGGCGTCGTCGTACAGGCGCCGTGCCGGCAGGTTGTCCTCCATGACCTTGAGATCGACGAAGGCTTCGCCGCGCAAGGCGAAGACCTGGAACGCATGGCGCAGCAGGGCCTGGCCCAGGCCCTCGCCACGGCGACGTGGGTGGATCACCAGGTCCTTGATGTAGGCGCTGGTCCAGCATTGGGCAACGCCGGCCAGGCCTTGGTCGTCAAGGGCGATCAGGCACAGGCTCGGATCGAACTCGGCATCGTGGGTAAAGCGCTCGCGCCAGTCCGGGAAACTGTCGACCTCGATGCCACTGTCGCGATAGCCCTCAACCAGCAACGCGTGGACTGCTTCCAACTGCTCCGGGCGCAGCACTTCCAGGCGAATGCCGGCCGGCCAGTGCGGCAGATCGAGCAGGCCGTCGAGGTCCTTGCGCAGTAGCAGGCAGTGGCGGTCGGGCATCTCAGAGGCCCTGTTCGGACACGGTCCGTGCCGCCTGGATCAGGCACTTGGTCAGTTCCGGCGAGGAGAACTTGGTCAGCACTGCGTTGGCGCCCGCCAGGCGGGCCTTCTCGGCGTTCATGGCGCTGTCCAGGGAGGTGTGCAGCAGGATGTAGAGGTCCTGGAAGTCCGGGGTCTCGCGCACGGTGCGGGTGAACGCGTAGCCGTCCATTTCCGACATCTCGATGTCCGAGACGACGATGTTGATCTGTTCGGCGGTACCTTGCAGGTCGAGCAGACAACCGATGGCGTCCTTGGCACTGCGGGCAGTGTGGCAGGTCAGGCCGAGATTGCGCAGGGTGTGGACCGATTGCTGCAACGCCACTTGGCTGTCGTCGACCACCAGGATCCGGGCGTTGCCGAGCAGATCGGCTTCTTCCATGCTCAGTTCGGTCGGCGCGACTTCGATCTGCGTTGGGGCGATGACATGGATGACCTTTTCGATATCCAGTACCTGCACCAGGGTGCCGTCGACCTGGGTCACCCCGGTGATGAACGCCTTGGGTCCGCCGGAGCCGAAGGGGGGCGGGCGGATATCGGTGGTCAGGCAGTGGACGATCTTGCTCACGGCCTGGACGTGCAGGCCCTGCTTGGAGCGGCTGACATCGGTGACGATCAGGCAGCCGCCTTCGGGGTCCGCCAGCGGGCGCTCGCCAATGGCCCGGCTAAGGTCGATCACCGACAGCGAGGCCCCGCGCAGGGTGGCGATGCCCCGGACATGCGGGTGGGATTCCGGCAGCTTGGTCAGCGGCGGGCAAGGGATGATTTCGCTGACCTTGAGCAGGTTGATCGCCATCAGCTTGCCGCTGCGCAAGGTAAAGAGCAGAAGCGACAGCGAATCTGCGCGGGCTTTGTTGGAGGACATAAGAACCTTCTGTACAAAGAGCTGCGTCAGGGCGGGTCGGCCCTGAACGGGTGTCTACAAGGAGTTATCGACCCGAGCGTGACAGGCTTTAGGTGAATCTTGCTGTTGGACCTGTGCTTATTTGAGTCCCAGGCGCCTGGCCAGTCGCCCCAGGTTCGCCCGGTCCAGGCCCAGTTCCCGTGCCGCGCCGGCCCAGTTCTGCTGGTGGCGCTCCAGGCAGGCGCTGATCAACTGCCGTTGATACTGCTCCGTGGCCTGGCGCAAGTCGAGCCCGGTTTGCCGGTGTAGCGGGGCGCTGGCCTGTGCTTCGAGCGTTTCGGTGGCGGTGGTCGGCAGGTCCAGGTCGGCGGCGTCCAGGCTGAGGATTTTCGGCCGCTCCCGGTAATTGCCCAATGCTTTCAGGGCGCTGCGACCGATCAGGTGCTCCAGCTCACGGACGTTGCCTGGCCAATTGTAGGCCAGCAGCGCGGCCTGGGCATCCGCACTCAGGCGCAAGCTGCCCAGGCCCAGGCGCGAACGATTCTGCTCAAGGAAGAAGCCGCTCAGCAGCAGCACGTCGCGACCGCGCTCACGCAAGGCCGGCACTTGCAATGGATAGACACTCAAGCGGTGGTAGAAGTCTGCCCGGTAGCGGCCGTTGCGCACTTCCTCGGCCAGGTCGCGGTTGGTCGCGGCAATCAGCCGCACATCCACCTGGTGTTCGCGATCCGAGCCCAGTCGCTGCAACTGGCCGCTTTGCAGCACCCTCAGCAGCTTGGCCTGGACGCTCAGCGATAACTCGCCCACCTCATCGAGGAACAGGGTGCCGCCGTTGGCCAGTTCGAACTTGCCGCGCCGATCGCCTACCGCACCGGTGAAGGCCCCACGTACGTGACCGAACAACTCGCTTTCCACCAGGGTGTCGGGCAAGGCGGCGCAGTTGAGGCTGATGAGTGGCTTTTCCGAACGCGGGGAGGCGGCGTGGATCGCCTGGGCCACCAGTTCCTTGCCGACCCCGGTTTCGCCGGTGATCAGTACCGTCAGGTCGCTGCCGCCGACCAGGTTGATTTCTTCCACCAGGCGCTTGTGGGCCTTGCTCTGGCCGATCATCTCGCGCTGTTGCGGGCCGTTGGCCTGGCGATAGAGCTCGGCACGCTGGTGCTCGTCCTCGGCGCGCAAGGCCAGGCGTTCGATGCGTTCGGCGGCGCTCACGGTCGCTGCCGCCAGGCTGGCGAACGCCTGCAGGGCATCGAGCTCGATCTGTTCGAAGCGTTCCGGGTCGAGGGCGTCGAGGGTCAGCAGGCCCCAGGGGCGTTCATCGATGAACAGCGGGCAGCCCAGGCAGTCGTGCACTTCCAGGAGTTCGGCAAGGCCATCGACCAGGCCGTCGTACGGGTCCGGCAGTTCACTGTCACTGTCGAAGCGCACCGGCCCGTGGGCCGCGAGCAGGATCTGGAAGCGTGGGTGTTCGCTGACCTTGAAGCGTCGGCCGAGAGTGTCCTGGCTCAGGCCGTCGACCGCCAGCGGCACCAGTGATTCGCCATCCAGGCGCAGCAAGGCGGCAGCGTCACAGGGTAGCAGGGCGCGCATGGCGCCGAGCAGGCGCCTGTAGCGTTCGCTTTCGGGCAGTTCCCGCGATAGATCCGCTACCAGTGGCAGCAGGGCGGTCAGCAATGGCTTTGCAGTCATATTGACTCCTTTGGTGTCATAAGGACTATAAATTCCATGGGGTCTTTATGACCAATATTATTTTAACTTATTGATTTATATGATTTTTATTTTTGGCATGGAGTGTGATTGATACAGATCAATTCAGGTAAATCCTCATATCCAGGAGTTGACCCATGCTGAGTGCTCAAGATCGTGCCATCGTCAAATCGACCGTTCCCCTTCTGGAAAGCGGTGGTGAGGCGCTGACTACCCATTTCTATCGGATGATGTTGTCCGAGTATCCGCAGGTGCGTCCCCTGTTCAACCAGGCCCACCAGGCCAGCGGCGACCAGCCACGGGCCCTGGCCAATGGCGTGCTGATGTACGCCCGGCACATCGACCAGCTCGATCAGTTGGGCGACCTGGTGGCGAAGATCATCAACAAGCACGTTGCGCTGCAGATTCTTCCCGAGCATTACCCGATCGTCGGAGCCTGCCTGCTGCGGGCCATCCGCGAAGTACTAGGCGAGGAAATCGCCACGCCCGAGGTACTCGCGGCCTGGGGCGCGGCCTACAACCAGTTGGCCGATATCCTGATCGGTGCGGAGGCGGCCATCTATGAAGAGAAAGCCGTGGCTCCGGGCGGCTGGCGTGGCAGCCGGCCGTTCAAGCTGGTGGCCAGGGTCGAGGAGAGTGCGCAAATCACTTCCTTTTATTTCGAGCCGGTCGACGGCCAGGCGATCCTGGCATTCGAGCCGGGGCAGTACATCGGCATGAAACTGCTCATCGATGGCGAGGAGATGCGCCGCAACTACTCGCTTTCGGCGCTGGCGAAGGCCGGGCAATACCGTATCAGCGTCAAGCGCGAAAAGGGCGGGCGCGTGTCGAACTACCTGCATGACCAACTGGCTGTCGGCGCGACCCTCGATCTGTTCCCGCCAGCGGGCGATTTCACCCTGGTTGCCAGCGACAAGCCGCTGGTACTGATCAGTGGCGGTGTCGGCATCACGCCAACCCTGCCGATGCTCGAAGCGGCACTTGCCAGCGAGCGGCCGGTGTACTTCATCCACTGCGCGCGTAATGGCGCGGTGCACGCGTTCCGCGACTGGGTCGACGCCCTCGCCGAACGTCATCCACAGCTCAAGCGCTTCTATTGCTATGACGAGGATGACGGCGTGAGCCCGGCGGCGGACAAGGTAGGCCTGCTGAGCCAGGAGCAACTGGCCCAGTGGCTGCCTGAGCAGCGCGACCTGGACGCCTACTTCCTGGGGCCGAAAGGTTTCATGGGGGCGGTCAAGCGTCACCTGAAAGCGCTGGGCGTGCCGGAAAAGCAGAGCCGTTACGAGTTCTTCGGTCCGGCTGCGGCTCTGGAGTGAGCTCTTGGCGCATGTCCCTCTGATTGCAGAGGGATATGCCGCGAAGCGGTGGCGTTTCCAAGGGGCTCGTCACGGGTAAGCCCTGCTCCTACAAGATCGGAATCGGATGCTAACTATCTGCACGACTCTTCCCTGTAGGAGCAGGACTTGCCCGCGAAGCTTTCAGCAGCCTCAGGAATGCCTTGGCTGGCAAGCCAGCTCCCACTAGGCCTGGTGCCGGATTGTCAATTTTGGGAGGACAGTCAAACCGATTCCAGCCGCTTTTTCCTTTTTCGGCGGCTCATTAATCTGGTCACAAGTTGAACGACACAGCTTCTAACCACTTAAACGAAAAAGGATTCCCCCATGAGCAAGCCAACCTACAACCGCCTGAACAAAGACGACGCCGTAGTCCTGCTGGTCGACCACCAGACCGGTCTGATTTCCCTGGTGCAGGACTTCTCGCCGAACGAGTTCAAGAACAACGTGTTGGCGTTGGCTGACCTGGCCAAGTTCTTCGACCTGCCGACTGTCCTGACCACCAGCTTCGAACAGGGGCCGAACGGCCCGCTGGTTCCAGAGCTGAAGGAAATGTTCCCGGATGCGCCGTACATCGCTCGTCCAGGCCAGATCAATGCCTGGGACAACGAAGATTTCGTGAAAGCGATCAAGGCCACTGGCCGCAAGCAACTGATCATCGCTGGTGTGGTGACTGACGTTTGCGTAGCCTTCCCGACGCTGTCGGCACTGGCTGAAGGTTTTGATGTGTTCGTGGTGACCGACGCTTCCGGTACCTTCAACGAAACCGTGCAACAGGCCGCATGGAACCGCATGACCCAGGCTGGCGCGCAGATGATGAACTGGTTCTCGGTGGCCTGTGAGCTGCACCGCGACTGGCGCAACGACATCGAAGGCCTGGGCAACCTGCTGTCGCAGCGTATCCCCAACTACCGCAACCTGATGAACAGCTACGCGGCGCTGACTGCCCGCTAATCCACCTGGAACCACTAGGCCCGCCTTTGAGCGGGCCTTTTGCTTTGCGGCGGCGAGGCAGTGCTTCGATTTGTGCCATGGCTTTGTTTTCTGGATCTTGCCAAGGCCCTGTGGCGAGCGGGCTTGTCGGGACGCCGCACTGCCGCGCTGGAGCGCATAGCGCTCCTGAAACCAGCCACCGCGATACTTCGGATGGAATCGAGTTGCCTGGTTTTACGGCTGCTGCGCAGCCGAGCGCGGGCAAGCCCGCTCGCCACAGGGACTGCGGTGTGTCCGGTGCTTCATTAACCATTCACCCAACCAGCTTTGCGCCAACTCGACCAGAAAGCTCCCTCTCTGCAAAATCCCGCCATGGTTAATCCGCCTTTAATCGACTTCACGTTAATTCGCCGGAGTTGATGCGCTCACCTGCCGTGATCGCGTGTTCGATACGCTCAAAGGTCATCGGCTGCGTGTAGACTGGCGAGCCAGGGAGCGACCATGCCCGGAGGGCGCCAAAGGCGCTGGACGTAGGCAACCTCGGCCTGAATGCAGTGGCTGCCGGCGCTGCCTCCGGTCGATCCAATAACGAGTCATAAGGGAAACGGGATGAATGACGAAATGATGCGGTTGGGGCGGGAAAAGCGCTTTCTCGTCCTGCTCGGGGTGATCTGCCTGGCCTTGATTGGCGGTGCGCTGTACATGCAGGTGGTGCTGGGAGAGGCGCCTTGCCCGCTATGTATCCTGCAGCGCTACGCGTTGCTGTTCATCGCGATCTTCGCCTTCATCGGTGCGGCCATGCCAAGCCGACGCAGCCTGTCGGTGCTCGAAGGGCTGGTGTGGCTGAGCGCGATCGCCGGCCTCGCCGTGGCGGGACGGCATGTCTACATCCAGGCCTTTCCCCAGGTCAGCTGTGGCATCGATGTGCTGCAGCCGATCGTCGACGGGCTGCCGCTGGCGAAGATCTTCCCGCTGGGCTTCCAGGTCGACGGCTTCTGCGAAACCCCGTACCCGCCGGTACTCGGTTTGTCCCTGGCGCAGTGGGCCCTGGTAGCCTTCGTGCTGACCGTTGTGCTGGTGCCGCTGGGTATCTACCGCAACCGTAAAAACGCGCGCTGAAAGGCGTCTGGAACGCCCCGGTTTCGTTGCTCGGAACCGGGGCGTTTTCATGTCGGCGCGGTGGTGAAAAGAACCGTGATGAAGGGCAACGAAAGGCCCGGAAAAACTGCGACATATTGTCACGTCGCAGGGGGCGCAGGGGGCGTTTTCGGTTCGACAAGGTCCGTCCAATCGACAACAATTCTCAGGAAAGTTCCCTGGAGCGATTTCGCTCCGCATCCCTCGCCGTCAGCGCTTCTGGAGGTGCCCGATACGCGCCCTGGTCCCCGTTTTATAGGGGGTAGGCCGTTCCTGTCGGGTGTTTCAGGGGCGACGGCACAGCATAACAGGTTGTCCGGTAGAAGAACGTATCAGTGCTTCTTGTTGAGAATGAAAAGCGATACGATTCTGTATAGTTGCAAAATCGGCGAAGGATTGTTGCACCACTTGATAAAAAATATTTCCGGATGAGACATGGTTTATAAAACCCGACATATCTACAATCGCCCGCACTGAGTGTCCTGCGTCGTTCATTTTTTGAGCGAGCACAGGGGCCAAAAGGTGCCATGCGATCCCGGGTGCAGGCAACCTTCAAGTATCCGCACCAAATGGAATTGGTCTGTAACAAGGCCTTTGACCGACGAAATCGAATAAGACTCACTGCCAGCTCCAGATGTGCCGATCAGCGATTAGTGCGAAGGGCAGGCCCTTATTCAATTGAAGAAAAATGCCAACCCTTGGCAGGGTGAAGTGTTGGCGATCAAAACCCAACTGCATTGCGCAAGCTGCTTTAGAGGTCGTGAGATGAGTAAAACTAGGTACCCCAGATTGCTAGGCTTATTGCCGCTGCTCGGCACGTTGTTGCTGGGAGGGTGCAACATGACCTTGCTTGACCCCAAAGGTCAGGTAGGCCTGGATGAACGTAACCTGATCATCACCGCCACGCTGCTGATGCTGTTGGTCGTGGTGCCGGTTATCTTCATGACCCTGGCCTTTGCATGGAAATACCGTGCATCGAACAAGGACGCCACCTACGCGCCGAAATGGAACCACTCGACCAAGATCGAAATCGTGGTCTGGGCTGTTCCGGCCATCATCATCCTGTTCCTGGGCATCGTGACCTACAAGTCGACCCACGCCCTGGACCCGTATCGTCCGCTGGAATCCGACGTCAAGCCGATCAACGTCGAAGTGGTTTCGCTGGACTGGAAGTGGCTGTTCATCTACCCGGACCAGGGTATCGCCACCGTCAACAAGCTGGTCTTCCCGGCCAACACCCCAGTCAACTTCCGGATCACCTCTGACTCCGTGATGAACTCGTTCTTCATCCCGGGCCTGGGTGGCCAGATCTACGCGATGGCTGGCATGCAGACCAAGCTGCACCTGATCTCCAACGAGAATCACGTGTACGAGGGTATCTCCGCCAACTACAGCGGTGCCGGCTTCACCGGTATGAAATTCAAAGCGATCGCAACCAGCCAGGCGGATTTCGATGCCTGGGTAGCTGAGGTCAAGCAGTCACCTAAACAGCTTGAACAAGCCGAATACGCAGAACTTTCCAAGCCGAGCCAGGACAACCCGGTCGCGCTTTATTCTTCCGTCACCCCGAACCTGTTCCAGATCATCGTCGACAAGTACGAAGGCATGAAACCAGGCAAGCCGGTCAAGCACGAGAAGAAAGAAGTGGCCGCAACGGAAGGTTCGCATTCAGCTGCCGGGGCAGAGGAGTAAACGATGTTTGGTAAATTAAGTTGGGACGCGGTCCCGTTCCACGAACCGATCGTCATGGTGACTCTCGCCATGATCGCCATCGGTGGCCTGGCGGTCTTCGCGGGCATCACCTATTTCAAGAAATGGACCTACCTGTGGTCCGAGTGGCTGACTTCGGTCGACCACAAGAAAATCGGCGTGATGTACATCGTCGTTGCCATGATCATGCTGCTGCGCGGTTTTGCCGACGCTATCATGATGCGTTCCCAACTGGCCATGGCCACCGAGGGTTCGCCTGGCTACCTGCCTCCCCATCACTATGACCAGATCTTCACCGCCCACGGTGTGATCATGATCATCTTCATGGCGATGCCATTCTTCACCGGTCTGATGAACATCGTCGTGCCGCTGCAGATCGGTGCGCGTGACGTTGCCTACCCGTTCCTGAACTCCCTGAGCTTCTGGCTGCTGGTTTCCGGCGTGGTGCTGATCAACCTGTCCCTGGGCGTTGGCGAATTCGCCAAGACCGGTTGGGTTGCCTATCCGCCGCTGTCGGGGCTGCAATACAGTCCGGGCGTGGGTGTGGACTACTACATCTGGGCGCTGCAGCTATCGGGCCTTGGTACGACATTGACCGGGGTGAACTTCCTGGCAACCGTACTGAAGATGCGTACCCCTGGCATGAAACTGATGGACATGCCGATCTTCACCTGGACCTGCACCTGGGCCAACGTCCTGATCGTGGCTTCGTTCCCGATCCTGACCGCCACCCTGGCACTGCTGACCCTTGACCGTTATCTGGATTTCCACGTGTTCACCAATGAACTCGGCGGCAACCCGATGATGTACGTCAACCTGTTCTGGGCCTGGGGCCACCCCGAGGTATACATCCTGATCCTGCCGGCTTTCGGCGTGTTCTCGGAAGTCATCTCGACCTTCTCCGGCAAGAAACTGTTCGGCCACCACTCGATGATCTACGCCAGCGGCGCGATCTCGGTGCTGGGCTTCATGGTTTGGCTGCACCACTTCTTCACCATGGGTTCGGGTGCCAACGTCAACGCCTTCTTCGGCCTGGCGACCATGCTGATCTCGATCCCGACCGGGGTGAAGCTGTTCAACTGGCTGTTCACCATCTACCGTGGCCGTCTGCGTTTCACCAGCCAGGTCCTGTGGACCCTGGGCTTCATGGTGACCTTCGCCATCGGTGGCATGACCGGCGTTCTGCTGGCCGTTCCAGGTGCCGACTTCGTTCTGCACAACAGCCTGTTCGTAATCGCCCACTTCCATAACGTGATCATCGGCGGCGCGGTATTCGGCTACATCGCCGGCTTCAGCTTCTGGTTCCCGAAAGCGTTCGGCTTCAAGCTGCACGAAGGTTGGGGCAAGGCAGCATTCTGGTTCTGGATCTCGGGCTTCTTCGTTGCGTTCATGCCGCTCTACGCCCTGGGCTTCATGGGTATGACCCGTCGTCTGAACGCCACTACCAACCCTGAGTGGGTGCCATACCTGTACGTCGCCTTCGTCGGTGCCGTCATGATCGCATTTGGTATCGCTTGCCAGTTGATCCAGATCTACGTCAGCGTGCGTGATCGCAAGCAGAACCTGGACGTGACCGGCGACCCGTGGAATGGCCACACCCTGGAATGGTCGACTTCGTCGCCACCTCCGTTCTACAACTTCGCCGAACTGCCGAAAGCCGACGTGGTCGACGCGTTCACCGAAGCCAAGGAAAACGGTACTGCCTACAGCGTGCCAAAGCGTTACCAGCCGATTCACATGCCGAACAACACCGCGACCGGCCTGGTCATGGGTGCTCTGCTGACCGTGTTCGGTTTCGCGATGATCTGGCACATCTGGTGGATGGCGATCGCCAGCCTCGCAGGTACCGTGATCTATTTCATCATCCATGCTGCCCGTGATGACCAGGGCTACATGGTGCCGGTAGAGACCATCGAGCGCATCGAAGCCGAACAGCACAAGGTGCTGGTCGAGGCCAAGGCGATTCCGGGCTCCCGTGTTGAAACCTCGTTGGAAAAGGCTTAAACCATGTCGAATGCAGTGACTCATGCTGGACACGCCCATGGTCATGACCATGGGCACGATGACCATCACCACGACTCGGGCGAGATGACCGTATTCGGTTTCTGGCTCTACCTGATGACCGACTGCATCCTGTTTGCGTCGATCTTCGCAGCGTACGCGGTACTGGTTAACAACGTAGCGGGTGGCCCGTCGGGCCACGACATCTTCGAGCTGCCATACGTACTGGGCGAAACCGCCTGCCTGTTGCTCAGCTCGATCACCTACGGCTTCGCCATGCTGGCGTTGTTCAAGGGCAAGAAAAATCAGGTACTGGGCTGGTTGGCAATCACCTTCCTGTTCGGCCTGGGCTTCATCGGCATGGAAATCAACGAATTCCATCTGCTGATCGAAGAAGGCTACGGTCCTAACCGCAGCGGCTTCCTGTCCGGCTTCTTCACCCTGGTCGGTACCCACGGTCTGCACGTGACCAGCGGTCTGATCTGGATGGCCGTGATGATGTACCAGGTCTGGAAAAAGGGCCTGACGCCGACCAACACCACCCGCCTGAGCTGCCTGAGCCTGTTCTGGCACTTCCTGGACGTCGTGTGGATCTGCGTATTCACCGTTGTTTACCTGATGGGGACCCTGTAAATGGCTAATGCACACCATTCCAGTGATGCCAACCATGGCAGCGTGAAGTCCTACATGATCGGCTTCATTCTGTCGATCATCCTGACTGCCATCCCGTTCGGCCTGGTGATGTACCCGTCGCTGCCCAAGGCCGCGACCCTGTGGATCGTGCTGATCTTCGCAGTGATCCAGGTGCTGGTGCACCTGGTGTACTTCCTGCACCTGGATCGTTCCGCCGCGCAACGTAACAACGTGATCGCGTTCATTTTCGCGGCGCTGGTGATCGTCCTGCTGGTAGGCCTGTCGCTGTGGATCATGTTCACCATCCACGCCGTCATGATGGCGAAGTGAGGTAAACCCGATGTCGCTCAAGCACTTTATCCAAATCACCAAACCGGGGATCATTTTCGGTAACGTGCTTTCTGTGGCGGGTGGTTTCTTCCTGGCCTCCAAGGGGCATGTCGATCTGGCCATCTTCCTGGCGGCCATGATCGGCACTTCGCTGGTGGTAGCGTCCGGTTGCGTGTTCAACAACTGCATCGACCGTGACATCGACCTGAAGATGGAGCGCACCAAGAACCGCGTGCTGGTCCAGGGGCTCATCTCCCTGAAACTGGCCCTGGTCTATGCGACCGCGCTCGGCGTTGCCGGCGTGGCCTTGCTGTACCGCGTCGCCAACCCGTTGGCGGCGCTGTTCGCGGTGATCGGTTTCATCATCTACGTCGGTCTCTACAGCCTGTACTTCAAGCGCAAGTCGGTTCACGGCACGCTGATCGGCAGTCTGTCGGGGGCGATGCCACCGGTGATCGGTTACGTTGCGGTCAGCAACAGCTTCGACATGGCGGCATTGACGCTGCTGGTGATGTTCAGCCTGTGGCAGATGCCGCATTCCTACGCCATCGCGATCTTCCGCTTCAACGACTACCTGGCCGCATCGATTCCGGTGTTGCCCGTGAAGCGCGGTATCGTGGTCGCCAAGAAGCACATCCTGCTCTACATCCTGGCTTTCGTCGCTGCGACGTTGATGCTGACCTTCAGCGGCTATGCCGGCATGAGCTACCTCGCCGTGGCCGCGGCCATGGGCATGTACTGGTTGTACATGGCCTGGACCGGCTACAAGGCTGTGGATGATACGGTCTGGGCACGCAAGCTGTTCGTGTTCTCGATCTTCACCATTACCGCCCTGAGCGTGATGATGTCCCTGGATTTCAAAGTGCCGACCGAGTTGTTGCTGACTTATGCGCACTGAGTGACCCGCATGACGGAAAAGCCCCGCCTTCGCATGAAGTGCGGGGCTTTTTTTTGGATTTACGGATAGCGAAAGGCTTACAAGCCCTGACAGTGATCTCCTCTGTTGGCCAATTCGCGGTGCCCTTAATCTACACCCACTGCTGCTGCGCAAGGATGTGTACAGCGTCAGGGACGATAGACCCAGGCCAGGACGGTCGACGACAGGAGTCGTGATGGGCAACAAAGAACCCGCTTCGGCGGGTTTTTTGTTGCCTGTGGAAAAGTGATGCCTCGCTTGGTCTGCTCTCTCCATTCTCGACCTCGATCGTCCCCCTGCCGGGAAAACCGCGGTCTAGAGCGGGCGGGATTTCAGAGTCGCAGTTCTGGCATTCCATGGCGGTTTTTCGGGCTGTCTGGCAGTGATCGGCATCGGGTTTTATTTTGCGAAGGCCACTTCAAGTTGTCATATAACTTGCCGATAGCATGCCAACCGTCGGCACCCCTGCCCACGCTATTTCACTTCGGATCATTCCAGGAAAAAGGCCGCCGTCATGCTACTTCGCCAAATGAATATCGCGCCTCGCGCAGCGCTCGGGTTTGCCCTGATTGCGGTCCTCGTGGCCTTCCTCGGGCTGTTTGCCCTGGAGAAGATGTCGAGTATCCGAGACAGTGAAGTGGCGGTGGAAACCCAGTGGCTGCCGAGTATTCGCGGCGGTGACGAGATTCGCGAGATCATGCTGCGTATCCGTACGATCTCCCTGCGCATGGCCCTGGACCCGGACCCGAAGAACGTTGCCACGTACCGCTCCCAGATGGACACCCGCGACAAGGAACTGAGCGAGAAGATCGTCGCCTACGACAAGCTGGTCACCACGCCGGAGGCCCGGGTGTTATACGACCAGTTCAAGTCGACCTTCGCCGTCTACCGTTCCGGGATCGCCCAGTCCTTCACCCTGGCCGAGCAGGGACGACGTGACGAGTTGATCAAGTTGCTGCTGGTGGACATGAAGACCGTGGTCGATGGTTCCGGCAAGCAACTCAATGACCTGGCCGACCTGTTCAGCAAGCGGGTCGAGGCCGAAAGCGTGAAGTCCGAGGCGCACTACAGCAACTCGCGCACGATCGTCATCCTGTTCATCGTGCTGGCGGCGCTGGCTACCGTGGCGTTGGCCATGCTGCTCACCCGCAGTATCGTCAAGCCGCTGGGCGAGGCCCTGGACGCTGCGCAGAACGTTGCCCGTGGCGACCTGACCCGGGATATCGAGGCCCGTGGCAATGACGAGGTGACACATCTGCTCGAAGCGCTGGCGACCATGCAGCAGACCTTGCGCAACACCTTGCAGGGCATCACCGGTTCGTCGGTGCAACTGGCGACCGCCGCAGATGAGCTGAATGCGGTGACCCTCAACAGCACCCGGGACCTGCAGCAGCAGAACAACGAAATCGAGCAGGCGGCCACTGCGGTCAACGAGATGACTGCTGCGGTGGAAGAGGTGGCACGCAATGCGGTGTCCACGTCGGAGGCCACTCGCGAGTCCAGCGAATCGGCCCAGTTGGGTCAGGAGCGTGTCAGCGAAACGGCCGAGGCGATCAATGCCCTGGCTGGCGAGGTTGAGCAGACCGGCGAGCTGGTGCAGTCACTGGCGGCGCAGTCCCAGGACATCGGCAAGGTGCTCGATGTGATCCGGGCGATTGCCGAGCAGACCAACCTGCTGGCCCTCAACGCCGCCATCGAGGCCGCGCGGGCTGGCGAGAGCGGGCGTGGCTTCGCGGTGGTGGCGGATGAGGTCCGTGCGCTGGCCCACCGCACGCAACAATCGACCCAGGAAATCGAACAGATGGTGCAGGGCATGCGCAGCAGCTCGACCCAGGCGCTGGACTCGATGCAGGCCAGTTCCCGGCGTGCCGCCAGTACCCTGGTTCTTGCCGAGCGTGCGGGCGATGCGCTGAAAACCATCACGGCCTCGGTGAGCCAGATCCATGAACGCAACCTGGTGATCGCCAGCGCCGCCGAGGAGCAGGCCCAGGTCGCCCGCGAGGTCGATCGCAACCTGGTGAACATCCGTGACCTGTCGCTGCGTTCGGCGGCCGGTGCCGACCAGACCAGCGCCTCCAGCCACGAGCTGGCGCAGTTGGCCAACTCACTGCGCGGGATGGTCGGGCAGTTCCGCGTCTGACCGGCGCGCCTTGCGCCGGGCCCGCTGATGTCTGATCAGGGCGACAGCGGCCATCAACAGCACCACGCCGATCGCAATGGGTAGGCGGTAAGGCTTGAGGTTGCCGAACATCTGTTCGAGAAACTCGCCGGCCCAGTAGCCGCCAGAAGCGAACAGGGTCGCCCAGACCACCGCCCCGAACAGGTTGATGAGACTGAAGCGCAGCGGCGACAGGCCGCTGGCGCCGATCACCAGCGGGCCGATCAGGCGCATGCCATAGAGAAAGCGCACGGAAAACACTGATACCAGTGGGTAGCGCACGATCAGTCCGGTCACGCGGTCGACTGTCGCCTGCTGGCGGTGCAGGCGCGGCAGCAGGCGGGCACCGAAGAAGCGGCCGGCCCAGAACAGCAGTTGGTCGCCGAGCATTCCTCCCAGGCTGGCCCAGAAAATCACCGGCCACAGCTGCAGCACTTGCTGATGCGCCGCCACCCCGCCGAGAATCAGGATGGTTTCGCCTTCCAGCAAGCAGCCGATGAAGATGGCCCAATAACCGTATGTGGCAAGCAGGTAGGTGAAGTCGATGTGTTCGAACATGGGCGATGGTCGATCCGTGTCGCAGTCCAGGGGAGGCCCTGCCTGTGTGGCGGAGCCCTTGTAGGGTCTGATTGGCGGGCGCGGTGAAAGTGCCGCGGCAATCGCCTCAGAGCGCCTGTGTGGCGCTCTTCAGCTCGTTCGACTGGCGCCCCAGCCATTCTCGCGGGCTTTCGCCGATCTTGCGACGGAAGGCCCGTGCCAGCGCCGACGGGCTTTCATAACCGACCTCATCGGCGATCAGTGCTATCGGGCGGCCTTCGCGCAGGCGTTTCTGGGCCAGGCTGACCCGCCAACTGAGCACGTAGTCGGCCGGCGTCTGGCCGACCACCCTGTGGAAGTGCGCGGCGAAGCTGGCGCGCGACATGTTCGCCTCCTGGGCCAGTTCGGCGACGGTCCAGGGGCGTTCGGGGTGGTTGTGCATCATGGTCATCGCCCTGGCCAGGCGCAGGTCCGCCAAGCCCGCCATCATCCCGGTGGTCATGCTGTGGTAGGCCATCATGTGGCGCAGGAACTGGATCACCATCAGTTCGAACAGACGGTTCATCACTGCCTCGCGCCCGCAGTGTTCGGCGAAGGCCTCGCCGAACAGCCAATCCAGTGTGCCCTCGATCATCGGTACTGCCTTGAGTGGCATCACGATGGTGTCGGACAGGGCAACGGACAGCGGGTTGTCGATACCACCATCGAAACGCAACGAGGCACAGACCAGCTCCGCGGCATCGGCTTCGCTGGCGACCAGGCGATGGGGCAGGGGGCGGGGAATGAGGATCAGGCTCGGCTCCTCGACGCGCAGCGTCTTGCCACTGGCCTCCAGATGGAGCCGCCCGCTCTTGAGCAGGTGCACGTGCCCACAGGGCTCCATGCCGCCAATTCCCACCTGGCCCTGCAGCAAGCCGCTGTGAAAGGTGTTGGCGGCGATGCCGAAGTGAGTCAGCAGGGTCGACAGGCGATCCATGGATGGGTTCTCGTTGAAGGGTTTGGACGATCTGCCGCATATCATCGACAAAAAGGCGCCATTCGTAAACGTGTTTTCGCCATCATGGCTTCACGTTCAAACCGCCACTCCCGGCGGGCCCGTCACTTCAAACGAAAGGAATTACCGATGAAAGCGTCCCGTCTCTCCACTGTGTCGAAACTGTTCACTGCCGTTGCCATTGCTGCCGGCGCGTTGTCCCTGGGTTGGAGCGGCTCGGCCGCGGCGGCCGCCGAGCCGGCCAAGAAGGCCACCGTAGTCCTGGTGCATGGCGCGTTTGCCGAGTCGTCCAGCTGGAACGGGGTCATTGCCCGCCTGCAGGCCAAGGGGTATCCGGTGGTCGCTGTCGCCAACCCACTGCACAGCGTGAAGAGCGACTCCGACTATGTGGCCGATATCGTTGAACACACACCGGGTCCGGTGATCCTGGTGGGTCATTCCTACGGTGGTTCGGTCATTTCCAACGCGGTCCATGGCCAATCCAATGTCAAGGCGCTGGTCTACGTCGCCGCCTTTGCACCGGAAAAGGGTGAGACCGCGATCGAACTCTCCGGGCGCTTCCCGGGCGGTACCCTCGGCCCGACCCTGGCACCACCGGTCCAGCTGAAAAATGGCACCGTGGATCTGTTCATCCAGCAGGACAAGTTCCCGGCGCAGTTCGCCGCCGATGTACCAGCGAAAGAGGCTGCGCTGATGGCGGCGACCCAACGACCAATCGCCGAGGCGGCCCTGAAGGAAGCGTCGGGGGAGCCGGCCTGGAAGACCCTGCCGTCCTGGTTTA
Organism: Pseudomonas sp. UTLPPB19802; assembly: GCF_059730225.1. Classification (NCBI taxonomy): domain Bacteria; kingdom Pseudomonadati; phylum Pseudomonadota; class Gammaproteobacteria; order Pseudomonadales; family Pseudomonadaceae; genus Pseudomonas; species Pseudomonas sp. UTLPPB19802. The sequence goes on from NZ_AP048545.1 coordinate 2,111,677, forward strand.
TCTACGGCTCTGCGGACAAGAACATTCCCGAGGCGGCGCTGAAATTCATGGCTGACCGTGCCGGTTCGCGGGAAACGGTGGACATCAAGGGCGCGTCCCATGTGGTGATGGTGTCCAATCCGGACAAGGTGGCGGCGATCATCGAGGACGCGGCCAAGGCCACCGCCCAGTAAGAGACTTTTCTCTCGGTAGTCGGCGTGAACCTGTGGGAACCGGCTTGCTGGCGATAGCGCTCTTGTTATCGTCGCAGACGGTATGAAGGGTCGCCTTTGGCGACCGCCAGCAAGCCGCCTCCCTCGGGCCTCAGGGTTTTGCCCATTTCTCCAGGGCGAATTCGACGAAGCTGCGCAGCTTGGGCAACCGGTAGCGGTCCTGGGCGTAGAGCAGGTTCATCGGCCGTGACGGCAGCCGGTAGTCCGTCAGCAACGGCACCAGCCGTCCCTCCCGCAGATCGTCGCGCAGCAGGGCATCGGGCAGCATCACGATGCCCATGCCGGCAAGTGCCGCCTGGTACAGCGCCGATGAACTGTTGATGGTCATCGGGCCGCTGACCGGCACCCGAATCTCTCCCTCCGGGCCGCTCAGGCTCCATTGTTTTTCCACTGTCCGCCAGTCATCGCCCGCCGGGTAGGCGAAGGCCAGGCAGTCGTGTTGTTCCAGTTCCTGGGGAATCAGGGGCGTTCCCCTCCGCTTGAGGTACGCGGGCGAGGCGCAAACGGTCAGGGCATAGTTTTCCAGCGGACGGGCAATCAGCGCCGACGGCTCGGGCACGCCCAGGCGGATCGCCACATCGAAGCCGCTGTCGATCAGGTCCTCGCGCTGATTGCTGAGCATCACGTCGAGCTTGATCCGTGGGTAACGCAGGACGAACTCGCTCAGGGCCGGCGCCAGGCGTTCGGAGCCGAAGGTCAGCGGTGCCGTGATTCGCAGGGTACCGCTCGGTTCGCCCTGGACCTGCTCGGCCAGGCGTTCGGAGTCGGCCACCAGGCCGAGCACTTCGAGACAACGCTGGTAGTACGTGACGCCGAACTCGGTGAGGCGCTGGCGGCGGGTGGTGCGGCTGAGCAGGCTGAGACCGAGGCGTTGCTCCAGTGAGCGCAGGTGATTGCCGACCATGGTGGTGGAAATACCGCACTCCAGGGCGGCGGCGGTCATGCTGCCGCTCTCTACCACTTTCACGTACACCTGCATGGCCTGGAACAGATCCATTATCAATTCCTGCTTCAAAATGAATGAAGTTTTAGAGAGTTTATCCAGCTCAGGTGGCTAACGATACTGCTCGCATCACCTCACTGCCTGGAGCCTGCCGCCATGACCGCCGCCTGCCTGATGACCACCTACCAACCGCTCGACCTGGGCTTCGTCAAGGGCCTGGGCACGCGCCTGTGGGATCAGGGTGGCCGCGAGTACCTGGATGCGGTGGCAGGGGTTGCTGTGACCAATGTTGGTCACTCCCACCCGCGGCTGGTCAGTGCCATCAGCGAGCAGGCTGGCCTGCTGCTGCATACGTCGAACCTCTACACCATCGACTGGCAGCAGCGGCTGGCGCAGCGGTTGGCAGAGTTGTCGGGGATGGATCGGGTGTTCTTCAACAATTCGGGAGCCGAGGCCAATGAAACCGCGTTGAAGTTGGCGCGCTTGCATGCATGGCACAAGGGGATCGAACAGCCGCTGGTGGTGGTGATGGAGAATGCTTTCCACGGTCGTACCCTCGGTACCCTGTCAGCCAGCGACGGCCCGGCAGTGCGCCTGGGTTACAACGCCTTGCCGGGGGACTTTATCAAGGTACCGTTCGGTGACCTGCAGATTCTGCACAGCCTGGCGCGTAGTCATGGCGAGCGGATCTGTGCGGTGCTGATGGAGCCGATCCAGGGCGAGGGCGGTGTGCAACTGCCACCGCCGGGCTACCTGAAGGCCGTGCGTGACCTGTGCAAGCGGCGCTCCTGGTTGCTGATGCTCGATGAGATCCAGACCGGTGTCGGTCGTACCGGCCAGTGGTTCGCGTTCCAGCACGAGGGCATCGTCCCGGATGTGATGACCCTGGCCAAGGGCCTGGGCAATGGCATTCCGATCGGCGCCTGCCTGGCGCGCGGCCAGGCCGCGAAACTGTTCACCCCAGGCAGCCATGGCAGCACCTTCGGCGGCAATCCGCTGGCCTGCCGGGTGGGGTGTACCGTGCTCGATATCATTGAGGAGCAGGCGCTGGTCGCCAATGCCCGGCATCAGGGTGAGCGCCTGCTGGCGCGCTTGCAGGAAGAGTTGGGCAAGCACTCGCAGGTCGTGGCGATCCGTGGGCGGGGGTTGATGATCGGTATCGAACTCAAGGAGCCGATCCGCGACCTGGCCCTGATCGCCGCCCGCGAGCAGGGTGTGCTGATCAACGTGACGCGGGGCAAGACCATTCGCCTGCTGCCGCCGCTGACCATCGATGCGGCAGAGGTGGAAATGATCGTCGCAGGTATCTGCGGGGCGCTGGCCGCCGCGTGTGCCGGGGTCGAGGCAAGCGCCGTGGCGGTATAGCCAAAGGCTTACACGACACGCTGGCGATCACGTCTTTGCCAGCCCCGACCGTTTCCGTAATCTACACCCATCACTGCTGCATAAGGATGTGCGCAGGATCAAGGAGGATCGACCTGGCCAGGATGGCCACCGACAGGATGTTGGGCAGGTCAAAAAAAGAACCCGCTTCGGCGGGTTTTTTTGTGCCTGCGCAAAAGCCTGGGGCTTTTCCTCAATTACTGTCATCCCGTTCTCAAATGCCCTTGCCTGTCTTGTTTACGTCCGAACGGTCAACGGAGACTCCCTGACATCATCCAGTCAAAAGGAATGTCAGGTGGAGATTCAAAAGAGTCAGGCGTTCGGTCGGCATGGAATCATTTTTTACATCTCGCGCTTTAGTGTGACGCCCATCAACCAGCATGAGCTCACGACGATTTACTTCCACGAAGCACGCAGTGGCAATTGGGAGCTGAGCTTCCGTCTGCGCGAGCTATATGATCGGATGCTTGCCAGAAACCTGCCGTGTGCCATGGGTGTGGTCATCTCCAGGCCGCTGACTCGACAGGAGGCCGACCTGCTGAATGAGCAGCGCGCTGACCTGGCAGTTCTCGTCGGTTCGGTTGTCGGTAGCGTTGCCGCAGCGGTATCGAAAGTGACCAGCCTATGGGCGGCTCGGGAGGGACGAAAGTTTTCTCAGGATCGATTGCGAACCTATCATGCAGGCGATGTCATTGTCGGGATAGAGGCTCATGTCAACGGCGGCATAGGCCCCCAACGCACGGTGATGTCCATGCTCGTTCCCGCAGAATCATGAGCGAGCCAGCTCAGTTTCTGGCGTTTTATGCTCTCTTGCTTCCAGTCGCTTACCTGGTCAGGCCGTACCGTGCGAGAAAGTGGCTCGGTGTGCTGATGGTCGTTGTTGGATTGGCGGCGCCCTGGACGATTCCACGTATGTTCGAGGGGTTTGACCTGGTCATTTTCGCGTTCGTGATCAGCGCCATGGGCGTTGATCTTTTCCGCCGACGGCATCAGTTCGAGAGGGAAAACCAGCTGGCCGGGTGCCGAATCATTTCCAGGCCCAAGGATATCTGAGCCAATGAGTGATTACCTGAATTATGGCGTGCCGATATTCTTCGCCGCCTGTCTGTACTATCGACTGAAAAAGCCGCGAATTCGGGCGTGCCTGGGTATTTTGCTCATTCCCCTGGGGTATGCACTTCTGTGGCTGGCTCCCACATTCCATGAGCTTCTCGACGCCGATTTTCTTGCCATTGGTACAGTGGCCCTGGGAGCGAACCTGTATTTCAGTCGCGAGATTTTTCACGAACCAGCCTGAGATTGCCCGTGCTCGGAAATGCAGAAAGGCAGGCCCGTTTCTGGGTAAGTCGCCCGTGCGCCCTACCTTGAAACGGACCTGCCTTTCCACCTGCGGTTTCGCTAGAACCGCTCTATCTCTTTACTGCTGGGCGACGCTGTAACCGGTAAACGCTGTCTGCTGCTGGATCGCCGTGACGATGTTCTTGCGCGTGGCCGGCTGTTCGTTGCCCTCGTTATCCACAAAGGTTTCGCTCAGCAGTTCGGCCAGGTCGCCGTGGCCGGCGAAGGCGAAACCAAGGAACTCGAACGCCTCGCGGTCGGCGTTGGCCTTGGTGCGGGGTGTGCGCAGCGGGAAATTGACGCTGGTGCCATCCTTGCTGATGACGAACACTTCCGCCTCCTTCTTCGCCCGCGAGGATTTGCCCTTGCCGGCGTTCGGGTTGCTGATCGCCTGATGCGTCTGGTTCAAGACCTTGAGGGCCAGGCCGTAGACCAGCTCCTGGAACGCCGGGTCGTCCTTGTAGCTGGACAGGATCCGGGTGATCGGGAATTTCGTGCTCAGGTCTTCCAGCGCGGCGCTGTCCGCAGCTTCGGCATCCTTGAGCTGCTTGAGCTGGCCCATGAGCTCGTAGGCCTGGTCGTCATCGAAACGGTCATGCGCCTGGCGGATCGCCGCGCGCAGGTTGCGGATTTCCTCGCTCTCCTTGGAGGTGTGGAAAGCGTCGAGCACCATTTCACTGATGGTCTTGGCCTGGGCCACATGCTGGGAAAGGTTGATCGCGTTTTCGTATTCGTGCTTGGCGGACAGGGAGGTTACGGCTTCATCGGTATGGGAGTCAGGCATCGAAATTTCGCTATTTCATTTAACGGGGGGTAAGGCTCAAAATGCCGCGGCATTTTGTGGGCGGTTAATTTATTGGACCCGTGCGCCGTTGTCACGGAACAACAGGCGAGTGGCTGATATGGCAACATGTTCCGATGGCTATTGGACATGATTCAAACTTGTTCGCCAAAAAATTGGCTTACCGTTCGTCTGAACTGAGTAAAATCAATTAGACAGCAAAATAATGACACCATCATATTGCTACTACCTGTAGGGGAAGCAGTCAGGAATAATGGAAGTTTCACAGCCAGGGTTGGTGCTTGTCCCTTTGGATGCTTTTCTTGAATTTTATTATGCAAAGGGACACCTGCATGCATCGTTCTGACGATATCGCGAATCTGTTCAAAAGATTCGGGGGTAGTGCGGAAAGTTACCTCGAAATCGAACCGTCCTATGAATACGCCGACGAGACGGCCACGCAACTGATCGCCGCCTTGAGCGCGCTGCAGACAGCAGTCCCGACACCTGCGATCGAGCCCTCATCCCAAGTCCCGGTTGCGACACCAGTCGCAAGCCCGGTCGTGGTCGATGAGGTGCCGGCAGTTGCCGTTTCGCCAGAGCCGCTACCTGCTGCGAGCGTGTCGTCGAGCGCTGCACCCATTCCAGCTCCAGAGTCGGCCGCGGTAGCGACGGCTGGCGGCACATCCCTGAGCCGTCTGCTGGCGGAAATCGAACAGCAGCGCGAAGCAGGCGCCCCGGCCAAAGCTGGTGTTCCCCCCGTGTTGAAAGCCAGAGTCATCGCCGTGGTTTCGGCCAAGGGTGGCGTCGGCAGGAGCACCCTGGCAGCAGCCCTGGCCAGTGCGATCAAGCGCTCCGGAGGCCGCACCCTGGCCCTCGACCTCGATCCGCAGAACGCCCTGTGCCTGCATCTGGGGGGCAATGACCAATGGCCGGGCGTCGCCCAGGACTCTCCCCAGCAAGACTGGCGAAGCCTGCTGCGTGACGGTTTCTCCGACTGTCAGTGCCTGGCCTACGGCTTGGTCAGCGAGCAGGAACGGGTGGCTTTCGAGAACGGCCTGCGTGCCGACTCAACCTGGCTGGCGCGGCACCTGGCCGACCTGCAACTGGGCGAGCGGGACACCGTGATCATCGATACACCCGCTGGTGCCTCGGCCTACCTGGCCCAGGCGCTGGCCATCGCTGATATCGCGCTGGTGGTGACGCTGGCCGATGCCGCGTCCTATTCCAGCCTGGAACAGATGGATCGCCTGCTGGCGCCCTATCGGCAGCGGGAAGCCCCGTTGCAATGCAAATATGTCATCAACCAACTGGATACTGCGCGCCAGTTCAGCCTCGATGTCTGTGAGGTCCTGAAAAGAAAAACCGGCAGCCAGTTGCTCGGCGTAGTCCGTCAGGATCACGCCCTTGGCGAAGCGTTGGCCTATGAGCGTAATCCGCTGGCGCACGCCCCTGGCACGCGTGGCTGCCAGGACATTCTCGACGTGGCAGGCGCGCTGTGCGAGCTGCTCATGCAAGGTACGCAAGAGTCTCATCTGTCATGACCATCGATCCCAATTTCACGCCCCAAACCCCGGGGCGCTCCGAGTTGCGCCTCAATGATTGGCTGCTGCGTATCAAGCAGTGGCCGAGGGTCTTGCGCGGTGCATTGGTCGTCGCGGGTGCGCTCACCGCCTGCCTGCTGCTGATCGGCATCGTCAGTGCGCCGCTGGACCTCTACACCCAGTGCCTGTTCGCCGCGCTGTGCTTCGGCTCGGCCTTGCTGATCAAGCGGGTGCCCGGTCGCCTGCCGATCCTGGCGCTGATCGTGCTGTCGCTGGTGGCGTCCCTGCGTTACCTGTACTGGCGCCTGACCGACACCCTCGGCTTCGAAGGCTGGCTGGACATCCTGTTCGGCTATGGCCTGGTCCTGGCCGAGTTCTATGCGCTGGTGGTGCTGATCTTCGGCTACGTGCAGACCGCCTGGCCGCTGCGCCGCCGGCCGGTGTTGCTGGCCGGCGACCCGAGCGACTGGCCGACTGTGGATGTGTTCATCCCCACCTACAACGAAGCGCTGAACATCGTGAAGCTGAGCATCTTCGCCGCCCAGGCAATGGACTGGCCGAAGGACAAGCTGCGCGTGCACGTGCTCGATGATGGTCGCCGCGACGAGTTCCGCCGGTTCTGCAACAGCATCGGGGTCAACTACATCACCCGCGACAACAACTTCCACGCCAAGGCCGGCAACCTCAACGAAGCGCTGAAGGTGACCGACGGCGAATACATCGCCATGTTCGACGCCGACCACGTGCCGACCCGCTCCTTCCTGCAGATCGGCATGGGCTGGTTCCTCAAGGATGAGAAGCTGGCGATGCTGCAGACGCCGCACTTCTTCTTTTCCCCGGACCCGTTCGAGAAGAACCTCAATACCTTCCGCGCCGTGCCCAACGAGGGCGAGCTGTTCTATGGCCTGGTGCAGGACGGCAACGACCTGTGGAACGCCACGTTCTTCTGTGGCTCCTGCGCGATTCTGCGTCGCAAGCCGCTGGAGGAAATTGGCGGGGTGGCGGTCGAGACCGTGACCGAGGACGCCCACACCGCGCTCAAGCTCAACCGTGCCGGCTACAACACAGCCTACCTGGCCATCCCCCAGGCCGCGGGCCTGGCGACCGAGAGCCTGTCGCGCCACATCAGCCAGCGTATCCGCTGGGCGCGGGGCATGGCGCAGATCTTCCGTCTCGACAACCCGCTGATGGGCAAGGGCCTGAACCTCGGCCAGCGCGTCTGCTACGCCAACGCCATGCTGCACTTCTTCTACGGCCTGCCGCGGCTGGTGTTCCTTACCGCACCGCTGGCCTACCTGATTTTCGGTGCGCAGATCTTCCACGCCTCGGCGCTGATGATCACCGCCTATGCCTTGCCGCACCTGTTCCACTCCAACCTGACCAACTCCTGCATCCAGGGGCGCTTCCGGCACTCGTTCTGGAACGAGGTGTACGAGACGGTACTGGCCTGGTACATCATGCCGCCCGTGCTGATGGCACTGGTCAACCCCAAGTTCGGCGGTTTCAACGTCACCGACAAGGGCGGCATCATCGACAAGGAATACTTCGACTGGAAGCTGGCCCGGCCCTACATCGTGCTGCTGGCGCTGAACCTGCTCGGCCTGCTGTTCGGTATCTGGCAATTGATCTGGGGCGCCCCCGACACCGAGATCACCGTACTGATCAACTGCGTCTGGACGCTCTACAACCTGATCATCACCAGCGCCGCGGTCGCGGTGGCTTCGGAAACCCGCCAGGTCCGTTCCGAGCCGCGGGTCCGCGCGGAACTGCCGGTCAAGATCGAGCTGGCCGATGGCTCCGAGTTCTACGGCGTGACCCAGGACTTCTCCCAGCGCGGCCTTGGCCTCAAGTTGCCGGAGGGCACCACGGTTCCCGCCGGAGAGCGCATGCGCGTGTCGCTGTTCCGTAATTCGCAAACCAGTCAATTCGATACTACGGTGGTGTTCAGCAAGGGCCAGTACCTGGGCGCGCTGTTCGACCCATTGACCCTGCGCCAGCAGAGCGAACTGGTGCGCATGACCTTTTCCCGCGCCGACACCTGGGCCGCCAGTTGGGGCAGCGGCAAGCTCGATACGCCACTGTCGGCGCTGCGGGAAGTCAGTGCCATCGGTGTCATTGGCATGGGTGCCCTGATCAAGGCCACCGCGCTGCAAGTCCGCGACCGCCTGGCTGCCAGATCTGATCATTCGAAAACACTCGATCCTCTTATGGACAAGTCATGACCATGAAATTCTCGTCCCGCAGCGCTACCCGCTGTCCACGTCACCCATTCATGCGCCTGGCTTCGTCGGTGCTGTGCCTGGGCGCCATGATCCACATGGCATATGCCGACACGGCGGCTGCGGCCGGCAGTTCCACGGTCAGCCCCGCCGTGGCGGGGGCCATCGCCACGCCTGCCGCGGACCAGCCGCCAGCCGGCAGCTACATCCGTGAGCTGACCCTCAAGCAACTGGGTCGCCTGGACACCATGAACCTGCAGGGCGTCGAGGCTTCCGATGCGGTGAACTTCAACATCCGTGCCGATGAAGTGGTCAATGGCGCGCAACTGGTGCTGAGCTACAGTTACTCGCCGGCGCTGCTCGCCGACCTGTCGCAGATCAACGTGCTGGTCAACGACGAAGTCGCCGCCAGCCTGGCGTTGCCCAAGGAAGGTGCCGGTCAGCCACAGCAGCAGGTGGTGAACATCCCGCCGCACCTGATCACCGAATTCAACCGCCTGCGCCTGCAATTCATCGGGCACTACACCATGCAGTGCGAGGACCCCCAGCACAGCAGCCTGTGGGCCAAGATCAACGTCGGCTCGGAGCTCAAGCTCAGCGTTTCGCCGATCCAGCTCAAGGACGACCTGTCGATCCTGCCGCTGCCGTTCTTCGATCGTCGCGATGCGAGTCAGCTCAACCTGCCGTTCGTGTTTGCCAAGCAACCGGATAACGCGACCCTCGAGGCCGCAGGCGCGTTGTCGTCGTGGATGGGCGCACTGGCCACCTACCGTGGCGCCAACTTCACCAGTGCCCTGGGCCAGATTCCCCAGCAGGGCAACGCGATTGTCCTGGTCGAAAGCAAGGAAGCGGTGCAACTGGGCAGCCTGCAGATTCCGGAGCTGAAAGGCGCGACCGTGACCTTGCAGGCCAACCCGAACGATCCGCGCAGCAAGCTGCTGATCGTCGCCGGCCGTGATGCCGCCGAGCTCAAGCTCGCCGCCAACGCGGTGGCAATGGGCAGCAAGGCCCTGGTGGGCAACAGCGTAGTGATCGACCACCTCGACCCGCTGAGCCCGCGCCAGCCCTATGATGCGCCGAACTGGGTGCCCTCCGATCGCCCGGTTCGCCTGGGTGAACTGATCGAGACCAAGCAGCTCAGCGTGTCCGGCTACAACCCCGGCAACATCACCATTCCCGTGCGCCTGCCGCCAGACCTGTTCAATTGGCGCGAAGCCGGTGTGCCGCTGGACCTGAAATACCGCTACACCCCGCAGCAGGAGTCGGCGAACTCCTCGTTGCTGGTGAGCCTGAACAACAACTTCATGAAATCGATGCCATTGCCGTCGCTCAAGAGCCTCGATGGTGGCGACAACCTGCTGGCGATGCTGAAGAAGGATGAAAGCCTGCCACGCGAAGCTCGCGTGCTGCTGCCGCTGGGCGTGGCTTCGCCGCGTTCGCAACTGCAACTGCGCTTCATGTTCGACTACATCAAGCAGGGCGAATGCCGCGACATCATCATCGACAACATGCGCGGCCTGATCGATCCGGATTCGAGCTTCGACCTGCGCGGTTTCAACCACTACATCGCCTTGCCGAACCTGGGCGTGTTCAACGACAGCGGCTTCCCGTTCACCCGCCTCGCGGACCTGTCGCAGAGCGCCGTGGTGTTGCCTGACGGCAGCGGCCCGCAGGAGTGGGGCGCTTACCTGACGGTGCTTGGCCGCTTCGGCGAGTCCACCGGCTACCCGGCGACCGCGGTGACCGTGGTGCAGCCCAAGGACGTGCAGACGGTCAGCGACAAGGACCTGCTGGTGTTTGCCTCGGGCGCCAACCAGCCGTTGCTGCAACAGTGGGCCAACCGCCTGCCGGCCGGTGTCGACGGTACGGGCCACCGCTTCAACCTGTCCGACCTGACCCTGCGCGTGCGTGACTGGATCAGCCCCGACCCGCAAGCCAACCAGCGCAAGCCGCGACTGCAAGTGACCTACACCGGTGCCAACAGCAGCACCTACCTGGCCGGTTTCGAGTCGCCACTCAAGGCCGAGCGCAGCGTGGTGGTGATCGCCAGCGGCAAGCCTGAAGGCCTGGCCGATGCCACGGCCGCGCTGATCGGCGGCGACCAGTACAAGGACACCATCCAGGGTAGCCTGGCCGTGGTGCAGGACAAGCGCATCACCTCGCTGGTGGCGGACGAGCAGTACTACGTCGGCGACCTGAGCCTGTTCAAGCGCGTGCAGTGGATGCTCTCGCAGAACCTGCTGTGGATGCTGCTGGTGACGGTCTGCGGCCTGGCGCTGGTGAGCTTGCTGCTGTTCCTGTTCCTGCGTTCGCGGGCCCGGAAGCGCCTGTCATGAGTGCACGCAAGTCGACCCCCACGAAAGGCGTGGGGCGTCTGTTCGGGCGTGGCCTGTTGTCGCTGGCCTTGCTGGTACCCATGGCGGCCAAGGCCGCCGAGGGCTGCAGTGTGCAGAACTGGCCGTTGTGGAAGAACTATGCCGAACGTTTCGTGCAGAAGGATGGGCGCATGCTCGGTTCGAGCATGGACCCCAACCAGAGCAGTTCCGAAGGCCAGTCCTACGGGATGTTCTTCGCCCTGGTCGCCAATGATCCGGTGACCTTCGATGCCCTGTGGCGTTGGACCCGTGACAACATGGCCGGCGCCGATATCGCCCAGAACCTGCCGGGCTGGCTGTGGGGCGCGACGCCTGCCGGTACCTGGGGCATCATCGACAAGAACTCCGCCAGTGATGCCGACCTGTGGTTTGCCTACGCCTTGCTGGAAGCCGATCGTCTGTGGAAAAAGCCGGCCTACCGGGCCGATGCGCAGCGGATCCTGGAAAATGTGCAAAAGACCCTGATCCGCGATATTCCCGGCCTCGGCAAGATGCTCCTGCCAGGCCCCGTGGGTTATGAACACCCGGATCAGTTGTGGCGCTTCAACGCCAGCTACACGCCGATTCCGCTGTTGCGCCGCTTCAGCAGGGAGTTGCCGTCCAGCCCCTGGAAAGAGGTGGCCGACAGCACTGCGAAGATGGTCGCCGACAAGAACATGAACCGTTTCGGCTTCGTTCCGGATTGGGTCGGCTATCGCGGTACGGATGTCAACAAGGGCATGTTCGTGGTGGACAAGTTCACCAACGCGGTGGGCAGCTATGATGCTATCCGTACCTACCTGTGGGCCGGCCTGACATCATCGGCCGATCCGCTGGCCAAGCCGATGCTCGACAACCTCGATGGCATGGCGCAGTCCGTCGCATCCACCGGGGTGCCGCCGGAGAAGGTCCAGGTGCTGACCGGGGCGACGGAAGGCGTGGGCCCCTACGGTTTCTCCGCCTCGCTGGTGCCGTATCTGCGGGCCAAGGGGCTGCCGTTGCTGGCCGACCAGCAGCAGCGGGTGGTCGACCAGGCGATCGAACACTTTACCAACCCGGCTGACCCGGCGTACCAGCAGCATCAGTATTATCATGTGATGCTGAGCCTGTTCTCCCTCGGTTGGAGTGAGAACCGCTACCAGTTCAACAAGGATGGCACTGTGAAAGTATCCTGGGAGGGCGCATGCGCCAGCAAACCCTAGCCCTGGCGGTCTGTGCCGCCCTGGCTTCCAGCGTCGGCTTCGCCGCCGATACCGGCAGCCCGCAATCGTTGCTGATCCAGCAGGGTTACTACTGGCAGTCCAAGGAAAAACCCGATCGCGCGGCCGAGGCCTGGACCCGTCTGCTGGGCCTGGACGCCGAGCAGCCCGATGCGTTGTACGGCCTGGGCCTGATCGAGGTGCAGCGCCAGCGCATCGCCAACGCGCAGAACTACCTGGCCCGCCTGCAGGCGATCAAGCCGTTGCCGCGCCTGGCGCTGCAGCTCGAGCAGGACATCGCCCTGAGCCCGCCGGAAAAGAAACAACTGCTGGAAAAGGCCCGCGAGTTGAGCGATGCCGGTGAGCGCGACCAGGCCGTCGCGGTCTATCGGCAACTGTTCGATGGCCACCAGCCGCAGGGCTTGATCGCTCGCGAGTATTACAACACCCTCGGGTTCTCCACCGGTGGCTGGCCCGAGGCCCGCGTCGGCCTGGAGCGCCTGCGCCGCGAGCGTCCGGATGACGCGATCCTCGACCTGTGGCTGGCACTGCACCTGGCACGTAACCCCGAGAGCCGGCCCGAAGGCATCCGTGCCCTGGCGCGGCTGTCGCACAACCCGGACATCGGCGGTAACGCCGACGAGACCTGGCGCTTCGCCCTGGTCTGGCTCGGCCCGCCCTCGCGCGATCAGGTATCGCTGTTCGAGCAGTACCTGCAGGCGCACCCGGATGACAACGAGATCCGTGCGCTGATGAACAAGGGCATCGCCCAGGGCCGCAGCGGTTCCGGCTGGCAACGCGACCCGCATGTCGCCCGTGGTCTCAAGGCACTCGATGCCGGTGACCTGGCGACCGCCGAGCAGGAATTACAGGCGCGCCTCAAGGACAAGCCCGACGACTACGATGCCCTGGGTGGCATGGGCATCCTGCGCCAACAGCAGAAGCGCCTCGGCGAAGCGGAAAATTATCTGGTGCAGGCGACTCGCACTGGCGCCGGCGCGCAGTGGAAAGGCGCCCTCGAGGACGTGCGCTACTGGATCCTTCTCGACCGCGCCAACGAAGCCCAGCGCAACGGCCGCCAGGCCCAGGCGCGGGAACTGATCGAGCAGGCCATCGCCAGGAATTCGGTGGAGCCTGCCGGTCCGACCGCGCTGGCCGGCTGGTATGCCCAGGCCGGGCAGTTCGACGCCGCCGAGGCCGGCTACCGCCAGGTGCTGGCGAGAAATGCCAACTACCCGGACGCCCTCAGTGGACTGATCGGCGTGTTGTCGCGGGCCGGCAAGTCCGACGAGGCATTGCAACTGATCGATCGCCTGTCGCCGGCCGAACAGGCGCGCCTGGCGTCGAGCGTGCGCATTCGTGCGCTGCGCGCCACCCAGGTGGCCAAGCTGGCCGAGCGTCGTGGTGACTTCACCAGCGCACAGAAAGCCTACAAGGAAGCCTTGGCCGACGACCCGAAAAACCCCTGGATCCGTTTCGCCCTGGCGCGGGTCTACCTGCGCCTGGGCCAGGCCCAGGTGGCCCGCGACCTGATCGACGAACTGCTCAAGCAGCAACCCGACCAGCCGGATGCGCTCTACACCAGCACCCTGCTCTCGGCCGAACTGGGCGAGTGGACCAAGGCCCAGCGCACCCTGTCGCGGATTCCGGCGGCCAAGCGCAGTGCCGACATGAACGAGATGGAACTGGACATCCGCCTGCACGTGCAGACCGAACTGGCGGTGGACGTTGCCCGTCGTGGCCAGCGCCAGGAGGCCTGGGGCCTGTTGTCGCGCTGCGAGCCGTTGACCCGCGGCAAGCCCGAGCGCGTGGCGGTGTTGGCCAGTGCCTATGCCGAAGCCGGCAATCCGGACCAGGCCGTCAGCCTGATGCGCGACCTGCTGGACAAATCCGCCTCGACCCCGGACCTGCAACTGCTGTATGCGGGCGTGCTGCTCAAGGCTGACAGGGACGCCGAAGTCAGCGAGATCCTGCGTCAGTTGCAGGGCAAGCCGATGAGCGAAACCGCGAGCAAGCGCTACGAGGACCTGGTGTTTCTCTATCGCGTCAAGCAGGCTGATGAACTGCGCGAGAAAAATGACCTGGTCGCTGCCTACGACATGTTGTCGCCGGCCCTGCAGCAGCGCCCGAATGACAGCCTGGCGATTGCCTCGCTGGCGCGGATGTACGCCGCCAGCGGCGATGTCGGCAAGGCCCGCAAACTGTACGAGCCGCTGATCAAGGCCGACCCCGGCAACGCCAAGCTGCAACTGGGCCTGGCCGATGTCGCCATGCAGGGCCGCGACTACTCGCTGGCCGAGCGTTCGGTGGAGAAGGCCCTGGAGCTCGAGCCGGGCGTGCCGTTGACGTTGACCGCTTCGGCGCGAATCTATCGCGAAATGGGCAAGACCGGCGAAGCTGCCCGTTTGCTGCGCAAGGCCATCGAGATCGAGAATGGCCAGCGGGTCGACACCTACGTCGCCAACGTCGCGAGTGGCAGCACCGCGTCCTCCAACCCCTTCGTCGGGCTGGCCGGGCAGCGTCGCCAGGGTACCTCGTTGGCCGAAGCTTCGTTGATCCCACCACCAGTGGACGGTTCGGCGACGGGCCTGAGTGCGGGCGATGCGCAGCTGATTCCGGCGCCGGTCGCCCACAAGGCGCAGGCCGTTGCGGCGGCGCCGGTCGACAGCCGTAGCGCCAACCCGTTCAGCGACCCCTACTCGCGCGACACCTACGCCCGTGATACGGCGCCGAGCACCGGCCTGAGCCCGGCTCAGGTCGCGCTCAACGACATTCTCCAGGACCGTACCGGCTACGTGGTCCAGGGCCTCACCGTGCGCAGCAACAACAGTGAAAAGGGCCTGGGCCGATTGACGGATATCGAAACGCCGTTCGAGGCTAGCTTCCCGGTGGGCAGCAACCTGGCGAGTATCGCGTTGCAGATCACCCCGGTGTGGCTCAGCGCAGGAAAGCCGGGCGCTTTTGCGCTGGGACGCTTTGGTACGGGCACCGCCTTTGGCGATACGGATAGAACGGTGGGCTCGCAGAAAGACAGCGGTGTTGGTGTGGCGGTGGCCTTTCGCGACAAGGACGAGGGAATCAAGGCCGATATCGGCATGAGCCCGATCGGTTTCACCTACAGCACGCCCATCGGTGGCGTCAGTCTCAACCGGCCGTTTTCCGCTAACCCCAACTTCAGTTATGGCGTCAGCGCCTCTCGGCGGATGGTCACCGACAGCGTGACCTCGTTCGCTGGCTCCCGCGACCCGCGTACCGGCGAGAAGTGGGGCGGCGTCACCGCCAATGGCGTGCGTGGCGAGCTGGGCTACGACAATCAGAAGTTCGGTGCCTACGGCTACGGCTCGGTGCATCGACTGATGGGCAACAACGTCGAAGACAACAACCGCTTCGAACTGGGTAGTGGCATCTACTGGTACCTGCGTAACACGCCGGGCAGCATCCTCACCGTCGGCCTCAGTGGCTCGGCGCTGAAGTACTCCGAGAACCAGGACTTCTACACCTATGGCCATGGCGGTTACTTCAGCCCGCAGACGTTCTTCGCCCTTGGCGTGCCGGTCAGTTGGTCGCAGCGCACCGAGCGCTTCACCTACCGGATCAAGTCTTCGATCGGTATTCAGCACATTAGTCAGGATGATGCCAAGATCTTCCCCGGTCACAGTGATGAGTACGAGGCATTCAACGCCGATGGCAGCCCTGCTAGCTACTCGGGCAGCAGCAAGACCGGCATCGGCTACAGCTTGAACGCTGCTGGCGAATACAAGTTCGGTTCGAACTTCTTCCTCGGCGGTACGCTTGGCGTGGACAATGCCAGCGATTACCGCCAGGTCGCCGGTGGCGTGTACCTGCGTTATACCTTCGAGGACATGAACGGCCCCATGGATCTGCCGGTCAGTCCTTTCGGTTCCCCCTATTCGAATTGATTCAACGAGGAAAGTTTGATGGCTTCTTCCGTGCTTGCTGGTTTGACGTTGCTCGTGATTGGCGAAAGCCACATGAGTTTTCCCGACTCGCTGATGAACCCGCTGTATGACAACCTGGTGCAGCAGGGTGCCCAGGTGCATGCGATCGGTGCCTGTGGTGCCAACCCGGCCGACTGGGTCACGCCGAAACTCAAGCTCGATTGTGGCGCGACCCGTGACCCTGGCGAAAAGATCAAGGTGATGAGCCGCGGCACCATGGACACCCAGCCGATCAAGGACGTGATCGCCAAGGACAAGCCGGACCTGGTCGTGCTGATCATGGGTGACACCATGGCCTCCTACAAGACCACGCCGTTTCCCAAGGTCTGGGCCTACCAGAGCGTGACCGCATTGACCAAGCAGATCGCCGACAGCGGCGCCAAGTGCGTCTGGGTCGGACCGGCCTGGGGCAAGGCCAACGGCAGCAACACCAACGAGAACACCTACGGCAAGAATCAGGTGCGTACCCAACTGGTTGCCGGCACCCTGGCGAACATGGTCGCGCCGTGCACCTACATCGACTCGACCAAGTTCTCCAAGCCGGGCGAGTGGATCACCTCTGACGGCCAGCACTTCACCATCGCCGGCTACAAGTCGTGGGCGGCGGCGATCGGCAAATCCATCAGCGAACTGCCTGCCAGCGCAGTGAAGGGAGCGAAATAAGTGAAACGAACTTTCGGTCTTGTCGGCGGCCTCCTCGGGGCTGCCCTGATCGCGCCGGCGTTCGGTGCGCAGATCGCCCTGTATCCCACCGGTCCTTCCCAGGACTCGGCCTATCTGCGCTTCGTCAACGTCTCCGCCAGCCCCCTGGCGCTGACGCCCGACGGTGCCAAGACCAGCCTGAAACTCGAAGGCGACAAGGCCGTCAGCGACTTCATCCCGGTACCCGGTGGCCAGGCGGTCAAGGGCACCCTGAGCCGTGACGGCCACCAGGTCGCCCTGGAGGCGAAGGTCGCGGCCGGCGACTTCGCCACGGTGTTCGCCCTGGACGACGGCAAGCAGGGCATTCGCCAGTTGGTGGTCAACGAAGCCTTCGACATTCCCAACCAGCTCAAGGCCTCGCTGGCCCTGTTCGATGCCGACTCCGGTTGTGCCGAGGCCAAGGTCAACCTGGCCGGGCGTGATGTCGACCTGTTCCAGAAGGCACCGGCGGGCAACCCGCGGCGCCAGGAGCTCAACCCGCGTGGCTCGCTGGCGGTGCAACTGGTGTGCGCCGGCAAGCCGGTCGGTTCGGCGGTCGAATTGGGCGCGCTGGAAGCCAACAAGCGCTACAGTCTGTTGATACTGCCTTCGTCGACGGGGCCGCGTCTTATTACCGCCACGGACAGCGTGTCCAACTGAATCGGAAGCACCCGTCGCCATGGTTTTCGCCTCGCTCGAGTTCCTGACGCTGTTCCTGCCTGCGTTCCTGCTGGTCTATGCCCTGGCAAGACCGGCTTGGCGCAACGTGATCCTGCTGATCGGCAGTTGGTTGTTCTACGGCTGGCTCAGCCCGCTGTTCCTGTTTTTGCACATGGTCCTGACCGTGCTCGCGTGGGTGGGCGGCCTGCTGGTCGACCGCTCGCGGGAGGACGGTCGCGGGCGCATCCGGCTGCTGGTGGCGTTGATCGTGATCAACACCGCCGTACTCTGCTGGTACAAGTACGCCAACATCCTCGCTGGTACCTGGAACGAGCTGATCACCTGGTACGGTGCGATGCCGATCGCCTGGCAGAAGGTGGCGTTGCCGGCAGGGCTCTCGTTCATCGTGTTGCAGGCGATTTCCTACCTGGTCGATGTGCATCGGCACGTGGTGCCGGTAGAGCGTAGTTTCGTCAACTACGCGACCTACATCTCGATGTTCGGCCACTCGATCGCAGGTCCCATCATTCGTTATGACTGGGTTCGCCGCGAACTCAACCAGCGCTATTTCAACTGGTTGAATTTCTCCCTCGGCGCGCGCCGGTTCATGATCGGCATGTGCATGAAGGTACTGGTGGCGGACACCCTGTCACCGCTGGTCGACGTGGCCTTCCACCTGGAAAATCCGTCGTTCGTCGATGCCTGGATCGGCTGCCTGGCGTACTCGCTGCAGCTGTTCTTCGACTTCGCCGGCTACAGCGCCATGGCCATCGGCCTGGGGCTGATGCTGGGCTTCCACTTTCCGGAGAACTTCAACCGACCGTACCTGGCGTACAGCATCCAGGACTTCTGGCGGCGCTGGCACCTGTCGTTGTCCAGCTGGTTGCGCGACTACCTGTACATCTCGCTGGGCGGCAATCGCAAGGGCACCTGGAAAACCTATCGCAACCTGTTCCTGACCATGGCGATCGCCGGTCTGTGGCATGGCGGTGACAGCTGGAACTACCTGTTGTGGGGCTCTGCCCATGGCGTGGCGTTGTGCGTCGACCGCGCCTGGTCGCGTTCCAGCCTGCCGGGCCTGCCACGCTGGGCTTCGCACACCGCGACGTTGCTGTTCGTCTGCCTGGCCTGGACGCTGTTCCGCTCCCCGGATTTCGCCACGGCGCTGAGCATGTACGGTGGGCAGTTCGGCCAGCATGGTTTCGCCCTGGGCGATGCGCTGGCGGTGACCTTGCGGCCGGTGCACGGTTTGGCGGCCCTGCTTGGGGTGGTGTGCATCCTCGCGCCGCTGCTGCAACCGCGTTGTGAAAGACGATTCGCCGGCAGTGCGTGGTTCGCGCTGACTGCGGCCCTTTGGCCCGTGCTCGGGTTCATGCTGTCGTTCGCTCTGATCGCCAGCCGTGAAGCCGTGCCTTTCCTGTACTTCCAGTTCTGATGACCAAGCCAACGCAATCCCCGTCGACTGCACCCACGCCTCCCACGGAACTGGCGCTACGCGTCAGCCCGCTGGCAGGGGTGATCTTCATGCTGTTCCTGGCGCTGGGCTTCCTGTCCTGTCTCTGGCTGATGTTCAAGGGCAAGATCGAATTCCTGCCCAAGACCGTGACCCAGGACATGCTGCTGCACGGCGACATTACCCATCGGTTTGCCAAGACCCTGTCCGATGCCGCCGTGCCGAAACAGGCCGCCGATCTGGAGCGTGGCGGCAGTTGGCTGGCCTTCGGCGATCTCGGCCCGCGGGTACGTGAAGGCTGCCCGGACTGGCTGTTCCTGACCGATGAGCTGCGCCTGAACCGCAACGCTGCGGTCCATGCCCGGGCCAAGGTCCAGGCGGTGAGTGACCTGCAGCAGGCCCTGGGCAAGCGCGGTATCCAACTGGTGGTGGCAGTGGTGCCGGACAAGAGTCGGATCGTCGCCAGCCAGTTGTGCCAGCTGAGCCGCCCGACCGTGCTGGCACCGCGCATCGATGAATGGCTGGGGCTGTTGCAGGGGGCCGGCGTTACGGCCCTGGACCTGACTCCGACCTTGCAGGCGGTGGGCGAAGCGGCCTACCTGCGTACCGATACGCACTGGAGCGAAGCCGGGGCGAAGGCTGCGGCGGGGCAGGTGGCAAGGATGATCGCTGGCGTGAAGTTCGAGCCGACGCCACGCAAGCATTTCGACCTGACGACCGAACCGAGTGCCGTGCGTCCGGGCGATCTGGTGCGCCTGGCGGGGATCGACTGGTTACCGGCGAAGCTGCAGCCACGGGTCGAGAGTGTCGCGGCGACGCAGATCAAGGAGCATGCGGAGGAGGCGGGGGGCGACAACCTCGACGACCTGTTCGGCGATGACAACCTGCCCAACACGGCGTTGATCGGCACCTCGTTTTCGCGCAACTCGAACTTCGTCGGCTTCCTCGAAGCGGCATTGGGCGCACCGGTGGGCAATTTTGCCAAGGACGGCGGCGAGTTCTCCGGCGCGGCCAAGGCCTACTTCGAAAGCCCGGCGTTCACGCAGACGCCGCCGAAGCTGATCGTCTGGGAGATTCCCGAGCGGGACCTGCAGACGCCATACGACGGGAATGTGCGGTTGCCTTGAGGGCAAACCGCATTAGAGCGTAATCGCCCCGGCCCGTCCATCCTCGACCACGAACTGCTTGAGGGTGGACACCGTCGCCCGAGGGTCGGCCCGTTCTGAGATCGCCCGGAAGCGAGTGGTCATCCGGCCCGGCTCCAGCTCGACCGACACATACCCATGCTGGCGACTGTCGAAAAACCGCACGTGCGGATTGAACGGCAGCACCGAGTTGAACAGCTCGAACGGCGGGCCATCGGAGGTTACCGAACTGCCGATGAACTCGGTGGCGACAATCTTCGAGTCCGGGCTCTCGCCATCCAGATGCAGGTCGGTGGTCCAGAACGAATGGATATCCCCACCCCAGAACACCGGGTTCTTCACCCGCGTGCGTTCGATGGACTGCAGCACCCGGTCGCGGGTGGCGGCGTAACCGTCCCAGCCATCGGTCCAGTGCCCCAGTTCCTCGCTACCCGGAATATGCTGGAGCACCGGGGCGACCAGCAGGTCCTGGGCGATCACGTTCCAGCGTGCTGTCGAGCGGGCAAAGCCCTGTTCCAGCCAGGCTTCCTGCTCCCAGCCGAGCATGGTGCGCTTCGGGTCGCGCAGGTCGACGCAAGTGTTTGCTGCGACATGCCCCTGGTGGCTGCGGTTGGGCGGTATGCACGGCTGCTCGGAACGGTACTGGCGTCCGTCGAGAATATGGAACTGCGCCAGTTGGCCATAATCGAGCCGTCGGTAGATACGCATGTCCGGGCCCTTGGGCAGGCTGCTGGCGCGCAACGGCATGTGTTCGTAGAACGCCTGGTAGGCCGCCGCCCGCTGCTTGAGGAATGCCTGCGGCGAGATGTTCGGATCCTGCGACCACTGGTTGGCGTAGTCGTTCTGTACTTCGTGGTCGTCCCAGGTCGCTGCGCAGGGCGCGCAGGCATGGAGGGCCTGCAGGTCCGGGTCGGTGCGATAGAGCGCGTAGCGGTTGCGGTAGTCCGCCAGGGTTCGGGCATTGCCAGCCCCATGAGAGCGGACGACCTTTCCGGGATCGGTGTAGGAGTTGTCGTAAATATAATCGCCGAGGAAAAACACCAGGTCGGGTTGTTCGGCGGCGAGGTGTCGATAGGCACTGAAGTAGCCCCGCTCCCAATGAGAACAGGAGACAAAGCCCAGCCGCGCCGGAATCATCGCCTGCGGCGCGGGTGTAGTGCGCGACTGGCCGACCGGGCTCTGGGCGCCGAGGCTTTCGAACTGATACCAGTAGGGGCGCCCGGCTTCCAGTCCGGCGACCTCGACGTGTACCGAGTGGGCGAAGCGGCTGTCGGCCATCACCTCGCCCCGCTGGACGATACGGTTCATGGCCGCGTCCGTCGCCACCTGCCAACGCACCGGCACCGGCCGGTCCAGCCCGCCGCTGCCGTCCGTGGCATTGAACCGTGGTGCCAGGCGTGTCCAGATGACGAAACCATCGGGCAACGGGTCGCCCGAGGCGACGCCGAGGCTGAAGGGGTAGTCGACCCCGGCGCTGCGGGCGAACGGGCTGAGGATGGACAACGCCGCGGCCCCGGCAATCCCCGTGATCAGGCGGCGCCGGTCCCGGTCGATCGGGCCCGTATCGGACGTTTGCACAACATTATCGGTCATGGAAAAAACTCTTGGGTTCAGTCAAGGAGGTTGCCAATGTTCATGCAGGAGTCCGTGCCGCAGCCTATCGATATGTACTCCTTTCAAACGGTGGCAGCAGTCATCATCCGTTGGCTCGGATGAAGTGTACGAGTCCTGTTTCAGGGAGCCCGGTCGAGAAAAGTTTCAAGGGTGTTCTCGCTGGATGTCAGTTTCATTACGTGTCGAAAAAAATCAGTAGTGGCACGTAATGGCCGTCCTAGAGCCTTAAAACCGTAAATTAAAGTTAACCGATCGGTCATTTTTGGTTGCTAGCTTGGCGCCCCTAATCAACAAGGGGCAGCCGAATGAGAACCTGGGACGAACCTAAGAAGCGCAAGGCGCACATCGAACTGATTCCGATGATCGACGTGATGATGTTCCTGCTGGTGTTCTTCGTGCTGGTCAGCCTGAATGTGATTCCGGCCCTCGGCATGAAGACTCAACTGCCGAGCGCCAGCAGTTCGCAACAGCTCAAGCCACAGAACAAGTTCATTCTCACGCTGGGCGCGGACGGCCAATTGCAACTGGACGGCAAGGACATGACCGTCGACGCCCTGGTGCCGGCGCTCAAGGCCGCCGAGAAGCCCGACGCGAAGTCGACGATCATCGTCAACAGCGACAAGGGCGTGGAAGTCGCCCGCCTGGTGGAAGTCATGGACACCCTGCGTCTGGGTGGCTTCACGTCCGTCTCCATCGCCACGCGTAAGTCCTGATCATGTACATCCTGTTTCGTGCACGTCAGCTGCTGGGCAGTGTCCCGGCCCTGATCGCCATGGCGCTGGTGATCCTGGGGATCACTTCGCAGCCGTTGAAAGTCCAGCCGGTCTACGACGAGTCGGCGGTGGAGCTGGCCCTGGTCGAGCCCGAGCCGGAAGTGGTGCCCGAGCCCGTGGTGGAAGAGCCGCCACCGCCGCCGGTGATCGAGGATGAGGAGGCCGAGCCCGCGCCGCCGCCACCTCCGCCCAAGCCGCAGCCAAAACCGTTACCCAAGCCGGAACCCAAGCCTAAGCCGGCGCCAAAACCGGTGGTCAAGCCGACGCCGACTCCCGTGCCGGCCAAGCTGGTGCAAGCCAAGCCGGCTGCCGAGCCGGTAGTGACCAAGACCCCGACGCCGCCTGCTCCGCCCGCGCCGCCCAAGGTCGACAGCCAGGCCCTGGAGGGCGGCTATCTCAAGGGCCTGCGCAACGAATTGGACTCTTTCAAGCAGTACCCCACCGGACGCCAGGCCTCCCTCGAACGCCCCAGCGGCGACGTGGTGGTCTGGTTGCTGGTGGACCGGCAAGGCCGCGTCCTCGATTCCGGAATCCAGACCCCGGCCTCGAGCATGCTGCTCAACCGGGCCGCGACCAACAGCCTGCACCGCATCAAGCAGGTCAAGCCTTTCCCTGAGCAAGCCTTTGGCGGACGCAACGAGCAACGCTTCACCGCCACTTTCAATTACAGCGTGCAGTAAGCACCTATAACCAGGAATAGAGTGATGAGGTTTACACGGATTCATCTGGCACTCGTTGCCGCGAGCATGGGCCACGGTGTGGCAATGGCAGACACCACTGCCAGCGACGTCGGTGTGATCGGCGTGCAGGGCAAGGCGACAGCGGGTGGCGGCTACATGGTCCAGGAGGACAGCATCAAGGGCCGCTCAACCGTGACCAAGGAGGCGCTGGACAAGCAGACCGCCACCGGCAACGCCATCGACAAGCTCAAGTACACCCCGGGCCTGAACATCTCCAGTGAAGACGCCACGGGCCTGGGCAGCTTCCGCTTCACCATGCGTGGCCTCAACTCCGACCAGGTCGGCATGTCCATCGACGGGATGCCGATCAACGACTCCGGCAACTACGCGTTGTACGCCAACCTGTTGGGCGACCCGGAGAACATCGAGCAGATTTTCGTCACCCAGGGTTCGTCCGAGGCCGATGGCCCGCACATCGGTTCCAGCGGCGGCAACATTGGCGTGGTGACTATTCGCCCAACCAAGGAAACCGGCGCCTTCGTCAAGCAGGTGGTCGGCAGCCACGCGACCACCAAGACCTTTGCCCGTCTCAATACCGGTGAAATCAATGGCCTGAGCAACTGGCTGTCGGTCTCCCATACCGAAGGCCAGAAATGGCGCGGTGGCGGTGCCGAGCGTGCCGACAAGGTCGAGTGGAACAGCTTCTTCGACATGGGTGGCGGCAACACCGCGAACCTGATCCTCAAGTACCACGAGCAGGAAAACACCAGCTATAGCCAGCTGACCAAGGCGCAATTCCAGCAGTACGGGCGCAAGTACGATCCGTACCCGCAGACCCCGGCCCTGGGCACCAACGGCAAGATCAACAGCTACTACGGCCTGGCGCTGAACCCGTTCCAGACGTTTACCGGTGTGCTCAACACCCAGTTCAAGCTGGCCGACAACCTCTCGCTGTCGGTGATCCCGTATTACTACTGGGGTAACGGCAGCGGTGTCGGCAGTTCGGCCTATGCGCTCAACAGCGGCTCGAACGCCGGTGGCGTATTCGACCTGAGCAACCTGCCGACCGGCGCCCAGTACAACGCCGACGGTACGCCGAACAACGGCGTGTACTACCGGCCTTCGCGAACCCAGACCTGGCGTCCAGGCATCACCACCAAGTTGAACTGGGACCTGGGCGATCACAGCCTGCAGTTCGGCTACTGGTACGAGCGCGCCCGCCAGAGCCAGACCCAGC
Source organism: Pseudomonas sp. UTLPPB19802 (assembly GCF_059730225.1). Classification (NCBI taxonomy): domain Bacteria; kingdom Pseudomonadati; phylum Pseudomonadota; class Gammaproteobacteria; order Pseudomonadales; family Pseudomonadaceae; genus Pseudomonas; species Pseudomonas sp. UTLPPB19802. Next base: position 2,135,852 of record NZ_AP048545.1, read on the forward strand.
CGTTCATCCGTCTCAAGTCCAGCGGCAAGCCGGAAAGCGTCTGGCCTGATTCGGACTACGTGGTCGATGCCAACGGCAACACCGTCCAGGGTCGCGACCGTTTCACCGTGACCCCGGCGCAGAAAGTCTGGGCCCAGGACACCTGGTATTTCACCCCGGACTGGACCCTGGTGGCGGGCCTGGCCTACATGAACGTCAAGCGTGACGGCACCAACCACGGCAGCCTCACCGAACAGCCGGAAAAGCGCAGCCAGACCTACACCAAGCTGCTGCCGAACGTCGGCCTGAAGTACCAGCTCGACGAGTATGACCAGCTGTTCTACAGCCTGTCGCGCAACATGCGCGTACCGCAGAACTATGTGCTGTACGACAAGGGCGCCGGCTCCATCGATGCCAAGCCGGAAACCAGCTGGAACCATGAACTGGGCTGGCGCTACACCAAGGACGACATGACGGTCGCCGCGACCCTGTTCTACATGCAGTTCGAGAACCGCCAGGTATCGTCCAAGGACATCAACGGCGACTTCGCCGACATCAACGCCGGCAGCGTCGACAACAAGGGCCTGGAACTGGAGTGGAGCGGCCTGCTGCCCCATCACTTCAACTTCTACACCTCGTACACCTACACCCGTGCCGAGCAGAAGGACGACCTGACCGTCTACAACGCCGGCAAGGCCATCCTGCTGCCGACCGCCGGCAAGCAGTTCGCCAACGTACCGAAGAACATGCTGGCGGCCAACATCGGTTATGACGACGGCCTGTTCTACGGCACCTTCGGCGGCAAGTACACCAGCAAGCTGTACGGCGACCTGACCAACGACGAGGCGATCTCCGGGCGCACCGTGTTCAACCTCGGCGCCGGTATCTACCTGCCGGTGGACAAGAAGGTGGTCAAGGACGCGACCCTGCGCCTGAACGTCGACAACCTGTTCGACAAGAAGTACCTGGACGGCGTCTACACCACCAAGACCAACTCGGCGACCTATGGCGGTTTCCGCGATGGCGATCCGGCCTACATCGTCGGCCTGGACCGCACGGTGACCGTCTCGCTGGAAGCGAATTTCTGATGTTTGTCCCACCTGCTTCAGCTACAGAGGTAATCCGATAATGGACATGAACACGCTTCACGAGATCACGTTCTATGTGATGTATGCGGCCCTGGCGATCGCGATCTTCATCGCCATCGAACGCGCCATCTACTTCGCCTATGTCCGCCGCCAGGCCCGTGGGCTGATGGAAGCCCTGGGCTCCCATGTGCACAGCGAGAAGGACCTGCCGCAGGAACTGACTCGCCGTGACAGCCTGCCACTGGACATGGCCACTGCCGTGCTGGCGCAGAAGGCCACCCACGGTTCGCGCAAGGACCTGGACGATGTGATCGACACACAGTACCTGGCCAGTCGCGCGCCGTTGGCCCGCAGCCTGTGGATCATCGAGACCATCACCACGGCGGCGCCGCTGCTGGGGTTGCTGGGGACGATCCTGGGCATCATCGACACGTTCAAGGCCCTGGCCAGTGCCGGTGTGTCCGACCCTGGGCAGATCTCCGGTGGTATCGGTACGGCCCTGTTCGCTACCGGGTTGGGGATTGCCATCGCGCTGTTCTGCGTGGTGTTCCACAACTTCTTCCAGGACAGCCTGGAACGCATCAACGATCAGCTCAAGATGCTGCTGATCCGCGCGGCGACCGGTGCCCGTGTGCAGGGTGAGGTACCGCACCGGGCCACCAGCCCGGCGCAATTGCAGACTGCCTGAGCCGTCTGGCCCTTGCCCGGACCCTAGGTCTGGGCAAGGTTTTTTGTGGTGAGCGGGCTTGCCCGCGCTGGGGGCAAAGCCCCCTGAAACCGGGCAACTCGGTGGTTCAGCCAGATTGAGGTGTTCGGTTTTGCGGCTGCCGTGCAGCCAAGAGCGGCGGTGCGGCGTCCCGACAAGCTCGCTCACCACATTCGGTTGCGCTTTAGGCCGGCGCCGCTCATGGAACACTTTGTCTAGGCTATTGACGGTGCAAATAGTTTTATTCCGACACGAGATTTCCATGTCCCAGATTACGACGTTTCACGCGACGCGCCTGCGCATCGTCCTGGCCGCGGCGCTTGGCCTGTTGCTCAGTCCGCTGGCCGAGGCGGACTTCTCCATTCCCGGTTTCGAGCTGGTGCACACCGTGCCGCTGGCAACCGAACTCGATACTCCCGACCTGCGCCAGCCCGGCCCGGTCTGGATCGAACTGTTCGATGGGGCCAAGAGCCGCATCGATATCGGCCAGTTCTATGCTGCCGACCATCCCGGCTCGGTGATGGACAAGGTCATCGAAAGCCTCGAAGCCGCCGGCAAGCGCGGGGTGGAGATTCGTTTCCTGCTGGAAGAGAAGGGCCTCAAGCTCTCCGACGAGGCCACCCTGGAACGGTTGCGCAAGATTCCCAACCTGACTTTCCGCGTGCTGCCGTATGCGCGGGTAGGGGGCGGGATCATTCATGCCAAATACCTGGTGGTGGATGGTCAGCAGGCATTCATCGGCAGCCAGAATTTCGACTGGCGCTCGCTTGAACACATTCATGAAACCGGTTTGCGGATCAGCGACGAAACCCTCGTCGGCCAGGTCCAGGCGGTCTTCGACCAGGATTGGAAGGCCCAGGCCGCCCTCGCCGAGAACAAGCCGCTGCTCGTGCCCAAGGCTGGCAAGGAGCCGGCCCGCACTGGCAACTATCTGGTCGCCAGCCCGCAACGCTTCAACCCGGCGGGCGTTGGCGATTCACAACAGGAACTGCCGCGCCTGCTGGCCGAAGCCCAGCATGAAGTGCGGGTGCAACTGCTCGACTATGCGCCGCTGTCCTACGGCCCGGACAAGACCCGTCCGTACTACCCGGTCATCGACAACGCGATCCGTGCCGCAGCCGCGCGGGGCGTGTCGATCAAGCTGATGGTTTCCGACTGGAATACCGGCGCGCCGGAAGTCGCCTACCTGAAAAGCCTGGCGGTGCTGCCCAACGTCCAGGTCAAGATCGTCACCTTGCCCCAGGACCCGCAGGGCTTCATTCCCTATGCACGGGTCATCCACAGCAAGACCATGGAGATCGACGGGCAGGTGGCCTGGGTGGGCACCAGCAACTGGTTGGGTGGCTACCTCGACAACTCGCGCAACCTTGAAGTGGTGATGCACGACAAGTCGATGGCCGAACGGATCGGTGCGTTGCATGAGCAGCTATGGGACGGCCCCTATGCCTGGCCACTGGATGTGGCGCGGGATTATCCGCAGCCGCATCCGGGGACGCCCTGAGCCTTGCTGCTGATCAGGCCGGCCGGTCTCGATGATGCCCCGGCCATCGAGGTCCTGTACCGCCAACTGGTCTCCAACGAGGCGATTCAGGTCCTGCCCGAGCGCCTGGCGCAGTTGCAGCAGGACCCGAATACCGAGGTCTTTGTCTGTGAGCTGGAGGGGCGGGTCTGTGCCACGGCTTTATTGTCGTTGTGCAACGATGTGATGTTCGGTCGGCAGCCGTTTGCCGTGCTCGAGAACGTGGTGGTGGATGCGGCCGTACGCGCCGGTGGTATTGGTAGCGCCTTGCTCGCGGCCGTCGAGGCATTCTGCCTGCGGGCTGACTGTTCGAAGATCATGCTGCTCAGTTCCACCGAGCGAAAGTCAGCCCATCGGTTTTTCCAGCGTGCCGGTTTCAGCGGTGATGCGAAGCGGGGGTTCGTGAAGTACCGTCGGGCGTTTCAGCTCTCCTGAGTTGGATCATCAGGCGTTGAGACAAAAAAAGGGGACCTTGCGGTCCCCTTGTCGATCAGGCGGGGCGTATTGCACCCTTTGCCACTCGCAGTCGATACAGTCCATAGATGAACAGTACCCACACCGGCATCACGTAGACCGACACGGCGATTCCCGGAATCATCAGCATCACGCCGAGGATCAGCGCGACGAAGGCCAGGCACAGGTAGTTGCTGAACGGCGTCCAGAACGCCTTGAAGCCTGGCACCACGCCTTGCTGTTCCATGGCCTTGCGGAATTTCAGGTGGGTCAGGCTGATCACGATCCAGTTGATGATCAGGGCTGCCACCACCAGGGCCATCAGCAATTCCAGCGCTTCATGGGGCGCGACGTAGTTGACCACCACGCAGAGCAGGGTGACCAGCGCCGAGACGCCAATGGCCCGTACCGGCACGCCTTGCTTGTTCAGCTTCAGCAGCGATTTTGGCGCATCGCCTTGCTCGGCCAGGCCGAACAGCATGCGGCTGTTGCAGTACACTCCGCTGTTGTACACCGACAGCGCGGCGGTCAGCACCACCACATTGAGGATCTGCGCGGCGGTGTCACTGCCGATCAGGGCGAAGATCTGCACGAACGGGCTGCCGCTGTAGGCGTCGCCGGAAGCGCCCAGGGTGACCAGCAACTGGTCCCACGGGTACAGCGACAGCAGCACGGTCAGGGCACCGACGTAGAAGATCAGGATGCGCAGTACCACCTGGTTGATCGCCTTGGGAATCACCTTGCGCGGCTCGCTGGCCTCGGCGGCGGTGATGCCGACCAGCTCCAGGCCACCGAACGAAAACATGATGAAACACAGTGCCATCAGCAGGCCGCTGACGCCGTTGGGGAAGAAGCCGCCATGGCTCCACAGGTTGCTGACCGTGGCCTGTGGGCCGCCCACACCGCTGACCAGCAGGTAGACGCCAAGGGCGATCATGCCGACGATGGCCACCACCTTGATGATCGCGAACCAGAACTCGGTTTCACCGAAGGTTTTCACGTTGGTCAGGTTGATCAGGTTGACCAGCACGAAGAACACCGCCGCGCTGACCCAGGACGGGACGTCGGGCCACCAGAACTGCACGTACTTGCCCACCGCCGTGAGCTCGGCCATGCCGACCAGCACGTAGAGTACCCAGTAGTTCCAGCCGCAGAGAAAGCCTGCGTAGCCGCCCCAGTACTTGTGGGCGAAGTGGCTGAAGGAGCCGGCCACCGGTTCCTCGACGATCATTTCGCCCAACTGGCGCATGATCAGGAAGGCGATGAAACCGCAGATCGCATACCCGAGGATCATTGCCGGACCAGCGGACTTCAGTACCCCGGCGGAACCGAGGAACAGCCCGGTGCCGATCGCCCCACCGAGGGAAATCAGCTGGATATGGCGGTTCTTCAGGCCGCGCTTGAGCAGACCCGGTGTCAGGTTTTCACCCGTCATTGCTTCACCTTCTGTAGTTTTTCTTCTCAGCGGGGCCCTGACTGGATCAGATCTGCAACCGGTACTGAGTGCTCGACATAAGCGGCGTGGATATTAAATCCCGAAGGTGGGTGGCTCAAGTATTACACGGGTTTGCGGGCAAATTAGGCGCTGAATCGGAGGTTTCCGACAGGTTTTCGGAGCAAGTGCTGGAATCCCCCGCATTGTCACATGTTGGCTTGATCGCGTTGGCGGTTGATATATAGTCTGCTTGAAGTCGGCATAAACACGCATAGTCAGGCGAAAACATGCAGAATATTCATTCTCCTTCCGAGTTGCCCCATGTGCGGCGGCAAAAGATCCTGCTGTTGCTGGAGCGCGACGGCAAGGTCATGGCTTCGGAATTGAGCCAGCACTTTTCGGTGTCGGAAGACACCATTCGCCGGGATCTGGCCGAGCTGTCCCAGGCTGGCCTGTTGCAACGGGTGCATGGCGGCGCGTTGCCGCGGCCCAAGGACACCGGCAAGGACTACTTCACCCGGATCGCCGAGACCAACGAGGTCAAGCGGCACCTGGCCCGGTTGGCGGTGCAGCGAATCGAGGAAGGGCAGATCGTCCTGTTCGACTCGGGCAGCACCACCTTGCAGATCGCCCAGTCATTGCCAGCGGGCCTGTCCATTACCGCCGTGACGTGTTCACCGATGATTGCCATGACCCTGGCCGAACACAAGGGCGTCACCGTCATCCTCGCCGGTGGCACGCTGAACCCGGCGACCATGGCGGTGGAGGGACATGAGGCGGTGCGACTGATCCAGGGGATCAAGGCCGACTTGCTGTTTACCGGAGTCTGCGCGATTCATCCGCAAGTCGGCATCAGTTGTTCACGCTACGGGGAGTTGGCGGTGAAGCAGGCGCTGCTCGAAAGCGCCTCCCATGTGGTGGCCGTGACCACCGCCGACAAGCTCGGGGCGGTGGAACCTTTTGTGGTCGCGCCTTGTGCCCGGTTGCAGACGATGATTACCGAGCAGCACGTCGTGGGAGATATCGAGGCGTATCGGCAGTTGGGGATCGAGGTGGTGCAGGCGCAGATCTGACGACTACTTCAGGTCAAACCGTACTGAGTGAATGATTGCGCCGAGGGTGTCGAAGTCCTGGTAGTAGCCCACGCTGTCGAACAGGAGTTGGGTCCCCGGCTTGTAGACAATCGCCATCAGGCAGGTGCCGCCGGCTGCGTGGAAACCGGTCTCGGCATCGCCGACACCGCAGGTCTGGGTGGTTAGCATGCCTTTCCAGCCAGGGCCTTCGATCAGGTCGACGGGGCTGGGCGAGTCCATGCCCGCGCTGCGCATCCAGACGCCGTTTTCATGGGAAAAGATCATGCTGTCGGCGGCCTGTTCCAGGGTGCCATGCTGGACGCAGAGGTTGAGGGTGTACTCCTCGTTCCTGGCAATCTTGGGTTCGTTGATGTTCAGGCACTCACCGGCTTTTTTGACTTTCCAGCCCTTCGGGTAGCTGAAGTGGAAGCCCTTGGCCTGGTAGGTCGTCATTTCGCCTTTTGGGGCAGGGACAGGGGCCAACGGGTTTTCCGGCTCCCGCAGGGTTGCATCGTTGCGGCAGGCAGCCAGCGGGCGGGCGGTGGCCTTGGTCAGATTGTTCAGTCGATGGGTTTCGGGATCGGCGCTGGCGGTCATGCAGCCGCAGCCATAGCCATAGTGCCCGTTGGTACGAACCCACTGTGCATCGCTGAACTGCGGCCAGTCGCCTTCGGCCTGGTAGCCGCCCTGGCTGGCGATTTCCCAGGAGCCGTCACGGTCGGTGAGGGTGGCATTGGCCGGGGTCGGATTTTCGAACCAGCCGCAGCGCCGCTCCACCTTGGCAGCGGCATGGGCTGGCAAAGCCAGGCTGGCGAGTGCGACGACGAGCAGGCAGGGGGAAAGACGGGGCATGGAACATCCTTGTCGTTGATTGTCTACCGGCCTGTTCGCCGGTACTTGAGCTGATGATAAGCGAAAGTCCGGGTTGGCGCCGTAGCGACGCTTGTCAGGGCAAGGCTCGATTTTCGCGTCCGGCAGGGTATGCTTGGGCACCCTCTCACCTGCTGCATGTCCTCAACGTTCCTGCGAGCCGATAGCGTTCCATGATGAGCCACCTTGCCCTGTTCCTCTGCACCCTCGTCGCGATGGAGGGGGTCGGCTACCTGGCACACAAGTACGTCATGCATGGGTGGGGCTGGTTCCTGCACCGCTCGCACCATGAGGAACACCTGGGGGCCTTCGAGACCAACGATATCTATCTGCTGGTGCTGGCGGCGGTGGCGATCAGCCTGATCGTGGCGGGCAACAGCGGATACGATCCCTTGCAGTGGATCGGTGCCGGCGTGGCGGCCTTCGGGATCATCTATGTGGTGGTGCATGACGGCATCGTCCATCGCTACTGGCCATTCCGGCCACGGCCGCGCAATCGTTACCTGAAGCGGCTGTACCAGGCGCATCTGCTGCATCATGCGGTGAAGGGGCGCAAGAACAGCGTGTCGTTCGGTTTTCTCTATGCGCCGCCGTTGCGGACGCTGAAGCGGCAATTGCGTGAGTCGCGGCAGGCGGTTGAGCGCCGGGGAGAGATGAGTGAACGAGACCTGTTCGGAGCAGAAACGAAATCCTGAGGTCCTGGCGCGCGGGAATGGTGCGTCAGGTTCTTCTAGAGGTAGTCCCATTCCACGTCATCCGCAGGTATAGTTACCTGCGAATGCGTCTACTCCGGCGCTGACACGGACCGTCATCAGGACCCTTTCATATGTCGCTTGGCGAAATCGCTACCCGTTCCGAAATCTTCTACTACGATATCCCGCCGAGTGTGGACCAGGCTCGACAGCAACTGGTGGAGGCGAAGGCCCGGCTGACCCAGCGTCAACAGGAAGTGCTCAAGCCGTTCAAGGTGGTGCAGCTACTGTTCTGTGGCTACTTCCTGGTGAAGTGGGTGTTGGCGGGACATTATATTGGCGGTCCGATCCTGGCCCTGCTGCTCTGGGGCGCGACGTGGCTGCTGATCTGGCCGTTGCAATGGTTCTCGCGCCACGAACACCGTGAGGTCAAGCGCGCCGAAGAGAATATCGGGGTGGTGTTGCACAAGGCGCGCACGGACTTTCTGGCCGCTCAGCAACTGGGGCCCTATCGCTGGATTTCCCGTGGCGAGTGCATGCTCGGCGTGTTTCCGGAAAGTGCGGTGTTGTACCTCTACGCACCGGAGTCCAACTACCAGCATGCATTGATCGATGCCCCCGGTATCGTCCGGCAGGTGCGGGTCGAGGAGCGGACCCAGACCGTGCAGACCTCGCAGACCCACACGACTCACGACAAGCGCCAGGTCTACTCATTCGGTGCGACCAACGTGATTGGCGAGGGGCAGTCCAATTCGACCACCCGGACCACCAGTTCGACCTACCACACCTTCAATCTGCAGGTGCAATTCCAGGTAGGCTCGCAGACGCCTTACTGGACGACCTGGTCGTTTGGCAATGACTGGGAAGAAGCGGAAAACTGGCGGTTGCAGATTGCGCAGGCGGCGGGGTTGGAGCTGCGTTAGGCGGATCGCCTGCGGCTGGGTGGTTCACGAAATCGAGACGAAAAAACCGCCTTGGCAGGGCGGTTTTTTGCTCATCCCAACTGGCCGTCAGAAGCTTCTCCAGCACTCGGCATAACGCTGGCACACGCCATAGCGCGTATCCATTTGCGCCATCCGCTCCAAGTGATGCTCGATGATTTCCAGGGTTACCTGCTTGCCGGCTTCGAAGTAGTAGAGTGTCATCGACTTGTACTGCTCGAACGCCGCCTTGTTGGCTGGTTTGGCCGACTTGTCTTCCGGCTTGGCCCACTCTTCCAGCTCTGCATCCTTCAATGGGCGCAGGCGCGACAGGTACTCATCCTTGTAGCGCTGCAAGGTCAGCGCCTTGCGCTGTGCCGACTCGGCGTCGAAAGCCTGGAGGTTCTGGCGATACAGGGCCCAGTAGTCGTCCGGCAGGGTGAAACCCAGCTTGGCCTTGCGCTCGGCGATCAGATTGTCGATCTTTTCAGTCGCCAGCGGCGTCTTGCTGGCGTCTTCCGGCGAGGGCAGCATGCTTGGGATCAGGCTGCTGTCGATGATCTGGTTCATCAACTCCAGGCGGTGCGGGGTATCTGGCAGCAGCACCGGCGGCTTGGGGAATATCGGATTGCGTCCAGCGCAAGCCGGCAGGCCCTTGGCGAGATGCAGGACGGGCGTACGCTGCTCCTTGCCGTCGATTATCCGGACCCGCTGCAGGCGGGTGCGGCACTGGCCCTTGCCGGAATCGAAAGTCAGTTCGTATTCGGCGTTGGCTTCGGGCTTGAAGTTGATGCCGTTGCCGCAGACCGAATAGCCGTCCTGGGTGTTCACTCGCAGCAGGGTCTCATGTCCCGGTTTGAGCTTGATCTCCAGGTAGCCCCGGGCGTCCTTCGGGGGTGTGCTGAGCATGCCGGCGCGACGCGTGGTGTCGCCCATCAGCATGTTGTTGAGGATTCCGGTGGTTTGCCCGTCGCAATGCTCGGCATCGAAGTAGTCGAGGGTGGCGTTCGAGGTGTTGGCGACGAAACGCAGCTTGGCGGCGTCCGGTTCCGTGGCATCCGGGTAGGTGCCATTGACGCTGCAGCCGGTCAGCAGGGCTGATAGCAGCAGGGTCGTGGTGGTCAACAGGCGTGAAGGGGCGGACGAAAGAACCGGCATTGAGCATCCCTGGCTGGCGGATTTGAAGAGGGGCATGCTACTGAAGCGCTATTATCGGGTCCAGTCTGGGCGTCGGAAGGTCAGGAAGGTTGTCGATGTGTACGGTGGGCCATGCTCATGGCTGATACCTGGAAACCAGGCGAAAAAAAACCGCCTTAGTAGGGCGGTTTTTTTTGCAAACTCGCAATTGCGGCGGTTTGCCTTGCTCATTGAGCCACTTCACACATTGTTCATCCTAATTACCTGAGCCTGAGTGCACAAGGGCTGGAAGGTGTCGTTCGTCGGAGGTCAGGTTCGTTCGCAATTTGTAAAACATATTGGAGTAAATCTCGAACAAACATGGCCATTTGAGAGTGTCTCTCTTCGGCTAAAGCTCGTTACGATGTCTGGGCTCTCACGTTGGAAAACTTGATCAGGTGGTCAGGTCCGCGCGCGCATTCAGGTCCCCCTGACACGGCGTAGTAACCCGTGCCGGATCTTTTCAGGGGGCCATCCGCCCGGCCGCCGCTTTTTCATCACTGGATGTCTTTCAGATAGTCCCTGAGTAAGCCAAGCGGGGCCTTCAAATCTTCAGTCGTCTGTGCCCGATCACAACCATCCGCCAACCGGCGTAACTCATGCCCCAGGGGCTTGTCCGTCCCGCCCACGGCGTCCATCGCGACGGCCACGCAAGCATTGAGCTTGCCCCGGATCGTCTCGACGTCTCCCTTGCGCACCAGCAGCTCGAACACGTCCTTCTGGTACTCGCCCATCACCACGTCATCACGCAGAAGCGGGCTCCCACCGTCACTTTCGTGGGCCAGTTTGAGGGCGAAAAGGGCGACGGTTTCCAGTTGCGATTCCATGAGGCATTTCCTCTGCCGACCGTAGCGGCCGGTGGTGGTCACTTTCCTGCAGGCGAAAAAAAAGACCTTGAAGATCAAGGTCTTTTTTAATTTTGGTGCCCCGAGGGAGACTCGAACTCCCACTCCTTTCGAAAACGGATTTTGAATCCGCCGCGTCTACCAATTCCGCCATCAGGGCTCAATGGCGGCGAAGTATAGAGAGGCGACTACCGTTGGTCAATCGCCTTTCATGGTCAATTTTGACGAATTCCGCTAAACTTTCCGGCCCTGCTGGACGAACCCCCATCATGCGCGTCGCTGACTTTACTTTCGAACTCCCCGATTCCCTGATCGCTCGCCATCCGTTGGCCGAGCGCCGCCATAGCCGCCTGCTGACCCTCGATGGGCCCAGCGGTGCCTTGGCACACCGTCAATTCATCGATCTGCTGGAGCATTTGCGCCCCGGCGACCTGATGGTGTTCAACAATACCCGGGTCATTCCGGCCCGCCTGTTCGGCCAGAAGGCCTCTGGCGGCAAGCTGGAGATCCTGGTGGAGCGGGTGCTCGACAGTCACCGTGTGCTGGCCCATGTGCGCTCCAGCAAGTCGCCCAAACCGGGCTCGAAGATCCTGATCGAGGGTGGTGGCGAGGCCGAGATGCTGGCCCGCCATGACACGCTGTTCGAGCTGGGTTTCGCCGAGGAAGTGCTGCCCTTGCTGGAGCGCGTTGGCCATATGCCGCTGCCTCCTTATATAGATCGTCCTGACGAGGGCGCCGACCGCGAGCGCTACCAGACGGTCTACGCCGAGCGCCTGGGCGCTGTCGCCGCGCCGACTGCCGGCCTGCATTTCGACCAGCCGCTGCTGGAGGCGATCGCCGCCAAGGGCGTCGAGACCGCCTTCGTCACCCTGCACGTGGGGGCCGGGACCTTCCAGCCGGTGCGCGTGGAGCGGATCGAAGACCACCACATGCACAACGAGTGGCTGGAGGTCAGCCAGGAAGTGGTGGACGCCGTTGCCGCCTGCCGTGCACGAGGTGGCCGAGTGGTCGCCGTGGGCACCACCAGCGTGCGTTCGCTGGAAAGTGCGGCCCGCGATGGCGTGCTCAAGCCGTTCAGCGGCGATACCGACATTTTCATTTATCCGGGCCGGCCGTTCCATGTGGTCGACGCCCTGGTCACCAACTTCCACCTGCCCGAATCCACGCTGCTGATGCTGGTTTCGGCCTTCGCCGGTTATCCCGAGACCATGGCCGCCTACAAGGCCGCCGTGGACAACGGTTACCGCTTCTTCAGTTACGGTGATGCGATGTTCATCACCCGCAACCCCGCGCCGACCGGACCCCAGGAATCGGCACCCGAGGAGCAAGCATGAGTCGCACCTGTCGTATGTCGTTCGAGTTGCTGGCCACCGATGGCAAGGCCCGTCGCGGTCGCCTGACGTTCCCGCGCGGCACCGTCGAGACCCCGGCCTTCATGCCGGTGGGCACCTACGGCACGGTCAAGGGCATGCTGCCGCGCGATATCGTCGCCACTGGCGCCGAGATCATCCTTGGCAACACCTTCCACCTGTGGCTGCGTCCTGGCACCGAGGTGATCAAGGAGCACGGCGACCTGCATGACTTCATGCAGTGGAAAGGCCCGATCCTCACCGACTCCGGTGGTTTCCAGGTGTTCAGCCTGGGCGCCATGCGCAAGATCAAGGAGGAGGGCGTGACCTTCGCCTCGCCGGTCGACGGCTCCAAGGTATTCATGGGGCCGGAAGAATCGATGCAGGTGCAGCGTGACCTGGGCTCTGACATCGTGATGATCTTCGACGAGTGCACGCCGTACCCGGCCGACGAGGATGTCGCGCGCGTATCGATGGAGCTGTCGCTGCGCTGGGCCCAGCGCTCGAAGAACGCCCATGGCGACAACACTGCCGCATTGTTCGGGATCGTCCAGGGCGGCATGCACGAGAACCTGCGCATGCGCTCCCTCGAAGGCCTGGACAAGATCGGCTTCGATGGCCTGGCCATTGGCGGCCTGTCGGTGGGCGAGCCCAAGCACGAGATGATCAAGGTGCTGGACTACCTGCCGGGCCGGATGCCGGCTGACAAACCTCGTTACCTTATGGGTGTTGGCAAGCCGGAAGATCTGGTGGAGGGTGTGCGCCGCGGTGTGGACATGTTCGATTGCGTGATGCCAACCCGTAATGCCCGCAATGGGCATCTGTTCATCGATACCGGCGTGCTGAAGATCCGTAACGCGTTCCATCGCCATGATGATTCGCCGCTGGATCCGACCTGCGATTGCTACACCTGCCAGAACTTCTCCCGTGCTTATCTGCATCATTTGGACAAGTGCGGCGAAATGCTCGGGAGTATGTTGAATACCATCCACAACTTGCGGCATTACCAGCGCCTGATGGCTGGTTTGCGCGAGGCTATTCAACAGGGTACATTGGCCGCCTTTGTCGATGCCTTCTATGCCAAGCGCGGGCTTCCCGTGCCGCCCTTGGACTGATTTTTCAGAATCGTATTCTCGTAACTGGAGTGTTAAATGAGCTTTTTCATCTCTAACGCGTTCGCTGACGGCGCGGCCCCTGCTGCTGCGGCCGGTCCTGCGGGCGGCTTCGAGTGGATTTTCCTGGTCGGCTTCCTGGTCATCTTCTACCTGATGATCTGGCGCCCACAGGCCAAGCGTGCCAAGGAGCAGAAAAACCTGCTGGGCAGCCTGGCCAAGGGTGATGAAGTAGTGACCACTGGCGGTATCGCCGGCAAGATCGTCAAGGTGACCGACGAGTTCGTGGTACTGGAAATTTCCGATACCGTCGAAATGAAGTTCCAGAAGGGTGCCGTCGCGGCCACCCTGCCTAAAGGCACACTGAAAGCGATCTGAGTTTCAACATTCAACAATCGACGGGGCGCGCAAGGCGCCCCGCGTCATAAGCGGGCGGCGTGATGCTGAACAAATACCCTCTGTGGAAATACGTACTGATCGTGGCGGTGCTGACGATCGGTTTTATTTATTCCGCTCCCAATCTCTACCCTGACGATCCGGCCATCCAGGTCAGTGGTGCCAGCACGGCGCTGCAGGTCAACCAGGCCGATCTGGACCGGGCGAGCAAGGCGCTCACCGATGCCGGTATCAGCGTCAAGGCCGCTACCCTGGCCGCCAACGGCAAGGACGGCCTGCTGCGCCTGAGCAAGCAGGAAGACCAACTGCCAGCCAAGGATGTAGTGCGCAAGGCGCTCGGCGACGATTATGTAGTAGCCCTCAACCTGGCACAGACCACTCCGCAATGGCTGCGTAACGTCGGTGCGCACCCTATGAAGCTGGGTCTGGACCTGTCCGGTGGCGTGCACTTCCTGCTGGAAGTGGACATGGACAAGGCTGTCGATGCTCGCCTGAAAGTCTATGAGGGCGACGTCAAGAGCCTGCTGCGTAAAGAGCGTGTGCGTTATCGCAGCCTGCCGCAGCTCAATGGTGCCATTCAGCTGGGCTTTACCGATGAAGATACCCGTGAGCAGGCCCGTGCCCTGATTCGCAAGGGTTTCAACGATTTCGACATTGTTCCGGCCGATCTCAATGGCCAGCCGGTACTGCGTCTGGCGATGACCCCGGCCAAGCTGGCGGAAATCCGTGAATATTCGATCAAGCAGAACTTGACCACGGTACGTAACCGCGTCAACGAACTGGGTGTGGCCGAGCCGCTGGTACAGCGCCAGGGCGCCAACCGCATCGTGGTCGAGCTGCCGGGCGTGCAGGACACCGCGGAAGCCAAGCGGATCCTCGGCAAGACCGCCAGCCTGGAGTTCCGTCTGGCCGCCGAGCCGGGTGCGTCGAAGGCGACCTCCGAAGAATTCGAGTTCCGTGAAGGCAAGCGTCCGCCTGCGTTGATCGAGCGTGGCCTGATCATCACCGGTGACCAGGTGACCGATGCCAAGGCCGGTTTCGGCGAGCATGGCAGTCCGGAAGTGAACATCCACCTGGATAGCCATGGTGGCGAGCTGATGAGCCGTGCCACGCGCACCAACGTCGGTCGCCAGATGGCGGTGATCTTCATCGAACAGCGTCCGGTCACCACCTACACCAAGCAGGTGGTCGACGGCGTCGAGAAGGAAGTGGCGGTACAGAGCTTCAAGGAAGACAAGAAGATCATCAGCCTGGCGACCATCCAGTCGCCACTGGGTTCGCAGTTCCGCATCACCGGCCTGAACGGCCAGGGCGAGTCGTCCGAGCTGGCGCTGCTGCTGCGTGCCGGTGGCCTGGCCGCACCGATGTACTTCGCTGAAGAACGTACCATTGGCCCGAGCCTGGGTGCCGACAACATCACCAAGGGTATCGATGCGTCGCTGTGGGGCATGCTGTTCGTCTCGCTGTTCATCATCGCCATCTACCGCTTCTTCGGCATCATTGCCACCGTGGCCCTGGCCTTCAACATGGTCGTGCTGCTGGCGCTGATGTCCCTGCTGGGGGCGACGCTGACCCTGCCGGGTATCGCCGGTATCGTGCTGACCATGGGTATGGCGGTGGACGCCAACGTACTGATCTTCTCGCGGATTCGCGAAGAGATCGCTGCGGGCATGTCGGTTCAGCGGGCGATCAACGAAGGTTTCAACCGTGCCTACACGGCAATCGTCGACGCCAACCTGACCAGCCTGCTGGTGGGCGGCATCCTGTTCGCCATGGGAACCGGCCCGGTCAAGGGCTTTGCGGTAACCATGTCCCTCGGGATCTTTACCTCGATGTTCACGGCCATCATGGTGACCCGCGCGATGGTCAACCTGATCTTCGGCGGTCGTGACTACAAGAAGTTGTGGATTTAAGGGGCTGCCATGTTACGTACAATCAACTTCATGGGCGTTCGCAACGTTGCGTTCGGCGTCACTGTGCTCCTCACCGTTCTGGCGTTGTTCAGCTGGTTCCACAAGGGCTTGAACTACGGTCTGGACTTTACCGGCGGTACGCTGATCGAGCTGACCTACGAGCGTCCGGCGGACGTGACCAAGGTCCGTGCGCAGCTGGGTGAGGCGGGTTATCACGAGGCGATCGTGCAGAGCTTCGGTGCGACCACCGATCTGCTGGTGCGGATGCCGGGTGAAGACCCGCAACTGGGTCATCAGGTGGCGGAAGCGCTGCAGAAAGTCGGCGGCGACAACCCGGCGCAGGTCAAGCGCGTCGAGTTCGTTGGCCCGCAGGTGGGTGAGGAGCTGCGCGACCAGGGTGGCCTTGGCATGCTCCTGGCGCTGGGTGGTGTCCTGATCTACCTGGCTTTCCGCTTCCAGTGGAAGTTCGCGGTCGGCGCCATCGTTTCGCTGGTGCATGACGTGGTAGTGACCGTGGGTATCCTGTCGTTCTTCCAGATCACCTTCGACCTGACGGTGCTGGCGGCGGTGCTGGCGATCATTGGCTACTCGCTCAACGATACCATCGTGGTATTCGACCGGGTTCGCGAGAACTTCCGCGTGTTGCGCAAGGCCAGCCTGATCGAGAACATCAACATTTCGACCACTCAGACCCTGTTGCGCACCATCGCGACCTCGGTTTCCACCCTGCTGGCGATCGCCGCGCTGTTGTTCTTCGGCGGTGACAACCTGCACGGTTTCTCCGTGGCGCTGTTCGTCGGGGTGATGGCGGGTACCTACTCGTCCATCTACATCGCCAACGTGGTGCTGATCTGGCTGAACCTGAGCAGCGAGGATCTGATTCCTCCAGCCAACACCCAGAAGGAAATCGACGACCGTCCTTGACGTCCGTCCTCCCTCCGGCTGTCACCTGAAAAGGCGCGAGTATTGAACTCGCGCCTTTTTTCATGCTCCAAGGCTAGGAGAGATGCGGAAAAGATTCCGCTTGTGATGGTCAGGAGGTTCACGTGAACAAGTCGTTGCTGGTGGGTGCGGTATTGGGTGCTGTCGGTGTCACCGCCGGAGGTGCTGTTGCGACCTACAGCATGGTGAAGAGCGGCCCTGAGTATGCGCAAGTGTTGGCGGTCGAACCGGTCAAGACCCAGGTGAAGACGCCACGCGAAGTCTGTAAGGATGTGGCCGTGACTCGACAGAAGCCGGTGCAGGACGAGCATCGCCTGGCCGGTACCGCGTTGGGTGCGGTGGGTGGTGGCTTGCTCGGCAGCCTGGTTGGTAATGGTCGGGGCAAGACCCTGGCGACAGTGGTCGGTGCCGTGGGCGGTGGTTATGCAGGGAACAAGGTGCAGGAGGGCATGCAGGAGCGTGACACCTACACCACGACCCAGACCCGCTGCAACACGGTCAACGATATCAGCGACAAGGTAGTGGGTTATGACGTGCGTTATCAGCTCGACGGCAAGGAAGGTCGGGTGCGCATGGATCGTGATCCGGGCAACCAGATTCCGGTGGACAAGGATGGTCGCCTGGTCCTGAGCCAGGCTCCGGCCCAGCCGGGTCAGTGATCAATCTTGGGCGGCGTCGCTGCCTCTTGTAGGAGCTGGGTTTGTCGGGGCGCCGAACCGCCGCGAAGGCGATCCTCAGGATCGCCAGAAGCTTCGTGGGCAAGCCCGGCTCCTACAGGGTTTGCTGGTAGTCGGTCATTGCAGGCATAAAAAAAGCACCCCGTAGGGTGCTTTTTTTTGGCTATCGCTTAGCGCTTCAGCGAAGCCGGCAGATGCGGCTGGATCGCCGTCAGTACTGCCTTGAAGCACTTGGTGTTACCGGCAACGATGTGGCCTTTTTCGAGGAAGTCGTGACCACCGGTGAAGTCGCTCACCAGGCCACCAGCTTCCTGGATCAGCAAGGCGCCTGCTGCCATGTCCCACTCGGACAGGCCCGATTCCCAGAATGCATCGAAGCGACCGGCGGCGACGTAGGCCAGGTCCAGGGAGGCGGAACCTGCGCGGCGGATGCCGGCGGTCTGGCCGACCAGGGCACGGAACATTCCCAGGTAGTTGTCCAGGTTGTCCATCTGGTCGTCGCGGAACGGGAAGCCGGTACCCAGCAGGGCGCCGTCGAGGCTGGTGCGCGGGCTGACGCGCAGGCGACGACCGTTCAATTGGGCGCCACGGCCACGGCTGGCGGTGAATTCTTCCTGGCGAACCGGGTCGAGGACCACGGCGTGCTCCAGGCGGCCGCGGTATTTGCAGGCGATGCTGACCGCGAAGTGTGGAATGCCACGCAGGAAGTTGGTGGTGCCATCGAGTGGGTCGATGATCCACAGGTAGTCTTCGCCTTCGCCGCTGCCGGCGTGGAAGCCGGTTTCTTCGCCGCGGATGGCGTGGGTCGGATACGCTTTGCGCAGAGCGTCGATGATTTTCTGCTCGGCAGCACGATCAACCTCGGACACGTAGTCCTTGGCGTCTTTTTCGTCGACCTTGATGGTATCCAGGCGCTCGATGGAGCGGAAAATCAATTCACTGGCGGCGCGGGCGGCGCGCAGCGCGATATTCAGCATGGGCTGCATGGACATTTCACCTAGAGTGTTAAAGAAAGCCGAACATTCTAACAGAAAAGTCTTGCCGGAGAAGGACGACATTCGGTTTCGTGGCGCAAACCTGAGTGCTTCTGTAAGATTTGCTCCCCTTTGCCTTGTCCGAGAGCGCTTCGCCGTGCTGCAAAATATTCGTATCGTCCTGGTCAATACCAGCCATCCGGGCAATATCGGCGGGGCTGCGCGAGCCATGAAGAACATGGGGCTGTCGCGCCTGGTGCTGGTCGAACCACGCAGCTTCCCGTCGAGCGAAGCCGACGCACGGGCATCCGGTGCCACCGATATTCTTGAAAACGCGCAGGTCGTCGCCACCCTGGAGGAGGCGTTGGCCGGTTGCACCCTGGTGCTTGGCACTAGTGCCCGCGACCGCAGCCTGCCCTGGCCGATGCTGGAGCCGCGCGAATGCGGGGTGAAGGTGGTCGAAGAAGCGGCCAAGGATGCACAAATCGCCTTGGTGTTCGGTCGTGAAGACTCCGGCCTGACCAATGACGAGCTGCAGCGATGTCATTATCACGTGCATATCCCATCGGACCCTACGTTCAGTTCGCTGAACCTCGGGGCGGCGGTGCAGGTGTTGAGTTACGAGGTGCGCATGGCCTGGCTGGCGCTGGAAGGTCGGTCGCACAAGGTCGAGAAGGGTGACGCGGGCGAAGAGTTGGTCACCATGGATGAGCTGGAGCGCTTCTATGAGCATCTGGAGCAGACCCTGGTAGCCATCGAGTTCCTCGATCCGCAGAAACCCCGGCACCTGATGGCGCGCCTGCGCCGGCTTTACGGACGCAGCTCGGTCAGCCGAGTGGAAATGAATATATTGCGTGGCATCCTCACGGAAACCCAGAAAGCGGCCCGTGGCGAGCTCCTTAAGCGGAAGGAATGATGATGTTCGAGCGTTTGCGTGAAGATATCCAAAGCGTATTCCATCGTGACCCGGCGGCGCGCAATGCCTTTGAAGTGTTGACCTGCTATCCCGGCATGCACGCCATCTGGCTGCATCGCCTGAGTCATTGGTTGTGGGCGCGCAACTGGAAGCTGCTGGCGCGCGTGGTGTCGAACTTCGGTCGCTGGTTGACCGGTATCGAAATTCATCCGGGGGCCAAGGTCGGGCGGCGGTTCTTCATCGATCATGGCATGGGTATCGTGATTGGCGAGACGGCCGAGATCGGCAACGATGTGACGATCTATCAGGGCGTGACCCTGGGCGGCACCAGTTGGAACAAAGGCAAGCGCCATCCGACGTTGGAAGATGGCGTGGTCGTGGGTGCTGGGGCCAAGGTGCTCGGGCCGTTCACGGTCGGTGCCGGGGCGAAGGTCGGTTCCAATGCGGTGGTGACCAAGGCGGTGCCGGCGGGTGCTACGGTGGTCGGCATTCCAGGGCGGATCATCATGAAATCCGATGACGAGCAGGAAGCCAAGCGCAAGGCGATGGCCGAGAAACTTGGCTTTGACGCCTACGGTGTCAGTGGTGACATGCCGGACCCGGTGGCGCGGGCCATCGCGCAGATGCTCGATCATTTGCAGGCGGTCGATGGGCGCCTGGAAGGGATGTGTGGCGCGCTGAAGGACCTGGGCAGCAACTACTGCGCCAAGGATCTCCCTGAGTTGCATTGCGAGGGCTTTGCCGAGGTGAAGGCCGAAGACGAGGCCAAGGCCGGCTGATCTGTATTGGGCTTTCGGGCCTAATTCGCGGGCAAGCCCAGCTCCTGCAGATGGTCGTGCACATGTCTGTACGACCTTGCCCTGTAGGAGCGAGGCTTGCCCGCGAAGCTTTATAAGCGCCAGCAAAAAAACCATCGGTCTAGCGCGATGCCATTACGCGCGGACTTTGCTACAATACGCGCGCTCTTTTACGGGTAAACCTGACTAAAGTACTAGGTCTTATAGTTGACTTAAATACTCGGGAATCGCATACTCGTACCCATTCCGTAACTCCGTGGTAATTGTCCATGCGACTGACTACAAAAGGCCGATACGCCGTGACCGCCATGCTCGACCTGGCGTTGCACGCGCAACACGGGCCGGTGTCCCTGGCCGATATCTCCGAGCGCCAAGGCATCTCCCTGTCCTACCTCGAACAGCTGTTCGCCAAGCTGCGCCGCAGCAACCTGGTTTCCAGCGTCCGTGGTCCGGGTGGCGGCTACCAGCTGTCGCGGGACATGCAGGGGATCCAGGTCGCCCAGGTGATCGATGCCGTGAATGAATCGGTCGATGCCACCAAATGCCAGGGGCTGGGTGATTGCCACTCTGGCGACACCTGCCTGACCCACCACCTGTGGTGCGACCTCAGCCTGCAGATCCACGAATTTCTCAGTGGTATCAGTCTGGCGGACCTTGTCACTCGCCGTGAAGTGCAAGAGGTCGCCCAGCGTCAGGACCAGCGCCGCTGTAATAGCAAGGCGCCGCGCCTGGATAAGATCGAAGCGTCCGCCGTCGAATGACAGCCAAAGAGCCAGCGGTGCGCCAGCCAGCCTGATTTAGGAGATAGTCCATGAAATTGCCGATTTACCTTGATTACTCCGCGACAACCCCGGTTGATCCGCGTGTTGCGCAAAAGATGAGTGAATGCCTGCTGGTCGACGGAAACTTCGGTAACCCGGCCTCGCGTTCCCATGTGTTCGGCTGGAAAGCCGAGGAATCCGTGGAAAACGCCCGTCGCCAGGTCGCTGACTTGGTCAATGCCGACCCGCGTGAAATCGTCTGGACTTCCGGTGCCACCGAGTCCGACAACCTGGCGATCAAGGGTGTTGCGCATTTCTACCACACCAAGGGCAAGCACCTGATCACCAGCAAGATCGAGCACAAGGCGGTCCTCGACACCACGCGCCAACTGGAGCGCGAAGGTTTCGAAGTTACCTACATCGAGCCAGGTGAAGATGGCCTGATCACTCCGGCCATGATCGAAGCCGCATTGCGCGAAGACACCATCCTGGTGTCGATCATGCACGTGAACAACGAAATCGGCACCGTCAACGACATCGCCGCCATTGGCGAGCTGACCCGCTCGCGCGGTGTGCTGTTCCACGTTGACGCAGCCCAATCGACCGGCAAGGTCGAGATCGACCTGCAGAAGCTGAAGGTCGACCTGATGTCCTTCTCCGCCCACAAGACCTATGGTCCGAAAGGCATCGGTGCGTTGTACGTCAGCCGCAAGCCGCGTGTGCGCCTCGAGGCGACCATGCACGGCGGCGGTCACGAGCGCGGCATGCGTTCCGGCACCCTGGCGACCCACCAGATCGTCGGCATGGGTGAAGCCTTCCGCGTGGCCAAGGAAGACATGGCTGCCGAGAACGTGCGCATCAAGGCCCTGAGCGACCGTTTCTTCAAGCAGGTCGAGCATCTGGAAGAGCTGTACGTCAACGGCAGCATGACCGCTCGCGTACCGCACAACCTGAACCTGAGCTTCAACTACGTCGAAGGCGAGTCGCTGATCATGGCGCTCAAGGACCTGGCGGTCTCCTCCGGTTCGGCCTGTACCTCGGCTTCGCTGGAACCTTCGTACGTACTGCGCGCCCTGGGCCGCAACGACGAACTGGCACACAGCTCGATCCGTTTCACCTTCGGCCGCTTCACCACCGAGGAAGAAATCGATTACGCCGCGCAGAAGGTCTGCGAGGCAGTCACCAAGCTGCGCGCCCTGTCGCCGCTGTGGGACATGTTCAAGGATGGCGTCGATATCTCGAAAATCGAGTGGGCGGCACACTAAATAAAGAAGCCGCCACATACAGGTCCTGTAGCGACGCGGCAAATGATGTCTGGCGTAGCTGCAGGGTCGAGAGCGGCCCTGATGAGTGAGGAATAAGTACCATGGCTTACAGTGAAAAGGTCATCGACCACTACGAAAACCCGCGCAACGTCGGCAAGATGAATGCCGAGGATCCGGATGTCGGTACCGGCATGGTCGGCGCCCCGGCGTGCGGTGACGTTATGCGCCTGCAGATCAAGGTCAACGAGCAGGGCATCATCGAAGATGCCAAGTTCAAGACCTACGGCTGCGGTTCGGCTATCGCCTCCAGCTCCCTGGCTACCGAGTGGATGAAGGGCAAGACTCTGGATGAAGCAGAGACCATCAAGAACACTCAGCTGGCCGAAGAACTGGCTCTGCCGCCAGTGAAGATCCACTGCTCCGTACTCGCCGAAGACGCCATCAAGGCTGCCGTTCGCGACTACAAGCAGAAGAAAGGCCTGATCTGATCGATCCGGCGTTGAAGATTTGAGCGAAAAGCTAAGGAGTCCCCGATGGCTATCAGCATGACAGAAGCGGCTGCTCGACACGTGCGACGCTCCCTCGACGGGCGCGGCAAGGGTGAAGGCATTCGCCTGGGTGTTCGCACCACAGGCTGTTCCGGCCTTGCCTACGTGCTGGAGTTCGTCGACGAGGTGGTGGCGGAAGACCAGGTGTTCGAGAGTCACGGTGAAAAAGTGATCATCGACCCGAAGAGTCTGGCCTACCTTGATGGCACCGAGCTGGATTTCGTCAAGGAAGGGTTGAACGAAGGCTTCAAGTTCAACAACCCCAACGTGCGCGGTGAGTGTGGCTGCGGCGAAAGCTTCAACGTCTGAGGCTATTCGTGGGTACTCCTTGTCATTTCGCTTTGTTCGAGCTGCAACCTGGCTTCACGCTGGACCTCGATCAGTTGGCCGCGCGCTACCGTGAGTTGGCGCGCGCCGTCCATCCGGACCGTTTCGCCGATGCATCCGAGCGTGAGCAGCGCCTGGCGCTGGAGCGTTCCGCCAGCCTCAATGAGGCCTACCAGACCCTCAAGAGCCCGCCCAAGCGCGCGCGTTACCTGCTGGCGATGAATGGCGGCGAGGTGCCGGTGGAAGTCACCGTGCACGATCCTGATTTCCTCATGCAGCAGATGCAATGGCGTGAAGAGCTCGAGGATCTGCAGGACGATGCCGACCTGCCGGGTATTGCCGCTTTCAAGCGGCGCTTGAAGGCGGCCCAGGATGCGTTGAACGAAAGCTTCGCAGCTTGCTGGAATGATGCCGCGCAACGCGAACAGGCCGAACGCCTGATGCGGCGCATGCAATTCCTCGACAAGCTCACCTACGAAGTGCGCCAGTTAGAAGAGCGCCTCGACGATTAACCCCCGTGCTGCCGCACGCCTGATATTCAGATAAGTCCAGATAACCATGGCCCTACTGCAGATCGCCGAACCAGGCCAAAGCCCACAGCCGCACCAGCGTCGTCTGGCGGTGGGGATTGACCTGGGCACTACCAATTCGCTGGTCGCTGCATTGCGCAGTGGTCTTTCCGAGCCCCTGGCCGATGCCGACGGGCAGGTGATCCTGCCGTCCGCGGTACGCTACCACGCCGATCGCGTCGAGGTAGGCCAGTCGGCCCGTCTGGCGGCTTCCAGTGATCCGCTCAATACCGTGCTGTCGGTCAAGCGCCTGATGGGGCGTGGCCTGTCGGACGTCAAGCAATTGGGCGAGCAACTGCCTTACCGCTTTGTCGGTGGCGAGTCGCACATGCCGTTCATCGACACCGTGCAGGGTCCGAAGAGCCCGGTCGAAGTCTCCGCCGATATTCTGCGGGTACTGCGCCAGCGCGCCGAGGCGACCCTGGGTGGCGAGCTGGTCGGTGCGGTGATCACCGTGCCGGCCTATTTCGACGACGCCCAGCGCCAGGCGACCAAGGATGCGGCCCGTCTGGCCGGCCTGAACGTCCTGCGCCTGCTCAATGAGCCGACTGCCGCGGCAGTAGCCTATGGCCTGGACCAGCATGCCGAAGGTGTGGTGGCGATCTATGACCTGGGCGGCGGTACGTTCGATATTTCCATCCTGCGCCTGACCGGCGGGGTTTTCGAAGTCCTGGCCACCGGTGGCGACAGTGCCCTGGGTGGCGACGATTTCGACCATGCGATCGCCGGCTGGATCATCGAGCAGGCCGGGTTGTCGGTGAACCTGGATCCAGGTGCCCAGCGTAGCCTGTTGCAGGCCGCCTGTGCAGCCAAGGAAGCGCTGACTGATGCCGCAGCCGTCGAAGTCGTCTATGGTGACTGGCGTGCGCAACTGACCCGCGAAACTTTCGATGTCCTGATCGAACCGATGGTCGCTCGCAGCCTCAAGGCCTGCCGCCGCGCCGTGCGGGACTCGAACGTCGAGCTCGAAGACGTGCACGCGGTGGTCATGGTCGGTGGTTCGACCCGCGTCCCGCGTGTTCGCGAGGCAGTGGCCGAGATGTTCGGTCGTCAGCCGCTGACCGAGATCGACCCGGATCAGGTGGTGGCCATTGGTGCCGCAATCCAGGCCGATACCCTGGCCGGCAACAAGCGCGAAGGTGGCGAATTGCTGCTGCTGGACGTCATTCCACTGTCCCTGGGGCTTGAGACCATGGGCGGCCTGATGGAGAAGGTGATTCCGCGCAACACCACCATTCCCGTGGCTCGCGGCCAGGATTTCACTACCTATAAGGATGGCCAGACGGCCATGGCGATTCACGTGCTGCAAGGCGAGCGTGAATTGATCAGTGACTGCCGCTCGCTGGCGCGCTTCGAACTACGTGGTATCCCGGCGATGGTCGCTGGCGCGGCGAAGATCCGCGTGACCTTCCAGGTCGATGCCGATGGCCTGCTCAGTGTCTCCGCTCGCGAATTGGGTTCGGGCGTCGAGGCGAGCATCCAGGTCAAGCCATCCTATGGCCTGACCGACGGTGAAATCACCCGGATGCTCAAGGATTCGTTCCAGTATGCCGGCGACGACAAGGTTGCCCGCGTGCTGCGCGAGCAGCAGGTCGATGCCCAGCGTCTGGTCGAGGCGGTGCAGGGCGCCCTGGAGGCTGATGGCGAGCGCCTGCTCGACGCCGAAGAGCGCATGGTCATCGAGCTGCAGGTGCAGGAACTGAGCGAACTGATAAAGAGAACCGATGGCCATGCCATCGAGCAGCAGACCAAGCGTCTGTCGCAAGTGACCGATGCCTTTGCGGCCCGCCGCCTGGATTCGACGGTGAAAGCCGCGCTGGCCGGACGCAACCTGAACGAGATTGAGGAATAACGATGCCGCAGGTCATTTTTCTGCCCCATGAAAAGTTTTGCCCGGATGGCATGGTGGTCGAGGCCGAGCCCGGTACTTCCATCCTCGATCTGGCCCATGAGCATCACATCGAGATGGAAAGTGCCTGTGGTGGCGTCTGTGCATGCACCACCTGCCATTGCATCATTCGCGAGGGCTTCGATTCGCTGGAAGAGGCCGACGAACTGGAAGAGGACTTCCTCGACCGTGCATGGGGGCTGGAAGCCCAGTCCCGCCTGGCTTGCCAGGCGATTGTCGGCACCGAGGACCTGACGGTCGAGATTCCCAAGTATTCGCTGAACCACGCTGCCGAAGCGCCGCACTGAGTCAAGGACATATCATGAGTCTGAAGTGGACTGATGTGCTGGAAATTGCCATCCAACTGGCTGAAAGCAAGCCGGATATCGACCCGATAGCGGTCAATTTCGTCGATCTGCGCAAGTGGGTCATGGAGTTGCCGGAGTTCGATGATAAACCGGAACATTGTGGCGAGAAGGTACTGGAGGCCATCCAGGCCCACTGGATCGAAGAACGCGACTGATCCGGCGGTAAGATCAAGCAATACCCGAGTTAGGCAATACCCAAGAACCCGCGTATAATTCGCGGGTTTAATTTTTCGCAAATTATCGTTTCTGGAGTTACACCATGGCTGTTCAACGCACTTTCTCCATCATCAAGCCTGACGCTGTTGCAAAAAACGTCATCGGCGAAATTACCACCCGTTTCGAAAAAGCCGGCCTGCGCGTTGTTGCTTCGAAACTCAAGCAACTGTCGAAAGCCGAAGCCGAAGGCTTCTACGCTGAGCACAGCGCTCGTGGTTTCTTCGCTGACCTGGTTGCCTTCATGACTTCCGGCCCGGTTGTCGTTCAGGTTCTGGAAGGCGAAAACGCTATCGTTCGTAACCGCGAGCTGATGGGCGCCACCAACCCTAAGGAAGCTGCTCCAGGCACTATCCGCGCCGACTTCGCTGAATCCATCGACGCCAACGCCGTTCACGGCTCGGACTCCGAAGCCGCCGCTGCTCGCGAAATCGCTTACTTCTTCGCTGCTACCGAAGTAACCACTCGCTAAGCCACGGCTGACGAGTGAAGGTGAATCCATGACTACATCTGCTGTGAAAACCAACCTGCTGGGGCTGACCCAGCCGGAAATGGAGAAATTCTTCGACTCGATCGGGGAGAAGCGTTTCCGTGCCGGTCAGGTAATGAAGTGGATTCACCACTTTGGCGTCGACGATTTCGACGCCATGACGAACGTCAGCAAGGCCTTGCGCGAAAAGCTCAAGGCTGTTGCCGAAGTTCGTGGTCCCGAAATCGTCAGCGAGGACATCTCCAGCGACGGCACCCGCAAATGGGTGGTACGCGTGGCGTCCGGCAGTTGCGTCGAGACCGTCTACATTCCCCAGGGCAAGCGCGGTACCTTATGCGTTTCGTCCCAGGCAGGCTGTGCCCTGGACTGCAGTTTCTGCTCCACCGGCAAGCAAGGCTTCAATAGCAACCTCACCGCCGCCGAAGTGATCGGCCAGGTGTGGATTGCCAACAAATCCTTTGGCAGCATTCCGGCCTCCATCGACCGTGCCATCACCAACGTGGTGATGATGGGCATGGGCGAACCGCTGCTGAACTTCGACAACGTCATCGCCGCCATGCGCCTGATGATGGACGACCTGGGCTACGGCATCTCCAAGCGCCGCGTGACCCTGTCGACCTCCGGCGTGGTACCGATGATCGACGTGCTGGCCCAGCACATCGACGTGTCCCTGGCGCTGTCGCTGCACGCGCCGAACGATGCACTGCGCAACCAGCTGGTACCGATCAACAAGAAGTACCCGCTCAAGATGCTGCTCGAGTCGTGCCGTCGCTACATGGACACCCTGGGCGAGAAGCGCGTCCTGACCGTCGAGTACACCCTGCTCAAGGATGTGAACGACCAGGTCGAGCATGCGGTCGAGATGATCGAGCTGCTCAAGGATACGCCGTGCAAGATCAACCTGATCCCGTTCAACCCGTTCCCGCATTCGGGTTACGAGCGTCCTAGCAACAACGCGATCCGGCGCTTCCAGGATCTGCTGCACCAGGCTGGCTACAACGTCACCGTGCGCACCACCCGCGGTGAAGACATCGATGCTGCCTGCGGGCAGTTGGTCGGGCAGGTGCTGGACCGCACCCGTCGCAGCGAACGTTATATCGCCGTGCGTGAACTGAGCGCCGATGCCGATATGCCGCGTAGCGCTTCGAGCCGAACCTGAGCTGAACCTGAGAGAGGAACTCCATGACCCTGCGCGTAGCGCTCCTCGTACTGTTCGTCGGCCTGCTGGCCGGCTGCGTTTCGACAGGCAATGTCGATCCGATGAGTACCGGCAAGGGGCGTGATGAAGCGCGCAATGCGTATGTGCAACTGGGGCTCGGCTACCTGCAGCAGGGCCAGACCGAGCAGGCCAAGGTGCCGCTCAAGAAAGCCCTCGAGCTGAGCAGCTCCGACGCCGACGCCAATGCCGCCCTGGCGCTGGTGTTCCAGGCCGAAATGGAATGGGACCTGGCCGACCAGCATTTTCGCAAGGCGCTGTCCTCGCGCCCGAATGATGCGCGGATTCTCAACAACTACGGTGGCTTCCTGTACGAGCGCAAGCAGTACAAGCAGGCCTACGAGCGCTTCGAACAAGCCGCTGCCGACAGTCTTTACCCCGAGCGTTCGCGGGTCTACGAGAACCTCGGCCTGACCGCCCTGGCCCTGGGCGATCGCGAACTGGCCCGGCAGAACATGGACAAGTCCCTGCGACTCAATCGCCAGCAACCACGTGCCTTGCTGGAAATGGCTGAGTTGTCTTACGAAGACAGGCATTATGTGCCCGCGCGTGATTATTACGAGCAGTTCAGCCAGCTCAGCGAGCAGAATGCCCGTAGTCTGCTGCTCGGTGTTCGCCTGGCGAAGATTTACGAAGATCGTGACAAGGTCGCCAGTTACGGCCTGCAATTAAAACGACTCTATCCCGGTACGCCGGAATATCAGCAATACCTGTCGGAGCAATGATGAAAGCGGCGCATCCAGAAGTTGTAGCAGCCACTCGCGTAAATCCCGGTGAGACCCTGCGTCAGGCCCGCGAAAGCAATGGTTGGACGCTGGCCGAGGTGGCCCTGAAGCTCAACCTGACCAGTAGCTCCCTGAGCAATCTGGAGGCCGGTGCCTTCGACAAGCTGCCGGGGCATACCTTTGCCCGCGGTTACATCCGTGCGTACGCTAAACTGTTGGGCATGGACCAGACCGTGCTGGTGCAGCAGTTCGACCAGTGCACCGGTACCGATTCCCAGGGCAGCAACGTCCACGCCCTCGGTCGTATCGAAGAGCCGGTGCGGGTTTCCCATACCATTTTGCGAATTGTCAGTTTGTTGCTGCTTATTGCCGTGATCGGCGGCGGTTTTGTCTGGTGGCAGGACCAGACCAGCCAGCGCACCAAGGATCAGGCAGCGATCAGCATGGAGCACGTCGAAGTCGAAAGCGCCGACGGCACCACGCAGATTCATCCGATCGACGAGCCGGAAGACCAGGCTGTCGCGCAGAACCAGTCCAACCCGGACGACGAACCGGCCGCACCGGCTGCTGAAGCCAGCCCGGCGCCCACCGCTCCAGCGGCGGCCCCGGCCGTGGTGCCAGTACCGCATGCTGCGCAATCGCTGGTGGTGCCTGCACAGCCAGCACCAAGCCCGGTTTCGCCGGTATCGCCAAGTGCTCCAGTCAATGGCGCGCCGAGCGCACCCGCCGCCGCAGTCAGTGCACCGGTAGCCGGCGCCGGGCAGGTTCACGTGACCTTCATCGCCGACTGCTGGACCCAGGTTACCGACGGCGGTGGCAAGGTTCTGTTCAGTGGTCTAAAGCGCAAGGGCGACTCGCTCGAAGTCAGCGGCAAGCCGCCATTCGCAGTCCGCCTGGGCTACGCCAAGGGCGCACAGGTCACCTACAACGGGCAGGCGGTCGATGTCGCCCCGTTCACCAGCGGCGAGACTGCTCGCCTGAAGCTAGGTCAATAAGTCATGCACGGCGAATCACCAATCAAGCGTCGCGAATCGCGCAAAATCTGGGTCGGCTCGGTGCCGGTGGGCGGTGATGCGCCCATCGCGGTACAGAGCATGACCAACAGCGACACCAATGATGTCGCGGCCACCGTGGCCCAGATCAACCGCCTGGAAGCGGCTGGCGTCGACATCGTCCGGGTTTCCGTGCCGGACATGGATGCTGCAGAGGCCTTCGGCCGGATCAAGCAGCAGGTCAAGGTGCCGCTGGTTGCCGATATCCACTTCGACTACAAGATCGCCCTGCGGGTAGCCGAGTTGGGTGTGGACTGCCTGCGGATCAACCCCGGCAACATCGGTCGTGAAGATCGGGTGCGCGCGGTGGTCGACGCGGCCCGCGATCGCGGAATCCCGATCCGGATCGGCGTCAATGCCGGCTCCCTGGAAAAGGACCTGCAGAAAAAATACGGCGAACCGACCCCGGCTGCGCTGGTAGAGTCCGCCTTGCGCCATGTGGAACACCTGGAACGCCTGAATTTCCAAGACTTCAAGGTCAGTGTGAAGGCCTCCGACGTGTTCATGGCGGTGGAAGCCTACCGCCTGCTGGCCAAGGAAATCATCCAGCCGCTGCACCTGGGTATCACCGAGGCTGGCGGTTTGCGTTCAGGTACGGTGAAATCGGCGGTCGGCCTCGGTATGCTGCTGGCCGAAGGGATTGGCGATACTATTCGCATCTCGTTGGCGGCTGACCCGGTCGAGGAAGTGAAAGTCGGCTACGACATTCTCAAGTCCCTGCACCTGCGGTCCCGTGGGATCAACTTCATCGCCTGCCCGAGCTGCTCGCGGCAGAATTTCGATGTGGTCAAGACCATGAACGAGCTGGAAGGGCGCCTGGAAGACCTGCTGGTGCCGCTGGATGTCGCGGTGATCGGCTGTGTGGTGAATGGCCCCGGTGAAGCCAAGGAAGCCCATGTCGGGCTGACCGGCGGTACGCCGAACCTGATCTACATCGACGGCAAGCCGTCGCAGAAACTGACGAATGACAACCTGGTGGATGAGCTGGAAAAGCTGATCCGGCAGAAGGCGGCCGAAAAGGTCGAAGCCGACGCGGCAGTCATCGCCCGCGGCTGATCGAAGAATTTAAGGAATATCTGTGAGCAAGTCCCTGCAAGCCATTCGTGGCATGAACGACATCCTGCCTGAGCAGACGCCGCTCTGGCGCTATTTCGAAGGCACCGTTGCGCGTCTGCTGGATAACTACGGTTACAAGCAGATCCGCATGCCGATCGTCGAGTTCACCGAGCTGTTCAAGCGCTCCATCGGCGAAGTGACCGACATCGTCGAAAAAGAGATGTACACCTTCGAGGACCGCAACGGCGATTCGCTGACCCTGCGTCCGGAAGGCACCGCGGCCTGCGTGCGTGCGGTGCTGGAGCACGGCATCAGTGGTGGCGGCCAGCAGCAGAAGCTCTGGTACATCGGCCCGATGTTCCGTCACGAACGTCCGCAGAAAGGCCGTTATCGCCAGTTCCACCAGATTGGCTGCGAAGTGTTCAATATCGACGGTCCGGACATCGACGCCGAGCTGATCGTGCTGACCTGGCGCCTGTGGGGCCTGCTGGGCATCCGCAACGCGGTCAAGCTGGAGCTCAACAGCCTGGGCACCAGCGAGTCCCGTGGTCGCTATCGCGAGGCGCTGGTGGAGTATCTTTCCGCGCGCTTCGAGCAACTGGACGAAGACAGCCAGCGTCGTCTCAAGACCAACCCGCTGCGCGTGCTCGACACCAAGAACGTCGACACCCAGGCGGTATTGGTGGATGCGCCGAAGCTGGCCGACTACCTCGATGAAGAGTCGCGCCTGCACTTCGAAGGCCTCAAGGCCCGTCTTGATGCAGCCGGCATTCCCTATGTGATCAACCCCAAGCTGGTCCGTGGCCTGGATTACTACAGCAAGACCGTGTTCGAGTGGGTCACCGACCAGTTGGGTGCCCAGGGCACCGTCTGTGCCGGTGGTCGCTACGACGGCCTGGTCGAGCAGATGGGCGGCAAGCCGACCCCTGGCGTTGGTTTCGCCATGGGTATCGAGCGCCTGATCCTGCTGCTGGAAACCCTGGAGCAGGTGCCTGAAGAGATTTCCCGGCAGGTCGACGTGTACCTCTGCGCCTTCGGCGAGGCTGCAGAACTGGCGGCGCTGGCCCTGAGCGAGAAGGTTCGTGACCAGTTGCCGAACCTGCGTTTGCAGATCAACGCCGGTGCCGGTAGCTTCAAGAGCCAGTTCAAGAAAGCTGACAAGAGTGGTGCGCTGTACGCCTTGATCCTCGGAGACGACGAATTGGCTCAGCAAGTGGTAGGTTTCAAACCCCTGCGTGGCCAGGGCGAGCAACAAAGCATTGCCTGGGATGCTCTTTCCGAGCACTTGTCCACCTGCGTCGTGCAGGGTTGAAGCTGTAAAACAGCCGATTTAGAGAATAAGGAGTATTGGGGTGTCGAGTTCCGAAGATGATCACGTAGCCGAGATGAAGGAATGGTGGCAGCGTAACGGCAAGCCCCTGGTCACCGGCGGCCTGCTGGCGCTAGTGGTGGTGTTCGGCTGGCAGGCCTGGCACAAGTACCAGAACAACCAGTCGCAAGGTGCCTCGGTGCTCTATCAGGAACTGCTGGAAAGCACCCTGACGCCTGACGGCAAGCCTGATCCGGCGCGCGTCGCCGATCTGGCCGGCAAGCTCAATACCCAGTATGGCGGCACCGCCTACGCGCAATACGGTAGCCTGTTCGTCGCGAAAGTCGCGGTCGATACCGGCAAGTTGGATGACGCAGCTACCGAGCTCAAGGCGGTGGTCGACAAGCCGGTCAACGGCACCCTGGGTGAAGTTGCGCGCCAGCGCCTGGCTCAGGTACTGGCTGCACAGAACAAGGCTGACGATGCACTGAAACTGCTCGTCGGCGATGCTGACAAGGCGTTCCTGGCCAGTCGTGAAGAACTCAAGGGGGACCTGCTGGTTCAACTGGGTCGTAACGATGAAGCCCATGCTGCGTACCAAAAGGCCAAGGCGGCGCTTTCCGATGAAGCGGCGGTCGGTGGCTTACAAATCAAGCTCGACGACTTGGCCAAAGGGGATGCGTGACGTGATCCGTTGGAAACATGCAGCATTGCTGGCCCTGGCCATTCTGGCCGCGGGTTGCAGCAGCAACAGCAAGAAAGAACTGCCACCGGCCGAGCTGACTTCCTTCAAGGAAGAAGTGGTTCTGCAGAAGCAGTGGAGCCGCTCCATCGGTGATGGCCAGGGCAAGATCTACAACATGCTGGTTCCCGCCGTTGATGGCGACACCCTCTACGCCGCCGACGACAGTGGCGTGGTGGTGGCCATGGATCGCATGAATGGCGACGTGAAGTGGAAGAAGGACCTGGAGCTGCCGGTATCCGGTGGTGTCGGCGTCGGCTACGGCCTGGTGTTGCTGGGTACCCTCAAGGGCGAGATCATTGCCCTGGATGCCAGCAGCGGCGAAGAGAAATGGCGCTCCCACGTGACCAGCGAAGTGCTGTCCGCACCGGCGAACAATGGTGACGTGGTGGTGGTCCAGACCCAGGATGACCGCGTGATCGGCCTCGACGCTTCCACCGGTAACCAGCGCTGGTTGTACGACAGCTCGCCGGCAGTCTTGACCTTGCGTGGCACCGGTGCACCGTTGGTGACCAACCACCTGGCGGTGGCTGGCCTGTCGACTGGCAAGGTCGTCGCCCTGGATACCCAGAACGGCGTGCCGGCATGGGAAACCCGCGTGGCCATTCCGCAAGGTCGCTCCGAGCTGGAGCGTGTGGTCGATATCGACGGTGGCCTGCTGCTGTCCGGCGGTACCTTGTATGTCGCCAGCTACCAGGGCCGCATGGCCGCCCTGGATCTGGAAAGCGGCCGTGTACTCTGGCAGCGTGATGCCTCCAGCTACGCGGGCGTCGCCCAGGGCTTCGGTAGCGTCTATGTCGCGCTGGCCTCGGGCACCGTCGAAGGCGTCGACGAGCGTTCGACCACCGCCATCTGGAGCAACGACTCCCTGGCGCGTCGCCAGCTGTCGGCACCGGAAGTGTTCTCCAGCTACGTGGCGGTCGGCGACTTCGAAGGCTACCTGCACCTGCTGAGCCAGGTGGACGGTCGTTTCGTCGGTCGCGAACGCATCGACAGCGACGGCCTGCGGGTTCGTCCGCTGGTGGTGGGTGACATGATCTACGTGTATGGCAACAGCGGCAAACTGGAAGCCCTGACCATCAAGTAAGGCTTTGACTATGCTTGGGGGAATCCCCAAGCGGCCTCGCTTTGCGAGGTTTGCGACACCTTCCGGCGTCGCCCCCGAGCACCAGCCGCTGCCATGCAGCGGCTTTTGTATTTTCTGAAATAACGAAGTGGAGAGCCGCATGGTTCCCGTAATCGCCCTGGTGGGCCGACCGAACGTCGGCAAGTCCACCTTGTTCAACCGCCTGACCCGCAGTCGTGACGCCATCGTTGGCGACCTGTCCGGTCTGACCCGTGATCGCCAGTACGGTGAGGCAAAGTGGCAGGGGCGCTCCTATATTGTGATCGACACCGGCGGTATCTCCGGCGACGAGCATGGCATGGACGAGAAAATGGCCGAGCAGTCGCTGCTGGCCATTGAAGAAGCCGATGTCGTGCTGTTCCTGGTGGATGCCAAGGCCGGCTACACCGCCGCCGACCAGATGATTGGCGAACACCTGCGCAAGCGCAACAAGCGTTCCTACGTGGTTGCCAACAAGATCGACAACATCGATCCGGACATGGCCCGTGCCGAGTTCAGCCCGATGGGTCTGGGCGATGCGATTCCGATCGCCGGTGCCCACGGTCGTGGCATCACCCAGATGCTGGAAGTCGCCCTGAGCGAGTTCCCGAAAGACGACGAGGAAGAGCCGCAAGAGGGCGAAGAGGAAGAGGTTGCCGAAGGCGAGGAAGCCAAGCGCATTCCTGGTCCGAGCGAGAAGGATGGCATCAAGATCGCTATCATCGGCCGGCCGAACGTCGGCAAGTCGACCTTGGTCAACCGCATGCTCGGTGAAGACCGGGTGATCGTCTATGACCAGCCCGGCACTACCCGCGACAGCATCTACATCCCGTTCGAACGCAACGAGGAGAAGTACACGCTGATCGACACCGCCGGCGTGCGCAAGCGCGGCAAGATCCACGAGGAAGTCGAAAAATTCTCCGTGGTAAAGACCCTGCAGGCGATCAAGGACGCCAACGTGGTGATTTTCGTCATGGACGCCCGCGAAGGCGTGGTCGACCACGACCTGAACCTGCTCGGTTTCGCCCTGGAGTCCGGTCGGGCGATCGTTATCGCGCTGAACAAGTGGGACGGCATGACCCCGGGCGAGCGTGACTACGTGAAGACCGAGCTGGAACGCCGACTGTTCTTCGTCGACTTCGCCGACATCCACTTCATTTCGGCGTTGCACGGTACCGGCGTGGGCAACCTGTACCAGTCGGTGCAGAACTCGTTCAAGTCGGCGGTGACCCGTTGGCCGACCAGCCGCCTGACCCAGATCCTCGAGGACGCGGTGTCCGAGCACGCGCCGCCGATGGTCAACAACCGTCGGATCAAGCTGCGCTATGCCCACCTCGGTGGTGCCAACCCGCCGCTGATCGTGATCCACGGCAACCAGGTCGAGAAGGTTCCGAAATCGTATGTGCGGTATCTGGAAAACACCTATCGCCGTGTGCTGAAGCTGGTCGGTACGCCGATCCGCATCGAGTTCAAGGGCGGCGACAACCCGTACGAGGGCAACAAGAACACGCTGACCGACCGCCAGGTCAACAAGAAGCGTCGCTTGATGTCGCACCACAAGAAAGCCGAGAAAAAGCGCCGCGACAAGCGCTGATCCCGGACTCGGAAGAGGGCGCCCCTGGCGCCCTTTTTCATGCCTGGCGGATACGTTATCCTCGAATCCTCCCGTGCCGTGTAGCGCCGGATGTTCAGCAGGGAAAACGGCCCCATGATCACCAGCAAGTTGCCGAATGTCGGCACCACCATCTTCACCCGGATGTCCCAGCTCGCCGCGGAAACCGGTGCATTGAACCTGTCCCAGGGTTTCCCGGATTTCGATGGCCCGCAGGCCTTGCGCGACGCGGTCGGCCGGCATATCGCCAGTGGCCACAACCAGTATGCGCCGATGACCGGTCTGCCAGCCCTGCGCCAGCAGGTGGCGGCGAAGATCTTCAGCAGTTATGGCGTTCATGTGAACGCCGATGCGGAAGTGACCATCACCCCTGGCGCGACCCAAGGCATCTTCTGTGCGATCCAGGCGGTGATCCAGCCTGGCGACGAGGTCATCGTCTTCGATCCCTGTTACGACAGCTACGAGCCTTCGGTGGAGCTGGCCGGTGGACGCTGTATCCACGTGCAACTGGGGCTCGATGATTTCGCGATCGATTGGCAGAGACTCGAGGACGCCCTGAGCCCGCGTACGCGGATGATCATCCTCAACACGCCGCACAACCCCAGTGGGGCACTGATCAGTCATGCCGAACTGGATCAGTTGGCCGCGTTGATCGCCGATCGCGACATCTACCTGATCAGTGACGAGGTCTATGAACACCTGGTCTACGACGATGTGCCGCATGCCAGCGTGCTGGCTCACGAGGCGCTGTACCAGCGGGCCTTCGTGGTCAGCTCGTTCGGCAAGACCTACCACGTCACTGGCTGGAAGACCGGCTATGTGATTGCGCCGCCGATTCTCAGCGCCGAGTTGCGCAAGGTCCACCAGTACGTGAGTTTCTGTGGCGTGACGCCGCTGCAGTACGCCCTGGCCGACTACATGGAAGCGGACCCGGGGCATGTGCAGCGCCTGCCGGCGTTCTACCAGCAGAAGCGCGACCTGTTCTGCGATTTGCTGAGCCAGTCGCGCTTCAGCTTCAAGCGCGTGGCGGGTACCTATTTCCAACTGGTCGATTACTCCCGGATCCGTCCGGACCTGAACGATGTCGACATGGCGATGTGGATGGCCCGCGAGCACGGCGTGGCGGCGATCCCGGTATCGGTGTTCTACCAGACCCCACCGGCAGACCAGCGCCTGGTTCGCCTATGTTTTGCCAAGCGCGAGGAGACGCTGCGTGAAGCGGCGGAGAAACTATGCGTGATCTGAGTGCCTTGCCCGACCTTAAGCTGGCCCTGGTGCAGACGTCCCTGGCCTGGCACGACCGCCAGGCCAACCTGGAGCATTTCGAGCTGCTGCTGGAGCAGGCCCGCGGTGCGGACCTGATCATCCTGCCGGAAATGTTCACCACCGGTTTCTCCATGGAATCCGAGACCCTGGCTGAGCCGGAGAACGGCCCGACCACCCATTGGCTGCGTAGCCAGGCGAAGGAGTTCGACGCGGTGGTCACCGGTAGCGTGATCGTCCATGCCGCCGATGGCAGCCACCGCAATCGCCTGCTGTGGGCGCGGCCGGATGGCGAGGTCTGGCACTACGACAAGCGCCATCTGTTTCGCATGGCGGGTGAGCACAATCACTATACGCCGGGCGAACGCCAGGTGCAGTTCGAGCTGAAGGGATGGCGGGTGCGCCCGCTGATCTGCTACGACCTGCGGTTCCCGGTGTGGAGCCGGGATGCCCATGACACCGACCTGTTGCTCTACACCGCGAACTGGCCTGGAGCGCGGCGGTTGCACTGGAACCGGTTGCTGCCGGCCCGGGCGATCGAGAACCTGTGTTACGTGGCGGCGGTGAATCGCGTGGGCACCGACGGCAAGGGTTTCTCGTACACCGGCGACAGCCAGGTGCTGGATTTCCAGGGCGAGTCATTGCTGGGGGCGGGAGAGGCCGATGGGGTGTTCCAGGTCACCTTGAGTTCGGCGGAACTGGCGGCCTATCGCGAGCGGTTCCCGGCCAATCTGGATGCCGACACCTTCGAATTCACCTGAGTTGTTGGGTGGCAGTGGCGGCCCTTTCGCGGGTAAGCCCGGCTCCTACAGAGATCACCCAGCTGTAGGAGCCGGGCTTACCCGCGAAAGGGCCCTGAAACTCGACAAAAAACCACCATGAAAAAAGGCCCCGAGATTTTCACCCCGGGGCCTTTTCATTGCGGCGGACGCTTATGCGGCCTTGCTCGCATTCGATTGGCTCAGCGAGCGGTTCAGTGCACTGAATACTGCCTTGAAGCTGGCCGTGGTGATGTTTTCATCGATACCCACGCCGTGCACCGCACGTTCGCCGTTCACGCGCAGCTCGATGTAGGCCGCGGCCTTGGCATTGGTGCCGGCACCAATGGCGTGCTCGTTGTAGTCCATGATTTCCACCGGAACCGGCAAGCCGGCCACCAGTGCCTCCAGAGCGCCGTTGCCCTTGCCGCGCCAGTGCAGGTTGGTTTCGCCCTGGCCCTTGCTCGCCACTTCGACTTCGACGTTGCTGTTGCCGTTCTCTTCCTGCAGGCGATGGCTGACCAGCGCATACGGGGTGTTGGCTTGCAGGTACTCGCTGTGGAGCAGTGCGTGAATCTGCTGGGCAGTCATTTCCAGGCCAAGACGGTCGGTTTCACGCTGTACTACCTGGCTGAACTCGATCTGCATGCGACGTGGCAGGCTGATGCCGTATTCCTGCTCCAGCAGGTAGGCGATGCCGCCCTTGCCCGACTGGCTGTTGACGCGGATCACCGCCTCGTAGCTGCGGCCGATGTCGGCCGGGTCGATCGGCAGGTACGGTACTTCCCACAGGGCGTCGGCCTGTTGCTGGGCAAAGCCCTTGCGGATCGCATCCTGGTGCGAGCCGGAGAACGCCGTGTGAACCAGGTCGCCGACATAAGGGTGACGCGGGTGAACCGGAATCTGGTTGCACTCCTCGACGACCTTGCGTACGCCGTCGATGTCGGAGAAATCCAGCTCAGGGTTCAGGCCCTGGGTGTACATGTTCAGGGCCACGGTCACCAGGTCGACGTTACCGGTACGCTCGCCGTTGCCGAACAGGCAGCCTTCGACCCGATCGGCGCCGGCCATCAGGCCCAACTCGGTGGCGGCGACGCCGGTGCCACGGTCGTTGTGGGTGTGCAGGCTGATGATCACGCTGTCACGGCGGTTGATGTTGCGGTGGAACCACTCGATCTGGTCGGCGTAGACGTTCGGCGTGGCCACTTCAACGGTAGCGGGCAGGTTGAGGATCACCTTGTTCTCAGGGGTGGCGTTCCACACTTCGACTACGGCGTCGCAGACTTCCTTGGCGAACTCCAGCTCGGTGGCGCTGAAGGTCTCCGGGGAGTATTCGAACTGCCACTGGGTTTCCGGCTGCTGGGCGGCGTATTTGACGAACAGCTTGGCCGCGTTCACTGCGATGTCCTTCACGCCTTGCTGGTCCTGGTTGAAGACGATGCGTCGGAAGGATGGGCTAGTGGCGTTGTACAGGTGCACGATGGCCTTCTTGGCCCCGCGCAGGGATTCGAAGGTACGGGCGATCAGGTCTTCACGGGCTTGGGTCAGCACCTGGATGGTGGTGTCGTCCGGAATGTGGCCGTCTTCGATCAGGGTACGCACGAAGTCGAAGTCGGTCTGCGAAGCGGCCGGGAAGGACGCCTCGATTTCCTTGACGCCGACGCTGACCAGGGTTTTCCAGAAGCGCAGCTTCTTCACCGCGTCCATCGGCTCGATCAGCGACTGGTTGCCGTCGCGCAGGTCGGAGCTGCACCAGATCGGCGCCGCCGTGATGGTTTTCGACGGCCAGGTGCGGTCAGGCAGGTCGATGACCGGGAATGGGCGGTATTTCGACGACGGGTCTTTGAGCATGGTCATGGAGAATTCCTTGTTTGTCAGGGCCGAGAAGAGGCGGCCAGCCGGTGTAGCGTTGTCAGGAAAAAGCCTGGGGATGAGGCACCGCGATTCAGCCCGGCAGTCGTGCGCTGACGAGGCAGAGACTGCGGTGTTGACGACGCTGAATGAGGGTATGGGACGTTTTCATGCTTTCAACCCTAACCATTGGGGTGAAAGATGGCAAGCATGTAGGGAAAATTGAGAGGAATACTCGATAAAATGATTTTTTCGAGATTTTATTTTGCTTCTACGGCGGAAAGTCTAGAACAATTGCGCACTATTTTGGACCGGCGCAATTCTTCTCGCCGGGTTCCCCGGCCTTGTTGAAAGCCCCTGGCGCGTGGTATGGGACAGACGGATATAAAAAGGGAGGCCCGAAGGCCTCCCTTTTCAATTGCCCCGCAGCCTTACAGGCTGGAGATTCGGGCGTGTTGCTCGGCCAGCTTGCCCAGGGCCTGTTCGGCCTCGGCGAGCTTGGCGCGCTCTTTCTCGATGACTTCAGCCGGAGCCTTGTCGACGAACGCGGCATTCGACAGCTTGCCGCCGACACGCTGCACTTCGCCCTGCAGGCGCTGGATTTCCTTGTCCAGGCGCGCCAGTTCGGCGCCCTTGTCGATCAGGCCGGCCATGGGCACCAGCACTTCCATCTCGCC
The DNA here is from genome assembly GCF_059730225.1 of Pseudomonas sp. UTLPPB19802. Classification (NCBI taxonomy): domain Bacteria; kingdom Pseudomonadati; phylum Pseudomonadota; class Gammaproteobacteria; order Pseudomonadales; family Pseudomonadaceae; genus Pseudomonas; species Pseudomonas sp. UTLPPB19802. The sequence goes on from NZ_AP048545.1 coordinate 2,175,479, forward strand.
AACCAGGGCGGTGGCGGACAGTGGCGCTTCGTCGCCGGCAGCCAGCACGGTGATCGATTCGAGCTTGGCCAGCTTCTTCAGCAGGGTCTCGTTTTCCTTCAGGCGACGCTGGTCTTCGGCACCGGCGTTGTTCAGGAAAAGGGCCAGTGGCTTGCCTGGGCCGATGTTCATTTCGGCGCGGATGTTACGTACGCCGAGCATCAGGCCCTTGAGCCATTCGATATCGCCCTCTGCGGCCTGGTCGATGCGCGCTTCGTTCGCCACCGGCCACGGTTGCAGCATGATGGTCTTGCCTTCGGCACCGACCAGCGGCGCCAGGCGCTGCCAGATTTCCTCGGTGATGAACGGCATGAACGGATGCGCCAGGCGCAGGGCCACTTCCAGTACGCGGACCAGGGTGCGGCGAGTGCCACGCTGGCGCTCGACCGGGGCGTTCTCGTCCCACAGCACCGGCTTGGACAGCTCCAGGTACCAGTCGCAGTACTGGTTCCAGATGAACTCGTAGAGCGCCTGGGCGGCCAGGTCGAAACGGAACTGGTCGAGCTGGCGGGTCACTTCGGCTTCGGTGCGCTGCAGTTGCGAGATGATCCAGCGATCAGCCAGCGACAGCTCGTAGGCCTCGCCGTTCTGGCCGCAGTCCTCGCCCTTGTCCAGCACGTAGCGGGCGGCGTTCCAGATCTTGTTGCAGAAGTTGCGATAGCCTTCGACGCGGCCCATGTCGAACTTGATGTCGCGACCGGTGGACGCCAGCGAGCAGAAGGTAAAGCGCAGGGCGTCGGTGCCGTAGCTGGCGATACCTTCGGCGAATTCGGCGCGGGTCTGCTTCTCGATGGCTTTCTGCAGCTTGGGCTGCATCAGGCCGGTGGTGCGTTTCTGCACCAGCGCTTCCAGTTCGATACCGTCGATGATGTCCAGCGGGTCGAGGACGTTGCCCTTGGACTTGGACATCTTCTGGCCCTGGCCGTCACGGACCAGGCCGTGGACGTAGACGGTCTTGAACGGAACCTGCGGGGTGCCGTCCTCGTTCTTCACCAGGTGCATGGTCAGCATGATCATCCGGGCGACCCAGAAGAAAATGATGTCGAAACCGGTGACCAGTACGTCGGTCGGGTGGAAGGTCTTGAGGAAGTCGGTCTGCTCCGGCCAGCCGAGGGTGGAGAAGGTCCACAGGCCCGAACTGAACCAGGTGTCGAGAACGTCGTTGTCCTGCTGCAGCGCGATGTCCGCGCCGAGGTTGTGCTTCGTACGTACTTCGGCTTCGTCGCGGCCGACGTAGACCTTGCCCGACTCGTCGTACCAGGCCGGAATCCGGTGGCCCCACCACAGTTGGCGGCTGATGCACCAGTCCTGGATATCGCGCATCCAGGAGAAGTACATGTTTTCGTACTGCTTGGGCACGAAGGCGATGCGGCCGTCTTCTACGGCGGCAATGGCCGGCTCGGCCAGCGGCTTGGTCGATACGTACCATTGGTCGGTCAGCCATGGTTCGATAACGGTGCCGGAACGGTCGCCCTTCGGGACTTTCAATGCGTGATCGTCGACGCTGACCAGAAGGCCGGCAGCGTCGAAGTCGGCGACGATCTGCTTGCGAGCCTCGAAGCGGTCGAGACCGGCATATTGCGCCGGGATCGTGCCGTCGATGCTGTCGTTCAGCGTGCCGTCGAGGTTGAACACCTGGCAGGCCGGCAGGACGCTGGCGTTCTTGTCGAAGATGTTCAGCAGCGGCAGGTTGTGGCGCTTGCCGACTTCATAGTCGTTGAAGTCGTGGGCCGGGGTGATCTTCACGCAGCCAGTACCGAACTCCGGATCGCAGTAGTCGTCGGCGATGATCGGGATGCGACGGCCAACCAGCGGCAGCTCGACGAACTGGCCGATCAGCGCCTTGTAGCGCTCGTCGTTCGGGTTCACTGCGACGGCGGAGTCGCCGAGCATGGTTTCCGGGCGGGTGGTGGCGACGATCAGGTGATCCAGGCCTTCGGCGGTCTTGGCGCCGTCAGCCAGCGGGTAGCGCAGGTTCCACAGGAAACCCTTCTCGTCGTGGTTTTCCACTTCGAGGTCGGAGATCGCCGTGTGCAACTTGGTGTCCCAGTTGACCAAACGCTTGCCGCGGTAGATCAGGCCATCCTCGTGCAGGCGCACGAAGGCTTCCTTGACCGCTTCGGACAGGCCGTCATCCATGGTGAAGCGCTCGCGGCTCCAGTCCACCGACGAACCCAGGCGGCGGATCTGCCGGCTGATGTTGCCGCCGGATTGGTCCTTCCATTCCCAGACCTTCTCCAGGAACTTCTCGCGACCCAGGTCGTGCCGGTTCTGGCCCTGGGCTTCGAGCTGGCGCTCCACCAGCATCTGGGTCGCGATGCCCGCGTGGTCGGTGCCCGGCTGCCACAGGGTGTTGCGACCCTGCATGCGGCGGAAGCGGATCAGTGCGTCCATGATCGCGTTGTTGAAACCGTGGCCCATGTGCAGGCTGCCGGTGACGTTCGGCGGCGGGATCATGATGGTGTACGAGTCACCCGCGCCTTGTGGGGCGAAGTAGTTCTCGGACTCCCAGGTCTGGTACCAGGAAGTTTCAATGGCGTGTGGCTGGTAGGTCTTATCCATGCGCGGCGGGACCCTTAGGCATTAATTCAGGAAAGCCGACAAGTATAACGGGGATATGGCGCGGGGCGTAGAGCGAGGTGAGGGGTGGTGCTGCAAAATATTGGCTGGATAGGCGCTCAATCCGCCTATCCAGGCGTGAGCCGATGTGTAGGGGCGGAGTGTTTTTGTGGCGAGCGGGCTTGCCCGCGCTGGGGCGCGAAGCGGCCCTGAAGCCGGTCTATGCGGAGTGTCAGGCAAAACTGGTTGCCTGATCTTGCGGCCGCTTCGCGCCCGAACGCGGGCAAGCCCGCTCGCCACAAGGTGGTGCTCGACTTCGAGTTTGTTTACTCGGGGCTGGCGTTCTACCGCGTCAGGACGGGTATTGGCTGAGCAGGCGCTCCATCCGGGCGTCCAGGCGGCGCTTGATTTCGGTTTCGATATGCGGGGCGAAGTCGTCGATCACATCCTGCATGATCAGTTGGGCGGCGGCGCGCAGTTCGCTGTCCAGGTGCAGCAGGGCGTCCTGGTTCCTGTTGCGCGAAGGTTCGGCGGCGGGAGCGGCGGCCACCGGAGCTGGCTCGGGTGTGAGAGCTGCCGGCTTGCTGGTCGCGGGTGGGGCTTCGGCCCTGGTTTCTTCCTGGACTTCGAGCTGGGCCGTGACGTGAACCTCGGGCTTGGCCTTGCTGCCCACCATGTCGAACAGCAGTGGAATCTGCCCTTCGGTAGCAACGGTCTCGGTCAGCAGCGGTGGCTGCAAGGTCTCGTCGCCCAGCAGCTTGCGGATCGACTCTAGCTCGTCCAGCAGGGGCGCGGCCTTTTGTGATTGTTTTGGAGTGTCCATCGGGGTGCTCAAAGTCGCTGTAGACGGTGATCTTGCAGAGGATAGCCCTGTTCACGGTAGAAGCGGAAACTCTCCCGTGCCGCCTGGCGGATAGCCGGGTCTTCCACCACCACTTCCGCGATGCGGGCAAAGCGCGAGGCAAACGGTGGAACACGCTTGTCGAGGTTGACCAGCAAGTCCTGGTGGGTTCCGGGATCATCTCCCAATCCCAGTACCACGGCACCTTCCGGTTCGCTCTCGGCCGGGCCGTGGGGCACGAAGCTTTCGCCCTTGAAACGCCACAGGCGGGCATCGAGCTCCTCGCGCTGTTCGGCATCGCTGCAGTGCAGGTAGATGCGGTGGCCCAGGCGCCAGGCCTTTTCGGTCAGCTTGCAGGCGAAGTCCAGGCGGGCCAGAGGGTCCGCGCTGGGGAGAATATAGAAGTCGACTTGGGTCATGGGGAATTCCGCAGGCCGGGCGGCGGCGTTGACGGGCGCCGCCCGGCAGGCTCGGGGTCAGGCCTTGGCGCGATCCAGCAGGTACTGGGTCAGCAGGGGCACCGGACGGCCGGTGGCGCCCTTGTCCTTGCCGCCACTGATCCAGGCGGTGCCGGCGATATCCAGGTGGGCCCAGTTGAGGTTCTTGGTGAAGCGCGACAGGAAGCAGGCCGCGGTGATGGTGCCGGCCTTTGGCCCGCCGATGTTGGCGATGTCGGCGAACGGGCTGTCCAGCTGTTCCTGGTACTCGTCGAACAGCGGCAGTTGCCAGGCACGGTCATCGGCCTGGCGGCCAGCGCTCAGCAGTTGCTCGATCAGCTCGTCGTTGTTGCCGAGCAGGCCCGAGGTGTGGGAGCCGAGGGCGACGATGCAGGCGCCGGTCAGGGTGGCGATGTCGATCACTGCCTGCGGCTTGAAGCGCTCGGAGTAGGTCAGTGCATCGCACAGCACCAGGCGGCCTTCGGCGTCGGTGTTGAGGATTTCCACGGTCTGGCCGCTGAGGGTGGTGACGATGTCGCCCGGACGGGTCGCGCCACCGCTCGGCATGTTCTCGGCACAGGCCAGGATGCACACCAGGTTGATCGGCAGCTTGAGCTCCAGCACCGCCTTGAGGGTGCCGAAGACGCTCGCGGCGCCGCCCATGTCGAACTTCATCTCATCCATGCCGGCGCCGGGCTTGAGGCTGATGCCGCCGGTGTCGAAGGTGATGCCCTTGCCGACCAGGGCAAATGGCTTCTCGGATTTCTTGCCGCCGTTGTACTGCATGACGATCAGGCGAGGCGGCTGGTCGCTGCCCTGGCCGACGGCGTAGAACGAGCCCATGCCCATTTCCTTGATCTTCTTCTCGTCGAAGATCTCGACCTTCAGGCCCTTGTAGGCCTTGCCCAGGCTCTTGGCCTGTTCGGCGAGGTAGATCGGGTGGCAGACGTTCGGTGGTGCGTTGCCCAGGTCGCGGGTGAGGGCCATGCCGGTGGCGATTGCCTTGGCGTGGGTCACGGCGCGTTCGACTTCAGCCTGGGCGGCCTTGATGGTGGCCAGGGTGATTTTCTTCAGGGCGCGGGGTTCAGCCTTCTGGCTCTTGTAGGTGTCGAAGTTGTATTCGCCATCGAGCAGGCTCTCGGCCAGCAGGCGGGTCTTGCCATAGCTGTCGCGGCCCTTGACCACTACTTCTTCGTCGAGCGCGATCACGGCATCGGTGCCGCCCAGGCCCTTGAGGGTGGTGAGGATGCTGGCGGCGATCTTGCGGAACGGCCGGTCGCCCAGTTCGGCATCCTTGCCCACGCCCACCAGCAGTACGCGCTCGGCCTTCAGGTTCGGCAGGCTCTGCAGTAGCAGGCTCTGGCCGACCTTGCCGGTCAGGTCGCCGCGCTTGAGGATGGTGGCGATAGTGCCGCCAGTCAGCTCGTCGATCTTCTGCGCGACGGTGCCGAGCTTGCGGCCTTCGCCGACGGCGACTACCAGGGTGGCGGTTTTCAACGTTTCCGGGCTAACGCTTTTTACAACCAGTTCCATGTCTGGGTCCCTGAATAAAGGTCAGTTGGCGCGCAGCGAGGCTCTGCGCTGGGTGGCTTGGCGACACGGTGGCGCGCAAGCGACAAAGGCCGCAGTTTGAACCTCGCCGACCGCTGCTGACAACCCTGCGTTGCAGCTTTGCGTGCGCGGTTGAGCGTGCGCAGTGACAGGGGCGATCAATCACAGGATAATGCGCCATCCTTTCGGGTGGCTCGCAGTGCGGACCACCCTGTTTGCTTGTTCGGCCGCCTTAGCCTGACAACCCTGGAGTGTCTGGTTTGATCGTCTTTCGTTATCTGTCTCGCGAAGTCCTGGTTACATTGAGTGCCGTCAGCGCCGTCCTGCTGGTGATCACCATGAGCGGGCGCTTCGTCAAATTCCTCGCCCAGGCTGCCTCGGGTGCCCTGGACCCGGGTGCCCTGTTCCTGATCATGGGCTTTCGCCTGCCCGGGTTCCTGCAGCTGATCCTGCCGCTGGGCCTGTTCCTCGGGATTCTGCTGGCCTACGGTCGGTTGTACCTGGAAAGCGAAATGACCGTGTTGTCCGCCACTGGCATGAGCCAGCAGCGCCTGCTCGGCCTGACCATGGCCCCGGCATTGCTGGTGGCGCTGCTGGTGGCCTGGCTGAGCCTGGCCCTGGCGCCCCAGGGCGCCTACCAGTTCCAGCTGGTGCTGAACCGGCAGGATGCCCTGACCGAGTTCGATACCCTGGAGCCGGGGCGCTTCCAGGCCTTGAACGACGGCTCGCGGATCACCTATACCGAAAAGCTTTCCGAGGACCGCACCCAGCTGGGTGGCGTGTTCATTTCGGAGAAGCGCCTGGGGCAGGACAAGAAGGACCGCGGTATTTCGGTGCTGGTGGCCGATCACGGTCGTCTCGAGGTCAAGCCGGATGGCAACCGCTACCTGATCCTGGAAAATGGCTACCGCTATGACGGCAGTCCGGGGCAGGCGGACTACCGGGCGATCAAGTACGACACCTATGGCGTGCAGATGGAAAAACCGGAAATCAGCAACGAGGTGACCGACCGCGATGCGCTGGCCACCCGTGACCTGTGGGGCAGCAATGAGCGCAAATCGATTGCCGAGCTGCAATGGCGCCTGTCTTTGCCGTTGCTGGTGTTCATCGTCACCCTGATGGCGGTGCCGCTGTCTCGCGTCAACCCACGCCAGGGGCGCTTCCTCAAGCTGCTACCGGCGATCCTGCTGTACATGGCCTACCTGACCATGCTGATCTCGGCCCGTGGAGCCCTGGAGAAGGGCAAGCTGTCGCCGGCGCTCGGCCTGTGGTGGGTGCATGCGCTGTTCCTGGCGATTGGCCTGGGACTGCTGTATTGGGAACCGTTGCGTTTGAAGCTGGCGAGTCGCCGCGGCATGAAGGAGATGGCTCGTGGTTAAGCTCGACCGCTACATTGGCAGTGCTGTATTCATGGCGATCCTGGCTGTGCTCGGGATCATTCTCGGCCTGGCCTCGCTGTTCGCCTTCATCGACGAGATGGGTAACGTCAGCGATACCTACACATGGGGCGATATCCTCAGTTTCGTGTTGCTGACAGCGCCCCGGCGCGTCTACGACATGCTGCCGATGGCCGCCCTGATCGGTTGCCTGATCGGCCTGGGTAGCCTGGCCAGCAACAGCGAATTGACCATCATGCGTGCGGCGGGGGTATCCGTCGGGCGTATCGTCTGGGCGGTGATGAAGCCCATGCTGGTGCTGATGATCGTCGGCGTGCTGGTGGGCGAATACGTCGCGCCGGTTACCGAGAGCAAGGCCCAGGCCGACCGGGCCCTGGCCCAGGGCTCGGGCGATGCGCAGAGCTCCAAGCATGGCCTGTGGCACCGCCAGGGTGACGAGTTCATCCATATCAACGCCGTGCAGCCCAATGGCCTGCTCTACGGGGTGACCCGCTACCAGTTCGACGACCAGCGCCGCCTGCAGTCCTCGAGTTTTGCCAAGCAGGCACGCTTCGAGCAGGATCACTGGAACCTGACGGATGTCACCACTACCCATTTCCGTGGTGACCACACCGAGGTCGTCAACGCTCCGCAGGAAACCTGGGGTGTTTCCCTGAAGCCGAACCTGCTGAGTACCGTGGTGATGGTGCCCGAATCGCTGTCGATCAGTGGCCTGTGGGGCTACATCCACTACCTGGCGGACCAGGGGCTGGCCAACGGCCGGTATTGGCTGGCGTTCTGGGTCAAGATCCTGCAGCCGCTGGTCACGGCGGCGCTGGTGCTGATGGCGATTTCGTTCATTTTCGGCCCGCTGCGTTCGGTGACTCTCGGTCAGCGGGTGTTCACCGGGGTGCTGGTGGGCTTCACTTTCCGCATTGCCCAGGATCTGCTGGGGCCGTCGAGCCTGGTCTTCGGCTTCTCGCCGCTGTTCGCGGTACTGGTGCCGGCGGGAATCTGCGCCGTCGCCGGGTTCTGGTTGCTGCGTCGCGCCGGATAGACGCCTCGCACCTGTCGGGATAACCCGAAAAAGAGCCTCTGCCGACCAGCAGGGGCTTTTTTGTGCCTGTCGTCCCGCCGGTTGACGTGACGCCTTGGCTGCGCATCAGGTACAATTCTCGGCTATTTTTCGGCGGGCAGTCTGCCTGCAACCTTTTTGAGTGTTGACCCGTGAGTGATTTGAGTCATATCCGCAATTTCTCCATCATCGCCCACATTGACCATGGCAAGTCGACTCTGGCCGATCGCTTCATCCAGATCTGCGGCGGCCTGGCCGAACGTGAGATGGAAGCGCAGGTGCTGGATTCCATGGACCTCGAGCGCGAGCGCGGGATCACCATCAAGGCCCACAGCGTCACCTTGTACTACAAGGCCAAAGACGGCATCACCTACCAGTTGAACTTCATCGACACCCCCGGCCACGTCGACTTCACCTATGAAGTCAGCCGTTCCCTGGCGGCCTGCGAGGGTGCCTTGCTGGTGGTCGACGCCGGCCAGGGCGTCGAAGCCCAGTCCGTGGCCAACTGCTACACGGCGATCGAGCAGGGCCTGGAGGTCATGCCGGTCCTGAACAAGATCGACCTGCCGCAGGCCGAGCCGGAGCGTGTGAAGGAAGAGATCGAGAAGATCATCGGTATCGACGCCACCGACGCCGTCACCTGCAGTGCCAAGACCGGTCTGGGTGTCGACGAGGTGCTCGAGCGCCTGGTGACCACCATCCCGGCGCCAACCGGCAATATCGAGGATCCGCTGCAGGCGCTGATCATCGACTCCTGGTTCGACAACTACCTGGGCGTCGTGTCCCTGGTGCGTGTGCGCCACGGCCGTGTGAAGAAGGGCGACAAGATCCTGGTCAAGTCCACCGGCAAGATCCACCTGGTAGACAGCGTCGGTGTCTTCAACCCGAAACACACCGCTACCGCCGACCTGAAGGCCGGTGAAGTAGGCTTCATCATCGCCGGCATCAAGGACATTCACGGTGCGCCGGTCGGTGACACCCTGACCTTGAGCTCGACGCCCGATGTCGACGTGCTGCCGGGCTTCAAGCGTATCCAGCCACAGGTTTATGCCGGCCTGTTCCCGGTCAGCTCCGACGATTTCGAGGACTTCCGCGAAGCCCTGCAGAAGCTGACGCTCAACGACTCCTCGCTGCAGTACACCCCGGAAAGCTCGGATGCACTGGGCTTCGGTTTCCGTTGCGGCTTCCTCGGCATGCTGCACATGGAGATCATCCAGGAGCGCCTGGAGCGCGAATACGACCTGGACCTGATCACCACTGCGCCGACCGTAATCTTCGAGCTCAAGCTCAAGAACGGTGAAACCATTTACGTCGACAACCCGTCCAAGTTGCCGGATCTGTCCGCCATCGAGGACATGCGCGAGCCGATCGTGCGGGCCAATATCCTTGTGCCGCAGGAGCACCTGGGTAACGTCATTACGCTGTGTATCGAGAAGCGCGGCGTTCAGCACGACATGTTGTTCCTCGGTTCGCAGGTGCAAGTGACCTACGACCTGCCGATGAACGAAGTGGTCCTGGACTTCTTCGACCGCCTCAAATCCACCAGTCGCGGCTATGCTTCGCTGGACTATCATTTTGATCGTTACCAGTCGGCCAACCTGGTCAAGCTGGACGTGATGATCAATGGCGAGAAGGTCGATGCCCTGGCGTTGATCGTGCATCGGGACAACGCGCACTACAAAGGTCGTGCGTTGACCGAGAAGATGAAAGAACTGATTCCTCGTCAGATGTTCGACGTTGCCATCCAGGCCGCTATCGGTGGCCAGATCGTGGCGCGGACAACCGTCAAGGCGCTCAGAAAGAACGTACTGGCCAAATGCTACGGTGGTGACGTGAGCCGTAAGCGCAAGCTGTTGGAAAAGCAGAAGGCCGGTAAGAAACGCATGAAGCAAGTAGGTAACGTGGAAGTTCCACAGGAAGCCTTCCTTGCGGTGCTCAGGTTGGATAGTTAGGTCCTATGTCACTAAATTTCCCGCTGTTGCTGGTCATTGCCGTCGCTGTCTGCGGTCTGTTGGCGCTGCTCGATGTGGTCTTCCTGGCGCCACGTCGGCGTTCGGCGATTGCTACCTACGAGGGCAGCGTCGCGCAGCCTGACGTGGTCGTACTCGAGAAGCTGAACAAGGAGCCTTTGCTGGTTGAATACGGCAAATCCTTCTTCCCGGTGCTGTTCATCGTTCTGGTGCTGCGTTCGTTCCTGGTGGAGCCGTTCCAGATTCCGTCCGGCTCGATGAAACCGACCCTGGATGTAGGCGACTTCATCCTGGTGAACAAGTTTTCCTACGGGATTCGCTTGCCGGTGATCGACAAGAAGGTGATCCCGGTGGGTGATCCGCAACGCGGCGATGTCATGGTGTTCCGCTACCCGAGCGACCCGAACGTCAACTACATCAAGCGTGTAGTGGGGTTGCCGGGCGACGTGGTGCGCTACACCAGCGACAAGAAGCTGTTCGTCAACGGTGAACCGGTGGCCGAGCAACTGGTGGGCAACGAGCCTGGCATGCTTGGCAGCGCCGAACTCTACAAAGAGAAGCTGGGCGCCGCCGAACACCTGATCCGCAAGGAGATGGGCCGTTATCGCGCGCCGCCAGATCATGAATGGACGGTGCCTGCCGGGCACTACTTCATGATGGGCGACAACCGTGACAATTCCAATGACAGCCGCTACTGGGACGATCCCAACATTCCCAAGGAACTGCTGGGCATGGTTCCTGACGAGAATATCGTCGGCAAGGCCTTCGCAGTCTGGATGAGCTGGCCCCGTCCCAAGTTCAGCCGCCTGCCGAACTTCTCGCGGGTCGGCCTGATCAAGTAACCCCAAACGGCGCTGTTGAATACAGCGCCGAATGCTTTTCAGGTACTTGAGCACGATGAGAACGACCATGCGGTCCGCCGCCTCACAGAAAGGCCTGTCGTTTGTCGGCTGGTTGTTGGCCCTGGCCCTGGTAGCCTTCGCCAGCAGCACGGCATTCAAGCTGGTCCCGATTTATCTCGACTACATGTCGATGAAGAAAATCATCATGTCGGTGGAAACCGACAAGACGGCGGAAGTAACCACCGTCAACGACTTTTACAGCCATGTTGCCCGCGGAATGCAGGTCAACAGTATTCAGGACGTGGATTTGAACAAAGCGTTAAGCGTAACGGTGGAGGGCAGCCGATTTCTTGCCCATCTGAAATACGAGCAGCGTGTCGCGCTGGTCCAGAATATCGATCTGGTGGTTAAGTTCGATCACGAATTCAGCGTGGGTAAACCGTGAGCCTGTCCTTGAGCCGTCTCGAGCGTAAGCTCGGCCATACCTTCAAGGACCAGGAGCTGATGCTCCTGGCCCTGACACACCGCAGCTTTGCCGGGCGCAACAACGAGCGCCTGGAGTTCCTTGGCGACGCGATTCTCAACTTCGTGGCCGGCGAGTCGTTGTTCGAGCGCTTTCCACAGGCTCGCGAAGGCCAGTTGTCGCGTTTGCGCGCACGCCTGGTAAAAGGTGAAACACTGGCAGTGCTGGCCCGTGGTTTCGAACTCGGCGATTACCTGCGCCTGGGCTCCGGTGAGTTGAAGAGTGGCGGTTTTCGCCGCGAGTCGATCCTCGCCGATGCCCTGGAGGCACTGATCGGTGCTATCTACCTGGACGCGGGTATCGACGTGGCGCGCGAGCGCGTGCTGGCCTGGCTGGCTTCGGAGTTCGACAGCCTGACGCTGGTCGACACCAACAAGGACCCCAAGACCCGGCTGCAGGAATTCCTGCAATCGCGGGCTTGCGAGCTGCCGCGTTACGAAGTGGTGGATATCCAGGGTGAGCCGCACTGCCGGACCTTCTTCGTCGAGTGCGAAGTCACCCTTTTGAACGAGAAAAGCCGAGGGCAGGGCGTGAGCCGCCGTATCGCCGAACAGGTGGCGGCCGCCGCAGCACTGATCGCCCTGGGCGTGGAGAATGGCAATGACTGATTCAACTGCAACACGCTGCGGCTATGTCGCCATCGTTGGCCGGCCGAACGTGGGCAAGTCCACGCTGCTGAACCACATCCTCGGCCAGAAGCTGGCGATCACCTCGCGCAAGCCGCAGACCACCCGTCACAATATGCTCGGTATCAAGACCGAGGGAGATATCCAGGCGATCTATGTCGATACTCCCGGCATGCACAAGAGCAACGACAAGGCGCTGAACCGCTACATGAACAAGACCGCCTCGGCGGCGTTGAAAGACGTCGACGTGGTGATTTTTGTAGTCGACCGCACCCGCTGGACCGATGAGGACCAGTTGGTCCTGGAACGTATCCAGTACGTTGAGGGGCCGGTGATCGTTGCCCTGAACAAGACCGACCGGATCGAGGACAAGGCCGAGCTGATGCCGCACCTGAGCTGGTTGCAGGAGCAGCTGCCGAAAGCGCAGATCGTGCCGATTTCCGCGCAGCAGGGGCACAACCTCGACACGCTTGAGGGGCTGATTGCCCAGCAACTGCCCGAGAACGAGCATTTCTTCCCGGAAGACCAGATCACCGACCGCAGCAGCCGTTTCCTCGCCGCCGAACTGGTGCGCGAGAAAATCATGCGCCAGCTGGGGGCGGAACTGCCCTACCAGATCACCGTGGAAATCGAGGAATTCAAGCAGCAGGGTGCTACCTTGCACATCCATGCGCTGATCCTCGTCGAACGTGACGGGCAGAAGAAGATCATCATCGGTGACAAGGGCGAGCGTATCAAGCGCATCGGCAGCGAGGCTCGCAAGGATATGGAGCTGCTGTTCGATTCGAAGGTCATGCTCAACTTGTGGGTCAAGGTGAAGGGCGGCTGGTCCGATGACGAGCGTGCCCTGCGTTCCCTGGGCTACGGCGACCTGTAAGGTCTGAAGGTGCTGTCTTGTGGGGTGCCCTGCACCCCAGCGCGGCGGTGCGGCGTCCCGACAAGCCCGCTCGCCACAAGGTTCATTGCCATCCTATCTTCAGAAATGTTCACAGGCCAATGTCCAGCAATCCTCCTCCCGGCCAACCGGCCTACGTCCTGCACTCCCGTGCCTATCGCGAAAACAGCGCCCTGGTGGATTTCATCACGCCCCAGGGCCGGCTGCGGGCGGTGCTGCGCAATGCGCGAGGCAAGGCCGGGACCCTGGCGAGGCCGTTCGTGCCACTGGAAGTCGAATTCCGCGGTCGCAGCGAGCTGAAAAATGTCGGTCGCATGGAGAGTGCCGGGGTCGCCGTCTGGTTGAGTGGTGACGCGCTGTTCAGCGGCCTCTATCTCAACGAGTTGCTGATCCGCCTGCTCCCCGCCGAAGACCCGCACCCGGTGTTGTTCGAACATTACGCCCTGACCCTGCTGGCCCTGGCCGAAGGCCGCCCGCTGGAGCCACTGCTGCGCTCGTTCGAATGGCGACTGCTGGATGATCTCGGCTATGGCTTTGCCTTGAATGTGGATATTCATGGCGACGCGTTGGCGGCAGACGGCATGTACCGGCTGCAGGTCGATGCCGGTCTGGAGCGGGTCTACCTGCTGCAGCCTGGCCTGTTCCAGGGGAGCGAGCTGTTGGCCATGGCCGAGGCCGACTGGAGTGCGGTCGGGGCCCTTTCCGCCGCCAAGCGCCTGATGCGCCAGGCGCTTGCAGTGCATCTGGGTGGCAAGCCGCTGGTCAGTCGCGAGTTGTTCCGCAAGCCTTGAGCGAGCAGGGTGGTTGCATGAATTTGATCGATGCAACTGCGCGTGCATGGCCATGTCCCGTGTATGCTGTGGACCGATTCCTCAACTCTCCAGGAGCCTTTCCGTGAGTACCAGCACCCGCATTCTTCTCGGCGTGAACATCGACCACGTTGCCACCCTGCGTCAGGCCCGGGGCACTCGCTACCCCGATCCGGTCAAGGCCGCGCTGGACGCCGAGGAGGCTGGAGCCGATGGCATCACCGTGCACCTGCGTGAAGATCGCCGGCATATCCAGGAGCGTGATGTGTTGCTGCTCAAGGACGTGCTGCAAACCCGCATGAATTTTGAAATGGGCGTGACCGAAGAAATGATGGCGTTTGCCGAGCGCATTCGCCCGGCGCACATTTGCCTGGTGCCGGAAACCCGCCAGGAATTGACTACCGAAGGCGGGCTGGACGTGGCCGGTCAGATCGAGCGAATCCAGGCGGCGGTCGAACGCCTGAGCCGGATTGGTAGCGAAGTATCGCTGTTCATCGATGCCGATGAGCGGCAGATTGCGGCGGCCAAGCAGGTCGGTGCGCCGGCGATCGAGTTGCACACCGGGCGTTATGCCGATGCCGAGACGCCAGCAGAGGTCGCTGAAGAGCTCAAGCGCATCGCCGATGGCGTGGCGTTCGGCGTTTCCCAGGGGCTGATCGTCAATGCCGGGCACGGCCTGCACTACCATAACGTCGAGGCGGTGGCGGCAATTGCCGGGATCAATGAGCTGAACATCGGCCATGCGCTGGTGGCCCATGCGTTGTTTGTCGGCTTCAAGGGGGCTGTGGCGGAAATGAAGGCGCTGATCCTGGCGGCGGCTGCCAAGGCCTGAATCCTCGTAAACCTTGATGCGGGAGCCGGCTGGCGGCTCCCGCAATCAGAGCTGTGACGGCTGCTCGGTCGGCTTGGTCTTGTCCACGCCCGGGATGTGCAATGCGCCTTCGGCGACCTGGCTGCCTTCGAGCTGCGGCTGGGTTACCCAGGTCAGGATGTCGTAGTAGCGGCGGATGTTGGCGACGAAGTGCACGGGCTCGCCACCACGGGCGTAGCCGTAGCGAGTCTTGCGATACCACTGTTTCTGCGACAGGCGCGGCAGCATCTTTTTCACATCCAGCCACTTGTTCGGGTTCAGGCCCTCGTTTTCGGCGAGCTTGCGCGCGTCGTCGAGGTGGCCGCTGCCGACGTTGTAGGCCGCCAGGGCAAACCAGGTCCGATCCGGCTCCTCTATCTTGTCGTCGAGCTGGTCCTTCATGTAGGCCAGGTACTTGGCGCCGCCAATGATGCTCTGCTTGGCATCCAGGCGATTGGACACGCCCATTGCCTGGGCGGTGTTCTGGGTCAGCATCATCAGGCCGCGTACCCCGGTCTTGGACGTGACGTCCGGCTGCCACAGCGATTCCTGGTAACCAATGGCGGCCAGCAGGCGCCAGTCGATTTTTTCCTGCTTGGCTGCGGCCTGGAAGTGTTTCTCGTACTTGGGCAGGCGCTGCTGCAGGTGTTGGGCGAAGGTATAGGCGCCGACGTAGCCGAGAACGTCGACGTGCCCGTAATACCGGTCTTTCAGACGTTGCAGGGTGCCGTTTTTCTGCACCTTGTCGAGGTAGGCATTGACCTCGTTGAGCAGGCTGTTGTCTTCCCCCGGGGCCACGGCCCAGCGCTGGTTGCGGGCGTCGCCAAGGTCGAAGGCAACCCGCACGTTGGGGAAATAGACCTGGTTCATCGCCACTTCGTTGGAGTCCACCAGGGTCAGGTCAATCTGCCCCTCATCGACCATGCGCAGTAGGTCGACGACTTCGACAGCGTCGGACTCTTCGTATTCTATTGCCGGATTCTGCTTTTTCAGTTCGGCCAACTGGTCGGCGTGGGTGCTGCCCTTCAGAACCGTAATGCGTTTGCCCGCCAGGTCCGCGGGTGTGGTGGGGCGCGGCTGGCCGTTACGGTAGATGACCTGCGGGGTGACTTCCAGGTACGGGTGGGAGAAGCGCGCCTGCTGCTTGCGCTCGTCGCTGCCGACCAGCCCCGCAGCTGCCAGGACCGGGCCGTTGGGTTTGCCCAACTGGCTGAACAGGTCGTCGAGGTTGTCGGCGGTCTCGATCTCGAGCTTGACCCCTAGGTCATCGGCAAAACGCTTGACCAGCTCGTATTCGAAGCCGGTTTCGCCGTTGCGATCCTGGAAGTAGGTGGCCGGACTGTTGCGGGTGATCACGCGCAGTACGCCGTCCTCCTTTACGCGCTCGAGCGTGCTGGGTTTCTCAACACAGGCGCCGAGCATCAGGAAGAGTCCGGTTGCGATGAGCCACTTGGCACAGCGCGGGCGGAAAGCAGTTCGAGAAAACATTTGCGCAGTATACGCAAAGGACCCCGGCCGCCATATCTCGACAGATGGTTGCCGGTCTGCTAGTGAGTTGCCGGAAGGGCTGCAGGCCGCGGGAATAGGGCTTCGCCAGCAGGCAACAGAGCAAAAATAACCTTCCTGAATGCCTTTGATGCCTATTAATAATAAGCAGCCGGGTCCCGACCGATATCCGGGTAGGGTCGAGGATGCCGTTTCGGGTGCCGTCGCGGGCGGTTTAGGCTAGAATGCACGGCCTCAAAGCACACCCCCTTCCCGAGGCTGTCCCGAAGATGTTGATCCTGCGCGGTGCTCCTGCCCTTTCCGCCTTTCGCCACGGCAAACTTCTCGACCAACTGAGCCAGAAAGTCCCGGCTGTCAGTGGCCTGTATGCCGAGTTCGCCCACTTCGCCGAAGTGACCGGCGACCTGACCGGCGACGAACAGCAAGTGCTGGCCCGTCTTCTGAAATACGGCCCGAGCGTGCCGGTTCAGGAGCCTACCGGCCGTCTGTTCCTGGTGCTGCCGCGTTTCGGCACCATTTCGCCCTGGTCGAGCAAGGCCAGCGACATCGCACGCAATTGCGGCCTGGGGAAAATCCAGCGTCTGGAGCGCGGTATCGCATTCTATGTGACTGGCCAGTTCAGCGAGGCCGAAGCCGAGCTGGTCAGCGCCGTCCTGCATGACCGCATGACCCAGATTGTCCTGGGCAGCCTGGAGCAGGCCGCCGGCCTGTTCAGCCACGCCGAGCCGAAGCCGCTGACTGCGGTCGATATCCTCGGTGGTGGTCGCGCCGCCCTGGAAAAAGCCAACGTCGAGCTGGGCCTGGCCTTGGCCGAAGACGAAATCGATTACCTGGTGAGCGCCTTCACCGGTCTTGCACGCAACCCGCATGACATCGAACTGATGATGTTCGCCCAGGCCAACTCCGAGCACTGCCGTCACAAGATCTTCAACGCCAGTTGGGATATCGACGGCGAGAGCCAGGAAAAAAGCCTGTTCGGCATGATCAAGAACACCTACCAGATGCACAGCGAAGGCGTCCTGTCGGCCTACAAGGACAACGCCTCGGTGATCGTCGGCAACGTTGCCGGCCGTTTCTTCCCGGACCCTGAAACCCGCCAGTACGGTGCGGTGCAGGAGCCGGTGCACATCCTGATGAAGGTCGAGACCCACAACCACCCGACCGCGATCGCGCCGTTCCCTGGCGCCTCCACCGGTTCCGGTGGCGAGATCCGCGACGAGGGCGCAACCGGTCGTGGTGCCAAGCCCAAGGCCGGTCTCACCGGCTTCACCGTTTCCAACCTGCAGATCCCCGGTTTCGAGCAGCCTTGGGAAGTGCCATACGGCAAGCCCGAGCGCATCGTCAACGCCCTGGACATCATGATCGAAGGCCCGCTGGGTGGCGCCGCGTTCAACAACGAATTCGGTCGTCCGGCCCTGACCGGCTATTTCCGGACCTTTGAGCAGTCCATCAAGACTCCGCACGGCGAAGAAGTGCGCGGCTACCACAAGCCGATCATGCTCGCCGGCGGCATGGGTAACATCCGTGCCGAACACGTGCAGAAAGGCGAAATCACCGTAGGTTCCAAGCTGATCGTGCTTGGTGGCCCGGCGATGCTGATCGGCCTGGGTGGCGGTGCGGCCTCGTCGATGGCGACCGGCACCAGCTCGGCTGACCTGGACTTCGCTTCGGTACAGCGCGAAAACCCGGAGATGGAGCGTCGCTGCCAGGAAGTGATCGACCGCTGCTGGCAACTGGGTGACAAGAACCCGATCAGCTTCATCCACGACGTGGGTGCTGGCGGCCTGTCCAACGCCTTCCCGGAACTGGTCAACGACGGCGACCGCGGTGGCCGTTTCGAACTGCGCAACGTGCCCAACGACGAGCCGGGCATGGCCCCGCACGAAATCTGGAGCAACGAATCCCAGGAGCGCTACGTACTGGCGGTCGACGCGGCCGACTTCGAGCGTTTCAAGGCGATCTGCGAACGCGAGCGTTGCCCGTTCGCCGTGGTTGGCGAGGCCACTGCCGAGCCGCAACTGACCGTTACCGACAGTCATTTCGGCAACAGTCCGGTCGACATGCCCCTTGAAGTATTGCTGGGCAAGCCGCCGCGCATGCACCGTTCGGTCAAGCGTGAAGAGGAACTGGGCGACGATTTCGATCCAAGCAGCCTGGCACTCACCGACAGCATCGAGCGCG
The DNA here is from genome assembly GCF_059730225.1 of Pseudomonas sp. UTLPPB19802. NCBI lineage: Bacteria > Pseudomonadati > Pseudomonadota > Gammaproteobacteria > Pseudomonadales > Pseudomonadaceae > Pseudomonas > Pseudomonas sp. UTLPPB19802. The sequence continues at coordinate 2,193,559 of NZ_AP048545.1, forward strand.
TCCTGCATCACCCGGCCGTTGCCAGCAAAAGCTTCCTGATCACCATCGGCGACCGTTCCATCACCGGCCTGGTCGCCCGCGACCAGATGGTCGGTCCATGGCAGGTTCCGGTAGCCGACGTGGCCGTTACCGCCACCAGCTTCGACGTCTACACCGGTGAAGCCATGGCCATGGGCGAGCGCACTCCGTTGGCCCTGCTCGATGCCCCGGCGTCCGGCCGCATGGCGATCGGCGAGACCCTGACCAACCTGGCCGCCTCGCGGATCGGCAAGATTTCCGACATCAAGCTGTCGGCCAACTGGATGTCCGCCGCCGGCCATCCGGGCGAAGACGCCCGCCTGTACGACACCGTGAAAGCGGTCGGCATGGAACTGTGCCCTGAGCTGGGTATCACCATTCCGGTGGGCAAGGACTCCATGTCCATGGCCACCCGCTGGAAGGATGAAGGTGTCGACAAGAGCGTGACCTCGCCGCTGTCGCTGATCGTGACCGGCTTCGCCCCCGTCACCGACATCCGCAAGACCCTGACCCCAGAGCTGCGCATGGACAAGGGCATCACCGACCTGATCCTGATCGATCTGGGCCGTGGCCAGAACCGCATGGGCGCCTCGATTCTTGCCCAGGTGCACGGCAAGCTCGGCAAGCAGGCACCGGACGTCGATGACGCCGAGGACCTGAAGGCCTTCTTCGCAGTGATCCAGGGCCTCAACGCCGACGGTCACCTGCTGGCCTACCACGACCGTTCCGATGGCGGTTTGCTGGTCAGCGCCGTGGAGATGGCCTTCGCCGGTCACTGTGGCCTGAACCTGAACCTCGATGGCGTGGCGGAAACTGCCGCGGACATCTCGGCCATCCTCTTCAACGAAGAGCTGGGTGCGGTGATCCAGGTTCGCCAGGACGCCACTGCCGAAGTACTGGCACAGTTCAGCGCCGCTGGCTTGGGCGAGTGTGTCTCGGTGATCGGCCAGCCGTTGAACAACGGCGAAATCAGCATCAGCTTCAACGGCGAAACCGTATTCACCGGCGAGCGTCGCCTGTTGCAGCGCCAGTGGGCTGAAACCAGCTACCGCATCCAGCGCCTGCGCGACAATGCCAACTGTGCCGACCAGGAATTCGATGTCCTGCTCGACGAAGGCAACCCGGGCCTGGGCTACAACACCAGCTTCGACGTCAACCAGGACGTGGCCGCGCCGTACATCAAGAAGGGCATTCGCCCACAGGTGGCGGTGCTGCGCGAGCAGGGTGTCAACGGCCAGGTGGAAATGGCGGCGGCGTTCGACCGCGCCGGCTTCAGTGCCATCGACGTGCACATGAGCGATATCCTCGCCGGTCGCGTTGACCTGAACGAGTTCAAGGGCCTGGTTGCCTGTGGCGGCTTCTCCTACGGTGACGTCCTGGGAGCCGGCGAAGGCTGGGCCAAGTCGGCCCTGTTCAACAGTCGTGCCCGCGATGCATTCCAAGGCTTCTTCGAGCGTAACGACAGCTTCGCCCTCGGTGTGTGCAACGGTTGCCAGATGATGTCCAACCTGCACGAGCTGATTCCGGGCAGCGAATCCTGGCCGCACTTCGTGCGCAACCGTTCCGAGCAGTTCGAGGCGCGGGTGGCAATGGTGCAGATCCAGGAGTCGAACTCGATCTTCCTGCAGGGCATGGCCGGTTCGCGGATGCCGATCGCGATCGCCCACGGCGAAGGTTATGCCGAGTTCGAAAGCGAGGAAGCGCTGCTGCAAGCCGACCTGTCGGGTTGCGTGGCCATGCGTTATGTCGACAACCACGGCAAGGTCACCGAGACCTATCCGGCCAACCCGAACGGTTCGCCACGCGGGATCACCGGCCTGACCAGCCGCGACGGGCGCGTCATGATCATGATGCCGCACCCGGAGCGGGTATTCCGTGCCGTGCAGAACTCCTGGCGCTCGGACGACTGGAGCGAAGATGCACCGTGGATGCGCATGTTCCGCAACGCGCGCGTCTGGGTGAACTAAGCCGGCGATGTACAAGCTCGCCTTCTTTGTTCCTCCCAGCCATGTGGAGCAGGTCAAGAGTGCCGTATTCGCCGCCGGTGGCGGTCGGATCGGCAGCTATGACCACTGCGCATGGCAGGTGCTGGGCCATGGCCAGTTTCGCCCGTTGGACGGCAGTCAGCCGTTTCTCGGACAGACCGGCCTGGTCGAGCGGGTGGAGGAGTGGAAGGTCGAGCTGGTTGTCGACGATTCACTGATTTCGTCTGTAGTGCTGGCCCTCAAGCAGAGCCATCCCTACGAAACGCCGGCCTATGAGGTCTGGCGTCTGGCTGACTTTTGAGTATTGCCTGAAGCGCCTCGCCGATGCCCGCGGCGCGTGCTCCCACCAGCAGATGCCAGGCACCGCCTGTCAGTTGGCTGACCCCCTGGCAACCCAGGGTGTCCAACTGAGCTTCGGACAGCTTCTCTACATCCTCCAGCGTTACCCTCAACCGCGTCTGGGCTACACAGTCCAATGACAGCACATTGCTCCTGCCTCCCAGCGCTTCCAGCCATTGTTGCAATTGGCCGGGGTTTATTGCGCTCGTCTCGACGGCGGCATGTGGAATGGCTGTCGGGGTGGTCGCAAGGGTGTTCGGCAGCGCCAGGCGGATCTCGTCGGCAATAGCGTCGGCCAGCGGCCCGACGACCACCTGCAAGCTGCCACCCTGGCCAGGGCGGACCACGGCCATGGCGCCCAGCGCCTTCAGTTCGCTGTCCACCGCCTTGTTCCGTTCCCGCAGTTCCAGCCGTAGTCGGGTGGTGCAGGCTCCGACTGACAGTAGATTGTCGGCGCCGCCCAGGGCGTGAATATAGGCCGTCGCTCGTTGATGGTTGTCCAGTACCTGGACGGCCACCGGGCTGGCGATGGTTTCGCGTCCGGGTGTCTTGAGGTCGAAGCGGCGGATGCAGAGGTCGAAGACCATGTAGTAGATCACCGCATAGGCCAGCCCCATCGGCAGCACCAGCCAGCCATTGGTGGATTTGCCCCAGCCCAGGGCCATGTCGATGGCACCGCCGGAGAAGGTGAAACCGAGGTGGATGTTCAGCAGGTCGGTGACCGCCATCGACAGCCCGGTCAGCAGTGCATGGACCACGAAGAGCAGTGGCGCGAGGAACATGAAGGCGAACTCGATGGGTTCGGTCACGCCGGTCAGAAACGAGGTCAGCGCCATCGACAACAGGATCCCGCCCATCAGCTTGCGGCGTTCGGGCAGGGCATTGCGGTACATCGCCAGGCAGGCGGCGGGCAGGCCGAAGACCATCACCGGGAACATGCCGGTCATGAACTGGCCGGCCTTGGGATCGCCGGCGAAGTAGCGTGCCAGGTCGCCGGTGACCACCCGGCCGGTGTCCGGGTCGGTGAAGCTACCGAAGACGAACCACATCATGTTGTTGAGGATGTGATGCAGGCCGGTGACGATCAGCAGGCGGTTGAACACGCCGAAGATGAACGCGCCGATGCTGCCGCTTTCGACCAGCATCAGCCCGAGGTTGTTGATGCCGTGCTGGATCGGCGGCCAGACCAGGCCGAATACCAGTCCCAGGCCAACGGCGGAGAAACCGGTGATGATCGGCACGAACCGCCGGCCACCGAAGAAGGCCAGGTATTCGGGCAGCTTGATGTCCTTGAAACGGTTGTACAGGGCCCCGCCCAGCAGGCCGCTGATGATTCCCGCGAGCATGCCCATGTTGATGTCGGCGTCGATGACCTTGAGCGTCGCAATCAACACCAGGTAGCCGATCACCCCGGCCAGCCCGGCGGTGCCGTTGTTGTCGCGGGCGAAGCCGACCGCGATGCCGATGGCGAAGATCAGCGCCAGGTTGGCAAAGATGGCGTTGCCAGCATCGTGGATGATCGCGATATTCAGCAGATCGGCATCACCCAGGCGCAGCAGCAAGCCGGCGATTGGCAGGATGGCGATGGGCAGCATCAGTGCCCGGCCGAGGCGTTGCAGGCCTTCGATAAACAGCTGGTACATGGCAGGTCCCTCCTTATTGTTGTAGTCAGCCCAGCGGCCAGTGTCGGCGGCAGGCTTCGCGCACGCTCGCGGCGCTGCCGAGATGGAGCAGCGACTGGCTGATGCGTCGGCACTCGGCGGCATCGAGACTGCGCACCCGCTCCTTGATCTCGCCGATCTGCGGCAGGCTCACCGACAGTTCGGCGACGCCCAGGCCGACCAGCACCGGTGTGGCCAGCGGGTCCGAGGCGAGGGCGCCACAGACGCCGACCCAACGCTGGTGTCGTGCGGCCCCTTCGCAGGTGCTGGCGATCAGTTGCAGCACCGCCGGGTGCAGGGCGTCGACCCGCGCGGCCAGGCCGGCGTGGTCACGGTCCATGGCCAGGGTGTATTGCGACAGGTCGTTGGTGCCGATGGAGAGAAAGTCGGCATGCTCAGCCAACTGTTCGGCCAGCAGGGCGGCGGAAGGGACCTCGATCATGACGCCCAGTTGAGGGCGTTGGGGGAGTCCCAGTGCATCGGTCAGGCGCTCGAGGCAGCGGCGAATCTGCAGTAGTTCATCGACCTCGCTGACCATGGGCAGCAGAATCCGACAACGCTCCAGGGGCCGGACATGCAGTAGCGCCCGCAGTTGCTGCTCCAGCAGTTCCGGACGGGCCAGGGCCAGGCGGATGCCGCGCAGGCCAAGCACCGGATTGGCTTCGATGGGCAGCGGCAGGTAGTCGAGTTGCTTGTCGCCGCCGACATCGATGGTGCGGATGATCACCGGCTTGTCGCCCATGGCATCGACCACCGCCTGGTAGGCGCAGAGCTGTTCCGCTTCGTCGGGCGCGGTCTGGCGATCGACGAAGAGGAATTCGCTACGCAGCAGGCCGACGCTGTCGGCGCCGCCCAGATAGGCCAGTTGGGCTTCATCAGCCGATGCGACATTGGCGGCGACCTCGACGGACAGACCGTCGCGGGTGCGGGCCGGCGACTGGCAGCGTTCCTGCTCGCGCTGCCGGCGCAGTTGCTGCTGCCAACGGGCGATGGCGACGCCTTCAAGCCTGGCCTTGTCCGGTATCAGTTCGAGGCGCCCGTGGTCGGCATCGACCACCACTTGCTGGCCGGTGGTGATCTCCAGCAGTGGCGTGCCGAGGGCGACCAGGCAGGGCAGGCCCTTGGCACGGGCGAGGATGGCGACATGGGAAGTTGCCCCGCCTTCGGCCATGCACAATCCGGCGACGTTCTGCTGGCTGATCAGCAGCAGTTCGGAAGGGGTCAGTTCCTGGGCGCAAACGATCGCGCCTGCCGGCAGTTCGCAGTGCCAGGTGTCGCCGAGCAGGGCGCGCAGCACCCGTTGGCGCAGGTCTCGCAGGTCGTTGGTCCGCTCGGCCAGCAGTGGGTTGCCGAGGTTCAGCAACACCTGGCACTGGCTCTCGATGGCCTGGCTCCAGGCATGGGTGGCTGCGCTGCCGTCGGTGATCGCCTGCCGGGCGACATCGAGCAATGCCGGGTCTTCGAGCAGCGCCAGGTGGGCATTGAAGATCGCCTGTTCTTCAGGGGCGGCGTGCTTCAGGGTGTCGTGGATTTCGGCACGAACCTTTTCCAATGCCTGGTTCAGGGCTTGCCGTTGTTCCTCGGCAATGTGCTGGCGATTGTCGACAGGCAACTGGATGCCCTGCAGTTGCACCAGCGGACCGCTGGCCAGTCCGGGAGACGCGCATACGCCGTGCAACACTCCGGCCTCGACGGGGCGCCCGGCGATGGCCGGTGATGCTGGGGCAGCGTGATGCTGGTCTTCGGCCAGCGGCGTTTGCAGCACTCGTAGCAGGGCTTGCAAGGCCACCTCGCGATCCGCACCGCGACAGCTGATTTCCACCCGGGCCTGCTCGGCGACGTCCAGACCCATGATGGCGATCAGGCTATCGAGTGACGCGCTGCGTTCGCCTACGTGCAGTCGGGCGTTGCAGGCGAACCCCAGGACGGTCTGGCGCAACAGGGCGGCGGGGCGCGCGTGGAGGCCGCCACGATGGGCAACCTGGGCGGCGCCTCGCACTTCGGCAGTATCGTGTGCGGCGGTCGATGGTCCTGTTGGCCGGCGCGGGACGATCTGCAGCAGTGGATCGCCGATCTTCACCGAGGTGAGCGATCGGGCCCGGAGCTCATAATGCTCGCCATTGGTCAGTACCAGGGGGCTGACCAGGCTCTTGCTGTCGCGGGCGACCTGGTCCAGGTCGAATCGCAGCAGGGCCTGGCCCGCTTCGACCCGGGCACCTTCCTCGACCAGCAGGACAAAGCCCTTGCCTTGCAGCGAGACCGTATCCAGCCCCAGGTGCAGCAGCAGTTCGGCGCCGTTGTCGGCGCGCAGGGTCAGCGCATGCAGGGTGCGTGCGACGTGCACGATCACTCCGGCACAGGGTGCATGGAGGCTGTCGTTGAGAGGGTCGATGGCAATGCCTTCGCCCAAGGCACCGCTGGCGAACACGGCATCATCGATAGCGATGAGTGGCAGTACGGGACCGCTCAGCGGAGCGCCGAGGGTGAGCTCGTTATTGTTGTTATGCATGGCACGGTACTCGTCAGTGGGTACGGGTGACTTTGCTCAGGTAACGCGGTTGATCGGGGTTCATGCCGCGAGCCATGGCCAATTGCGCGGCCATCACGTAGAAACTCTGGATCGCCAGGATCGGGTCGAGGGCCGGGTGCCGGGCGCAGGTCAGGTCAAGGTCGCGCTCGGCCACATCGATGGGCGCGGCGAGCAGTACCCGGGCGCCACGCTGGCGCATCTCGGCAGCAAGCTTGAGCAGCCCGGCCTGTTCCGCGCCGCGCGGGGCGAAGACCAGCAGTGGATAGCCCGCGTCGATCAGGGCCATCGGACCATGGCGGACCTCCGCGCTGCTGAAGGCTTCCGCCTGGATCGCCGAGGTTTCCTTGAATTTCAGCGCTGCTTCCTGGGCAATGGCGAAACCGGCGCCGCGGCCGATCACCATCAGTCGTTCGCTGCCGCGCAATGCCTCCAGGGCCGGGCTCCAGTCCTGGGCGGCGGCCTGCTGCAGGCTGTCGGGCAAGCCCCGGCCGGCGTCGAGCAGCGCCGCGTCGTATTGCCAATGGGCCAGTAGCCGGGCGCTGGCGCTGAGGGTGGCGATGAAGCTCTTGGTCGCCGCGACACTCTGCTCGGGTCCGGCCAGCAGCGGCACGGTGTATTCGCAGGCGGCCTGCAGCGGCGAGTCGGGGGCGTTGACCATGGCCACGCTCAGGGCCCCGCGTTCGCGCAGCAGGTGCAGGCTGTCGACCAGGTCGGGGCTTTGCCCGGATTGGGAAAAGGCGAACACCGCCTGGTTGGCGACCTGCAGTGGCGAGTGCCGCAGCGTCACCACCGACATCGGCAGCGAGGCCACCGGCACGCCGGTCTGCTGCATGGTCAGGTAGGCGAAATAGCTCGCGGCATGGTCGGAACTGCCGCGGGCGACGGTCATTGCCACCTGCGGTGGCTGCTGGCGCAAGCGCGCACCGATCGCGATCAGGCGATCATCGAGCTCTTGTAACTGGCGGCTGACCGCCTCGTGGGAGGACAGCGCCTCTTCAAGCATCCTGCAAGTCAATGGCTTCTCCTTCGACCATTACCGAGGTCAGTGTCAGTGAGCGATCCAGGCGTACGCAGTCGGCCCAGCTTCCGGCCTGCAGGCGGCCGCGTTCGTCGAGGCCGAGGTAGTCGGCAGGGAACTGCGAGATCCGTTGCGAGGCTTCGGCCACGCTCAGGCCGATCTTCACCAGGTTGCGCAGGGCCTGGTCCATGGTCAGGGTGCTGCCGGCCAGGGTGCCGTCGGCCAATCTCACGCCGCCCAGGCACTTGGTCACGGTGTGGCTGCCGAGGCTGTACTCGCCATCGGGCATGCCGGCGGCGGCGGTCGAGTCGGTCACGCAATAGAGGCAGGGGATCGAGCGCAGGGCCACGCGCATTGCCCCCGGATGCACGTGCAGCAGATCGGGTATCAGTTCGGCATAGCGGGCGTGGGCCAGCGCGGCACCGACGATACCCGGTTCGCGGTGGTGCAGCGGGCTCATGGCGTTGTACAGGTGGGTGAAGCTGCTGGCGCCGGCGGCCAGAGCGGCGACACCTTCTTCGTAGCTGCCCAGAGTGTGGCCGATCTGCATACGGATGCCGCGGCGGCTGAGGTTGCTGATCAGTTGTGCGTGGCCGGCGATTTCCGGGGCGATGGTGATTACCCGAATAGGTGCGAGGCGCAGGTAATCATCGACTTGCGCGGCAATCGCCGTGTGCGCGAAATTCGGTTGGGCGCCCAGCTTGCCAGGGTTGATGAACGGGCCTTCGAGGTGCACGCCAAGGATGCGTGCCGTGCCAGGTTGGCGTTGCTCGCAGTAGGGGCCGAGCTGGGCGAGGATCGCACCGATTTCATCGGGTGGTGCCGTCATGGTCGTCGCCAGTAGCGCGGTCGTGCCAAAGCGCAGGTGAGTGCGGGCGATGGTGGTGAAGGCATCGCCGCCCTGCATGATGTCCTTGCCGCCGCCGCCGTGGACATGCAGGTCGATGAAACCCGGCAGCAGGTAGGGCAGGTCGTTGGTTGTCGGGTCGCAGCGTTCGCCTTCGATGCGCAGCACCCGGCCGTGCTGGTGTATCAGCTGGCCGCGAATCCAGCCTTGGGGCGTCAGGATATTGTCTTCGGGCATGGTGGCGTTCCTGGGCGGATCAGCGTCGCAACTCGGCGACGAAGTCGTAGTAGTCGTTGCGGCAATAGGTGTCGGTCAGCTCGATGGGGGTGTTGTCTTCGAGATAGCCGACGCGGGTCATCAGCAGCATCGCGGTGCCGGGCTCGATGCCGACCAGCGCGGCGAACTCCGCCGAGGCGTTGATCGCGCGGACATGTTGCAGTGCACGCACCACAGGGCGGCCGATACCGTCCAGGTATTCGTAGAGCGAGTCGCCGATCTTCTCCGGCTCGGGCAGCAGCAAGGCTGGCAAGGTACTCATCTCGATTGCCATCACCGTGTCGTCGGCCTTGCGCAGGCGCTTGAGGCGTGCGACTTCGGCGCTGGGGGACAGGGCCAGGCGGATCAGTTCCTCATGGCTGGGCAGGGTGATATGGCGCTCAAGCCAGTGGGAGGTGGGGACGAAACCCTTGGAACGAAGCATTTCACTGAAGCTGGAAAGGCGTGACAGCGGTTGTTCCAGGCGTGGTGTGATGAAGGTGCCGGAACCCTGGTTACGGCGGATCAGGCCCTGGTCGAGCAGGACTTCCAGGGCCTTGCGCGAAGTCACCCGGGAAATGCCCAGCAGCTCGCTGAGGTTGCGTTCCGAGGGCAGCGCCTGTTCGGCTTTCCACTGGCCGGCATGAATGGCGGCTTCGAGGTTGCGCGCCAGTTGCAGGTACAGCGGTGTCGCCTGGGATTCGTCGGGGCGTAGGGCGAGTATCTTGTCCATGCAGGTTTTCCGATGCGGTTATTGGAGTTCTGGCGCTCGGTAGTGGCATTAAGTTAATACCACTTGAATACCATGTCAATGCCAGTGGTCTGCTCGAATTTAACAAAAAAGCCCGGTATGCGTGGCATTCCGGGCTTTTCGGGATGTTGCTGGTATCAGGGTGGTTTCACCGCAGGGCTCAGGGGCGGATCTCTACCAGGGTGCCGTCCTTGACCAGGCTCCACACTTCACGCATGTCGACATTCCGCATGCCGATGCAGCCGTCAGTCCAGTCCAGGGTGTGCAGCCATTGTTCCGGGTAGTCTTCGGAGTCCGGAGTGCCGTGGATCATGATCATGCTGCCGGGGTTGACCCCTTCGCGGCGGGCGCGGGCGGCATCGCTGATATTCGGGTAGGAGATGTGCATCGACAGGTTGAATTTCTCGCTGGTCTTGCGCCAATCGATCCAGTAGAAACCTTCCGGCGTGCGCCGGTCGCCCTCGATCAGCTTGGGCCCCCTGGGATTGCGGCCCAGGGAAATCCGGTAGGTCTTCAACGGCTTGCCGTCGTTGATCAGTTGCAACTGGTGGAGCGACTTGAGAACCAGGACTTTTTCGATGACCCGGCCCTGCAGTGGGTCGGCGGCGGTGGCCTGGGACAGCGTGGCAAACGACAGGCAGAGGACGGCTAACAACCAACGCATTGAAACGGTATCCCTGGAAAGGTGGCGGAGCGGCTTATTGTGGGGCGGCCGTCTTCGGCATCATCGGCGGCACGGCTTCGCTGCGTACCGGGAATTCCTGGGTAGGGCGGTCGGCGAAGAAGCATTCTAAGGTACGCCCGACCGTCCTGAAAGCCAGCTCGGACCAAGGGATCTCATGCTCTTCGAATAGACGCACCTCCAGGCTCTCGGGGCCGGCAGCGAACTCCAGGTCGGCCAGATCAGCGCGATAGAATACATGCACCTGGTTGATGTGCGGCACATCGATCAGGGTGTAGATACTCAGGTTATCGACCCGTGCGCAGGCTTCCTCGAGGGTTTCCCGACGTGCGGCCTGCTCGACGGTTTCGCCGTTCTCCATGAAGCCTGCGGGCAGGGTCCAGTAGCCCAGTCGCGGCTCTATGGCGCGGCGGCACAGCAAGATCTGGCTGCCCCAGACCGGCAGGCAGCCGGCGACGATATTGGGGTTCTGGTAATGAATGGTCTGGCAGTGGTCACAGACAAAGCGTGGGCGCGTGTCGCCCTCGGGGATACGTTGACTGACCGGTTTACCGCACTGGCTGCAGAACTTCATGCTGTATTCTCTGGGTGGCCTCCTATCTTCGCGTGCCGGGTCGGCTGTCGGCAAGTTGTGTGTTCACGAGACCGCTGAGGGGTTGGGCGCTCCGACGGTTTGGTGCATGATGCAGGGTAAGTCAGACATCGAGATCAGCCATGCAGGATGAGCTACTTCGACGTGTAAGAGAGCATACCCCGCGCCCTTTGGAGACTGACCGACGTTTTCCGGAGGCGGCGGTATTGGTGCCGATCACGCGCCATGAGGAGCCGGAACTGGTGTTGACTTTGCGCGCCAGTGGCCTTTCGACGCATGGTGGCGAGGTGGCATTTCCTGGCGGGCGGCGTGATCCGGAAGACCCGGACCTGGCCTTCACCGCGCTGCGCGAAGCCGAGGAAGAAATCGGCCTGGCGCCCGGATTGGTGGAGATAATCGGTCCGCTCAGTCCGTTGATCTCCCTGCATGGCATCAAGGTGACGCCCTATGTCGGAGTGGTCCCGGATTTTGTCGACTACCGCGCCAACGACGCCGAAATCGCCGCGGTATTCAATGTCCCGCTGGAGTTCTTCCGCCAGGACCCGCGTGAGCACACGCACCGCATCGACTACCAGGGGCGCAGTTGGTACGTACCCAGCTACCGTTATGGCGAGTTCAAGATCTGGGGGCTGACGGCAATCATGATCGTCGAGTTGATCAATCTGTTGTACGACGCCAAGATCAGCCTGCACAAACCGCCGGAGCGGTTCATCAATATCTGAAGCCAAGCCATCGTCAGTATGGCGCTGCATACTGAGCCGTGAGGATTACCGCATGAAATACCGCCTGGGCGACTTTCGCGTCGAAACCCACCCGCAGAGCTGGGTGGCCCCCAACGCCGTACTGGTTGGCAAGGTCAAGCTGGAGGAGGGCGCCAACGTCTGGTTCAACGCCGTGCTGCGCGGTGACAACGAGCTGATCCTGATCGGCCGCAACAGCAACGTGCAGGACGGTACGGTGATGCACACCGACATAGGGTACCCGCTGACCATCGGCACCGGCGTGACCATCGGTCATAACGCCATGCTGCACGGCTGCACCGTCGGCGACTACAGCCTGATCGGTATCAACGCGGTGATTCTCAATGGCGCGAAGATCGGCAAGAACTGCATCATCGGCGCCAATTCGCTGATCGGCGAAAACAAGGAAATTCCCGACGGCTCGCTGGTGATGGGTTCGCCAGGCAAGGTGGTGCGTGAACTGACCGAGCAGCAGAAAAAGATGCTCGAAGCCAGCGCGGCGCATTATGTGCACAACGCGCAACGGTACGCCCGCGACCTGCAGGAAGACGAGGCATGAGCACTGCGGAACGCCCGGTGGCCTCGCCCTGCGTGAGCATTTGCGCGCTGGACGAGCAGGACATCTGCACCGGCTGCCAGCGCACGGCGGGGGAAATCACCCGCTGGGGGCGGATGGACAACGCCGAGCGGCGCGAAGTGCTCGTGCGCTGCCACGAGCGGGCCCAGGCGGCTGGGCTGGTGTGGACGTTGGCCAGCCCGGCGGTGTCCTGACGGGCCCCTTCGCGGGCAAGCCCGCTCCTACAGAATCGGTGGCCCGATTTCGCCCTCTACAGTAATCTGTGCGGCTATATCGACAGGTAGCTCCACCGCCCATGCTCTTTCTCATCGCCTACATCGCCAGCGTCGTGCTGATCAACTTCGCGTTTTCCAGCGCGCCGCACCTGGACATCATCTGGTCGGCCTGGGGTGGCTTGGTGTTCGTGCTGCGGGACATGGTGCAAACCCGTTTCGGCCATGGCGCCATCGTTGCCATGCTGGCCGCGCTGCTGCTGTCCTACGTCACTTCCGATCCGGCCATCGCCCTGGCCAGCGCCACGGCCTTTGCCGTGTCCGAATGCATCGACTGGCTGGTGTTCACCGTCACCCGGCGGCCGTTGCATGACCGCCTGTGGATCAGCTCGGCCCTGAGTATCCCGCTGGACACTTTCATCTTCTTTGGCCTTATTGGCGCGCTGACCCCCGGTGTGATCCTGACGGCGCTGGGTTCCAAGTTCGCCGGGGTCACCGTGGTCTGGCTGGCCATGGCCTGGCGCCAGCGCAACGCCGTTCATCAGAACGGATAACCCCAGTGGGCGCAGGCCATACAGGCGAACCGCCGCAGTTCATGTAAAATGCCCGCCTTTCTTCCCAGCAGGTGCCCGGTGAGCGGGTGCCTTCGATGATCTGCTTCCTTGAGGACCTGAAATGACCCGTATCGGAACTCCACTGTCGCCAACCGCGACCCGAGTATTGCTCTGTGGCTGTGGTGAGCTGGGCAAGGAAGTGGTGATCGAGCTGCAACGCCTGGGCGCCGAAGTGATTGCCGTCGACCGCTACGAGAATGCGCCGGCGATGCAGGTCGCCCATCGCAGCCACGTGATCAACATGCTCGACGGTGCGGCGCTGCGCGCCGTGATCGAGGCGGAGAAGCCGCACTTCATCGTGCCGGAAATCGAAGCCATTGCCACCGCCACCCTGGTGGAGCTGGAAACTGAAGGTTTCACCGTGGTGCCGACCGCTCGTGCCGCGCAGTTGACCATGAACCGCGAAGGCATTCGTCGCCTGGCCGCCGAAGAGCTGAAGCTGCCGACCTCGCCGTACCACTTTGCCGACACCTTCGAAGACTACAGCAAGGCGGTGCAGGACCTCGGCTTCCCCTGTGTGGTCAAGCCGGTGATGAGTTCGTCGGGCAAGGGCCAGAGCCTGCTGCGCAGCGCTGATGACGTACAGAAGGCCTGGGACTACGCCCAGGAAGGCGGACGCGCCGGCAAGGGCCGGGTGATCGTCGAGGGCTTCATCGACTTCGACTACGAAATCACCCTGCTGACCGTGCGTCATGTCGGTGGCACCACGTTCTGCGCGCCGGTCGGTCACCGTCAGGAGAAGGGCGACTACCAGGAGTCCTGGCAGCCGCAGGCCATGAGCCCGCTGGCCCTGGCTGAATCGGAGCGGGTCGCCAAGGCGGTCACCGAAGCCCTGGGCGGGCGCGGCATGTTCGGCGTCGAGCTGTTCATCAAGGGCGACCAGGTCTGGTTCAGCGAGGTTTCGCCGCGTCCTCACGACACCGGCATGGTCACCATGATTTCCCAGGACCTGTCGCAGTTCGCCCTGCATGCGCGGGCGATTCTCGGCCTGCCGATCCCGCTGATCCGTCAGTTCGGTCCGTCGGCCTCGGCAGTAATCCTGGTGGAAGGGCAGTCGACCCAGACCGCTTTCGCCAATCTCGGTGCTGCCCTGAGCGAGCCGGATACCGCGCTGCGTCTGTTTGGCAAGCCGGAAGTCAACGGTCAGCGCCGCATGGGCGTGGCCCTGGCGCGTGACGAGTCGATCGAGGCGGCGCGGGCCAAGGCGACCCGTGCGGCCCAGGCGGTCGTCGTAGAGCTCTAAAACCGCGTCGCCTTATTCGCGGCGATGCGGCGCCCCGACAAGCCGGCTCCCACAAAAGTCCGAATACAATTCGGTCACTGTGGGAGCCGGCTTGCTGGCGAACCGCCAGAGGCGGCCCTCCCCACGGTTATCAACTGACCTTGTCCATATCGCTGTAGCGCGTCTCCTTCAGGCACAGTACGGCAATCAGGCTCAACACCGCTGCTGCCGACACATACCCGCCTACCCAGCTCAAACCACCCATCGTTACCAGTTTCTGGGCAAAGAACGGCGCCGCCGAGGCCCCGACGATGCCGCCCAGGTTATAGGCCGCCGAGGCGCCGGTATAACGCACATGGGTCGGAAACAGCTCTGGCAGCAACGCGCCCATTGGCGCGAACGTCACGCCCATCAGGAACAGCTCAAGGCTCAGGAACAGCGCCACGCCCCAGGTCGAGCCATGGCCCAGCAGCGGCTCCATGGTGAAGCCGGAAAGCAGCGCCAGCACTGCGCCAACGATCAGCACCGGCTTGCGCCCGAAACGGTCGCTGGCCCAGGCCGCCAATGGAGTGGCCGCAGCCATGAACAACACGGCGAAGCACAGCAGGCCGAGGAAGGTTTCGCGGCTGTAGCCCAGGTTGGCGACTCCATAGCTCAGGGAGAACACCGCGGAGATATAGAACAGCGCATAACACACCACCATCGCCACCGAGCCCAGCAGCACCGGCACCCAGTAACGGCTGAACAGCTCGATAAGGGGCATTTTCACCCGCTCGTGACGGGCCACGGCGTTGGTGAAGATTGGCGTTTCCTCGAGCTTGAGGCGCACGTAGAGGCCGACGATCACCAGCACGGCGCTGAGCAGGAACGGAATCCGCCAGCCCCACGAGCGGAACTGCTCGTCGCTGAGGCTCATGGCGAGGATCAGGAACAGGCCATTGGCGGCCAGGAAACCGATCGAAGGCCCCAACTGCGGAAACATGCCGAACCAGGCACGCTTGCCTTCGGGGGCATTCTCGGTCGCCAGCAGCGCGGCACCACCCCATTCGCCGCCGAGCCCGAGACCCTGGCCGAAGCGCAGCACGCACAGCAACAGCGGTGCCCAGGCACCAATGCTGGAATAACCGGGCAGGACGCCGATCAGCGTAGTGCATACGCCCATCAGCAGCAGCGAGGCAACCAGGGTCGATTTTCGGCCGATCCGGTCACCGAAGTGGCCGAACAGGATCGAGCCCAGCGGGCGGGCGAGAAAGGCGATGCCGAAGGTCAGGAACGCCGACAGCATCTGGGCGGTGCCATCGGTCTGGGGGAAGAACACCGGGCCAATTACCAGCGCGGCGGCGGTGGCGTAGACGTAGAAGTCATAGAACTCGATGGCGGTACCTATGAAGCTGGCGGTCGCTACCCGGGCCGTGGAGTTCAGTGGTGTTGTCGATCCGGCGTCATCAAGGGTGGTGCTGGAGGTCATTGCGCGATTCCCTGAAAGTCTTGCTCGTACGAATTATTAGAAATGAACACCCAGGGATAAGGGTTTTTCCCGGGCCGGACGGGGGTTCTGTTCGGCGCGGGGGAGTTGCAACATATGCGGGGCCGGAGGGCGGGTTGCGGGTGGGCAGGCGATCCGGTGGGGCTGGGTAAGCCGGTTCGATTATAGGAAGCTGGCCATGAATCGAACAAGAGCGCCGATCATTGCCTTGTGCTGCCCTTGGGGCAGCAGGCTCGGCGCTTCTTTTAGAGAGGGGTGGTGGTCGCTGCGGGAGTGGCGCTGGTGTGCCAGGCCAGTACTCGGCTGACCCGGTTGTCCTCGGTCTCGAGGATTTCCAGGCGATAGCGCCCGATCTTCAGGCACACCGCGCTTTCCGGGATGGTTTCCAGGGCTTCGGTCACCAGGCCGTTGAGGGTCTTCGGGCCGTCGCAGGGCAGGTGCCAGCCCAGGCTCTTGTTGAGTTCGCGGATCGATGCCGCGCCCTCGATCACCAGTCGGCCATCGGCCTGGGGATGAATGTGCGGATTGTCGAGGCTGTGCTCGTTTTCGAATTCGCCGACGATCTCTTCGAGAATGTCCTCAAGTGTGACGATGCCCAGCACTTCACCGTATTCGTCCACCACCATACCCAGGCGCCGCTGTTGCTTGTGGAAATTGAGCAACTGCAATTGCAGTGGGGTGCTTTCCGGTACGAAATAGGGCTCGTGGCAAGCACTCAACAGGGCCGGTACGGTCAGGCTGGCGTCGGCCAACAAGTGACGGACCTGGCGAGTGTTGAGCACCGCCTCGACCTGATTGATATCGCTGTGGAACACCGGCAGGCGCGTACGCTTGTTGTTGCGCAACTGCTCGATGATTTCCTCGATCGGGTCGTCAAGGTTGATCCCGTCGACTTCACTGCGTGGCACCAGGATGTCGTTGACGGTGATGTTGTCCAGCGCGTGAATCCCGGATAGCAGTTGTGGTCGACTTGCGTGTTCCTTGCCAGGCTCTTCCAGGTCGACTGGTGGCATGTCCTCGTCGCTCTGCTTTACCGCGCCGGCCTTGCTGATGAACGGGCGCAACAGCAGGCGGGCGGTGCCGTTCAGCAGCCAGGCCGCGGGGTAGATGATCTTCAGCGGAACGCCGAGCAGGGCATTGCCGACGGCGAGCATGGCTTCGGGATAGCGCGCGGCGAGCAGGCGTGGCAGGTAGTCGGCCAGGACCAGCAGGGTGACGGCGCTGCCCAGGCAGGCCAGCCAGGCGCCATGGCTGCCCCAGAGCAGCAGCGAGAGTAGGGTGGCGATGATCACCACGACGATGCGGCACAGGGTGTTGCAGAAAATCAGGCTTTCCCGCGGGAAGCTCAGGCGTGCGGCCGGCTTGTCCCCGGAACGGGTGGCCGGGCGTTGGGCCATGAGCAGTTGCTGGGCGACCTCAATGGCGGTGAACAGTGCCGACCAGAGGATCAGCAGGGCCAATACGGCGAGCATCGGCCCGGCGGGCAGGTTATCCATGTTCTCGGCCCGTCAGATGTGCAGGATGTATTCGCGGACCAGCTTGCTGCCAAAGTAGGCCAGCATCAGCAGGCAGAAGCCGGCCAGGGTCCAGCGGATCGCCTTGTGTCCGCGCCAGCCGAGGCGGTTGCGTCCCCACAGCAGCACGCTGAACACTACCCAGGCCAGGCAGGCCAGCAGGGTTTTGTGGACCAGGTGTTGGGCAAACAGGTTTTCGACGAACAGCCAGCCGGAAATCAGCGACAGCGACAACAGTGTCCAGCCGGCCCAGAGGAAACCGAAAAGCAGGCTTTCCATGGTCTGTAGCGGCGGGAAGTTGCGAATCAGGCCTGACGGATGCTTGTTCTTGAGCTGGTGGTCCTGCAGCAGCAACAGCAGGGACTGGAACACTGCAATGGTGAACATGCCGTAGGCGAGGATCGACAACAGGATGTGCGCGAGGATGCCCGGCTCCTCGTCGATGATCTGTACCGTGCCCGTCGGCGCGAACTGTGCCAGCAGGACCGTCAGCAGGCCCAGGGGGAACAGGAGCAGCAGCAGGTTTTCCACGGGGATCTGCAGGCAGGCCATCAGGGTCAGCGCAATCACCGCAACGGCGATCAGGCTGGCGGCATTGAAGAAGTCCAGGCCCAGGCCGACCGGGGTCGCCAGGTGGGTGCACAGGGCGATGGCATGGGCCAGCACGGCGAAAGTGCCGAGCCCGACCAGCAGGCGTTTGTCGGCCTTGGCGCGTTGGCGCAGGCGCGCACCTTGATAGAGGGCCGCTGCGGCGTAAAGGCAGGCTGCGGCGATGCTGGTCAGAAAGCTGGGTGACAGAGGAAACATAAGTCCTGTGGAGCAAGCCTGAAAGGCGCTGAGTTTGGCATACATCCGCCAGTCCACGAAAGACCGTGGCGCTAGTGCCGCGCACGCAGTCTCGCTATAATTCGCGATCTGCCCACGCTGCAGGCTTGCCAGGTGCGATTTTCCGTTCGCCGGCGGCCCATTACCCCAGTGGCTTCAAAGGATCGCGCATGTTTGAAAACCTGACCGACCGTCTCTCGCAGACGCTGCGCCATGTCACCGGCAAGGCCAAACTGACCGAGGACAATATCAAAGACACCCTGCGTGAAGTGCGCATGGCGTTGCTCGAGGCCGACGTCGCCCTGCCGGTGGTGAAGGACTTCGTCAACTCGGTCAAGGAGCGCGCCGTCGGTACCGAAGTCTCGCGCAGCCTGACGCCGGGCCAGGCATTCGTGAAGATCGTCCAGGCCGAACTCGAAAGCCTGATGGGCGCCGCCAACGAGGACCTGAACCTCAGCGCGGTGCCGCCTGCGGTCATCCTGATGGCCGGCCTGCAGGGTGCGGGCAAGACCACGACCGCTGGCAAACTGGCGCGCTTCCTGAAGGAACGCAAGAAAAAGAGCGTGATGGTGGTGTCGGCGGACGTCTACCGTCCGGCCGCGATCAAGCAGTTGGAAACCCTGGCCAGCGACATCGGCGTGACCTTCTTCCCGTCCGACATCAGCCAGAAGCCAGTGGCCATTGCCGAAGCGGCTATCAAGGAAGCTCGGTTGAAGTTCATCGACGTGGTGATCGTCGATACCGCCGGTCGCCTGCATGTCGACGCCGAGATGATGGTCGAGATCCAGCAGTTGCACGCGGCGGTCAAACCGGTGGAAACGCTGTTCGTCGTCGATGCCATGACCGGCCAGGATGCGGCCAACACCGCCAAGGCCTTCGGCGACGCGTTGCCGCTGACCGGCGTGGTCCTGACCAAGGTCGACGGTGACGCCCGTGGCGGTGCCGCGCTGTCGGTCCGCGCCATTACCGGCAAGCCGATCAAGTTCATTGGTATGGGTGAAAAGAGCGAAGCGCTCGACCCCTTCCACCCGGACCGGATCGCCTCGCGAATCCTCGGCATGGGCGACGTGCTCAGCCTGATCGAGCAGGCCGAACAGACCCTCGACAAGGAAAAGGCCGACAAGCTGGCCAAGAAACTGAAGAAGGGCAAGGGCTTCGATCTCGAAGACTTCCGTGATCAGTTGCAACAGATGAAGAACATGGGCGGCCTTGGCGGCCTGATGGACAAGCTGCCGAGCATCGGCGGCGTCAACCTGTCGCAGATGGGCAACGCCCAGAACGCGGCGGAAAAGCAATTCAAGCAGATGGAAGCCATCATCAACTCGATGACCCCGGCCGAGCGCCGCGACCCTGAGCTGATCAGCGGTTCGCGCAAGCGCCGGATCGCCCTGGGCTCCGGCACTCAGGTGCAGGACATCGGTCGCTTGATCAAGCAGCACAAGCAGATGCAGAAGATGATGAAGAAATTCACCGCCAAGGGCGGCATGGCCAAGATGATGCGCGGTCTTGGCGGCATGATGCCTGGTGGCGGCATGCCGAAAATGTAAGGAATCTGCGCCGGCCGTCGTGTCGGCGTTGCCCCGCAGGGAAGCGGGGAACTCCAGCAAAACCGCATTATGCGGGGCTGACCCGCCGTTTATGACAACGGCTCCACGGCAGATCTTCATTGCACGGCGTCGAGCGCCGGAAAAAGGCATTGGCAAAAGTCCGGATATTCCTTAGAATATGCGGCCTTTCGGGCACCCATGCCCGCTGTGCATTTAGATTTGCAGCACCGACTACAGGAACGATGTTCACATGCTAACAATCCGTCTTGCCCTTGGCGGCTCCAAAAAGCGCCCGTTTTACCACCTGACCGTAACCGACAGCCGCAACGCTCGTGACGGTTCGCACAAAGAACAAGTGGGTTTCTTCAACCCGGTTGCTCGTGGTCAGGAAGTTCGTCTGTCCGTGAACCAAGAGCGCGTCAACTACTGGTTGAGCGTTGGTGCACAACCTTCTGAGCGCGTTGCTCAGTTGCTGAAGGAAAACGCTAAGGCTGCGGCCTGAGCAATATGAACGCGACGCCTGCTTCTACCGATGATCTGATCGTTATCGGCAAGATCTATTCTGTTCATGGCGTTCGCGGCGAAGTAAAGGTGTATTCCTTTACTGATCCGATCAAGAACCTGTTGGACTACAAGACCTGGACGCTGCGGCGCGAAGGGAGTGTGAAACAGGTTGAGCTGGTCAGCGGACGTGGGAATGACAAATTCCTGGTCGCGAAGCTCAAGGGTCTCGATGATCGCGAAGAAGCCCGTCTTCTCGCCGGTTATGAGATCTGCGTGCCAAGCAGCCTGTTCCCTGAGCTGACTGACGGCGAGTACTACTGGTACCAGCTGGAAGGTCTCAAGGTCATCGACACCCTCGGGCAATTGTTCGGGAAGATCGATCACCTGCTCGAAACCGGCTCGAATGATGTCATGGTGGTCAAGCCTTGTCCGGGCAGCCTGGATGATCGCGAACGCCTGTTGCCTTATACCGGGCAATGCGTGTTGGCCGTCGACCTTGCCGCTGGCGAGATGAAGGTGGATTGGGATGCGGACTTCTAAGCAATGGCTAGCCTGCGCGTAGAAGTGATCAGTCTGTTTCCCGAAATGTTTTCCGCCATCAGCGACTACGGCATCACCAGTCGTGCGGTGAAACAGGGGTTGTTGCAACTGACCTGTTGGAATCCGCGGGACTACACGACGGATCGACATCACACTGTGGATGATCGCCCATTTGGCGGTGGTCCGGGCATGGTGATGAAGATCAAGCCCCTCGAGGACGCCCTGGTTCAGGCCAAGGCAGCAGCGGGGGAGGCGGCGAAGGTGATCTACCTGTCGCCCCAGGGTCGGCAACTGAATCAGTTGGCGGTTCGCGACCTGGCGAAAGAGGATGCCTTGATCCTCATTGCTGGTCGTTATGAAGGCATTGACGAGCGCTTTATAGACGCTCATGTCGATGAAGAGTGGTCGATTGGGGACTATGTTCTCTCCGGTGGCGAGCTGCCGGCGATGGTCCTGATAGATGCGGTTACACGACTGCTGCCCGGAGCTTTAGGGCATGCGGATTCCGCGGAGGAGGATTCCTTCACGGATGGTCTGCTGGATTGCCCGCACTACACCCGTCCGGAGGTGTATGCGGATCAGCGTGTTCCCGACGTGTTGCTAAGTGGCAACCACGCACACATCCGGCGTTGGCGTCTGAAGCAGTCCCTTGGCAGGACCTCGGAACGACGCGCCGATCTTCTGGAAAGCCGCTCGCTTTCTGGAGAAGAGAAGAAGCTGCTCGAGGAATATATCCGCGAGCGGGACGATAGTTAACAACGTATCGATGGTAGATCCGACGATTTACCTTAGGAGCACAGCATGACCAACAAAATCATTCTGCAACTCGAAGCCGAGCAGATGGCCAAAGAGATCCCTACCTTTGCCCCGGGCGACACCGTTGTCGTTCAGGTGAAAGTGAAGGAAGGCGACCGTTCGCGTCTGCAGGCATTCGAAGGCGTGGTAATTGCCAAGCGTAACCGCGGTGTGAACAGCGCGTTCACCGTACGTAAAATCTCCAACGGTGTTGGCGTAGAGCGTACTTTCCAGACCTACAGCCCGCAAATCGACAGCATGGCTGTCAAGCGTCGCGGTGACGTACGTAAAGCCAAGCTGTACTACCTGCGCGACCTGTCGGGTAAAGCAGCTCGCATCAAGGAAAAACTGGCCTGAGTCCAGCTTCCGATGCAGAAAAAAGCAGCCTACGGGCTGCTTTTTTGTTGCCTGGATTTTTATCCTTGGAAACTCTGGCTGCGTTTGCCGTAATACGCTTTTCGAGTCCTTATGCCCGCCATCGATCATCCCCTCATCGACCAGTTCCTCGACGCCCTTTGGCTGGAGAAAGGCCTTTCGGACAATACCCGTGATGCCTACCGAAGCGATTTGATGCTGTTCAACGGCTGGTTGCAGGAGAAGGGCGTTGAACTGCCCAATGCCGGGCGTGAACTGATCCTCGATCACCTGGCGTGGCGCTTGGAGCAAGCTTATAAACCGCGCTCCACCGCTCGTTTTCTCTCTGGTGCGCGTGGCTTCTATCGCTACCTGTTGCGGGAAAAACTGATCGACATCGACCCGACCCTGCAGGTCGAGATGCCGCAACTGGGCAGGCCATTGCCCAAGTCCCTGTCGGAAGCCGATGTTGAAGCGCTGCTCCAGGCTCCGGACCTGAGCGAGGCCATCGGCCAGCGCGACCGTGCCATGCTCGAAGTGCTGTATGCCTGCGGGTTGCGGGTGACCGAACTGGTCAGCCTGACCCTCGAACAGGTCAACCTGCGCCAGGGTGTGTTGCGGGTGATGGGCAAGGGCAGCAAGGAGCGGCTGGTGCCGATGGGCGAGGAGGCGATCGTCTGGATCGAGCGCTATCTGCGCGATGCCCGTGGCGAACTGCTTGCTGGGCGGCCCAGCGACGTGCTGTTCCCCAGCCTGCGTGGCGAACAGATGACCCGCCAGACCTTCTGGCACCGGATCAAGCACCAGGCCCAGGTTGCCGGTATCTCCAAGTCGCTGTCGCCACATACCCTGCGACATGCCTTTGCTACCCACTTGCTCAATCATGGCGCGGACCTGCGGGTGGTGCAGATGCTGCTCGGTCACAGCGACCTGTCGACGACCCAGATCTACACCCATGTCGCCCGTGCCCGTCTGCAGGACATGCACGCTCGGCATCACCCGCGTGGCTAAGGTATACGGGGTTCGGCCACGCCGGGCTTATGTGTTAGGCTCTATCGGTTTGCAATGCGGGTGCCTGATCCCCGTTGCCCGCTATCAGGAGTTCCCATGCGCTTGACTCAGATTTTCGCCGCCGCCGCCCTGGCGTTGGCCAGTACCTTCGCCCTGGCCGACGACGCTGCCGAGCAGGCGATCCGCAAGAGCCTTGACAGCCTCCAGCTGGAAACCCCGGTGGAGAGCATCACTGCCAGTCCGCTGAGTGGCCTGTATGAAGTCAAGCTCAAGGGCAGTCGCGTGCTGTACGCCAGTGCCGACGGCCAGTTCGTCATGCAGGGTTACCTGTTCCAGCTCAAGGATGGCAAGCCGGTCAACCTGACCGAGAAGACCGAGCGCCTGGGTATCTCGAAGCTGATCAACGGCATTCCGGTGGCCGAGACCGTGGTTTATCCGGCGGTCGGCGAAACCAAGTCGCACATTACCGTGTTCACCGACACGACCTGCCCGTACTGCCACAAGCTGCACGCCGAAGTGCCGGCCTTGAACAAAATGGGCATCGAGGTTCGCTACGTGGCGTTCCCGCGCCAGGGCCTGGGCTCGCCGGGTGACCAGCAATTGCAGGCGGTCTGGTGCTCGACCGACAAGCGCGCGGCCATGGACAAGATGGTCGAAGGCGAGGAGATCAAGGCTGCCAAGTGCGCCAACCCGGTCTCCCGCCAGTTCGCCCTTGGCCAGTCGATCGGGGTCAACGGTACACCGGCCATCGTTTTGGCCGACGGTCAGGTAATTCCGGGCTACCAGCCGGCCGCACAAGTTGCCAAACTGGCGCTGGCAGCCAAGTAATTCAGTCTCGTCGCAGTCAGCCTTCAGACGAGCACGACCACAGGCATCTGGCCCGTCGGTCTTAAACAGCAAGCCGCTGGTGGATCAGCGGCTGTTTTTCACGGCCGACCTTGTGTCGGCCGTTTCATGGGGAGTCAAGAGTGAAACCGGTCAAAGTAGGCATCTGTGGGTTAGGTACCGTCGGTGGCGGCACCTTCAACGTACTTCAGCGTAACGCCGAGGAAATTGCTCGTCGTGCCGGGCGTGGGATCGAAGTGGCGCAAATTGCCATTCGCACGCCAAAGCCTCAGTTCCAAACGACCGGTATTGCGATTACCAACGATGTCTTCGAAGTGGCCACGAACCCTGAGATCGACGTCGTCGTAGAGTTGATGGGCGGCTATACCGTTGCCCGTGAGCTGGTACTCAAAGCGATCGAGAACGGCAAGCACGTGGTCACCGCGAACAAGGCGCTGATCGCCGTGCACGGTAACGAAATTTTCGCCAAGGCCCGTGAAATGGGCGTCATCGTGGCCTTCGAGGCCGCAGTGGCGGGCGGTATCCCGGTGATCAAGGCGATTCGCGAAGGCCTGTCGGCCAACCGCATCAACTGGGTTGCCGGCATCATCAACGGCACGGGCAACTTCATCCTCACCGAAATGCGCGAGAAGGGTCGCACCTTCGAGGACGTGCTGGTCGAAGCCCAGGCCCTGGGTTATGCCGAGGCCGACCCGACCTTCGACGTCGAGGGGATCGATGCGGCGCACAAGCTGACCATCCTGGCATCCATCGCCTTCGGTATCCCGCTGCAGTTCGACAAGGCCTACACCGAAGGCATCACCCAACTGACCACCGCCGACGTGAACTATGCCGAGGCCCTGGGCTATCGCATCAAGCACCTGGGCGTGGCGCGCAGCACCGCCGCCGGTATCGAACTGCGGGTTCACCCGACGCTGATCCCGGCCGATCGCCTGATCGCCAACGTCAATGGCGTGATGAACGCGGTCATGGTCAATGGCGATGCCGCCGGTTCGACGTTGTTCTACGGCGCCGGTGCCGGCATGGAGCCGACCGCGTCCTCGGTGATCGCCGACCTGGTCGACGTGGTGCGTGCCATGACCTCCGATCCGGAGAATCGCGTGCCGCACCTGGCCTTCCAGCCGGACTCGCTGTCGGCTCACCCGATCCTGCCGATCGACGCGTGTGAAAGCGCCTACTACCTGCGTATCCAGGCCAAGGATCATCCGGGTGTGCTGGCCCAGGTGGCGAGCATCCTGTCCGAGCGCGGGATCAACATCGAGTCGATCATGCAGAAGGAAGTCGAGGAGCAGGACGGGCTGGTGCCGATGATACTGTTGACCCATCGCGTGGTCGAACAACGCATCAACGATGCCATCGAAGCGCTGGAGGCCCTGCAGGGCGTGGTCGGCCCTGTCGTGCGGATCCGCGTCGAGCATTTGAACTGAGTTGGCGTCGCCGACTGGAGAGGAATTTTTCATGCGTTACATCAGTACCCGCGGCCAGGCGCCCGCGCTGAATTTCGAAGACGTGTTGCTGGCCGGCCTGGCCAGCGACGGCGGCCTGTACGTGCCGGAGAACCTGCCACGTTTCACCCAGGAGGAAATCGCTTCCTGGGCCGGCCTGCCCTACCACGAGCTGGCTTTCCGGGTCATGCGTCCGTTCGTCACCGGCAGCATTCCGGATGCGGACTTCAAGAAGATCCTCGAGGAAACCTACGGTGTCTTCGCCCACAACGCTGTTGCGCCACTGCGCCAGTTGAACGGCAACGAGTGGGTGCTGGAGCTGTTCCACGGCCCGACCCTGGCCTTCAAGGACTTCGCCCTGCAACTGCTGGGTCGCCTGCTCGACTACGTGCTGGAAAAGCGCGGCGAGCGCGTGGTGATCATCGGTGCGACCTCCGGCGATACCGGTTCGGCGGCGATCGAAGGCTGCAAGCACTGCGAAAACGTCGACATCTTCATCCTGCACCCGCACCAGCGGGTGTCGGAAGTGCAGCGTCGGCAGATGACCACTCTCTTCGGCGAGAACATCCACAACATCGCCATCGAAGGCAACTTCGACGACTGCCAGGAGATGGTCAAGAACAGCTTCGCCGACCAGAGCTTCCTCAAGGGGACGCGCCTGGTGGCGGTGAACTCGATCAACTGGGCGCGGATCATGGCCCAGATCGTCTACTACTTCCACGCGGCGCTGCAACTGGGTGGCCCGGCGCGTTCGGTCTCGTTCTCGGTGCCGACCGGCAACTTCGGCGACATCTTCGCCGGTTACCTGGCGCGCAACATGGGCTTGCCGATCAACCAGCTGATCGTCGCGACCAACCGCAATGACATCCTGCACCGTTTCATGAGCGGCAACCAGTACGTCAAGGAAACCCTGCATGCCACGCTGTCGCCGTCCATGGACATCATGGTCTCGTCGAACTTCGAGCGCCTGCTGTTCGACCTGCACGGTCGCAACGGTGCAGCCATTGCCGGCCTGATGGACACCTTCAGGCAGGGTGGCGGCTTCAGCGTCGAGCAGGATCGCTGGACTGAAGCGCGCAAGCTGTTCGATTCCCTGGCGGTGGACGATGCGCAAACCTGCGAGACCATCGCCGAGGTCTTTGCCCAGACCGGCGAAGTACTCGACCCGCATACCGCCATCGGCGTGAAGGCAGCCCGTGAGTGCCGTCGTAGCCTGGACATCCCGATGGTGATCCTCGGTACTGCGCATCCGGTCAAGTTCCCTGAGGCAGTTGAGAAAGCTGGCGTAGGAAAAGCGCTTGAACTACCTGCACACCTTTCAGATTTGTTTGAGCGAGATGAGCGTTGCACCGTTCTGGCCAATGACCTGAAAGTCATGCAGGCCTTTGTCAGCCAGCATGGCAACCGTGGCAAGCCGCTCTGACCGACTAGAACGGTCACACTTTAGAGCCCGCCCCTTGGCGGGCTTTATCGTTTTTGCGTGACAAACTTTCCCCTGTTTTTTCATTTCATTGAATCAGGGGGGGCGAGAAGTTCGTCATGGCGTTTCTGCGGCGATCGATCTATTTCATTCTGGCCTGGGTAGTTCTTGCGAACCTGTCTGGCCCATTGATGGCCGCCCAGGGGCTGCCGTTCAATCTGCCCAAGTCCTTTGTCGAGTTCTCCCGCTTGCCTCTCAGTGCGGACGAACAGCGCTGGCTGGGGACCGGCCGCAAGCTGCGGGTCGGTATCTCGGTGGCCGACTATGAGCCGGTCGATATCACCAGCGACCGCAATCGCTATCAGGGCATCAGCGCCGACTATGTGGGGCTGATTCGTGATCGGCTGGGGGTGGCGGTGGAGGTTCTGGGCTTTGCCGAGCGCGACCAGGCCGTGGAGGCGCTGCGAAACGGGCATATCGATCTGCTGACCAGCGCCAACGGATTTGAGCGAGGTTTTCCAGAGCTGGCATTCACTTCCGACTACATGCCGGATCGCTCGGTAATTGTCACGCGCAGCGACGCTCCCGAGCGGGACAGTCTCGATGGCTGCAAGGTGGTGCTGCTGGAAGGTTATGCCGATGCGCAGGTGGTACATGCCACTTACCCCAAGAGCCGGGTCATCCTGGCGCCGACCCTCTACAGTGCATTGGAAGCATTGGTCCAGGGCGAGGTTGATGCGTTTATCGGCAACGAGGTCATCGTTCGCGCCTACGAAACCATGCGTCCACACCTGGGCTTGCAGATCCGTGGGCAAAGCGCCCTGCCTTCGATCGGGTTCGCGTTCGCCACGCGCCGTTCCGAGCCGCTGCTCAGTGGCCTGGTCCAGCGAGTGTTGGACAGCCTCGACGAAGCGGTGCGACGCGAGATACTGGCGCGCTGGACCACCGGGTTCGGTTCCGATATCGCCCAGTCCCGGGTCAAGCTGGCTTCAGCGGAGCAGGCCTGGATCGACAGCCATCCGCGGGTGACCGTCGCTTCCCAGCAGTACCCCCCCTACATCTACAAGGATGTCCATGGTCGTTGGGTTGGCCTCAATGCGGACCTGCTGGCACGCATATCCCGGATGACCGGGTTGCAGTTCGTCTTCGAGGAGAGTTTTTCCACGGTCCAGACCCTCGACATGCTCAAGGATGGCCGGGCGCTGATGAATGGCTCGCTGGCGGAAAGCCCCGAGCGCAAGGCGTTCCTGAATTTCACCTATGCGTTTGGTGGCAGTTCCTGGGTGTTTGTCGTGCCGGCCCATGACGGTTCGCTGGGCTCGTTCAGGCAACTGGCTGGCCGGGTACTGGCATTACCCGAGGAGCATGCGCTGCAAGGCTTGATTCGCCGGGAGTATCCGGATGTCGTGCTGCGCAGCGTCAAGACCCAGGAGGATGCCAGGTCACTGGTCGAGCGCGGCGAGGCGGCGGCTACCATCCAGAGTGATGCCCGAGCCTATCTGTATCCGCCGGGCAAACTGAAGGTCGGACGCAGCGTCGAAGGTCTCTGGTCTGCGGACAACTTCTCGGTGGTCAAGAGCGCTCCCGAGCTGCTTGGCATTCTCAACAAATCCCTGGAGGCCTTTCCTGTCGCGGAGCTGCGGGCGCTACGGATCAAGTGGTTGGGCGCCGTTCCCGTGGCACCGCCGGCATCGGTCTGGGCGCGGGTGCCGCGCTGGGTTTATGGCCTTGCCGCTGCCCTGTTGTTGCTGGGGGGCGTCTCGCTGGGCTGGAACCGCCGTCTGAACATCCAGATTGGCCAGCGTCGCCTGGCCGAACAGGAACTCAACGACCGATTGGCATTCCAGCGTGCCTTGCTCGACGGTATCCCCGATCCGATTTTCGTCCGCGATCTGCAGGGACGGTTGATCACTTGCAACCGCAGTTATGAGCAACGCCTTTCGACAACACTGGAGCAGGTTGCGGGACGCCGTATCACCGAAGAGGGTGCGTTGCTGCCGGAGGTTGCCGAGGCGTTGCACCGCGAATTCCTGTTGCTGTTGGAGAGCCAGCAGCCGGTGTTCAGCGACCGCCAACTGGCGTTTCCCGACGGTAGCATGGACGTCTACCTGTGGATGGTGCCGTTCCACTCGGCCGGTGCGCAGTTGCAGGGATTGCTGGGTGGCTGGATCGATATCACCGAAAGAAAGCAGCTTGAGGTTCAATTGACTGAAGCCCGGCGGCAGGCCGAGCGGGCCAGCCACGCCAAGAGTGCGTTCCTGGCAACCATGAGCCACGAGATACGCACGCCCATGGGGGCGATCATCGGTTTGCTCGAAGTGGAGCGTGAGCAGGCGCTGGCCCGTGGGCAGGTGTTCCCGCAAGGGCTCCAGGTCGCCTATCAGTCGGCCCGGGAACTGACCGCCTTGATCGGCGACAGCCTTGACCTTGCCAAGATCGAGGCCGGAGGCATGCGCCTGGTGCTGCAACCGACCGACTTGAGGGCACTGCTCGCGGGTGTCGTGCAACTGTTCGAGGCGGTGGCGAGAGAGAAGGAGATTGTCTTGAGCCTGGATATCGATCTTCCCCTGGAAGGCCTCTACCGGCTCGATCCGTTGCGTTTGCGCCAGATTCTGCACAACCTGATCGGCAATGCATTGAAGTTCACCAGCAAGGGGGTTGTCCGTGTTCGGGTGTCGCGCCTCTGGCAATCGATGGAGGTCGATCGGTTGTCCATCGATATCGAGGACTCTGGCAGGGGAATAGGCCCGGAACAGCAGGCGATCCTGTTTGCCCCGTTCATGCAGGCCCGTAGCGAAGCCGATGAGGAGCATGAGGGTACCGGCCTCGGCTTGAGCATCTGCAAACAGCTGGTGGAATTGATGGATGGCACCATCGCCCTCGAAAGCCATGTGGGGCAAGGCACTCGCGTGCACATCGAGCTGCCGCTCAAGCATGAAACCCAGCCTTCGCTGCAGGCGTCGCTCGACGGCACGACCTCCCGGTTGCCTTGTCTTGATGTACTGATTGTCGATGACCTGTCCGCCAATCGCCTGGTCCTGCAGCAGCAGCTCAGTTTCCTTGGGCAGCGCGTAGAGGCCTGTTCGACCGCACAGGCCGCCTTGCAGGCTTGGAGAACCGGGCGCTTCGACCTGCTCATCAGCGATTGCAACATGCCCGGGATGAGCGGCTATGAGCTGGCCAGGGCTCTACGACAGGCCGAGACCGAGGAGCAGCGGCCTGCGTGTGTGATCATCGGCTGTACGGCCAACGCCGTCAGTGACGAACGTCAACGCTGCCAGCAGGCCGGCATGAACGACCTGCTGGTCAAGCCGGTGCTTCTCGAAGACCTGACCCGCTTGCTTGCGCAGATCGATTCTCGGCAAAAGTCCTTCGATATCCAGACGCTCAGGCACATGACCCATGCCAATGCGAACGTACTCCAGCACATGCTGCTGGAACTCTGGAAGAACCTGCGTGATGAGCGTCGTGAACTGGAAACCCTGGTCGACAGGGATGACTGGGGCGGTGTGGCGGCCTGTGTCCATCGCCTCAAGGGAATCGCCTGCCTCGTCGATGCCTTTACGCTGGCGCAGGCCTGCGCCGACATGGACAGTTGCATCAAGCTGAAGCAGGGCGAGCGTTTGCGTGCCCACTGGCAAATACTCAAGGCCGTGATAGACCGGATGATTGCCGACATCGAGCCGAATTTGCAGGAGAAACCGGCATTTTAGGACTTGTCCTATGGGGAACGCCGATCTGCATGGCTAAGGTGGAAGGCCTTTGCGGATAAATGACCGCTTCCACCTGCGGAGATCATCGATGCGTGCGCTCAGGATCCTGATTCTTGAAGACAACCCTTTTCAACTCATGGCGTTGCACCAGATGCTCAATGCCAATGGTGTCTTCGATGTGCTTACTGCCGAAAACGTCGAGAGTGCACGCCAGTCTCTGGCCAATCGAGGGCCGATCGATGTCGCCATCTGCGATCTGTACCTGGAGGATGGCGACGGCCTGGAACTGATCAGGCACCTGGCTGAAACCCGCGAGGCCCAGGCGTTGATCATCCTCAGTAGCCTGGAGGCGGAATTGCGTGAAGGGGCTGCACACATCGCCCGGCAGCAGGGGCTGCATGTGCTGGGCTGTCTGCTCAAACCCGCATCGGCAGCCATACTGGGCGAACTGCTGGCCACCTATCAGCGACGTTTCGGCCGCCAGCGCCCTGGTCTGCCATTGGCGCAGGTCTGCGAGCTGCTCTCGCTGCATGAGCTTCAGGCGGGCGCCGGGACCGGGGCGATCCAGAAACACTGCGAAGCCTTTTTCCAGCCCAAGGTGAGTTGCGATGGTCGGGTGCAGGGCGTCGAGGCCCTGGCTCGCTGGCGGCACCCGGAGCAGGGCATGCTGCTGCCGGATACCTTCATCCCGGTGCTCGAGTATGCCGGCTTGTCCCAGGCCCTTGCCTGGCATATGTTCGAGCAGGCCATAGGTCTGTCAGCCGAAGTATACCTGGGCACCGGACAGTATCTGTCAGTGACGGTCAATGTAGCCGGGCTGATGGTTGAGCAGGCGGACTTCGCCACACGCCTGGGCGAACTGTTGGGGCGCTTCGGTCTGCCCGCCGAGTGGCTGACCGTGGAAGTGCTCGACGGCGCAGACTGCACCAGCGAGGCAGCACAGGCTGAGGGGATGCTGCGTCTGCGAATGCTTGGGTGCCAGTTGTCGATCGGCGATTTCGGCGTGGCGAGTGCAGGTCTGCAACGTTTGCTTGAACTGCCGTTTTCGGAACTCCGGATCGCCCCGCGCTTCGTCAGTGGCATGGCCGAGGACTCGCGCAAGCGCTCGATCGTTGCTGGGGTCTTGAGCATTGCCCAGGGCATGGGCTTGCGGGCGGTCATCACCGGGATTGAAACCGACGAGGAGTATCGGCTGGTCCAGGCGTTGGGTAACGTGCTGGTCCAGGGGCGCTTCATTGCCGCGCCGATGAGTCGCATGGAACTGCTACCGTGGCTGACGATGGCCGGCATTACCAGTGTTCCCGAGTGTGCGAACTAGCCCCCACACCAGGTTTTTCATACAGAGCCTAGGCCAGCCCCTGTTCCTGGAGGTACAGAAACAGGGCCGCATCGTTGGACAGCCCGAGCTTGCGCATCGCGCTGATCTTTTGGGCGCTGACGGTCTGTTTGCTGCGGCACAGGCTGGTGGCAATCTCTCCGACCGTTCGGCCCGCCGCCAGCAGGCGGGTGACTTCCAGCTCGCGAGGAGAGAGCAACTCGCGGTCACCCAGCCGGTGCGTGCCCACTTCCCCAGCCTGGGCGAGGGTCTGGCGCACGGAATTGGCCACGAATGGTTTGTCTTGGCGGACATGCTGAATGGCAACCGGAAGTTCATCCGCGAGGCTGGCCTTGCTCAGCAGCCCCCTGACTCCCTGATCCAGGATGTAGCGAAAAAGTCCGGCGTTGTTGAGCATGGTCACGACCACGATCGGAAGCTGCGGATAGTGGCGCAACAGGGCTTCGATCATCCGCAGGCCATCGTTGCCCTCGGTGGTCGGCATCATGAAATCAGTGATAAGCGTGTCGCAGGGGCAATGTGCAAGCAGGTCGAAGAGTTCTCCGGGGCTGCTGGCTTCGCCTACGACCTGCAGTTCGGGAACCCGGTCGAGGACAGCCCGCAAGCCGATCAGGAAAATCGGATGATCATCCGCCAGGACGATCCGTAGGGGCGTATTGGGGAAGGAACTCAAGGCAGGTCTCCGATGGGCACGGCGGTGGTGCGGATGAAGGCAAAGCAAAAAAACAGATGTATTGGCTCATGTCTGTGAGTAAAGCCGATGTGGCTTGTAGTGAAAGTCTAAAAACCGCTGATCTGATTTTAGCCGCGCTTTCCCCACTGTTTTTTCCTTGTCATCTTTCTCGTTCATGTTCGACAGACGTCGATCAGTTCGCAGGACTTGAACGGACTCGGCGAACTTTCTTCACCGGCTGGCGGTCACTGACTCCAGGCACCTTTGTTTTCGACCTTCGGGTTTTGACTATTGAGTGGTGATCGAGATGGAAAGTATCAGCCTGTTGCTCAGTGAGGCGCTGAGCCCGTATTCCGTTACCCTGACACCGTCCGGTGGCCATGGTGAATGTGTAGTGAGCGTGAGCGGTGTTGCCGGGCCGGTCCTGGTGGAACGCGAGGTGAATCAGGCCCAGTTGACCGACAAGCGCCTGCTGACGGATGTGGTCGATGGCCTGCATCGTGATCTTCGAATCGCTGAAGGGCGTCTGGAGCCGTGCATGATTGCCGCCTGGCGCAACGCTGCCGAACAGGGTGGCGCACGTAGCGCCAGCCTGTAGATTTTTTTTGGAACCTTCCTTCCCAAGGTACTGTCAGACTTTATAACGGCAAGAGCAGGCATTGTGCTCCGGTGTATGTGGCTTGTCGTACTGGTCTTTGTAGGCCATGTTTAACCCCGAGTCGTCTCCCCACTTCTCGGGGTTTCTTTTGCCTGGAATTTGTCACTGGTCCTCGGGGGCAAGAAAAAAGCGCTTGGCATCGTCCCGATATTTTCCCTGCTCGGCAGGCGCCAGCCAGTGGGCATAGAGCTCCACCAACTGGTCCCGACGCAATTCGCGCAGAATCTCGTTGATATGGGGAATCGCCGCCCGGCCTTGCGGCGTGTTGGAGCAGGCGACCCGGATGAACTGATAGCTTGCCGTGCCCTTGATGGGGTAGAACGCCAGCTGGTCATCATCGATATGCTGCTGATGGGCCTGGTAGCGGACCTCCACCCCGTAGCCGAGCAAGGCCTTCAGGCGCCCCACGCGTTGCATCTGCAACAGGCTGCCGAGGGCATCATTGCCATAATGGCGTACCAGGTGTTGCTCGCTGGTCTGGGCCAGCACATCATCGATGGGATGGCCGTAGCTGCGTTCGGCGATGATCCCCAGTTGCAGGCTATCGCTGTGCAGCAGCGCGGCGAGATCGACCTGGCCATCGAGCAGAAACGGCTCGATCAGTGCCCGATCCTGCTGACGCACCACCAGGCCGTTGCTGGTGGTGCCCATGCTGCGGATGGAGAACAGCATCTTCTGTGCGCGTGCGGCGGTCCACAACAGCGCCGGATCGCAGGTGAACGATGCCCCACCGAGCATTTGCATGCCCCGTGCCCGGTTGACCCGCAGGATGGTGTGGTCGTACTCCGGCAACCGCTCCATCAGCAGCGGCAGCATCCGGTCGACGGCACCCTGGCCCTCCTGCGGCCCGTCGAAAATGCTCAGGGGCGGCAAGTCCCGCAGCAGCCAGACCAGGGTTTCCCTGGCCTGCGCTCCTGTCGAAAGTGCGCCGAGCAGCATCGTCAACAGCGCGGGAGCGAGGCGTCGCCACAAGGCACTGGGGGTCATGAGGTGGATACCTTCCTCGGCTTGAAACCAGTCGTTGGTTACCGTGACACGTCAAATGGCGCCGTTTTCACGCAGGCGGGCAATCTGTGTCTCATCGTAGCCCAGGTCACTCAACACTTCGGTGTTGTGTTCGCCCAACTGCGGCCCGACCCATTCGCTGGAGCCGGGTGTCTGCGAGAGTTTCGGCACGATGCCCGGCATCTTGAAATCCTTGCCATCCGGCAGCTTGGCCTGCAGGAACATTTCCCTGGCGAGGAATTGCGGATCGCCGAACATGTCTTCAGCGCTGTAGATCCGACTGGCAGGAACCTCGGCCGCCGCCAGCACGGCGAGTACCGCGTCCAGCGGTTGTGAGTTGACCCAGCGGTCGATCACCCCGTACAGCTCGTCACGTCGACTGTCGCGGCCGTCGTTGCTGGCCAGTCCCGGGTCGTTTGCCAGGTCATCGCGGCCGATGGCCAGCATGAAGCGCTTGAAGATCGCATCGCCGTTGGCGCCAATCTGCACATGCCGGCCATCGGCCGTGGTGTGGATCGACGACGGGGTGATACCGGGCATGATGTTGCCGGTGCGTTCGCGGATGAAACCGAAGACGTCGAACTCCGGCACCATGCTTTCCATCATCGCGAAGATGGCTTCATACAGGGCGACATCGACTACCTGGCCCTGTCCACCGTTCACTTCGCGATGACGCAGGGCCATCAGCGCGCCGATCACGCCCCACAACGCGGCGATCGAGTCGCCGATGGAAATGCCGGTACGTACCGGCGGACGATCCTCGAAGCCGGTGATGTAGCGCAACCCGCCCATGGATTCGCCGACCGCGCCGAAGCCTGGCTGGTCCTTCATCGGTCCGGTCTGGCCGAAGCCCGACAACCGCACCATCACCAGCCTGGGATTGAGTGCATGCAGGGTTTCCCAACCCAGGCCGAGTTTCTCCAGGACTCCGGGGCGGAAGTTCTCGATCAGGATGTCGGCTTCGCTCAGCAACTGTTTGAGAATCGCCAGTCCGTCAGGGTTTTTCAGGTTCAGTGTGAGGGATTTCTTGTTCCGTGCCTGGACGAACCACCACAGCGAGGTACCTTCGTACAGCTTGCGCCACTTGCGCAGCGGATCGCCGCCATCCGGCGATTCGACCTTGATTACCTGCGCGCCGAATTCGGCACAGATCCGCGAGGCGAAGGGACCGGCGATCAGCGTTCCGAGCTCAATGACTTTCAGGCCGGAGAGAGGTTTGGCGGCGAATGGCATGGGCGATCCTGTAGGACAAAATAAGCAATGTAGAGCCTTTTAACATGGCGCGCGCCATCTTCATAACCATCGGTAGTCGTTGATTACCCTGCGTATCGGTTAGACTTGGCACCTTTCCCGTCTTTAGAAGCCCCGTTCATGGCCCAGCCGTCCACGACCTACAAGTTCGAACTCAACCTCACCGACATGGACCGCAACGTCTACGAGAGCGTCAAGCAGACCATTGCCCGCCATCCTTCGGAAACCGAAGAGCGGATGGCTGTACGGCTGTTGGCCTACGCCCTCTGGTACAACGAACTGCTGGCCTTTGGTCGAGGCCTTTCAGATGTAGACGAACCAGCGCTGTGGGAAAAAAGCCTGGACGATCGGGTGCTGCATTGGATCGAAGTCGGCCAGCCGGATGCCGATCGCCTGACCTGGTGCTCGCGCCGCACCGAACGTACCAGCCTGCTGGCCTACGGTAGCCTGCGGGTCTGGGAAGGCAAGGTGGTTCCTGCGGTCAAGAACCTGAAAAACGTCAATATCGCCGCGGTCCCCCAGGACGTACTGGAAACCCTCGCCCAGGACATGCCGCGGGTGATCAAGTGGGACGTGATGATCAGCGACGGAACCGTCTTCGTGACCGACGACCGTGGCCAGCACGAAGTCCAGCTCCAGTGGCTGCTGGGCGAGCGGGGCTGAGTCCCGCTCCCGTTTCAACCCCTGTGCATTGAAGAGAAATTCCACCAGCGTTATGCGTATCGAACCCCGCCCACTGCCCGCCACCCTGCCATTCCTCGGCGACCTGCCGCCACTGCTGACCCGCCTGTACGCGGCGCGGGGCGTCGAGTCCCAGGCCGAACTGGACAAGAGCCTGGCGCGGCTGATCCCCTTTCAGCAACTCAAGGGCATCGAGGCGGCAGTGGACCTGCTGGTGGTTGCGCTGGAGCAACGCCAACGGATTCTGATCGTCGGCGACTTCGATGCCGATGGCGCCACTGCCAGCACGGTCGGTGTGCTGGGGCTGCGTCTGCTTGGGGCCGCCCATGTCGATTACCTGGTGCCCAACCGTTTCGACTACGGCTATGGCCTGACGCCGGAAATCGTCGCCGTGGCCCTGCAGCGCGAACCGCAGTTGCTGATTACCGTCGATAACGGCATCTCCAGCATCGATGGCGTGCAGGCGGCCAAGGCCGCAGGCTTGAGCGTGCTGGTCACCGATCACCACTTGCCAGGCAGCGAACTGCCGGCGGCCGATGCCATCGTCAATCCGAACCAGCCTGGCTGTGAGTTTCCGAGCAAGGCGCTGGCCGGTGTCGGAGTGATTTTCTATGTGTTGATGGCCCTGCGCGCGCGGTTGCGCAGCCTGGGCTGGTACGACAGCCGGCCGCAGCCGAACATCGGCGAACTGCTGGACCTGGTGGCGCTGGGCAGCGTGGCCGACGTGGTGCCGCTGGACGCCAACAACCGCATCCTGGTGCACCAGGGGCTGGAGCGGATACGCGTGGGCCGCGCCCGTCCAGGTATCAAGGCGATCCTGCAAGTGGCCAAGCGCGAGCAGGCCCGCCTGACCTCGACCGACCTCGGGTTCATCATCGGCCCGCGGCTGAATGCCGCCGGGCGCCTGGACGACATGAGCCTGGGCATCGAATGCCTGCTCTGTGAGGATCCTGCCCTGGCCCTGGAAATGGCCAGCCAGTTGGATGAGATGAACAAGGATCGAAAATCCATCGAGCAGGGCATGCAGCGCGAGGCCCTGGCCCAGCTCAAGGAACTGCCGGTGGAGTCGATGCCGTTCGGCCTGTGCCTGTTCGATCCGGACTGGCACCAGGGTGTGATCGGTATTCTCGCTTCACGCATGAAGGACCGTTACCACCGTCCGACCATTGCCTTCGCCGATGCGGGCGATGGCATGCTCAAGGGCTCCGGCCGTTCGGTCGCCGGCTTTCATATTCGCGATGCCCTAAGCGTAGTGGCGGCGCAGCACCCGGACCTGATGAACAAGTACGGCGGTCACGCCATGGCTGCGGGCCTGAGCCTGCCACAGGAGAACTTCCCGCTGTTCGCCGAGGCTTTCGATGCCGAGGTGCGCCGTCAACTCAGCGAGGATGACCTCACTGGCCGCCTGCAGACCGATGGCTCGCTGGCCCTCGAAGAGTTCAACCTGGAACTGGCCCGGGCGCTGCGCAATGCCGGCCCGTGGGGGCAGCATTTCCCCGAACCGTTGTTTCACGGCGTCTTTCAACTGGTGGAAAAACGCATCGTCGGCGAGCGCCACCTGAAGGTGGTGCTCAAGAGCGAATGTGGTTCGCTGAAGCTGGACGGCATTGCCTTCAGCATCGACCCGGAAGTCTGGACGAATGCCCGGGTCGACTGGGTCGAGCTGGCCTACAAGCTCGATCTCAACGAGTTCCGTGGCAAGGAAAGCGTGCAGTTGCTGATCGCCCATATCGAACCGCGCTGAGATTTGCCGCGGTTGAACCCGCCGGGCTCTCCCATTGTCGACTAGGCTCTAAGCACTGTCTGAATGGTCTTGTGACATTGTCTTCTTTTCCACCCGCCGGGGGGCGGGTCTTCACCTTCGTTCATGTCACTCGCCGACGTTCTCACAGAACCCTGGAGCCAGCCCACTTGATTTGAGAGGTGCCCCATGAGTCTGCTGCTTGAACCCTATACCCTTCGCCAACTGACCCTGCCGAACCGCATCGCAGTTTCGCCCATGTGCCAATACTCCAGCGTCGATGGCCTGGCCAACGACTGGCACCTCGTTCACCTGGGCAGCCGTGCGGTGGGCGGTGCCGGCCTGGTTTTCACCGAAGCCACGGCCGTGACGGCCGATGGCCGCATCACCGCCCAGGACCTGGGCCTGTGGAGCGATGAACAGATCGAGCCGTTGCAACGCATCACCCGGTTCATTGCGGCCCAGGGCGCGGTGGCAGGTATCCAGCTGGCCCATGCCGGCCGCAAGGCCAGCACCCATCGGCCCTGGCTGGGCAAGCACGGCAGCGTCAAGCCGGAAGAGGGCGGCTGGATACCGGTCGGGCCGTCGCCAATCGCCTTCGATCCACAGCACACCCAACCCCTGCAACTTGACGAGGGGCAGATCACCGAGGTGATCCAGGCGTTCGTCGCGGCGGCACGGCGTGCCCTCGTCGCCGGCTTCAAAGTGGTCGAGGTGCATGCGGCCCACGGCTATTTGCTGCACCAGTTCCTCTCGCCGCTGAGCAACCAGCGTCGCGACCAGTACGGCGGTTCGTTCGAAAACCGCATCCGCCTGGTCCTGCAGGTGACCGAGGCGGTACGTGCCGTGTGGCCCGAAGAGCTGCCGCTGTTCGTCCGTGTTTCTGCCACCGATTGGGTAGAGGATGGCTGGAACCCGGATGAAACCGTGGAGCTGGCACGACGCCTGAAAGCGCTCGGAGCCGACCTGATCGACGTGTCATCGGGCGGCACCGCCGCCAATGCGGAGATTCCCACCGGGCCCGGCTACCAGACCCGTTTCGCCGAGCGCGTGCGCAAGGAATCCGGCATCGCCACCGGTACGGTTGGCCTGATCACCGAGCCGGCGCAGGCCGAACACATCCTGCGTACCTGCCAGGCCGACATCATCCTGCTGGCCCGCGAACTGCTGCGCGACCCTTACTGGCCGCTGCATGCCGACGATGACCTGGGCGGGCGCAAGGCGGTCTGGCCGGCGCAGTACCAGCGCGCGACCCATCGTGACCAGCCGATCCATGAGTCGGATTTGCGCGAGTAAAGGGCCATTCATACCGTGGAAGGTTGGTCCGAGGGCGAGGCGGAGCAGGAAGAGTTGATCCTGCTCCGCTGCTTCAAACTGTATTTCGAGCTGCACTGAAGCCACCATCCAGGCAACGGACGCAGCAATCTGTGTGATTTCTCCTGCTTCAAATTTCGAAAAGATCTTAGCCAGATGCTGATCCTTCCTACCCTTAGGCTAAGTCTGAGGCGCTCGGCCCAGACAGTTCCCTGTTCTGTCGCAGAAGGAAGTGGTCCATGGCAAAGGAGCGGAGCGTTTTCGGTTTCATGCTGTTTCTCTGGCGTTTCAGGGCGCCGCCCGCACCGCGGGTACATCGGCTCAGTCCGCAGGAGCGGGAACTGGTCGAGCGTTATCGGACACTCTCTGAAACAGACCGCGACGCGCTGTTCTGCCTGCTGAACCAGATGGGCAGCGTTTCGCGGTTCTGACTGCGATTGGGCTTAACCTGTTTCCCCCACCGCTCGCCAGGCCTCATCGATCGCCGCATGGGCATACGCGCTCCACGCCGCATCGGAGTTGGCGATGCTCACCCGTCCCACCGGCTTGCGCGCCAGCTTCATCAGCTTTTCGCTTTCGTCGGCATCGTCGAACAGACTGTTGGAGAAGTAAGCGTAGCCGTGGGACCAGCGGTTGATGGTGATCGCCAGGATGTCGGTCTCGTGGTTGAAACCAGCGGGGCCGAGCATGCGCTGCAACTGGCCGCGCAATTGCGCCTCCAGTTGCTCGAAGGTTTGGCCGTAGAGCTTGCCGCGACCGACGCGGGCCTGGTCGCGGGCGTTCATGCCGCTGTTCGGGCTGGTCGGCACGTAGACCATGTGCAGGCCGATGGGCTGACCTGGGTCGCGCGGATGCTCGTAGCCGCCCATGCTCACCGGGTAGTCGAGCTTGATCCGGCTGTAGGGCTGGGTGGCCGCGTATATCTCGTGCACGCCGAGTTTCTGGAACGCCTGCCAGTTGCGCACGACCACCTTGGTGTACACCAGCGGGAACTTCACGTTCTGGCTCAGTGCGTGGGCCTGGGGCGAGGCCCATTGCGCCGAAACCGGGGAAGCCGACGTTGTAGGCGTCCAGTGCCGCCACCGCATCGATGCTCAGGGCCGAGAAGTCGTTGGTGCGGCTTTGGAAATACTTCACGGCGTTTTCCGACAGGCCGACATCCTTGAGCAGGAAGTCGCGGTAGCTGGTGGCAGCCAGGTGCGCGGCTTTCTCCTTGGCGCTCTTGCCCGCCAGGTAGGCGCGGGGGGCCTGGTGCAGGTCGACCAGCGCCTGGCGATCGGCCGGTGGTAGCGGGAAGTCGTTGATGAATTCGCTGATGGGGCGGGCGTTCAACTGCCGGGGGGCGATGTCGTCGGCGACCATTGGTGTCGGGTCGCCCGTCACCAGCTTGTCTTCACCGAAGTTCTCTTTGTCGAAAAATACCCCACGTGATAGCCCCAGCTCCGGATAGAACGAGCGGTCGAAGGCGGTTTCGAAACGCTTGATATCGACCCCGAGCTTTTTCAGCAGGCCGTTGACCTGCTTGCTGTAGAGATGGTTCGGCGACTGGAAGGCCTCGCTGCCACCGTAGCCGAGGATCATGCGACCGCCGGCGGAGAACTCGTTGCGCTTGGCGTGGCCGCCGAAGTCGTCATGGTTCTCGGGGATCAGGATGCGCGCTTTCGGGTGTTTTTCACGCTAGAACCACGCTGCCGCCAGGCCGCTGAGGCCACCGCCGACCACTACCAGATCGTACTCGGCGGCAATCGGCAGGTGGTCGGTATCGAAAACCTTTTTCTCCCAGCCCATCTGGTGGGCCACCTCGAATGCGCCGACATGGCTGCCGCGCAGGCCGGTCAGCGCCGGTGGGTAGTAGCGCCCGTCGGGTGCGGCCTGGAGCAGTTGCAGCGGGGTCATGCCGGCGGCAATCGTGATGGCAACGCCGTTGAGGAAGTCGCGGCGTGTAATGTCCATGATGAATTCCTTTTTATTATTGGAATGGGCCCGGGCAACTGGCGAGCGGCCCGGGCAGTTGCCGTTACCGGCTGATTTTCCAGGCGTCGCCCGCTGGAGCGGTGCCGCGGTCGTAGGGTTTGCCCAGCCACATGTAGAGCAGGCCGAGGCCGATGACGATGGCGGTACTCAGGACCATCGCGTAGTTGGTGTACCAGGGCGCATCCGGGGTACGTGGCCAGGCCATGTTGACGATGGCGCTGACGCCATAGAGCAGTGCGCCGATATTCACCGGCAGGCCCCAGGCGCCGAGGTTGAACTTGCCGCTGGGTTTCCAGCCGCGGGCCCGGGCGAACAGCGCGGCGAGCACGATCATCTGGAAGGCCAGGTAGATGCCGATGGCGGCGAAGCTGACGATGGTCGCCACCGCGTCCTGCAGGAAGAAGCCCAGGGCGATGATCAGCCCCGGCAGCACGCCGGAGACGAACAGCGCCGCAACCGGCACCTGGGTGGTCGGCGAGAGGCG
The DNA here is from genome assembly GCF_059730225.1 of Pseudomonas sp. UTLPPB19802. Taxonomy (NCBI): domain Bacteria; kingdom Pseudomonadati; phylum Pseudomonadota; class Gammaproteobacteria; order Pseudomonadales; family Pseudomonadaceae; genus Pseudomonas; species Pseudomonas sp. UTLPPB19802. Next base: position 2,234,719 of record NZ_AP048545.1, read on the forward strand.
CTTGAGCAACTGGCTGCCGATCACCATCTCGTCGCGGGCGTAGGAATACAGCAGCCGGCTGGCGGCGGCTTGCAGGCTGATCACGCAGGAGATGAACGAGATCATCACCACGCCCATCACCACTTTCGAGCCGACACTGCCGAAGGCGTTGTTGAGGATGGTGGTTACCGGGTCCTTGTCGGTACCGTTGATCACCGCCTGCATGTCCGGCACGGCGAGGATCAGCGCCAGGCAGGCGAACATCGCGGCGATGCCGCCGATGTAGATGGTCATGCGCATGGCCACCGGAATGCGCTTGCTCGGGTTCGGGGTTTCCTCGGCCACGTCGCCGCAGGCTTCGAAACCGTAGTAGAGGAACATGCCGGCCAGGGAGGCGGTGAGGAACGCCGGGAGGTAGGAGCCGTCGACGCGAATGTCGAAGGTGTCGAGCAGCACGCTCAGGGGCTGGTGGCGCTCGAAGACCAGCAGGTAGACGCCGACGATCACCGCGCCGACCAGCTCGCAGAGAAAACCGAACATGGCAATACGTGCCAGGGTCTTGGTGCCGCTGAGGTTGACCAGGGTGGCGAATAGCGTCAGTACCAGGGCGATGACGATGTTGGTGTTGTTGCTCGGTTCGAAGCCGAGCATGGCCGCGAGGTAGGGGCCTGCGCCCACGGCGACGGCGGCGATGGTCACGCACAGGGCGATCGAGTAGATCCAGCCGACCATCCATGCCCAGCGCTTGCCGACCAGGCGCCGGGCCCAGGGATAGACGCCGCCGGAGATGGGGAACTGCGAGACCACTTCACCGAAGATCAGGCACACCAGCAGTTGCCCGCAGCCCACCAGCAGGTAGGCCCAGAACATTGGCGGGCCGCCGGCGGCCAGGCACAGGCCGAACAGGGTGTATACGCCGACCACCGGCGACAGGTAGGTGAAGCCCAGGGCGAAGTTTTCCCACAGGCTCATGCTGCGATTGAAGTTCGAGGTGTAGCCCAGTTGCCGCAGTTGTTCGGCATCGCTGTCGGCATCTGCGCCGAGGTGGGGGTGTGCACTCATGACGGTATTGCTCCGGAGTATCGGCGGATTCTGGCCGTTCGAAACCGTGGCCGGGCCATGGGGCCCGTCCCGGTTCGATGTTGTTGTGTCGTAGGTTGTGTCGCTTACTGCCTGAACATCAGTCTTGTCGAGTGAACCCGTGGCGAGCGGGCTTGCCCGCGCTGGGCCGCAAAGCGGCCCTCAAACCAGCAATCGCAGTGCATCAGGATGAACTCCAGCGCCTGGTTTGCGGCTGCCTTGCAGCCGAGCGCGGCGGTGCGGCGTCCCGACGAGCCCGCTCGCCACAGGGTCCGGGGGTCAGTGCTTGAACATCACATGGCGTACGGTGGTGTAGTCCTCCAGGCCATACATGGACATGTCCTTGCCGTAGCCGGACAGTTTCTGCCCGCCGTGGGGCATTTCGCTGACCAGCATGAAGTGGGTATTGACCCAGGTGCAGCCGTATTGCAGGCGTGCCGAGAGGCGATGGGCGCGGCCGACATCGGCGGTCCAGACCGACGACGCCAGGCCGTAGTCCGAATCGTTTGCCCACTCCAGCACCTGCGCCTCGTCGCTGAAGCGGGTCACCGAAACCACCGGGCCGAACACTTCGCGCCGGACGATCTCGTCGTCCTGCTGGGCATCCGCAAGCACGGTCGGTTCGAAGAAGAATCCGGGGCCTTCCACTGCTTTACCACCGGTCACCAGGCGGATGTGCGGCTGGGCGATCGCCCGCTCGACGAAGCCGACGACCCGGTCGCGATGCTGGGCGGTGATCAGCGGGCCGAGCTCGGTCGACGGATCGGCCTGCAGGCCAGGCTTGATGCTGCTCACGGCCGCACCGAGTTTCTCGACGAACTTCTCGTAGATGCCGGCCTGGGCATACACGCGGCAGGCGGCGGTGCAGTCCTGCCCGGCGTTGTAGAAGCCGAAGGTGCGGATGCCGTCGACGGCCGCATCGATATCGGCGTCGTCGAAGATGATCACCGGCGCCTTGCCGCCCAGTTCCATGTGCATGCGCTTGACGCTGTCGGCGGTGCTGGAAATGATGTTCGAGCCGGTGGCGATCGAGCCGGTCAGCGACACCATGCGCACTTTCGGATGGGTCACCAGCGGGCTGCCGACGCTCGGGCCACGGCCGAACACCAGGTTCAGCACGCCGGCCGGGAAGATCTCGGCAGCCAGTTCGGCCAGGCGCAGGGCGGTCAGCGGCGTCTGCTCCGAAGGCTTGAGCACCACGGTGTTGCCGGCGGCCAGGGCCGGGGCGATTTTCCAGGCGACCATCATCAGCGGGTAGTTCCACGGCGCGATGGAAGCGATCACGCCAACCGGGTCGCGGCGGATCATCGAGGTGTGGCCCGGCAGGTACTCGCCTGCGGCCGAGCCGTTCATGCAGCGGCTGGCGCCGGCGAAGAAACGGAACACGTCGGCAATCGCCGGAATCTCGTCGTTGAGCGCGGCGCTCAGTGGCTTGCCGCAGTTGTCCGACTCCAGCTTCGCCAGTTCCTCGCCGTGGGCCTCGATGGCATCGGCGAGCTTGAGCAGCAGCAGCGAGCGGTCTTTCGGCGCGGTCTGCGACCAGTTGTCGAAGGCCGCGTCGGCGGCGCGCACTGCGGCATCGACCTGGGCTTCGCTGGCTTCCTGGATTTCCACCAGGACCTGGCCCAGGGCCGGGTTGTACACGGGTTGGGCAGGGCCTTCGCCGGTGACGAGGCGGCCATTGATCAGCAGTTTGGTTTGCATATCGATATCCTCATGGAGCAATCACTGGTTCCGATGAGCGCCGATTTGTAGGAGCCGGGCTTGCCCGCGAAGACGTATTCAGGGTCGCCAACAGCTTCGCGGGCAAGCCCGGCTCCTACAGGTTCGACGTTCATCCTGGGTAATCGGTTATTTGCCGCTGCCGGCCACGCTTTCACCGCCTCGGGTCAGGTAGTAGGCGCCGAGGATCGGCAGCATGGTGACCAGCATCACCAGCATCGCGACCACGTTGGTGACCGGCACGTCCCGCGGTCGGCTGAGCTGGTTGAGCAGCCAGATCGGCAGGGTGCGTTCGTGCCCTGCGGTGAAGGTGGTAACGATGATCTCGTCGAACGACAGGGCGAACGCCAGCATGCCGCCGGCCAGCAGCGCCGAGCCGAGGTTCGGCAGGATGATGTAGCGGAAGGTCTGCCAGCCGTCGGCGCCCAGGTCCATCGACGCCTCGATCAGGCTGTGGGATGTGCGCCGCAGCCGGGCGATGACGTTGTTGTAGACGATGACCACGCAGAAGGTCGCGTGCCCGACGACGATGGTGAACATGCCGGGCTCGATGCCCAGCGACTTGAAGGTCGCCAGCAGGGCGATACCCGTGATGATCCCCGGCAGGGCGATCGGCAGGATCAGCATCAGCGAGATGCCCTGCTTGCCGAAGAACTCGCGGCGGTACAAGGCCGCCGAAGCCAGGGTGCCGAGGACCATGGCAATCAGCGTGGCGATGGCCGCGACCTGTAGCGACAGCTTGATCGCTTCCAGCACGTCCGGCCGCGAGAAGGCCACGCTGAACCACTTCAGGGTGAAGCCCTGGGGTGGGAAGCTGAACGCCGCGTCTTCGGTATTGAAGGCATACAGAAAGATGATCAGGATCGGGAAGTGCAGGAACACCAGCCCGCCCCAGGCCGCGATACGCAGACCGAGGGAAGCGCGCTCTCCATGCTTTTCTGACTTAGAGTGCATCGAAGGCCCCCAGGCGTTTGACGATGGACAGGTAGACGGCGATCAGCACGATCGGCACCAGGGTGAAGGCGGCTGCCATCGGCATGTTGCCAATGGCGCCCTGCTGGGCGTAGACCATGCTGCCGACGAAGTAGCCGGGCGGGCCGACCAACTGTGGCACGATGAAATCGCCCAGGGTCAGCGAGAAGGTGAAGATCGAGCCGGCGGCGATGCCGGGCACCGACAGTGGCAGGATCACCTGCATGAAGGTCTGGCGCGGCTTCGCCCCGAGGTCGGCTGAGGCTTGCAGCAGCGAGGGCGGCAGGCGTTCCAGGGAGGCCTGGATCGGCAGGATCATGAACGGCAGCCAGATATAGACGAACACCATGAAGCGCCCCAGGTGCGAGGTCGACAGGGTGCTGCCACCCACGCCGGGGATGCCCAGCACGAGCTGCAGCAGCGGTTCCAGGCCCAGGTGCTGGACGAACCACTGGGCGACGCCGCCCTTGGCCAGCAATAGGGTCCAGGCGTAGGCCTTGACGATGTAGCTGGCCCACATCGGCATCATCACCGCGATGTAGAAGAACGCCTTGGTCTTGCCGGTGGTGTAGCGCGCCATGTAGTAGGCGATCGGGAAGGCGACGATGCCGGCGGCGATCGATACCACCACGGCCATGCCCAGGGTACGGACGATGATGTCGAAGTTCGCCGGGTTGAACAGCGCCGCGAAGTTCGCCAGGGTCAGGTCCGGCGTGACCGCCATGGTGAAGTCGTCGAAGGTGTAGAAACCTTGCCAGAGCAGGGTCAGCAGCGAGCCCAGGTAGATCGCGCCGAACCAGATCAGCGGCGGTACCAGCAGCAGGGCCAGGTAGAAGTTGGGGCGGCGGTAGAGCAGGTTGGCAAACCGCCGCAGGGGTGACGGACTGGCCGTCGACGAAGTCAGCGTGAGGCTGCTCATGTCACACCTCGCTCGCCAACGGGGTCATGGCTTCCCGCGCCCAGCGGGCAGTGATGCGCTGGCCGGGCTGGTGACGGGCACTGGTGTCCAGCCACTGGGTGTTGGGCTGGCTGATGTTGAGGGTCTGGCCGTTGTCCAGCTTCAACTCGAAGCGGGTGGCGCTGCCTTGGTACTGGATATCGTGCAGCACGCCGCTGATTTCGACTTCGTTGCCCTCGGCCGGGCCTTCGGCAAAGCGCACGTGCTCCGGACGAATCGAGAAGGGCAGGTCGCTGCCACCCAACTGCCGGGCCAGGTCGCCACGGATCACGTTGGAGGTGCCGACGAATTCGGCGACGAAGGCGGTGGCCGGCTTCATGTAGAGATTGCGTGGGGTGTCGACCTGTTCGATACGGCCCTTGTTGAACACTGCCACGCGGTCGGACATCGACAGGGCTTCGGTCTGGTCGTGGGTGACGAAGATGAAAGTGATGCCGAGCTGGCGTTGCAGTTTCTTCAGTTCGCTCTGCATCTGTTCGCGCAGCTTGAGGTCCAGGGCGCCGAGGGGCTCGTCGAGCAGCAGCACCCGTGGGCGATTGACCAGGGCGCGTGCCAGGGCCACGCGCTGGCGCTGGCCGCCGGACAGTTGCACCGGCTTGCGTTCGCCGTAACCGCCCAGGGCGACCATGGCCAGGGCTTCTTCGGCGCGGGCCAGGCGTTCGCCCTTGCCGACACCCTTGACCTTGAGGCCGTAGGCGACGTTGTCACGCACGTTCATGTGGGGGAACAGCGCGTAATCCTGGAACACGGTATTCACGTCGCGCTGGTACGGCGGCAGCCCGGCGGCTTCCTCGCCGTGGATGCGGATCGAACCGGCGCTGGGTTGTTCGAAGCCGGCGATCAGGCGCAGGCAGGTGGTCTTGCCTGAGCCGGAAGGGCCGAGCATGGAGAAGAACTCGCCGTCCTGGATATCGATGGAAACCCGGTCAACGGCCTTCACTTCGCCAAACTGACGGGAAACGTGGGTGAACTGGACTGCAAGCGTCATGATGCGGTGCTCCAAGAAGACATGTGTGGCGAGGGGGCTTGTCGGATCGCCGAACCGCCCCGCTCGGCTGCGAAGCAGCCGTAGGCCGACTACTGCGTTTTATCTGATGTAACCGGGCAGCCGGATTCAGGGGCGCTTTGCGCCCCAGCGCGGGCAAGCCCGCTCGCCACAGGTTTCGTTATTGCTGGGGGAGAATCAGCGGCCACCCATGATCGCGATGTAGTCCTGGGTCCAGCGGCTGTACGGCACGAACTTGCCGCCCTCGGCCTGCGGGGTCTTCCAGAAGGCGATCTTGTCGAAGGTCTCGAAGCCGTTGGTCTTGCAGCCTTCGGCACCGAGCAGTTCGCTCTCCTTGCACGCCGCCGGTACTGCCGGCAGTGAGCCGAACCAGGCGGCCACGTCGCCCTGGACCTTGGGTTGCAGCGACCAATCCATCCATTTGTAGGCGCAGTTGGGGTGCTTGGCCTCGGCATGCAGCAGGGTGGTGTCGGCCCAGCCGGTCACGCCTTCCTTGGGAATGGTCGAGGCCACCGGCTGCTTGTCGGCCTGCAGGCCGTTGACCATGTAGCCCCAGGAACTGGAGGCGGCGACGCCTTCGTTCTTGAAGTCGCTCATCTGCACGGTCGCGTCGTGCCAGTAGCGGTGGATCAGCGGCTGCTGGGCGCGCAGCAGGTCGAGCACGGCCTTGTACTGGGACTCGGTCAGCTCGTAGGGGCTCTGGATGCCCAGCTCCGGCTTGGCCGACTTGAGGTACAGCGCCGCATCGGCGATGTAGATCGGACCGTCATAGGCCTGTACGCGGCCTTTGTTCGGCTTGCCGTCCGGCAGGTTCTGCGCTTCGAAGACCACATTCCAGCTGGTGGGTGCCTGCTTGAACACGTTGGTGTTGTACATCAGCACGTTCGGGCCCCACTGGTAGGGGGTGCCGTAGGTCTGCTTGTTGACCACGTACCATGGCGCGTCTTTGAGGCGTGGGTCGAGGTTCTTCCAGTTCGGGATCAGCTCCGGGTTGATTGGCTGCACACGCTTGCCGACGATCAGGCGCAGCGAGGCGTCGCCCGAAGCGGTGACCAGGTCGTAGCCGCCCTTGGCCATCAGGCTGACCATCTCGTCGGAGGTGGCGGCGGTCTTCACGCTGACCTTGCAACCGGTTTCCTTCTCGAAGCCGGTGACCCAGTCATAGGCCTTGTCGCTTTCGCCCCGTTCGATGTAGCCCGGCCAGGCGACGATATCGAGTTGGCCTTCGCCGGCGCCGACGGCTTTCAGTGGCTCGGCGGCCTGCAGGCTGGCGCTGGCCAGCAGGGCGGTGGTCAGTGCACTGAGCAGTGCGGTCTTGTGCGCGGACATCGGTTTTCCCTCTTCTTTAATTATGGTCGGGGCAGTCGAACGGGGTGCTGCATGCCGCTGGCGGCTTGTTGTTAGGGTAGTGCGTGTTACAGATGTTGGCCGTGACGCGCCATGATGTGGCGCACCACGCTGTAGTCCTGCAGCGAATCGCTGGACAGGTCCTTGCCGTAGCCGGAGCGCTTGAGGCCGCCGTGGGGCATCTCGCTGACCAGCATGAAATGGCTGTTGATCCAGGTGCAGCCGTACTGCAGGCGCGAAGCGACCTGCATCGCCTTCTCCAGGTTCTGGGTCCAGACCGACGAGGCCAGGGCGTATTCGGAATCGTTGGCCCAGTCCACCGCCTGGCTCAGTTCGTCGAAGCGGGTCACGGTGACCACCGGGCCGAACACCTCGCGCTGGACGATTTCGTCGCTCTGTCGGCAGCCGGCGAGCAGGGTTGGCTGATAGTAGAAGCCGGGGCCGGAATGCACCGCGGCGCCGGTCACCCGTTCGATGTGCGGCTGGCCGAGGGCGCGTTCGACGAAGCTGGCGACGCGGTCGCGTTGGCGCGTGCTGATCAGCGGGCCGATCTCGTTGTCGGCGTCGCGCTTGCCGGCAAAGCGCAGGCTGCTTACCGCCGCGCCGAGCTCGGCCACCAGCCTGTCATGAATGCCGGTCTGGGCGTAGATCCGGCAGGCAGCGGTGCAGTCCTGGCCGGCGTTGTAGTAGCCGTGGCTGCGCACGCCTTCGACCACCGCCTGGATATCGGCATCGTTGCAGACGATCACCGGCGCCTTGCCGCCAAGTTCCAGATGGGTGCGCTTCACGCTTTTTGCCGCAGCCTGGAGGATTTTCTGCCCGGTGACGATATCGCCGGTCAGCGACACCATGCGCACCCTGGGGTGGCTGACCAGGTGGCTGCCGACGCCTTCGCCGCCACCGCAGACAATGTTGATCACGCCCGGTGGCAGCAGCTCGGCCAGGGTGGGTGCCAGCGCCAGGATCGACAGCGGTGTGTGTTCGGATGGCTTGAACACCAGGGTATTGCCGGCCGCGAGGGCCGGGGCGATCTTCCACGCGGCCATCATGATCGGGTAGTTCCACGGGGCGATGGAAGCGACCACGCCGATCGGGTCGCGGCGGACCATGCTGGTGTAGCCCGGCAGGTACTCGCCGGACAGTTGCCCGGTCTGGCAGCGCACCGCGCCGGCGAAGAAGCGGAACACGTCGACCGTAGCACTGAGGTCGTCCTGGCGTGCCAGGTGCAGCGGCTTGCCGCAGTTCAGTGATTCGAGGCGGGCCAGCAGGTCGGCGTTTTTCTCCACTGCGTCGGCGATCGCCAGGAGGATGTTCGAGCGTTGTTGCGGGGTGGTTCGCGACCAGGCGGTGAACGCCCGGTGGGCGGCGAGGATCGCGCTTTCGACCTGCTCGGTGCTGGCCTCGGCGATCTGCGTGATGACCTCGCCCGTGGCCGGGTTGAGGATCGGTTCGACGAAACCTTGACCTGCAACGAGTTCACCGTCGATCAGCAACGAGGTGAACAATGGGGTCGGGTGCGCGCCAGCCATTTTGCGAGTTCTCTTTTCTTGTGTGGCCATGGAGCTTCCCTTGCAGCTGGAGTCCGGCCTTTCTCTATATGGATGGAAAGAGACTAGTGGCCGGAACAGAGGTCGACAAATACTAAATACTGAAAGCAGCGTTCGATTAAATCGATGGCTTGCGTCCGCCAGGGGGTTGTTCACGGGCCACGGTGAGGAACGGGTCGACCAGCGTCGGTCGGGCCGTACCGCGGCGCCAGGCCAGGCCGACATCGAGGGTGTGGCTGAGATCGGCGATCGGCCGGGCTTCAATGATGTCGCCCTCCAGTGACCAGGGCCGGTAAGTCATGTCCGGCTGGATCGACAGGCCGAGCCCGGCGGCCACCAGGCTACGCACCGCTTCGGTGGAGGCCGTGCGCAGGCTGGTCCGTGGCAGCAGGCCGGCACCGCGCCACATGCGCTGGGCGTTGCGGTCCATTTCATCGACGTTGAGCTGGATCAGCGGCTCGCGGGCGACGTCGGCGAGGTTGATGCTGTCGTGTTCCAGCAGCGGGTGCTGGGCCGGTAGCCACAGGCGGTGCGGCGAGTGGGTCAGTACTTCGGTCTGCAGGGCGTGGCGGTCCTCCAGGTTGGAGAGGATCAGCACACCGACATCGATCTCGCCGCTGACCAGCAGGTGCTCGATATACGGCCGCTCGTCCTCGGTCACGCGGATTTCCACGTTGGGGTAGGCGCGCTGGAAGCGGGTGAGCAGATCGGCCAGGTAGTAACCGGCCACCAGGCTGGTCACGCCGACCGTCAATTGTCCGCTGACCTGGTCGGTACTCTGTTGCAGGCTGCGCTTGGCGTTGTCGACGGTGGCCAGGATCAGGTGCGCCTGGCGCAGGAACTGGTGGCCCTGGTGGGTCAGGGTCATGCCCTTGGCGTGGCGGTTGAACAGGCTGACGCCGATTTCCTGTTCCAGTTGCTGGATCGCCAGGGTCAGCGTCGACTGGGAAATGAACACGGCCTGGGCGGCGGCCGAGATCGAGCCGGTTTCGGCCACGGCGATGAAGTGGCGGATCTGACGCAGGGTCATCATGGGAGCGTTACCCTTGCCGGGTTTTTCGGCGAGTTGTTTTTATGGATGTGAGCCAGTGTATATCTTTTTAATCGAAGGCTTGATCCGTGAGTCAGGATTTGCCCGCAGGATGTGCAACATCTGGAAGCACACTGGCCAACCATCGTCGGAATGCTCGTTTTACCCTGTGGGTTCATTCCTCGCTTGCGGAGACTGCCGATGAACACCCGTGGATTGCTCGATCAGTTACTCAGGTCTGGTCAAGACCTGTTGCAGAACCAGGCAAGAGGCAAGCCCGAAAGTGATGCCGACAAGGGCGCCCTGGGCAGCCTGCTCGGTGCGGGAAAAGGCGGCTCGGCGGGGCTGGGCAGCCTGCTTTCCGGCGCGGGCGGTGGCGCCCTGGCCGCCGGGGCCATGGGGTTGCTGCTGGGTAGCAAGAAGGCGCGCAAGGTCGGTGGCACGGTATTGACCTATGGTGGGCTGGCCGCGCTGGGCGTGCTGGCCTACAAGGCCTATGGCAACTGGCAGGCGCAGCAGGCGAATGCCTGCGCGGTGGAGCCTCGGACTATCGATCGCCTGCCGGTGGCGCAGGTCGAGCAGCACAGCCAGGCGATTCTCCAGGCACTGGTGGCCGCGGCCAAGGCCGACGGGCATGTCGACGCCCGCGAGCGGGAGCTGATCGAGGGTGAGTTCGCCAGGCTGGGCAGCGATCGTGAGGTGCAGCAGTGGCTGCATGCCGAACTGAACAAGCCGCTGGACCCGGCTCAGGTCGCCCGGGCGGCGAGCACGCCGGAGATGGCGGCGGAAATGTACATCGCCAGCGTGCTGATGGTGGATGAGGAGAACTTCATGGAGAAAGCTTATCTGGACGAGTTGGCGCGCCAGTTGCGGCTGGATCCGGGGTTGCGCCAGGAGCTGGAACGGCAGGTTCGCCAAGCCGTCCCGCAGTGACAAGGCTGTTCACGGATAACCGGGCAGCACATCCTCGGCCTGATGAAAGTGCGCCTGACCCTTGCCGGCATGCTTGGCTCGGTAAAGGGCCTTGTCCGCCAGCCCCAGCACGTCGCTGAGGTCGGGGGCGTCGAGGGGCCAGACCGCGCCGCCGATGCTGCAACCGATCCGTGCGGGTACCTGGTGCAGCATGATCGAGTGCGCCAGGCTGGCGAGTACCCGGTTGGCGATGGCCCTGGCCTGATTCAGCGCGTCGCCGCGCGGCACCTGCAGCACCATCAGGAACTCGTCGCCGCCAAGCCGCGCGACCATGTCGCCTTCACGCAGGCAGGTGCGCAGGCGGCGGGCCACCTCCTTCAGCAGTTCGTCACCACCGGCGTGGCCGAACTGGTCGTTGATCGGCTTGAAACCGTCCAGGTCCAGGTACAGCAGGGCCAGGCAATTGTTATGCGACTGGCTGCGCTGTTGCGCCCGTGGCAGGTATTTCTCCAGAGCCGCACGGTTGGGCAGTCCGGTCAGCGCATCATGGTGCGCCAGGCTTTCCATCACGCCCAGGGCCGTCTGGTGATTGCTCAGGCTGTCCACCAGATGGCGAATCGACTGGCTCAATTGGACGATTTCCCGCGTGCCCTTGAGTTCCGGAATTTCCATCGACTCACCGATGCTCAGGCGGTCGGCGGCGTTGGCGATGGCTTTCAGCGGCCGGGTGAACCAGGTTGCCAGCAGCCAGCCGATGAAGGCGACGATCACTGCCAGCGCAACGCCCCAGACCAGGATGTCACGCTGCAACTCCTTAGCCGGTGCGTAGGCTTCGTCGAGGCTCTGGCGGGTGATCACCGTCCAGCCCAGGCCCTTGTAGTCTTCGTAGCCGCGGCTGGGAGCCAGGCCGGTCAGGTAGTCCTTTCCATCCGGCCAGCGCTGCACTGCCCAGCGTGGCCGCTGGCCCAGGCCCTCGAGCTGTGGCAGCTGCAGGACCTGGCCGATGGTTTCACGCGGGCCAAGCAGTATCCGGTGGTCGGCGGCCACGACAAAGAATTCGACCTTGCGCCGTTCCTGCAACGGCGCCATCAGGGATTGGCGCATGTCCTCGGCCCAGGCCCAGGAGAGATGAGCGGCCAGCACCCCGACGGTTTTCCGGGCATCGCCGCTGGCACCGTTGAAGACCGGCAGGCTGATGTCGACGAACTTCAGGGTTTCGCCGCTGGGATTGGGCAGCAGTCTGGACAACAGCACCGCCTCGTGGACATCGCCGACGAAGACACGCTTGAGCCCTTCCTTGAACACCGGGCGCTGGCTGATGTTGGTGTCCTGCAGGATTGCGCCGGTCGAGGCCCTGACCAGGCCCTTGGTATCGGTCAGGCCGAGCCAGGCCAGATCCGGGAACTGTTGTTGCATCTGTTCGAGCAACTGGCGTATCTGTGCCAGATCGGAACCTTCCTGCAATACCTTGAGGTGGCTGATGACGCCCAGGAGATGAAAGCGGCTGGCCATGGCATGGTCCAGTCGGTCTGACATCTGATAGGAGACTTCCGCCAGGTCCTGGCCAATTTCAGCGCGCATTCGCACGCTGGAGTCATGGCTGATGAACGAGCCCAGCAGCCAGCTCAGCACGCTTACCAACAAGGCGATGGCAACGGCAAAGCGGCTACGCAGGCTCGGCAGTACGGGCATCAAGCAGTTCCCATGGTCGGTATGACTAAATGATGGGGCTCGTGAACGACAACAATTGCTTTCAACCACGTAGGTGGGCTTTGTAGAGAATGTCGGCAAGTAGCCGCTCAGGATGAGAAATCTCCTGTAAGTTATATTCCTTACATTTGTAATCCCGGTCGTAGCCTGTGGGTAAATGATGGCACACCCTCGGCTATACTGCCTTCCATTTGAAATGTTTCCCGAGGACTGATTGTGAAGAACTGGACTCTGCGTCAACGGATACTCGCGAGTTTTGCCGTCATCATCGCGATCATGTTGTTGATGGTCGTGGCCGCGTACTCGCGGTTGTTGTCGATCGAGTCCAGCGAGGAGAGTGTGCGTAGCGATGCCATCCCCGGCGTCTACTACAGCACCATGATCCGCAGCTCCTGGGTCGAAAGTTATGTGTTGACCCAGCAATTGCTCGGTTTCAACGGCGACGGGGTGATCAGCACCGCCGACCAGGAACAGTACAAGGCTTTCGCCAGTCGTTTGCTCGAGCAGATCGAGAATTACCAGAAGACCATCTTCGACGGCGAGGACCGGGCGCGATTCGAACTCTTCAGGCACGAGCATGAGGCCTACACCAAGGCCCTGGCCAATGTGCTCGATCTTTACCAGCGCAAGCAGAACGATGAGGCGATCCGCCAATTCAAGCTGCAACTGACTCCGGCCTGGATGAATGGGCGCAAGGAACTCAACGACATCATCCTGCAGAACAAGGGTGTTGCCGACCGTGCCACCGACAGCATCAGTGCTGCCGTGTCGTCGGCGAAGATCAGCATGGTCATTTCCCTGCTGCTCGCGGTGCTCGCCGCGGGCCTGTGCGGCTGGTTGCTGATGCGCGCCATCACCTCGCCGATGCAGCGGATCGTCGAAATTCTCGAGATCATGCGCACCGGCGACATGAGCAGCCGCCTGAACCTGGATCGCAAGGACGAATTCGGCTCGGTGGAAAACGGTTTCAACGACATGATGACCGAGCTGACGGCCCTGGTCTCCCAGGCGCAGCGGTCGGCGGTGCAAGTCACCACCTCGGTCACCGAGATTGCCGCCACCTCCAAGCAACAGCAGGCGACGGCCACCGAAACCGCCGCCACCACCACTGAAATCGGTGCGACATCGCGGGAAATCGCCGCGACCTCCCGTGATCTGGTGCGTACCATGACCGAGGTGTCCTCGGCCGCCGACCAGGCCTCGGTGCTCGCCGGCTCTGGCCAGCAGGGGCTGGCGCGGATGGAAGACACCATGCATTCGGTAATGGGCGCCGCCGAGCTGGTGAACTCCAAGCTGTCGATCCTCAACGAGAAGGCCGGCAACATCAACCAGGTGGTAGTGACCATCGTCAAGGTCGCCGACCAGACCAACCTGCTGTCCCTCAACGCCGCGATCGAGGCGGAGAAGGCCGGTGAGTATGGCCGCGGTTTCGCCGTGGTCGCCACCGAGGTGCGCCGCCTGGCCGACCAGACGGCCGTCGCCACCTATGACATCGAGCAGATGGTGCGCGAGATCCAGTCGGCGGTGTCCGCCGGGGTCATGGGCATGGACAAGTTCTCCGAGGAGGTGCGCCGGGGCATGTTCGAAGTGCAGCAGGTCGGTGAGCAACTGTCGCAGATCATTCACCAGGTCCAGGCCCTGGCGCCGCGGGTGCTGATGGTCAACGAGGGCATGCAGGCCCAGGCCACGGGCGCCGAGCAGATCAACCTCGCGTTGGTGCAGTTGGGGGATGCCAGCAGCCAGACCGTCGAGTCCCTGCGCCAGGCCAGTTTCGCCATCGACGAGCTGAGCCAGGTCGCGGTCGGCCTGCGCAGCGGCGTCTCGCGTTTCAAAGTCTGATGAGCGAGCTGCTGGCCAAGCGCGTCGCCAGCGCGCAATCCCGGGACAGCCTGTTCCTGGTCTTTCGCATCGGCGGCGAGCGCTATGCCCTGGAAGCCGTGGACATCGCGGAAGTATTGCCGCGCCTGCAGCTCAGGAGCATCGCCCATGCGCCGGGCTGGGTGGCGGGAGTCTTTGCACACCGTGGTTCGATGGTGCCGGTGATCGATGTCAGTGCGATGACCTTCGGGGAGCCTGCCGTGGCCCGCACCAGTACGCGGCTGGTGCTGGTGCACTATCGACCCGAGCCTGATGGCGCCCGGTATCTGCTCGGACTGATTCTTGAGCAGGCTACCGATACCTTGCGCTGCAATCCGCAGGACTTCCAGCCCTACGGCCTGGACAACCGCCAGGCGCCTTACCTGGGCCCGGTGCGGGAGGATCGGCAGGGGCTGGTGCAACGCATCGGCGTCAATGAGCTGCTCAGTCCGTCGGTTCGTGCCCTGCTGTTTCCCGAATCTGCCGAGGGCCTGTGATGAGTGCCGACCAGCGATTCTTCGATTTTCTCAAGGAGCGTATCGGCCTGGATGTCGCCTCGGTCGGGCCGCTGATCATCCAGCGCGCGGTGCGCCAGCGCTGCACTCAACTGCAGATGGATTCGGCCGACCAGTACTGGGCCAGGCTGCAGGGCTCCGCCGACGAGCAGCAGGCGCTGATCGAGGCGGTGATCGTCCCGGAGACCTGGTTTTTCCGTTATCCCGAGTCCTTCGCGACCCTGGCCCGCCTGGCCATCGAGCGCCAGGAGCAGCTGCGCGGCATGCGCGCACTGAAGATTCTCAGCCTGCCATCTTCCACGGGGGAGGAGCCCTATTCGATTGCCATGGCATTGTTCGACGCGGGGCTGGCGCCGCACCAGTTCAAGGTCGATGGCCTTGACGTCAGCCCGGCATCGATCGAGCGAGGCAAGCGTGCGATCTACGGCAAGAACTCGTTCCGCGGCGAAGACATCGCCTTTCGCGAGCGGCATTTCATCGCGCTCGACGAGGGCTACCAGGTCAACGAGCGGGTACGCGAACAGGTGCGTCTGCGTACCGGCAACCTGCTGGAACCGGGGCTGCTGGCGGGCGAGGTGTATGACTTCGTGTTCTGCCGCAACCTGCTGATCTATTTCGACCTGCCGACCCAGCAGCAGGTCTTCGAGATTCTCAAGCGCCTGACCCATGTCGACGGCGTGCTGTTCATCGGCCCTGCCGAGGGTAACCTGCTGGGACGGATGGGCATGCGCTCCATCGGCATCCCGCAGTCGTTCGCCTTTCGCCGGCATACACCGGCTGAGCCGGAACCCGTGCCGGCTTCCTCGCCGCCGCCCTTGCCCCCCCCACTTTTGCCGGTGCGCACGCCACCGGCAAAAGTGGCGGCACCCAGGGCGCAACCGCGTCCGTTGCTGGCCAGCGTCACGCCGCCACCTGCCAGGCCGCCTGCACCGGCAGCCGATGCCGCCAGCCTGCTGGCGCGGATTGCCGAGCTGGCCAACGAGGGCAAGAGTGTGGAGGCCCGGCAGGCCTGCGACAGCTTCCTGCGTCAGCATGAACCGGTGGCCCAGGTGTTCTATTGGCTTGGGCTGCTGAGCGATGTGGCCGGCAGTGCGCAACAGGCCCAGGGGTTCTATCGCAAGGCGCTGTACCTTGAGCCGCAACACCCCGAAGCCCTGGCACAGCTGGCCGCGCTGCTGGCCGCCCAGGGCGACGTGGCTGGAGCCCGACGATTGCAGGACCGCGCCGCCCGGAGTGGGCGTGCCGCTGACAGTGAGCGCAAACGATGAGCGGCTTGACAGCCTTGAACCTTACCCATGAAGACGCCGAGGCCATCGACGATTGCTGGAACCGTATCGGTATTCACGGCGACAAGTCCTGCCCGCTACTCAAGGACCATATCCACTGCCGTAACTGCGCGGTGTATTCCGCCGCCGCCACCCGCCTGCTGGATCGCTATACCCTGCAGCGGGAGAACCGTGAGCAGGAAGCAACGGCGGAGGGCGAGGAAATCGCCACCCGTTCGCTGCTGATGTTTCGTCTCGGCGAGGAGTGGTTGGGCCTGGCCACACGCTGCCTGGTGGAGATCGCGCCGTTGCGCGCGATCCATTCGCTGCCGCATCAGCGTTCGCGGGCGTTGCTGGGCGTGGCCAACGTGCGGGGCGCGCTGGTGGGCTGCTTGTCGCTGGTGGAGCTTCTGGGGCTGGACGCGAGTGTCACCGCCACCCCTGGTGGCCGGGTCATGCCGCGCATGCTGATCATCGCCGCCCAGGGTGGTCCGGTGGTGGTGCCGGTGGATGAAGTGGACGGTATCCATGCGATCGACCAGCGCCTGCTCGACGCAGCCTCCGCCGCCGGCCCCCAGGCCAGTGCCAGGTTTACCCGGGGCGTGTTGCCGTTCAGGGGACGCAGCCTGCGCTGGCTGGATGAGGAGCAATTGCTGTCGGCCGTGGCCCGGAGCCTTACATGACCCCAGATCAAATGCGCGACTCGTCGTTGCTCGAACTGTTCAGCCTGGAGGCCGAGGCCCAGACCCAGGTGCTCAGTGCCGGCCTGCTGGCGCTGGAGCGCAACCCGACCCAGGCCGACCAGCTCGAGGCCTGCATGCGCGCCGCCCACTCCCTCAAGGGCGCGGCGCGGATCGTCGGCGTCGACGCTGGCGTGAGCGTGGCCCACGTGATGGAGGATTGCCTGGTCAGTGCCCAGGAAGGGCGGCTGTATCTGCAGCCCGAACATATCGACGCCCTGCTGCAGGGCACCGACATGCTCATGCGCATTGCCACTCCGGGTAGTGACAACGTCGGCCCGGTGGATGTCGAAGCGTACCTGCTGTTGATGAAAACCCTGCTTGACCCTTCGGCCTTGAGTGCCCGGGTTGCGCCTCCTGCGCCGCCGACACCGCCCGCGGCGGCAGAGCCCGAGCCGCCGCCGAGCGCGCCACTGGTTGCCGCCGAGCCTGAGCCGATGCCCGTGCCTGCCCCGGTTGAGCCCGAGCCTGCCGTGAAGCCCGGCAAGCGCGCCGCCACCGAAGGCGGCGAACGGGTATTGCGGGTCACCGCCGAACGCCTGAACAGCCTGCTCGACCTGTCGAGCAAGTCCCTGGTGGAAACCCAGCGTCTCAAGCCCTACCTGGCCAGCCTGCAACGGTTGCGGCGCCTGCAGGGCAATAGCCAGCGGGCCCTGGACAGTCTCGGCGACCAGTTGAAGGACGTCGGCCTGAGCCTGGAAGCCGAAGAGGCGCTGGCCGACGCCCGGCGCCAGTTGGCCGAATCGCAACAGATGCTGACGGCGCAGATCGCCGAACTCGACGAGTTCGGCTGGCAGGCCGGCCAGCGTGCCCAGGTACTCTATGACACGGCGCTGGCCTGTCGCATGCGGCCTTTCGCCGATGTGCTTGGCGGCCAGGTACGGATGGTCCGTGATCTCGGGCGCAGCCTGGGCAAGCAGGTGCGGCTGGAGGTCGAGGGCGAGAAAACCCAGGTCGACCGCGATGTCCTGGAAAAACTCGAGGCGCCGTTGACCCACCTGCTGCGCAATGCGGTCGATCACGGCATCGAGAGCCCGGAGCTGCGCGTGCTGGCCGGCAAGCCCGCCGAGGGCCTGATTCGCCTGCGTGCTTCGCACCAGGCCGGCCTGCTGGTGCTGCAACTGCAGGATGATGGCGGTGGCGTCGACCTCGAGCGCCTGCGCCGCAATATCGTCGAGCGCAAGTTGTCGCCGGCCGAAACCGCCGCGCAGCTCAGCGAGGAGGAATTGCTGACCTTCCTGTTCCTGCCCGGTTTCAGCATGCGGGACAAGGTGACCGAGGTGTCCGGGCGTGGCGTGGGCCTGGATGCCGTGCAGCACATGGTCCGGCAACTGCATGGCGCGGTCGTGCTGGAACAGGCGGCCGGGCAGGGCAGTCGTTTCCACCTGGAGGTGCCGCTGACCCTGTCGGTGGTGCGCAGCCTGGTGGTTGAGGTCGGTGGCGAGGCCTATGCCTTCCCGCTGGCGCATATCGAGCGGATGCTCGATCTGCCCACCGAAGAGATCGTGCAACTGGAAGGGCGCCAGCATTTCTGGCACGAAGGCCGCCATGCCGGCCTGGTCGCGGCCAGCCAGTTGCTGCAGAGGCCGGCCAGCGAGCATGTCGGCGACACCCTCAAGGTCGTGGTGATCCGCGAGCGTGATGCGGTCTATGGGCTGGCGGTCGAGCGTTTCATCGGCGAGCGGACCCTGGTGGTGCTGCCGCTCGACCCGCGCCTGGGCAAGGTCCAGGACATTTCTGCCGGGGCCTTGCTCGATGACGGTTCGGTGGCGCTGATCGTCGATGTCGAGGACATGCTGCGTTCGGTGGACAAACTGCTCAACACCGGGCGCCTGGAACGTATCGACCGGCGCAATCGCCAGGCCAGTGAAGTGGCGCGCAAGCGGGTGCTGGTGGTCGACGATTCGCTGACCGTGCGCGAACTGCAACGCAAGCTGCTGATCAACCGCGGCTACGATGTGTCGGTCGCGGTGGATGGCATGGACGGCTGGAACGTGTTGCGTGCCGAGGATTTCGACCTGCTGATCACCGACATCGACATGCCGCGCATGGACGGCATCGAACTGGTCACGCTGCTGCGCCGCGACAGCCGCCTGCAGTCGCTACCGGTGATGGTGGTGTCCTACAAGGACCGCGAAGAAGACCGTCGACGTGGACTGGACGCCGGAGCCGACTATTATCTGGCCAAGGCCAGTTTCCATGACGACGCCTTGCTCGATGCGGTGGTGGAACTGATAGGAGGCGCCCAGGGATGAAGATTGCGATCGTCAACGACATGCCCATGGCCGTCGAGGCCTTGCGCCGTGCCCTGGCGTTCGAGCCGGCGCACCAGGTGATCTGGGTGGCGAACAACGGCGCCGATGCAGTGAAACTGTGTGCCGAGAACACGCCGGACCTGATCCTGATGGACCTGATCATGCCGGTCATGGATGGCGTGGAGGCCACGCGACGGATCATGGCCGAATCGCCCTGCGCGATTGTCATCGTCACCGTCGACCGCCAGCAGAACGTGCACCGGGTGTTCGAAGCCATGGGGCACGGGGCGCTGGATGTGGTCGATACACCGGCCATTGGTGGTGGTAATCCGCGGGAGGCCGCAGCACCGCTGCTGCGCAAGATTCTTAACATCAGTTGGTTGATCGGTCAGCGGGGCGCACGGGTACGCAGTGTTTCTACCCCTGGGGAGAATGGCGGGAGCCGGCAAAAACTGGTAGCCATCGGTTCCTCGGCGGGCGGCCCGGCGGCCCTGGAAAGCCTGCTCAAGGGGTTGCCCGACGATTTTCCTGCTGCGATCGTGTTGGTGCAGCATGTCGACCAGGTGTTCGCAGCCGGCATGGCCGAATGGTTGAGCAGTTCCTGTCGGCTGCCGGTGCGTCTGGCTCGCGAAGGTGAGCCTCCGCAGAACGGCACGGTGCTGCTGGCCGGGACCAATCACCATATTCGCTTGTTGCAGAATGGCACGCTGGCCTATACCGCCGAACCGGTAAATGAAATTTATCGCCCTTCGATCGACGTGTTCTTTGAAAGTGTCGCCGATTACTGGAAGGGTGACGCGGTGGGTGTGTTGCTCACCGGCATGGGCAGAGACGGTGCCCAGGGTTTGAAGTTGATGCGTGAGCGAGGCTATCTGACGATCGCCCAGGATCAGGAAAGCAGCGCGGTATACGGGATGCCCAAGGCGGCAGCCGCTATCGATGCCGCGGTGGAAATTCGCTCACTGAACAGGATCGCGCCACGCTTGCTGGAGATATTTTCGACATGAACCCTACAACCAGCACGCATGGCTTGAATGCAGTGAACCAGGTGACCACGCATGAATGATATAGAGCTGGAGGAGTTCAAACCCGCCGATGAGAACGCCGCCATGGTGCTGCTGGTCGATGACCAGGCCATGATCGGTGAGGCGGTGCGTCGGGGGCTCGCCACGGAGACGAACATCGATTTTCATTTCTGTGCCGACCCCCATCAAGCCATCGCCCATGCGATCCGGATCAAGCCGACGGTGATCCTGCAGGACCTGGTGATGCCGGGGCTCGACGGCCTGAGCCTGGTGCGCGAGTACCGCAATCATCCGGCGACCAAGGACATCCCGATCATCGTGCTGTCGACCAAGGAGGACCCGCTGATCAAGAGCGCGGCGTTTTCCGCCGGCGCCAACGATTATCTGGTCAAGCTGCCGGACACCATCGAACTGGTGGCGCGAATCCGCTATCACTCGCGCTCCTACATGATGCTGTTGCAGCGCGATGCCGCCTATCGTGCCCTGCGCCTCAGCCAGCAGCAGTTGCTCGACACCAACCTGGTGCTGCAGCGGCTGATGAATTCCGATGGCCTGACGGGGTTGTCCAACCGCCGGCATTTCGACGAGTACCTTGAGCTGGAGTGGCGCCGGGCCCAGCGTGAGCAGACGCAACTGTCGCTGCTGATGATCGACGTCGATTACTTCAAGTCCTATAACGACAGTTTCGGCCACCTCGAGGGCGACGAGGCGCTGCGCAAGGTCGCCGGGGCCATTCGCGAGGCCAGCAGCCGTCCTTCGGACCTGCCGGCCCGCTACGGTGGCGAGGAGTTCTCGCTGGTGCTGCCCAATACCTCGCAAGGTGGTGCACGGCTGGTGGCGGAAAAGCTGCGCCAGAACGTGGCGGCCCTGAAGGTTCCGCACAAGATGCCGGCCGAGGGTTCGGTACTGACCATCAGCATCGGCCTGTCGACCGTGATACCGCAGCAGGGCAGCAACTGCCGGGACCTGATCCTGGCAGCCGACAAGGGCCTGTACCAGGCCAAGCACAATGGGCGCAACCAGGTGGGCATTGGCCAACAGTGAGCGCAGCCGGGCAGTGAATTGCGCCGCTGGCCGGCGCTGCCCCGCCAAGCGGGCTGCCGGGACGGTTACAATTGCGTTATACTCGTCGGCTTTCAAAAGTTCACCGACGAGTGCTGCCCGCCATGGAAATCAACCCGATCCTTAACAGTATCAAGGACCTGTCCGAGCGCTCCGAAACTATTCGGGGGTATCTTTGACTACGATCAAAAGCATGAGCGCCTGATCGAAGTCAACCGCGAGCTCGAAGACCCAAGCGTCTGGAGCAACCCCGAGTACGCCCAGAACCTGGGCCGCGAGCGTGCCACCCTGGCCCAGATCGTCGAGACCCTCGATGAAATGTCCAGTGGCCTGAGCGATGCCAGCGATCTGCTGGAAATGGCTGCGGCCGAAGAAGACCAGGGCGCTGTCGACGATGTCGCCGCCGAGGTCGAGCGCCTGCGCGAAATCCTCGAAAAGCTGGAATTCCGCCGGATGTTCAGCGGCGAAATGGACCAGAACCACGCCTATCTGGATATCCAGGCCGGTTCCGGCGGCACCGAAGCCCAGGACTGGGCCAACATCCTGCTGCGCATGTACCTGCGCTGGGCCGACAAGCGCGGCTTCGACGCCACCATCATGGAACTGTCCGCTGGCGAAGTCGCCGGGATCAAGGGCGCGACCGTGCATATCAAGGGCGAGTACGCCTTTGGCTGGTTGCGCACCGAAATCGGCGTGCACCGCCTGGTGCGCAAGAGCCCCTTCGACTCCGGCAACCGTCGCCACACTTCGTTCTCCGCGGTGTTCGTCTCGCCGGAAATCGATGACAACATCGAAATCGACATCAACCCGGCAGACCTGCGGATCGACACCTATCGTTCCTCCGGTGCCGGCGGCCAGCACGTCAACACCACCGACTCGGCGGTACGGATCACCCACGTGCCGACCAACACCGTGGTCAGCTGCCAGAACGAGCGCTCCCAGCACGCGAACAAGGACACCGCGATGAAGATGTTGCGGGCGCGCCTGTACGAGCAGGAAATCCAGAAGCGCAACGCCGCTTCCCAGGCCCTGGAAGACTCCAAGTCGGACATCGGCTGGGGACACCAGATTCGCTCCTACGTGCTCGATGCCTCGCGGATCAAGGATCTGCGTACCAATATCGAACGCAGCGACTGCGACAAGGTGCTGGACGGCGATATCGACGAATACCTGGTAGCCAGCCTCAAGCAAGGGCTGTAAGACACTACCGTGGGAGCCGGCTTGCTGGCGATCCCCGGCCGCTGGCCGGGGGCAACGAACCTGTGATGGAAAATTTAAAGACATGAGCGACCAACAACTCGACCCGCAAGCCCTGCAACAGGAAGAAAACACCCTGATCGCCCTGCGCAAGGAAAAGCTTGCCGCCGAGCGCAGCAAGGGCAATGCCTTCCCCAACGACTTCCGCCGCGACGCCTACTGTGAAGACCTGCAGAAACAGTACGCCGACAAGACCAAGGAAGAGCTGGCAGAGGCAGCGATCCCGGTCAAGGTTGCCGGTCGCATCATGCTCAACCGTGGCTCGTTCATGGTGATCCAGGACATGTCCGGACGCATCCAGGTCTACGTCAACCGCAAGACCCTCTCGGAAGAGACCCTGGCGGCGGTGAAAACCTGGGACCTGGGCGACATCATCAGCGCCGAAGGCACCTTGGCCCGTTCCGGCAAGGGCGACCTGTACGTCGAAATGACCGACGTGCGCCTGTTGACCAAGTCGCTGCGTCCGCTGCCGGACAAGCACCACGGCCTGACCGACACCGAGCAGCGCTATCGCCAGCGCTACGTCGACCTGATCGTCAACGAGGAAACCCGCCAGACCTTCCGCGTCCGCTCGCAAGTCATCGCCCACATCCGCAGTTTCATGATGAAGCGCGACTTCATGGAAGTCGAAACGCCGATGCTGCAGACCATTCCTGGCGGTGCCGCGGCCAAGCCTTTCGAAACCCACCACAACGCGCTGGACATGGGCATGTACCTGCGTATCGCGCCGGAGTTGTACCTCAAGCGCCTGGTGGTCGGTGGCTTCGAGCGCGTGTTCGAGATCAACCGCAACTTCCGTAACGAAGGTGTTTCGACCCGGCACAACCCCGAGTTCACCATGCTTGAGTTCTACCAGGCCTACGCCGACTACGAAGACAACATGGACCTCACCGAGGAACTGTTCCGTGAACTGGCCCAGGCCGTTCTGGGCAGCACCGACGTGCCTTACGGCGACAAGGTGTTCCACTTCGGCGAGCCATTCGTGCGCCTGTCGGTGTTCGACTCGATCCTCAAGTACAACCCGGAGCTGACCGAAGCCGACCTGCTCGACGTCGACAAGGCCCGTGACATCGCCAAGAAAGCCGGCGCCAAGGTGCTCGGCCACGAAGGCCTGGGCAAGCTGCAGGTGATGATTTTCGAAGAGCTGGTCGAGCACAAGCTGGAGCAGCCGCATTTCATTACCGAGTACCCGTTCGAAGTCTCGCCACTGGCACGTCGCAACGACAAGAACCCGAACGTCACCGACCGTTTCGAGCTGTTCATCGGCGGCCGCGAAATCGCCAACGCCTACTCGGAGTTGAACGACGCCGAAGACCAGGCAGAGCGCTTCAAGGCCCAGGTGGCGGAGAAGGATGCCGGTGACGACGAAGCCATGCACTACGACGCCGACTTCGTTCGTGCGCTGGAGTACGGCATGCCGCCGACTGCTGGCGAGGGTATCGGTATCGACCGCCTGGTGATGCTGCTGACCAACGCACCGTCGATCCGCGACGTGATCCTGTTCCCGCACATGCGGCCACAAGCGTAAGACCGTTGTTGAAGAAGCCGCCCTCGCAAGGCGGCTTTTTTATTGCGTGTTGGTACTGATGTTTCAGATTATTACAAGAGAGGAATACCTGTAGTGGACCGTGCAAAGGCTCAACAAGGGGCTGCTGGCGTCGCCAGCGCATTGGCTGAAAGCGTTCAGTACCAGGGGCGCAAGGCCAGCCGACAGGGCAGCGAGCAACGGCGACAGGACATTCTCAACGCGGCCATGCGGATTGTCGTGCGTGACGGCGTGCGGGGCGTGCGGCACCGGGCGGTGGCCGCCGAGGCGGGAGTGCCGCTTTCGGCCACTACCTACTACTTCAAGGATATCGATGACCTGCTGACCGATACCTTTGCCCAGTACGTCGAACGCAGTGCGGCCTTCATGGCCAAGCTGTGGGAGAACAATGAGGGCCTGTTGCGCGAGATGGTCGCCTACGGTGATGGCAGCCCGGCCTCGCGGGCGCAGTTGGCCGACGACATCGCCCGGTTGACCGCTGATTATGTGCAACGCCAGTTGCACAACCGGCGCGAATACCTGATGGCCGAGCAGGCGTTTCGCCAGGAGGCCCTGCTCAACCCACGCCTGGCGCTGCTGGTACGCTCGCACCAGCAGATCCTGTTGCGCGGCACCTGCCAGTTCTTCCAGGTGCTGGGGTCGCGGCAGCCGGAGCAGGATGCCAAAGTGTTGACGGCGATTATCGGACGGATGGAATATCAGGGCCTTCTCGACGAAGCGGAGCCCGAATCCGAGCAGGACCGGCTCGGGATTCTTACCCGTTACATGCATCTGGTGCTGGCCTCCGTCTAAGCTACAGGCACGGTCAATACCGCAGCAACGAACAGGAGTTTTCCTTGGACGAATACCAGCAGACGATACGCAGCCTGTCCGACCGCATTGTGCTGGCGCAGACGCCGATTCGCGTGCTCGATGCGGTGAAGTGGGACGAGAATATCCGCAAGGGTTTTCTCAAGGCCAAGGGCAAGGAAATGCCGGCGGTGGATCGTGACTACTACACCTCGCGGCCGCTGTCTTTCGATTCTGGCGCGGTCAAGCTGGAGTTGCAGAACATCGAGCGCGACATCACCCGCCAGCTCGGCCAGTTCAGCCCGGTGGGGCAGATCATGCGGCGCATGTGCCGGGAATACCGGATGGTGGTGCGGATGCTCGAGGCACGCGGTACTCCAGACTTCGGGCTGATCTCCCAGGAACTCTACGGCGCCGCCTCCGATGCATTCCATGCTGGCGACCCGACCCTGGCCGACCTTGGCCTGATGCTGTCCGACTACCTCAACAACATCGACGGCCGTGGCGATCTCAAGGACGAACCCAAGACCCTGACCGCCAAGGATGCCGTCGACATGCTGCAACGGCGGCTGAACAAGGTGTTCGGCGAAGCCGAGGAGACCATCCGGGTCTTCGAGTCCGACGGTATTGTCGCCGATGCGGCGGCTGGCGCCGACTACATCAAGATTCGCGCCGATGCATTGTTCAACTCGCGGGATGTGCGGGCGCTGGAGGTGCATGAGGGGCTGGTGCACGTCGGTACTACCCTCAACGGCCTGAACCAGCCGATCTGTACCTTCCTGTCGAAGGGGCCGCCCTCGTCGACGGTGACCCAGGAAGGCCTGGCGATCCTGATGGAAATCATCACCTTCGCTTCCTACCCGAGCCGCCTGCGCAAGCTCACCAACCGCACCCGGGCCATCGACATGGTCGAGCAGGGCGCGGACTTCCTCCAGGTGTTCGAGTTCTTCCGCGAACAGGGTTTCGAGATGGCCGAGAGCTACGGCAACGCCAGCCGGGTGTTCCGTGGTTCGGTGCCCAATGGGCTGCCGTTCACCAAGGACCTGTCGTACCTGAAGGGTTTCATCATGGTCTACAACTACATCCAGTTGGCCGTGCGCAAGGGCAAGCTCGAACAGGTGCCGCTGCTGTTCTGCGGCAAGACCACCCTGGAGGACATGCGTACCCTGCGCCAGTTGGTGGATGAAGGGCTGGTGGTGCCGCCGAAATACCTGCCGGAGCAGTTCCGCGACATGAACGCGCTGTCGGCCTGGATGTGTTTCAGCAACTTCCTCAATCACCTCAGTCTGGATCGGATCGAGGCGGATTATTCCAATATCCTCTGATCCAGGGCGCCCCCTGTAGGAGCAGGGCTTGCCCGCGAAAGCGCCTGCCCTGTCCACACGTATCGTCAGGGACGGCCTCATCGCGGGCAAGCCCTGCTCCTACAGGGGGCGATGCCACCGACATCTGTGAGGTTTCAACCGGATGAGAATCCTCGGCATTCTTTGCCTGCTCCTGACCCTGAACGGTTGCAGCTCGCTGCTGTTCTATCCCGAACCCGGCCTGCCGTTCACCCCCGACAAGGCGCACCTGGCCTACCGCGACGTCACCCTGACCACCGCCGACGGCACGCGCCTGAGGGCCTGGTGGCTGCCGGCCAAGGCTGGCGTTCCGGTCAAGGGCACGGTGCTGCACCTGCACGGCAACGGCGGCAACCTGTCGATGCACCTGGGGGGAAGCTGGTGGCTGCCGGAGCAGGGATACCAGGTGCTGCTGGTCGACTATCGCGGTTACGGCGTGTCCGAAGGCGAGCCGAGCCTGCCGGCGGTCTACCAGGATATCGATGCCGCGTTCCAGTGGCTGGAGCAGGCGCCCGAGGTCCGGGGCAAGCCGCTGGTGGTCCTGGGCCAGAGTCTCGGCGGGGCGATGGCCGTGCATTACCTGGTCGAACATCCGGCCTACCAGTCACGCCTCAAGGCCCTGGTGCTCGATGGCGTGCCGGCCAGTTATCGCTCGGTGGGGCAATTCGCCCTGAGTGGTTCCTGGCTGACCTGGCCGTTCCAGGTGCCGCTGTCTTGGCTGGTGCCGGACGGCGACAGTGCGATCCACGCGATGCCGCAACTGAACGGCGTGCCCAAGCTGATCTTCCAGAGTATCGATGATCCGCTGGTCCCCATGAGCAACGGTATTGTCCTGTATCAGGCCGCGCCGCCGCCAAGGGTGTTACAACTGACCCGCGGAGGACATGTACAGACCTTCGCCGACCCCACCTGGCGCCAGGTGATGCTGCGGTACCTGGAAGATCCAGGGCATTTCAATGGTCTGCGCCGGCTGGGTGAAATTCCGAATTATCCTGCCGCCCCGAATTCGAATGTTGATCCAGAGAGTCCGCAATGACCGAAGAACGCAACGCCATTCCCCTGATTATCACTGGTATCTGCAGCATCATCGGCACTGTGGGTTGCCTTTGGTACTACGGCTACCTGCATTTCGCCAAGCCGGAGGATGCGTTGGAACTCAACCAGTTCACCATGCTCAAGACCATTCCCGGCGAGGACTACAAGGTTTCGCTGACGCCGGCCAACCAGGTCGCCCAGTGCATCGATGGCGTGCTGGTGCTGTTCGACACCGAACAGAAGGGCCTGACCGGTGTGCTGGTCAATGACAGGAAGCAGGCGGTGCGCTGCATGGGCCAGGATACGCCCAAGCTGGAGCAGTAGGGTACCGGCCGCGGGCATGAAAAAGCCCCGCCTGACCTGGTCAGGCGGGGCTTTTCATTGGCACGTCAAACGATCATCAGTTGCTGCTGATCGAGGAGCGCGGTGCCACTGGTTGGTTGTCGTTGGAGATGGTTACTTCCACGCGACGGTTCATCGCCCGGCCGGACACGCTGCCGTTGTCCGCTACCGGGTATTCCTTGCCATAACCCTGGGTGACGATGCGGGTCGGGTCCACGCCCATCTTGATCAGGGCGACCTGGACCGAAGCCGCACGACGCTCGGACAGGCTCTGGTTATAGGACGCACTGCCGGTGCTGTCGGTATAGCCCTCGACGATCACCTTGCGGTCTGGGTTTTCCTGGAGGAATTGCGCCAGCTTGTTGATATTGACCAGCCCGCTGGACTTGAGGTCGGCCTTGTTGGTGGCGAACAGCACGTCACCGAAGGTCACCAGTGTGCCGCGCTCGGTCTGCTTGGCGTTGAGGCTGTCCTGCAGTTGCTTGATCTGCGCGTCACGGGCATCCAGGCGGGCCTGGGCACGCTGGGCTGCAGCGTTTTTCAGGTTCGCTTCGGCGGTGCGCAGGGCGATGGTCTGCTTGGCGACTTCGACACGCTGGTTGGTCAGGTAGGCCAACTGGTCGACGGTCTTTTCATCCTCGCGGTTCTGGTAGGCCTTGTCGGCCTTGTCCAGGTAGTCGCTGGCGTCCTTGGTTTCCAGGGCTGCGACCTTGCTTGCCTGCGGGTTGGCCTGCAGGCCGGAGAAGTTGGTACGTGCCTGTTCCAGGTTGGCGTTGGGCTGCGACGAGCAGGCCGCCAGGCCAACGCTGAGAGCCAGGAGGGCGGGGATCATCAGTTGATTGCGCATAATGTTCGTCCTTTATTCTGTCCGTTGAAACTTCAGGCTGCGTGAGGGCTTATTGCGCCGGCTGCACTACGGGGCGCTGGCTTTCCTGGCGCAGTTCCTGAACGCCTTTCTGGGAATCCTTCACGGCAAGCTCGGCCTTGGCGGCCTGGGCCTTGCGCTCGGCGACACGGGCGTCCCATTCGGCCTGTTCGGCCAGGCGGCGGGCGTCGTCGTATTTCTTGTCATGCATGGCCAGCTCGGCTTGCTTGAGCTTGTCCTGGGCCGACTTCATTTCCACGGCGGCGTATTCGGTACCACCGGCACTCACCGCGCTGTTCACCGCGGATTGGGTCACCGCGTACTGCTCGCTCGGTGGATTGCCGGCGCAACCGGCCAGGATGAAGCTGGTGCCCAAGGCCAGCGCGGCCAGTTTCAGGCCACGCAGCTGGTTAAACGAAGATGTGGCAATGCTGGTTTTCATGGTCTTCAACTCCATTGGATAGCTCCTGAAAAACATCAATCCCCATCACGGGCCCGAGGGCCTTCAGCGCAGATCCCGCCGTGTTGGCCGGGCGTGTTTCGCAGCAGCTGTGCCAGTGATGGCTACTGGCTGTGACCCGAGGCTTTTTTGAATAGTTCAGCGAGTCGGGTTAATCATTCGAAAAAAATTCTGACTGATCGGTCAATGCAGAAAATCTGAACTTTTGCGGGGCGCAGCGGTATCCCCGGCTCGGTCGGAGCCAGGGATAACGGGGCTTTCGGGGAGGGACAGGTGTCAGTGCTTGGGCTCGTCGGCCCGGGAAGACAGGTTATGCAAATGACGACGTGACAGTGTAAGAAAGCGTGGAGTCGCGCCAACATCCTCGTAGAGTGGATCACCTTCTTCGTCGGTGGCGACCACATGCGGGCCCTGGACGTAGGGGAAACTCGCCTCCAGCTCTTCCAGGGCGGCGCCGATCAGTTCCCCCAGCAGTTCCTCGGGACTGCGCTTGGGGTACATCTCGCTGATCGCGGCGAGGCGGGCGGCGGCTTCCACGTCCAGGTGAACGGCATAGCCGGTATCGGTCAGTTGACCCTTGGCATTCTCTTCCCAGTGCTGGGCAAGCTCTCGGATTTTCATGATGACCTCAATTCGCACCCGTCCGGGACGGGGGTTGATGAGTGACCGGGTTGGCAATGGCGCCTGGCCGGCCATCAGCCTTCATGGGGCTGCTCAATCATCAGACTAGCTTCTGGCGATGAGGTTCGATGGGGAATTTTCCAACCGTTCGCAATCGCTTTCCCGGCTTGTAAGCACTTGGCGCAGTGGTGCACTCTTGGGTCATGGAACGTTCCAGTGTCCGCCGGAGAGCCTGCCGATGTCCGATATCGATGTGCGTTTGCGTGAAGACGTTCACCTGCTGGGTGAGCTGTTGGGCAATACCATCCGTGACCAGCATGGTGATGGGTTCCTCGACAAGATCGAGCGGATTCGCAAGAGCGCCAAGGCTGACCGCAGCGATTCAGCCAGTACCGAACTCAGTGCCAGCCTCGATGACCTCGGCGACGACGAGTTGCTGCCGGTGGTCCGGGCATTCAACCAGTTTCTCAACCTGGCGAACATCGCCGAGCAGTACCAGCTGATTCACCGGCGGGACGACTCGCAGCCGGCACCGTTCGAGTCGCGGGCACTGCCGGAGCTGCTCGCCCGCCTGCAGGCCGAGGGGCATGATAACGAAGCCCTGGCCCGGCAACTGGCCCGCCTGGATATCGAACTGGTGCTCACTGCGCACCCGACCGAGGTGGCACGGCGCACGCTGATCCAGAAATACGATGCGATTGCGGCGCAACTGGCCTTGCAGGACCATCGCGACCTCACCGCCGCCGAGCGTGAACAGATCCGCCAGCGCCTGCAGCGGTTGATTGCCGAGGCCTGGCACACCGAGGAAATCCGCCGTACCCGGCCGACCCCGGTGGACGAGGCAAAGTGGGGCTTCGCGGTGATCGAGCATTCGCTCTGGCACGCCATCCCGAGTTATCTGCGCAAGGCCGATGAAGCCCTGCACGCCGCCACTGGCCTGCACCTGCCGCTGGAGGCGGCGCCGATTCGCTTCGCCTCGTGGATGGGCGGCGATCGTGATGGCAACCCGAATGTCACCGCCAAGGTCACCCGCGAGGTCCTGTTGTTGGCACGGTGGATGGCTGCCGACCTGTACCTGCGCGATGTCGATCAACTGGCTGCCGAGCTGTCGATGCAGCACGCCAGCGAAGCGCTGCGCAGCCAGGCCGGCAACAGTGCCGAACCTTATCGCGCAGTGCTCAAGCAACTGCGTGAGCGGCTGCGGGCGACCCGGCAGTGGGCCCATGATTCGCTGGAGGCCACCCAGCCGGCCTCGGACCAGGTCCTGCAGGACAATCACCAACTGCTCGAGCCGCTGCAGTTGTGTTACCGCTCCCTGCACGAATGCGGCATGGGCGTGATCGCCGACGGTCCGTTGCTGGACTGCCTGCGGCGTGCGGTGACGTTCGGATTGTTCCTGGTGCGGCTGGACGTGCGCCAGGATTCGTCGCGCCATGCCGCGGCGATGAGCGAAATCACCGACTACCTGGGCCTGGGGCGCTATGAGGACTGGGATGAAGATGCCCGGTTGACCTTCCTGATCCGCGAGCAGGGCAGCCGTCGCCCGCTGTTGCCCTCGTATTTCAAACCCTCGGCGGACACCGCCGAGGTACTCGCGACGTGCCGGGAGATCGCCGCTGCGCCAGCGGCGTCCCTCGGCTCGTATGTCATCTCGATGGCGGGTGCGGCCTCCGATGTGCTCGCGGTGCAGTTGCTGCTCAAGGAGTGCGGGGTGCTGCGGCCAATGCGCGTGGTGCCGCTGTTCGAGACCCTGGCCGACCTGGACAATGCCGGTCCGGTGATGGAGCGCCTGTTGCTGCTGCCCGGTTATCGCTCGCGCCTGCAAGGGCCGCAGGAGGTGATGATCGGTTATTCCGACTCGGCCAAGGATGCCGGCACCACGGCGGCCGCCTGGGCCCAGTACCGGGCCCAGGAACGGTTGGTGGACATCTGCCGCGAGCAGCAGGTCGAACTGCTACTGTTCCATGGTCGTGGCGGCACCGTCGGCCGTGGCGGCGGCCCGGCCCACGCGGCGATCCTGTCGCAGCCGCCGGGTTCGGTGGCGGGGCGTTTCCGTACGACCGAGCAGGGCGAGATGATTCGCTTCAAGTTTGGCCTGCCGGACATCGCCGAACAGAACCTCAGCCTGTACCTGGCGGCTGTACTCGAAGCCACCTTGCTGCCGCCGCCACTGCCCCAGCCGGCCTGGCGCAAGCTGATGGACGACTTGGCGGCGGACGGGGTTCGCGCCTATCGCGCGGAAGTGCGCGACAACCCGCAGTTCGTCGAGTATTTCCGCCAGTCGACCCCGGAACAGGAACTTGGGCGCCTGCCGTTGGGCAGCCGGCCAGCCAAGCGCCGGGCCGGCGGCATAGAAAGCCTGCGGGCGATCCCCTGGATCTTCGGCTGGACCCAGACCCGCCTGATGTTGCCAGCCTGGCTCGGCTGGGAAACGGCCTTGCGGCATGCGCTGGAACGGGGGCAGGGGCGATTGCTGGAGCAGATGCGCGAGCAATGGCCGTTCTTCCGTACCCGCATCGACATGCTGGAGATGGTGCTGGCCAAGGCCGACAGCGATATTGCCCGTTCTTATGACGAGCGTCTGGTCGAGCCGGAACTGCTGCCGCTGGGTGCTCATTTACGCGACCTATTGTCGCAGGCATGCACGGTGGTGCTGGGATTGACCGGTCAGTCGCAGTTGCTGGCCCACAGCCCCGAGACCCTGGAGTTCATTCGCCTGCGCAATACGTATCTGGACCCGCTGCACCTGCTGCAGGCCGAGCTGCTGGCGCGCACGCGGCGCCAGGAAAGCCATCAGGACAGCCCTCTGGAACAGGCTTTGCTGGTCTCCGTGGCGGGGATCGCCGCCGGGCTGCGCAATACCGGTTGAGGTTGTGTCTCGCTTGAGGGGGAATAGGTAGGACAAGTACGACCGGCCGGTCAGGGCGGTCGTAGCCGTGCGCGCGACACTTTGTTGCCGGCTTGCGACCCGTGGTAGCAGGTTTCGGCGGGTGCAGCGGGTCGGGTCGTTGCGACTTTGGGCGGCTTGTGTGGGGTCGGTCGGCTGTGTATCTTGATCAGCCCTTGGCCGTTTGGGCGGCTGACACCCTATTGTTGAGATTGGCCCGAAGAGGCAAATCCGAGCGTTTCTAAATAAAAAATTGAGGAGCACATCGATGCGCGTCATTCTGCTGGGAGCTCCCGGGGCCGGTAAAGGTACTCAGGCTAAGTTCATCACCGAAAAATTCGGCATCCCGCAAATCTCCACCGGCGACATGCTGCGTGCCGCGGTCAAGGCTGGCACCGAGCTGGGCGTCAAGGCCAAGGGCATCATGGATGCTGGCGGCCTGGTGTCCGATGACCTGATCATCGCACTGGTCAAGGACCGTATTGCCCAGGCCGACTGCGCCAACGGCTTCCTGTTCGACGGCTTCCCGCGCACCATTCCCCAGGCTGAAGCCCTGGTGCAGGCCGGTGTCGAGCTGGATCACGTGGTCGAGATCGCCGTCGACGATGAAGAGATCGTCCAGCGTATCGCCGGCCGTCGCGTTCACGAAGCTTCCGGTCGCGTCTACCACGTCGTCTACAACCCGCCGAAGGTTGAAGGCAAGGACGATGTGACCGGCGACGAACTGGTCCAGCGCAAGGACGACACCGAGGAAACCGTTCGTCACCGCCTGTCGGTCTATCATTCCCAGACCAAGCCGCTGGTGGATTTCTACCAGAAGCTGTCGGCTGCCCAAGGCAAGCCGAAGTACAGCCACATCGCTGGCGTCGGCTCGGTTGAAGCGATCACCGGCAAGGTGCTCGAAGCGCTGAACTGATCGTCGCTATCGTGTCTCTACAACAGCCCGCTTGCGGGCTGTTGTTGTTTATACTGTTGCACTTTTTCATTCTGACCTGACGGAAACATCGATGAGCACCTTGCTGGCCCTGGACACCGCGACTGAAGCTTGCTCCGTCGCCTTGCTGCACGACGGCAAGGTGACGAGCCACTATGAGGTGATCCCGCGCCTGCACGCGCAGAAACTGTTGCCGATGATTCAGAAGCTGCTGGCGGATGCCGGGATCGGCCTGTCGGCGGTGGATGCGATTGCCTTCGGCCGTGGGCCCGGCGCCTTTACCGGCGTGCGGATCGCGATCGGCGTGGTCCAGGGCCTGGCCTTCGCCCTGGAACGGCCGGTATTGCCGGTATCCAACCTGGCGGTGCTGGCCCAGCGGGCATTGCGCGAGCACGGCGCCACCCAGGTTGCGGCGGCCATCGATGCGCGGATGGATGAAGTGTATTGGGGCTGTTACCGCGAGGACGCTGGCGAGATGCACCTGGCCGGCGTCGAAGCGGTGCTGCCGCCGGAAGTCGCGGCACTGCCGGAAGGGGCCGCCGGCGCCTGGTTTGGCGCGGGTACCGGCTGGGGCTATGGTGAGCGGATCATGGTCGCGCTGAGTGGCCAGGATGCTGGCATGCTGCCCGATGCCCAGGACCTGCTATCTCTGGCACGCTTCGCCTGGGCGCGCGGCGAGGCCATCGCTGCCGACGAAGCCCAGCCGGTTTACCTGCGCGATAAGGTCGCCACCCCCAAGGCCAGGTAAATTTCCAAGCTATACTGAAACTTGAAGTCGGGCGCTCGGGATGTCGCTCGTGGCAGTCAAAAATGTGCCGTACGTCATGTTTTGCACACGCAGGCGACGTTGTGTGAAAACCTTTTATTGGTTATGTGGTCTGGTTATCACTTGGACAATAGCCACGTACGGCAAGTACTGCTAAATTGCCATCATCGATACCGAGCCTGCCACAATGCGTATAGACGGCGTTTCATCACAGTCCTATTCCATCAAGCGCAAACCCCGCAAGGGCGGCGTGGTGCTGGACGCTGATGGCGAACTGCTGAACAGTGATAGCGAGGACCTCTCCGAAGTCGCTGCCCGAGCCGAGGCGGCAGGTGAGCGCCTGGCCAACCTGCCGGCCCGTCCGCAGGACATGATCTTCCATCGCTCCATGAGCAAGAGCGTCGCCACGGCGCTGGCCAGCTACCTGACGACCGCCGGCTTCGTCGAGTGGGACATGGAAGTGTTGGGGCTCGACCTGCATATCTGATCTAATCGGTGGCATGACCGATTCAGTTCTCCCTTACCACCTGGGTTGTCCGTCCTGGAGTGAAAACGCCTGGCGCGAGTTCCTGTACCCGGAAAATGCTCGTCCCACGGATTTTCTCGACCTCTACAGCCAGGTCTTCAACGCCGTCGAAGGCAACACCACGTTCTATGCGCGGCCTGCGCCTGGCACCGTCGAGCGCTGGGCGCAGACCATGCCGGGGCATTTTCGCTTCACCGCCAAGTTCCCTCGCGATATCAGCCATGGTGGCGACCTGCGCGACCAGATCCAGGCCGCCGAAGACTTCCTGCAACTGCTCAAGCCGCTGGGGGCTCGGGTCTCGCCGCTGTGGCTGCAGTTGCCGGCCACTTTCGCTCCGCATCGGTTGGGCGAACTGGCCGGGTTCATCGATAGCCTGCAGCGGCCTTTGGCCGTCGAGGTCCGCCATCCCGAGTTCTTCGCCAAGGGTGATGCCGAGCGGATGCTCAATCGACTGCTGCTCGATCGTGGCGTGGAGCGCATCTGTCTAGACCCGCGGGCCCTGTTCAGTTGCACCTCGACCGAACCTGCGGTACTGCACGCGCAGTCGAAGAAGCCCAGGGTGCCGCCGCGCCCGGCAGCCTTTACCCCATTTCCACAGGTACGTTTCATCGGCCACCCGGAGCTGGAGGCAAATGAGTCCTTCCTGACACCCTGGGTCGAGAAAGTCGCTGTCTGGATCGAAGAAGGGCGTACGCCGTATATTTTCCTGCATACCTCGGACAACCTGCTGGCGCCTAAACTGGCGCAGCGCTTCCACCAGCGGCTGATGGCACGTTTGCCTGGCCTGCCGGCCTTGCCTGAGCTATACAGAGAGCCCGCTGCGGAGCAACTCGGCTTGCTCTGACGGCACCCGTTTCTTCTGCCTGGAGTTGGTCATATGGATGCGCAAACCCTTCGAGCCCAGACCTTCAGGGCCCTGCACGAGCGTGCCGGGGCCTTCGTGATCCCCAACCCCTGGGACGCCGGCTCGGCGAAGATGCTCGCGGCGCTGGGTTTCGAGGCCCTGGCTACTACCAGCGCGGGGTTGGCGTTTTCCCTGGGGCGCCCGGATGCGGAAGGTGCGCTCAGCCGTGCCGATGCCCTGGCGAACGCTCATGTGATTGCCAAGGCCACGGCGCTGCCGGTGGCTGCGGACCTGGAAAACGGTTACGCCGACAGTCCCGAAGGTTGCGCCCAGGCCATCCTGATGGCTGCCGAAGTCGGCTTGGTGGGTGGCTCCATCGAAGACGCCACGGGTAACCCCGAAGAGCCGATCTACCCCTTTGCGTTAGCGGTCGAGCGGGTCGAGGCGGCGGTGGCGGCAGCGCGCAGCCTGCCGTTCGATTTCACTCTGACTGCACGGGCGGAGAACTTCCTGGTCGGGCGGCGGGACCTGGATGACACCATCCGCCGCCTGCAGGCCTTTGCCGAGGCGGGCGCCGACGTGCTGTACGCACCGGACTTGAGCACGGCCGAGGAGATCCGCGCGATCGTCAAGGCGGTGGCGCCCAAGCCGGTCAACGTGCTGATGTCCGGTGGTGTGCCGCTGTCGGTGGCCGACTTGAGTGCGTTGGGGGTCAAGCGCATCAGCGTGGGCTCGGTGCTGGCACGTGCGGCGTATGGGGCTTTTTACCAGGCGGCGCAGGAAATCTATGGGCAGGGCACCTTCGGTTTCACCGAGCAGGCGATACCGTTCGGCAAGATCAACCAGATGTTCAAGGCGTGAAGCGGAGGCTGGCGGTTCAGGCCGCCAGACGCAGGTTGTGCGCCACCAGCGGGCGCGCCCAGTTCTGGTCGTAGTCCAGGGCCTGCTGTTGCTTGACCAGGGTCGATTCGTCGTACGGGGTTGCCGGTTTTGGCAGCAGGTCGAGTTCGAACTCGGCGATCGGCAGGAACAGCGGACGTTGTTGTGGTGCCGGGCCGGGTTGGGGTTGTGGCTGGCCGGCAGTCAGTACGATCGGACGAACCCATTCGCTTTCGAAATCCTGCTGCCGCTGCTGGGCGACGATTTCGTCGTCCGGGTAAGGCGGTGCCGGTTTTTTCAGCAAATCGAGCTCGAACTCGGCGATCGGCAGGAACAGTGGCTCTGGCGGGCGGACCGGATTGTCGGTGACTTCGCAGTGCAACTGGTCGACGATCTGTGCCAGGGTTTCGGCACCGGCGGTCGGCTCGATCGGACCATCGACCGGCAGTTCGGCCACTGGCTGCTTTGGCGCATCACCCACTTGCTCGGCCATCGCCCGTGCGAAGAAATCCTGCCACAGGTGGCTGACGCCACTCAGTGCCTGGGAGTTTCGCAGGCCGTAATCGCCGACGGGCGATAGATAACCTATGGATGTGCGCTGAATGTCTGACATGGCTCTTGGTGGTGACCCAAGCTCTGGCAAAATGACGGATAATTCTTTTATCGGCCGTTTTTGCCGATCATTTAATTTTTGAGCGTTTTTTTCATGATTGAGCAGCAAGCAGCCGTACGGATCAGGGTCGAGGCGCTGGACGAGGGGCTTCAATCCCAGGCGCAGGAGTGGGCCCGACGGCTGGCGCTACCTTTGCAGGAGCCCGAGGCCGAGTTCGCCCTGCAGGTTTCCGAACAGGGCTTGCAGTTGCAGCAACTGGGTCCGGATGCACCGGGGCCGGTGCGGGTGGATTTCGTCGAGGGCGGTGCGGCGCATCGGCGTTTGTACGGTGGTGGCAGCGGCCAGATGATCGCCAAGGCGGTCGGTATCCAGCAGGGCGTGCGTCCGCGGGTGTTGGATGCCACGGCGGGGTTGGGCAAGGATGCGTTCGTGCTGGCGACCCTGGGCTGCGAGATGAGCCTGATCGAGCGCCAGCCGCTGATCGGTGCGCTGCTGGAGGATGGCCTGGCCCGTGGCCTGGAGGATCTGGAGGTGGCGCCGATCGTTGCCCGCATGCGCCTGCTCAAGGGCAACTCCATCGAGGTGATGCGCAACTGGGAGGGTGAACCGCCACAGGTCATCTATCTGGACCCGATGTTTCCCCATCGGGAGAAGACTGCATTGGTGAAGAAGGAAATGCGCCTGTTCCGGCCACTGGTGGGAGATGATCCGGATGCGCCGGCGCTGCTGGGGGCAGCGCTGGCCCTGGCGACCCACCGGGTGGTGGTCAAGCGCCCGCGCAAGGCGCCGATCATCGACGGGCCCAAGCCCAGCCATGGGCTGGAGGGCAAGTCGAGTCGCTACGACATCTATCCGAAGAAAGCGCTCAAGCCCTGACCGCTTCCTGTGGCGAGCGGGCTCGCCCCACTATGTTCAGGGTCGGTAGGCGCGCATGAACAGTTCGACCACTTCGCGCACATGCGCCTCGCCCTCTTCGGCACTCAACGGCTCACCGCAGCCATACAGCAGGCGAAAGTTCGCCGCGCCCTTGAGCAGGCAGAAGAAATGCTCGGCGGCGCGCTGCGGCTTGTCGATGTCGAGGGCTCCACTCTGGTGGATCCTGCTCAGCAAGCCTTCCATCTCGGTCAGCATCCGCTGCGGGCCAGCCTCGTAGAAAATCTGCGAGAGCTTGGGATCCTGGCTGCCCAGCGCGATGATCAGGCGATGCAGGTTCACTGACTCGTCACTGTTGATCAACAGGTTGAAGCCGCGGGCGATATTGAGCAGCACCGATTCGACCGGCACGCCCTCGGGCAGGGCGAACAACAGTTCGGGCAACTGCGCTTCGCATTTGGCCGCCACCGCAGCGGAGAACAGGGTCTCCTTGTCGTTGAAATGGCTGTAGACCGTCAGTTTCGAAACACCTGCCGCTGCTGCTACCGCGTCCATGCTGGTGCTGGCGTATCCATTACTCAGGAACAGATCTTTCGCTGCTTCAAGAACGGCCTGGCGTTTTGCCAGGTCCTTGGGGCGGCCAGGGCCGCTGGGCACAGAAAGATTGTCGGACATTTTTCACTTTAATACTGGACTGGTCAGTTTGGTATAAATACCATACTGGCCAGTATAATTATTTCGAGCACTCTTAGCGAAGGGTCCACCATGTTCCGCTATGTCCTGCCCCTTGCGTTACCCGCCAGTCTAGCCTTTTTCCTCGTCGGCTGTGGTCACGAAGAGGCGGCCCAGGTCACCGTGCGTCCCGCCATGGTGGTTCAGCCGCAGTTGTCGGCCCAGGCGATGGACAGTTATCCCGGTGAGGTGCGGGCCCGTTTCGAGCCCGAACTGGCGTTTCGCATCGCTGGCAAGGTGACTCGGCGCCTGGTGGAGGAGGGGCAGCGGGTCAAGGCCAACCAGCCGCTGGCGGAACTCGACCCACAGGACGTGCGCCTGCAACTGGAGGCCACCCGGGCCCAGGTGGCGGCCGCCGAGGCCAACCTGAGCCTGGTGCGTTCCGAACGCGATCGCTACAAGACCCTGCTGGACC
Source organism: Pseudomonas sp. UTLPPB19802 (assembly GCF_059730225.1). Classification (NCBI taxonomy): domain Bacteria; kingdom Pseudomonadati; phylum Pseudomonadota; class Gammaproteobacteria; order Pseudomonadales; family Pseudomonadaceae; genus Pseudomonas; species Pseudomonas sp. UTLPPB19802. The sequence goes on from NZ_AP048545.1 coordinate 2,273,428, forward strand.
GGCAGATGGTCAGCCGTTCGCAGTATGACAACGCGGAAAATGCCTATCGCGCCGGTGAAGCCCGGCTGAGGCAGATCAAGGCCGAATTCGATGTCTCCAGCAACCAGGCCGGCTACGCGGTGCTGCGTGCGCCCCAGGATGGGGTGATCGCCAAGCGGCAGGTCGAAGTCGGCCAAGTGGTGGCGGCCGGTCAGACCGTCTTCACCCTGGCCGCCGACGGCGAACGTGAAGTGCTGATCAGTTTTCCGGAGCAGGCCTTTGGGCGATTCAAGGTCGGCCAGGATGTCGCGGTCGAACTCTGGTCGCAGCCGGACCAGCGCTTCAACGGGCATATCCGCGAGCTGTCGCCGGCAGCCGATCCGAAATCGCGGACCTTTGCCGCCCGTATCGCCTTCAATGCTGGCAAAACTCCTGCCGAACTGGGCCAGAGTGCCCGCGTCTTCGTCCAGGCAGTTGGCGCCGTGCCGCTGTCGGTGCCGTTGTCTGCGCTCACTGCGGAAAATGGTGCGGCCTATGTCTGGAAAGTCCAGGCCGACAATACCCTCAAGCGTACCCCGGTGCGGGTTGGAGCCTTCGGCGAGAAAAGCGTGCCGGTGCTCGAAGGGCTCAACGCCAGCGATTGGGTCGTGGCGGCTGGTGTGCATGTGCTTCATGAGGGCGAACAGGTGCGTCCGGTGGACCGCTCCAACCGTGTAGTCAATCTGGCGGCCAAGGAGTAGTCCTCGATGGGGTTCAACCTTTCCGAATGGGCGTTGCGCAATCGCCAGATCGTGCTGTTTCTGATGCTGTTGCTGGCCATGGTGGGGGCGATGTCCTACACCAGGCTGGGCCAGAGCGAGGATCCGCCGTTCACCTTCAAGGCCATGGTGATCCAGACCAACTGGCCCGGGGCGACCGCCCAGGAAGTTTCGCGGCAGGTCACCGAGCGTATTGAAAAGAAGCTGATGGAAACCGGTGAGTACGAGCGGATCACCTCGTTCTCACGCCCGGGCGAGTCTCAGGTGATCTTCATGGCGCGCGATTCGCTGCACTCGGCGCAGATCCCCGAACTCTGGTACCAGGTGCGCAAGAAGATCAGCGACATTCGCCAGACCCTGCCACCGGATATCCAGGGGCCGTTCTTCAATGACGAGTTCGGTACCACCTTTGGCAATATCTATGCGCTGACCGGCGACGGTTTCGACTACGCGGTGCTCAAGGACTACGCCGACCGTATCCAGATCCAGCTGCAGCGGGTCAAGGATGTGGGCAAGGTCGACCTGCTGGGGTTGCAGGACGAAAAAATCTGGATCGAACTGTCGAACGTCAAGCTGGCCACGCTCGGGGTGCCGATGGCGGCCGTCCAGCAGGCGTTGCAGGAGCAGAACACGGTCTCCACCTCAGGCTTCTTCGAAACACCGACGGAGCGGGTACAACTGCGGGTCAGTGGTAATTTCAAGAGCGTCGACGAGATTCGCAATTTCCCGATCCGGGTCGGCGACCGGACCCTGCGCATCGGCGATTTCGCCGAGGTCCGCCGTGGTTTCAACGACCCGCCCGCACCACGCATGCGCTTCATGGGCGAAGATGCAATCGGCCTGGCCGTGGCGATGAACGAGGGGGGCGACATCCTGGTGCTGGGCAAGGCGCTGGAAGGCGAATTCGCCCGAATCCAGAAAGGCCTGCCGGCCGGCATGCACCTGAGCAAGGTTTCCGACCAGCCGGCGGCGGTCAAGACCGGTGTCGGCGAGTTCGTCCAGGTGCTGGTGGAGGCACTGGCGATCGTTCTGCTGGTGAGTTTCTTCTCCCTGGGCGTGCGCACCGGGATGGTCGTGGCGCTGGCGATTCCGCTGGTGCTGGCGATGACCTTCGCCACCATGTACTACCTGGGGATCGGCCTGCACAAGATTTCCCTCGGCGCCCTGGTATTGGCGCTGGGCCTGCTGGTGGACGATGCGATCATTGCCGTGGAGATGATGGCGATCAAGATGGAGCAGGGGTTCGATCGGCTCAAGGCCGCGAGCTACGCCTGGACCAGCACCGCATTCCCGATGCTGACCGGCACGCTGATCACCGCCGCCGGCTTCCTGCCGATCGCCACCGCGCAGTCTGGGACCGGTGAGTACACTCGCTCGATTTTCCAGGTGGTGACCATCGCCCTGCTGGCCTCGTGGATTGCCGCGGTGGTGTTTGTGCCGTACCTGGGAGAGAAGTTGCTGCCGGACCTGGCGAAGATGCATGCCGCCAAGCATGGAGCCGATCAGCCCGACCCCTACGCCACTCCGTTCTACCAGCGAGTGCGAGGGCTGGTGGAGTGGTGCGTGCGGCGGCGCAAGACAGTGATCGTGCTGACCATTCTGCTGTTCGTGGCCTCGGTGGCGCTGTTCCGCTTCGTGCCCCAGCAGTTCTTCCCGGCTTCCGGGCGCCTGGAACTGATGGTCGACCTCAAGCTGGCCGAGGGCGCGTCGCTGAGCAACACCGCAGAGCAGGTCAAGCGCCTGGAAAACCTGCTCAAGGGGCATGACGGCATCGACAACTACGTGGCCTATGTCGGCACCGGCTCGCCGCGTTTCTACCTGCCGCTGGATCAGCAGTTGCCGGCGGCCAGCTTTGCCCAGTTCGTGGTGTTGGCGAAGACTATCGAGGACCGGGAGAAGCTGCGGACCTGGCTGATCGACACCCTCAACGAGCAGTTCCCGGACCTGCGTTCGCGGGTGACGCGCCTGGAGAACGGTCCGCCCGTGGGCTACCCGGTGCAGTTCCGTGTCACCGGTGAACATATCGAGGTGGTACGGGCCCTGGCGCGCAAGGTGGCGGCCAAGGTGCGGGAGAACCCCCATGTGGTCAACGTGCACCTGGACTGGGAAGAACCGAGCAAGGTGGTGTACCTGAATGTCGATCAGGATCGTGCCCGGGCCCTCGGCGTGAGTACGGCGAACCTGTCGCGCTTCCTGCAGAGTTCACTGACCGGCTCGACCGTCAGCCAGTACCGCGAAGACAACGAACTGATCGAAATTCTGTTGCGCGGCACCGTGCACGAGCGTAGCGAGTTGTCGGCGCTACCAAGCCTGGCGGTGCCTACCGACAACGGCACGAGCGTGGCGCTGTCGCAGATCGCGACGTTGGAATACGGTTTCGAGGAAGGGGTTATCTGGCACCGCAATCGTCTGCCGAACGTGACCATCCGCGCCGATATCTACGGCCAGGAGCAACCGGTCACCCTGGTCAAGCAGATCATGCCGACCCTGGATTCGATCCGCGCCGAATTGCCGGACGGCTATCTGCTCGATGTGGGCGGTACGGTTGAGGATTCGGAGCGCGGCCAGGCTTCGGTGAACGCCGGCGTGCCGCTGTTCATCGTGGTGGTGCTGACCCTGTTGATGCTGCAACTGCGCAGTTTCTCGCGGGTGGCGATGGTGTTTCTCACCGCACCGCTGGGGCTCATCGGCGTGACGCTGTTCCTGCTGGTGTTCGGCCAGCCGTTCGGTTTCGTGGCGATGCTCGGGACAATCGCGTTGTCGGGGATGATCATGCGCAACTCGGTGATCCTGGTGGACCAGATCGAGCAGGATATCCGTGCTGGCATGTCGCAATGGCAGGCGATCATCGAGGCAACGGTACGGCGTTTCCGACCGATCGTACTCACCGCGCTGGCGGCGGTGCTGGCGATGATCCCGTTGTCGCGCAGCGTGTTCTACGGACCGATGGCGGTGGCGATCATGGGCGGGCTGATCGTGGCCACGGCCTTGACCCTGCTGTTCCTGCCGGCGTTGTATGCCGGCTGGTTCCGGGTGAAGAAAACCGCAGCCGAAGGATAGAGCGATCAGATGGGAGCCAGCACGCTGGCTCCCATCGGCACATCAGAGTGCGCCAAATACCTTCTTCGCCAGGCTGGTAGCCGCTTCAGCCGGGTTGGCACGGATGCCTTCCTCTTTCTGGGCGATGATCTTGAACAGGCCGTCCAGGGCCTTTTCAGTCACATAGCTTTCAATATTGGCACTCTTGGCGTCGATCACGCCGAGGGTCGCCGCTTGCCCGGCGAACGAGTTGTACTGCTGGGCCAGGCCGACCTGGTCGGTGGCCTGCTTGACGATCGGCAGGAACTTGGCGCGGATCTGCTCGCGGCTGGTCTTGTCCAGGTACTGGGTCGCCGAATCCTTGCCGCCGCTGAGAATGCCCTTGGCGTCGCTCACGGTCATCTTCTTCACGGCATCCACCAGCAGGGCCTGGGCCTGCGGCATGGCGACTTCCGCTGCCTTGTTCATGCTGGTTTCCAGTTGATCGACCTGGGCGCCCATGCCGAACTGTTTCATCTTGCTGGCGACCTTGCCCAGCTTGCCCGGCAACTCGATCTTCACTTCCGGGTTATTGCTGAAGCCTCCCGGCTTGCCGAGCGTGGTGACGGCGGCGACGGCCCCCTGGGCCAAGGCGTCCTTGAGCCCGCCGGAGGCTTCGCCCTGGGACAGGCTGCCCAGGGACAGGGCCAGCGCGTTGGCGGAGATCAGCAGGCCGGCACAGATACTGGCCAGACGTAGGGAAGGACGGAGCATGGGAAGCTTCCTTATGCAAAAAATGAAGAAAATGACCGGGCGGACCCGACACGCACCGCAAGGGTCCCGGAAAGAGACCGTTCAAGCGAGCGCCGGGTTGTCCGCTGGGGACAACAGTAGCTGGCCGGCGGGTTCGATGCGAGCGTTGATCGACTACATTCCCTGCCTTCAGGCCCTGAGTGTCAGGTTCTGTGGCCGTTCCTTCTGCAGCACGACGGTCCTGGGAATGGGTTTGAGGGTGAACTTGCGCCGACCGCCGAAGGTGCCCTGGGTCTCGTAGAGCTGCCCGGGTTTGACGCGATTGGGGTCATAGCGCAGGTAGCGGGGGATCGCCCCCTTGAGCAGGGTGATTTCCTCGCAGAGGATGTAGGGCGGCAGGCCTGATTCGTTGAGGGCGACCAGCTTCAGGTTGGCCAGGGTGCTTTCCTCGGTGCCGATGAGTGGCACCAGCGCGGCGCTGAGATACAGATAGCCGGGCGGGCTCAGGTGAAAGACTTCCTCCTGATTATCCTTGCGCCACCGGAAGTTGTAGCGGATGTCGGCCAGCAGCGAGACGCCATCGACACTCATGTCGAACTCGATCTCGACCTTGCTGTTGTGACGCGGGTCATTTGCCAGCTCGAAGGCAAAGCGCCAGGGGCTGCGAGGTGGCAGGTCGGTGCTGCTCCAGGTGCCGAGGACGGCATGGGTATCACGGTTGCGCAGGGTGATGCGGGTCTGTGCCCGGGCCGGGATGGCGTATTCCGGCGGAAAGTGGAAAACAGCGGCCACGACGTTTTTTGCAGTCATCTCGATGTCCTTATCGAACGCGTCAAAAGCGACGCAATACCCAGTCTATACGAGTGTTTGCCGGAGAAATTCGATGGAGAAACTTCCTTGTTTCCTTGCCGAATCGTCTGTCGTGAGGTTGCCGGTATTCCGATATCAGCCGGCAGTGGGGCTGGTGTCGATACTCTGTTCCGGGCCTGTGTCGTGCAGTGTCACTTGGCGGATCGACAGGCGAATTTCCGCTGGCAATACCCGCTTGGCCGCACCTTCCGCCAGCTCGCCCAACAGCTCGTGATAGCTGAGCTTGCCGGCATCGTCGCGACGCAGCACGTCGAGGTCGAGCAGGGTCTGGATGAAGTGGCGGAACAGACTCTTGTCGAAGAACTCCGGGGCGTTGAGGCCATGCAGGATCGACAGGCGCTGGGCCATGACCGTACACAAGTCTTCCAGCTCCTCGGCGCTGATGCTCTGCTGGCCGCTGTTGAGCAGCAGCGAGATGGCCATGTAGAAGCGTTGCAGGGTCTGGGCGATGCTCCTGGACAGCAGGGTGAGCAGCACGAAGTGCCGCGAGCTGGGCGCCGGGCGCAGGTAGACCTCGTTTTCGAAGCGCAACAGGCCCTGTTCGACGAAGGCCGCCAGCCACTGGTCGACCACCGCGTCGAGTTCGTCCAGCGACCAGCGGATGAACAGTTCCGATTGCAGGTAGGGGTACAGCGCGCGGGTGTAGCGCAACAGCTGTTCGCGGCTCATGCGCGAGGAGCTCTGGAAGAAACTCGCGAGCAATGCCGGCAGGGCGAAGATATGCAGGACGTTGTTGCGGTAGTAGGTCATCAGGACCGCGTTCTGTTCGTCCAGGTATAGAATCTTGCCCAGCGCGTCGCTCTGTTCGGACAGCAGGTCCATGTCCTTGACGTGCTGGATCAGCGCCCGACCGTCACCCTCGGGCAGCGTGGTGTGCTGCGAGTACGGGACCTGGCGTAGCAGCGCCAGGTAGAGATCGAGTACCCGCGCCAGGGCGCGGTCATCCAGGGCCAGGCGGCTGGTGGACAGCAGCGCCAGGGCTACCAGGTTCACCGGGTTGATGGCCGCGGCTTCGTTGAGGTGGCGTGCCACGCGCTCGCCAAGGCGGTTGGTGGTCGCGCTCAACCAGTCCGGCTTGAACTGCGGCCCCAGCTCCTGGCTACGCCAGTCCGGCTGTTCCTGGTCGAGGAATTCAGCCAGCTTGATCGGTTCGCCGAAGTTGACCGCGACCTGGCCGAAACGCTGCTTGAGGGCGCCGATGACTTTGAAGATGTCGAAGATCGATTCTTTCTTCTTGCTGGCACCGCGCAGTTCACCGAGATAGGTCCGGCCTTCCAGTACCCGCTCATAGCCGATATAGACCGGCACGAAGACGATCGGCATGCGCGAGGAGCGCAGGTAGCTGCGCAAGGTGATGGCCAGCATGCCGGTCTTGGGCTGCAGCATGCGCCCGGTGCGGGAGCGGCCGCCTTCGACGAAGTACTCGACCGGGAAACCCTTGGTGAACAGGGTGTGCAGGTACTCGTTGAACACCGCGGTGTAGAGCGGGTTGCCCTTGAAGGTACGGCGCATGAAGAACGCGCCGCCACGGCGCAGCAGGCTGCCGATCACCGGCATGTTGAGGTTGATCCCGGCAGCGATGTGCGGCGGGGTCAGGCCGTTGCGGAACAGCAGGTAGGACAGCAGCAGGTAGTCGATGTGGCTGCGATGGCAGGGCACGTAGATCACCTCGTGTCCCTGGGCCACGGCTTGCACGCCTTCGATGTGATTGACGCGGATACCGTCGTAGATCTTGTTCCAGAACCAGCTCAGCACCACTTCGAGGAAACGGATCGCGGTGTAGGTGTAGTCCGAGGCGATTTCGTTGCCGTAGCGCAGCGCCTGGGCCTTGGCTTTCTCCGCCGGAATGTTCTCGCGCTGGGCGTGTTCGAGAATCGCCTGGCGGACCTGCGGCTCGTTGACCAGGCCCTTGACCAGGTTACGCCGGTGGGACAGGTCGGGACCGATCACCGCGGTCTTCAGGTTGCGAAAGTGCACCCGCAGGATGCGCTGGGCCATGCGCACGGTGCGTTCGTGGCCCTTGTTGTGTTCCACCAGCTCGCGCAGGTGAATCGGCGCGGAGAACTGCACGCGGGTCTTGCGGCCGAGGATCAGGATGCTCAGCAGGCGCCGCAGGCGGCCGGTGACCGCCCAGCTGTCGGCGAACAGCAATTTCCATGGGCTGGATTCGCTGTCCGGCGATTGCCCCCAGAACACGCTGACCGGGATGACCTGGGCATCCTCGGCCGGGTTCTGGCTCAGGGTATCGACCAGGCGGGTCAGTGCGGGCGGGGCGCCACGCTTGTCCTGGCGACCTAGCCAGTCGGGTTCCGGGGTCAGGTAGAAAAACGCTGCCGGCTCCATCAGTGGGCCGACCGACACCGGCAGTACCGGCCGTGGCAGACCGGCGCGAGTGCATTCACGGTCGACCACCGCCAGGTCGCTCAGCGATGGCGATTGCAGGACGTAGAACACCGGGCGGCTGCGGTCGAGGTTGAGAGTCAGTGACGACTGGTTGATCGTCTCCGAGCGCACCCACAGGTACAGGAGGCGGCGCAAGGTGCCAAACACGAGACGGCGGAACGGCGAACGGGTCATACGGATTCTGCTTCAGATGGAGTGAGCCGAGCGTTTGCTCGGGCGGGGCGTAGTGTGCCGTATCTGGCGAAAATCGGCAAAAACGCAACGAAGTAATATTGATTGAGAGTTTTTCGTGCTGTCTTATACTCCGGGATTCGCCCTCAGCGGTATGACCCACGAGCGTCGTCCGAAGTTCTGGCGATCAGGCTAGTAGAACCCTGCGAGCGGGGTTCACCCAATAATAAAAATGGAGTACGGATTCATGACAACTCGCGAAACTGGCAGTGTGAAATGGTTCAACGATGCCAAGGGCTACGGCTTCATCCAGCGTGAGGGTGGGGCGGATGTGTTCGTGCACTATCGCGCGATTCGTGGCCAGGGCCATCGTTCGCTGGCCGAGGGGCAGCAGGTCGAGTACGCGGTGGTGCAAGGCCAGAAAGGCCTGCAGGCCGAGGATGTGGTGGGGCTGTAGCCCGCAGCAAACAACCTTGTGGCGAGCGGGCTTGTCGGAACGCCGCACCGCCGCGTTCGGCTGCGAAGTAGCCGTAAACCGGTTGGCAGCGATACGTCTGGAAAACACGTCAGCCGGGGTTGGGGCCGCTTTGCGCCCCAGCGCGGGCAAGCCCGCTCACCACAAGGTTTGGCCATGGCCGGACCCGTGTAGACCTGGCCAGGGCAAGTTCTGTCTGATTCAGGATGTGCGCCAGGTGATCTCTTCTTCTCCGTCGACGCTGATGCGAATCCAGCGGTCGGCGCTTTCCTCGCCTTCCTCCTCGACCCAGGTTCCAGGTGCGCAGCGCACTTCCACCTGCAGCGCGGCGAAGGCGGCGCGGGCACAGGCGATGTCGTCGTCCCAAGGGGTCTGGTCGCTTTCCAGGTAAAGGCTGTTCCACTTGCCCACGGCCTTTGGCAGCCAGGTCACGGGTACGCCGGCAGCCTTGCATTTCCAGGTCTGGCCCTTTTGCTTCCACTCGGTGCATGGGCCAAGCGCCTGGCCCAGCCAGGCAGTAATGGCCTTGTGGTCGACGTCGGCGTCTTTCAGGTAAATCTCGATATCAGGCTGGCGCATGGATGTCCTCTCTGCGGCTGCTGAAAAATCCATTCGCGGATTCTGGCGGTCGCCAACCGGGGTTGGCGAGTTTGGTCATGGGGATCATTGCAAAACGAAGTAATCGTAGCGCATCGACACACTGACCTCGAACGGCTCGGCCTGCTCGATCACCTGGGTGCGGCGCTCGGCGCTGGCGCGCCAGCCGTGCGGGGTCATGGCCAGCAGGTTGGCGCGGTCGGCGGGATGCTCCAGGCGCAGTTTGAAGTCGAGGACTTCGCTGTGTTGCAGCGCCATGCCTTCCGGCACCAGGGCCAGGTGTTTGTCATCGGTGTATTCACGCACTTCGTCATACAGCCGCTCGCGCAGCTCCATCAGGTGGCCGCTGGTCGGGCCGACCTTCATCAGGCCGCCGCCGGGGCTGAGCAGGCGCTTGGCTTCCTGCCAGTCCAGCGGGCTGAAGACGCTGGCGAGAAACTGGCAACTGGCATCCGGTAGCGGAATACGCGCCATGCTGGCGATCAACCAGGTCAGTTTCGGGTTGCGACGGCAGGCGCGTTTTACCGCTTCGCGGGAGATGTCCAGGGCATAGCCGTCGGCCGCTGGCAGCGCTTCGGCGATCTGCGCGGTGTAGTAGCCCTCGCCACAGCCGATATCGACCCAGCGTTGCGGGGCCCGCTCTGCCGCCAGCTCGGCCAGGCGCCGGGCGACCGGCGCATAGTGCCCGGCATTGAGGAAGTCGCGCCGGGCTTCGACCATGGCCTGGTTGTCGCCCGGGTCACGGCTGTTCTTGTGTTGCACCGGCAGCAGGTTCAGGTAACCCTGGCGGGCGCGGTCGAAACGGTGCCCGGCCGGGCAGGCCACGCCGTTGTCGACCGCGTCCAGCGGTGCGCTGCAAAGAGGGCAGGTGAGCATCAGGCGAGCAACTTGATCAGGGTCTGGTAGTAGATTTCGGTCAGCACATCGAGGTCGCTGGCCAGGACCCGCTCGTTGACCTGGTGGATGGTCGCGTTGACCGGGCCGAGTTCCACCACCTGGCTGCCGAGAGTGGCGATGAAGCGCCCGTCGGAGGTGCCGCCGCTGGTCGAGGCCTTGGTGTCGCGCCCGGTGATTGCCTTGATGCTGGAAGACACCGCGTCGAGCAGCGCGCCCGGCTCGGTCAGGAACGGCAGGCCGGACAGGGCCCAGTCCACGTGCCAGTCCAGCTGGTGCTTGTCGAGAATCGCCGCGACCCGGTGTTGCAGGCCTTCGACAGTCGATTCGGTGGAGAAGCGGAAGTTGATCAGTGCCACCAGGTCGCCGGGGATCACGTTGGTCGCGCCGGTGCCGGAATTGAGGTTGGAGATCTGGAAGCTGGTCGGCGGGAAGAAGGCATTGCCATCGTCCCAGTGTTCGGCGGCCAGTTCGGCCAACGCAGGCGCGGCCAGGTGGATCGGGTTCTTCGCCAGGTGCGGATAGGCCACGTGACCTTGCACGCCGCGGATGGTCAGCTTGGCGCCGAGGGAGCCGCGACGGCCGTTCTTCACCACGTCGCCGACCAGCGAGGTGCTCGACGGTTCGCCGACGATGCACCAGTCCAGGCGTTCCTTGCGCGCGGCCAGGCGTTCGACCACCGCCTTGGTGCCGTGGTGGGCCGGGCCCTCTTCATCGCTGGTGATCAGGAAGGCGACCGTGCCCTTGTGGTCCGGGTAGTCGCTGACAAAGCGCTCGGCCGCCACGGTCATTGCCGCGAGGCTACCTTTCATGTCGGCGGCGCCGCGCCCGCAGAGCATGCCGTGTTCGTCGATCAGCGCATCGAACGGATCGTTCTGCCAGGCCTGCACCGGGCCGGTCGGGACCACGTCGGTATGGCCGGCGAAGCACAGCACCGGTCCGTCATGACGACCATGGGTGGCCCAGAAGTTGTCCACGTCCTCGATGCGCATCGGCTCGAGGTTGAAGCCGGCATCGCCCAGGCGCTGCATCATCAGTTTCTGGCAGTCGGCGTCGACCGGGGTCACCGATGGGCGGCGGATCAGATCACAGGCAAGTTGCAGGGTCGGCGAAAGCTCGGCGTGGGCCGTCATGGAAAACTCCGAAAACATGAAAGACAGGCTCGGCCTGTGGGAGCGTGATTGCCCGCGAAGTGTTGGCGCCTTTGAGGCCCTCTTCGCCAGCAAGCCGGCTCCTACAGGGCGCGGTGTGCAGAAAGTGGCGGATATCTTAAAGCAAAACGGCGACCAAAGGCCGCCGTTTAGTGGATTGCCTGGACTTTATGCGGCCGGCACCTGCTCAGGCTCCTCGGCCGGTTTCGGCAGCGAAGAGACGAAAGCCATGAACAGCGCAGCCACGTATGGCAGAGACTGCACCAGCAGCATGGCGACCCAGAAACGCATGTCGTTGCTCGGCAGGCCCTGCACCAGGTAGATCCCGAGCGCCGCGCCCCACAACAGCAGCATGATGAACAGTTCTTCGCGCGCTTCCGAGATCGCGACCCAGAAGCCGTGCTTGTCGGCGTTCTTCGGTGTGCGGAAAAACGGAATGCTGCTGGTGAAGAAACCGTACAGCACCGCCTTGGCGATGGTGTGCGACAGCGCCAGGCCGGCCAATGCCGCGGCGAAGGCGTCCTTCATGTTGACGCCGACCGCGCGCCGGTAGAGGAACAGGATCTTGCCGACCTTGAAGAAGAACAGTGCCAGCGGCGGGATCGCGAAGATCAGCAGCGGCGGGTCGACCTGTTTCGGCACGATGATCATCGCCGAGGACCAGAGCAGGGCGCCGACGGTGAAGAAGATGTTCATGCCGTCCGCGACCCACGGCAGCCAGCCGGCGAGGAAGTGGTAGCGCTGGCCACGGGTCAGTTCGGTGTCCTTGCCGCGCAGCAGGCTGGCAGTGTGCCGCTTGATGATCTGGATCGCACCATAGGCCCAGCGGAAGCGCTGCTTCTTGAAGTCGATGAAGGTGTCGGGCATCAGGCCCTTGCCGTAGCTGTGATGGTGGTAAGCCGCCGACAGGCCTTTTTCGAACACCCGCAGGCCCAGCTCGGCGTCTTCGCAGATACACCAGTCGGCCCAGCCCAGTTCTTCCAGGACCGAACGACGGGTCATGGTCATGGTGCCGTGCTGGATGATCGCGTCACGGTCGTTGCGGGTGACCATGCCGATATGGAAGAAGCCCTTGTATTCGGAGTAGCAGAGCTTCTTGAAGGTGCTTTCGTGCTGGTCGCGGTAGTCCTGCGGCGATTGCACGATGGCGATCTTCGGATCGGCGAAGTGCGGCACCATGTGCTTGAGCCAGTTGCGGTCGACGCAGTAGTCCGAGTCTATCACCGCGATGACTTCGGCATCCTTGGCGGTATGCGGGATCAGGTAGTTCAGCGCACCGCCCTTGAAACCGGCCAGGGGCGCGACGTGGAAGAAGCGGAAGCGCGGGCCGAGGGTCTCGCAGTACGCCTGCACCGGCTCCCAGACCGCCGGGTCCTTGGTGTTGTTGTCGATGATCAGGACTTCGTAGTCCGGATAGTCGAGGGCCGCCAGGGCATCGAGGGTCTGTTTGACCATCTCCGGTGGCTCGTTGTAGCACGGCACGTGGATGGAGACTTTCGGGCGGTAGTCCGATTCACCCTCGACCGGCAGGAATTCGCGGCGACGCTTGTGGGTCCAGACCGCCTCGGCCAGTTCGTGTGCCTCGGTCAGCAGCACGATGAATACCCCCAGTGCGCCGAGGGCGAGGAGGAAGCCCACGGTCAGGCTGAACCAGGTGCTGTACTGCTGGCTGTAGTCGTAGCCGATCCACACCAGTACCGAACCGCAGAGGAAGGTGATGAACGTCAGGAATGTCCGGCCGCGCTGGCGCAATGCCGAGCCGTCGATCAGCAGGACCGCCAGCGACAGCATCGCCAGCACCACCGAACCGACGGCCAGGGCTCGCCATTGTGGAATGGCGACTACCGGGCCCTCGAAATTGAATTTCTGCTGGCGCGCGGCGTTGTACACGCCCCAGTAGGCGCCCACGGAGCCTTCGTCGCTGGCTTTCCACGGCTGGTCGAAGGCTTCGATCACGAAGTAGTTGAAGCCCTGGCGGTTAAGCTTGTTCACCAGCGTGCGCAGGTAGATTGCCTGGTCGGCCTGGGTCGCATCGGCGCCTCCGCGCATCCGGCCATTGCTCGGCCAGCCGACTTCCGAGAGCAGCAGCGGCTTTTTCGGGAACATGCGCTTGAGTTCACGGGCGCGGTCGAGCACGAACTGGCCGGATTTCTCCATCGGGATGAATTCCCAGTACGGCAGGATGTGCGCGGCGATCAGGTCGACATGCCTGGCCAGTTCCGGGTTGTGTTCCCAGATATGCCACTGTTCGGAGGTGGTCACCGGCACCTTCACCGCGGCGCGCACGCGATCGAGCAGAACCCCCAGTTCCTTGGCAGTGATTTCCTTGCGGAAGATCGCCTCGTTACCCACCACCACGCGAACCACGCTGCGTGAGGTGTTGGCCAGTTCGATGGCACGGGTGATTTCCCGTTCATTCCGCTCCTGGTCCGGGCTGATCCAGATACCCAGGGTGACCCGCAGGCCGAATTCCTCGGCCAGCTTGGGGATGTCCTGCAGCGTACCGTCGACCGAATAGATCCGGATGTTGTCGGTCAGCTTGCTGATGATCTCCAGGTCGCGACGCATTTCATCGTCGGTCGGGTACTGGTCCTTCTGCGGGAATTGTCCCTGCTGGAAGGGCGAGTAGGAGAAGCCGGAAATATGTTCAGGCCAGTTGGGGGCCGAGACCGGACGGTTGATCAACGCCCAGAAACCGGTGAACAGCGCGGCGATTGCCAGCACCACCACCAGGTTGAGTCCAAATTTACGCGATGACATAGATATTTCGGGTTCCGAAGTAGAACGTTGAACAGCGCGGCGCGCATCCTACACGTGCGATACGTGCTAGAACACTGCGGAGCTTAGGCAGTGACCATCGGTTTAAGTTCTTTCCCGAGTCTTTGTAGTCGGTTTCTTGTGAAGGTGCTGTCATTTTCACTCTGGTAGCCGCCATTTGTAGGCTGAAGGTGCCTGCGCCCTGCGATCAGCCTATAATGCGCGCCGATTTTTCCGGTGATTGGTCATGAGTGCAGAAGATCCGCGGTTTGCCGGCGTTGCCCGGTTGTATGGCATTGAGGGCCTGGAGCGGCTGAAGGCGGCTCACGTGGCCATCGTCGGCGTGGGCGGTGTCGGTTCCTGGGCGGCCGAGGCCATTGCCCGCTGCGGCGTCGGCGAGATTTCCCTGTTCGACCTGGACGATGTCTGCGTCAGCAACAGCAATCGCCAGTTGCATGCCCTCGACAGTACGGTGGGTCGGGCCAAGGTCGACGTCATGGCCGAGCGCCTCAAGGGCATCAACCCGGACTGTCAGGTGCATGCGGTGACGGATTTCGTTACCCGCGACACCATGGCCGAGTACATCACCGCCGATATCGACTGCGTGATCGACTGCATCGACAGCGTCAACGCCAAGGCGGCGCTGATTGCCTGGTGCAAGCGGCGCAAGATCCAGATCATCACCACCGGCGGGGCGGGTGGGCAGATCGATCCGACGCAGATCCAGGTCTGCGACCTGAACCGCACCTTCAACGACCCGCTGGCCTCCAAGGTGCGTTCGACCCTGCGTCGTGATTATGGCTTCTCCCGGACGGTCAATCGCCACTACAGCGTGCCGTGCGTGTTTTCTTCCGAGCAGTTGCGCTATCCGAAACCGGACGGCGGTATCTGCCTTCAGAAGAGTTTCGTCGGTGATGGAGTGAAGCTGGACTGTGCGGGTGGATTCGGTGCGGTGATGATGGTCACGGCGACCTTCGGCATGGTTGCCGCGACCAAGGCCGTGGACAAGCTGGTAGCGGGCGTGCGGCGGCCGTCGGAGCGGGCCAGGCCGCAATAACCCTCGCCACAACCCGTGCCGTTCAGGGCTGGCGAGTCAGCTCGCGCATCCGTTGCAGCACGGCGTTCAGGCCGTTGCTGCGCGACGGTGATAGCTGGCGGGACAAGCCGAGCTGGTTGAACCAGTCGGGCAGGTCGATTGCCTGCAGCTCCTCGGCTCTCAGGCCGTTGACCCGCACCAGCAGCAGCGCCACCAGCCCACGAATCATCCGCGCATCGCTGCTGGCGACGAATCGCCACTGGCCGTCCTGCAGACTGCCCGTCAACCAGACCTGGCTTTCGCAGCCATGCACCCGGTTGGCCTCGGTTTTTTCGGCTTCGTCCAGGGTGGGTAGGCGCTCGCCCCATTGCATCAGCAGGCGCGCCCGTTGCTCCCAGCCGGCCGCCGCCTGAAAACTGTCCAGGGCGCCTTGGGCTTCGCTCGGCAAACTCATCGCAACAGCTCCAGGGCCTGGTCCAGTGCTTCGAAAAAGCGCTCCAGGTCCTCGGAATCGTTGTACAGCGCCAACGAGACACGGATCGCCCCGCTCAAGCCAAGTCGTTTCATCAAGGGCATCGCGCAGTGATGACCGGCCCGCACCGCGATGCCCTGTTCGGTCAACAGGTGGGCCAAGTCGGCGCTGTGGACACCTTCGACGGTGAAACTGGCCAGGGCCAGTTGCGGTTCGCCCAGCAGATGGATGCCCTTGCGCACCTTGAGGCCTTGCAGCAGGTGATCGTGCAGCGCGGCTTCATGGGCAAGCACCGCGGCCTGATCCAGCCCGGCGAGATAGTCGAGGGTCGCGCCCAGGCCGATCACGCTGGCAATCGGCGGCGTTCCGGCCTCGAAGCCCAGGGGCGTGGGGCGGAAACTGGCGTGCTGGTAGTCGGCGTCCTGGACCATCTCGCCGCCGAACTGCCAGTGGCGCAGTTGCCGCAGGGCGTCGTTGCGACCATAGAGCACGCCGAGCCCGTCGGGGCCGTAGAGCTTGTGGCTGGAGAAGACATAGAAGTCGCAGTCCAGTGCCTGCACGTCATGGCGGCCATGCACGACGCCCTGGGCACCGTCGACGACGGTCAGGGCGCCACAGGCCTTGGCCCGGGCCAGCAGTTGAGGCAACGGTTGCCAGGCGCCGAGTACGTTGGACAGTTGGCTGACCGCCAGCAGGCGGGTGCGTTCGCCGATCAGGCCATGGGCGGCGTCGAGGTCGATCAGGCCGGCGGCGTTGATCGGCAGGACCACCAGCTTGAGCCCACGTCGTTTTGCCAGTTGTTGCCAGGGCAGCAGGTTGGCGTGGTGTTCCAGGGCGCTGATGACCAGCTCGTCGCCCTGTTGAAAGAGATGCTCCAGGCCGTAGGCCAGGAGGTTCAGCGCCGAGGTGGCGCCATGGGTGAAGATGATCTGTCCGTTTTCGCCCGCTCCCAGCCATTGGCTGGTTTTCAGCCGGCTGTCCTCGAAGGCCTGGGTCGCATGGGCGCCTGGCAGGTGCTGGGCACGGTGCACGTTGGCCGCGCCATTGGTGTAGTAATGCGTCAGGGCGTCGAGCAGGGCCTGGGGTTTTTGCGTGGTGGCGGCGCTGTCCAGGTAGGTCTGGTCCTGCCGTTGCAGGGCGGCGATGGCCGGGAAATCGGCGCGCCAGGGGGAGGGTATCAGCATGGTGTTGGCCCCGGTGGTGGGATCGCGGTTTGCCAGCGGAGGTTGAGGCGATCTTTAGGGCCTCTTCGCGGGCAAGCCCTGCTCCTACAGGTACTGCGGTGATTGGCAGCCTGTGTTGTGGGAACCGATGGACCGGCTCCCACAGGCGCGCTATCAGTTGTGTGCGTGCAGTGCTTCGTTCAGCTCGATGGCCGACTTGTGGGTCTTGCATTCCACGGCGCCGGTTTCCGAGTTGCGACGGAACAGCAGGTCCGGTTGACCGGCCAGGTCACGGGCCTTGACCACCTTGACCAGCTGGTTGTTCTCGTCGAGCAGGGCGACCTTGGTGCCGGCAGTCACGTACAGGCCCGACTCGACGGTGTTGCGGTCGCCCAGCGGGATACCGATACCGGCGTTGGCGCCGATCAGGCAGCCTTCGCCGACCTTGATCACGATGTTGCCGCCACCCGACAGGGTGCCCATGGTCGAGCAACCGCCGCCCAGGTCCGAACCCTTGCCGACGAATACGCCAGCCGAGACGCGGCCTTCGATCATGCCCGGACCTTCGGTGCCGGCGTTGAAGTTGACGAAACCTTCGTGCATTACGGTGGTGCCTTCGCCAATGTAGGCGCCCAGGCGGATACGTGCGCTGTCAGCGATACGTACGCCGCTCGGCACCACGTAGTCGGTCATTTTCGGGAACTTGTCCACCGAGAACACTTCCAGCAGCTCGCCGCGCAGACGCGCTTCCAACTGGTGCTCGGCCAGTTCGGCCAGGTCGATCGCGCCCTGGCTGGTCCAGGCCACGTTCGGCAGCAGCGGGAATACGCCAGCCAGGCTCAGGCCGTGCGGCTTGACCAGGCGATGGGACAGCAGGTGCAGCTTGAGGTAGGCCTCTGGCGTGGAGGTCAGTTGTGCGTCTTCGGCCAGCAGGGTGGCGACCAGCGGCTTGTGGCTCTCGGCCAGGCGGGTCAGCAGCGCGGCTTGTGCGGCGTCGACGCTCTTGAGGGCTTCGGCCAGTTGCGCGGCCTGCGCCGGGGTGAAGCTGATAGCCTGGTTGCCGCCGGTGTAGCCCAGTACCGGGGCGACGGCCTCGACCAGTGCGGCCGATGGCTGGATCAGTGGCTGGGCGTAGAACACTTCCAGCCAGGCGCCTTGACGATTCTGGGTACCGACACCGAAGCCCAGGCTGAACAGAGTAGTGGACATGCAGTTACCTCTTGCGAAATTGAGTGGGGCCTTGAGCGCTCTGGCTCAGTTGAGGGCCGCCGCGTAGCTATCTGGCTTGAAGCCAATCAGGGTTCGGTTGCCGAGATCGAGCACCGGGCGCTTGATCATCGAAGGTTGTGCGAGCATCAGCTCGATCGCCTTCGCCTGGTCGAGATCGGCCTTGCTGGCGTCGTCGAGCTTGCGGAAGGTGGTGCCGGCGCGGTTGAGTACCACTTCCCAGCCGTGCTCGTTGCACCAGCGGGTGAGGTTTTCGCGGTCGATGCCGGCGGTCTTGTAATCATGGAAATCGTAGGCTACGGCGTGTTCGTCCAGCCAGGTGCGAGCCTTCTTCATGGTGTCGCAGGCCTTGATTCCGAAAAGGCGCAATGTGTTGCTCGTATCGGTCACGGGAATTGCCCCCTTTTGCAGATGTGCGAGATGAACAGTCGGCAATTATGCCATGGCCGAGTCGGTTCGGGGCCAACCCCTTGGCTGCCCATTTGGTCGGCAGGGATTTCACATGCGACCATGGCACGACG
The DNA here is from genome assembly GCF_059730225.1 of Pseudomonas sp. UTLPPB19802. Lineage (NCBI taxonomy): Bacteria > Pseudomonadati > Pseudomonadota > Gammaproteobacteria > Pseudomonadales > Pseudomonadaceae > Pseudomonas > Pseudomonas sp. UTLPPB19802. The sequence goes on from NZ_AP048545.1 coordinate 2,291,673, forward strand.
CTCGCGCGGCAGATTAAGCGGTTAATATGGCACTTTGGCGGCTGGTTGCTGCCGGAGATGTTGTTGAACGATTGGGAAGTCGCCTTATGCAAACCGCCTACACCGTCCTCATTCTGCTGATGCTGGTCGGCGTCTCGCGTTTGTTGGCGCGGGTAATTCCGCTGCCTCTGCCGCTGGTGCAGATCGCTGCCGGCGCGGCGTTGGCCTGGCCGACCCTCGGCCTGCATGTCGCCCTCGACCCGGAGCTGTTTCTTTTCATGTTCCTGCCGCCGTTGCTGTTTTCCGATGGCTGGCGGATGCCCAAGCGCGAGTTTTGGCGTTTGCGCGGACCCGTGCTGACCCTGGCGGTGGGATTGGTGCTGTTCACCGTGGTCGGCGCCGGCTACTTCATTCACTGGTTGCTGCCCGGTATTCCCTTGCCAGTGGCGTTTGCCCTGGCTGCGGTACTATCGCCGACGGACGCCGTGGCGGTTTCGGCGATTGCCCAGAACCGCCTGCCCACACCCTTGATGCACATGCTGCAGGGCGAGGCGTTGATGAACGATGCTTCGGGCCTGGTGACCTTCAAGTTCGCCCTGGCGGCGGCCGTGACCGGGGTGTTTTCCCTGGCCAATGCCAGCCTGACGTTCCTGCTGGTGGCGGTCGGTGGCCTGGCCACTGGGGTGGTGCTGAGCTGGCTGATCGGCCGCTTGCGGGCCTGGATGATTGCCCGGGGCTGGGACGATCCGGCGACCCATGTGGTGTTCATGCTGCTGTTGCCGTTTGCCGCCTATGTCCTGGCCGAGCGCCTGGGTGTCTCGGGCATCCTCTCGGCGGTGGCGGCAGGCATGATGCAGAGCTGGCTCGACCTGCTGCCACGGCAGACCAGCACCCGGCTGCTCAATCGCAGCGTCTGGTCGTTGCTGGAGTTTGCCTTCAATGGCCTGATCTTCCTGTTGCTGGGCTTGCAGTTGCCGGACATCGTCAAGGCAGTGGCCAGTCATGAAGCCTCGTTGTGGCCAACGCTGTTCTACCGTTGCCTGGATGTGTTGGCGATCTTCCTGGTGTTGCTGGTGCTGCGGTACGTCTGGGTACAGAGCATCTGGCGGTTGTCGGTATTGTTGCGGCGTTGGCGCGGCAAGAGTGAACTGGCGTCGATGCCCAAGGCACGTTCCTGCTGGCTGTTGACCCTGGGCGGTGTCCGTGGGGCAGTGACTCTGGCGGGTGTGATGTCGGTGCCACTATTGATCGCGCCGGGAACGGCTTTTCCCGAGCGTGACCTGCTGATCTTCATCGCTGCGGGGGTGATCCTGCTGTCGCTGGTGACGGCCTGTATCGCGTTGCCGGTGTTGTTGCGTGATGTCGCGCCGAGTCCGGACGATGCTCGTCGCCATGAAGTACGCGAGGCCTGGCGACGGACAGCCGAGGCCGCGATCCGCGCGCTGGAGATCGAGGAGGCGGCTGAGCCCAATGCGGCGGATGCGGCCCAGGCAGCCTTGGCCGCCGAACTGAAGGCGCGGATCATGTCCGAGTATCGGCATCAGTTGGAGGTGTTCAACGATTCCGCCGAAGCCCAGGCGCTGGCGTTCCAGATGGACCTGCTGGAGCGGCGCCTGCGCCTGAAGGCACTGCGGGCGCAGCGGCTGGAATTGTATAGCCTGCGTCGTCATCACCAGATTGGCGATGATGCTCTGCGTGAGGTGTTGGGCGAGCTGGACCTGAGCGAGGCCAACCTGGGGCAGGTGAAGTAGCAGCGCAGTTGGCGTCTCACGCAGGGATGGCGCGGCACCACCGTCTACCGGCGGATACCGGGCAGCCTACGGGGCGCTCACCACCCGGGCTCTCGACCATCGTTGGCGTGGGGAGCATCCACCACCATGGTTGGCTGAACCCTGCGGATACGCCGCTCCACGTGGTAGGCACCGTCATCGTTGTGGCGGATGTAAAGGCGCCCGCAGCTGCCACAGCACCATACGGTGCTTTGGTTGTAGGGATAGTAGAGCGGCGCGATGGGGGCTTGCGGTGACCAGTAGGTGGTGCCCTGGGGGTGGTATTCGTCGATCACCGCCTCCTCTGGAGGATACTTGGCCAGTGTGCCGATCTCGGTGAAGGCCTCTTCCCGATAGCCTACCGGCCAACTGCTCCAACCTTCCAGGCTCCGTTGGAGGCAGGCGCATTCGCGAGTAATGGCCGATGACTCGATTGCCAGGCCGAAAAGGGTTTGGGCATCGATGAGTCGCTGCGCCATGACGATGATCTCTCCTTGATTCGCTTACCGGTTCGCAATGTGCCCGTGCGGCTGGAGCAATAGCCGGGCGTAGTGCTCAAGGTCGACATTGCCGCCAGACAATATCACGCCAACCTGTTTGTCTCGAAGCTGTTCACGCAGCTTGAAGGCGGCGGCGGCCGCCAGGCACCCCGTGGGCTCGACGACCAGGTTCATGCGTGCAGCGAGGAACGCCATGGCCTCCAGCAACTCGTCATCGGTTACGGTGACGATATCGCTGACCCGCTCCCGGATGATCGGGAACGTGAGGTTGCCCAATGACTGGCTCTGCGCACCGTCGGCGATGGTGACGGGTGTCGGGATGGTGACGAGAGAGCCCGTGCGCAACGAGCGTTGCCCGTCATTTCCGGCCTGTGGTTCAACGCCGATGATCTGGCAATCCGGGGCCAGGGCGTTGGCGATCAGTGCCGTCCCGGCAATCAGCCCTCCGCCCCCGACCGGGACGAGCAGCACGTCCAGCTGACCAACCTCTTCGAACAGCTCCAGGGCGGCAGTGCCCTGGCCCGCGATGACATCGGGGTGATCGAACGGAGGAATAAAGGTGTAGTCATGCTCCTGCTGTAACTGCCTGGCGATTGCCAGCCGGTCTTCGGCATGGCGGTCGTACTCCACCACCGTTGCTCCGTAGCCTATCGTCGCCGCCTTCTTGGCCGCCGGTGCATCGGAAGGCATGACGATCACCGCCGGTATGCCCAACTCGCGTGCGGCCAGCGCGACTCCCTGGGCGTGGTTGCCGGACGAGTAGGCCACCACTCCCCGTTGCCTGGCCGAGGTGTCGAGTTTCATCAGGGCATTGAGTGCGCCGCGTATCTTGAAGGCCCCCATGCGTTGGAACTGCTCGCACTTGAAGTGGATGCGGCTGTGCAGCCAGCTGTCGAGGGTGGACGAGGTGAAGACGGGCGTGCGCTGGACCCGACCTTTCAGGCGGGCAGCAGCGTCTTGCACATCCCGTGCAGTGGGCAATGGCGGTTCACTCATGATGGTTCCTGGATGGATGCGAAGGCACGGCACGAAGGATTCGCCTTCGTGCCGTCGGGACGGAGCCGTGGGCTCAGCGAGCTTCCCCGTGTTCGGCACACGCGAGCAGGACCGAGTTGGCGATGATTTCGGTCGCCTGGTCGATCTGTGCCAGGTTGAGATAGGAGGGTGCAATGCGCAGATGGCGCCCCTGGGCGTCATGACCATGACAGTGGGTCGCCCCGGCAGGTGTCATTTTCACCCCCGCCTCGGCGGCGATGGCAACCACCCGGCCGGCCAGCCCTTCGGGCACCAGCAGGGAGATGAAGTAGCCTCCGCTGGGACGGGACCAACTGACCTGCGGCAGCCCTGTCAGCGCGCGGCTGAAGACCTGCTGGACGCGCTCGAACTTGGCTCCCAGCGATTGGCCGTGATGTTTCATGTGCGCCAACAGGTTTTCCTGTGTACGGAAGAACATCAGGTGCCGGACCTGGTTGACCTTGTCCGGGCCGATCGTCTTGTGCTGGCGGCAATCGAGCCACCAGCGCAGGGTTGCGGGGCTGCCGCCGATCATCGAGATACCCGAGCTGGGAATGACCATCTTGGATGTCGAGGCAAACATGATCACCCGGTCCGGGTTGCCGGCACGCACGCAGGCCGGGTACGGAGCCGGTGCCTGCTCGGGAGCGCCCTCGAAGTCGTGAACTGCATAGGCGTTGTCCCAGAACAGCTTGAAGTCCGGTGCCGCCGTGGGCATGCCGGCGAGTCGCCTGATCACTTCCTCGCTGTAGATCGCGCCGTTGGGGTTGGCGTGCCGAGGTACGCACCACATGCCACGAATGCTCGGGTCGGCTGCGACCAGGCGTTCTACCGCTTCCATATCGGGCCCATGCTCGTCCAGGGCCACGGGAATCATTTCGATGCCGTAGTACTCGCAGATCGAAAAGTGCCTGTCGTAGCCGGGTTCCGGGCAGATGAAGCGTACCTTCTCGGCCTTGCCCCAGGGCTGCGTGCCCGGGAACCCCTTGATCCAGGCATGGCCAATGGCTTCGTGCATCAGGGCCAGGCTGGAGTTCTCGCCGATAGCGACTTGTTCGCCGGGAAGCCCGAGCAGGGCCGGCCCGAACAGTTCACGAACCTCCTTGACGCCTTGCAGCCCCCCATAATTGAGCCAGTCCTGGCCATCGGCGGAAGAGAACTGATGGGTGCCGGGAAGACTCAGGAAATCGTGCGACAGCGAGATCTGCTCTGGCGAGGGCAGGCCACGGGTCATATTGATCGACTCACGGCGTTCGCAGAATTCGGCGTGTTTCTCACGCAGTTTTTTCAGTTCCGGCAGCGGTGGGCGAGAATCTGGCATTGCGTCAAACTCCTACGAAGAACGTCATGGCGATGAAAAAGCCGAGGCAGATGAAGAGGGTCTTGAATACGCCTCTGAAGCGTGCGGCGATGAATACGGCGAGGCACAGGGTGGCCAGTTTCAGTAGGGCCAGGTGATTGTCGAAATGGCCCATCCAGTCGTTGTAGTAATGCTCGCCCAGCAGGGCGGAGTAGATGATTCCACCCATGACGCCAAAGGCTGCATAGTTCAGGAAGCGATAGATCAAGCCATCGGAGGCGATCTGGAATTTGTGAAACACCAGGATGGGAATGGCCCGCAAGGCATAGGAGGCGAGCGAGGCAACGAGAATCAGCGTCCAGTTGTTCATTGGGTCTTCCGTTCAAACAATGCGTCCCAGATCAGCAGGGCGGCGCCGATCGCGAAGGGCACCACGAAGATCTGGTACTCGTGCAGGTAGCGGCCAACGATTGGCGTCAAGGCGAAACCGGCGCCGGTGGCGATCATCGGCTTGAGTTTCGGCCATGCCAGTGAGGCGAGTACGGTGAAGTGAATGGGGAGGATCACACTGATGACCGACTGCAGGAGAGGGTTCTGCTCGGCGCTGACCCAGTAGCCCAGGCCGGTGGCGAGAATGGCGACCAATAGCGTGCTGATGCCGCAACCCAGGTAGTAGTTGTAGACATTGGCGATCATGCCCTTCCTGGCATTGGACAGCGTGAAGGTGGAGATCGACAGGAGTTGGGCCGACAGCAGCGATTTCCACAACGGCACGCCCTTGAAGTGCTCGGTGAGCACCGAGGACATGATCAGGAAGCGAAAGTTGACCACCAGGGTGGTGAACAGGATCGACATGACGGTCAGGTTCTCCCCGTGCTGGGCGAGGAAGACCTGCAGCGGCGCTGCGTGCACGGTGAAGGTCATCAGCAACGCCTGGAGCCCGGTGAAGCCCCCAATCCGGCTGGCTGCACCAATGGAAAAGAACAGGAACATGAAGGTCAGGCAGACGGGGAGTGAATCGATGCAACCTTCCATGAAGGAACTGCGTCCGGTCAGGCGCTGCTCTCCTGGCGATTCAGTGACCGATGCGGGGTTTCCCATGTTGGAGCCTCCGGCGCTGACGACGAGGTGAACCCGTCGTCAGCGCAACAGATTATCGAGCGCTGGACGCTACGAGTTGGTTGAGAAAGTCGACACTGCCACGCAGGGTGCCGCCACGGGTTTCGAAACCGACCATGCCCTTCCAGCTGGTGTACTGGACGGCATCGATCAGGCCGGGAAAATCGAGGTTGCCCTGGCCCAGCGGGAAATGCGAATCCCTGTCGCCATTGTTGTCACTGAAAGACATGCCAACCACGCGGTTGCTGAACTTCCAGAAGAAGGACAACGGATCGCCTTCGTTGACGTAGGCGTGGGATACGTCCAGGAACATATATAGGCCTGGCACGGATTCCAGCACGTGCTCCACTTCGTCTTCGGTGGTGCAGATGTAGTAGAAGGGGTGGAAGCGAGTGTAGTTGCACAGGTTCTCCAGCCAAATCTGCACGCCACGGGCCTTGCCATAGGCGACCAGTTCCTGGAGATTGCCGATGAGGCGTTCCAGGCCTTTCTGGCGTGCTTCCTTGACCAGGCGCGGTTCGACCACGCCGCCGCCGTGCACGATCAGCGGTGCGCCGCCCAGTGCGGCACAGATGTCGACCTCTTTTTTCACGTAGTCGAGGGCGGCGGCGGCCAGGTCTTCCACGTCACTGCCCAGTGGCGCCTTGAAGTTGCCGTGGAAGATGGGTTTTACCCCGGTGCTGGCGATCATTTCGTTCAGCGCGGCGATGCGTTGCCCGGTGAAGTCGGCCGGACGTTCGCCCTCGAGGCTGCCGTCGATGTACCAGTGGCTGTAGCCCTGTTCGAAGGCCCGCTGCAACCCGGCCTCGGCTGCCAGATAGTCCTGTTGAGCCGTGGCGGTGATGAACTCGGGCCAGGTTTCCCGGCTGGCGAACTCGGCGTCGCGTTTTGGCAAGTCAATCACGGTGTCCATGTGTCATCTCCACAGTCCAGTTGTATTTATGATGAAAGCGTGATGTTTACGTACCGCCATGGCCGCAGGGCCCAACCCGGTACATTGCGATGCGGGAGGAATCATCTATCAATCTGCTGGCGGAACAACCTATCAATTTGACAGGTTGGATTCGACCTCGCTGCCCGCCAGGGCATCCAGTGTCTTCTGGCTGAGGGCGATGGACAGGGCAACGGCGCGCTCGACGCCGATGGTCCTGGCCGGACCCAGCCGACGGATGTCCAGGCCAAGCCTGATCAGCAGTTTCTCGACACCGACGGCGGTCACCGTAACGAAGTGCTTCAACCCTCGTTCGACACCAAAACCGACGACTGCCCTGATGGCGATGAGTGACTGGTCGGAGAAGGCGTAGGGGCGTCCGCTCGGTTGGCAGATCGCAAAGCGGCTGAGCTCCCAGGTGTCTTCGGCGCAGGGAACCGGTGCGCCCGCCAAGAGTTCCGGAAAAGTATCGGCCAGCATGTTCGGGCCGGTGGTCGGCAGGAGTCTCCAGCAACCACAGACACTTTCATCCGGATCCGCATCCTGCAGAATCATGTAGTAGGGATTCAGCGCGTCGTAACCATCGATCTCCATGCCTGCGATGACACTGACGTCCCAGTCTTTTTTCTCTCGAAATATCCTGGCTCGCAGTTTGTGCATTTCTTGCAGGCAGCTCTTGTCGAAGTTGTTTCTCATATCAATAGCTATATTCACGGAAGTTACCTCACGAAGGTGACTTATTTGTATATCCAGATTGGATAATTAGCAGCCTATCAATCTGATAGGTGGCCGCTGTACCGAGAGTCGAATATCGTCTGGGTTTGCTGATGAGACGCCGAAATGAGGGTTGAACGAAGTTTGATCAGGCAAGCCGTTGCGTTGCGCCTGCAGCTGGGCTGGAGTCAGGGTGCGTTTTGGCGAATGTTCGGCTTGAGCCAGCCGGCGGCAAGCCGGCTGGAGTGCGCAGGGCGGGGGTCGGCAAGCCTTGCGGTGTTGCTCAGGCTGTATATCGCCGGGCGGATCGATGTGCACGATCTGCTGTCACCGCCCGATCAGGACATTGCCCTAGGGCGTCATGAGATCCAGTTGTATGGCTCTTGCCACGGCGAGTCTCCTGGAGCCGACGTTCAACTTGCGTCGGATGTTCTTGAAGTGAAACTCGACAGTGGGCTCCGACAGACTGAGGATCTTGCCAATTTCCCAAGTGGTCTTTTCGGCCCAGGCCCAATGCAGGATTTCCAGTTCGCGGGGAGTAAGTTGAGGGGGAGTGGAGCTTGAACCCTGGAGAAAATGCTGACTGCTACTGGTCACCGCATAGTCACGAAGCATGGTGGCCGCGCCGATGCTGCATTTGAGTCTCTGTCGGTATTCGGCTTCCGGCATCGAGTCGCAACTCAGGCTGAGCATGCCGACCTGGCCCTGGGGGCCGTGTATGGGCAGGGTCATGCCATGGCTGAGGCCGGCACTCCTGGCTTCTTCGGCAAACTCCTTCTGTTTTTTCGTCTTGTAGAGCCTGTCTTCCCAGAGGATGGGCAGTGAGGAGGAAAAGCTGTGGCGGACGGTAGGATCGAGACAGGAATAGTTCTCGTTATCGTAACGACTGCGCCAGTCGACTGGGAAGTTACTTATGATTTCCGCGGCGTCGTTCTGTGCTTCCTTGTTGGGCTTCAGGGCGTACAGCAGTTGGCTGTATCCGAGTTTCCCGACAGAAACAGTGAGCGACTGAAACCAGGTTCGGGCATCCATTGCATTTAACAGCTCTATACATTCATCCATGAGTAACATCGAAAAATCCGCTCTCGGCTAATTATTGTTTTACCAGAAACAGGGCGCTCTCCAGATCCGCGGCGAGCGGCCCTATTGCCAGATATATACAAGGAAAGTAGATATGAGCGCCAGCCTACAGACCGTCCGTGTCAGAAGCATTACCCGGGAAACCCCCAGTATCCTGTCCATAGACCTGGCACCGGTTGGGGCACAACCTTTGCCAGCGTTCGAGGCTGGAGCGCATATCGATCTGCACCTGCCCAATGGGCTCGTGCGCAGCTATTCGCTGATGAGTTCGCCGTCGGACCTGAGCCACTATCGTCTAGGGGTACTCCACGATCGCCGAAGCCGCGGCGGTTCGGCCTTTATCCACAAGCATCTGAGGGTGGGTGGGTTGCTCAAGGCGTCGGCACCACGCAACAACTTTCCAGTCCGTCGTGCGGAACAGGCTGTTTTTATTGCTGGCGGCATTGGCATAACGCCACTCTTGAGCATGGCCAGGCATTTGTCGGGCACGGGGGCGGCTGTCGAATTGCTGTATTGCGCGCGCTCCGAGACGGAGGTGGCGTTTCGTGAGGAACTCGCCGGCTTGCCAGGGGCGGTGACCTATCATTTCGATGATCAGCACGGTGGCGCACCTGATCTGAAAGCCCTGCTGGGGGACTATCCTCGCGATACGCATTTCTACTGTTGCGGTCCTGCACCAATGCTGGAGGCTTTCGACCAGGCCTGTGCCGTGCTGGGTATCGAGCACCGCCACACCGAGCGCTTCTGCGGCGTCGGGCCGAGCGAGAATGAGGGGGGCGGATTCGAGGTTGTGCTCTCGCGCTCCGGCAAGCAGCTCTACCATGATGGCAAGGGTAGCCTGCTGGATACCCTGATCGCTTCGGGGCAGAACCTCTCCTACAGCTGCCGGGAAGGCGTGTGCGGGGCTTGTGAGACGGTGGTTCTGGAAGGCACGCCCGAGCACCGCGACTTTGTCCTGAGTGCGTCCGAGCGTGCCTCGGGGAAAACCATGATGCTCTGTGTTTCCGGGTGCAAATCCGGTCGGCTGGTGCTGGATATCTGAGGCGCTCCTCGCCGAACCGGGAGCCCTGGCGGTAGCGAGTACTGCCGCCAGGGCCTGGTGAGGTTACGGCTTGCGACGCTCGATGAATGCGCGAATCCGCTGCGCTGCCTCGACGCACTCGGCCAGCGGTGCAACCAGGGCCATGCGTACCCGGCCGGCGCCCGGATTGACGCCATCCACCTCGCGAGACAGGTAGGAGCCCGGCACGACGGTCACGTGCTCCTCGGCAAACAGGTCGCGGCAGAACTCGGCGTCGTCACCCGCGACATTCGGCCAGAGGTAGAAGCTGCCATCCGGCCGCTGCACATCCAGCACCGGTGCGAGGATCTCCAATACCGCGTCGAACTTCTCCCGGTACAGCGCCCGGTTGGCCCGTACATGGACTTCGTCGTTCCAGGCGGCAACGCTGGCCAGTTGGGTCTGCACGGGCATCGCACAGCCGTGGTAGGTGCGGTACAGCAGGAAGGCCTTGAGAATCTCGGCATCACCGGCGACGAAGCCGGAGCGCAGGCCTGGCAGGTTTGAGCGCTTGGACAGGCTGTGGAACACCACGCAACGCTTGAAGTCCTTGCGGCCCAGGGCCACGCAGGCGTTGAGCAGGCCCGGTGGCGGGGTCTGTTCGTCGAAATATAGCTCGCTGTAGCACTCGTCGGCAGCGATCACGAAATCATGCTCGTCGGCCAGGGCGATCAGTTTTTCCAGGGTCGCCTGGGGAATCAGCGCACCGGTCGGGTTGCCAGGCGAGCAGAGGAACAGGATCTGGCAGCGCTGCCAGATTTCCGTGGGTACGGCGTCAAAGTCCGGATTGAACCCGTTGTCGGTCAGGCACGGCAGATAATGCGGCTTGGCCCCGGCGAGGAACGCAGCGCCTTCGTAGATCTGGTAGAAGGGGTTGGGGCTGACCACCAGTGCGTCTTCACCGCGGTTGACCACGGTCTGGGTGAAGGCGAACAGAGCCTCGCGGGTACCGTTGACCGGCAGCACGTTGCGCGCCGGGTCGATCCAGCCGCTGGGGACGTTGAAGCGGCGTTCGCACCAGGCACCGATCGCTTCGCGCAGGGCCGGGATGCCCAGGGTGGTCGGGTACACCGCCATCTGGTCGAGATTGGCAGCCAGGGCTTCGGCGACGAAGCTTGGCGAGCGATGCTTGGGCTCACCGATGGACAGGGCGATCGGACGCTTGTCCGCAGTGGGCTGGACACTGCCGAGCAGGGCGCGCAATTTCTCGAACGGATAGGGTTGCAGCTGGTTCAACGCGTTGTTCATCGGGTACGGCTCTCAATCAAAATCAGGTTCATGGCCCGCTGCTAGATGCTCAGGCGGGTCAGCTCGATAGTCGGTTCGGAATTGACGCTCAATTGCTCGACGATGGCGTCCTGCAGGCGGCTGCACAGCTGCGGATCGGACAGCTGTTGATTCTGCGCGTCGGTAATGAAGAACACGTCCTCCACCCGCTCGCCCAGGGTGGCGATCTTCGCGTTTTGCAGCGACAGGTCGAACTCCAGGAAGATCTTTCCAATCCGCGCCAGCAGGCCAGGGCGGTCCGGCGCGCTCAGTTCGAGCACGGTCACCGGGCGCTGGGCATCGTTGTGGATGGTCACCTGCGGGGCAAAGGCGAAGTGCTTGAGCTGGCGTGGTACCCGGCGCTGGATGATGGTCGGGTAGTCGTCGGGGTTGCGCAGGGCTTCGGCCAGGCCTTCGCGGATCTGCTTGACCCGCTTGGGGTTGTCGCCGATCGAGCCGCCGTCGGTATCCAGCACGATGTAGGTGTCGAGGGTGAACTGGCTGCTGGAGGTAATGATCCGGGCGTCGTGGATGTTCAGGTTGAGCTGGTCCATTGCGGCCACGGTCACGGCGAAGAAGTCGTGCTGGTCCGGGGCGTAGATGAAGATCTGCGTGCCGCCCTCGAACTCGCGCTGGGTGGTTTCCTTGATCAGCACCAGAGGGCCGCCATCGGCCGGCTGCTGCAGGATCGCTTCGCTGTGCCAGGCGACGTCGCCGGCGGTGTGGCGCAGGAAGTAGTCGTCGCCCAGTTGCGACCAGAGCTGCTCGACATCGTCAGGGTCGGTGCCGTTGCGCACGAGGATGTCCAGGGCGGCACTCTGGGTCTGGCGAATCTGCTCCTCGCGGTCCACCGGATTCTCCAGGCCGCGGCGCAGTGCACGCTTGGTCTCGGTGTAGAGCTGGCGCAGCAGGCTGGCACGCCAGGAGTTCCAGAGCGTCGGGTTGGTCGCGTTGATATCGGCCACGGTCAGGACGTAGAGGTAGTCCAGGTAGACGTTGTCGCCGACGATCTGTGCGAAATCGTGGATTACCTGTGGGTCGGACAGGTCCTTGCGCTGGGCGGTGGTCGACATCACCAGGTGGTTCTGCACCAGCCAGACGATCAGCCGGCTGTCCCAGGCCGGCAATTGGTGGCGCCTGCAGAAGGCTTCGGCGTCGACCGCACCGAGCTCCGAGTGGTCGCCGTGGCGACCCTTGCCAATGTCATGGTATAGCCCGGCCATGTAGATCAGTTCCGGCTTGGGCAGCTTCGCCATGAGTTTGGCGGCCAGCGGGAATTTCTCGGAAACCTGGGTGTACTGCAGTTTGCGCAGGTGCTTGATCAGGTTGAGGGTGTGTGCGTCGACGGTATAGATATGGAACAGGTCGTGTTGCATCTGTCCTACGATATCGCCGAACTCCGGCAGGTAGCGACCGAGGATGCCGTAGCGGTTCATCCGGCGCAGGTTGCGGTGGATGCCGATTTTGCACTTGAACAGCTCGATGAACAGGCTGGTGTTGCGGATGTCGTTGCGGAAATCGTCGTCGATCAGGTAGCGGTGTTCGCGCAGCAGGCGGATGGTGTCGGCGCGTACGCCCTTGATTTCCGGCTGCTGGGCCATCAGTACGAAAACTTCCAGCATCGCGAACGGAGTGCGCTTGAAGACGTTCGGGTTGCTCGCCTCGATGTAGCCGTCGTGCAGTTGGAAGCGCGAATTCAGTGGCTGCGGAGGTGTGTCGGCCTCGGGGGCCAGGATGACCTCCGCGAAGTGCTGGATGATCAGCTCGCTGAGTTGCGCGATGCTCATGACCACCCGGTAGTACTGCTGCATGAAATTTTCGACGGCCTGCTTGGCATCGTCACCCTGGAATCCCAGCAGCCCGGCGATGCTGCGCTGGTGGTCGAACAGCAGGCGGTCTTCTGCGCGTCCGGCGAGCATGTGCAGCGCGTAGCGGACCTTCCAGAGAAACTCCTGGGAAGAGGCCAGCAACACGTTTTCGCTTTCCACCAGGAAGCCTTCGCCGGCCAGCGCCCGCAGGTTCAGGGTGCCGTACTGGCGACGGGCGACCCAGAGAATCGTCTGGATATCCCGCAGGCCTCCGGGTGAGCCTTTGACATTGGGTTCCAGGTTGTATTCGGTATCGTTGTACTTGTGGTGCCGGGCCTTCTGTTCGGCGTGCTTGGCCAGGAAGAAGTCCTTGCTCGGCCACATGTGCGCGGTGCTGGTGACGTCCAGCATGCGCGTGCGCAGGTGCTCCGGGCCGGCGATGGTGCGGCTTTCCATCAGGTTGGTGATGACCGTCAGGTCGGCGCGGGCCTCTTCGGCGCATTCCTCCACCGAGCGAACACTCTGGCCGACTTCCAGGCCGATGTCCCACAGAAGGGTCAGAAAACGTTCGATGGAGTCGCGAAAGATCTCATGGTCGGCGCTGTCCAGCAGAATCAGCAGGTCGATGTCCGAGTAGGGATGCAGTTCGCCGCGACCGTAGCCGCCGACCGCCACCAGGGCAATATCGGCGTCTTCGCTCCAGGCGAACTGGTCCCAGGCCTGTTGCAGGATATTGTCGACGAACCAGGCGCGGTCCTCGATCAGCCGACGGATGTCGCGCCCCTCGCGAAAGCGGGCGTCGAGTACCTCATGGGCCTGGCGGATGACTTTCTTGAATGCCGCTATGGGGCTGGCCTTCAGTGCCAGCTCCGCCTGGAACTGGCCACGGTCGAAAAGTTCGGGGTCCACCTGCGGCATCGGTCGGGTTTCCTTTGTGGGTCAGGCGGAGGTGCGCGGGATGGTGTCGTCGCTGCGCAGGGTAAAGATCTCATAGCCGGTTTCGGTCACCAGCAGGGTGTGTTCCCACTGGGCCGAGAGCTTGCGGTCCTTGGTGATCGCGGTCCAGCCGTCGCCCAGCACCTTGGTGTCGGCCTTGCCCTGGTTGATCATCGGCTCGATGGTGAAGGTCATGCCGGCCTTCAGTTCCATGCCGGTGCCGGCGCGGCCGTAGTGCAGGATCTGCGGCTCCTCGTGGAACACCTTGCCGATGCCATGGCCGCAGAATTCACGTACCACGGAAAAACCGTTCTTTTCCGCGTGCTTCTGGATGACTTCGCCGATATCGCCCAGACGGCAGCCTGGCTTGACGATCTCGATCGCCTTGTACATGCATTCCTGGGTCACCTGGGACAGGCGCTCGGCCCAGACCGGTACGTTGCCGACGTGGAACATCTTGCTGGTGTCGCCGTGGTAGCCGTCCTTGATCACCGTGACGTCGATGTTCAGGGTATCGCCGTCCTTGAGCGGCTTGTCGCCCGGGATGCCGTGGCAGACCACGTGGTTGATCGAGGTGCAGATCGACTTGGGGAAGCCCTTGTAGTTGAGCGGGGCGGGAATGGCCTGCTGCACGTTGACGATATAATCGTGGCAGATGCGGTCCAGTTCCTCGGTGGTGACGCCGGGCTTGACGTGCTCACCGATCATTTCCAGTACATCGGCGGCCAGTTTCCCGGCGATACGCATTTTTGCGATGTCCTCGGGAGTCTTGAGGGTGACGGTCATACGGGCTCTCTATTGCGCTCAGGCGCAGGTAAACACGGAAAAAGGTCGACGGCGGCAACATCCGCTAACGGAGCATTGCGTGCCGGAACCCTGAAAAATGCGATTCTAACAGACGGACGGAGCAAATCATGACGTCCGGGCATCGCTTCTCTCTATTAAGGATGGGGCATTCTGGCGCGAATCCAAGGGCTGCGCAAAAGCCGCAGGCGGGATATGTGAATCCGGGTTCCGTTTTCAGCGTCCTTGTGGTATAAAATGCGCCGCTTTCCGGGGATGCCCCGAAAAGCCTAAATCCACACACGTGTCGACACGATGACCTGGGTGCCTTCGGCTTGATGCCGATCGGTTGGTCATTGGGATACGTGGAGGCCAAACCCGACTTATCAAGGAACTATCATGTCCCAAGTCAACATGCGCGATATGCTGAAGGCCGGTGTGCACTTCGGTCACCAAACCCGTTACTGGAATCCGAAAATGGGCAAGTACATTTTCGGCGCGCGCAACAAGATCCACATCATCAACCTTGAAAAAACCCTGCCTATGTTCAACGACGCTCTGTCGTTCGTAGAGCGCCTGGCCCAGGGCAAAAACAAGATTCTGTTCGTCGGCACCAAGCGTTCCGCTGGCAAGATCGTTGCTGAAGAAGCAGTACGTTGCGGCTCGCCGTACGTCGATCACCGCTGGTTGGGCGGCATGCTGACCAACTTCAAGACCATCCGCGCTTCGATCAAGCGTCTGCGTGATCTTGAAGTTCAAGCCGAAGACGGCACCTTCGCCAAGCTGACCAAGAAAGAGGCGCTGATGCGCACTCGCGATCTGGAAAAGCTGGATCGTTCGCTGGGTGGTATCAAGGACATGGGCGGTCTGCCTGACGCACTGTTCGTCATCGACGTTGATCACGAGCGCATCGCGATCACCGAAGCCAACAAGCTGGGCATCCCGGTCATCGGCGTAGTCGATACCAACAGCAGCCCGGAAGGCGTTGACTACATCATCCCAGGCAACGATGACGCCATTCGCGCCATCCAGCTGTACATGGGTTCGATGGCTGATGCCGTTATCCGTGGCCGCAACAACGTTGCTGGCGGCACTGAAGTCTTCGTTGAAGAAGCTCAGGCTGCAGCTGAGTAATTGACGCCCTGGCGTTGACTCAGTAAGCAAAAAGGGGGCTTGGCCCCCTTTTTGCCACCTCGAAAACCGTTTGTTTGGCGCGCCACTACAGCGTCTGTAATGTGCAGCTGCTAACAAGGTAGATTCGGGAAGAATTGAACGCCCGTTCGATCGGGTGGAATGGTTGATAACCTATCCAAGAGGAATTTTGAAATGGCAGCAATTACTGCAGCGCTGGTCAAAGAACTGCGCGAGCGTACCGGCGAAGGCATGATGGATTGCAAGAAGGCCCTGGAAAAGGCCGGCGGCGACATCGAAAAAGCCATTGACGACATGCGTGCCTCGGGCGCCATCAAGGCCGCCAAGAAGGCTGGCAACGTCGCTGCTGAAGGCGCTATCGCGGTCAAGACCGACGGTAAATCCGCCGTTCTGCTGGAAGTGAACTCGCAGACCGACTTCCTGGCTCTGCAAGACGACTTCAAGAACTTCGTCAACGAAAGCCTGGAAGAAGCCTTTGCTCAGAAGCTGACCGACGCTGCTCCGCTGATCGCCTCGCGTGAAGCTGCTCGTGAAGCCCTGGTTGCCAAGTGCGGTGAAAACGTCAACATCCGTCGCCTGGCGCGCGTTGAAGGTGACGTTGTCGGTGCCTATCTGCACGGCAACAAGATCGGTGCAACCGTCGTCCTGAAAGGCGGCGACGTCGAACTGGCCAAGAACATCGCCATGCACGTTGCAGCGTCGAACCCGGAGTTCCTGCTGCCGTCGGAAGTTTCGGCCGAAGCCATCGAGCGCGAGAAAGGCGTCTTCCTGCAACTGAACGCCGACAAGATCGCTGGCAAGCCGGAAAACATCGTCGAGAACATGATCAAGGGTCGTATCTCGAAGTTCCTGGCCGAAGCCTCGTTGGTTGAGCAGGCTTTCGTCGTGAACCCGGAAGTCAAGGTTGGCGAACTGGCCAAGAAAGCCGGTGCTGAAATCGTTTCCTTCACCTACTTCAAGGTCGGCGAAGGCATCGAGAAGCCGGTTGACAACTTCGCTGAAGAAGTTGCTGCCCAGGTAGCTGCTGCCAAGCAGTAAGACGGACTCGTCTGTCGCCCCGAAGAGGCTGCCCGCTCACGCGCGCAGCCTCTTTTCAAATGGGAGGAAGGTTTCTCTTTCTCTCGTCGGAACCGGCTTACAAAGTCGTGTTCTGATGGCGCTGTAGCAGCGCCAAGCTAGAGTTAGCTCAGGCTGTAAAACAGCTGAAAGATTTTTATAACGCCGCAGGAGAGATTCGCAATGGCTCAGCAGGGCAGTGGTTATCAAGCTCGCTATAAACGCATTCTACTCAAGCTTAGCGGCGAGGCCCTGATGGGCTCGGAAGAGTTCGGGATCGATCCTAAGGTCCTGGATCGCATGGCGCTGGAAGTCGGCCAACTGGTCGGCATCGGTGTGCAGGTTGGCCTGGTGATCGGTGGTGGCAACCTGTTCCGCGGTTCCGCCTTGAGCGCTGCCGGCATGGATCGCGTTACCGGCGACCACATGGGCATGCTCGCGACCGTGATGAACGCATTGGCGATGCGCGATGCGCTGGAACGTGCGAATATCTCCGCCATCGTGATGTCGGCCATTTCCATGGTCGGCGTGACCGATCACTACGATCGCCGCAAGGCCATGCGTCACCTCAATTCCAAGGAAGTGGTGATTTTCGCGGCCGGTACCGGTAATCCGTTCTTCACCACGGATTCGGCGGCTTGCCTGCGTGCGATCGAAATCGATGCCGACGTGGTGCTCAAGGCTACCAAGGTGGATGGCGTCTATACCGCAGATCCGTTCAAGGACCCGCATGCCGAGAAGTTCGATCATCTGACCTATGACGAGGTGCTGGATCGCAAGCTGGGTGTCATGGATCTGACCGCTATCTGCCTGTGCCGCGATCACAAGATGCCGTTGCGCGTATTTAACATGAACAAGCCTGGCGCCCTGCTGAATATCGTACATGGCGGCGCTGAAGGAACCCTGGTCGAGGAAGGCGTACAATGATCAACGAACTCAAGAAAGACGCTCAGGTGCGCATGCAGAAGTCCCTGGAGTCTCTGGCCCACGCATTTGGCCAAATCCGCACTGGCAAGGCCCACCCAAGCATCCTGGGCAGCGTGATGGTGCCTTACTACGGCGCCGATACACCGCTGACCGGTGTTGCCAACGTCACTGTGAAAGACAACCAGACCCTGCAGGTCGTGCCATTCGAGCGCAACATGCTCGGTGCCATCGACAAGGCCATCGGCAGTGCCGGCCTGAACCTCAATCCGACCAACCTGGGCGAGTTGCTGCTGATCAAGATGGCACCGCTGACCGAGGAAACCCGCAAGGGCTTCACCAAGCAGGCGCGTGCCGCAGCGGAAGACGCGCGGGTTGCCGTGCGCAACATCCGTCGTGATGTGCTGGGTGACCTGAAGAAGCTGGCCAAGGACAAGGAAATCAGTGAAGACGAAGAGCGTCGTGCCGGCGCCGAAATCGACAAGCTGATCAAGGAATTTGAAGCCCAGATCGCCAAGGCCACCGAAGAAAAAGAAAAGGACCTGATGGCCGTATAAGGGTCAGGACGCCTTCAATGGAAAAAACCAAGCAGGCTGTGTCATCCACGGTGCCGCGCCACGTGGCGATCATCATGGATGGCAACAATCGCTGGGCCAAGAAGCGTTTCTTGCCCGGCGTCGCCGGCCACAAGGCCGGTGTAGATGCGGTGCGGGCGGTAATCGAGGTGTGTGCCGAGGCCAAGGTCGAGGTGCTCACCCTGTTCGCCTTCTCCAGTGAGAACTGGCAGCGTCCCGCCGAGGAAGTCAGTGCCTTGATGGACCTGTTCTTCAAGGCGCTGCGCCGCGAAGCCAAGCGTCTCAATGACAACAACATCAGCCTGCGGATCATCGGCGACCGCTCGCGCTTCCACCCTGAGCTCCAGGCGGCGATGCGCGAGGCGGAAGCTGCGACGGCGGGTAGCAATCGCTTTATCCTGCAGATCGCGGCCAACTACGGTGGACAGTGGGACATCGCCCAGGCGGCCCAGCGCCTTGCCCGTGAAGTGCAGGCTGGCCATCTGCGTCCGGATGACATCACCCCGGATCTGCTGCAGACCTGCCTGGCAACCGGTGACCTGCCGTTGCCGGACCTGTGCATTCGCACCGGCGGTGAGCATCGGATCAGCAACTTCCTGTTGTGGCAGCTGGCGTATGCCGAGCTGTATTTCTCCGACCTGTTCTGGCCGGACTTCAAACACGATGCCATGCGCAATGCGCTGGCTGATTTCGCTTCCCGCCAGCGTCGCTTCGGTAAAACGAGCGAGCAGGTCGAGGCTGGAGCCCGGGTTTAATGCTCAAGCAACGCATCATCACGGCACTTATCCTGCTGCCTATCGCCTTGTGCGGTTTTTTCCTGCTCTCCGGTTCCGGTTTCGCGCTGTTCATCGGCGTGGTGGTGACCCTGGGTGCCTGGGAATGGGCGCGGCTGGCAGGTTTCGAAGCGCAGCCGGCCCGAGTGGCGTATGCCGCGCTGGTCGCGGTGCTGCTGTTCTTCATGTACATCCTGCCGAACCTGGCTCCCTGGGTGTTGGGGGCGTCGGTGTTGTGGTGGGGGCTGGCAACCTACCTGGTGCTGACTTATCCGCAGTCCAGCGCCCAGTGGTCGAGCGCGGCAAGCAAGCTGGTGATCGGTTTCCTGATTCTGTTGCCGGCCTGGCAAGGCCTGATCGAGATCAAGCAGCATGCGTCCGGCCAGGGTAACTGGCTGATCATGGCGGTGATGATTCTGGTATGGGGTGCCGACATTGGCGCCTATTTCTCCGGCAAGGCCTTCGGCAAGCGCAAGCTGGCTCCGGCGGTAAGCCCGGGCAAAAGCTGGGAGGGCGTCTATGGCGGCCTGTCGCTTAGCCTGGCGATCACCGCGGTATTCGGCCTGGTTTCTGGCTGGGGCGTCGGTCAGATCATTGCGAGCCTGATGGGCGCGGCGATCATCGTTTTCGTTTCGGTCGTCGGTGACCTGACCGAAAGCATGTTCAAGCGCCAGTCCGGTATCAAGGACAGCAGCAACCTGCTGCCTGGTCATGGTGGCGTGCTCGATCGTATCGACAGCCTGACCGCTGCGATTCCGATGTTTGCGGTGCTGCTGTGGATTGCCGCATCGTGAGCCGGCCACAACAGATCACCGTCCTGGGGGCTACCGGCTCGATCGGCTTGAGCACCCTGGATGTGATTGCCCGGCATCCGGAGCGTTACCAGGCGTTCGCCTTGAGCGGTTTCAGTCGCCTGGCTGAACTGCTTGCCCTGTGTGTCCGTCATCGTCCGCGTTTTGCCGTGGTGCCGGATGCGGTCGCTGCCGGTAGCCTGGGCGAGGGGTTGCGCGCTGCCGGGCTGCCGACCGAGGTGTTGGTGGGTGAGGAGGGGTTGTGCCAGGTTGCCTCCCATTCCGAAGTCGACGCGGTCATGGCGGCGATCGTCGGTGCCGCCGGGTTGCGTCCCACCCTGGCGGCGGTCGAGGTGGGCAAGAAGATCCTGCTGGCGAACAAGGAAGCGCTGGTGATGACTGGCGCGCTGTTCATGCAGGCGGTACGCAAGAGCGGTTCGGTGCTGTTGCCGATCGACAGCGAACATAATGCGATTTTCCAGTGTCTGCCGGGTGACTTCGCTCGTGGCCTGGGCTCTGTGGGTGTGCGGCGAATCCTGCTGACCGCTTCCGGTGGCCCGTTCCGGCAGACGCCCCTGGCCGAGCTTGAGCATGTCACGCCGGACCAGGCCTGCGCGCACCCGAACTGGTCGATGGGGCGCAAGATTTCCGTCGATTCGGCGAGCATGATGAACAAGGGCCTGGAACTGATCGAGGCCTGCTGGTTGTTCGATGCGCGGCCCGATCAGGTCGAGGTGGTGATTCATCCGCAGAGTGTGATTCACTCCCTGGTCGATTATGTCGACGGTTCGGTGCTTGCCCAGTTGGGCAATCCCGATATGCGTACGCCGATCGCCAATGCCCTGGCCTGGCCGGAGCGCATTGATTCCGGTGTTGCGCCCCTGGACCTGTTTTCCGTGGCTCGCCTGGACTTCCAGGCTCCGGACGAACAGCGTTTTCCTTGCCTGCGCCTGGCGCGGGCGGCAGCGGAGGCGGGCGGTAGTGCGCCGGCGATGCTGAATGCGGCAAACGAGGTGGCGGTCGCGGCGTTTCTCGAGCGGCGCATCCGTTACCCGGAAATCGCGAGTATCATCGAGCAAGTGTTGAATCTGGAACCTGTTGTTGCGGTCGATGAACTCGACGCGGTATTCGCAGCAGATGCCAAGGCACGGGCATTGACCGAACAGTGGTTGAGTCGCAACGGACGCTGAGTCTGGCTTGGCGTTCGAGCGATGCGGCACTTGATAGGATTGCGGAGAAAGTAGATGAGCGCACTCTATATGGTTGTCGGCACCCTGGTGGCATTGGGGGTGTTGGTCACTTTCCATGAATTCGGTCACTTCTGGGTGGCGCGTCGTTGCGGCGTCAAGGTGCTGCGTTTTTCCGTGGGCTTCGGCACGCCACTGTTGCGCTGGCATGATCGTCAGGGCACCGAGTTCGTGGTGGCGGCCATTCCGCTGGGCGGCTACGTCAAGATGCTCGACGAGCGCGAGGCACCTGTCGCGCCGCACGAGTTGGAGCAGGCATTCAATCGCAAGTCGGTGCGCCAGCGTATTGCTATCGTTGCTGCCGGTCCGATCGCCAACTTCCTGCTGGCCATCAGTTTCTTCTGGGTGCTGGCAATGCTCGGCAGCCAGCAGGTTCGTCCGGTCATCGGTGCTGTCGAAAGTGGCAGTATCGCTGCCAAGGCCGGCTTGGCCTCGGGTCAGGAAATTGTTTCGATAGATGGCGAACCGACCGCCGGCTGGTCCGCGGTAAACCTGCAGCTCGTCCGTCGCCTGGGCGAGAGCGGTACCCTGCGCTTGCAGGTGCGCGAGGCGGGCTCCAGTGTCGATTCGCCGCGTGAGCTGGTGCTGGATCGCTGGTTGCAGGGGGCCGACGAGCCCGATCCGATCAAGTCCCTGGGGATTCGCCCTTGGCGCCCATCCGTGCCGCCGTTGCTGGCCGAGCTCGATCCAAAGGGTCCGGCCCAGGCCGCAGGTCTGAAAACCGGTGATCGGCTGTTGTCGCTCAATGGCGAGGTGGTGGCTGACTGGCAGCAGGTGGTGGATTGGGTGCGTGTGCGGCCTGATACCAAAATTGTGCTGCAAGTCGAGCGCGATGGTGCTCAAATCGATGTTCCGGTGAGCCTGGCATCCCGTGGTGATGGCAAGTCCGCCACCGGCTACCTGGGGGCGGGCGTCAAGCCAGTGGATTGGCCGCCGCAGATGCTCCGCGAAGTCAGCTACGGGCCTGTCGCAGCGATCGGCGAGGGGGCCAGGCGTACGTGGACCATGAGTGTCCTGACCCTGGATTCCTTGAAGAAAATGTTGTTCGGCGAGCTCTCGGTAAAAAACTTGAGCGGACCGATAACCATTGCTAAAGTGGCGGGCGCTTCAGCCCAGTCGGGCGTCGCTGATTTCCTGAATTTCCTGGCTTATCTGAGCATCAGCCTGGGTGTTCTGAATCTGCTGCCCATCCCGGTACTGGATGGGGGGCATTTGCTGTTTTATCTGATCGAGTGGGCACGTGGTCGCCCCTTGTCGGAACGAGTACAAGGTTGGGGGGTACAGATCGGTATCAGTTTGGTGGTCGGGGTCATGCTGCTTGCCCTGGTCAACGATCTGGGTCGACTGTAACGCGTCGCTAAAATTGCGAATCTGCCGCATTTTGCGGCAGTTTGTTTATTGCCAGTTGGAATAAGAAAGGACTTCATGAAACGTCTGCTGCTAACTGCGGTTCTCACCGTATTGATGATCGCCGAAGTTCACGCCGAGTCCTTCACTATCTCCGATATCCGTGTCAACGGCCTCCAGCGGGTATCCGCCGGTAGCGTGTTCGGTGCGTTACCGTTGAACGTCGGGGATCAAGCTGATGACCGTCGCCTGGTGGAGTCCACCCGTGCGTTGTTCAAAACCGGTTTCTTCCAGGATATCCAGCTGGGCCGCGACGGTAACGTCCTGGTCATCTCGGTCGTCGAGCGGCCGTCGGTGGCGAGTATCGATATCGAAGGCAACAAGGCCATTTCGACTGACGACCTGATGAAAGGTCTGAAGCAGTCCGGCCTGGCCGAAGGCGAAATCTTCCAGCGTGCGACCCTCGAAGGCGTGCGTAACGAACTGCAACGCCAGTATGTTGCCCAGGGCCGCTATTCGGCCGAGGTCGAGACCGAGGTCGTGCCGCAGCCACGTAACCGCGTCGGCCTGAAGATCAAGATCAACGAAGGTACTGTCGCCGCCATCCAGCACATCAACGTGGTGGGTAACACGGTATTCGCGGACGACGACCTGATCGACCTGTTCGAACTCAAGACCACCAACTGGCTGTCGTTCTTCAAGAACGATGACAAGTATGCCCGTGAAAAACTGTCCGGTGACCTGGAGCGCCTGCGTTCCTACTACCTCGACCGTGGCTATATCAACATGGATATCGCCTCGACCCAGGTATCGATTACCCCGGACAAGAAAAGTGTCTATATCACGGTCAACATCACTGAAGGCCAGAAGTACAAGGTTCGTGACGTCAAGCTCAGCGGCGACCTGAAAGTGCCTGAAGACCAGGTCAAGTCCCTGCTGCTGGTCGAGCCTGGCCAGGTGTTCTCGCGCAAGCTGATGACCACCACTTCCGAGCTGATCACCCGTCGCCTGGGTAACGATGGCTATACCTTCGCCAACGTCAACGGCGTCCCGACGCCGCACGATGACGATCACACCGTAGACATCACTTTCGTGGTCGATCCGGGCAAGCGTGCCTACGTGAACCGTATCAACTTCCGTGGCAACACCAAGTCCGAGGACGAAGTGCTGCGTCGTGAAATGCGCCAGATGGAAGGCGGCTGGGCTTCGACCTACCTGATCGACCAGTCCAAGACCCGTCTGGAACGCCTGGGCTTCTTCAAGGAAGTGAACGTCGAGACGCCGGCCGTGCCGGGTGTCGATGACCAGGTCGACGTCAACTACGCCGTGGAGGAGCAAGCCTCCGGTTCGATCACCGCCAGCGTCGGTTTCGCCCAGAGTGCCGGTCTGATCCTTGGTGGTTCGATCACCCAGAACAACTTCCTCGGTACCGGTAACAAGGTCAGCATCGGCCTGACCCGCAGCGAATACCAGAGCCGCTACAACTTCGGCTATGTTGACCCCTACTGGACCGCCGATGGTGTGAGCCTGGGCTATAACGTGTTCTACCGCACCACCGACTACAAGGACCTCGATGTCGACGTAGCCAGCTATGCGGTAGACAGCCTGGGTGCCGGCGTGAGCGTGGGCTACCCGATCAGCGAGACCTCTCGCCTGACCTTCGGCCTGACCGCCCAGCAGGACAAGATCAAGACCGGCCTTTACACCGTCGACGAGATCTTCAACTTCGTCAACGACAACGGCAGCAACTACCTGAACTTCAAGGCATCGGCCGGCTGGTCGGAATCGACCCTGAACAAGGGCGTCCTGGCAACCCGTGGTCACTCCCAGAGCCTGACCCTGGAAACCACCACGCCGGGTAGCGACCTGTCGTTCTTCAAACTCGACTACCGTGGCCAGGTGTTCGCACCGCTGACCGATACCTACACCATGCGGTTCCACACCGAACTGGGTTATGGCGACGGTTATGGCTCCACTCACGGCCTGCCGTTCTACGAGAACTACTATGCGGGTGGTTTCAACTCGGTCCGTGGCTTCAAGGACAGTACCCTCGGCCCGCGTGGTACCCCGAGCCGTGGCGTGGGCGTGACCGGCAACGTTGGCACCATTGCCGACTCGGATAACGACCCGCTGCCGTTCGGTGGCAACGTGCTGATCCAGGGTGGTGCCGAGCTGATGTTCCCGCTGCCGTTCGTGAAGGACCAGCGTTCCCTGCGTACCTCGCTGTTCTGGGACGTGGGTAACGTGTTCGACTCCAAGTGCGAGCAGGTCAAGAACACCAACGGTACGCTGTCGCAGACACAGTGCAACGACGTCAGCTTCAGTAACCTGGCCAGCTCCGTGGGCGTTGGGGTGACCTGGGTCACAGCGCTGGGCCCATTGAGTTTTGCCTTGGCGATGCCGATCAAGAAACCGGACAACGCCGAAACTCAGGTATTCCAGTTCTCCCTTGGTCAGACCTTCTAAGGTTCTGCCCCCAGCTAATGACAATGGATTTTGTAGGAGTTTATCGTGCGTAAGTTGACCCAACTGGTACTGCTGGCAAGCGTCCTGGTAGCGACCCCGGCCTTTGCCGAAATGAAAATCGCAGTACTGAACTACCAGATGGCTCTGCTGGAATCTGACGCGGCGAAGAAATATGCCGTCGATGCCGAGAAGAAGTTCGGTCCGCAACTGACCAAGCTCAAGACCCTGGAAAGCAGCGCCAAGGGCATCCAGGATCGCCTGGTGGCCGGTGGCGACAAGATGCAGCAGGGCGAGCGTGAGCGGCTGGAGCTTGAATTCAAGCAAAAGGCCCGTGACTTCCAGTTCCAGTCCAAGGAGCTGAATGAAGCCAAGGCAGTCGCCGACCGTGAAATGCTCAAGCAACTGAAGCCGAAGCTGGACAGCGCGGTTGAGGAAGTCATCAAGAAGGGTGCCTTCGACCTAGTGTTCGAGCGTGGTGCTGTGATCGACGTCAAGCCTCAGTACGACATCACCCGTCAGGTGATCGAGCGTATGAACCAGCTGAAGTAATCCATGACTGCGACTATCAAACTCGGCCAATTGGCCGAGATCCTCGGTGCCACCTTGCGTGGTTCCGAGGAGAAGGAAATCACTGGGCTGGCCACCTTGCAGGAGGCCGGCCCAGCTCAGTTGAGCTTCCTGGCGAACCCCCAATACCGCAAGTTCCTGGTCGATAGCCGGGCCGGTGCCGTCCTGCTCAAGGCCGCCGATGCCGAAGGCTATGCCGGCGATGCGCTGGTGGTGCCCGATCCCTATCTGGCTTATGCGCGAATCTCGCATCTGTTCGATCCCAAGCCCAAGGCTGCTCCGGGGATTCACCCGAGTGCAGTGGTTGCGGCGGACGCATCGGTCGACCCAACGGCAAGCGTTGCCGCCTTCGTGGTGATCGAGAGCGGTGCGCGTATCGGCGCGGGTGTCACCATCGGTGCCCATTGCTTTATCGGTGCCCGCTGCGAGATCGGCGAGGGTGGCTGGTTGGCGCCACGGGTGACCCTGTATCACGATGTTCGCATCGGCAAACGGGTAGTTATCCAGTCGGGCGCGGTGCTTGGCGGTGAAGGCTTCGGTTTCGCCAATGAAAAAGGCGTCTGGAACAAGATTGCCCAGATCGGCGGCGTATTGGTTGGTGATGACGTGGAGATCGGCGTGAATACCGCCATCGACCGCGGCGCGCTGGCTGATACGATCCTCGGTAACGGCGTCAAGCTCGACAACCAGATCCAGATCGCACACAACGTCCAGGTCGGCGATCACACCGCCATGGCCGCGTGCTGCGGCATTTCCGGCAGCACCAAGATCGGCAAGCATTGCATGCTCGCGGGTGGCGTTGGGCTGGTGGGGCACATCGAGATCTGCGACAACGTATTCCTGACCGGGATGACCATGGTCACCCACTCGATTACCGAGCCGGGCGCCTATTCTTCGGGCACGGCCATGCAGCCGGCCGCCGAATGGCGCAAGAGCGCAGCGCGTATTCGCCAGCTGGATGACATGTCGCGACGGCTGCGACAGTTGGAAAAACGTGTCGCGGACGTGACCCCGGACGCGCACGCTTCATCTGAAGGCTGATACCATTTCCATATCAAGTAGCCGTTAAACTGCTTCCTTGATTTGCTAGAGGGGCACATCCTGCCGGGATGTGCCCCCCATCTTTACTACAGGCTTCCCCACGAAATGATGGACATCAACGAGATTCGCGAATATCTGCCTCACCGTTACCCGTTCCTGCTGGTGGATCGGGTGGAGGAGCTGGATGTCGAGGCCAAGAGCATTCGTGCCTACAAGAATGTCAGCATCAACGAGCCGTTCTTCAATGGTCACTTCCCGGCCCACCCGATCATGCCAGGCGTGCTGATCATCGAGGCCATGGCTCAGGCTGCCGGCATCCTGGGGTTCAAGATGCTCGGGGCGAAGCCTGCTGATGGCACCCTGTACTACTTCGTCGGTTCCGACAAACTGCGCTTTCGTCAGCCGGTGGTGCCAGGGGATAAACTGGTTCTCGAAGCCAAGTTCACCAGCCGCAAGAGCTCGATCTGGAAGTTCGAGTGCCGTGCGCTGGTGGATGGCAAGCCAGTGTGCTCGGCCGAGATCACCTGTGCGGAACGGGCAGTATGAGTCTGATTGACCCTCGTGCAATCATCGATCCGACGGCCGTCCTGGCCGAGGGCGTCGAGGTCGGCCCCTGGTCGATCATCGGCGCAGGTGTGGAAATCGGCGAGGGAACAGTCATCGGGCCGCATGTGGTCCTGAAAGGGCCGACCCGGATCGGCAAGCACAACCGTATCTACCAGTTCTCCTCGGTGGGTGAAGATACCCCCGACCTGAAATACAAGGGTGAGGAGACTCGCCTGGTGATCGGCGACCATAACGTTATCCGCGAAGGGGTCACGATTCACCGTGGCACCATCCAGGATCGTTCGGAAACCACACTGGGAGATCACAACCTGATCATGGCCTATGCCCACATCGGCCATGACAGCGTGATCGGCAACCATTGCATCCTAGTCAACAACACGGCCCTGGCTGGGCACGTGCATGTCGATGACTGGGCGATTCTTTCCGGCTACACCCTGGTGCATCAGTTCTGCCATATCGGTGCCCACAGCTTTTCCGGCATGGGCACCGCCATCGGCAAGGATGTGCCTGCTTATGTCACGGTATTCGGCAATCCGGCCGAAGCCCGCAGCATGAACTTCGAGGGCATGCGTCGTCGCGGCTTCAGCGAGGACGCGATTCATGCACTGCGCCGCGCCTACAAGGTGGTCTATCGCCAGGGCCTGACCGTGGAACAGGCGATTGCCGAATTGGCCGAGCCTGCCGCACAGCACCCTGAGGTGGCAGTGTTTCTCGAATCGATCCAGTCCTCGACCCGCGGCATTACCCGCTGACCATGGCCGGTTTGCGTATCGCGCTGGTCGCCGGCGAAGCATCCGGCGACATTCTCGGTTCCGGCCTCATGCGTGCGCTCAAGGCGCGTCACCCCGATGTCGAGTTCATCGGGGTCGGTGGGCCGCTGATGGAGGCGGAGGGACTGGTCTCCTATTTCCCCATGGAGCGCCTCTCGGTAATGGGGCTGGTTGAAGTGCTGGGTCGCTTGCGTGAGCTGCTCAAGCGGCGCAAGGAACTGATCCGGACACTGATTGCCGAGAAGCCGGATGTATTCATCGGCATCGACGCGCCGGACTTCACCCTCAACATCGAGCTCAAGTTGCGCCGTGCCGGCATCAAGACCGTGCACTACGTCAGTCCTTCCGTGTGGGCCTGGCGGCAGAAGCGGGTGCTGAAGATCCGTGAAGGCTGCGACCTGATGCTGACGCTGCTGCCGTTCGAGGCACGCTTCTATGAGGAAAAGGGCGTGCCGGTGCGTTTTGTCGGCCATCCCCTGGCCGATACCATCCCCCTGCAGGCCGATCGCGTGGCTGCCCGGGCCGAACTCGGCTTGTCGGACGGCCCGCTGGTGGCGTTGATGCCCGGCAGTCGTGGTGGTGAAGTGGGGCGTCTTGGAGCACTGTTTTTCGATACCGCCGAGCGCCTGCAGGCCATGCATCCGGGAATCCGCTTTGTGATGCCGTGCGCCAGTCCGCAACGGCGAGTCCAGATCGAGGCACTGCTGGACGGGCGCAATTTGCCGCTGACCCTGCTCGATGGCCAGTCCCACAAGGCCCTGGCTGCCTGCGACGCGGTACTGATCGCATCCGGCACAGCCACCCTGGAGGCGTTGTTGTACAAGCGCCCGATGGTGGTCGCCTATCGCCTGGCGCCGCTGACGTTCTGGATTCTCAAGCGTCTGGTGAAAAGCCCCTACATTTCCTTGCCGAACCTGCTGGCCCAGCGCCTGTTGGTGCCCGAGTTGCTGCAGGATGAGGCCACGCCCGAGGCGTTGGCGAGAACCCTGTCGCCACTGATCGAAGGTGGCGAGGAGCAGACCCGCAGTTTCGACGAGATTCACCGGACCCTGCGTCTGGATGCTTCGAACCAGGCCGCCGATGCAGTGCTGGCGTTGATCGCAAAACCCGTATGAGTAATACCAAGATGCAGATGGGACTGGATTTTTCCCTGGTGGTCGATGCCGGAGAGCTGGTAGCCGGTGTCGATGAAGTTGGTCGCGGCCCGCTTTGTGGTGCCGTAGTCACGGCGGCGGTGATCCTTGATCCCAAGCGCCCGATCCTCGGGCTCAACGACTCGAAGAAGCTGACCGAGGCGCGCCGTGAAAAGCTGTTCGGCGAGATTCAGGAAAAGGCCCTGAGCTGGTGCATCGCCCGAGCCGAGGTCGAGGAAATCGACGAACTGAATATCCTCCACGCTACCATGCTCGCCATGCAGCGTGCGGTCGAAGGGCTGCATATCCAGCCGCGGCTGGCGATGATCGATGGCAACCGCTGCCCCAAGCTGGCGATGCCATCAGAGGCGGTGGTCAAGGGTGATAGCAAGGTGCCAGCGATCGCTGCGGCATCGATCCTGGCGAAAGTCAGCCGTGACCGTGAAATGAGCGCTTTCGAAGAAATCTATCCCGGCTACGGTATCGGCGGGCACAAGGGCTACCCGACGCCAGTGCACCTGGAGGCCCTGAGCCGCCTGGGCCCGACGCCGATTCACCGGCGCTCGTTCGCGCCTGTGAGGCTGGCCTGGGAGGCCCGCGAGCTGCTTTAGTCTGCTGATGTTTTAGCCAAGGCCCGGTACAATCCGGGCCTTGTTGTTTTTCAAGATTTGGACAGGATCACTATGCCGGCTTCATTCGTTCACCTGCGCCTGCACACCGAATTCTCCCTGGTTGACGGTCTGGTCCGGATCAAGCCGCTGATCAAGGCCCTGGCCGGCATGAACATGCCCGCCGTGGCAGTGACCGACCAGAGCAACATGTGCTCCCTGGTCAAGTTCTACAAGAC
Source organism: Pseudomonas sp. UTLPPB19802 (assembly GCF_059730225.1). NCBI lineage: Bacteria > Pseudomonadati > Pseudomonadota > Gammaproteobacteria > Pseudomonadales > Pseudomonadaceae > Pseudomonas > Pseudomonas sp. UTLPPB19802. Next base: position 2,321,188 of record NZ_AP048545.1, read on the forward strand.
CGCCATGGGCGGTGGTATCAAGCCGATCTGCGGGGCCGACCTGTGGTTGTCGAACAAGGACCCCGAAGCACCGCTGAGCCGCATAAGCCTGCTGGCGATGAACGCCGAGGGCTATCGCAACCTCACCGAACTGATTTCCCGTGGCTACACCCATGGCCAGCGCAATGGCCTGATCATCATCGAGCGCGAATGGGTGGCAGAGGCAGCCGCAGGCCTGATCATGCTTTCGGCGGCGAAGGAGGGCGAGATCGGCATGGCCCTCATTGCCGGCAATCCGGAGGTTGCCGAGGCCCTTGCACTGGAATGGATGGCGATCTTCCCGGATCGCCTGTACCTGGAAGTGCAACGTACCAACCGAGCCAATGACGAAGAGCATGTGCATGCCGCCGTGGCCCTGGCCGACAGGATCGGCGCGCCGCTGGTGGCGACCAATGATGTGCGCTTCATCAAGCAGGACGATTTCGATGCCCACGAAACCCGCGTGTGCATCGGCGAAGGCCGGGCGCTGGATGATCCGCGCCGTTCGCGCAACTACAGTGACCAGCAGTACCTCAAGAGCGCCGAGGAAATGGCCGAGTTGTTCAGCGACCTGCCCGAGGCGCTGGAAAACACCGTGGAAATTGCCAAGCGTTGCAATATCACGGTGCAGTTGGGCAAGTACTTCCTCCCCGACTTCCCGACGCCCAACGGCATGGGCATCGACGACTACCTGCGCCATGTTTCCCACGAAGGCCTGGAGGAGCGCCTGGCCGTACTCTGGCCCAAGGACACCACGCCCAACTACGAGGAAAAGCGCCAGACCTACCTCGATCGCCTGAAGTTCGAGCTGGATATCATCATCCAGATGGGCTTCCCCGGTTACTTCCTGATCGTTATGGACTTCATCAAGTGGGCCAAGAACAACGGCGTGCCGGTCGGTCCTGGGCGGGGCTCGGGTGCCGGTTCCCTGGTCGCCTACGTGCTGAAGATCACCGACCTCGACCCGCTGGCCTATGACCTGCTGTTTGAACGTTTCCTCAACCCCGAACGTATTTCCATGCCCGACTTCGACGTCGACTTCTGCATGGACGGCCGTGACCGGGTGATCGACTACGTTGCCGAGGCCTATGGGCGCAACGCGGTGAGCCAGATCATCACCTTCGGCACCATGGCCGCCAAGGCGGTGGTGCGTGACGTGGCGCGGGTCCAGGGCAAATCCTACGGCCTGGCCGACCGCCTGTCGAAGATGATCCCCTTCGAGGTCGGCATGACCCTGGAGAAGGCCTACGAGCAGGAAGAAATCCTGCGCGACTTCCTCAAGGTCGACGAGGATGGCCGGGAAATCTGGGAAATGGCCCTCAAGCTCGAAGGTGTCACCCGCGGTACCGGCAAGCACGCCGGTGGCGTGGTGATCGCGCCGACCAAGCTCACCGACTTTTCGCCGATCGCCTGTGACGAAGAGGGCGGCGGCCTGGTGACCCAGTTCGACAAGGACGACGTCGAGGCCGCTGGCCTGGTGAAGTTCGACTTCCTCGGCCTGCGGACCCTGACCATCATCAAGTGGGCGATGGAGACCATCAACCGCGAGCAGGCCAAGCAGAACCTGCCTGACCTCAATATCGACTTCATTCCGCTCGATGACCGCAAGACCTACGAGCTGCTGCAGAAGGCCGAGACCACGGCGGTGTTCCAGCTTGAATCGCGCGGCATGAAGGAGCTGATCAAGAAGCTCAAGCCCGACTGCCTGGAAGACCTGATCGCACTGGTGGCGCTGTTCCGTCCGGGCCCGCTGCAATCGGGCATGGTGGACGACTTCATCAACCGCAAGCACGGCCGCGCCGAACTGGCCTACCCGCATCCCGACTACCAGTACGAAGGCCTGCAACCGGTACTGGCGCCGACCTACGGCATCATCCTGTACCAGGAACAGGTGATGCAGATCGCCCAGGTCATGGCCGGCTACACCCTCGGTGGTGCGGACATGTTGCGCCGGGCGATGGGCAAGAAGAAACCCGAGGAAATGGCCAAGCAGCGCGGCGGTTTCATCGAGGGTTGCGCCAACAACGGCATCGACGGCGATCTGGCGGGCAACATCTTCGACCTGGTGGAAAAATTCGCCGGTTACGGTTTCAACAAATCTCACTCGGCTGCCTACGGGCTGGTGTCGTACCAGACTGCCTGGCTCAAGACTCACCATCCGGCGCCCTTCATGGCCGCGGTGCTCTCGGCGGATATGCACAACACCGACAAGGTGGTGATCCTGATCGAGGAAGTGCGCAGCATGAAACTGCGCCTCGATGCACCGGACGTGAACAGCTCCGACTTCAAGTTCACGGTCAACGACGACGGTCGTATCGTCTATGGCCTGGGCGCGATCAAGGGCGTGGGCGAGGGACCGGTGGAGGCCATCGTCGAGGCTCGGGCCGAAGGCGGGCCGTTCAAGGACCTGTTCGACTTCTGTGGTCGCGTCGACCTCAAGCGCATCAACAAGCGTACGCTCGATGCGCTGATCCGCAGTGGCGCCCTGGACCGTCTCGGGCCGTACTTCCATGATGAGATCAAGGCCTACCAGGCCAACATCGACCGCAATCGCGCGGTGCTGCTGGCAGCCCTGGAAGAAGCGATTAAGGCTGCCGAGCAGACCGCACGCACCGCCGACAGTGGCCATGCCGACCTGTTCGGCGGGCTGTTCGTCGAGGAAGATGCCGACGTCTATGCCAGTCATCGCAATGCCCGGGAACTGACCCTGAAGGATCGCCTGCGTGGCGAGAAAGACACCCTCGGGTTGTACCTGACCGGTCACCCGATCGACGAGTACGAAGGCGAGATCCGCCGTTTCGCTCGCCAGCGCATCATCGACCTCAAGCCGGCGCGCGACACCCAGACCGTGGCGGGGATGATCATTGCCCTGCGGGTGATGAAGAACAAGAAGGGCGACAAGATGGGTTTCATCACCCTCGACGACCGCTCGGCGCGGATCGAGGCCTCGCTGTTCGCCGATGCCTTCATGGCCGCCCAGTCGCTGTTGCAGACTGATGCGATGGTGGTGGTCGAAGGCGAGGTCAGCAATGACGACTTCTCCGGTGGTCTGCGCCTGCGGGTCAAGCGGGTGATGAGCATGGAGGATGCCCGGACCAACCTGGCCGAAAGCCTGCGCCTGAAGGTGCAGGGCGCCGCGCTCAAGGTCAATGAGCTACGCTGGCTGGGCGAGCTGTTCAAGCAGTACCGGGGCGCTTGCCCGATCACCATGGAGTACACCGGCCCCGACGCCAAGGCCTTGTTGCAGTTGGGTGATGGCTGGAAGATCGACCCGGCGGACGGTCTGATTCAGGCATTGCGTGACCAGTTAGGGCGAGACAACGTCTTTCTCCAATACCGTTGAGGTGGTGGCGCCAGCGGTGCGCCCCGACCTTGGACTTATTTTTAATCTCGACCTGAATGCGCCATATCCCTTAAGGTATGCCGCGATACAGATCAATCGGCCGGCCAGGCTGTGTAAAAACTACTGTGCTCGACCCAAGACGGACGCTTATGAACCCGAATTTTCTTGATTTCGAACAGCCGATCGCTGACCTGCAAGCCAAGATCGAAGAACTGCGCTTGGTCGGTAATGACAACTCGCTGAACATCGGCGATGAGATCACCCGCCTGCAGGAAAAGAGCAGCACGCTGACAGAAGATATTTTCGGCAAACTGACCAGCTGGCAGATTGCTCGTCTGGCGCGTCACCCGCGTCGGCCCTACACCCTGGACTACATCGATCACATCTTCACCGAGTTCGATGAGTTGCACGGCGACCGGCACTTTTCCGATGACGCAGCGATCGTCGGCGGTATTGCCCGCCTGGACGACCAGCCAGTCATGGTGATCGGCCACCAGAAGGGCCGTGAAGTGCGCGAGAAAGTCCGTCGCAACTTCGGCATGCCGCGTCCTGAAGGCTACCGCAAGGCCTGCCGCCTGATGGAAATGGCCGAACGCTTCAAGATGCCGATCCTGACCTTCATCGACACGCCGGGCGCCTACCCGGGGATCGACGCCGAAGAGCGCAACCAGAGCGAGGCGATTGCCTGGAACCTGCGTGTGATGGCGCGCCTGAAGACGCCAATCATCGCTACCGTTATCGGTGAGGGTGGTTCCGGCGGTGCGCTGGCGATCGGTGTATGCGACCAGTTGAACATGCTGCAGTACTCGACCTACGCGGTGATCTCGCCAGAAGGTTGCGCCTCGATCCTCTGGAAAACCGCCGAGAAGGCCCCGGATGCCGCCGAAGCCATGGGTATCACGGCCGAGCGCCTGAAAGGCCTGGGCATCGTCGACAAGGTGATCGCCGAGCCACTGGGCGGCGCCCACCGTGACCCGGCAGCCGCCTCGGCGCTGATCCGTGCCGAACTCAGCTCGCAGCTGGCAATGTTGAAGAAATTCGACAACGATGCATTGCTGGCTCGTCGCTACGAGCGACTGATGAGCTATGGTCTCTAAATAGAGCCACCTGTAGCGAGCCTGCTCGCTCCTGCACAGAGCTGTAGGAGCCGAGCTTGCTCACTGAACCGCCGCAGGCGGCCATTCGGTGAGTTCGCCTCGCAGGTGAAATCGCTTTCGCGAGCAATCGAGCGTCGACCGGCTGCTCCTACAGGATCTGGGGCGTCTCAAGCCATGCGTCAGTCAGATATCGATCTACCCTCCAGGCTTCTCAAGGCCCTGGCCCCCTGGCGCAGCGCTTCCACCTGGCGGCTTGCCTTCTCCGGCGGCCTTGATTCCACCGTTCTCCTCCACCTGCTGGCCCGCCTGGGCAAGACCGAATCCCTGCCCGAGCTCCAGGCCTTGCATATCCACCATGGCTTGCAGATCGCCGCGGACAGCTGGCCGGAGCATTGCCAGGCCATCTGCGATTCGCTGGGCGTGCCGTTGCAGGTGCTGCGGGTGAGTGTCCAGTTGGGCGCCAGTCTTGAACGTGCCGCCCGGGATGCTCGCTATCTGGCGTTCGCCGGCGTCACCCAGTTGAACGATGTCCTGCTTACCGCCCAGCACCGCGACGATCAGGCCGAGACTCTGTTGTTTCGCCTGTTGCGTGGTGCTGGTGTGCGTGGCCTGGCGGCGATGCCGGGCGAGCGGGAGGTGGGTGGCGGTTATCTGGTGCGGCCGCTGCTCGATGTTTCGCGTGCGGAACTGGAGCAATACGCTCGCGAACAGGGCTTGAACTGGATCGAAGACCCGTCCAACGCTGATGAGCAGTTCTCGCGCAACTACCTGCGCCATCGGGTGTTCCCCGGCCTGGCCGAGCGCTGGCCGCAGGCGGTCGGCAGCATGGTGCGCAGTGCGGCGCACCTGCGTGAAGCCCAGGAACTGCTGGATGAGCTGGCCGAGATCGATCTCGACAGTGCCCAGGCCCATTCCCGTTATGACTGGCTGGGCATGCCGTCCCTGGCCCTGGATGCCCTTGCCGGGTTGTCCGAGGCCCGCCAGCGTAACCTGCTGCGGCATTGGCTGGAGCCGCTGACACGGCTGCCCGACAGCGATCACTGGGCAGGGTGGGACGACTTGCGCGATGCCGGGCATGACGCCCGTCCCAGATGGCGCCTGGCCGAAGGCGAGTTGCACCGTGCCGATGACCACCTGTGGTGGCTGAGCGGTTCATGGCTGCGCCAGCCGGTGGCGGATATCCAGTGGAGCGATCCGCGGCAAGGCCTGGAATTGCCGGACAACGGCGAACTGCTGATCGTCGGCGATGCACCGCCCGGACCGTTGCAGGTGCGCTATCGTCAGGGTGGCGAGGTGCTGCACCTTCCGGACCGCGGGCACCGCGATCTCAAGCGGCTGCTCAACGAAAGCGGGGTGCCCTGGTTCGTCCGCGGCCGTTTGCCGCTGGTCTACCGGGATGGGCAGTTGCTGGCCGTGGCCAACCTGGCGGGACTCGACGGCCGGGCGTTCGGCGACTGGCATTTGCAATGGCAGCCACCTTCGAGCGATCAAGGTTTGAGCTGAAAGCTGCTTTCCGGTAGACTACGCTCCCTTCTTGATACAACTTCTGTTGATTCGACTGAATGACAGCAGTTGCCGATTACCAAGCAGTCTTTGCTGGGCGATTCCAAAAAATGTGTAGCGAGCAACGTACCGGTGTTTTCACTTCCGGTCGGTCCCAACGCGGCGGTTTTTTTGAAAGATGCACTGTGATTAATGCTGGTGATCGGGGGCTTCGGCCTTCCTTCGCTTTCCCAGGCGGCTCGGACCGCTTTAACGCAGACTTCTAGGGTTTTTCATGACGCGCTATATATTCGTCACGGGCGGTGTTGTTTCTTCATTGGGGAAAGGCATTGCCTCGGCTTCATTGGCGGCCATCCTGGAGGCGCGGGGGCTGAAAGTCACCATGCTCAAGCTGGACCCGTACATCAACGTCGATCCGGGCACCATGAGCCCGTTCCAGCACGGTGAAGTGTTCGTCACCCACGACGGCGCCGAGACCGACCTCGACCTGGGTCACTACGAGCGGTTCATCCGCACCACCATGACCCAGAACAACAACTTCACCACCGGCCGCGTGTACGAGCACGTACTGCGCAAGGAACGCCGTGGTGACTACCTGGGTGCAACCATCCAGGTGATTCCGCACATCACCGACGAAATCAAGCGTCGCATCATCAAGGGTGCCGGCGATGCCGACGTGGCCCTGGTGGAAATCGGCGGTACCGTGGGCGATATCGAGTCGCAACCGTTCCTCGAAGCCATCCGCCAACTGCGGGTCGAAGTCGGCTCCAAGCGCGCGATGCTGATGCACCTGACCCTGGTTCCGTACATCGCCACCGCTGGCGAAACCAAGACCAAGCCGACCCAGCACTCGGTGAAGGAACTGCGTTCCATCGGCCTGCAGCCTGACGTGCTGATCTGCCGCTCCGACCACCCGGTGGACGTGTCCTCGCGTCGCAAGATCGCGCTGTTCACCAACGTCGAAGAGCGTGCGGTGATCTCCCTGGAAGACGTCGACACTATCTACAAGATCCCGGCCGTGCTGCACGCCCAGGGCCTGGATGATTTCGTCGTCGAGCGCTTCGGCCTGCAATGCAACGGTGCCGACCTGTCCGAGTGGGAAAAGGTGGTTGACGCCAAGCTCAACCCCGAGCACGAAGTCACCATCGCCATGGTCGGCAAGTACATGGAACTGCTGGATGCCTACAAGTCGCTGATCGAAGCGATGAGCCACGCCGGCATTACCAACCGCACCAAGGTCAACCTGCGCTACATCGATTCCGAGGATATCGAGAACCAGGGCACCGGTCTGCTCGAAGGCGTCGATGCGATCCTGGTTCCGGGTGGCTTCGGTCTGCGCGGCGTGGAAGGCAAGATCACCGCCGTCCAGTACGCTCGTGAGAACAAGGTTCCATACCTGGGTATCTGCCTGGGCATGCAAGTGGCCGTCATCGAGTTCGCCCGTAACGTGCTGGGCTGGAAGGACGCCAACTCCACCGAGTTCGATCGTACCAGCGCCCACGCGGTCGTTGGCCTGATCACCGAGTGGGAAGATGCCACCGGCGCGGTCGAGACCCGTACCGAAGCGTCCGACCTGGGCGGCACCATGCGTCTCGGCGCCCAGGACTGCCTGCTGGAGCCGGGCTCCAAGGTGCACGACTGCTACGCCAAGGACGTGATCGTCGAGCGTCACCGTCACCGTTACGAAGTGAACAACAAGCTGCTGCCGCAGATCATGGAAGCCGGCCTGAAGATTTCCGGTCGTTCCGGTGATGGCGCGCTGGTCGAAGTGGTTGAAGTGCAGGACCATCCATGGTTCGTCGCTTGCCAGTTCCACCCCGAGTTCACCTCGACGCCGCGTGACGGTCATCCGCTGTTCAGCGGTTTCGTCAAGGCGGCCCTGGCCCAACACCAGAAGAAGGCGTAAGACTGATGGCCCAGAAGATCATTCGCGTCGGCGACATCGAGATCGCCAACGACAAGCCGATGGTGCTGTTCGGTGGCATGAACGTGCTGGAAAGCCGTGACATGGCGATGCAGGTCTGCGAAGAGTACGTGAAGGTCACCGGGAAGCTCGGTATCCCCTACGTGTTCAAGGCCAGCTTCGACAAGGCCAACCGTTCCTCCGTGACCTCCTTCCGTGGCCCCGGCCTGGAAGAGGGCATGCGGATCTTCCAGGACATCAAGCAAGCCTTCGGTGTGCCGATCATTACCGACGTCCACGAGCCCGAGCAGGCTGCCGTGGCTGCCGAGGTCTGCGACATCATCCAGTTGCCGGCCTTCCTGTCGCGCCAGACCGACCTGGTGGTCGCCATGGCCAAGACGGGTGCGGTGATCAACATCAAGAAAGCCCAGTTCCTCGCGCCCCAGGAAATGAAGCACATCCTGAACAAGTGCGTGGAAGCCGGTAACGACCAGTTGATCCTCTGCGAGCGTGGTTCGAGCTTCGGCTACAACAACCTGGTGGTGGACATGCTCGGCTTCGGCATCATGAAGCAGTTCGAATACCCGGTGTTCTTCGATGTGACCCACGCCTTGCAGATGCCTGGCGGTCGCGCCGATTCGGCCGGTGGCCGTCGTGCCCAGGTCACCGACCTGGCCAAGGCGGGCATGAGCCAGGGCCTGGCAGGCCTGTTCCTCGAAGCGCATCCGGACCCGGATAATGCCAAGTGCGATGGCCCTTGCGCCTTGCGCCTGGACAAGCTGGAACCGTTCCTGGGACAACTCAAGGCATTGGATGAGTTGATTAAGAGTTTTCCGACGATAGAAACCGCTTAATCGGCAAATCTCCGGTAAAGTACCGCACGATTCAGGGCTCTGGACCAAGGTTCAGAGCCTTTTCGTCTGCAAGGCTGCCAATTTTCATACGCTTGCCGGCGAACATAGATTTCCTTCAGCTGCGTCGTTTTCGTCAACTTTGGAGTGTTTACAACAATGGCAAAAATCGTCGACATCAAAGGTCGTGAAGTTCTCGACTCCCGTGGCAACCCCACTGTGGAAGCGGACGTGCTTCTGGACAACGGCATCATCGGCAGCGCCTGTGCTCCGTCCGGTGCTTCCACCGGCTCGCGTGAAGCGCTCGAGCTGCGTGATGGCGACAAGAGCCGTTACCTGGGCAAGGGCGTACTGAAGGCTGTTGCCAACATCAACGGCCCGATCCGTGAGCTGCTGCTGGGCAAGGATCCATCCGACCAGAAAGCCCTGGACCACGCGATGATCGCCCTGGACGGTACCGAGAACAAGGCGAACCTGGGCGCCAACGCCATCCTCGCGGTATCCCTGGCTGCGGCCAAGGCTGCAGCACAGGACCAGGACCTGCCGCTGTACGCGCACATCGCCAACCTGAATGGCACTCCAGGTGTCTACTCGATGCCGGTGCCGATGATGAACATCATCAACGGTGGCGAACATGCCGACAACAACGTCGACATCCAGGAATTCATGGTTCAGCCGGTTGGCGCCAAGACCTTCTCCGAAGGCCTGCGCATGGGCACCGAGATTTTCCACCACCTCAAGGCCGTGCTGAAGGCCCGTGGCCTGAGCACCGCAGTCGGTGACGAAGGTGGTTTCGCGCCGAACCTGGCGTCCAACGAAGATGCCTTGAAAGTCATCTCCGAAGCCGTCGCCAACGCCGGCTACACCCTGGGTACCGACGTGACCCTGGCCCTGGACTGCGCCGCCAGCGAATTCTTCGAAGACGGCCAGTACAACCTGTCCGGTGAAGGCCAGGTGTTCAGCGCCGAAGGTTTTGCCGAGTACCTGAAAGGCCTGACCCAGCGCTACCCGATCATCTCGATCGAAGACGGCCTGGACGAGTCCGATTGGGCTGGCTGGAAGATCCTCACCGACAAGATCGGCGAGAAAACCCAACTGGTGGGTGACGACCTGTTCGTGACCAACACCAAGATCCTGAAGGAAGGCATCGACAAGAAGATCGCCAACTCCATCCTGATCAAGTTCAACCAGATTGGCTCGCTGACCGAAACCCTGGAAGCCATCCAGATGGCCAAGGCGGCCGGTTACACCGCGGTGATCTCGCACCGTTCCGGTGAAACCGAAGATTCGACCATCGCCGACCTGGCTGTGGGTACCGCTGCCGGCCAGATCAAGACCGGCTCGCTGTGCCGCTCCGACCGCGTCTCCAAGTACAACCAACTGCTGCGTATCGAAGAGCAATTGGGCGCCAAGGCGAAATACAACGGCCGTTCCGAGTTTCGCGGTTAAGCCGTAGATGGTAAAAAGACACCGGATTGTGTCGGAAAAGTCGCTATAGCGGTTTTTTCGCAACTAATCTGATGGCTGACAAGCATAGGCCTGGGTATATCCAGGCTTATGCGGTTGGTATCTGGACGTCGGCTTGGCTGTCTTTTTCACTGGGTAAACGAAATTCGATGCGCAGTCCCTACTGGTTGTTCCTTGTCCTGCTCTTGCTGCTGGGTGGCCTGCAGTACCGCCTTTGGGTGGGTAATGGGAGCCTGGCGCAGGTAGCCGACCTGACCCAACAGATTGCCGAACAGCATGCGGAGAACGAACGCCTGCTGGAGCGTAACCGCGTCCTCGATGCGGAAGTTCTTGAACTGAAGAAAGGCATGGAGACCGTCGAAGAACGTGCTCGCCATGAGCTGGGCATGGTCAAGGACGGTGAAACCCTTTATCAGTTGGCGCAATGACTGACTCCTCACTACCGGCCTTCTGGGCCGTGATCCCTGCCGCGGGTGTTGGTGCCCGTATGGCGGCCGACCGTCCCAAGCAGTACCTGCAGTTGGGCGGACGAACCATTCTCGAACACAGCCTCGGCTGTTTTCTCGATCATCCGGGGCTCAAGGGGCTGGTGCTGAGCCTGGCGCCCGATGATCCCTACTGGCCAACCCTGGCCTGTGCCGGGGATTCGCGCATTCGCCGCGTCGACGGTGGTGCCGAGCGGGCCGATTCGGTGCTCAACGCCCTGTTGCATCTGCATGCCCTGGGCGCCGCGGACGACGATTGGGTGCTGGTGCACGATGCAGCCCGGCCGAACCTGTCCCGTGACGACCTTGATACCCTGCTCGCCGAGTTGGCGGACGATCCGGTGGGTGGCCTCCTGGCCGTACCTGCGCGGGACACGCTCAAGCGCGTGGACAAGCAGGGGCGGGTCCAGGAAACCGTTGATCGGGCGCTGATCTGGCAGGCCTATACGCCGCAGATGTTCCGCCTTGGTGCCTTGCACCGGGCCCTGGCCGACAGCCTGGTCGCTGACGCGAACATCACCGACGAAGCTTCGGCGATGGAGTGGGCAGGGCAGGCGCCACGCCTGGTCGAGGGGCGCTCGGATAACATCAAGGTCACCCGTCCCGAGGACCTGGAGTGGCTGCGCTTGCGCTGGGCCAATCGCCGCTGAGGATACCCCTGTTCGCGACCCGACTTGCCCGCGAAAGCGCCAGAGCCGACACCGCCTATCTTCAGGCCTTGTACTCCGGCCGCTGTGCCAACCCTTCCCTGAGATAATCCACCAGTTTGCGCACCTTCGGCGACAGGTGCCGCTGCTGCGGATACAACGCCCACACCGCGGTATTCGGCGGCTGGTGCGCCTCGAGCAGGGAAATCAGCGTGCCATTGTGCAGATGTTCCAGCACGTAGTAGTCCGGCAACTGGCACAGTCCCACCCCTTGCAACGCCGCATCGAGCACCGCCTGGCCACTGTTGCAGCGCCAGTTGCCCTGGACCCGCTGGGAAAACTCGCGGCCGTCCTGCTCCAGTTGCCAGATATCCGAGCTGCCGATCAGGCAATTGTGCCGGCTCAGCTCCGACAGGCTGTGGGGCCGGCCGTAACGTTCCAGATAGGAAGGGGAGGCGCACAGGTACATCCGCCGTGGCGCCAACCGGGCTGCCACCAGTCGTGAATCCTGTAGGCGACCCAGGCGGATTGCCAGGTCCAGGCCCTCGTACACCAGGTCCAGCGTACGGTTGCTCAGTTCGATGTCCACCCGCAACTGCGGGTACAAACCCATGAACGCGGTCACCAGCGGCACGATGAAACGCTCGCCATAGGCCACGGCGCAGGTCATGCGCAACATGCCCTTGGGTTCGCTGGCCAAGTCGCCGACCGCCCGCAGGGCTTCCTCGCGACCGTCCTGCAAGCGCTGGCAGTGTTGCAGGAAGGTCTGGCCGGCCTCGGTCAGGGTGACGCGGCGGGTGCTGCGATAGAGCAGGCGGGTCTGCAGGCGTTCCTCCAGCCGGGCGATCTGCCGGCTGATGTGCGAAGACGATACCCCGAGGCGTTCCGCCGCCGCGGTGAACTGGCTGCACTCGGCCACGGCGACGAACTCGTCGATCCCTTCCCAGCCATTTTCGATCATTCGATTATCCCTGCATAGCAATAATGTTTTGCTTTCGGTCGGATTATTCCTCAATAGTCGATGATTTACACTCTGGTCTTTGCCATTCACTTTCAGGAGTTGCTGGATGATCAAGTCACGTGCTGCCGTTGCCTTCGAGGCGAAAAAACCGCTGGAAATCGTCGAAGTCGATGTCGCCATGCCCAAGGCCGGTGAAGTGCTGCTGCGTGTCGTGGCCAGCGGCGTCTGCCACACCGATGCCTACACCCTGTCCGGTGCGGACCCGGAAGGCATCTTCCCGTCCATTCTCGGCCACGAAGGTGGTGCGATTGTCGAGGCCATTGGCGAGGGCGTGACCTCGGTAGCCGTCGGCGACCACGTCATCCCGCTGTACACCCCGGAATGCGGCAAATGCAAATTCTGCCTGTCGGGCAAGACCAACCTCTGCCAGGCCATCCGCTCCACCCAGGGCAAGGGCCTGATGCCGGACGGCACTTCGCGTTTCTCCTACAAGGGTGAGACGATTTTCCACTACATGGGCACCTCGACCTTCTCCGAGTACACCGTGCTGCCGGAAATTTCCGTGGCCAAGATCGCCAAGGACGCACCGCTGGAGAAGGTCTGCCTGCTCGGTTGTGGCGTCACCACCGGCATCGGTGCGGTGCTCAACACCGCCAAGGTCAAGGCTGGCGATACCGTGGCTATCTTCGGCCTGGGCGGCATTGGTCTGTCGGCGGTGATCGGTGCCGTGAAGGCCAAGGCCGCACGCATCATCGCCATCGACATCAACCCGGCCAAGTTCGAGATCGCCCGGCAACTGGGCGCCACCGATTGCGTCAATCCGAAGGATTTCGACCGTCCGATCCAGGAAGTCATCGTCGACATGACCGACGGCGGCGTGGACTTCTCCTTCGAGTGCATCGGTAATGTGCAACTGATGCGTGCGGCGCTGGAGTGCTGCCACAAGGGCTGGGGCGAGTCGGTGATCATCGGCGTCGCCGGTGCCGGCCAGGAAATCGCCACCCGTCCGTTCCAGCTGGTGACCGGTCGCGTCTGGCGTGGTTCGGCGTTTGGCGGCGTGCGTGGTCGCAGCGAGCTGCCGAGCTATGTCGACATGGCGCAGAAGGGCGAGATTCCGCTGGATACCTTCATCACCCACACCATGGGCCTGGAAGACATCAACAAGGCGTTCGACCTGATGCACGAAGGCAAGAGCATCCGTACCGTCATCCACTTCTGATTGCCTTGCAGGGGCGGGCCGCTGCTGGCCGCCCTTGCAGTGCGGAGTTGCGCTTATGTCCCTGGAAAATCTCTCTTGCCAGAAGAGCTTCGGCGGCTGGCATAAACGTTATAAACATCATTCCGATGTACTCGGTTGCGACATGGTGTTCGCTGTCTACCTGCCGCCCCAGGCCGAGCAGGGCGTCAAGCTGCCGGTGCTGTACTGGCTGTCCGGGCTGACCTGCACCGATGAGAACTTCATGCACAAGGCCGGCGCCCAGCGCATGGCTGCGCAACTGGGGCTGATCATCGTTGCGCCGGATACCAGTCCGCGGGGGCCGGAGGTTCCGGGCGACCCCGAGAATGCCTGGGACTTTGGTCTGGGCGCCGGTTTCTACCTGAATGCGACCCAGCAGCCCTGGGCCCGTCACTACCGGATGCACGACTATGTGGTGCATGAGTTGCCGGCGCTGATCGAGGCGCATTTCCCCGCCTCCGACAAGCGCGGCATCAGTGGCCACTCCATGGGTGGCCATGGTGCGCTGGTTTGCGCCTTGCGCAATCCGGGGCGGTACCAGTCGCTGTCGGCCTTCGCGCCGATCAGCAACCCGATGGACTGCCCTTGGGGTCAGAAGGCGTTCTCGCGCTACTTGGGCGACGAACGTTCGCGCTGGCGCGAGTGGGATGCCTGCGCGCTGATCAGCGAGGCGAGCGAGAAGCTGCCGATCCTGGTGGACCAGGGCGATCGCGACGACTTCCTGGCCAACCAGCTCAAGCCCGAAACCTTGCAGCAGGCGGCCAAGCTGGCCGGGCATCCGCTGACCCTGCGCCTGCAGCCGGGCTACGACCACAGCTACTTCTTCATCGCCAGTTTCATCGACGATCATTTGATACATCACGCTGAAGCTCTTAGCGGCTAATGTCGGACAAAATAGGTAGAATCACGCCCTGACTAAATCGGGGCGTTTTTTTATGCGTATTGGCCACGGCTATGATGTTCACCGTTTCGCCGAAGGCGACTTCATCACTCTGGGCGGCGTGCGGATCTCGCACCACCATGGGCTGCTGGCGCATTCGGACGGCGATGTGCTGCTGCACGCCCTGAGTGACGCGCTGCTGGGGGCGGCGGCATTGGGTGACATCGGTAAACATTTCCCCGACACCGACCCGACCTACAAGGGCGCCGACAGCCGTGTACTGCTGCGTCATGTGGTATCGCTGCTCAAGGCCCGTGGCTGGCGGGTCGGCAACGTCGACAACACCATCGTCGCCCAGGCACCGAAAATGGCACCGCATATCGAATCGATGCGAGTGCTGATCGCCGAGGATCTTGAAGTTGAGCTGGACCAAGTGAACGTAAAAGCCACCACCACTGAAAAGCTCGGTTTCACCGGGCGCGAAGAAGGCATCGCGGTGCATTCCGTCGCCTTGTTGCTGCGCGCATGACGGAACTGGAACTGTTGGGCCCCCGTGCCCATGGCGACGCATTGGGCCGTGCGGTACTCAAGGCCACCGCGGAAGATTTCCAGGTCGACGAAGCGCTCGACATTCCCTTGTCCGGCGACGGTGAACACTTGTGGCTGTGGGTGGAGAAACGCGGCCTCAACACCGAGGAAGCCGCCCGACGCCTGGCCAAGGCCGCTGGCGTGCCACTGCGTACGGTCAGCTATGCCGGCCTGAAGGATCGCCAGGCCCTGACGCGGCAATGGTTCAGCATCCAGTTGCCGGGCAAGGCCGATCCGGACATGGCGCCCGCGCAGAACGACACGTTGCGAATCCTCAAGAGCGTGCGGCACAAGCGCAAGCTGCAACGCGGCGCCCATTCGGCCAATGGTTTCACCTTGCGCCTGAGCCAGCTGGAGGCCGACAAGGCAGGCCTGGAGCAACGCCTCGAACAGATCCGCCAGCTGGGCATTCCCAACTACTTCGGTACCCAGCGCTTCGGCCACCAGGGCGGCAATCTTGGCGAGGCCCGCGACTATGCGTCGCGCCAGGCCCTGCCGGAGCAGCGCAATGTGCGCTCGCGACTGCTGTCCACCGCCCGCAGCTATCTGTTCAACCAGGTACTGGCGGCACGGGTCGCCGACGGCAGCTGGAACCGCGCCCAGGTCGGCGACCTGCTGGCCTTCACTGACAGCCGCAGCTTTTTCCCGGCCAATGAAGCGGAATGCCATGACCCGCGCCTGGCCATTCTCGACCTGCACCCGACCGGACCGCAGTGGGGCGAGGGGCCTTCGCCGACGACGGGAGCGACCTTCGAACTGGAGCAGGCTGTCGCGGCCCGTGAACCACACCTGTGCCAGTGGCTGGCCAAGGCGGGAATGGAACACGAACGTCGCATCCTGCGGCTGCCCATTGGCGGGCTGACGTGGCATTATCCGTCGCTGGACATTCTGCAACTGGAATTCGTCCTGCCGGCCGGATGCTTCGCCACTGTTCTGGTGCGCGAGCTGGTTGATCTGGTGCCGGTGGGACAGACGGACAGCTCATGCGTATTCTGATTTCCAACGACGATGGGGTCTTCGCCCCCGGTCTCGCTGCGCTTCATGCTGCGCTGGCGGACTATGCCGAGTGCCGGGTGATTGCCCCGGATCAGGACAGGAGTGGCACCAGCAGTTCGCTGACCCTCGATCGTCCACTGCATCCGCACGCCCTGCCCAACGGCTTCATCAGCTTGAATGGCACGCCGACCGATTGCGTGCACCTGGGGGTCAATGGCCTGCTGGGCTACGAGCCGGACATGGTGGTCTCGGGTATCAACCTGGGCGCCAACCTCGGTGATGACGTGTTGTACTCCGGTACGGTCGGCGCGGCCCTCGAAGGTCGTTTCCTGGCCCGGACCTCGTTCGCCTTCTCGCTCGCTTCGCATCAGGTCGACAACCTGGCGAGTGCGGCGCATTTCGCCAGGTTGCTGGTCGAGTCCCACGAAGGCCTCGACTTGCCGCCGCGCACCGTGCTTAACGTGAATATTCCGAATCTGCCGCTGGAGCATATCCGCGGTATCCGCCTGACCCGCCTGGGACACCGGGCACGGGCGGCGGCGCCGATCCGCGAGGTCAACCCGCGCGGCAAGGCCGGGTACTGGATCGCCGCTGCCGGCGATGTCGAGGATGGTGGCCCAGGCACGGATTTCCATGCGTTGGTGCAAGGTTTCGTCTCCGTCACTCCTCTACAGTTGGATCGTACCTTCAACGATGCCTTTGCCCACCTCGGCGGTTGGCTGGAGGGGCTTGCCTGATGGCGCGTGAAAACGACTTGCTGCGCGGTGGGATCGGCATGACCTCGCAGAGAACCCGCGAGCGCCTGATCCAACGGCTATACGAGGAAGGGCTGTCCAACCCCCAGGTGCTGGAGGTGATCCGCCGCACGCCGCGCCATCTGTTCGTCGATGAAGCCCTGGCCCACCGGGCCTATGAAGACACCGCGCTACCGATCGGCCATAACCAGACCATTTCCCAGCCCTACATGGTCGCGCGCATGAGCGAGCTGCTGCTGGAGGCGGGGCCCCTGGACAAGGTGTTGGAAATCGGCACCGGTTCCGGCTACCAGACAGCCGTGCTGTCGCAACTGGTCGAGCGGGTCTTTTCGGTGGAGCGGATCAAGGTCCTGCAGGACCGTGCCAAGGAGCGCCTGGTCGAGCTCAACCTGCGTAACGTGGTCTTCCGCTGGGGCGATGGTTGGGAAGGATGGCCGGCGCTGGCTCCCTACAACGGCATCATTGTCACCGCCGTGGCCACCGATGTACCACAGGCGTTACTTGACCAACTGGCTCCGGGCGGGCGCCTGGTGATTCCTGTCGGTTCGGGCGAAGTTCAGCAACTGATGCTGATCGTCCGCGAGGAGCAGGGTTTTTCCCGGCATGTTCTCGGCGCAGTACGTTTTGTTCCACTGCTTAACGGGCCACTGGCCTGAGTCCTGATTGTATTTGTTTCAACAAGTGCGCTGAATTCTGTTGAGTGTTGTCGGTCTTAGTGCCGGAACTTGCGAGCAGCGCCTGTTTAAAGTGTGTCGAGTTTCACTGTCGAACTGTACAAGCTGCCGACATGGGGAGCTTTTGCTGCCCGTAAAACTCCAATGGCCAGTTATACTTGCGTCACACTAGAGCCCGTATGGGCCATTCAACTTCATTTCAGACAATACAAAAGGGAGCGGCGGGTGAGTCTCACAGTCATTCGGCAGCATATGGGTAAAGCAAGCGTTCAGCGCCTGATGATCGGTCTTGCCCTCAGTGCTTTACTGGCTGGTTGCTCCAGTGCTCCGAAGAACGGCGTCCGTGTCGTCGATCGCAACGGCAATGTGACGGGTTCCGCCAGTGCCGCACCGCAACGGCCGATGACCACCACCGGGCAACACGTGGTTGTCCGTGGCGATACCTTGTTCTCGATCGCCTTCCGCTATGGTTGGGACTGGAAAGCCCTGGCCGCGCGCAACAATATCCAAGAGCCCTATACCATTCACGTCGGTCAGGCTATTCGCTTCGACAGCCGTTCAAATTCAACACCGGCGGTGGCGACATCGACCACTACCTCGTCGTCCTCGTCGTCGAGCAAAACCACCATCACCCGGCGTCCGGCGACCGCCGCCGGGAGCTCGGCACCGGCGACTGCACCAACCGCCACGGCGACTCCGACGCCCCCAGCGGGGCCGGCACCGAAGGGTTGGGCATGGCCGGCGAACGGCATTTTGATTGGAAAATTTGCTTCAAACGGTAGTTTGAATAAAGGTATTGATATCGCCGGAGATTTGGGACAGCCTGTTTTAGCTGCGTCTGATGGGTCAGTTGTATACGCCGGAAGTGGATTACGGGGCTACGGCGAACTTGTCATCATCAAGCACAGCGATACCTATGTCAGTGCCTATGGTCACAACCGCAGGCTGTTGGTTCGGGAGGGGCAGCAGGTCAAAGTCGGACAGACAATTGCCGAGATGGGATCAACTGGTACAGACCGGGTGAAACTGCACTTTGAGATTCGCCGCCAGGGCAAACCCGTAGACCCATTGCAATTCCTGCCCCGTCGTTGATCCGTTTTCCAGCCTGTTCTCATGACGTAGTGGGAACAGGTTCCAGCGTTGCCAGGGATAAAGGCGCCGCTCGAGCCTGAGGTCGAACTCACCAAAGGACTATAACAATGGCTCTCAGTAAAGAAGCGCCGGGGTTTGACATCGACGATGAGGTGCTCCTTATGGACTCCGACATTGTCATGGACATGATGCCGGAGGACGACAGTTCTCCACCCCCAGTTCGTGCCAAGACCAAAAATGCTGCGGCACTCAAGCAGCATAAATACATTGACTACACCCGGGCCCTGGATGCGACCCAGCTGTATCTCAATGAAATCGGTTTTTCCCCCTTGTTGTCCCCGGAAGAAGAAGTCCACTTTGCACGTCTGTCGCAAAGCGGCGATCCGGCGGGCCGCAAACGCATGATCGAAAGCAACTTGCGCCTGGTGGTGAAAATTGCCCGACGTTACGTCAATCGCGGGCTGTCACTGCTGGACCTGATCGAAGAGGGCAACCTCGGCTTGATCAGAGCGGTCGAAAAATTCGACCCGGAGCGCGGCTTCCGCTTTTCGACCTATGCCACCTGGTGGATTCGCCAGACGATCGAACGGGCGATCATGAATCAGACCCGGACCATCCGCCTGCCGATTCATGTGGTCAAGGAGCTCAACGTCTACCTGCGGGCCGCCCGCGAGTTGACCCAGAAGCTCGACCACGAACCTTCTCCCGAAGAAATCGCCAACTTGCTGGAAAAGCCGGTCGGAGAGGTCAAGCGCATGCTTGGCCTGAACGAGCGGGTCTCCTCGGTGGACGTTTCCCTCGGCCCTGACTCGGACAAGACGCTGCTCGATACCCTGACGGATGACCGGCCGACCGATCCCTGCGAGCTGTTGCAGGACGACGACCTGTCCCAGAGTATCGACCAGTGGCTATCGGAGTTGACCGACAAGCAACGTGAGGTGGTGGTTCGCCGCTTCGGTCTGCGCGGTCACGAGAGCAGTACGCTGGAGGACGTCGGTCTGGAAATCGGCCTGACCCGTGAGCGGGTGCGGCAGATTCAGGTTGAGGGCCTCAAGCGGCTGCGCGAGATCCTGGAGAAGAACGGCCTGTCGAGCGAGTCGCTGTTCCGGTGAGTGTCGGGGGCCTGTAGGAGCAAGGCTTGCCTGCGAAGGGGCCAGTGCGGCCATTAAAAGCTTCGCGGGCAAGCCCAGCTCCTACAGGGAACACTGGATCTGCGCACCTATCGAGCATTTTTCCTGAACCCAGCCTCAAGTATCCTTCTTCGCCAGCAGGCTGTAGACGCATGGCAGCACGAACAGCGTAAACAGCGTACCCACCGACATCCCGGTGGCAATCACCATGCCGATGTCGAAGCGACTGACCGCCCCCGCGCCGCTGGCGATAATCAGTGGCACCATGCCAAAGACCATTGCTGCCGTGGTCATCAGTACCGGCCGCAGGCGAATCGCCGCTGCCTCTTCGACGGCCTCGCGGGCTGACAGGCCCTTGTCCCGGCGCAACTGGTTGGCGAACTCGACAATCAATATCCCGTGCTTGCTGATCAGCCCGATCAACGTCACCAGACCTACCTGGGTGTAGATATTCATGCTCGACCAGCCCAGGAACAACGGCACCAGCGCTCCGCAGATCGACAGCGGCACGGTCACCAGGATCACCAGCGGATCGCGGAAACTCTCGAACTGTGCAGCCAGCACCAGGAAGATGATCGCCAGGGCCAGGCCGAAGGTCACCCACAAGGCGTTGCCCTCCTGGACGAACTGTCGCGAGGCGCCGGCGTAGTCACTGGCAAATCCCGTTGGCGCTTCTTCGACAGCGATCTGGCGAATGGTCTCGATGGCTTCGCCCATGCTGACGATCGGTACCCCGGAAACGATGGCCGAGTTCAGTTGCTGGAACTGGTTCAGTTGCCGGGGCCGGGCGCGATCCGACACCTTGATCAGGGTCGAAAGGGGCAGCAGCTTGCCTTCGCTGTTCTTCACGTAATAGTTGTTCAGCCAGTCGGGATTGTCCCGGTAGGCACGTTCCACCTGGGCAATCACCTTGTAGCTGCGGCCTTCGAGGGTGAACCGGTTGATCTCGGCCTCACCGAGCAGGGTCGCCAGGGTGGCGCCCAGGTCCTGCATCGATACCCCCATCTGCGCCGCCTTGTTGCGGTCGATATCCACCACGACTTCGGGCTTGTCGAAGGCCAGGTCGATGTCGAGAAAGGCGAACTTGCCGGATTCCAGCGCGCGTTTCTTGATCCGCCCGGCCACGTCCAGCAGGGCGCTGTAGTCGCTCGGGGTATTGAGCACGTACTGGAACGGCAGGCCCTCGCCGGTGCCCGGCAGCGATGGCAGGTTGAAACCGAAGACCTGCAGGCCGCTGATGCTCGCCAGCTTGCCCTGGACCTCGGGCAGGATCTGCATCTGCGTGCGCTGGCGCTCGTCCCAGGGCTTGAGCAGGAACCCGCCGATACCCGACTGCACGCCATTGAAGCCGTTGATCTGGAATGACGAGTAGTACTCCGGGAACTCCTTGAAGATGGTGATGAATTCGTCGGTGTACTGGTTCAGGTAGTTCAGGTTGGTGGGCTGCGGCGCAGTGGCCATCATGAAGATGATGCCCTGGTCCTCGTTGGGCGCCAGTTCCGACTGGGTGAACTTCAGTAGCAGCGGAATCAGCCCGAGAATGATCACCGCGAACACCACCACCACCGGGCGGGTGTCGAGGGTGCCATGCAGCAGCTTGCGGTAGCGGCGCTTGAGGCGTTCGAACAACTGGTCGAGGCGGTGTGCCAGGCCCGTGGCATTTCCATCATGGCGTAGCAGCAGGGCACACATCATCGGTGACAGGGTCAGGGCGACCACGCCGGAAATAACCACCGCGCCGGCCAGGGTCAGGGCGAACTCCTTGAACAGCGCACCGGTCAGGCCCTGGAGGAAACCGATCGGGGCGTAGACCGCTGCCAGGGTGATGGTCATCGACACCACCGGCAGGGCAATCTCCCGTGCGCCCTCGAGGGCTGCCTCCAGCGGTGTCCTGCCTTCCTCGATATGCCGGTGGATGTTCTCCACCACCACGATCGCATCGTCCACCACCAGGCCGATCGCCAGCACCATCGCCAGCAGGGTCAGCAGGTTGATCGAATAGCCCATCAACTGCATGAAAAACAGCACGCCGACCATCGACAGCGGAATGGTGATGACCGGAATCACCACCGAACGCAGGGCGCCGAGGAACAGGAACACCACCACGATGACGATCAGTACCGCTTCGAAGAGGGTCTTCACCACTTCGTTGATCGAGGCCTGGATGAACAGCGTGGCGTCGTAGGCGATTTCCGCCTTGAGGCTGGTCGGCAGTTGGGCCTCCAGCTCGGGCATGATCTTGCGCACCTCCTTGATCACGTCCAGCGGGTTGGCCCCCGGCGTGGCCTTGATGCCGATATAGACCGACGGCGTGCCGCCGAAGGAACTGATGGTGTCGTAGTTTTCCGCGCCCATCTCCACGCGCGCCACATCACCGAGCAGCACCCGGCTGTCACCGGCGGTCTTGAGGGGGATCGCAGCGAACGCCTTGGCGGACTTCAACTCGGTGCTGGCGTTGATGCTGGTGACCACGTACTCGCCCTTGACCTCGCCGGCCGCGGACAGGAAATTGTAGTGGCGCACTGCATTGGTCACGTCCGCCGCGCTGAGGCCGAAGCCGGCCAGTTTCACCGGGTCCAGCCACAGGCGCATGGCGAACACCTGGTTGCCGAGAATTTCCGCCTCGGCCATGCCCGGCAAGGTGGCCAGCTTTGGCTGGATGACCCGCGAGAGGTAGTCGGTGATCTGCGGGTTGCTCAACTGGTCGCTGAAAAAGCTGATGTACATCAGCGCCGAGGCGTCGGCGGCTTCCTTGCTCAGCACCGGATCCTCGGCGTCCTGGGGCAGCTTGTTCTTGACCTCGTTGGCCTTGGCCAGCAGTTCGGTGAACAGCCGGTCGCTGTTGGAGCCGATCCGCGCGTAGACCGAGATCACCGAGAAGTTCTGCCGGCTGACCGAGGTCATGTAGTCGATGCCCTCGGCACTTGCCAGGCTCTGTTGCAGCGGCTGGGTGATGTAGCCCTGGATGGTCTCGGCGTTGGCGCCGGGGTAGGCGGTGGTCACCGTGATCAGCGCGTTTTCCATCTGCGGATACTGGCGCAGTGGCAGTTTGCTGTAGGCCTGGAAACCCAGCAGGAGGATCAGCAGGCTGACCACGCAGGCCAGCACCGGACGGCGGATGAACGGATCGGTAAAGGCCATGATCGACTCCCTGATCAGTTCGCTTGGGGGGCGGTGGTCGTGGTGGGAGCCATCTTGTCCGGACTGATGGCTATGTGCGCACCATTGTCCAGTTTCAACTGGCCGCCGCTGACCACCTGTTCCCCATCCTTGAGGCCCTCGACCACCTTCACCAGGCCGTCGCGTCGCTCGGCGGTCTTGATGAAGCGCCGCTGCGCCGTCAATTGCGGCTGGCCGTCGGATTCTTTCAGTACCGTGCCGTCCTCGGCCTTTTTCTCGGCCACCACATACACCGAGTTG
This sequence comes from Pseudomonas sp. UTLPPB19802, assembly GCF_059730225.1. Classification (NCBI taxonomy): domain Bacteria; kingdom Pseudomonadati; phylum Pseudomonadota; class Gammaproteobacteria; order Pseudomonadales; family Pseudomonadaceae; genus Pseudomonas; species Pseudomonas sp. UTLPPB19802. The sequence continues at coordinate 2,344,235 of NZ_AP048545.1, forward strand.
CCGTAGAGGGTGTAGGTGACCGCGCTTTCCGGGATCACCACATAGGGTTGCGGGTCTGGCAGCAGCACCTGGAGGTTGGCGAACATGCCCGGCAGCAACTTGCCGTCGGGATTGGCCAGGGTGGCACGGACCAGCACATTGCGGGTGGTTTCATCGACCTTCGGGTTGATCGCGCTGAGCAGGCCCGCAAAGACCTCCTGGCCATAGGCGGCGACACTCAACTGCACCGCCTGCCCGACGGCCAGCTTGGGCACGAACTGTTCGGGCAGGTAGAAGTCGACGTAGAGGCTGCTCAGGTCCTGCAGGGTGGCGATGACCGTGCCACTGGCGAGGTAGTCGCCAACGTCCACCTGGCGGATGCCGATGGTGCCACTGAAGGGAGCGAGGATCTTCTTCTTGGCCAGGGCCGCCTTGAGTTGGTTGACCGTGGCCCGGTTCTTTTGCCGGACGGCCGAGAGCCGGTCGAATTCGCCCCGGGAAATAGCCTGGCTGCCGACCAGCCTGGCGCCCCGGCCGTAGTCCAGTTCGGCCAGGCCGAGATCAGCCTGGGCCGTTTCCAGCAACGCGCTTTCGACATCGCTGTCGAGTTGCAGCAGCGGTTGCCCGGCCTTGACCTTCTGCCCCGATTCGAACTGCACGGCCTTGACCGTGCCAGCGACTTCCAGGCTCAGGTTGACGCCCTGCAGCGCCTTGAGCGTCCCTACCGTGGGCAGGCGCTCCTGCCAGGGGCGGGCGTTCGCGGTGACGGCAGCGACCTGAATGGCCGGCTTGGGCGCGGAGTAGACCTGGATTTGCCTGTAGATCGAAAAGCCTTTGTAACCGGCGAGCGCCAGTACGACAAGCAGGACGAGACCCAACATGATCAGCATGCGGCGACGCAGCATATTCCAGTTCCTTGGAGACGAGGCGAGTGGAAGGTCGAACAACCGCCTTGCACGATAACCGCCGCACCCAGGCGTCGCCTTGAAGCAATGTCAGTAGATATTACGCCAATGGCGTGAGTTGAGAAGAGGGGGAGATATGTGGTGGCTGGTCGGGCCCTTTCGCGGGCAAGCCCTGCTCCTGCATGAGGGTGGTGTGCGGTAAACGTGAATACGCCGCCACCCTGTAGGAGCAGGGCTTGCCCGCGAAAGGGCCCGAGAGCTCTACACCAGATGCAGATGGTTATCCCAGAGCCCCGCAGGCAGCTCCAAGGGTTTTGCTGTCAGCTCTTTCTGGCGGCAATCATAGAAACGACAACGGCCCTGGCCGGAAGTGACCACGAAGCCGTCGGCCACCGCTCCGACGCCAGCACAGTCGGGCAGGGGCGCATCCAGGCGCAGTTGGCCGCTGTCCAGCTCCCAGATGAAGAACCGGTTGCCCCGCGGTGCCGTCAACGCCACCAGCCGCAGTTCGCTGTGCACCGCGACGCTGGCGGTGTAGTGCCCCATCGCCTGCAACTGTTGCTCGGCCACCGGGAAGGCCATGAACGGTTGACCAGGGCGCTTGATCGCCAGCAACTCGGACGACTCATGGGAAGGGCCCATGAACTGCTGGCCGGCGACGATGGTGCCGTCGTTGGCCACGCCCAGGTGGCGGATGCTATTCATCTGCTGGGCCAGGGTTTCCTTGCTCAGCAGGGTACCGTCGCGTTGCATCAGTACCAGGCTCGGCTCCATGGCGTCGAGGTTCATTTCCACCCGGCTTTCGGCTTCGGTCCGGATGCCGCCATTGGCGACGACCAGGGTTTCGCCATCAGGCATCCACGAGACCTGGTGCGGCCCGATGCCATGGGTGGATATCTCGCCACTACGGACCAGGCGCTCGCCTTCGAACCGATAGACTCCGAGCAGGCCACGGCCGGGATCGCGGGTGTCGTTCTCGGTGGCGTACAGCCATTCGCCGTCCTTGTGGATCACCGCATGGCCGTAGAAGTGCCGGTTCGGCTGCGAAACGAGGGTCTGCAGCAGGCGTCCGTCACGCAGGTCGATCAGGTAGCTCTCGGTACCGGGCCTTCGGGCGATGAACACTGCCAGGGGCAGCGTCGGGTGGTTGATGATGTCGTGGCAGCGCTGGCTGACCGGGGTCGCGAAGACCTGCTTGCCATCCAGTCGGTAACCCACGGCATAGTGTCCGCCCTCGCCATCGTCGCGGGCCGAGAGTAGCAGCGGGCTGTTGCCTTTCTGTCGAAACAGGGTCCAGCCACCCAGCGTGATCGCGCTGAGCAGCAGGCTACCCAAGGTCAGGGCCTGGCGTCGCAACATCATCAGTCACCGTCGTTGGCATTGAAGCCCAGTTGGATGCCCAGCGCCTTGGCCAACTCGCCTTCATGCAGGCGATGGACGACGTTGAGGCTGTCATAGAGGTCGTTGAGTTGCTGGCGACCGGCGTCGTCGCCGAGCATCTCGGTCAGCGAACGCTGGTTGCTGGCGAACAGTTTCAACGACGCGGCATAGGCGGCGTCGATCTTGTCGGCCAACGGCTTCTGCTCGGCCGGCAGCAGGCCACGCAGGCCCTTGTTGTCGACCCCGACCCAGACGGTCCGGGCGGCCGCCAGGCTGGCTTCCAGGCCCTGCAGCGAAGACTGGCTACGCCAGGCGTCGGCCTGGAACGGTTGGGCGATGCCCTTGGCCTGGCGACCCATCGGCGTGCCGAGCTTCTTCTTCAGGGTGTCCAGCGCGGTCACCTGGACCCGCAGCAGATCGGCGATCGCCTCGTGGGAGTCGGCGTAGCGCTGGTTCGGGAATTTACTCATTTGCGCGAGCATGCCGTCGTTGGTGTTCCAGCGCGACAGGATCTCTTCGGCGAGGGTTTTCTGGCGTTCGCCGATGGCTGTCAGCAGTGGGCAGTAGCGGGCTTTCTGGGCACTGTCGGCCATGTCGATCTTGCTGTCGAACAGGATGTATTCGTAGGCCGACAGGCCCTGCACCACGACGCTGGACTTGGCCAGGGTGGCGGCATCGATCTGCGGTTGGGCGGTGACCAGTTGCTCGACCTGGCGGCCGACGAGGTTTTTCTTGTCCGGCCAGAACTGCACCTGCCATGAGCGATTGCCTTCGGCCAGTGGCCCGATCAGCAGCGGTTGCAGTTCGGCCCAGGCTTTCTGGGCGTGGAGGAAGTCGGCACGGGCGGTGTCCAGGCTGGCCTTGCCCTCACAGAAGGCCAGGGCGCTGACCGCCAGTTGGCGGTCGGCATCGACCCAGCGGCTGTAGGTCGGCAGGATCACCTGCTTGGCGATGGCCGCCGAGGTGATGGCCTGTGGGTCTTGCGGCGAACAGGCGCCGAGGGCGATGGCGGCGAGGCTGGTGAACAACAGTTTGGGGCGGAACATGTCCAGGTCCTCTGGTTAAGGGTTGCTTATAGCGAATTCAGGAAAGCCAGCAACGCGGCGCGCTGCTCGGCATTGAACGACAACACGCGCTGCTGCGCCGGCAAGGCTTCACCGCCGTGCCAGAGCACGGCTTCGAGCAGGTTGCGGGCGCGGCCGTCATGCAGGAACTGGGTGTGGCCGCTGACCGTCCCGGTCAGGCCGATGCCCCACAAGGGCGGGGTGCGCCAGTCACTGCCGCTGGCGAGAAACTCGGTGCGGTTGTCTGCCAGGCCCGGGCCCATGTCATGCAGTAACAAGTCACTGTAGGGGCGGATCACCTGGCCGGCCAGCTCCGGCTCGGCGGCAGTGGTGGATGTGGTGAATTGCGGCGTGTGGCAGTTCTGGCAACCGGCCTGATGGAACAACTGCTTGCCGGCCAGCACCTGGGGCGCGCCGACGTCGCGGCGGACCGGGACCGCCAGGTTGCGGGTATAGAACAGCACCAGGCGCAGGATGTTGTCGCTGACTTCCTGCTCGCCGTCGGCGCCATTGCCATTGGGCGCGTTGCGACAGGCAGTCTGGGTGGCGGTGCAGTCATCGAAGGGCCTCAGTGTCGTGGTGAGGCCCATATCACCAGAAAACGCGTGAACGTTTTGTTGATTGAGATTCGGTTGTCCGGCTTTCCAGCCGAAGCGGCCGAGTACGGTCTTGCCCTGGGCGTCGTCCCAGACCCGGTTGGGGCGGCCGGCAATGCCGTCGCCTGGCGGATTTTTCGCGTTGGCGAGAATGGCTTCCTCGGGGATGGCCTCCAGCAGGCCCAGGCCGATCATCGGCGGCGCGATGCGCGCGGAAAAGCGCGTGTCCGGGTGCATCGGGCCATAGCCCAACTGGCTGATCCGCAGGCGTGGCTGGCGCAGTTCGACTTCTGTGCCGTCCTTGAAGCGCACCGGCAGCGGTGTGTACTCGACCCGCACCTTGCCTTCCGGCGCCACGCCGGGAATGGCCATGTCCTGCAACTGGCCGCCATAGACCGGCTCGGGTACCACGCCTTGCTGCTCGATCAACCTGGCGTACGCCGGGGCGTTGGGGATCGACAGGCGCACCAGCATCGACACGGCGTTGTCCGAATCGGCTTGCGGTGGATGGCCGCGTCCGTCCCTGACATGGCAGTTCTGGCAGGCGTTGGTGTTGAACAGCGGGCCCAGGCCATCACGGGCGGTGGTAGTCGACGGGGCGATCACCCAGGGGCTGCGGAAGAAACTGTTGCCGACACTGAAGTCCAGGCGGCGGTTCGGCGATAGATTGGCCGCCGGCAGGGAGAAGGCGTTGCGATCGGTCCTGTTCACCGTGGTCCCGCCACCGGAGCGCGCTTCGCCGGGTTCCGGCGCGCTAAAGCGCGCGGCGTCATCGCAGGCACTTAGGCCAAGGGCCAGGAGCAGCGACGACAGGCGAAGACGTAACGAAGGCATGGGCATGGGAGCAGGATTCGGGACAGGGCGCGAATTTTATCGGGCCGGGACTGGGCAAGTGTTTGCCCAGATCAGTAAATTTTGTGCTGGACCAACCGTTATCCGTGACGGTATCACCTGCTTCTGGCAAGTGGGTTCGCTTGTGGCGAGTGGGCTTGCCCACGCTCGGCTGCAAGGCAGCCGTGAAACCAGCCAGCGCATTCTTCCTGAAACAACGCGGTCATCGGTCTGGGGCCGCGAGGCGGCCCAGCGTGGGCAAGCCCACTCGCCACAAACATCCGTCTACAGGACCGCCCCTCTGTTCAGTAGGGGCGGCCAGGCGTCGATCAGAACTCGTGGTCGGCGTTATCCGGGTTCAGGTCGCTGATACCCAGCTTGCCGGCAGCCTGTTCGATCGAGCCGGTCTGCTTGACCAGGGCGGCGATGGCGTCACGGACGATCTTGTTGCCCGCGTCGTTGCCCGCAGCGATCAACTGGTCGTAATGCTCGCCCTTGTTGGCATGGTCGACCATGACCTGGATCTTCGCTTCGGTGCTTTCCAGGTCGCCCTTGAGCGCGCTGTCGGCAGCCGGGTCTACCTTCGCCACCAGCGACGACAGGCTCGGGCCGGTCAGCTTGGTGCCGTCGGTACGGGTGTATTCACCCAGGTAGACGTTGCGGATGCCCTTGGCATCGTAGAAGTGCGAGTTGTGGGTGTTGTCGCTGAAGCAATCCTGTTCGTCTTCCGGCGAATTGGCCTCCAGGGACACTTTCATCCGCTCGCCCGCCAGTTCGCCCAGGGACAGGCTGCCCATGCCGAACAGCATCTTGCGCAGGCCGCTCTCGGCCGGTTCGGCTTCCAGGCTGGCCCGGTAGTTGTCGGCCACGTTCGGCTTCCAGTTGCCGACCATTTCTTCCAGGTCGCTGACCAGCAGTTGGGTCACGGCCTTGAGGTAGGCGCGGCGACGATCATTGTGGCCACCGGTGGCACCGGCACCTTCGAGGTAGTCCGAAGCCGGACGGTTGCCGGCGCCCGGGCCAGTGCCGTTGAGGTCCTGGCCCCAGAGCAGGAATTCGATGGCGTGGTAGCCGGTAGCGACGTTGGCCTCGGAGCCGCCCAGTTCGTTCAGGCTGGCGAGTTTCTCCGGAGTGATCTCGGTGACATCGACCTTGTCCTCGCCGATCTGGATCTGCTTGTTGGCGATGATGTTGGCGTTGGCGCCCGGGTTGCCCAGGGCGTGTTCGTAGGAGGCGTCGACGTAGTCGATCAGGCCTTCGTCCAGGGGCCAGGCGTTCACCTGGCCTTCCCAGTCGTCGATGATGGTATTGCCGAAGCGGAATACTTCGCTCTGCAGGTAAGGCACGCGTGCGGCGACCCAGGCGGCCTTGGCGGCCTTGAGGGTGTCGGCGTTCGGCTTGGCTAGGAAGGCATCGATCGCCTGTTGCAGAGTCTTCGCGGTGGATTCGGCATCGCTGTACACGGCGAAGACCATATCGGCGTAATGCGCGACCACGGCCTTGCCAGCGGCCTCGTCAACCTTGCCGGCAGCGTCGCTGGCAGGCGTGGCCGGAGCGCTGGCGGCCGGGGTCGGCGCGGCGGCTGCGGTTTTTTCCTTGTCCTTGTCGCCACAGCCGGCGAGGGCGATGGCAAGGGCCAACAGGCTGGCGGTGGCCAGAGGCATGCGAATCATGGCGAGTATCCTGCTTCGAGAGGTTGGACGAGTGCGCGCGGGGATGCGCAAAACCGGCACATAATGCGAAAGATATGCATTTTGTGTAAAGGATTAGTCGTTGAAATATTTACTAATAATCTGCTGATTGATTGCTGTTTAATATATGCGTAGTGCGGCGATTATTGGAGCATCGCCGCGTTACTGCGCTGGGCCTGCTTGAGGTAGATGCCCAGTTCACGGGCCGGCAATGGCTTGCTGTAGTGATAGCCCTGACCCTCATGACAACCTTCGGCAATGATGTAGGCCTCCTGCTCGACGGTTTCCACGCCCTCGGCGATCACCTGCATGCCCAGGCTCTTGCCCAGTTGGATGATCGCCCGGACGATGGTCGCGTCGTCGTCATCGTCCAGCAGGTCCTGGACGAAGCTCTTGTCGATCTTGATCTTGTCCAGCGGCAGGCTCTTGAGGTAGCTCAGCGACGAGTAGCCGGTACCGAAGTCGTCGATGGCGATCAGCGCGCCGGAGCGACGCAGGCTCAGCAGATGCTGGGCGGCGGTGCTGATGTCTTCCATCAGGCCGGTTTCGGTGACTTCCAGTTCCAGGCTGCGCGGTGGCAGGCGGTAGATCTGCAACAGGTTGTTGACCACCCGCGGCAGTTCGGCGTGGTGCAATTGTACAGTGGACAGGTTGACCGCCATGCGCAGGTCGGTGAAGCCCAGGTCGTGCCATTCGCGCAGTTGCCGGCAGGCCTGGTCCAGCACCCATTCGCCGATGGCGATGATCGTGCCGTTCTGCTCGGCCAGCGGGATGAACTGGTCCGGCGGTACCAGGCCGTGTTCCGGATGCTGCCAGCGGATCAGTGCCTCGACCCCGACCACGCGGTGGTCGCGGTAGCTGATCTGGGGCTGGTAGACCAGGTAGAACTGGTTGCGGGCCAGGGCTTCGCGCAAGTCCTTTTCCAGCTCGCGGCGGCGGCGCATTTCGCTGTCGACGCTGGCGATATAGAACTGGTAGCGGTTGCGCGAGCGGGTCTTGGCCAGGGTCATGGTCTGTTCGGCTTTCTGCAGCAGCTTCTCGGTGCTGTCGCCATCTTCCGGGAACAGGGTGATGCCGATGGTTGCCCGCAGGCGGATCTCCTGCTGGTCGACGGCGAACGGCGCTTCCAGGTCATCAAGGATGCTTTGCGCCAGTTCGGCAGCCTCGTAGGGCTGCTCGATATCGGCCTGGACCAGCGCGAACTGGTCGCCGCCCAGCCGGGCCAGGGCGCCGAGGCGGCCGCTATGGGCACGCAGGCGATCGGCCAGGGCCAGCAGCAACTGGTCGCCGGCCTGGTAGCTGAACTGTTCGTTGATGCCCTTGAAGTCATCGAGGCCGACCACGAGTACCGCGACCCGTCGCTGCAGGCGACCGGCGTCGATCACGATCTTGTCCAGTTGCTGTTGCAATTGCAGGCGATTGGGCAGGCCGGTGAGGAAGTCGTACTGGGCCATGCGCAGCAGGCTGTTTTCCGCTTCGTGGCGCAGATGGGTATTGCGTTCGATCGAGGCCAGCAATTGGTTGGCGGTGTTGATCCAGATCCCCAGCTCGTTGGTCTCGTGGCCCTTGAGCAAGGGCAATTGGTTGGCGGCGGGGCGATCCGGGTTGATGGTGGTCAGGTGGTCGATGATGCGCGACAGCGGCTTGGTCAGCAGCCAGTGATACACCAGGTACAGCACCAGCCCCATGAGCAGTGCCCGTAACACCCCGGAGATGAAGATGATCACCGAACTGACGATGAAACCCTGGCCATAGGTCGCGGTGTCGAGGGTGATGCTCAGGTCGCCGTAATACTCACTGTAGGGTCCACGGCCAACCAGTTGGGTAGTGAAGGTGCGCTCCTGGCCGAGGATCAGGTCGGTGAGCCAGCGGCTGGATGAGGTCTGCAACTCGCGGGATTTTTCCGCGAGCATGGTTTCATGGGGATGGCCGATGGAGGCCATGCGCACGGATTTATCCTGGAACAGGCCTTCGATCACCTGCATGCCCATTTCCCGGTCGAGGCTGTAGACGGCCTGGGTCGAGGGATCGCGGAACATGTCGAGAATCCGTTGGGCGTCGCTGGCGACCGCCTCACGGGTTTTGTAGGCGTCGAACACGATTTGCGCACAGCTCAGTACCACGCCGACAATCAACGCCGACAGCAGCACGACCCGGAGCAACTTCACCGACAAGCTGTTCTTGAGTTCCAGCTTCAAAGGGCTATTCCTTGTTCCGTGCGGGTAGCATCAAGTAGCCATGAGTATTGGCAATCCGGCCCCGGCAGTCAAAGGGACAATGCGGCCGGAGATGATCGGTGCGTATGCTTGGCCAAAATGCGGTTTTCCGTCCCTTTGGGTCATTAGGTACTGTGTCGGTAAGACGGAGGCCTAACTTGAGGGTACCTCTTTCAATTTAGCTGACCTTGCGCGAATTGGCTGGTCCATTGCGATGATGAGGCACGCGGGGCCGGGATATTCATCGTGGATGAGGTGGGCCGTTGCCTCCAGCGCGCTCCGATTCGGCTTCGTCCAGGCACAAAAAAACCCGGCGATGCCGGGTTTTTCGAAGGCGAGGCTTCAGTCTCAAGCGGTGAAGGTCTTGCCTTCGAACTGCTCGGCGACGAATTTCCAGTTCACCAGGTTCCAGAACGCCTCGACATACTTTGGACGTACGTTGCGGTAGTCGATGTAGTAGGCGTGTTCCCAGACGTCGCAGGTCAGCAGCGGGGTGTCGCCGCTGGTCAGCGGGTTGCCGGCGCCGATGGTGCTGGCCAGGGCCAGGGAACCGTCAGCCTTTTTCACCAGCCAGCCCCAGCCGGAGCCGAAGGTGCCAACGGAAGTCTTGGTGAACTCTTCCTTGAACTTGTCGAACGAACCGAAGGCGGCGTTGATCGCCTCGGCCAGGGCACCGGTAGGCTGGCCGCCGGCGTTTGGCGCCAGGCAGTTCCAGTAGAAAGTGTGGTTCCAGACTTGAGCGGCGTTGTTGAAGATGCCACCCGAGGAAGTCTTGACGATTTCTTCCAGGGTCTTGCCTTCGAACTCGGTGCCTGGCACCAGGTTGTTCAGGTTCACGACATAGGTGTTGTGGTGCTTGTCGTGGTGGAACTCCAGGGTTTCCTTGGAGATGTGCGGCTGCAGGGCATCGTGTGCATAGGGCAGCGGCGGCAATTCGAAAGCCATGGTTATTCTCCTAATCAGGTCAGTTGCGGGGAGCGCAAGGCCGATCACGGGCGGCCCGACAATGCGCCGTGGAGTTTGTACTCCTTGCGACGCAGGTCTTCGATCATAGCACCGGGGGTGCGGCTTAACCACGCAACAACTGTGTGGGATAGAGGTTCCAGAGCCTTTTGTTCTATCAACCTGCCGTTATGAGTTGCGCCGCCACGCCAAACATCATCAACGCCACCAGCAGGTCGAGGACCCGCCAGGTTGCCGGGCGCGCCAGCCAGGGTGCCAGCCACGCCGCACCCAGGGCCAGGGTGAAAAACCACAGCAGCGAAGCACTGGCGGCGCCGACCACGTAGGCGCCGGGTTCGGTCTGCTGGGCGCCGAGCGAGCCGATCAGCAGGACGGTGTCGAGATAGACGTGGGGGTTGAGCAGGGTCACCGCCAGTGCGCTGAGCAGTACGGCCCGCAACGAACGGGTGGTCTGGCCCTCGCCCTGCTGCAGGCTTTGCCGCGAGCAGGCGCGGCGCAGGGCCTGGCTGCCGTACCAGATCAGGAAGGTGGCGCCACCCCAGCGGGCGATGGCCAGCAGGGTCGGGTTGTGGGCCAGTACCGTGGCCAGGCCGAATACGCCGGCCGCCACCAGGATCGCGTCGCAGGCGACGCACAGCGCGGCGACCGGCAGGTGGTGTTCGCGGCGCAGGCTCTGGGCCAGGACGAACGCGTTCTGCGTGCCGATCGCCATGATCAGCCCGGCAGCGACCAGCAGGCCATTTACATAACTTTGCCACATGTCGATGGTACTCCCCAGGTTCAGGCGCCCTGGCGGGCCAGGTCGTGCAATACGGCCATGGCACGCTCGGCGTCGGCGCGGCCGACGAACAGGTGATCGTGGTAGTAACCGGCGATCACGTTGCAACTGATACCGGCCTTGCCCAGCGCGCCGGAGAACGCCGCCGTGAGGCCGACCGCGGCCAGGGACGAGTGCACCTCCAGGGTGATCCAGGCGGCCACATAGTCGAAAGCCAGGCCGAGGGCCTGGGCGTCCTCGCGCTCGAGAATCACCGTCAGCCCCTCACGCTCGCGAAAACTGCCGACAGGCTCGCGGCCCTTGAGCAGGGAGGCATCGGCAATGCTGCAGAACACGTAGTCGCCTGTATTCAATTGCGGACTCATTCTGCGCAGCAGGGTTGCCAGGGAAGTTTCACCAGCCATTTCACTGTCCTTCATTCAAAGAGTTCTGGCGGGCATTCTCCTGCGCTATCCTGTATAAGAAAAACCAATATTGGTGATCGCTCATTAGGGAAACTGATGTTCGACTACAAATTGCTTTCCGCCCTGGCTGCGGTGGTCGAGCAGGCCGGTTTCGATCGCGCGGCGCAGGTGCTGGGGCTGTCCCAGTCGGCGGTCTCCCAGCGGATCAAGCTGCTCGAGGCACGGGTCGGCCAGCCGGTGCTGGTGCGGGCCACGCCCCCGAGCCCGACGGAGATCGGTCGACGGCTGCTCAACCATGTGCAGCAGGTGCGCCTGCTCGAGCGCGACCTGCAGGGCCAGGTCCCGGCGCTGGATGAAGACGGGCAGCCAGAACGCCTGCGCATCGCGCTGAACGCTGACAGCCTGGCGACCTGGTGGGCCGAGGCGGTGGGGGACTTCTGTGTCGCCAACCACTTGCTGCTGGACCTGGTGGTGGAGGACCAGACCGTGGGCCTCAAGCGCATGCGCGCCGGTGAGGTGGCGGCTTGTGTCTGTGCCAGCGAGCGCCCGGTGGCCGGCGCCCGCAGTCTGTTGCTCGGTGCCATGCGCTACCGGGCACTGGCGACTCCGGCGTTCATCGCCCGGCACTTCCCCGAAGGTGTCGATGTCCAGGCCTTGGCGCGGGCACCGGCGCTGGTATTCGGCCCGGATGACCTGCTGCAACATCGCTACCTTGCCGCATTGGGTGTGGAGGGCGGTTTCGAGCATCATTTGTGCCCTTCGGCCGAAGGTTTCCTGCGCATGAGCGAAGCCGGCCTGGGCTGGGGCCTGGTGCCCGAACTGCAGGTGCAGGAGCAACTGGCGCGAGGGCGCCTGGTCGAGCTGATTCCAGATAGACCGGTGGATGTGCCGCTGTACTGGCATCATTGGCGCAACGGTGGCCAGTTGCTGGGCCGCCTGACCGAGCATCTCGCGCGTTCTGCCGGGCAGTGGTTGGTGCCTCTGGCGTGATCGGCAGCGTTTAAGTAGCAGGCAACACGAATCAAGGTATTTGGAGACGACATGAAAATTCTGGTCACCGGCGCGAGCGGCTTCATCGGCGGGCGTTTTGCCCGTTGCGCCCTGGAACAGGGCCATGAAGTGCGGGTCAATGGTCGCCGGGCCGAGGGCGTCGAGCATCTGGTACGTCGCGGGGCCGAGTTCGTCCAGGGTGACCTGGGTGATCCGCAGTTGGTTCGCGAACTGTGCCGCGACGTCGAGGCGGTGGTGCATTGTGCCGGTGCGGTTGGCCTGTGGGGGCGCTACCAGGACTTTCACCAGGGCAATGTGCTGGTCACCGAGAATGTCGTCGAGGCCTGTCTCAAGCAACAGGTGCGGCGCCTGGTCCACCTGTCTTCACCGTCGGTGTATTTCGACGGCCGCTCGCACCTGGGGTTGACCGAGGAGCAGGTGCCCAAGCGTTTCCGCCACCCCTACGCGGCGACCAAGTTTCTCGCCGAGCAGAAGGTGTTCGGCGCCCAGGAATTTGGCCTGGAGGTGCTTGCCCTGCGTCCGCGCTTCGTTACCGGGGCTGGCGACATGAGTATCTTCCCGCGCCTGCTGAGGATGCAGCGCAAGGGGCGTCTGGCAATTGTCGGCAATGGCCTGAACAAGGTCGATTTCACCAGCATGCAGAATCTCAATGCGGCATTGCTCAGTTGCCTGCAGGTCAGCGGTTCGGCGCTGGGCAAGGTCTACAACATCAGCAACGGTGCGCCGGTGCCGCTGTGGGATGTGGTCAACTATGTAATGCGCCAGATGCAGGTGCCGCAGGTTCGACGTTATCGTCCCTACGGCCTGGCCTACAGTGTCGCCGCACTCAATGAAGCCGCCTGCGCCCTGTGGCCTGGACGCCCGGAACCGACCCTGTCGCGACTCGGCATGCAGGTCATGAACAAGGATTTCACCCTGGACATCACCCGCGCACGGCATTATCTCGATTATGACCCCAAGGTCAGCCTGTGGGCCGCGCTGGACGAGTTCTGCCACTGGTGGCAGGCCCAGGAGTCGGCCGTACGTTGAAACATTCGGTGATCAACGCTGAACCGAACGTCCGGTTCAGAGTCGATCAGAGCGGCGGGTAACGGGTTTATACTCGCGTATTTCGCCATCAAATGGGTTCGGAAAGGTTCTTTCATGCGTAACGATGCCAACGACGATTTCGATGATGTACCGAGCCTGCGTGCCGACGTGGAGGACGAGGACGAGTTCGTGGCCACTCCCGCCGCTCGCGAGCGTACCCGGGTGGCTTCGCGCAGCACGCCGGTGGTCAAGGTCAAGGGGCCGAGCACCGGCCCGCTGTGGGCGCTGGTGGGCGCGCTGTTCTTCGCCTTCGCGGGGCTGGCCTGGTGGAGCTTCCAGCAGATCTCGCTGATGGAGCAGCAACTGGTTGCTACCCAGGAGAGCTTCGCGCGGATCAGCGAGGAAGCGGCGGGGCGATTGCAGGTGATCTCCGGCAAAGTGGCCTCCAGTGAGTCGAGCGCCAACAGCGACACCGAGGCGCTGAAGCTGCAGGTCAGGCAGCTCGAGGGCAAGTTGCAGGACCAGGACCGCCAGCAGCAGGGCGTTGCCGGGCAGCAGACCGGCGTCGACCAGCGACTACAGAAAATGAGCGAGCAGACTGCGCAGTTGCAGGCCGCCGACGGCCAGTTGCAGGCCCAGCTCAAGAGCCTGGGTACCGACTTGGCGGCACTGAAGGCGAGCCAGTCGGACAGCGGCAAGCTCGACGCCGAGCTCAAGAGCCATGCCGCCGATATCGCTGCGCTGAAGAAGCAGGGTAATCCGAGTGCAGCTCTGGAGCGCCTGGAGCAGGACATGATCGTGCTCAAGAGCGAGCAGGACAATCGCCAGGCGTCGGGCGCATCAGTGCAGGGCGCCAGCACGGCGGAATTCGATGCCTTCCGCGGCCAGGTCACGCGCAATATCAACACCCTGCAAAGCCAGATCCAGAACCTGCAGCAACAGCTCAACGCGCGTCCCTGAGCCGGTCGCGCGAATCTCCCGGATGCCGTGGAAGGCATGTTTCCAAATATTGCGTAAACGGCACTTCATGAGGGTTTCAGGGTCTTAGAGGTATGCGTCGACATCCCCGTCGGCGCATGCCAACCAGCGTCGCTGGCCTGGCTTCTTCGCGGTCCGGGAGGCCGCCATGTACTCTCGACTTCTTCTCACGGCAAGCCTGGCTTTGACTCTCTCTGCGTGCGCGCCTTACTACGATGGCGGCGGCAGCTATTACCGTTCCGATGTCTACACCTCGCCTGCCCCGGTGTACTACGGCGGTGGCTCCTACTACCAGCGAGACTATTACTACGCACCGCGCCCGCGTTATTACGCGCCGCAACCGCGCTACTATTCGGCGCCAGCGCCGCGCTACTACGCGTCGCCGCCACGACCCTATCCGAATCGGGGCTGGGGGCACCCTTACCAGGGTTGGGGGGATCATGGTGGTGGTCGCGGTGACCACGGGGATCACGGCGGACGCGGTGGGCGCGGCGGACACGGTGGGGGCCGTGGCCACTAGATGACACCTTGTGGCTAGCCCTAATGCTGTTCAGTTAAGCGCAAGCCGCCTTCTGTAGGAGCGTGGCTTGCCCGCGAACAGGCCCGCATCGACACCGCCGATCCGGTTGAATGGCCGCCTTGCGTCGGTTCGCGGGCAAGCCCGGCTCCTACAAAGAACCTTAACTGAACGGCGTTAGGGCGAGCCCGCTCGCCACAGGGTCTGCTCACCGCAAGAGCGGCTGTTCCCCTTCAGTAACTCGAGAGGTCCGCCAGTGGATGGCGCCCTTCCCAGACCTTGTGGAAGTGCGCCTCGACCACTGCCCGTGGCACGCTCGTCACATCCGGCCAGTGCCAGCGCGGCTGCTGGTCCTTGTCGATCAGCCGGGCGCGCACGCCTTCACTGAACTCCGGGTGGCGGCAGCAATTGAGACTGAGCGTGTACTCCATCTGGAACACCTCGGCCAGTGACAGGTGGCGCGCCCGGGCGATCTGTTCCCAGACCAGGTGGGCGGTCAACGGACAGCCGTCCCGCATGCTCTTCGCCGCCCTGGCCAGCAGGCTGTCGGCGTCTTCGGCGTGTTGCACCAGCACCTTCCACGCACAACCGACGTCCGCCACGTCCAGCAATGCATCGATGCGTTCCCTGCGTGGCAGCCATTGTGCTGGCGGACGCTGCTCGCGTGCCTGGTGTTCCAGGGCCTTGAGCAGGCTGTTGAGTTGCAGCGGCACATGCTCCTGCCAGTTGAGTTGCAACAGACCGTCGATCAGTTCGTCCTGTTGCTCGTCATGCAGCATGCGATCGGCCAAGCCTAGGTCGATAGCGTCGCGGGCATTCATCCGGGCGCCAGTCAAGCCGAGGAATAGCCCCAGCTTGCCAGGCAGGCGGGAGAGGAACCAACTGCCGGCGACATCCGGATACAGGCCGATGCCGATTTCCGGCATCGCCAGTTGGCTGCCCGGCGTGACGATGCGGATGCTGGCCCCTTGCAGCAGGCCCATGCCACCGCCCAGCACATAGCCGTGCCCCCAGCAGACCAGCGGTTTGGGGTAGGTGTGCAAGGCATAGTCGAGACGGTATTCGGAAGCGAAAAATGCCGCGGCCAGTGCGGGGACTTCGCCTGGCCGGGCGCGGCAGGCTTCGGCCAGGCTGCGTACTTCGCCGCCGGCGCAGAACGCCTTGGCGCCATTGCCGCGCAACAGTACGCAAACGATGTGAGGGTCTCTGGCCCAGGCATCGAGCCGTTCGTGCAGTGCCGTGATCATCGGCAGGGACAGGGCGTTGAGAGTATGTTCGGCATCCAGGCTGGCGACGCCGATTCGTGCGCCATCGTTGCCGATGAGTTCTTCGAAAAGCAGGTTCATCGCGACCTCTGACTGCGGGTTGAATCCTCAGTATGATCCTTGTGTGGGAAACTGCCGGTAATGCGTAGGATCAATTGACAAGCGCGGTGGGCTTTCCCTAGTGTCCGCCCATTGTTATTTCCGGACACCTGTTTCCAATGACCGACGACGACCGCATCAAACTCGAACCGAGCTGGAAACACGCGCTGCGTGAAGAGTTCGACAAACCCTATATGGCCGAGTTGCGTGAATTTCTGCGCCAGGAGCATGCCGCCGGCAAACAGATCTATCCGCCCGGCCCGCTGATTTTCAACGCGCTGAACAGCACGCCGCTGGACCAGGTCAAGGTGGTGATCCTCGGCCAGGATCCGTACCACGGCCCTGGACAGGCCCATGGCCTGTGCTTCTCGGTACAGCCGGGCGTACCGACGCCGCCTTCGCTGGTCAATATCTACAAGGAACTGCAGCGCGACCTGAACATCGATATCCCCAACCACGGCTACCTGCAAAGCTGGGCCGAGCAGGGCGTGCTGCTGCTCAACACCACCATGACAGTCGAGCGTGGCAATGCCGCCTCCCATGCCAACAAGGGCTGGCAGTTCTTCACCGATCGGATCATCGAAGTGGTCAGCGAGCGTCAGGACAAGCTGGTGTTCCTGCTGTGGGGCGCCCATGCCCAGGGCAAGCAGAAACTGATCGACGCCACCAAGCACCTGGTGCTCAAGTCGGTGCATCCGTCGCCGCTGTCGGCCTATCGTGGTTTCCTCGGCTGCGGGCATTTCAGCCGGACCAACAAGTTCCTCGAACAGAACGGCCTGGCGCCGATCGAGTGGGCACTGCCCGCGTTGTAATCGCCTTCAAGCCCTTTCCGCAGAAGGGCGTGGCGGGCGCCTGAAAGTCGCCCGGCCATTGCGGCCCAGTCGCGAACGGAGCCTGCACTTATCGGACGTAAGGCTCCGCGACCTGTCATTTCTGACAGTATCCGCCCCGCACCTTTGCGCATTAAATGTTCTCCACGGCCTTTTCGGTGGGTCCTGCACCTGCCCGGTGGTCAACGGCCGCTTCGTTGATCATTTCCCAAGGAGAATGCAAATGTCCGAATCCAAAACCGTGAGGGCTGCCTCCGTAGGAGGGGCCGCCCATGAGCGGTCTCGACCTGCCGGGGAGATTGATGCGCCTCGATCATTGGAGGCCCTGGTCTTTCGTGATGTGCTGGAGCGTCTGTGGGATGAGACCAGCTACACATTGCCCCTCTATTTTCAGCCGCTGCCCTTGCGGATCGTCATCGAAAATCCCTGGCCATTCACCGCGCATGAGGAAGATGAACAGGAAACCGAGGTGACGTTCATCCTCGACAATCAGGATATCCCGGAACTGACCCTCTCCATCATCGGCGCCTACGAGCTGGAGGATGTCTTCCCCATCGAGGTGGATGTGCCGCCCGAGCTGTTGGGGCCCGGCGTGCACCGGCTGTCCTACCGGGTCGATGGCAACATCATCGGCACCAGCCACTCCTTCATTGCGGCCGTCAACTACGATCAGACCCCACCTCACCAAGGCAATCCGGGTGGTGAGCTGATTTTCGATGATGAAGTGATGCAGAACGGCATCACCGAGGCCTACCTGAACACCCACCGGGGTGCGACCGCCCTGGTGCCCCGATGGTCGGATATCAAGACCGAAGACGAGGTCATCTTCTATTGGTCGCCCACCGCGCATCTGGGGCGTGTGGGGGCGCTATCGATCACGCGGGCGCACGCTTCGGGTGCTCCCATCGAGATCACCTTCCCTGAGGCGGACATTCGTGCCCACGGTTCAGGCCTGCGGTATGCCTCCTACCGTCTTGCGGACCGGGCCGGCAACATCGGTCCGTTTTGCGACCCTCCCTCGGCCATCAGCGTGTCGCTGAGCACGCTGCCCATCCGCTTGCCACGCCCCGATGTGCCGCTGGCCGACAGCGACGGGGTGATCGACCTGACCGATGCCCGCGCGCCCACGGTGGTGGTCATCCAGGAAATCGTCGATGCCGAGATCGGTGATGTCGTGCGCATCTACTGGAACATCCACGAGCTGGCTTCCTTTACCGTGGAAGGACCGATCCCGGTGTGGCCCGTCTCTCGGGCCGTTTCCTGGGATATCGTCTCCTCCGGCGGCTTCGATGCACGGGTGCCCGCCGTGGTGTTTTACCGCCTCTATCGGGGGGCGCCCTACGTCTCCTCCCCGGATAATTTCTTCGAAGTCGACCTGACCGTCGCCGGTCCCGACCCCGAGGGACCGGATCCGATCAACCCAGGGCTCTACCCGGTCACGGTCAAGGGCATCACCGCCGACAACGTCATCACCCTGGCCGACCGTGATACCAGCATACGGGTGGTGGCGCCGCTCTATGCGAATCCGCGACCGGGTGTGCGCCTGGAGTTGATGTGGGGCGA
Source organism: Pseudomonas sp. UTLPPB19802 (assembly GCF_059730225.1). NCBI lineage: Bacteria > Pseudomonadati > Pseudomonadota > Gammaproteobacteria > Pseudomonadales > Pseudomonadaceae > Pseudomonas > Pseudomonas sp. UTLPPB19802. The sequence continues at coordinate 2,362,334 of NZ_AP048545.1, forward strand.
TGACAGCAAGCAGGCAGCGGTCTATACAGTGCGTGCGGGTGACACGGAGGCCGTCTTTTTCGTGCCGTGGGCGTTTGTCGAAGCCAATGGCAGCCACCCCGCGTTGCCGGTCTACTACTGGACCGACAATGGCGTGAATCGCCAGCGCTCCCGGCCCACGCCGGTTCGGGTGGCCATCGACCGGATCGCGGGGTTGAAGTCTCCGGAGTTCCTCCACGCCGTCCGGCGCTTCATCAACTGCAATACCCTGCCGTCTCCCTGGTTGGGTGTGCATGTGCATATTCCCGGAGATTCAAGCCGCCTGACGACGGGGGACGAAGTTGTCCTGCACTGGCAAAGCTACCCGACCCCGAACGCCACGGGAGCGCCTTTTCCCGAGACGGTGAGATCCTTCAGGCATACCCTCGGGGACAGTGAAGCGGTGGACGGTTATACCTTCCTCATTCCGTTCAGCCCCTATATCACGTTGCCCGGACTGACTCCGTCCTATGGTTCGGCGGACGCCTACTACGACCTGAACAAGGCTGATGGCGGTTTTGGGAACTCGGAAGATGCATGGGTATCGATCGACCTGACCCGTCCCGGCTCTGCGCCCTGCCTGGGTGATGAGGTTGCGGATTGAATAATGGTGCAACAGGGGCGCTCGCTCGAAGCGGGAGGGTGAACACCTCCCGTTTTTTCGAGGCGAATGCAAGAGGGCTCACATAAGTAGCCATCAAGCAGAAAAGAGTCGGTTTTCATTGCAGAAAGTGATAGTCGCGGGCCAGGTTTTTTCGAAATGACGGCGAGGCTTGTTATTCTGGAACTTGGCGTCGGTGGGCAACTTCAGCACTGTTTTTGCCGATGCATATTTTCCGGCTTTGCGCACCTGTCAAAGTTGACAGGATGTAATTTCTCCCGAAGCGTTCTTTAATGACTTTCCCCCACTGTCGTATCACCGGCGGATTTGTCAGTACCAGCGAGTGGTAGCGGGTTCGATCTCTTACCGTCAGGTGTTCGGCGCGGACAACGCCCGATCATCTCCCCACTGCCTGGAGCCATTGACATGCGGACACCCAAAAAGAACCTGGAGGCCGAACTGCAGCGTGCAGAAGTTCGAAGCGCGGCGAATGCGCGAGCCCCCAGAAGTGGTCCTCTGGCGATCATCGCTGCGCCGGATATTCACAATACCCTACCGGACAGGGTTGACGGTCAGCCAAACCTGATACACAAGGATGAACTGTTGGCCAATGGTGTAAGGATCAGTCTTCCGGGTTGGGAAAACCCGGCGCCGGAACCGGAAATGGGTGATGATCCTGCCGACTTTACCGATCATGTGACCGTATTTCTCAATAACGTCATCTTCGATCAATTTGCTCTGCTTGGGCCCGTAGAGCCACAGCTTCCGGTAGAGCGCACCTATACCGAAGATCGGTTTGGTAATAACGGCACCAATGTATTCCGTTACGAGGTTGAAAGATGGGATGGGAACAAGGACATTTCCGGAAACTTGACCTTCACCATTGACCGCGTCAATCCCACCGGGGGAAGCCCGGCTGATCCGGTGGAGCTTCCTGGTTGGATCGTCGAGGGGACGATCACTCCCGAACAACTGGCCGACAATAACGATGAACTCGTGCTTACCATTCCCCCATGGGCGGATCGCAAGCCTTACGATATCGTCAAGGTCTATTGGAACTTCTTCGATACGGTGCCCATTGCTACCCGGGAACTGGCCGCCGCCACGGGCGAAGTGCAGATTATCATCCCGGCTGCGGACATCCTGGCGGCCGGCGAAGGCGACAAGCTGATCACCTATACCCTGGAAGACAGGGCCGGCAACATCAGCCAGAAAACCACCCATGTGGCGGAATTGCTGGTGCTGCTGCATCCGCGCCCGGATAACCTGCGGGCGCCGGTTGTGCCCTTGGCCCCGATTGATCGGGACGACGCCAATGTGCCGCCGCAAATCGAAATCGCCTATGACAAGGCGGTTCCCGGGGACAGGCTCGAGATCGACTTTGACGGGTATGTCTTTTTCCATGACATTCCCCGGCTCAGTCCGATCTACTACGTGGACTTGACGTGGGAGGCGCTTAGGTCCGGTGGTCTGTTGGCGCCCTATACCGCCGTATTACGCTACAGGGTGCACCGTGGAAACTACGTGACGGAGTGGAGTCCGAGCGTTGATGTGGATGTCGATCTGTTCGTGCCCGGTGGCGATGAGGAGACGCCAGGTCCCATTAACCCGGACCTTCCCATTCCGGTCATCGAATCCACGGTCACTGGCGAACTCAACAAGTTGGGGCCGAGTGACAGGGACGCGGATGCCCTCATACATTTCCCGGTTCCCGCCGATGTGCTGGCCGGGCACTTTGTCCAGGTGTACTGGGGCAACCAGCCAGTTTTCCCAACGCCGCATGAGGTGACCCCCGAGGAGGTTGCCGATGGGAATTTCACCCTGGATGTGCCCTGGGCGGTGATCGAGTTGGAGAAGAACGGGCTGATTCCGGTCTATTACGAGTTCAGCAGCGCCAGCAACGCCAATCGCGCGCAATCCGAGCCCCAGGAAGTCAGGGTCGCGATTTTCGAAATCGTCGACCTGGCCTTGCCGACCTTCCGCGATCCGCAGAATGCGGTCGTCACCGCCATCAACTGTAATCACCGACCTGAGCTTGGCGTTCGGGTCAATATCCTCGACCCGAAAAACATCAAGGCGGGTGACAAGCTGTTCTTGAACTGGGTGGTCTGGGAGCCGGTCTCCAACGGTACCCCGGTGGAGGCTTCCCGCGGGGAAGATATCCCGCTGCCACCGGTCACCACCGACCATGACTTGCCGGGACATCCGGGGGAAGCCTACCTGGTGCCTTACGATCCCTACATCTCGACAGTGCTGGTCGGCAGGGCGGTGATTTTCTATCGAATGGAATCGGCTGACGGAATCAATGGTGGCCGTTCAGGTGAAAGAAGAGCCGTGCTGAGTCGCCAGAACGGTGATGGTTCGGTCTGCTCGGCCTGAGGAAACATCATCGGATTCGACACTTGTCCATTAAACAGAGGCCGTAGGAGGCCTCTGTTTTATTATGAAGTAAACATAAAAGTAAAATTATTCCTTCGCTTAAGCAGGAAAAATCCTACATTTTAATTCCAATCCTCTCTGTACTTTATGCACCTCTGAAAGCCAAGCCCGTTATCGGTGGACTGTATTGGCTTTTATAGCCAGTAAAGCACTTGGAGGTTCGTTTTAAATGTCCTGTTTCAATATTAAACGTTTCAACTATTCGCATTTGATCAAGGCCACCGGTCTTTTTGCATTCATGCCTTTGTCGCTGGTGAGTCTTGAAGCGCTCGCCAAACCTGTTATCGGCGGCAGCTTGATCATCGAGGAAGGCACCCGCCCTGACCGCTATGAACTGACCCGTGCGGCGACCTTGACCGTCAACGGTGCAACGACCCGTGAAATTGACGCACGGGAAGGCTCCACGGTGAATTTCAATGGCGGGGCAGTGACCGTCAGCGGTAACAATGTCCATGGCATTGTCCTGTATGACTCCAGCGCCTTGCTCAATGACGTCAGGATAACCAGCGATGGCGGCACCGGGCTGCTGGTGGGTTCCCAGGGTAACGGTTCCGTCGCCGAGGTCAATCGCTCGGTGATCATCGGGGCCTCCGCAGGCGCCAACGTCAGCACACAAAGCCATCTGATCCTGAACGCAACGGATGTCGTGGGCACCAACGCGACCGGCAATGGCGTAACCATGTTCGGTGGCCAGTTGACCGCCAACGGCGGCAGTATCACTGGCGGCAATCACGGGATTCGGGTGATCCGTTCCAGCGATGAAGGCGCGGCGATGACCCTGGACGGTGTGCAGGTGGTCGGCCAGGCCGGTGCGGCGATTGCCGTCAGCCAGGACATCACCGCTGAAATCGATGTCCGCAACGGCACCACCTTGACCGGTGGCAACGGCAACATGCTGCAGTTGAGCGGCGGAGCCAACGCCAACATGCGCGTTGCCAACAGCAATCTGAACGGCAATATCCAGGTCGGCAACAACAGCACCTTGGACCTGAGTCTGGACGGCGCATCCATGACCGGTGATCTGGTCAAGGACGTCGATGGCATCGCCCACGTAGCCCTGAACAACGGTTCGGTGCTCACCGGTCGCCTGGACAACGTCGACAGCCTGGCGCTCAACAGCGACGCGACCTGGGTCATGACCGACCACCAGAGCATCGGCGACCTGAACATGGCCGGTGGCAACGTCAAGTTCGGCGACCCGGGCGCCTTCTACCAGTTGGACGTGGAAAACCTCGCGGGCAGCGGCACCTTCATCATGACCGCCGATTTCGCCCATCTGCAGGGGGATTTCCTCAACGTCACCGGTACTTCCGAGGGCGAGCACAAGCTGCTGATCAGCAGCAGCGGTGCCGACCCGCTGTCCGAGGATCGCTTGCACGTGGTGCGTACCGCCGACGGCGGTGCGACCTTCAGCCTGCTGGGCGACCGTGTCGACGTCGGCACCTACTCCTACAGCCTGATCGCCGACAACGATGGCAAGGACTGGCACCTGGACCCGTCGACCAAGGTCATCAGCCCTGGCACCCGTTCGGTGCTGGCCCTGGCCAACGTCGCACCGACCGTGATGTACGGCGAGCTGACCTCCCTGCGTTCGCGCATGGGCGAGCTGCGCTTCAATGGCGGCCAGAGTGGCGGCTGGGTACGTACCTACGGCAACAAGCACCAGGTCGACGCCGGCAAGGGCGGTGCCTATGACCAGGTCCAGCAGGGGATTTCCCTCGGTGCCGACGGCCGCCTGCCGCTCGGTGACGGGCAGTGGCTGGCCGGCGTGATGGCGGGCTACAGCAAGTCCGACCTGAACCTGGGCCGTGGTACCCACGGCACCGTGCACAGCACCTATGTCGGCGGTTACGCCACCTGGCTGGACGCGCAGAGCGGCTACTACTTCGATGGCGTGGCCAAGCTCAACAGCTTCCACAACAAGTCGTCGGTGCTGCTCAGCGACGGCCAGAAAGCCAAGGGCAACTACAAGGACCTGGGCGCCAGTGTGTCCGGTGAGTTCGGCAAGCACATCAAGCTGGACAACGACTACTTCGTCGAGCCAGCGGTGCAGGTGACGGCGATGGCGATCGGGGCCAAGGACTACACGCTGGATAACGGCCTGAAGGCGGAAAACGGTCGTACCCTGTCCTTGCTCGGCAAGGTCGGCGTGACCGGCGGCCGCAACTTCGACATCGGCGATGGTCGCGTGGCCCAGCCTTATGTTCGTGGTGCCTTCGTGCAGGAGTTCGCCAAGAACAACACCGTGCAGGTCAACGACAACCGCTTCCACAACGACCTGTCGGGTTCGCGTTTCGAAGTGGGCACCGGTGTCGCGGTTTCGCTGAACGACAAGTGGGCGATGCATGCCGACCTGGACTACAGCAAGGGCGAGAAGATCGACCAGCCGTGGGGCGTCAATGTCGGGCTGCGTTATAGCTGGTAAGCGGTTCGTGTAAACCGAAAGAGGAAGCCTTGGCTTCCTCTTTTGGTTTTTGCTGGTCTGGTACCTCGTTTTCAGATGTTGTTTTTATAGCGGATTTTTATCTGTTGACAAGGCAAAGACCCCCACATAGTGTTGTGGGACTAATGCATCTTGTGACTGGAGTCTGGTTGTTGAAGTAGTATGTAGTTCTCTCATCCGGGTGAGGGCATCCTGAACGCCCGAGTACCCAGTAATATTTTACTGTAGCGTGGATTGGGGGGAGAGGCGTTTTGTAGTAAAGGAGCATTTGATAAGAATAGTCGGCCAGATCTATTCCTCCCATGCTGGAAACCCAGGCTTGGTAGTTTGTGTACGTCATGAGCGTATGTGTGGCAACAAGTCTTTTTACATTGCTGACTTGTACGCTATATGTCTTGGTTTGGCCAGATTGATCCCTTACGGTAATGGTGGCGCTTCCATTTCGTTGTCCTGTCACCTTTCCGCCTGCTACTGAGGCTATATTCGAATTGCTTGAACTATAGGCGTACGGTGGCGTTCCGGAGGAAGGCGTGCGCGTGCTGGTATTGCCTGGATAATCTGTACCGGTTCTTGGCCAGTCAAAGTCGACTATGACGGCTCGGCCATTCAGTATCATTGGCGATGTATCGATAATGAGCGCGGGCTGATTTTGCACGGTTACCATACGGTACGGAAAAGTCGTGGCGTTGGCCTCGACGCTGCTGTGGTCGAATGTCACCTTGAACGTTGCCGACAGTGAATTGCCATGGCCCAGCCCATTCAAGTAGCTGGCCGGTACCGATATTTCCGCATAACCGGTGCTGATCCATGCCGCCGAAACCGTGGCGGCCTCCCATAGGGTGTGATTGTGTGCAAAGCTCGTTAGCCGCAACCAGACTTTCTGCCCCACGGCGATCAGCGGCCAGGAAAGCAGGCGCACCTTGATGGCCTTGGTGACATCGAGCGTACTGCCAGTCACTTCGACATTATCCGCATAGAATTTGGGCCTTGGCAGGTCGGCCTGATTGAACTCGGACACACTGACATGCAGGGTTGGGGACGGGGTGGTGGCTCCACCGCGTTCCACGCTGTAGCTCACCTGGCAATCGCCCCCGATGGCCGCCGCGACCGCGCTGCTGGGTACCGAAAAGTCGACTCGGCCCGAGGCCAGACCTGACTTGGGCTCGATGTCGGGTGTGCCGATACCCGGCTTGCCGGCCCAGTGCACGGTGATGTTGTCGCTGGGATACATCGGGCTGTATTCGACGCGAAGGGTGACCATTGGTGGCGAGTCGACGTGCAGCGGGTTGATTGTCGCGGTGTCAGGTCCGGTAATGGTGCTTTCCAGCACATGAGGCACGGGCAGTTCCAGCGCACTCCCCACCTTCATGACAAAGGGATGGGAAAAGCGGATCCGCTCGCCGGCCCGGGCGAGGGTGTAGTACAGGCGCATCGAGCGATCCAGGTTGGGCAGGATGTACTGGCGCTTGAGCGTGAACGGCAGGTCCCGGCCGACCCAGGCCGCGGTGACGGGAAAGCTGAAAGGCGGCGCACTTCCGCCGGGGGCACTGCCTTCGGCGTGGAGGTTGATGATGTCGTTTTCGATGATCTCCACGTTCGCCTTGACCAGCACCCTGGCATCGAACGGGGAAACCTCGGGGTCGAAGACCTGATCGGGTGGTGGGGCTTCGTTCACCTCCACGGGCGGCAGCGAAGCTTGCGGTTCGCCCACATCGAGCACCAAGTCTTCGGACGGGAATTTCCCCATCGCGTTTTCCACCCAATAGTAAAGGCGCAAGGTGCCGCCTTCGAGCCGGGCGATATCGCCATCGGGGCCGTTCTGCAGGCGGAAGACAATGTCGCCAGTGCCGGCGATATCGTCGACTTCCCGGTAATACGACTGGCCATTGGCAGCGGTGCCGTCGAGTACCAGGGTGATGCGGTCGAAAGGTTCCTGGCCCAGGTACTCCTTGATGTTCACAGTCAGGAAGGCGATGTCCGGCGGCAGTACATCGCCGAGCGCGCCTTCGACCGTGGGCGCTGGCAGGCCGGTGCCGGCCTGGGCGCCGGTGACATAGACGACCACACTGCGCGAGCCGCGGTCCGGAACGGACGATCGGATGCGAACGTAGGAAATCTGCACCCGGCCCTTGATCAGGGCGCGGATCTCGGCGTTGTCCCAGGGGATGCGTGCGGTGCGTCCCAGTTCGTTGGCCGCGACGGGATGCTCGATATGGCGGACGACGGGCAGACCCGCCGAAGTCCTGCCGTTGAGCCTCACCCGAATGATATCGCCGACGGCAAAATCCGCCCGGTGAACCGCCACGACAATGGTGGCGTCGGCGCCTTCGAGGCCATCGGCATCGAGCTCATTGTTTTCGTCGGACTCCTCCACATAGGGCTCGTAGAGCAGCGGCTCGGCCTGATCGTCGAGACGCACTTCAAGCAACTGTGCAGGCGACCAGCCATCGGAATAGTTGCCGACCTCATCGACCACTTCGTATTCGCAGACATGTTCGCCGCTGCCGATCCTGGCCCAGTCGCCGGTATTGACCCAGAGGGTGATCGGTTCCTGGTTTTCAGCCTCGCCCTCGGTGACCTTGTGTTCGATGATATGGCCGCCAATGCTCAGGCGGATGCGATCGCGCACGGCGCGATTGATGTCCGTCGCCGGGTTGCTGATCGCCGGATAGAAGTCGATGCGGACCGGGACCGGGACACCGATGTCACCTTCGCCGACACCAAAGTCGATCAGGTCCTGGGGAAACACCGGCAGTGCCAGGTTTTCGTTGTAGTAGGTGCTGGCAACGGGGTTGCGGCCACCGGGCGAGACGGTATCGACCTTGAGGCGAAAGCGCTCGGTTTCCTCGGTGTTGCCACTCACCCGAGTCAGGCGAAAGAACACCGGGTCGGCGGCTCCGTCTGGCAGGCGTGCACGGGGAATGAACAGCGGGATCTGGGCATTGTTGGCGGCCTCGATATCGCTGACGGTATGAAAGGCGACGGGGGTGACGGTGTCGCGGCAGAACAGCTCGATGAAGTCGTTTTCGGCCATGGGCCGGTAGGGCAGGAGGATGCACTGCAGGCCCTTGTCGCGATGGGCATCGAGGGCCGCGCGGTTGATACCGCCGTCGAAGCCGACTACGGGGGCGGTCTTGTTGGGGATGTAGAGATCGAGTTCGTTGAAGGGCACGGGGGTGATCGGTTCGGGCCGGATCAGGTCGAAGGTTCGCAGGGGCTGGGGATCATCGGCGAGGCGCGCGGGATCGAGGCTGTCGTTCATGGTCGGGGTTCCTGACAGGTCACGGAAGAGGGCGACCCGAAAGCCCGGATGGCGAGTCGTGAAGATTATTCAACGCCGGGAGGGAGGGGCTGGCTAGCTGTCAGAAATGACAGTGGCGACGAGTGGTGGAGGTGGCTTGGCGCGGGTCTGATGAAAAGGGAAGGGGAGCCGGGCTCCCCTTTCACAGCGTTTAAATCCGGTTCAAAAAAACATGGATGGATTTTCAATTGTGTGCGGTTATGCAAAATGCTCCCCAATGGCTGGCAGATGTCGGGCTGCAGGAAACATTTCCATTGGTTGATGAATAGACCAGGTTCTGGCCTAGGCTACAACCGGCGCCCGAGGTATCACACCAATATGCATTTTGCAGTAAGTTACTCCTTGGAAATGGGCTGGTGTAATACCTTTTCAACAAGTCCATATCACTCTGAGGTAAATTGCTTCCTCTCCTGTTGATTCTCCAGGTATTCGCTTCATGAGATGCCAGTCGTGAATTATTGATATTCAATTCCCACACATTGCTGACCGTCACGTCATATCCCAGGGTTTGCCCGGTCCGCTCGTCCCGAACGGTGATCCGTGCACTGCCATTTCTCAAGCCTACGACTTTGCCTGTTTCCGATACGGGGGCGATGCTGATGTTGTTCGAGCTGTAGGTGTATGAGCCGGAACCTGCCGTCGGTGTGCGGGTAGCCGTGTTGTTGAGAAAATCGTTTCCGGTCTGCGGCCAACCGAGGCTGGTACGGATGGCTTTTCCATTCAGGACCATCGGTGAGGTATCCATGGCCAGAGGCGGGTGTAATTGCACCGTAAAAGTCCTGATATCCGATGAAAGTGTCCCACCCACTATTTTAGCGACAAGATCGTATTTCTTTTCCGATAAGTTATTGATGTGGCCGCTCCAGGCGTTGGAACCGTTGACACCGGTGCTCAAGAGGATATCCCCACCATTGCGTACCTCTATCGTGGAGTTGGGCGTTGCGGTGCCAGAGAGTGTCAGGCTCGTCTGGTTCGTGGTGCCATTGTGGGGGACTGAAAGTCCTGAGGAGGTATGTACGCCAGTAATAATCGGTTTCACCTCGTCGACGACGTTAAAGGTGCGTACGTTCGAAAAAACCGTAGAGGGGTGATAGAGCGACCGGGCATAAAGCCTTCTTCCGCCGGTTGGCCGGGTGGATGTTGTGAAGGTCCAAATACCAGAGGCGTTGGCAGCTGTGGTGCCCAGGACGTCAACCGAGGGGCCGTTGCCGTCTTCGATCTGGACGTGTTGAAGATTGCTGGCGCCCCCAGTCAGCGTGAAAACCCTTTCCCGGGTAGTGGTCCCTTGCTCGACTTCAGCCCCCTTGGGATCTTTCACGGAAGTCAAGGTAGGAGGCACCAGCGCGGTGACGGTAAAGGTGCGCGGCGGTGTGGAGACGGGATTACTGCCATAGACGCCGCGCGCGGTGATGCTGTAGGCCTTGTTCGTTACCGGCAATGCGGAGGAGCTCCAGACACCGTTGCTGTTGGCGGTGGCGGTGCCGATCACGTTGTTGACGTCGCGAATTTCCACTTGCTGTCCATCGGGGGCGGTACCTGTGACCGTCACTGTTGTGGTGACCACGGTGGAGCCATTGGCGATGTCACCGCCAACGGCGTTCTTGATGGTGGTGATGGTTGGAATGGCCGACGCGACTACAGTAAAAGTGCGCGGTGGCGCGGATATCGGGTTGCTGCCATAGAGACCGCGCGCGGTGATGCTGTAGCCCTTGGCTGTCACGGTCAGTGCCGGTGTTGTGGTCCAGATACCGCTGGCGTTGGCGGCGACTGTGCGCAGGACGTTACTGCCGTCCCGAATCTCCACCTCTTGTCCATTGGGGGCCGTCCCCGTGATTGTCACAGTTGCCGTCACCACCTTGGTGTCATTGTCAATCTCGTTGCCGTTGGCACCTTTGACAGAGGTAATGGTCGGGGCCTCTACCTGTACCGCGTTATGGACGATATAGCTGCGCAACGGGAACGTCAGCGCATCGGCTTCATTCGAGCCGCCGCCAAAGACCACCTTGAACGTCACGCGCAGTTGAGTGCCGTGCTCCAGCGCTCGCAGCCAGGTGGCGTAGTCGGGATTGCTGGTAATGACTCGGCTCAGGAATTTCTGATTGAATTCCACCTCGTTGATCGGTGATGCGGTCCAGATCGGTAGCCGACTGAGTGTTCCGTCCGGGTTGTTGCTTTCCAGGGCTAGCCAGACCCGATCACCCTGGCGGTAGAACGGCCAGGCATCGACCCGGAACGTCACGGTGCCGTTGACATCTACCCGATCCGAGTTGGCCTCCAGGATCTGCAAGGGCGGCAGGGCTGAATCCGGTAGGCCCTGGATAGTCAGGTTCAGGGGCGCGGAAGGGGTGGCCGTAGCGGCGCGCGTCATCGTGTAGCTGGCCGTGACCGGCTTGCCGATATTGATGGCCACAGCCGTGTCCGGGACGTCAAAGTCGACGTACTGCTGCCCCTCGTTCCCCGGTTTGGGAACAATGTTCGGACTGCCCACTGATCCCGCTACCCCTTTCCAGAACGCCTGGATATCGTCCGAGTTGTGCATGCCGTCATAGCGAACCCGGATGGTTGCCCCGTGTTGTGCATGAATCGGGTTGAGCAGATGACCACCCGGCTCGGTGGTTTCCAGCACATGCGGCATCGGCAGGTCCAGCGCGCCGCCGACTTTCATGGTGAAGAGGTGAGAGAAACGGGGGCGTGCCCCGACCCGTGCGAGCGTGTAGTACAGGCGCATCGAGCGATCCAGGTTGGGCAGGATGTACTGGCGCTTGAGGGTGAAAGGCAGATCTCGTCCGACCCAGGTCGAGGTGACAGGGAAGACGAAGACCGGTGCGCTGCCCCCGGCGACGCTGCCCTCGGCATGGAGGTTGATGATATCGCCCTCGATGATCTCCACGTTGGCCTTGATCAGCACCCTGGCATCGAACGGGGAAACCTCGGGGTCGAAGACCTGGTCGGGCGGTGGGGCTTCATCCACCTCCACGGGCGGCAAGGAGGCCTGCGGTTCACCCACATCGAGCAGCAGGTCCTCGGACGGGAATTTCCCCATCTCATTTTCTACCCAGTAGTAGAGGCGCAGGGTCCCGCCTTCGAGCCTGGCGATGTCGCCATTGGGGCCGTTCTGCAAACGGAAGACGATGTCGCCCTCACCGGCAATACCGTCGATTTCCTTGTAGTAGGACTGGCCATTGGCAAAGGTGCCGTCGAGCACCAGGATGATCCGGTCGAACGGATCCTGGCCGACATACTCCTTGATATTGACGATCAGGAAGGCGATGTCCGGTGGCAGTACATCACCGGGTGCGCCTTCGACCGTGGGCGCTGGTAGACCGGTGCCGATCTGGGTGCCGGTCACATAGACGATCACGCTGTGCGAGCCACGGTCCGGGACGGACTCGCGAATGCGGACGTAGGAAATCTGTACCCGGCCCTTGATGAGCGCGCGGACCTCGGCGTTGGCCCAGGGAATACGTGCGGTGCGTCCCAGTTCGCTGGCAACGACGGTGTGTTCGAGGTAGCGGACGACGGGCAAGCCCGCCGAGGTCCTGCCGTTGAGCCTCACCCGAAGGGTATCGCCAGCCTCGAAAGCGTCTCGATGAACTGACACGACGATGGTGGCATTGGCCCCATTGAGGCCATCGGCATCGAGCTCATTGTTTTCGTCGGACTCCTCCACATAGGGCTCGTAGAGCAGCGGCTCGGCCTGATCGTCGAGACGCACTTCAAGCAGCTGTGCTGGCGACCAGCCATCGGAATAGTTGCCGACCTCATCGACTACTTCGTATTCGCAGACATGTTCGCCCCTGCCAATCTTTTGCCAGTCGCCGGTGTTGACCCAGAGGGTGATCGGTTCCTGGTTTTCAGCCTCGCCCTCGGTGACCTTGTGTTCGATGATATGGCCGCCGATGCTCAGGCGGATGCGATCACGCACGGCGCGATTGATGTCTGTCGCCGGGGTGCTGACAGCAGGGTAGAAGTCGATGCGAACGGGGACCGGGACGCCGATATCACCCTCGCCGACACCAAAGTCGATCAGGTCCTGGGGAAAGACCGGCAGTGCCAGGTTTTCGTTGTAGTAGGTGCTGGCAACGGGGTTGCGGCCACCGGGCGAGACGGTGTCGACCTTGAGGCGAAAGTGCTCGGTTTCCTCGGTGTTGCCACTCACCCGAGTCAGGCGAAAGAACACCGGGTCGGCGGCTCCGTCTGGCAGGCGTGCGCGGGGAATGAACAGCGGGATCTGGGCATTGTTGGCGGCCTCGATATCGCTGACGGTATGAAAGGCGACGGGGGTGACGGTGTCGCGGCAGAACAGTTCGATGAAGTCGTTTTCGGCCATGGGCCGGTAGGGCAGGAGGATGCACTGCAGGCCCTTGTCGCGGTGGGCATCGAGAGCCGCCCGGTTGATGCCGCCGTCGAAGCCGACCACGGGACTGGTCTTGTTGGGGATGTAGAGATCGAGTTCGTTGAAGGGCACGGGGGTGATCAGTTCGGGCCGGCTCAGGTCGAAGGTGCATATTGGCAATGGGTCGGTGCTTGGCGATGACTCTTGGCTGGGGAGCAGGGGATCAACGGGGTCGTTCATGGCTGGATTCCGGAGCGTCGTGGAAGAGGGCGACCCGAAAACCCGGATGGCGAGTCGTAACGATTATTCAACGTCGGGAGGGAGGGCTTTGCTAGCTGTCAGAAATGATAGTGGCGACGAGTGGTTGAAGGCTTTTTTCGTCAGACCATGGGCAAAAAGAGAGGGAGCAAAGCTCCCTCTCTTGTCCAGTGTCCCACCCTGAATAAAAGAGATAACTATGAGCTGAATGTAATGTCTTGGGATAGTACGAGGCTGTGAAACAGCAACCTGTTTGTGCCAAGAGCACCTTCCAATAGAGCGCCAGCCGGAATCGTGCCTGTGGTAACAGTGCCTATTTTTAGAAATTCAACCGCCAATCTGCTGTTAATGTCGTTGCCGATAGTAGATTCTCCAGATTGGATTCTTGGACCAGTGTTCGCCGCTGGAATGTTATCTAGGAAAAATCGATACCAGATTCCAGGTACATTGGTGGCATGTATATTTGAGAGTGGGGAAGATTCGCTTCCGATCTGATTGATATAGTAGAAGTGCATCGCTTTTGAGTCGGCTTCACGAATTCTGGTGATCCTATTCGCAGTATCCTGAGTGGTGGTCAGCACCACGGTGTAGTCTGGAGTATTGGGGGGGATAGTGATGAGCGTAAAGGGTGGCCTCACTATATACCTATGGTCTGCTGTACCCTCAACATAAATGGCGCGGCCGGTCAGTACGGTATTGATAATGGAAATGCTTCGCGTCGATGATGGCGGCATTTCCTCGATTGTCCCCTTCGGTAGTACGCGGTAGTAGATCCTTACCGTTCGATTATGGTTGGGCGTAATGACTGTATTGCTGACCGAGAATGTCTGGCGCCCCAATGCCGTGACTGTTCGGGTTTGTGATGTGGAGCCTGTTCCAGCGGTACCCTCCCAGACCATGGTGATCTGGTCTTGCAGTTGCATGCCGTGGTAATCAACTTCGATGGTGACGCTGGTGAGGGGTTTGACCAGGTTGAGGACGTCATGAAGCAAGTCTGCTTCGCGCATGACCGGTGCCGTCAGGATGCGCGGGTTGTTTTCCACCCTTAATTCGAGCGTCGGGAATACCAGAGCCTCTGCTTCGTTGCTACTGCCACCGAAGGCTACCTTGAAGATCACGCGCAGTTCGCTGCCCTGTTCCAGGGCTCGGAGCCAGGCGGCATGCTCGGGATGACTGGTAATGATCTCGCTCAGGTAGCGTTGGTCGAATTCCGAGGCGGTGATCGGCGATGCCGTCCAGATCGGCAATCTATTGACGCCCCCACCCGGATTATCGCTTTCCAGCGCGAGCCAGACCCGGTCACCCTGGCGGTAGAACGGCCAGGCATCGACCCGGAAAGTCACGGTACCGTTGACATCCACCTGGCCGGCATTGGCCTGGAGAATCTGCAACGGCGGCAAGGCCGAAACGGGCAAGCTCTGTATGGTCAGGTTCAGCGGGATCGAAGGTGTGGCGGTACCGGCGCGTGTCAGGGTGTAACTGACCTCCACCGGCTTGCCGATATTGATGGCGACAGTCGCCTCCGGGACGTCAAAGTCGACGTACTGCTGCCCCTCGTTCCCCGGTTTGGGGAGAATGTCCGGGCTGCCCACGGATCCCGCTACCCCTTTCCAGAACGCCTGGATATCGTCCGAGTTTTTCATGCCGTCATAGCGAACCCGGATGGTTGCCCCGTGTTGTGCATGAGTCGGGTTGAGCAGATGACCACCCGGTTCGGTGGTTTCCAGCACATGCGGCATCGGCAGGTCCAGCGTGCCGCCGACTTTCATGGTGAAGAGGTGAGAGAAACGGGGGCGTGCCCCGGCCCGTGCGAGCGTGTAATACAGGCGCATCGAGCGATCCAGGTTGGGCAGGATGTACTGGCGCTTGAGGGTGAAGGGCAGATCCCTGCCGACCCAGGTCAAGGTGACGGGGAAGACTAAGACCGGTGCGCTGCCCCCGGCGACGCTGCCCTCGGCATGGAGGTTGATGATATCGCCCTCGATGATCTCCACGTTGGCCTTGATCAGCACCCTGGCATCGAACGGGGAAACCTCGGGGTCGAAGACCTGGTCGGGCGGTGGGGCTTCATCCACCTCCACGGGCGGCAGCGAAGCCTGCGGTTCACCCACATCGAGCAGCAGGTCCTCGGACGGGAATTTCCCCATCTCATTTTCTACCCAGTAGTAGAGGCGCAGGGTCCCGCCTTCGAGCCGGGCGATGTCGCCGTTGGGGCCGTTCTGCAAACGGAAGACAATGTCGCCAGTGCCGGCGATATTGTCGATTTCCCGGTAATACGACTGGCCATTGGCAGCGGTACCGTCGAGTACCAGGGTGATGCGGTCGAACGGATCCTGGCCGACATACTCCTTGATGTTGACGATCAGGAAGGCGATGTCCGGTGGCAGTACGTCGCCGGGGGCGCCTTCGACCGTGGGCGCTGGCAGACCGGTGCCGATCTGGGTGCCGGTCACATAGACGATCACGCTGCGCGAGCCACGGTCCGGAACGGACGATCGGATGCGAACGTAGGAAATCTGCACCCGGCCCTTGATCAGGGCGCGGATCTCGGCGTTGTCCCAGGGGATGCGTGCGGTGCGTCCCAGTTCGTTGGCCGCGACGGGATGCTCGATATGGCGGACGACGGGCAGACCCGCCGAAGTCCTGCCGTTGAGCCTCACCCGAATGATATCGCCGACGGCAAAATCCGCCCGGTGAACCGCCACGACAATGGTGGCGTCGGCGCCTTCGAGGCCATCGGCATCGAGCTCATTGTGCTCGTCGGACTCCTCCACATAGGGCTCGTAGAGCAGCGGCTCGGCCTGATCGTCGAGACGCACTTCAAGCAACTGTGCAGGCGACCAGCCATCGGAATAGTTGCCGACCTCATCGACCACTTCGTATTCGCAGACATGTTCGCCGCTGCCGATCCTGGCCCAGTCGCCAGTATTGACCCAGAGGGTGATCGGTTCCTGGTTTTCAGCCTCGCCCTCGGTGACCTTGTGTTCGATGATATGGCCGCCAATGCTCAGGCGGATGCGATCGCGCACGGCGCGATTGATGTCCGTTGCCGGGTTGCTGACAGCAGGGTAGAAGTCGATGCGGACCGGAACCGGGATGCCGATGTCACCTTCGCCGACACCAAAATCGATCAGGTCCTGGGGAAACACAGGCAGTGCCAGGTTTTCGTTGTAGTAGGTGCTGGCAACGGGGTTGCGGCCACCGGGCGAGACGGTGTCGACCTTGAGGCGAAAGTGCTCGGTTTCTTCGGTGTTGCCACTCACCCGGGTCAGGCGAAAGAACACCGGGTCGGCGGTTCCGTCGGGCAGGCGTGCGCGGGGAATGAACAGCGGGATCTGGGCATTGTTGGCGGCCTCGATATCGCTGACGGTATGAAAGGCGACGGGGGTGACGGTGTCGCGGCAGAACAGTTCGATGAAGTCGTTTTCGGCCATGGGCCGGTAGGGCAACAGGATGCACTGCAGGCCCTTGTCGCGGTGGGCATCGAGAGCCGCCCGGTTGATGCCGCCGTCGAAGCCGACCACGGGACTGGTCTTGTTGGGGATGTAGAGATCGAGTTCGTTGAAGGGCACGGGGGTGATCGGTTCGGGCCGGCTCAGGTCGAAGGTTCGCAGGGGCTGGGGATCATCGGCGAGGCGCGCGGGATCGAGGCTGTCGTTCATGGTCGGGGTTCCTGACAGGTCACGGAAGAGGGCGACCCGAAAGTCCGGATGGCGAGTCGTGAAGATCATTCAACGCGAATAAAGCTGCACGTTCGAGGGCTTTACGCCTCATTCGACACCGAAATGGCAGAAAGGACTACCTGTCAGAAATGACAGTGTCGACGAATGGTTAATGGAAGAAGGGTGCGAAACCGTTGGTCCACTTTGCAGCCTTGCATGGCTGAAACTGTCATTTCTGACAGTAGACATGATCCCCTCGCGCGCCTTCAAATGAGCTCAACGCGCAGTGGCGGCGGGCAGCCGATGGCCCATGTTCCGAACCGGAGTGTGCCTGATGAAAGAGCAACCGCTTGCCGAGCTCGACCTGCCCGAAGCCAGGATGCTGGACGCCGATGGCGGGCACCTCGACAGTCTGCTGGTGCCGCCGGAGGGCACGCCGGTCGAGGTTCGATACCCCGGCATGCTGCCGACCGACCTGATACGCTTCTGCTGGCCGGGCCTGCTGCCGGATGAAGAGTTCGCTCCGATAGAACCGGTGTATGGAAACACCGAGGGCGTGGTCCACTTCACGGTGCCCTATGACTATGTCGGGTATGTGCTGGACATGTATGCGCGTTTTTTCTACACGGTGACCCGCGATGAAGAGACGTTCAAGTCGCCGGCGGATGATGTCAGGGTCACGCGGCCGAGCACGTTTCCGCCGCAAAGGCTGCTGCCGTTGATTGATGACACCCTGTTCCTGTCGGCGCTGCACGACGGGCATTTCACCCTTCAAATCGACGCCTGGCCGTTTATCACGTCGGACTGCCGGGTTACGGTGTGGGCGCATGTCGAAGGGCCCGACGGTTCAAGACCACCTGGCTTTCGGCTGCTGCACCAAGAACCGGTGACCGAGGCCGATATCCGTTTTGGCTGGCAACGCAGGTTTTCCAGTGACGTGTACGCCACGAGTCCTGGCGGCAGCAAACTGTTCTTCGATTTTTTCATGTCTTTTGGTGGGCAATCCCATTCGATCCAGTTCTGGCCGGGAATAGCCTTCGTGGTGCTGAACAAGGATCCGCTGCCAACCCCGGAGGTGCCACAAGCACCTGATGCGCTGTTGGACCTCGACGTCGTCAGGAGTGATCCCCAATGCCGCGTCGCCCGCTGGCCTTTCGCCCAGGCGGGGCAGCCGACCTGGCTGTATCTCATCGGCGAGCGCGATGATGGCAGCTCAGTGCGTATCGATGTGTTGCAGGGTGAGCCGTTCGTTCCCGATGAAGTATCCGAAGACCTGCTCACGCTTCTGCCACGCGGCGAGCTGGAAAAACTGCGCGATGGCAGCTACCTGTTCGTGCACTTTGGGGTCAACAGTCATGGGCCCGCCGACGAGAATACGACGATCTGGTTTCCAGAACTGAGGCTCAAGGTACTCCAGGAAAGTCTTGAACTGATTGCGCCCAGCGTACTGCAGGCCTCGGGCTCGCTGTTGAACCCGATCAATGCCGTCGACGGCGCAACGGTACGGGTGGCCTATGAGCAGATGAGTATTCATCACGTCATTCATGCCTTCTGGAGGGGGCAACCCGGATTGGGCACACCGGTATTGGGCTCCGAGTCTGGCAGCACCGTCGGTCATGTCGACTTCCCCGTGCCGCCCTCGGCGGTGGCGGCCAATCTCGGTGCCAGCGTGCAGGTCGGTTACTTCGTGGAGTACAGGGGGCAGTCACTCCCGTCACCCGAGTTGCCCCTGCAGATCATGGGGCTGGCCGGATTGCCGACGCCGGCGGTGAGCCAGGCCACGCTCGATGTGCTGGACCTCAATACGTTCCAGGGCGATATCGAGTGCACGGTGGAGCCTTGGGACTTCATCGCCCCGGGCCAGCCCTGCTGGTTGTGGATCGAGGGTGAGCTGGAAGATGGTTCGCCTCATGTTCTCGAGATTCTTGACGGTGAACCCTTGCCCGCCGACGGCTTGACACATGGAGTGGTGGCGGAAGCGTTGCGCCACGAGCTTGAAAAACTGGCGGATTGCAGCACGCTGACGGTGTATTTCGCGGTCAATTTCGACGGTCGCCTGGACAAGTCGTCGGCGCTCGTTTTTCCGTTGCTGAAGTTGCATCTGGTGCAAGAGCACCTGACCTTACCTGAGCCATCGGTGCTGGAGGCGGTGGGTTCGACGCTAGCGCCGTTCAATGCGCAGGACGGTGCCACCGTCAGGGTTAAGTACGAGCGGATGAATGCCCGGCAGAGTATCCAGGTCCGCTGGCTGCGTCCTGATGGCAGTGTGGTGCCGATTCCCGCCCAGGACGGCAACACTGATCCCGGTCATGTCGATTTCCACGTTCCCCGTGAAGCGGTGATTGCCAGTATGGGCAAGATCGTGCCCATCACCTATTCGGTGAGCAGTTCCTGCAAGCAGGCCGTTTCGCCCTTGTTCCGCTTGAGTATCCTGCTGCCCACCCGTTTGCCTGCGCCGGTGGTACGACAGGCGACCGGAGACGTTCTGGACCTGCGGACATTCGCCGGCAACGCCGATATAACGGTTGAAAAATGGTGGTTCATCCTGGCTGGGCAAAAATGCTGGTTGCGTGGGGTCGGGACTTTGCAAAACGGCAATAACTACCCCTTCACTGTCATCAACGGCGCGGCCGTGACGCAGGATGAAGTCAGCAAGGGCTTGCATCGGCTCTTGCAGAGAACGGTTCTTGATTCATTGAAAAATCAGAGCGAACTGACCTTTACCTGCAAGGTCACCGCCGATGGCAGCGCTCTTGAAAGCGAAGCGATCTCCTTTTTGCCACTGACGCTGAAAGTGCTGCGGGCGGTGATCGACTATGAACGGTTCGAGACGGTGCCCTTGCAGGAGATCACGCCGGGGCAGAGCATCGAGGCGCCGACGATGACGGTGACCTTGTTGCCTGGCTCTCAGGGCCGGGCCGGGGTTATCCAATTCACGGACAACAACAATCCGGACATGGTCTCCGGACACTCCCTCGCCCTGAGCATTGCCAACTCAGGAGCACAACGCACGCGGCTGATGTTCAAACTGGAATACCTGAGGGCCAGGTTCTCCTTCATGTACCTCAATTTTTCCGCGACGATTTTTTTCTACAACAAGAAGGGCGAGCTACTGCACGAACGTACCTTTGCTGGAGGCGGTACGGGGGTCAACAACTACTGGGTGGATTTCTCTGCGCCGCTGGGCGAGCGAATTGCCTCTGTGGAAGTCGCCACGACGGATTACATCATCCTGGACTTCTTCACTCTCTGGGGCTGAGTGCACTGGGCCTGTCTGATAAAAACGGGGAGCCTGCTCCCCGTTCAGGAGAGGCATGCCCTCAAGGACAGGCCTCGATGACACGCTGTGACAACAGAAATCCGTCGGTCGGTTTTCCCGGTGTTCCAGTGTAGAACTGTCATTTCTGACAGTAGACATGTCCCCCTCCCGACACTTCAAATGAGCTCAACGCGCAGTGGCGGCGGGCAGCCGATGGCCCATGTTCCGAACCGGAGTGTGCCTGATGAAAGAGCAACCGCTTGCCGAGCTCGACCTGCCCGAAGCCAGGATGCTGGACGCCGATGGCGGGCATCTCGACAGTCTGCTGGTGCCGCCGGAGGGCACGCCGGTCGAGGTTCGATATCCTGGCATGCTGCCGACCGACCTGATTCGCTTCTGCTGGCCGGGCCTGCTGCCGGATGAAGAGTTCGCCCCGATAGAACCGGTGTATGGAAACACCGAGGGCGTGGTCCACTTCACGGTGCCCTATGACTATGTCGGGTATGTGCTGGACATGTATGCGCGTTTTTTCTACACGGTGACCCGCGATGAAGAGACGTTCAAGTCGCCGGCGGATGATGTCAGGATCACGCGGCCGAGTACGTTTCCACCGCAAAACCTGCTGCCGTTGATTGACGATACCCTGTTCCTGTCGGCGCTGAGCGACGATCATTTCACCCTTCAAATCGACGCCTGGCCGTTTATCACGTCGGACTGCCGGGTCACGGTGTGGGCGCATGTCGAAGGGCCCGACGGTTCAAGGCCACCTGGCTTTCGGCTGCTGCACCAGGAGCCGGTGACCGAGGTGGATGTCCGTTTTGGCTGGCAACGCAGGTTTTCCAGTGACGTGTATGCCACGAGTCCTGGCGGCAGCAAACTGTTCTTCGATTTTTTCATGTCTTTTGGTGGGCAATCCCATTCGATCCAGTTCTGGCCGGGAATAGCCTTCGTGATGCTGAACAAGGACCCCTTGCCCGTTCCAAAGGTCGCCCAGGCCCATGAAGGCATGCTCGATATCCGCACCTTCGAGGGCGATGCCGAGTGCACGGTAGCGCCCTGGCCGTTCATCCAGGCAGGGCAGAGGGTCTGGTTGCAGGCCACGGGCACCCGCCGCGACGGCAGCCTGCTCGACATCGTGCTGATGCAGGCAGAAACGGTCACGGACCGTGAGGTGAGCGAGGGGCTGAGCCGACCGCTGCCGCGTGAGGACCTGGAGCAACTGGCCGACCTGAGCCAACTGACGATCAACTGCAAGATCGACCACGGACAGGGCCCTGCCATCGCCCTGAAACCGCTGGAGCTGATGGTGCATGTACCGGTCAGGCTGGTGCTGCCTCCACCCGCTGTCCGTGAGTCGACCCATGACGAGACCGACGGTTGGCTGCTGAATCCGGTCAACACCACCGAGGGCGCAACCCTCGTGGTGGCATACGATGGCATGAGCGCTGGGGACTGGGTCTGTCCCGCCTGGGCCGGTACACCGGGGGCCGGTTCACCGGCGCTCGAGTGCCGCGAGGTTCGGGAAGGGGACACATCCCTGGCGTTCCGGGTACCGCCTTCGGCCATCAGCGCGAACCTGCTCCAGACGGTCACGGTGTCCTACAGCGTGACGCAGAGTTCGGGCGTGTTTTGGCCCTCACCACCGCGCCTGGTGACGGTGCTCGATATCAGCCAACTGCCGACGCCGTGGGTGGAGCAAGCCACTGCCGGCAAACTGGACCTCAATACCTTTGCCGGGGATGCCGATTGTGTGGTCGAGCCGTGGGACTACCGGGCGCTCGGACAGCCGTGCTGGCTCTGGGTGACCGGCGAGCATGAGGATGGTGGCGACTACAGCTTCCAGGTGCTCGAAGGCGAGCCGCTGGATGTCGGGTGGCTGGAGAAGGGAGTGAGCAGCTTGCTGCCGCGTGCCCACCTGCAACAGCTGGCGGACTGCAGCCGCTTCGAGGTGCACTTTGCGGTGAATTTCAACGGCGTGGCCGATAGATCCACGGCCACGCCGTTCCCGACCCTGACGCTGGAAATCACCCAGGAGGATTGGGTGCTGAGGACACCCGTTGTCCGTGAGGCCGTTGGCTCGCTGCTGACCGTGTACAACGGCCGGGACGGCGTGACGCTGCGGGTGGAGTACGAGGGCATGAGCGCTCGGCAGAGCATTCAGCCGTGCTGGCAACGCGAGACCGGTGGCTGCCTGCCGCTGGAACCGAAGCCCGGTGACGGCGAGCGGGGCCATGTCGATTTTCAGATCCCGCGCGAGGCGGTGATCCACGGTATCGGCAAGACGGTGACGATCCACTATACGGTCACCGGCCGTTGCAAGGTCGCGACCTCCGACGATCTCGAGCTGCAGATCAGCGTGCCGGTCCGCTTGCCGACACCGGTCGTGCCACAGGCGATCAAGGGCATTCTCGACCTGCGGACCTTTACCGGCGATGCCACAGTCACGGTGGAGCCGTGGTGGTTCATCCTGCCTGGACAGAAGGTCTGGCTGACGGGGCTCGGCGTCGGGAAGAAGGGCAACCCGGTGATCTTCAGGATCCTGCAGGGCGAGCCGGTGACGGCGGCCCAGGTCGGCAGCGGGCTGCGCTCGCCGGTGTCGCGTGCCCAGCTTGAGCAGTTGGAAAACGTCAGCTCCCTGACCTTCACCTGCAGGGTCACTGCCGATGGCAGTGCCAATGACAGTGGGGCAGTGAAGTTCCCGACGCTGGAGCTGACGGTACGGCTGCCCTTCGATGATCTGACGCCGTTTGACAACGGCGACTGGAACCATTGGGTGAAGGGGCCGGCGGCCTCCGACCCCCGTGACCTGGTGATCAAGCACGAAAGCGGTAACTGGTTCCTGTACAACTGGACATATACGGACCGGTCCAACGGCGTGTTTCTGTATCGCGACTACCGTGGTCTTGAGCCGGGTATGAAGTATGAGTTCAGCATGGCGATTCGGCGGGTGAACGATGTGCCGAGCGCTCCAGTGGTGTCTCTGATGGTCGAGGGACGATCCTTGGTCGGACCTGTGACCATCTCCCATCAGAATTGGCAGACCTTGAAAGGTGTGTTTGCCGCGACAGCCACCACCATGCGCTTGCAACTGTATAACCATGTTGCGACCGGGTTAGGCAATGACTACGCGGTGGACAACGTGCGAGTCAGGGAGCTGGGCCTTTCAGGTTGAATCACCCGACCCCGGGGAGCCCGGGGCCTTTCGTCGGGACTGTCATATTTGACAGTATTTCGAATCTTGGATTTTTGTTTGGATGGTCAGGGGAAAGGAAGATATCGCAAATTTTAAGGCGCACATATCGGACTTTCTTATCTCTGTCCTTTCAAAGGAGTCGGTAAAATGTCTACATTGAAAAAGGTACACAAAGTCACTCTGCCAAAACCTCACGTGCTTGAGGTTAAAAACGGAGTGCTCCATTTTCCCGGCCTCAATGGCGGGCCAGCCACGGCAGAGGTGGCGTATGACGCTATCAAGGCTGGTGATACCATTGTTCTGTCCATGGACAGGCTTGTGGTCATCTATGAACTAACGCATGTCGTGTCCGCGTCGGATGCGTCAAGCGGCAAGGCGACAATACCTATTGATAATGAGTATCTGGCGCGTGACGCGGTTGATTACGCCAATGTTTTCTATTCCGTCAACCAGAGCCCTCGCTCGGGGGTTCTTGATTTTGCCTTGAGCTACTGACAAACCCAAGTACCAGGTACTTGAGCTGCATGCGCAGGCATCCTGAAACGTTTTCGGCGTTGATCGAAGGTAAAGCGTTACTCGACTCACACATCAGGCGGTTTTTCAGGTTTGCCGGCCCACCACCGAAACAACGGCTCGGCCAGAAACAACACGAACAACAACCGCATCACCTGCATCGCCGTCACCAGCGGCACCGACAGTTGCAGGGTTTCGGCGGTCAGGCTCATTTCCGCGATGCCGCCGGGCATCATGCCCAGGGTCAGCGAACGCAGGTCGAGGCGGGTCAGAGCGCTCAGGGCCCAGGCCGAGAGGCTGGCGATCAGCATGGTCAAGGCCGTGCCGATCAGTGTGCGGCCCATGAACGAGGGCGCGCGACGGAAGAATTCACGATTGAAATGACAGCCCAGGCCACTGCCGATCAGCCACTGGCCGATCTGGCTGCCACCGTTGGGCAGGCCGATGTGCAGGTCCCAGGCGATGCTCGCCGTCGCACTCACCAGCAAGGGGCCGAACAACCAGGGATTGGGTTGGCGCAGGCGCTGCCAGAACCAGGCGAGCAGCGCACCGAGGGGGAACAGCACGGCCAGCCAGCGCCAGTCGACGACACTCGCGCCGCCGAGCGGCACGCCGTCGCCGAGCAGGTACTTGAACGCGGCCGGTACGCAGAGCACCACCACCAGCACCCGCAGGCTCTGCCCGGCGGCGACCCGGCTGAGCACCGCGCCGTTGCGCGCGCCGAGGTTGACCATCTCCCCGGAGCCGCCCGGCATGCTGGAGAAAAACGCCGTGGCGCGATCTTCGCCGGTACGCCGCAGCAGCCACACCCCAAGCACGCTGGAGAGGCTGGTGACCAAGGCACCGACGAGGATGAGGCCGAAATGCGCCAGCACCTGTTCCATCACTTGCGGGGTGAAATGCAGGCCGATACCGATACCGACCACCCACTGGCCGGTCTTGCGCCCACCGGGAATCTCGGCGAGTTGCCAGCGCGTCAGGCAACGCACCAGGATGATCGCCAGCAGCGAGCCGACCATCCACGGCAGCGGCCAGCCGATCTGGCTGGCGAGGTAGCCGCCAGCCAGGCCGACCAGCGGCGTCCCCCACCAAGCACGCCAACCGGTGTCAGGCATTGGCCAGCGCACGCCGTTGGGCGGCACGCTTGCGCCAGATGCGCAGCAACGGCATGGCCAGCATGAATACCGTCAGCACCCAGACGCCGATGCTGATCGGGCTGGCCCAGAGGATCTCCAGTGCACCGTTGGAAATCGACAGCGCGCGGCGCAGGTTCGACTCCATCAGCCCGCCGAGGATGAAGCCCAGCAGTACCGGCGACAGCGGGAAATCGAGCTTGCGCAGGATGTAGCCGAAGATGCCGATGCCGATCATCAGGAACAGGTCGAAGGTGGTGGCGTGCACCGCGTAGACGCCGATCGCGGTGATGATGGCGATCACCGGCACCAGCGCCCAGTTCGGCACCGAGAGGATGCGGGTGAAGATGCGGATCATCGGGATGTTCAGGATCACCAGCATGATGTTGGCGATGAACAGCGAGGCGATCAGGCCCCAGACAATGTCCGGTTGCTGTTCGAACAGCAGTGGGCCGGGGGTGATGTTGTACAGCGTCAGTGCGCCGATCATCACCGCCGTGGTGCCCGAGCCGGGTACGCCGAGGGTCAGCATCGGCACCAGCGCGCCGCAGGCCGAGGCACCGATGGCGGTCTCTGGCGCGGCCAGGCCACGCTTGTCGCCCTGGCCGAATTGGCCACTCTTTCCCGCCATGCGCTTCTCGGCCATGTAGGCCACCGCGCTGGCCAGGGTGGCGCCGGCACCGGGCAGCACGCCCATGATGAAACCGAGCAGGCCGCAACGGATGTTCACCGCGAACACCGAGGCCGCCTCCTTGAGGTTGAACATCATGCGTCCGGT
This sequence comes from Pseudomonas sp. UTLPPB19802, assembly GCF_059730225.1. Classification (NCBI taxonomy): domain Bacteria; kingdom Pseudomonadati; phylum Pseudomonadota; class Gammaproteobacteria; order Pseudomonadales; family Pseudomonadaceae; genus Pseudomonas; species Pseudomonas sp. UTLPPB19802. The sequence continues at coordinate 2,388,268 of NZ_AP048545.1, forward strand.
GGCCTTCACCGCTTCCTGGCCGTGGTGGGTCTTTTCCAGCAGCAGGAGAATCTCGCTGATGGAAAACAGGCCCAGCACCAGCACGACGAACTGGATGCCGTCGGTCAGGTGGATGTTGTCGCCGGTGAAGCGGTACACACCACTGTTGGCGTCGATGCCGACACTCGACAGGAACAGCCCGATCAGCGCCGCGATGAAGGTCTTGAGCGGGCGGTCGCCGGCCATGCCGCCGAGGCAGACGATGGCAAAGACCATCAGCACGAAGTACTCAGCCGGGCCGAAGGCGATTGCCCATTTCGCCAGCAGCGGGGCGAACAGCACCATGCCGCAGGTGGCGATGAAGGCGCCGATGAACGAACTCCAGGCCGATAGCGACAGGGCCACGCCGGCCAGGCCCTGGCGGGCCATCGGGTAGCCGTCGAGGGTGGTCATCACGGTGGAGGCTTCACCGGGAATGTTGAGCAGGATCGAGCTGATTCGCCCGCCGTACTCGCAGCCCAGGTATACCGCCGCCAGCAGGATCAGTGCCGACTCCGGCGGCAGGCCGAGGGCGAAGGCGATCGGGATCAGCAGGGCGACGCCGTTGATCGGGCCCAGGCCCGGCAGCAGGCCGACGACGGTGCCGATCAGGGTGCCGCACAGGGCGGTGACCAGGTTGTACGGGCTGAGCGCGACGCCGAAGCCCTGGCCCAGGTAGCTGAAAGTATCCATGTCAGTTCTCCAGAACGTCGAGCAGTCCGAGGGGCAGCGGTACATCCATGGCCTTGTCGAACAACAGATAAAGGCCGACGCTCATCAGGCTGATGATCACCGCGCTGGGCAGCCAGCGACCGCCATACAGGCGTGCCATCGGCACACCGATCAGGATGCTGCTGAGAATGAAGCCCAGGGGTTCGAAGGTCCCGGCGAGCACCAGCAGCAGGCCGGTGCAGATCGCGATCTTGGTCAGGGTTTCGCGGTCCAGCGGCGGTTCGTCATCGTTGTGCTTGATCGGTGTCGGACGGAACAGCATGTACAACAGGGCCAGGCTCATCAGCCCGAGCATCAGCAGCGGGTAGGCGCGTGGCCCGACCGGCTCGTAGGAAAAGGCAGCCTGGTAGGGCCAGGCCATCAGCGCCAGGCCGGCACAGGCCAGCAGCAGCGCGAAGGCGAAGAGACGTTGCAAGAGCATGAGCGACTCCTGGGCCACGCCCCCGGCCGGCGGGGTACGTGGCCGTGACTGACTAGAGGGCGGTGGTCACTGGATCAGGCCGAATTCCTTGGCCAGCACTTTGTAGTCGGCCACCTGCTTCTTCACGTAGGCGTCCAGCTCCGGGCCGGTCATGGCGAAGGGGAAGAGTTCGCGCTGGTCACGCAGCTTGGCGAACTCGTCGGAGGCCAGCAGCTTGTCGAACGAGTCTTTCCACCAGGCGTAGTCTTCGTCGCTGACCTTCGGCCCCAGGTAGAAACCGCGCACCACCGGCCAGACGATGTCGTAGCCTTGTTCGCGGGCGGTGGGGATGTTCTTCATTTCCGGCTCGTCCAGGCGCTTGTCGGAGAACACCGCGAGCAGGCGCATGTCGCCACTGAGGATGTGCGGCATGGAGTCGGAGATATCGGTACTGCCGACCTGGATGTGCCCGCCGAGCAGGGCCGTGGCGATTTCGCCGCCGCCTTCGAGGGCCACGTAGCGCAGGTCGCGCGGGTTGATGCCGGCGGCCTTGGCGATCAGGGCGGTCTGCATCCAGTCCTGGCTGCCGACGGTGCCGCCGGAACCGATGACGACGCTGCCGGGGTCTTTCTTCAGGGCCTTGACCAGGTCGTCGAGGGTTTTGTACGGCGAGTCGTTTTTCACCGCGATCGCCCCGTAGCTGGTGCCGACTGCGGCCAGCCAGCGCACCGCGCCTTCATCGAAACGACCGAACTTGCCCTGGGCCAGGTTCAGCAGCGAGCCGCTGGACCAGGCCACCAGGGTCCCGGCATCGGCCGGGCGCTGGGCGACCACCGCGTTGTAGGCCACGGCGCCGACGCCGCCCGGCATGTAGGTCACGCGCATCGGCTTGCTCAGGACTTTCTCGTTGACCAGGGCGCTTTGCACCAGCTTGCAGGTCAGGTCGAAGCCACCACCGGGGGAGGCCGGGGCGATGCATTCCGGGCGCTTGGGTTCGGCGGCGAGGGTGTTGCCGGCCAACAGGGTGAGGCTGGCGGCGAGGGCGAGTTTACGTAGCGACAGATCCATTGTTCTCTCCTGGGGAGTTGTTGTTATGAGGTGCGTGGTATCCATGGAACGGTGGCGTGGCGGGCAGGCGTGCGCGCTCGTCAGCGTATTACGAGAGGTCGGTAGGGTCGGGGGAATAAAAAAATTGGGCAGGCGGCAGGGCCTGAGGCTGTAGAGGCAGCATGGTGTCGGACTCCGTTATTGTTCTTGTTTTTCGAAAACGCATCGTGGCGTTTTTCGGGGGTGTGGCTATTGTGCTGACAGTTGCGGCGCCTTGGGCGCGGTAGTCGCAACTGTCCGTAAAGAGACTGTAATGAGCGAACCTTTCACCAACCTTTCAGTTGCCAAGGCCCGATAAACATGGGGTCGGACGGCTGGCGGCGGTTTTTTTATTGGGTAAACTCGGCCCTTGAAAGGGTGTTTGGTTGCCCCAGTCCGAGGTGGAAAAAACATGCGTGTGCTCCTGGTCGAAGATCATCTGCAGTTGGCCGAAAGTGTCGCCCAGGCGCTCAAGAGTACGGGGTTGACTGTCGATGTGCTGCACGACGGGGTGGCTGCGGACCTCGCCCTCGGCAGCGAGGACTACGCGGTGGCGATTCTCGACGTCGGCCTGCCGCGCATGGATGGCTTCGAAGTGCTGGCGCGCTTGCGGGCCCGCGGCAAAAACCTCCCGGTGCTGATGCTGACCGCCCGCAGTGATGTCAAGGATCGGGTCCACGGGCTGAACCTGGGCGCCGACGACTACCTGGCCAAGCCCTTTGAACTCACGGAACTGGAAGCCCGGGTCAAGGCGCTGCTGCGCCGTAGCGTGCTTGGCGGTGAACGCCAGCAGCGCTGCGGCGCACTGGTCTATGACCTGGATACCCGGCGTTTCACCCTCGGTGACCAACTGCTGACCCTGACCTCTCGCGAGCAGGCGGTACTCGAGGCCCTGATCGCCCGTCCCGGCCGGGTGATGAGCAAGGAGCAACTGGCTTCCCAGGTCTTCGGCCTGGATGAGGAAGCCAGCGCCGATGCGATCGAGATCTACGTGCATCGCCTGCGCAAGAAGCTCGACGGCCATGCGGTGGCCATCGTCACCTTCCGCGGCCTCGGTTATCTATTGGAAGCTCGCGATGCATAAGCCCAGCAGCCTGCGCTGGCGGCTGCTGTGGAACCTCGCGCTACTGTTGGTGGTGCTGATGCTCGCCAGTGGCTGGAGTGCCTACTGGAACGGCCGCGAGGCCGCCGACACGGCCTACGACCGGACCCTGCTGGCCTCGGCGCGCACCATTGCCGCCGGCCTGTCGCAACGCGACGGCACCCTCAGTGCCGACGTGCCCTACGTGGCGCTCGACACTTTCGCCTACGACAGTGCCGGGCGGATCTACTACCAGGTCAACGACATTCACCAGCAACTGATTTCCGGCTACGAAAACCTGCCGCCACCGCCGCCCGGCACGCCGCGTACCGATGACTATCCGGCGTTGGCGCGGTTCTACGACGCCCAGTACCGTGGGCAGAACGTGCGCGTGGTCAGCCTGCTCAAGGCGGTCAGCGAGCCGAACATGAACGGCATGGCGGAAATCCGCGTGGCCGAGACCGACGAGGCGCGGGTCAACATGGCCCGCAGCCTGATGGCCGACACGCTGCTGCGCCTGGGCATGCTGGCGGTGGGTGCGCTGCTGCTGGTGTGGTTTGCGGTGAGCGCTGCGCTGCGCCCGCTGGAGCGCTTGCGCACGGCGGTGGAGGAGCGCCAGCCGGATGACCTGCGGTCCCTGCCGCTGGTGGAAGTGCAGCATGAACTGTGGCCGCTGGTGCGCGCCCTCAACCACTTTACCGAACGCCTGCGCCGCCAGTTCGAGCGCCAGGGGCAGTTCATCGCCGATGCCGCCCACGAGCTGCGCACGCCGTTGGCAGCGCTGAAGGCGCGGCTGGAGCTGGGCTTGCGGGCATCGGACGCCGAAACCTGGCGCGGCACCCTGGAAACCGCAGCCCAGGGCACCGACCGCCTGACCCACCTGGCCAACCAACTGCTGTCCATGGCGCGGGTGGAGAACGGGGCGCGAGCGATTGCCGAGGGCGGCGCGCAACTGCTTGACCTGAGCCAACTGGCGCGGGAGTTGGGCATGGCCATGGCACCGCTGGCCCATGCCCGCGGCGTGGCCCTGGCGCTGGAAGCGGATGAGCCGGTGTGGTTGCGTGGCGAGCCGACCTTGCTCAACGAACTGCTCAGCAATCTGGTGGACAACGCCCTGGCCCACACGCCGGCCGGCGGCAACGTGATCCTGCGGGTCAGCGCGCCGGCGGTGCTGGAAGTGGAAGACGATGGCCCCGGCATTCCGCTGGAGGAGCGCGACCGGGTATTCGAGCGGTTCTACCGCCGCAACCAGCAAGGCCTGGGTTCGGGGTTGGGGCTGGCGATCGTCGGGGAAATCTGCCGGGCGCACCTGGCGCAGATCAGCCTGCATGATGGCGAGTCGAGCGGGCTGAAGGTGCGGGTGAGTTTCATCGCCGGCTGACGGCGCGTTCAAGACGCTGTCCTGAACCTGTGGCGAGCGGGCTTGCCCGCGCTGGGCCGCAAAGCGGCCCTGAAACCCCAGGGTTCGTTATATCAGGCTGGTAGCAGCGGGCAAGCCCGCTCGCCAAATGACCTGAAGGCAACGTCAGTGAAGCATCATCCGCGCATCATTGAGCGTCTCGACCCAGGCTTCGCTGTTCGGGTCCAGCCCCAGTTTGCGAAAGGCCGGCAGGCTGGTCGGGTCGACATGGGCGAAGGCTTGCGTCGTGCCCTGGTGGCAGAACACCGTGGCGATCTGCACCAGGTCGACGTAATCGATGGTAGCGCTGTCCCGCTGCAGATCCAGATACTGGCCCGGCAGCCTGACCAGCCGCTCGGGGAAGTCCCACACCCGTAGCAGCTTGTCGCCCAGCACCGGATGAATGCTGTCGATGACATGGTCCAGGCTCAGCGGGTCGGCCAGCAGTTCGTAATGATCTTCGGCATACGTCAGGATCGGCAGCACGCCGATCTGGTGCACCAGCCCGCCGAGGGCGGCCTGGTCCGGCTTGAGTTGGGTGAAGTCGCGGCAGAGGACGTAGCAGATCCCGGCGATTTCCAGGCTCTTGCGCCAGACATCGCGCATCTTCTGTTCCACCACCTCGGAGCGGGCGTGGAAGATCTGTTCCATCACCAGGCCGATCGCCAGGTTGCTGCTGTAGTTCACTCCCAGTCGGGTGATGGCGGTATACAGGTCGGTGACTTCGTGGCTGGCACGCAATAACGGGCTGTTGACCACCTTGATCAGGCGCGCCGACAACGCGGTGTCGACACTGATCACCTTGCTCAGGGTACTGACGCTGATCTCCGGATCTTCGGCCGCCTCGCGAATCCTCAGGGCGACCTCCGGCAGCGTGGGCAGTACCAGGTCATCGTTGTCGATGGCCTCTACCAAATCCCGTTGGACCTTTTCCGCCAGCTTATTCATGCGTGTTCTCTACGGCGGTGCGGTTAACGCTGGATTTCGCGATCGCGGTCCAGTTGATAAGGCAGGTCCAGCAGTGTCAGTTGCGGACCTTGCAGGTCGCCCAGGTGGACAGTGCCTTGCTCCGCCGCTTCAGCCTGCAGCACCGCCAGCAACTCGATGTTGCCTTCGGCCCTGGCCGCGATCACCACTTCGCCGATCGAACTGTTGTGGCTCGGCGAGAACAGCTCGCTACCCGGCTCCGGCAGTTGCTCGCCGCTCAGCACCAAGCGATACAGGCGACGCTTGAGTTTGCCCAGGTACTGCATGCGCGCGACGATTTCCTGGCCGGTGTAGCAGCCTTTCTTGAAGCTGACGCCGCCGACGGCCTGCAGGTTGAGCATCTGCGGGATGAACAGCTCGCGGGTCTGCGGCATGACCTGGCCGATACCGGCACGGACCTGGCCGAGCAGCCAGGTATTGAGGTCGGCTTCGGGCAGTTGGCTGGCCAGGCGGGAGCGCACTTCATCGGCCTGCGCCGCCGGTACCCACAGCTCGCTGCGTCCGGGCGACACACGCACGGCAACCAGGCCATTGGTGCTGACCACGCTATCGCTGTCGGCCGGCAGTTCCAGGCCGAGGCCGGCCAGGGCGGCGTCAGCGTCGCCGAGACCGAAACGGACCCACTCGGCACTTTCGTCGGTGAGCTTGGACTTGGAGAACACCGCGTACTTCTTCAGGTCCGCCAGTTGCGGCTCGAGCAGTTCACTGGCCATTGCCAGCAACACGCCATCGCCTTCGAGCAGGATACGGAAGCTCGACTGCATGCGGCCCTTTTGCGTGCAGCGGGCGCCGAGACTGGCGTGGGTGTCGCTGAGGTAGTTGAGGTTGCAGGTCAGTTGGCCCTGCAGGAACTTGCTGGCGTCGGCGCCGCGGACAGCGAGAACGCCTTCGTGGGAAAGGCTACAGAAAAAAGCGGAATCGGCCATGGGTCTTCGCAGCATGAAAAGGTCTGGTACACATCATAGAGGGGCGCCCTGGAAATGGATAGTTCGCAAAGCACAGGGCCATGCCGACCAAAGCCGACTGTGCGGTGACGATCAGGCCTGTATACTTGCGCGCAAATTCGAGGAGTGTTCCATGGTCGAAGATGTAGAACTCAATCGCCTCTATTGGCACAGCCGTCGTGGCATGCTGGAGCTGGACGTGCTGCTGGTCCCCTTCGTCAAGGAGGTATACCCGCACCTGAATGAAGTCGACCGCGAGTGTTATCGCAACCTGCTCGAATGCGAGGACCAGGACATGTTCGGCTGGTTCATGGAGCGTTCCGAGTCGCCGGATCCGGAACTGCAGCGCATGGTGCGCATGATCCTGGATCGTGTCCAGCCCAAGTAATTGCTTCGAATGCCGCTGGCAAGCCTCACGGCTGTTGCTGGCGGCCTATCTCGGGGCCCAGTGCCTCGCCTCGTTGTCACTGTTCCTGCTGGACATCCCGCGCTGGGCAAGCCTCTGCGCCGCCGTTGCCTGCCTGTTGCATGGCGCCTGGGTGCTGCCGCGACAGATCCTGTTGAATCATGCGTCGGCGATCACCGGCTTGCGTCGTGACGAGCGCGGCTGGCACCTGTGGAGTCGTGCAGGTGGCTGGCAAGCCGTGCAGTTGCACCGTGACAGCCTGGCCTTGCCCGGGTTGGTGCTGCTGCGTTTTCGTCGGCGCGCAGACTGGCTGCCGCGTTCGCTCTGCGTGCCCGCTGACGCGCTGGCGCACGATGTGCATCGGCGCCTGCGCGTGCGGCTCAAGTTCAGCCGGCGTAGGTGGGCGGCACCAGGATAGTGTCCAGCGCCTCGGGGAGCATGTCCGGATAGTCGAGGGTGTAGTGCAGGCCCCGGCTTTCCTTGCGCTCCATGGCCGAGCGGATCATCAACTCGGCCACCTGGGCCAGGTTGCGCAGCTCGATCAGGTCACGACTGACCTTGTAGTTGCTATAGAACTCGTCGATCTCGTCCAGCAGCAACCGCACCCTGTGCTGCGCCCGTTGCAGGCGCTTGTTGGTCCGCACGATGCCCACGTAGTCCCACATGAAGCGCCTTAGCTCGTCCCAGTTGTGGGCGATGATCACGTCTTCGTCGGAATCGGTCACCTGGCTGGCGTCCCAGCTGGGCAGGGCTATTGGCAGGGCGATCTCCGGCAGTTGCCGGAGAATGTCGGCAGCGGCGGAGCGGGCATAGACGAAGCACTCGAGCAGCGAGTTGCTGGCCATCCGGTTGGCGCCGTGCAGGCCAGTGAAGCTGGTCTCGCCGATCGCGTACAGGCCGGGGACGTCGGTGCGGCCCTGCTGGTCGACGAGGATGCCACCGCAGGTGTAGTGCGCCGCCGGCACCACCGGGATCGGCTGGCGGGTGATGTCGATGGAGAATTCCAGGCAGCGTTCGTACACCGTCGGGAAGTGCGCCTTGATGAACGCTTCGGGCTTGTGGCTGATGTCCAGGTAGACGCAGTCGATGCCCAGGCGCTTCATCTCGTGGTCGATGGCGCGGGCGACGATGTCCCGTGGCGCCAGTTCCGCCCGCGGGTCGAAGCGCGGCATGAAGCGCTCGCCATTGGGCAGCTTGAGGTGTGCGCCTTCGCCGCGCAGGGCCTCGGTGATCAGGAAACTCTTGGCTTGCGGGTGGTACAGGCAGGTGGGGTGGAACTGGTTGAACTCCAGGTTCGCCACCCGGCAGCCCGAGCGCCAGGCCATGGCGATGCCGTCGCCGCAGGCACCGTCAGGGTTGCTGGTATAGAGGTAGACCTTGGCCGCACCGCCCGAGGCAAGGATGGTGAAGCGTGCGCCATGGGTATCGACCTCGCCGGTGCCGCGATCCAGCACGTAGGCCCCTAGGCAGCGCTCGCCGTCCAGGCCCAGGCGTTTCTCGGTGATCAGGTCGACGGCCACGCGTTGCTCCAGCAGCTCGATGTTCGGGCGCTGGCGGGCCTGCTCCAGCAGGGTCCTGAAGATCGCCGCGCCGGTGGCATCGGCGGCGTGGATGATGCGCCGATGGCTGTGGCCGCCCTCGCGGGTCAGGTGGAACTCGAAACCGCCGTCGTCGACCTTGGCGTTTTCATCGCGGGTGAAGGGGACGCCCTGGTCGATCAGCCATTGGATTGCCTCGCGGCTGTGCTCGACGGTGAAGCGCACCGCATCCTCGTGGCACAAGCCGCCGCCGGCGTTGAGGGTATCCTCGACATGGGATTGCACGGTGTCGGTGTCGTCCAGTACTGCCGCGACCCCGCCCTGGGCCCAGAAGGTCGAGCCATTGGCCAGGTCGCCCTTGCTCAGGACCGCAATGCGCAGGTGGCCCGGCAGAGTCAGCGCCAGGCTCAGTCCGGCAGCCCCGCTGCCAATCACCAGCACATCGTGTTGAAAATGTTGGCTCATCTCAATCAATCCGAAATAAAGCACCGGGAGAACGGCGCGTTGGGCCCGGTCAAGCCAGGGCTCGGAACTCGCCACACGGCCCACTGGTAACTGCTGGGGGGGATCGGCACAATAGCCGGGCCTTCGTGGCATTGTGAAACTACTGCGGGCGGGAAGTGTGCGCCACTCTGGGTCGTCGTGCATGCGGTTTTGCACGGTAAGACGATGATTTTTCGGCTATAAAGGGCCCCAGGCAGCTTCTGGCCGATGGAACGGCACAATGCTATTACTTACTCTGTGGTCCGGGAACTTTTAAAAGCCCCCGGGCTCCATAGGCAGTGTCAGAAAGAAGGGGACAGCGTCGGTTCTCTGCGCAGCCTGATTCAGGAAATGCGCCAGCAGGTTCGACGACAAGATCATTCACGCAGTCGGCCAGTGCCGTGCTGCGTTTTTCGTGTGGGTCCGCCTGACGGGCCGCAGGAAACTTGCTTGAAGGGGGAGAACTTTTGCCAACAGCCCGAGTCTATGTTTACAAGCCTGATCGATTAGCAATGGCAGCCTCCTTCAAGTCATATGAGGAGCGTTCATGCTAACCCAGGAAGAGGATCAGCAGCTGGTCGAGCGCGTACAGCGCGGTGACCGGCGCGCATTTGATCTGCTAGTGCTGAAATACCAGCACAAGATTCTCGGGTTGATCGTGCGATTCGTGCACGACACCCATGAAGCCCAGGATGTTGCACAGGAAGCGTTTATCAAGGCCTACCGTGCGCTGGGCAATTTTCGCGGAGACAGTGCGTTTTATACCTGGCTGTACCGCATCGCCATCAACACGGCGAAAAACTATCTGGTATCCCGCGGTCGCAGGCCACCAGACAGTGATGTGAGTTCCGAGGACGCCGAGTTCTATGACGGCGATCATGGCCTCAAGGACCTTGAGTCTCCGGAACGAGCGTTGCTGAGGGATGAGATCGAGGGCACTGTCCATCGAACCATCCAGCAACTGCCAGAAGATTTGCGTACGGCGTTAACTTTACGTGAATTCGATGGTCTGAGTTATGAGGACATTGCGGCCGTCATGCAATGTCCGGTGGGCACCGTGCGCTCCCGGATTTTCCGCGCTCGGGAGGCCATCGATAAAGCCCTGCAGCCGTTGTTGCAGGAAACCTGAGACAGCGGCGACAGCCAAGAGAGGAACCGTCATGAGTCGTGAAGCCCTGCAGGAATCGCTGTCCGCGGTGATGGATAACGAAGCGGACGAATTGGAATTGCGTCGGGTGCTTAATGCCCTGGACGATGCCGACACACGTGCGACCTGGTCCCGGTACCAGATTGCCCGTGCTGTGATGCACAAGGATCTGTTGGACCCGCGCCTGGATATCGCTTCGGCTGTATCGGCAGCGCTGGCTGGCGAGGAAGTCCCGGCCAAGAATACTCGTGGCCCATGGCGTACGCTCGGCCGCCTGGCCGTGGCGGCTTCGGTGACCGTGGCGGTGCTCGCTGGCGTGCGGTTCTACAACCAGGACGATATTGCTGGCGCGCAACTGGCGCAGCAATCCAACCAGCCTGGTCTGGCCGCTCCAACGGCCAAGGGACCGGCGGTGCTGGCCGGCTATACTGAAGGCTCCGAATCGACCGGGCCGATGGCCAGTGGTGTGTTGCAACAGGGCCAGGCCGGCTGGGACCAGCGCCTGCCGGGCTATCTGCGCCAGCATGCACAGCAGGCTGCCTTGAAAGGTACTGAGAGTGCGCTGCCTTACGCACGTGCAGCCAGCCTGGAAACTGCCAAGTAAGGAGGATCATGCGCGCACTACCTCTTCTCACGCTTGCACTGGCCGGTGGGGTCGTCCTCACCGCCCAGGCGGATGAAGCCCAGGACTGGTTGACCCGTCTTGGGCAAGCCGAGCAGCAGCAAAGCTTCCAGGGCACGTTCGTCTACGAACGCAATGGCAGTTTCTCGACCCACAGTATCTGGCATCTGGTCCAGAACGGTCAGGTGCGTGAACGCCTGCTGCAACTCGATGGTTCGGCACAAGAGGTGGTACGCGTCGATGGGCGCACCGAGTGTGTCAGTGGCGCCCTGGTCGCGGGTGTGGGTGCACCGCCCGATGCCCATGCACGGTCGCTCGATCCACAAAAACTCAAGGCCTGGTACGAGATCGCCGTCGCGGGCAAGTCCCGCGTCGCCGGTCGGGCGGCAGTGATCGTTTCGCTGACGCCCCGCGACCAGCATCGCTATGGTTTCGAATTGCATCTGGACCGCCAGACCGGCCTGCCGTTGAAGTCGTTGCTGATCAACGACAAGGGGCAGTTGCTCGAGCGTTTCCAGTTCACTGAACTCGACACCAGCAATATCCCCCAGGACAGCCAGCTGCAGGGCGGCTCGGAGTGCAAGCCAGTCACCCTGGCGAGCAATTCGGAGCCGGCGCCGGGCGGCAAGGCTGTCCCGCAATGGCATTCCGATTGGCTGCCGCCGGGCTTCGAGTTGGTACGCAGCGCCACGCGTTTCGATCCACAGACCAAGACCCAGCTCAGCAGCCTCATGTATGACGACGGGCTGGCACGTTTCTCGGTGTTCCTGGAACCTCTCAACGGCGCCAACATCGCTGACACACGTACCCAACTGGGTCCGACCGTGGCGGTTTCCCGGCGCCTGAACACCCCCTCCGGTGAGATCATGGTGACGGTGGTGGGCGAGATTCCCATCGGTACCGCCGAACGTATCGCGCTGTCGATGCGTGCCGGCGATGCGCAGGCCGTCAAGCAGTGAGAGGCTGATCCATGACGCTGGCTGACTCGGTCCTACCCCAATATGAACGCTGCCTGGCGCTGGGATCGAGATGCCGAAATGTCTGGTGATGATTTTTTCTTGCCAATGAACCTGAATTTTCCTATAGGTCAGGGCCTCTTCGGCCCTGGCCTTGTTTGTTATTTCCGGTCCGTAATCCAGGCTTAATCGTCTTTGGGTTTTATGGTACCTGTCGCTTAACCATGCTCGTTATTCACGGGAGCCGTATGTCGATACCTAGCTTGAAATCCTATCTATCCATGTTCGCCACGGTCCTGCTCCTCGGGCAGGCCGTGGCGGCCCAGGCTGCGGAGCTGCCTGATTTCACCCAGTTGGTGGAGCAGGCCTCGCCGGCGGTGGTGAACATCAGTACCACCCAGAAGCTGCCGGAGCGCAAGGTTGCGGATATCCAGGGGCTGGAAGGCTTGCCACCGGAAATCCAGCAGTTCTTCCGTGGTTTCCCGCAACCGCGCGGGCCGAAAGGTGGCGGCGGCGGTCGCCAGCGCGAGGCGCAGTCGCTGGGCTCGGGCTTCATCATCTCCAATGATGGCTACATCCTGACCAACAACCACGTGGTCGCCGACGCCGACGAGATTCTCGTGCGCCTGGCTGATCGCAGTGAACTCAAGGCCAAGCTGGTCGGTACCGATCCACGCTCCGACGTGGCCCTGTTGAAAATCGACGGCAAGAACCTGCCGACCCTCAAGCTCGGCAAGTCCAAGGACCTCAAGCCGGGCCAGTGGGTCGTTGCCATCGGCTCGCCGTTCGGCTTCGACCATACCGTGACCCAGGGCATCGTGAGTGCGGTGGGCCGCAGCCTGCCGAACGAGAACTATGTGCCGTTCATCCAGACCGACGTGCCGATCAACCCGGGCAACTCCGGTGGTCCGCTGTTCAACCTCAATGGTGAAGTGGTCGGGATCAACTCGCAGATCTATACCCGTTCCGGCGGCTTCATGGGCGTGTCGTTCGCCATCCCGATCGACGTGGCCATGGACGTTTCCAACCAGCTGAAAGCGGGTGGCAAGGTCAGCCGTGGCTGGCTGGGCGTGGTGATCCAGGAGGTCAACAAGGACCTGGCCGAGTCGTTCGGCCTGGATAAGCCGGCCGGTGCCCTGGTGGCCCAGGTACAGGACGATGGTCCGGCTGCCAAGGGTGGCCTGCAGGTTGGCGACGTGATCCTCAGCATGAATGGCCAGCCTATCGAGCTGTCTGCTGACCTGCCGCATCTGGTTGGTGCCCTCAAGGCCGGTGAGAAAGCCAAGCTGGAAGTGGTTCGCGAAGGCCAGCGCAAGACCATCGAGCTGACGGTCGGGGCTATTCCGGACGAAGGCAAGGAAATGGACAATGGCAAATCGGCGGGTGCCGAGCGCAGCAGCAACCGCCTGGGCGTTTCCGTTGCCGACCTGAGCGACGATCAGAAGAAAGGCAACGACCTGCTCAAGGGCGGTGTGGTCATCAAGGAAGTCCAGGATGGTCCTGCGGCGCTGATCGGCCTGCAGCCGGGCGACGTGATCACCCACCTGAACAACCAGGCGATCACCGATGCCAAGCAGTTCACCGAGATCGCCAAGGCCCTGCCGAAGAATCGTTCGGTGTCCATGCGGGTCCTGCGTCAAGGTCGTGCCAGCTTCATCACCTTCAAGCTGGCGGAGTAATCGGCGAAGCCGGTGCCGCAGAGTCTTGCGGCCCCTGTGCTACAGAAAAGCCCGCTTCGGCGGGCTTTTTCATGGGCGCGGGAAAAGCTTCAGCGCTGCTTGGGAATACGTACCAGCTGGCTGTCGGAGTAGATGTCGTGCCAGCTGCGCTTCTTGCTGTCGAAGAGCACCCAGATGAAGCCCAGGCCAGCCATGACCATGGACAGGATGGCGATGAGAAAGCGCAGCAGGGCCTGCCAGAGGCTGATGGCCGAGCCATCGGCATTCTGCACGCGAATGCCCCACACCTGCATGCCCAGGGTCTGGCCCTTGTAGGTCCAGAACTTGGCGAAGAAGCCGAACAGCACGCAGAACACCACGGTCGAGAACAGCGGATCACCGTCGAGGGCGCCGGCGTCTGACAGGACCTTGAGTTTCGGCTCACCCACGATCACCATCTGCGCCGCCTTGTAGAGGAGGCCGGTCACGATCAGCAGGGCGGTGCACAGCAGGAAGTCATAGAACATCGCGGCCAGGCGGCGGCCCAGGCCAGCGGCGGGAAAGTCACCCTGCGGGCTGAGTATGTGCTTCGTCATATGGGCTTTCTCTCGAGGAAAAGGCCATTTTACGAAGCTGCCCCCATAAAACCAGCGCTACCTGGGCTGATGCACAAAACCGCACACACAAAAAAGCCCCTGATGTCACCATCAGGGGCTTTTCATTGGCTGAAACCGAAATCAGGCTTCTGCGATCACTTCATCAGCCTGCATGCCTTTCTGGCCTTGCACGGCAACGAAGGTCACTTTCTGGCCTTCTTTCAGGCTCTTGAAACCGTTGCCCTGGATGGCGCGGAAATGGACGAACAGATCCGGACCGCTCTCGGGAGTGATAAAACCAAAACCTTTTTCGTCGTTAAACCACTTGACGGTGCCGCTCTGACGTGTGGACATTTCTTATTTCCTTTGACGCTAAAAATTAATGACAGCCCCTTTCACCTGAAAGAGTACTGGGCTGGGTTGCAGGAAAGTAAGAGACGTCGAACGGGTTGTAGCAAACTTAGAGCTACTGCCCAGGTCACGATTCCAAGCGACCCATGCAAACACAGTAGGGAAACTCTACGCCAACTGTGGGAGAAAAAACAAGCCCCCGCGCAAGCCACGGTTTGAGGCGGTTTGCCGCAGTTTCCAAGGGCTTCGGCGCAGACACCACGGCCATACAAGTATTCAGTTGTGCCCGACTGTTATAAGCCAAGTTCACTTGTGAATATATGCACTGGTTTGTGGCGCAGATGTTACAAACCAGTGCACAGTTTCATTACCGTTAGTTGTTACTGTTGGTATCAACCACGATAGTAGCGTTGTGCAACAAACGGCATTTTGCTGACTTTCAGTGGAATGCGCTTGCCGCGCACGATGGCCCAGACCTCGCTGTCCAGCGCGGCGTGAGCGGCGTCCAGATAACCCATCGCCAGAGGCGCGCCGAGGGTCGGGCCGAAACCGCCGCTGCAGACGCTGCCGATCGGCGTGCCGGCCTCATCGACGATTTCCGCACCTTCGCGCACCGGGGTACGTTCCTGGGGCAGCAGGCCGACACGCTTGCGCTGCACACCGTCCTGCTGCTGGGCGAAGACCCGCTCGGCACCGGGGAAGCCGCCGGCCCGCGCGCCATCGGCACGCCGGGCCTTGGAGACGGCCCAGAGCAGGCTGGCTTCGACGGGCGTGGTCTGTTCGTTCATGTCGTGCCCGTAGAGGCACAGGCCGGCTTCCAGGCGCAGCGAATCACGCGCGCCCAGGCCGATCGCCTCGACTTCGGTCTCGGCCAGCAGGCTGCGGGCCAGGCACTCGGCGCTGGCGGCCGGTACGGAAATCTCGAAGCCGTCTTCCCCGGTGTAGCCGGAACGGCTGACGTAGCAGTCGACGCCCAGCAGGCGCAGTGGAGCGAACTGCATGAAGGTCATCCGGGTTACTTCCGGTGCCAGGCGCGCCAGGACGGTAACGGCGGCGGGGCCTTGCAGGGCGAGCAGTGCACGTTCTTCGAACAGCGATTGCACCTCGCACAGGTGTCCCAGGTGTTTTTGCAGGTGCGCCAGGTCCTGCTCCTTGCAGGCGGCGTTGACCACCAGGAACAGCTCGTCGTTACCCAGGTTGGCGACCATCAGGTCGTCGAGGATGCCGCCCTGTTCGTTGGTGAACATCGCATAGCGCTGCATACCCACCGGCAGGTCGACGATATCCACCGGCACCAGGCTCTCCAGGGCCTTGGCGGCACCGGCGCCGACCAGGCGGATCTGGCCCATGTGCGAGACATCGAACAACCCGGCCTGGTCACGGGTGTGCTGGTGTTCCTTCAATACGCCCAGCGGGTACTGCACCGGCATCTCATAGCCGGCGAACGGCACCATGCGCGCCCCGAGTTGCAGGTGCAGTGCGTGCAGCGGGGTCTTCAAAAGGTTTTCGGTGGACATCTTCAACTCCTGGAAATTGCCGGGAGGCCGCTCGCGCCGGCCTCGTCGATCAGCATTCGATAATGTTTACGGCCAGACCGCCACGGGCGGTCTCCTTGTATTTGCTCTTCATGTCGGCACCGGTCTGGCGCATGGTGCGGATCACCTTGTCGAGGGAGACGAAATGCTGGCCGTCGCCCCGCAAGGCCATGCGCACGGCGTTGATCGCCTTGACCGAGCCCATGGCGTTGCGCTCGATGCACGGCACCTGCACCAGCCCGCCGATCGGGTCGCAGGTCAGCCCGAGGTTGTGTTCCATGCCGATTTCGGCGGCGTTCTCCACCTGCTGCACGCTGCCACCCAGTACTTCACACAGCGCCCCGGCGGCCATCGAGCAGGCCACGCCGACTTCACCCTGGCAGCCGACCTCGGCACCGGAGATCGAGGCGTTTTCCTTGTAGAGAATGCCGATCGCGGCGGCGGTAAGCAGGAAACGCACCACACCATCCTCGTTGGCACCGGGGATGAAGCGCATGTAGTAATGCAGGACGGCCGGGATAATGCCGGCTGCGCCGTTGGTTGGTGCGGTGACCACCCGGCCGCCGTTGGCGTTTTCCTCGTTGACGGCCAGGGCATAGAGGTTGACCCAGTCCAGTACCGAGAGGGCGTCGCGCAGGGCTGCTTCCGGGTTCTTGCACAGTTGCCGGTGCAGCGCGGCAGCCCGGCGCTTGACCTTGAGGCCGCCCTGCAGGATGCCCTCGTTGCGACAGCCGGCGGTGACGCAGTCCTGCATCACCTGCCAGATCTTCAGCAAACCGGCGCGGGTTTCCGCTTCCGGGCGCCAGGCGCTTTCGTTGGTCAGCATCACCTGGCTGATGGACAGGCCGTAGGTACTGCAATGGCCCAGCAGTTCCTTGGCGCTCTTGAACGGGAAGGTCAGCGGCGTGCTGTCCTCGACGATGCGGTCGGCGCCCGCGGCGTCTTCATCGACGACGAAACCGCCGCCGACCGAGTAGTACTCGCGGCTGCGGATCTGGAGTCCGGCGCTGTCGAAGGCGCGGAAGATCATGCCGTTGGGGTGATAGGCCAACGGCTTGCGGATCATCGCCAGGTGAAGTTTTTCACTGAATTCGATGGAATGCTCGCCGAGCAGATTCAGGCGACCGCTGCCACGAATGGCTTGCAGGCGATCGGCGACGGTTTCGGTATCGACGGTATCGGGATGCTCGCCCTCGAGCCCGAGCAACACGGCCTTGTCACTGCCGTGGCCCTTGCCGGTGGCGCCGAGCGAGCCGTACAGCTCGACCTTGACGCAGGTGGTCTGCTCCAGCAGCTTCTCGCGACGCAGGCCTTCGACGAAACGCGCGGCGGCGCGCATCGGTCCGACGGTATGGGAGCTGGAGGGACCGATGCCGATCTTGAACAGGTCAAACACGCTCAGGGACATGATGGTTCTCCGTTTTTTCTAATAGTTATAGGGGGACGGCTTGCACGCTTGTGGCGAGCGGGCTTGCCCGCGCTCGGCTGCGAAGCAGCAGCAAATCAGCCAACGCGTTCTTTCCGGTGCAACGCGATAACCGGTTTTGGGGGCGCTGCGATGTTCCGCAAGCCCCCCCGCCACAGATAAGCCTCTGGTCACGGTAGAGGCTTAAGCGTAGTTCTCGATCGACGGGCAGGCGCAGACCAGGTTGCGATCGCCGAACACGTTGTCGACCCGCCCGACCGGCGGCCAGTACTTGCCTTCGACCAACGACGCCACCGGATACACTGCCTGCTCGCGGCTGTACGGATGGGTCCACTCACCGACCAGTTCCGCCGCAGTGTGCGGAGCGTTCTTCAGCGGGTTGTCGTCCTTGTCCAGGCTGCCGTTCTCCACCGCGCGGATTTCCTCGCGGATGCGGATCATGGCGTCGCAGAAACGGTCCAGCTCCTCCCGGGATTCACTTTCGGTCGGCTCGATCATCAGCGTGCCGGCGACCGGGAACGACATGGTCGGGGCATGGAAACCGAAGTCGATCAGGCGCTTGGCGACGTCGTCGACGCTGATGCCGCTGCTGTCCTTCAGTGGGCGCAGGTCGAGGATGCACTCGTGGGCCACCAGGCCGTTGCTACCGGTGTAGAGCACCGGGTAGTGCTCCTCCAGGCGCCGGGAGATGTAGTTGGCATTGAGGATCGCCAGTTGCGAGGCGTGCTTGAGACCTTCGCCACCCATCATGCGGATATACATCCAGGTGATCGGCAGGATGCTCGCGCTGCCGAACGGCGCCGCGCAAACCGCGCCTTCCTTGCGCTCCATCACGCCATGGCCGGGCAGGAACGGTGCCAGGTGCGACTTCACGCCGATCGGGCCGACGCCAGGGCCACCACCGCCGTGGGGGATGCAGAAGGTCTTGTGCAGGTTCAGGTGCGAGACGTCGCCGCCGAACTTGCCGGGTGCGCAGAGGCCGACCATGGCGTTCATGTTGGCGCCATCGATGTACACCTGGCCGCCGTTGTCGTGGATGATGCCGCAGATTTCGCGGATGCCTTCCTCGAACACGCCATGGGTCGACGGGTAGGTGATCATCAGCGCCGCGAGGTGTTCGCGGTGCTCGATGGCCTTGGCCCGCAGGTCTTCGATATCGACGTTGCCACGGGCATCGCAGGCGGTGACCACCACGCGCATGCCGGCCATGTGGGCGGTGGCCGGGTTGGTGCCGTGGGCCGACGATGGAATCAGGCAGATGTCACGGCGGCCTTCGCCACGGCTCTGGTGATAGGCACGGATCGCCAGCAGGCCGGCGTACTCGCCCTGGGAGCCGGCGTTCGGCTGCAGGGAGACCGCGTCATAGCCGGTGGCGGCGCAGAGCATCGCTTCCAGTTCGTCGGTCAGTTGCTGGTAGCCGGCGCTCTGTTCGGCCGGGGCGAACGGGTGCAGGGCGCCGAATTCGGCCCAGGTCACCGGAATCATTTCGCTGGCGGCGTTGAGCTTCATGGTGCACGAGCCCAGCGGGATCATGGTGCGATCCAGGGCCAGGTCCTTGTCCGCCAGCTTGCGCAGGTAGCGCATCAGCTCGGTTTCCGAGTGATAGCGGTTGAACACCGGGTGGCTGAGGATCGGCGACTGGCGCACCAGTGCTGCCGGGATGGCGCTGGAAACCGACGCGACAAGGGCGGCGAAGTCCGGCAGGTCCTTGCCTTCGGCCAGCAGGCCCCAGAGGGTTTCCACGTCGGCCTGGCTGGTGGTTTCGTCCAGGGACAGGCCCAGGCGTTCGCCATCGACCACCCGCAGGTTGATCTGCCGGGCACGGGCCTTGTCATGCAGGGCTGCGGTGCGGGCACCGGTCTTGAGGGTCAGGGTGTCGAAGAAGCCGCTTTGCTCGACGCCGAGGCCTAGCGCGTCCAGGCCCTTGGCCAGGATGGCGGTGAGGTGATGGATGCGGTTGGCGATCTGTACCAGGCCTTTCGGACCGTGGTACACGGCGTACATGCTGGCGATGTTGGCCAGCAGCACCTGGGCAGTGCAGATGTTGCTGGTGGCCTTCTCGCGGCGGATGTGCTGTTCGCGGGTCTGCATGGCCAGGCGCAGGGCCGGCTTGCCGAAACGGTCCACCGAGACGCCGACCAGGCGGCCGGGCATATCGCGCTTGAACGCATCGCGGGTGGAGAAGTACGCCGCGTGCGGGCCACCGAAGCCCAGCGGCACACCAAAGCGCTGGGCGCTGCCGATGGCAACGTCGGCACCGAACTCGCCGGGCGGGGTCAGCACGGTCAGGGCCAGCAGGTCGGCGGCGACGGCCACCAGGGCGTTGGCGGCATGGAAGCGCTCGGTCAGTTCGCGGTAGTCGAACAGGTCGCCGTTGCTCGCCGGGTACTGCAGCAGGGCACCGAAGAAGGCACTGGCATCGCCCAGTTCACGCTCGTCGCCGACCACCACGTCGATACCCAGCGGCTCGGCACGGGTACGCAGCACGTCGAGGGTCTGCGGATGGCAGTGCACGGAAGCGAAGAAGGCGTGGCTGCCCTTGTTCTTGCTCAGGCGCTTGCAGAAGGTCATGGCTTCGGCGGCGGCGGTGGCTTCGTCGAGCAGCGAGGCGTTGGCGATCGGCAGGCCGCTGAGGTCGCTGACCAGGGTCTGGAAGTTCAGCAGCGCTTCCAGGCGGCCCTGGGAAATCTCCGGCTGGTAAGGGGTGTAGGCGGTGTACCAGGCCGGGTTTTCCAACAGGTTGCGCAGGATCGGCGACGGCGTGTGGCAGTTGTAGTAGCCCTGGCCGATGTAGGTCTTGAACAGTTGGTTCTTTGCCGCGATGGCCTTGATCGAGGCCAGGGCATCGGCTTCGCTCTGGCCGGCTGGCAGGTCGAGGACGCTGGTGCCCTTGATGCTTTCGGGAATCACGCAGGCAGCCAGGGCTTCCAGGGAGTCGAAACCGAGGGTGGCGAGCATGGCGCGTTCGTCATCCTGGCGTGGGCCGATATGACGGGCGATGAATTCGTTGGCGGTGCCGAGGTTGATGGTCATGGTGGTTCCTCAGGCCTGGGCGTTGGCTTGGATCAGGCGGTCGTAGGCGTCCTGGTCCAGCAGTTGGCCGACAGCGGCGGCATCGGCGGGTTTGAAGCGGAAGAACCAGCCTTCGCCCAGCGGATCTTCGTTGACCAGTTCCGGGCTGTCTTCCAGCGCCGGGTTGACCTCCAGCACTTCGCCGTGCAGCGGCATGTACACGCCGCTGGCGGCCTTGACCGATTCCACGGTGGCGGCTTCGGCGCCCTTGTCGTAGGCCTGCAGTTCCGGCAGCTGGACGAACACCACGTCACCCAAGGCGTTCTGGGCGAACGCGGTGATCCCGACGGTGACGCTGCCATCGGCTTCGGTGCGCAGCCACTCGTGGTCTTCGGTAAAACGCAACTCGGACATGAAAACACTCCTCAAAGGGCCAGATTCGTCTGGTGGACGCTATGAATGCGAGGACTTCGCCCCGCTTGAATGAGAGTCCCATAGCAAGTTCGCGGCCAATGTTGCGAAAGGCCCGTGGAGCAAGGGTTCTGCGGCGATATGGAGGGAGGTGTAGTGCACGCGCTGTAGCGAAATCGCTACACGGTTGATGGCCGGAAAAAGCACAACAGGATCAAAGTCTTGCCCGGCTGGGAAGGATGGCGATTGTAGCGAAATCGTTCCGCTGTATCGCTTTCAGTACAGATGGATGTCGCTTCTGGACGGGTTTGCTGTGAGAGCGAGCTTGTTCGCGAAGGTTTTTGCTGCCCGCTGGCCTCTTCGCGGGCAAGCCTGGCTCCTACAGGTGGTTCAGGGCTTTCCGGGAATCCCGTACTTGCGCAACCGGTGGGCGATCGCGGTATGGGAGGTCTGCAGGCGGCTGGCCAGTTGGCGTGTCGAGGGATACTGGACGTAGAGCTTTTCCAGCAGACCGCGTTCGAACTCCTCGACCGCCTGTTCGAGGCTTTCAATATCGCCGTCGCTTTGCCGCGCCACCGAGGTGCCGGCGATGTCCAGGTCGCCGATGTCCACCAGGCTGCCCTCGCAGATCGCCGCTGCGCGGAAGATCACGTTCTGCAGTTGGCGAACGTTGCCCGGCCAGCGGTTGCCCAGCAGTGCCGGGTAGGTGCCGGGCGCCAGCCGGCAGACCGGGCGCTGGATCTGCGTGCAGGCCTGCTGCATGAAATAGCGCGCCAGCAGCAGGATGTCCTGGCCGCGTTCACGCAACGGCGGTACTTCAACGTTGAGCACATTGAGGCGGTAGAACAGGTCTTCGCGAAAATTGCCTTCGCTGACCATTTTTTCCAGGTCACGGTGGGTGGCGCTGATGATCCGCACGTTGACCTTGACCTCGCGATCGCCGCCCACCCGGCGAAAGCTGCCGTCATTGAGAAACCGCAGCAGCTTGGCCTGCAGGTACGGTGACATCTCGCCAATTTCGTCGAGAAACACCGTGCCCTGGTTGGCCAGTTCCATCAGCCCCGGCTTGCCGCCGCGCTGAGCACCGGTAAAGGCGCCGGGCGCATAGCCGAACAGCTCGCTTTCGGCGAGGCTCTCCGGCAGTGCCGCACAGTTGAGTGCAAGGAACGGTGCACCATGGCGGGCGCTGATGGCATGGCAGGCGCGGGCTACCAGTTCCTTGCCGGTGCCGGTTTCACCCTGGATCAGCAGTGGCGCATCCAGGGCCGCGACCCGCTGGGCCCGGGCCTTGAGCGTGCGAATCGGCGCCGACTCGCCAAGCAGCGAGTCGAAGCCTTCGGCATGGTCATGATGCAGTGCGGACAGGCGTTCACCGATGCGGTTGGGCTGGTACAGCGTCAGCAGGGCGCCGGCATCGGTGATCGGCGTGGCATCGAGCAGCAGGGTCTGGCCGTTGACGGTGATCTCCCGCAGCGGCAGGCGAAAGCCGTTTTCCAGCAGGGCATCGAGCAGGCCGGGGTCGGCGAACAGCCCACCGACGCTTTCGCCCGCCGGCTCGCGACCATAGAGGGCGATCATCGCCGGGTTGGCCAGCAGCACCAGCCCTTGGCTGTCCAGGGCCAGCACCGGGTCGGTCATGGCCGCGAGCAGGGCATCGAGCTGCAGGTGCCGGCGTTGGCCGGGGAGAATGTCGACCACCGTCACCGCCTGCACGCCCCGAACGCTGAACAGCGCGTCGCGCAGTTCCTCCAGCACTTGCGGGCTGAGGGTCGGCGCATCGATATAGACGTTGGGCGGAACCATTTCCACCGCATCCAGATTCAGATTGCGCCCGCCGAGCAGGGCCAGGACTTCCTGGGTAATGCCGACGCGGTCGATGAAGCTGACG
The DNA here is from genome assembly GCF_059730225.1 of Pseudomonas sp. UTLPPB19802. Taxonomy (NCBI): domain Bacteria; kingdom Pseudomonadati; phylum Pseudomonadota; class Gammaproteobacteria; order Pseudomonadales; family Pseudomonadaceae; genus Pseudomonas; species Pseudomonas sp. UTLPPB19802. The sequence continues at coordinate 2,410,944 of NZ_AP048545.1, forward strand.
TGGATGCGCATGGGACGGGATACGGTTCCGGGCGAGAAGGGCGCAATTATGCCATTTCCGTCGCAGGCTTCCCACGCGCAATGATCCCGGTGTGTGGCCTGGGATTACTCCAAATGTTCCGGTTTCATCGGGTCGCCGGATTTGACGTGAAGCTGCGCCCGCACGTCCTCGAACATCTCGTCGTAGTACTTGTGCATCGAGGCGATATTGGCGCTCTTGGGCAGGCCGTGCTGCTGGGCGATGCGGCTGGCATGCCGGGCGAAATCGAAGGCCTGGTCCTTGGCCAGGAAGAACGACTCATCGAGCGGCTTGTCCTCGATGGTGCCGTGCAACCTGAACTGCATGCCCTGGCCTTCGCGCGGGTCCTGGGCGAGCTCATAGTCGATACACAGGTTGTAGCTGAAATCGTCCTTGTTCAGGGCGTGTCGTTCGGTATGCAGGTGACCGGGCTCGAACTGGGCCATGGCGGTGTCTCCTTACAAGGCGTTGGAGTAGGGCAGACCATGGCCTGCCCCGAAGGTTCTCAGGAATAGCGGATGCCGGGCCGGGCGGTACTGACCCGCGTGCCCGCCTTACCTTGGACGATCGCTTCGATATCCGCCAGTGAGCCGATCACCGCGACCTTGCCGGTCTGCCGGGCGAACTCGCAGGCGGCCTGGACTTTCGGGCCCATGGAGCCTGCCGCGAAGCCGAGTTGCTCGAGGTCGTCGGGATGGGCCTGGGCGATGGCCTTCTGGTCTGGCTTGCCCCAGTTTACAAAGGCTGCGCTGACGTCGGTGGCGATCACCAACAGGTCGCACTCCAACTGCCGGGCCAGCAGCGCCGAGCACAGGTCCTTGTCGATGACCGCCTCGACGCCCTGCAGTTTGCCGTTTTCGTCATACATCGTCGGGATCCCGCCGCCACCGGCGCAGATGACGATGCTGCCGTTTTCCAGCAGCCACTTGATCGGACGGATCTCGAAGATGCGTTTCGGCTTCGGGCTGGCGACCACCCGACGGAAGTGGTCGCCGTCGGGGGCGATGCTCCAGCCTTTTTCCGCCGCCAGCCGCTCGGCCTCGGCCTTGGCGTAGATCGGGCCGATGGGCTTGCTCGGTTGCTGGAAGGCCGGGTCACGGGGATCGACCTCGACCTGGGTCAGCAGCGTGGCGAAGGGCACTTCGAAGTCCAGCAGGTTGCCCAGCTCCTGTTCGATGATGTAGCCGATCATGCCTTCGGTTTCCGCACCGAGTACATCCAGCGGGTAGGGCGAAACCTGGGTGTAGGCGGCCGCCTGCAACGACAGCAGGCCTACCTGCGGGCCGTTGCCGTGGGCGATCACCAGTTGGTTGCCGGGGTGGATTTTCGCGATCTGCTCGGCGGCGATGCGGATGTTGGCGCGTTGGTTGTCCGCGGTCATGGGGTCACCACGACGCAGGAGGGCGTTGCCGCCCAGTGCTACGACGATACGCATTGTGCAGTCCTTCTTCGAGAGCATTGTGGCCGGTTTTGGGGAGTCAGATATCCGCCAGGGCCGCCACCAGGATCGCCTTGATGGTGTGCATGCGGTTCTCAGCCTGCTCGAAGGCGATGTTGGCTGGTGACTCGAACACCTCCTCGGTCACTTCCACGCCGTTGGCCAGGTGCGGATAGCGCGCGGCGATATCCTTGCCGACCTTGGTCTCGCTGTTGTGGAACGCGGGCAGGCAGTGCATGAACTTCACCCGGGGATTGCCCGCGGCCTTCATCAACCGGCTGTTGACCTGGTATGGCAGCAACTGCTCGATGCGTTCGTCCCAGGCCTCCACCGGTTCACCCATGGAGACCCAGACATCGGTGTGGATGAAGTCCACGCCCTTGACTGCGGCCACGGGGTCCTCGGTGAGGGTGATGCGTGCGCCGCTGTCCTCGGCGAACGCCTGGCACTGGGCAATGAAGTCTTCATGGGGCCACAGCGCCTTCGGCGCGGCGATGCGCACGTCCATGCCCAGCTTGGCGCCGATCATCAGCAGCGAATTGCCCATGTTGTAGCGCGCATCGCCCAGGTAGGCGTAGCTGATGTCGTGCAGCGGCTTGTCGCTGTGTTCACGCATGGTCAGCACGTCGGCGATCATCTGGGTCGGGTGGAATTCGGCGGTAAGGCCGTTGAACACTGGCACGCCGGCGAACTGCGCCAGCTCCTCGACGATCTCCTGTTCGAAACCACGGTACTCGATGGCATCGAACATCCGCCCGAGTACGCGGGCGGTGTCCTTCATGCTTTCCTTGTGGCCGATCTGCGACGACACCGGGTCGATGTAAGTGACGTGGGCGCCCTGGTCATGGGCGGCGACTTCGAAGGCGCAGCGGGTGCGGGTCGAGGTCTTCTCGAAGATCAGCGCGATGTTCTTGCCTTTGAGGTGCGGCCGTTCGGTGCCGGTGTACTTGGCGCGCTTGAGGTCGCGGGACAGGTCAAGCAGGTAGTGCAGTTCACGATTGGTGTGGTGCATCAAGCTCAGCAGGCTGCGGTTGCGCATGTTGAAAGCCATGGTGTGGATCTCCTGGGGTGTCGGTTGTCTGCCTGTCCGGTCCCTTGGACGCCGGGCTTGCCCCTGTAGGAGCCGGGCTTGCCCGCGAAGGCGCCCTTGAGAACGCCAAAAGATTCGCGGGCAAGCCCGGCTCCTACAAGGCAAGCCAGGCTCCTGACGGGAGCCGGGACAGGCTTTGAATCCTGGTCAGTAGTCGATGGGGTCGCGGACGATCGGGCAGGTCATGCAGTGACCACCGCCGCGGCCGCGGCCCAGTTCGCCGGCGCTGATGGTGATGACCTCTACGCCAGCCTTGCGCAGTTGGGTGTTGGTGTAGGTGTTGCGGTCGTAGCCGATCACCACGCCCGGTTCCACGGCCACCACGTTGTTGCCGTCGTCCCACTGTTCACGTTCGGCGGCAAAGCTGTTGCCGCCGGTTTCCACCACGCGCAGGGCCTTGAGGGTCAGGGCCTGGGCGACGGTGTCGAGGAAGCTGGTCTCCTCGCGGCGCACGTCGATGCCACCGGGCTTGCTCTCGTCCGGGCGCAGGCTGAAGGCGACGATCTGGTTCACCACCTCCGGGAAGATGGTCACCAGGTCGCGGTCGCAGAAACTGAACACGGTGTCCAGGTGCATGGCTGCGCGGGACTTCGGCAGCCCGGCGACGATCACCCGCTCCACCGCGTTGTGCTTGAACAGGTTCAGCGCCAACTGGCCGATGGCCTGGCGCGAGGAGCGCTCGCCCATGCCGATCAGCACCACGCCGTTGCCGATCGGCATCACGTCGCCGCCCTCCAGGGTGGCGTTGCCGTGTTCCTGGTCGGGGTCGCCATACCAGACCTTGAAGTCGGCGTTGACGAATTCCGGGTGGAATTTATAGATGGCGGTGGCCAGCAGGGTCTCCTGGCGGCGTGCCGGCCAGTACATCGGGTTGAGGGTCACCCCGCCGTAGATCCAGCAGGTGGTATCGCGGGTGAACTGGGTATTGGGCAGCGGCGGCAGGATGAAGCTGGAGTGGCCGAGGAAGTCGCGGAACATCTCAATCGTCTTGCCGCCGAAGCTGTCGGGCAGGTCGTCGGCGGACACCCCGCCGATCAGGAATTCGGCAACCTTGCGCGGCTCCAGGCTACGCAGCCACGAGCCGACCTCGTTGACCAGGCCGAGGCCGACCTGGTTGGCGGTGAGCTTGCGTTCGAGAATCCAGTCCAGCGCTTCCGGCTGGCCGACGATATCGGTCAGCAGGTTGTGCATTTCCAGCACGTCGATATCGCGCTCGCGCAGCTTGGTGACGAAGTCGAAGTGGTCGCGCTTGGCCTGGGCGACCCACAGCACATCGTCGAACAGCAGTTCGTCGCAGTTGTTCGGGGTCAGCCGCTGGTGGGCCAGGCCGGGGGAACACACCATCACCTTGCGCAGTTTGCCGGCTTCGGAATGAACGCCGTACTTCACTTTTTCCGTGGTCATTTGCAGATCCTCCAGATGAAACGGGACAGGCTGTTACAGGCTCAGGAAGCCGTCGTAGAGGCCATAGGCAGCCAGCACGGCACCTGCGACCACTGCGGCGAAAATCAGCTTCTCGACAGGGGTGAAGATGGGTTTGCCCAACTCGCGCTTGGCCTTGGCGAACAGGATCGCGCCGGGGGCGTAGAGCAGGGCCGACAGCAGCAGGTACTTCACGCCGCCGGCGTACAGCAGCCAGATCGCGTAGAGCAGGGCGATGGCGGCGATGCACAGGTCCTTGCGCCGTTCGGCGCGGGCGTTTTCGTAGGATTCGCCACGTACCGCCAGCAGCACCGCATAGGCCGCCGACCACAGGTAGGGCACCAGGATCATCGAGGTGGCGAGGTAGATCAGCGACAGGTAGGTACTGGCGGAGAACAGCGTGATGACCAGGAAAATCTGCACCATGGCATTGGTCAGCCACAGGGCATTGGCCGGTACGTGGTTGGCATTCTCGCGGCGCAGGAACTGCGGCATGGTGTGGTCCTTGGCTGCGGCGAACATGATCTCCGCGCACAGCAGCACCCACGACAGCAGGGCGCCGAGCAACGAGATGATCAGGCCGATACTGATCAGCAGCGCACCCCAGTGACCGACCACATGCTCCAGCACGGCGGCCATGGACGGATTCTGCAGTTTGGCCAGTTCCGGCTGGGTCAGGATGCCCAGGGACAATACGTTGGCCAACACCAGCAACAGCAGCACGCTGATGAAGCCGATGACCGTGGCCTTGCCCACGTCCGAGCGTTTTTCCGCACGGGAGGAGAAGATGCTCGCCCCCTCGATGCCGATGAACACCCAGACGGTGACCAGCATCATGTTGCGCACCTGGTTCATCACGCTGCCCAGGCCAGGGTTCTTCACGCCCCAGATATCGGCGGTGAAGATCTCCAGTTTGAAGGCGAACAGCGCGATCAGCACGAACAGCAGCAGTGGCACCACCTTGGCGACGGTGGTCACCAGATTGATGAAGGCCGCTTCCCGGATACCGCGCAACACCAGAAAATGCACCGCCCACAACAGCAGCGAAGCCCCGATGACCGCCGCAACGGTATTGCCCTCGCCGAAGATCGGGAAGAAGTAGCCCAGGGTGCTGAACAGCAGGACGAAGTACCCGACGTTGCCGAGCCAGGCGCTGATCCAGTAGCCCCAGGCCGAGGAAAAGCCCATGTAGTCGCCGAAGCCGGCCTTGGCATAGGCGTACACCCCACCGTCCAGGTCCGGCTTGCGATTGGCCAGGGTCTGGAACACGAACGCCAGGGTCAACATGCCAACGGCGGTAATGGCCCAGCCAATCAGGACGGCGCCGACATCCGCACTGGCGGCCATGTTTTGTGGCAGGGAAAAGATTCCTCCGCCGATCATCGAACCCACTACCAGGGCAACCAGCGCACCCAGGCGTAGTTTTCCGGGAGACTCAGCCATTGCATGACTCCAGTTCAGGAGAAGTGAGGCTTCAGGGTAGGGGCGTGAATACAGGAGGGAGATGATTCAGGTCAGGTTATTGGCGGTATTGGACTTTTCAGCCAATAACTTGAGTTAATGGCGAGGTTATGCCGGTTATTTTGCTAATTGATTGATTTTTAAGGGTTTTATATTTGTTTAAAGAAAAGCGTTTCTAGTTCATGGAGAGTTTGCCCGGGTTGATGTCGCCAATTTGAAAGTTTGTGGCGCCATGGGTATCTGGCAATTAACCGCGGGGCTTAATTGTTTTTCGTTATTTGAAATGATTGGAAATAAAAGGGCTGGCGCTGTAACCGCCAGCCCCCTGGCTCACCACTTGGCCGGATGCGCCCCCAGCTTCCCGGCCGGCAATTGCCAGTGCAGCGACGTCCCTTCGATATTCAACGGCGGTATCAGGCGATGGGCCGGCCCCCAGGCGGTGTACTCGATCCAGGTGCTGCGATCGGTTGAGGTTTCCCGGCGCAGGGGCTGCGTGTCGTTGAGCGTTCCTTGTTCCTGCAGCAATTTCGCCGTGCGCGCCAACGATAACCTGGCCGAGCCGCCACGGCCGCTGTGCAGCCGTTCGGTCAGTGCGCGGATCGCTGCAGCCGCCATCAGGTAACCGGTGGCATGATCCAGCGCCTGCACCGGCAAGGGTGTCGGAACATCCGCCTGCTTCCACAGCAGTCCGGCCTGGGCGATACCGCAGCTCATCTGCACCAGGCTGTCGAAACCGCGACGGTTGCGCCAGGGGCCGTTCCAGCCGTAGGCATTGAGGCTGATGTCGATCAGCCCCGGTGCCAGTTGCCGCCGGTGCTGCGCCGCGTAGCCCAGTCGCTCCAGGGCGTCGGCCCGATAGCCATGCAGGAGGATATCGGCCTCGCCCAGTAGTTGATCGAACACCCGTCGGTCGGCACTGTCGTGCAGGTTCAGGCGGGCGCAGCGCTTGCCACGGGTGACTTCCGGCACCAGGCTCGGCTCCTCCCAGCCGGGTGGGTCGATGCGCAGCACATCGGCGCCAAGCCCGGCCAGCATGCGGCTGGCTATGGGGCCGGCGAGGATGCGGGTCAGGTCGAGGACCTTGATCCCGGCCAGCGGCTGTGCGGCTGAGCCCGTCCAGGCGCGGGCCCGTGGGTGATCGTCGAAGCTGCGTTGAATCAGTTGTTCGGCATTGACCGCCAATCCCTGGGGATGGTTTTTCCAGTCGTCCCAGGAACGCATTTCGGCGGCGCAGCCACCGCTGTCGACGATGGCCTGTTCCAGTTCGCCCTTGTTCCAGTGGGCGACTCGTTCGGCCATCGCCGTTCGGTCACTGGCCTGCCCCAACACCCGTTCGGTGGCAGCCCGATGGTGGGGGGCATTGGTGTGCAGGCGAATCCAGCCATCGGCCGTGGCGTAGTCGCCGGCAAGCGGATCCCAAGGGGCCGGCAGGCTCCAGCCGATGGGACGCAGGGTGCTGGCGAACCAGAAGGAGGCCAGGCGGCGGTCGACGCTGACCCCCGGACTTTGTCCGATCTGTTGCCGGAGCAGTTCGGCCACTGCCTGGCCCACGGCCGCGAGGCTGGCGCTGGCGAGGTCGGTGACGGCGAAGGCCGCAGGCAGGGCGCCGGGCTCGGTGAAGTCAGGGGTAGAGGCGGGTAGCTCGAGTGCGGCTTGAATGGATGTCAGCAGATCGGTCATCGAAAGGCCCTCCATGAGAAAGGACATTGCAGCTCAAATATTCGAGGCTGTCGATTCTTGCAGGAAAGTCCCCGACGATTGCGGGCCAGGTGCGATGACTTTGGGTAGCTTGGGAAGCCGGCTTGCTGGTGATTGTCGCCGTCTTCAGGGCAACTCGGCAGTCGGCAGGCGCTCGGGGCGGGACCAGATCCACAGGTTGCCCATGGTCATCCCGGCAATGGCCAGGTAGATCGGCCAGTGGTGTTCGAGCATCACCAGCATCAGCGTCGCGCACAGCAGCATGCTGACGGTGGCGCTGACCTTGGCCCGGCGGGCGATGATCTTGCCGTTGCGCCAGTTGCTCAGGATCGGGCCGAACAGCCGGTGGTTTTCCAGCCAGGCGCTCAGTCGCGGTGAACTCTTGGTGGCAGCCCAGGCAGCCAGCAGGATGAATTCGGTGGTCGGCAGGCCGGGCACGACGATGGCGATCAGGCCAATGCCGAGGCTGACGTAGGCGAGCAGGCCGAACAGGATGCGAGCGAGTCTGGAGGAGGAGGGCGTTTTGCTGGTCATGGGTTCAATTGTGGTGCGCCGGGCGATTTGGCTCAAGCCTGGTTTTTCATTCACAGGGTAGGGAGCCTTCAGGGCCATTCGCGGGCAAGCCCGGCTCCTACAGTTTTGTGTCGCACTCAGGATGGGCGTATGACCTATTCCTTTAGGAGCCGGGCTTGCCCGCGAAGAGACCCTCGAAACAATCAAGGGCCTCAGAGGCAAACCCGAATCACTCAGGCCAGCTCAGGCGCCGACGCGTAGGCCTGTTCCAGCAGCACGGTAAAGCGCACGAACGCATCGATCGCCCCTTTTTCCACCGCCGCTTCCTCTTCGGCGCTGAACTCCAGGCCGTCGAGGGTCTTGATGAAGCTCTTCCAGCCTTCGGCGCGGCCACCCGCCGGTTCGCCCAGGTGACGGGCACCGAAGGTTTCGCTCAGGCCCAGGCCTACGGCGCGCTTGATCAGGAATGCCGCACCGAGCTTGGAACCCTCGGAAACGAAGATCCAGCCCAGGGCTTCGGCCTTGCTCGGGTTCTTCACGGCACCGGCCACCGGTGCCGGCACTTCGGTTTCCAGGTCCGCCAGGTCGGCCTTGGCCGCTTCGGCACGGCAGCGCGCCGGCAGGTCGGGGACAAGGGCGATCAGTTCAGGGTCGTTGTACAGCGCAACCAGTTCCGACTGGAACAGGTACTGGGCAACGACGAAACGGGCGAAGTTGGCCTGGTTCTCGAAGGGCGCGTGGGCCTTCACCAGTTGGTCGAGCTTGCTGTGCGGCTCGTTGGTGATCTGGTTCAGGCGCTGGGAGCGCAGGCTTGGGCGTTGGGTATTGTCCTGGGAGGTCATCACGGAGTCCTTGGGAATGAGAGGCGCTTTCAGTTACTAGACGAACAAGGAGACGCGCCACAGTAAAAAAACCTCACCCCGCCGTTTCACATCGCGGCGGGGGAGGCGTCGATCGGTCAGATATCCCAGATCAGGTTGACCGAGAAGTTGCGGCCTGGAGCGGTCAGGCGGTCGAGGTTGGCCGGGCTGAGTACGCCGGCTTCGCCGACGCCGTCGTAGCCACGCACGTCATCCCAGTTCCAGTACTTCTTGTCGGTCAGGTTGTACAGGCCGGCATTGACCGTCACGTCGTCGGTGACCTTGTAGAAGCCGGTCAGGTCGAACACGCCATAGCCCGGCGTCTTGAACTGCTTGCTGCTGGTCAGACCATCGGGGGCGTTGAAGGTGGTGTCGTCCACCCGGTCCTTGCGCTTGACCAGGGTCCAGCTGAGCAGCGCCCCGTATTTTTCCTGGTCGTAGCCCAGGCCGAATACGCCAGTGAGCGGGTTGACGCTGTTGATCGGCTCGCCGCTGTCATCGTTGCGACCGTAGGCATAGGCCACCGAACCCTGGGTGTAGAGGCCCTGTGGCGCGCCGAAGTGGTCGAGGTTCAGACGGCCCTTGACCTCCGCGCCCTTGATGGTGGCGTGCTTGATGTTGTTGGTCTGGAACGTCAGCTCGCTGTAGCCGGGAGCGACCGCGTCTTCGTTGATGAAATCGCGATACTTATTGTAGAACACCGCCACGTCGAAGGAGCCGGCATCGAATCGACCACGCAGGCCGGTTTCGTAGCTTTTGCTCTTTTCCGGTTCCAGGTTCGGGTTGGGCTCGACGTTATAGCCGGTGGTGCCGTTCTGGAAGCGACCGTACAGCGCCTTGGCGGACGGGGTACGGAAGCCTTCCGCGTACTGGCCGTACCAGGTGTACTGGTCGGTCAGGGCGTAGGTCAGGCCGAACTTGGGCGAGACGCGGTGCCAGGTCTTGTTCGAACCGTCGATTGCGCCACCGCCCGCCGCAGTGATGGTGTTGATGAATTCCTGGGTGATGTGTGGCTTGAGCTGGGTGTAGTCGTAGCGCAGGCCTGGCAGGAAGGTCCACTTGTCCCAGCTGATCTGGTCCTGGGCGAACAGCGAATAGGTGTTGATGGTTGGATCGGGGAAATCGCTGGACTTCACCAGGCGATCCAGCGGGCTGTTGCCGCCGATCGCGGTGCAACCCTGGCCGGGTACGGTGCTGACTGCCAGGCAGGTACCGCTGCCGCTACGCGAACCCGTGACTTCCTGCTGCTTGATCGTGGTGCCGTAGGTCAACAGGTGATCGGTTTCACCGATGTTGAAGGCCTTGTCAGCCTGGGCATCGAATACCCATTGCTGTTCCTTGTAGACCGTGTCGCGGCTACGCATCACGCGACGTACGAAGGGGAAGTAGTCTTCCAGGGTGCTCTCGTCGGTCTTGGCGGTCTGGTAGTTCAGGCTCAGCTTGACGTGGTCGGCCACGGCGCTGTCCAGGCCGAAGCTGTTCTCGATGCCGAAGCGTTCGCGGGTGACGGTGTCGTTACCGGTACGCGAGCGGTACATGCCAACTCCCGTTCCGTTGCTGAACGGCCCACCCACGGCACTGCGCTGATTGGTATCGACATCGCTCTTGTAGCGCTCGTAGGTCAGGCCCAGGCGCGAGTCGTCGTTGTAGTTCCAGCCCAGTTTGGCCAGGACGTTGGTGGTGCGGTTGGTTTCCGGGTTGGCTTCGATGCGTTTCAGGCCGGTGCCGCCGGTGTCGCCATAGGATTCGGTTTCGCGGCCGTTGCGCTGGCTCAGATGGAGCAGGCCGTCGAAGTCGCCGCTGCGTCCGGCGACGGTACCGGAGGTCAGCCAGCTGTTGTCGGCGGAGCTGTAGCCGGTCTTCAGGCGGGCACCGACGTCCTCGCCGGGCTTGATGATGTCGCTTGGATCAAGGGTGTAATAGCTGACCGCGCCGCCGATGGCGTTGCTGCCGTAGAGCACCGAAGCCGGGCCGCGGAGGATTTCCACGCGCTTGACGATTTCCGGGTCGACGTAGTTGCGGTGGGTTTGTGCGTAGGGACCGTTGAAGAAGCTGTCGGGGACCTCGACGCCATCGACCTGGGTCAGGATGCGATCGCCGTCGATACCGCGGATGTTGTAGCCGCTGATACCGCCGCCGCGCAGGCCGGCGCCGCCGACGGAAACACCTGGCTCATAACGCACCAGTTGCTTGATGTTGTTTACGTTCTGCCGGTCGAGCTGCTGGCGGTCCTGCACGGTCACGGTGTTGGGGACCGAAGACACGTCCTGTTCCTGGCGGGTGGCACTGATGGTCACCTGCTGCAGGTTGAGGGTGGCGCCACCGGCACGCTTTTCCAGCACGACGTTGTTGTCGCCGAGCTTGCGATAGCTCAGGTTGGTGCCGACCAGCAACTGTTCCAGGGCTTTTTCCGGCGTCAGCGCACCGCGCACGCCAGGCGATGCCACGCCCTGGCCGAGTTCGGCGGGCAGGCCGACCTGCCAGCCGGTCACCGAGGTGAACGCGTTCAGTGCCGAGACCAGCGGCTGCTGGGCGATCGAGAAGTTGTAGTTGCCCAGGCTGTGCGCCGGTTGGCTGGCGCTGCTGGCCGCCAGTACGGGAGTCGCCTGGGCGCCGGCGAGCAGCACGGCGACGGTCAGCAGGGACAGGGTGCACTGTTGCAGGCCGCCGCTGCGGGCCTTGGAGGTGAAACGAGTGGGCATCGATAGCGCTCCGGTATTCGAAACTTATAGTTGCGATGCGATTCGTTATGAGAATCACTTGCATTGGCTATAACGAGACGAATGATCGGTGGCTATCGAGTAAAAAAACTTGCAGCTAGTGTCCTGTACGGTGAATTCGAGTATTCAAATTCGGGTCCAGGGGGCCCAGGCAAGGTGCCATGGCGAGTCGTAGCAGGGCTACGGCGAGGAATGGCAACGCAGTCTGGCGAAGCCATGGGCCCGGAGTCGAGTATGCGAATTAGCCACACAGTACACTAGTTGAGAATAACCACGGCCGGGTATTCCGAAACCCGCGCCGAGGTGATGTGGGCGAGGGAGCGGACCACGTCCAGCGGCTTGTCCAGGCGGTAGTTGCCGGTGACGGCGACCTTGGCCAACTGCTCGTTGTTGTTGACGATCCAACCGGGGTAGTAGCGTCGCAGTTCGGCCAGCACCTGGCCCATCGGGCAGTTTTCGAATACCAGGCGGCCCTGGACCCAGGCCAGGTCCTTCTGCGCGTCGAGTTTTTCCGGGCGGCCAAAACCATGGGGCCCGATCCGCACGCTGCTGCCGGCCGACAGGCGCAGGCGAGCGCTGTCATCGCGAGTGCGCAGGTCGACGTCGCCGCGCTGGACTTGCACTTGCGCCTCACCGTCCAGGTAGCGCACCGCGAAGCTGGTATCGCGCACGCTGGCCTGGACCGGGCCGGCGTCGATCTCCAGCGGATGTTCGCGCTGGCCGGACACCTCGAAAAAGGCCTCGCCCTTGTACAGGCGGGCCAGGTGCTGCTGGTCGGTGAAGCGGCTGGAGAACGCCGAGTTGGTGTTGAGCAGGACCTTCGAGCCGTCTTCCAGTTGCAGGCGCTGGCGCTCGCCGACGACGGTCAGGTGATCGGCTTGCAGGCGCAGCGGCAGGTTGCCGTAGATGCCCACGGCAACCAGCAGCACGGCGGCGGTCGCGAGGGGTTTCCAGTGGGGGCGCAGGCGGCGCAATACGGACGGGCGCGGGCGTGTCGTCGCCTGCATCGCCTGGGCGGCGGCGATCACCGGCTGTGCGTTCCAGGCGCCACCGGCGCGGGCATAGGCTTGTTCATGGGCGGGGTCGGCGGCGAGCCAGGCGTCGAATTCGGCGCGCTGCGCGGCAGTCGGGCACTCCATGATGATCAGCCAGTCCAGTGCCTGATCCATGGCGTCATCTAGCATCACCTGTCGAGCGGTCTCGGGAGGTGGCTGGTTGTGGCTGTCCGTCACGGGTGTTCCTCGGTAGTCGCTGTCACGGTTCTGTTCGCTGATCCGCTTGCTGTGCTGGCGGATCTTATCGGTCTTGGGTCTGGCGGCAAGCTTACGGGCGATCCAGGCGGTCGGCTACCCCGACGCAGATAGCCATGATCAGCTTGAGGTCCTTTTGCACGGTGCTCAGGGACACTTCGAGTCGTTCGGCGATCTCCTGGTAACTGCAACCGTGCAGGCGGCTGAGGATGAAGATCTGCTGCTGGCGGGCGGTCAGTTGGCCAAGGCTCACGCTCAGGCGCTCCAGCAGTTGTTCGGCATGGGTGGCATCTTCCGGGGTACTCAGTGGTGCTGCGACACTCTCCACGACCTCCATGGGCACATCTTCCATGAGCGTGCGCGACTGGATCCGCCGTGCACGCAGATGATCCAACGCAAGGTTGCGGGCGGTCTGGAACACGAAGGGCTCAAGATGATCGATGGGGCGTTCGCTTAGCGCCCGGGTGACGCGCAGGTAGGTCTCCTGCAGCAGATCCTCGGCGGTGCTGGGGTTTTGCACCATGCGCTGCAGCGTACGCAGCAAGGTCAGTCGCTGGGTGAGGAAGACCTGGTTGAAGTGGGATTGTGTCACGACGGCACCTGACCGATTTTGTGATAATGATAATATTTATCATTTGTGTCTCTGGTCAAGAGCTAATCTGCCGGGTGCGTGGCAGGACGAGCTTGGGGCAGGCTGGATGATTGTCATTGCTCTCCAGGCCCAGGTGTAATTTCTACAGGGGGCCTGAATTGCCGGACGTCGTTGCTTTCAATGTCACGAGTTGACGGGCGGCCAAGTAAGTAGAGTTATTTCCCGTTGTGTTTTAGCTTTTTAAATTTTAGTTAAGCGCGATGGCTTGATTGTTTGGGTAAGGAGCGATTTGTCATATTTTTGTTCTCCGCTTTTACGGTAGGTTTGGAGGAATTCGAATCTGCGTTGAGGCAAAACATGAAGCTTATGGGCGGTGTTGGTTCCCTGGATTTCGCGAGCCAGAAGGTTGCCGATGACATAGGAAACAGGCAATTGTGGTCTTCGCTGGAAAAAGATGTGGAAAAAATCAAGGGCGCACTGTATGTCGAGGACAACCCATGCTGTCTGCCTGAAAGGATTGATCTAGAGACCTTGAATCATATGGCGGCATTTGTGAACAATACCTGGGTAAACTATTCTGGTAACTGCTCATTGCTGGCAGCAGCCTTGCATTTCAATGCCACTAGAGGAGAGAACATTCTTAGAGTGGGGAATACGGGCCTGTTTTCCGGTGGTACAGATAGTGATACTGTCCATCGAGTCATATTTGGCCATAGACTGAAAAACTCCCACTGTCTTGAGTCGATCGAGCAAGTGCGGGAAGAAATTCTTCGGCGGCATGCGGAAAATGGCGAAACGTCATTTGTCGTCGGAGTTGAGGATTATACCGGCGCTCTTTTCGATCGTAGTCATGATTTCAACGCTGTTATTCTTTTCGACGATGAACAAACACCCTATGTCCAGTTTGTCGACGCATGGAGCAAATTCGACGTTACTCCTGCGGCTGACACCCTGAACAGGACATATGACCCGAAAAAGCCTTTCACCTTCCAGGTCTACTCCTGAGCCTCGTTGAGGTGCGGAGGCACGCTGATCATGTGCGACCCTTAAAAATCCGGAAGTTCTGATTTGGTTGCCTGGCGGTGTAAGCCTTTGCTTACGCGTGGCGTAAGCGATCAAGGATCGAAACCGGGGCAGATCACCGAGCTATCTGTTTAAGTATTTGAAATATTTGAATTTTTTAATTCAATTGATGAATTCCAGACATCTTCATGAGCTGCCGGAGCCTCTTGCGAGCGTCCGGAAAGTCATTAATATCAGCCCTGTGTCGACGGATAGACACGGCGATCAGGAAGATCGCTGAGAGGAACATCGCAGGACGCGATTCATCAGGATGATGAAAGGGAAAAAAGGGACTAGGGAAAAAATGTGGGCGGGTTACACCGCCCCTTTTTTTGCCTGCAGAAAAGTGCCGGCCCTGGTCCAGAAACGCAAAAAGGCCCGCAAGGGGCCTTTTCCGGTAACACGGCGGATCTCAGCGCTCGAGATCCTTGATCTTGCCCTTGACGCCATCCCACTCGGCAGCGTCCGGCAGCGAATCCTTCTTCTCGGTGATGTTCGGCCAAATCTCGGCCAGCTCGACGTTCAATTGAATGAACTCCTGCATTTCCTCCGGCACTTCATCTTCGGAGAAGATGGCCACGGCAGGGCATTCAGGCTCGCAAAGTGCGCAATCGATGCACTCATCCGGGTGAATCACCAGGAAGTTCGGCCCTTCGTAAAAGCAGTCCACCGGACAGACTTCTACGCAGTCGGTGTACTTGCACTTGATGCAGTTGTCGGTGACGACGAAGGTCATTTCTAATTCTCTCCTCAGGCGGCGGCGGCGAAAACCCTATCAGGACGGGCTCGCAGGGCTTGGGAACGGCTCTGCGAACCAGGCTAATAGCCCGCAGCTTCCCAAACCGCGCGAGATTCTAGCAGCTTGCAGCCGTCTGCGTTAGATCCGTGTCTTCAATGTGTAGAGCATTTCCAGTGCACGGCGTGGCGTCAGGTCATCCAGATCGAGCTTGGCCAACTCGTCGAGCACCGGGTGCGGCAGGCTGGCGAACATATCGCTTTGTTGCGGCACCGGCGGTTTGCCGGGCTTGGCCACCGGGGCCTCATGGGGCAGGCTGGTGGTCTCCAGGCGGCTCAGGTGCTCGCGGGCGCGACGGATCACATCGCCCGGCACGCCGGCCAGTTGTGCCACCGCCAGGCCGTAGCTCTGGCTGGCCGGACCGGGCAGCACGTGGTGCAGGAAGACGATGCGTTCGTTGTGCTCGGTGGCGTTGAGGTGCACGTTCGCAACCAGCGGTTCGCTCTCCGGCAGTACCGTCAACTCGAAGTAGTGGGTGGCGAACAGGGTGTAGGCCCGCAGGTGCGCCAGGCGCTCGGCGGCGGCCCAGGCCAGGGACAGGCCATCGAAGGTACTGGTGCCGCGACCGACCTCGTCCATCAGCACCAGGCTGCGCTCGGTGGCGTTGTGCAGGATGTTGGCGGTTTCGCTCATCTCCACCATGAAGGTCGAGCGGCCACCGGCCAGGTCGTCGCTGGAGCCGATCCGGGTGAAGATCCGGTCCACAGGCGACAGCTCGCAACTGGCGGCGGGCACGTAGCTGCCGATATGGGCCAGCAGCACGATCAGTGCGGTCTGGCGCATGTAGGTGGATTTACCGCCCATGTTCGGGCCGGTGATCACCAGCATGCGGGTGTTGTCGTCCAGCGACAGGTCGTTGGCGACGAACGGCGTCGTCAGCACCTGCTCGACCACCGGGTGACGACCCTGGTTGATGCGCATGCACGGCTCGTCGACGAAACGTGGACAATTCAGGTCGAGGTTCAGCGCACGCTCGGCGAGGTTGCTCAGCACATCCAGTTCGGCCAGGGCGGCGGCGGTGTCCTGCAGCGGCGGCAATTCGCCGATCAGGGTTTCCAGCAGGGCCTCGTAGAGCATCTTCTCCCGCGCCAGCGCCCGGCTCTTGGCCGACAGTGCCTTGTCTTCGAACTCCTTGAGTTCCGGGGTGATGAAGCGCTCGGCGCCCTTGAGGGTCTGGCGGCGGATGTAGTCGGCCGGTGCCGATTCGGCCTGCTTGCTCGGCAGCTCGATGAAGTAGCCGTGCACGCGGTTGTAGCCGACCTTGAGGTTGGCCAGGCCCGTGCGGGCTTTTTCCCGGGCTTCCAGGTCGATGAGGAATTGCCCGGCGTTTTCGCTGAGCGACAGCAACTCGTCGAGTTCGGCGTCGTAGCCGGTCTTTAACACGCCGCCGTCGCGGATCACCGCTGGCGGGTTGTCGATGATGGCGCGTTCCAGCAGGATCGCCAGTTCCGGGTAGGTGCTGGCAGTCGCGGCCAACTGCTTGAGGTGCGGGGCATCCAGTTCGAGCATCGCATCCTGCAATTGCGGCAGGGCGCCGAGGGCGTCACGCAGCCGCGCCAGGTCGCGAGGGCGGGCGTTACGCAAGCCGATCCGCGCGAGAATCCGCTCGATATCGCCGATTTCCTTGAGCTGTGGTTGCAGCTGTTCGAAGCGGTAGCCTTCGAGCAGGCAGCCGATGGACACCTGCCGCGCGGTGAGAACCTTCAGGTCACGCAATGGGCGGTTCAGCCAGCGGGTCAGCAGGCGGCTGCCCATGGCGGTCTGGCATCGGTCGACCACCGACTGCAGGGTATTGTCGCGGCCGCCGGCAAGGTTGGTGTCCAGTTCCAGGTTGCGGCGGCTGGCGGCATCGAGCACCACGGTATCGTCCAGGCGCTCATGACGCAGGCTGCGCAGGTGCGGCAGGGCGGTGCGCTGGGTTTCCTTGGCATAACCGAGCAGGCAGCCGGCGGCGCCGATGGCCAGGGTCAGGGTTTCGCAGCCGAAGCCCTTGAGGTCCTGCACGGCGAATTGCTGGCAGAGGCTTTTATGTGCCGAATCGCGCTCGAAATCCCACGGCGCACGACGACGTGTGCCACGGCGTTTCTCTGCCGGCAGGCCCTGCGGCCAGTCGTCAGGAATCAGCAACTCCACCGGATTGATCCGCTCCAGCTCGGCCAGCAGGTTCTCCCACCCCTTGATCTCCAGCACGCTGAAGTTGCCGCTGGTGATATCCAGCACCGCCAGGCCGAACAGGCGCTCATCGCCGAGTACGGCGGCGATCAGGTTGTCGCGGCGTTCGTCGAGCAGCGCTTCGTCACTGATGGTGCCGGGGGTGATGATCCGCACCACCTGGCGTTCCACCGGGCCCTTGCTGGTCGCCGGGTCGCCGATCTGCTCGCAGATCACCACCGATTCGCCGAGTTTCACCAGCTTGGCCAGGTAGCCTTCGAGGGAGTGAAACGGAATCCCGCACATCGGAATCGATTGCCCGGCCGACTGTCCGCGCGCGGTCAGGGTAATGTCCAGCAACTTGGCCGCCTTCTTCGCGTCTTCATAGAAGATCTCGTAGAAGTCGCCCATGCGATAGAACATCAGCTGATCGGGGTGCTGATTCTTCAGGCGCCAGTATTGCTGCATCATCGGGGTGTGCGAGGACAGATCGGAGATTGGCTTATTCATCAGTGGGATAGGTAATAGCTTGAAAAGTGTGGGGGCAAAATTGGGCTGATTGCCTTGCAATGGGCGCAAGGTTAACACGGGCGGACCGGCTCCGCAGACATGGCCTTTTGCTGTTGCTTGAGTGTTTATGCATTAAATATGCAAATTAGCATTTGCTATTCAAGCAAAGCCCAATCAATATGCGCGTTATGCAAATACGCAACGTTTCTACCGTCCTCCGAGCACTGCTCGATCGCCACGGGATCTCCCCCACGGAGCTTCACCGTCGTACCGGCGTGCCCCAATCCACCCTGTCGCGGATACTCAGCGGAAAGATCGTCGACCCTTCGGACAAGCACATCTCGAAGATCGCCGAGTACTTCCAGGTCAGTACCGACCAACTGCGTGGCCGTGCCGATATCGGTGCCGCCCGCGACCAGGACCAGGGCCCGCTGCACTCTGAACTCAAGGATATAAGCCTGTGGGACGATGACACCCCCGTCGATGCAGACGAGGTGTCCGTGCCCTTTCTTCGCGAGGTTGAATTGGCTGCTGGATCAGGAAGATTCGTCATCGAGGAAAGCGAGAAGGCCAGCCTGCGCTTCGGCAAGCGCAGCCTGCGCCACAACGGCGTGCAGTTCGACCAGGCCAAGTGCGTGACCGTGCGCGGCAACAGCATGTTGCCGGTATTGCGCGACGGCGCCACGGTCGGGGTCAACGCCGGCAAGAGCGCCATTGGCGATATCGTCGACGGTGACCTCTACGCGATCAACCACAATGGCCAGTTGCGGGTGAAGCAGCTCTATCGCCTGCCCACCGGCATTCGCCTGCGCAGCTTCAATCGCGACGAGCACCCGGATGAAGACTATAGCTTCCAGGAAATCCAGGAAGAGCAGATCACCATCCTCGGCCACGTCTTCTGGTGGGGCATGTACGCCCGTTAACTCCCTCTGACTCGGAAAAAACCCACAGCGATGTGGGTTTTTTTTTCGCCTGCAAAAAAGCCCCACCCCTTGATCGGCGCGGCCTCCATGCGTTTGCGCATTTTACGTGCAAAAATAAATGCATTCATGCATTGACTGTATATGCATACATGCATATTCTTTGCTCCAAGCCGGCCAGAGAGGCCAGCCAAGGCAGCGATGCCAGGGGATGACCCCGAAGCTCTTTAGTCGTACCGCTTCAAAGAACAGGCAGCGATGAACCGGCCTTGACGGTTCAGAGGGTTGGCAACTGACCCGGGTGTGCAGCGTAAAGCATCAGAAGCAGTTATCCGGCGGGCAGGGGCCGCGGTCGGAAGAACAATTTGAATCGATCCGTACCGCGCCAGTCGCGCCGAAGGATCGGGCGTCCGCTTCGCGTATCCCACGTTCGCTCGAAAAGCGTGCGGGGCCGGAACGGACGCCGGCATTACCAAAGGGCCTGGATCAAGCCGGGCCCTTTGGAATGCCCACTGAAATGGGCTCCCACGAGAACCCTTCACCTTGAACTACAAGCCAAACCAACACCGGCCAGCGAATGGCCATTTTCTTTTACAGGAGGCCTGACATGACGAGCGAGCAACAAGCGTTGGCGGACATGCCTATCTGGCTGGTCATCGTGCTGGCCGTGATCGGCGGCGTGTCCGGCGAAATGTGGCGCGCCGACAAGGAAGGCGCCCGCGGCTGGCCGCTGTTGCGGCGGCTGGTACTGCGCTCCGGAGCCTGCATGGTCTGCGGCGTGTCGACCATCATGCTGCTGTACGCCGCCGGCCTGTCGATCTGGACCGCCGGCGCCTTCGGCTGCCTGACCGCGATGGCCGGGGCGGATGTCGCCATCGGCCTCTACGAGCGCTGGGCGGCCAGGCGATTGGGGGTTGGCGAAGTGCCTCCTCCGGAGGCCGGGAACAGCCAGTGAACACATCGTCCGTTGAACAAGGAGGTCCACCGATGTTGCAAGAGTTTCGCTGCGGCAAATGCAATCGACTGCTGGCCCGTCTTGGCCAGTTCAGCCAGATCCAGATCAAGTGTCCGCGTTGCGCGGCACTCAACCACATGAAGACCGAGCGTCTCGAGCCCTCGCCCCTGAGCGAAACGTCCAGCGCGCCCGTGTGCGCCCCATCCATTCGATCTTGAGGTAACTACCATGACGTTCCATCAAAAACTGTTCGCTTTCGCGGCGATTGCCGCCAGCTCGCTGCTGGCCTCCATCAATGCCCAGGCGGCCCAGATCCAGCAATGCGAAAACATGTCCCGACCGATCGGCTATCTGACGGTCGAGGCCAATATCCTCTCCGGGAACTGCCCGACTCGTAAGGCCATTCGCTACCGTACCCCGGAAGAGAACCTGACCATCATCAAGCCCCAGGAACTGCCGAGCCTGAGCGAGCCATGGGTGGTGATTTCCGCCAACGACAGCCTCGGCGCGAATGCCAACTATCGTATCGCTGCGGCGCGAGATGGCATCGTCGCTTGCGCGATCCCCGGCACTTATCGTCCGGCCGGTTACTTCTCCCTGCCGGCCGGTCGTGTTGGCGGCTGCGGTAACAGCGGCGGTTCGGTGGACAACGCGCTGACCCACTACAAGATTGTGATCACCGATATCGTCAAGACTGCCGGCAATCCTGCCTCGGTCAAGGTCACGCTCAACCCGAAGAACCCTGAGCGCACTTTGAACTACGTGATCCGCGTCTCCGCCGACCTGAACGGCACCCGCACCACAGTGAGCAAGCAGGGCCTCACCGGCTCGGGTTCGTACACCCTCAACAGCCTGGCGCCGTCGCTGGTGCCGCTGGCGCAGCAGAACGCCTACTTCACCTTTGAAACGGAAGTATTCGCCCTGGGCACTTCGCTGACCAAGTCGCTGAACATGGCTTATGGCCTGGAGTTGCTGGGTCAGTAAGCGGCGTCCGGCCTCATTGGCCTTTACCCGCGTTGAACGGCTGGGCGCATCTTTATACATGCACCCGGTCGTACGCACTTCTCAATCGGACCGGCCGTGACACCGCAACAGGAACCGCTCATGCCTGCCAACCCTATCGACAGCCCCTCGATGCTGTTTTCCACCATCCAGAACGTGATCAAGAGCGCTTACCCGCAGCTCAAGGTAGGTACTCGTCGTGACTTCGACGGTGTAGTGGTACCGGCCTGGGTACTCATAGCCATCGACGGCGACAGTGCTGGCATTCGTTCCAGCGATGGTCGCCGGGCCCACGATTTCAGCCTGTCGCTGCAGACGGTGGTAGCTACCCAGGAGATGGATGCGACGTTGTCGGCCTGCAACCTGGCCAGCCAGTTGATCGATCTGCTCATCGATAACCGCTGGGGAGCGGCGGGGCAGTGTGAGTTGCCCCGTAATATCCAGGGCGTGCCTTCGACCCTCACTGTTGGCGGCCAGGTCTATGGCGGCTGGACCATTTCCTTCAACCAGACACTCTATCTCGGTCAACCCCTGCTGGACGACCCGACTGGCATTCCGAGGTTTGCCCGCAGTTGGGAAGTGACCAGTCTCGACGACCCGGATCAATACACGCCGCTTCCCTAGGAAGCCTGCAAGGAGTCCACGATGTTCGATGCGCTACTACGCCTGCACCTGGGCCCGATCATCGAGCGCCTGGCCGAGATGGAGGCTGAAATCGACGACCTGCATCGCCGGGCCGAGAGTTTCTGCCGTATCGGCGTATGCGTCTCGGTGGACGCCCCGAGCAACACCTGCAAGGTCAGCCACGGCGACCTGCTGACGCCGGCGATCCGTTTCTTCAACCCCAGCGCTGGCGAACAGAGCGAGTCGCGCATTCCTTCGGTGGGCGAGCAGTGCCTGTTGCTCAACTATGGCGCAGGCGAAGGCGGTAGCCAGTCGGTGGCCTTGTTCGGCATCAATTGCGACCGCTTTCCTCCGGCTGCGACGACGGCAGGCCTGACGCGTCGACTGCACAAGGATGGTACCGAGAGCAGCTACGACGATAGCGCTCATCTTCTCACCTGGAAAAACGGCGAGGCCGGTTTCCACGGATCCCGTGAAACCCTTGAACTGAGCCTGGGGCCGGCACGTCTGGCGCTGACTGCACAGTCCATCGAACTGAAGCTGGGCGCGGCAGGCCTGACTGTCGATGCCGCTGGCGTTCACCTGCTCGGCCCGCTGGTGGATCACCAGGGCCGGGTCATCAGTACTGCATAAGGAGCCTGTCTTGATCGGAGTCGACAGAAACGCTGGAGCGACGGTCGATGACTGGCTCCAGTTCGTTCAACGCGCCACCCGCGCCCTCACTACGCCCCTGGGCACTCGCCAGAAGCGGCCTCTCTACGGTTCACGGATTCCCGAGCTGCTCGGGCAGAACCTCGGTGATGACCTGTTGCTGCTGGCCCAGAGCCACGCGGCGCAGGCGTTCTACAACCAGGCCAATGGCATTGGCGACTTCGTCCCGCAGGTCATTGTCGCCAGTCGCCAGGGGGCCGGCCTGCTGCTGCGTTTCGCCGGGACCTGGAAGAACCGTCAACAGACATTCGAGGTAGTCACATGAGCATGCTGATCCCTGGCCAGAACCAACTGGCGGAACCGGAGATCGTCAAGGTCGAGGTCTTCGAGGACCTGCTCGCCGAGTTCAAGACCTTTGTCATCGAGTATGTCGGCGCCCGTTCCCCCGACAGCGCCGCCAAGTTGAAGGTCAGTCTCGAGAATGAAAGCGAGTTGCTGACCATGGCCCTTGAGGCGTTCTGCGTGCGTTTGCAGACTCACGAGCGCAAGTACAACGCCCGCATCAAGCAGATGCTGGCCTGGTGGGCCACTGGCAGCAACCTCGATGCGCGTTTGGCGGACATGGGCCTTGAGCGGCAGTTGCTGGATCCGGGGGATCCGACGGCATTTCCGCCGGTTCCGCCCATCCACGAAAGTGATGAGGATGCCCGCCTGCGTTACTACCTGGCGCCCCACGCTCCGGCTGCGGGGTCGCGCATGCAGTATCGTCGTGAGGTATTCACCCTGGGGGAGCGCCCCTCGGTCAAGGTGGAAAGCACGTCGGCGGGCGTGGTCGCTGTCACCTACACCTTCGACCCGGATGGCTACGCCGCCCAGGTCAAGGATGGTAATGGCCGGCGCACCGCACCTGGCGAGGTGATGGTCACCGTATTGGGGCGTAGCGGCGATGGTACGCCATCGGCCGATTTGCTCGAACGGGTGCGCAGTCATTTTTCCCGCCCTGACGTAAGGCCCGAGACAGATCTTGTGAGCGTCCAGGGCGCCGAGGTCAAGGACTACAGGATCCGCGTGGTGGCCAGGATCAACGGTGGGCCGGATTCGGGGCTCACCCAACTGGCGGCGGTTCGTCAGCTCCAGGCTTATGCCGAGGCCTGTCACAGGCTGGAAGGGCGGGTCGAGCCGAGCTGGATCGATTACACCCTGCACAGTGCGGGCGCGGTACAGGTCGAGATTCTCGAGCCCCGTGAGCCTATCGTCACCACGGCATTCCAGGCGCCTTACTGCACCGGTGTCGAGGTTGAGGTGCTGACGCTATGACGGCAGAAAAAGCCCCTGGCAGCCTGTTGCCCGCCAACAGCTCGCCCTTGGAAAAGGCGCTCGACCTGGCCTTCGGCAAACTGCTCGAGCGTGTCGTTCCACCCTTTCCCGAACTGATGAGTCCGCTGCAGACACCTGCCGGGTTCCTGCCCTATCTGGGCGCGGACCGAGGGGTCAGTGAGTGGGATGCTCAAGCCAGCGAGACCGAAAAACGCCTGACGGTTTCGCTCTCCTGGCAGATCCAGCGCCAGGCCGGAGTGCGCAAGGCGTTGAGCTATGCGGTTGAGTCACTTGGCTTCACGCCGAACATCCAGGCGTGGTACGAGCAGCATCCCCGAGGCACTCCGTACTCCTTCGATGTGCAGGCAATCATTGGGCGCAGTTGGTCTAGCGGCGATCACAACCGCCTGATTCGTCGCATCAACGCGGCGAAGAGCGAGCGTGACCTGGGCACTATCACCATCGTGCATGAAACCCGTGGAGATGTGTGCCTTGCTGCTGCGGTCGATACTTCCCTCGGTGTTCATGAAGATAGCCATGACGCGGCCTTGCCTGAGGTTAGGTTGCGGGCAGCGCTGAGCGTCGGAAGTGTCGCCCATGCCCCACTGGGTGCCAGCGAATTTTTTCTCAGTGCAGTCCTGCCTTGAGCGGTTAGGCAGATTCGAACCATGAGGCACGGTTTTCGGCGCCTCTTCCTAATACATGACGACTTCAAGGCGCAGCCATGACACAAGACATCACGCGCCTGGTTCGCTTCACTTCCGCCGGCCTGGCTGAAGTACTGCAGGCAAGAAACCAGGGCTTGAAAGGAAGCATCACCCATATTGGCGCCGGGACCGCGCGCTATGACCCGAACGGTAGCGAGATGGCCCTGCGCGATGAACGCCAGCGAGTGGAAATCATCGACTACGAGGACCTGGGTGCCCAACAGCTCAGGATGGCCGCGTTGTTCGATGGCCCGGACGAGTATGAGATCGGCGAGTTCGGCTTCTACCTGGCCAGCGGCACTTTGCTTGCGGTGTATTCGCAGGCCGGCACGCTGCTGACCTACAAGGCTGCGGTAGCCCGCGTGCTGCAAAAGTTCACCCTGGATATTTCAGCGTTGCCGACCGACAGCGTTACGGTCGTCGTCGGCAGTGAAAATCTCAATGTGTTGCTGGCAGAGGAGATCGCCGAACTGGCCGCAGCTTCGATCAGCAACATGTCCCGCCATGTGGACCTGATGTTGCGGGTGATGGCGTTGGAGGCGAAGTAGAGCCTGGCAACGGTACCGTGACATTGAATGCCGGTATTTGTTATTTAAATTTTATTGGGGGTTGATAATGGGAATTGAAACAACGATTACTAAGGTTGTAGATGCGTGTAACAAACTGACCGAGACGGTGACCAATCAGATCGGCAAGATCGACGCGCGTATGGATGTCGCACTCGACCAGTTTACCAATTGGCGCAATTCGGTGAAGGCGAAGGACATCAATGGCAAGGAGTCCTATACCCAAGTCATTGACTTGACGGGGCTGCCGACGGACATGATGTATCCGGTCTGGTGGCGGATGCCGGGTAACGAGCAGGGTATTTCGGAAGTTAACATCTCGCGCATCTACTATCGGGATGCTGATCTCAATCCGTTCAAAAATAATGCAGAGGTCCATATTGCCGGTTTGAACCTAGAACTGGAGGGCTGTGGCTATATTTGGCATGGTGATGCCAACTTCATCTCCGTAAAACGGGTATCGCAAACCTACCGTGAAACGGTGCGTCGTGTGGAGCTTGGCATGTTGTCCTTTGCCCGGCCGGTGACGGGCAAGTATCCATTGTATGCAGGTGTTCAGCCTGGCTCCTTGGTCAATTCGGCGCAAGACTCCGGTTGCTATTTGCGCGGCGGGCTCTCTTACAAGGTAATCAGGAACTTTCCGGAAGAACTCAAGTACAGCCGACTGGATAAGGAGGTCGAAATCAGCCGTGCCGAACAGCCGGCAACGGCCACTCCCTGGGAAATGTCCTGGACGGTCAAGCCTTTTTCCATCAATGCGCCGGAAATGGGCACTGCTTATCCTGAAAGCCGCCTTGCCTATACCAATGACAACGACAAACGCTACACCGTGAAGGGGGCCTGACTATGTCCGGTTTTATCAAGAAACTCCTGGTCGCTTCTGGCGAAACCCTCATCAACGTGCCAGCCGATCGTTCTACATTGGTTGCATTGGGCATGAGTGCCGAGCGCGCCGATGAGATCTGCCGGGAAAACGAACGAGCGGAAAAGCTGGAAAGCCTGGTTGCCGCACGCCGAGCCCTTTACGTCAGCGAGGCCGATCCTCTGTTCCTCGAATGGCAATACGATCAAAACCCCGAGAAGGAAAAGGCCTGGCGCGACAAGGTCGCCGAGATCAAGGCGCTTTATCCGTTGTCGGACCGTAGCTGACCCATCACCGCGAAAGCGGTTTTTTTTTTCGCCTGCACACAGCCCCTACCCGGGGCTTTCGTGTTTTTGCGTCTGGAGAAATTCGCAAATGTCCAACCGCCAGAAATACACCGTCATCGTGCCATTCCCCATCGGGGGCGGGCACTGGTCGAGCGTCGGCCAGGAGCTTGAACTGCTCGATGTCGAGGCCAGCGCGCTGCGTAGCGCGGGACGCCTGGAACTGTCCAGCGTCCTGGCCCCGAACACCAACCCGGCCAAGAAGGCCATCACCAGGAAGGTAGAATAACCATGGCTGAGGTTTTGAACTTCGAGCACAACGGCATTACCGTCAATGCCACCGAATCGCCGGAGGCCATGGGTGGCCTGGGCGACAACGTCATCGGCCTGGTCGGTACCGCACCGAACGCCAGTGCCCTGCTGCCGCGCAACACCCCGCTGCGCCTGAACAGCTTCACCACCCAGGCCCGGCTGGACCCTACCGGGGCCGAAGCCGGGACCCTGTTCCAGGCGGTGTACCAGATCCTCAAGGTGGTCAAGGTGCCGGTCTACGTGGTCATCGTCGAAGAGGGCGCGACCCCCGCCGATACCCTGAACAACGTGATCGGCGGTGAAGATCCGACCACCGGCCGCAAGCTGGGCCTGGCGGCCCTGGGCAGCGTCCCGGAAGACCTGACCATCATCGGTGCGCCGGGCTTCACCGGCACCAAGGCCGTTGCCGGCGAGTTCGCCGCCTTCGGCAAGCGCATCAAGGCCCGCGTGGTGCTCGATGGCAAGGACGCCTCGGTCGCTGACCAGGTCAACTACAGCAAGGAACTGGGCGGCGCCGAACTGGGTTTCGACCGTTGCCTGCTGGTGCACAACCTGCCGGCCATCTATTCCAAGGCGGCGAAGAAGAACGTGTTCCTGGCACCGTCGAGCCTGGCCATCGCCGCACTGGCCAAGGTCAAGCAATGGGAAAGCCCGGGCAACCAAGTGACCTTCGCCGAAGACGTGTCCCGCGTTGTCGAATACAACATCCTCGACACCTCCACCGAGGGCGACCTGCTCAACCGCTACGGCGTCAGCTATTACGCCCGCACCGTACTCGGTGGCTTCTCGTTGCTGGGCAACCGCTCGGTCACCGGCAAGTTCATCAGCTACGTCGGCCTGGAAGATGCCATCAGCCGCAAGTTGGTCAAGGCCGGCCAGAAAGCCATGGCACGCAACCTCACCAAGTCCTTCATGGAGCAGGAGGTCAAGCGCATCAACGACTGGCTGCAGACCCAGGTGGCCGACGAGACCATTCCGGGTGGCAGTGTCTACCTGCATCCCGAGTTGAACAGCGTCGAGAAGTACAAGAATGGCACCTGGTTCGTGGTTATCGACTACGGCCGCTACGCCCCCAACGAGCACATGGTTTACCAGCTCAACGCCCGCGATGAAATCATCGAACAGTTCCTGGAGGACGTTCTCTAATGTTTACCAACCGCGCAAGACAGGCCATTGCGGCCACCCTCCAAGGCCTGCCGTTGTCGGCCACGGTGGAGGAGTTCACTCCGCCGAAGATCGAATTCGAAATGGAAACGCTGCAGGGCGGGCGTTTCATCGCCGAGGAAATGGCCAAGAGCGCCAAGGCGCTGTCGGCCAAGCTGATCCTGCAGGGCGCCGGCCCCGAACTGATGTTGGCTCTGGGCGTAACCGTTGGCGATGACATCCTGCTCAATGTCCGCGAGGCCGGCCAGGACCAGGATGGCAACACCTACTTCATCTACCACACCGTCGGTGGCCGGCTGAAATCCCTCGAGGAAGGCTTGGTGAAGATGGGCGAAAAGCCCAAGACCACCCTCGAGTTTTCCTGCCGCACCTACAACCGCCTGGAAAACGGCGTGCCGGTCATCGACATCGATGTGCGCACGCAGAAGTTCATGCTCAACGGCGTAGACATCCTGGGTAGTGCCCGCCGTGCCGTGCTGATGCCCTGAGCCGCGTTTCGCGGTTTTTTATCGGCCGTCCCGACCCTTTCCAGGGTGTCGCCGACGGCCCCATCCGTCTTCAAGGAGTTCACTACATGTCCTGGATACCCCCCAAGCACCGCCTGCTTTCGCCCATCACCGCCGACGACGGTACGCAGATCGAGCAGATCCAGCTCAAGCCGCTGTTCTATGCCGCGCAGAAGGAAGCCCTGGCTCGTGCCGGAGACGATGAGGACGATCAGTTCTTCGAACTGGCCAAGCTGGCGACCGGTCTTTCGGACAAGGTGCTCGACCAGCTCAAGCGCCCGGACTACGTGAGCATTGCCCAATACGTCCACGACATGTCGACGCGCCCCACCCGCTATTTCCTGGAGCAGCGCGCCGAGGCCGAGGATGCTCCAGCTGAAGTGCAGGAGTCGGACCCGGACCAGGTGCAACTGCTGCAGCCGCTGGACCTGGGGGGGCGCATCATCAGCTCGCTGAGCCTGGAAATGCCCGCGCTGAGGGCGACCAAGGTGATGAAGACGCTGAAGACGGCCAAGGAGCGCGCCGAGTTCATCACCGCTCATTGCAGCGGGCTGATGATTCCCGACCTGGCTCACCTCACCGTGCCCGACTGGACCCAGTTGCAGGTGCGTATCGACGATTTTTTAAACAAACCGGCGGCCTTCTTTCAGAGCGCGACATCGAAGTAATCCTCGATGTCGTGCCGCTCGTCTACCTGGCGAGCGAGGCGGAGATCCTCGAGTGGGACGCCGCAAAGGCCATGCGCCGCTACGACATAGCGGTGGCACGCCTGGGGTTGAAAGAGGAGTAGCGCCGGATGGCACAAGATAGCATTGCCTGGCTGCCCACCCAGGTCAGCGAGGGCTGGGCCACGCTCGACCTGTCACTGGGTACCCAGATCGCGCTGCTGACTGTCGAACAGCGGCAACTGCGCGCGGCAATCGAGTCGCTGAATACTTCGCTGGCCACGTCGCGCGCCTTGCAGGCTCCGGCAACTGGAGCGGGCAAGCCCGCGTTAGGTGACGAGCGCAAACCGCCCCGGCTGCTTCAGTCGGCGGTTTCTCTGGATACGGCAATGGCCGATCTGGCCGTGGTGATGAAGCTTGAGCGCACTGAGCGCGAAGCGTTATTGCAAGCCAACCTGAAGATGGCCAGCGAGCGTCCATTGGCGGCCAGGGGCATCAATGCCGTGGACCTGGCCAGGATAGAGAGGGGAGCGGTCACCGCAGGCATCGGCAAGGAGTTCAGCGATCCGGGGGAACGACGCGAAGCCATACTCGGTTTCACGCATGATGCCGCGCTCATGGCCTCGGCGTTTCGTATCGATGCCGAGCAGTCCGGAGAGCTCATGGCCGGGTGGCGCACCGATCTGAAACTCAGTCAGGTGCAGGTGCGGGACTTGGCGGATGCGTCCAGCCTGCTCGCGCAGAAGTTCGGGGCCATGCCCACCGACATCGGCGCGGTGGTTCGGCAAGCGGGTAGCGCGACCGCCGCGATAGGCTTGCCGCCGGAACAGACGGCGGCGTTTTCGGCCGTGCTGCTGCAGGCCGGGATGAACAAGGAGCAGGCAACTGGAACCTTGAAAACGTTCAGCACTGCGCTGGATACCCAGGCTTCCCCGGAGCAACAGGCAGCGTTTGCCGAACTCAAGCTGAATCGCACCGAGTTGTCCGAGTTGATGAGGCGCGATGCGCCCGCCGCCATTGCCTCTCTGCTGGAGGCCTTGAACAAGGTTTCCGTCGACAGGCGCGGCAGCCTGGCAAAAAGTCTGTTCGGCAATGACGAAGCCATTCTTCCGTTGCTCAAAGACCAGGCTCCGTTGAAGGAAGCGTTTGCCCAGGTCGCCGACAAGCACCGTTATGCGAGTTCCGTACTGGGTGACAAGGGCGCCCTGAACCAGGCTGCGGAAAATGGCGGTGATTCCCTGTCCGGTGGTTGGCGCCAGTTCTCGGCGAGCCTGGATCGATTCTCGACGACGCTGGGCAATGCCTTTGCTCCCGTGGTCGAAAGTGTGCTGGTGCCGCTGGGCAGCCTGATCAATGGCTTGAGCGGTTTGGCCGAAAGCATGCCCAAGGTGGCGGTTGCCGTTACAGCCACCCTCGTTGCCTTGGCAGCAGCGGGGGTCAAGGCGCTGGCGGGCGGGATGCTTGCAAATGGCTTGGAGACCGCGGCGGCAGAGATCAATCGGCGGGTTCTCGGCAAATTGCGACCCGACAAAAAGAGCAAGGTTGACCCGCTTGCGCCATCAGATCCCTCGCCACCTTCCAATCCTCCGCCGTCGAGCGAAAAGCCATCGAGGCCCCGTATCGAAAGTCGGCAGGGGGGTCAGAACAAGGGTGGCAACAACGGTCGCCATGGTCGACAAACGTACCGGAGAAGGACCGGGAAGTCACCGGGCATAAAGCAGGTCGAGGTCCACGATAAAGGGCAGGCCAAGGTGGCGGAAGCTCCAGCGGAATCGACTTTGTCGCGCGATACCGTAATGGGTTTCGTCGCGGACCAATCATTGACGCTGGGCTTCGCCGGGGCGCGCTCGCTCTCTGCAAGCCCCTCCAGGGCACAGGCGCATCCCATGGCCGGTGCCCGTTCGATGCGTGGCCGCCTGCCGGGTCCCATGAGATTGCTGGATGCAGGCATGCAGGTATTCGATGCGCTCCGTGATGGTGATGCCAGATCCATGGTCAGTGGCCTCGGTGCGGCGGGTGGCGGCTGGGCGGGCGCCTCCGCCGGCGCTTCGGCAGGTGCGGCCCTCGGCACGCTGATTTTTCCTGGTGTCGGCACGGCCATCGGGGGGGCCTTGGGCGGTGTGCTCGGAGGTATCGCCGGCAGTGATGTCGGCTCGTGGCTGGGTGACCAGTTGGGCGACAGGATCAGTGCTCCTGGCAACCGCCTGCCGGCGCCAGGTGCGGTTGGCAGTGAACTGGCCGCCAAGCCGGCGGACAACCGCCAGGTCACCTTTGCCCCGGTGATCCAGATCAACGGCCTGGACCAGGCTACCGCCCGGCAGCTGGCCGATACCGTAATGCAACAGATGCAGGCGCAATTCGTGCCGATGATGATGGCCGACCCCCTCGCTGCAAGGCGTGGCACGGCCCTGACCGATGGAGGTGACTGATGCGACAGCAGATGGCGTTGGGCGATTTCATCTTTGGCCTGTCCAGGGATTTCGCCTACAGCACCCTGGTCCGCAAGACCGCCGGCGGCTGGGTCGAACTGAACATTCTGCAGAGCAAGCCGAAGTCCAGCCAGACCGGTCCCGGACTGGAAAGCCTGACCATCGGCGGCAAGGCCATGGGCGCTGCCGGCATGGAGCGGCTTGACCAATTGCGCGCCCTCCAGGCCCGTGCCGTGCCTTTGCCGCTGGTCGATGGTATTGGCCGCAATTGGGGGCTCTGGCGAGTCGACAGCGTGTCGGAGACCCAGGGCCAGATCATCGACGACGGCACGGCCATGATCGTCGACTGGACGGTGGATCTGAAGGAGTTCGTCAATGCGTAGAGCGCGAAGCCTGGCCGGTGACTCGGTGAATCTCTTGCTGTACCGCGAACAGGGACGTTGCGACGATGTCGTGGAGGAGGCGCTGTGGCGTCTCAACCCGCAACTTGCCGAATACGGAGCCGTATTGCCGGCGAGCGTCTGGGTGATCCTGCCGGAAGTCGAGGCGCGAGCCCCGAGTGCTGCGCCGGTATCGGCCTGGGATTGAGGAGGATGCCATGAGCCTGGGATTTACCCCCGAGGTACAGTTGTATGGCGCCAACGCCGCGCTGCTCAACGAGCGACTGATCGATTGGGAATACACCGATGCCGCGGGTATCGAGTCCGACCAGCTCAAGCTGACCCTGGATATCGAGGACCTGCCGGGCCTGCCCAGCCTGGGCGGCAAGGTGGGACTGCGGATCGGCTATCGCGAATCCGGACTGGTCGACAAGGGTGAGTTCATTGTCACCCGGCGCACGCCGACGTTGTTTCCCCTGCGCCTGACGCTACTGGCCACGGCGGCGCCGTTCGAAGTCAGTGACCAGACCGGTTTCAGGGCCCGGCGCAGTGTCAGTCATGGCCCGACCACCCTGGGCGCGCTGTTTCGACAGCTGACCTCCCGACACGGCTTTTCGCCACGGGTTGCACCAGAGCTGGATGGGATTCGAATCACGCACCTGGATCAGTCCAATGAAACCGACATGGGCTTTCTCACACGGATTGCCCGCCGCTTCGACGCCGTCACCAAACCGGTGAACGAGTTGTATGTGCTGGCCCGTCGTGGGCAGGTCAAGTCGTTGTCCGGCAAACAGTTGGAGGATGTACCGCTGGCGGTGACCCGCGACAACCGTCCGGGCGATCCGGCCTTCATTGCCGCGACGCTCGACGACAGCAGCCGCGGCAAGTACCAGGGCTGCCAGACCACCTGGTGGGATGCGGCGGCCGGGCGCGAGCGGGTGGTCGAGACCGGCACCAAGCCCTTCAAGAAACTGCGCCAGCGTTATCCATCCGAGGATGAGGCGCGGGCTGCGGGTGAGGGTGAGGTGCGGCGCATGGAGCGTGAAGCGCTGAAATTGCGTATCGACTGCCCGGGCAATCCGGCGCTGGCGGCTGAAGGACTGGTGCTGTTGGACAGCAGCTGGCCGGACTTCATGCAGGGTCGCTGGTCCATCGACAAGGTCACGGCCAGCGGCAACCGCGCCAACAGCTACCGCTGCAGCATTTCCGCGAGTTGCCTGGACCGCTAGCGACGTCCATTCCCGCTGCCCGGTCTCCGGGTGGTGCCTGCTATCAGGGGTAACTCGCCGCACCTGCGGCCATGACCTTCCATTCGAACCGGAATCTTTCCATGAATATCACCCCCATCATCACGCAACTGCGTGCTGAATGCCCCAGCCTTGCCCAACATATTTCCACCGGTCTCGACCTGGACCTGCTGCAAGGCAATACCACGCTGCCGACCCCGTCGGCGTTCATCACCGTTCGTTGCGATTTTGCCGCCGAGAACACCGCGCAGAACGTCTCCCGGCAGACCATTCGCGATCGCCTGGAACTGACCCTGGTGCTCGACGCCAGCAACGGCCAGGCCCCTTTCGACCAACTCCACGCCCTGCGTGCCGAACTCTGGCGCGCGTTGGTGGGGTTCAAGCCCGACACCTTCTACACGCCGCTCCAGTATGGCGGCGGCCGGCTGGTGTCGATCAACGCTACCCGCTTGCTTTATCGCCTGCGTTTCTTCGCCGAGTTCCAACTGGGGCGCAACCGCGCCTCCGACCCGGCGGAAACCTGGCATGAGCGTGAACTGGACGGCTTGCCGTCCTTTACCGGGGTGACGGTGCGGGTCGATGCCATCGACCCCGCCGACCCCAATCTGCAGCGCCCAGGCCCAGACGGGCGCCTGGAGCTGGCCTTTTCAGGAAACGTAAAACCATGACCCAGCGCATCACTGTAGTACCGGCCGCCGGCCGTGCCGTACCGGACCCGGAGGCTGGCGACCTGCTGCCGGCCGCCGGTCGCGAAGTGGCCGACAGCGCCTGGTGGCGCCGCCGCCAGGCCGATGGCGATATCACCCTTTCCGCCGTGCAAGCGGCACAACCACAGGAAGCCCAATAATGGCTATCGGATTCAGCAACATCCCATCGGACCTGCGTGTTCCGCTGTTCTACGCCGAGATGGACAATTCGGCGGCCAATAGCGCGTCGTCGACCCTGCGTCGACTGATCGTCGCCCAGGTCAACGACAACGCCACCAGCGCGGAAGTCGGCAGCCTGGTGCTGGTCTCCAGCGTCGCTCTGGCCAAGAGCATCGGCGGTCAGGGCTCGATGCTCGCCGCCATGTACGACACCTGGCGCAAGGCCGATCCGGTCGGCGAGATCTGGTGCCTGCCGCTGCGCAACACCACCGGCGCCATCGCCAAGGCCGACCTGAAACTGACCGGCAGCGCCACCGAAAGCGGCGTGCTCAACCTGTATGTCGGCGGTGTCCGCGTGCAGGCCGCCGTGGTCAGCGGCCAGACCGCTGCCCAGGTCGCCACCACCCTGGCGCTGCAAGTGAACGCCGCCGCCGACCTGCCGGTCAGTGCCGTGGCTACTGATGGCACCGTCACCCTGAGCTGCAAATGGACCGGTGACAGCGGTAACGACATCAGTCTGCAGTTCAATCGCCTGGGCAAGAGCAACGGCGAGGAAACCCCGGCCGGCCTGACCATCGTCAGCGCGAAGATGGCCGGTGGCGCCGGTATCCCGGACCAGGTCGCGGCCCTTGCGGCCCTGGGCGACGAGCCGTTCGAGTTCATCTGCCAGCCATGGTCCGACGCGGCCTCGCTGAACGCCTGGCAGGCGGCGATGGATGACAGCGTGGGTCGCTGGTCCTGGTCCAAGCAGCTGTTCGGGCATGTCTACACCGCCAAGCGTGGCACTGTCGGCACGCTGGTCGCTGCCGGCCAGGCCCGCAACGACCAGCACGTCACTGTCCTGGCGATGGAGCAGGGCGTCCCACAACCGGTGTGGGTCCAGGCCGCGGCACTGGCTGCACGCACCTCGGTGTTCATCTCGGCCGACGCCAGCCGTCCAACCCAGAGCGGCAGCCTGCCGGGTATCGATCCGGCCGCGGCCAGCGAGCGCTTCACCCTGACCGAGCGCCAGTCGCTGCTCAGCTACGGTGTCGCCACCGCCTACTACGAAGGCGGCTACGTGCGCATCCAGCGGGCGATCACCACCTACCAGAAGAACGCCTACGGTCAGGCGGACAACTCCTACCTGGACAGCGAAACCATGCACCAGTCGGCCTTCATCGTGCGCCGCCTGCAAAGCGTGATCACCAGCAAGTACGGTCGCCACAAGCTGGCCGCCGATGGCACCCGCTTCGGCGCCGGCCAGCCGATCGTCACCCCGAGCACCATTCGCGGTGAGCTGATCGCCCAGTACGCCAAGCTCGAACTGGAAGGCCACGTGGAAAACGCCGAGCTGTTCGCCGAGCACCTGATCGTCGAGCGCGACAGCCAGGACCCGAGCCGGGTCAACGTGCTGTTCCCGCCTGACTACGTCAACGGCCTGCGCGTGTTCGCGCTGCTCAACCAGTTCCGCCTGCAGTACGACGCGGCGGCCTGAGCCGCGTCTTCCTCACGGTTTCATTCCAGCCCGCCATGAGCGGGCTTATTTTTTGGAGATACATCATGGGTCAACTGATTGCGGGCACCTGCTACGTCAAAGTGGACGGCGCTCAACTGACCATCAACGGCGGCTGCGAAGCGCCCCTGATGGCCGTCAAGCGGGAAACGGTGGTACCGGGCTTCTACAAGGAAACCGACATCGCGCCCTCCTTCAAGGTCACCGCGCTGCACACCGCGGACTTCCCGCTCAAGCAACTGATCGCCGGTTCCGACATGACCGTCACCTGCGAATTCAGCAATGGCAAGGTCTACGTCCTGGCCGGTGCCTACCTGGTCGAGGAGCCGGTCATCAAGGGCGATGACGCGGCTATCGAACTGAAATTCGAAGGCATCAAGGGGACCTGGCAATGAGCGAGCCGATGAAGCTGCAGGTGCCCATCGAAGCCCACGGCGCGACCCTCGACGAACTCACCCTGCGCCGTCCGACGGTGCAGGAAGTGCGGGCGATCAAGGCGCTGCCGTACAAGATCGACAAGAGCGAAGAGGTCAGCCTCGACATGGATGTGTCGGCCAAGTACATCGCGGTCTGCGCCGGCATCCCGCCGTCGTCGGTCAACCAGCTGGATCTGTCCGACCTCAATACCTTGAGCTGGGCGGTGGCCGGTTTTTTCATGAGTGCGGCATCGCAGCCATCGGCGAACTGATTGCGGTCGCCTATGACCTGGCCTGGTTCTGGAAGGTTGACCCCGAACAGATGATGGCAAGGCCCTTGGATGTGCTCCGGGAGTCCCTGGAGCACGCGCAACGGATCAATGCGATGCAGCAGGTGGAGTGATGGCCAAAGAAGACGAGAAAAAGGAGACGGGGTTTCGTCTCCACGCCAGCAAGCTCAAGAAGGATCTTGAAGAAAGCGGGCTGGACAAGTTGAACCTGACGGGCGGTGGTTTGCTGACGCCCTTCACCAAAGGGCTCAAGGCGGCAATCAAGGAGCAGGATCGGCTGGCCCAGGCGGCTGTAGTGCGTAAGGCGCCGAAACTGCCAGCCGTTCCGAAGCTGCCGACCACGCCCAAGCTGCCTGTGGTGCCCAAGGCAGTGACCGCACACAAGGCTCCCGTGATGCCCAAACCACCCAAGGCAGCCTTGGAAACGACTGCGCAGCATCTGGCGAAGCTCGAAAAGGCACTGGACAAGATCACGCTGAAAATCGGCCAGGCGCTATTGCCAGCGTTCGATAGCATTGTGACTGCGCTGATCCCCCTGGCAACCAGCTTCGGTCAATTCGTCGCCAACAATCCGGCGTTGGTTCAGGCGCTGGCAGCCGGGGCGTTGGCCTTTACAGTGATTGCCGCGACTGCGGCCGGTTTGGCGACGGTGTTGGGGGTGTTGGCATCACCCATTGGACTGGTCGCTGCCGCTGTTGCCGGGGCTGTGATAACGATCATGTTGCTGTGGAAGCCCTTGGTGGGCCTGATGAATGGGTTCTCGCGGCTCATGACCAAGGCTGCGTCATGGACCCTTGAAAGCTCCAGGGCGATGGGCGCAGGCATAGCCAGCGTCTGGAAAAGGGCCAGCGCCAGTACCGGCGAGTTTCTCGACGAACTCAAGGTGAAGTCGGCAGCGACCTGGGCGGACGTCAAAAGTGGCTTTCTCAAAAAAGCTGCGGAAATCATTCAGGGTGCCGGCAAACTGTGGGGTGAACTCAAGACCTGGTTCACCAGTTTGTCACCACTGGAGTACCTGAAAGGAATCTGGGGTGGTATCAAGAGCTTCTTCGCGGGGCTCTGGAGTGGCCTCGTCGATGGCGTCGTGCGCTTCATCGCGAGTATCAAGGCGACCTTCGATGCCTGGTCGCCGCTGCAGTACCTGAGTGGGCTTTGGGGCGGTGTCGTGGCTTACTTCGAAGAGCTATGGAATGGTCTCCGAGACGGTGCCTTTCAGTTCTGGAATA
Source organism: Pseudomonas sp. UTLPPB19802 (assembly GCF_059730225.1). Taxonomy (NCBI): domain Bacteria; kingdom Pseudomonadati; phylum Pseudomonadota; class Gammaproteobacteria; order Pseudomonadales; family Pseudomonadaceae; genus Pseudomonas; species Pseudomonas sp. UTLPPB19802. Next base: position 2,447,409 of record NZ_AP048545.1, read on the forward strand.
GCCTCAAGGCAGTCTTCGAAGCCTGGTCGCCGGTATCGAGCCTGCAGGAAATCTGGGCCGGCTTGACTTCGCTGATGGGGCGTCTGGCGGGCAGCCTGGAAACCTTGGCGGCGCCGATACGCAACTTCATGAGCACGCTGTTTGGTGGCGATCCCCTGGAGACGTTGAGGGTCAAGTTTGAGGCATTGCCCAAGTTCTTCTCCTCTCTGCTGGAAAAACTGAAGCCGTTCGTCCAGCCAATCAAGGATCTGATCAGCGGTGTGGTGGGAGTCGTCAGCCGATTCTTCGGTGGTGACGATGAATCGGCTGGTCAGCCTTCGGCCACAGGCGTTGGTTCCTCGCGAAACAATGCCTTGCTGGCCGGCGGCCTGACGCAGAACGCCAACCTGCTCGTCCGGCAAGCTGCCACCAACAACCGTACCCAACTCGAAGGCGGCCTGACCGTGCGCTTTGAAAACGCACCCCAGGGCCTGCGTGTCGACCAACCCCAAACCAATCAACCGGGCCTGAGCCTGACGCCCGCCGTCGGCTACCGCTCGCTTTCCCTCGGAGGTGCCTATGGCGACTAACTGGCGTGATCGTCTGTTGCCGGCGTCGTTTCGCGGCGTGCCGTTCTGGGTCGACCAGGCGAAGACCCCGGTTGGCCAGAAAGGCCAGTTGCATGAGTATCCCCAACGCGACCAGCCGTTCTTCGAACGGCTTGGCCAGCAGGCGAAAATCCATGACCTGACCGCCTTCATCGTTGGCGCCGACTGCCTGGAGCAGCGTGACAACCTGCTCAAGGCGCTGGAGGAGGGCAGCGGTGAACTGGTCCACCCGTGGCTGGGGCGGATGCAGGTCAAGGTCGGCGAATGCGACATGACCCAGACCCGCCAGGATGGCGGGCTGGTGACCTTCAACCTGAAGTTCTACCCGGACCAGCCGCTGCAATTTCCCAAGCCGGTCGTCAACACCCAGGAGCAACTGCAGGTGGCGTCGAGCAAGCTGCTCACCTCTTCGGTGGGCCGTTTCGATGAAGCGATGAAACTGGTCAACCAGGCGCGGGTCGGCCTGGACAACCTGCGCAAGGGCATTACCCAGGCGTACCAGGTGATCGAACAGCAGTTGCAGCCGCTGATCGAGACCTATGCGAACGTCTATGCCCTGGTCCGTGCGGTCAAGGAGTTTCCCCATCAGGTGAGCGCGGCGGTCAAGGGCGTGCTCAGCGAGGTCAAGGCCGAGTTCAGCGGACTGGTTGGCGAGGTCCGTGGGCTGGTTGGCGAAGTGCGCGGGTTGAAGGACTTTGCGGTCCAGGGTTACCACGGGATGCTCGCCGACCTGTCCAAGCAGGTCGAGGACGCCAAGTCCCTCGACGCCTCGCAACTGGCGATCGGCAAGGACACCGCCGCAGCCTCCCAGGCTACGGTGAACCTGATCCAGGATGCCATGCTGGTGCAGATCGCCCAGCTCGTCTCGGTAATTCCGGCGGCGACCCAGGCGGTGAAACTGGCGGTCACTCCGTCCCTGGCGCAACAGGCCCAGCAACCGGTGCAACGTGCCGACGTGCCGGTGGTCGATGACGTGCTGGCGCTGCGGGATAACCTCAACGAGGCGATCTGGCAGGCGGCGCTCAAGGCTGATTCGGTGCATTACCAGGCGCTCAATACCGTGCGCCAGGCACTGGTGCAGCATCTCAACGCAGTGGCTTCCAACGGCGTGCGGCTGATCGACCTGGTGCCCAAGAGCAACCTGCCGGCGCTGGTCGTCGCCTACAAGAACTTCGGCGATGCCACGCGGGTCGGGGAAGTGGTGCAACGCAACCGGATTGCCCACCCCGGTTTTATCCCGCCGGCGCCGTTGCAGATCTCCCGGGAGTAAGCCATGAACGATATCGACAACGCCGTCGTCCTGTTGGTCGACGGCCTGAGCTACGAAGGCTGGAAGGCCATCGAGATCAGTGCCGATCTCGAGCGCCAGTTCCGCACCTTCAAGCTGGGCATCACCTGGCAATGGCCGGGACAGACCCTGGCCGTGCCGATCAAGGCCGGCGCCCGCTGCCAGGTGCTGATCGGTTGCGACCTGGTGCTTACCGGGCACGTCTACAAGGCGCCCATCAGCTATGACGGCAAGCAGATCAGCCTGACCATCGAGGGCAGTTCGCTGACCCGCGACCTGGTCGACTGCGCGGCCATCAACCGGCCGAGCCAATGGCGCCAGCAGGGCCTGCTGACGATCGTCGAGGCGCTCGCCAAGCCCTACCAGGTCAACGTGCGTAGCGAGATTTCGGAAACCACCAAGCTGCAGACCCACAGCATCGTGCCGGGGGAGACGGTGTTCAAGTCCATCGACCGCCTGCTGACCCTGTATCGGGTGTTCTCCACCGATGATGCGAACGGCAACCTGGTGCTGGCCAAGCCCGGCAGCGCCGGGAGTGCCAGCGATGTGCTGGAACTGGGCAAGAACATTCTCTCGGCCAGCACCGCGAGGGACTACAGCGCGGTGTTCTCCGAATACCGAGTGATCGGCCAGCACAAGGGCAGCGACCAGAAGAGCGGCAGCGCGGTGAGCGAAGTCAGCGGCGTGTCCAGCGAGACCAGTCCGTTGCGCAAGCGTGTCACGGTGATCAGCGAAAGCGTGCAGCTCACCCCGGAACTGGCCCAGCAACGGGCCGACTGGGAGCGGGCGACCCGTGCCGGCAAGGCCCTGGCCACCACCTACACCGTGCAGGGCTGGCGACAGACCAACGGCGACCTGTGGCGGCACAACCTGCTGGTACGGGTGAAGGACCCGGTGCTGGACGTGGACCAGGACATGCTGATCTCCAAAATCACCTACTCGCTGTCCGAGCAGGGTTCGATCACCACCCTGGAAGTGGCACCGCCGGAGGTCTTCGAGGCGACGCCGACGAAGGCCAAGAGCAAGGCCAGGTAGCCCCTCTCCAGATTCTCCTGACACACCGCTCGCCCAAGGAAACCCTCATGAGCCTACTGACCCGCCTGCTGGCGCGCGGCACCGTCGTGCTCGCCAACTCGGCCAACAAACTGCAATCGCTGCAAATGCGCCTGACCGCCGGCGAAGTGAACGACGACATGGAGCACTTCGAACCCTACGGTTTCACCAGCAACCCGCTGGCCGGCGCCGAAGGCATCGCCACTTTTCTCGGTGGCGACCGTTCCCATGGCATCGTGCTGGTGGTCGCTGACCGCCGCTACCGCCTGCAGAACCTCGCCCCTGGCGAGATCGCCCTCTACACCGACGAAGGCGACCGGATCCACTTCAAGCGCGGCCGGATCATCGACATCGAGACCGGCACCCTGAACATCCGCGCCACTACCGCGATCAACCTCGACAGCCCGACCCTGACCCAGACCGGCAAGATTGTCTCCCAGGGCGACCAGGTCGCCGGCGGCATCAGCCAGATGACCCACGTGCACGGCGGCATTCAGCCAGGTGGTGGCCAGACCGGCGCACCGGCGGGAGGTGCCTGATGTTCGTTTCCAACAACCTCAAGGCGGCGCTGACCCGCTCGGTACTGATCAGCCTGTTCACCTGGCGGCGCGCCAACAGCGACGACCCGATCGACGACGATGAGCGCTACGGCTGGTGGGGCGACAGCTTCCCCATGGTCGCCAACGACCGCATCGGCTCGCGGCTGTGGCTGCTGCGGCGGGTCAAGCTGACCGCGCAGACCCAGCTCGACGCCGAGTTCTATGCCCGTGAAGCCTTGCAATGGCTGATCGACGACGGCCATTGCAGCGCCATCGAGATTCAAACCGAACGGCTCGACGCCCAGCGGCTGAACCTGCGCACGGTTCTGACCCTGGCCGGCGGCGAGCGCCTGGATATCAACCCGAACCACAGTTGGCAGGTGACTTATGCCGTTTGAAACCCCTTCGCTGCCGGTGCTGATCAACCGCACCCAAAGCGACCTGGCCAGCGATGCGCTGCGCCAGTCCGATGCCCAGGTCCTGGCCCGCACCCTCAGCGGTGCGGCCTTTGGCCTGTATGGATACCTCGACTGGATTGCCGAGCAGATCCTGCCCGACACCGCCGATGAATCCACCCTGGAGCGCATTGCCGCGCTTCGTCTGCACCAACCGCGCAAGGCCGCCCAGGCGGCCACCGGCAGCGTGAGTTTCACCGCTGCCGCCGGTGCGGTGCTGGACGTCGACACCCTGCTGCAGAGCAATGATGGCCGCAGCTACAAGGTGACCCAGGGAGGCACCACCAGCGCCGGTAGCAATACCGCGCAGATCCAGGCGCTGGATGCCGGCAGCCTGGGCAATGCCGATGCCGGCCTGACGCTGTTCCCGGTCCAGCCGGTGCAGGGCATCGGCAACACCTTCACGGTACTCGCCCCAGGGCTGAGCGGTGGGGTGGCGGCAGAGAGCCTGGAATCCCTGCGCTCGCGGGTGATTCGTTCCTATCGAATCATTCCCCATGGCGGGGCGGCCGCCGACTATGAAACCTGGGCGCTGGAGTGTCCGGGGATCACCCGTGCCTGGTGCCGTGGTAACTACCTCGGGCCGGGCACTGTCGGCCTGTTCGTCATGCGTGACGACGACCCGGTACCGATTCCCGATGCCACGCAACTGGCGGTGGTCCAGGCCTATATCGAGCCGCTACGTCCGGTGACCGCCGAGTTGCATGTGCTGGCGCCAGTGCGGGTGCCGGTGACCTACACCCTGCGCCTGGTGCCGGACACCTCGGCGACCCGCGCCGCCGTCGAAGCGCAACTGCGTGACCTGCACAAGCGCGAGGGCGGGCTCGGCGAGACCCTGTTGCTGACCCATATCGCCGAATCCATCAGCAGCGCCACGGGCGAGAACGACCATTTGCTGGTCAGCCCGTCCGCCGATGTGCCAGCAGCCACCAACCAGTTGCTGACCTTCGGAGGCTGCGTATGGCTGGAATAAGAACTGCCGCACAATACCAGGAGCAACTGCGCAGCCTGCTGCCGGCCGGTCCCGCCTGGGACCCGGAGCAGGTGCCGGAGATCCAGCAGGTGCTGCTGGGTATCGCCCAGGAACTGGCGCGGGTCGACGCCCGGGCGGTGGACCTGCTCAACGAAGTGGACCCGGTGACCGTCAGCGAACTGGTGCCGGACTGGGAACGGGTGATGAACCTGCCCGACCCGTGCCTGGGGCCCAAGCCCTTGTTCGACGACCGCCGTTTGGCGGTGCGTCGGCGCCTGCTGGCGGTGGGTGACCAGAGCATCGGCTACTTCCTGGATATCGCCCGCAGCCAGGGTTATCCCAACGCCACCATTACCGAACAGCAGACCCCGCGCATGGGCCGTGCCCGCTTTGGCCGGGCGCGCTTCGGTACCTGGACGGCGCAGTTCATGTGGACGCTCAACACCGGCGGTCGCCTGCTCATGGGCCGTCGTTTCGGCGCCAGCTACTGGGGCGAGCGCTTCGGCGCCAACCCGGGCAGCGCCCTGGAATGCCTGATTCACCGCTCAGCCCCGGCGCACACGCTGGTGCACATCAATTACGACTGAAGAGGACGGATACGTGGATTATCCAAAAAGCACGCCCAGCGTTGGGTTGGTCAATGGCAGGTTTGTCGATGAGAACCCGGTGAATGGTTCGCCTGGGTCGCTGATTCCGGCGGTGTGGGGGAATGCGGTGACCGAGGAATTGCTGAATGTGGTCCAGGCCGGTGGGCTGGAGCCTGCGGAGGCCGAGCACGACCAGTTGCTGAAGGCGATCCGGACCATCATCCAGAGCTCGCTACCGCCGGAGCAGATTCGTACGACGTTGGCGGCGTACGGGATTACCGATGCCTATACCAAGGCCGAGGTCGAGGCGCTGTTCAAGAACGCCACCGCGTTGCCGGTCGGGGCGATGATGGCGTTTCCGAAGGGCGTGGTGCCGAATGGGTTCCTTGAGGTCGATGGCAGTGTGCAGAGTGTTGCGACCTATCCGGATCTGGCGGCGTATCTGGGGACTACCTTTAACAAGGGGGATGAAGGAGCAGGAAACTTCAGGCTTCCAGAATCGCGCGGGGAGTTCCTGCGTGGTTGGGATCATGGGCGGGGGGTGGATGCTGGGCGAGGATTAGGGTCTTATCAGCTGGATGCAATGCAAGGGCATAGACACCCTCCACTCAGTTCAAGTATCGCATTTGCAACATATGGTGCAGGCGTCGGCGGCGCTTCGAGTGGAAGTGGAATTGTCGACCGTGCGACAACTGGCGACCCTGTGACTGATGATGTGAGTGGTACCCCGCGTACAGGATCAGAAACTCGACCGCGTAACCTAGCGGTGATGTGGTGCATCAAGGCCTGGAGCTCTCCGGTCAATCAGGGCAATATCGATGTTGCGGCACTGGCAGCTCAAGTTCAGAGTGCACAGAAGTTCGCGGTTGTTGGTTCGCACAAGGGGTTGGCGGCTGCAGCGTCGGGATTGAGTTCGCTGGTGAATGTTGCGGCAGATCAATTGATTGTGGGTAACGACGCGTCGTTCAAAAGTCTGGGCGCCGTAAGCCTGAGCATCAACTCTGCTATCGCGGGTGCAAATGGTTTGGATAGTGGCGTCCTAGCTGCATCCAACTGGTACAGTGTCTGGGTCATTTGGGGCAGCGCAAGTGGGGTAGCAGGGCTTCTTTCTCTTAGTGCCACTGCACCGACGTTGCCATCAGGCTACACTCACAAGGCCCGGGTCGGATGGATTCGTACGGACACGACGGCGAACAAATATCCGCTTAAGTTCAGTCAAGTAGGGCGCAGAGTCGGTTATATCGTAACTGCCGGAACCAACGTCGTCTCCTATCCCACCATTGCCTCAGGAGTCGCATCGCCAGCAGTGGCTGCTTCAATTTCGGGGGTTGTTCCGCCTGGTGTCTCACTGATCAAACTGACCGGTGGTACCACGTCAGGCCAAATCAACGTCTCGCCAAGTGCCGCTTTCAACTCTGCGGTCAACCAGTATCTGAGTACGTCATATCTCACCGCTGCTCCAATTGCAGGCGGTTACAACGCAAGTGGTCCTGTCACAACGATTCATGGCGAGCTTTTTATCGAGGGCACTGCCGTGATGTATGGATCTACGACAACAACTGGAATTCTTCAGTGCATGGGATGGGAGGACAATCTATGAGCGGATGGGCAGTCAGAAAGGACGGAACAGGTTTCAGGGCCGTAGATATACCTATTGCTGATCTGAACGATGACTCCAAGTTGTTTCCGGATCCAGAGTTTGAGAACTACTCGGAAGTCATGCCGGAGAGGCCGAAAGAGTCGCCAGAAGAAGTGCTGGGTCGAGCAAGGGATCAGCTGAGTCAGCTGCTATCTGTCGCCGGGCTGAGGATTGCTCCATTGCAGGACGCAGTGGATCTTGGTGATGCCACCCAGATCGAAGTAGCGCAACTCAAGGAGTGGAAGCGCTATCGCGTTGCACTCAATCGTCTGCCAGAGCAGCCAGGTTATCCAGAAACCATCGACTGGCCCTTGCTTCCGGCCTGATCTTACTGAGTGACTCCCTGATGAACGAATACAACCGGCCACGAGCCGGTACTTTTTTCTCGGACAGAAATGCCCGAGACAGCGCGCCTTTTATTAAGCAAAAGGTGCATATCAGTGATGGTTAGAGGAGATGTAAATGGATTATCCAAAAAGCGTACCCGGTGTCGGGCTTTCGAATGGCAAGTTTGTTGATGACAACCCGATTACCGGTGCTCCCGGTTCGCTGATTCCGGCGAGCTGGGGGAACCTGGTTACCGACGAGTTGCTGAGTATTGTCCAGGCCGGTGGGCTTGAACCCTCCGAGGCGGCTCACGATCAATTGCTGATCGCCATCCGGACGATCATTCAAAGTTCGCTGCCGCCTGAGAAGGTTCGCACGACGCTGGCTGAGTATGGCATTACCAACGCCTACACCAAGGATGAGGTCGAGGCGCTGGTAAGGAAGGCGTCGTCGCTCCCTGTTGGCTCTATGGTGCCGTTCCCGAAAGGCACGGTACCGGCAGGTTTTCTCGAGGCCGACCATAGCGTGCAAAGCATCGCGGTTTACCCGGATCTCTACGCGTATCTGGGAACGACGTTCAATGATGGTACGGAGCCTGCCGGGTACTTCCGTTTGCCTGAGTCGCGTGGGGAGTTCTTGCGCGGCTGGGATCATGGACGAGGGGTGGATGTTGGCCGAGTAATCGGCAGCTATCAAGCTGACGAGCTGAAAAGTCACACGCATGCTATCAAGACAAAAGCTCAGCTTATGCCTCAGTCGGGCTCAGCCAATAACTGCTGGGCTTATGAAGTTGATGGTGTAACAGGCGCAACGGGTGGTAACGAAACTCGGCCGCGAAACTTGTCTGTCATGTGGTGTATCAAGGCTTGGAGCACGCCGATCAACCAGGCAAACATCGACATTTCGGCACTGGCGCAACTGGTGGCTCCCGCCACTGAGGTTCGGCCAGGAACAGCGAAGATTGCAACTCAGGAACAGGTTGTCGCTGGCGTAGACAACGAGTCGTTCGTTACCTCGAAAAAACTCCGGTTTGGCTTCGCGATGAGTCTTGCTCCGAGTGGTTTCGTGGCTTTTCCATCCTGGTTGGGTGGCCTGGTTATTCAGTGGGGCACGACCAACGCCACGAGCGTGACGTTTCCCTTGCAGTTTCCGGCGAACCTTCACTATCTGTCACTGGTCGCTGCCAACTACGACAGCACTGCGGCAGTTGCGGGCCAATATCAATCATATCGATCCTCTTCTACGACCGGGTTTACAGCAGCAGCAGTGCTGGCTGCCCCTGGCTCGATGAAATGGCTCGCTATCGGAAACTGAATCAAGGAGTAACTATGATCTACGCGAAATGGATTGAGGCTGACGCTCGATTTGCTTTCTCGCTCGTTGACAACGGTGGACAGCAGATCACGGAGGGCATGCGAGATGCCCTGCTTTCCGATGAGTCTGCCGGCAAGGTGATCGTGCCTGATGCAAATGGACTGCCTATTGCCACGGCCCCAAGCCTGACGGCAGAGCAATCTGCTGCCCTGGAGCGGGCATGGCGGGATGGTGCTCTGTCGGCAGTCATGGGGATTCGCGATCGACACCGTGATCAAAAGGAAATCAACGCGCCTACCACGCTCTCGGATGAACAGTTCAATGAGTTGCTGGTGTATATGCAGGCGCTGCGCGATTGGCCTCAGTCAGTCGGTTTTCCGGCGTCCGGTGACCGTCCTGTTGCGCCTGAATGGCTCGCCTCATTGAACTGGCAGTCCTAGCTGCAGGCAGCGACTGCGCTTACCGTTTGGGCAAAACCCAGACCTCATCCACCGCCATCGAGCGGTTTTTTTGGGCCCGGAGAAAGCCATGCCCGTTACCGAGCAGCAACTGCTGCAAATCCTGCCCAACGCTGGCCCCAAAGCCGGCGTTTTCGTACCCGCTCTCAACACCGCCATGTCCCGGCACGACATCACTACCCCCAAGCGCATTGCCGCCTTCCTGGCCCAGGTGGGCCATGAGTCCGCGCAACTGCGCTACGTGCGTGAGCTGGGCAGTGACCAGTACCTGAGCAAGTACGATACGGGCGCCCTGGCGATTCGCCTGGGCAACACCCCGGACGCCGATGGCGATGGCCAGCGCTATCGCGGTCGCGGGCTGATCCAGGTCACCGGTCGCAGCAACTACCGTCAATGCAGCCTCGCGCTGTTCGGCGACGAGCGTCTGCTGCAACAACCGGAGCTGCTTGAGCAACCACTGTGGGCCGCCGAGTCGGCGGCCTGGTTCTGGGAGCAGCAAGGGTTGAACGGGTTGGCCGATGCCGACCAGTTCAACAGCATCACCCGCAGGATCAACGGCGGCCTCAACGGCCTCGATGATCGCCTGCAACTCTGGGCGCGGGCGAGGGCGGTGCTATGCGCCTCCTCGACCTGATTCCGGCGCCTTACCGTCTGTTCGTTGTCGTCGTCCTGCTGGCCCTGGTGGCCGGTGGTTCGGCGGCACTGGCCTGGCGGATTCAAGGCCTGCGTTACGGCTTGCAACTGGAGCATCAGGCCCGGTTGCAGGCCGATGCGCTCCAACAGATTTCCCTGGCTGCGGCGACGCAACAGCGTGCCGAGCAGGACAAGCGCCTGGCCCTGGAGCAGCAGCTCCAGGCCAGCGACCAAACCCATTCCAAGGAGCTGAACGATGTGCAACAGGATCAGGCTCGCCTGCGTGATCGCCTGGCTACTGCCGATCTACGGCTGTCAGTCCTCCTCGACAGCAGTGACCCCGCCAGCGGCTGTACGCTGCCTGCCACCGCCGCCACCGGCAGCGTGGTTCATGCAGCCCCACGCGCCCGACTTGACCCCGCGCATGCTCAACGAATTATCGCCATCACCGACGACGGCGACCGCGCCCTGATTGCCCTGCAGGCCTGCCAGGCATATGCCGACAAGGTCTCGCGCTGACATTCGGATGCAAAGCGTGGCTTGAAAGCCGGATGTGCTCGTGTAGGGTGTTCATTGCGCGGCGGCTTCTGTGGGCGATTGCAGGGTTGTGGGCAAGGTTTGCGGGCCCTTTCGCGGGCAAGCCCGGCTCCTACAAGAGCTGGGTTGTACGCAGAATTGGGGGCGACGCGAATCCTGTAGGAGCCGGGCTTGTCGGGACGCCGCATCGCCGCGAAAGGGCCCGATGGGGCTCTCTCAAATCAGGAGAGCATGCGGTTTATTTTCAGACAGGAGAGCAACGTGGACGACATCACCCGGCTTGCCGCCGACCTCGGCAAGCGCCTGCAGACCCTCAACGCCCAGGTCACCACCGCCGAGTCCTGCACCGGCGGCGGCATCGCCGAGGCGATCACGCGGATTCCCGGCAGTTCGGCCTGGTTCGAGGCCGGCTATGTGACCTACTCCAACCAGCAGAAGACCCGCCAGTTGCAGGTGCCCGAGGTACTGTTCGGCCAGGTCGGCGCGGTCAGTCGCGAGGTGGTCGAGGCCATGGTCCGGGGTGCCCAGGCCCACAGCCGGGCGCGCTTCGCCGTGGCGGTCAGTGGCGTGGCCGGGCCGGACGGCGGTTCCGTCGAGAAACCGGTGGGTACCGTCTGGCTGGCCTGGGGCGTCGGTGGCCAGGTGAGCGCCGAGCGCCGCCAGTTCGACGGCGACCGCGATGCGGTCCGCCAGCAGACCGTTCAGGCTGCCCTGGAAGGGCTGTTGCGACGGGCGGAAGCAGAAATCGCAAATCAGGGGTAGGCGAGTCGCCAAGGCTGTGGAATAATACTGTCTACTTATACAGGTGTTGGCCGTCACAGGCCTTATTGATTACGTGAGGACTTTAATGGACGACAACAAGAAGAAAGCCTTGGCTGCGGCCTTGGGTCAGATCGAACGTCAATTCGGCAAGGGTGCCGTGATGCGTATGGGCGATCATGAGCGCCAGGCTATTCCTGCTATCTCCACTGGTTCCCTGGGCCTGGACATCGCGCTGGGCATCGGCGGCCTGCCGAAAGGCCGGATCATCGAGATCTACGGCCCGGAATCCTCGGGTAAGACCACCCTGACGCTTTCCGTTATCGCCCAGGCCCAGAAAGCCGGCGCCACTTGCGCCTTCGTCGACGCCGAACACGCCCTGGACCCGGAATACGCCGGCAAGCTGGGTGTTAACGTCGACGACCTGCTGGTTTCCCAGCCGGATACCGGCGAACAGGCCCTGGAAATCACCGACATGCTGGTGCGTTCCAACGCGGTCGACGTGATCATCGTCGACTCCGTAGCCGCGCTGGTACCGAAGGCCGAGATCGAAGGCGAGATGGGCGACATGCACGTCGGCCTGCAGGCTCGCCTGATGTCCCAGGCGCTGCGCAAGATCACCGGTAACATCAAGAACGCCAACTGCCTGGTCATCTTCATCAACCAGATCCGCATGAAGATCGGCGTGATGTTCGGCAGCCCGGAAACCACCACCGGTGGTAACGCGCTGAAGTTCTACGCTTCGGTTCGCCTTGACATCCGCCGTACCGGCGCGGTGAAGGAAGGCGACGAAGTGGTGGGCAGCGAAACCCGCGTCAAGGTCGTCAAGAACAAGGTGGCTTCGCCGTTCCGCCAGGCTGAATTCCAGATCCTGTACGGCAAGGGCATCTACCTCAATGGCGAGATGATCGACCTGGGCGTACTGCATGGTTTCGTTGAGAAATCCGGTGCCTGGTACAGCTACAACGGCAGCAAGATCGGTCAGGGCAAGGCCAACTCTGCCAAGTTCCTGGCGGAGAACCCGGACATCGCTGCGGCGCTGGAAAAGCAACTGCGTGACAAGCTGCTGAACACCAATGCTCCAGCAGACTTCAAAGGCAGCGCCACTGCCGACGAAACCGAAGACGATCTGGCTGACGCCGATATCTGAGTGAGCTGATGAGCGCCGTACTGGATACGCCGGTCGCCGTACGGCGTGCTGCAATGGACCTGCTCGCGCGACGCGAGCATGGTCGAGTCGAGCTGACGCGCAAGTTGCGTCAGCGCGGCGCCCCGCCTGAACTGATCGACAGCGAACTCGACCGCCTGACGGAAGAGGGGCTGCTGTCCGAATCCCGTTACCTCGAAAGCTTTGTCTCCTACCGTGCCCGCTCCGGCTATGGCCCTATGCGTATTCGCGAAGAGTTGAGCCAGCGTGGCCTGCAACGCGCCGATATCGAATTGGCCTTGCGTGAAAGCGGCTTCGACTGGCAGGCACAACTGGAAGACACCTGGCGGCGCAAGTTTGCCGGGCGTCTGCCGGCTGACGCCCGCGAGCGTGCCCAGCAGGGACGCTTTCTCAGTTATCGGGGTTATTCCATGGACATGATCGGCCGCCTGTTGAGCGGCCGAGGCCTGGACGACTGATCAGGTCGCCTTGATCGGTTCGCGCACGCGCTGTTGCGCCGTTACCACGGGCTTTTTCCAGTTTTCCGGCTGGTTGATGAAGTCCACCAGTTCCCGTAATCGTCCCTGATCCCTTGCCGTGAAGTGAAACGCCAGTCGCGACAGGTGACTGAATTGCGGCTCATCGTGCTCCTGGCCCGCGTAGCCATGCTGATGGAAACCACCACTGACACACAGGTCGGCGAACTGCTCGTCAAGTTGCGCCAGCGCCTGTTCATTGAGCGGATGACTCATGCGAATCACGAACTGGTTCTTCAACCAGCGGCTGGAGTGGAAGTTGCTGTAGAACTGGTTGATTTCCGCCACGGCCTCGTCGGCGCTGTACACCAGGCGCATGAGCTTCAGGTCGTTGGGCAGGATGTAGCGGTTGGCTTCCAGTTGGTTGCGCAAAAAGTCGATGGCGCTCTGCCAGAAGGTGCCGCCAGGCACATCCAGCAAGACGACGGGTACCAGCGGGCTCTTGCCGGTCTGGATCAGGGTCAGGACTTCCAGGGCTTCGTCGAGGGTGCCGAAACCGCCTGGGCACAGCACCAGCGCGTTGGCTTCCTTGACGAAGAACAGCTTGCGGGTGAAGAAGAAATGGAAGGACAGCAGGTTGACGGTGCCGTCGACCGTCGGGTTCGCATGCTGCTCGAAGGGCAGGGTGATGTTGAAACCGAGGCTGTGTTCCAGCCCGGCTCCCGCATGGGCGGCGGCCATGATGCCACCGCCGGCGCCGGTGATGACCATAAGCTCGGACTTGGCCAGTGCGGCTCCCAGCTCGCGGGCCTGGGCATACAGCGGATGTTCGACCGGCGTTCGGGCGGAACCGAATACGGTGACCTTGCGCCGGCCCTTGAACTGATCAAGTACGCGAAAGGCATTCTCCAGTTCGCGCAAGGCCTGCAGGACGATCTTGGCATTCCAGCGGTTGCGGTCGTCCTGGGCCATGCGCAGGACGGTCAGCATCATGTCGCGGTAGAGCGGAAGGTTGGGGCTGTCGGGGGCAATCTGCTTGAGTTGTTCTTCGACCTTGTTCGTGAGGTCGACACCGTTGTTCTGGAAATGACGGAACAGCAAGTCATTGGGTTCGTAAGGCATGCAAGGTCTCCTTCTACACAGAAACTCTGGCGCGGTCGAAATCGTCGCCGCCGCCGCGACACTGCATGTGTCGCTGTACGCCCAGTCTGATGCGTTTGCATGACAACTGGCCATTGGATCATGGCCCCATGAAGCCAGGTCGGCAACCGCTTGTTGCCTTGGGCTTCACGAATGGTGCCGCTCGTCAGAAGCCCTGTCCCGGGGTTCCGGCTCTGATTTACTGGATAGGGCGTTGACGGCAAACGTCGCAAGGGCTTGGCCGGTTCAGCTGTACGGCACGGAGGCGGGGAATGAAGAGGGTGACACTGGAAGTCGATGTCGAGTTGTATCAGCTGTTGCGGATGGCCGCCGAGGCCAATCAGCTCAGTTTCGAGGACGAATGCCTGCGGCGGTTGGAGGGCGTGGACCGCCGTTCACGTTACCTGCAGGCATTGGTGGCGGAACTGCGCGCCGATGATGAACAGCGGCGCCAGGCCCGGCAGTGATCACTTTTTCTTCGGCGGTACTTCTTTCGGGCAGTCGCTTTCCACGAAGCGCGCGGAGGCGACAGGGCGGTTGCTCTTGTTCTCTGTGAACTCGTAGCGCATCACCGCGCCGCGAGCCATCAGCTTGCGATAGTTGGGGTTGCGGCAGACGCTGGCACCCAGTTGCAGATAAACCGCCTTCGGGTTCTCGCGCATGCTTTCGGCATAGTCGGACTGCACGCTGAGGTGGTCGATCAACTGGTTGTCTTCAACCGTGTAGGCGACTTCCAGAATGTGCTCGTTGAGTTCGCGAGGCAGGCTTTCGTTGCTCTTCTGCGCGACGTCCTTCAGCATTTTGTTCAGTTCGAAATCCTTCAGCGATGCCGCCTGGGCGCTGAAAGGCAACGCCAGCAACAGGGCGATGGACGGGACGGTAAGACGCAGCATGCAACTCTCCTGGTTCGGTAACTGGTGCTTCGACCCGTTGCCGGGCTGTGCGTTCAGTGGTCGCGAAGTATAGAGGCCCCTTGTAAGACCTACTAGCTTGCCGTTGAAGGAAAACGCCGATAATCAGTGGCTCAATCCCGTTGGCCGCCTCTGTTAGACTGCGCGGACTTTTTACCGCTTTGAGTCGTGCCTTTCGTGTTCAAGCCTTCTTCCTGCCGGCGTAGCTGCCCATGAGCCACGCTGTTTCCCGTCTTCGCGCCGAACGCCTGGCCCGTGCGAAAGCGCCATTCACCGCCCGCGGCTCACGAGCCGAGCGTTGTGAAGGGTGCCGGGTGATTCCGCAGTACTGCCTGTGCGACTGGCTCCCGCGGGTATCGGCGCGGTCGGCGATCTGCCTGCTGATGCACGATGTGGAACCGATGAAACCGAGCAACACCGGCTGGCTGATTGCCGACGTGCTTGGCGATACCACGGCCTTCAGTTGGTCGCGTACCGAAGTCGATCCGCAACTGCTGGCGCTGCTCGACGATCCGCAATGGCAGCCGTTCATCGTGTTTCCAGGCGAGTTCGTTGCGCCGGAGCGGGTGGTGACCGAGGTGCGGCCGGTGGAAGGCAAGCGTCCATTGTTCATCCTGCTGGACGCGACCTGGACCGAAGCCCGCAAGATGTTCCGCAAGAGCCCGTACCTGGAGCGTTTCCCGGTGCTGAGCCTGGAGTCGGAGCAGTTGTCACGCTACAAGCTGCGCCGCTCCAAGCGCGATGACCACTTCTGTACGGCGGAGGTCGGTGCCCTGTGCCTGGAGCTCGCTGGTGATACCCGTGCTGGCGAAGCGGTCAGTGCCTTGCTGGAGGTCTTCACCACTCATTACCTGGGCGCCAAGTTCCAGTTGCCGCTGGATTTCGACGACCAGGCCCATCGGCAACTCAGGCCTTTTCTGCCGGCACCGTAACCTCTGCCCGTGGCCATAGCTGGGCGACCAGCATGCCCGCCAGCATCAGCGCGCAGCCAATATAGCCGCGCAGATGCAGCGACTCGTCGAGCAGCCAGGCGCCCGCGATAGCGGCAAATACCGCTTCCAGGGAAAAGATGATGGCGGCGTGGGAGGCAATCGCGTCCTTCTGGGCGATCACCTGCAAGGTGTAGCCGATAGCCACCGCGACGATACCGCCGTAGAGAATCGCCGGAGCGGCGGCGACGATGGCCGGCCACTGGATCGGTTCGAGGCACAGGGCAAGCACCAGGCTGACCACGGCACAGGTGGCGAACTGCAGGAACGCCAGGCGAATCACGTCGTGGCGTTTGGCGAACACGCCGACGAGGATCACATGCCCGCCCCAGACGAAGGCGCCGATCAGTTGCAGCCAGTCCCCCGGTGAGACCTGGAACTGCTCGCCAACGCTCAGCAAAAACATGCCGACCACCGCAAGCACCGCCCCCAGCCAGGTGCCGATTCCGGTCTTGTGGCCAATGAACAGTCCCAGCAGGGGCACTACAATGACATAGAGGCCGGTGATGAAACCGGCGTTGGTTACCGTGGTGAACAGCAGGCCGACCTGTTGCAGGTTGATGCCCAGTGCCAGGGCCAGCCCCATCAGCATCCCGCCGAGCAACAGGCCGCGGGTCAGAAACGGCTCTGGCCGCACCTGCCGGGGATTGCGGCGCAACACCAGTGGCAACAGGCAGAGCGAGCCGAGGGCGAAACGCAGGCCGGAAAAGAGGAAGGGGCCGATATGCTCCATCCCCGAGGTTTGTGCGACGAAGCCGGAACCCCAGATCATGGCGGTCAGCAGCATCAGGATATCGGCACGCAGGGCTTGGCTTCGCATAATGGCACTCTTGTCAGGTAGCCGGTGACTTTGCCGGATAGCATCGAACTTGACCACCCCGGCTGTGCTGGGCATGCTTGGCGCCGATTCGGGTGCGGCAGAATGTGCAAACGCCGGTTCCAGGCGTTAAGCGTGCCCTTTGACGCATGGCCTTTATCAGGCCGTCGCTTCGAGATGCCTCGGCGTGTGTCGACCCGATTGATGCCCGCCTAAAAAACAGGATCATTTGAAAAATGACCACATACGAAATCCTGATCGCCGATGACCATCCTCTTTTTCGCAGTGCACTGCGCCAGGCGCTGACCCTCGGGCTCGGTCCCGATGTGCGGCTGGTGGAGGTGGCGAGCATCGCCGAACTGGAAACCCGCCTGACCGAGAAAGCCGATTGGGACCTGGTCCTGCTGGACCTGAACATGCCCGGTGCCTATGGTTTCTCCGGCCTGGTGCTGCTGCGGGGCCAATACCCGCAGATTCCGGTGGTGATGGTTTCGGCCCAGGAGGAAGCCGCGGTAGTGGTGCGTTCCCGCGAATTCGGCGCCAGTGGCTTCATTCCCAAGTCCAGTTCCCTGGAAGTGATCCAGCAAGCCGTGCGCAATGTGCTGGATGGCGAGGTCTGGTGGCCGCCCCAGGCGTTCGAGGCGGTCAGTGTTTCCGACGAAGCCAAGGCCGCCAGTGCCGGACTGTCGAGCCTGACGCCGCAGCAGTTCCGGGTGTTGACCATGGTCTGCGAAGGTTTGCTGAATAAACAGATCGCGTATGAGCTGAGCGTTTCCGAGGCGACCATCAAGGCCCATGTGACGGCCATCTTCCGCAAGCTGGGGGTTCGTACCCGGACCCAGGCTGCGCTGCTGCTGCAACAACTTGAGTCAATCTCCAGCCAGTAACGCCCCTGGCATTCACGCTTTTTTGACTTTGGTTGAACTAGCTTTCCTATACCATTTTGTTCAGTTGCCTACTTATGTCGTCGCCTTTTAAAGGTCAAACCGGTTTAAAACGTATCCTCAACGCGTCGGGATATTCCCTGGACGGCCTGCGTGCCGCTTTCACCGGCGAGGCGGCGTTCCGCCAACTGGTGCTGTTGAACGTGATCCTGATCCCCGTGGCGTTCTTCCTCGGCGTCAGCCGGGTCGAGCGTGCGTTGCTGATTGCCGTGTGCCTGCTGGCGCTGATCGTCGAGCTGCTCAACTCGGCAGTGGAGGCGGCGATCGACCGCATTTCCCTCGACCGTCACCCCCTGTCGAAAAATGCCAAGGACATGGGCAGTGCCGCACAGTTCGTGGCCCTGAGCATGATCGCCCTGGTTTGGGCGGTGATCCTGCTTTAACCCCTTTTAGACCAGGCTCGGCAGCACGATCTCATCGCTGCGGCGTACGCCGGCGGTGAGGTTGCGGCACAGTTCGAGAAACTCGCGCATCGCCGAAGTCTGGTATTTCTGCTTGTGCCAGATGAAGTAGAACTGCCGCGCCAGGTCCAGCTCCGGCGCTTCCACCGGTACCAGGCTACCTCGACGAAACGCATCGCGCAGCGCCAGGCGCGAGATACAGCCGATCCCCAGTCCCGATTCCACCGCCCGCTTGATCGCCTCGGTGTGTTCCAGTTCCAGGCGGACGTTCAGTGCACTGCGGTGATGACGCATGGCCTGGTCGAAGGTCAGCCGGGTCCCCGAGCCCTGTTCACGCAGGATCCAGGCTTCACGGGTCAGTTCCTCCATGCTCGCCTGGCCACGCTGGGCCAATCGATGCTGCGGGGCGCAGAACACCACCAGGTCATCCTCGACCCAGCTCTGCACCTCGATGTCGGGATGGCTGCAATCGCCTTCGATCAGACCCAGGTCAATTTCGTAGTGGGCGACCTGTTGCACAATGTTCGCCGTGTTCTGCACATGCAGCTTCACCTGGCTCTCCGGGTGCAGTTGCATGAAGCTGCCGATCAGCAGGGTTGCCAGGTAGTTGCCGATGGTCAGCGTGGCGCCGACAGCCAGGGAGCCGAAGCCGGACTTGCCGTTGAGCAGGTCCTCGATCTCCTTGGCCTGGTCGAGCAGCGCCACGGCCTGTGGCAACAGCTGCTTGCCCAGGGCGTTGAGGCTCAGGCGCTTGCCGGCCCGGTCGAACAATTGGCAGCTCGATTGTCGCTCCAGCTCGGTGATCGAGGTGCTTGCGGCAGACTGGGAAAGCGCCAGCAGGCCAGCGGCGCGTGATACGCTTTCCTGCTGGGCGACGGCGACGAATACTTGAAGTTGACGGAGAGTAAATCGCATATCTATATAACCGATAACCCTTATCTTGATAATGCATTTAACAGATATTGTCGCCGCCATTAGAATGCTATGCAATTGCGCTCATTGATAGCGCAGGCCAAATCTCCAGGAGCCCCATCCCAATGAGCAACATGAATCACGAGCGTGTCCTCAGTGTTCACCACTGGAACGACACTCTGTTCAGCTTCAAGTGCACCCGCGATCCGGGGCTGCGCTTCGAAAACGGTCAGTTCGTGATGATCGGCCTGCAGCAGCCTAACGGCCGGCCACTGATGCGTGCCTACTCGATCGCCAGCCCGAACTGGGAAGAGCATCTCGAATTCTTCAGCATCAAGGTGCCGGATGGTCCGCTGACCTCGCAACTGCAGCACCTGAAGGAAGGCGATGAGATCATCATCAGCAAGAAGCCTACCGGTACCCTGGTGCTGGACGACCTGAAACCGGGCAAGCACCTGTACCTGCTGAGCACCGGTACCGGCCTGGCGCCGTTCATGAGCGTGATCCAGGATCCGGAAACCTACGAGCGTTTCGAGAAGGTGATCCTCTGCCACGGTGTGCGCTACGTCAATGAAGTCGCCTACCGCGAATTCATCACCGAGCACCTGCCGCAGAACGAGTTCTTCGGTGAAGCGCTGCGTGAGAAGCTGATCTACTACCCCACCGTGACCCGTGAGCCGTTCGAGAACGAAGGCCGCCTGACCGACCTGATGCGCAGCGGCAAGCTGTTCCGCGACATCGGCCTGCCGCCGATCAACCCGCAGGACGACCGCGCCATGCTGTGCGGCAGCCCGAGCATGCTCGACGAGACCAGCGAAGTGCTCAACAGCTTCGGCCTGACCGTTTCGCCACGTATGCGCGAGCCGGGTGACTACCTGATCGAGCGTGCGTTCGTCGAGAAGTAAGAGCGCCATACTCAAAAAAGCCCGCGTTGCCGAAAGGCAGCGCGGGCTTTTTCGTTTCCGGGCTGAGCGGTTTTCTTTGGTAGGCGGCCTTGTGGCGAGCGGGCTTGCCCGCGTTCGGCTGCGTAGCAGCGGTAAACCCGTGGGCACGTTATGTCTGATACGCTGCGTGCACGGGTTTTAGGGGTGCTTCGCACCCCAGCGCAGGCAAGCCTGCTCGCCACAGGAGGAGCTGGTGCCTTGAGGGAGAGAGCCGATTCTAGCGCAGGCAAGCCTGCTCACCACAGCAGGAGCTGGTGCCCTGGAGGAGAGAAGCCGAGTCTAGCGAGCGGGGATGACTTCCAGTACGCGGATCAAGCCCGCCTGCGGGTAATGCCAGCGTACATCCAGGTCCCAGAACTGCGCACCGTACTCACGCTCCGGTGTAGGCGTCTGGTAGGCCGGACGTGGGTCCTGGGCCAGACACTGTTCGATCAGTTCGACCAGAGGCTCGCCAAGGCGCTGGGCGTGCGTCTGGGTCTGTTGCAGGGCGTTAGCCGTCCACTGCACGGGAATCAGTTGTGGCGCCGCGCTGGCGATGTCGTTGACGGCGCCAGCGACGATATCGGCGTAGGGCACATACGGCTTGATATCGAGAATCGGCGTGCCATCCAGCAGGTCGATTCCCGAGATCCACAGCCGATGGCCTTCGACCTTGTCCAGCCTTACCACGGACTGGCCGATGCCGTTCGGTCGGTGCGTTGCCCGGGTAGCGAACACGCCAATCGACTTGTTACCCCCCAGGCGCGGCGGCCGGACCTTGAGCCTTGGCTTGTCCTCCAGCGCCTGGTGGAACAGGAACAGCAGCCAGACATGGCTGACCTGCTCCAGCCCCTGGACCGCATCACCCTGGTCGAACGGCGCCACCAGTTCCACGACGCCCCGAGCCGCCGGCGCCAGTTGGGGCTGGCGCGGGATGGCGAACTTCTCCTTGAAGCAGGAGCGCACGAAGCCGATGGGCGAGACGCTGTAGCTCATGGCGGCGGCCTCAGGCCTCGATCCCGAGGATGTTGCGTGCCACCGCTTCGGCGATACGAATACCGTCGACACCGGCCGAGAGAATGCCACCGGCATAACCGGCGCCTTCGCCCGCCGGGAACAGGCCCTTGACGTTCAGGCTCTGCATCGACGCGTCACGGGTGATGCGCAGCGGCGACGAGGTACGGGTCTCGATCCCGGTCAGCACCGCATCGTGCAACGAGTAGCCCTTGATCTGCCGCTCGAAGGCCGGCAGTGCCTCGCGGATGGCCTCGATGGCGAAGTCCGGCAAGGCCAGTGCCAGGTCCCCGAGGGCCACGCCCGGCTTGTAGGACGGCTCGACGCTGCCCACGGCGGTCGACGGCTTGCCGGCGATGAAGTCGCCGACCAGTTGCGCCGGTGCCTCGTAGTTGCTGCCGCCGAGCACGAAGGCGTGGGACTCCAGGCGCTCCTGCAGCTCGATACCGGCCAGCGGGCCGCCCGGATAATCGACTTCCGGCGTAATGCCGACGACGATGCCGGAGTTGGCGTTGCGCTCGTTACGCGAGTACTGGCTCATGCCGTTGGTGACCACCCGGTTCGGCTCGGAGGTGGCCGCCACCACGGTACCGCCCGGGCACATGCAGAAGCTGTAGACCGAACGGCCGTTCTTGGCGTGGTGCACCAGTTTGTAGTCGGCGGCGCCGAGCTTCGGGTGCCCGGCATATTTGCCCAGCCGCGCGCTGTCGATCAGCGACTGCGGGTGTTCGATACGGAAACCGATGGAGAACGGTTTGGCTTCCATGAACACGCCACGGCTGTGCAGCATGCGGAAGGTGTCGCGGGCGCTGTGGCCCAGGGCCAGGACCACGTGGCGGGAATCCAGCTGTTCGCCGCTGTCGAGCACCACGCCGGTGAGTTGATCGCCGTCGAGCAGCAGGTCGGTGACTCGCTGCTGGAAACGTACTTCACCGCCCAGCGCCTCGATTTCCTTGCGCATGTTCTCGACCATGCCGGTCAGGCGGAAGGTACCGATGTGCGGCTTGCTGACGTAGAGGATCTCTTCCGGCGCGCCGGCCTTGACGAACTCATGCAGGACCT
This sequence comes from Pseudomonas sp. UTLPPB19802, assembly GCF_059730225.1. Classification (NCBI taxonomy): domain Bacteria; kingdom Pseudomonadati; phylum Pseudomonadota; class Gammaproteobacteria; order Pseudomonadales; family Pseudomonadaceae; genus Pseudomonas; species Pseudomonas sp. UTLPPB19802. The sequence continues at coordinate 2,469,294 of NZ_AP048545.1, forward strand.
TGCGGCCGTGGTGGTGCGGGTCCTTGATCTGGCTGTAGAGCTTGCCGTCGGAGAAGGTCCCGGCACCGCCCTCGCCGAACTGCACGTTGGACTCGGGGTTGAGTACGCTCTTGCGCCACAGGCCCCAGGTGTCCTTGGTGCGTTGGCGTACTTCCTTGCCGCGCTCGAGGATGATCGGCTTGAAGCCCATCTGGGCCAGCAGCAGGCCGGCGAAGATGCCGCAGGGACCGAAGCCGACCACGATCGGCCGCTCGCGCAGGTCGGCTGGCGCCTGGCCCACCACCTTGTAGCTGACATCCGGCGCCGGATTGACGTTGTGGTCGTCGGCGAACTTCTTCAGCAGGGCTTCTTCATTGCGCGCCGAGAGGTCGATGGTGTAGATGAACAACAGTTCGGACGACTTCTTGCGGGCGTCGTAGCTGCGCTTGAACAGGGTGAAGTCCAGCAGGTCGTCGCTGGCAATGCCCAGGCGCTGGACGATGGCTGACCGCAGGTCTTCATCGGGGTGGTCGAGCGGCAGCTTGAGTTCGGTGATTCGTAGCATGACAGGGTCCAGTATGCGGGCCACGCGGGCGCGCCGGCTTTACAACAAACCGGAGATTATAAGCCCCAACGGCGGTTTTCCGTGAGGCTTGAATGACTGCTGGTCTGAATCAGTCGTTGCGGGCGCCGCCGAACGTGGCGCAGCCGCGCTGGACCTGGCCGTTGATTCGCAGCTCGGCACTGAGGTGGCGGATGCTGCCGGTGCTGCTGTCGACACAACGCTGCGGTGCGACCCACAGCTCGATGTGCTGGTTGTTGGCTTCGGTGCTGAGGCTGAAGCGGCCGTCACCGAGTTGCTCTTCCAGGTAGGGCAGGACCAGCGGTGGTTGCTTGTTGCGTTCGAGCACCAGGCCGTTGCCGGTGGCCTTGAAGGTCCAGTCCGGGTTATGGCCGTTTGCGATAACGGTCTGGCGGCGGAAGTCAGGGTCGCTGCAGCCACCGCTGTCACGCTCCAGGCGGTAGAGCTGTTGCAGGTTCAACTGGCCGTCGGAGCCGTCGGCCTTGCTCGACGAGAAGCTGCCGCGCAGGTCGACGAACAGCTTGCCGGGCTTGCCCGCGAAGCTGGCGGCTTCCTGGGCGATGCTGGTGTTGCCGCTGTCGTTGACGATGAAGCGGCGTTGTTCCTGGCAGGGCTTGAACAGCAGCTTGCCGTCGACGCTGCTCAGTTCGCCCTGCATGCGGTTCAGTCCGGCCGTGGGGTGGGGGCCGGCGGGGGCAAGCATCTGGCAGCCGGCGGCGAACAGGGGCAGGGCGAAAATCATCAAGGAACGGGCGGCACGCATCATCGGGTCTCCTGGCAAGTGCCGCCACGTTACCCAGCCTGGACCCTCATCACAAGCTTTGCGCTGAACCGCCCTGGGCACCATTGAGCCTGTGGGCTCCCCCAGGGCAGGGCTCCTACAGGTCAGGGGCGCAGGTCGGAAGGCGCCATGGGGCCGGTGCCTGGGGATCGATTCCGGCGGGCCTCAACCGACGCGATAGGTCTGGCCGGTCTGCAGGCCTTCCACGCTCTTGGCGTAGGCCAGGCCCACCTCTTCGCCGGGGACCGGCTTGAAACCGCGGAAGTAGGGCGCGTAGCTGCCCATGGCCTCGACCAGCACGGTGGGGCTCACCGAGTTGATCCGCAGGCCCCGTGGCAACTCGATGGCCGCTGCCTTGACGAAGCTGTCGAGGGCGCCGTTGACCAGGCTGGCCGAAGCGCCGGCGCGAATCGGATCGTGGCTCAGGATGCCGGTGGTCAGGGTGAACGAGGCCCCGTCATTGGCGTATTCACGCCCGATCAGCACCAGGTTGACCTGGCCCATCAGCTTGTCCTGCAAGCCCACGGCGAAATGCTCTGCCGTCATCTCGGCCAGTGGCGCGAACGTGACGTTACCGGCGGCGCAGACCAGTGCATCGAACTTGCCGGTCTGTTCGAACAGTTTGCGAATCGATGCGCTGTCACTGATGTCGACCTGCAGGTCGCCACGGGTACGCCCGACCTTGATGATCTCGTGACGCGAGGCCAGTTCCTTTTCGATCGCCGAGCCAACGGTTCCCTGGGCTCCAATCAAGATAATTTTCATCCGACGCTTGCTCCTGTTGAGGGGTGAGCCTGCAGTCTAGGCTGGATTTTTCTGCCGATAAGCAGGCTAATAGGCAACCTTTGGTTTTCTTTTGGAAACAATGCCGTGAGCGAAATGGATGATCTGGCGGCGTTCGCCGTGCTGGTCGAGGCGGGCAGCTTCACCCTGGCAGCCCAGCAGTTGGGCTGCAGCAAGGGGCAGTTGTCCAAGCGCATCAGCCAGTTGGAAGCGCAGTTCGCGGTGGTCCTGCTGCATCGCACCACGCGACGCCTGAGCCTCACCGCTGCGGGCGCGGCCTTGCTCCCCCAGGCCCAGGCCCTGGTCCGGCAGGTGGAACGGGCGCACCAGGCGCTGGCCCGGCTCAAGGACGACATCGCCGGTCCCGTGCGGATGACGGTGCCGGTCTCCCTTGGGGAAACTTTCTTCGATGGCCTGCTGCTGGAGTTCTCCCGGGACTATCCCGATGTGCAGATCGAGCTGGACCTGAGCAATGCCTTTCGCGACCTGGCCCGCGAGGGCTTCGACCTGGCGATCCGCACCGACGTCGGCAACGACGAGCGCCTGGTGGCCCGGCCCCTGCTGGTGATGAACGAACTGACCTGTGCCAGCCCGGCCTACCTGGAGCGTTACGGCGAGCCGCAGACGCCCCAGGAGCTAGCCCATCATCGTTGCCTGCTCAACAGCCACTACAGCGGGCGCGAGGAGTGGCAGTACCATCGCCAGCATGAGTTGCTGCGGGTACGGGTCGGCGGCCCTTTCGCCAGCAATCACTACAGCCTGTTGAAAAAGGCCGCGCTGGTCGGTGCCGGGATCGCCCGCCTGCCGTCCTATGCGCTGACCGCGGAACTGGCCGATGGGCGTCTGCGCTGGCTGTTGCGCGATTACCAGACCCGCGACATGCCGGCCTACCTGGTGCATCCCTACCAGGGCGGGCTGCCGCGGCGCACACAGGTGCTGGCCGACTACCTGGTCGGCTGGTTCAAGCGCAGCGGCGAGGCGCTGCAGCGGATTCAGCGATAGCGCTGGGCGATCAACTGGTCGAGGGAGAGCCGACCGGGCCCCTTGGCCATCAGCAACAATAGCAGGGCGATCCAGGTGCCATGGGTCGGGTAGGCACCCGGATAGACGAACAGTTGGATGGTCAGGGCCATGCCGAGCAAGGCCAGGGCCGAAAAGCGCGTGGCGAGCCCGAGCAGGATCAGCGCCGGGAAGACGTGCTCGGCGATCGCGGCCAGGTGGGCGGCGACTTCCGGTGACAGCAGCGGCACCTGGTACTCGCTGGCGAACAACGGCACGGTCGAAGGCGCCAGGTGCGGGAGGCCCAGCTCGAAGGTGCCGGCGACCAGGTCGATGGCAAGGCCTTCGATCTTGGTTTGCCCGGACTTCCAGAACACGGCCGCGATGGAAAAGCGCCCGACAAGGGCGATCAGGCTGTAGGGGATTTTCTCGAACCGTTCAATGATGCGCCCGAACAGGCCGGTAGCGCGGCGCCGGGTTTCCAGGTGGGTGTTCATGGGCGGGCCTTTTGCGTTGTTTGCAGGTCAATGAGGGCGTTGTGGCGAATCAGCAGGCCCAGGGCCTGGCCCGGATCGAATCCGGGGTTGGCGGCATAGGCACCCGCCATCGCCGGCTCCAGCGGCAGGCCGTCCTGTAGGCTTTGGAGCAATACCCGGGTGGCGTCATCGATCCCGAACACCTCGACCTGCCAATGCTGGCGCAGGACCAGTGCCGACTCGCTCCGGGTCGGGTCGATCTGCTCCAGCTGTCCCGTGCCCTGGTGGGCCTGCCAGATCGAAACAATCGGATAGGCCGACTGCAGCACTGCGACCGAGGGGTGCAGCGTGACCTTCAGGCAGCCCAGTGCTTCGGGGGCGGCGAGGTGTCGGCCGATCTGCTCGGGGCTCATGGGCGTCGTGTCGGCGGCGTGATAGGCATCGATCCGCAAGCGCTCCAGACGGGCGATATCGGCCAGGTAGGGCACGCTCGCCGCCGGGGCGAAGCCCTGGATGAAGGCGCCGAAGTCCCGCCCGTACTCGTTGAGTATCGGGCTGCAAGGCGGGATCTGCCGGACATGCACGGCGGCCATGGCTCGGAAAAACTCGTCGCCGACCAATTGCCTGACGACCGGGTAACTGTCCGCGAGGGCATTGATCAACGAACTTTGCACATTGTTGCGGTACACCGCGAAACGGCTGGCCGGATCGGCCCCGTTGCGGCTGTAAAGACCCGGTGGGCAGGGCTGTTGCGGATCGAGCAGGGCGGTGCTGAAGATCTGCTGGTCGCTCATGCTCGTTCCTCGACCCGGTCCAGCCAATGCTGGGCCTGGGCGGCTTCGTCCAGGAGCACGGCAAAGGCCGGAATCCGGTTGTCGCGCTCGATCAGAGTCGGCAGTGCCCCGGTCTTCGCCAATACCTGTCGATACAGGGCCCAGACGGCCGGGTCGACGGGGGCGCCGTGATCGTCGATCAGCAGGCGATCACCGAGGTTGTCGCTGTCTTCGGCGAAGCCGGCCAGGTGGATTTCACCGACGGCGTGCAGTGGCAATGCCTCCAGGTAGGCCAGCGCATCGCGCTGGTGGTTGACGCACGAGACATGGACGTTGTTCACGTCCAGCAACAGCCCGCAGCCGGTTCGGCGGATGATTTCGCCGATGAATTCCGGTTCGTCCAGCGTCGAACGCTGGAACTGCAGGTAGGTGGCCGGGTTTTCCAGCAGCATCGGGCGTTTCAGGGTGCTTTGCACCTGGTCGACATGTTCGCAGACCCGTTGCAGGGTGGCCGGGTCGTAGGCCAGCGGCAGCAGGTCGTTGAGAAACACCGGGCCATGGCTCGACCAGGCCAGGTGTTCGGAAAAGGCGTGCGGCTGGTAACGCTCGATCAGTGTCGCCAGGCGCTTGAGGTGTTGCTCGTCCAGCGGGCCTTCGCCGCCGATGGACAGGCCGACACCGTGCAGTGACAACGGGTAGTGTTCACGGATCAGCCCCAGGGCGTGATGAAACGGGCCACCGGCGACCATGTAGTTTTCGGCGTGGACCTCGAAGAAGCCGAGGTCCGGCCGGGTTTCCAGGACCACCTGGAAGTGTTCCGGCTTGAGCCCCAGCCCGGCACGGGGCGGGAGCTCACTGCCGGTGGCCTGAGCGTGATGAAGGGGCGCGTGTGGCATTGAGGTGGACATCTTCGGCGCTCAGGCAGGCGGGATGATCAGGCTTTTTCCTTGAAGGCGCTCAGTTGCCCGAAACCGGTGGGCGAGGTGCTGCTGGCGGTCTTCTCGCAGGTGCCTTTCGGGACCAGTTTCCAGGCGTCGCCCTGCTGGTCGCGGGCCGAAGTCCCGGCACAGCTGGTACCGGCGCCGGCGGCGCAGTCATTCTGGCCTTTCATGGCCACGCCAAAGCATTTCTCCATGTCCTCGGCGTGAGCGGTCATCGGCAGGGCGGCGATGCTCAGTGCGGAGCCGAGGGCCAGGGCGAGAGTGGTGGCGGACAGGGCGCGGGTAGTGCAATTGTTCATGGTTGATCTCCTGGGTGGACAATGGCAAGCAATGGCCCGGATGGCGTTCATTGCCTTGCTGTCTTACTTGAGTGACGAGGACCGGTTTCGTTACAGCGGTCGGTAAAAATAATCGATTATTTTTCACCAGGGTACGGCGCCAGGCCTTTTCAGGGCTGCTGCACGCCGGAACGTCCTGCGCAGCCCGGCAGGGCGCCGACGATTTCATTCATGGTCCGTTTCGTCGAGAATGCCCGGCCAAATGAGCTGTTTCCCATGAAAGCGGATTTCCTTCAAGGGTTGGATATGGACAGGCCCAGCGTTTCCACGACAAATGACTCTCCCCGCATCCATCGCGCCGGGGTGGACCTCAAGGGGCTGATGTCGGTGCTTGGCAAGCATCTGTATTCCACGCCTACCGTGGCCTTGCGCGAACTGGTACAGAACGCCCACGACTCGATTCTGCGCCGCCGCCTGGAACACGGCGACTGGCGGGAGCAGGGACGTATCGAGGTGTTCGGCGATCCCCAGTCAAACACCATCAGGATCGTCGATACCGGTGCCGGTCTGACGGAACATGAGATCCACGCCTACCTGGCGACCGTGGGTGTCGGCTACACGCGGGGCCTGCGCGAGACGGGGGCGGATGCGGGAGGCCTGATCGGCATGTTCGGGCTGGGCTTTCTGTCGGCCTTCGTGCTGGCCAGGCGGGTCATCGTTCGCAGCACGTCCTGCCAGCAGCCGCATCTTGGGTTCTGTTATCAGTCCAGCAATGCCGAGCAGTACAGCGTGGTGGCTTGCGAGCCGCGGCCGGTGGGGACGGAAGTTACCCTGGAATTGCATGAGCACCACCGCGCCCTGGCCGAGAGTGCATGCCTGCGTGCGGTCCTGGAGCGCTATTGCGCGCTGCTGGAAGTGCCCATTCATGTCGGTGCGGATGCCGACACAGTGATCAACCAGGAACCGCCGCCCTGGCGATTGCCGGGGGAGAGCGGCTTGCATCCGCTGCAACTGCACAAGCGGCAAGTGGCGTTCGCCAAGGGCTTTGAGAGGACCTTCGAACCGATTGGCTGCATGCCCGTCCGTTCGCCTGCCCGGCCCGACCTGCAAGGGTTGCTATGGGTTCAGGATGGCGCGACCTATGGTTCGAATGACAACCGTCATCTCAGCGTGTTCCTGCGCGGGATGCTGCTGGATGACAATGCCCGTGACCTGTTGCCATCCTGGGCGGGTTTCATCGGTGGCGTGATCGAGTCGAACCACCTGACCCCGACGGCGAGCCGCGAGGCCCTGCAACGGGACCAGCATTACACCGCGATCCGCCATGCCCTGGGCGAGGCGCTGATCGACGGCCTGGTCGGGCTCGTCGAGCACCAGCCGCAGGCCTGGCGACGGGTGCTGTCGCGCCATAACGAGTCCTTGCTGGGGGCGACTCTGTGCGATCAGCGCCTCTTCGACCTGCTCAAGGACAGCCTGCGCGTTCCCACCTCCCAGGGCGACCTGCGGGTTCGCGATCTGCCGGTCGATGGGGCGGTGCATGTGCTGCTGGAGAGCCACGATGGCTTTGAAACGATGTTGTTCCATGCCCTGGGTTTTCCTATCGCGCAGGGCAATCGTTATGCCGTGCTGCCGTTCCTGCGCCTTTGGTGCGCGGCGCAAGGGGTGCGTCTGGTCGAGTTGGGCAGCGAAAGTGGCAACAGGCAGTTGTTCACGCCGGTGAGCCTGCCGGCGTCGCAGCTCGACTGGCTGAGTGCGCGGCTGGCAGTGAACGAGGAACTGGTGGTGGCGCGTTTTGCCCCCCAGGCGCTGCCGATGGTGGTGGTGAGCAATCATGAGGCGCAGTTGAAGGCCCGTCTTGAAAGCGATGAGGCGGATCGGCGGATTGCATCGGCGGCCTTGCACCTGGCTCGCCAATATACGCAGCAGATAACGGCCCAGCCCGCCCATCGGCTTTATCTCAACGTCGCCAACCCGGCCATCGTGGCCCTGCTCCAGGCCATTGACGACAACTCGCCTGGCGCGCTGGATGCGGCCCGGCTGCTCAAGGCGTTCAAGGTGATGATTGCCGGGCAAGCGGTGGGGCAGGCGCCATCCGTGCTGACCGAGGCGCTGGAAGGGCTGGCGCAGTCGATGCAGATTCTGCTGGCCCGATGATGGGTGATCCTGAAGAGCCGAGTGGAGAGTGCCGCGCATGGATATCTGGAGTTGGTTGGAAACGCTCAAGGCTGAGCTGCGAGTGTCGGGCAAGGGGCAGGCTGTCGATGCGCTGGAACGGATGCTTCAACACATCTTCAACCTGGAAGTCGCCCAGGCCCAGGCGCTGCTGCCGGAGGTCAAGGCGCTGGCCAAGGCCATTGATCATCCGTGGCTGGAGGTGTTCGTCGGCCATTGGGAGATGCGCAATCGCGTCGGCAGCCTGCTGGAAGGGGAAACGGCGCTGGCGCAGGTGGTGGCGCTGTTCGAGCGGGCCAACCGGGAGGATGCGCAACAGTGCCCGCAATCGGTCTGTGTGACCCAGGATCTGGTGTCCTGCTATGCCAATGTCGACGGTGCGGGATGGGCTGAAGAGCGGATCGCAGTCTGTGACGAGGCCTTGCAGCGCCTGGACCCGCGTCGGGGGTGCTTTTCCTGCATGAGTTACGAAAAGGCCGAGGCGATAATCGATGACGGCCGTCCTGAGGATGCCCTGGCGTTTCTGGACAAGCAGCAGGGCCGGATCCTGGCGCAGGGGCAGCCGGTCTATGACTGCATGCGGGAGGTGCGGATCAACGCCTTGTTGCGACTCAACCGGCCCGACCAGGCCTGGTTGGTCATGGCCGAGTGGGAGGCGGGCGTGCAGGGTGCGCAGTGGCCGACCGAGCGTCAGCAGCGGCTGATGTACAAGGCGCAGGTGCTGGCGCATCTGCAGCGTGATGAGGAGGCCTGGGCGTTGCTGTTAGCCGAGGATGAGTTGGTCCCGCGTTACCGGCTGTTCTGGCTGCGGGCGCTGGAGCAGTTGTTGCGGCGGGCCCCGGAGCGTAATACCGCAGCGTTGGGGGATCTGCTGCAGCGGGTCATCGAACAGCATGATCGTCATGGCGCGCACCGCCTGGTCATTCAGATTGCCGTCATCAGCATTCCAATGGCGTTGCGGCGTGGCGCCACGGACCAGGCTCGCGCTCATATCGAGCTGGCGCGCAGGCATCTCGCAAAGCTGCGTCGCGATCGTGGCGCGCAGGCGCTGCTGGAGTCCCTGGCGAGGGATATCGACGGGGCGTGCCAGCAGCATGAGACGGCCCTGTCCTGAGCATCTGGCAGGCAAGAAAAAGCCCCGGCGAGCCGGGGCTTTTTCGTGAACCGTGACGCCAATCAACCGCCCAGGTAGGCTTCGCGGACTTTCGGGTCGGTCAGCAGGTCATTGCCGCTGCCTTCCATCACCACCCGGCCGTTTTCCAGTACGTAGGCACGGTCGGCGATCTTCAGTGCCTGGTTGGCGTTCTGTTCCACCAGGAACACCGTCACACCGTCCTTGCGCAGTTGCTCGATGATATCGAAGATCTGCTGGATGATGATCGGTGCCAGGCCCAGCGACGGCTCGTCGAGCAGCAACAACTTGGGCTTGCTCATCAGCGCCCGGCCGATGGCGAGCATCTGCTGCTCGCCGCCGGACATGGTGCCGCCGCGCTGGCTGAAGCGCTCCTTGAGCCGTGGGAACAGTTCCAGGACCTTGTCCATCTGCGCCTGGTAGTCGCCCTTGTCGGTGAAGAAACCGCCCATGGCGAGGTTTTCCTCCACGGTCAGGCGCGAGAACACCCGGCGGCCTTCGGGGACCACCGCGATGCTCTTGCGCATGATCTGCGAGGACTCCTGCCCCACCAGCTCTTCGCCCATGTAGCGGATACTGCCGCTGTGGGCCCGTGGCGAACCGCAGAGGGTCATCAGCAGGGTCGACTTGCCCGCGCCGTTGGCGCCGATCAGGGTCACGATTTCGCCCTGGCGGACTTCCACGTTGACACTGTGCAGGGCCTGGATCTTGCCGTAGAAGGTGGAAACGTTTTCGAACTGCAGCATTTACGCTTCCCCCAGGTAGGCTTTGATCACTTCGGGATTGTCGCGGATCTGTTGTGGCGTGCCATCGGCCAGCGGCGTGCCCTGGTTGATCACGACGATGTGGTCGGAAATGCTCATGACCAGTTTCATGTCGTGCTCGATCAGCAGCACGGTCACGTCATGCTCCTCGCGCAGCACGCTGATCAGCGCCTTGAGGTCGTCGGTTTCCTTGGGGTTGAGGCCGGCTGCCGGTTCGTCGAGCATGAGGATCCGCGGACGGGTCATCATGCAGCGGGCGATTTCCAGGCGACGTTGCTGACCATAGGCCAGGGTGCCGGCCGGGCGGTTGGCGAATTCGGTCAGGTTGACCTTTTCCAGCCAGTACGCGGCGTACTCCATGGCTTCCTGCTCGCTCTTGCGGAACGACGGGGTCTTGAACAGCCCGGCGAGGAAGTTGGTGTTCAGGTGGCGGTGCTGGGCGATCAGCAGGTTTTCCACTGCGGTCATGTCCTTGAACAGACGTACGTTCTGGAAGGTCCGCACCACGCCCTTGCGGGCGATCTCGTGGCCGGCCAGGCCCTGGATCGGCTGACCGTCGAGGACGATGCTGCCGGCGCTCGGCTTGTAGAAACCGGTCAGGCAGTTGAACACCGTGGTCTTGCCGGCACCGTTGGGGCCGATCAACGCCACGACCTGTTTTTCCTTCACGGTCAGGGCCACGCCGTTGACCGCCAGCAGGCCGCCGAAGCGCATGCTCAAGTTTTCGACTTTCAGGATCTCGCGGCTCATTTGCGCAGCTCCATGTGTGGACGTTGCATCGGCAGCAGACCCTGGGGACGCCAGATCATCATCAGCACCATCATGGCGCCGAACATCAACATGCGGTAATCGCTGAATTCACGCATCAGTTCCGGCAGCAGGATCATCACGATCGCCGCGAGGATCACGCCCAGTTGCGAGCCCATGCCGCCGAGCACGACGATGGCGAGGATGATCGCCGACTCGATGAAGGTGAACGACTCCGGAGTCACCAGGCCCTGGCGGGCGGCGAAGAAGCTGCCGGCGAAACCGGCGAAGCAGGCACCGAGGGTGAAGGCCGACAGCTTGATCACGGTCGGGTTCAGGCCCAGTGCGCGGCAGGCGATCTCGTCTTCACGCAGGGCTTCCCACGCACGACCGATCGGCATGCGCAGCAGGCGGTTGATCACGAACAGCGCGAGCAGGGCCAGCAGCAGGGCCACCAGGTACAGGAACACCACCTTGCTCACCGGGTTGTAGGTCAGCCCGAAGAATTCGTGGAAGGTCCGCACACCCTCGGCGGCGCTGCGCTCGAAGCTCAGGCCGAAGAAGGTCGGCTTGGGAATGTTGCTGATGCCGTTCGGGCCGCCGGTGAGGTCGGTGAGGTTACGCAGGAACAGCCGGATGATCTCGCCGAAGCCCAGGGTCACGATGGCCAGGTAGTCGCCACGCAGGCGCAGCACCGGGAAACCGAGCAGGAAGCCGAAGGTGGCGGCCATCAGGCCGGCGAGCGGCAGGCACAGCCAGAAGCTCCAGCCGAAGTAGTGCGACAGCAGCGCGTAGCTGTAGGCGCCCACCGCGTAGAAGCCGACATAGCCCAGGTCGAGCAGGCCGGCGAGGCCCACCACGATGTTCAGGCCCAGGCCCAGCAGCACGTAGATCAGGATCAGGGTGGCGATGTCGACCGCCCCGCGCGAGCCGAAGAACGGCCAGATCAGCGCGGCCACGATCAGGCCGATGATGATCCAGCGCTGGGTTTTCGGCAGGGTCAGGAACTGGCCGACCTTGGGCGAAACCAGCGGACCACGGGACGACTTGAACATCGCGCCGACCTGCTGGCTGAACAGCACGCGCAGGAACATCAGCACCGAGCACAGGGCGATCACGGTCAGGGTCAGGGGACCGGTGCCGTGCACTTCGAGGTTGATCCCGACGATGCTCAGCTTCAGGCCGAGCACCGGAAAGGCCACGGCCCAGACCAGCAAGGCGCTGAACAGCGCCTGTTTGAGATATCTGTTCATACTTTCTCAACCTCCGGACGGCCGAGGATGCCGGTCGGACGGAACAACAGCACCAGAACCAGAAGACCAAACGCCACCACATCCTTGTACTGGTCGCCGAACACGTCGGCGCCAAAGGCTTCGGCCACACCCAGTACCAACCCGCCGAGCATGGCGCCCGGAATACTGCCGATGCCACCCAGTACCGCGGCGGTAAAGGCCTTCAGGCCCACCAGGAAGCCTGCGTTGGGGTTGATCACGCCGTATTGCATGCTCAGCAGCACGGCCGCCACCGCCGCGAGGGCGGCACCGATGACGAAGGTCAGGGCGATGATGTTGTTGGTGTTGATCCCCAGCAGGTTGGCCATCTTGATGTCTTCGGCGCAGGCGCGGCAGGCGCGGCCCAGGCGTGAACGGGAGATGAACAGGGTCAGCCCGGTCATGGCGATCAGGGTGATCACGAAGACCAGGATCTGCATGTAGGAAATCAGTACTTCCTCTGCGCCCCCCGGACCAAAGGAGATGCTCCCCGGAATCAGGTTGGGGATGGACTTGTCCTTGGAGTCCTGGGACAGCAGTACGGTGTTCTGCAGGAAAATCGACATGCCGATGGCGGAAATCAGCGGAATCAGTCGGTTGCTGCCGCGCAATGGGCGGTAGGCAACGCGTTCGATACTGTAGCCATAGGCACTGGTCACGACGATCGTCGCGATGAACGCAGCGGTCATCAACAGCGGCAGGGAGTGGATACCCATCATGGCCAGCCCGGCAAGGACGATGAAGGCCACGTAGGAACCAATCATGTAGACCTCGCCATGGGCGAAGTTGATCATTCCAATGATGCCGTAAACCATTGTGTAGCCAATGGCTATCAAGGCATAGGTGCTGCCAATGGTCAGGCCATTAACCAGCTGTTGGAAGAAGTGATAGATCTCAGGCATTACAGCGCTCCTAAAAACCCGATACGCATTTCACTGGTGGAGTCATGTTCCGGCCCGTTGGGCGTGGTCTTTCGCCACGTTGGCACGAGCGTTTGCCAGCGAACCGCTGGTGACGGTTTTAAGATTTTCAGGTGAGCCAGCTCCCGGATCGCGGGTGTCAGGCCCATAAACCTCGTAAAACAAAGCCCACTGTGTCGCACAGTGGGCTTTTGTTGACCTTTCAGGTCTGGCTTACTGAGGGGATACTTCGGTCTTCGGCTTGCCGAAGTGCCATTCGTAGACCACGAACTTGAAGTTCTTCAGGTCGCCCTTCTCGTCGAAGGACAGATCACCCGTTGGAGTCTTGAAGGTACCTTCGTGGATGGCGGCTGCCACCTTGGCGGTGTCTTCGCTCTTGGCGTTCGTGATACCGCCGGCGATCAGTTCGACAGCCGAGTAGGCCGGGAACACGAACGGACCGCTTGGGTCCTTGCCATCAGCCTTGATGGCGTCGACGATTGCCTTGTTCTCTGGCTCGGCATCGAACGACTTCGGCAGGGTGACCAGCAGGCCTTCGGAAGCGCCCTGGGCGATCTGCGAGATGGAGTCGTTGCCGACGCCTTCCGGACCCATGAACTTGGCGTTCAGGCCTTTTTCCTTGGACTGGCGCAGGATCAGGCCCAGCTCAGGGTGGTAGCCGCCGTAGTAGACGAAGTCGACGTTGTTCTGCTTGAGTTTCTGGATGATCGAGGAGAAGTCCTTGTCACCGGCGTTCAGGCCTTCGAAGACAGCGACTTTCACGCCTTTCTTCTCCAGGGTCTGCTTGACTGCGGTGGCGATGCCTTCGCCGTATTGTTGCTTGTCGTGCAGGACGGCAACCACTTTGGGCTTCACGTGGTCGGCGATGTAGTCACCGGCGGCAGGGCCCTGGGCGCTGTCCAGGCCGATGGTGCGAAACACCAGCTTGTAGCCACGGGCGGTGATTTCCGGGCTGGTGGCGGCCGGGGTGATCATGATCACGCCTTCGTCTTCGTAGATGTCCGAAGCTGGCTGGGTGGAGCTGGAGCAGAGGTGGCCAATGACGAACTTGACGCCGTCGTTGACTACCTTGTTGGCTACGGCCACGGCCTGTTTTGGATCGCAGGCATCGTCGTATTCAACGGCTTCGAGTTTCTTGCCATCGACGCCGCCCTTGGCGTTGATGTCCTTGATGGCCTGTTTCGCGCCAGTGAACTGCATGTCACCGTATTGGGTCACCGGGCCGGTCTTGGGGCCGGCGATGCCGATCTTGATGGTGTCTGCAGCGAAAGAATGGCTGGCGATACCGGCCAGAACCATAGCGGCGAACAGTTTGGAAATCTGCTTAGTCATTAGTGCTCCACTCTTGCTGTTGTAATTTTTATAGTCCTGACGCCAGGGCGGCAGAACCGGGTTTGAGAACCCGATTTTACCCGGCAACTGTACCGATACAGTTTAGAGCGCTCGTTTATCGCTTGGATAGCGGGCAGCCAAGGGCAAAATCGGAGGATGTCGCTTAAGTGAAAGAAAGAGACAGAATAGCGGCAAATGGCCATGCGGATTGTTAACCGAATGTTGCTGACCTACACGGCAATCCCTGGCGCCCCGATCCCTCTTTCACCCCCCACCGTTACATCCGGGTTTTTCTACCTGGGTCGCGACGTTATGATTGCGCCGTTTTTTTCTCAGGTAGAACCCCATGACTCAAGAACCTAGCACCCTCTATGCCAAGCTGCTTGGTGAAACTGCATCTATCCGCTGGGAGGAGCTGCAACCGTTCTTTGCCCGGGGTGCCCTATTGTGGGTCGAACCGTCCCTGGATCTGGTCGCGGCAGCCGAGGCGATGGCCGAGAACCAGGCTGAAAAAGTGGCGCAGTGGTTGGCCACGGGAGCGTTGGTCAAGGTGTCTGAAACGCGGGCCCAGGACCTGTTCGAACGTGATCCGAACCTGTGGGCGGTGGTGGTATCGCCTTGGGTGATGATCCAGGAAAGGGCGCTCCGTTAATCATCTGCACTGCAATGGTGCATATGCGTTATGCGTTTATGGCCCATGAGTGGGTAGGCCAGTAACCGCATGACGCAGTAATAGCAGTTTGCTCGTGGAGAAACTCCACAATCGTGCTCCCGTGGTGGCGGCCTTTTGTGAGAAAGGCCGCCGCAGGCTCAGTACTCGGTCCGGCCGGTGTGGCTGTTGAGCGAAATGACCTTGGTCTTGCCGATGCGGTGACGGTAGATCTCGCGCAGATACTTGATCGCCTTCTTCACGCAGTCGCGGGACAGGCGGATATCGTTGATCGAGACGAACTTGTCTTTGTCGTTGATCAGCTCGCGGTACTTCTTCTCGTACATCGGCTTGATCGCATACCAGTTGGTATCGAGGATCTTCGCCGGATTCTCGAACTCGTTGAGCAACTCGTCGATGTGCCCTTCGTCGAACTCGTCGTTGGTGATGAACTCGAGCATCGAGTTGTCCAGCGTGTCGTCGAAACGGTACGGGTTGCGGGCAAAGCAACGCTTGATGAAGGCCACGATCAAGGTCAGGAAATCATCCGACAGGCACGGGCTCTTGGCGATCAGCGTGGTCAGCGAAAGGTTCGCCGAGGCGCCGATCACCAGCGCATAGCGCTTGAGCGTGGTGTTGGGGAACAGGCTGTTGAGGTGGGTCTTGAGCCGGTTCAGGTCCATGTAGGACAGCTTGTAGTCCTTGGGCAGCGAGACGATCGAGACCACCGACGAGCAGTTCTTGAAGAAGTGCAGGTCGTGCAGGGCCGCGGCGTCGTAACCCGAGGCCTGGTACTGCTCCAGGGCGGCACGGTAGCGCCGGGACTCGATTGGCAGCAGGCTGATGCCCTCGATGGCCTGGGTGACCTTGTTGAAGTGCGGCAGGTCGATGGAGCGGAAGAACAGGTCGTCGATGTTCAGGCGCGGCTGTTCTTTCTCGAACACTTTGAACTTGTCGCCGGTTTGCACCGGCTGTTCCGGTACCACCGACTCGGCGTAGGCGATCGCGACGGGACCGGCCAGGCTCATGAACAGGTCGTTGGCATCCAGGCGGATGGTTTCGCCGATGTCGATGCCGGCCCGGCGGAAGTAGTTCTGGTCGTAGTCGGTGGTGACCGCCTGGGCGGTGAGAATGTTGAAGATCTGCTGGGAGATGTACTGGTTGGCGTGCTTTTCCATGGCATTGACATCGATGTTCTGGATGTTGCCGTCATCGCTCTCTTCGGCGTAGCGCATGATGTCGTTGGAGATCAGCATCATCGCGTTCCATGGGCGGATGCGGCCCATGACGCTGGCTTCGCTGCTGTCTTCGTTGTCGAAGTTGTAAGAGAAGTCCCATTCCTCCGACAGGTACTTGCACAGCAGGCGACCGGCGTTGATGTGCAGGGCCTCGGACATCTCGCTGCGATGGTCGGAGATGTTCGGCAGTACGCAGATGCCGCTGGTGAAGATCGGTTCGAAGACGAAGGAGTGGCCGCTCTTACTGTCGTGCTCCTCCATCGGCTTGGTGTCGAACGTCTTGTTCATGTACGAGTACTGCTGCGCCAGGCCGAATTCCGAGGCCATGCCCGAGCCGGTACCGCCACCGGCGCTGAAGATCGAGAAATACAGGCGCGACTGGTTGGCCTTGATGCCGCAGGAGTCGATCAGGTACGAGTGAATCATCTTCCAGTCGGGACTGGAGAAACGCTGGGTGTCCTTGTTCAGGATGATCTTGGCCAGGTACTGGCCGAGGATTGGCGCGTTACCGGCACCACCGGCGTGGACTTCCGACAGGTCCATGATCTTCATCTTGCTGTAGTCGCGGATGAAGCCGCTTTTCTCGCCCTTGCGCGAAAAACGGATGCGCCCGGCGATGTCCTTGTCCAGGTCGCCGAGCATCACCAGCGGTTCGACCAGGAACACCGGCTTGGCAGACTTGTTCTGCACCAGGCGCAGGTTGTTGCGAATCCACTGGGCGGGGCGGTAGCCCTTGTCGGCGGACTTGTCGTCGTTGTTGAATTCGTTGAGGTAGAACTTGCGGGCGTTGTAGACCAGTTCGGCGACATCCAGCGCGATGTTCGAGCCGCAACGGCCGAGGCCGATCAGGCAGACCGAGGGGAACTCCTGCTCGCGGCGGGCTTCGTTCTCCACCTCCAGGTGCGGCGGGCGCGGAAATACCATGTCGCGCAGGCCGTCGAGGTTGTCGAGGATACGATCCGTATTGGTTTCAGTGAAATAAAGATACTGCTGGGTCGCCAGTGGACGTGGCGTCGAGTAGGGCTTGTAGGTGTGTTCCACGACCGCGGGCGACATCAGATCGGATACTGCGTTGGCTGGGTTATTTTTGGAGGTCATTGTGCGCCATATGCCTGGTCTGGTTGGGCGGTCGAGGGATGTCAACGCGCCATCACGGTGAGAGATCGCGACTTTAACGCGCGATATTGCCCTGATCGATAGGGGGTGACCCTAGGTATTCCTAAGGGGAATCCCTGCTTTGGGTACCGTTGGATCGGCCAATAATTGACGTTCTTTAATTGACGGGGAACTTTTTATGAATTCTGTACCACCTGCGCCCGGCTCGGCGGGATCGACCTGACGGGATGGCCGATGTACCGCCGGTTGCTGGCGGCCGTCAGGTCGCCCTGGGCGGTGTGGTGAAGTCCTGCGAGCAGCGCTCGGGGATGCCGATCAGCGGATGGGGCGTACAGTCGATGTGCCTGCGTGGTAGCCAGGGGTATCTGCAAAAGGATCCCTCGACACCGGTGAATCTGTCTCGCGAGCCGCCGTCGCCGGAGTGAGCGGCGTGGGCGGTGACGATTGGCGCTGGTTGAGTTGCTGGATCACGGCAGGCAGTTCTTCAAGCAAAACCGGCTTGCTCAGCAGATGGCCCTGGATGTAGTCGCAGTCGTACTCGGCGAGGAAATCGAATTGTTGCTGGGTCTCGACGCCCTCGGTGACCACTTGCAGGTGCAGGGTGTGGGCCATGACGATGATCGCCTGGATGATCTCCATGTCCGGGGCTGACTTGGGGATGTCGAGGATGAACGAGCGATCGACCTTCAGCGTATTGAGCGGCAGGCGCTTGAGGTAGGCCAGGGACGAGTAGCCGGTGCCGAAATCGTCGATGGACAACGACACACCGAGACTGCGCATCTGCCGCAGCAGCTGCAGGGTATTGGTGATATTGCCCATCAGGGCGTTTTCCGTGACCTCCAGTTCCAGCCGTTGGGCAGAAATGCCGGTGGCGCGCAGTGCGGCTTCGATATCGTCGGCCAGCTCCTCGCGGGCGAGGTTGAGCGACGAGCAGTTCACGGTGACCATCAGCTCGCCATAACCCTGTTCGTCCAGCGTCGCCAAGTCGTTGCAGGCGGTGCGCAACACCCAGTTGTCCAGCCCGGCGACCAGCCCATTGGCTTCGGCAATGTGGAGGAAGCGGTCCGGGGTCAATAGCCCGTGTTGCGGATGATTCCAGCGGACCAGGGCTTCGAGCTTGGTGACCCGGCCGGTCTTGACCTCGCAGATCGGCTGGTAGAACAGTTGCAGTTCGCGACACTCGCGCAGTGCCTGGCGCAACTGTTCCTCCAGTTGCAGTTCCAGGCTCGCCTTGGTCTTCAGGTTGGCATTGAAGAAGTGCAGGCTGTTTCGCCCGGCATCCTTGGACTGATAGAGCGCCAGGTCGGCATTCTTCAGCAATTCGTCACAGGTTGTGCCGTCCTCGGGGAATATCGCGATGCCGATACTGGTGGTCATCACCATGCGCCGGCCCGCCAGTTCGATCGGTTCCTTCATCTTCTGCATGATGCGCTGGGCCATGTTCCGGGCCTCGTCGCGCTTGTGCACGCTGATGACGATGCAGAACTCGTCGCCGCCAAAGCGCGCAACCACGTCGTCATGGCTGCGGGTGGCGCTCTTGATGTGTGCCGCAATGACCTTGAGCAGTTCGTCACCGGCATCGTGGCCGAGGCTGTCATTGATCCGCTTGAAGTGGTCGATATCGAGGAACATCACCGCCAGCATGCCGTTGAGGCTGCCGCGTTCGATCAGCCGCTCGGCGAAGATCTGGTTGAAGCCGCGGCGGTTGAGCAGGTTGGTCAGCGGGTCGTAGTGGGCGACCTGGGCCAGGGACATGCGGGCCTGGTCCAGTTGGCTGAGCAGGGCGTTGACTCGGCGCAGGTCCTGTTCCTTGTTTTGCAGCTTCTTGTTGGACAGGGCGGCGCTGATGCTGCTGCCGATGATCAGGAGGGCGATGAAGCCGATGGTCATCCCCAGTTGCAGATGATTGTTGTCCACGGCTGCGGGCGGGACGCTGCCGGCTGGCAGCATCAGGTGCAGCGACCACATGCCGGTGAGGTGCATGCTGACGATACCAGCGCCCATGATCAGGCTGGCACTGTACTTGAGCAGTTGATGGAACATCCCGCTGCCGCTGCGGAAATGCCTGGCCAGCAGCAGCGCCGCCAGGCTGGCACCGATGGCGATCAGCACCGACACGCCGACGAGGCCGGGTTGATAATACTGCTGCGCGCTCGAGCGTACGGCGGACATGCCCACGTAGTGCATGGCGGCGATACCCAGTCCCATCGACAGGGCCGCGCGGCAGGTCTGCGAAGGGCGCAATTGCGCGCGCCCGAGGGTGTGCATGGCCAGGAACGAGGCGAACAGGGCAATCAGTAGGGAAATCAGGGTGGTGGGCAGGTCATAGCTCACCGCAATGGGCGCGCGGAATGCCAGCATGCCGATGAAATGCATGGCCCAGATGCCGCCCGCCAGGCAGCAGGCGCCGACCCAGCGCCAAAGCCGTTGTTGTGCCGGCTGTTCGACATGGCCGACCCGTTCGGCCATGTCGAGCATGGCGAAGCTCGCGGCGCAGGCCACCAGGTAGGCCAGCATGACCAGCAGCGGATCATGGCTGCAGTCGAGCAGCAACTGCCCGTCTTCGGGAAGTTTGTCGACAAAATGCAAGCCCAGCCACTCCATAGCCTGTCCTATTCATGCCCCTTGGACTACCGGCGCAGAGCGCCGACCAATGGGTTGGAGTATAGAGGCTCGTCTGGAGACGGGAGCTCTAATGGCAGAGTACTCCCAATGATTTGGCGATGAGCTAAATAGCGATTGGTACTAAGCCCGGTTCAGGCTCCAGGGGCGGCAGGCCGAAGGCGGCACGGGCCGCATCGCAGCGTTCGTTGGGTTCGCCGTTTTCCCAGGCGGCATCGAATTCACGGCAGGGGCTGGAGCGCTCGTTGTAGATCGAGCAACTGACTCCGCTGCCGACTTCCCCTTCCAGGGCGGTGCAGCGAGGTTTTTTCCCTTCGGTACCGATCATGGCCACCCGGCTTGGGCTGATCTGGCTGACCAGTTCGTCGGGCACCAGGCCGCCGCCCGACACGCACTCTCCCCAATAGAACGAGACACGGAAATACGAACAGCAGGCACCGCAATTCAGACACGGATTAGCATCAGACATGGAGGGTCAACGGAGAAAGAAGGTAGGGAGGGAGTTTGGCACTATTCTAGGCTTCGGCCAGCGCTTTGTAAGGGGGGGTTACAAGTATTTTTACGGGGCTCGATAGAGCCTCCATTGCCCGGTATCAGCGCCGCGAATGGTGGCAGACAGGTGATATCAGTCTGACTAGATTGAGGGGGCAGGACCCTCGACGTCCTGGCATTGAAGCCCAATAACAATAAAGAGACGGACCCCCATGCAGAACTCGACCCAAGCGGCGAATGCCTGGCGCATTCTGTTCCTGTTGTTCCTTGCCAACCTGTTCAACTTCTTCGACCGGACCATCCCGGCGATCATCATCGAACCGATCCGCATGGAGTGGCATCTCAGCGATTTCCAGATCGGTCTCATCGGCACCGCGTTCACCATCGTCTATGCCATCGCCGGCCTGCCGCTGGGGCGCATGGCCGACAATGGCTCGCGCAGCAAGCTGATGGGCTGGGGGCTGGCGGTATGGAGCGGACTGACGGCGATCAACGGTCTGGTAGGCAGTTTCTGGGGGTTCCTGCTGGTACGCATGGGCGTTGGCGTCGGCGAAGCCAGCTATGCGCCTGCGGCCAACTCGCTGATCGGCGACCTGTTCCCGGCCCACCGGCGAGCGCGGGCCATGGGCATCTTCATGCTCGGCCTGCCCCTGGGGTTGTTGCTGGCGTTCTTCACCATCGGCGCGATGGTCAAGGCGTTCGACAGCTGGCGGGCGCCGTTTTTCATCGCCGCAGTGCCGGGGCTGGTGCTGGCGCTGTTCATGTTCTTCATCAAGGAGCCCAAGCGTGGTGCCGCGGAAACCGTACAGGTGGCCCAGGTGCGGATCGAGCGTCCGGTGCGTCGCCTGCTGGCAATCCCGACCTTTCTCTGGCTGGTACTGGCGGGGCTGACCTTCAATTTCGCCACCTACGCCTGCAACTCCTTCCTGGTGCCAATGCTGCAGCGCTATTTCCAGATGCCGTTGCAGGAAGCGGCAGTGGCCACCGGGGTGATCGTCGGCCTGACCGGGCTGGTCGGGTTGACCTTGGGTGGCTGGGTGGCGGACAAGATTCACCAGCGCATCGCCAATGGCCGTCTATTGTTCGCCGCTGCGAGCCTGGTGGTTTCGACCCTGGCCACCGCCTGGGCGCTGCATGCCGGGCGGATCGAGATCGGCGTGTTCGTGGCGGTGTTCAGCGTTGGCTGGCTGTTTGCCTACAACTTCTACACCTGCGTCTATACCGCGATCCAGGATGTGGTCGAGCCGCGGCTGCGGGCAATGGCGATGGCGGTGTATTTCGCCGGGCTGTATCTGCTCGGTGGTGGCTTGGGGCCGGTGGTGGTCGGTTTGCTGTCTGATCATTTCGCCCATGCGGCGATGCTGGCGGCGGGCGCGCAGGAAATGACCGAGGCGTTCAAGGCCGTCGGACTGCATGACGCGATGTATCTGATTCCTGGGGCGTTGTTGCTGACGCTGTTGTTCCTGTTCCAGGCAGCGCGTTGCTTCAGTCGGGATGCGGCGCGGATGCGCGAGGGGATGGAGCAGGATCAGGCAAGCGGAGCGCCTGTCACGGCTTGAAGGCCGGCTGGCTCCCACATTGTCTGTATTGAACACAAACCTTGTGGGCAACCCGAGCCCTGTGGGAGCCGGATTTATCCGCGAAGAGGCCCTTGAGCCCCACGCGATTCCCGCCCCCCACAGCGCATAGTCAGATCAACCGGCGACCAGCACCCGAATCGCTTCCAGGCGCAGCGCCGCTTTCTCCAGCATCGCCAGGCCATCTTCCCGCTGCTTGCGCAGCGCGACCAGCTCACTGTCGCGCACGCTCGGGTTGACCGCCTGCAACGCGGTCAGGCGCGCCAGTTCTTCATCGGTGTCCGCCGCCAGGCGACGCTGCGCTTCGGCCACGCGCTCGGCGTGACGTGGCGCGATCTTGGTTTCACCGGCGTTGATCTTCGGTGCCAGGCTGTCGCGCTGGGCCTGGATGAACTTGTTGGCGCTGGCCTTGGGTACGCTTTCCAACTGGTCATTCAGGGTTTCGAAGGCGACGCGTGGCGACAGGTCGTTGCCATTGGCGTCCAGCAGGCAACGCAGCGCGGCCGGCGGCAGGTAGCGGCCCAGTTGCAGCGAGCGCGGTGCGACCACTTCGCTGACATACAACAGTTCCAGCAGCACGGTACCCGGCTTGAGTGCCTTGTTCTTGATCAGCGCCACGGCGGTGTTGCCCATCGAACCGGACAGCACCAGGTCCATGCCGCCCTGGACCATCGGGTGCTCCCAGGTGATGAACTGCATGTCTTCGCGTGACAGTGCCTGGTTGCGGTCGTAGGTGATGGTCACGCCTTCGTCGTCACCCAGCGGGAAGCTGGCGTCAAGCATCTTCTCGCTTGGCTTGAGGATCAGGGCGTTTTCCGAATGGTCCTCGCTGTCGATGCCGAAGGCGTCGAACAGGGTTTCCATGTAGATCGGCAGGGCGAACTGGTCGTCCTGTTCAAGGATCGCCTCGACCAGCGCCTCGCCTTCACCAGCACCGCCGGAGTTGAGTTCGAGCAGGCGGTCGCGACCGGTGTGCAGTTCGGCTTCCAGGCGCTCGCGCTCGGCACGGGCTTCGTCCACCAGCTTCTGCCACTCGCCATCGTCGCCACCCTCGAGCAGCGGCAGCAGGCGCGGGCCGAACTGATGCTGCAGGGCGTTGCCGGTCGGGCAAGTGTTGAGGAAGGCATTCAGCGCTTCGTGGTACCACTGGAACAGGCGTTCCTGCGGGCTGGTTTCCAGGTACGGTACATGCAGCTCGATCACGTGCTTCTGGCCGATCCGGTCCAGACGGCCGATCCGCTGTTCCAGCAGGTCAGGGTGCGCCGGCAGGTCGAACATCACCAGGTGATGGGCGAACTGGAAGTTGCGACCTTCACTGCCGATTTCCGAGCAGATCAGCACCTGGGCGCCGAATTCCTCGTCGGCGAAGTAGGCGGCTGCGCGGTCACGCTCGAGGATGTTCATGCCTTCGTGGAAGACCGTGGCCGGAATACCGGAGCGCACGCGCAGGGCGTCCTCCAGGTCCATGGCGGTTTCCGCGTGGGCGCAGATCACCAGCACCTTGGTGCGCTTGAGCATCTTCAACTGGTCGATCAGCCACTCGACCCGTGGGTCGAAACGCCACCAGCGCTCTTCGTCGCCGTCCTCGGCCTGGGCCTGGAAGCTGACTTCCGGGTACAGCTCGGCGTGTTCGCCCAGCGGCAGCTCCATGTATTCGTCCGGGTTCTGCAGCGGGTAGGCGTGCAGTTTGCGTTCCGGGAAACCCTGCACGGCGGCGCGGGTGTTGCGGAACAGCACGCGGCCGGTGCCGTGGCGGTCGAGCAGCTCGCGCACCAGGCGGGCGCTGGCTTCGGCGTCGCCGTCATTGACCGCGGTGAGCAGGGCCTCACCCTCGTTGCCGAGGAAACCCTTGATGGTCTTGTGCGCGGCTGGGGACAGGCGGCCCTTTTCGAGCAGTTCCTGTACCGCTTCGGCCACCGGGCGATAGTTTTCGCTTTCGGCGCGGAAGGCGGCCAGGTCGTGGAAACGGTTCGGGTCGAGCAGGCGCAGGCGGGCGAAGTGGCTGTCCTGGCCCAGTTGTTCCGGGGTGGCGGTCAGCAGCAGGACGCCGGGAATGGTCTCGGCCAGTTGTTCGACCAAGGTGTATTCCGGGCTGGCCTTGTCTTCATGCCAGACCAGGTGATGGGCTTCATCGACCACCATCAGGTCCCAGCCGGCGGCGAACAGCGCATCCTGGGCCTTCTCGTCCTCGACCAGCCACTCCAGGGCCACCAGGGCCAACTGGGTGTCTTCGAACGGGTTGCTGGCATCGCTCTCGATGAAACGCTCGGCATCGAACAGCGCGACCTGCAGGTTGAAGCGCCGGCGCATTTCCACCAGCCACTGGTGCTGGAGGTTTTCCGGGACCAGGATCAGCACGCGGCTGGCACGGCCGGACAGCAGTTGGCGGTGGATCACCAGGCCGGCCTCGATGGTCTTGCCCAGGCCCACTTCGTCGGCCAGCAGTACGCGGGGCGCGATTCGATCGGCGACTTCACGGGCGATGTGCAACTGGTGCGCGATAGGTTGCGCACGGGCGCCGCCCAGGCCCCAGAGCGAGGACTGCAGCTGGCGGCTGGTGTGTTCCAGGGTGTGGTAGCGCAGCGAGAACCACGACAGCGGGTCGATCTGCCCGGCGAACAGACGGTCGCTGGCCAGGCGGAACTGGATGAAGTTCGACAGCTGGGTTTCCGGCAGCGTGACGGGTTCGTTCTGCGCGTTGAGCCCGTGGTAGACCAGCAGGCCGTCGACATCATCGACTTCGCGCACGGTCATCTTCCACCCTTCGAAATGGGTGATGCTGTCCCCCGGCGAGAATCGCACGCGGGTCAGGGGCGCATTCCTTAGCGCGTACTGGCGAGTGTCGCCAGTGGCCGGATAGAGCACGGTCAACAAGCGGCCATCCTGTGCCAGAACGGTGCCCAAACCCAGCTCGGCTTCGCTGTCACTGATCCAGCGTTGCCCCGGTTGATACTGCTGCGCCATGCTGCCTGACTCCCGCCTTGAAAAAGCCGACTATCTTAACGGAATCGATGCTTGCAGGCCAAAGGCTCTTGATCGAAAGGGCTGATTTCCAGAAAGGCATTGACCCAGGTTAACGGTAGCCCAGGGTGACGTTCGTCGGGGCGAATTGCACCATCAAGCGATAACCGGGTCACAGTTTCGCGACTGACGGCTCAAGTCACCCGGGTGACAGCCGACAGCCTGCGAAGAGGAGAACCAATCATGTTGCCACCGATGCTACCCCTGAGTGTCGTGCCGGTCACGTCACAGCAGGACCCGATCCGACCGCGACCGGATATACCGCCTGTCGTGCCGGTGCAGGAAAGCTCCAACGAAAGCACGATCGACCTGCAGAAACGCGACCCCGAAGAGGCCGCGTGGCAGTTGCGCGAGGAACAGCGACGCCAGCAGGAACAACAGCAGCGCCGGCGCGAGGCCGAGGACGATCCGGAGCGCCACCTGGCGGTGCCGGGCGATGAGCTGAACGCCGACAACACCGTCCCGGTGGTCGCGTTGATGGAAGAGCAGCCGCGTCAGGGGCTGCTGGTCGACGTCGAGGTCTGACGGGGCTCCCGGGCCAATTGGCCGAGGGTCTCGAGCAGTTGCTCGATTTCTTGCGCGGTGTTGAGATAGCTCACCGCGATCCGCGCCACCGCCTGCAGGTCGCGGGCCTGCATGTCCTGGGGCGTATAGGCGGTACCGTTGGCGCCTATGTTGATATGGTCTTCGGCCAGCCGCTGTTTCAGCGCAAAGACATCCCATCCCTCCAGGGTGAACGCAATCAATCCGGACTGTTGTCCTGGCGAGCCCAGGTCTTGTAGCTCCAGGCCGGGGATCTTGCGCAGCCCATTGCGCAATTTTGCCGCCAAGTTCTGGATTCTGTCGTGAATACGCGCAATCCCCAGCTGGTTGGCCTCCGTCAAGGCATTGGCCAGGCCCGCCATCAGCACCAGCGAGCGTTCGCTGGTTTCGAAGCGCCGGGCGTCGTTGCGCAGGGCGAATCCGTGCTCATCCCAGGGGGCCGACATTACATCGAGCTGGCGTGGTGCCAGTTGTTCGAGAAAACCCTCGCGGACATACAGCAGTGCAGTGCCTCGCGGTCCACGGAGATACTTGCGGGCGGCGCCCTTGAGCACGTCGCAGGCCAAGGCCTGGACGTCACACGGTAGCTGTCCGAGGGCCTGGCCGGCGTCGATGAAGTAGGTGATGCCGTGGCGTCGGGCCACCTGGCCGATGGCCTCGGCCGGATTTACCAGGCCGCCGTTGGCTGGCAGCCAGGTCAGGGCGATCAGGCGGACGCGGCTGTCGATCATTTGCTCCAGGGACGCGACCGATACCGCACCGGTTTCATCGCAGGGGATCACCTCAAGGCGTGCGCCGGCCTTTACCGCTTCTGCCATGCAGGCCAGATTGCCGGCCCATTCATGGCGTCCGACCAGGATCCGGTCACCGCTACGCCAGGGACCCAGCGCCGCGAAGGCCTGGCCCCAGGCAGCGGAACCACTGCTGGCGAAGGCGATGTTGCGGGCTTCGGTGTTGAGAAGCTCGGCGGCGGCTTGTCGGGCTTGGTCCTCCAACTGCGCACCCTGGACACCGGCCTCCATCGGGCCAAGGCTCGCTTCGCGTTGCAGTTGCGCGATCATCGCGTCCAGGGTGGCCTGGCTGGGCAGGGAGGCGCCAGCGTGATTGAAGTGAATGACCTGCGAGCAGCCGGGTGTCGCGGCACGAAGTCCAGTGATTTCATTCTCTGACCAATCGTCGACGCTCATGGCTGCAACTCGAAAATTGCATCGATTTCCACTGCGACCCCGTTGGGCAGGCTGGACACGCCGACGGCGGTGCGGGCGTGGCGACCTTTTTCGCCCAGCGCGTTGACCAGCAGGTTGGACGCGCCATTGGCGACGACGCCCTGGCGTTGAAAGTCCGGGCTGGCGACCACGAAGACCCCGAGACGGACGATGCGCACCAGTCTCGACAAGTCGTCATCAATGGCTTGTCCCAATTGCGCCAGCAGGCCGAGGGCCGCCAGCTCTGCGGCACTGGCACCTTCCGCGTCGTCCAGGGTGTCGCCGAGGCGGCCGATGTAGGCGGGTTTGCCGTCTTGCAGCGGGATCTGTCCGGAGATGAACAGTTGATTGTGGCTGGTCACGTGATTCACGTAGTTGGCGATGGGCTGGCTCGGCTGCGGCAGGCTCAGGCCCAGTTGGCTGATGCGTTCGGACAGGGAATTGCTCATGCTGAAACCTCCGGGAAGAAGGTTTCAGCATGCTCGGCGGGTCATTGCCCGACAAACGGATAGATTCAATCTGACGTATCTGATTGGCTCATGCGTCTGCGCGGGCGCATTGTTCGGTTAGCCAGGCACAGAAGCATTCCGCTTCCGGCGTAAGCGTGGCATTGGGCCTGATCAGCCAGTAGCCGATCTCGCCTTCATACGGCGTGGTGTCGAAGGCGGGCACCAGCGAGCCGTCCTTGAGCCGACGGTCGATCAGGCGCTGGCGGCCCATGGCGATACCCTGGCCGGCAATGGCGGCTTCGACCACGATGTTGTAATCGTGGAGCATCGCCGTGGGGTAGGGCTGCAGATCGAAGTGATGGTACCGGGCCCAGTCGGTCCATTCGAAGGGCTGCCGGGCCTGGGCCATCAGCAACGGGCCCGGTCCGCCCGTGCGAGCCTTGAAATCCGGGCTGCAGACGGGGAGCAGGCGTTCAGTCATCAAGCGCCGGGCATCGACGTCCGGCCAGCCGCCCTTGCCGTAGCGGATAGCGAGATCGACCTGATCGCCGGCAACGTCTGCGAGCTGGATCGAGGGTTCCAGCGCGACCTGTATGTGTGGGTGGCGGGTAATGAAGTCGGTCAGGCGCGGTGCCAGCCAGAGGGTGGCGAAGGAGGCGAGCAGGCCGATCCGCACTATCCGTGGTGAGGTCGGGGCACGAAGTTGGCGGCTGGCTTCGGCGATCTGTTCCAGGGCCGGGCGGATCTGCTGGTAATAGCGGCTGCCGGCGTCGCTCAGGTCGATGGCGCGGGTGCGGCGGATGAACAGGCGCTGGTCCAGGTGCTGTTCGAGCTTGTGGATCTGGTGGCTCACTGCGCTCTGGCTGACGGACAGCTCGTCGGCGGCCTTGATGAAGCTCAAGTGGCGGGCGACCGATTCAAAGGCGCGCAGGGCCATCAGGGGCGGGAGGTCCTTGGGCAATGTCACGTCAATGATCCTTGGCGGCCAGGCGAGGTGGATGATTTTGCGCGTAAACCGGCGTTGCGCACAGGTCTTGATGGGGTATTGGTGAATTCCCGGCTGGTCAGCGCCGGCGCTTGCCCGCATTATTGGGCTATTGCCTGGGCTGGGGAACGGCCCAGGCTGAATTCGACCGATAGTGATGCAGTGACCGACCATGAGCCAAGACGACAAGTTGATCGACCTGAATGCCGAGCGTGCCAAGCGTGTCCATGACTTGAACGAGAAGCGCCTGAATGAGGTGCGCCAGGCCTTCGAGCAGGCGATGCCGTTGGGCAAGGCCAAGAAAAAGCCGAAGAAAAAGCCGAAAAAGCGCTGATATCTGCGCTGAAACTTGATGCAAGTCAGTTAATTTCCTTTCCCCGCGCCCGGTTCCGGGCGGCATTGACGCCGGTCAATTTTCCTCCGCGCCCATTTGGGTAACTTAGGCACATCGCAACAGGGCGAGTGCAGGAGGCCAGTCATGTTTTTCGATAACGTGGTAATTGCCGGAGTGCTGACGGTTGGCCTCATGGTGGTGTTCCTCGGCGGATTTGGATTTTTTATCTGGAAAGACTCACATAAGAGGAAGAAACCTTAGGTCTTTTCAGGGAACGAGCACGCAAGGCATTTTGGGCGACTTCGGTTGCCCTTTTTTTTGTCTCGCGTTTTTTCGGGGGGGCTGTTATTGAGTGTACATATCCGTTTGCGTGTTTCACTGATGTAGTGGTTTCGCCCCTTACGGGCGAGTTCCTTTTGGCAAACACCCCAAAAGGAACCAAAAACGCTTGCCCCTCCATTCGGCCCCTCGCCTCGGCGAAGGGTTCCTTCGCTCCGGTCCCGTTTCGAGAGCACGCCGTGACGGGCCATCCATGGCCCAACACGGCTCGCCCGGCTTCCCTGCCGGGCGTCTCTCGAAACAGAACCTGCACTCAGCCTGCTGGGCGGGGCAGGTAGGTCAAAAGCAAGATCAAAAGCCAAAGCCAGATCAAAAGCAAAAGGTCGGGGACAGATCACTGATCTGGTTTGTGTGGTGTTTTTGCGGGCCCATTCGCGGGCAAGCCCGGCTCCTACAGTTTTATGTCGTATAGACACTCCGTGTACGCCCTATCCCTGTAGGAGCCGGGCTTGCCCGCGAATGGGCCATTGGAATCCCCGGAAACAATCCAGGCTTTCTGCGATAGCTGTTTCAGCGCCTTTGCTTTGGCTTTTGATCTTCCGGCCCCTTCCAGCAGGCCGAATGGAGCCCTTGTGTAGTGGGGAACTCGGCATGGATGCCGAGTTAGCGCTGTACGGGCATGGATGCCCGTTCGGCGCGACCCACGGAGCGAGGGTGGAATGAGGGGACCCTCGCGTAGCGAGGGCCAATGGAGGGGCAGCGTTTTTTGGTTACTTTTTTTGGCGTTTGAAAAAAAAGTAACTCGCCCGTAAGGGGCGAAACCAATACATCAATTAAACGCATAAACGGATATGTACACATACCCCAATATTAAACACCAACATTAAACATCAAGACGAAAAAAAAGGTGCCCCCAAAGGTGCACCTTGATTTTCAGATCAAAGCAGTCAAATCAACTGCCAATGATCTTCGAGGCAATCCAGAACAAACCTGCGGACAACCCAACGGTCGCCGGCAAAGTCAGTACCCAAGCCAACAGAATGGTCTTGATTGTACTGCTCTGCAGCCCGCTCTTGTTCGCCAACATGGTCCCCGCCACACCCGACGACAACACATGAGTCGTCGAAACCGGCAACGCGAAGATATTCGCCAGGCCAATCATCCCGGCTGTGGTGATCTGGGCCGACATGCCCTGGGCATAGGTCATGCCCTGCTTGCCGATCTTCTCGCCAATGGTCAGGACCACGCGTTTCCAGCCGACCATGGTGCCCAGGCCAAGGGCCAGGGCCACTGCCAGGATCACCCAGAACGGTGCGTATTCGGTGGTCGCGGTCAGGTCCTTGCGCAGCTTGTCGAGGTCCGCCTTCTCCCGCGCATCCAGGCCCGGCAGCTTGCCGACCTTCTTCGCGGTGTCATCCAGACAGAGCAGGTAGCGACGGACTTCGATACGCTTTTCAGGCGCCAGCGAATGGTAGTCGTTCACGCCCTTGAGATTGTTCAGCAAGGCCGCGATGGTCGGTTCGGTCTGCTGCGGGTTGCAGCTGAACTTGCCGGGCAGGTCATCCTGCGCGCTCTTGCCCAGGGCCAGGAACTCGCTCAGGGTAGCGTTGTTGCGCTGGTAGAACTGGCTCAGGTGCAACGTGGCGTCACGGGTACGCTCGATCTGGTAGGTGGTGGTGCTCAGGTCGAGCACGAACTGCGCCGGCACGATACCGATCAACACCAGCATGATCAGGCCGATACCTTTCTGACCATCGTTGGAGCCGTGCACGAAGCTGACGGCCATGGCCGAAACCACCAGCACCAGGCGATTCCAGAATGGCGGGTGCTTCTTGTCGTCGAGCTTGCGGCGCTGTTCCGGGGTCTTGTGCATCTTGGACAGCGGACGCCACCACTTCAGCCCTACCAGGATCAGGCCCGCGACCAACATGCCGGCGAGCGGCGAGAATACCAGCGAGGCGCCGATATCGATCGCTTTCTGCCAGTTGACCCCATCACCCAGCGGAATGTCGTTGAGCAGGGCATTGGCCAGGCCTACACCGAGGATCGAACCGATCAGGGTATGGGAACTTGAAGCCGGGATACCGAAGTACCAGGTGCCCAGGTTCCAGGTGATGGCCGCAGCCAGCAGCGAGAACACCATGGCCAGGCCATGACCGGTGTTGACGTTGATCAGCAGCTCCACCGGCAACAGGTGGACGATGGCATAGGCGACGCCGACCCCGCCGAGCAGTACCCCGAAGAAATTGAATACACCGGAAAAGAACACCGCGAGCTGGGGCGGCATGGCTTTGGTGTAGATAACTGTAGCCACCGCGTTAGCGGTGTCATGAAAGCCGTTGATGAACTCGAAGCTGAGGACAAAGGCCAGTGCGAGCACCAGGCTCACCAGGACCCAGGCATCCAGTCCGCTGAATAAATCGATCATGTAGGTTTTCTGACCCGGTCATAAGGGGGCGCGATTATGCCAGAAAAGCCCGCTAATCGATGCACTAGCTGCCCATCGGTAACATTCTTCAATGAAAAAAAATGTAGGAATCCCTCAAAACCCAGACTTTTCGGGGGTATGGCAAGCTTCTGATTTCATTGGAAATGCTCGGAATGCATGAGGTTTTGGTGTCAAGCCCTACGGCCGAAACAGCGGTATGAAATTTCTGCGTGAGGACCTGCCAGGCGTCAATCAGTCCGCTGGATGGAGCGGATACCCGGGCTCGTCGCGGATAGCGCAGGCCGCAGGCGCCCAGGGAACCTGGAAAGATCCGGATAGGATGAACCGGCTGCCTCGGGCAAGTCTCACAAAACGCGACACCGTAGCCTAGGACTCCTGGGGCTTGAGTTCCTGTTCCATCTTTTGCAGTTCCTGGGTAAAGGCCTGGTCCAGAAGGCTGGCTCGCTTGCGCCAGGGTTTGCGTTCCGGTTCGGGTTGGGCGGCGTAGGTGGTGACTGCCCCGCCGTAAACATCCTTGTAACGTTGTTCCTGGCGCTCAAGTTCCGCGCGCAGTTCGTCTTTCGTCACAGTGTTACCTAATTGAATTGAATTGAATGGTTTTCGGTTTCGACAAGCACCACCGCGCGCAATGGACATGCATCTCAGGGCGAAGCCCAGGCTCTCGTCGTTACCACAGCATCGGGCGGTGCTGGAAACGTATGAGGAGTATAGCGGTGGTGTTGGGCAATATTACCGCGAAGAGGGGACAGTTCGTCAACTTTGTCCAAGGAGTTTAAGGCGTAGGAGTTGTTAACTGTAAGTTGAGGACTTGAGAAAGTGCTGACTGTTTTTTGGCGGTGAATTATCGCTGGAAGTTGCTATCGGCGCGAGTTGGCCAAATAGTGCCTGTTCCATAAATAAGTGTGTATCGGTAGTGATACAGAAGAGGAGGGGAGAACGGCCTTACTTCGTGGGTAAGGCCGTGCCGGTGAGTTCCCCGGTGGGTACCTGACCAGTATGCCGGGAATCGCAGAGCGGCAAGGCAACGTTATAAGCCTCGTCGTCACGTTGGTCAATTGCGATTATCGGCCGTCTGTTCGATAATCGCACAATGTACCGCCCGGCTGGCTTGTTTCTCGGGCGGTAGCAGCCTGTAATAGCGGCTGACCGCGTGAACAAGGACCTGGAATGAACGACCCACTGCGCACCGCCTTCAATTCCGTAGCACCGCCCATCGTTGCCTCGCCCGCCAAGCGGATCCAGGCCTTTACCGGTGATCCGGATTTCATGACTTCGCTCGCCCGCGGGCTAGCCGTGGTGCAGGCGTTCCAGGAGCGCAAGCGACACCTGACCATCGCGCAGATCAGTCACCGCACGGAAATTCCCCGCGCTGCGGTGCGGCGCTGCCTGCATACGCTGATCAAGCTCGGCTATGCCACCACCGACGGGCGCACCTATTCACTACTGCCCAAGGTACTCACCCTGGGGCATGCCTACCTGTCCTCGACGCCCCTGGCGGTTTCTGCCCAGCCCTATCTGGACCGCATGAGCGAGCAGCTTCACGAAGCCTGCAACATGGCGACGCTGGAAGGTGACGACATTCTCTATATCGCTCGCTCGGCCACACCCCAGAAGCTGATCTCGGTCGATTTGTCGGTGGGTGGACGCTTGCCGGCCTACTGCACCTCGATGGGCCGGATTCTCCTGGCTGCGCTGGACGACGCGTCACTGCATGAGTATCTCGAGCATGCCGACCTACAGGCCAAGACCAGCCGTACCCTGCATACTCCTGAAGCACTGCTGGAATGCCTGCAACAGGTGCGCAGCCAGGGTTGGTGCATCGTCGACCAGGAACTGGAGCAGGGCCTGCGCTCGATTGCCGTGCCGGTCTACGATGCTTCTGGCCAGGTGCTTGCCGCCCTGAACGTCAGCACCCACGCCGGCAGTGTCAGCCGCAGTGAGTTGGAGCAGCGTTTCCTGCCGAATATGCTCGCCGCCAGCCGCGACCTGAGCGCCCAGTTGTTCGCCTGACCGGCCACCCGGCGGGCGAAGCTGTTCGATAACCGCCCAATTACGCGTTTATCGAATTGCGCCTTTCGATGCTGCTGATTAATGTCGCGGCAGCGTCCTGAGTTGATGAGCCTGCAAGGCTCGCGTCGGGGACGCCCTGATAATAATGAAGAGGCCAAACCGCCATGAGCATCTCCGCCGATACCTCTCCCGCGCGCCTGTCGTCCTGACACGGCCCGCCTGATCCAACCTGTTTCATCCAACGTCGCCGGCCCGGTCGGCGCCTGTTCGTCTGCGCGCTTGTGTGGAAATAAAAATAATGAACCAACCTCAATCCGCTGTCGGTCACTGCCTCGATGTGCAGTCCCTCATCAATAGCCAACCGCTGTCGCGCTACCAGTGGCGGGTGGTGATTCTCTGTTTCCTGATCGTTTTCCTCGATGGCCTGGACACCGCGGCCATGGGTTTCATCGCACCGGCGTTGTCCCAGGACTGGGGGATCGACCGCGCCAGCCTGGGGCCGGTGATGAGCGCGGCGCTGATCGGCATGGTCTTCGGCGCACTCGGCTCGGGCCCGCTGGCAGACCGTTTCGGGCGCAAGGTGGTGCTGGTGGGGGCGGTTCTGCTGTTTGGCGCCTTCAGCCTGGCCTCGGCCTACAGCAGCAACGTCGACCAGTTGCTGGTGCTGCGTTTCCTCACCGGCCTGGGATTGGGCGCGGGCATGCCGAATGCCACGACGCTGCTGTCGGAATACACCCCCGAGCGACACAAGTCGCTGCTGGTGACCAGCATGTTCTGCGGTTTCAACCTGGGCATGGCCGGTGGCGGTTTTGTTTCGGCCAAGCTGATTCCGGCTTTTGGCTGGCATAGCCTGCTGATGATCGGCGGATTGCTGCCGCTGTTGCTGGTGGTGATCCTGCTCGTCTGGTTGCCGGAGTCGGCCCGCTACCTGGTGGTACGCAACCGCGGCACGGACAAGGTGCGCAAGGCCCTGGCGCCGATCGCGCCGCAGCAGGTGGCGGCAGCGGCGAGCTTCAGCGTGCCGGAGCAGAAAACGGTCAAGGCGCGCAATGTGTTGGCGGTGATCTTCTCCGGTACCTACAGCGCCGGCACCCTGCTGCTGTGGCTGACCTATTTCATGGGCCTGGTGATCGTCTACCTGCTGACCAGCTGGCTGCCGACGCTGATGCGCGACAGCGGCGCGAGCCTGGAGCAGGCCGCTTTCATCGGCGCGCTGTTCCAGTTCGGCGGCGTCCTGAGCGCGGTCGGGGTCGGCTGGGCAATGGACCGGTTCAACCCGCACAAGGTCATCGGCATCTTCTATCTGCTGGCCGGGATCTTTGCCTACGCGGTTGGCCAGAGCCTCGGTCATATCGCCCTGCTGGGGACCCTGGTGCTGGCGGCGGGCATGTGCGTGAACGGTGCGCAGTCGGCGATGCCGTCGTTGGCGGCTCGCTTCTATCCGACCCAGGGCCGGGCCACGGGCGTGTCGTGGATGCTCGGGATCGGCCGCTTTGGCGCGATTCTCGGCGCCTGGATGGGCGCTACGCTGTTGGGCATGGGTTGGAACTTCGAGCAGGTGCTGACCGTGCTGGTGGTTCCTGCGGCGTTGGCCACGGCGGGCGTGTTGATCAAGGGCCGGGTCAGTCACGCGGATGCCACCTGAGCCGGGCGGGTAGGAGGCGAGGGTTTGATAGCCTGCAAACAATGAGTTCGATTATCGAACACATAATCGATTATCGGATTGTTTGCAGGTCGAGCGCCAGCTTAATCTGGCTCCACTCCGGCGCTGACCTCGCGCCTTTTTCTTCCAAGCTGGCTTGTTGAAACCGGGAGTCTGTATCCATGGCTGAAATCCTTTCGCTGCATGAAGCGGTGAAGCAGTTCGTCAACGACGGGGATACCGTCGCGCTCGAAGGCTTCACCCATTTGATTCCGACTGCGGCGGGTCATGAAATCATTCGTCAAGGCAAGAAAGACCTGACGCTGGTGCGGATGACCCCCGACCTGATCTACGACCAGTTGATTGGTGCCGGTTGTGCCCGCAAGCTGGTGTTTTCCTGGGGTGGCAACCCTGGCGTCGGTTCCCTGCATCGCCTGCGCGATGCGGTCGAGAAGCATTGGCCGCACTCGCTGGAAATCGAGGAACACAGTCACGCCGACCTGGCCAACGCCTACGTCGCCGGTGCCTCCGGCCTGCCATTCGCGGTGCTGCGGGCCTACGCCGGCTCCGACCTGCCGAAGGTCAATCCGCTGATCAAGAGCGTGACCTGCCCGTTCACGGGTGAAGTGCTGGCGGCGGTGCCTTCGGTACGTCCCGATGTCACGGTGATCCATGCGCAGAAGGCCGACCGCAAGGGCAACGTGCTGCTCTGGGGCATTCTCGGGGTGCAGAAGGAAGCGGCCCTGGCCGCCAGGCGTTGCATCGTCACGGTCGAGGAGATCGTCGATGACCTCCAGGCACCGATGAATGCCTGCGTGTTGCCGACCTGGGCCTTGAGCGCCGTCTGCCATGTGCCCGGCGGGGCCCACCCGTCCTATGCCCACGGCTACAGCGAGCGCGACAACCGTTTCTACCAGGCCTGGGACCCGATTGCCCGCGACCGCGAAAGCTTCACCGCCTGGATCGCCGAATACATCCATGGCACGGCGGACTTCGCCGAGTTCCGGGCCAAGCTGGCCCAAGCCTCGGAGGCAAAATAATGACCTACACCACCAATGAAATGATGACCGTTGCCGCCGCCCGCCGTCTGAAGAACGGTTCGGTCTGTTTCGTCGGCATCGGCCTGCCGTCCAAGGCGGCCAACCTGGCGCGGCTGACGTCCTCGCCGGACGTGGTGCTGATCTACGAATCCGGCCCGATCGGCGCCAAGCCCAGCGTATTGCCGCTGTCCATCGGCGACGGTGAGCTGGCGGAAACCGCCGATACCGTGGTACCGACCGGCGAGATCTTCCGCTACTGGCTGCAGGGCGGGCGTATCGACGTCGGCTTCCTCGGCGCGGCCCAGGTCGACCGCTTCGGCAACATCAACACTACGGTGGTCGGTGACTATTTCTCGCCGAAGGTTCGCTTGCCAGGAGCTGGCGGCGCGCCGGAGATCGCCGGTTCGGCGAAGAGCGTGCTGATCATCCTCAAGCAGTCGGCACGTTCCTTCGTCGACAAGCTGGACTTCGTCACTTCGGTCGGTCACGGCGAAGGTGGTGACTCCCGCCAGCGCCTCGGCCTGCCGGGCGCAGGTCCGGTGGGGATCATCACCGACCTGTGCATCATGGAACCCGAAGCCGGTACCAACGAGTTCGTCGTTACCTCGCTGCATCCGGGGGTGACCCGCGAGCAGGTGGTGGCCGCCACTGGCTGGCCGGTCCGCTTTGCCGAGCAGGTTGCCAGCACCAGCGAGCCGACCGACGTCGAGCTCAGTGCCCTGCGTGACCTCGAGGCCCGCACCGCTGAAGCCCATGGCCAAGCTCCTGGAGAAGCCTGATGCGCGAAGTCTTCATCTGTGATGCCGTTCGTACCCCCATTGGCCGTTTCGGCGGTGGCCTGGCCGGGGTACGCGCCGACGACCTGGCGGCGGTGCCGATCAAGGCACTGCTGGAGCGCAACCCGTCGGTGAACTGGAGTGAGGTCGACGAGGTGTTTCTCGGCTGCGCCAACCAGGCCGGCGAAGACAACCGCAACGTTGCGCGCATGGCGCTGTTGCTGGCCGGCCTGCCGGAGAGCGTTCCTGGCGTGACGCTCAACCGTCTTTGTGCCTCGGGCATGGAGGCGATTGGCAATGCCTTTCGCGCCATTGCCAGCGGCGAGATGGAGCTGGCAATCGCCGGTGGCGTCGAGTCGATGTCCCGTGCGCCGTTTGTCATGGGCAAGGCCGAGGCGGCGTTTTCCCGCAACATGAAACTGGAAGACACTACCATCGGCTGGCGCTTCATCAACCCGCTGATGAAGGCGAAGTACGGGGTCGATGCGATGCCGCAGACCGCCGACAACGTCGCCGACGACTACCAGGTGTCCCGCGCCGACCAGGACGCGTTCGCCCTGCGTAGCCAGCAGCGTACCGCTGCGGCCCAGGCCGCCGGTTTCTTCGCCGAGGAGATCGTGCCGGTGCGTATCGTCCAGAAAAAAGGCGAGACGTTGGTCGAGCAGGATGAGCATCCGCGTGCCGATACCACCCTGGAGGCACTGGCGAAACTCAAGCCGGTCAACGGTCCCGACAAGACCGTTACCGCCGGCAACGCCTCGGGTGTCAACGATGGGGCAGCGGCGCTGATCCTGGCCTCCGCCGACGCGGTGAAGAAGCATGGCCTGACCGCGCGGGCGCGGGTACTCGGCATGGCCAGCGCCGGTGTGGCGCCGCGAGTCATGGGCATCGGCCCGGTACCGGCGGTGCGCAAGCTGACCGAGCGCCTCGGGTTGGCTGTCAGCGATTTCGATGTCATCGAACTCAATGAAGCCTTCGCCAGCCAGGGCCTG
This sequence comes from Pseudomonas sp. UTLPPB19802, assembly GCF_059730225.1. NCBI lineage: Bacteria > Pseudomonadati > Pseudomonadota > Gammaproteobacteria > Pseudomonadales > Pseudomonadaceae > Pseudomonas > Pseudomonas sp. UTLPPB19802. The sequence continues at coordinate 2,506,644 of NZ_AP048545.1, forward strand.
GCGGTGCTGCGCGAGCTGGGGATTGCCGACGACGCAGCCCAGGTCAATCCGAATGGCGGCGCCATTGCCCTCGGCCATCCCCTGGGCATGAGCGGTGCGCGGCTGGTGCTGACTGCGCTGCACCATCTGGAGAAGACTGGCGGCCGCAAGGGGCTGGCTACCATGTGCGTGGGCGTCGGCCAGGGCCTGGCCCTGGCGATCGAGCGGGTCTGACCCGCCTTGTGGGAGCCGGCTTGCTGGCGATCGATAGGCTGCGGTACCTCTGCCACACCGCATTGTCCTGATCGCCAGCAAGCCGGCTCCTACAAAGGTCTGGTGTGCAGGGGAACAGGTCTATTGCAAAGTATGTCTAGACTGCAACTTCCCTTTTACGAGTGAATGAACATGACAACAACAACGACGCCGTACACCGGTGAGGAACGCAGCAAAAGGATCTTTGCAATCGTCGGTGCTTCTTCCGGCAATCTGGTCGAATGGTTCGACTTTTATGTGTATGCCTTCTGTGCCATCTATTTCGCCCCAGCCTTTTTCCCTTCCGATGACCCGACGGTGCAACTGCTCAACACCGCTGGCGTCTTCGCTGCCGGCTTCCTGATGCGCCCGATCGGCGGCTGGTTGTTCGGCCGGGTGGCCGACAAGCACGGGCGCAAGAATTCGATGATGATCTCGGTGCTGATGATGTGCGCCGGCTCGCTGGTCATCGCCTTCCTGCCGACCTACGCCAGCATCGGCGCCTGGGCGCCGGCGCTGCTGTTGGTGGCGCGGCTGTTCCAGGGCCTGTCGGTGGGCGGTGAGTACGGCACCACCGCGACCTACATGAGTGAAGTTGCGCTGCGTGGCCAGCGTGGTTTCTTCGCCTCGTTCCAGTACGTGACCCTGATCGGCGGCCAACTGTTGGCCGTGCTGGTGGTGGTGATCCTGCAGCAGTTCCTCACCGAACCCGAGCTCAAGGCCTGGGGCTGGCGCATCCCGTTCGTGGTGGGGGCCATCGCTGCGGTGATTTCGTTGCTGCTGCGTCGCTCGCTGAAGGAAACCACCAGCAAGGAAACCCGCGAGGACAAGGACGCCGGCAGCATGCGTGCGCTGTTCCGCGACCACAAGGCGGCTTTCCTTACCGTACTTGGCTACACCGCCGGTGGCTCGCTGATTTTCTACACCTTCACCACCTACATGCAGAAGTACCTGGTGAACACTGCCGGGATGAGTGCCAAGACCGCCAGCTTCGTGATGACCGGCGCACTGTTCCTCTACATGTGCCTGCAGCCGGTGTTCGGCATGCTCTCGGACAAGATCGGCCGGCGCAACTCGATGCTCTGGTTCGGCGCATTGGGCGCGCTGTGCACGGTGCCGATCCTGCTGGCCCTGAAGACTGTCACCAGCCCGTTCCTGGCCTTCGTGCTGATCAGCCTGGCGCTGGCGATCGTCAGCTTCTATACCTCGATCAGTGGCCTGGTGAAGGCCGAGATGTTCCCGGTCCAGGTGCGGGCGCTTGGCGTGGGCCTGGCCTACGCAGTGGCCAACGCGGTGTTTGGTGGTTCGGCGGAGTATGTGGCGCTGAACCTGAAGTCGGCCGGAATGGAAAACGCCTTCTACTGGTATGTGACCGTGATGATGGTGGTCGCCTTCCTGTTCAGCCTGCGCCTGCCGAAACAGGCAGCGTACCTGCACCACGATCATTGATCGAACTGCGCGCCCCCGGCGGGCGCGCCCTTACCAGGGATTTCCCATGCAACGACCGAGCAATCAACTGTTCGATGCCTACTTTATCGCCCGTGACATGGCCCAGGTGTTTTCCGACCAGGGCCGGGTCCAGGCGATGCTCGACTTCGAGGCCGCGCTGGCCCGGGCCCAGGCGCGGGTCGGGCTGATTCCCCAGGCGGCGGTCGCGCCGATTGCCGCGGCATGCCAGGCCGGGCTTTACGATTTCGGCGCACTCGGCGAGGCGATCGCCACGGCCGGCAATTCGGCGATCCCGTTGGTCAAGGCCCTGGGCAAGCAGATCGCTGCGGTCGATGCCGGTGCCGAGCGTTATGTACACCTGGGCGCTACCAGCCAGGACGTCATGGATTCCGGCCTGGTGCTGCAATTGCGCAGTGCCTGGCAACTGATCGATACCGACCTGCAGCGTCTGGGCGAAGTCCTGGCGGCCCAGGCCCAGCGTCATGCGGCCACGCCACTGGCCGGGCGGACCTGGTTGCAACAGGCGACGCCGGTTACCCTCGGCATGAAGATCGCCGGCTGGCTGGGGGCGGTCACCCGTCACCGTCAGCGCCTGCGTGAACTGCAACCGCGATTGCTGTGCCTGCAGTTTGGCGGTGCCTCGGGCACCCTGGCGGCCCTTGGTGAACAGGCGATGCCGGTGGCCGAGGCGCTGGCCGAGGAACTGCAGCTCGATCTCGCGGAGCAGCCCTGGCACACCCATCGTGACCGCCTGGTGGAATTCGGATCCGTGCTCGGCCTGATCGCCGGCAGCCTGGGCAAGCTGGGGCGCGATATCAGCTTGCTGATGCAGACCGAGGCGGCGGAAGTGTTCGAGCCGTCGGCGCCGGGCAAGGGTGGTTCCTCGACCATGCCGCACAAGCGCAATCCGGTGGGTGCCGCCGTGCTGATCGGCGCCTCGACGCGGGTTCCAGGCCTGCTCTCGACGCTGTTCAGCGCCATGCCCCAGGAGCACGAGCGCAGCCTTGGCCTGTGGCACGCCGAGTGGGAGACGTTGCCGGAGATCTGCCGGCTGGTCTCCGGCGCGCTGCACCAGGCGTTGATCGTCGCCGAAGGCCTGGAGGTCGACCCGGCGCGGATGCTGCGCAACCTCGACCTGACCCGTGGCCTGTTGTTGGCGGAGGCGGTGAGCATCGTCCTCGCCCAGCGCCTGGGCCGTGATGCCGCCCACCATCTGCTGGAGCAGTGTTGCCTGCGCGCGGTTGCCGAACAGCGGCACCTGCGGGCGGTGTTGGGCGATGAACCGCAAGTGACCGCGCAACTGTCCGCGCAAGAATTGGACCGCTTGCTCGATCCGGCCAATTACCTCGGCCAGGCGCGTACCTGGGTCGAGCGTGCGGTGGCCGAGCATCGGGCTTTTACCTGAAGGAGATTGTCGTGGCTTTTGTACAACTGGCTGAAGGCGAACTGCACTACCGCTTCGATGGTCCGCAAGAGGCACCGGTACTGGTGCTCTCCAACTCCCTGGGCACTGACCTTGGCATGTGGGACACCCAGATCCCGGCGTTCGCCGAGCACTTTCGGGTGTTGCGCTACGACACCCGTGGTCACGGCCGTTCGCTGGTGAGCGAGGGGCCCTACAGTATCGAGCAACTGGGGCACGACGTGCTGGCCTTGCTCGATGCGCTGGATATTGGCCGTGCGCATTTCTGTGGCTTGTCCATGGGCGGCCTGATCGGCCAGTGGCTGGGTATCCATGCCGGCCCGCGCTTGAACAAGCTGATCGTGTGCAACACGGCGGCGAAGATTGGCGACCCGACCATGTGGAACCCGCGCATCGAAACTGTACTGCGCGACGGTGCGGCGGCCATGGCTGCGTTGCGTGACGGGGCGATCGCCCGCTGGTTCACCCCCGAGTTCTCCGCTGCACAGCCGCGGCAAGTCAAGCCGATCACCGACATGCTTGCCGCCACCTCGCCGCAGGGCTATGCGGCCAACTGCGCGGCGGTACGTGATGCCGATTTTCGCGAGCAGCTCGGCGCGATCCGGGCACCGTTGCTGGTGATCGCCGGCCGCGAGGATGCGGTGACGCCCCCGGCGGGCGGCCTGTTCATCCAGCAGCACGTCAAGGGCGCCGAGTACGCCGAATTCCATGCCGCCCACCTGTCGAACGTGCAGGCGGGCGATGCTTTCAGCCAGCGCGTGCTGGATTTCCTGCTGGACCGGGTTTGAGGAGATTGTCCGTGGACGAGAAACAACGTTATGCCGAGGGAATGCAGGTGCGTCGTGCGGTACTGGGCGATGCCCATGTCGACCGCAGCCTGAACAACCTCACCGAGTTCAATTCGGAATTCCAGGAAATGATCACTCGCCATGCCTGGGGCGATATCTGGACCCGTCCGGGGTTGCCACGGCACACTCGCAGCCTGATCACCATTGCGATGCTGATCGGCATGAACCGCAACGAGGAACTCAAGCTGCACCTGCGCGCGGCAGCCAGCAACGGCGTGACCCGCGAAGAGATCAAGGAAGTGCTGATGCAGAGCGCGATCTACTGCGGCATCCCGGCGGCCAATGCGACATTCCACCTGGCGGAGTCGGTGTGGGACGAACTGGGCGTGGAGTCGCGCCAGTAGACAGGTCGTTGAGCGTTCCCTCGCCAGGGAACGCTCCAGTGTTGCAGGCTGTTCTCATTCGTCTGAAAAAACACCGCCCGCTTCGGAACGCTTTGCCTTTGCGATAATCTGACAGCAACGATGGCCCCTCTTGCGTGACGGCGGAGGGCAGGGACGTTGCGCCATTCTGTCAGTAAGATGCGCACTCAAGTTCCCATTCCGTTCTGCATGACGATGGCTTGATTACATCTTGGTTCTGCAATTGTCGTGACCTGGACCAGGCCAACCTCATGAAATCGCTTCTAACTTCTTTTTTGGTGCTTGCGCTCGCCACAAGCCTGGCTGGCTGTATCGGCCCGCCGATACCCTTGAGCCCCGGCACCGAGCAGGCCCTGCGCACGCAGCCGCCGATCCGCTTTCTGCTGACCTTCGATGACGGGCCCAGTGCGTCGAGTTTCTACAACCCGACCGCCTCGGTACTCGATGACCTGGCCCATAACCCGATCCAGCCGGGCATCAAGGCGCTGTTCTTCGTCCAGACCGGTGCGCCGCGGGCCGGCAACAGCGACATCGGCCGGGCGCTGATGCGCCGTGAGCATGCCGAGGGGCATATTCTCGGTTTTCATACCGCAGGCCATTGGCACACCAATCATCGCTCGTTGAATCCAGAGGAGCTGGAGCAATCGCTGAACGACGGCAGTGCCGCCATCGCCGCGATCACCGGGGCACCGCCGACCCTGCTGCGCCCGCCATTCTGGAACTATGACAAGCGTACCTTCGCTGCCTACCAGCGGCATGGCTTGCATGTGTTGCTGACGGATCTCAGTGCCAACGATGGCAAGGTCTGGGGAATCACGGCGAGCCCGCAGCGCCGGGCCAACCTGCTCAAGCACCTGGCCGAGGTGCGCGAGCAGATCGCCCGGGGCGAGATGCCGGTGGTCGATGGAGTGATTCCGGTGGTGGTGACCTTTCACGACCTCAACCGCTACACCGCGCGGCATCTGCAGGAGTACCTGCAGATCCTGATGGACTGCGCGAAGGAAACCGGTGTGCGGACGGCCGAGCAGCCGTTCTACACCGATCGTCCGGCTTTGTTGCGGGCGGCGCTGGCCCGAACGGTACCGAGCAGCGCAGTGGCTGTGCACCTGCCCGGGCTCTGGAACTGGTGGTGGGACAGCGACTCACACTGACTTACAGTAACGAAATCGGATAGCTGATGATCAGGCGATTCTCGTCGAACTCATTGGTGCTGTAGTCCCTGCGCATACTCGAGTTGCGCCAGCGCAGGCTCAGATCTCGCAAGGTGCCGCTCTGGATGGTGTAGGCCAGCTCCGACTCACGGCCCCATTCCTTGCCGTCGGTAATCGCGCCGACGTGCACATTGCTACCGCTGATGTAGCGGTTCATCAGGGTCAACCCCGCAATTCCCAGGGCGGCGAAGTTGTAGTCATGACGCAACTGCCAGGATTTTTCCTGGGCGTTGTCGTAGCTGCTGTTGTAGCTGTCGTTGGCCAGGGTCCCGCCGCTGGTGCCGTTGACGCGCATCCAGGCACTGTCGCCGGTGAGCTTCTGCAGGCCGACGTAGAAGGTGCTGCCGCCGTACTTGGCCGAGAACATGCCCGACCAGGTCCTGTTCTCCAGGCCGCCGGCCAGCGCGTTGCCATCTTCCTTGCCGTAGAAGAAACCGAGGTTGGCACCCAGGGTCCAGTCGCCCAGGGGCTGGCTGTGCACCAGGTTGACGTATTGCTGGCGATAGATGTCTTTCAATTGCGCGTTCCAGATGCCGATCATCGTGCGCTTGTCGTTGAAGGTGTATTCGCCGCCAGCGAAGTTGAAGCGGTCGGAGGTGGCGGTGGCCTTACCCTGCATGTACATGTCGGTCATGCTCGAATCGTTGCGCGGGCTGTTCTTCTGGAACTGGCCGCCGTAGAGGGTCAGGCCGTCGATTTCCTTCGAGGTGACCTGGCCGCCGCGGAACGTCTGTGGCAGCGAGCGACCATCGTCGGAGCGCAGGATCGGCAGCACCGGCATCCACTCGCCGACCTTCAGTTCGGTCCTGGAGATTTTTGCCTTGAACGCCACGCCGAGGCGACCGAAGTTGTCGGCCGGGCGACCGTCGCGGTCCAGCGGTAAAAGCTGCGTGCCGCCGGTGCCCTTGCCGCCATCGAGCTTCTGCGAATAGGTGCCGAGCACATCCACGCCGAAACCGACAGTACCCTGGGTGAAGCCGGATTTGGCGTCGAGGATGAAGTTTTGCGTCCATTCCTCGGCCTTGTCCTGGGGGTAGGCCGGGTTGGTGAAGTTGCGGTTGATGTAGAAGTTGCGCAGGTTCAGGTTGGCGCTGGCGTCTTCCACAAAGCCATGCTCCTCGGCCATGGCCGGCAGGGCCGCACTGGTCATGGCGAGTGTCAGCAGGGCGCGGAAGGAACGGTTGCTCGTGTTCAGTGGCTTCATGGATCGGTCTCTCTAATTGTTAGGGATGCAACGGGGCACAGCCGCAACCTGGAGTTGCAGACAAGGGATTCGTGCAGGGGGAACGAGCGGAAGCGATCAGCCGCTGGGAGCAGGGCGTCGGGACATGGCGGATGAACCTGTTGTTATTGGTCTGGGTCAGTGCGCTGGCATGGTGCGGTGGATCGAGCGCTGTGTTCAATCGCGATTCCACGGTTTCGGGCGATTACCGAACGGAACAGTGCAGGCATGAAAAAACCCGCCTGGGCGGGTTTTTTGTACAGCGTGAAAGGCCTCAGCCCTTCGGTGGCGTCTCGTCGATCGGCCGGGCCTGGCCGGTCTGTTCGTTCCAGCCACCGCCGAGGGCCTTGTACAGGTTGACCTCGCTGGTGAGCTGCGACAGGCGATCGCTGATCAGCGACTGCTGGGCGCTGAACAACGAGCGCTGGGCATCGAGGAAGGTCAGGTTGCTGTCGACACCGATGCGGTAGCGACGCTCGGCCAGTCGGTAGTAGTCCTGGTTGGCGGCGACCAGATCGCGCTGGGCCTGCAACTGTTCGTTGAAGGTCTGGCGCGCGGCCAGGCCATCGGCGACTTCCTTGAAGCCGGTCTGGATGGCTTTCTCGTAGTTGGCGACGCTGATGTCCTTCTGGATCTTGGAGTAGTCCAGGCTGGCTCGCAGGCTGCCGGCGTTGAAGATCGGAATGCTGATCTTCGGCGAGAACAGCCAGGTACCCGAGCCGCCCTTGAACAGGCCGCCCATGTCGGGGCTCAGGGTCCCGGCATTGGCGGTCAGGCTGATGCTCGGGAAGAACGCCGCCCGCGCCGCGCCGATGTTGGCGTTGGCCGCCATCAGTTGGTGCTCGGCGCCGAGGATGTCCGGGCGCCGCTGCAACAGGTCCGAAGGCAACCCGGCCGGCAGTTCGCTGAGCAGCTTGGCCGACAGCGGCTGGGCCGCTGGCAGGTTGGCCGGAATACCGGTACCCAACAGTTGCGTCAGGCTGTTCTGGTCTTCGGCGACCTGGCGGGTGAACTGCGCCAGCTTGACCCGTGCACTTTCGACGGAGGTGCGCGACTGGCTCAGGTCGAGGGCCGAGGCCACGCCGACTTCGTTGCTGCGCGAGGTCAGCCGGTAGCTTTCCTCGTAGGCCGTCAGGGTTTCCTGGGTCAGCTTGAGCAGTTCCTTGTCGGCCTGCCAGGTCAGGTAGGCATTGGCGACACTGGCCACCAGGCTGATCTGCGTGGTGCGGCGGGCCTCTTCGCTGGCGAAGTAGGTCTGCAGCGCCTGCTCGCTCAGGCTGCGGATACGGCCGAACAGGTCCAGCTCATAGGAGCTGACGCCGAGGGTTGCCGAGTATTGGCTGGTGATCGCTGCCTTGCCGGTGCTCGATGCATTGGCCGGGACCCGCTGGCGGCTGCCGCTGCCGTCGGCGGTGACGGCCGGGAACAGATCGGCGCGCTGGATCTGGTACTGGGCCCGGTAGGCTTCGATGTTCAGCGCCGCGACCTTCAGGTCGCGGTTGTTTTCCAGGGCGACCTGGATCAGTTGCTGCAGCGCCGGGTCGTTGAAGAACTGGCGCCAGCCCTGTTCGGCCGCGGCGACGTTCGCCGCCTGGGCCGGCGAATAGGCCGGACCTTGCGGGTACTGTGCCGCTACCGGCGCTTGCGGGCGCTGGTAGTCGGGGATCAGCGAGCAGCCGCTGAGCACGAAGGCTGCGACCGCTACAGAGAGAAGGGACTTGCTCATTGGCCAGCCTCGTGGTGTGGAGTTTCAGGGGTTGCGGGTTTCGCGTGCTTCTTCTCGCCACCGATGGCCGAGACTGCAACGAAGAATAACGGAACCCAGAAAATCGCCAAGATGGTCGCACTGATCATACCGCCAACCACCACGGTACCGATGGCATGCTGACTGCCGGAACCGGCGCCGGTGGAGATCGCCAGCGGAACCACGCCGAGGATGAACGCCAGCGAGGTCATGATGATCGGACGCAGACGCATGCGGCACGCCTCGATCGCCGCATCACGCAGGCTCTTGCCCTGTTCGTGGAGTTCCTTGGCGAACTCGACGATCAGGATGGCGTTTTTCGCCGCCAGACCGATCGTGGTCAACAGACCCACCAGGAAGTACACGTCATTGGACAGGCCACGCAGGCTGGTTGCCAGCAGTGCACCGATGATCCCCAGCGGTACGACGAGCACCACCGCGATCGGGATCGACCAGCTTTCGTACAGTGCCGCCAGGCACAGGAAGACCATCAGCAGCGACAGGGCGAACAACGCTGGCGCCTGGGAGCCGGACAGGCGTTCTTCATACGACAGGCCGGTCCAGGAAATACCGACACCCGCCGGCAGTTTCTTGGCGATGGCCTCGACTTCCGCCATGGCCTCACCGGTGGTGTGGCCCGGTGCCGGGGCACCCAGCACTTCCACCGCCTCGACGCCGTTGTAGCGCGCCAGTTTCGGCGAGCCGTAGACCCATTCGCCCTTGGCGAACGCCGAGAACGGAACCATGGTGCCGCTGCTGCTGCGCACGTACCACTTCTGCAGGTCTTCAGGGCTCATCCGGGCAGCGGATTTGCCCTGGATGTAGACCTTCTTCACGCGGCCGCGGTCGATGAAGTCGTTGACATAACTGCCGCCCAGCGCAATCGACAGGCTGTTGTTGATGTCCGAAATGCTCACGCCCAGGGCGCTGGCACGCTCATCGTCGATGCTCAGTTGGTATTGCGGTTCATCGTTCAGGCCGTTGGGGCGCACCGCCGCCAGGACCTTGCTCTGTGCCGCCATGCCGAGGAACTGGTTGCGTGCCTCCATCAGCTTCTCGTGACCGATACCGGCACGGTCCTGCAGGTACACGTCGAAACCGGTGGCGTTACCCAACTCCAATACTGCCGGCGGGGCGAAGGCGAATACCATCGCGTCGCGGAAGCTGAAGAAGTGTGCCTGGGCCCGTTCCGCCAGCTTGAACACGCTGTTGTCGGCGTTACGCTGATCCCAGGGCTTGAGCATGATGAAAGCCATGCCCGAACTCTGGCCGCGACCGGCGAAGTTGAAGCCGGTCACGGTGAACACCGAACTCACGGCACCCGATTCGTCCTTGAGCAGGTAGGCGCGCATCTGGTCGACTACCGCCTGGGTCCGTTCGGCACTGGAACCGGCCGGGGTCTGGACCTGGGCGAAGAGTACGCCCTGGTCTTCTTCCGGCAGGAACGAGCTTGGGATACGGGCAAACAGCCAGATCATGCCGACCACGATCAGCGCGTAGGCCAGCAGGTACGGCAGCTTGTGCGTCAGGATGTTGCCGACGCTACGCTCGTAGGCACTGACGCTGCGATCGAAGTTGCGGTTGAACCAGCCGAAGAAGCCGCGTTTCGGCGTGCCGTGCTCGCCATGGGGAATGGCCTTGAGCATGGTGGCGCACAGCGCCGGGGTGAAGATCAGCGCCACCAGCACCGACAGGCCCATGGCCGACACGATGGTGATGGAGAACTGGCGGTAGATCACCCCGGTGGAGCCGCCGAAGAAGGCCATCGGCAGCAGTACCGCCGAGAGCACCATGGCAATACCCACCAATGCACCCTGGATCTGCCCCATGGATTTCTTGGTGGCTTCCTTGGGCGATAGCCCTTCCTCGCTCATGACCCGTTCGACGTTTTCCACCACGACGATGGCGTCGTCCACCAGCAAGCCGATGGCCAGGACCATGCCGAACATGGTCAGGGTGTTGATGCTGAAACCGGCCGCCGCGAGGATCCCGAAGGTACCGAGCAATACCACCGGTACGGTCATGGTGGTGATGATGGTGGCACGGAAGTTCTGCAGGAACAGGAACATCACCAGGAACACCAGCACGATCGCTTCGACCAGGGTTTCAACCACACCCTTGATCGATTCGCTCACCACCGGCGTGGTGTCGTACGGGAATACCACCTTCATCCCAGGCGGGAAGAACGGTTCCAGGTCGCTGATGGTCTTGCGCAATGCCTTGGCGGTGTCCAGGGCGTTGGCACCGTTGGCGAGCTTGACCGCCAGGCCCGAGGCCGGGCTGCCGTTGTACTGCGCCGCGATGCTGTAGTTCTCGCCCCCCAGGCCGACGTCGGCGACGTCGCCCAGGCGTACCTGCGAACCGTCCTTGTTGACCTTGAGCAGGATGTTCTTGAACTGCTCGGCGGTCTGCAGGCGGGTCTTGCCGATGATGGTGGCGTTCAGTTGCTGGCCAGGCATGGCCGGCAGGCCACCCAGTTGCCCGGAAGACACCTGGACGTTCTGTGCGGACACGGCAGTTTTCACGTCTACCGGCGTGAGCTGGTAGTTGTTCAGTTTGGCCGGGTCGAGCCAGATGCGCATCGCGTACTGGGCACCGAATACCTGGAAGTCACCGACACCCGCGGTCCGCGAGATCGGGTCCTGCATGTTCGAGACGATGTAGTTCGACAGGTCGTCCTTGGTCATGCTGCCGTCGGTCGACACCACGCCGATCACCATCAGGAAGTTCTTCACTGCCTTGGTGACGCGGATACCTTGCTGCTGCACTTCCTGCGGCAGCAAGGGGGTCGCCAGGTTCAGCTTGTTCTGGACCTGGACCTGGGCGGTGTCGGAACTGGTGCCCTGTTCGAAGGTAGCGGTGATGGTCATGCTGCCGTCGGAGTTACTTTCCGACGATACATAACGCAGGTTGTCGATACCGTTGAGCTGTTGTTCGATCACCTGGACCACGGTGTCCTGCACGGTCTGCGCCGAGGCGCCCGGGTAGGTCACGGAAATGGCGATGGCCGGTGGCGCGATCGCCGGGTACTGGTTGATCGGCAACTTGAGGATCGAGAGCGCGCCGACCAGCATGATCACAAGGGCGATCACCCAGGCGAAGATCGGGCGGTCGATAAAGAATTTCGACATGGTTTACTCCCCTTTGCTGCTCGCGGCTTTGTCGGTTGCCGGGGCAGGGGCCGGGTTGGCGGTTTTGACGTTGGTAGCTTCGCTGGCCTTGACCTCGGCGCCTGGGCGCACGAACTGCAGGCCTTCGGTGATCACGCGATCGCCCGACTTGAGGCCTTCCTCGACCAGCCACTGGCTGCCCTGGGTACGGCTGGCCTTGAGTTGGCGCAGCTCGACCTTGTTATCCGCACCGACGACCAGTGCGGTCGGGGTGCCCTTGAGGTCACGGGTCACACCCTGCTGCGGCACGAGGATCGCCGCGCTGTTCACCCCGGACTGCAGTTGCGCATGCACGAACATGCCCGGCAGCAGCGAATGGTCGGGGTTCGGGAATACCGCGCGCAGGGTCACGGAGCCGGTGGTTTCATCCACGGTAACTTCCGAGAACTCCAGCTTGCCCGGCTGGCCGTAGGTGCTGCCGTCTTCCAGGGTCAGCTTGACCATGGCCGCATTGTCGCCGGCTTTCTGCAGGCGACCGCTTTCCAGTTCCCGACGCAGCTTCAGCAACTCGGCGGTGGATTGCGTGATGTCGACGTAGATAGGGTCGAGCTGGGTGATCGTCGCCATGGCATCGGTCTGGCCAGTGCTGACCAGTGCGCCCTCGGTCACCGAGGAGCGGCCGATGCGGCCGGACAGCGGCGCGAAGACCTTGGTGTAGCGCACGTTGATCTGCGCGCTCTGCAGGTTCGCTTCCGATTGCAGGCGGTTGGCGACGGCGGTGTCGTACTCCTGGCGGCTGACGGCCTGTTCGTTGACCAGTTGCTTGTAGCGATCAGCGATCGACTTGGTCGATTGCAGGCTAGCCTCGGCGCTTTTCAGGGTCGCTTCGTAGACCGATGGATCGATCTGGTAGAGCTGCTGGCCGGCCTTGACGTCACCGCCTTCCTTGAACAGGCGCTTGAGAATGATGCCGTTGACCTGTGGACGCACTTCAGCGATGCGGTAGGCCGTGGTACGGCCAGGCAGTTCGGAGGTCAGGGTGAACGGCTGGGCTTGCAGGGTTACGACGCCGACCTGAGGGGCGGGTGCGGCCGCTGGTGCGGCCTCTTCCTTTTTATTGCATCCGCTGAGCAGCGATGCCAGGGCGACGGCGGTGACCAGAGCGGTAACAGCTGGCTTGAGTTGCATGAAGATCCTCGGGTCAGGCGCGCGTGAAGCGCACAAGAAGGGTGGAAGGGTATGAAGGATGATCTGGCTGGATAAATAGGCTGCTAATGAATATACTTACATTCACGTTTGTTTGTAAAGACTTGAACTTTTGCCCAAAGTCGTTACAAAGCATGGAATTCATCTCGGGAAAAGGCACAAAAATCGCCGCCCGTCGTTAAGCCCGGATTAAGCCCAGGGGAAATCCGCGGCACCCTGATCGAGGTTTTACTGCCATGGTTCGTCGTACCAAAGAAGAAGCTCAGGAAACCCGCAGGCAGATACTCGAAGCCGCCGAGAAGGCGTTCTACGAGCGCGGCGTGGCGCGCACCACCCTGGCCGATATTGCGACCCTGGCGGGCGTCACGCGCGGTGCCATCTACTGGCATTTCAGCAACAAGGCCGACCTGGTGCAGGCGATGCTCGATTCGCTGCGTGAGCCGCTGGATGACATGGCCAAGGCCAGCGAAGACCAGGACGAACCCGATCCGTTGGGCTGCATGCGGCAGTTGCTGATTCACTTGTTTCAACAGATTGCTCTTGACCCGAAAGTCCGGCGCATTAATGAGATTTTGTTTCATAAGTGCGAGTTCACCGATGAAATGTGTGACCTGCGCCGCCAGCGCCGTGCAGTCAGCCTGGACTGCAACGAACACATCGAGCGAGCCTTGCGCAATGCGGTGAACCGGGGACAGCTTCCCGAGAATCTCGACACGGTCCGTGCGGCAATCAGTCTCCATGCCTGGATCGATGGCACCCTGTATCAATGGTTGTTGGTGCCGGACAGCTTCGACCTGAACAAGGATGCCGAGCGTTGGGTCGATACCGGCCTGGACATGCTGCGCCTGAGCCCCAGCCTACGCAATTGAGTCAAAATGCGTAAGTGAGTCTAGTTGTGTCAATATCTTCCGTGCCAGTCACATCGGCCTGACGGTACGTGCCTCGACAGCGGGCAACATTTATATACCGGTACGGCGCATCTTGGTAGTTAGTGTGCTAAGTATTTTGTACTGAATTTGTTGCGAGCCTGTGAATGAATGTACCCAACCTGCTGCACAAGAGTGCTGAGCAACCACTCAAGGGCATTGCGCTGATCTGCATGGCGGTGCTGCTGTTCGCCAGCCATGACGCGTTGTCCAAGTACCTGTCGGGGTTCTACCCGATCGTGATGGTGGTCTGGGCCCGTTATGTGGTCCACACCCTGATGATGCTGGTGATCTTCGTGCCGCGCAGTGGCCTGTCGGCGGTGGTGCGCACCAAACGGCCCGGTCTGCAACTGCTGCGGGCGCTTTGCCTGATCGGTACCAGCCTGTTCTTCACCACAGGTCTGCGCTATATCCCCCTGGCGGAAGCCACCTCGGTCAACTTTCTTGCGCCTCTGTTGGTGACGGCCCTCTCGGTTCCGCTGTTGGGCGAGCGGGTCAGCCGTGGCCAGTGGGCGGCGGTGATCGCCGGTTTTGTCGGGGTGCTCATCATCATCCGCCCTGGCAGCTCGCTGTTCACCCCGGCGATCCTGCTACCACTTTGTTCGGCGTTGTGCTTCGGTTTCTATCAACTGCTGACCCGCATGCTCAGCGGCATCGACAGCCCGACTACCAGCAACTTTCTCACCGGTATCCTCAATACCCTGATCATGAGTGCGATGCTGCCGTTCTTCTGGAGCGCGCCGACCCTGGTCCACGGCCTGTTCATGATCGGCCTGGGTACCTGCGGCATGCTCGGCCATCTGCTGCTGACCCAGGCCTTCCGGCACGCCCCACCGGCGATGCTGGCACCGTTCAGCTACGGGCAGATTCTTTTCGCCGGCATGTATGGCTACCTGGTTTTCGACCACATGCCGGACGTGTTTGCCGTATTCGGTATCGGGGTGATCTGCCTGAGCGGATTGTTGGTGGCCTGGGGGCAGCGCAAGCGCGGCTGACCCCGGGAGCGGCCGTCAGCCGTTGCGCTTGCCGCTGAGGAAGGTGGCCAAAGAAGATTGCCAGCCGCCCTTGCGCATCATTTGCAGCAGGGCCCTGTGCCAGACGTCCTTCAGGGTTTCGGTGGTTGTTGCGCCGGGCTCGGCGGAGGGCGTGGTGCTGTTCTCGGTGGTGGAGGCTTGCTGCTTTTTGGCCATGCGTTCCAGTGTCAGGGGGTGGAGAATTTCCGCAGATTTATGTTCGATGTAGCCCTGCTTGCTTTCGTAGGTCTGGAATTGGGGAGGCAGTTTTACATCTGGGTCGCCTGTAGTGGAAAAGCGGCTGATGACTGTTTCCAGAAAGTCAAAATCGAAGAGATGGTGAGCGCCAAAGCCAGGGTCCATCATATAGCGAATGAAATCCTGATCCAGGGCGCTGCCTTTTAAGGCTTCACTCTTGAGAATTCTTTCGGCTGTTGCCGCGTCCTTGTCGAGGAAACTGTAACTCAGTCGATGTCCTTCGGTATCGTAATTATGTCCACAGTTCAAGTTGTGTAGCATCGTGCCATTTTGAAATTGGCGATAGGTCGCCAGATCTCTGGCCAAACATGTTACATATCTGGGGGATGCCCCCTGTTCCTGGGCGAACTCGTAGATGCTTGCCAATAGATTTCTGTCAGCTTGGGTCAGGTAGTATTTCTCGCTTTTTGTTGAATCTAGCACTGTTTCAAAGTGTGGGTTGGGCTCTCCTCCGTACATATGAGTTATTAGCAGCGCATGACCACTGATCGAGACCGATGGTGAGTTGGTTTTACTAGTAGGTTTTTCTTCGTTCGCTTTTGCGGGATAGAGGGGGGTTGGGGGCGCGTAGTTGTATGAATTGCCTGTTTGAGTGATTTTCATATCACTTGATTCTCCAGATGTATGGATGCTCCGTCAGTCTGTTTGGCTGACGGAGCAGCTCCCTGCTAGTAGCTGTATTCAAAGGTGATGCTGTCTTCCCCTTGCGGGTGCGCAGTAATTTTCAGATCTTCCGATATGTGTGTGAGATAAACCTTTACACCCTGTCCGAAACGTTTTTGATTGAATGTGTTGATGTTTCCTGTCGAATTTGGACTGATGAATTGACAATCGATTTCGGTACTGGAGTAAGGCTCGAAGTAGCAGATCCTTACTTTCTCGTTGATTGCTTCAGGAAAGAAGGTTGTGCTCCAGCGAATATTTCTGAGCCTCATCTGGATGTTGATTGGATGAAGGAAGTCAGCGCGTTGCGCTCGGTGTATTGATGTTGCTGTGTTTATATAGCTGTGAAGGCTAGGTGGTCTTTGCGATTTTGTAATGCTGGCATCCGCTGCAAAAGTTTGAGTGCTGGCCAAAATCAAGGCGAGCGAAAGCACCTTTTTCATGATGGTATTCCTGAAAAATAGAGAGATATTTGAGTTGTAAGTGGTGTTCCGGTGTTAGTTACTCATAGGCAGTCTCCCGTAGTGCTTCCATGGGTTGCAGGCGAGAGGCCTTGAGGGCCGGATGCAGGCCGAAGAACACCCCGGTCAGCAGGGAACTGCCGGTGCCGAGCAGCAGGGCGACCAGGCTCAGGCGCAGGGGCCACCCGGCGAAATGGCTGAAGACGAGCGCGGCGAGGCTGCCCAGCAGCGCTCCCAGGAGGACGCCGGGCAGCGACAGGCACAGCGTCTCGCAGAGGAAGGCATTGCGGATATCCCGGGGACGCGCGCCGAGCGCCAGGCGCAGGCCGATCTCCCGGCGCCGTTCGGCCAGGTTCATCAGCATCACGTTCATCACGCCGACGCCCGACACCAGCAGGCTGAGCCCGGCGCGTCGACCGGCCAGTCGCAGGTTGTCGATGGCCTCGGCAAGCACCTGTCCGGGTAGCGGGCCGTAGTGTTCGAGGAGGGTCATGCCACACCCCGTTCAGCCAGCCGCATGCCGCCCGTTTCGGCAGCCTTGATGTACGGCTTGTGCTGATGTTGCCAGGGCAGCCATTCAGCTTGCCGCTGAGGCTTGGATGCCATGTTGCTGTCCTCCTTTTGGGCCGATCACTGCATCGCTCAGATGCTTCAAGAATCGGCCGCAGGAAGGGGGACTAAATAGGAATGGTTTCCGTTTGTTCTGTGGGAATTTTCCATTGGTGTCAGCGTTTCGAGTGACGCTGACACGCTCGATGAAGAGGGCTTGCGCGCCGTCAACGGCTCAGCTCATGCTGAATTCCACGCTGTAGCTGTAGGGTGGGGCCTTGAGGGGCCTGCTCAGGCGCGCCTTGCAGGAGGCTGCGCGTTCGCCGATCGACTCGGCCTGGCGGGTCCAGGTGGGCAGGTAGCTGGTGTGTTCCGAGTCGGTGAAGCGTTGCCGCAGCGATTGCTGGGCAACGAACCGGCATTTGCGTGGCCCGGAACCGTAGATGAACCAGGCCCGTGGCCCCTCCAGGCGCAGTTCCCGACGTTCGCCGCTGGCGATGGAGAAGTTCGAGACCGGAGCCCCCTGCAGGTCGAGACCGGTGCCGAGCAGTTCGAGCGGTTGTGGCGAGTCGTTGCGGATCTCCACGGTGACCGTCGCCAGGGGCTCGGGTCCCGAGGCATAGGCGGCCAGTGACAAGAGGCCGGAAAGGGTCGCGCAGGACAGGGCTATGCCCAGTATTTGCAGGAGGTACATGTTAAGTCCTTTTAGGTGGCTCGCGTTGGCAGCGCCATTCCCTGACGCTGCAATCCGCCCCGTGCTCCTGAGGCGTCAGGCAAGTATGCGGATTGCGCCCAAAAAAGCTCGGGGAAAACCACTCTCTATTTTGTGAGTGTTTTCCGATAGTCAGTTCGGGACATTCAACTAAGACGAAAAAGCCCCGGCTCTTTCGAACCGGGGCCTGCACACACTACTGACTTTTCTGCGCTTACAGCGTCGGGTAGTCGATGTAGCCGACCGGGCCCTTGCCGTAGAAGGTTTCAGGATGCGGCGCATTCAGCTCGGCGCCTGCCTTCAGGCGGGCCGGCAGGTCCGGGTTGGCGATGAATGGCACGCCGAAGGCCACGGCATCGGCCTTGCCCTCGGCGAGCCAGGCGTTGGCACTGTCCTTGGTGAATCGTTCGTTGGCAATGTAGGTGCCGCCAAACGCCGCCTTCAGTTGTGGGCCGAGGCTGTCGTCGGCTTCCTTTTCCCGCGAGCAGATGAACGCGATGCCACGCTTGCCCAGTTCACGGGCGACGTAGGTGAAGGTTTCCGCCAGGTTGTCGTCGCCCATGTCGTGGGAGTCGGCACGTGGGGCCAGGTGGACGCCAACGCGGCCCGCGCCCCAGATTTCCACTACGGCGTCGGTCACTTCGAGCAGCAGGCGGGCACGGTTTTCCAGGGAGCCGCCGTATTGGTCGGTGCGCTGGTTGGTGCTGCTCTGCAGGAACTGGTCGAGCAGGTAGCCGTTGGCTGCGTGGATTTCCACGCCGTCGAAACCGGCGGCCTTGGCATTTTCCGCGCCAACGCGATAGGCCTCGACGATGTCGGCGATTTCTGCGGTTTCCAGTGCGCGCGGGGTCGGGTAGTCCGCTTGCGGACGGACCAGGCTCACGTGGCCCTTGGGCTGAATCGCGCTGGGGGCGACCGGCAGTTCACCGTCCAGGTAGGACGGGTGGGAAATCCGGCCGACGTGCCACAGTTGCAGGAAGATCCGGCCACCGGCGGCATGCAGGGCCTTGGTCACGTTGGTCCAGCCGCGGACCTGGTCGTTGGACCAGATGCCGGGGGTGTCCGGGTAGCCGACGCCCATCGGCGTCACCGAGGTCGCCTCGCTGAGGATCAGCCCGGCAGAGGCGCGTTGGACGTAGTACTCGGCCATCAACGCGTTCGGTACACGGCCCTCGTCGGCCCGGCAGCGGGTCAGCGGCGCCATGACGATGCGGTTCGGCAGTTCGAGGTCGCCCAGTTTGATCGGATCGAAAATAGTTGTCATGTGTACAACCCTCTTGATGATTAGTTGCTAGCGGGGGCCAGCCCGGCATTGCCGTTCTGGCGAAAGGTGATCAGGGTCACCAGCAGCGCGAGCACTGCCAGTGCGCCGGCGGCCAGGGGCACGCTGGTGAGGCCCATGCCGTGGGCGATGACGCTGCCGCCGACCCAGGCGCCGAGGGCGTTGCCGACGTTGAAGGCGCCGATGTTCAGGGTCGAGACCAGGTTGGGGGCCGCCTGGCCGTAGGTCACTACGTTGATCTGCAGCGCCGGGACAGCGGCGAAGCAGGCCGTGGCCCAGAGGAACAGGGTGATCTCGGCGGGAATGAGCAGCACGCTGGTCCAGGTCAGCACGCTGGCCAGCACGGCCATGGCGATGAACACGCCGATCAGTGTCGCGGCAAGATTGCGGTCTGCCAGCTTGCCGCCAATGATGTTGCCGACGGTCAGGCCCAGGCCCATCAGCACCAGGGTCCAGGTCACGCCGCGTGGCGAGACGCCGGTGACTTCGCCAAGCAGCGGCGCGATGTAGGTGAAGAGGGCGAACACGGCGGCGGAGAACAGCGCGGTCATGCTCAGCGACAGCCACAGGCCGGCACCCTTGAGTGCGCCGAGTTCGGCGCGCATGTCGAGTTTTTCCTCGTCATGCCTGGCCGGCAGGAAGCGGATCAGGCCGATCAGCGCGATCACGCCGATGACGGTCACGGCCCAGAAGGTCGAGCGCCAGCCGGCCTGTTGGCCGAGGGCGGTGCCCAGGGGAACGCCGAGGGCGGTGCCCAGGGGAACGCCGAGGGCGGTGCCCAGGGGAACGCCGAGGACGTTGGCCAGGGTCAGCCCGGTGAACATCAGGGCCACGGCGGAGGCGCGCTTGTCCGGGGCCACCAGGTTGGCCGCGACGACCGAGCCGATGCCGAAGAAGGCGCCATGGCACAGGGCGGTGATGATCCGTGCCAGCATCAGCACGTTATAGTCGCTGGCAATGGCACACAGCAGGTTGCCGATGATGAAGATGCCCATCAGCACCACCAGGGCCGCCTTGCGTGGCAGCCGCGAGGTGGCCATGGCCATGAACGGTGCACCGATCGCCACGCCGAGGGCGTAGCCGGTCACCAGCCAGCCGGCACCGGGGATCGACACGCCGAGGTCGGCCGCCACATCGGGCAGCAGGCCCATGATGACGAACTCGGTGGTACCGATGGCAAAGGCGCTCAGGGCCAGGATGAGTAGCGAGAGGGGCATTGTCTGCGGTCCTTTTAGAGCTCTTGGCTCATGATGCGGAGGAATTCCTGGATGGTTTCCTCGTTGCGTTTGAAGAAGTGCCACTGGCCCGCTTTCTGGCTGCTGATCAGGCCGGCCCGTTGCAAGGTCGCCAGGTGCGCCGACACGGTGGACTGCGACAGGCCGCAGCGTTGGTCGATCTGTCCGGCGCAGATGCCGTACTCATGGTTGTGCAGTTGGTCGGGGAACTGGACTTTCGGGTCTTTCAGCCAGTGGAGGATGTCTCGGCGTACTGGGTGTGCCAGCGCTTTTATTATTTCGTCGAGGTCGATGGTCATGGCGGTGTCTCGGGGGTGATAAAACGGTATATCGCGATAGAGCGAAATATAAATCGCTATTTCGCGATATACCAATATGATTTTGCTCTGTCATCAGCGTAAATCGCTATATCGGGTTATAACGATATAGATGCGGAGGGTGCTAAGCTTGCAGGCATGAATTATCTCGCGCATCTCCATCTGGGTGGCCAGCACCCGGAACAACTGCTCGGCAGCCTCTACGGCGACTTCGTCAAGGGCCGCGTGGACGGGCAGTTCACGCCTTCGATCGAGGCCGCTATCCAGCTGCATCGGCGCATTGATGTGTTTACCGACAGCCATCCCCTGGTGGGCCAGGCGCTATCGCGTTTCGAGCTGACCCGTCGGCGGTATGCCGGGATCGTCCTGGATGTGTTTTTCGATCATTGCCTGGCCCGGGACTGGGCCCTGTATGCCGAAGGCTCGCTGGAGAGTTTTACCGCCGGAGTCTATCGGGTACTGGCCGGTGAGCCACGCTTGCCGGGGCGGCTGGCACAGATCGCGCCTTATATGGCAGCGGATGACTGGCTGGGTTCGTATCGGCGGTTCGATGTGTTGGGGCCGGTGCTGCGGGGGATTTCCCGGCGCTTGTCGCGGCCGGAGGAAATGGCCCATGCCATGGCCGAGTTGGAGGCGCTGTACGAGCCGTTGAGCGAGGATTTTCGCTCGTTCTATCCCGAGCTGCAGGCATTTTCGCGGGAGTACCTGTAGGAGCGGGCTTGCCCGCTCCCACGGATATGCGGCGATTATCAGGCGGCTTCCGCCTCGCCGGTGACCACCGGGCGTGGAACCGGGCGTTTCACTTCGGCGGTCTCGCCAAACAGGGCCATCTGCACCGCCTGCTGCGCCTGGAACGCCAGGGCCGCACGTTCCTGGCCATTGCAGGGAATCGGCTGCAGCAACTGGATTTCCACATCGCCCTGGTCGTTGGAGAACAGGCGCATCAGGTGCGAGAGCAGATCATCATCGCCGATGAACGGGGCCAGTGTGTCCGGTTGCCCGTCACGGCTGTAACGGATCGCCACCGGTTGCAGCGACACGTGCGCATCGATGGCCGCCGACAGCAGGCGACCATGAAATGTGCGCAGGGAACGGCCATCGGTGGTGGTGCCTTCCGGGAACATCAACAAGGGATGTTCCTGCTCCAGGTGACGGGTCATCTGCTTGCGCACCAACTGGCTGTCACCCGAGCCCCGGCGGATGAACAGGCTGCCAGCCTTTGCTGCCAGCCAGCCGGCCACCGGCCAGGTGCGCACCTCGGCCTTGGACAGGAACGACAGTGGCGTCAGCGCGCCGAGCAGGGCGATATCGGTCCACGATACGTGGTTGCTGACCCACAGCATCGGCTGTGTCGGCAGTTGGCCGCGCACCGTCACGCGAAAGGGCAGGGCATTGCTCAGGCGGGCCATGAAAAACCGCGACCAGCTCTGCCGACGCGCCATCGAGTTGGCGATCCCCAGTCGTTCGAAGGCGCCAAACACACTGGCCATGCTCAAGCCGAGCGTCACCACCAGCAGTACCCGGGCGATCCGCCCGTATACCCGCAGCCGGCTCATTACACGGCCGCCTTGAAGTGCCGGGCGTAACGCGGGCACAACTCGTCGCGCTTGAGCAGGATGAACACGTCGGCTACCTGGAAGTCTTCGTCCCAGCACGGTTCGCCGCAGATCTTCGCGCCCAGGCGCATGTAGGCCTTGAGCAGCGGCGGCATTTCAGCGATGACGTTGCCGGGGATGTCCAGGGTTGGCAGCGGCTTCTTCGGTTCGGCGCGCAGGTGTTCGGTGCTCAGGTAGCGTTCACGCAGGCGTTGCATGATCGCGTGGGCCTGGATGCCGCCATCCTGCATCGGGATGCTCGCGCAACCCATCAGGTAGCTGTAGCCGCCCTGGTTGAGCACTTCGGCCAGTTCGCCCCAGAGCACGGCGATGGTGCCGCCGTTGCGGTAGGCCGGATCGACGCAGGTACGGCCGATTTCCAGGATCGGGCCCTGCAGGTGGCCCAGGCCATGCAGGCTGAATTCTTCTTCACTGTAGAACCGTCCAAGCGTGTTGGCGGCCTTGTGGTCGAGCAGGCGGGTGGTTGCCACCAGCCGACCGCTGTTCAGGTCGCGCACACCGATGTGGGTGCAGTGCACATCATAATCATCCATGTCCAACCCGAGCTCGGCGCCTTTCAGCTTGGCATTGAACTCGCCGCTGAAAACGTTGAAGCGCAAGGCCTGGGCTTCTTGCAAGGCCGCGGCGCCCAACAGGCGTTCGGCTTGCAGGCGGCGTTCATTGCCGGTGTCGCTGATGCGGGCGATCTGAGTCATGACGCGTCTCCGGTTGCCGGCCAGGGTTGCGGCCAGTCGACTTTGTTGTGCAAAGTCAGGCTATGTAGCCCCGGTGTCATCGCCATGAAGCTTTGGTGATGCTTATATGACAGCCCCCCAGGAGCCCGCCATGCCTTGGTCCTTTCTGATCGACCCACCCCAACGCCAGCCTGCGCCAAGCGATCTGGCGGAGGGCTACGTGCAGTGGCTGGAGACGCTGGGAGCGGTGACGCCGTTCGAGCTGGCGGTCCGTGGCGGCCACGTCATGGCCTCCCCGGGCCTGGCATTCCTGGTGGGATACCAGGCGGCCCTGCGTGTTTTGTGGCCCAGTGCCCCGGCCAGCCTCGGCGCGTTGTGCGCCACCGAACAGCACAGCCTGCGCCCGGCCGACATGCAGACGCGCCTCGAAGGCCTGCGGCTGAGCGGTCGCAAGGATTTCGTCACGGCTGGCGAGGCCGCCGACTGGCTTTTGGTTGCCGCCCGCAGTGAAGAACCGGGCGAATCACCGCGGTTGAGCCTGGCGGTCGTTTACCCTGGCGAGCCGGGCATTCGCCTGGAGAGCCTGCCGCCATTGCCGCTGATGCCGGATATCAGCCACGGTCGGGTGCATTTCGACCAGGCGGCCTGCGAACGCCTGGCCGGTGATGGCTGGGATGCCTACGTCAAGCCGTTCCGTACCTTGGAGGACGTCTATGTCCTCAGTGCGCTGACCGCGTGGTTACTGGGCGTCGGCCAGGACAGCGATTGGCCGCAGGCCCTGCAATTGCGCCTGCTCGGCCTGCTGGCCGGGTTATCCGAAGCCAGTCGGCAAAATCCGGCCTCGACTGCGGGGCATATCCTGCTCGGTGGCCTGTTCGCCCAGTTCGACGGGCTCAAGGCGGAATTGGAGTCGGCCTTCGCGGCAGGTCCGTCGGACTGGCGGGATATGTGGATGCGCGACCGCGGCGTGCTGGACGTTGCCGCAGGCGCCCGTGCCAAGCGCCTGGCGAAGGCGTTGGCGTGAGCGTGAGCGTGAGCGCAACTGTCATCAAGTCCCGCTAGACTGGTCGCAAGCTATTTCTCCGAGCTTGTCACATGCCCAAGGGTTCGACCTTTCTTGCGGTTTTCCTGCTGATTGTCAGTTCCACCACTCGCGCCGAGAGCTGGCCCGGCGCTGAATGGCCGCACGGTTCACAGGCTGCCGGTCCCGCTGTCGAAGCCTTGCAGGCCTATGCCTTCCCGGCGCGGGATGACGATACCCGCAAGGGTGTGCGCACCGATGCGCTATTGGTGATCGATCATGGCCAGATTGTCTACGAGCGTTATGCCGGGCCGACTCATGTCGACACGCCGCACCTGACCTGGTCGATCAGCAAGAGCATCATGGCCACGGTCCTCGGCGTCGCCTATGGCGAGGGCCTGTTCCAGTTGCACGATCCGGTGGCGAAGTTCTATCCGGCGTTCCAGGCGCACCCGGAGATCACCCTGGAACACCTGTTGCACTGGTCGTCCGGTATCGATTGGCAGGAAGACTATGAATACGCTCCGCTGAATTCCTCGGTGGTGGCAATGCTCTATACCCTCGGTCATGCCGACATGGCTGGCTATACCGCCAGGCAGGGCGAATACGCTGCACCCGGCCAGGCCTTTCGTTATTCGAGCGGCGACAGCAATGCCCTGGCGGCGGCCCTGCGCGGAGTCGTCGGGGCCAAGCGCTACCCGGACTACCCGTGGACGGCACTGTTCGATCCACTAGGTATCCACGGGGCGGTCTGGGAGCGTGATGGCAACGGCACCTTTGTCGCTTCCTCCTATGCCTACCTGACTGCTCGCGACCTGGCTCGCATCGGCCTGCTGATGGAGCGCGACGGTCGCTGGCAGGACCGGCAACTGCTGCCCAGGGCCTGGGTCGAGTTCAATCGCCGGGCGTTTTCCGGCTACAAGCCGGGGCAGGATGAAGCGGTGGGTGGTGGCCAGTGGTGGCTCAATCGGTCAATCGATGGCGCACGCAAACCCTGGCCGGATGCACCTTCCGACACCTTCGCCGCCCTCGGGCACTGGGGCCAGGCGCTGTATGTCATCCCCAGTGCCGGCCTGGTGATCGTGCGTTACGGCGATGACCGCGATGGCAGTTATCGTCACAACGAACTGCTCAAGCTGGCCATGGCGGCTTTCGGGCCGAAGGTGTTGCCATGAGGTCAACCCGCTTCGTTCGTCGTCACCCTTTCATCAGCCTGCTGGTGTTGCTGCTGGTGGCGCTGCTCGGCTGGATCTGGCACGAGCGCGTGGCCCTGCGCGCGTTCCCGCAGATCATCAGCGCCTATACCGCCAAGGAGTACTGCTCCTGCCGGTATGTGATGAACAACGCCGCCGACTATTGCCTGGGTTATGTGAAGCAATCGGTGCCGGTCAGTCGCCTGCTGGATGACCCTCGCCAACGTCGGGTCAGCGCCGAGGGCCTGGGGCGCGAGGCCACGGCAGTCTGGGTGAACGAACGCGAAGGCTGCCGGCTCAAACCCTGAACACCGTTTACTAGCGCCCTCGTGGCCGGGTAAGGTGGCGCCTACGTTCAATCAGGAGCTTGCATGCACCGGTCCCGCCTTCTTCTGGCCCTGCTCGGGGTGCTGGCCTTGCCGGCCCACGCCAACTGGTACCTGGACAACGAGTCCTCACGCCTGTCGTTTGTCAGCACCAAGAATGCCGATATTTCCGAAGTCCATCGTTTCCTGACCCTGCATGGCAAGATCGATCGCCAGGGTGTGGCAACGCTCGATGTCGAACTGGAGTCGGTCAGCACCGGGATTCCACTGCGCGATGAGCGCCTGCGGCGCGAGCTGTTCGAGATCAGACAGTATCCCGAGGCGCAGGTCGTCGCGCAGATCAACATCCAGCCGATCAACGATCTGGCCCCCGGTGCCCAATTGGAACTGCGGCTGCCACTGGTGGTGCGCCTGCACGGCAAGGAGCACAGTTATAACGCCGAGTTGCTGGCGACCCGGCTGGACGATCGGCGTTTCCAAGTGGTGACTCTGGAGCCGCTGGTGGTGCACGCCGAGGATTTCGACCTGCTGCCGGGCCTGGCGGAGTTGCGCAAGCTTGCCGGCCTGTCGGCCATCAGTCTGTCGGTGCCGGTGGGTGCGGTGCTGATTTTCACGGCGCGCTGAACCATGTCCGGCGCGGTCTTTCCCTGGCGCAACGACAACGCCTTCGAACTGCTGGTCGATGGCCCGGCGTTTTTCCCGCGCATGCTGGTGGCGATCGCCCGGGCCGAGTCGCGGGTCGAGTTGGAACTCTACCTGGTCGAGGCCGGCGAGTGCGCCGAGGCCATGGTCCAGGCGCTGGTCCAGGCTGCCGAGCGCGGGGTCCGTGTGCGTTGCCTGTTCGATGACTATGGCAGCCTGGCTTTCACCCTGGGGCTGCGCCGACGGTTGGTCGAGGCCGGCGTCGAGCTGCGTTTCTACAACCGCCTGCGTTGGCGGCGGGGCATTCGCAACCTGTACCGTGACCATCGCAAGCTGTTGCTGGTGGACAGTGCGCTGGCGGTGGTCGGCGGCACGGGTGTCACCGATGAGTTCTGGACTCCCAGCGACGATCGCTTCGAATGGCATGAGGTGATGGTGCGGATCGAGGGACCGCTGGTCCTCGACTGGCAATTGCTGTTCGACCGCCAATGGTTGGCCAACGAACAACGTGCGGCCTGGAAACCCATTGCCCACTTCGGCCTGCCGCGCGTGCCCAGGCTGCCGGCGGCGGGGCAGGGTTTGGGGCGGGTGGCTTATGCCGATGCCCGGCAGCATCGCGACATCCTGCAATCGCTGGTGCGTGCGCTAAACAGTGGCAAGCAGCGGATCTGGCTGGCGACCCCGTATTTCCTGCCGACCTGGAAGGTCCGGCGCTCGCTGCGCCGGGCCGCCCAGCGCGGGGTGGACGTGCGGTTGCTGCTGACCGGGCCGCGTACCGATCATCCCTCGGTGCGTTATGCCGGTCATCGCTACTATCCGCGTCTGCTCAGGGCCGGGGTACGGATCTTCGAATACCAGCCGTGTTTCCTGCACCTGAAGATGGTGCTGGTCGACGACTGGGTCAGCATCGGTTCGTGTAACTTCGACCACTGGAACCTGCGCTTCAACCTGGAGGCCAATCTCGAGGCCCTGGACCCGGCCCTGACTGCCGCAGTGGTGGCCAGTTTCGTGGCCGACTTCGAACTCAGCCAGCCGGTCAGTCTCGCGGACTGGAAGAAGCGACCGCTGTGGCGCCGGGTCAAGCAGCGGATCTGGGGGTGGGTCGACCGCCTGGTGGCGAACGTACTCGACCGACGGAACTGATCAGCCGCATCCGAGGGTATTGCGACGGATTGGCCTGGGATAGACTCCAATCCATTCGCCCCTCGTTCCGGAGTTTCTATGACCCCTTCGTTGCTCATGGCCGTGCTTGCCTCGGGCTTCATCTATGGCATCACTCCGGGCCCCGGCGTGCTGGCGGTATTCGGTATCGGTGCGGCACGGGGACGACGGGCCGGCGCTGGATTTCTCTGCGGCCACCTGCTGGGCGATGTGATCTGGTGCAGCACGGCCCTGGTCGCGATCGTCGGCGCCCGGGAAATCGGCAGCAGCGCCTTCGATATGCTCGGAGTGATCAGTGGCCTGTACCTGTTCTGGCTGGGCTGGCGAGCCCTGCGCAGCCGTCGTGCCAGCGGTGACGCGCCACAGGGCGCGGCCCGGCAGCCGTTCTGGCACGGCATCCTGTTCGGCCTGACCAATCCCAAGGCCTACCCGGTGGCGGTCGCAACCTTCACTGCGCTGCTTTCCAGCCGTGCCGAACTGCTGAGCTGGTCGATGCTGCCGGGGCTGATTTTTCTCAGTTTCCTTGGCGGGGTGGCGGCATACGCTATTCTCATCGGTGTTGTCGGTGCGCAGCGGGTCCGGGTGTTGTACCAGCGACATGAATTGATGATCACGCGTTTATGTGGGGTGATGTTCATCGGCTTTGCCATAAATGCGTTGGCTCATGCATTGCCGGGGTTGTTGCCGAACAAGGCTTGAGTTGACGGCGGAGGGCAGGACGCCGGAATTTTCCCAGGGACAGATACTGACGCTAAATTTTTCGGGCGACGTCTTCCTGATGGAAAGTAAAACTGTCACACCAGTCTCCAGCTTTTTCGACCTGCTGCTTGATGCCGTCTGCGCCGTCGATGTCCAAGGCCGCTTCGTTTTCGTCAGTGCGGCCTGCGAGCGGATCTTCGGCTACACCCCGGCGGAACTGGTCGGCACGTCGATGATCGAACTGGTCCTGCCTGCCGACCGTGAGCGCACCCTCAAGGCTGCTGCACAGATCATGGCCGGTGAGCCCAAGCCGCATTTTGAAAACCGCTACGTGCGCAAGGATGGCCAGGTGGTCCACATCATGTGGTCGGCCCGTTGGTCGCAGGCCGACCAGTTGCGCATTGCCGTCGCCCGGGACATTACCGAACTCAAACTGGCCGAAGCGAAGCAGGCGGCGCTCTACGCGATCTCCGAGGCGGCCCACGCGACCGAAGATTTGTTGACGCTGTTCCAGCGGGTGCACCAGATCGTGGGCGAGTGGCTGCCGGCGCAGAGTTTCTGCGTGGCGCTGTACGACAATACGCGTGACCAGCTTAGCTTTCCCTACCACATGGATGACCGGCGCACGTCATGCAACGTCGACGGTCACTGTGCGCAGATCGTGCGCAGTGGCCAGCCATTGCTGCATAACGAAGACGAGGCGCCTTGCCTCGGTGTGCCGCTGTCGTCGCAGAACGGCATCATTGGCGCATTGTTGGCCAAGAGTTCGGGGGGCGAGCGTTACAGTGGACACGACCAGGACCTGCTGCAGTTCGTCTCGGCCCAGGTGGCGGCGGCCATCGAGCGCAAGCAGTTGCATGCGCGTCTGCAGTACATGGCGCGTTACGACCAACTGACTCACCTGCCCAATCGGAGCTTCCTGCAGGAGCGCTTGAAGTTGGCCCTGGGCAGGGCTCGGCGGGAACAGAAGCAATTGGCCCTGCTGTATGTCGACCTGGACAAGTTCAAGCAGGTCAACGACAACTTCGGCCATGCGGTCGGCGATCTGTTGCTACAGGAAGTTGCCCGACGGCTGCAGCAGTGCGTGCGCGAAACCGATACCGTCGCACGTATCGGTGGCGATGAGTTCGTCATCCTGCTGGAGCAGTTGCACCTGGGAGAGTCGGCGGCACAGGTCGCCGACAAGATCCGCCGATTGCTGAACGAACCGATGGTCTGGGACGGGTACGAGCTGAGCATCATGCCCAGCATCGGCATTGCCCTGTATCCGGAGAATGGCGAGGAGGCGCAGCAGTTGTTCAAGCATGCGGATGAGGCGATGTACGGGATGAAGCGTTCTGCTGAGACGACCGACTCTGGAGGCACTGCCAGGCAACTCCAATGAACCGCTGGTTGTTTCTTGGAAGGGCAATATCTCTCGGTCTTGCAGGGCTCTGGCCGTAATTGTTGTGGTTGAACTCAGGGGCAGCGGGGGAGCCGCCTGTTGCCATGTATCGGCGTGCTTGCATTTCGCTCAAGTCCGTTTCCCGGACGCCGATAAGCCGATACAGGGATCTGAGTGAGTATCGACATGGTTTCCATCAGCAGCGTTTCCATTCACAGTCCGACCCAGCAATCGGCGCCGACTTTGTCCGCTGCCGCGAAAGACAAGCCTGTCAGCCGTTCGGGCCAGGCGGTCGAAGGGGTCAAGGTGAAGATTTCGTCCGAGGGACTGGCGGCATCGAATGCTTCCGGAACCGCTTCGAAGACTTCGGTGACCGCCCAAGCCAAGCAGATCGAAAGGCTGCACAAAATGATGGCCGACCTGCAGAAACAGATCGAAGAAAAACGTGCGCAGATTCAGGCACTGGCCAGCGGGCATTTGAACGACGAACAGAAGGCCCAGCAACTGGGAGCGCTGAACAGCGAACTGGCGACGCTCAGCGCCTCGCTGACCAGCGCCACCGCGACTTTGTTCAGCCTGATGAAGCAAAAGCCGACACCAGCGCTTGCAACCGATCCCGTTTCGGTTACGGCGAAGGTCGCTTCGAGTGGTGGCTCAGCCGAGGGGGCGCCGCTGGAAGGCTGACAAGCCGCCGGCGAGTGTTTGGTAGATGGGCACTGAGAATACTGCGGAGGGGCTGCGACTCTCAGGCCCCCTTTTTCAAGACTTGGGTTTACCCGCCTGGTCCTTCCCCCTACCGAAACGCAGTAGCTTTGAGACGGCGTTGCGCAGGGTGTTATCGACAACGCCAAGTGCACGACGCCCGGGCTCATCCGGTCGGCCATTGAATGACGTTACATGGAAATATTCCTTGTCCTCTGCATCAGGCGACTCCTTGGAGAAGTAGTAGTTGGAGACGCAGCAGCGTGGCCCCTCCACTTGAACCTTGCTCACCGAATGCCAGGAGTATTTGTTCGTTTCCATCACCACCAGGCGATTGAACTTCGACACCAGGGTTTTCTGCACTTTTACCTGTGGGTCCCACAGTTCGAAGTTCCCCCCGTTCTCCAGGGACCAGTCCGGTGCCACGTAGTAGAGCAGGTTCAGCCGACGATACAGGGCGCGCGCGGCATCATGGCTGTTGTCGATATGAGGGTTGAGGAAGTCATCCTTGAACATCATCGACAGGCCGCCGGCGTAGAGGGTCGGGTCGGGCAGGATGCCCTCGATGCCCACCAGTTCTGCAATCCTGCCCACGACGGACGGGTGCTGTACCGCGAAGGTGATCGAGCTGAGGATCTCGGGATGTTCGGACAGGTCGCCCAAGGTTTTCTTCTTTTCACGAAATGACTGCCTGTCGTAGAAACCGTCGGCGTTTTTCGGGAATGCATCGTAAATCTGTTGAGCCATCTCGTCGGAGAGTAGTCCGTCGATGATGAAGTGCCGTGTCTGTGTACCTTGCGGGTTATTCCATTGGCTTTGGATGTCGGCGCTCAGCTCGTTCAAGCGTTCAACAATGAGAGCAGCAATTTGAGGGGCGTCCATTCAGCGGATCCTAGGCTCAGGTCAAGTGTTTTGCGTGGCGGGATTTCCCTGGATTCACGGTGAATGCCAAAGCGAAATCAAGTTTGGGCGCAAGAATACTACGACAGGCTGTTCGTTGGTGAGGGGTGGGCGGATAAACATTGATCCAGGGCAGGGTTCAAAATCCGCCCATAAAAAAACCGGCTGCTGGGAGCCGGTTCTTTATGTCTTCGTCGCCATTTCAAGCAACGTCGGACTTGATTTCTGGAGCGGGTAGAGGGAATCGAACCCTCAACTAAAGCTTGGGAAGCTTTCGTTTTACCACTAAACTATACCCGCTTTTTACATCTCTCTTGCTCACCGAAGCGGCTTGTCCAGGCGAGAACACTCGTCATCAGTCCGGACCGCTGACGTGATGCCATTCATGACACCCGCTCGGGTGGCCACTTTGTACCAGATGTTGCCGTGCAATTGAAGTTTTTCTTTGAAAATCTGTGTTTTAGCGACTGTCCCGGACGCGCTTTGCGCCGAGGCTGATCGCGGGCAAACGGTTGCAGGGCGGGACCGTTGCCCGTGACCTGGCCTGCTCACATGGCTTGCGCATGGTGTTCCTGGACGTATCGGTAGTAGCGCGCCCGGCTTTCCTGGTGGCTGGGCTTGAGGAAGTCCAGCAGGGCATGACGAGAATCCCGGCAGGCGGACTTGTGCTCCATGTCGAGGAAATGTCCGGCCGTGGGAATGGTGCTGAAATGGCTATGACGCACATGTTTGCCAAACTGCCTGGCATCCGCGGCCGTGGTGTATTCGTCCCATTCGCCGTTCATGAACAGCACCGGGATGTTGATCCTGTTCGCGATCTTCAGGCAACCCTGGCGATCGTTTTCGAGCACTTCGCGGATGTGAAAGTGCATCTGGCCGTATTCATGTTCGGCCAGGCTGCTGACATGACGGTAGTTGAATCGCTTGAACAGTGATGGCAGGTGCTTGCCGATGGTGCTGTTGACCAGTTGGCCGACTTCGGCCCGGTCACAGGCCCCCAGGTGCTTGATGCCACGCTCCAGGTAGTCGCGCATCGGTTCGTTGATCACCGGCGAAAACGAGCTGATCACGGCTTTCTCGATGCGCCGCGGCTGTTCGGCCAGGGCGACCAGTGTTGCCGCGCCACCCCAGGAAAACGACATCACATGCTCGGCGGCGAAGTGGTCGATCAGCTCCAGCAGAATCTGCGCCTCGACTGCCCGGGTGAGCATCTTCTCGTGGTGGTTGTGGGCTCGGGACCTTCCGGCATAGGGCTGGTCGTAGCACACGACGTTGTACTGCGGGTGCAGGTTTTTCACGGTCTGGGCGAATGACGCAGTCGTAGCCATCGAGCCATTGACCAAAATAATGGTCTTTTCCGCGGCATCCGCGCGATAGAACTCCGTGTAGACCCGATATTGACCCTGTATATCCAACACAGCGATTTCTGGCGTCATGTCAAAGACTCCTGGCAAGCGGGTATGCGCGCAACTGACTGTGCACGAGATATATGACAGGTAGGCATTTGCCTGGAATTCTGCAGCCCATGCCGGTCCGGTGAAACGCTGGCCGGCGGGTGTTGTTATAGGCGGGCAATCGGCCGGAAAGCCACGGCTGGCAAGCCTTGGCCCCGACAAAAAGTTTTTCAGCTAGGTTGTGACCTGTCAGTCATTTTTTGGCTGACGGTCTGATTCAAGCAGCGCTCCGGCGATTGCGCAAGGAGCGATTTGGCATAAGCTGCTCACTTCTGCCCAACGGTATGTGACTCAGACCAGGGCAACTTCGTCGGCGGTCAGCAGGCGGTACTGTCCGGGGGCGAGCGCGTTGTCGAGCACCAGCGGGCCCATGCTCTCGCGGTGCAGGCGCACGACCTTGTTGTCGAAGTGGCCGAACATGCGCTTGACCTGGTGATAGCGGCCTTCGACGATGCTCAGCCGGGCACTGCGCGGCCCCAGCAGTTGCAGTTCGGCGGGTTGGGTGGTGAGGTCTTCGAAGGCGAAGTACAGGCCCTTGGCGAACGTCTCGGCGTAGTGCGCGCCGATGTCCTGCTCGGTCTCCACATGGTAGACCTTGGGCAGCTTGGTCTGCGGCTGGGTCAGGCGCCGCGACCATTGGCCATCGTTGGTCAGCAGCATCAGGCCGGTGGTGTTGAAGTCCAGGCGGCCGGCGATATGCAGTTCGTCGATATCCGGCTCCTCAAGCAGATCAAGCACGGTGCGATGTTGCGGGTCGCGGGTCGCACTGACGCAGCCCTGGGGCTTGTGCAGCATGAAGTAGCGTGCCGGGCGACCAGCCTGCAGGACCTCATCATCGACCTCGACCCGGCTGAACTCGCGCACTTCATGGTGCGGGTCGCCAGTGGCCTGGCCGTCAACCCGCACCCGGCGCTCGACCAGCAACAGGCGTACCTGCTGGCGATTGAAGCGGGGCAGGTTACTGAGGAAACGGTCCAGGCGCATGGAGTGAGGATCGTCGAAGAACGGGCCGGCATTCTACGTCATGACGACGGCTGCCGCTTCAGCTGTTCGTCCACCCGGGCGCAGCGCGGGCACAGGCAGGCTGCGTTGCGCAGCTCGGCGGGCAGGGCTTCGAGCACGGCTGGATCGATAGTCACGCTATAGCACCAGCAGGGCTGGTCGACGGTGCGAGGGTCGGCCAGGCTGCAGTCGTTGCGCGCACCGCAGGCCGGGCAGAGGCTGGGTTCAGGCATGGGCGGGGATCGCCACGTCGCTGCAGACGCGGTTGCGTCCACCCTGCTTGGCCCGGTACAGCGCCTGGTCGGCGCGGGCCAGCAGGGTATGCAGGGTGTCGTCGGCACGCAGTGAGGTCAGGCCGATGCTGACGGTCAGTTGCAGGCGCTGGCCGTTGTAGCCGTGGCATTGCTGTTCGACGTGCTGGCGGATCTTCTCGGCGATCACCTGGGCGTGGGCACTGTCGGTGTCCTTGAGCAGGACGATGAACTCCTCGCCGCCCCAGCGGCAGATGATGTCCGACTGGCGCAGGCAGCTTTCCAGGTTGCGGGCGAAGCCGCTCAGCACCACGTCGCCGGCCAGGTGGCCATGGCTGTCGTTGAGCTGCTTGAAGTGGTCCAGGTCCAGCAGCAGCGCGGTCAGTGGCTTGGGCTCGCGCTGTGCTTCGTTGATGGCCTGGGCCGCCAGCAGGTCGAAGCCGCGACGGTTGGGCAGGCCGGTGAGGCTGTCGAGTGTCGCCAGGGCCTGGATCTTGCGTTGGTAACGGTGCACCACGCGGTTGAGCAGGACCAGCACGATCACCGTCACCACCAGGCAGATCAGCAGGTTCAGGTACAACGACTGGCGAATGCCGCTGAGGGCGCCGTCTTCACGCTTGTCGACGAACAGGTACCAGTTCAGTTCCGGAATGAAACGTACGTTGAGAAAATGCTTCTTGCCGTCCGGCTCGGCGTATTCGTAGCTGCCGTCGTGGGGCTTGGGCAGTTTGACCTGCAGGTTCTTCAGGCTTTCCAGGTTGTTCAGCGACTGGCCGACCCGCGCGCCTTCGGGGCCACCGTCGGCACCGGTCAGTACCAGCCGGCCGAAGTTGTCGACGAAGTACACCCCGCGTTGGTAGCGCTGCTGGTATTTGTCGATCAGCTTGATCACCGCATCCACCGTGAGGCCGACGCCGGCTGCGCCGATGAAGTTTTCCTCGTAGTCGAACACCTTGTAGTTGATGAAGAACGTCAGGCTGTCATGGTTGGCCATGTCCGGGTCGACGTTGATCTCGTACGGCTCTTTCATGTCCCGCACGCGGAAGTACCAGAGATCCCGTGGTTCGTTGACGCGCACGTTTTTCAGCACACCCTTGGCCTGGTAGTAGGTCAGGTTGCTGTTGGAGACGAAGAAGGCGGTGTACGCACCGTAGTGGGACATGACTTCGTTGAGATAGCGGGTCATCTGCTGCGGGTCGCGCTCACCGGCCATGACCCAGTCGCGCAGGAAGGTGTCGCGGGCCATCATCGAGGAAATCAGGATCGGCCGGACCAGGTCCTTCTGGATTTCCGAGTAGACCGTGTCGGAGGTCAGCGGCAATTCGGTATTGATGATGCCGTCGCGGATCGAGGTGCGCGAAGCGTAGTAGCTGAGCAGCGACGTGGCCAGGAAGCCGCAGCCGAGCAGGGCGATCAGTGTTACGGCCAGCGAACGTTGCGAGTAGAGCACTGAGCGAAGCGGCATCACGATTCCATCGGCGGATATGCGGTGGACGCATTCTAGTGCGGCCTCTGGAAAATAACTGCTCAATTTTTCCCGCGGCTCCCGGCTGGCGGCGTTACCCCGGATTGCTGAATGCTTCCGTATAGGCCACGGCGGGCTACGCTTCTGGCAGTCAACGGGAACGGGGAGATGCGTCATGGGATGGGGTTTGATTCGGGGCTTGTCAGGCTGGTTGTTGCTGGTGTGCCTGGGACCGGTGCTGGCGGCGCCTGCGCCGGGCGATGAGGCACCGGCGGCCAGGGCGCTGCTGGAAAAGGCCGTGGCCTATTACCAGGCCCAGGGCGACAAGGCATTCGCGGTGTTCAGCCGCCAGGGCGAGTTCGTCGACCAGGACCGTTATGTCTTCGTGGTCGACACCCATGGCGTGATGTTGGCCAGTGGCGGGCCGTCCTCGGCGCTGATCGGCCGGGATGTTTCCGAGGTACTCGGGGCGGATTTGCGCAAGGCGTTCAAGGATGCGCTCAAGACACCGGATAACGGCACCATCGAGGAAGCCGAATATCGCTGGCAGAACTGGAAGGATGGCAAGGTCGAACGCAAGCGGGTGTTCTACCAGCGGATTGGCGAACGCATCCTGGCGGTTGGGTACTACCTGCCCCGCGCGTCGGCGGAGCAGGCCAGGGCATTTCTGGACCGGGCGACGACCGAGCTGGGCAAGGACCGCCAGGGGCTGCTGGATGAGATCAATGCCTTGCCGGGTGGTTTCCTGCAGGACGACCTGTATGTCTTCGTGGTGGATCTCAAGAGCCGGCGCTATCTGGCCCATGGCAGCAACCAGCGCCTGGTGAATACCGACTTCGCCAAGGTCCGGGACCCGGATGGCAAGCCGGTAGGGGAACCGATCCTGGCGTTGATGAATCGGCAGGCGGAGGGTGAGTACGAGTATCGCTGGAAGAACCCGGTGACCGGAAAGGTCGAGAACAAGCACACCTACCTCAAGCGCGTCGGGCAATTGCTGGTGGCGGTCGGTTACTACCGCCCTTGAGAGCCAGGAGTGAACACCAGGGCGGGGGGCTTTACCTGTGGCGAGTGGGCTTGCCCACGCTCGGCTGCAAGGCAGCCGCAGACCGGCTTCCCGCGTTCATTTGGCACACCGCGCTCGCAGGCTTTGGGGGCGCCTTGCGCCCCAGCGCGGGCAAGCCCGCTCGCCACAAGCGGTCAGCGGGCCTTGTCTTCCCGCCCACGTAGCACCCGGTTGGGCATGGCGATGGCGGCGGCCAGGCCCAGCAGGGCGACTCCGGCGCTGATCAACAGCAGGTGACGGAAGGTCAGCAGCAACTCGGCGCGCAGCGCTTCCTGCGCCGGGCCGGAGGCGGCGTTGAGGCCGTCGAGCAGGGCATTGCCTGAACTGCCTTCGCCGATCATCGCTGTCCCGGCCAGGTGCGTCAGGCCGGAATCCTGCACCAGCGCCAGCAGCAATGCCGACATCAATGCCACGCCAACGGCGCCGCCAAGTGAGCGGAACAGGTTGGTGGTGCTGGTGGCGACCCCAATATCGCGCTGTTCCACCGAGTTCTGCGTGCCGACCAGTGAAGTTGGGAATTGCAGGCCACCGGCAATGCCGCACAGCAGCATGAACAGGCTGCTCGGCAGCACCGCCTGGGGCGCGGTGAAAGCCATGCCGAGAATCGACAGCGGCATCAGCAGCGCGCCACTCAGAATCAACGGCTTGTAGTAGCCAGTTACCGAGGTCATCCGGCCGGCGAAGTAGGCGCCCATGGGCAGGCCCATCGCCAACGGCAGCAGGTGCAGCGCCGCACTGTCGGCGCCGGCGCCGGTGACGCTCTGGAAGCGCAGCGGCATCAGCACGGTCAGGGAAATCGCCTGGAAACTGGTGAAGAAGACCGTGCACCAACACAGCACGGTATTGCGGTTGACGAACAGGTGCATCGGCAGCAGCGGTTCGGCGGTGCGCCGCTCATGCAGGGCGAACAGCGTCAGGCCGATCACCGCCGTGGCCAGCAGGCCCAGCACATCGCCGTCATTCCAGGGGTGGCCCTGGCCGATCCGGGTGATGCCCAGCAGCAGGGCGGTCAGGCCGACGATCATCAGCAGTGTGCCGAGGTAGTCGATGATCGGCTTGCGCTGCGGGACCGGCAGGCCGACCAGCACCCGGTGGGCCACCCACCAGGCCCCGAGTCCCAGTGGCAGGTTGATCAAAAACACCCAGCGCCACGACAGGTATTCGGTCATGTAGCCGCCCAGCACCGGGCCGGCGACGCTCGCCAGCGCATACATGCTGCTGAAGTAACCCTGGTAGCGGCCACGTTCCCGTGGCGGAACGACATCGCCGATGATCGCCTGGCTGACCGAAACCATGCCGCCAGCACCGATGCCCTGGATGATCCGCGCCAGTACCAGTTGCTCCATGCTCTGGGCCAGGCCGCAGAACAGCGAGGCCAGGGTGAACAGGCCCATGCCGAACAGCATCAGCCGGCGGCGGCCATACAGGTCGCCGAGCTTGCCGTAGATCGGTACGGCGACCGTCATGGCGACCATGTAGCCGGAAATCACCCAGGCCAGCAGGCCGACATCCTTGAACTGCGCGGAAATGGCCGGCATCGACACGGCGACGATGGTCTGGTCGAGGGCGCCGAGGAAAATCGCCAGCATCAGGGCGATCAATAGGCTGCGAATCGCCGGCTTCGTCTGGCCGGGCTGATTGAGGTTGGTCACGGTATAACCTGCACGCGGAAGTGGGCCCGCACACGGGCGGTGGTGTGTGTGCGGGGATGCGTGTCAGTTTACTCGATAGCTTGCTATTCGATAGCCTCATAAGGAAGGCCGACGTAGTTTTCCGCGATGGTCCGACGCCCGGCTTCGGAGCCGACGAAGTACTCCAGTTCGGTCTGCTGCAGCCGTTGGCTGAAGGCGTCGGTGTCGGGGAAACGGTGCAGGATCGAGGTCATCCACCAGGAGAAGCGCTCGGCCTTCCACACCCGCCGCAGGCAGACCTGCGAATACTGTTCCAGCAACTCCTGGCGCCCCTCGCGGTAGACCTTGAGCAGGATGTCGAACAGCGTGCTGACGTCGCTTGCCGCCAGGTTCAGGCCCTTGGCGCCGGTGGGCGGGACGATGTGGGCGGCGTCGCCGACCAGGAACATCCGGCCATACTGCATGGGCTCGACCACGAAGCTGCGCAGTGGGGCGATGCTCTTCTCGATCGATGGGCCGGTGACCAGGCTCTGGGCAAGGCTGTCCGGCAGGCGCGCCTTGAGTTCGTCCCAGAAGCGCGCATCGGACCAGTCCTCGACCTTCTCGTCGGCCGGCACCTGCACGTAGTAACGGGTGCGGGTCGGCGAACGCATGCTGCACAGGGCGAAGCCGCGTTCGTGGTTGGCGTAAACCAGCTCTTCGCTGACCGGCGGGGTGTCGGCGAGAATCCCCAGCCAGCCGAAGGGATAGACCCGTTCGAAGACCTTCAGCGACTCGGCCGGGATCGACTGTCGGGCCACGCCGTGGAAGCCGTCGCATCCGGCGATGTAGTCGCAGTCCAGGCGGTGGGTCTGGCCATCCTTGTCGTAGGTCAGCCAGGGTGCGTCGGTCTTCATGCCATGGGGGCGGACGTTGGCGGCGTTGTAGATGGTCTGCGCGCCAGCGGCATCGCGGGCGGCCATCAGGTCGCGGGTGACTTCGGTCTGGCCGTAGATCATCACGCTCTTGCCGCCGGTCAGGGTCTTGAGATCGATATGTACCCGGCGTCCATCGAAGGCCAACTCGAAGCCGCCATGAACCAGGCCTTCGGCCTCCATCCGGCGATTGACCCCGGCCTGGCGCAGCAGGTCGACCATGCCCTGTTCCAGCACGCCGGCGCGGATGCGGCCGAGTATGTAGTCCGGAGCCTGGCGTTCGATGATCACGGTGTCGATGCCGGCATTGTGCAGCAACTGGCCGAGCAGCAGGCCGGACGGACCGGCACCGATAATGGCGACTTGAGTTTTCATTGTTGTTTTCCCTGCAAGCCTCACGCGGCGCGCCGGTGAGTGGGTTGTTATGGTTGTGCTTGCATTTTTCGCTTGAAAAAGGCGTTTTAGAAGGTGAAAAATGCGGCTTTATCGGTGCTTTTCAACAATAAGGGCGATTATCGCCCAGGACTCATGCGCTGATGAACAAGCCAGTGGCGGCGCCGATTCCGGTGTTCAAGCTCTACGGGGAAAACCAGGACTGGATCGCCCCGGACCTACTGCACTGCGAGACCATTCCCAAGCGCAGCCGCCTGCATCATTGGGAAATCCAGCCGCATCGGCATGCCGATCTCTGCCAGTTGCTGTTCCTCAACAAGGGCCAGGCCCGGGTCGATATCGAGGGGCAGCGCAGTACCCTGCGCGAGTCGGCGATCCAGGTGGTACCGCCGTTGTGCGTACACGGTTTCCAGTTTTCCGAGAACATCGATGGGTATGTGCTGACCCTGGCGGCGCCGCTGGTGACGCAGTTGCAACAGCAACTGGGCAGTTCGCCGGACGCGCTGGCGCTGGCCGCGAGCTATCCGGCTGGCCGCGACCGCGCTTACCTCAATCGGCTGTTCAGCGCCTTGCAGAGTGAATACGCGGCGAACCAGCCGGCGCGGGACATGCTCCTGCGCTCGCTGGTCAGTGTATTGCTGGTATGGCTCAGTCGTCAGGTGATCCACCGCGAGGCGGCCGGGCAGTCAGCCGAGCGTGGGCGCGAGTACCTGAGCCGTTTCAACGGGCTGGTCGAAGCGAATTTTCGCCAGCATCCGACGGTCGAGCAGTTGTCCCATCAGGTCGGGATTTCCGTGGCGCACCTGAACAGCATCTGCCGGGAATGGGCGGGGCAGTCGGCGTTGCAACTGATCCACCAGCGGCTGCTGCTGGAGGCCAAGCGCAACCTGATCTACACGCGCATGAGTGTCGGCCGGGTGGCGGACGAGCTGGGATTTGCCGATCCGGCCTATTTTGCCCGGTTCTTCCGGCGCATGACCGGGCTGTCGCCCAGCGCCTTTCGCGCCGATATCGCCCGCTAGCGTGCTTACCTCAGCGCGCTCAGGCTCGCGGTATGCGGTACGCAGTGCTCGAGGTTGCAGGTGGCGACGGAGCGGGGGGCCTGTCTGGTCTGTTCAACCCGCCAGGCAGCGGTGGCATACAGTGCCAGGACGGCGCTGATGGCAAGCACGGCAGCACACTTTCTTGTTCTAAGAATATTCATGGCGCAGACCTCTGACTGTCGAACTCGGTTCGCTAGAAGGTACTGAGTTGAAGACTAGGTCAGTTGCCGCGACTTGCCAGCTTTATCGGTGATCAGAGGTCCTTGTCCCAGGCCGGAGTCTCGGGAAAGCGCACCACCAGGAAATCGAGCATGCTGCGCAGCGTCGCTGGCATGTGCTTGCGCGAGGCGTACACCGCGTACATGTCCATGGTCCGCGGTTCGGCATGGGCCAGCAGGCGCACCAGTTCGCCGCTGCGCAGGTATTCCCAGGCCTGGTAGGTCGGCAGCATCGAGATGCCGGCGCCGGCCACGGCAGCCCGCAGCAGGGTGCTGGCCTCGTTGGCGCTGATGTTGCCCTGCACGGGGACCGACACCGGCTCGCCGTCCTGCTCGAAGTGCCAGAGGCTCTTGCCGAAGTAGGAGTGGGTCAGGCAGTTATGGCGGCTCAGGTCCTCCACCCGCTGTGGCGTCGGGTGTTCGCGCAGGTAGGCCGGCGAGGTACAGATCACCGAGCGGCAGACGGTCAGCCGCCGGGCGATAAGGTTCGGGTCCAGGTCGTTGCTGGCGCGGATCGCCAGGTCGATGCGTTCGTCCACCAGGTTGACGGTGCGGTCGAGCATCTGCAGGTCGACGTTGACGCCGGGGAAACGCCGGACGTACTCGGTCATCGCGTCGGCGAACTGGGCCTGGCCGAACGAGGTGCTGACGCTGATCCGCAGCAGGCCACGGGGCGCTTCGTCGGGAATGCTCACGGCTGCCTGCATGTCGCCGGACAGTTCCAGCAACTGCCGGCAGCGCGGCAGGGTCTCGCTGCCGGCGGCGGTCAGGCTCAACTTGCGGGTGGTGCGATGCATCAGTCGTGCACCGATCCAGTCTTCCAGTTCCGCCAGGTAGCGCGACACCACCGGGCGTGACAGCTCCAGGTGGTCGGCCGCCGCCGACTGGCTGCCCAGGTCCACCACGGTGACGAACACCCGCATTGCCGTGAGACGATCCATGATTTGCTCGCTTTGAGAAACAAACTATGTCCCAGCATCGCATTTTTTGTATCGGTTCGGGCAACTAAGCTCTCTCCATCGCCGATCACGGCCCACGGATACCGGAGCATCACATGATTGGATTCACCACACTTCGCCGCCTCCTGCTCGCCAGCGCCGTGCTGGGTTTCGCGGCCCATGGGGCAGCGGCCGAGCCGGCGCTGACCCTGGATGTCTACAACCCCGGCACCTCGGCGATCTTCCCGGTCAGCTCGGTGCTGGTCAGTGGCAGCCAGGAAGCGGTGCTGGTCGACGCCCAGTTCGGCAAGGCCCAGGCCGAACAGGTGGTGGAGAAGATCCGCGCCAGCGGCAAGCAACTGACCGCCATCTACATCAGCCACGGCGACCCGGACTACTACTTCGGCCTGGACACCATCACCCGCGCGTTCCCCAAGGCCAAGGTGCTGGCCTCGGCGCCGACCGTGGCCCACATCAAGGCCACGGTTGACGGCAAGCTGGCGTTCTGGGGCCCGAAAATGGGTGCCGACGTTCCTGCCAAGACCATCGTGCCCGAGGTACTCAAGGGCAATCGGCTGATGTTGGAAGGGCGTGAACTGGATGTAATCGGCCTGGATGGCCCGCAGCCGGATCGCAGCTTCGTCTGGATCCCGTCGCTGAAGGCGGTGGTTGGCGGCGTGGTAGTGGCGCAGGGCATCCATGTGTGGATGGCCGACACCCAGACCGCCCAATCCCATCAGGATTGGCTGGCTACCCTGCAACGGATCCAGGCGCTGCAACCAAAGGTCCTGGTGCCGGGCCATTACCTCGGCGATGGCCCGCACTCGGTGGCCGCCGCGCAGTTCACGGCGGACTACATCAAGGCCTTCGACGAAGAAACGGCCAAGGCCAAGGACTCCGCGCAACTGATCGCGGCCATGAAGCAGCGTTATCCGAACCTCGGCGAGGAGTCCTCGCTGGAACTCAGCGCCAAGGTCGCCAAGGGCGAAATGAAGTGGTGAGCCGGTTCGGCCACTGACGGAAAGTTTTGCGAATCAACCGTCCTGTTCCCAAGGCAGGACGACCCCCTCGACGCACAGCGTCATTCGATTGGAACTGGAGAGTGTCATGAGCAAGATTGCAATCATCGGTGCCACCGGTCGTGCCGGTAGCCAATTGCTGGAAGAAGCCCTGCGTCGCGGTCACAGCGTGACGGCCATCGCCCGCAACACGGCGAAGATCGCGGCTCGCCCCGGCGTCACCAGCAAGGCGGTCGATGCCCTGGATGCCGCAGCGCTGCA
The DNA here is from genome assembly GCF_059730225.1 of Pseudomonas sp. UTLPPB19802. Taxonomy (NCBI): domain Bacteria; kingdom Pseudomonadati; phylum Pseudomonadota; class Gammaproteobacteria; order Pseudomonadales; family Pseudomonadaceae; genus Pseudomonas; species Pseudomonas sp. UTLPPB19802. The sequence continues at coordinate 2,548,836 of NZ_AP048545.1, forward strand.
AGCGGCGGTTGCCGGCCACGACGTAGTGATCAGTGCGGCGCACTTCGCCACCTTGCCGGCGGCGGCGGTAACCGGGCCGGTGAAGAAGGCCGGGGTAAAACGCCTGCTGGTGGTGGGAGGGGCGGGCTCGCTGTTGCTGCCGGATAACAGCCGGGTCATCGACAGCCCCGGTTTCCCGGCTGAATACAAGGCTGAAGCCAGCGCTGGCGCGGCATTCCTGGAAACCCTGCGCCAGGAGCAGGAGCTGGACTGGACCTTCCTGTCGCCATCGGCCGAGTTCGTCGAAGGCGAGCGCACCGGCAGTTTCCGCCTGGGCAAGGATCACCTGCTGGTGAGTGCCGAAGGTCGCAGCTGGATCACCTTCGCCGACTACGCAATCGCGCTGTTGGATGAAATCGAGAAACCGGCTCATTCGCGCCAGCGTTTCGCTGTCGGCTACTGACGCCGTCGTGGGGCGGCCAACGTGGGTTGGCCGCCCCTACATGTCCATCCGCTGCGTCGCCTGGCCGACCAGCCACTCCCGCAGTTCATGCAACGCCGCCGATCCCTCCGAGCGCTTCGGGTACGCCAGGTAATACGCCTGCCCCGTACGCACCCGCAATTCGAACGGCATCATCAGCCGTCCGGCACTCAGGTCCTCGCCGATCAACGCCCAATCGCCGATCGCCACGCCCGTGCCCTGGGATGCCAGGGACATCGCCACGTCCATGGTCTCCAGATGCTGGCCCCGGCCGATATTGCCCAGGCTCACCCCGGCGGCATCAAGCCAGGTCTGCCAGTCCTGCTGGTCCAGGGTGGGGTGCAACAGGGTGTGCTGTTCCAGGTCGCTGACCTGTTCGAGGGCGATCGCACCCTGCTTCAACTGCGGCGAGCAGACCGGCGTCAGTTGCTCGTCGAACAGGTGGTAGGCGGTCACCGACGGTCCTGGCGGTGTGCCGTAGATTACCGCCACGTCGAAGTCCTCGCGGCGGAAATCGACGCCGTGCTGCAGGCTGGTGGTCAGTTCCACCGGCACGTCCGGGCGCTCCTTGCGCCATTGCAGCAGGCGCGGCAGCAGCCAGCGGATCATGCAGATCGGCGCCTTGAGCTTCAGTGCCGGATGCTGGGCGCCCACCTGTTCGACGGCGTCCTCGATCTGGCGGAACACCTCCTGTATCCGTGGAAACATTTCGCGCCCCTGGGGCGTCAGGCTCAGGCCACGGGCCTGGCGCTGGAACAGCGCGTAGCCCAGGTGCTGCTCCAGCCCCGCGATCTGCCGGCTCACCGCGCCCTGGGTGATATGCAACTGCTCGGCGGCCCGGGTGAAGTTGCAGCACTGGGCGGTGATCAGGAAGGTATGCAGCGCCGGCAGTGGCGGAAGACGTTTCATGGCGGACTCAGGCATGACGACAGGACATGGCTAGTATGACTATTTTTGCGTTGTGCCCGCCATTGCCCAGACGCTCCAATATCGCCACCGCCGTGGCCTGCGCTGCCACGGTCAAGACGAACAATAAGGGTGGAACAGATGGCGACGTGCGGCGAAGTATTGGTCAAGTTACTCGAAGGCTACGGGGTCGAGCAGGTGTTCGGCATTCCCGGCGTGCATACCGTGGAGCTGTACCGCGGCCTGGCGGCTTCGCCCATCGAGCACATCACCCCGCGCCATGAACAGGGCGCCGGTTTCATGGCCGACGGTTATGCGCGCACCAGCGGCAAGCCGGGTGTCTGTTTCATCATCACCGGCCCCGGCATGACCAACATCACCACCGCGATGGGCCAGGCCTATGCCGATTCGATCCCGATGCTGGTGATCTCCAGCGTGCAATCGCGCAGCCAGTTGGGCGGCGGGCGCGGCAAGCTCCACGAGTTGCCGAACCAGGGCACCCTGGTGGCTGGCGTGGCCGCGTTCTCCCACACGCTGATGTCGGCGGCAGAACTGCCGGCGGTGCTGGCCCGGGCGTTCGCCCTGTTCCAGGCCGGGCGGCCGCGCCCGGTGCATATCGAGATTCCGCTCGACGTGCTGGTGGAAAATGCCGATGCCTTGCTCGGCAGCCAGCCGGTGAACATTTCCCGTGCCGGTGCGGCGCCGGCCGCGGTGGCGCAGATGGCCGAGCTGCTCGCGAGCGCCCAGCGTCCGCTGATTCTGGCCGGTGGTGGTGCCATCGATGCCGCGCCAGCACTGACTCGCCTCGCCGAACAGCTTGAGGCACCGGTGGCCCTGACCATCAACGCCAAGGGCATGCTGCCGGGCGAACATCCGTTGCTGATCGGCTCGACCCAGACCCAGGTCGCCACCCGCGCGCTGGTGGCCGAGGCCGACGTGGTGCTGGCGATCGGCACCGAACTGGCGGAAACCGACTATGACACCACCTTCGCCGGTGGTTTCGAGATTCCCGGCACCTTGTTGCGCGTCGATATCGACCCGGACCAGACCGTGCGCAATTACCCGCCGAAGGTCGCCCTGGTGTCCGACTCCCAGGTGGCGGCCGAAGCGCTACTCGCCGCGCTCGATGGCAGGAACCTGGCGCCGCGTCGTGACGACTGGGGACCGCAGCGTGCCGCCGCCCTGCGGGCCGAACTCGACAGCCAGTGGGACCTGCCGACCTGTGCTCAGACCCGCTTTCTCGAAACCATTCTCGACGTGCTGCCGGATGCGGTGCTGGTGGGCGATTCGACCCAGCCGGTGTACACCGGCAACCTGACCCTGAACCCACGGCATGCGCGGCGCTGGTTCAACTCATCCACCGGCTACGGCACCCTCGGCTACGCCTTGCCGGCGGCAATCGGTGCCTGGCTCGGCCGGTCCTCCAGGCGTGACGAGCGCGGCGCGGTGGTCTGCCTGATCGGTGACGGCGGCCTGCAATTCACCCTGCCGGAACTGGCCAGCGCGGTCGAGGCGAACACGCCGGTGATTGTCCTGCTGTGGAATAACCAGGGTTACGAGGAGATCAAGCGATACATGGTCAACCGCGCCATCACCCCGGTGGGCGTGGATATCCATACCCCGGACTTCGTTGCGGTAGCCAAGGGGCTGGGCTGCGCCGCCGAGGCGGCAGGCACTGAGGAAAGCCTGCGCAGCGCATTGCGGACGGCGGCGGCGCGTTCGGGGCCGACACTGATTGAAGTCGACCAGGCTCTCTGGATGAAAGGAATGGTGGTGTGATGAAAGCGCAAATGAATCAGGACGGCCTCTACATCGATGGCCAGTGGCGTTCCGGCAGCGAGCAGTTGCGGGTGATCAACCCGGCGACCGAGGCGCTGCTCGGCAGTGTTTCCGGTGGTGATGAACAGGCGGTGGGGCAGGCGGTGACGGCGGCGCTGCGGGCATTTGCCGGCTGGTCGGCCAGCCGTGGTGCCGAGCGTGGCGCGGTGCTGCGCAAGATTGCCGAAGGCGTGCGCGAGCGCCGGGAAAAACTGATCCAGCTGCAGTCGACCAACAACGGCAAGCCGCTATTCGAGGCGGCCATCGACGTCGATGACGTGATCGCCACCTTCGAGTACTACGCCGGTTTGGCCGAGGGCCTGGATGAGCGCCAGGACCAGGAAGTGGCGCTGCCCAGCGACGATTTCGCCGCCCGCGTGCGTCGCGAGCCCTGCGGCGTGGTCGGCCTGATCGTGCCGTGGAATTTCCCGATGGTCACCACCGCCTGGAAGCTCGCGCCGGCCTTGGCTGCGGGTTGCTGCGTGGTACTCAAGCCGTCGGAGGTGACGCCGCTGGCGGAGTTGGAGCTGGCTTCGATCATTGCCGACAGCGGCTTGCCGGCCGGGGTGTTCAACCTCGTCTGCGGCACCGGGCTGGCAGTGGGGGCGCCGCTTTCGGCCGACCCGCGGGTGGCGAAGATTTCCTTTACTGGCAGCAATGCGGTGGGTGTCCAGGTCATGCAGCGGGCGGCGGAAACCATCAAGGGCGTCAGCCTGGAGTTGGGTGGCAAGTCGTCGCTGCTGGTCATGGCCGATGCCGACCTTGAGCTGGCGGTGGAAGTCGCCAGCGGTGGCGCGTTCTTCAATGCCGGGCAGATGTGCTCGGCGACCAGCCGGGTGCTGGTGGCCGACGAGATCGCCGACGAGTTCCTGCTGCGCCTGAAGGCGCGGGCCGAAGCCATTCGCGTGGCCGACCCGTTCGACCCTGATGTGGAGATGGGGGCGCTGGTCAACCAGGCGCAGTACCAGCGGGTGTTGGGGCATATCGACCGCGGGCTGAGCGTGGGCGCGCGGCTGGTCTGCGGTGGCGGGCGTCCGCCAGAGCTGTCCCGTGGCTATTTCCTGCAGCCGACGGTATTTACCGAGGTGCCGCTGGACAGCGCATTGTGGCGCGAGGAAATCTTCGGGCCGGTAGTGTGCGTGCGCAGTTTTGCCAGCGAGGCCGAGGCGATCGTCCTGGCCAACGACAGCGATTTTGGCCTGGTGGCGAGTGTGGTCACGACCGATGGCGAGGCGGCGGACCGCATTGCCAATGCCTTGCAGGCCGGCCTGGTATGGATCAACGCACCGCAGGTGATTTTCCCGCAGACCGCGTGGGGCGGCTACAAGAAGAGCAGCCTGGGCCGTGAGCTGGGACCTTGGGGGCTACAGGCATTCCAGGAGATCAAGCACGTGGTGCGGGCCCGCTAAGGGCCCGCTGTTCAGACACTCTGGCGCAGCCGCGCCAGATCCCTGAGCGGTGGGGCGCCGAACAGCCGGCTGTACTCGCGGCTGAACTGCGACGGACTCTCGTAGCCGACCCGATAACCCGCCGCCGAGGCATCCAGTCCTTCGGCGAGCATCAAGCGCCGCGCTTCCTGAAGGCGCAGTTGCTTCTGGTATTGCAGCGGGCTCATGGCGGTCATCGCCTTGAACCGGTGATGCAGGGTCGAAACACTCAGGTTGACCTCCCGTGCCAAGTCATCGATGCGCAGCGGCTGCTCGAAGTTGCCGTTCAGCCACTTGATCGCCTGATTCACCCGATGCCCCTGGCTGTTGGCAATCGCAATCTCATACAGCCGATGCCCCTGTGGGCTACGCAGCAGTCGATAGAGTATTTCCCGGCGCACCAGCGGCGCGAGCATGGGGATGTCCTTCGGTGCATCGAGCAGCCGCGCCAGGCGCAACAGGGCGTCGAACATCTGCGTGTCCACGCGCTCGACATACAGCCCAAGTCCGGTCGGCCGGCTGGGCACGCCCAAGGGCCCGGCCTCGGCGATCAGCGCGCTGATTTCGTTGGGGTCGATATCCAGGCGCAGGGCGAGGATCGGTGATTCGGGCGAGACATTCACCACCCGCCCGGCCAGGGGCATCGACACCGAGACCACCAGATAATGCAGCGGGTCATAGATGAAATGGCCGTCGCCCAGGCGGATTTCCTTGCGGCCCTGGGCCATGATGCACAGCGCAGGTTGTGCCAGGACGGGGGCGAAATCATAGGGATGGCTGTGGCGCCCGAGCACCAGCGAGCCGACGGCGGTCTGGTAGTTGCCATCCTCGACGGCATGGCGCCGAATGATATCGGCCAGTTCCAGGCGCTGTTTTTCCATCTCCAGGGGGATCGGTTCTTGCGGATGTTCGGACAGTGGCATGCAGGATCCCCTCGGAAAGTCACGTTCAACGAGACATAGCTTAAGTTTGGGCAATGGCGATCGCCAGCCGGATCCTGCGCAATTCTTGCCTGATCCTGCCGTGAGTGCATATGACTGCCGGATGACGGCCTTGGCCGTGGAACGTGCTTGCTTAAAACGCCGGATCATCGGAAAAACCGCTGGCTGCCTACCGCACGGAAGGGATGACGCGCTGCGGCAGGATTGTGCAATAAGCCGACAGGAATCGACTAACGAGCGCTCGCCGGGGGCACTAATCTATGTTCCCGTCGCCGTCATTCCGGCGGTTGACGGCGCGAGAACAACATTCCTTTCGGGGGAGTCGAGCATGTCCAAGCATATCCCTGTCAGTCACATGGCCTTCATTCGCGCACGCCCGGGACAATCCGCCGAGCTGGGCGCCCGCCTGAGCAGCCTGATCGAACCTTCCCGCCAGGCACCCGGTTGCCTGCAGTTTTCGTTGCAGCATTCCCTGGCCGATGCCGATCTCTGGCTGGTCTCCGGTTTCTGGGTCAGCCAGGCGGCGATGACCGCCTACTTCAACACCCCGGCCATGCAGGTGTTCGCCGAGCTGGTGCAGGACCTGCTGGTCAACAGCCTGGATTTCCACACCTTCAGCGAGGTGTCCGCTGCCCGTGCCCAGTGCGACTATCACTTGTCCAGCACAGGTTCCCTGCAACGGCTGGCCAGCTGATTTAGAATGCCGGCCGATCAATTGGCCGGGATAAACAGGCATGTCACGTAGAGAGTTCGCACAGTTCGAAGCAGTTTCCGCAGCGGTTCGCGGTGAAACCGGCTACAACGCCGCCATTGCGGTCAAGGCCCTGGGCGGTTTCGAGCCGCCACGCTTTCACAAAGTCCTTGCAGACCAGGCATTCAAGACTGCCCTCGAAGCCGACCAGGCCGCCGAGCAGGAACTGGCGCGGCTGGTGGACGTCGACGCCGAGGGCGAACTGTCCTGGTGATCGCCGTGGTCCGGAGTGATCAGTCGGTCACTGCGGGCGGTACATCTTGAACAGGGCTTGCGGGCCTAACTGGAAGTAGTCCGCCGGGCCGCCACCGCGCAGTATCGGTTCGGCGGCGGCGGTATCGTAGACCCCATCCTTGAGCAGATGCCTGGCGATATGCACGGCAACCACTTCGCCGAGGATCAGCCAACTGGGCACCAGGGCCTGGTCGGCGCGTTGCAGCTGGATGATCTGGGTGACCTTGCATTCGAAGGACACCGGGCTTTCCTGTACCCGCGGCACGCTGATGACTTTCGAGGCGACGGGCGTCAGGCCGGCCAACTGGAATTCGTCTATTTCAGGAGCGACGGCGGCGCAGCTCTGGTTCATCGCCTCGGCCAGCGGGCGGGTGGCGAGGTTCCAGGCGAATTCGCCGGTCTGCTCGATATTGTTCAGGCTGTCTTTGCGGCCGACGCTGGAGAACCCGATGATCGGCGGGATGTAGTTGAAGGCGTTGAAGAAGCTGTAGGGCGCCAGGTTCAGCCGGCCTTCGGCGTCCTGTGAAGAAATCCAGCCGATGGGCCGCGGGCCGACGATGGCGTTGAATGGGTCGTGGGGCAGACCGTGGCCGTTGGCGGGTTCGTAGTAGTGGATATCGTCAGGCATGGTTCGCGGGTTCCGCAGGGAATTCGGGGGATCGATAGTGTGCTTGGCATCTGGGCCAAAGGCGATAGGCAGTTCGCAGGTGTGGTCCTGGATGGAGCGGATTGCAGGTTTCCCTTTGAGGGATTTTCTCCAGGGCTGCAGGTTCTCGCCAGGGTTGCAGATATCCCTGGTGGCGAGCGGGCTTGCCCGCGCTCGAGCGCGAAGCGGTCGTAATCCGGAGGCACGGGTTTTCCTGGGGGATCGCGGAGCCTGTTTTTTAGGGCTGCTGCGCAGCCCAGCGGGGGCAAGCCCCCTCGCCACACGGGATTTTCCTGGCGCCCACAAATGAGAAAAAGGACGATAGGTGGTTCGGCGGGCACGATCTGGCCGGCGGAAATTGCAGGTTTTCTCTGATCCTGAAAATGTTGCGCTTTCCCCTGTGGTGAGCGGGCTTGCCCGCGCTCGAGCGCGAAGCGGTCGTAACCTGGATACACGGGTTTTTCTGGCGGATCGCGGAGCCTGTTTTTTAGGGCTGCTGCGCAGCCCAGCGGGGGCAAGCCCCCTCGCCACACGGGATTTTCCTGGCGCCCAGAAATGAGGAAAAGGACGATAGGTGGTTCGGCGGGCACGGTCTGGCCGGCGGAAATTGCAGGTTTTCCCTGATCCTGCAAAATTCGCGGGTTCCCCTGTGGCGAGCGGGCTTGCCCGCGCTCGAGCGCGAAGCGGTCGTAACCTGGATACACGGGTTTTTCTGGCGGATCGCGGAGCCTGTTTTTTAGGGCTGCTGCGCAGCCCAGCGGGGGCAAGCCCCCTCGCCACACGGGATTTTTCTTGTCTCCAGAAATGACTAAGCCCGGCTAGAGCCGGGCTGTGATGCCATCCGCATTGATCAGCTGATTGCTGCGGCGCCTGGAGTCTTATCGTAGCCATCAGCAGCGATAGCGTTGGCACCTGGAGTCTTGTCGTAACCATCGGCAGCGATAGCGTTGGCACCTGGAGTCTTGTCGTAGCCGTCAGCAGCAACTGCGTTGGCGCCTGGGGTTTTGTCATAACCATCGGCAGCGACGCTGTAGGCGCCAGGAGTATGGTCATAGCCATCGGCGGCATAGGTGTTGGCGGCCAGTACGGAAAGGGTCAGTGCAAGGATCAGTTTGGTTTTCATGGTGGTTGCTCCAGTCGGGTATTCGTTTTGTTCAGTGGGTGTGGAAGTCATACTACGCCTATTAAATTGATTAAAAAGCGCAAATAAATGCTTAAATCAATCGTATAGATAGATGTATTCGCCGGTGCGATCAGGCAGCGGTTACTGGATGCCTGGGGGCAGATGTGCAAGTCGATTTGGCGTAGGGTCAGGATGGGGGATGGGAATTAAGTCGCTATTAATTCCGGAGCTTCTTCTGGGCTTGCACGAATGACAGGCGGGTTTTGCGGACGCTGGGAGGGGTCGATCCTCGGCTTGAGGATCGACAGGGATGGCGGTGGCTATCAGTCAGTCTCGATCCGCGAGTGCGTGCGGGTGTCCTTCATGGTGACGTACACCAGCAGTGATACCGCGATGCAGGCGGTTACGTACCAGTAGTAACCGGTCTCCATGCCGATGCTCTTGAACCACAGCGCGATGTACTCGGCGGTGCCGCCGAAGATCGAGACGGTCAGGGCATAGGGCAGGCCCACGCCCAGGGCGCGGATCTCGGTGGGGAACAGCTCGGCCTTCACCACCGCGTTGATCGAGGTGTAGCCGCTGACGATGATCAGCGCCGCCATGATCAGGAAGAACGCGCCCCACCAGGTCTGGATGGTGTGCAGGGTGCTGAGGATCGGGACGGTGCAGAGTGTGCCGAGAATCCCGAAGGCTATCAGGATCGGCCGCCGGCCGACCTTGTCCGACAGCGCACCGACCACCGGTTGCAGGCACATGAACAGGAACAGCGTGGCGGCCGAGATCGTGGTGGAGTCGGAGATGCTCATGCCGACGGTGTTCACCAGGTACTTCTGCATGTAGGTGGTGTAGGTGTAGAACGCCAGGGTGCCACCCATGGTCAGGCCGACCACGGTCAGCAGTTCCTTGGGATGACGCAGCAGCGTGCGCATCAGGCTCTCTTTCGGCGCTTCCTTCTTCTTCACGAACGATTCGGTTTCTTCCATGCCACGGCGCAGGTAGAGCGCGACCACCGCGCACAGCGCGCCGATGCCGAACGGAATCCGCCAGCCCCAGTCCTGCAACTGCTCGACGCTGAGGACCTGTTGCAGCACGATCAGCACCGCCAGGGCGATGAGCTGGCCGGAGATCAGGGTCACGTACTGGAAGCTGGAGTAGAAACCGCGACGCTCCTTGGTCGCCATCTCGCTGAGGTAGGTGGCGGATGTGCCGTATTCGCCGCCGACCGACAGCCCCTGCATCAGGCGAGCGACCACCAGCAGGATCGGCGCGCCGACGCCGATGGTTTCATAACCTGGGGTCAGGGCGATGATCAGGGAACCTGCGCACATCAGCAGAACCGAGGCCATCAGTGCGGCCTTGCGGCCCTTGCGGTCGGCGTACAGGCCCATCAGCCAGCCACCGATCGGGCGCATCAGGAAGCCCACGGCGAAGATTGCGGCGGTGTTGAGCAGTTGGGCGGTGGTGTCACCCTTGGGAAAGAAGACCTTGGCGAAGTACAGCGAGAACGCCGCGTAGACGTACCAGTCGTACCACTCGACCATGTTGCCGACCGATCCGCTGAAAATCGATTTCAGGCGGCTGGCGGTGGTTCTTTTTTGTGTCGGCGCGGCCGCCGACCCCAGGGGCAGGGTAGTGGAGTTATCCATCGAGGGAACCTTGTGAGTATTGTTTTTGTGGAGCGCGCGTGAACGCAGCTTGTGCGCTCCATAGCAGGAGCCGTGCCAGGGCTGTAGGGCCCGTCCTAGAGGGGGTGGCAGGATTTTATGAGCGGAAATCCGCTTATGCTGGCGAGGGCCATGAGCGGATTTCCGCCGATCTTGAGCCGCTGCCCTGTGGCGAGCGGGCTTGCCCGCGCTCGACTGCGGCGCAGTCGCAGAATCATCATCCGGGTCAGGCCTGATACACCGCAATTGCAGGCTTCAGGGCCGCTTTGCGACCCGACGCGGGCAAGCCCGCTCGCCACGGAGCCGCAGCCGCGGGGGCTCGGTCAGTCGTCCCGCAGGAAGCTTTCGCGGGTCAGGCCGTGGCGTTGCATTTTTTCATTGAAGGTGCGCCGCGGCAGTTGCAGCTCTTCGAGTACGGCCTTGATGTCGCCCTTGTGCCGCGTCAACGCCGAGCGCAGGCACTGCGCTTCAAAGGCTTCCTGCTGGGCGGCCAGGGACTGGCCGGGATCGATATTCACCGGTTCCGGCTCACCCAGGCCAAGTACCGAACGCTCGGCGGCATTCGCCAGTTCGCGGACGTTGCCCGGCCAGTCGTGGCTGAGCAGGCGGCTCAGTTGCGAGCCGCTCAATGGCGTCGCACTGCGTCCAAGGCGTTCGGCGGCACTCTGGGCAAAGTGTTCGAACAGCAGCGGGATGTCCTCGCGGCGGTCGCGCAAGGGCGGCAGGCGCAGTTCGGCTACGGTCAGCCGATAAGCCAGGTCTTCGCGAAAACGCCCGGCCCGGGCTTCTTCCAGCAGGTCGGGCTTGGTCGCGGCAACGATGCGCAGGTCGACCGGGATGCTCTGGTTGGAGCCCAGGCGCTCTAGCCTCTGTTCCTGCAGCACTCGCAGCAGTTTCACTTGTTGGGCCAGCGGCATGCTCTCGATCTCGTCGAGAAACAGCGTGCCGCCGTCGGCGTACTCGAGCTTGCCGATGCGCTTGCCTTGGGCGCCGGTGAAGGCGCCACTCTCATGGCCGAACAGCTCGGCCTCGAACAATGGCTCGGGAATCGCCGCGCAGTTGAGGGCGACGAACGGCTTGGTCGAGCGCGGTCCGAAATCGTGCAGGCAACGGGCGACCAGCTCCTTGCCACTGCCGGTTTCGCCACGGATCAGCACGTTGACCGGCAACGGTGCCAGCTCCAGTACCTGTTGGCGCAAGGTCTGCAGGCTGCGGGAAACCCCGAGCAGGCTGGTCTCGAGGCGCGAGCGACTGTCTGCCTGTTCATGCAGGCGGCGGTTCTCCAGCACCAGCCGGCGTTTTTCCAGAGCGCGGCCAAGGCTGCCGAGCAGGGCTTCGGGGCTGAAGGGTTTTTCCAGGAAGTCGTAAGCGCCGTCACGCATCGCTTCGACCGCCATCGGCACATCGCCGTGTCCGGTCAGCAGGATCACCGGCAGGTCGGCGTCGAGCGCCCGGACCCGTGCCAGCAGGTCGAGGCCGCTGAGGCCGGGCATGCGCACGTCGCTGATGATCACGCCGGGAAAATGTGCGGGCAACTGTGCCAGGCATTCCTCGGCACGGCCGAACAGCTGGACCGAGAACCCCGAGAGGCTCAGCCACTGTTCCACGGCCGTGCGGATGCTGGCTTCGTCATCGACCACTATCACCGCGTTCAGCATGGTGCGCAGACCTCCAAGGCAATCGGCAGGGCCAGGGTGAAGCAGGCTCCGCCGTGCCGATTGACGACGCTCAGGCGGCCGCCCTGCTCATGGATGATCGCATAGGACACCGCCAACCCCAGCCCGAGGCCTTCGCCGACCGGCTTGGTGGTGAAGAACGGATCGAAGACCTTGGCCAGGTGTTCCTCGGCAATTCCACCGCCGCTGTCGGCCACGGTCAACAGCCACAGTCGCTGGTCGGCCTCGATACGGATTTCCAGGCGCTTGAGCGGTTTGTCGTGCATGGCGTCGAGGGCGTTGCGCAGCAGGTTGATCAGCACCTGTTCGAGGCGGATTGCGTCGCCGCGGACCCAGGCCGGTCGGGTCAGGTGCAGGACGATGCTGACGTTGTCTTCGCGCAGGCGCGGATCGAGCAGTTGCAGCGATTGATCGACCACGGCAGCCAGGTCCAGTGGCTCGCGCAATCCGCTGGGGCTTTGCCGGGCATAGGTCTTGAGGTGACTGGTCAGTGCCGCCATGCGCGTCAGCATCTGTTCCAGCGGCGCCAGCGCTTCCCGGGCCGCGTCGAGCCGGCCATGGTCGAGCAGCAGGCGCAAGGTCGCCAGCTGCATGCGCTGGGCGGTCAGCGGCTGGTTGATTTCGTGGGCCAGGGCAGCGGACATCTGTCCCAGCGCCGCCAGCTTGGCCGACTGCACCAGGCCATCCTGTGCGGTGCGCAGGTCGCGGGTGCGTTCCTCCACCAGGCGCTCCAGTTCCGCGCGGCTGCGCTGGCGCATGCGGGCCAGGCGCCAGCGCTGGTTGAGGAACAGAGCGAGAAACACCAGGGCCAGCCACAGGCCGGCGCCAGCGAGCCCGGCATTGCGCCGCTCCTCGGCGGCCAGCTGCGGCTTGCGCAGCAGGTGCAGGGTCCAGTTTTCGGTGTCCAGGGGCAGCGACTCCCAGAGCAGTTCGGCGCTGCCGTCGGGGGTGGCGACCCGGCTCAGGAAGCTCTGGCTGTCGAACACCTGCAGGGTCTGGTGTTCGATGGTGCCCAGGGATTGCTTGTCGTATTGGCGGGTGCGGCCGATTTCACTGCGGTCGTTGTCCGACAGCGGGCGCAACAGGCGATAGCGCCAGTCCGGATGGTTGGCGATGAATACGATGTCACGGGAATCACTGACCAGCAGGATATCGTTGCCCTTGCCCCACTCGCGCTCGATCTCGGGGAACTCCAGCTTCACCACCATGGCGCCGATGAATTCGCCCCTGTCGTTGAGTACCGCGCTGGAGAGGAAGTAGCCGGGAATCCCGCTGGTCACGCCGACCGCGTAGAAATGCCCGCTGCCTTCGCTACGGGTCTGGTTGAAGTAGGGGCGAAAGCCGTAGTAGTGACCGACATAGCTGCTGGGCAGGCGCCAGTTGCTCGCGGCCACCGACAGGCCGTTGCGGTCGAGCAGTTGCAGGGTCGACGAGCGTGCCGCGCCATTCATGCGCTCCAGCTTGCGGTTGAGCGCGTCCTGCTGCTGCGGGGTGATCGTCCCGTCGAGGGCCTCGCGCAGTTCCGGGTCCAGGGCGATCACCGCTGGCAGTGCGCGGTAGCGTTCGATCAGGGTATGCAGGGAGTTGGCGTACAGTGCCAGCTGGCCGTGACCACGGACGGCGTCATCCAGCAGTGCCTGTTGCGTGGCACGGTGCATGGCCCAACCGGCTGCCAGCCCGGTTCCGGCGAGGATCAGCAGGGTGTGGAGCAGCAGACGCAGGGAGCGAGGGATCGGCGGCATGCGGATAGCGACAGGCTTGAGAGAGGGCAGGAAAGATAACACGCCTGTCCAGGCCGACGCTGAGTTGTGGGAGCCGGCCGGGCGGCTCCCACAGGGGGGAGGGTTACAGCAGTTCGAAGCTCTGTTGCGTCACGTCCCGGGAATCCAGGCCAATCTGCACGTTGAACTTGCCCGGCTCGGCGACGTACTTGAGCTGGGTGTTGTAGAACTTCAGGTCGTTCTCGTCGATGGTGAAGTGGATGACCTTCTCTTCACCGGCCTTGAGCAGCACTTTCTGGAAGTTCTTCAGCTCCTTGACCGGACGGATCATCGAGCCCGCCACGTCCTGGATGTACAGCTGGACCACGGTCTCGCCATCACGCTTGCCGGTGTTGCGCACGGTGATGCTGGCGTCGAGCTTGCCGCTCTTGTTCAGCGTGGTCGAGGACAGCGCCATGTTGCTCAGGCTGAAGTCGGTGTAGCTCAGGCCGTAGCCGAACGGATACAGCGGGGTGTTTTCCTCGTCGAAGTATTGCGAGGTGTAGTTGCCCGGCTTGCCCGGCGTGAATGGCCGGCCGATGGTCAGGTGGTTGTAGTACATCGGCACCTGGCCGACCGAACGCGGGAAGGTGATTGGCAGCTTGCCCGACGGGTTGTAGTCGCCGAACAGCACGTCGGCGATGGCGTTGCCGCCTTCGGTACCGCTGAACCAGGTTTCCAGCACCGCATCGGCCTGGTCCTGTTCCTGGCCGATGGTCAGCGGACGGCCGTTCATCAGCACCAGCACCAGCGGCTTGCCGGTGGCCTTGAGGGCGGCGATCAGCTTGCGCTGGGTCTCGGGAATGTTCAGGTCGGTACGGCTCGACGATTCGTGGGACATGCCCCGCGATTCGCCCACCGCGGCCACCACCACGTCGGCCTGCTGCGCGGCCTTGACCGCTTCGTCGATCAGTTGCTGCTCGGGACGCGGGTCATCGACCACTTCCGGGGCATCGAAGTTGAGGAAATTGAGGTAGTCGACGACCTTCTTGTCGGTGGTGATGTTCGAACCGCGGGCATAGACCAGTTGGCCCTTGTCGCCCAACGCACGGCTCATGCCGTCGAACAGGGTGACCGATTGCGCCGGCAGGCCGGCGGCGGCCCAACTGCCCATCATGTCGATCGGGGCCTTGGCCAGCGGGCCGACCACGGCGATCTTCGCCGACTTGGCCAGCGGCAGCGTCTGCTTCTCGTTCTTCAGCAGTACCAGGCTGCGCTTGGCCACGTCGCGGGCTTCGGCACGGTGCAGGCGGCTTTCGGCGTTGGTGTCGGCCGGATCATCCTCGGCCTTGCCGATGCGCAGGTACGGGTCCTTGAACAGGCCCATGTCGTACTTGGCACCGAGCACTTCACGCACGGCGTTGTCGAGGTCGCTTTGCGGCACTTCGCCGGACTTGATCAGCCCCGGCAGTTCCTTGCCATACAGCGAATCGTTCATGCTCATGTCGATACCGGCCTTGATCGCCAGTTTGGCCGCTTCGCGACCGTCCTTGGCGACGCCGTGCTTGAGCAGTTCGAAAATCGCCCCGTGGTCGCTGACCGCCAGGCCCTTGAAGCCCCAGTCCTTGCGCAGCAGATCCTGCATCAGCCAGGTATTGGAGGTGGCGGGAACGCCGTTGACCGAGTTCAGCGCGACCATCACCCCGCCAGCGCCGGCATCGATGGCGGCGCGATAGGGCGGCAGGTAGGTCTGGTACATCTTCACCGGGCTCATGTCGACCACGTTGTAGTCGCGGCCGCCTTCCACCGCACCATACAGGGCGAAGTGCTTGACGCTGGCCATGATGCTGTCGGCCTGGTCCGGGCTCTTGCCCTGGTAGGCCTGGACCATCACCTTGGCGATGCGCGAGACCAGGTAGGTGTCTTCGCCGAAACCTTCGGAGGTCCGGCCCCAGCGTGGGTCGCGGGAGATGTCGACCATCGGCGCGAAGGTGATGTCGAGGCTGTCGGCACTGGCTTCCTGGGCGGCGATGCGCCCGGAGTGGCCGATGGCGTCCATGTCCCAGCTGGAGGCCAGGCCCAGGCTGATCGGGAAAATGGTCCGGTGGCCGTGGATCACGTCATAGGCGAAGAACATCGGGATCTTCAGCCGGCTGCGCATGGCCGCGTCCTGCATCGGACGGTTTTCCGGGCGGGAAATCGAGTTGAAGGTACCGCCGATGTTGCCGGCGGCAATTTCCTTGCGGATCAGCTCGCGGGGCATTTCCGGGCCGATGCTGATCAGGCGCAACTGGCCGATCTTTTCCTCGAGGGTCATCTGCTTCATCAGGTTGGCGATGAAGGCGTCCTTGTTTTCGACGGGGACGGGCTTGGTGTCCGCCGCAACCGGGAGACTGGCCAGGCCGATAGCGAGGCCCAGCAAACACAGCTTCTTCATGAATGATTATCTCGGGAGCCCGGTACAGCCGCTGCTCTTCGAACACTGGCCGGGCTGTTTAGTTATAGGGAGCGACTATTGTTGTGCCAATAAATCCAGCACACTGCTGAACTGTTTTTCGCGCTGGGCATCTTTTAGCTGATTGGCTTCAGACATTCCAGTGGCGGTGGCGGATTATGTCCTGGTCATTGGCATGAAAGCCCCAGGTTCCGTCCCCTATCGTTTCAAGGAGCGTTTCGAGCATGCAGGCATCGTCGGGTCCATATTCGAGCTTGAGAGTCGCTGCCCTGGTCTTGCTGGCCAGCGTGTTGGCGGGTTGCGGCATCAACAACATTCCCACCTACGACGAACAGGTCAAGGCCAACTGGGCCCAGGTCCAGAACCAGTACCAGCGCCGTGCGGACCTGATTCCCAACCTGGTGGAAACGGTCAAGGGCTATGCGAAGCAGGAGCAGGACACCCTGACCGCAGTGGTCGAGGCCCGCTCGCGGGCGACCTCGGTGCAGGTCGATGCCAGCATCCTGGACGACCCCGGCAGGCTCAAGCAGTACCAGGACGCCCAAGGCCAGTTGACCGGTGCCCTGAGCCGACTGATGGTAGTGTCGGAGCGTTATCCGGACCTCAAGTCGAACCAGAACTTCCTAGCCCTGCAGTCGCAGCTCGAAGGCACCGAGAATCGTATCAGTGTGGCCCGGCGTGACTTCATCCTCAGTGTGGAAAAGTACAATACCGAGATTCGTACCTTTCCCGGCCGCCTCTGGCACAGCCTGATGTACAGCGACCTGCCGCTGCGGCCGAACTTCGAGGCGACCGCCCAAGACGCCGACAAGGCGCCACAAGTGAAGTTCTGACCACCCGGTCATCACGGATGAGGTAGCCATGCGCATATTCAAGAGCGTCCTGTTGCTCTGGCTCTGCACGTTGGTCCTGGTGGCCAGGGCCGACTTGCAGTTTCCCGAGCTGACCGGGCGGGTGGTGGACAACGCCGGCATGATCGAGGCCCCGGTGGCCGCAGCCCTGACCCAGGAGCTGCAGAATCACGAAAAGGCCACCGGCGAGCAGGTCGTGGTGGTCACCCTGCCGGACCTGCAGGGCGCCACCATCGAGGAATTCGGCTACCAGTTGGGCCGGCACTGGGGCATCGGCCAGAAAGACCGGAACAACGGTGCCCTGCTGATCGTCGCCCGCGATGAGCGCAAGGTCCGTATCGAAGTGGGCTATGGCCTGGAAGACCGCCTGACCGATGCCCGCGCGTCGCTGATCATCAATCAGCTGATCGTGCCGCAGCTCAAGCGTGGCCATGTGTCCAACGGCATCCGCGCCGGGGTCGAGGCGATGCTCGATACGCTGGGCGGCCAGGTGCAGGAAACCAGCGAGCCGGAGGGCGATTTCGGTTCGCGGCATCCGTTCCTGACGGGCTTGCTGTTCGTGCTGTTCGTGTTGTTCTGCGCGATCATGCAACTGATGGGCTACGGCCCCAGGGGCGGTGGCTCGGGCGGGTCGAGCAGTGGTGGCGGGCGCTCCGGTGGTGGTTTCAGCGGTGGCGGCGGCAGCTTCGGTGGCGGCGGATCATCGGGCAGTTGGTAGGCATAATAACGAGAGAGCAGCACAACCATGGCCTTACTCAGTGAATACGAACAACGCCAGGTCGCCGAGGCGATCGCGCGGGTGGAGCGCCAGACCGATGCGGAACTGGTGACGGTGCTGGCCCGCCGTGCCGATGACTACGCCTATATTCCGTTGCTCTGGGCCAGCCTGCTGGCGCTGCTGGTGCCGGGCGTGGTCAATTTCGTCTTCGGTTGGCTGAACGGCCATACCCTGCTGGCGGTGCAGTGGAGCAGTTTCATCCTGCTGTGCCTGCTGTTTCGCATTCCCTCGGTCACCAGCCGGCTGATTCCACGCTCGGTGCGGCACTGGCGCGCCTCCGGGCTGGCGCGGCGGCAGTTCCTCGAACAGAACCTGCACCACACCGTCGGCGGCACCGGGGTGCTGATCTTCGTCAGCGAGGCCGAGCGCTACGTGGAAATCCTGGTGGACGAGGGCATTGCCCGGCGCCTGGACAACAGCGTCTGGGAGCCCATCGTCAAGGCGTTCACCGAGCGGGTGAGGCAGGGGCAGACGCTGCAGGGCTTCGTCTCCTGCATCGAGGACTGCGGCCAACTGCTGACCACCCATGTGCCGTTGACCCAATCGCGCAACGAGTTGCCGAACCGCCTGGTGGTGCTGGGCTGATACAATGCCCGGCATTCCCTGATCCGATTCCCGCACGCCCGAGGCGCTTCCTTCATGTCTGTTACTGCAAAACCCGCCCAGTCCGTGCCGGACCATCATGCCCAGTTCCTCGAACTGCTCGACATCAGCCTGGCGCAGAACGCGTTCATCAAGCTGGTGCTGGCCAAATACGTCGGTGACGAGGCGGACCTGCAGCGGCTGATCATCAAGCAACTGACGGTCAAGGACCAGCCGTGCCTGTCCTTCGTCTACCGCTACAAGACCCGCGACATCACCAAGAACTTTCCCCTCGCCGAGGGCGTGGCGACCATTGGCGCGCTGCTGCCGGCGTCGTTCAAGAATGCCCACCTGCTGTCGCTGACCGACGAGATCCAGCTCGAATACAGCAAGAAGGGCAAGAGCACGCTGTTCAAGGGCAAGGCCCGGCAGGCGCGGGAAGTGCCATCCGCCGAACACAACCGGGAGAAGAACCGCTACCTGGAACTGAGCCGGCCGTTCCTGATCGACCTCGGCGTGACCAACAAGCAGCACGAGTTGATCCCGGCCATGTCGCGCAAGTGGAAGCAGATCAATAAGTTCATCGAGGTGTTTTCCCACGCCCTGGGCAGTTCACCGATCCAGCTGGACCGGCCGGTGCGGGTGGCGGATTTCGGCTCAGGCAAGGGCTACCTGACCTTCGCCATCCACGACTACCTGTGCAATACCCAACAGGCCGAGGCCGAGGTAACCGGTGTCGAGTTGCGCGAGGACATGGTCAGCCTGTGCAACACGGCGGCGGCGCGCCTGGAGCATCCGGGCCTGGTGTTCAAGTGCGGCGACGTGCGCAGCGTGGCGCCGAGCGAGCTGGACGTGATGATTGCCCTGCATGCCTGCGATATCGCCACCGACTACGCGATCCATACCGGCATCCGTTCCGGAGCGTCGATCATCATGTGCTCGCCATGCTGCCACAAGCAGATCCGCCAGCAGATCCAGAGCCCGGCGCTGCTCAAGCCGATGCTGCAATACGGCCTGCACCTGGGCCAGCAGGCGGAGATGGTCACCGACAGCCTGCGGGCGCTGTTCCTGGAAGCCTGTGGTTACGAGACCAAGGTTTTCGAGTTCATCTCGCTGGAGCACACCAACAAGAACAAAATGATCCTCGCGGTCAAGCGGGCCGAGCCCCAGGACCCCGCCCGGCTATTGGCGAAGATCGACGAACTCAAGGCGTTCTACGCCATCCAGGAACACTGCCTGGAAACCCTGCTGCGCGCCGATGGCTACTTGAGCTGAACCCCGGACGGCAACTGGCCCGGTTGCGCCGGGCGCACCCCGGCCTTGCGCCCCAGGATCACCGTGACGATCACCCCGGCGGCGAACAGCCAGGTCACCGGCTCCACATGCTCGCCGAAGAACAGCGCCGAGAAGGCGATGGTGAAGAAGATCTGCAGCAACTGGATCTGGCTGACCCGGGCGATGCCGCCCAGGGCCAGCCCGGCGTACCAGGCGAAGAAACCGAGGAACTGCGAGAACATCGCCACGTAGCCGAAGGCCCACCAGGTCCTGGCGGAAACCGCTCCCTGATGCTGCCAGGCCAGGTAGAGCACCGGACCGATCAACACCGGCACCGACAGCACCAGTGCCCAGCAGATCACTTGCCAGCCGCCCATTTCCCTGGCCAAACGGCCGCCTTCGGCGTAACCGAGGCCGCCAACCGCGATGGCGCCGAGCATCAGCAAGTCACCGGCCTGGATGCTGCCGGCACCGCTGAGCAAGGCATAACCCAGTACCAGCGCGCTGCCCAGGGCTGCGCAGGCCCAGAAGGCTTTCGACGGCCGCTCGTGGGACAACCACGCTGCATACAGCGCCACGCACAACGGTTGCAGGCCGTTGACCAGCGCACCATGGGACGCCGGCAGGCTCTGCATGGCCCAGGCCGAAAGCACCGGGAAGCCGAGTATCACCCCGGCGATCACCAGCCACAGGCCCTTGAACTGACTCCAGGTCGGCCATTTCTCCCGTCGCCACAACAACAGCGCCGCCGCCGGAATCGCCGCCACCAGGGCTCGGCCGAGGCCATTGAGCAGCGGGTTGATTTCCTGCACCACGATGCGGGTGAAGGGCAGGGTCAGGCTGAAGATCACGACGCCCAGCAGGCCAAGCAGCATGCCGGTGTTTTCACGGGAAGACATAAGCGGGAACCGAAAGTAGGGTAGGGAACGAGTGTTCATCTAGCCATAAAGCCGGCGATGGCGGCTGCTACAGATAGGTGCAGAGTTGTCCGTACAGTTTCGCCCCGGCAGGCAGCCGTAGTAGCCGGCGATTACCCGTCCCGCTGTACAGCGACTACCTTGGCTACTCTTGTCTGCCCAAGCGTTCACCTGGAGGAGTCCACCCCATGGCTGCGAAAAAGATCCTGATGCTGGTTGGCGATTACGCCGAAGACTATGAAGTGATGGTGCCGTTCCAGGCGCTGCAGATGGTCGGTCACCAGGTGCATGCGGTGTGCCCTGGCAAGACCGCCGGACAGACCGTGCGCACGGCGATCCATGATTTCGAGGGCGACCAGACCTACAGCGAGAAGCCCGGTCATCTGTTCGCGCTGAACTTCGATTTCGCCCAGGTCGATGCCGCCGACTATGACGGGTTGCTGGTGCCTGGTGGCCGCGCCCCGGAGTACCTGCGGCTGAATGACAAGGTGCTGCAACTGGTGCAGGCCTTCGACAAGGCTGGCAAGCCGATTGCCGCGGTGTGCCATGGCGCGCAATTGCTGGCGGCGGCGGGTATCCTTGAAGGACGCGAGTGCAGTGCCTATCCGGCTTGCGCCCCGGAAGTGCGCCTGGCCGGCGGTCGCTACATCGATATCGCGGTCGACAAGGCCCACGTCCAGGGCAATCTCGCCACCGCCCCGGCCTGGCCGGCCCATCCGAGCTGGCTGGCGGCATTCCTTGGCCTGCTGGGCACCCACATCACCTTGTAGGAGGAGGCTGCGCCCATGTGCGAGCTCTATGTCAAAGCCGACCCGATTCTCTACGAGTCGCGTTCCCGCTCACTGCGCATCGGTGGCGTGGTCACCACCCTGCGCCTGGAGAACCAGTTCTGGGACATTCTCAGCGAGATGGCCGAGGGGGAGGGCGTGACTACCAACCAGATGATCACCCGCCTGTACGAGGAGGTGATGGACTTTCGCGGCGAGGTGGTGAATTTCGCTTCGTTCCTGCGGGTTGGCTGTACCCGTTACCTGAGCCAGAAACGGGCTCAGGTCCGGGAGTTGAGCGTGGTGCGGGCGAACGCTGGCTGATGCAAGTACTTGTGGGAGCCGGCGAGGCGGCTCCCACAAGGCGGTCAGAAGTAGCGGGTCAGGCTGACCTTCAGGTTGCGTCCCACGCTGTAGGCGCGGTCGCCGCTCAGTTCCGGGCGGTAGTTGCGGTTCATCAGGTTATCCACCGTCAGGTTGACTTCCGTGCCCTTCAGGTAGCGCTGCTGCGGTTTCCACTGGGCGAACACGCTTTGCACCACATAGCTGTCGTTCGCGTACTGGTCGTAGAAGGCGTCGCCAACGCTGGTGCCCGGGCCACTGTTGTACTTGTCGCTGGGCAGGCGGTCGGTCTTGCGGACATAGACACCCTGCCAGCCGACGCGGGTATCGATGGCGGGGATCTTGGTGCCCAGCATCACCACCCATTTGGCCGGAGGAATGTCCCGTGCCCAGACCGACGAACCCCAGGGGTTGGTGTACGGGTTGTCGCGCTTGCCGGTCAGGTAGCTGTACGACAACTGGCCGAACAGGTAGCTGGAATCGTAGAAGCTCTCGACCTCAAAGCCCTTGATGGTCATGCCGCCGACATTGCGGTAGTTGGACATCGGGCCCGCTGGGCAGGAAGTGCTGATGGTCCCGCCGACGATCGTCTGGTTTTCGCAACCTACGCCGGTGGCCTTGAAGATCTCGTCCTCGATCCGGTTGCGCAGGAAGGTGGTACGGATCATCAGGTCGTCGTTGTCGGTTAGCAGCTTGGAGAAGTTGCTGATGGTGCCGAAACGCAATGCGGTAATGCGCTCGGGATCGAGGTCGACACTGGTCGCGGTGCGGCTGCCCAGCCCTTGCACTTCGTACTGCTCGTCGATCACCGGTGCGCGCCAGGTCTTGCTGTAGTTGGCGTACAGGCCCTGGGTCGGCGTCACGCGCCAGAACGCAGCCAGGCGCGGCGACCAACCGGTGTAGGTGCGGTCGCTGTAGTCGTGGCCGATGGCCGGATCGGAACTGGAGTAGTACGGCGCGTCGTTGGCTTCGCCACGGTTGCGTACATGGTCATAGCGCAGCGACGGGGTCAGGGTGAAGTCGCCCAGGGTCACGGCGTCCTCGATGAAGAACGCATTGGCGTCGACCTTGCCGTGGGGCATGAAGGCCGGCTGGAAGTGGCCGTAGTTGTAGCGGGCGGTGTTGTAGGTGGTGCCGGGCATCCACATCTCGGTTTCGCGGGCGTGCTTGCGGATCTGCGTGCCCACCGTCAGGGCGTGTTGCAGGGAACCGGTATCGAACAGGCTGGTGTTCTTGATTTCCAGCTCGCGGTCCTTGTAGTCGGTGTCCATCTTGCGCCCGCCAGTGGCCAGGCTGAAGAAGGCGGTGGCGCTACGCTCGTCGGTCTGGTCGGTGTTGGACTCGGAGTACTTGATCTGCAGGTCCACCAGCGGGTTGTCCAGTGGCTTGTATTCGTACTTGCCCGACCAGGTGGTGTCGATGGTTTCGCGATTGGCCAGCAGGCGTTTCAAGGCGCCTTCGTAACCATATAGGCGGATGTTGGACGCAGTCGGCGGAGTCGGGTAGCTCTGGGCCGAGAAGGGCGTCCAGCGCTCGCTGTTGGAGCGCGAGTAAGAGAGCTTGAGACTCTGCTCGTCAGTGAGGTTCAGGTTCAGCTTGAGCAGCACCGCATCCAGGTCCTGGGCTGTATTGGGGATGCGCTTGGGATTGACCGGGTACAGGTGGTTGGGGTCAGGCGGGGTCTCGGCCAGTTTCATGTCGCCGCCGTCGCGCTTGGTCAGGAACACCAGGCCATCGATCTTGCCATCGTCGGTACGACCATAGGCTGCGCCGCTGTAGGTCTGTTCATGGTTGTTGCTGGCGTAGCCATACTTGACCATGGCGCCGCTGTTGCGGCCCTCTTCCAGAAGGTCGGGAGCATCCTTGGTTTCCATGTGCACCGTGCCGCCGAAACCACCGTTTCCGGTTTCCGGCGAGTGCGGGCCCTTTTCCACCTCGATGCTCTTTATCAGCTCCGGTTCGATGAAGATGGTGCCCTGCTGGTAGCGTTCGAAGCTGCTCTTGGTCGCGCCGTCCACGGTCAGTGGCACGTCCTCGGCGTCGCCCAGGCCCCAGATGTTGATGGTCTGGCCACCCGGCTTCATCGAGCCGCCCATGCTGATGCCGGGCAGGGTGCCGAGCAGCGAGGGAATGTTGCTCGGTTGGGCGCGCTCGATATCGTTCTTGGTCAGGGTCGAACGGCCGACGCTGCTGGAGTCGACTTCCTTGCCGTCGCCGAGGATGCTCACCGCGCCCAGTTGGATGGCGCTCTTGTCGGGTGCCGGGTCGGAGTCGGTCTTGCGGATCACGAAGGTGTTGCCGACCATGATCAGCTTGAAGTTGCCGCCCTTGAGCAGCAGGCCGATGGCTTCCTGGGCGGTGAACTGGCCCTCCAGTGCCCGGGCCTGGATGTTGTGCAACTGGTCCTCGTCGAACAACAGCTGGATTTTGGTCTTCTGTGCCACCTGGCTGAGGGAGGTCGCCAGGGACTGTGCCGGCAGGCTCATGGCGACCTTCTCGGCGGCCTGCACTTGCAGGCTGGCCACCAGGCAGGCGGCGACCAGGGTTGGACGGGAACAGTGATGGAACAGTTCGTGAGCAGCGCGAAACATGGAATCCCCCGATGTGGCCAAAGGCCAAAAAGGCGTTCGTTCAGAACGCAATCGGGGAGGAAGACGCGGCAGTGAAAAAAAACCTCACCTGCGAATGAAAAATATTCGCATATGTATTCATTTGCGGCTTTCGATCCGTACCTGGCCGTCGTCCAGCGCTACGGTCTTGACCGGTATCAGCGCCGGCAAGGCATTGAGCAGTGCATCCGGATCCTTGGCGTCGAGGCTGCCGGAAACCTTGAAATGCGCCAATGGCCCATCGGCCAATTGCACTGGCTTGCTGCGGTACAGGTTCAATTCGTCGATCAGGCTGAGCAGTTCGCGATTGCGAAAGGACAAGTGGCCGCTGCGCCAGTCGGCGACCTCCTCGCCACTCACCGTCTGTTGCAGCAGGGTGCCCTTGGCATAATCGTAGGTCCCGCGCTGGTGGGCCTCGAGCAGGGTCGCGGTGCCCGGATCGCCCTCGGGTTCGAACGCCACCAGGCCATGGGCGACGCTGACCACCAGCTGTTTCTGGCCGCGCCGCACATCGAACGCGGTCCCTACCACGCGCACCCGGGCGTTGCCGGCGTGCACCCAGAGCGGTCGTTCCTTGTCGGCGGCGACCTCCAGGTAAAGCTGGCCCTGGTCCAGGTAGATGTCCCGTTGCAGGCTGCGGAAGTTGATGCGTACGCGTGTGTTGGCGTTGACGTACAGGATGCTGCCATCCGGCAGTTTCAGGGTCCGGGTGCCTTCGGCGCGCGCGGCGACCTCATTTCGGTAGGGGCTGTTCGGCGCGCCCAGGTGGGTGGTCAATACCGCGCAGACCAAGGCGGCAGCCGCTGCCAGGGCCGGGCGCCAGGGATTCCTGCGTCGTGCCGGCAGGGGTACCGGCTTGTTCAACTGGCGCAGTTCGGCGAGATCGGCCCACAAGGCCTCGAACTCGGCGTAGGCCTTGGCGTGGGCCGGTGTCGCCCGCCATTGCTCGAAGTCCTTGTCGGTGCCGCCGGCCGGCTCGTTGCGATTGCGCGCAAACCAACTGGCGGCCTGGGCATCGATGCTGTTTTCATCGAACTCGATATCGGTAGTGTGGGTCATTCCGGCTGCTCCTTGCCGTGGTCCAGGCGCTGTTTGCAGTGCAGCAAGGCAAAGGCGATATGTTTTTCCACCATGCTGACGGAAATCCCCATGCGTTCAGCGATCCGGGCCTGGCTCAGGCCCTCGAAACGGGCAAGCATAAGGGCTTCTCGGCGCCGAGGCGAGAGTTCAGCGAGAACCTCCTTCAATTGTTCGAGGCGTTGCAGGCGCTGGGCGGCGGCCAGCGGGTCGGCGTGCTCGTCCGCCACGGCTTCCTGCTCGGGGTCGGCCTGTTCGCTGTGCACCGCCTGCCTGACCTTCTGCTTGCGCCAGTGATCGCGCAGCAGGTTGCGCGCCATCTGGAACAGAAAGGCCCGTGGCTGCTCGACCTTGGCCTGCTGGTCGTAGTCCAGCCATTGGGTGAAGACGTCCTGGGTCATGTCCGCCGCGTCGCTGGCGTTGTCCGTACGTTTGCGCAGGAAATGCAGGATGTCCGCATAGAACCCGCGAAAGGCTTCAGCCGACAGGGGGTCGGGCTTGGGACGAGGCATGGCGATCCTTCACGACTTCAGGTGGCAGGGGCTGGGTCGTGAATGATATCGAGAATTATTGCTATTTGTCTTGTATGAAATAAAACTGCTCTTCGGTCTTGAGGGCCGTTCGCGGGCAAGCCCTGCTCCTACAGGATCTGTGTCGTACTCAGAACTCGCATACGACGCGGACCTTTTAGAAGCAGGGCTTGCCCGCGAACAGCGCCATCCGCCTTGCCCCGCTGCGGATGCGGGAATCAGATCACGAAGAAACCATGGGTACCATCCCGGCCCAGCTGGGCCACCAGCCCATATTCCCAATCCAGGTAGCCCTGCATGGCTTCACGTGGGTTGTCGGTGCCCTCGTAGGGGCGGCGGTAGCGGTCAATGCG
The DNA here is from genome assembly GCF_059730225.1 of Pseudomonas sp. UTLPPB19802. Classification (NCBI taxonomy): domain Bacteria; kingdom Pseudomonadati; phylum Pseudomonadota; class Gammaproteobacteria; order Pseudomonadales; family Pseudomonadaceae; genus Pseudomonas; species Pseudomonas sp. UTLPPB19802. The sequence goes on from NZ_AP048545.1 coordinate 2,574,718, forward strand.
TGGCGAGGCCAGGCGCTGCTCGCCGGCTTCCACCGGCAGCCCGGCGGCGACCCAGGCGGCTGTCCCGCCGGTCAGCAGCCAGACCGGCTTGCCGGTCAACGCCTGGACTTCGGCGATGGCGAAGTTGGCCAGCAGGCTGCTGCCACAGGTCAGTACGTAGCGTTCCGCCTGGGGAATCCGGGCCAGGGCTTCGCTCAATTGGCTGCGCAACGTCCACCAGGCACCGGGAATGTGCCGCTGCACATGGTTGGCGCTGGCGGTGAAGTCGAGTACCTGGGTGCCCGGTTCCCGTAGCCAGTCGGCCAGGGTCGGGGCATCCACGGCCTGGGCTGCGGGGCGCAAGGGTAGTGGAGCCTGCCAGGGCCCCTGTTCGCTGAAGTCGCTCGCGGTGGTGCCGTCCAGCACCTTCACCTGCCAGCCCATCTGCGCCAGCCACGAAGCGCTCATGTTCGCCCGCACGCCGTCATCGTCCACCAGCACCAGCCGGGCGCCACGGACACTGGCGAAGTGATCGGTCTCCTGCACCAGTTGGCCGCCAGGCGTGGAGCGGGCGCCGGGCAGGTGACCGGCGTCGAATTCCTCCGGGGTGCGTACGTCGAACAGGTAGGTGGTGCGGCTGCTCTCGGCTTGCCATTGGCGCAGTTCGGCGAGACTCGCGCGGCCGACATCAGCCCGGTCGGCCACGGCCCGGGCGGCCTTTTGCGCGGCCTGTCGGTTATCCGCTCCGGTTTCGGCGAAGCGTCGCGCCTGTCCATGTTCCAGGGTCTGCCCGGCCAGGGTCCAGCCAATGGTGCCATTGCGCAGCGCCGCGACCGGATTGGGAATGCCGGCGTTGACCAGCGACTGGGTGCCGATGATGCTGCGGGTGCGCCCGGCGCAATTGACGATGACCCGGGTATGCGGATCGGGTGCCAGCTCGGCGACCCTCAGCACCAACTCGGCACCGGGCACGCTGATGCCGCCGGGGATGCTCATGGTCTGGTATTCGTCGAAACGACGGGCATCGAGTATCACCAGGTCGGCCTCGGCATCCAGCAGCGCCTGGACTTCCTCGGCGGCCAGCGATGGCGTGTGGCGCTCGGATTCCACCAGTTCGCCGAAGGACTTGCTGGGTACGTTGACGTCCTGGAACAGTTCGCCACCGGCCTCTCGCCAACCGGCCAGGCCACCTTCGAGCAGGGCCACATCGCTGTAGCCCAGGCCGCGCAGCACCTCGGCGGCCCGAGTGGCCAGGCCCTCGCCATCGTCATACAGCGTCACCGGCGTATCCCGCCGGGGAATCCGGGCATAGGCTTCCAGCTCCAGTTTCGACAGTGGGATATTGGCCGCGAACAGTGGGTGGGCTTCGGCGAACGGGGCTTCTTCACGTACATCGAGCAGGGCCAGTTCCTCGCGGGCCAGCAGGGCCTGGCGGATATCCTGGTAACGGCGGGTGCGGATTTCGGTCATTGCAGGGGCTCCTTCGACAGGTCCCAGAGGTTAGGTAGCAGGCTGTTGGAGTAGCCGGAAATAAACGCTTTTTCACTGCCGTCCTGGCCGTACACCGCGCGTTTCACCGCACCGATGTTGCCGCCATAGACGTGGATGCTGATGGAGACCTGGTCGTCGAATGCATTCGACACCCGGTGGATATCGCCAATGCGTGGCGAGACGGCCTCGACCTGGCCCGGATCGAGGCGGATCGCTTCGCCGGCCTCATGCAGGCTGCCGTCGGCCCGACGTTCGAAGCCCTGGGAATACTCGGCACCGCGCAGCATGCCGATCAGGCCCCAGACCCGATGATCATGAACCGGCGTGCTCTGGCCAGGCCCCCAGACAAAACTGACGATGGAGAACTGCTGGCGTGAATCGGCGTGCAGCAGGAACTGCTGGTAGCGCTGCGGGTCGGGTTGGGCGAAGGCCTCGGGCAGCCAGTCATCATGGGCAACCAGTTGCTGCAGCAGTCGGCCGGCGTCTTCGAGCACCTGTTCTTCGCCGGGCTCGGTGGCCAGCAGGGCGGCCAGTTGATCGATGAACTGGCGTAGTCGGCCAAGGTTCGGTGCGGCTTGCGGGGTTGCGATTCGATGGGCGGTTTGAGGCATCGGGGTCCCTCCGTGGACAGTCGGATACGACGTGAACTACACGAGTGGGCTAAAAGGTATTATTCTTTCCTGGCATTTTTCCACTTATTTATTATGCGAATAAAGAATGAAGATAGATGATATCAATGCATTCGTGGCGGTGATCCGTTGCCAGACCATCAGCCAGGCCGCCGATTCGCTGCAACTGACCCAGCCGGCCATCACCCGCCGCGTGCAGAATTTCGAGGAAGCGCTGGGGGTGGAACTGCTCGACCGCAACACCAAGCCGCTCAAGCCTACCAGCATGGGCCTGCGGGTCTATGGGCAGTGCCTGGAAGTCTTGCGGGCCCTCGATGGCCTGAGTGAGCTGGTGGCCAATGACGGCGCGCCCAGCGGCGCCTTGCGTATCGGTGTGCCACAGACCATCGGCGATGTGGTGTTGCTCGACGCCCTGAGCCAGTTGAAGAGCCTTTATCCGCAACTGCAGACCTCGGTCGCCACCGGCTGGGGCAGTCATCTGCTGGGCAAGGTCGAGAACGGCGAACTGGACGTGGTGGCGGCATTGTTCCCGGCGGGCAAGGTGTTTCCGGAAGGGGTGGTCGGCCGTTCCCTGGGCAGCATGAGCCTGGTGGTGGTCGCGGCGAAGGGAGAGATGACCCGACGCTCGTGCAAGCTGGCCGATATCTACCAGCGTGGCTGGGTGCTCAACCCCGATGGCTGTGGCTTTCGCGCCGGCTTGCAGCGGGCTCTGAGTGCCCAGGGGCTGTCATTGCAGATCAACCTGGAAACCTTTGGTACCGAGTTGCAACTGGGGTTGATCGCCAATGGCCTGGGGTATGGCCTGGTACCGGCGCCGTTGCTGGAGAACAGCAGCCATCGCGAGCGGCTGGAGATCGTGCCGGTATCGGACTTCAAGCCGGTGATCGACCTGTGGCTGATCCACCCGCGTTTCCTCGGCAACCTGCAGGAACCGGTGAGTGCGTTCGGTGAGATGGTTGCGCAGCGGGTGGGCAAGTCCTGAGTGAGTTTGGGTGTAGCGGGCTTTTTGTGGCGAGCGGGCTTGCCCGCGCTGGGCTGCAGGGCAGCCCTGAATCCTGGCACCTCGTTTCTTCAGGCCCATCGTGGTGGCTGTGTTTTAGGGCTGCTTCGCAACCCGCAGCGTCTGGCGGTGGCCGCTGAGTGAGGTGGGTGTAGCGGGCTTTTTGTGGCGAGCGGGCTTGCCCGCGCTGGGCTGCAGGGCAGCCCTGAATCCTGGCACCTCGTTTCTTCAGGCATATTGCGGTGGCTGTTTTTAGGGCTGTTTCACAGCCCAGCGCGGGCAAGCCCGCTCGCCACAAAAGCCGTCTTCATTCTCTGGTTAATCCATGATTTGCATAATTATCATTTTTATAAATGCATTTTTTGTATATTAGATTAGAACCAAAGCGAATTTCACGGACGTTTTTTATGTAGTTAGCATGGTGAACCACGCGCTACAGAACAGGACGTCAGCATGCCCGCGCAAGACTTTGTCTCCCCTCGATCCGGCCTGCGGGCGCTGGCCCGCTGGACCGGCTGGCGTGAACCGGCGCTGCGCCTGGTCAGCCCATTGGTATTGCTGCTGCTCTGGGAACTGGCGTCGCGCACCGGGCTGTTGCCGAGCCGGATCATCGCCGCCCCCAGCACCATCGGCGGCACCCTGTGGCAGATGCTCGGCAGCGGCGAGCTGGGGCGTCACCTGTGGATTTCCCTGCAACGGGCCCTGGGCGGGCTGGCCATCGGCGTCAGTATCGGCACCACCCTGGCCCTGCTTTCCGGGCTGTCCCGGCGCGGTGAGCTGCTGATCGATTCGCCGGTGCAGATGCTGCGGACCCTGCCATTTCTCGCCATCGTGCCGCTGTTCATTCTCTGGTTTGGCGTGGGCGAAACCCCAAAAATCGCCCTGATCGCCCTGGGCACCACGTTCCCCGTCTATCTCACGTTGTTCTCCGGCATCCGCGGCCTGGACCCCAAGCTGCTCGAGGCGGCGACTTTGCTCGGCCTGTCCCGCAGCGAGCGGATCTGGCACGTGATCCTGCCGGGGGCCTTGCCGTCCTTTTTCGTCGGCCTGCGCTACGCCTTCGGCCTGAGTTGGCTGGGCCTGGTGGTGGTCGAGCAGATCAACGCCAGCGCCGGTATCGGCTACCTGGTCAACGATGCCAGGGACTTCATGCGCACCGACGTGATCGTGATCTGCCTGCTGATCTACAGCGTGCTGGGCCTGGGTATCGATGGCCTGGTGCGGTTGCTGGAGCGCCTGTCCCTGGCCTGGCGCCCATCCTTCATCAGGAACTGACCATGACCTTGCCTCTTTCCCGTTCCCTGCGCCCGGCCGTCGAGTGCCGTCAGGTCAGTCGCCGTTTCGGCGGGCAGGCGGTCCTCGACAGCCTCGACCTGGATATCGCCCCTGGCGAATTCGTCGCATTGCTGGGCAGCAGTGGCTCGGGCAAGACCACCTTGCTCCGTGCCCTGGCCGGCCTGGATCGCATCGACGAAGGCCTGTTGACGGTGCCGCAGCCACTGGCGGCGGTGTTTCAGGAGCCCCGGCTGATGCCGTGGAAACGCGCCTGGCGCAATGTCGCCCTTGGCCTGCGGGGTACCGAGCCGAGGGCGCGTGCCCTGGCTGCCCTGGCAGAAGTTGGATTGGCGCATCGGGTCGGCGCCTGGCCGCACACCCTGTCCGGTGGCGAAGCGCAACGGGTGGCGTTGGCACGGGCGCTGGTCCGCGAGCCGAAACTGCTGTTACTTGACGAACCCTTCGCCGCCCTCGATGCGCTGACGCGGATTCGCATGCACCAGTTGATCATCGACCTGTGGCGAGCCCACGAGCCGGCGGTGTTGCTGGTGACCCACGATGTCGACGAGGCGGTCTTGCTGGCCGACCGCGTGGTGGTCCTGGCCAACGGCCGTATCGCCGAACAGATTTCCATCCGCCTGCCGCGTCCGCGCCAAGTGGCCAGCCCGACCTTCCAGGAACTGCGCGCGCGCCTGCTGGGACTGCTCGGCGTCGAACAACCCGTGGTCGCCGTCGACGACGGTCGCCTTCATTTTCTCAGCAGGATCGCCCATCGATGAGCCCAACCACCGTGCAATCGCGCCCGACCCATGCCGGACAGACGCCCGATCTCGATTCGCCGGCCTTCACTGACCTGCTCGAGCGACTCAGCCAGGAGTTTGCCGACACCGCCAGCTATTACGACCGGCATGGCGAGTTCCCCCACGCCAACCTGCATCGTCTGCACGAGCATGGCCTGCTGGCGTTGACGGTGCCGCGCCAGTTGGGTGGCAGTGAGGCGACCCTGGCCCAGGCCCGACGGGTCATCGGCGCGGTAGCCCGGGGCGAGCCGTCGACGGCGCTGGTGCTGGTGATGCAGTACCTGCAACACACCCGCCTGCAAGGCAACCAGGCCTGGCCGCTGCACCTGCGCCAGCGGGTCGCCCGTGAAGCGGTGGAGCAGGGTGCGTTGATCAATGCCCTGCGGGTCGAACCGGATCTCGGCACGCCGGCCCGTGGCGGGCTGCCTGGCACGATCGCCCGGCGGGTCGAGGGCGGCTGGCGGCTCGATGGCCGCAAGATCTACTCCACCGGCATCCCCGGCCTGACCTGGTTGTCGGTGTGGGCCCGCAGCGACGAGCCCGAACCACGGGTCGGCACCTGGCTGGTGCATCGCGATACGCCGGGCATCCGTATCGAGGAGACCTGGGATCACCTCGGCATGCGCGCCACCGGCAGCCATGACGTGGTGTTCGAGAATGTGTTCGTCGCCAGCGAGTTCGCCGTGGATATCCAGCCCGCCAGCACCCCGCGTCCGTCCGAACTGGACAGCAGCGGCGTGCTCTGGCTGGCGGTACTGCTGTCGTCGATCTATGACGGCGTGGCCCGGGCGGCCCGCGACTGGCTGGTGGTCTGGCTGGGTGAACGGACTCCGGCCAACCTCGGCGCACCGCTGTCGAGCCTGCCACGTTTCCATGAACTGATCGGCAAGATCGATGCGCTGTTGCTGGCCAACCGGGTGCTGCTCGATGCCGCCGCCGAAGGGCGGATCGCCGCGAGCGAGGCGACCCAGGTCAAGTACCTGGTGACCGGCAATGCCATCAGCGCGGTGGAACTGGCCATCGAGGCCATCGGCAATCCGGGCCTGGCTCGTGGCAATCCGCTCGAGCGGCACTACCGCGACGTGCTGTGCAGCCGGATTCATACACCGCAGAACGATGCGATTCTGGCGGCGGTCGGCCGCGCGGCGTTCGCCTTGCCCAACCGGGGCGGACAGGCGTGAGCGGGGTACGCGTCGCCAGCCAGCTGGACGCAGCGTTCAATGGCCGTTTGCGTAGCCTCGGCCTGGAGGTCCTCGAATTGCCCCGTGGCCTGCCTCGCGATCTGCCAGCGGATGTGCGGGTGCTGCTGGCGGCGCCCCATGCCGAATTTCGCGACGCGGCCCAGGCACCGACAGGCTGGCCGTTCGGGCTGCGCTTCGTGCAACTGGTGTCCTCCGGGCTGGATTACTTTCCCCGCTGGCTGTTCGACAGCCTGCCGGTGGCCAGCGCCCGTGGCGTCACTGCCGAAAGCATCGCCGAGTTCGCCCTGGCGGCGATCTTCGCGGCGGCCAAGCAGGTGCCGGAAATCTGGATCGATGACGCGGCGAACTGGCGGCAACGACCGCTGGCGCCGGTGGCGGGCAGTACCCTGGGGCTGTTCGGCTTCGGTAGCATCGCCCAGGCCCTGGCACCCAAGGCGCTGGCCCTGGGCATGCAGGTGCTGGCGTTGAGGCGTTCGTCGGCGCCATTCGAGGTGCCCGGTGTGCAGTCGGTGGCTGACCTGCATGAACTGTTCGCCCGTTCCGACCACCTGTTGCTGGCGGTGCCGGCCACTGAGCTGACCCTGCGTGTCATCGATCGTGACGTACTCGGCTCGGCGCGCCCGGGCCTGCACCTGATCAATATCGCCCGAGGCGGCCTGCTCGACCAGGAGGCTCTGCTGGAAGCGCTGGATCGAGGGCAACTGGGGCTCGCCAGCCTGGATGTCAGCGACCCTGAGCCGCTGCCTGAAGGGCACGCGTTCTATCGGCATCCGCGCATCCGCCTATCGCCGCATACCAGCGCCAACTCACCCCAGGTCTATCTGAACCTCGCCAACTTGTTGCTGGACAACATCGAACGCGAGGCCAATGGCCTGCCCCTGGAAAACCGTGTGGAGGCCGAACGTGGCTATTGAATCGCCGAGACATCAACCGAGCGCCTACGGGCTGCCCCGTGACGGGCACACCGTGTTCCGCTGGGAACATCCACCCCAGCAACCGACCGTCGAACTGGAACGCCTGCGCCGCAAGCAAAGCCTGGCGGCGGCGTTCCGGGTGTTCGCCTGGCTCGGTTTCGACATGGGCGGTGCCGGGCATATCACCGTGCGTGACCCACAGCGCCACGATCATTTCTGGGTCAACCCGGTGGGGGTGTACTTCGGCCATATCCGCGTATCCGACCTGCTGCTGGTCAATCCCCACGGCGAGATCGTCGAGGGCGAAGGGGCGCTGAATCTGGCGGCCTTTGCCATCCATGCCGCCTTGCATGAGGCGCGTCCGGATGTGGCGGCGGCGGCCCATGCACACTCGCTGCACGGCAAGGCCTGGTCGAGCCTGGGGCGCCTGCTCGATCCGCTGACCCAGGACGCCTGCGCCTTCTATGAGAAACATGCGCTGTTCGACAACTTCTCCGGGGTGGTGCTGGAGAGCAGCGAAGGCTCGCGGATTGCCCGTACCCTCGGCCAGCACAAGGCGTTGATCCTGCAGAACCATGGCCTGCTGACCGTGGGCGAGACGGTCGAGGCAGCGGTCTGGCGCTTCATCGCCATGGACAACGCCGCCCACACCCAACTGTTGGCCGAAGCCGCCGGCTCACCCCGACCGATTCCGCCCGAAGTGGCGCGCCACACCGCGCGCCAGGTGGGCACCGAGTTCGGTGGCTGGTTCAGTTTCCAACCTTACTGGGATCGGGTTCTGCGCAACGAACCGGATGCCTTTCTGTGACAGGAGTCAGCGTGATGGACCGTCGTCGTTTTCTGCAGCTGTCTGCCCTGGCCGGGCTTGGTGCCGCATTGCCGAGCCTGGGCCTGGCCCAGGACCTCAGCGGGGTGACCCTGAATGTTGCGACCTACAAGGGCGCGGCGCCTTCATTCTTCGCCGAGGCCGGCATCGGTCCGGCGCCGTACCAGGTCAAGTATGCCGAGTTCAACGGCGGCAACCTGAGTTTCGAGGCGCTGGTCAGCGGCACCCTGGACATTTCGCCGATGAGCGAGATCCCGCCGATCTTCGGGATCAAGAACCATGCCCCGGTGAAGCTGATTGCCGTGCTGACCGGCGACGTCAACAACCAGGCCTTCATCGTGCCCAAGGGCTCGCCGGTGCAGTCGGTGGCCGAGCTCAAGGGCAAGCGCATCGCCTATATCCGCTCCACCAGCTCCCACTACTTCCTGCTCAAGGCGCTGAAAGAGCAGGGGCTGGGGTTCAACGACATCGTGCCGATGGCCCTGACGCCACAGGATGGTTTCGCCGCGTTCCAGAACGGCGCGGTGGATGCCTGGGTCAGCTTCGGCTACTTCATCCAGCTGGCCGAGCTGCGTGCCGGGGCGCGGGTGCTGAAGACCGGGCAGGGCTACCTGTCGGGCAACTACGTGATTGCGGCCAACCAGAACAGCATCGCCGATCCGCTCAAGCATGCGGCGATCACCGACTACATCCTGCGCGAGTACCGTTCGTGGCAGTGGATTGCCGCACATCCCGAGGAATGGGCAACCAAGAGCTCGAAGATTCTCGGCATGCCTCGGGAGGTGTTCCTGGCGCAGTACAAGGCCCAGAGCGGGCCGCGGATCTTGCAGCCGGTGGACGATGCCGCAGTGCGTTCGCAGCAGGATGTTGCCGACCTGTTCTTCGAAGCCGGGGTGCTGCCGCAGAAGCTGGATGTGACGGGGTTGTGGGATCGCAGTTTCAGCTGGGGCCCGGCCTGACACATTTTTCCTGGCATTCACGGACGCTCCCGATGTTGAAGAAAGCCATTGCCGTGGCCTTGCTGCTTGCCTCGCAAGCCCAGGCCGCCGACACCCTGCACCAACGCCTCACCGTTCTCGACAGCCACCTCGACACACCGATGCAACTGGCCCGACCGGGCTGGGACATCAGCCAACGGCACCGCTACGAAGACGACCTGTCCCAGGTCGACCTGCCGCGCATGGAGGAGGGCGGGCTGGACGGTGGTTTCTGGGCCATCTTCACCCCCCAGGGGCCGCTGACCGCCGAGGGGCGGACCCTCGCCAGCGAGCACGGCCTGGCGGTACTCACGCGGATTCGCGACATGGTCGCCGCCCATCCGCAGCAGTTCGCCCTGGCGTTCAAGGCCGAGGATGTCCCGGCGATCATCGCCCGGCGGCAGCGGGTGGTGTTTATCAGCATGGAAAACGCCGAACCGCTGGCCGCCGATCCCGGACGCCTGCTGACCTATCGACGGCTGGGCCTGAGCATGCTCGGGCTGGTGCATTCGGCGAACAACGATTTCGCCGATTCGGCCACCGCGCTACCGCAATGGCATGGCCTGAGTCCCCAGGGCCGGGCGCTGGTGGCCGAGGCCAACCGGCTGGGCATCCTGCTGGATGTTTCCCATGCCTCGGACCAGGTGTTCGACCAGGTGCTGGCGCAGTCCACGGCGCCGATCATCGCCTCGCATTCCTCCAGCCGGGCGATTACGGCGCACCCGCGCAACCTCGATGATCGACGCTTGAAAGCGTTGGCGGCCAGGGGCGGGGTGGTCCAGGTGAACAGTTTTCCCAGCGACCTGATCGACCAGCGGCCCGATCCCGAGCGCGGCAAGGCGCTGGGGCCGCTGTACAAGGAGTTCCGCCTGGCGGCGAGCATGACGCCAGCACAGGTCGCGGACCTGGCGGCGCGGATTCGCCAGGTCGAGGCACAATTTCCCGAACCGCGGGCGACCCTTGATGACTACATGAAGCACCTGCTGCATATCCTGGAGGTGGTCGGGCCGGAGCATGTCGGCATTGGCGCGGATTGGGATGGCGGCGGTGGGGTCCAGGGGTTGGAGGATGTCTCGCAGTTGCCCAGGATCACCGAGCGGTTGCTGGCGGCGGGCTATGGGGAGCGGGATTTGGCGAACATCTGGGGTGGGAATCTGTTGCGGGTGTTGGCCCAGGCCCAGGCACGCGCAGAGCACTAGCCAGGGTACCCTTTGTGGCAGGCGGACTGGTTGGGGATGAGTGAGATTTTTTGGCAGGTGAGCTTGTTGTGGCGAGCGGGCTTGCCCGCGCTGGGGCGCGAAGCGGCCCCAAAGGCAGCCACTGCGGGGCGTCTGTAAAGTACGAGGTCTCAGGTTTTGGGGCTGCCTTGCAGCCCAGCGCGGGCAAGCCCGCTCGCCACAGGAAACCGTTCGCAACAAAATTTCCGTTCGCCATGAAGGTCGTTCAAGCGCCTGTTCTTCTCAATAGCCCCCGTCATGGCTGTATGCATTTCTCGCAATATTCGCGTCATAAAATATGAAACAAAGTAATATTTGCATATGCCTAAAATGTATTTCTCTTATTAAGTTGCGCTCCTTAGGATGGCTTCCATAGACCGAAGTAACTGAATGTTTCGGCGGGCTATAACGGAATGAACTATCCACTACACAGGCAGGGAGCGCTTGCATGCCGTTGACCAGAAGACAACTGATCGCCCGTGTCGCCGCCGTTGGCGGCCTGCAGGCGGCAACGGCGGTGATGGGCCTGCTCGGGGTGAACCGCCAGGCCGTGGCCGGCGAAGAGAACTACGCCGCCTTGCCGACGGCCTCTGTCGGCCGGGGCGCCAGTGTGATCGTGATTGGTGCCGGCATCGGTGGCCTGGTCAGTGCCTACGAGCTGAACAAGGCCGGTTTCAAGGTGACCCTGCTCGAAGCCCGTGACCGCGTCGGTGGCCGCAACTGGACCGTGCGCCAGGGTGACCGGGTCGAATACACAGATGGCAGCGTGCAGGTTGCCGACTTCGACCAGGGCTTCTACCTCAATGCCGGCCCCGGCCGTCTGCCGAGCCACCATCAACTGATGCTCGGCTATTGCCGCGAACTCGGGGTGGAGCTGGAAGTGCTGGTCAACACCAGCCGCAATGCCCTTGTGCGTCCCGACCTCAACGCGCCGACCCTCCAGATCCGCCAGGCCGTCAACGACAGCCGCGGGCATTTCTCCGAGCTGCTGGCCAAGGCAGTCAATCGTCACGCACTGGACCAGGAACTGAGCCCCGCCGACCGTGAGAACCTGTTGAGCTTCCTGAAAACCTGGGGCGACCTTTCCGACAAGCTTGAATACCTCGGCTCGGCGCGCTCCGGCTACAAGGTCTGGCCGGGAGCGGGTGATCAATTGGCGCAGAAGCGCGACCCGCTGCCGCTGCAGACCCTGCTCAACCCGGCGCTGACCACGGCGCTGATGATCGACGAATACCCGGAATTCTCTCCGACCATGTTCCAGCCGGTGGGCGGCATGGATCGGATCGCCAAGGCCTTCGAACGCCACCTGAAGGCGCACTTGCGATTGGGCAGCGAGGTACTGTCGATCGACAACCAGGCGGATTTCGTCGAGGTCGGTTACCGCGATCGCCTCAGTGGGCGCAAGCACGCGTTGAAAGCCGACTACGTGATCAGCAGCCTGCCGCTGCCGTTGCTGGCCAAGGTCGAGAACAACCTGGCCAAGCCGGTCCAGCAGGCGATCGGCGCGGTGCAATTCGGCTACGCCAACAAGGTCGCCTGGCAGTCCCGGCGTTTCTGGGAGCGCGACTACCAGATCTACGGTGGGCTTTCCTTCATCAATCAGGAGTCTTCCGGCCTGTGGTACCCCAGCGGCGGTTTCAACCAGGCCGAGGGCGTGCTGGTTGCGGCCTACAACAATGGCGAAACCGCCCGCCGGTTCGGCGAGAAGAGCCTGGCCGAGCAGATCGAGCTGTCGCGCCAGGCCGTGGAACTGCTGCACCCCGGCCACGGCCAGGAACTGCGCAAGCCGCTGGCGATCGCCTGGGCCCGGATTCCCTACAACCTTGGTCCGTGGATCAACCACGAAGTCGCCGACCCGGACTACAGCCTGCTCAACCAGGCCCAGGGCCGGGTTTACCTGACCAGCGATGGCCTGGCCCACAGTGGCGTCGGGATCTGGCAGGAAGCCGCCGCGGGCGCGGCCCGCCGGGTGGTCCGTCATCTATTCGAGCGGGCACAAGGCTCGCCCATCAAGCAAACGGCCTGAAAAAGCCGCGCTCTCACTAAAACAGCCACACCGATTTGCCGGGTAGCGGACCTCCGAGGCCGGCATAAAACAATACCTTGGAGTGTCCTTATGTCATTCAAGAAAGCCTTGCTGGGGTTGGGGATCCTGTTCGCCGCGAGCAACTCGCAGGCCGCCTCGATCCACCGGGTACCGTCCACCTATCCGAATTCGCCGATCCTGCAATCGGTGACCCTGTCGGGTAATGCCGAGGTCACCTACCTCTCCGGCCTGCTGCCCGATCCGGTCGATCCCAAGGCCGCCAAGGACCAGATCCATACCGCCGGCAATACCGAGACCCAGGCCCGCGCAGTGCTGCACAAGGTCGAGACGATCCTCGCCAGCCAAGGCCTGGGGCTGGGCGACGTGGTGCAACTGCGCATCTATCTGGTGGGCGACCCTGCACTGGGCGGCAAGCTGGATTTCGACGGCCTGCAAACCGCCTTCCGCGAATTCTTCGGCACCGACAAGCAACCGCTGAAGCCGGCCCGCACCACGGTGCAGGTGGCCGGCCTGGTGCTGCCCGGCGCGCTGATCGAAGTTGAAACCGTTGCCGCCAAGGCGCGTTGAGCCGATCCACAGGAAGGATATTCGAGTCATGGCTTCCACCTCTTTTGGCAACACCCGTTTTACCGCGCCGTTCAGCGCCGCGGTACTCAGCCTGGCGACTTCCCAGGCGCTGTTCGCCGCCGACCCTACCCTCGATACCGTGGTCGTCACCGGCGTGCGTGGCAGTCAGCAACGCACGGTCACCGACAGCCCGGCACCGATCGACGTGATCAGCGGCGAGCAACTGCGCACCATCGGCCAGAACGGCCTGAAGGAAATGCTCGGGCGCCTGTTGCCATCGTTCAACGTGCCGACCATCAACGGCGGCGGTACCGCCTTTCTGGTTCGCGGGGTGAGCATGCGTGGCCTGGGCGGCGACCAGGTGCTGATCCTGGTCAACGGCAAGCGCCGCCACAACTCAGCGCTGATCAACAACGGCGCGCGGGTCGGCAACGCCTCGGTGCCGGTCGACCTCGACCTGATCCCCACCGCCGCCATCGAGCGCATCGAGGTGCTGCGCGATGGCGCGGCCGCGCAATACGGTTCGGACGCGATCGCCGGGGTGATCAACATCATTCTCAAGCGCAATGCCGATGGGCTGACGTCCGACACTACCGTCGGCCAGTACTACGACGGCGACGGCGCCACCGGGCATGAGGCGATCAACTGGGGTTCGGCGCTGGGGGAAAACGGCGGCTTCTTCAACCTGTCCTTCGACGGCAAGCTCCAGGAACCCTACGAGCGCGCCGCCGCCGCTAGTGGCCAGTTGTACTTCAACCAGGCCGACGGTTCGCCCGACCCACGCGAGAGCAACCGGCATGGCTGGGGTGGCGAATACGGCCTGGGCCGCGACCGTACCAGCAGCGTGGCCTACAACCTGGAGCTGCCGCTGCAGGACGAACTCAAGCTGTACTCGTTCTCCACCCTCAGCTACCGCAACAGTAACAAGGACCTGGGCCACCGCCGCCCGACGGATATCACCAGCCTGGCCGGCATCCCCGATGCACCGTATCCCAACGGCGGCCAGGCCCGGCGCGAGATCCACGAGGTCGACTTCCAGATCGCCGGCGGCGCCAAGGGCCTGGTGGGCGACTGGGACTGGGACCTGAGCAGCACCTACGGCAAAGACCGCGCGGTACTCGATACCGCCAACAACCTGAACATCTCCAACGGCCCCTACGGCCAGCATGACTTCCACCTGGGCAACCTGATCTTCGACCAGTGGACCACCAACCTGGATTTCAGCCGGGCACTGGACATCGGCTGGAGCAGCCCGCTGGAAACCTCGTTCGGCATCGAGCACCGCTGGGAAAAATATGCCCTGGAGGAAGGCGAGCCGAACTCCTACAACTTTGGCAGCTACGTACCGACCACCGGGCCGTTTGCCGGGCGGGTGCCGGATCCGGGGCTGTTCTCGGTCAACGGCACTACGCCGGAAGATGCCTATTCGCTCAAGCGCCACAGCGACGCGGCCTATATCGACCTGGGCCTGAACATCACGCCCAAGTGGTATGTGGGCGCGGCGGCGCGCTACGAAAAATACAACCTGGGGGTCGGTGAGACTGCCAGCGGCAAGCTCACCACCCGCTACGAGTTCCTGCCCGGCTATGCCGTACGGGCGGCGGTCAGCAACGGCTTCCGGGCACCGTCGCTGGCCCAGAGCGTGTTTTCCACCACCAGCACCGTGACCCAGTTCACCAGCGGCAGCACTACCAACGTGCGCACCAAGCAGATGCGTCCGGATTCGCCCGAAGGCCGCGCGCTGGGGGCCAAGGACCTGGAGCCGGAAACCTCGCGCAACTACAGCATCGGCCTCACCGCCGAGCCGGCGGAACGCCTGCGGCTGACGGCGGACTTCTACCTGATCGACATCGACAAGCGGATCCTGCAGACCGGCATCCTCAGTGGCACGGCGGTCTCGCAGATCCTGGTCAACAACGGCCTGTCGCCGAACCTGGCCGGGCAGTACTACGCCAACGCCGCCGATACCCGGACCAAGGGCGTCGACCTGGTGGCGGACTACAGCCAGTCCTTCGGCGAGTACGGTGCGGCGAAATGGAGTGTGGCCTACAACCGCAACAAGACCACCATCCGCAGCCTCGCCGACACCCCGGCGGCCCTGGCCAGCCTGGGCTCGCAGTACGTGCTGTTCGACCGCCAGCAACAGACTGACCTGACCAAGGCGACCCCCAAGGACAAGTGGATCCTGTCCGGCAACTACAAGCTCGGCAACTGGACCACCAACCTGCAACTGACCCGCTTCGGCGAGTACACCGAGGGCGCCAACAATCCGCGGGACGACCGCACCTACAGCGCCAAGTGGATCACCGACCTGGACGTGGCCTATGACGTCAACCAGAGCCTGACCGTGGCGGTGGGCGCGAACAACCTGTTCGACGTGTACCCGGACAAGATCGGCCTCAAGGCCTGGGCCGGCACCTATGAGTACGGCATGTTCTCGCCGTACGGGTTGGGTGGCGGGTATTACTACAGCCGCATCAGCCTGGCGTTCTGAGCATGAACCTGCGTGCGAACACTCTGGGTGCCGGACTGCTGGCAGCGCTGCTGCTCTGCACCGGCGTCCAGGCCACCGAGCCACTGCGGGTCTCCAGCCAGAAGCAGTCGCTGAAGATCCTCCTGCAGGCAGCCGGTGAACTGGACAACCTGCCGTACCCGATCGAGTTCGCCTCGTTCGCCGCCGCTGCGCCCACGGCCGAAGCCCTGGCGACCGGGGCGGTGGATATCGGCAGCCTGGGCGATGCGCCGTTCGCGTTCGCCGCTGCGACCGGGGCGCCGCTGAAAACCGTCGGGGTGATCAAGGTCAACGTCACCCCGACCGCCGTGGCCATCGTGGTCAAGGACGACTCGCCGCTCAAGGACGCCGCCGATCTCAAGGGCCGCCGCATCACCACCACCCGCGGTTCTATCGGCCATTTCCTGGCCCTGGCGGCGCTGCGTTCGGCGGGGCTGCACGGCGGCGATGCACAGTTCATCTTTCTCGCCCCCGGCGAGTCGCGGACCCTGCTCGCCAACGGCCAGGCCGATGCCTGGTCGGCCTGGGACCCCTACACCAGCATGGTCCAACTCGAAGGCGGCACGCGGGTGCTGGTCAGCGGTGCCGGGCTGTTCGCCGGGCACATGCTGCTGGTCGCCAACGACGCGGCGATCCGCGACAAGCCGGCGCAGATCGACGATTTCCTGCGCCGCCTGGCCCGTGCCTACGACTGGGCCAATGCCCACCAGTCGGCCTTTTCCGCGATCCAGGCCGGCTATAGCGGCCTGCCGCTGGAAATCCACGAACGTTCCAATCGCTTCGCCCAGGCCCATCGCATCGACGTTGGGCCGACGGTGATCGACGACGTGCAACACACCGCCGACCTGTATCGGGAGGAGGGCGTCATCCAGGCCGCGTTCAAGGCCGACCAGCATTTCGATCAACGCTTCAACACGTCCGTACCCAGTCCATCACTTTCAGGGAATTGAAGGGGGTTTCATGTTTACCGTGACCACTGCCGAACAGCTTGAGGCACGACATATCCTCGATGTCGTGGAGAAACGGTCCTACGGGGTCCAGCTCAAGGGCTTCTGCCCGCCGGACACCCTGCAACTGGCCAGGGAAAAGCTCGCCGGGCTCAAGAGTGCCTTCAGCGGGCAGAACGAGTTCGTCCGGGTCGGCAAGGCCTACATCGAAATCGACGACGAACAGAGTCGGGCCGAGTACCACGCGTTGGCACTGCCCAATATCCGCAAGATCCGCGAGCTGTTCCGGCCGCTGGCCTCGCCGATCGACGAGCTGCGCCTGCTGCTGGACGAAGTCTGGCCCAGCGGGGCGCACCTGCTGCAGGTGGAAGGGCAGAAGTGCTTCGTCGGCATCGCCCGGTTTCAGGGCTCGGGTGTCGACCTCACGCCGCATACCGACGATCTGGAGCGCAATACGCCGCCGGGCCATGGCCGGCAGTTGTTGAGCCAACTGTCCACCAACATCTACCTGCAGATCCCCGAGGACGGCGGCGAGCTGGAGATCTGGGGGATCGAGCCCGACGAGGAGGAGTACAAGCGCCTGCGTGGCGAGCGCGCCTATGGCATCGAACGCCATCTGCTGCCGCCACCGGACTTCGTGGTCAAGCCCGAGCCGGGCGACCTGATCCTGCTCAATCCGCGACTGATCCATGCGGTGCGCCCGTCGGCCACCAGCACCCGTGTCACCCTCGGCGTCTTTATCGGTTACTACGGCGAACACCAGCCTTTGGCCTACTGGAGCTAATCCCATGAGCACTGTGCAAGAAATCAACCTCAAGGCGTATTTCAACAAGGGCGGCGAAGAACACGAGTTCGACGGCAAGCGTGTGGTGCTGGCCGTCAGCGTCGGCCAGGAATACCACGAGGACCAGAAGCTGCGTTCGACCATCCACCTGATCAACCAGTCCGGCTTCAGCCACGTGAAAGTGGTGGTGGCCGATACCCTGCAACGCCACAACAAGCACGGCAAGTCGCCGGGCGAGGCGCTGTCGGCGTCGATCCGCGACGGTGATGCCTGGCTGGCACGCAACCAGGGCATTCTCGACGGGCTGCGGGTGCCTTATCACGTCACGCGCTGGAACCAGGAGCTGGCCAGCGACCGTTATGCCGAACTGCGCCAGCAACTGAACGAGGTCTACCGGACTCGCGAGGAACTGCGCTCGGCCATCGAGGAAACCATCGGGGTGTTCACCGAGCGATTGCGTTTGCGTGACGAACACGCCGACATCGAAAAGGCCGCGGCCCAGTGCCGCGAATACATCCTCGAAGAGATCCCGATCATCCTGCCGTTGTGGGCGGACGAGGGCTATCACTATGTGCTCTATCCGCAGCAGATGACGGCGGCGATGGCGACCAGCCGCGACCTGCTGATCGCCCCCCACAGCCCGGACCGGGTGCGCTGGCTGCCGCTGAAGTTCAAGAAACGCGGGATTCCGATTCCGTTCACCTTGCCGGGGATCGTGCACCCGAACTGGTCCAGTAGCGCGATTGCCATCTGAGTCCTTGTGTGGGCCGTTCGGGCCTCTTCGCGGGCAAGCCCGGCTCCTACAGGTTTGCGTTGTACATAAGGTTTGCGTACGCACTGGCCCTGTAGGAGCTGGGCTTGCCCGCGAAGGCATCAACACGGTCCCCCCGATATTCAACTGAAAAAAGGAGTTTCCCCATGAGCGTTTTTGCGCAACAGCAACGCAAATGGTGGGCATTGCTCGGCGTGAGCATTGCCAGTTTTCTCGGCTGCGTCGATTTCACCATCGTCAACACGGCGCTGCCGGCCCTGCAGGCCGACCTCAACGCCTCGGTGGACAGCCTGCAGTGGGTGATCAACGGCTTCATCCTGGCGCTATCGAGCTTCATGGTACTGGTGGGCCGGCTGGCCGACCTGCACGGACGCAAGCGCGTTCTGTTCATCGGCCTGGGCGTGTTCGGGCTGGCCTCCCTGGGGGCCGGGCTGGCGAATGGCATCGACACGCTGGTCGCCGCACGGATTCTCCAGGGCGCCGCCTGCGCGGTGCTCTATACCGCGTCGGGGGCGATCGTCGCCAATACCTTCGACACTGCCGAGCAGGGCAAGGCCTTCGGCATCCTGTTCGGCGTCAACGGCGTCGGCCTGGCGGTAGGGCCGGTGTTGGGCGGGTTGATCACCAGTGCCTTCGGCTGGCAGTGGATCTTCCTGATCAACGTGCCCTTCGTCCTGCTGAGCCTGGGCATCAGCAGTTTCAGCGTCACTGAGTCGCGTTCCCAGGAGGAGGGCGCCCGGCTCGACTGGTTCGGGGCGGCGTTGCTGCTGGTCGGCTTGCCGAGCCTGGTGCTGGTGATCGTCCAGGGCGCCGCCTGGGGTTGGAGCACGCCGTTGACCCTGGGCCTGATTGCCTTGGCGGTGGTGGTGCTGGCGGCCTTCGTTGCGGTGGAGAAACGCGTGGCGGCACCGATCATCGACTTGCAGTTGTTCGCCAACCGGCGTTTTGTCGCCGGGGTCGTCGCCAGCTTCAGCCTGGCGGTGTTCTATTGCGTGGCGTTCTTCGTCATGCCGCTGTACCTGGCTCTGGTCCGCGGTGAAAGCGTACAGGCCAGCGGCCTGTTGTTGCTGCCGACGACCCTGGGCGTGGCGGTATTGTCGCCGGTGGTCGGACGCCTGGTGGACCGTAAAGGCCCGGCCTTGCTGATCAAGTCCGGCCTGCTGCTGTTCCTGCTGTCGGCGCTGCTGCAGGCCGGCTTCGACCGGCAGACGTCACTGGTGTACCTGCTGGCGGCATTCGTCGTCATGGGCCTGGGCTGGGCCAGTATTCTCGGCCCGTCGACGGTGCTGGGCCTGTCCTCGGTGCCGCAGAACGTCTCGTCGGTGGCCATGGGGTCGCTGATGACCCTGCACAATATCGGTGGTGGCCTGGGCCTGGCGGTCGGGGTGGGCATCTACCACGGGTTTTCCGGGCAAGCGGCGGATGACGTGCAAGGTGCCTTCATCCACGGCTATCGCGCGGTGATGCTGTTCCTGGCATTGGTGGTGGTGGCCGGTTGGGCGCTGGTCAGTGGCCTGTTGCGGGCCCCGGCGGCGCAGGCGCTGGCCGAGGGTTCCAGCCGTGGCTAGGCGCGCCGGGCAGATTCGCCTCGGCGCGTTTCTGTCGGGCGCCGGTGCCCATGGCGCCAGTTGGCGGCATCCGGATGCGGATGCCGACGCCTCGCTGAACGTGCAGCGCTACGTCGAATACGCCCAGGCCCTGGAACGGGGGCGATTCGATGCGTTGTTCCTCAACGACAATGTCGCGGTCGGCAGCCTCGATCCGCAGGTCCTCGCCCACAGTGCCCACAGCCTGCGCTGGGACCCGCTGACGCTGCTGCCGGCGTTGGCCATGACCACCCGGCATATCGGCCTGATCGCCACGGCCAACACCAGCTACAACGCGCCCTACAACCTCGCCCGCAGTTTCGCCTCGCTGGATCACCTGTCCGGCGGTCGCGCCGGCTGGAATCTGGTGACTGCGCTGATCGGTGGCGAGAACTTCAACCGTGACGAGCACCTGGAGCACGCCGAGCGTTACCAGCGCGCAGAGGAGTTCTTCGAGGTGGTCAGCGGGTTGTGGGACAGCTGGGCCGATGATGCCTTCGTGCGGGACAAGGCCTCCGGGCTCTGGCTCGATGTGGCGAAGATGCGCGTGCTGGAGCATCAGGGCCGGCACTTCCAGGTGCGCGGCCCGCTGAACGCGCCACGGCCATTGCAGGGCTGGCCGGTGATCGCCCAGGCCGGCTCCTCCGAGGCCGGGCGCGAGCTGGCGGCGCGAACGGCGGAACTGGTGTTCACCGCGCAGCAGACGCTGGAGGATGGCCAGGCCTTCTACACCGACCTCAAGGCACGCCTGGCGCGGCATGGCCGTGATGAGGATGCGTTGAAAATTTTCCCCGGCATTGCGCCGACGGTGGGGCGGACCGTGAGCGAGGCCGAGGAAAAATACCAGGCCCTGCAGGAGCTACTCGATCCGCAGGCGCAGCTCAAGGGCCTGTCCTATCTGCTGGACCTTGGCTTCGACCTCTCGGCACTGCCACTCGATGCCCGGGTGCCGCTGCCGGCGCAGGTGTCGTCGACCGAGCGGCACAAGAGCCGCCAGCAGTTGGTCATTGAGCTGATTCGCCGTGAGCGCCCGACCGTGGCGCAATTGCTGCGCAGCCTGTCGGCCAGTGGGCATAAGGTGCTGGTGGGAACGCCGACGCAGATCGTCGACGAACTGGCCGCCTGGTACGAGGCCGAGGCGGCCGACGGTTTCAACGTGCTGTTTACCCATCTGCCGGGGGCCATCGACGATTTTGTCGAGGGGGTGGTGCCGCAGCTACAGCGGGTGGGCCTGTTCCGGCGCGAGTACGAAGGCCGCAGTTTGAGGGAAAACCTCGGCTTGCGGCGGATCGCCAATCGTCATTTTGTCGGGGCCGGCGGCTGAACGGCCGCCGCGTTCATTTCCACTGGTGAATCGGCCAGCCGGCCTTTTCCGCTTGTTCGCGCAGCACCGGGTCCGGGTTGACCACGTGCGGGTGATCGACCTTGAGCAGCAACGGCAGGTCGTTGCGCGAGTCGGAGTAGAAACTGGCGCCCTCGAGGTTTTCCCCTTCGGCGTCGAGCCATTCCAGCAGGCGGGTGATCTTGCCCTCGCGGTAGGTCAGGATGCCGGTGGTATGGCCGCTGTAGACGCCGTGCAGCACTTCCAGCTCGATGCCCAGTACTTCGTCGATGCCCAGGCGTTCGGCGATCGGCTTGACCAGGTGGGTGCCCGAGGCGGAGATCACCAGGATGCGGTCACCGGCGGCGCGGTGGGCGGCGATGGCGGTGCAGGCATCGCTGTAGATCAGCGGTTCGATCACGTCCTCGACCCACGGCTCGACAAGGTGCTCGATTTCCTCCGGGGTGCGCCCGGCCATTGGCTCCAGGCTGAACAGCATGAACTCTTCCATGGCCAGTTCGCCCTTGCTGTAGGCGTCCATCAGTTCGTTGTTGCGGCGCATGAACGATTCCGGGTCGACCCAGCCCAGGCGGCCCATCTGCTCGCTCCAGAGCGTGGCGCAGTCGCCGTGAATCAGGGTTTCATCCAGATCAAAAATTGCCAGGGCCATCAGTGCAGCTCTCTCTTCAAAGGGACAGGCTTCAAACGAGGCATCAGGCTACCTCACAAAGGGCCGTCGGATCGATGGACAGTGCCAGGCGTCGACCATCGGGGTGCAGGTCGGCGGCCGAGCGGTTGAGCACGTCGACTACCAGTTCGACGCCACGGGCCTCGATCCGGTAGCGAATGACGTTGCCCAGCAGGCTGTGGCCGCGGATCAGTGCGTCGAGCTCGCCGTCGGTGTGCAACTCGATGGCTTCCGGGCGGATGGCGATGCGGCTGCTGACCGGCCGTTGCAACAGGCGGCTGGCGGCGTCGGCCTCGAGCAGGTTGTAGTTGCCGATGAAACCGGCGGCGAACACGTCTACCGGCGCGGTGTAGAGCGATTCGGCGTCGCCGCTCTGGACGATCTGGCCCTGGTTCATCAGGAAGATCCGGTCACTCATGGTCAGGGCTTCTTCCTGGTCGTGGGTGACGAAAATGGTGGTCAGCCCCAGTTCGCGCTGGATCGCACGGATCTGCTCGCGCAGGTGCTTGCGGATCCGTGCGTCGAGGGCCGACAGCGGTTCGTCGAGCAGCAGCAGGCGCGGGCGGGTCACCAGTGAACGGGCCAGGGCCACGCGTTGGCACTGGCCGCCGGAGAGCTGATGCGGGTAACGGGCGGCGAAGTCGTGCAGTTCCACCAGCTTGAGGGCTTCGCTGACCCGCTTGTGGCTGTCGTCGGCGTTGACCTTTTGCATCTTCAGGCCGAAGGCGACGTTCTGTTCCACGGTCATGTTGGGAAACAGCGCATAGCTCTGGAACACCATGCCGATCGCGCGTTTCTGCGGGCTCAGCGGGACGATGTCCTGGCCGTCGAGCAGGATCTTGCCGCTGTCAACCGGGGTCAGGCCGGCAATGCAGCGCAGCAGGGTGGATTTGCCGCAACCGGACGGGCCGAGCAGGGTGATGAACTCGCCCTTGCCGATCTCGCAGTTGATGTCGCTGAACACGGTGGTGCCGGCGTAGGTCTTTTTCAGGTTCTGGACGCTGATGAAGCTCATTGGCTTTTGTCCTTGTTCAAACGGTTGGCGACCCAGGTCAGGACCAGGACGAAGAGAAAATAGGAGATCACCAGTGCGCTGGTGAAGTGACCGCTGCTGTTGCGCATGTTGTTCAGGTACACCTGCAGGGTTTCGTAGCGGGTGCCGACGAGGATGTTGGCGAACACGAACTCGCCGAACAGGAACGAGAACGACAGCAGCAACGCCACCATCAGGCCCTTGCGCAGGTTCGGCAGCACCACCAGGAACGCCGCCTGCCAGGTGCTGGCGCCGAGCAGGTGGGCGGCATCCATCAGGTCGCGCAGATTGATCGCCTGCAGGTTGTTGGTGATCGCCCGGTACATGAACGGCAGGGCCACGGTGAAGTAGCAGCCGATCAGAATCCACGGCGTGCCGACCATGGCCAGCGGCCCGGAGCCGTACAGTTGCAGCAGGCCCACCGAGGACACCACCGGCGGCACGGCGAAGGGCAGCAGGATCAGGATGTTCATCAACGCGTCGAGCCGCGGGAAGTGGTAGTGCACCACGAACAGCAGCGGTAGGATCAGCACCACCGACAGCACCAGCGAACCGACGCAGACGACCAGCGACTGGCCGAACGCGCTGAGAAAGCGCGGGTCGCTCCACAGTTGCAGGTACCACTTGACGGTGAAACCGCTGGGCAGCACGGTCGCCGACCAACTGCTGGCGATGGAATAGACGAAGGTCCCGAGCAGCGGCAGCAGCAGGATCAGGAACAGCAGGTAGACCACCACGCGGTGGTAGAGGCTGGCGGAGCCGGGTTCAGCGCGCGACATGGTGGCTCCTTTTCAACAGCCATTGATGGATGACGGTGACGAAGGTCATCAGCCCGACCAGGATCACTGCCAGTGCGCTGGCCATGTTCGGGTCGAGGCTGATGTCGCCGGACACCATTGCGGCGATGCGGATCGGCAGCACGTTGAAGTTGCCGGTGGTCAGGGCATAGACCGTGGCGTAGGCGCCCAGGGCGTTGGCCAGCAGGATCACGAAGGTACCGAGCAGTGCCGGGGTCAGTACCGGCAGGCCGATGTGCCGCCAGAACTGCCAGCCGTTGGCGCCGAGCAGCGCGGCGGACTCGCGCCAGTCTTCGCGAAGGGCGTCGAAGGCCGGGTAGAGCAGCAGTACGCCGAGGGGAATCTGGAAGTAGGTATAGAGAATGATCAGCCCGGTCTTCGAGTACAGGTTGAAGTCCTGGATGACCCCGGCCTGTTTCAGCAGGATGGTGATGGTGCCGTTGAAGCCGAGCAGGATGATGAAGGCGAAGGCCAGTGGTACGCCGGCGAAGTTGCTGGTCATGTTGGCGAAGGCGTTGACGAAGTCGCGCAGGCGCGAGTCGACCCGTCGCAGCGAGTAGGCGCCGAGCAGGGCAATGAGCATGCCGAACACGCTCGACCAGAAGCTGATCTCCAGGCTGTACTGGATGGCTTGCAGGTAGAACTTCGAACCGAAGATCTTGTTGAAATTGGCCAGCCCCCAGCCGTCGTCTTCCGACTGCAGGCTGTTGATCAGCACCCACACCAGCGGTGCGATCTCGAACACGATGAAGAACAGGGCAAATGGTGCCAGGCAGAGCAGGGCGAGCCATTTGCCACGGGTGATTGAATTCACTTCAACAGCTCCCGGCATACAGGTTTGTCGTGGTGCACGCCCAGCAGGGTGCAGATCGTGCCGCAGAGCTCGGTCTGCCGGGGGGCGGCATCGGGATTGAAACTGAAGGCGTCGCCGAGGACGAACAGCGGCACTTCCCGTTCCTCGGCCAGCAGGCCGTTGTGCGAACGGTCGTTGTTCATGCCGTGGTCGGCTGTTACCAGCACCTGGTAGCCGGCATCGAGCCAGCCTTGCAGGTAGTCGGCGAGGATGATGTCGGCCGAGCGCGCGCTGTTGCGATACTGGCTGCTGTCCAGGCCGTGCTTGTGGCCGGCGTCGTCGATGTTCATCGGGTGCACCAGCAGGAAGTTCGGCGCGTGTTGCAGGCGCAGGCTTTCGGCATCGGCGAGCAGATGGGAGTCGGGGTAGTGGTCCATCCAGTAGAAATGCCCGTGCTGGATCGGCAGGCTTTCGTTATGGGTGTGGCGATCACGGGCGGCGACGAAAGGCGAGCGGTTGTACAGCTCGCTGACCCAGTGATAGGCCGCCGCCGCAGTCCTGAGGCCGGCGTCGCGGGCGTAGTGGAATACGCTGCGCTGGTTGGACAGGCGCGTGACGTGGTTGTGCACGATGCCGCTGTGGATCGGCGCGACACCGGTCAGGATGCATTCGTAGAGCGGTCTGGAGAGCGAGGGCAACTCGCATTCCAGTTTGTACAGCGCTGCGCGTCCTGCGCCTGCGTAAGCCTGGAGATGGCCCATGGCGTGCCGGGCGACCTCGTGGTTCAGGCCATCGAGCACGACCAGGATGACGTTGTGCTGCATGAGCCGGGCCCCTGTTTCAAGGAGTATGCAAAAAACTGTAGGAGCGTGGCTTGCCCGCGAAGCTTTTATCGCCCTCTAGGGCCCTTTCGCGGGCAAGCCCTGCTCCTACAGTTCAGTGGTGTGCAACCGTCAGTTGTCGAGCATCACTGCATGTTGATGATGACTTCTTCCTGCCACTTCTGCGGCAGCGCCTTGGAGGTCTTCTCCCAGGCATCGGCATCCTTGATCGGGGTGACGTGCTTGTACTGCTCGTTAGGCAGCAGCTTGGCCTTCACGTCTTCCGGCAGGGTCAGGTGCTCTGCGCGGATCGGCCGGGCATTGCCACGGGCCAGGTTGATCTGCCCGGCGTCGCTGAAGATGTATTCGCGCGTCAGCTTGGCAGCGTTCGGGTGCTTGGCGTACTTGTTGATGATGGTGGTGTAGCCGGAAATCACCGAGCCATCCGACGGGATCAGCACCACATAGTCGTCCGGGCTGGCCATCTTGGCCTTGTAGCTCAGGCCGTTGAAGTCCCAGACCACGCCGACTTCCACTTCACCCTTTTCCATGGTGGCGATGGTCGGGTTGGCCAGCGACAGGCGACCCTGCTTGGCGATGTCGGCGAACAGCAGCAGTGCTGGCTGGATGTTCTTCTCGTCGCCACCATTGGCCAGTGCCGCGGCGAGGACGCCGTTGGCGGCCTGGGCCGCGGTGCTCACGTCACCGATGGAAACCTTGTATTTGCCACCCTTCAGGTCAGCCCAGCTCTTGGGCACTTCGGAGCCGTGCAGCAGCTTTTTGTTGACGATGAAGGCGATGGTGCCGGTGTAGGCCAGCGCCCAGTTGCCGTCCTGGTCCTTGGCCCAGGCCGGAACCTGTTCCCAGGTGCTTGGCTTGTACGGCTGGGTCACGCCCTGCTTGGTCGCGATCGGGCCGAAGGCCGCACCGACGTCGCCGATATCGGCGCTGGCGTTGTCTTTCTCGGCGGCGAACTTGGCAATTTCCTGGGCCGAACTCATGTCGGTGTCGATGTGCTTGAGGCCGTACTTGTCGCTCAGGTCCTTCCAGGTGCCGGCCCAGTTCGCCCAGTCATCGGGCATGCCGACGCTGTTGACGGCACCTTCTTTCTTGGCGGCGGCCTCCAGGGCCTGCAAATCGGTACCGGCGGCCATGGCGCTGGTGCACAGGGCGATGGTCGAGCCTAACAGTGATGCCAGGAAAAGCTGTTTCATCCGAAGCTCCTTTGGGCGTTGTTCAACGCGAAGATCTTGATCGACAGTTTTTATATGCGTAGTGCGGCGGTTGGACGTTTGGTCTAGGTCAGCAATACCTGAGCCAATTTAAGCCTGCTGGATGACACTTTAATGTCGGCATCGGTCCTGCAAGGTTTTTCCCCAATCGCACCCGTGACCGCCGAAGTAAGCGTAGACCATTTGTAAGTGACTGATATTTATAGAACTTAATGTTATTAGACGACCGTCCCCGTGCACCGTTTCGTCGCTTTGTCACATATCAGTCATGAGCATTGCCTAGGCTGGGTGCTGCAACCGGAGACCGTGGTGCTGCGCGGTCCTGCCCCGAAACAGTGCTGGACTAGTCCAGATAGGTAACGTTGATGCGTGAAGAGGCACCCAAGGCGGTGACAGCCATCGGTCTGGCGCTCCATGAGCAGATCGAACACGGGCTATTGCCTGGCGGAAGCAAGCTGCCGGCCGAGCGCAAGCTCAGCGAACTGTTCAGCACCACCCGGATCACCGTGCGCGAGGCGTTGCTGCAACTGGAAGCCCAGGGCCTGATCTACCGCGAGGAGCGCCGCGGCTGGTTCGTCTCGCCGCCCCGGCTGGCCTACAACCTGATGCAGCGTAGCCACTTTCATGCGATGGTCAGTGCCCAGGGGCGGGTGCCTTCCACCCAGGTACTGTCGGCACGGCTGCAGCCGGCGTCGGCGGCGGTGTGCGAGTGGTTGCAGCTGCCGGCGCTGTCCAGCGTGATCCAGGTCTGTCGGATACGGCGGATCGACGAACGGCAGGTGCTGTATGTCGAGCACTACCTCAACCCGCAGTACTTTCCGGGGATTCTCGAGTTCGACCTGAACCAGTCGATCACCGAACTGTATGCCCGCCACTACGACCTGCACTATGGCCGGGTGCGCTTCGAGATCGTGCCGACCTCATTGCCACTGGAGGCTGCCGCGGCGTTGCGGGTGTCCTCCGGCAGCCCGGGGTTGCGCATTGCCCGGGTCAACTACGACCAGCACCAGCGACTGATCGACTGCGACCTGGAGTTCTGGCGGCATGATGCGATTCATGTCGGGGTGGATGTGGTCTGATCGCTGCTGGCTGCTGGCTGCTGGCTGCTAGCTGGAGTGGCTTTTGTGGCGAGCGGGCTTGCCCGCGCTGGGGGGCAACGCCCCCCTGAATCCAAATCCCCGTTACATCAGGCAGACCCCATTCCCAGGTCTCGCGATTGCTGCGCAATCGAGCGCGGGCAAGCCCGCTCGCCACATGTGTGCAAAATCCGGCTTATTCTTTTTCTGCGCCACCACCGGCCGTGACCACCTGCACGCTCAGGCGCGGGGTCGCCAGGTCCAGGCCGGATTCGTCCATGGTCCGTTTCAGCGCCAGGTTGAAGGCCCGCGACACTTCCCACTGCTTGATCGGCGCGGTCTTGAAGCGGGCCCGCAGGATCGCGCTGCCGGACTCGAAGCTTTCCACGCCCTGGATTTCCAGCGGCGACCAGATGTTGCGCCGCTGCAGCGGGTCGGTACGCATCTTCTGGCCGACATCGCGCATCAGCTTGATCGCATCGTCGATCGCCATGTTGTAGGGAATCGCCACCCGGAAGATCGCGTAGCCGAACTCCCGTGAGTAGTTCTTGATGCTCTTGATCTCGCTGAACGGAATGGTATGGACGATGCCGTCGATGTCCCGCAGCCGCACGGTACGGATGGTCAGGCCCTCGACAGTGCCCAGGTGTCCACCGACGTCGACGTAGTCGTCGATGGCCAGGGAATCCTCGATGATGATGAACAGGCCGGTGATCAGGTCCGCCACCAGCGACTGTGCACCGAAACCGATGGCCAGGCCGATCACGCCGGCACCGGCCAGCAGGGGCGTGACGTTCATGCCCATGTTCGCCAGGGCGACGATCAGCGCGATGATGAAGATCGCCACGAACAGCACGTTGCGGATCAGCGGCATCATGGTCTGCGCCCGGGCATTGGCCAGGCCCTTGCGCGAGCGGGTCAGGGCGTGGTGCACGGCGGTGTCGGCGAGAATCCAGATCAGCCAGGCGAAGATCAGGGTACCGCCGAGGCTGAACAGGCGGATGCTGACCTCGTGGCCTTCGCCCTCGGTGAAGCGGATCAGCGACATGCCCCAGACCCGCAGGCCCAGCTCGATGAACACCAGCCAGACCAGCAGGTGCACCAGGGTGTAGCAGAAACTCTTCAGTCGTTCGGAATACAGCGTGTGGCGCTTGTGCCCGCGCTGGGGCCTGAGGGCGTGGCGCCGGACCAGGCCGTTGATCACCATGCACAGCACCACCAGCACGGTGCAGATCAGCGACTGGCGCAGGGCAGTGCTGGTGTCGCCTGCGGAGAAGAAGGTCGCGAACAGCGAAATCGCCACGAGGATCAGCGCTGGGACGAACCAGAAGCTGCCGAGGATATCGATGGTGTCGCTCAGGGCACGCCGGGTTAGGCGCCGGGACAGCGGCTGGTTGCGGATCAGGTGGGCGATAGGGCGGCGGAAACGCAGGATGAACAGCCCGGTGGAAAGGGCCGCCATGACGTTGATGAAGGTCGCGGCAGTGTGGGCCAGGTGGCTGCCGAGACTGGCGATCAGGCGTGGGTCGCCCAGGGCCTCGCCAAACGCGGCGAAACTGCCGACCAGCCACAACGGGCGGAACGCCCGGCGCCGGAGGATGTGTAGCGCCTGGTGGCGGTGTGGGCCATCGAGCAGCGAGAAGGCGATCACGCAGATCGCCGAGAAGCAGGTGCCGACCACCAGCGCATAGGCCAGGGCCATCGCCAGGTCCTTGCCCAGGGACGAGGGCAGGGCGTAGGTCAGGTAGACGGTGATCAGCAGCGCGATCATCCACGGGCCGAGCTTGCGCAGGGCGAAGCGCAGCAGGTCGACGGTGCGCGGGTGTTGCGGCAACTCTTCGGTCAGACCGAAACGCAGGCGTACCCGGTGGCCGAGCCAGATCATCGCCCAGGCGAGGCAGCTCCAGAGCAGCAGGATCAGGGCGAACGCCGAGATGATCGGCAGCCATTCACTGGCCGGGAGCATCAGCGCCAGCATTTCCTGCTTGGCCTGGTCGAACTCCAGCGACCAGCGATTGAGCGGACTGTCACTGCCGGTGAACTGCTTTTCAAAGTCGGCCAGAGTGCTGCCGATCAGCCCCAGTACCCCTTCTTCGGCGGCGGGTTGTGCCTTCTTCGTGCTGTCCCGGAGCTTTTTCAGGTCGCTGAGCAACTTGCTGCGTTGCTGGTCGTTCTCCAGGTTCTTGATCACCTCGTCGAGGGACTGGGCCAGCGGCTCGGTAGGTTGCGGCTGGGTTTTCTCGGCGCTGCCCAACAGGCTGGGCAGGCCGACGGCCTGGGCAGGGGCGAGGGGCAGCAGCGTCAATAGACAGATGAACAGGCAGGTGCGCAGGGCAAGGAGACGGGATAACACTAGGCAATCAACCATACAGATGCGGATCGACCGAGTGTACGCCAGCCCCGGGCTGCGCGCATTTATTCAGCCAGTTTGGCGAGGATCTTGTAGACCACCGTGGCGAGGATCAACAGCATGCCCAGCCACATCAACACCGGGCCGGAGCGGCCCTCGCGGAAGCTGAACCCCACGGCCAGCAACAGCATGCCTCCCAGGATCGGGATGAGCATCGAGTGAAACTCGAACGGTGTGATCATGACGACGGCCTTGTCGAAGGGATACACATTCAGTTTAGGTCGGTTTGGCGGAGGAGGAGTTGATGTGTATCAGGCGTGATCAGGCCGGCTGATGGGGCCTGATGCAGAGGGAAGGGTAGATAGTGTGGGGGCAGGATAAATCCTGCTCCCACAGCCCTGAGTGTTGCTGTGGCCCAGGGGTTGCTCTCGGGCTCAGGGGTTGCCCTGGGACTCAGGGCAGTTCGTGGCTGGCGTAGAACGCGCTCAGGACTTTCACCAGGTGTGCCAGGTCGTGGCTGCCCGCCAGTTCGCGGATCGAGTGCATGGCGAAGGTCGGCAGGCCGATATCCACGGTGCGCACGCCCAGGTGGCTGGCGGTGATCGGGCCGATGGTCGAGCCGCAACCCATGTCGCTGCGCACCACGAAGCTTTGCACCGGGACTTCCTCGGCCATGCACAGGTGGCGGAAGAACCCGGCGGTTTCGCTGTTGGTGGCGTAGCGCTGGTTGTTGTTGACCTTGATCACCGGGCCGGCGTTGAGTTTCGGGCCGTGGTTGGCGTCGTGCTTCTCGGCGTAGTTGGGGTGTACACCATGGGCGTTGTCGGCCGAAACCAGCAGCGAGCGTTGAATTGTGCGCACGTAGTCCTCGCCTTCCGGCAGCAGGCGGCGCAGGGTCTGTTCGAGCATCGGGCCGTCGGCGCCGCAGGCGGAGCAGGACCCGACTTCCTCATGGTCGTTGCAGACCAGCACGCAGGTTTCCTCGCTGTCGGCGTTGAGCAGCGCCTGCAGGCCGGCGTAGCAGGACAGCAGGTTGTCCAGGCGGGCGCCGGCGATGAAGTCGCCGTTGAGGCCGATCACCGCAGCGCTCTGGGTGTCGTAGAAGCTCAGCTCGTAATCGAGCACCACGTCGGCGCTGAGACCGTGTTCGCGGGCCAGTTGGTCGGTGACGACGGCGCGGAAATCCACGCGCTCGTCGCCGGCGAACTGCGCGAGGATCGGCGGCAGTTCGTTCTGCGGATTGATCGCCCAGCCCTGGTTGGCCTCACGGTTGAGGTGAATGGCCAGGTTGGGAATGGTCGCGATGGGCGCCTTGAAGTCGATCAGTTGGCTTTCGACCTTGCCGTCGCGGCGGAAGGTGACGCGGCCGGCCAGGGACAGGTCGCGGTCGAACCACGGTGCGAGCAGGGCGCCACCGTAGACTTCGACACCCAGTTGCCAGAAGCCCTGGCGCTGCAGCTCCGGCTGCGGCTTGACGCGCAGGCACGGGCTGTCGGTGTGGGCGCCGACCATGCGGATGCCGGCGAGCAGCGGTGAGGCCCGGCCGAGCTTGATGGCGATGATGGAAGAGTCGTTGCGGGTGACGTAGTAGCGACCATTGGCCTCGGTGTGCCAGGTGTCGCGCTCGTCGAGACGCTGGTAGCCGGCCGCTTCCAGGCGCTGGACCAGGCTGGCGGTGGCATGAAAGGGGGTGGGGGAGGCCTTGAGGAAGTCGATCAGGCCTTGGTTCAACTCTTCGCGCATAAGTGGCTCCAGACAGCAGTGCGCCAAGTCTACCGTATCTTGTAGGAGCAGGGCTTGCCCCGGGCGGCGATTCGACGAAGCTTTTAGCAGCCTCAAGGTCCCCTTCGCCGGCAAGCCGGGCTCCTACAGGACGTTTGTGGCGAGGGGGCTTGCCCCCGCTGGGCTGCAAGGCAGCCCCAAAAACAGACGGCCGCGTTATTCAGGGGGATCGAGCCGGTCAGGTTGCGACTGCTTTGCAGTCGAGCGGGGGCAAGCCCCCTCGCCACACGGTCTGCGTATGTCGTTCAGAACGGCGCCGGGCACTCGAAGCGCAGGCGTTCGCCGCTCTGCGGGTGGGTGAAGCTCAGCATGCTGGCATGCAGGCACAGCCGCGGCCAGGCTGCCAGCGCTTGCGGGTGGGCGTACAGGCCGTCACCCAGCAGCGGGTGACCGATCGACAGCATGTGCACCCGCAGTTGATGCGAGCGCCCGGTGATTGGGGTCAGTTCCACCCGGCACCAGTCGGCATGGCGCTCCAGCACTTTCCAGAAGGTCAGCGCATGTTTGCCGAACTCGTGGTCGACCACATGCCTCGGCTTGGTCGGCGGATCGTAGCGCAGCGGCAGGTCGATGCTACCGCTGTCCAGCTCCGGCTGGCCCCAGCAGAGCGCGGTATAGGCCTTCTCGGTCTCGCGGTCGTGAAACTGGCGCGACAGTTCGCGATGGGTATCGGGGTCGCGGGCCAGCAGGATGATGCCCGAGGTTTCCCAGTCCAGCCGGTGGACGATCAGGGCTTCGGGGTAGCCGTTTTCCTGCAGGCGGGTGATCAGGCAATCCTTGTTGTCATCGGCCCGGCCCGGGACGGAGAGCAACAGGGTCGGCTTGTCCACCACCAGCACGGCGGCGTCCTGATGGATGATGCGGATATTCGACAGCGGCATTAAAACGGTCTCGTAACAAACGCCAACGGCGGCCCGATGATGTTCACGATGCTGTCGTTGTGGGAACCGGCTTGCTGGCGATCATCTCGACGCGGTTTACCTGATAAACCGGGTTGAACCTATCGCCAGCAAGCCGGCTCCTACAACAGCATTGCATGAACATCACCGGGCCGCCGTGGCTCCGGCCGGATCGATCAACGATCAGGCAGGGTGATATTGAGTTCCAGGATCGAGCAACTGCCCTGGTTTTCCAAGGCGACGTGCACGTCATCGGACCCGATATTGACGTACTTGCGGATCACTTCCACCAGCTCCTGCTGCAGGGCGGGCAAGTAGTCCGGGGTGCTGCGTTGGCCGCGTTCGTGCGCCACAATGATCTGCAGACGCTCTTTCGCAACCGACGCGGTACTTACTTTTTTGTTGGCACGAAAGAAGTCAAAAAGGTTCATTGCTTAGTTGCCTCCAAACAGGCGCTCGAAGAATCCCTTCTTCTGTGCATCGAGGAAACGATGCTCGACGGTCTTGCCCAGCAGGCGGTCAACCGCATCGCTGTAGGCTTGGCCAGCATCGCTCTGGTCGTCGAGAATGACCGGTACGCCCTGGTTGGATGCCTTGAGCACCGCCTGGGATTCCGGGATGACGCCCAGCAGGGTCACGGCCAGGATTTCCTTGACGTCCTCGACGCCAAGCATTTCGCCCTTGCTCACGCGCTCCGGGTTGTAGCGGGTCAGCAGCAGGTGTTCCTTGATCGGCTCGCCACCTTGCTCGGCACGACGCGACTTGCTGGCCAGCAGGCCGAGCATGCGGTCGGAGTCGCGGACCGAAGACACTTCCGGGTTGGTCACGACGATGGCTTCGTCGGCGAAGTACATGGCCAGGTGGGCACCGGTCTCGATACCGGCCGGGGAGTCGCAGACCACGAACTCGAAGCTTTCCTTGAGTTCCATCAGGACCTTCTCGACGCCTTCCTTGGTCAGCGCGTCCTTGTCACGGGTCTGGCTGGCGGCCAGCACGTACAGGTTTTCCAGGCGCTTGTCCTTGATCAGGGCCTGCTGCAGGTTGGCTTCGCCGTTTACCACGTTGACGAAGTCGTACACCACGCGGCGCTCGCAGCCCATGATGAGGTCGAGGTTACGCAGGCCGACGTCGAAGTCGACGATGACTGTCTTGTGGCCGCGCAGCGCGAGGCCGGTACCGATGGCGGCGCTGGTGGTGGTCTTACCCACACCACCCTTGCCGGATGTAACCACGAGAATCTTGGCCAAGGTGTTTCACCCCTAAGGAAAAAGGACTCTTTACTAGCCCCTGAAGAACGTCGCTGAAAAACAACTGTAGTCGCATGGCTTGGCCCTGGAAGCGACGAAATGTTTAAAGTACCGGCGGTAATTTTTACATTTCGTGTTTTCCTAGACCCTTCAAGCCATTTTCGCTACGAAGAAGGCGACATTTCGGAAATGGCGGCAAGTATCCGTTAAAGACGGATGATGTTCAACACATCGCCGGACAAGCTGATCTGAACGCCCGAACCCCACAGCGGATCGCGGCGCAAATCCTCGGAAACCTTGTACTGGCCGGCAATCGAGACCAGTTCGGCACTCAGTTGCTGGCAGAAAATACGGGCCTTGGTGTCACCCTTGACGCCAGCCAGGGCACGACCACGCATTGGTCCGTAAACATGGATGTTGCCATCGGCCAGAAGTTCCGCGCCGGGGCTGACGGAAGAAACCACCACCAGGTCGCCACCCTGGGCATAGACCTGCTGGCCACCTCGTACCGGCGTGGTGATGATCCGCGTCGGCTTGACCGTTGGTTCCGGTGGTTTTTCCGGTATTTTCTTCACTTCGCCTTCGGTCGGATCGACCGGCCGCTCGCGCGCGCCGGACGGTGGCAGCACCGGCAGGTCGATGGCGATGGCGGCGGCGATATCTTCGATGCGGTTGGCACGGATCGCCAGGGTCCGCAGGCCGTGCTGGCGGCACACCCGCATCAGTCCGGGCAGGTCGACGGCGCCCTGGTCGGCAGGCAGTTTGTCCAGCGCCAGCACCAGCGGGGTATTGCTGAAGAAGTTCGGCGCCTGGATCACCTTGGCGGCCAGTTGGCGGTCGAGGGCTTCGAGGTTGTTCTGCGCCAGTTCCAGCACCGTGATGGCGAGCATGCTGCCCTTCAGCTGGAACACGGGATCCTGGTCTAGCGGTTCGGTTTGGCTCATGGTCGGCATAACGTTGCTTGTCGCTGAAAGTGCCGAGACTTATAACGAGAACGCCCGCGACCCGCAAGCCGCCGCGAACCGTTGTAGAATGCACGGCCCTGTGTTTGTCCGGAATCATTAATGGATCGCCCGCGTTTTCGAACCGCTTTTTTTCACCCACGCTACTGGCTGCTCTGGTTGGGGCTGGGGCTGCTCTGGCTGATCGTCCAGCTGCCCTATGTGGCCCTGCTGCGGATCGGCCGCATCCTGGGTGCGCTGATGTACCGGGTCGCCGGCGAGCGTCGGCGGATTGCCGCGCGTAACCTCGAGCTGTGCTTCCCGGAAAAGTCCGCCGCCGAACGCACACGCCTGCTCAAGGAAAACTTTGCTTCCACCGGCATCGCCTTCTTTGAAATGGCCATGAGTTGGTGGTGGAGCAAGCCGCGCCTGGCGCGCCTGGCCCATGTCGAAGGGCTCGAGCATCTGCAGCAGGCCCAGCGCGAAGGCAAGGGCGTGATCCTGATGGCGTTGCATTTCACCACGCTGGAAATCGGCGCCGCACTGCTGGGCCAGCAACACACCATCGACGGCATGTACCGCGAGCACGGTAACGCGCTGTTCGATTTCATCCAGCGCCGTGGGCGCGAGCGGCACAACCTCGATTCGCTGGCGGTGGAGCGCGACGACGTGCGCGGAATGCTCAAGCTGCTGCGTTCCGGCCGGGCGATCTGGTATGCGCCGGACCAGGACTACGGGATCAAGCAGAGCATTTTCGTGCCGCTGTTCGGTATCCAGGCGGCGACCGTCACTGCTACCAGCAAGTTCGCCCGCCTGGGCAAGGCGCTGGTGGTGCCGTTCACCCAGGAGCGGCTGGCCGATGGCAGTGGCTATCGGCTGGTGATCCATCCGCCGCTGACGGACTTTCCGGCTGAGTCCGAGGAAGCCGACTGCCTGCGGATCAACCGCTGGGTCGAGGTTTCCTTGCGTGCCTGTCCCGAGCAATACCTGTGGACTCATCGGCGCTTCAAGAGCCGGCCGGCGGGAGAACCACGACTCTACGACAAAAAACGACGATAAGCGGGGGTTGCCCCTTGCTGTCGGGGAAGGGCCTGGTGTATCAGGTAGCTAGCTGACTGACGGAGTGTCGCGATGAGCCCAACTGAACCGGTGACCGGTCTGATTCTTTCGGGAGGAGGCGCCCGGGCGGCGTATCAGGTGGGCGTGCTGGCGGCGATTGGCGAATTGCTGCCGTCGGGGGCAAGCAACCCGTTTCCGGTGATCGTCGGCACATCGGCGGGCGCGATCAACGCGGTCAGCCTCGCCAGCGGGGCGATGAATTTCGTCGCGGCCATCGAGCGTCTGAGCGCGTTCTGGCAGAGCTTTCGCAGCCATCGGGTGCTGCGCAGCGACTGGCCGGGGGTGATTCACCAGGCTACCCGGTTTTTCGGCCACAGCCTGCTCGGCCTGGGCGCCCAGGTACCGGTGGCCTTGCTCAACAGCTCGCCGCTGCGCGACCTGCTCAACGAGAAAATCCATCTACCGGGTATCGAGCAGGCCATCGAGCACCAGCAACTGCGGGCGGTGGCCGTGACCGCCTTCGGCTACGAGTCGGGGCAGGCGGTCACCTTTTACCAGGGCAAGGGTGCCATCGATTCCTGGTTGCGCCATCGGCGTATTGGCGTACCGACCGAGTTGACCGTCGATCATCTGTTGGCCAGTTCGGCCATTCCGCTGTTGTTCGCACCGGTCAAGCTGGACCATGAATACTTCGGCGACGGTGCAGTGCGGCAGTCGGCGCCGATCAGTCCGGCGCTGCACCTGGGCGCCAGTCGCGTGCTGGTGGTCGGGGTCAGTGGCAACTCGCGCGGGCTGGACGCCAATGCAGTTGTCGAGCGCACCTTCACCGGGCAGCAGCCGAGCCTGGCGCAGATCAGTGGGCACATGCTCAACAGCACCTTCATTGATAGCCTGGAAAGCGATATCGAACTGTTGCAGCGCCTGAACCAGTTCGGCCGGATGTTGCCTCCTCATCAGCCCCGCAGCCTGGGGCTGGCACCGGTCGATGTATTGGTGATCGCGCCCAGCCGGCCACTCGACGAGATAGCCGCGCGCCATCGACACGAGTTGCCACCGGCGTTGCGCACCTTCCTGCGCGGGCCTGGTGCAACACGGACCAGTGGGGCCGGGGTGCTCAGCTATCTGTTGTTCGAGGCCGGTTATTGCAGTGAGCTGATCGAATTGGGGCGCCGCG
This sequence comes from Pseudomonas sp. UTLPPB19802, assembly GCF_059730225.1. NCBI lineage: Bacteria > Pseudomonadati > Pseudomonadota > Gammaproteobacteria > Pseudomonadales > Pseudomonadaceae > Pseudomonas > Pseudomonas sp. UTLPPB19802. The sequence continues at coordinate 2,611,456 of NZ_AP048545.1, forward strand.
ATGCGTTGGCCAAGCGCGATGAGCTGTGCCGGTTTCTCGGCTTGCCTCAGGCGGTGATGTTCCAGGCGGCGTCGGCCAGCTGAGCGGGCTGCTCCAGCAGGTTGGCGGCCAGGTAGCGAGCCACTGCCTCCTCGCTGCAGGCACCGATGGTTTCATGCCGTGGCAGGGCCTGCATCACCTTGTGGTGGGCGGTGCCCATGACCAGGCCCTTGCCGGCGACGGTGAGCATTTCCACATCGTTCATGCCGTCGCCAAAGGCGATGCACTGGCTCAAGGGTACGTCGAGGAACTGTGCCAGGCGTGCCAGGGCGCTGCCCTTGGACACGTTGCTGGCCATCAGTTCCAGGCAGAACGGTGACGAGAACGTGCTGTGCACGCTATCGCCGAGCAGCTCACCGAGTTGTTCGTCGAGCCGCACCAGGGCCTCATGGTCGTGCTGCGGGTGGATGAAGAAGACTTTCTCGACGCCCTCCAGCGGAAAATCCCTGGCCTGGAGGAGGGTGGGTGGGAAGCCCTCCTGCAGGGTAAAGGTATCGAGCAGCGCCTGGTCGGCGTTGGTGATCCAGCGGGAGTCGCAATAGGCGTTGATCATCAGCCCCGGCAGCCCTGCCGTGGCATCGAGTACTCGGCGGACGACATCTTCGGGCAGATGCTCGCAGGCGATCAGTTGCTTGCAGGCGCTGGTGATGCAGGCACCGTTGGAGGTGATCAGGTGTACCGGCAGTGGGTAGTCATGGAGGATCGCTTCGACTTCGGGCCGGCTGCGGCCGGTGGCGATCACCACGTGCCGACCGGACGCCACCAGTTGGTTGAGGACCGAGCGGGAAAATTCGCCGATACGGTCGTCTGGAAGCAGCAGGGTGCCGTCGAGGTCGGAAGCGATCAGGTTGTACATGGTTCGTCCTTGTGTTGCGGGAGCCGGATTGCCGGCTCCCGCCAGGGTATCCCCATAGCCTCGCGGTTTACTCGGAAATCTGCAACTTGCGCGATTCGGTATAGACGTAGCGCACCTTCTCGTATTCGAACGGCGAGTTCAGCTGGCCATAGCGGAAGCTGGTGGTGTAGCGCTTGTCGATGGCGCGCAGGGCGTAGATCTCCGGATGGTTCTCGCTGGCCTGGGAGACATTGAGGAAGTTGATCTGCGACTCCGCTGCCAGGTCGAACACCAGGCCCGTGGTATCACGCAGGTTCGAGGGACCGAAGAACGGCAGTATCAGGTAGGCCCCGCCTGGTACCCCATAGAAGCCCAGGGTCTGGCCGAAGTCCTCGGTCTGGCGCGGCAGGCCCATCTTGGTCGCAGGGTCCCACAGGCCGGCAACGCCGATGGTGGTGTTGAGCAACAGGCGGCCGGTGGTCTCCAGCGAGCGCTTGCCCTTGAGCTGGAACAGGCTGTTGAGCAGGTTGGGCACATCGCCCAGGTTGCTGAAGAAGTTGCTCACGCCGCTGCGCACGAAGCCCGGAGTGATGTAGCGGTAGCCGTCGACTACCGGCAGGAACACCCACTGATCGAAACGGTAGTTGAAGTGATAGACGCGGCGGTTCCATGACTCGAGGGGGTCGTAGACGTTCAAGGCGTTGAGCGTCGAGCGCTCGAACTCACGCTGGTCCAGGCCAGGATTGAACTTAAGCTTCTTCAGCGGCTCGGTGAAACCGTCCGGATCGGGTACCACCGGGTCGTGGGCCTTGCTGTTGTCAGCCTGGGCGTAGCCGGCACAGAGGAGGGCGGCGATCAGCATCAGATGTTTAGCCACGGAAGAACTCCAGCATGGCGTCGGCGTTGACGCGGTAATTGAGGTTGCCGCAGTGACCACCGTGGGGGTAGACGGTCAGGCGATTGCCGAAGGTGCTGCGCAGGAAACCGAGGTCGCCAGGACCGAGGATGACGTCGTCGGCGTTGTGCATCACGGCGATTTTCGGGCTGTCGTGCAGATAGTCCTTGAGCGCGTAGAGGCTGACCTGGTCGATCAGTTGCAGCAGGCTGCCACCGTCGGTACGGGCTCGCCACATCGGAATCACCTGGTCGGTCAGGTAGCAGTCGAAGTCGCATTGCAGGGCGCGCTTGAGCATCGGGGTCAGGCTGGTGCCTTCGGTGATCGGGTACTTGGGCGGAGTGATCAGGCCACGGCGGTTGATCAGGTCCGAAGTAAAGGCGATGTCTGCCGCCGAGAAGCGGAAGGAAGTGCCGATCAGCATCGCCATCTGCTCATTGGTCAGGTGCTGCTTGGATTGCTGGAAGTCGTAGAGCAGGGCGTCGTTGAGGTCGATGTAGCCTTTCTGCTGGAAGTAGCGGGTCAGCTTGGCCAGCACCAGCTCATAGAAAGTGGTGCTGTTGTTGATGCCCTTGACCTCGGTCTGTACCAGCTTGTCGAGGTTGGTGATCGAGGTATAGAGGTTGACCGGCGGGTTGAGCAGCAGGACTTTCTTGAAGTTGAAGCTGCGCCGGGTTTCATCCAGCTTGCTGACGAACGCGGCATCCAGTGCGCCGAGGCTGTAGCCGCTCAGGTAGTAGTCGGTGACGGGCAGTTTCGGGTTCTGCGCGCGCACGGCCTGCATCACCCGGTACATGTCTTCGGCGTCTTCCTTGGTAATGCCGGGCGTGGCGAAGCGCGAGGCGGCGCTCATGAAGTCGAAGCTGGTCGGCGACGACAACTGGACGACGTGGTAACCGGCCTTATAGTAGAGCTTCTTCAGGTACTCATTCAGGCTGCTGTCGTAGCGTGCGCCGGTACCGGCGATCAGGAAGATCAGCGGTGCGGCGTGATCCTGGCGGGCGACGCGGTAGGTGAGTTTCTTCACGGCCCAGAAGTTGTCCGGGAGGATGAACTCACGTTCCGGACGCAGTTGCACGCTGTAGTCCGACTGATCGATGTCATCGTCTTCGGGCAGTTGCGGACGCAGGTTCGGTGGGGTGGTGGCGATGGTCGCTTCAAACGGGTTGGTCAACGGATAGCCATAGCTGGCAGCGTCGACATCGACCGCCAGCGCGGATGCACTCAGAATGAGACCGCCGACGAAAGTGGCGAGGCGCAGGGAACGGAGCATGACTACATCCTTTAATAAGGAAATGCGGAGTGGGAGTCGCAGGCTATGACCACTGGGGTGCTGCCGAAGTGCCATGTCCGAAGACGAAAAAATGCAGCCGTGCTGCCTTCATCCAGACAATAGCCTATAGACGATACACTTTGCCGCAGTTTGCTGGCCAGTTAACCATTGTTAAAGCTTGCAAGCAGCGCCTTGGCGATTATGCTGGGCGGCGTTTTTGCCTACCGGAGTCGTTCATGTCCCGTCGTTTTTCGCTGATCCTGTTGGTTCTCGTCCTGCCGCTGTGGCTGGCTGCCAGTTATGGCGTGCGTTATGGGCTGATGGAGGATGGACAGTGGGTCGGTATCTGCGTCGATGAGGCGCTGCGCTGGCAGTGCCAGGTGCGTTCGAACCTGGGCTGGCTGATTCATTTCAAGGTGTTGGGCTGGGCTGCCCTGGGCGTTGCGGCGCTGGCGTTCGTGCTGCCGCGTCGGCTGGGTTGGGGGCTGGGGGCACTGGCGTTGCTGGTCGGGTTTCCGGCCTTGGCGCTGTACAACACCAGCCTGGCGGTGTTCGCGGTGGTAATCGCTGGCTTGAGGTTGGTGCGGGCGGCCCGATAGAGCGGTAGACACAAAATGTATGCCAGGCGCGGTCACTGTGGGAGCCGGACCGCCGGCTCCCACAGTTTGGTGATGCTTCTGCGGGTTGCTGGTCAGCCTGAAAGTCAGTGGCGAACGCGCAGGCTGCGCCACAAGGCTGCAACCAGCAGCACGCTGACCGCCGCCCAACCCCAGGCCTGCGGGTTCTGCAGGCCTTCGCGATACAACTGGGGCACGATACCTGCACCGATGATGAAGGCCAGCAGGGCCGTCTCGCCCCGTGGTACGCGCACCGGGCGCATCAGGAATACCAGCGCCGGCAACAGCAGCGCCGCGCTCGGGAAGCTGCGATAGCGCGGGTCCAGCGCCAGCTCCAGCATCATCACTGCCCCGGCGAAGCCGGTCGCGGCCAGCAGCCAGCCGGCGCGCTGCTCCAGCCATTCGAAGGCGTCCTGGCGCCAGCCCGAGCGAGCACCCAGCGTCAATGCGGCATGGGCCATTACCAGCAGGTTCAGGCCCACCAGCAGGCCGGCCCAGATCCATTCGCCGGTAAAGCGGCTGGTTACTCGCGCCAGTTCGCCCCAGGCTCCGATGGAGCAGGCGGCCAGCGCACCCAGCAGCGGCAGGAGCAGGGCTCCACGGGTGCTGCGCACGCGCCCGCCCAGCAACAGGGTGGCGCCGAACAATGCGGCACCGAAGGCCAGCCATTGTGGCCAGTGCGGCAGGTTCGAGACGGGGCCGGCGAGGATACCCTTGTCCTGGCGATCGGCGTCGAACAGCCCCCAGTACCCGCCGACCGCACCTTCGCTGCCACGTTTCCACGGCTGGTCGAACGCTTCGATCAGGTTGTAGTGCCAGCCGTTCTGTTCGGCCAGGTTGACGAAGCCGCGGATGAAGCGGGCCTCGTTGACCCGGCTCGGCAGCGCGGTTTCGCGCTGGCGGCCTTCGCTTGGCCAGCCGGTTTCGCCGATCAGGATGTCCTTGGGCGCGAAGCGGTTGCCGAAGGCCTGGCGGATCTGTGCGACATGGTCGATGGCCGCATCGATGCCCGCCGGATCATCCTCCCAGTACGGCAGCAGATGGATGGTCAGGAAATCCACCGCCGGCGCGACGTCCGGGTGGCTGAGCCAGAACTCCCAGACATCGGCATAGGTCACCGGCTGCTTCACGTGGGCCTTGACCTTCTGGATCAGCTTGACCAGTTGTGCGGCGGTCACTTCCTTGCGCAGCAGGGTCTCGTTGCCAACGATCACTGCGGTGACCACGTCGGCGTTGGCATTGGCCGAGGCGATCAGTGCGTCGACTTCCTTCGCGGTGTCCAGCGGATTGCTGTTGACCCAGGCGCCGATCATCATTTTCAGGCCATGTTTGCGCGCCAGCTCCGGCAAGGCTTCGAGGCCGGTCATGGAGTAGGTGCGAATGCATTCGAAGCGGGTCGCGAGCAGCGCCAGGTCGGCATCCATGCGCGCAAGACGCGGCTTGAACGGCTGGTCGAACGGCGATTGGTCCTTGTCGAACGGCGTGTAGGACGCGCATTGCAGCTTGTGCGTCGGCGTCGCCGCGTCCGGCAGGATCACCGGTTGGCCGAGGCCGTACCAGAATCCGCAGAGGGCCAGGAGGCCCAGCAGGCAGGCGAACAGATAGGGCAATAGCGGGAAGCGGGCGGTGGCAGGCATGGTCGGGCTATCTGGGGGCAAAGCCGCGCATATTACCCGGAAATGCCTTGGCCTTGGGCTCGCGCAGTATTTTGTCATGGAAAGTCCGCAGGCGCTGGGCGAGGCGCATGCCCAACCGGTTGGTTGCTGGCTTTCTGATGTCGCTTCTCGCTGTCTTGAGGTCGCTGTCGGATCAGGTTGGTCGGCGCACTGGGTTGATGATCCGGGTATCAGTACTCCGCTGATGATCGAACGGGTTTGGCCGTGAGGCGTGAAGGGGGCGCCGTGCACCATAACTATACGTTGAGGCCGTCCGGCATCCGTCGGGCGCAGCACTTTCGGGGAAGTAACGATGAAGATGCGACGACTCTTAGGCGCAGGTGCCGCTCTGGTGCTTGCCATCAGTTCCAGCCTGGCCAGTGCCGAAACCAAGACCGTGACCATCGGCTATGTCGATGGCTGGTCCGATAGCGTGGCCACCACCAACGTGGCCGCCGAGGTGATCAGGCAGAAGCTGGGGTATGACGTGAAGTTGCAGGCCGTGGCCACCGGGATCATGTGGCAGGGGGTTGCCACCGGCAAGCTCGATGCCATGTTGTCCGCCTGGCTGCCGGTGACCCATGGCGAGTACTGGGCCAAGAACAAGGACAAGGTGGTCGACTACGGCCCCAACTTCAAGGATGCCAAGATTGGCCTGATCGTGCCGGAGTACGTCAAGGCCCAGTCGATCGCCGACCTCAAGACCGATGACAGCTTCAAGAAAAAGATCGTCGGTATTGATGCAGGCTCGGGCGTGATGATCAAGACCGAGCAGGCCATCAAGGACTATGGTCTCGACGGCTACAAACTGCAGGCTAGTTCGGGCGCGGCAATGATCGCCGAGTTGACCCGTGCCGAAGAGAAGAAAGAGTCGATCGCCGTCACTGGCTGGGTGCCGCACTGGATGTTCGCCAAGTGGAAGCTGCGTTTCCTCGAAGACTCCAAGGGCGTGTACGGCGCGGCCGAGACCGTCAACAGCATCGGCAGCAAGGAACTGGACAAGAAGGCGCCGGAAGTGGCGGCGTTCCTGAAGAAATTCCAATGGGCGTCCAAGGACGAAATCGGCGAAGTCATGCTGGCGATCCAGGACGGTGCCAAGCCTGAAGTGGCGGCCAAGGACTGGGTGGCCAAGCACGCCGATCGCGTCAGCGAGTGGACCCAATAATTTCCCGAAGGCTCTAGCCTGCACTACCCGAGGCCGCCCGGCGTTATCGTCCGGCGGCCTTCGTGTTTCTGCTCGTTGAACGTTGGCCTGCGCACGGGCTGGGATGATGAAACTGGACTAGTGTCGTTCTAATACTAAGGTCGTCTGGTTTCGGTTGCAGACCCGCCTAAAGTGAAAAATGTTTCATCTCATCTGTGCTGCGAGGATAAAAACAATGAACGACAGCATTTACCTCTCGATCCAGAACAGTCCGCGTTTCAAGGAGCTGGTCAGGAAGCGGGAACGATTCGCCTGGATTCTCTCGGCGATCATGCTTGGCTTGTATTCGGCTTTCATTCTTCTGATTGCGTATGGACCACAGGTACTGGGCGCCAAGCTCAGCCCGACGTCGTCGATCACCTGGGGCATACCCCTGGGCGTCGGCCTGATTGTCTCGGCCTTCATCCTGACCGCTATCTACGTGCGTCGCGCCAACGGCGAATTCGACGACCTGAACAATGAAATCCTCAAGGAGGCCCAGCAATGATCCGGCGTCTATTTGCGGCCCTGGGCATCATGGCCTTTGCCCCCACTCTCTGGGCAGCCGACGCGCTGACCGGTGAAGTACACAAGCAACCCCTCAATGTCGCGGCGATCGTGATGTTCGTGGTGTTCGTCGGGGCGACCCTGTGCATCACCTACTGGGCGTCCAAGCGCAACAAGTCGGCAGCCGACTACTACGCGGCAGGCGGCAAGATCACCGGCTTCCAGAACGGCCTGGCGATTGCCGGTGACTACATGTCGGCGGCCTCGTTCCTGGGGATTTCCGCGCTGGTGTTCACTTCCGGCTACGATGGCCTGATCTACTCCATCGGTTTTCTGGTGGGCTGGCCGATCATCCTGTTCCTGATCGCCGAGCGCCTGCGCAACCTGGGCAAGTACACCTTTGCCGACGTGGCGTCCTATCGCCTCGGGCAAACCCAGATCCGCTCGCTGTCGGCCTGCGGTTCGCTGGTGGTGGTGGCGTTCTATCTGATCGCGCAGATGGTCGGTGCCGGCAAGCTGATCCAGCTGCTGTTCGGCCTGGACTACCATGTGGCGGTGATCCTGGTGGGTATCCTGATGTGCCTGTACGTGCTGTTCGGCGGCATGCTGGCGACCACCTGGGTGCAGATCATCAAGGCCGTGCTGCTGCTGTCGGGCGCTTCGTTCATGGCGCTGATGGTGATGAAGCACGTCAACTTCGACTTCAACATGCTGTTCTCCGAGGCGGTCAAGGTTCACCCCAAGGGTGAGGCGATCATGAGCCCCGGCGGTCTGGTGAAAGACCCGATCTCGGCGTTCTCCCTCGGCCTGGCACTGATGTTCGGTACCGCTGGCCTGCCACACATCCTGATGCGCTTCTTCACCGTCAGTGACGCCAAGGAAGCGCGCAAGAGCGTGCTGTACGCGACTGGCTTCATCGGCTACTTCTACATCCTGACCTTCATCATCGGTTTTGGCGCGATCCTGCTGGTCAGCACCAACCCGGCCTTCAAGGATGCAGCAGGTGCGCTGTTGGGCGGTAACAACATGGCGGCGGTACACCTCGCCAATGCCGTGGGTGGTAGCGTGTTCCTCGGCTTCATCTCGGCGGTGGCCTTCGCGACGATTCTCGCGGTGGTGGCTGGCCTGACCCTGGCCGGTGCGTCGGCGGTATCCCATGACCTGTATGCCAGCGTGATCCGCAAGGGCAAGGCGAACGAGAAGGACGAGATCCGCGTCTCGAAGATCACCACTGTCGCGCTTGGCGTGCTGGCAATCGGCCTGGGCATCCTGTTCGAGAACCAGAACATCGCGTTCATGGTCGGCCTGGCGTTCTCCATTGCCGCCAGCTGCAACTTCCCGGTACTGCTGCTCTCGATGTACTGGAAGAAGCTGACCACCCGCGGGGCGATGATTGGCGGCTGGATGGGGCTGATCAGTGCGGTCGGGTTGATGGTTCTTGGCCCAACCATCTGGGTGCAGATCCTGCACCATGAAAAGGCCATTTTCCCCTACGAGTACCCGGCGCTGTTCTCGATGATCATTGCTTTCATCGGTATCTGGTTCTTCTCCATCACCGACAAGTCGACTGCGGCTGAAAATGAGCGGGCGCTGTTCTTCCCGCAGTTCGTGCGTTCGCAGACGGGCCTCGGGGCGAGTGGGGCGGTTTCCCACTGAGAGGTTGTATAGGCTTCTATATATAAGCAGTGAGCAAGCCGATGCCCTGGTCGAGAGACCGGGGCATTTTTATTTTATTGGAGAGGGGCCGCCGGGAGGGCGCATTCGCGGGCAAGCCCTGCTCCTACAGGTTTCAGTCGTCCATGGATACTCGGATCGACACGAACCTTGTAGGGGGCAGGGCTTGCCCGCGAATACGCCAGTCCAGGCAACGCCGATCACGATGACACAAATGAAAACGGCCTCTGGGTAGAGGCCGTTTCCGGTGCGGCAAAGGTGTTACGCAAGGCAAATCTTACTTGCGGTCTTCCAGCTTGGTGATGTCACGCGACTCGTAGCCGGTGTACAGCTGGCGTGGACGGCCGATCTTGTACGGGCTGGAGAGCATTTCCTTCCAGTGGGAGATCCAGCCGACGGTCCGTGCCAGGGCGAAGATCACGGTGAACATGCTGGTTGGAATGCCGATCGCCTTGAGGATGATCCCCGAGTAGAAGTCGACGTTCGGGTACAGCGAGCGCTCGATGAAGTACGGATCGGTCAGGGCGATCTCTTCCAGGCGCATGGCCAGTTCCAGCTGCGGATCGTTCTTGATGCCCAGTTCCTTCAACACTTCGTCGCAGGTCTGCTTCATCACGGTGGCGCGTGGGTCGCGGTTCTTGTAGACGCGGTGCCCGAAGCCCATCAGCTTGAACGGATCGTTCTTATCCTTGGCCTTGGCGATGAACTTGTCGATGTTCGAGACATCGCCGATTTCATCGAGCATGGTCAGTACCGCTTCGTTCGCACCGCCGTGGGCAGGGCCCCACAGTGCGGCGATACCGGCGGCGATACAGGCGAACGGGTTGGCACCCGAGGAGCCGGCCAGGCGCACGGTGGAGGTGGAGGCGTTCTGCTCGTGGTCGGCATGGAGGATGAAAATCCGGTCCATGGCCTTGGCGAGTACCGGGCTGATCGGTTTGATCTCGCACGGGGTGTTGAACATCATGTGCAGGAAGTTTTCCGCGTACGACAGGTCGTTGCGCGGGTACATCATGGGCTGGCCCATGGAGTACTTGTAAACCATCGCTGCCAGGGTTGGCATCTTGGCCACCAGGCGGACCGCCGATATTTCGCGGTGCTGGGGGTTATTGATGTCCAGGGAGTCGTGGTAGAAGGCCGACAGGGCGCCAACCACGCCGCACATGACGGCCATCGGGTGGGCGTCGCGGCGGAAGCCGTTGAAGAAGCTCTTCAGCTGTTCGTGAACCATGGTGTGGTTCTTCACGTTGCTGACGAACTTGGCTTTCTGCTCTGCGGTCGGCAGTTCGCCGTTGAGCAGCAGGTAGCAGGTTTCGAGGTAGTCGGATTTCTCGGCCAGTTGCTCGATCGGGTAGCCACGATGCAACAAAATGCCGTTATCACCGTCGATATAGGTGATTTTCGATTCGCAGGACGCGGTCGACATGAAGCCAGGGTCGAATGTGAACCGGCCCGTGGCCGTCAGGCCCCGCACGTCGATTACATCGGGACCAACGGTGCCGGTTAAAATGGGCAGCTCGACGGGGGCTGCGCCCTCGATGATCAACTGCGCTTTTTTGTCAGCCATGTGGCCTCCTATTTATGCTTGAAATCATCTGACAGGCCCCCCACGCAGGGCCCGCACCACTATAGTGAGATAAATTCGAAAGTCAATTTGCCAAAAGTCGTACGCCAGAAGGCTTTGAGCAGCATTTTTCCTCGAAATTGACGGCTATTTACGCCTTTTATCCGGTTAGCGCAATGCACCATTGGAGGTAGTCCTTTGCGTTGTCATTAGTAGCCTAACTGTCTATACTCGGCGTCCGACCGCCATGGGCTTTTGGGCCCGATTTATTGGGGGTCGTCACTCCCTGGGTGGTGGGTACCTGACCAGTGCACTTGCCCAACAACTTTGCCCTGATTGTTAGGGGCTCTTCAGTGTGAAAAAAGCCGTGAAAAGCCAACGACCTGTAAACCTAGACCTAAGGACCATCAAACTCCCAGTCACTGCTTACACGTCCATTCTTCACCGTATTTCCGGTGTCATCCTCTTTGTCAGCCTGGCCATCATGCTCTATGCATTGGACAAGTCGCTGAGCTCCGAGGAAGGCTTCGGTCAGGTGAAAGCGTGTCTGACCAGTCCGCTAGCCAAGCTAGTGATTTGGGGCATCCTGTCCGCCTTGCTGTATCACCTGGTCGCCGGTGTGCGCCATCTGATCATGGACATGGGCATCGGTGAGACGCTGGAAGGCGGCAAGCTGGGCTCGAAAATCGTTATCGCCGTTTCCGTGGTGGTAATCGTTCTGGCAGGAGTTTGGATATGGTAACTAACGTCACGAACCTCTCGCGTTCGGGCCTCTATGACTGGATGGCGCAGCGCGTGTCGGCGGTTGTTCTCGCGGCATACTTCCTGTTCCTGATCGGATACATCATCGCGAACCCAGGCCTTGGCTACGGTCAATGGCACGAGCTGTTCTCTCACGGCTGGATGCGCATCTTCAGTCTGCTGGCCCTGGTGGCCCTGGGCGCTCACGCCTGGGTCGGCATGTGGACCATCGCGACCGACTACCTGACGCCGATGGCGTTCGGCAAGTCCGCGACTGTAGTGCGTTTCCTTTTCCAGGTGGTATGCGGCGTTGCAATGTTCGCGTACTTCGTCTGGGGTGTGCAGATTCTCTGGGGTATCTGATTCATGGCTAACATTCCAACGATTTCTTTCGACGCCATCATCATCGGCGGCGGCGGCGCAGGCATGCGTGCCGCACTGCAGTTGGCGCAAGGCGGTCACAAGACGGCCGTGATCACCAAGGTGTTCCCGACCCGTTCGCACACTGTATCCGCCCAGGGTGGCATCACCTGCGCAATCGCTTCGGCCGACCCGAACGACGACTGGCGCTGGCACATGTACGATACCGTCAAGGGTTCCGACTACATCGGTGACCAGGACGCTATCGAGTACATGTGTCAGGAAGGTCCGGCAGCGGTGTTCGAGCTGGACCACATGGGCCTGCCGTTCTCCCGTACCGAATCCGGCCGTATCTACCAGCGTCCGTTCGGCGGCCAGTCCAAGGACTTCGGCAAGGGCGGCCAGGCGGCACGTACCTGCGCGGCTTCCGACCGTACCGGTCACGCCCTGCTGCACACCCTGTACCAGGGTAACCTGAAAGCCGGCACCACCTTCCTGAACGAGTACTACGCCGTTGACCTGGTGAAGAACCAGGACGGCGCGTTCGTCGGTGTGATCGCCATCTGCATCGAAACCGGCGAAACCAGCTACATCCGTTCCAAGGCCACCGTGCTGGCCACCGGCGGTGCCGGTCGTATCTACGCTTCCACCACCAACGCCCTGATCAACACCGGTGACGGCGTCGGCATGGCCCTGCGTGCTGGCGTACCGGTACAAGACATCGAGATGTGGCAGTTCCACCCGACCGGCATCGCCGGCGCCGGTGTACTGGTAACCGAGGGTTGCCGCGGTGAAGGTGGCTACCTGATCAACAAGCACGGCGAGCGTTTCATGGAGCGTTATGCTCCGAACGCGAAGGACCTGGCTGGTCGTGACGTGGTTGCCCGCTCGATGGTGAAGGAAATCATCGCCGGCAACGGTTGCGGCCCGAACGGCGACCACGTGATGCTCAAGCTCGACCACCTCGGCGAGGAAGTGTTGCACAGCCGTCTGCCAGGCATCTGCGAGCTGTCCAAGACCTTCGCCCACGTCGACCCGGTCGTTGCTCCGGTTCCGGTCGTGCCAACCTGCCATTACATGATGGGCGGCGTTGCCACCAACATTCATGGCCAGGCCATCACCCAGAACGCCGACGGCGAAGACGCCATCATCCCTGGCCTCTTCGCAGTGGGTGAAGTGGCTTGCGTATCGGTTCACGGCGCCAACCGCCTGGGCGGCAACTCGCTGCTCGACCTGGTGGTATTCGGCCGTGCTGCCGGCCTGCACCTGGAAAAAGCCCTGACCGACGGCATCGAATACGATGACGCTACCGACGCCGACATCGAGGCCGCCCTGGCTCGCCTGTCCGCGCTGAACGAGCGTAGCGATGGCGAAGACGTGGCTACCCTGCGTCGCGAGCTGCAAAGCTGCATGCAGAACTACTTCGGTGTATTCCGTACCGGCGAATACATGCAGAAGGGTATCGCCCAGTTGGCTCAACTGCGCGAGCGTATCGCCAACGTCAAGATCAACGACAAGTCCCAGGCATTCAACACCGCACGTATCGAAGCCCTGGAACTGCAGAACCTGCTGGAAGTGGCCGAAGCCACCGCCATCGCTGCAGAAGTGCGTAAAGAGTCCCGCGGCGCCCACGCCCGTGAAGACTTCGAAGACCGCGACGACGAAAACTGGCTGTGCCACACCCTGTACTTCCCGGGTGAGAAACGCGTTGCGAAACGTGCCGTGAACTTCTCGCCGAAGACTGTTCCGACTTTCGAACCTAAAGTCCGGACTTATTAAGGGTGGCCGCTATGTTGCAAGTCGAAGTTTATCGTTACAACCCCGACACCGATTCGGCACCTAAAACCCAGGTGTTCCAGGTCGATACCGGTGGCAAGGACCTGATGGTTCTGGATGTGCTGGCGCTGATCAAGGAACAGGACGAGGGTTTCTCCTATCGTCGTTCCTGCCGTGAAGGCGTTTGCGGCTCCGATGGCATGAACATCAACGGCAAGAACGGCTTGGCGTGCATCACGCCGCTGTCCGCCGTGGTCAAGGGTAACAAGCTGATCGTTCGCCCGCTGCCAGGTTTGCCGGTTATCCGTGACCTGGTCGTCGATATGAGCATCTTCTACAAGCAATACGAGAAGGTGAAGCCATTCCTGCAGAACGACACGCCGGCTCCGGCCATCGAGCGCCTGCAGTCGCCGGAAGATCGCGAGAAGCTCGACGGCCTGTACGAGTGCATCCTGTGCGCTTGCTGCTCGACGTCCTGCCCGTCCTTCTGGTGGAACCCGGACAAGTTCCTGGGCCCGGCTGCCCTGCTGCAAGCCTATCGCTTCCTGGCAGACAGCCGCGACACCAAGACTTCCGAGCGCCTGGCTTCGCTCGATGATCCGTTCAGCGTATTCCGCTGCCGCGGCATCATGAACTGCGTCAACGTATGTCCCAAGGGCCTGAACCCGACTAAGGCCATTGGTCACATCCGTAACATGCTGCTGCAGAGCGGCGTGTGACTCAGCTGTTGTAACCGTAGGACCGCAACACCCGTAGAGGCTGCGGCGCAGGCTTCAACCGGCGCCGCAGTTTAACCAGAGCAATGGCTTACAAGGCTGTCGCTCTTATTTTGAAGAAATGAAGACCAGCAGGGGCATCCGGGCTGGTACCCGGACTATCAGCGTGATTCTGAGTGGCTTGTTTTGGTCGCTGTATTGCGACTGCTTCAAGCGTGCTTGGTGTATTCGCCGGTGGTGTCCCCTAACCGAGGGTGACCAAGCATGCAAGAAAGCGTGATGCAGCGCATGTGGGAAAGCGGCTATCTTTCAGGTGGTAACGCAGCCTATGTGGAAGAGCTTTATGAGCTCTACCTGCACGACCCTAACGCTGTGCCAGAAGAATGGCGCACCAAATTTCAGACGTTGCCTTCCGACGGCAACTCTGCCACTGATGTATCGCACTCGACGATCCGCGATCATTTCGTGTTGCTGGCGAAGAACCAGCGCCGCGCCCAGCCGGTTTCCGCCGGCAGCGTGAGCAGTGAGCACGAGAAGAAGCAGGTTGAAGTGCTGCGATTGATCCAGGCCTTCCGGATGCGTGGCCACCAGGCATCCCAGCTCGATCCGCTGGGACTCTGGCAGCGTCCTGCACCTGCTGACCTGTCGATCAATCATTACGGCTTGACCAATGCCGATCTTGATACGACCTTCCGTGCCGGCGACCTGTTCATCGGCAAAGAGGAAGCGAGCCTACGCGAAATTCACGAAGCTTTGCAGCAGACATATTGCCGCACCATCGGCGCCGAGTTCACGCACATCGTCGACTCCGAGCAGCGCCAGTGGTTCCAGCAGCGTCTGGAAAGCGTTCGTGGCCGTCCTGCGTTCTCCCCGGACATCAAGAGCCACCTGCTCGAGCGCGTCACCGCCGCTGAAGGCCTGGAAAAGTACCTGGGTACCAAATACCCGGGCACCAAGCGTTTCGGTCTGGAAGGTGGCGAGAGCCTGATTCCGATGCTGGACGAGATGATCCAGCGTTCCGGTTCCTACGGCGCCAAGGAAATCGTCATCGGCATGGCCCACCGTGGCCGCCTGAACGTGCTGGTCAACACCTTCGGCAAGAACCCGCGCGAGCTGTTCGACGAGTTCGAAGGCAAGAAGAAGGTCGAGCTGGGCTCCGGTGACGTGAAGTACCACCAGGGCTTCTCGTCCAACGTGATGACCACCGGCGGCGAAGTCCACCTGGCCATGGCATTCAACCCGTCCCACCTGGAAATCGTTTCCCCGGTGGTCGAAGGGTCGGTGCGCGCTCGCCAGGATCGTCGCAACGATGCCAGCGGTGACAAGGTACTGCCGATTTCCATCCACGGTGACGCTGCGTTCGCAGGTCAGGGCGTGGTCCTGGAAACCTTCCAGATGTCGCAGACCCGCGGCTTCAAGACTGGCGGCACGATCCACATCGTGATCAACAACCAGGTGGGTTTCACCATCAGCAACCCGCTGGACTCGCGTTCCACCGAGTACGCCACCGACGTTGCGAAGATGATCCAGGCACCGATCCTCCATGTGAATGGTGATGATCCGGAAGCCGTGCTGTTCGTGACCCAGCTGGCCGTCGACTACCGCATGCAGTACAAGCGTGATGTGGTGATCGACCTGGTCTGCTACCGCCGTCGCGGCCACAACGAGGCCGACGAGCCGAGCGGCACCCAGCCGCTGATGTACCAGCAGATCACCAAGCAGCGCACCACCCGCGAGCTGTACGCCGAGCGTCTGGTCCAGGCCAAGGTGCTGGACGACGCACGCGTCCAGTCCAAGGTCGACGATTACCGCAACGCCCTGGACAACGGCCTGCACGTGGTGAAGAGCCTGGTCAAGGAACCGAACAAGGAACTGTTCGTCGACTGGCGTCCATACCTGGGCCACGCCTGGACCGCGCGTCACGACACCCGCTTCGACCTGAAGACCCTGCAGGAACTGTCCGCCAAGCTGCTGGAAACACCAGAAGGCTTCGTGGTTCAGCGCCAGGTCGCGAAAATCTACGAAGACCGCCAGAAGATGCAAGCCGGCGGCCTGCCGATCAACTGGGGCTACGCCGAAACCATGGCGTACGCGACCCTGCTGTTCGAAGGTCACCCGATCCGCATGACTGGCCAGGACATCGGTCGCGGTACGTTCTCGCACCGTCACGCCGTCCTGCACAACCAGAAGGATGCAACCACCTACATCCCTCTGCAGAAGCTGTACGACCAGCAGCCGCGTTTCGACCTGTACGACTCCTTCCTGTCGGAAGAAGCGGTACTGGCCTTCGAATACGGCTACTCGACCACCACGCCAAACGCGCTGGTTATCTGGGAAGCCCAGTTCGGCGACTTCGCCAACGGTGCCCAGGTGGTTATCGACCAGTTCATCACCAGTGGCGAGCACAAGTGGGGTCGCCTGTGCGGTCTGACCATGCTGCTGCCGCACGGTTATGAAGGGCAGGGTCCGGAGCACTCCTCGGCCCGTCTGGAGCGCTACCTGCAGCTGTGCGCCGAGCACAACGTCCAGGTTTGCGTGCCGACCACCCCGGCCCAGATCTACCACCTGCTGCGTCGCCAGGTCATCCGTCCGCTGCGCAAGCCGCTGATCGTGCTGACACCGAAGTCGCTGCTGCGTCACAAGCTGGCCATCTCCACGCTGGAAGATCTGGCGGAAGGTTCGTTCCAGACCGTTATCCCGGAAATCGACACCCTGGACCCGAAAAAGGTCGAGCGCGTCGTTCTGTGCAGCGGCAAGGTCTACT
The DNA here is from genome assembly GCF_059730225.1 of Pseudomonas sp. UTLPPB19802. NCBI lineage: Bacteria > Pseudomonadati > Pseudomonadota > Gammaproteobacteria > Pseudomonadales > Pseudomonadaceae > Pseudomonas > Pseudomonas sp. UTLPPB19802. Next base: position 2,628,055 of record NZ_AP048545.1, read on the forward strand.
ACGACCTGCTGGAAAAACGCCGTGCCGAAGAGCGTGACGATATCGCCATCGTGCGTATCGAGCAGCTGTATCCGTTCCCCGAGGACGACCTGGTCGAAATCCTGGCGCCGTACACCAACCTCAAGCATGCGGTCTGGTGCCAGGAAGAACCGATGAACCAGGGCGCCTGGTACAGCAGCCAGCATCACTTCCGCCGTATCCTCAGCGGTCACAACAAGTCCCTCGTACTCGAGTACGCCGGACGTGACGCGTCTGCTGCGCCGGCGTGTGGTTATGCCTCGATGCACGCTGAGCAGCAGGAAAAACTGTTGCAAGATGCCTTTACTGTTTAACGCCTCGCGCACCTGAAACCGAATTTAAGGAACCACAGATAATGGCTATCGAGATCAAAGCCCCCCAATTTCCGGAATCGGTTGCCGATGGCACCGTTGCCACCTGGCACAAGAAGCCGGGCGAAGCGGTCAAGCGCGACGACCTGATCGTCGACATCGAAACCGACAAGGTTGTCCTGGAAGTCCTGGCTGAGGCCGACGGCGTCCTGGGCGCCATCATCGCCAACGAAGGCGATACCGTCCTGTCCGCACAGGTACTGGGCACCATCGAGGAAGGTGGCGCCGCCGCCGCCGCTCCAGCCGCCGCCGCCGCTCCAGCTGCCGCCGCTGCTCCTGCTGCCCAGGCCGCTGCGCCTGCCGCCGCCGACGGCGAAGACGATCCGATCGCTGCACCGGCTGCCCGCAAGCTGGCTGAAGAGAACGGCATCAACATCGCTTCCGTTGCCGGTACCGGCAAGGGTGGTCGCGTGACCAAGGAAGACGTGGTCGCTGCCGTTGCCGCGAAGAAAGCCGCACCTGCCGCCGCTCCAGCCAAGGCTGCTGCCCCGGCCGCTGCCGCGCCTGTGTTCGCTGCCGGCGATCGCACCGAGAAGCGCGTACCGATGACTCGCGTACGTGCCACCGTGGCCAAGCGCCTGGTCGAAGCACAGTCGAACATGGCGATGCTGACCACCTTCAACGAAGTGAACATGAAGCCAATCATGGACCTGCGTTCGAAGTACAAGGAACTGTTCGAGAAGACCCACAACGGCGTACGCCTGGGCTTCATGTCGTTCTTCGTCAAGGCTGCCACCGAAGCGCTGAAACGCTTCCCGGCGGTCAACGCCTCGATCGACGGTGGCGACATCGTCTACCACGGCTACTCCGACGTCGGCGTGGCGGTTTCCAGCGACCGTGGTCTGGTGGTACCGGTACTGCGTAACGCCGAGCTGATGAGCCTGGCCGAAATCGAAAACGGCATCGCCACCTTCGGCAAGAAGGCACGTGACGGCAAACTGTCGATCGACGAAATGACCGGCGGCACCTTCACCATCACCAACGGTGGTACATTCGGTTCTCTGCTGTCGACGCCGATCGTCAACCCGCCACAAGCGGCCATCCTGGGCATGCACAACATCAATGAGCGCCCGATGGCGGTCAAGGGTGAGGTCGTCATCCTGCCGATGATGTACCTGGCACTGTCCTACGATCACCGTCTGATCGATGGCAAGGAAGCCGTGTCTTTCCTGGTCACCATCAAGAACCTGCTGGAAGACCCGGCTCGTCTGCTGCTGGATATCTGATTGCCGTCGGCGCGGGCAAGGTGTTCGATCCCGCCTGCGCACGCATGATCAGCTCCATCCCACGACGGTTCCCAAAAGGAACCGTCCGGTTTGATTCGATAAGGAATGACACATGACTCAGAAATTCGACGTGGTAGTGATCGGTGCGGGTCCTGGCGGCTATGTGGCTGCCATCAAGGCTGCGCAACTTGGCCTCAAGACTGCCTGCATCGAGAAGTACCAGGACAAAGAGGGCAAGCTGGCCCTCGGCGGTACTTGCCTGAACGTTGGCTGCATTCCCTCCAAGGCGCTGCTGGACAGTTCCTGGAAGTACCATGAAGCCCAGGAGGCATTCGGCGTCCACGGCATCACCGCCAGCGACGTGAAAATCGACGTCGCGGCGATGGTCGGTCGCAAGGCCAACATCGTCAAGAACCTGACCAGCGGTGTTGCCACCCTGTTCAAGGCCAATGGCGTCACTTCGATCCAGGGCCACGGCAAACTGCTGGCCGGCAAGAAAGTCGAAGTGACCGGTCCCGATGGCGTAGTCCAGGTGATCGAAGCCGAGAACGTGATCCTGGCTCCAGGTTCGCGTCCGATCGACATCCCGCCTGCTCCAGTTGACCAGAACGTGATCGTCGATTCGACCGGCGCCCTGGAATTCCAGAGCGTACCGAAGCGCCTGGGCGTGATCGGTGCCGGCGTGATCGGCCTGGAACTGGGTTCCGTGTGGTCCCGCCTGGGTGCCGAGGTGACTGTCCTGGAAGCCCTGGACACCTTCCTGGTGGCTGCCGATACCGCCGTTTCCAAGGAAGCGCTGAAAACCCTGACCAAACAGGGCCTGGACATCAAGCTGGGCGCTCGCGTCACCGGCTCGAAGGTCAATGGCGAAGAAGTCCTGGTTAACTACACCGACGCCAACGGCGAACAGACCATCACCTTCGACAAGCTGATCGTGGCCGTAGGCCGTCGTCCAGTGACCACCGACCTGCTGGCTGCCGATAGCGGCGTGACCATCGACGAGCGTGGCTTCATCTTCGTTGATGATCACTGTGCCACCAGCGTACCGGGCGTTTACGCCATCGGTGACGTGGTTCGCGGCATGATGCTGGCTCACAAGGCCTCGGAAGAGGGCATCATGGTTGTCGAGCGCATCAAGGGCCACAAGGCCCAGATGAACTACGACCTGATCCCATCGGTTATCTATACCCATCCGGAAATTGCATGGGTCGGTAAAACCGAACAGGCCTTGAAAGCTGAAGGCGTTGAAGTTAACGTCGGCACCTTCCCGTTCGCCGCCAGTGGCCGTGCCATGGCAGCCAACGATACCGGCGGTTTCGTCAAGGTCATCGCCGATGCCAAGACCGACCGCGTACTGGGCGTCCACGTGATCGGCCCAAGCGCTGCCGAGCTGGTACAGCAAGGTGCGATCGGTATGGAATTCGGTACCAGTGCCGAAGATCTGGGCATGATGGTCTTCTCCCATCCGACCCTGTCCGAAGCGTTGCACGAAGCGGCGTTGGCAGTGAATGGCGGTGCCATCCACATTGCCAACAAGAAAAAACGCTAAGCGAATAATAAGAAACCACGGCGGATCGCCCGTCGCGAGCCTTGTGCGCAAGACTCACCGCGGAACATCCGCTGGACGCAGTCTTGCGTCGTTGCACCGGGCAACCGGAAGGCGATGCAAGCAGCAGTCACAGGTGGTGCGGCCCTGGTCATCAGAGCAGCACCGAACGCGCAGTACCTAACGAAGACGGTAAAAAGCATGAATCTTCACGAGTATCAGGGTAAGCAGCTGTTCGCTGAATACGGCCTGCCAGTATCCAAAGGCTACGCGGTAGACACCCCGGAAGAAGCAGCAGAAGCTTGCGACAAGATCGGTGGTTCCGAGTGGGTAGTCAAAGCCCAGGTCCACGCCGGTGGTCGCGGTAAAGCGGGCGGCGTCAAGCTGGTTCGCAGCAAAGAAGACGCCAAAGCCTTCGCACAGCAGTGGCTGGGCAAGCGTCTGGTGACCTATCAGACTGACGCCAATGGTCAGCCGGTCACCAAGATCCTGGTTGAATCGTGCACTGATATCGCTAAAGAGCTGTACCTGGGCGCTGTCGTTGACCGTTCGAGCCGTCGCATCGTGTTCATGGCTTCCACCGAAGGTGGCGTGGACATCGAGAAAATCGCTCACGACACCCCTGAGAAGATCCTCAAGGCCACTATCGATCCACTGGTTGGCGCACAGCCATTCCAGGGTCGCGAGCTGGCATTCCAGCTGGGTCTGGAAGGCAAGCAGGTTGCCCAGTTCGCCAAGATCTTCGTAGGTCTGGCCAAGCTGTTCCAGGACCACGACCTGGCCCTGCTGGAAGTCAACCCGCTGGTGATCAAGGCCGACGGCGACCTGCACTGCCTCGATGCCAAGATCAACATCGACGCCAACGCCATGTACCGTCAGCCTAAGCTGAAAACCTTCCACGATCCGTCCCAGGACGATCCGCGCGAAGCCCACGCTGGCAAGTTCGAACTGAACTACGTCGCGCTGGAAGGCAACATCGGCTGCATGGTCAACGGTGCCGGCCTGGCCATGGGTACCATGGACATCGTCAACCTGCACGGCGGCAAGCCAGCCAACTTCCTCGACGTGGGCGGTGGTGCTACCAAGGAACGCGTTACCGAAGCGTTCAAGATCATCCTGTCCGACACCAACGTCGCTGCAGTACTGGTCAACATCTTCGGCGGCATCGTTCGCTGCGACATGATTGCCGAAGGCATCATCGGCGCCGTGAAAGAAGTCGGCGTGAAAATCCCGGTTGTTGTGCGCCTTGAAGGCAACAACGCTGAACTGGGCGCTAAAGTACTGGCAGAAAGCGGTCTGAACATCATCGCTGCTACCAGCCTGACCGACGCTGCTCAACAAGTTGTCAAAGCTGCGGAGGGCAAATAATGAGCGTCCTGATCAATAAAGACACCAAGGTTATCTGCCAGGGTATCACCGGTTCGCAGGGTAGCTTTCACACCCAGCAAGCGATCGAATACGGCACCCAGATGGTCGGTGGCGTAACTCCGGGCAAAGGCGGCACCGAGCACCTGGGTCTGCCAGTGTTCAACACCGTGAAAGACGCTGTAGCTGCCACTGGCGCCACCGCCAGCGTGATCTACGTTCCAGCTCCTTTCTGCAAGGACTCGATCCTGGAAGCGGCCTTCGGCGGCATCAAGCTGATCGTCTGCATCACCGAAGGCATTCCTACCCTGGACATGCTGGATGCCAAGGTCAAGTGCGACGAGCTGGGTGTTACCCTGATCGGCCCTAACTGCCCAGGCGTCATCACTCCGGGCGAGTGCAAGATCGGCATCATGCCAGGTCACATCCACTTGCCAGGCAAGGTCGGTATCGTTTCCCGTTCCGGCACCCTGACCTATGAAGCCGTGAAGCAGACCACCGACGCCGGTTTCGGCCAGTCGACCTGCGTTGGTATCGGTGGCGACCCGATCCCTGGTTCGAACTTCATCGACATCCTGAAGCTGTTCCAGGAAGACCCGAAGACCGAAGCGATCGTCATGATCGGCGAGATCGGCGGTTCGGCTGAAGAAGAAGCGGCTGCCTACATCAAGGCTAACGTGACCAAGCCGGTTGTTTCCTACATCGCTGGTGTGACTGCTCCTCCGGGCAAGCGCATGGGCCATGCGGGTGCAATCATCTCCGGCGGCAAAGGCACAGCAGACGAGAAGTTCGCTGCCCTGCAAGACGCTGGTGTGAAAACCGTGCGTTCGCTGGCCGACATCGGCAAGGCCCTGGCCGAGCTGACCGGTTGGGAAGTGAAGAAGTAAGCTTCGGCTGACTTCCTGCTTCAGGCAAAGGCCACCTTCGGGTGGCCTTTGTGCTTTCTGGCGTATCGGCACTGGGGGGGGGGTTGCGCTTTCATATGAAATCGCGACAGCCAGGTGTCGCTTATCGGACAACTCGCCCTCAAACAGTGCGTTTTTTGTGCAAATTCGGTACTCTGGCAGCCATTTTGCGTTTGCGCCCCAAAAGGGTGGCTGCGCGCTAAACGGGTCAACCCCATACGGGTCGACAGCATTTCCCTAACCCTAAGGGAAATCCCCCTCTAAATTCCGATTCAGCAGTGTGGTATTTCCTTAAATGAAAGTGTTGAAAGGCCAGGACATCCTGGCACTTGGCTTTATGACGTTTGCGCTGTTCGTCGGCGCCGGCAATATCATCTTCCCGCCTATCGTCGGCTTGCAGTCCGGGCCTCACGTCTGGATGGCGGCGTTGGGCTTCCTGATCACCGCAGTCGGCCTGCCGGTCATCACCGTCGTGGCCCTGGCCAAGGTCGGCGGCGCCATGGATGACCTGAGCAGCCCGATCGGCAAGGTCGCCGGTGGCCTGCTGGCTGCAGTCTGCTACCTGGCGGTTGGCCCGCTGTTTGCCACGCCACGCACCGCGACCGTGTCTTTCGAAGTGGGCCTGGCGCCGCTGACCGGCGAAAGCCCGCTGGCGCTGTTCCTCTACAGTTCGGTGTACTTCCTGCTGGTGTTCTTCATTTCCCTGTATCCGGGGCGCCTGCTGGACACTGTCGGGCGTTTCCTTGCGCCGCTGAAGATCATTGCACTGGCGGTACTGGGCATCGCGGCCTTTGCGCTGCCGGCCGGTGATATCGGCACGGCCACTCCCGAGTACGTTGCGGCACCGTTCTCCCAGGGCTTCATCAATGGCTACCTGACCATGGATACCCTGGGTGCCCTGGTGTTCGGTATCGTCATCGTCAACGCCATCCGTTCGCGCGGCGTGGAGTCGCCTCGGTTGATCACCCGCTACGCGATCATCGCCGGGTTGATCGCTGGCGTTGGCCTGGCGCTGGTGTATGTCAGTCTGTTCCGCCTGGGGTCCGGCAGCCATGAAGTCGCGGTGGGTGCTACCAACGGTGCCGCAGTACTGCATGCCTACGTCCAGCATACCTTCGGTTCGCTGGGCAGCGGGTTCCTTGCCGTACTGATTTCGCTGGCATGCCTGGTGACGGCGGTCGGCCTGACCTGTGCCTGTGCCGAGTACTTCAGCCGTGTCCTGCCGCTGTCGTACAAGACCCTGGTAATCATCCTGGCAGCGTTTTCGCTGCTGGTGTCGAACCTTGGGCTGACCAAGCTGATCGCGTTCTCGATTCCAGTGCTGACGGCGATTTATCCGCCTTGCATTGCGTTGGTGGCCTTGAGCTTCTGCAAGGAGTTCTGGCATTCGCAAGGGCGGATCGTCGGGCCTGTCATGTTGGTTTCTCTGCTGTTCGGGATGATCGATGCGCTCAAGGGCGCTGGGCTGGCGGATTGGTTGCCTTCGCAGCTGTCCCACTTGCCGCTTAGCGAGCAGGGGTTGGCCTGGTTGGTGCCTTCCGTGGTGATGCTGGTGGTGGCGTTTGTCATCGACCGGATGTTGGGCAAGCCCAGCGAGGCAATGGCCTGATGTGAGGTTTTTGTCCGCCTGTCATGAGCAGGGTCGGGATGGAACGGGGAGCCCTGTGTCGGATGCGACATGGGGCTTTTTGTTTTTTGGGGAGGTTGGTATCGGGGGGATATAGGTAACGGCTGCCGATCAGTTAAGTGCCCTGTGCAGTATGTTTGTGCTTATTGGAAGTTGGAAAAAACAGCACATATTTTATCTGTGCAAAAAGTAAAGCCCGCACTCGGCGGGCTTTACTTTTTGCAGGAGTTCTTCTTTGGAAAGAAGAAACTTGGCGTACTCAGGAGCCGGTGGCTTCCTTGGCGCTTTCTTCGGCGGCAGCCTTGTTCGATTCAGCCTGAGCTTTGGCAGCTTCGGCGTTTTCCTTGGCGGCGTCGTTCACCTTATCCTGAGCTTCGTTCATTTTTTGCTGAGCTTGCTCGGCGTGTTGGTTTGCGTCTTGAGCTTTGTCCTCGGATTTCTTATCGCAGGCAGCGAGACCCAGGGAAGCGGTCAGCATCAAGGCAATAGCTAAAGTCTTACGCATGGGGTTGTTGCTCCTTTGTGGAAATAATGACTACTGGCCTTTTGAACGCCCACCCATGGCTTAAGTTCCTTTATTTCCAAAGATATATAAGTGTTTGAGAGATGGAACTTTTTTCAATGTCCATAATTTGTCGCTACCGGTAGCCCGACGAGGATTGTCATTCATGAGCCAAACCGCCGTTTTTGAGCGCGCCACGCGTTTTCTCAGTGCCCTCAGGCATTGCCAGGTACTCGGGTTGCGATTGCACGGTGTCGACGAACGCGGGCTGACCCTGGTCCTGCCCTACAGCGACGAGATCGTCGGTGATCCGCAGAGCGGTGTGATCCATGGCGGTGTCCTGAGTTCGCTGATGGATACCGCCTGCGGCATGGCGACCTTGTGCGTGCTGCCCGAGTTCGAGGTCTGTCCAACCCTCGACCTGCGCATCGACTACATGCACCCGGCCGAACCGGGCAAGGACGTCCACGGCTACGCCGAATGCTATCGGGTGACCCGCGACATCATCTTTGCCCGTGGCCATGCCTACCAGGACGATCCAGCCAATCCCATCGCCCATGTGGTCGGGACCTTCATGCGCATGGGCAAGGGTCTCAAGGGCAGCCGCAGCTTTGGCAGTTCGATCAGCGGTGGTGCAGCATGAGCCAGGCATTCAAGGACGAACTCCAGCAGGCTCATCGGCAGGGTGACTACGGCCAGCTCCTGCAACGCATTCCCTACGCCAAGCTGATCGGCATCGAGTGCTCGCGGCTGGGCGATGAGTTGCTGTTCCGCCTGCCGGCGAGCAAGGACAATATTGGTAACCCTTTATTGCCGGCGATCCATGGCGGGGTCATTGCCGGCTTCATGGAGCTGGCGGCAGCCCTGCACCTGCTGGTGTTCACCGGCTCGCCGGGGGTGCCCAAGGTCATCGACTTCTCGGTCGACTATCTGCGGGCCGGGCAGTTTCGCGACACCTATGCCAAATGCCAGGTCTGCCGCCAGGGGCGGCGGATTGCGAACGTGGCCGTGACTGCCTGGCAAAGTACCGAGGCAGAACCGATTGCCACCGCCCGAGCCCACTTCAAGATCGAGGAAGCGTTAGCGGGCACTTGAAATCCCCAACACAGCCCCCAAATTTGATGACAACCCGCCGCCAACCTTGCAAGGCGGCCACTGCCATCCAATTGGAGTTTGATGACCATGAGTGTGGAAACTCAAAAGGAAACCCTGGGCTTCCAGACCGAGGTGAAGCAACTGCTGCACCTCATGATCCATTCGTTGTACTCGAACAAGGAGATCTTTCTGCGCGAATTGATCTCCAACGCCTCCGACGCCGTCGACAAACTGCGTTTCGAAGCCCTGTCCAAGCCCGAGTTGCTGGAAGGTGGCGCGGAGCTGAAAATCCGTGTGAGCTTCGACAAGGACGCCAAGACCGTCACCCTCGAAGACAACGGTATCGGCATGAGCCGTGACGATGTGATCACCCACCTGGGGACCATCGCCAAGTCCGGCACCGCCGATTTCATGAAGAATCTCTCGGGCGACCAGAAGAAGGATTCGCACCTGATCGGCCAGTTCGGCGTGGGCTTCTACTCGGCCTTTATCGTCGCCGACCAGGTTGAAGTGTTCAGCCGTCGTGCCGGCCTGGCCGCCAGCGAAGGCGTGCACTGGTCGTCGAAGGGCGAGGGCGAGTTTGAAGTCGCCACCATCGACAAGGCTGATCGCGGTACCCGCATCGTCCTGCACCTGAAATCCGGTGAAGATGAGTTCGCCGACGGCTGGCGCCTGCGCAACATCATCAAGAAGTACTCCGACCATATCGCCTTGCCGATCGAAGTGCCGAAGGAAGCCGCTGCCACCGAAGGCGAGGAGCAGCCGGCGCAGGAATGGGAAACCGTCAACCGTGCCAGCGCGCTGTGGACCCGTCCGCGTACCGAGGTCAAGGACGAGGAATACCAGGAGTTCTACAAGCACATCGCCCACGACTACGAGAACCCGCTGAGCTGGAGCCACAACAAGGTCGAAGGCAAGCTGGAGTACAACTCGCTGCTGTACGTGCCGGCCCGCGCCCCGTTCGACCTGTACCAGCGTGAAGCGCCGAAGGGCCTGAAACTGTACGTGCAGCGCGTGTTCGTCATGGACCAGGCCGAATCCTTCCTGCCGCTGTACCTGCGCTTCATCAAGGGTGTGGTCGACTCCAACGACCTGTCCCTGAACGTTTCGCGGGAAATCCTGCAGAAAGACCCGATCATTGACTCGATGAAGTCGGCGCTGACCAAGCGTGTCCTCGACATGCTGGAAAAACTGGCGAAGAACGATCCCGAGCAGTACAAGGGCTTCTGGAAGAACTTCGGCCAGGTCTTGAAGGAAGGCCCGGCGGAAGACTTCGCCAACAAGGAAAAAATCGCCGGCCTGCTGCGTTTCGCCTCGACCCAGGGCGAAGAAGGCGAGCAGGTGGTGTCCCTGGCCGAGTACCTGGCTCGCGCCAAGGAAGGCCAGGACAAGATCTACTACCTGACCGGCGAAACCTACGCCCAGGTCAAGAACAGCCCGCACCTGGAAGTCTTCCGCAAGAAAGGCATCGAAGTGCTGCTGCTGACCGATCGTATCGACGAGTGGCTGATGAGCTACCTCAACGAATTCGATGGCAAGAGCTTCGTCGATGTCGCCCGTGGCGATCTGGACCTGGGCAATCTGGACTCGGAAGAGGACAAGAAGGCTGCCGAGGAAGTCGCCAAGAGCAAGGAAGGCCTGGTGGAGCGTCTCAAGACCGCCCTGGGCGAAGCTGTCAGCGAAGTGCGGGTGTCCCATCGCCTGACCGATTCGCCGGCGATCCTGGCGATCGGTGAACAGGACCTGGGCCTGCAGATGCGCCAGATCCTCGAGGCCAGCGGGCAGAAGGTTCCGGATTCCAAGCCGATCTTCGAATTCAACCCGAGCCATCCGCTGATCGAGAAGCTTGATGCCGAGCCGGACGAGGATCGCTTCGGCGACCTGTCGCACATCCTGCTCGACCAGGCGGCCCTGGCGGCCGGCGACAGCTTGAAGGACCCGGCAGCCTATGTGCGCCGACTGAACAAGCTGTTGGTCGAGTTGTCGGCCTGATAACGCTGTAGGAAAACCCGCTTCGGCGGGTTTTTCATTTTATGGATGCCTTTACGGAGTATGTAATGAGCCAAATCACTGTCAGTTCCGTGGCCTATCAGATTGATGGCCAATCCTACGAAGGCCGCCTGGCTTTCGATGCCAGCCACAAGGGCCCGCGTCCGGGCCTGCTGATGGCGCCGAACTGGATGGGTGTCAGCGCCGGGGCGGAAAAGATCGCCCAGTCGGTAGCGGCCAAGGGCTACGTGGTATTGATCGCCGACCTGTATGGCAGCGCGGTACGCCCGCAAAACGGCGACGAGGCGGGTGCGGCAATGATGCCGCTGAAGAATGATCGGGCCGAGCTGCGCAAGCGCATGCAAAGGGCGTTTGAAGCCTTGCAGGGGCAGGCGCTGGCGGCGGTCGATACTTCCAGGCTGGCGGCTTTCGGCTTCTGCTTCGGTGGCTGCTGTGCACTGGAATTGGCCCGGACCGGTGCGCCGCTGAAGGCTGCGGTGTCGTTCCACGGCACGCTGGACACGCCGAACCCGGCGGATGCGAACAACATCAAGGGTTCGGTGCTGGTGCTGCACGGTGCTGCCGATCCACTGGTGCCGAAGGAGCAACTGCCGGCTTTCGAAGAGGAAATGAATGCTGCCGGGGTCGATTGGCAACTACTGAGCTACGGCGGTGCGGTGCATTCGTTCACCGACCCGCATGCGAATGTGCCGGGCAAGATGATGTATGACGCGAAGACCGCCAGCCGCGCCTTCACGGCCATGCACAACCTGCTGGAGGAAGTGTTCGCCGGCTGAGATCTCCGGCGATCTTCAGGTCGCTTTCGCGGCGATGCAGCGTCCCGACAAGCCCTGCTCATACAAGGTAAGCGACGACAATCTGTAGGAGCAGGGCCTTGCTTGCGAAGGGGCCCCAGGGGCCGTAAACGAAGCTGCCCCAGGCTCGGTACCGTTATGCACCGGGCTTGTGCGGCAACTCGATCCGCCCGGTTTCCCCAGGCACCTTCGGCCAGTCTCCCGCAGCCCAGCGTGCGCGAGCCTGGTCGATCAGCGCCGGATCGCTGGCAACGAAGTTCCAGTTCATCCGCCGCGGCCCATCCAGCGGCGCCCCGCCGATCAAAACCAGATGCACCTCACCCTCGGCCGCCAGTGTCGGGCTCTCGCCCTTGGGCAGGACTACCAGGCTGCGTGGCTCCAGGCGTTCACCATCCAGCTCGACCTCGCCGGCCAACACGTACAGCGCCCGTTCCTCGTGCTCGTCGGGCAGCAGCAGGGTAGTCGCCGACTCCATCAGTATCTCGGCGTAGACCGTGGGCGACAGCACCGGCACGGGTGATGTCAGGCAGAAGCCATTGCCGGCGATCAGGCGGATCTTCACCCCCAGGTTTTCGCTGGTTGGCAGGCTGGCCGCCGGATGATGGCTGTAGTGCCCGGCACCCTGTTCATGTTCCCTGGGCGATGCCAGCCAGACCTGCAGGCCGTGCAGCGCCGAGCCGCTGGCGGTGAGGTCGGCCGGTGTGCGTTCGACATGGGCGATGGCGCTGCCGGCGGTCATCCAGCTCACCTCGCCGGGGCCGACCTGCTGGTCGGAGCCCAGGCTGTCCTTGTGCTGCAACCGGCCTTCGAACAGGTAGGTCAGGGTCGACAGGCCGATATGCGGGTGTTGCCGGATATCCATGCCGCTGCCCGGCGGATAGCGGGTTTCCAGCATGTGATCGAAAAACACGAACGGGCCGACACTGCGGCATTGGGCCGAGGGCAGGGGACGCAGGATGGGTTGACCTTCGACATCCTCGGCGCGAGGACGAATCACCAACGGTGTACTCATGGGGCTTCCAGGCTAGGCGGGCAATGCGCAGAGCATAACCCGCTTTTGCGTCACTGCCCTTACTGACTGAAGGCGCCTTCGGCCAGCAGTGTCTCGATGCTCACTTCGGTGGTGGTCATCAACTTGTGGATCGGGCAGCGGTCGGCGACCTTGTGCAGTTCGTCGCGCTGGGCGTCACTCAGCACGCCCTTGAGGGTCAGCTTGACCTGCAGGCCATACTTGCCTTTCTGCTCCTGGCTGTTATCACGCTTGACCTCGACCGTAACGCCGGTCAGGGGGATGCCTTTTTTCTGCGCATACAGCTTGAGGGTCAGGGCCTTGCAGGTGCCCAGCGCAGCGTCGAAATAGTCGTGGGGCTCAGGCGCCGAGCCTTCCCCGCCGATGCTCTTGGGCACGTCGGTGAACAACTCATGATCGTCGATCTGCACGCTGTGACGAAAACCTTCGTTCGATTCGGTATTGATGGTGATGGTCATGACGAACCTCCTGGAGAACGTGGCGGGAAAGTCCCTGAATTCTATAGAACACCGAGTCATGATGGTGTTCAGCTTTTATTTGATGGTCACGCCTGTTGTGCTGAACACACTGGGCACTACAAGCGAGTCTGGCGGTTGTCGCAAAAAAAAGCCCCGAACCAGTCGGGGCGTTTTTCATGTCGCGATCAGGCTGGACTCACTTGCCCTGCCAGCGCTTCAGGACCAGGGTGGCGTTGGTGCCACCGAAGCCGAAGCTGTTGCTCATGACGTTGTTCAACTGAACGTTTTCACGAGTCTGGGTCTGTACCGGCAGGTCGGCGACTTCCGGGTCCAGCTCTTCGATGTTGGCGGAGCCGGCAATGAAGTTGCCTTCCATCATCAGCAGGCAGTAGATCGCCTCGTGCACGCCAGCGGCACCCAGCGAGTGACCGGACAGGCTCTTGGTCGAGCTGATGGCCGGAGCCTTGTCGCCGAAGACTTCACGCACGCCCTTCATTTCCGCGACGTCGCCGACCGGAGTCGAGGTGCCGTGGGTGTTCAGGTAGTCGATCGGGCCGTCAACGGTGGACATTGCCATCTGCATGCAACGCACGGCGCCTTCGCCGCTTGGGGCAACCATGTCGTAGCCGTCGGAGGTCGCACCGTAGCCAACGATTTCGGCGTAGATCTTCGCGCCACGGGCCAGGGCGTGTTCCAGCTCCTCGACCACCACCATGCCGCCGCCGCCGGCGATGACGAAACCGTCACGCTTGGCGTCGTAGGCACGCGAGGCTTTCTCTGGCGTGTCGTTGTACTGGGTGGACAGGGCGCCCATGGCGTCGAACAGGAACGACTGGCTCCAGTGCTCTTCTTCACCGCCACCGGCGAAGACGATGTCCTGCTTGCCCATCTGGATCTGCTCCATGGCGGTACCGATGCAATGGGCACTGGTGGCGCAGGCGGAGGAGATCGAGTAGTTCAGGCCTTTGATCTTGAACGGAGTGGCCAGGCACGCGGAAACGGTGCTGCCCATGGTACGGGTCACGCGGTATGGACCCACGCGCTTGACGCCTTTCTCGCGCAGGGTGTCCAGCGCTTCCATCTGGTTCAGGGTCGAGGCACCACCGGAGCCGGCGATCAGGCCGGTACGCGGGTTGGATACCTGCTCTTCGCTCAGGCCGGAGTCGGCGATCGCGTCCTTCATGGCCAGGTAGGCGTAGGCCGCCGCGTGGCCGACGAAGCGGTAGATCTTGCGGTCGATCAGTTCTTCGAGGTTGAGGTCGATGGAGCCGGAAACCTGGCTACGCAGACCCATTTCGGCATATTCCGGGTTGAAGCGGATGCCAGGGCGGCTTGCACGCAGGTTAGCGGAGACGGTCTCTTTGTCATTGCCCAGGCAAGAAACGATGCCCAGACCAGTGATAACGACGCGACGCATGCGGATAACCCTTAGAAGTTGTCGGTGGAGGTGAACACGCCGACCCGAAGGGCTTCGGCGGTGTAGATTTCGCGTCCGTCGACACTGACCGAACCATCGGCGATGGCCAGGTTCAGCTTGCCTTTAAGGACGCGCTTGATATGAATGTTGTAGGTGACTTTCTTGGCGGTCGGCAGGACCTGGCCAAAGAATTTCACTTCGCCCGAACCCAGGGCACGGCCACGGCCCGGCAGACCCTGCCAGCCGAGGAAGAAACCGACCAGCTGCCACATGGCATCCAGGCCCAGGCAGCCCGGCATTACCGGATCGCCTTCGAAGTGGCAAGCGAAGAACCACAGGTCCGGATTGATATCCAGTTCGGCGACCAATTCACCTTTGCCGTACTTGCCACCCTCTTCGCTGATATGGGTGATGCGATCCACCATCAGCATGTTCGGGGCGGGCAGTTGCGCGTTACCTGGGCCGAACAGCTCACCGCGACTGCAGCTCAGCAGTTCTTCCCGGGTAAAGGCGTTTTGTTTGGTCATGCGAGCTCCTCAATAGTTCCATGCGGCAGGGTGGGGTGTAGCTTCCCGGCCGATCGAAGCCCTCATGCCTCGAATCGACAGCCTACTCATAGACTATTGCGTTGTAGTGAAAGTCACAGCACAAGGGACATGAATGTACACTTGTGCACTGAAATTATAAATCAAGCCGGTTTCGCGGCTCGTTCGGGTGCCTAAGACTGCCGCACTTTCGCCTTTCACGCCAGTCGCACGTGGTAATTCAGGGCACCCAACGCTGGAGAATTCGCTGCAGATCGGTGCGTTTGAAGGGTTTGGCCAGATAATCGTTCATCCCCGCCTGCAGGCACTCTTCACGGTCACCCTGCAAGGCATTGGCGGTCAGTGCGATGATGGGCAGCTCGGCGCAGCCAGGCAATTGGCGGATTTGTCGGGTGGCTTCATAGCCGTCGACGAGCGGTAGCCGGCAATCCATCAGGATGGCGGCAAAAAGGCCATTTCTTGCACCCTCGATGGCCTCGGCACCGTCATGTGCCAGGCTGACCTCGAACCCCAGACTGTGCAGCATCGCCTCGATCACGGTCTGGTTCACCGGATTGTCTTCCACCAGCAGCACCTTGCGACCCTCGCCGTGCCCGGCCAGCAATTGCGGCAGTGCCTCCGGCTCGACCAGGCGCTGCAGGGCCAGCGGGATTTCCAGGGTGAACACCGAGCCCTGGCCTTCTTCACTGTGGGCGTGCAGGGTGCCGCCCATGCGCTCGGCCAGGGTCCGGGCGATCGGCAGGCCCAGGCCGGTGCCGCCGTAACGGCGGGAAATGGAACTGTCAGCCTGCTGGAAGGCATCGAACATCAGTTCCAGGCGCTCGGTGGAAATACCGATACCGCTGTCGCGCACCGTGCAACTGAACCAGATCACCTCGTTGTCCAGCACCTGCCAGGCCGGTTCGACGCTGACGCTGCCCTGTTCGGTGAATTTCAGGGCGTTGCCGATCAGGTTGACCAGGATCTGCCGAATGCGCGTCGGGTCGCCCTTGACCTGCAGGTTGTCGAGGCCGGCGGGGAACCGCAGGTTCAGTTGCAGGCCGCGTTGGGCCGCGCTGTGCTGGAAGGCCTGGGCGCAACTGCTGATCAGTTCGCCGAGGCCGAACGGAATGTGTTCCAGCTCCAGCGCCGAGCGTTCGATCCGTGAGAAATCGAGTATATCGTTGATGACCTTGAGCAGGTGTTCGGTGGACTCCGAGGCCAGCGCCGCGTATTCGGCCTGTTCCTCGCTCATTTCCGTGGTTTCGAGCAACTGCAGCATTCCCAGGACACCGTTCATCGGCGTGCGCAGCTCGTGGCTCATCATGGCCAGGAAGTCGGACTTGGCGTTGTTCGCCCGTTCCGCTTCCTCGCGGGTCTGGATCAACTGTGCGATGGCCTGGTGCTGCTCGCGGCTGGCCTGTTCGAGGCCGCTGGCAAGGTTGTTGATATGTCGTGCCAGGTCACCCAGCTCGGTGTCGTCGGGCACCGGCAGCGGCGTCTTGTAGTCGCCTTGCTGGATGGCTTTCACCGCATGGCCCATGGCGCTGATCGGCTGCGACAGGTTGGCTGCCAGACGGCGCGCCAGCAGGAAGGTGAAGAGCAGCGCGAACAGGGCAAGGATTCCGGCCTTGAGCAGAATTTCCTGCTGGCGCTCGTTGAAGGCGCCATTGGACATGCCGACGATCACCCGGCCAAGGTAATCCTCGCCGGTTGCCGTGGAGTTGGCGTAGGCGCCCTGGAGGAAATCGCTATCGAGCTTGATCCGCTGCAGGCGCACCGGCGCCTGGAAGATCTCGACCTGTTGGGCCCGGTTGTGGCTTTCGGCCGGCTGCTCGACATACACCAGGATGTTGTTGCTACGGTCCTGGACCTCGAGGAAACGCACGTGCGGAGTCGCCAGGCTGGCCTTCATCAGGCTTTCGAGCACGTCATTGTTGCCGGAGATGACCCCGTATTCGGTGGCCGGCGCCAGCTGGTTGGCGATCAATTGGCCGGTGTGGTTGACTTCCTGGCGCAGGTCCTGGATTCGCACGAAGGTGAAGAAACTGATCAGGAGCAGGGTCAGCAACAGCGCCGGGCCGAGGCTGATCATCTGGGTGCGGGCGTTGATGCCCCAATGCCGACGAAGATTCATGGATGCGTTTCTCCTTCGGCCAGCCGGATGGCGACGGACGTTTCATCGATGGTCTCGAGGCTTAGCGAACGGGCGACCTGCGGATTGCTCAGGACCTTGAAGTGTGCTGGATAAAGTGCGCGCGGCCAGCTGGAAGCGGGCTGGTCGAGCAGCTTGTCGAGGATCGCCAGCCAGTCGTTCTGGTCGCTGTAGCTGCTGGCCAGGCTGCCGGCCTTGACGAAGCCGGCATTCGGCCCGATCAACGCCAGTTGCCGGGCGTAGCTGCTGAGCAGCAGGTTTTTCGCGGTCTTGGGGTTGTACAGCGTCGGGTCGTCGATCCCCAGCAGCACGTCGCTGTTGCGCAGCAGATCCTGCAGTGGCCGGCTGTCGACGGTGTTGTCCCAGCGCTGGGCGACGATTTCCAGGCCCAGTGGCTGGGCGGCCTGGCGCAGTTCGGCAAGCAGGAATTCGCTGTCGTCGTCGTACAGCACGCCTACGCGCCGGGCTTGCGGCAGTACGGCCCGGATCAGGCGCAATTGGCGGGCCGGCGGCGGGTCGCTCCAGAGCAGGCTGAGGGAATGTGGCAGTTGCTGGCCCAGCCTTTGGCGGGCCTGCAGGCGGCTGATGCGCAGCACCAGGGTGGCCGGCCCCTGGCTGTCGGCCAGGCGCCAGTCGAGGCTCTGCGGATCGAGCAGGATCAGTCGCGTCCCGGCTGGCAGCTTGCTCGGCGCGGGCAATTGCCCGAAAGGCACGAAGCGCACTCGGTCTTCGGGGCGCTGCTGCGCCAGGGCGCTGGTGAATCCCTGGACGCCGGGGCTGTCTTCGGCCCCGGTCAGCAGCACATCGGCGGCCCGGGCCTGTTGCTGGGGCTGGGAGACCAGCAGCAGGCCCAGCAGGCAAGCGGCCAGTCTTGGCAGCCAGCCGGTACAGGCCCGTGTCATCCTTGACCGATTTTCGCTCATGCTCAGAATTCCAGCTCGGCGCTGAAGTAGAGAACCTGGCGCTGGTCGTAGTTGTTGTCGGGCCAGGTGAGCGGCTGATTGTCCAGGCGCTGCTGCATCACTCCCGCCAGCTCCAGGCTGGCCTTGTGCAACGGAATGCGCTTGGCGACCCGCAGGTCGACCCGTTCGAAACGGTACTGGTTGATCGCATCGTCGCCGTAGTAGAACAACGCACTCGACCAGCCCGCGCCCCAATCGCGCATCCAGCCGGCCGAGCCGCTATTGCGCGCCGTGAACTGGGTGTCGGCAGGGTTGCTGGCCTGTACGTCGACATAGGCGTAGGTCAGGCGCAGCCGGTCGGCGCTGCCCAGGCGCCAGTCGAGCTGGGTTTCGCTGCCGCTGAAACGCGCGCTGTTGGCGTTGCTGGCGATGTACTGGTTGTTACGCAGGGGCGAGCTGACCATCGAGGTGATTTCGTCATGGAACAGCTTCACGTCGAGGTTCAGTCCGATATCCGCGAAGAAACCGTTGTAGCCCAGTTCCCGTGAACGCATCAGCTCCTTGTCGAGATTGCCCGGACCGCGGGTCTTGACGAAATACTGGCCGCTGTTCTGGCCGTAGGTGGGCGAATCCAGGTTGGTCACCCGGTAGCTCCAGTTGACGTTGTTCTCGAACATGTCCGGTGAGCGGATCGCTTCGGAATACACCGCGCGCAGCCCATGGCGCGGGTTGATCAGGTAGTTGACGGCAAAGCGCGGGGTCAGCGAGTCGCCGGTCAGCTGGGTGTTTTCGTACATGGCGCCACCCTGCAGCAGCCAGTGTTCGCTGGCGCGCCATTCGAGCTGGCCGAACAGGCGCCAGGTATTGTCATCGAGGGTGCCGTTGAAATAGGTTTCGGAATCGGCCCTGTCGTAACGATAGTTCATGCCGCTGACCAGGCGCAGGCTGTCGGACAGGCTCAGGGTGTCCTGGATTTCCAGGTCATAGCGGGTTTCGCGGGTGCTCTGGTCGATATCGCCACAGACCGATTCGCTGGCGCCCTGGTTAAACCACTGATCCAGCACCTGATTGGCCAGCGCCTGTTCGGTGGCGTTGCCGGCGGGCGGGCTGCCGACCGAATAGCGGGTCATGTGCCGCGCGAGGTTTTCCGCGTAATTGGGGTTGAGCTGCCACAACTGGGTCAGTTGCGGGCTGAACGACACCTTGGCATCGCAGGCGCGCCAGACCTGCTGGCGGTCCCAGTGCTGCGCCGAGCCTTGCACGTAGAGGCTGTGCTGCGGGCTGAGGTCGAGGTTCCAGCGCAGGGAACCGGCGTAGTCCTTGGCCACCACGTCGGAGTTGTTGCCGGCTTCCTCGATATCGGGAAACACCGCCTGGTAGGTGTACGGTCGCTGGTTGGTGCCTTCTTTCGCGTTCAACTGCCAGTCGATGCTCTGGCTGTCGTTGAGCATCTGGCTGACCGACAGGTTGAAGCGGTTCAACCGCCGGCTGTCGCGGTAGTCGGCGCCGACGCGATTACTGTCGAAACCGTCGTCCTGCTGGCCGGACATCGACAGGCGCAGGTCGCCGGTGTTCCAGCCGACGCCCTGGCTGGCGTACCAGTCATTGATGCCGCGTGCGCCACGGGTGACCTTGAGCCGCGAACCGTGGGTGCTGCCGGGCGACTTGGTGAGGATATTGACCACCGCCATCAGCGCATTCGCCCCGTAGCTGACGGTGTTCGGTCCGCGGAAGACCTCGATGCGCTCGATATCCTCCATGGCCACCGGAATGTCGCTCCAGTCCACCGTTGCCAGGCCCGCCCGGTACACCGAGCGGCCGTCGATCAGGACCTGCATGCGCCGGGCATTTGAAGCGTCGGTACCGTGGTAGTTGATCGCCGCCTGGTTACCGTTGGTGTAGCCGACCATCATGCCCGGTACCAGCCGCAGCAGCTCGGCGATATCGCGGGCGCCACTGGCCTTGATCAGTTCGTTGTCGATCACTGTCATGCTGCCCGGCACCGACGCCGGGGATTGTTTGAGCCGAGTAGCGGTCAATACCTCGGGTAGCGGCTGGTTTTCCAGGAACAGATCGTCGGCCAGCACGGGTGTGCTGAACAGCAGCGCCAGGAGTACGGAGGAGCGGCGGTGGGGAGGGCCAGGTTGCACGGCTCAGCCTTGATGACAGTAGTAGCCGCCCATGTTAACCGAGCTGGACGGGTTTGCCATGGCATTGCGCCTGCATTCCGTCCGCGAGCGGGGAAAAGTCCTCGCCCCAGTGATGCCACCTGTCGACTGCGTTTGGGACTGGCTGCCGCCCGGAGGCTCCGTATAATGCGGCCATCGCCATTGGTAAAAACGGATTGCATATGACTGAACAGCACCCTATTGCGGTCCTGGGGGGCGGGAGCTTCGGAACCGCCGTGGCCAACCTGCTGGCCGAGAACGGTCACCGGGTGCGCCAGTGGATGCGCGACCCGGAACAGGCCGAGGCCATTCGTGTCAATCGCGAGAATCCGCGCTACCTCAAGGGGATCAAGATCAATCCGGCGGTCGAGCCGGTGACCGACCTGGTCGCCACGCTTGAAGGCTGCGAGCTGTTCTTCGTCGCCCTGCCATCGAGCGCCCTGCGCAGCGTACTGGCCGATCACGCCGAGCGTCTGCGTGGCAAGCTGCTGGTGAGCCTGACCAAGGGTATCGAGGCCCAGACCTTCAAGCTGATGAGCGAAATCCTCGAAGACATCGCCCCGCAGGCGCGTATTGGCGTGTTGTCGGGGCCGAACCTGGCCCGTGAAGTGGCCGAGCATGCGTTGACCGCCACAGTGGTCGCCAGTGCTGACGAGGAACTCTGCAGCCGCGTCCAGGCCGCCCTGCACGGCAGCACCTTGCGCGTCTATGCCAGTGCCGACCGGTTTGGCGTCGAGCTGGGCGGGGCGTTGAAGAACGTCTACGCGATCATTGCCGGTATGGCCGTCGCCCTGGGCATGGGCGAAAACACCAAGAGCATGCTGATTACCCGTGCCCTGGCGGAAATGACCCGGTTTGCCGTGAGCCAGGGCGCCAACCCGATGACCTTCCTCGGCCTGGCCGGGGTCGGCGACCTGATCGTCACCTGTTCCTCGCCCAAGAGCCGCAACTACCAGGTCGGCTACGCCCTCGGCCAGGGCCTGAGCCTGGAGGAGGCGGTCAACCGCCTGGGCGAAGTGGCCGAAGGGGTCAACACCCTCAAGGTGCTCAAGGCCAAGGCCCAGGAGTTGAACGTCTATATGCCGCTGGTGGCCGGCCTGCACGCGATCCTGTTCGAGGGCCGCACGCTCGAGCAGGTGATCGCCCTGCTGATGCGCGCCGAGCCAAAGACCGACGTCGACTTCATTTCCACCAGCGGTTTCAACTGATTTCCACGCAACGGGAGCAAGACATGAACGAAGCCAAGTATGAGTCCATCGTGCTGCGCATCCTGTGGATGCTGGTGTTCCTGCTGGTCTGGCAGGTTGCCCAGTTCATCCTCGGCGCGGTGGTGCTGATCCAACTGGTCTACCGGCTGTTCTACGGCGCGCCGAGCGGCAATCTGATGAACTTCGGCGACAGCCTCAGCCAGTTCCTCGCCCAGATCGGCCGTTTCGGCACCTTCCATACCGACCAGAAGCCTTGGCCGTTCGCCGACTGGCCGGCCCCACGTGCGCCGCAAGGCGAATCCCCGCACAGCGTGCCACCAGTTGCGCACCCTGCGCGTGACGAGGAGCCGAAGCTGTGAAATTGTGGGTATTGCGCCATGGCCAGGCCGAGCCGCAGGTAAGCAGTGATGCCGAACGCAACCTGACCGCCCACGGTCGCCAGGAGGTGCTGCGCAGTGCCGCCCACCTGATCGGCCAGCCGCTGGCGGCGATCTACGCCAGTCCCTACGTGCGGGCCCAGCAGACCGCACAACTGGTGCGCGAAGTGCTGGGCTTCGAGCCGGCGATCATCACCGTGCCCTGGTTGACGCCCGACAGCCATCCTTCGCGGGTGCTGGAGCAGCTCGATACGGCCGACAACCTGTTACTGGTCAGCCACCAGCCGCTGGTGGGCAGCCTGATCGGCCTGCTCGAAGCCGGCCATCTGCGCAGCCCGCAACCGATGGACACTGCCAGCCTGGCGGAGTTGGAAGGAGATTGGCCACTGGCCGGGGCCATGACCCTCAATGGTGTTCGTCACGCCTAGCCGGTTGCCTCACGGGGTCAGGACGGCCCCGGTCAGCTCGCTGCGAGCCTGCTTCAAGGTCACGGTATTGACCTTCGCGCCCCTGAAGGTGCATTGCTCGAAATAGCCTGACAGCAGGGTGTGGCGCAGGTCGCAATGGTCGAAGTTGTTGCCCTTGAAGCCACTCGAGAGCATCGCGCCCTTGAGGTTGGCGGCCATGAAGTTCGCCTCGTGGTACTGGCCGAAGAAGCGCACGCCGGCCAGGTCGCCGCCGCTCAGGTCGACACCGGTCATGTTGACGTTGGTCACCTGCAGCATGCGCAGTACCTGACAGATCGCATTCTTGTGCCATTCCCTGAATGGCTGGTGGATATCGAAGTCGTCAAGCATTGTCCTGGCGCTGTCATCGGTGTTCGCGGCGATGTTCAGGGCACAGTTTTTCAGGGCCTTGGTCAGTTGGGGTGACAGCGTGGTCGGTACTCGCAGGTCGAAAAGCTTTTTCTGCACATGCAGCGACACCCGACCGCCGCCCTCCAGTGCCACGCCATCCCATCTGCGCAGGATGTTGGGAAATCGGATGGCGCTGGCCACCATCAACTCCAGCAAGGCGCACAACGGGTAGGCCCCCAGCGAGGAGGTGCCGCCGAGAAATTCCCGTGCCGACTCCAGCGAATCCTTGAGCCCCAGCAAGGTCATGTCCCGTTCCAGGAGTGACGGCTGCGCCAGCGGGGACTGGCCCGGGCTGGCCTGCCGGTAGAAATCCGTTCCTGCCAGGAACGGCGGCGGTCCGGCTTTTGGCCGGCGGTTGGGCAAGGGAATGAAACTGCGCAGGAGATTGCCTATCGTCGACATGAACGCCTCGTAAAGGGCTGGGAAACGGGCGATTCGACCCGAGCCGCCGATCTGCAGCTATCAGATTCCACCCCCTTGTTCTGACGCATGCCCCCCTCTCGGACGGGCCCATTGCAATCGATGGGCTTGCAGCGTCGCGTCGCCCATGAAATAGTCAGCCAAGCAAGTGCTTGGTTGGTTTTGTTCCGGGATAAAAACAAGGGAGGGAGTCTTATGTCTGCCGCTTTTCGTTTACCGCTGGACGTCTTCTACGAGCGCGAAGCTCGCCACCCTCGCCAGTCGTACCTGGTCCAGCCGGTGGGCGGCGGCGAGGTACAGACGCTGAGCTGGTCCGAGGTCGGCCACCAGGCCCGTTGCGCGGCCCACTGGTTGCGGGCACGGGAACTGCCACCGGGCAGTCATGTGGCGATCATCTCGAAGAACTGCGCCCACTGGATCATTGCCGACCTGGCTATCTGGATGGCCGGGCATGTCTCGGTGCCGCTGTACCCCAACCTGACGGCGGACTCCGTCGCCCAGGTGCTCGATCACGCCGAGGTCGCGCTGGCGTTCATCGGCAAGCTCGATGATTGGCCGGGCATGTCGGCGGGGCTCAGGCCCGGCTTGCCGACCATCGGCCTGCCGCTGTGCCCGCCAGGCGCATTCGATTTTCGCTGGCACGACCTGCAAGGCTGTTCACCGATCCAGGACGATCCGCGACCCGCCGCCGGGCAACTGGCGACCGTCATCTACACTTCCGGCACCACCGGCCAGCCCAAGGGCGTGATGCACAGCTTCGCGACCCTGTCGTTCGCTGCCAACAACGCCATCGGCCTGTTCGGCCTGGGCGAGGGCGATCGGGTGCTGTCGTACCTGCCGCTGTGCCACGTGGCCGAGCGGATGTTTGTCGAACTGGCATCGATATTCACCGGGCAGACGGTATTTTTTGCCGAAAGCCTGGAAACCTTCCTGGTCGACCTCAGGCGCGCGCGACCCACGTCGATGTTTGGCGTGCCGCGGATCTGGAGCAAATTCCAGATGGGAGTCTTCGAAAAGGTCACCCCGGCGCGGCTGGATTTTCTCCTGCGCCTACCGCTGATCGGCCGGCGAGTCGGGCACAAGGTGCTGGCGGGGCTGGGGCTGGATGCCTTGCGCATCGCCCTGTCCGGCGCCGCGCCAGTGCCGCGCCAATTGCTGCAGTGGTACCAGCGCCTGGGGCTGGAGGTACTGGAAGTCTATGGCATGACTGAAAACAGCGGCTACTCCCATGTCTGCCGGGTCGGCCAGCACCTGCCTGGGTGGATCGGCCAGGCGTGTCCGGGCGTCGAGGTGCGCATCGACGAGCAGGGCGAGGTGCTGGTGCGCAGCGGGGCGATCATGCTCGGCTACTACAAGGACCCGCAGAAAACCGCCGAGGTCATGACCGCCGATGGCTTCCTGCGCACCGGCGACAAGGGCGAGCAGGATGCCGGCGGCCACTTGCGCCTGACCGGGCGACTCAAGGAAATCTTCAAGACCAGCAAGGGCAAGTACGTAGCCCCGGCGCCGATCGAGAACCGCCTGGCGGCCAATGCCTGGCTCGAACAGGTCTGTGTGGTGGGTGACAGCCTGCCTGCCCCGCTGGGCCTGTGCGTGCTCTCGGCCAGCGCCACCCAGGCCGCCCGGACGGAGCTGCAGGCGGGCTTGGCGGCGTTGCTGGAGGAGGTCAACCAGGCTCTCGACAAACATCAGCGCTTGCGTGCGCTGGTGGTGGTGAAAGATAGTTGGGCGGTGGAAAACGGCTTTCTCACCCCTACGCTGAAGATCAAGCGACCGGTCATCGAGCAACGCTATGGCCCGCGTTTCCAGGCCTGGAGCGAGCTCGGCGAGCCGGTCGTGTGGCAGGACTGACCAACAATAATCGAGGATTGCAAGATGGCCTTGTGGCGTACCGTTCCGAATATCGACCAACTCAATGCCTCGGCGAAGAACACCATCAGCGAGGTGCTGGACATTCGCTTCGAGTCCTACGATGAGCAGTCGCTGACCGCCAGCATGGTTGTCGATCATCGTACCCACCAGCCGTTCGGCCTGCTGCATGGCGGCGCCTCGGTGGTGCTGGCCGAAACCGTTGGCTCGATGGCCAGCTACCTGTGTGTCGACACGAGCCAGTACTACTGCGTGGGCCTGGAAATCAACGCCAATCACCTGCGCGGGGTGCGCAGCGGTCGTGTCACGGCGGTAGCGACCGCGATCCATATCGGTCGCAGTACCCATGTCTGGGACATCCGCCTGAGCAGCGACGACGGCAAGACCAACTGCGTCTCGCGCCTGACCATGGCCGTGGTGCCGCTGGGCCAGACTCCACCGAATCGCTGAGTGGCGCCATAGCCATGGCCGGACTGTCATCATTCCTGGCAGTTACGGTCATTGCTGGTGGCGGGTGTCCTGTCGACAATGAACACCTGTTTTCCCTGAAATGGTTCCGGTATGTCGCAGCACGTGTTCTTCGCCCACGCCAACGGTTTTCCCTCGGGTACCTATGGCAAGCTGTTTGCCGCCCTGTCGCCGGAGTATGAGGTTGCCCATCTGCAACAGCATGCCCACGACCCGCGCTTCCCGGTCGACGACAACTGGCGCAACCTGGTCGACGAACTGATCCATCACCTCGAACAGCAGCCTGGCCCGGTCTGGGGCGTTGGCCATTCCCTTGGCGGTGTGCTGCACCTGCATGCGGCCCTGCGGCGGCCGCAGTTGTACAGGGGCCTGGTGATGCTCGACTCGCCGGTGCTGACCCGTACCGATCAGTGGGTGATCCGCGCAGCCAAGCGCCTGGGCTTCATCGATCGGCTGACCCCGGCCGGGCGCACCCTGGGCCGGCGCGAGGAGTTCAGCGACCTGGAGAGCGCGCGCCAGTACTTTTCCGGCAAGAGCCTGTTTCGCGGATTCGATCCGGATTGTCTAGACGCCTACCTGCAACATGGCTTGCGCGTCGAAGGCGATCGCCTGCGGCTGAGCTTCGATCCGGATACCGAAATCAAGATTTATCGCGGCGTCCCCCATACCAGCCCTGGCCTGGCCCGGCACCTGAAGGTGCCATTGGCGGTGGTGCGCGGTCGTTCGAGCCGCGTGGTCATGCGACATCACACCCGCACCGTGGGGCGACTGCCCCAGGGTGAGTCCCTGAGCATGCCCGGAGGCCACATGTTTCCACTGGAACGTCCGCAAGACACCGCGCAACTGCTCAAGGACATCTTTGCCCGCTGGGAGCGGCGCGCCAGCGAAGGGGCGCAGCCATGAGCGCGGCGGTCGAGGAGGTGCGCCTGAGCCTGCCGCATATCGAACTGGCGGCCCACCTGTTCGGCCCGGAGGATGGCTTGCCGGTGATCGCCCTGCATGGCTGGCTGGACAACGCCAACAGCTTCGTGCGGCTGGCACCGAAGTTGAAGGGGCTGCGCATCGTCGCCCTCGACATGGCCGGCCACGGACATTCCGGGCACCGCCCGGTCGGGGCGGGTTATGCCCTCTGGGATTATGTCCATGACGTGCTGCAGGTGGCCGAGCAACTGGGGTGGCAGCGATTCGCCCTGCTCGGGCATTCGCTCGGCGCGATCGTCTCGGTGGTGCTGGCCGGGGCGCTGCCCGAGCGGGTCTCGCACCTGGCATTGATCGACGGCGTGATCCCGCCGACCGCCAGCGGCGAGAGTGCAGCCGAGCGCCTGGGCATGGCCCTGCAGGCGCAATTGCGGCTGCAGGACAAGCGCAAGTCCGTGCACCCGAGCCTGGACCAGGCCGTCGAGGCGCGGATGAAGGGCCTGGTGGCGGTCAGCCGCGACGCCGCCGAGCTGCTTGCCCAGCGTGGCCTGATGCCGGTCCCCGGCGGCTACACCTGGCGCAGCGACAACCGCCTGACCCTTGCTTCGCCGTTGCGCCTGACCGAAGAGCAGGCGATGGCCTTCGTCCGCCGCGTGGCCTGCCCGACGCAGTTGGTCGTGGCCGAACAAGGCATGCTCGCCCAGCACCGCAGCCTGCTGGGGCAGCTACCCTTTCAACAGCAGGTGCTGCCTGGCGGACACCATCTGCACCTGAACGACGAGGCCGGGGCAGTCCTTGTCGCAGACTGTTTCAATCGCTTCTTCGCCATTCCTTGACTTGCGCCCGGCAACTGTCGAGGCTTGGCGGGTTGAAAGGGAGACAACCATGCCAGACCTCGCTCACGCCGCGACTTCGTGTCGTCCCGTTCCGGCACCCGTGCCCACCATCCAGGCGCTGCCGATCCGATGAAATTGTCCACAACCTCAGCCTGGGCCCTGGGCCTGGCCTGTTTCAGCAGCGCACTGCTGGCCGCCGACGTCCCTGGCAGCCATGACCTGCCGCTGGTGCCCCGCCTGGCCGACGCCCAGATCGTCGGCTACCGGGCTCCCATCGAACTCGAACGCATCTATCCGCAAGGCTCGATCCGCAAGATCAGCAACCGGCTGCGCAGCGAAGGCCAGATCAATGCCCGTGGGCAGATGACCTCGGTGACCTACGAACTGCCACCGGAGCACACCGCCAACGAAGCCTTCACGGCTGCCCGCGAAGCCTTGCAGAAGGAAGGTGCGCAACTGCTGTTCTGGTGCCAGGCCCGCGATTGCGGCGAGAACAGCCTGTGGGCCAACGAGGTCTTCGGCAATCCGCTGCTGTCCGGTGCCGACGACCAGCAGGCCTACCTGCTGCTGCGCCTGGCGGCGCCACAGGACGATTCGCTGATGGCCTTGTACAGCATCACCCGTGGCAATCGCCGGGCGTACCTGCATGTCGAGCAGTTTGCCGCGAATGCGCCATTGGGCGAGTTGCTGCCGACCTCGGCGACCCTGCTGCGCGAGTTGCGCGACACCGGCAAGCTCGACCTGCCGAAACTGGCCGGCGAGCCGCAGGCCACCTGGGTCACCCTGTTGACCCGTGGTTTGAACCTCGATACCACTTCCCGCGTCAGCCTCTCGGGCCCATCCGCCGAGGCCTGGCGCCAGGCGCTGGTGGCAGGTGGCGTCAGGGCCGCCCGGCTGGAGCTGGGGGACAGCCAGAGTACTGGCCTGCATCTGGAACTGTTGCGCTGACGGCGACAGGGGCGAACGCACGCGGGTGAGTTCGCCTAAACTTTCCTTTCTGAATCTCTCTGTGGAATCCCCATGCTCAATAATGATCGGCTGTTGGTGCAGATACTGCTGCTGGTGCTGTTTGGCGCCAGCTTGTGGGTGATGGCGCCGTTCTGGTCGGCGCTGTTCTGGGGCGCGGTACTGGCTTTTGCCAGCTGGCCGCTGATGCTGTTGCTGACACGCCTGTTGGGTGGCCGCGAGGCGCTCGCTGCGGGGTTGCTGACCCTCGGCTGGATGGTGCTGGTGGCCGCGCCGCTGGTGTGGCTGGGGCTCAACCTGGCGGACCATGTGCGTGATGCGGTGGCTTTCGTCAAGGATGTCCAGGTCGATGGCCTGCCCGAGGCACCGGCCTGGCTGGCCGGTGTGCCTATCATCGGCGAGCGCCTGGTGGGTTTCTGGAACACCGTCGACCAGCAGGGCGCTGCGCTGATGGTGACGGTCAAGCCGTACCTGGGCCAGGTCGGCAACTGGTTGCTGGCCCGCAGTGCGCAGATCGGCAGCGGGATTCTCGAACTGACCCTGAGCATTCTCTTCGTGTTCTTTTTCTACCGGGACGGCCCGCGGCTGGCGGCCTTCGTCCTCAGCCTGCTGGAGCGGTTGATCGGTGAGCGCGCCGGTTACTACCAGGAACTGGTGGCCGGCACGGTGCAACGGGTGGTCAACGGCGTGATCGGCACGGCGGCGGCCCAGGCCGTGCTGGCGCTGATCGGCTTCCTGATCGCCGGGGTGCCGGGGGCGCTGGTGCTGGGCCTGGCGACCTTCCTGCTCAGCCTGATCCCCATGGGGCCGCCGCTGGTGTGGATTCCAGCCACGGCCTGGCTGGTCTGGAAGGGCGAGTACGGCATGGCGGTGTTCCTCGGCATCTGGGGCACGTTCATCATCAGTGGCGTGGACAACGTGCTCAAGCCATACCTGATCAGCCGGGGTGGCAATCTGCCGCTGGTGGTGGTGCTGCTGGGTGTTTTCGGCGGATTGATCAGCTTCGGTTTCATCGGCCTGTTCATCGGCCCGACCCTGCTGGCGGTGGCCTACAGCCTGCTGCTCGACTGGAGCGCGAGCCAGGGACGGCGCGAAGAGAAAAGCTGAGGCCCAGCTTCAGAGGACCCCGCCCCTGTGGGAGCCGGCTTGCTGCGGGCGGCGTTCCGACGATCCGCCGCAGGCGGCCATTCAGTGCATCCTGCGGCGCTGGAAATATCGCTATCGCCAGCAAGCGGAGCGCCGCCCGGTCGGCTCCCACGGATTTTGGCGGTGCCCCTCAGGTATCAGGCCGCAGCGGCGGTGCTGCTGGTCGCCGTCACGGTGTTGCGGTTCTGATACTGGGTGTTGAGGTTGACCAGCAACCGGCTGAGGGCTTCGGCGATGTTGTCCTGGGCCGTCCGGGTCGTGCTGGTGCTCGATACGCCGCTGGCGTCGGCCAGGGCCTTGAGCAACAGGGCGCTGGTGGTATCGCTGGTGCTGGCGGTGGTGGTGCTGGTAGTGGCGTTGGTCGCGCAACTGTCAGAGCTGCCCTGCAGCGCACTGGCCAGTTCGGCCTGGCTGATGCTGCCGTCGCCATCGGTATCCAGCTGGCTGAACAACTGGCTGCTCGACAACTGCGTCGGCGGCGGCGGTGGCGCGAAGGCCGCGGCCAGCTCGTCAACACTGAGGCTGCCGCTCGAATCCTTGTCCAGTGACGAGAACAGTGACGAACTGTCGGTGCTGATGCCGGCAGTGGTCAGTCCGCTGGCCAGCTCGTCGTTGCTGAGACTGCCGTCACCATTGCTGTCCAGGGCCTTGAGCAGAGCGTCGGCCAGCTTCGTGTCGGGCGCCTGGTCGCCATGTTCCGGGCGCTTGAGGGCGGCCAGTTCGTCAAGGCTGATACCGCCGCTGCCATCGCTGTCGAGCGACGTGAAGTTCTGGCTCAGGTCAGTGAGCAGCTTGTTGTCGCCGTCTTTCGACAGTGCGGTCTTCAGCTCGTCCTGACTGACGGAACCGTCGCCGTCGGTGTCGAGCTTGGCGAGCAGCTGTTTCTGAAATTGTTGCTGGCGTTGCGTGGCTGTCGTCGTGCTGTTGTAGCCGACGTAGCTCAGTAGACTGCTGACGCTACCGATCATGGTGCTCACTCCCTAAGTGTTGGCAAGGCCGGCGGCGCTACACCGGCTCATGCAGATTCCCAAGGGCAAGTGTCGAGGGTATGTGGGCTTTGTACCGGGTGCCACACACGCCATTCAGGCGCGGGGCAGGGTGACCACCGCAGTCAGGCCGCCCCCGGGGGTTTCCTCCAGTTGCAGCTCGCCGCCCAGGCGTTGCGCGGCCTCGCGGGCGATGGTCATGCCCAGGCCGACGCCGCCGGAGTTGCGGTTGCGCGAACCTTCCAGGCGATAGAACGGCTCGAACACGGCTTCACGCTTGTCGGCGGCAATGCCAGGGCCATGGTCGATGACCCGGATGACCAACTGCCGGCGGCTGTCCTCCAGGGTGATCAAGGCATCGCCGGCGTAGCGCAGGGCGTTGTCCATCAGGTTGTTCAGGCACGAGCGCAAGGCCATCGGCTGCACCAGCAACGGCGCACAGTGACCGCTGGCACGCACCTGCGCGCCCTGGTCCTGGGCGTTTTCGCACAGCGACTCGACCAGCGCTTGCACGTCCATCCATTGCATGGCTTCGCTGGTGCGCTGTTCATGCAGATAGCTCAGGGTGGCGTCGAGCATGCCGATCATGTCGTTCAGGTCCTGGCGCATCTGGCCCTGCAATTTCACGTCGTCGATCTGCTCCAGGCGTAGCTTGAGCCGCGACAGCGGCGTACGCAGGTCGTGCGACACCGCGCCGAGCATGCGTCCGCGCTGCTGCACCTGCTCGCGGATGCGTTGCTGCATCAGGTTGAAGGTCGCGGCCGCCTGCCGGGCTTCCAGGGGGCCGGTTTCGTCCAGCGGCGGACTGTCGAGGTCCTCGCTCAGGCGTTCGGCGGCCTCGCTCAGACGCTGGATCGGCCGGGTCAGCAGCTTGGCGCCATACCAGGCGGCGATCGCCAGGGCGATGAACTGGAAGGTCAGCGGCACCAGCGGCCCGCCGAACCATGGCCTTGGAGGGCGCCGATGGTGGGGCGGTGGCGGTCCCATGCGCGGGTCGAAGTTCTGCTCCATGCCCATGGGCGGCGGAGGCGGAGGCGGTGGCCCACCGTAATGGCGGAACCAGAGAAAGGCCAGCAGGTGGGCCAGGATAATGGCCAGCATCAACACGCCGAACAGGCGCCCGAACAGCGTGTTGAAGCGGGGACGCATCAGCCGATGTCTCGCGCGTCGAACAGGTAGCCTTCACCGCGAACGGTCTTGATCAACTGCGGCGATTTCGGATCGTCGCCGAGCTTCTGCCGCAGCCGCGAGACCAGCAGGTCGATGCTGCGGTCGAAGGCCTCGATCGAGCGGCCACGGGCGGCGTCGAGCAATTGCTCACGGCTCAGTACCCGGCGGGGTCGTTCGATGAACACCCAGAGCAGGCGGAACTCGGCGTTGGACAGCGGCACCACCAGCCCGTCGTCGGCGATCAACTGGCGCAGCACGCTGTTCAGCCGCCAGTTGTCGAAACGGATGTTGGCCCGTTGCTCGGTACGGTCGTCGCGCACCCGGCGCAGGATGGTCTGGATTCGCGCCACCAGCTCCCGTGGCTCGAATGGCTTGGCCATGTAGTCATCGGCGCCCAGTTCCAGGCCGATGATGCGGTCGGTGGGTTCGCAGCGGGCGGTGAGCATCAGGATCGGGATGTCCGACTCGGCGCGCAGCCAGCGGCACAGCGACAGGCCATCTTCGCCCGGCAGCATCAGGTCCAGCACCACCACGTCGAAGGTTTCCAGTTGCAGGGCCTGGCGCATCGCTGCGCCGTCGGTGACGCCGACGGCCTGGATGCTGAAGCGGGCGAGGTAGTCGATCAGCAGTTCACGGATCGGGATATCGTCGTCGACGATCAGCGCGCGGACATTCCAGCGCTTGTCATCGCCCGGCGATAGCGGTTTGTTGACATCAGCCAGAGGAGCGGGGGTGTTCTGCATGCGTGTGATTATCTGCCGATTGATATCGCCAACCCCGGATGCGGGATCATGTGATGGTTACAGGATAGGCGTGCCGTGCCAAGGGGGAAAGGTCGGCCAGCCGAATAGCGCGTGAGCCTAGTGCGGGCGCATGTTGGGGGGTTGTCGGTTTTGTATCGTGATCGATACAAATGCTTGGCGAGGGGACGATTGTGCGCCTGAATCCTTGGGCAGGCATCATCAATATGGGTAGCAGGCTGACGCAGGTAGCCCTGCCAGTCGGTAGGAATGACCCCCTGAGGGTCACAACCGCCGGGGCAATCGCCTCGTGTGACGATCAGGTTGTTCGAGCAGTGTTACAACTGGACCAGGCCCATGTGCGCCGCCTGGCGCAGCGCGGCCCAGCGCGACGAAACCTTGAATTTGGTGCGGATGTTGGCGAAGTGGTAGTTCACCGCCGATTCGGTGCAGGTCAGGATCTGGGCAATTTCCCAGGACGATTTGCCCAGTGCGGCCCAGCGCATGACTTCCTGTTCCTTGCGCGTCAGGGTGATGGCCTGGGGATGTGGGGGCAGGGATGAATCGGCAGCGCTCGGGTTGAGTACAGGTGGGTAGGGAGAGGATGGGGTAGTGGGTAGGGCGTGCATATCGGAAACTCCCGCAAAAGTGCGATGGAAGACGCTTGATGATGGTTTGGCCGAGTTGCTCGGGTAGCCATGCCGAAAAATGCGCCTGCCCGGTTGGCAGGTTCCAGAGGCTGCCCTTGAAGTTATAAACACAAAGTGCCGCTTTGGAACCTGTTAAAAATGACAGGTCGAATGCTTTTGAGCCGATTTCGCTGCGCTGTTTTTCGGCGCTC
This sequence comes from Pseudomonas sp. UTLPPB19802, assembly GCF_059730225.1. Classification (NCBI taxonomy): domain Bacteria; kingdom Pseudomonadati; phylum Pseudomonadota; class Gammaproteobacteria; order Pseudomonadales; family Pseudomonadaceae; genus Pseudomonas; species Pseudomonas sp. UTLPPB19802. The sequence goes on from NZ_AP048545.1 coordinate 2,660,970, forward strand.
CTGGCTTTAGGCAAAATATCGCCACGCCGCTCGGCAACGCTAAAAAATCCCCCCTTAACAGCTGGTTAGCCGACACCCCGGGCTGTCCGACGGCCCTCGTGGCGCTGAGGGAAAAGATCCTGGGGGCGCCAATTCATGGGGAGGAAAATTTCCTGTCCATTGGTCGCTTTTTTCAACAGCACTAGTGGCTATTGAATGGCAGTGTGGTGTGTTCCTGCCGTGTTCATCTGGCTTGTCGCAGCGGTCGGCGCTGCACTCTTTACGGCTTCTTTACGCGTCACTGCGGGCTTCGCTCTCGTTCCTTTACAGCCTTCCTTCAGACAATGCCTACACACGCGGCAATCGCCGTATTACGGAGAAATCCCATGGGCATTCTGGACGGGGTGTCGCTGCTGCTGGCAGTGGCGCTGTTCATCTATCTACTTGTCGCGCTGTTGCGTGCGGATCGGAACTAGGAGCGGCGGTTATGCACGGTTATGACTATTGGCTGATCCTGGCTTTCCTGGCGCTGGTACTGCTGCCAGCACCGGCGCTGGGGCGTTTCTACTACAACGTGATGGAAGGCCGGCGTACCTGGCTGACACCGTTGCTGGGGCCGGTGGAGCGGGCCTGTTATCGGTTGTCCGGGGTGGATGAGAAGACCGAGCAGAGCTGGCAGAAATACACCCTGGCGCTCTTGGCCTTCAACTTCGCCGGTTTCGCATTGCTGTTCGCGATCCTGCTGTTCCAACAGTACCTGCCGCTCAACCCGCAGAACCTGCCGGGCCAGGAGTGGACGCTGGCGTTCAACACCGCGGTCAGCTTCATGACCAATACCAACTGGCAGAACTACAGTGGCGAGGCCTCCCTCAGCTACCTCAGCCAGATGGTCGGCCTGACCGTGCAGAACTTCGTCAGCGCCGCCACCGGCCTGGCCGTGCTGGTCGCACTGTGCCGCGGCATCGCCCGCCGCTCGGCAAGTACCCTGGGCAACTTCTGGGTCGACATGACCCGCGCCACCCTCTATGGCCTGCTGCCGCTGTGCCTGCTGCTGGCGCTGTTGCTGGTCTGGCAGGGCGTGCCGCAGACCTTCGCCCACTACATCAACGCCGTGACCCTGCAGGGTGCCGACCAGGTGATCCCGCTCGGCCCGGCAGCCAGCCAGATCGCCATCAAGCAGTTGGGTACCAACGGTGGTGGCTTCTTTGGCGTCAACTCGGCGCACCCGTTCGAAAACCCGACGGCCTGGAGCGACCTGTTCGAACTGGCGTCGATCATCCTGATTCCGGCAGCGCTGGTGTTCACCTTCGGCCACTACGTCAAGGACCTGCGCCAGAGCCGGGCGATCCTCGGTTGCATGCTGGCGTTGCTGCTGATCGGCGGCGCGGTGTCGCTGTATGCCGAGTACCAGCCGAACCCGACGCTGAACAACCCGCTGGTGGAACAGACCGCGCCGCTGGAAGGCAAGGAGAGCCGCTTCGGCACCACCGGCAGCGTGCTCTGGTCGGTGACCACCACCGCCGCCTCGAACGGCTCGGTGAACGCCATGCATGACAGCCTCAACCCGCTGAGCGGCATGGTCGCGCTGGTCAACATGATGGTTGGCGAGGTGATCTTCGGCGGCGTCGGAGCGGGCCTCTACGGCATGCTGCTGAACGTGCTGATCGCGGTGTTCCTCGCCGGGCTGATGATCGGCCGGACCCCGGAGTACCTGGGCAAGAAGCTCCAGGCGCGGGAAGTGCAACTGTTGGTGGTGACGCTGCTGGTGATGCCGGTCGGTACCCTGGTGCTCGGCGCACTCGCCGCCAGCCTGCCAGGCCCGGCCGGAGCGATCAGTAACCCCGGCGCCCACGGCTTCAGCCAGTTGCTCTACGCCTACACCTCGGCCAGTGCCAACAACGGCTCGGCGTTCGGCGGCTTCAGCGGCAACACTGCGTTCCACAACCTGATGCTGGGCCTGGGTATGCTGATCGGCCGCTTCGGCTACATCCTCCCGGTCCTCGCCCTGGCCGGCAGCCTGGCGCTGAAGAAGACCGTGCCGGTCGGGCAGAACAGCTTCCCGACCCATGGCCCGCTGTTCGTCACCCTGCTGACCGTGACCATCCTGCTGGTCGGCGGCCTGACGTTCCTGCCGAGCCTGGCCCTGGGACCGATTGCCGATCACCTGAACCTGTTTGTGCCTGGACTGAAGAACTGAGGACCTGATGATGAACATGCCGCTTCCCGCAACAAAACCGGCTGTCGTCGAGCAGCCCCGGACCGCCGTTGCCGACCTGTGGCGGCCGGCGCTGGTGCAGGCCTTCGTCAAGCTCGACCCGCGCCAGTTGCAACGGGCGCCGGTGATGCTGGTGGTGGAGTTGACGGCGGTGCTGACCACCATCCTCTGCCTGATTCCCAACGAGGCCGTGCCGACCTTCGTCGCGGTGCAGATCGCCATCTGGCTGTGGTTCACCGTGCTCTTCGCCAACTTCGCCGAAGCCCTTGCCGAAGGACGTGGCAAGGCCCGCGCCGACAGCCTCAAGGCCGGCAGTGAGGGTCTGAGCGCCCGGCGGCGCAAGGCTGACAACAGCTTCCAGGTAGTACCTGCCGCCAGCCTGCGCAAGGGCGATGTGGTGCGTGTCGAAGCCGGCGAGATGATTCCCGGCGACGGCGAGGTGATCGAAGGCATCGCCGCGGTCAACGAGGCGGCGATCACCGGTGAGTCGGCGCCGGTCATCCGTGAGTCCGGTGGTGACCGTTCGGCGGTCACCGGCAACACCCGGCTGGTGTCCGACTGGTTGCTGGTGCGAATCACCAGCAACCCTGGCGAGTCGACTCTCGACCGCATGATCGCCCTGGTGGAAGGCGCCAAGCGCCAGAAAACTCCCAACGAAGTGGCGCTGGATATCCTGCTGATCGGCCTGACGCTGATCTTCCTGCTGGTGGTGGTGACCCTGCAGCCGTTTGCCCACTTCGCCGGCGGCAGCCTGCCGCTGGTGTTCCTGGTGGCGCTGCTGGTGACGCTGATCCCGACCACCATCGGTGGCCTGCTGTCGGCCATCGGCATTGCCGGGATGGACCGCCTGGTGCGCCTGAACGTGATCGCCAAGTCCGGCCGGGCAGTTGAGGCGGCCGGCGACGTGCACGTGCTGCTGCTGGACAAGACCGGCACCATCACCTTCGGCAACCGTCGTTGCTCGGCGATCCACCCAGCGCCCGGCGTGCCGGTGCGCGAGCTGGCCGAGGGAGCGTTGCTGGCCTCGCTGGCCGACGAGACAGCCGAAGGCAAATCGATCGTCGAGTACCTGCGTGACCTGTATCCCCAGGCTGAACCGGCCGCAACCGAGCTGACCGCCGTACCGTTCAGCGCCGAGACCCGCTTGTCGGGTGTCGACCACCAGGGCCGGGTGTACCGCAAGGGCGCGGTGGATTCGCTGCTGGCGTTCCTTGGCCAGCAACGCGGCGACCTGCAGCCGGCGCTGTCCCGCGAGATCGACAAGATCGCCCAGAGCGGTGGCACACCGTTGCTGGTCTGTGCCGAGGGCAAGCTGCTCGGGGCCATCCACCTCAAGGACGTGGTCAAGCCGGGGATTCGCGAGCGTTTCGCCGAACTGCGCAAGCTGGGCATCCGCACCGTGATGGTCACCGGCGACAACCCGCTGACCGCCGCGGCAATCGCGGCCGAGGCCGGGGTCGATGACGTGCTGGCCGAGGCCACGCCGGAGAAGAAACTGGCGCGCATCCGCCTGGAGCAGAACGACGGCCGGCTGGTGGCGATGTGTGGCGACGGTGCCAACGACGCCCCGGCGCTGGCCCAGGCCGACGTCGGCATGGCGATGAACGACGGCACCCAGGCCGCGCGGGAAGCGGCGAACATGGTCGACCTCGACAGCGACCCGACCAAACTGCTGGACGTGGTGCAGATCGGCAAGGAATTGCTGGTGACCCGGGGTGCGCTGACCACCTTCTCGATCGCCAACGACGTGGCCAAGTACTTCGCCATCCTGCCGGCGCTGTTCGCGGCGATCTACCCGCAGCTCGGCGTGCTCAACATCATGCAGTTGGCCAGCCCACAGAGCGCGATCCTTTCGGCGATCGTGTTCAACGCGCTGATCATCGTCGTGCTGATCCCGCTGGCATTGCGTGGTGTGCGGGTGCAGGCGGCAAGTGCCGCGCACCTGTTGCGCCGCAATCTGCTGATCTATGGCCTGGGTGGAATCCTGGTGCCGTTCGTTGGCATCAAGGCCATCGACCTGCTGCTGACCGCGTTGCACCTGGTGTAGCCCATGCCGCCCGCTCCCTGGGGGAGCGGGCTTGCCCGCGAACACGCCAGCTCAATCATTGCATTACCCGAATCGAGGAACAGAACATGTCCACTGTATGGCGCCCAGCCCTGAGCCTGTTGACCCTGATGACCCTGGTCACCGGCATTGCCTACCCGCTGGTGGTCACCGGCGTGGCCCAGGCGGTTTTCCCCGAGCAGGCCAACGGCAGCCTGCTGCGCGATGCCGACGGCAAGGTCCGTGGTTCGTCGCTGATCGCCCAGGAGTTCACCGGCGATGCCTGGTTCCACTCGCGCCCTTCGGCCGGAGCTTTCGCCACGGTGTCCAGCGGCGCGAGCAACCTGGCACCGAGCAACCCGGCGCTGGCGACGCGGATTTTCGACGAGGCGGCCAAGCAGGCGGTACCGGGCCAGGGGCCGGTACCGCTGGCGTTGCTGACCACCTCCGGCAGCGGCCTCGATCCGCACTTGCCACCGGCCGCGGTTCGCTATCAACTGGCGCGGGTGGCCCAGGCGCGCAACCTGCCGACGGCCACCGTCGAGAAACTGCTGGAGGCGCATATCGAGCAGCCGCTGATTGGCCCACCGGTGGTCAATGTGCTTGCATTGAATGCGGCGCTGGCCGATATCTCGAAGTAGGCGACGAGGCCCTCCGGTCCTACCCAACACCGTAACCCCCTATCCGGGTGGCAGTATCCGTTCCAACAGTGAGAACCCCGTACATGAGTGATTCCGGTCGCGCCGACGCGCTACTCGCCGAACTGCCCCGCACTGGTCGTGGTCGACTCAAGGTCTTCCTGGGCGCCGCGCCGGGCGTGGGCAAGACCTACGCGATGTTGCAGGCGGCCCACACGCAACTGCGCCAGGGCGTGAAGGTGCTGACCGGCGTGGTCGAAACCCATGGCCGTGCGGAAACCGAAGCCTTGCTTTCGGGATTGCCGCAATTGGCCCTGGTGCGCTCCGAATACCGCGGTGTACTGCTGGAGGAAATGGACCTCGACGGCCTGCTCAAGGCCCGTCCAACCCTGGTGTTGGTCGATGAATTGGCCCACAGCAACGCCCCCGGCAGCCGCCACCTCAAGCGTTGGCAGGATGTCCAGGAACTGCTGGCCGCCGGCATCGACGTGTTCACCACGGTCAACGTCCAGCACCTGGAAAGTCTCAACGACCAGGTGCGTGGCATCACCGGCGTGCAAGTGCGCGAGACCCTGCCCGACTGGGTTCTGCAGGAAGCCGACGAACTGCTGCTGATCGACCTGCCGCCCCGCGAGCTGCTCGAGCGCCTGCGCGATGGCAAGGTCTACGTGCCGGAGCAGGCGCGGGCGGCGATCGATGCATTTTTCACCCAGACCAACCTCACCGCCCTGCGCGAGCTGGCGATGCAGACGGCGGCCGCCCAGGTCGACAATGACCTGGCCCTCGGCTACCGGACTCTCGGCCAGGCCGCGCCGGCGATTCGCGGGCGCCTGCTGGTAGGGGTCGATGGCGATGCCCAGGCCGAGCGCCTGGTGCGTCATGCCAGTCGGGTGGCCCAGCGTCGGCACCTGCCCTGGAGCCTGGTGCATGTGGACAACGGCAGCAGCCGCGACGAGCAGTCACGCCAGCGCCTGCAGAGCGCCCAGCAACTGGCCGAGCGCCTCGGTGGTGAGGTGGTGTTGCTGCGGGCTGGCGAGGTGGCCAAGACCCTGATCCAGCATGCCGCCGAGCGGCGCGCCAGCCTGGTACTGGTCGGCCAGTCTCGCCAGCGCTTGCGCCGTCGGTGGTTCGGCGGCGGGCTGGCGGCGCGGTTGCTGCGCAATGCCCGCGGGCTGGAAATCAACGTGCTCGACAGCCAGGAGGCGCAGCGCCCGCCGCGGGTCCGGGAGCCGCAGGCGGTGGTCTGGCTCGATTACCTGCTGGCGATGCTCGCGACGCTGCTGGCCAGTGCGATCGCCTGGGGCGTGGCCAGTGTGCTGGCGCTGCCGAACATCTCCCTGGTGTTCCTCGCCGCGGTACTGCTGGTGGCGGTGCGCAGTAGCATCGGCCCGGCGCTGGCCTGCGCGGCATTGTCGTTCCTGAGCTATGACTTCCTGTTCATCCCGCCGAATTTTTCCTTCGCGATCCAGCGCGAGGAGGATGTGCTGACGCTGCTGTTTTTCCTGATGATGGCAGCGCTGACCGGCAACCTTGCCGCGCGCCAGCGCCAGCAATTGCAGGCTCTGCGCGATACCCAGGAGGAAACCAGTGAACTGCTCGACTTGTCGCGCAAGTTGACTGCCGCCACCGATCGCCAGGCGGTGGTCAGTGCCGCCTCACAACACCTCAGCGGCTGGGAAGAGTTGGAGCTGTGCCTGCTCAACCGCGATGGCCAGGGTGGTTGGAAAGTCGAGAGTGGTGGTGCGTTGGCCTTTTCCGAAGCCGAGCGTGCGGCCGCCGACTGGGCCTGGCAGCACGACCAGCCCGCCGGGATGGGTACCGGCACCTTGCCATTCGGGCGCTGGTGGTGGTGGCCGCTGTCGGCGGAGGAGGGGCCGCTGGCGCTGCTTGGCGTGCGTCCTCGCGAAGGCCAGGAGTTGACCGGCCAGCGCCGCCGCCTGTTGACCGCGCTGAGCCAGCCGCTGGCCCAGGCCCTGGCCCGTGCGCAACTGGCCGATGACCTGGAAGCGGCGCGCCTGCATGGCGAAACCGAGCAACTGCGCAGTGCCCTGCTGGCCTCGGTGTCCCATGACCTGCGCACGCCGCTGACCTCGATGCGCGGCAGCATCGACAGCCTGCTGGCTCTCGGCGAGGCGATTCCCCTGGCCGATCGCCAGGAACTGCTCGAAGGCACCCGCGACGAGGCCGAGCGACTCGACCGTTACATCCAGAACCTGCTGGACATGACCCGCCTCGGCCATGGCGCGCTGAAACTGGCACGGGACTGGGTGGCGCCGGCGGATATCGTCGGCAGTGCGCTGAACCGGCTGCGGGCAGTGCTCGCGCCGTTGCAGGTCGCCACCGAGGTCGCCGATGAACTGCCGCTGCTCTACGTGCACGCGGCGCTGATCGAGCAAGCCCTGGTCAATGTCATGGAAAACGCCGCGCGTTTTTCACCGGCCCATGGCCGCCTGCAGATCCAGGCTGGCACGGCGGACGGCGAGCTGTTTTTTGCGGTCAGCGACGAAGGACCGGGAATTCCCGAAGAGGAGCGCGGCAAGATTTTCGACATGTTCTACACCGCCGCCCGCGGCGATCGTGGCGGCCAGGGCACGGGCCTCGGCCTGGCGATCTGCCAGGGCATGGTCGGTGCCCATGGCGGGCGTATCGGCGTGGCGGAAGGCATCGAGGGGCGGGGCACCTGCATTACCTTGTTCCTGCCGCTGCAGGAGCAGCCGGGATTTGAAAGTGAAGCCTGATATGCTTTGGCCATTCCTCAGCCTGATGCGGCAACCATGAGCCAGATATCGACCATCCTGGTCATCGACGATGAACCGCAGATTCGCAAGTTCCTGCGTATCAGCCTGGCTTCCCAGGGCTACCGGGTGCTGGAGGCGGGCACCGGCGCCGAGGGGCTGGCCCAGGCGGCGCTGAACAAGCCGGACCTGCTGGTGCTCGACCTCGGCCTGCCGGACATGGACGGCCAGCAGGTGCTGCGCGAGTTTCGCGAATGGTCCTCGGCGCCGGTGCTGGTGCTGTCGGTGCGGGCCAGTGAAGCGCAAAAGGTCCAGGCCCTGGACGGCGGCGCCAATGACTATGTGACCAAACCCTTCGGCATCCAGGAGTTCCTCGCGCGCATCCGCGCGCTGTTGCGCCAGGTGCCGGCCGGCGAGGTGCAGGAGGCGGCGCTGGCGTTCGGTCCGCTGACCGTCGACCTGGCGTATCGCCGGGTGTCGCTGGACGGTGTGGAAGTGGCGTTGACGCGCAAGGAGTACGCGGTGCTGGCGCAACTGGCGCGTTATCCCGGACGGGTCATCACCCAGCAGCAACTGCTCAAGGACATCTGGGGCCCGACCCATACCGAGGACAGCCACTACCTGCGGATCGTCGTCGGGCACCTGCGCCAGAAGCTGGCCGATGATCCGACCCGACCGCGCTTCATCGTCACCGAGGCTGGCGTTGGCTATCGGCTCCTCGATAACCAGGCCTGATAATGCCGTGTGGCGAGCCCGCTCGCCACAAAGGCGCGTGTCCTCCACCCACTTCAGCGCCGCTCTTCCTCGTAGCGATCCAGGGTATCGCGGGCAATCTCGCGTCCCAGGGCAATAAGCTCCGGCGCCTTGTAGAACTCGAAGAACCGGCATACCCGCTTGGGCACGTTGATCAGGATGTCCGGCGGGTAGCCGGCGATCTTGTACTGCGCCAGTGACGTCTGCATCACTTCGAAACTCTGGTTGATCAGGTCGAGCAAGGATGCCGGGCCGACGTTGTCGATGATGAACGAACCCGTGGCGGACTTCGGCGCACCCTCGACCTCGGGCGCCGCGGCCGGTTGCTGGCCGGCGGGTTCGGCAGCCTCGAGCCAGGGATTGGTGAGGTCCGCCGATTCCGCCGCGAGGCTCTGCTGTTCCAGTCGCAGCAATTCCTCGGCCTGCTTGCGCCGAAAGGGCAGGCGCGAGCCCATGGAACTGAGCAGGGCGTTGAAGCGGCTCTTGAAGGCCGGCGGGCGCTGGATCACCGGCAACTGGTAGTGCTTCTGGTTGGTGGAGTTGAGGTTGACGGCGATGATCAGGTCGCAGTGGCTGGAAACCACCGGCACGATCGGCAGCGGGTTGAGAATGCCGCCGTCGACCAGCATGCGGTTGCCCTGCATGACCGGGGTGAACAGGCTCGGGATGGCCGCCGAGGCGCGCATCGCCTGGTGCAGGCAGCCTTCCTGGAACCAGATTTCCTGCTGGTTGGTCAGGTCGGCGGCGACTGCCGTGTAGGGAATGCGCAGGTTCTCGATATCGATTTCGCCGACGATCTTGCGGATCTGGCCGAAGACCTTTTCGCCACGGATCGCCCCCAGCCGGAAGCTGACGTCGACCAGGCGCAAAACGTCGAGGTAGTCCAGGCTCTCGATCCAGTTGCGGTACTCGTCGAGCTTGCCGGCGGCGTAGATGCCGCCGACCACCGCGCCCATCGAGCAACCTGCGACGCAGGCGATTTCGTAACCGCGTTTTTCGATTTCCTCGATCACGCCAATATGGGCATAACCGCGGGCCCCACCGGAGCCCAGCACCAAGGCAACACGCTTTTTCATCCTGCACTCCTTCCGGCCGGTTATCCACAATGCACCCAATGCGGGCTGCGGTACAATCGCCAACGCTGCTCGAAGGGGGGCGATGGCCGCCGTTCACCTGAATTGGCTAAGCTTCAGGGTGGGCCAAGGCACTTTTTGCCTGGTGCGCCGTCATACGTTGCACAACTGTTTTTTTCTTGAGGTGTCATCGATGAAAGCCTGGATCTGTGTGCCATTGATTGCGTTGGCGTTGGCCGGTTGCGCAGGCAAGACGGCCTATCGCGAAACCTGCGGTACCCAGCTGGATGCTGCCTGGCATGAACTCGACCTGGCCAAGGCCGAAGGTTTTGCCGGAACCGTGAGCTACTCCAAGGCGCTCTCCCTGCTGACCGGGGCCAAGACCCAGCAGCAGTTCGAGGCCTACGAGGGCTGCTCGGCCAAGGCCGAGAAGGCACGGTTCTACATTCGCGAGTCGCGCGCCGGTCGTTGATCGGGTTTGAAACGGAGGGATCCGTTTTCTCTATGCAGGAGCGTGCGGATCGCCGCATCGCACGCTCCTGCAAGGCCTGCGGTAATATCCCTGCCGTCTCCCCACGTTTGGATGTCTGCCGATGCGCAGTAAACTGGAAGCCTGCCTGCAAGCCGTCAACCAGGTGATATTGGGCAAGGATGCGCAGGTTCGCCTGGCCCTGACCTGCATTCTGGCCGACGGCCACCTGCTGATCGAGGACCTGCCCGGCATGGGCAAGACCACCCTCAGCCATACCCTGGCCAGGGTCCTTGGCCTGGGTTTCCAACGAATCCAGTTCACCTCCGACCTGCTGCCCAGCGATATCCTCGGTACCTCGGTGTTCGACAAGGACAGCGGCGGTTTCGTGTTCCATCCGGGGCCGATTTTCGCCGAGCTGGTGCTGGCCGACGAGATCAACCGGGCCACGCCCAAGAGCCAGAGCGCACTGCTCGAAGCCATGGAGGAGGGCCAGGTGACCATCGAAGGCGCAACCCGGCCGTTGCCATCGCCATTCTTCGTCATTGCCACGCAGAACCCCAGTAGCCAGGGCGGCACCTTTGTCCTGCCCGAGTCGCAGCTCGACCGGTTCCTCATGCGCGTGTCCCTCGGCTATCCGGCCCGTGCCGCGGAAAAGGCGCTGCTGCAGGGAGTGTCCCGACGGGATCTGCTGCCGCAACTGCCAGCGATCCTCAGCCATGGCGAGCTGGCGGCATTGCAGCAGGAGGTCAAGCGGGTCCGCGCCAGTGATGCGTTGGTGGACTATGTGCTGCGGCTGGTTGGCGCGACCCGCAGCGAAGCGCAATTCGCCTGGGGTCTGTCGCCACGGGCGAGCCTGGCGATCCTTGCTGCCGCCCGGGCCTGGGCGCTGCTGGCCGGGCGTGACTACGTGATTCCCGAGGACGTGCAGGCAGTGCTGCCGGCGGTGGTCGGCCATCGCCTGCGTGAGCGGGCCGATCCGGCCGGCCTCGGCGGTGGTGCCCTGGTGCAATGGCTGCTGCGCGAGGTGCCGGCGCTTTGATCGCCCGGCTGCGCATGGCGTGGCAAGCCTGGCTGGCCCGGCGCCTGCCGCCGTCGGCGCGGGTGGTGCTGACCCAGCGGCGGATCTTCATCATGCCCAATCGGGCCGGCGCGGTGTTCGCCGCCCTGCTGTTGCTGATCCTGCTGGTGGCGATCAATTATCAGAACAGCCTCGCCTACGGCCTGTGTTTCCTGCTGCTGTCGTTGTTCGTCGTGGCGATCCTGCACACCTATCGTAACCTGCGCGGGCTGGTGCTGAACGCCGGGAGCGGGCCGGCGGTGTTCGTCGGCGAGGAGGCACGGTTCGTGGTGCAACTGGAGAGCACCGGCAGCCGCCACCAGGCGATCCACCTCGGCTGGTCGGCCCAACCGATGCAGACCGCCGACGTGCCGCCGGCAGGGATGCGCGAACTGCAACTGACCCGGCCGACCGAGGTCCGTGGCTGGCTCGCCGCGCCGCGGATCGGCGTGCGCAGCAGCTTTCCCCTGGGCATCCTGCGGGCTTGGAGCTGGGTCGACCTGGGCCAGCAGGTACTGGTTTATCCACAGCCGCTGGAGGGTGAGCTACCGACCCTGGCCAGCGTGCCGGAAGATGGGCGCGAGGAGGGCGTGTTCGCCCACGGGCAGGGCGTCGATGACTACCAGGGCCTGAAACCCTACCAACCGGGCGACTCTTGGCGTCGCCTGCACTGGAAAGCCTACTCCCGAGGACAAGGCCTGTTGGTCAAGGATTTCGCCTGCCTCGAAGGCCAGGAACACTGCCTGGACTTCCTGGCCCTGGGCGGCGATGTCGAGCAACGCCTGTCACGCCTGTGCTATTGGGTGCTGGAACTGACCCGGCGCGAAGTGCCGTTCGCCCTGCAACTGCCTGGCCGGCGGCTGGCCAGCAATCGCGGTGCGGCCCATTGCGAAGCCTGCCTGCGGGCCCTGGCGCTGTTCGGACAGGCGTCATGAACAGCGCGTCGATGATTTCCCGGGCCAGCCTGGTCTGGCTGCTGCTGGCTCAGGCGCTGGTGATGCTGCCGTTCTGGTTCCATGTGCCGCTTTGGATGGTCGCCTTCTGGCTCGGCTGTACCTTCTGGCGGATCCAGGTCTATCGCATGCGCGCGGCGTTTCCCGGTCGCTTGCTGGAGTTGCTGTTGCTGCTGGGTACCATCGGCGGTATCTGGCTTTCGCGCAGCAGCCTGATAGGCCTGGATGCCGGTGCGGTGCTGCTGGTGGCGATGTTCATCCTCAAACTGGTGGAAACCCGGACTCATCGCGATGCGTTGGTGTTGATCTTTCTCGGGTTGTTCTGCGTGGCGGTGGCGTATCTGTTCGAGGACAGCCTGCCCTGGGCGGCTTATAGCCTGCTGCCGATCACGGCGCTGCTGGCGGCGCTGATCGGCTTGCAGCAGGGGCCCGGTACCCGGCCGCTGGCAACCTTGAAGCTCGCCGCGACCCTGCTGGCGCAGGCCTTGCCGTTGATGTTGCTGCTGTTTGTATTCTTCCCGCGGATCGCGCCGTTGTGGTCGTTGCCGCTGCCAAGCGACAAGGGACTGACGGGGTTGTCCGAAAGCATGGCGCCGGCCGACGTCGCCGAACTCGGGCGGTCCGCCGAGCTGGCCTTTCGTGCCAGTTTCGACGGCCCGCTGCCGGCGCGGCGGGAGCTGTACTGGCGAGCGCTGACCCTGGAGCAGTTCGATGGCCGGCGCTGGAGCCAGTCACCGGGAATCGCCTTCAGCCCGACGCCGAAGTGGCAGGCAAGCGGTGAGCCCTGGCGCTACAGCATCATCCTGCAACCCAGCGGCAAGCCCTGGCTGCCGACCCTGGATGTCGCCCGCAGCGACCTTGCCGATGCACATCAGTTGGCGGACTACCGGCTGCAGCGCCAGCGGCCGGTGCAACAGGCGTTGCTGTACCGGGCCAGTTCCTGGTCGCAGGTGCCGCGTGACCTGCAGCTTGACGAGCGTGCGCGCCGCCGTAACCTGCAACTGCCTGCCCAGGGGGATCCGCGGAGCCGCCAGTGGGCGAGTGAACTGCGTCGCACCTATCCCCAACCGCAGGCGCTGGTGGCGGCGTTGCTCAAGCATTTTCACGATGAGCCCTACCACTACACCCTCAAGCCGCCTACCCTCGGTACCGACAGCATCGACGGTTTCCTGTTCGACAGCCGCCAGGGCTTCTGTGCGCACTTTGCCGGGGCGATGACCTATGTGTTGCGTGCAGCGGGCATTCCGGCGCGGGTGGTGGCCGGTTACCAGGGCGGCGAGTTGAACCCGGCGGGTGGCTTTCTCAGCGTGCGCCAGTACGACGCCCATGCCTGGGTCGAGTACTGGCAGGCTGGGCAGGGTTGGCGTAGTGTCGACCCGACCTACGCGGTAGCGCCGCAAAGGATCGACCTGGGGTTGGAACAGGCACTCGCGGCAGAGGAGGGCGCCCCCGGCACTTCGGTGTTTTCGCCGCAGCGTTACCCTCGGCTGACCTGGCTCAACGAGTTGCGCCTGGGCTGGGATAATCTCAATTATGGTTGGCAGCGCTGGGTCCTGGGTTATCAGGGCGAACAACAGTTCCGGCTGCTGGGCCGCTGGTTCGGCGAGCTGTCCGGGATGCTGCTGCCGGTGGGGCTGGTGCTGATCCTGGCGGTGTTGTCGTTGTGGTTGCTGCGCCCCTGGAAGGCGAAAGCCGACCCGCAACTGCGGGCGTTCGAAAGCTTTGAGAAGTTGCTGCGCCGGCGCGGCCTGGTGCGTGAACCGGGCGAGGGACCGCTGGCGTTCGTCGAGCGCGCGGCGGGGCAGTTGCCGCGCCAGGCGCAGAGTATCCGCCGCTTTGGCGAGTTGTTCGTCAGCCAGCGTTATGCTGCACAAACCCCGTCGATGGATGCCTTGCAACAGGCGTTGCGGTCATTGCGTCGCAGTCTTGGAAGTTCGATTTGGGAGTGATGTCTATGTCGGCCCTGGTAGATCGTTTGGTGGTTCAGGTGGTGAACCTGGAAGTCCGGCTGTTGGCCTGTCATGCACGGGTCGATGCGCTGACCGATGACGAGGGCCTGCACGACCTGCGCATTGCGGTACGCCGCCTGCGCAGCCTGTTGCGACCCTTGCGCGGCTTGCCCGGCGTCGAGCAGTTGGAGCAGGCGGCGGCCGATGTCGGGCGGTTGACCACGCCGATCCGCGATCGCGAGGTGCTGGCGGCCTACCTGCATCGTCAGGGCCATCCTGTCGCAGCGATGCGGCGTACCGAGCAGTTGTCCGAAGACTACTGGAAAGTCGCGCGCAGCAGTGAACTCAAGCACCTGCTCGATGTGCTCGATGCCTTCCCGCGCTTCCTGCGTGCCGCTGAGCATCAGGGGCTGCTCAAGGGCCTGCGCAAGCGCATCGAGAAGCGCCTGGCCAAGCAGTGGCGAGCGTTGGACGAGGTCTTGCACGCGCCGGGTCATGACCGCCATCGCCTGCGCCTGCTGATCAAGCGGGTGCGTTACACCGCCGAAGCCTATCCGGAGCTGGACCAGTTGCCGGCTCCGGCGCTGCGCCGGCTCAAGGCTGCGCAGGAAGCCCTGGGTGACTGGCATGACTGTTGGCAGTGGTTGCTCCAGGCCGAAGCCCAGGAGGATCTACAACCTTGCGTCGAGGGCTGGCGCACCACCATGGCTCGCGCCGAAGTCAAGGCCGACCGCATGCTGGAGAAGCTCAGCGACCGCTGTTTCGCCTGAGGCCACGACCTGTTTGGCAGATCATTTGGCCGGAATGGACGCTTTACCTCGCGTAGCGTCTGGTTAAGATTCACTTCCATGATGCAAGCTTGTAGTTTGCAGTGGATATCAGCGAATTCTTGGCCGAGGTGTGCATGGATTTTTCAGATTTGCTCGAGGCGGTCCGTCGTGAGCCCCAGGCCGTGGCCATTCCGCCGGAATGGGGCCAGGGTCGTGCCAGTTTCGGTGGCCTGGTGGTCGCGCTCCAGTACGAAGCCATGCGTGCCCGGGTGCCCGCCGAACGGCCGGTGCGGTCGTTGGCGGTGACCTTCGTCGGCCCGGTCGAGCCGCTGGTACCGGTGAGTTTCGAGGTCGAGGTGCTGCGTGAAGGCAAGGCGGTCAGCCAGGTGCTCGGGCGGGCAGTGCAGAACGGCCAGGTGGTGACCCTGGTGCAGGGCAGCTTCGGTGCGGCGCGGGAGTCGGTGGTGGCAGTCGAGGCCGAGCCGGCGCCGTTCATCAAGCACTGGGAGCAATGCCAGGAAGTGCCCTACTTCAAGGGGGTGACTCCGGAGTTCATGCGGCACCTGGCACTGCGCTGGGGCGTCGGCGGCTTTCCGTTCACCGGCAACACCTCGCGGCAGATGGGCGGCTGGGTGCGTCTGCGTGGCGAGGTCAAGGAGGAGCCATTGAGGGAGGCGCACCTGCTGGCATTGGTGGATGCCTGGCCGCCGGCGCTGCTACCGCACCTGAAGCAGATGGCGCCGGGCAGCAGCCTGACCTGGACCATCGAGTTCGTCCAGCCGCTGCAGGAACTCACAACGTTGGACTGGTGCAAGTACCTGGCAGAGATCGAACATGCCCGCGACGGCTACGGGCACGTGGCGGCGGCGCTGTGGAGCCCGGACGACCGCCTGATAGCACTGAGTCGGCAGACCGTCACCGTCTTCGGCTGAGGCGCCAGGCCTAGGCTTCCAGCGTATGGCGCTTGCGCTGCAGGGCGGCGGCGGCGACCAGGCCGATCGCGCCGATGGCGACATTGGCCAGGTCCTGGGTGAAGACGCCGCTGGCCACCAGCAGGAAGGCCAGGGCGAACAGCACCATCGACAGCAATTGCAGGCCTTCGCGGGTTCCATCGCTGGAAGTGCCGGGTGCCACGCGCCATTGCCAGGCGGGGAAATCAGGATGACGTTTGCCCATGATGATGCTCCTTGGTTCGTAGATTCGATGGACCAAGAATAAGTCGGGCAAACGTCGGCGACGAATCAACTCTTGCTATCGCGTCTATAGCTTGAGCTGGCCTATGGCCTTGTTCAATTCACCGGCCAGGGTCGCCAGTTCATTGCTGGTGCTGGTCGAGTCCACGGTCTGTTGGACGGTGTTCTCGGTGACGTCGCGGATGCTCACCACGGCCCGATTCATTTCTTCCGCGACCTGGCTCTGCTGCTCGGCGGCCACGGCGATCTGGGTATTGCTCTCGCGCATCTGCGCCACCGCACCGGTGATCTCGGCCAGGGCGGCCCCGGCTTCCTGGGCCTGCTGGACGCAGTCGTCGGCCTTGAACGAGCTTTCCTGCATGAAGTCCACGGCATCGCGGGTGCCGGACTGCAACGCCGAGACCATGGTGGTGATTTCGTCGGTGGAGGTCTGCACGCGCTTGGCCAGGTTGCGCACCTCGTCGGCGACCACCGCGAAGCCCCGGCCCATTTCGCCGGCCCGGGCCGCCTCGATCGCCGCGTTCAGAGCCAGCAGGTTGGTCTGTTCGGCAATGCTGTGGATCACGCTGACCACGCCGTTGATCTTCTGGCTGTCCTCGGCCAGGCGCTGGATCATTTCGGCGGTCTGCTGCACGCCGCTGGAAAGACCGGCGATAGACTGCTGGACGCGGCTGACCACTTCCTTGCCGCTGCCGGCCAGGGTGTCGGCGGTTTTCGACAGGTCGCGGGTGGCGCCGGCGTGCTGGGCGATGTGATAGACCGTCGCGGTCATCTCGTTGATGGCGGTGGCGGCCTGGTCGGTTTCGCTCTGCTGGCCGAGCATGCCGTGCTGTACATCGTTCATGCTCGAGGCCAGGCGCGCTGCGCCGACGTCCAACTGCGCGGCAGTCCGGGCGACGGTGCCGACCACGCGCTGGTAGCCGGCCTGCATGGCGTTGAAGGCGCTGGCCATCTGACCGACTTCATCCTTGCAGGCCAGTGGCACGCGGGCGGACAGGTCGCCGGTGCGTTCGACGTGCAGCATCACGTCCTTGAGGGTGTTGAGTTGGCTGAGCAGGAAGCGGATCAGCAACTGCGAGGCGCCCAGCATCGCCAGCATCAGGATGAACACGGCCACCGCATAGTTTGTGAAGCGGTCGCTGAACACTTGCGCCAGGCTCGGCGCGTGGGCGAGCACGGCCACCCGCTGGTTGCCGCGGCTGATCACTTCGGCACCGAGCAGCGGGTTGTCGCCGAACAGGGGCATGTAGTCGTAGGCGACCCAGCCCTGGGCGTCGGCCAGGCGGGTGAGCATCTGGCCGTTGACGCTGGGTGCCTGGCCGTTGGGGAATACCAGCACCTGGTCATTCTGCGGCAGGGCCTGGCCCGCCGGCCAGTTGGCCAGCAGTCGTGCCTCGGCCTGCGCGGCCGCGCGTGCGGTGTCGGTGCGGGCCTGCTGTTCGAGCTGGACCGCGTACAGCACCAGCAGCAGGGTGGTGACGAAGGCCACAGCGTTGACGGCCCAGAATTTGTACTTCAGCGAGATGTTGCTAAGCCAGGCACCCATGGAAGGTCTTCTCTGATTGAGCGGAAACAGTATTGGCAAGGTGCCATCATTGTGTTCCACGCAAGGTGAAGACGTGTTGACATGGGTCAAGCAATCGAGGGCAGGCCAAAGAACGCGCGGGCGCAGGCGCTGCTGTGGGCGGCCAGGTCGGCCTCGGTTTCGCCGCGATGCAGAGCCACTTCGCGCAGCACTTCGGTGAGGAAGGCCGGCTCGTTGCGACCATTCTTCGGCTTTGGCCGCAGGCTGCGTGGCAGCAGGTAGGGCGCATCGCTTTCCAGCATCAGGCGGCCACGGGGGATCTCACGGACCAGCGGGTGCAGATGGGTGCCGCGGCGCTCGTCGCAGATCCAGCCGGTGATGCCGATATGCAGGTCCAGGTCCAGATAGCTGAACAGCGCCCGCTGCTCGCCGGTGAAGCAGTGCACCACGGCAGCCGGCAGGCGGTCGCGGTAGTCACGCAGGATTTCCAGCAGGCGCAGGTTGGCATCGCGCTCGTGGAGGAACACCGGCAGTTGCAGTTCCACCGCCAGGGCCAGGTGTTCCTCGAGGACTTTTTCCTGTTGCGGACGCGGGGAAAAGTCGCGGTTGAAATCCAACCCGCATTCACCGACCGCGCAGACGTTCGGCTCCTTGAGCAGGGCTTTCAGACGAGCGGCACTGTCGGCATTCCAGTCGCTGGCGGAATGGGGATGGATACCCGCCGTGGCGAACAGCTGGCGACCGCTCTCATCCAGCGTCCGGCATAGCTCCAGGGCCTGTTCGCTACCCTCGATGCTGGTGCCGGTGATGACCAGTTGGCAGACCCCGGCGGCCTGTGCGCGGTCGAGTATTTCCCGGTGTTTTCCGGAAAAAGCCGAGTTGGTCAGGTTGACGCCGATATCGATGAGTTGCATGGTTCGTCCTCAGGCCACAGGCCGGAAAGCATACCAGAGCTGTAGATTTATAATAAAAACCAAGAACTACAACGAGTTATGACTGTCTCTTAAGGCCGCAAGCCACCCGCGCCAGCTTTCACGCCGCCGCCTTGGTCGTCTTGCGCACTTTTAATCGCGTTCAAGAGACGCTCGGTTTCCATCGACCCGTATCAAGTCCGGGGACTTGCGGCGGGACAGTATTCTTTGCGGAGAACGGATGAAGCGACCCTCGCTGTTGCTCCTGCTGTGCCTGTCCCTGTTGCCGTTGCCGGCGCTTGCTCGGCTGGCCGGACCACCGGAAATCGGCCATGCGGCCAAGGTTCGCGACCTGGCAGAAATCCGTGGCAGTCGGGTCCTGCGGGTGCTGGTCAACCAGAGTCGCAACAGTTCGGGGGAAATCCAGGGCGAGGCGATCGGTGTAGAGTATCACCGGCTGCGCGCCTTCGAGCAGTACCTGAACGGCCATGCCCGCGATCATCAGGAAATCACCCTCAAGCTCATTCCCAAGGCCAAGGACCAGTTGCTCGGCGCGCTGCAGCGTGGCGAAGGCGACCTGGTCGCTCCGGGCGAATTGCTCGAAGCCCAGCCTGGCCATGCGGTTGGCGTCAGCGAGCCGATCGGCAATCCGGTGCCGTTGCTGTTGGTGGGGCTCAAGGGCGAAAAGCGTTTCAGCCGAGTCGAGCAACTCTCCGGACGAACGCTGACCCTGACCACCGGCAGCGCCGCCGCCGATGGGGTCAACCAGATCAACCAGAAGCTGGCGCTGCACAAGTTGCCGCCAGTGAAAGTCGAATGGGTCGACCCGAGCCTGGCGGTGGAAGACGTGTTGGAAATGGTCCAGGGCGGGATCTTTCATCTGACCATCGTCGAGCAACCGATTGCCGAGCGGTGGGCCAAGGTCATGCCCAAGCTGCGCTTCGATCGGCAGGTGCTGGTCGGCGAGCCGGGGCAGATGCACTGGTTCGTGCGCCGAGATGCTTCCATGCTGCTGGCCAGCATCGATCGGTTTTTCAAGACCTACAAGGCGCCCGACAACCAGGATGTGGCCTTCCTGCGGATCTACCGGCGCCTGTACCAGGTGCATTATCCGTTGGCCCGTGACGACCGGCAGAAGCTGGAGAAGCTGCGGCCGGTGTTGCAGCGGCATGCCAAGGCCCAGGGCATCGACTGGCTGAACCTGGCGGCGCTGGCGTTCAAGGAGTCGGCGCTGGACCCAAACGCCCGCGGTTCGAGCGGCGCCACCGGGCTGTTGCAAATCACGCCGTCGGCGGCGCAGCGGGTCGGCGTCGGTAATATCCAGAATGTCGATAACAACGTGCAGGCCGGGGCCAAGTACCTGGCGATGATCCGCCGCAAGTTCTTCGCCAGCCCCAAGCTCAACGAGCGCGAGCGCATGGCCTTTGTCCTGGCGGCCTACAACATGGGGCCGGAGCGGGTCCAGGCCATGCGCGCCGAGGCTCGGCGCCGCGGCCTCAACCCCAACCAGTGGTTCTTCCAGGTCGAACGGGTGGCGATGGAGCAGGTGGGCATGGCGCCGGTCAACTATGTTAATAGTGTGAACAAGTACTACCTGGCGTTCGATCGGGAGCGTGGTTCCCTGGAAAGGGATTCTCTGGAACGTAGCGAAAGGAAGATTGCCTCACGGAAATGATCGATCAATTCGATTGTTATGTCGGATTTTTTGCGCTTTTTTCATTTTAAAAACTGATTAATATAGCGCCCATCAACTCGACATTTGAATTAAGGATTCAACCATGAGCACTCTGACCCAACGCGTTCTGAACACCCGTGCCGGCTACGGCCTGACTGTCCTGCGGATTCTGGTGGGGGTTATCTTCGCCGCCCACGGTGCGCAGAAACTCTTCGGCCTGTTTGGTGGCTACGGCCTGGCGGGCACCGCCCAATGGATGGAGAGCATCGGTCTGGCGCCAGGCCACCTGATGGCGCTGCTGGCCGGTGGTACCGAGTTCTTCGGTGGCCTGGCCCTGATCATCGGCCTGCTGGCGCGGCCAGCGGCGCTGGGCCTGAGCTTTACCCTGGTGGTGGCGATCTTCTCGGTGCATATCCACAACGGTCTGTTCATGAGCAACAACGGCTATGAGTTTGCCCTGGCCCTGCTGGGCGGCACGCTGGCAGTACTGATCGAAGGTGCCGGCAAGGCCTCGGTCGATGGCGTCATCAACCGCTGAAATCCCTGGATCATCACCAAAGGCCCGCATTCGCGGGCCTTTTTCGTTGGGTATTTGGCGTCGCGGCGTCGGGTGCGATTCTTGACAGTGGCCCCTGCGCTTCTCTAGGATGCTGTTCATGCGCCGATTTAAACAGCTACTTGCGGGGCGCCAGGGGAGTCGACAGGACTCCGCCAGAAGTCTGCTCCAGGCTTCGAAATACCGCTAAAGCGCTGGTTCGGTGTTGCCTCACACCTGCCCGGCAGATCGTTGAGGCGGAGACACGCACGTTGAACAATCCACGCCCCGTCATACGTCTGGTGCCGATCACGGCTAACCTTCCCGAACGTAATCCGAAGATTCTCCTGTGCGGCAAGAACCAGCCGACGCTGCTGCGTTGCCTGGATGGCTGGCCGCGCCGCAAGGGGCGCGCCTCGGCCTTCCTCATCCAGTTTGCCGAAGATGGCGATTCGTTGGAGCGCTTTGCCGACGACAGCTTCGACATGGCGGTTATCCAGTCGCCGAGCGCGGAGCAGGCCGAGGCGGTGATTCACCAACTGACGCGGGTGGCGCGGCAGGGGCTGATTACCCGGCGGTGAGCCTGTCGGGATTGAGGTGGGCCCTTCGCGGATGAATCCTGCTCATACGGGGTATCGCAGCGATCACCATTCCTGTGAGCGCCACAAAACCATGGGAGCCGGCGGTCCGGCGCCCCGGTTTATCCGCGAATGAAGTCACCACGGTTCAGGAGGGGCATCGCGGATCAGGGATAGTCGATGGCCGTGATGTACACCAACTGCTCGCCAGTCGGGGTCATGACTTTCACCTCGGCGTCGAGGGGCTTGCCGATCAGCGCGCGGGCCAGGGGTGAGTCGATGCTGATCAGGTTCAGCTTCAGGTCCAGTTCGTCGGGGCCGACGATTCGATAGCGCGATTCCTTGCCATCCTCGTTCTCGATGGTTACCCAGGCCCCGAAATAGACCTTGTTCGGATCGCTGGGGCGATCACCGACCACCTTGAGGTTTTCCAGGCGCTTGGTCAGGAAGCGCACGCGACTGTCGATCTCGCGCAGCATCTTCTTGCCGTAGGTGTACTCGGCATTTTCCGAACGATCGCCCTGGGCGGCCGCCTCGCTCACCGACTGGGTGACTTGCGGCCGACGTACATGCCACAGCTCATGCAGCTCGGCGCGCATGCGGGCCTCGCCCTCGGGGGTGATCAGGGCGGTGCCAGCGGTACGGGGAGGGCGATAGCGGCTCATCGGCATTCCATCTGCGAGACAGGCCGCGAGTCTATCAGCCCTCGCGCAGCACTGTCAGCGGGCTGGCATTAAGGGCCCGGCGGGTGCCGAACACGCCTGCACCACCGACCATCAGTGCGCCCAGCAACGGCAGCAGGAGCAGCCACGGATGCGGGTGCCAGGGCAGGTCGAAGGCGAAACGGTACAACACCAGGCTCACCAGTTCCGCACCCAGCGCGGCCAGCAGGCCGCTGGCGGCACCCAACAGGCCGAACTCGATACGCCGCGCCTTGACCAGCAAACGCCGCTCGGCTCCCAGCGCGCGCAGCAGCGCCCCCTGGCGAATGCGTTCGTCGAGGGTCGCCTGCAGCCCGGAGAACAATACCGCCATGCCCGCCGCCAGGACGAACAGCAGCACGTACTCCACGGCGATGGTGACCTGGGCGAGGATGCTGCGCAGTTGTTCGAGCAGGGCCTCGACCTGCAGGATCGTCGCCGCCGGGAAGGCCCGGGACAGCTCGACGATATCCTTGTCGTGACCGGGCGCCAGGTAGAAGCTGGTCAGGTAGGTGGCCGGCAGGTCCTGCAGGGTGCCGGGCTGGAAGATCATGAAGAAATTCGGTTGGAAGTTGTCCCAGTTGATGCTGCGCAGGCTGCTGACCTTGGCCTCGCGCTGGCTGCCGCCGACGCTGAACACCAGGTGGTCGCCAAGCTTGAGCTTCAGGCTGGCGGCGACCTTGGCTTCCACCGATACCTCGGGAATATCGCCACCGGGTTGGTTCGACCACCAGTTGCCTGCCGTCAGGGTATTGCCCGACGGCAGTTCGGCGGCCCAGGTCAGGCTGAGGTCGCGCTGGATAGCCCGGTCGCCGGCGGAGTCCTTGCTGACGATCTCTTGCACCGGCTCGCCGTTGATGCTGATCAGGCGCCCCGGGACCACCGGGTAGATCGGCGCGGACTGGGCCTGTAGTTTGATCAGGTGGTCGCGGAAGCCGTCCTTGTCCGCCGGCAGGATATTCAGCACGAAATAATTCGGTGCATTCTTCGGCAACTGGTTCTGCCAGGTATCCAGTAATTCGCCGCGCAGCAGGGCAATCAACGCCATGGACAGCAGGATCAGGCCGAAGGCCAGGGCTTGACCGGCAGCGGCCAGCGGATGGCGCAGCAACTGGCCCAGGCCCAGGCGCCAGGGCAGCGGGGCCCCGGCCAGCAGCCGGCGCAGGCTTTGCAGGCCGAGCAGCAGCAGGCTGCCCAGCACCAGCGCGGCAATTACGCCGCCGCCGAGCAGGGCGAAGGTCAGCACCAGGTCCAGGCTCAGGCGCCACATGATCAGGCCGAGGGCCAGTAGGGCGGTGCCATAGACCATCCAGGTACTGGCCGGAATCGGCAGCAGGTCGCGACGCAATACCCGCAGCGGCGGTACCCGGCCCAGCGCGGCCAGCGGTGGCAGGGCGAAACCGGCAAGGGCCACCAGCCCGGTGCCGATGCCGGCCAGGGCCGGGGTCAGGCCGCCAGGTGGCACGTCGGCCGGCAGCAGGTCATGGAGTAACTGGAACAGGCCCAACTGCGCCAACCAGCCGAGCAGGGCGCCACTGATACTGGCGAACAGGCCGAGGATCGCCAGTTGCAGGCTGAACAGGGTCATGGCCTCGCGCCTGGACAAACCGAGGCAGCGCAGCAGGGCACTGGCGTCGAAGCGACGGGCGGCGAAACGGCTGGCACTGAGTGCTACCGCCACACCGGACAGCAGCACCGCGACCAGGCTCGCCATGTTGAGGTAGCGTTCGGCCTTGCCCAGGGCGCCGCCGATCTGCTGGTTGCCGTCGCGGGCATCGAGCAGCCGCTGGTTGGCCGCCAGCCCCGGCTTGAGCAGGTCACGGTAGGTCGCGAGGGCGCTGGCCGGACCGCGCCACAGCTCCCGGAACGTCACTCGGCTGCCGGGTTGCACCACGCCGGTGGCTTGCAGGTCCGCCAAGTTGATCAGCACCCGCGGGGTCAGGCTGTAGAAATTGGCGGCCCGGTCCGGCTCGTAGGTGAGCACGCGGGCGATACGTACGGTCTTCATGCCGACGTCGATGCTGTCGCCGATCTTCAGGTCGAGTGCGGTCATCAGCCGCGCCTCCACCCAGGTCTCGCCCGGAGCCGGGCCGCCGCCAGGGGTTTGGGCAGCGAACGGTTCGGCGGCGCTCTTGAGTTCGCCACGCAGGGGGTAGTGCTCGTCGGCGGCCTTGATGCTCGACAGCTGGATGCCGTTGTCGGTGGCGATCACGCTGGAGAACTCGACCACCCGGGCGTGTTGGAGGCCGAGGTCGCGACCGCTCTGGATCTGTTCCGGACGGGCTTGCGAGGTACCGTCGAGGACCAGGTCGGCGGCAAGGAATTCGGTGGCGCGCAACAGCATCGCACCGTTCAGGCGGGCGCCGAAATAACCGATGGCGGTACTCGCCGCCACCGCGACCAGCAGGGCGAAGAACAGCACCCGCAACTCACCGGCGCGGGCATCGCGCTGCAGTTGGCGGGTGGCAAGACTGAACAGGCGCAACAGCGGCAGGCGTGCCATCAAGGCTCCAGGGGCGCGACCAACTGGCCGGCATCAAGACGGATCAGGCGCCGGCAGCGATGGGCCAGGCGTTCGTCGTGGGTCACCAGCACCAGGGTGGTGCCGCGTTCCTTGTTCAACTCGAACAGCAGGTCGCTGATGCGCTCGCCGGTATGGCTGTCGAGGTTGCCGGTGGGTTCATCGGCGAACAGTACGTCCGGTTCGGCGGCAAAGGCCCGCGCTATCGCCACCCGTTGCTGTTCGCCGCCGGACAGTTGCCGTGGCGAGTGGGTCAGTCGCTTGCCGAGGCCGACCCGCTCCAGCAGGCCGAGGGCACGCTCGCGGGCATCGGTGCGACCGTCCAGCTCCAGCGGCAGCATGACGTTTTCCAGGGCATTGAGGCTGTCGAGCAGTTGGAAGCTCTGGAATACGAAGCCGACATGCTCGGCGCGTACGCGTGCGCGCTGGTCCTCGTCGAGGTTGCTCAGGGTCCGGCCGGCCAGGGTTACCTCGCCGCCGCTGGGCAGGTCGAGACCGGCCAGCAAGCCGAGCAGGGTCGACTTTCCTGAGCCGGAGGCGCCGATGATGGCCAGGCTGTCGCCCTTGTTCAGGTGCAGGGAGAGAGGGTGCAGGATGGTCAGTTCGCCTTCCGCGCTGGGAACCACTTTGCTAAGGTTCTGCGCGATTAGAATGCTTTCGCCCATGGAGAATCCGATGCGAGTTTGGTTTTTGAGTGCCGCCCTGGCCCTGATGTGCATGGCTCAGAATGCTGCGGCGGGCACGGTCCTGATCGTTGGCGATAGTATCAGCGCGGCTTTCGGCCTGGATACCCGTATCGGCTGGGTCGCCCTGCTGGAAAAACGCCTCAAGACCGAGGGTTTCAAGGACCAGGTGGTCAATGCTTCGATCAGTGGCGACACCAGTGCAGGCGGCCAGGCGCGGCTGCCGGCGCTGCTTGCGCAACACAAACCGGACCTGGTGATCATCGAACTGGGGGGCAACGATGGCTTGCGTGGGCAGCTTCCGACGCAATTGAAACAAAATCTTGCGTCGATGATCGACAACTCCCACGCCAGTGGTGCCAAGGTGCTGTTGCTCGGCATGCAATTGCCGCCCAATTATGGTGCTCGCTATACCAAGGCCTTCGCCGAGGTCTACCCGGCGCTGGCGCAAGAGAAAAACGTCGCACTGGTGCCGTTTTTCCTTGAGGGCGTGGGCGGTCATCCGGACTTGATGCAGGCCGACGGGATTCACCCGGGGCCCGCTGGTCAGGACAAATTGCTCAATAACGTCTGGCCGGCCCTGAAACCGCTGCTTTGAGCTTTTTTACCGGCGGTTTTTCGGCTAAGGTGGCGCCCCCCTGTCAGGAGCCCCCGATGCAGCGTCCCGCCTGGTCCCTATTTGCCTACCAACTGATCGAGCCCGACGAGCAGTTGGATCTGTTCGCCTGCCAGGAAGTGCGGGTGCATCTGGTCACGCGTCAGTTGGAACTGGGTGGTTCGGCCGATCGCACGCTTTGCGGCAGCCTGCTGCCGGCGCAGCCGCGCTGGTCGGGCGTGGACAAGTCGATTTTCCACGACCAGCGCCTTTGTCCGTTCTGCCGGGCAATTCTCGAATCGCAGAAGCGCGGGACGCCACCGATCTGGCCAGAATTGCGTTTCGAACTGTAAACCAGCCTGTCTGCCTGCTGAAGCGCCGCCAATGTCCCTGCCGGGCGGCCAGTGGCGGGTGTACAATCGCGTTTTATTTCTCCGTTGATCATGCGAAGGATTTCCCGGATGTTGTCGCGCTTTCCTGCCGTCACCCGTTGCCTGTCCATTGCCGCCCTGTGTGCGGCAGGTCCCGTTTCCGCACTGGAGTTGCCGCTGCCGCCGCCGGGCGAGGATATCGTCGGCCAGGTCCAGGTGATCAAGGCCAAGTATGAAGATACCTTTGCCGACCTGGGCACCACCTACGACCTGGGCTATTCGGAGATGGTCGCGGCCAACCCGGGCGTCGACGCCTGGTTGCCGGGCACGGGCACCGATATCGTCCTGCCGACTCGCTTCATCCTGCCGCCGGGGCCGCGCGAAGGCATCGTGATCAACCTGGCCGAGTACCGGCTGTACTACTTCCCCAAGGGCCGCAACGTGGTCTACACCTTCCCGCTCGGGATCGGGCGTGAGGGCTGGGGCTCGCCGATCGCCCACACCACCATCACCGCGAAGACGCCGAATCCGACCTGGACACCCCCGGCCTCGATCAAGGCCGAGCACGCTGCCAATGGCGATCCGCTGCCCAACGTGGTGCCGGCCGGCCCGGACAACCCGCTGGGGCCGTTCAAGTTCACCCTGGGTACGCCGGGCTATCTGATCCATGGTTCGAACATGAAGTTCGGCATCGGTACCCGCACCAGCCATGGCTGCTTCCGCATGTTCAACAACAACGTGCTGGAAATGGCCGGCATGGTGCCGGTGGGGACTTCGGTGCGGATCATCAACGAGGCCTACAAGTTCGGCATCAGTGGCGGCAAGGTCTACCTGGAGGCGCATACGCCGCTGGACGACAATGGCAACCCATCGGTGGTCGACAAGCACACTGCGGTGATCAATGCCCTGCTCAAGCGTGAAGACCTGGCGAAGAACTTGCGGGTGAACTGGGACGAAGTGCGGGATGTGGTCGCTGCCGAAGATGGTCTGCCCACCGAAATCGCCGTGCCGGGCGTGGCACCGGTGGCATCGAGCGCGCCGCTCGACTTGCAGCAGTAACGGTTTTGAACGACCCGCCTGGGGCTTGTACTCCAGGCGGGTTTTTCATGCCCGGATATAAAGCATGCGGACATAAAAAAGCCGATCCAAGAATGGATCGGCTTGATAACAGCCCCGAAGGACTATTACTTGCGGCTTGCTTTTTCCAGCATGCGCAGAGCGCGCTCGTTAGCTTCGTCAGCAGTCTGTTGTGCTTTTTGAGCAGCAGCCAGAGCTTCATCAGCTTTACGGTAGGCTTCGTCAGCACGAGCCTGGGCACGAGCAGCTGCGTCTTCGGTAGCAGTCAGACGAGCTTCGGTTTCTTTCGATGCGCTGCTGCAACCAGTAGCCAGAACGGCGGCCAGGGCCAGAGCCGAGAATTTCAGAACGTTGTTCATCGTGTTCCCCTTCAAGGACTTTCTATTAATGACCATAACCCCAGAGTGAGGAAATGGTCGGCGTACATACTACCCATTACTTGTAGTAAGTAAACTGACGTAACGCAAGAAGCAAAAAAAATTCTTGATACAGAATGTCTTTGAGCTAACTTTTCATCACGCTGTATAAAAAATATGCAGCTGCAACACCCGTACCGAGCGCTCTGTACAAGCTTTCGCCACAATGATGTGATAGTGATGGCAAGTTCTGGCTTGTATCAGGCAATCGTTCTAACTGTAACGGGTGACTCTTTTTCTCTGCCGTCGATTGGACGGGGAGTGTCTTTTGCTAGTTGAAAAGTGACTTTAACCGGGAGCGTGCGTCATACAGCATGACATTCCGGCAATTTTCAGCCAGCGTTCAGCTTTTCACCCGCAAGGGAATGTTTGCCCGCGCTATGATCGACATGGCGCTGGCTGACGTGACGAGCGTGTCTTGAGCATTTTTGCCAAGGGTGCCTACTATTTGATACGTGCTCGTTTTTTCAGGGAGCGGTCGGCTTTTCTCGTTGTCCAAACAGGCACGGGGTGGCGTAGAGGTTCCTTCGCCGGATAAACATCGGTAAGGTAGGGTCGAATACCAAGACCCGCGAGGAGTAGTGATGAGCGAGGCGTTGTCCATCCACCATGACCAGGCTGGTCATCAATTCGAGACCAATGTGGACGGTCATCGTGCCTACCTGACCTATATGGACCTGGGTAAGCAGACCCTGGATATCTACCGCACCTTCGTGCCCAACGCATTGCGTGGCCGGGGCATTGCGGCGGCATTGACCGAGCAGGCGCTGGAATATGCCGAGCGCATGGGCTACACGGTCATTCCTTCCTGCTCCTATGTGGAACGCTACATGGAGCGGCATCAGCGGCACGCCGCCAAGACCTGAATCCATCGAACACACATGAAAACGCCGGGCATTGCCCGGCGTTTTCGTTTGCGTGCGTTGGCCGTGCTATCAGCCGCGGCCACGCTTGGGCAGTACATCCTTGAGCTTGGCGTGCATGCTGCGCAAGGTTTTCTCGGTGCTGTCCCAGTCGATGCAGGCGTCGGTGATCGATACGCCATACTGCAGGTCGGCGAGGTCTTTCGGAATCGCCTGGCAGCCCCAGTTCAGATGACTTTCGACCATCAGGCCGATGATCGACTGGTTGCCTTCGAGGATCTGGTTGGCGACGTTTTCCATCACCAGCGGCTGTAGGGCCGGGTCCTTGTTGGAGTTGGCGTGGCTGCAGTCGACCATGATGTTGTTCTGGATCCCGGCCTTGCTCAGCGCCTGCTCGCAGAGGGCGACACTCACCGAGTCATAGTTGGGCTTGCCGTTGCCGCCACGCAGTACCACGTGACCATAAGCGTTGCCCTTGGTGGTGACGATAGACACGCCGCCTTCCTGGTTGATACCGAGGAAGCGGTGTGGCTTGGAAACCGATTGCAGGGCGTTGATCGCCACGGTCAGGCCACCGTCGGTGCCGTTCTTGAAACCGACGGCCGAGGACAGGCCGGAGGCCATTTCCCGGTGGGTCTGCGATTCGGTGGTACGCGCGCCGATGGCCGACCAACTGATCAGGTCCTGCAGGTACTGCGGGGAGATCGGGTCGAGGGCTTCGGTGGCGGTCGGCAGGCCCATTTCGGCCAGGTCCAGCAGCAACTGACGACCGATGTGCAGGCCGTCCTGGATCTTGAACGAGTCGTCCAGGTACGGATCGTTGATCAGGCCTTTCCAGCCGACCGTGGTCCGCGGCTTCTCGAAATACACGCGCATGACCAGGTACAGGCTGTCCGAAACCTCGGCAGCGAGTACCTTGAGGCGTTCGGCATATTCGTGGGCTGCCTTGATGTCGTGGATCGAGCAGGGCCCGATGACGACGAACAGGCGATGGTCCTTGCCATCGAGAATGTTGCGAATCACCTCGCGGCCCTTGGTGACGGTGCGCAGGGCAGCCTCGCTCAGGGGAATGTCACGCTTGAGCTGATCAGGCGTGATCAGCGTCTCGTTGGAGGCGACGTTTAGGTCGTTGATCGGTAAATCAGCCATCGTGTTACTCGTCAGGTCACGGGTGCCGGTCGCCAGCCCCGCGCGGCGGAGCACAGCGATATGAGCGTGTCGGGGAGCCGAACCTTAGCGCGTTAGGCCGTGGCCGGGCAATGGGCAGAGGCCTGTTTAATCCAGCAGGGCCCTGGTGAAGGGCTGTTCGAGGCGAGCGCCGAACCGGGTTTGCGGATCGACAAAGGCGGTGCCCACCAGAAATACAGGCCTGCGTTTCAGGCACCAGGCCACGTAGCCGGAGTAACATGCGCTTTCGCCCAGGCTCGGAATACGCATTTCATGAGAAACGACTCCCTGTGCCGGTCACCGGAAAAACCCTTTCCCAGTATAGTGAAGGGGGTCGAGTTGTCCGATTTTGACGCGGACCGGTATCTGCTGGACCAGCCAGGGGTATCGCTGGTGATCTTTACCAGCGTCGGCTGTGCATCCTGTCGCTTTGCCCGCCAGGTCCTGCCCGAGCTGGGGCTGCCAGTCGAGCGGCTGTGCTGGATCGACGCCGCTGACAATGGCGGGCTGGTCCAGCGTTATGAAGTGTTTCACCTGCCGGCCCTGTTCGTGGTCAGGGATGGCGAATTTTATGGTGCCTTGCGCTCCCGGTTGGGCCTGCGCGAGTTGACCGACGGCCTGCAGCAGGCCCTGATGCGAATCCCCGAGGAGTTGCCATGACCCTTTCAGTTCAAAGGCCGCGTATCGGTATTATCGGTACCGGTGCGATCGGCGGTTTCTATGGCGTGATGCTGGCGCGTGCCGGCTTCGACGTGCACTTTCTGCTGCGCAGCGAATTTTGCACGGTGGCCGATGGCGGGCTGCATATCGACAGTGCGGTGCATGGCCCGCTGCACCTGGATCCGGTCCAGGCCTACGCCTCGGCCGACGACTTGCCGCCCTGCGATTGGTTGCTGGTAGGCGCCAAGACGACTGCCAATGCCGGCCTTGCCCCATTGATCACCAAGGCCGCGGCACCTGGCGCCAAGGTGCTGTTATTGCAGAATGGCCTGGATGTGGAAGAGGACCTGCGCCCGCTGCTGCCCGATTCGCTGCACCTGCTCGGCGGGCTGTGTTTCATCTGCGTACACCGCACCGGTCCCGGAGCCGTTGTGCACCAGGCCCTGGGGGCGGTGAGCATCGGTTATCACAGCGGTCCGTTGCAGGACGACGAAGCCGCGCGCCAGGCACTGGTCGAGGAGGGCGCAGGGCTGTTCCGCCAGGCTGGCATCGAGTCCCAGGCGATGGCCAACCTGCAGCAGGCGCGCTGGCAGAAATTGGTGTGGAACGTTCCCTATAACGGCCTCTCGGTGCTGTTACGGGCCAGCACTACGCCGCTGATGAGCGATACCAGCAGCCGTGAACTGATCCAGGCGCTGATGGCCGAGGTGGTGCAAGGCGCGCAGGCCTGTGGTTATGTGTTGCCAGCGGGCTACGCCGAGCATCTATTCAAGGTCACGGAACGGATGCCGGATTACTGGCCGAGCATGCACCACGATTTCGTGCACCGGCGGCCGCTGGAACTCGATGCGGTGTATGCCCGTCCGCTGGCTGCGGCCCGTCAAGCCGGTTGCGAGCTGCCGAGGATTCGCGCCTTGTACCAGGCCCTGGCTTTCATCGATGCTAACAATGCCTGAGGCTACGGATTAGCCCGACCAGCAGGGCGCCGAACTGGTCGGCGCGCTGCTAAGCTCAATCCATCTCCGCCATTCTGGCAATCGAGGAGGTCCCATGATTCGTTCGATGCTGTATGCAACCGACCTCGGCCTGTATGCGCCTTACGTCATGCAGCATGCACTGGGCCTGGCACGAACTTTCAAGGCTGACCTGCATGTGGTGCATGCAGTGGAACCCATGGGGCTGTTTGCGGAGTCGGTGTTGCAGAGTTACCTGGATGAGCAGGCATTGAACCAATTGCACAGCCAGGGTCTTAACACCGTGATGGCCAATATCGAGCAGCGGGTATTGGACAGTTTTCGCGAGGAATTGGGGGAGGGGCAGCAGGACCTGGCGATGATCCAGTCGGTCCAGGTGCTCCAGGGTGATCCTTCGCACGTCATTCTCGCCCTCGCGCAACGGCTGGCAGTCGACCTGTTGATTGTCGGAGGTCACAGCCATGGCACTGGCGCGGAGCCACACTTGGGTCGTACTGCAACGCGGGTGCTGCAGCTGTCGCCAGTACCCGTGTACCTCGTGCCGTTGCTGCAACGCCGTCGGCACGACGATAGCTGAGGCGAAATTCAGCGAATTGATAAAAAGTTCTAGATTTATTCTTCAAACCTTTCATATAGTTATATATCGCCGCTGCTGCCTGTGGCGTCTACCTGCTTTGAGGGATACATATGAAGCTTCAACAACTGCGCTACATCTGGGAAGTGGCGCACCACGACCTCAACGTTTCCGCGACGGCGCAAAGCCTCTACACCTCACAGCCGGGTATCAGCAAGCAGATCCGCCTGCTCGAAGACGAGCTGGGCGTCGAAGTGTTCGCTCGCAGCGGCAAGCACCTGACCCGGGTGACCCCGGCCGGTGAGCGCATCATCACCACCGCCGGCGAAATCCTGCGCAAGGTCGAGAGCATCAAGCAGATCGCCCAGGAGTTCTCCAACGAGAAGAAAGGCACCCTGTCGATCGCTACCACCCATACCCAGGCGCGCTACGCCTTGCCACCGGTGATCAGCAACTTCATCAAGCAGTACCCGGATGTTGCCTTGCACATGCACCAGGGCTCGCCGATGCAAATCGCCGAGATGGCTGCCGACGGCACCGTCGACTTCGCCATCGCCACCGAGGCGCTGGAGTTGTTCGGTGATCTGGTGATGATGCCGTGCTACCGCTGGAACCGCTGCGTCGTGGTGCCCCAGGGGCATCCGCTGACCAAGCTGCCGAAGCTGACCCTGGAGGCCCTGGCCGAGTACCCGATCGTCACCTACGTGTTCGGTTTCACCGGGCGCTCCAAGCTGGACGAAGCCTTCAGCCATCGCGGCCTGACGCCGAAGGTGGTGTTCACCGCTGCCGACGCCGACGTGATCAAGACCTATGTGCGCCTGGGCCTGGGCGTGGGGATCGTGGCGAAGATGGCGGTCGATACCGTGCTCGACAAGGACCTGGTGGTGCTCGATGCCAGCGAGCTGTTCGAGTCCAGTATCACCAAGATCGGTTTCCGTCGTGGCACCTTCCTGCGCGGCTTCATGTGCGATTTCATCGAGAAGTTTGCGCCGCACCTGACCCGCGAAGTGATGGCCAAGGCGATCCAGTGCCACAACAAGCAGGAGCTGGAAGATCTGTTCGAGGGTGTCGAACTGCCGGTGCACTGATTTTTCGGTGCAATCGCGAACACGAAAAAGCCCCGACTGGTTCGGGGCTTTTTCATGGGGGCTGGTGTGAAAACAGTGAAAGCGTTCTCCAGGCCCTCTTCGCTGCGGTTCGGCGTGGGCTTCAGCCTTTGCTGATCAGGTTGCCTGCGTGCAGGCCGCACTCTTTCTGCGTGGCCTCTTCCCACCACCAGCGACCTTCACGCTCGTGCTGGTTCGGCAATACCGGACGGGTGCAGGGTTCGCAGCCGATGCTGATGAAGCCGCGTTCATGCAGGCTGTTATAGGGCAGCTCCAGCATGCGGATGTAACCCCAGACTTCCTCGCTGCTCATCTGCGCCAGTGGGTTGAACTTGTACAGGGTGCGTTCCGGCGTCGAGAAGGCGCTGTCGATTTCCAGTGCGGCCACCTGGCTGCGGGTGCCAGGGCTCTGGTCGCGACGCTGGCCGGTGGCCCAGGCGCGCACGCCGGACAACTTGCGCCGCAGTGGCTCGATCTTGCGTACGCCGCAGCATTCGCCGTGGCCGTCCTTGTAGAAGCTGAACAGGCCCTTTTCCTTGACGAAGGGTTCGAGGCGGGTGTGATCCGGGGAAACCAGCTCGATGTCGATCTTGTAGAACTCGCGGACCTGGTCGATGAACCGATAGGTTTCCGGATGCAGGCGGCCGGTGTCGAGGCTGAACACCTTGACGTTCTTGTTCAGTTTCCAGGCCATGTCCACCAGCACCACGTCCTCGGCGCCGCTGAAGGATATCCACAGGTCGTCGCCAAACTGGGAGAAGGCCAGCTTGAGGATGTCCTGGGGCG
The DNA here is from genome assembly GCF_059730225.1 of Pseudomonas sp. UTLPPB19802. Taxonomy (NCBI): domain Bacteria; kingdom Pseudomonadati; phylum Pseudomonadota; class Gammaproteobacteria; order Pseudomonadales; family Pseudomonadaceae; genus Pseudomonas; species Pseudomonas sp. UTLPPB19802. The sequence goes on from NZ_AP048545.1 coordinate 2,694,519, forward strand.
ATTTTGTGGCGTATGTCGCGGCGAGTTCGGCGACGTCGAACGATTGACTCATCAGGCGGTTCCTACAGTCATTGGCGCTTTGCGCTCATATAGGCGGCAATAGTAACAAAATACTGCTTGTGGAAGACGGCCGGGCGGAGCTCCGCTTGCTGGCTCCCACACCAGGTGATACTGATTGGTTCAGAGTGTCTGCAAGGTATCGAGCAGCACCTTCACCTTGGTAATGGATTCCTGGTATTCGGCCTGCCAGTCGGAGTCGGCGACGATCCCGCCACCGCCCCAGCAACTGACCTGGCCATCTTTTACCAGCAGGCTGCGGATGGCGATCGAGCTATCCATTTCGCCGCGTACGTCGAGGTACAGCAGCGAGCCGCAGTACAGGGCCCGGCGCGTCGGTTCGAGTTCGTCGATGATCTGCATGGCTCGGATCTTCGGTGCGCCGGTGATCGAGCCGCCAGGGAAGCTGCCGCCGATCAGGTCGAGGGCATCGCGCCCGGCAGCCAGTTCGCCGGTCACGCTGCTGACCAGGTGATGCACGTTCGGGTAGCTCTCCAGGCTGAACAACTCCGGCACGCGGACACTGCCGATCCTGCAGGTGCGACCGAGGTCGTTGCGCAGCAGGTCGACGATCATCAGGTTTTCCGCGCGGTCCTTGGGGCTGTCCAGCAGTTCCCGGGCATTGGCGGCATCTTCATGGGCGTCTCGGCCGCGTGGCCGGGTGCCCTTGATGGGACGGGTTTCCACCTGGCCGGCGCTGACCCGGACGAAGCGCTCCGGCGACAGGCTCAGTACCGCGCCGTTGTCCGGCAGGCTCTGGAAGCCCGAGAACGGTGTCGGGCAGGCGGCGCGCAAGGCCTGGTAGGCGAGCCACGGATCGCCTTGGCATTGTCCGCGGAACCGCTGGGCGAAGTTGACCTGATAACAGTCGCCGGCCTGAATGTACTGCTGGATGCGTTCAAAGGCCTGGTGGTACGAATCGGCGTCGAGGTCGGCGGTCATCGGCGCAGTCAGTCGGAAGTACTCGTGCCCGCTTGTGGATGGCTGGCTGAACAGTAGGACCAGGCGTTCGCGTTCGTCCTGTTCCAGCGCCGGGTGGAACACCAGTTGGCTGGTGGCCTGCTGGTGATCGCTGACCAGTGCCCAGGCGTACAGGCCGAAGCGCGCGTCGGGCAGGTGCAAGTCATCCTGGGCGTGGCTGGGCAGCGCTTCGAGGTGACGTCCGAAATCGTAGCTCAGATAGCCGATCAGGCCACCGGCGAACGGCAGTTCGACGCCGACGGGCAATTCCGCCCGCCCCAGTTGTGCCAGGGTGTTGCGCAAGCGCGTGAGGAAATCTTCGCCACCTTCATTCGGCAACACCGCCAGTTGCTCCAGCGGCCAGGCACTGAGCAGGTCGTAGCGCCCACGCTCCGCCGCCGGCCTGCCGCTGTCGAGCAGCACCGCGCCGGGAGCATGGCGAATGGCCGCGAAATAACGGGCGGGATCGGGGGTGTAGGGCAGCGGGTGTACGGAACAGGTCGACATGCGGGGCGAATCAGCCTTGGGGTCGGGGAGGGCGATTGTAATCTCCTGTAGGAAATGCTCCTAGAGGGATGTCGGTAGTGGTTATATCCATGTCCCGACAAGCCGCCCCCACAGGTGTCAGGTATTGCGTGGCGCGACGTGACCGAACAGGCCCTGGACGAAACGCACCCGCTCCTCCACGGTTTCGCTGGTGCCGGCAGCCGTCAGCGCCTCCAGGTGCGCCTCGACGGCTTGGGCGCGAGTGGTCAGGCCGCAGTCGTTGGCGATCTGGATGTTCAGTCCGGGGCGGGCGTTGAGTTCGAGAATCAGCGGGCCCTTGTCCTGGTCCAGGACCATGTCGACGCCGATGTAGCCCAGGCCGCACAACTCGTAGCAACCGGCGGCGAGCTTCATGAAACCGTCCCAGTTGGGCAGTTGCACGCCATCCACCGCATTGGTGGTGTCGGGGTGCTTGCGGATGATGTTGTTCAGCCAGGTGCCGCGCAGGGTCAGGCCGGTAGCCAGGTCGACACCGACGCCGATGGCACCCTGGTGCAGGTTGGCCTTGCCGCTGGATTGGCGGGTCGGCAGCCGCAGCATGGCCATCACTGGGTAGCCCATCAACACGATGATGCGGATATCCGGCACGCCTTCGTAGCTGATGCTCCTGAAAATCTGGTCGGGGGTCACCCGGTATTCGATCAGCGCGCGGTCGCGATGGCCGCCGAGGGAGTAGAGCCCGGTAAGGATGCTGGACACCTGGTGCTCGATTTCCTCGTGGCTGATGATCCGCCCGGAAATGGTCCGGTAGCGCCCCTCGAAGCGGTCGGCGATCACCAGGATGCCGTCACCGCCGGCGCCCTGGGCTGGCTTGATGACGAAGTCGCTGCGCCCGCCGATGATTTCGCCGAGCTTGTCGATGTCCTTTTCGGTGGAGATCACCCCGTACATTTCCGGCACGTGGATGCCGGCGGCGATTGCCCGTTCCTTGGTGATGATCTTGTCATCGACGATCGGATACAGGCTGCGCTTGTTGTACTTGAGCACGTAGTCGGCGTTACGCCGGTTGATCCCCATGATGCCCTTGGCTTCCAGGGCCTTCCAGGTTTTCCACAGGCCGAACATCAGGCGTCTTCCTTGAGAAAGGCCTTGAAGCGTACCAGCTCGGTCAGGCGGTAACCGCGATAGCGTCCCATGGCCAGCATGAAGCCCACCAGGATCAGCAGGATCGCCGGGAAGGTGAAGACGAAATACACCAGCTCCGGCACGCTCATGATCAGGTGCGCCAGCGAGGCGGCGAACAGGGTGCCGATCGCGACCTTCATCGCATGGCCGCCGCCGCGTTCTTCCCAGGTGATGGACAGGCGTTCGATGGTCATGGTCAGGATCACCATCGGGAACAGCGCCACCGACAGGCCGCGTTCCAGGCCGAGCTTGTGGCTGAACAGGCTGATGGCGGCGATCAGCACCACGACGAAGGTCAACACCACCGACAGTCGTGGCAGCATCTGCAGCTTCAGGTGTTCCAGATACGAGCGCAGCGACAGGCCGAGCGCGGTGATGATGGTGAACAGCACGATACCGAAACCCAGCTGGGTCTCGCGGAATGCCAGGGCGATCAGCACCGGAGTGAAGGTGCCGAGGGTCTGCAGGCCGATCAGGTTGCGCAGGATCAGGATCACCAGCACGCCGATCGGGATCATTACCATGATCATGAACGTCTGCTGGGTCTGCAGCGGCAGGCCGTAGAGCGAGTATTCGAGGAAGTTGGCGTCGGAATTCTCGTCGGTCAGCTTGGCCAGGCGGATGGCATTCATCTCGCTGTTGTTGAGGCTGAAATTGACGCTGGCCTTCTTGCCGCCTTCGACGCTGATCAGGTTGTCGTCGCCGGTCCACCACACCAGGCGGTCCTCGGGCAGGCCCTGTTCGCCGGTGTCCGGGTTGAAGTACAGCCAATCGTTGCCGTTGAAACTGCGCAGCCAGAGTTCCGGCGTCTGTGGCTGGTCGGCCACCAGGCGAATGGTGTGGACCTTTTCCAGCGGCACGTGGGCGATGGACAGCAACAGTTCGATGATCTGCGCCTTGTGCGGGGTCGACGGATCGCCCGCCAGCAGCAGCTTGACGTTGTCGTCGGCGAGGTTGTTGACGCGCTTGATGGTTTCACCGATGAAGGTTTCGACGTCGGCCGAGTGCTGGCGGATCGGTGCCATCAGGGCTTCAGCGGCGACTTTTTCCGGGCCTTCGATGGCCATGCTGTCACGGAAGGTCGGACCCTTTACCTTGGGTTTTTCGCCGGTGTAGCGCTTGGTCAGCACCAGGCGGTAGTAGAGCGTCTGCTTGCCGCTGACCCGACGGGCCGACCAGGTGACTTTGCGGTTGCCGTCGGTGCGGTTGACGCTGACCCCGTAGTTGTTGGAGATGAAGCTCTCGTTGAGACTCACATAGTCGCGGCTCAGTGGCGGCACGAACATCTGGATCTTCACCGGGTCCTTGCTGGCGGCGACGAACTCGACCTTGGCGTCGATGTTCCACAGGTCATCGGTGGCGTCTTCAGTGACCGGAATACCCAGCACGAAAATCTGATAGGCCGTGACCGAAATACCCAGCACCACCAGGATGGCGATCAGGATTTTCAGATGGAGGGTAAGAGAACGCATGCGAATTACTCGGCGGTTTGAGCGTCGGCGATGCAGGCGGGTTTGCCGGCAGCGTATTTAAGGCTGGGGTCTACCAGCGCATCGAAGCGCTTGAGCGCTTCGGAGCCAATCAGGAGCGGATATTGGAAAGCACTTCGGTCGGTCAAGTTCACTTCTATCGTGCGCAAGGCCGTGCCCATGCAGATATTCAGGGTCACTACCGGGCGGGCGGTATAGGCCTTGTCCTCGTCCGGGTCGTAGTCGCCGGAGCGGCGCTTGATCTTGCTGACCCGGGCCAGTGGCAGTTCGATGGGGTGTGAGTGTGCGGTGTCTATGGCCAGGTAGAAGCGTACCCAGCTTTCGCCATCGCGCTTGAAGCGTTTGATATCGCGGGCGCTGAGGGAGGCGGTCTTGGCGCCGGTGTCGAGTTTGGCTGCGACTTCCAGATCGATGCCGGCCAGGGTCGCGTATTCGTTCAGGCCGTATACGGTCTTCTCAGCGGCGAAGCCCATGCCCGGCAGGCCGAGCAGGAACAGGAGCAGTAGGGGGAAGAGCTTGAGTCTCATAATTCCTGGCGCGTATTCAAGGTGACTGGCAATACCGCGCAAGCGCTCGTGCGTCTGTCAGATGAAGATGACAGGCATGGCATCTTCAGGTGCGCGCGGCATTCTAGCATGCTGGTTTTATGGCGCCAGCGCCGCGGGCCTACCCGATCAACGCTCCCCGGCATGATGCGCTATTGATCAGCGCTCTTAGACTATTGTCGACAATATCGATTAATTCTTTGACTGGCCTGGTTGTTTTGGCTAGTTTTAGCCTCATTGATTTTAAAGGTGTCGACAATATGCTGGAGAATCTGGAGCCGCTGGCGACTCCCCAGGAAGATTCGGAAACCCTGTCCGAGAACGTCTTCCGGCGTATCCAGGCGGCTATCGTCAAGGGCGAGATCGCCCCTGGCAGCAAGATCTCCGAGCCGGAACTGGCGCGCACCTATGGCATCAGCCGTGGCCCGTTGCGCGAAGCCATTCACCGCCTGGAGGGGCAACGCCTGCTGGTGCGGGTGCCCCACGTCGGCGCGCGAGTGGTCTCGCTCAGCCATGCCGAACTGATCGAGCTTTATGAAATCCGCGAATCCCTCGAAGGCATGGCCTGCCGCCTCGCGGCCGAGCGCATGACCAATGAAGAGATCGAGGAACTGCGCCAGGTGCTGCACACCCACGAACGCGACGCGGCGTTCCAGGCGGGTGTCGGCTATTACCAGCAGGAAGGCGACTTCGACTTTCACTATCGGATCATCCAGGGCGCCGGCAACCGGACCCTGACCCAGATGCTCTGCGGCGAGCTGTATCAACTGGTGCGCATGTATCGCATCCAGTTCTCTGCGACACCCAACCGGCCACGCCAGGCCTTTGCCGAGCATCACCGGATTCTCGATGCGATCGCCGATCGCGATGGCGAACTGGCCGAATTGTTGATGCGCCGTCACATCGGCGCCTCGAAACGCAATATTGCGCGTCACTACCAGGACAGCGCGAAACCGACAGCCACTCCACGAGGTGAGTCATGAGTCAGGGTTCCAACAAAAACACGCCCGGTCAGCGTTTCCGTGATGCGGTCGCCAGCGAACATCCACTGCAGGTGGTCGGGGCGATCAACGCCAACCACGCCCTGCTGGCCAAGCGTGCCGGGTTCAAGGCGATCTATCTGTCGGGTGGCGGGGTCGCTGCCGGCTCCCTCGGCCTGCCGGACCTGGGCATCACCGGCCTGGACGACGTGCTGACCGACGTGCGGCGTATCACCGATGTCTGCGACCTGCCGCTGCTGGTGGATGTCGACACCGGCTTCGGCTCCTCGGCGTTCAACGTCGCGCGCACCGTGCGCTCGATGAGCAAGTTCGGCGCGGCGGCGATCCACATCGAGGACCAGGTTGGCGCCAAGCGTTGCGGACACCGGCCGAACAAGGAAATCGTGTCCCAGCAGGAAATGGTCGACCGGATCAAGGCGGCCGTCGATGCCCGTATCGATGACAGCTTCGTGATCATGGCGCGTACCGACGCCCTGGCGGTAGAGGGCCTGGAATCGGCCCTGGACCGGGCGGCCGCGTGCATCGAAGCCGGTGCCGACATGATTTTTCCCGAGGCCATCACCGAACTCGAGATGTACAAGCTGTTCGCCAACCGGGTGAAGGCGCCGATCCTGGCCAACATCACCGAGTTCGGCGCGACGCCGCTGTACACCACCGAACAACTGGCGTCCGCCGATGTGTCGCTGGTGCTTTACCCGCTGTCGGCGTTCCGCGCCATGAACAAGGCGGCGGAAAACGTCTACACCGCGATTCGGCGTGACGGTACCCAGCAGAACGTGATCGACACCATGCAGACCCGCATGGAGCTTTACGATCGCATCGACTATCACGCCTTCGAGCAGAAGCTCGATGCGTTGTTCGCCCAGAAGAAGGGCTGATTTATTGCCTTGGCAGGCGGCGGCTCGCCGGGCGGTGCAGGGCTTGAGGGCCCTTTCGCCGGCAAGCCGCGCTCCTGCAGGGTGTAGAGGCTGATAGATGCCAATCCCCGACAACCTACAAGAATTTGGAGAGAGCAATGGCTGAAGCAAAAGTATTGAGCGGTGCCGGCCTGCGCGGCCAGGTCGCCGGGCAAACCGCCTTGTCCACCGTGGGCCAGGCCGGTGCCGGCCTGACCTATCGTGGTTATGACGTGCGTGAACTGGCGGCCGAGGCGCGCTTCGAGGAAGTCGCCTACCTGCTGCTGTACGGCGAACTGCCCAACGCCACCGAACTGGCGGCCTACATGGGCAAGCTGCGCACCCTGCGCGACCTGCCCCAGGCGCTGAAAGAAGTGCTGGAGCGCATTCCGGCCGACGCCCACCCGATGGACGTGATGCGTACCGGCTGTTCCTTCCTGGGCAACATCGAGCCCGAAGGCGATTTCTCCCGCCAGCATGAAACCACCGACCGCCTGCTGGCGGCCTTCCCGGCGATCATGTGCTACTGGTACCGCTTCAGCCATGACGGCAAGCGTATCGACTGCACGACCGACGAAGAGTCCCTGGGCGGGCATTTCCTGCACCTTTTGCACGGCAAGGCGCCGAGCGAGCTGCACCGCAAGGTGATGGATGTGTCGCTGATCCTCTACGCGGAGCATGAGTTCAACGCCTCGACCTTCACCGCGCGGGTCTGTGCGTCGACGCTGTCCGACCTGTTTTCCTGCGTCACGGCGGCCATCGGTTCGCTGCGCGGCCCGCTGCACGGCGGTGCCAACGAGGCGGCGATGGAGATGATCGAACGTTTCGGTTCGGCCCAGGAGGCCATCGAAGGCACCCTCGGCATGCTAGCGCGCAAGGACAAGATCATGGGCTTCGGCCACGCGATCTACAAGGACAGCGACCCACGCAACGAGGTCATCAAGGGCTGGTCGAAAAAACTCGCCGAGGAAGTCGGTGATACCGTGCTGTTCCCGGTTTCCGAAGCCATCGACAAGACCATGTGGGAGCAGAAGAAGCTGTTCCCCAACGCCGATTTCTACCATGCCTCGGCTTATCACTTCATGGGCATCCCGACCAAGCTGTTCACGCCGATCTTCGTCTGCTCGCGCCTGACCGGCTGGGCGGCGCATGTGTTCGAGCAGCGTGCCAACAATCGCATCATCCGTCCGAGCGCCGAGTACACCGGCGTCGACCAGCGCAAGTTCGTGCCAATCGAGCGTCGCTGACTGGAGGGCGCGAGCCATCCCTGAGGCCTGCCACCTCGGACTGTGGCGAGGGGGCTTGCCTCCGCTGGGTTGCGCAGCAACCCCGAGTCCAGGCGATACGTTCTCCCCGTGAGAGCGCGCCGCCTGGTTCTGCGACGGCCTTGCCGTCGAGCGTGGGCAAGCCCACTCGCCATGGATGAGTGCCAGGCGGCTCAGGGGACCTGCGCCTGCCGTTGACCTTACCGTGATCGAGTCCCAGACCATGAATACCCAATACCGTAAACCGTTGCCCGGCAGTCACCTGGACTTTTTCGACGCCCGCGCGGCGGTCGAGGCGATCCAGCCAGGGGCCTACGCCACCTTGCCCTACACCTCCCGGGTCCTGGCCGAGAACCTGGTGCGCCGCTGCGAGCCGGCGACGCTCACCGATTCGCTCAAGCAACTGATCGAGCGCAAGCGTGACCTGGACTTCCCCTGGTTCCCGGCCCGCGTGGTCTGCCACGACATCCTCGGCCAGACCGCATTGGTGGACCTGGCCGGCCTGCGCGATGCCATCGCCGACCAGGGCGGTGATCCGGCCCAGGTCAATCCGGTGGTGCCGACCCAATTGATCGTCGACCACTCGCTGGCGGTGGAGTGCGGTGGTTTCGACCCGGATGCGTTCACCAAGAACCGCGCCATCGAGGATCGTCGCAACGAGGACCGTTTCCACTTCATCGACTGGACCAAGAAGGCTTTCAAGAACGTCGACGTAATCCCGCCGGGCAACGGCATCATGCACCAGATCAACCTGGAGAAAATGTCCCCGGTGATCCAGGCACGTGACGGCGTGGCCTTTCCCGACACCTGTGTCGGTACCGACAGTCACACGCCTCATGTCGATGCGCTGGGCGTGATCGCCATTGGTGTTGGCGGCCTCGAAGCCGAAAGCGTGATGCTCGGGCGCGCTTCCTGGATGCGCCTGCCGGAAATCGTCGGCGTCGAGCTGACCGGCAAGCTGCAGCCGGGCATCACCGCCACCGACATGGTGCTGGCGCTGACCGAGTTCCTGCGCAAGCAGAAAGTCGTTGGGGCCTACCTGGAGTTTTTCGGTGAAGGTGCCAGTGCGCTGACCCTGGGTGACCGCGCGACCATTTCCAACATGGCTCCGGAGTACGGTGCCACGGCGGCGATGTTCTATATCGACCAGCAGACCATCGACTACCTGAAGCTCACCGGTCGTGAAGACGAGCAGGTGCAACTGGTCGAGACCTACGCCCGCGAGAGCGGCCTGTGGGCCGACAGCCTCAAGGGCGCGCAGTACGAGCGCGGCCTGCAGTTCGACCTGTCGTCGGTGGTGCGCAATATGGCCGGGCCCAGCAACCCGCATGCGCGCGTCGCCACCAGCGACCTGGCGGCCAAGGGGATCGCCGGGCAGTGGAGCGAAGTGCCGGGGCAGATGCCTGACGGCGCGGTGATCATTGCCGCCATCACCAGTTGCACCAATACCAGCAACCCGCGCAACGTCATCGCCGCCGGCCTGTTGGCGCGCAATGCCAACCGCCTGGGACTGACCCGCAAACCGTGGGTCAAGTCGTCGCTGGCGCCGGGCTCCCGGGCCGTGGCGTTGTACCTGGATGAAGCCGGGCTGACCGACGAGCTGGAACAGCTGGGCTTTGGCGTGGTGGCTTTCGCCTGCACCACCTGCAACGGCATGTCCGGAGCGCTGGACCCGGTGATCCAGCAGGAAATCATCGACCGTGACCTCTATGCCACGGCCGTGCTCTCGGGCAACCGCAATTTCGACGGGCGTATCCACCCTTACGCCAAGCAGGCGTTCCTGGCTTCGCCGCCGCTGGTGGTGGCCTATGCGATCGCCGGCACCATCCGCTTCGATATCGAGAAGGATGTGCTGGGCCGCGATGCCGACGGCAAGGAAATCCGCCTCAAGGATATCTGGCCGAGCGACGAGGAAATCGACGCGATGGTCAAGGCCTCGGTCAAGCCCGAGCAGTTCCGCAAGGTCTACACGCCGATGTTCGCCATCCATGAGGACCACGGGCCGAAGGTCGAGCCGCTCTACGACTGGCGGCCGATGAGCACCTACATCCGCCGTCCGCCGTACTGGGAAGGCGCGTTGGCCGGTGCCCGGCCGCTCAAGGGCATGCGCCCGCTGGCGGTGCTGCCGGACAACATCACCACCGATCACCTGTCGCCGTCCAACGCGATCCTGCTGGACAGTGCGGCTGGCGAGTACCTGGCGAAAATGGGCCTGCCGGAGGAGGACTTCAACTCCTACGCGACCCACCGCGGCGACCACCTCACCGCCCAGCGTGCGACCTTCGCCAATCCGAAACTGTTCAACGAAATGGTCCAGGAGAATGGCAAGGTCAAGCAGGGTTCCCTGGCGCGAGTCGAGCCGGAAGGCCAGGTGATGCGCATGTGGGAGGCCATCGAGACCTACATGGAGCGCAAGCAGCCGTTGATCATCATTGCCGGTGCCGACTACGGCCAGGGCTCGTCCCGCGACTGGGCGGCCAAGGGCGTGCGGCTGGCGGGGGTCGAGGCGATCGTTGCCGAGGGCTTCGAGCGTATCCACCGCACCAACCTGGTGGGCATGGGCGTGCTGCCGCTGGAGTTCAAGCCGGGGACCGATCGCAAGACCCTCGGCATCGACGGCACCGAGACGTTTGACGTGCTTGGCGAGCGTACGCCACGGGCGACCCTGACCCTGGTGATCCAGCGCAAGGACGGCGAGCATATTGAAGTACCGGTGACCTGCCGCCTGGATACCGCCGAGGAGGTGTCGATCTACGAGGCCGGCGGTGTGCTTCAGCGTTTTGCCCAGGATTTCCTCCAGTCGGTCACCGTGAGCTGACAAGAGAAAACCTTTGTAGGAGCCGGTTTGCTGGCGATAGCGGTGTATCAGTCAACAAAAATGTTGCTTGTTAAATTGCCATCGTCAGCAAGCCGGCTCCTACAGGAAACGATCCCATTCATGTCCTGGACTCCGCAGGAGACCTTATGACCCACGCAGCACAAATCAGAATCCCCGCCACCTACATGCGTGGCGGCACCAGCAAGGGGGTGTTTTTCAACCTCGACGACCTGCCCGAGGTCGCACAGTTGCCTGGCGCGGCGCGTGATGCGCTGTTGCTGCGGGTGATCGGCAGTCCCGACCCCTATGAAAAACAGATCGACGGCATGGGCGGGGCGACCTCCAGCACCAGCAAGACGGTCATCCTGTCGCGCAGCATCAAGGCCGATCACGACGTCGACTACCTGTTTGGCCAGGTCTCGATCGACAAACCTTTCATCGACTGGAGCGGCAACTGCGGTAACCTGTCGGCGGCGGTCGGTTCGTTCGCAATCAGCGCCGGACTGGTGGATGCCGCGCGGGTTCCAGTGGATGGCGTGGCGGTGGTGCGGATCTGGCAGGTGAATATCGGCAAGACCATCATCGCCCATGTGCCGATCACCAACGGCCAGGTCCAGGAAACCGGCGACTTCGAGTTGGACGGGGTGACCTTTCCCGCTGCCGAGGTGCAACTGGAGTTCATGGACCCGGCGGCCGAGGAGGAGGGCGCGGGTGGTTCGATGTTCCCCACCGGCAATCTGGTGGATGACCTGGAAGTGCCGGGTGTCGGCACGTTCAAGGCAACCTTGATCAATGCCGGGATTCCGACGATCTTCGTCAATGCTGCGGATATCGGCTACACCGGCACCGAGTTGCAGGGCGATATCAATGGCGATCCTCAGGCCCTGGCACGGTTCGAAACCATTCGCGCCCATGGTGCGCTGCGCATGGGGCTGATCAGCCATGTCGACGAAGCGGCCAAGCGCCAGCACACGCCGAAAGTGGCGTTCGTCGCGCCGCCGACCGCTTACACCGCATCGAGCGGCAAGCAGGTGGTCGCGGCGGATGTGGACCTGCTGGTACGGGCGTTGTCGATGGGCAAGCTGCATCACGCGATGATGGGCACCGCGGCGGTAGCCATCGGCACGGCAGCGGCGATTCCCGGTACCTTGGTGAACCTGGCGGCAGGTGGCGGCGAACGCAGCTCGGTGCGATTCGGCCATCCGTCGGGGACCTTGCGGGTCGGCGCCGAGGCGACCCAGGCCGACGGTGAGTGGACCGTGGTCAAGGCCATCATGAGCCGCAGCGCACGGGTATTGATGGAAGGTTGGGTGCGGGTGCCGGGCGACGCCTTCTGAGTTGGAGCTATCGGGGCCGGCCTCTTCGCGGGCAAGCCCTGCTCCTACAAGGAGAGCGTCGCACACAATTGCGGGCACGACGAGAAACTGTAGGAGCAGGCGGTACGGCGATCCGATTTGCCCGCGAAGAGGCCCGCTCCTTCACCACACCCTTCTGATCCTTACTTGAATCGCCGCTCCACGCCTTTCTCCACGAGGATTTTCGCCGAAATCTCCTCCACGGAAAAATGCGTGGAGTTGATATGCGGGATATTTTCCCGGCGGAACAGGTTTTCTACCTCGCGCACCTCGAATTCGCACTGGGCGTAGCTCGAATAGCGGCTGTTGGGCTTGCGTTCGTTGCGGATCGCGGTCAGGCGGTCGGGGTCGATGGTCAGGCCGAACAGCTTGTGCTGGTGGGCGCGCAGGGCCGTCGGCAACTGCAGGCGCTCCATGTCTTCCTCGGTCAGCGGGTAGTTGGCCGCGCGAATCCCGAACTGCATCGCCATGTACAGGCACGTCGGTGTCTTGCCGCAGCGCGACACGCCCACCAGGATCAGGTCGGCCTTGTCGTAGTAGTGGGTACGGGCGCCGTCGTCGTTGTCGAGGGCGAAGTTCACCGCCTCGATCCGCTCCATATAGTTGGAATTGCCGCCAATGGAGTGGGATTTGCCCACCGAGTAGGAGGAATGCTCGCTCAGTTCCTGCTCCAGCGGCGCCAGGAAGGTGGAAAATATGTCGATCATGAAACCATTGGACGTTGCGAGAATCTCACGAATGTCCTGGTTGACGATGGTGTCGAAGATGATCGGGCGCAAACCGTCCCGCTCGGCGGCGCTGTTGATCTTCTGGACCACGGCCCGGGCCTTTTCCACGCTATCGATGTAGGGTTGCGTGGATTTGGCGAAGGTAATGTTCTCGAACTGCGCCAACAGGCTTTGACCCAGGGTTTCGGCGGTGATGCCGGTGCCATCGGAGATAAAGAAAGCAGATCGTTTCATTTGCACCTTGGGCCTTAAGCTGATGACGAATCTTGGATATGATAGGCAGGATTTGCCAGTCTGGAATGGCTGGCATTCTCACTTATTTTCCAGGTCCAGGCCACAGAGCGGATCCACCAGCCATTGCAAATGGCCCGCCCTGAGCTTCATCCAACACAGTCAGTGGAGAGATCACCTTGGTAGAGTACGTAGTTTCCCTCGATAAGCTCGGCGTCCATGATGTGGAGCACGTAGGGGGCAAGAACGCATCCCTTGGCGAGATGATCAGTAACCTCGCGGGCGCCGGTGTATCGGTTCCCGGCGGCTTTGCCACTACGGCTCAGGCGTATCGCGATTTTCTCGAACAGAGTGGCCTGAACGACCGCATCCATGCCGCGCTGGACGCGCTGGACGTGGATGACGTCAATGCCCTGGCCAAAACCGGCGCGCAGATTCGCCAGTGGATCATGGAGGCCGAGTTCCCCGAGCGCCTCAACAGCGAGATCCGCACCGCCTTCGCCGCGCTGTCGGCTGGCAACCCGGACGTGGCCGTGGCCGTGCGCTCCTCGGCGACCGCCGAAGACCTGCCGGACGCCTCCTTCGCCGGCCAGCAGGAAACCTTCCTGAACATCCGCGGCGTCGACAACGTCATCCGCGCGGCCAAGGAAGTGTTCGCCTCGCTGTTCAACGACCGCGCCATCTCCTATCGCGTCCACCAGGGCTTCGACCACAAGCTGGTCGCCCTGTCGGCCGGCGTGCAGCGCATGGTCCGCTCGGAAACCGGCACCGCCGGCGTGATGTTCACCCTCGACACCGAGTCGGGCTTCCGTGACGTGGTGTTCATCACCGGTGCCTACGGCCTGGGCGAAACCGTCGTGCAGGGTGCGGTCAACCCGGACGAATTCTACGTTCACAAGAACACCCTGAGCGCTGGCCGCCCGGCGATCCTGCGCCGCAACCTGGGCAGCAAGGCGATCAAGATGATCTACGGCGACGAGGCCAAGGCCGGTCGTTCGGTCAAGACCGTCGAGGTCGACAAGGCCGATCGCGCGCGTTTCTGCCTGACCGACGCCGAAGTCAGCGAACTGGCCAAGCAGGCGATGATCATCGAGAAGCACTACAAGTGCCCGATGGACATCGAATGGGCCAAGGACGGTGACGACGGCAAGCTGTACATCGTCCAGGCCCGCCCTGAAACCGTGAAGAGCCGCACCCAGGCCAACGTCATGGAGCGCTACCTGCTCAAGGAAACCGGCACCGTGCTGGCCGAAGGCCGAGCCATTGGCCAGCGCATCGGCGCCGGCAAGGTGCGGATCATCAAGGACGTGTCCGAGATGGACAAGGTCCAGGCGGGCGACGTGCTGGTCTCCGACATGACCGACCCGGACTGGGAACCGGTGATGAAGCGCGCCAGCGCCATCGTCACCAACCGTGGCGGGCGCACCTGCCACGCGGCGATCATCGCCCGTGAACTGGGGATCCCGGCAGTGGTCGGTTGCGGCAACGCCACCGAGCTGCTCAAGGATGGCCAGGGCGTGACCGTTTCCTGCGCCGAGGGCGACACCGGTTACATCTTCGAAGGCGAACTGGGCTTCGACATCAAGAAAAACTCCGTCGACGCCATGCCGGAGCTGCCGTTCAAGATCATGATGAACGTCGGCAACCCGGACCGCGCCTTCGACTTCGCGCAGTTGCCGAACGCCGGCGTGGGCCTGGCCCGCCTGGAGTTCATCATCAACCGCATGATCGGCGTGCACCCCAAGGCGCTGCTGAACTACGCCGGCCTGCCGCTGGAAATCAAGGAAAGCGTCGACAAGCGCATCGCCGGCTACGACGATCCGGTCGGTTTCTACGTCGAGAAGCTGGTCGAGGGCATCAGCACCCTGGCCGCGGCGTTCTGGCCGAAGAAGGTCATCGTGCGCCTGTCGGACTTCAAGTCCAACGAATACGCCAACCTGATCGGCGGCAAGCTCTACGAGCCGGAAGAAGAAAACCCGATGTTGGGTTTCCGCGGCGCCTCGCGCTACATCAGCGAGTCGTTCCGTGACTGCTTCGAGCTGGAGTGCCGTGCACTCAAGCGCGTGCGCAACGAGATGGGCCTGACCAACGTCGAGATCATGGTGCCGTTCGTCCGTACCCTCGGCGAAGCCAGCCAGGTGGTCGAGCTGCTGGCGGCCAACGGCCTGGCCCGTGGCCAGGACGGCCTGCGGGTGATCATGATGTGCGAACTGCCGTCCAACGCGATCCTGGCCGACGAGTTCCTCGAGCACTTCGACGGTTTCTCCATCGGTTCCAACGACCTGACCCAACTGACCCTGGGCCTGGATCGTGACTCCGGGATCATCGCGCACCTGTTCGACGAGCGTAACCCGGCGGTGAAGAAGCTGTTGTCCAACGCCATCCAGGCCTGCAACAAGGCCGGCAAGTACATCGGCATCTGTGGCCAGGGCCCGTCGGACCATCCGGACCTGGCGCGCTGGCTGATGGAACAGGGCATCGAAAGCGTGTCGCTGAACCCGGACACCGTGCTGGAAACCTGGTTCTTCCTGGCTGAAGGCCAGGTGTAAGTCCGAACGAGGGTACCGGCGCCCAGGCGCTGGTACTTTGTGTCATATGGGGCGAAGCCGTGCAGGCATCGCCCTTTTTTGTGCAAGAGCCTTATGCAAAGCAGCAGTGATCTTTTTCCGGTGGCTTTGCTCAGCGCCGAGCGTCGTGGCGACCTGAGCGAAGACGTCTATCGTTTGAAACCGGGCAATAGCCCCGATTCCTCGGTCGAGCTGGCGGTGACCCGCCTGGGCATGGCCGACGAACCACAGGCCCGCGGGGTGCCGGTGGTTCTCCTGCATGGCAGCTTTTCCAACCGGCGTTTCTGGTTTTCCCCCAAGGGGATCGGCCTGGGCGCCTACCTGGCGCGTGCCGGCTTCGATGTCTGGGTCCCGGAAATGCGTGGCCATGGGCTTTCGGCGCGCAACCTGGACTACCGCAACAATCGCGTTGCCGACTACGCCCGCTACGATTTGCCAGCCATTGCCGCGTTCGTTCGCGAGCAAAGCGGCCAGATTCCCCACTGGATCGGCCATTCCCTGGGCGGTACGACCCTGGCCGCGGCCCTCGGCGGCCAGTACCTGGGCGCGCCAGCGGTGGCCTCGGCGGCCTTGTTCGGTTGCCAGGTCAGTCGCACCTACTGGCCGCTGAAGATTCCGCCGGTGGAATGGAGCGGGCGTTTCCTGCTCAAGCGCTTTCCCCACCTGTCCGGTTCGCGCCTCAAGCGCGGCCCGGAGGACGAGCCGATCGGCCTGGCCCTGGAAAGCATGCGTTGGCATGGCCTGTTCGGTCGTTTCGGTGACAAGGAGCACAACTGGTGGGACGGTCTGGCCGAGGTCGATGTGCCGGTCCTGGCGGTCAGTGCCGAGGGTGATCACCAGGACCCGGCGTGGGCCTGCCGAAAGTTGTTCGAGCAGATCGGTTCGCCGCTCAAGCGCTTTATCTGCCTGGGTCGCGAAGCCGGGTTCAGCTCGGCGTTCGGTCACGTCGAGATGCTGGTCAGCAAGCCGGCGCAGGTAGAGGTGTGGCCGTTTGTGGCCGACTGGCTGCATGACCCGCAAGCTTTTATGCCGGCTCAGTCAGCGGAGGTTCAGCCAGCGCTCTGACAAGGGCATTTCGCTTCAAGGTGGTTGCGGCTAATATATGACGCATTGAGCATTTTTGGTCATTGTCTAAACAATCGATCGGGCAGAGCGTTTCTTCAGGTAGGTGCCGGGGATGGTTGGCACCTCGATTGCGGTCTCTCACCTAACAGGAGTTTGTCCATGAACCATTACGTCACTCCCGACCTGTGCGATGCCTATCCGGAGCTGGTGCAGGTGCTTGAGCCGATGTTCAGCAACTTCGGTGGTCGCGATTCCTTCGGTGGCGAGATCGTGACCATCAAGTGTTTCGAGGACAACTCCCTGGTCAAGGACCAGGTCGAGCTCAACGGCACCGGCAAGGTGCTGGTCGTCGATGGTGGCGGGTCGCTGCGGCGTGCATTGCTCGGCGACATGCTGGCCGAGAAGGCGGCGAAGAACGGGTGGGAAGGCCTGGTGATCTATGGCTGCATCCGCGATGTCGATGTGATCGCGCAGACCGATCTGGGTGTACAGGCCCTGGCCAGCCACCCGATGAAAACAGACAAGCGCGGTATCGGTGACCTGAACGTACCGGTGACGTTCGCTGGCGTCACCTTCCGGCCGGGCGAATACGTTTATGCGGACAACAACGGGGTGATCATCTCGCCCAGTCCGTTGAAGATGCCTGAGTAAATTTCGAAAAAGACCACAGGGGTAGGGATGTTCGAGGAAGACAACGCGCAATGGGGGCTGGTCCATGCCCTGGTTCTCGATGGTCGGGGTGGTGCGCGCTCAATTGCTCGAACCGAGCTGGATGACCTGCAGTTGCAGCCGGAGGAAAGCCTCTGGCTGCATTGGGACCGTAGCCATCCGCAAACCCAGACCTGGTTGCGCAACACCAGTGGCCTGAGCGATTTCAGTTGCAACCTGTTGCTGGAAGAGAACACCCGTCCACGCCTGCTGCCGTTGCCTGACAGCGAGTTGCTGCTGTTCCTGCGCGGAGTCAACCTCAATCCGGATGCCGAGCCCGAAGACATGGTCTCGGTGCGTATCTTCGCCTCGGCCCAGCGGGTGATCTCCCTGCGCCTGCGTCCACTGCGTGCCACCGACGAGTTGCTGGCGCAACTGGAGGACGGCGTGGGGCCGAAAACCGCCTCCGAACTCGTTCTCTACATAGCCCAGCACCTGACGATGAAGGTTCAGGATCTGATCGGCGAACTCTCGGAAGTGGTCGACGCCGAGGAAGAGAAGGCAGATTCCGATGAACGGTATTGTCCCGAGCATGGAGCGGTTGTGCAGATCCGCCGTCGAGCCGCCGGACTGAAGCGCTTCCTGGCACCGCAACGGGATATTTTCGGCCAGCTGACGCGGATCAAACTGTCCTGGTTTGCCAGTGACGATGCCGACTATTGGAATGAATTGAACAACAGCCTGACCCGCTATCTGGAAGAGCTCGAATTGACCCGGGAGCGCGTGGGGCTGCTGCTTGACGCCGAAGACCGGCGCCTGAGCCAGCACATGAACAAGATCATGTACCGCTTCGGTATCATCACCGGGATCTTCCTGCCGATGAGTTTTCTCACCGGTCTCCTGGGGATCAACGTCGGCGGGATTCCGGGCTCCCAGGACCCCTATGGTTTTGTCATCGCCTGCCTGCTGATCGTCGGCGTGGCGCTCGGGCAGTGGTGGCTGTTTCGTCGTTTACGCTGGCTTTGAAACAGTTTGCATGTGACCCGGAAAAATCCGATCGCGTCTTTCCAAGACATTCCGAGAGGTGCTTATGCACGATCCGTTTGAACAGTCTCTGCGTGACATGCTCAAGGCCTCGCCGTCCACTCCCCGTGACGACGATGCGTGTCTTGGACGTGTCCTGAAAACTGCCAACCGCCAGGTTGGCGCGGGCGATCTCTTCAGTCTGCTGGGGCGCTGGCTGCAAGCGCTGATGATCGCCCTGAACAATGGATCGGCCCATGTGATGCCGGTTTCTCGTCGTACCCCTACTAGTCGCAGTGCGGATAAGGCTGATTGAATATGGAACTTGATCTCTGGACTCGGAGTCTGGTGACGGCGATGACGGCGTTGTGGACGAAGGTCGCGAACTTCATCCCGAACCTGTTTGGCGCCCTGGTCGTTGTGCTGCTGGGTTTCGTCGTGGCGAAGCTGCTCGATACCCTGTTGTCCAAATTGCTGGCGAAACTCGGCCTGGATCGTCTCATGGCGGGGACCGGCCTGACCAAGCTGCTCAGCCGGGCGGGCATCCAGGTGCCGATCTCGACCCTGATCGGCAAGATCGTCTATTGGTTCATCCTCCTGATTTTCCTGGTTTCGGCTGCGGAATCCCTGGGCCTGGAGCGGGTGTCGGCGACGCTCGACATGCTCGCGCTGTATCTGCCCAAGGTATTCGGGGCGGCGCTGGTGCTGCTGGTCGGCATGCTCCTGGCCCAGTTGGTCAACGGTCTGGTGCGCGGCGCCGCCGAAGGCGTCGGCCTGGATTACGCCAGTGGCCTGGGGCGGGTGGCCCAGGGGCTGGTGGTGATCATCAGTATTTCCGTGGCGATCAGCCAGCTGGAGGTCAAGACCGACCTGCTGAACCACGTGATCGTGATCGTCCTGATTACCGTTGGTCTGGCCGTTGCCCTGGCCATGGGCCTGGGCAGTCGGGAAATTGCCGGGCAGATCCTGGCGGGAATCTATGTGCGTGAGTTGTACCAGGTTGGGCAACAAGTGCGAGTTGGCGAGGTCGAAGGCCAGATCGAAGAGATCGGCACGGTTAAAACCACATTGCTGACCGACGAGGGTGAGCTAGTCTCTCTCTCCAATCGGATCCTGCTGGAACAGCATGTGAGTAGCCGCTAATCCGGCGAACCCTGCTAATGTATGCCGCCGCAAAAAGCCCACAGCCTGGGGCTGCGGCGGCCATTGACCTGACTGTCGGCAAGACTCGTTTTGAATAAAACCCAATCGCTATCGATGCGTTACGACCCCCGCGAGCTTACCGATGAGGAGCTTGTGGCGCGTTCGCATGCGGAGCTGTTTCATGTGACCCGCGCCTACGAAGAGTTGATGCGGCGCTATCAACGAACTTTGTTCAGCGTTTGTTCAAGGTATTTAGGGAACGATCGTGATGCGGATGATGTCTGTCAGGAAGTGATGTTGAAGGTCTTGTATGGCCTCAAGAACTTTGAGGGTAAATCGAAGTTCAAGACCTGGCTCTACAGCATCACCTACAACGAATGCATCACGCAGTACCGTAAAGAACGGCGCAAGCGTCGCCTGATGGATGCCCTGAGCCTCGACCCGCTCGAGGAGGCCTCCGAAGAGAAGACGCCGGCGCCGGAAGAAAAGGGTGGGCTTGACCGTTGGCTGGTGCATGTCAATCCGATCGATCGGGAAATTCTGGTGCTACGTTTTGTCGCAGAGCTGGAGTTCCAGGAAATCGCGGACATCATGCACATGGGCTTGAGTGCTACGAAAATGCGCTACAAGAGAGCGCTTGATAAATTGCGTGAGAAATTTGCGGGCATTGCTGAAACTTAGTTCGACGCAAATATCTCTTACGTTCAGGCAAGTTCTGCTAGACTTGTCGCCGAGTTGTCCCCCGGTTTGGGGACTGATTCACAATCACCAGATGGGGATTTAACGGATGAAACTGAAAAACACCTTGGGCATTGCCGTTGGTACACTTGTAGCCGCAACTTCGTTCGGCGCTCTGGCACAAGGCCAAGGCGCGGTCGAGGGTGAAGTGTTCTACAAAAAGCAGTACAACGACAGCGTCAAGCACGTCGAAGACGGCTACAACCCAGGCGCTTCGCTGGGCTACTTCATCACTGACGACGTTTCGGTCAACCTGACCTACGACAAGTCCAACCACACTCGTTCGAACGACGGCACTGGCAACCAGAAGCTGGGTGGCGACAAGTTCGGCCTGAAAGGTCAGTACCACTTCGGTACCGTTGGCGATGCAATCCGTCCGTACGTTGAAGGCGGCGTTGCCCACGGCAGCCTGACCAACGTTGCTGCTGATGGCCACACTGGTCGTGATCAGTCGACTTTCCTGACCACCGGCGCTGGCGCCAAGTGGTACATCACCGACAACCTGTACGCTCGTGCCGGCGTTGAAGCCGACTACAAGCTGGACAACGGCAAGTGGGACTACGCTGCTCTGGTAGGCCTGGGCGTGAACTTCGGTGGCAGCGGCGGCAAGGTTGCTCCAGCACCAGCTCCAGCTCCAGTTGCTGAAGAGCCAGCTCCGGCTCCAGAAGCTCCAGTAGCTGAAGTGGTCAAAGTTGAGCTGGACGTGAAGTTCGACTTCAACAAGTCCGTGGTCAAGCCTAACAGCTACGGCGACGTGAAAAACCTGGCTGACTTCATGAAGCAGTACCCACAAACCACTACCGTGGTTGCTGGTCACACCGACAGCGTTGGTACCGATGCCTACAACCAGAAACTGTCCCAGCGTCGTGCTGACGCTGTGAAACAGGTTCTGATCAAAGACGGTATCGACGGCAGCCGCATCCAGTCGGTTGGCTACGGCAAAACCCGTCCAGTGGCTGACAACGCCACTGAAGCTGGTCGCGCTATCAACCGTCGCGTAGAAGCGTCCGTTGAAGCCCAAGCTAAGTAATTAGCCTGGTCGCAGGAAAAGCCCGGCTCATGCCGGGCTTTTCTTTGCCTGCGATTTGTCCAGCGAGCTGCCATTCAAGGCTTGAGTGCCCAGAGCAGCAGGCCCAGGTTGACCAGCAATGAAAGCAGCGCCACGGTGCGCCAGACTCTCAGCGGTTCGCGTTCCAGCAATGGCCTGGGGCGAAGACCCAGCACATTCCGTTCAGCTTTCTCCAGTACCAGCAACCATTGCTCGGCCGTCTCGTAGCGTTGCGCAGGGTCGACCGCGAGCGCGCGATCGAGGCTATGGGCGAGCCAGTCGGGGAGGTCCGGGCGATAGCGTCCGGCATTGACCGGGGTACCAAAGCGCGGACGCTGGAAAGCCTCGATCTCGCCGTGGGGATAGTGTCCGGTCAGCAGGTGGAACAGGCTGACACCGACACTGTAGAGATCCTGGCGAGGATCCGGTGGCTGCCCTTCGTAGGCCTCCGGTGCGATGTAGCCGGGGGTGCCCGGTAATTCCTGGCCGGGCTCCCCGCTCAAGCCAGGGCAATAGGCCAGGCCGAAATCCAGCAGGCGCAACTCTCCGTCGTCCCCCAGGTGCAGGTTCTCGGGTTTGATGTCGCGGTGCAGGATGTTGCGTCGATGAAGCATGCCCACCGCCTGCAAGGTACGTCCGGCCAACTCCTGCCACTGCGCCAGTGGCAACGGCCCGACCTGCCGGAGCAGTTCGGCGAGCGTTTGCCCCGGATACTCGCGCATCAGGTAATACAGGTGCTGGCGTTGCGGGGCAGGGTGCACTTCGGGAAAGCAGCGCCCGGCGACCCGGCGCAGGAACCATTCTTCCAGCAACAGTCCCTGGCCGGCATCCGGTTCGGTATGGCGGCTGTCGGGCAGGGTCTTGAGCAACCAGGGTTGCTGCTGGGCGTCCCGGACCCGGTAGAGCAGCGATTGGCGTGTCTGCCCCAGCAGGCTCTCGACCTGCCACCCCTCGAACGATTGGCCAGGTTTGAGCAGCGGCGGCAGCGGCCATTGCTGCAACTGGACCAGGGTATCGCCGAGGCTGTTTTCTCCCGGTTGCTCGACCCTTACCAGCAGGGCACTGGCGTTATCCTGGCTGCCGGCCAGGTGTGCGGCATTCACCAGGGTTTTCACCGCATCATTCGGCTCCGGTTGTTCACGCAGGATATTGGCGATCGCCGCATCGCCGAGGGTGGCCCAGACCCCGTCGCTGAGCAGCACGAAGCTTTCGCCCTGGCGCAATTCGCCATCGAGGTAGTCGACCACAAGATGCTGGTCCAGGCCCAGCGCGCGCTTGAGCACGTGCTGCATGTCCGGTTGTTCCCATACATGATCCTGGCTGATCCGCTGCAACTGGCCGTCATGCCAGCGATAGACCCGGCAGTCGCCGACATGGGCCAGGGTAAAACGCCGCCCGCGCAGCACAACGGCGCTCAGGGTGGTGAGCAGCGGCTGCCCACCGCCATTGGCCTGCAGCCAGCGATTCTGTGCCAGCAACAGCCGGTCCAGTGCCTGGGCCACGCCCCAGGTTGCCGGCGTGGCGTAATAGTCGAGCGCCAGCGCCTGCAGGGTGGCCTGGGCCGCCAGCGCACCATCGGCGCATTGGCTGACACCGTCGGCGATGGCGAACAGATAACCCTTGCTGGCTGCCAGCTCCGGCGCCGGGGTGACCAGGCGCAGGGCGTCCTGGTTTTCCGCGCGGGGCCCGGTGGCGCTGGCCTGGGCGAAGCTCAGTTGCAGGGCCATGGGCATGTCAGACCCGTGCCGCGGTCACGGCAGCCGAGCCCCAGGTGGTCCGCCAGCGCCGCTTGACTCCGTGCAGGCCGAACCAGGCGAGCACCCCCAGGCTGGCGAACAACCACAGGGCCAGTTGATAGCTGCCAGTACTCTGCTTGATCGCGCCCATGCCGGCCGCCAGGGCGAAGCCGCCGATGCCGCCGGCCATGCCGATCAAGCCGGTCATCACGCCGATTTCCAGGCGGAAACGTTGTGGGACCAATTGGAACACCGCGCCGTTACCGGCACCGAGCCCAAGCATCGCCAGTACGAACAGCGCCAGGGCGGCATAGGAACTGGGCAGGTTGAAGCCGACGGCGGCAATGCAGGTCACGGCCACGGCATACATGCCGAGCAGGGTGCGGATGCCGCCGAAGCGATCGGCCAGGGCACCACCCAGCGGTCGCATCAGGCTGCCGCCGAACACGCAGGCGGCGGTGTAGTAGCCGGCGGTCACCGGGCTCAGGGCGTACTGGTCGTTGAAGTAACCGGGCAGTGCGCTGGCCAGGCCGATGAAACCACCGAAGGTCACGCTGTAGAAAAACATGAACCACCAGCTGTCGCGGTCGCCCAGGGCCTTCATGTAGTCGCCCATGGACTTTGCCTTGGGTCGTTGTGGTGCATTGCGCGCCAGCAGGACAAACACCATCAGGGTGGCGACCAGCGGAATCAGGGCGAAGCCGAAGACATTGCTCCAGCCGAACGAGGCGGCGAGCAACGGCGCGATCAGGGCGGCGAACACCGTGCCAGAGTTGCCAGCCCCGGCGATGCCCATGGCCTTGCCCTGGTGTTGCGGCGGATACCACTGCGAGGCCAGCGGCAGGGCGACGGCGAACGAGGCGCCAGCCATGCCGAGGAACAGTCCGAGCAGCAGCGCCTGCTCGTAACTGTGGATACCCAGTTGCCAGGCGCCGAACAGCGCGGCGATCACGCAGACCTGGCCGATGATCCCGGCGGCCTTTGGTGACAGTCGGTCGGCCAGCATCCCCATCACGAAACGCAGCACCGCACCGGCGAGGATCGGCGTGGCCACCACCAGCCCGCGCTGTTGCGTGGTCAGGTGCAGGTCGGTGGCAATCTGCACGGCCAGGGGGCCGAGCAGGTACCAGACCATGAAACTCAGGTCAAAATACAGGAAGGCCGAAAACAGGGTCGGGGTATGGCCGGATTTCCAGAAGCTTGCATTCATCACGCACCTCAGCGGTAAGAGTCTCAGGGGGCTATCGCAAGGGGCAATCAGGTGGTGCGGCTGCACCACCGGCCCGGATTTGCGGGACCAGAACGCAAAAGACGTCGCCACCCGCTCTGTCATCAGTGCAGAAGGGGTGGGCGACGTCTTTGTCGTAAAGTGGGGCAACCGCCGTTGGTTACCTGCAGGATCGAGTAAGCAAGAGGCGGGCCAGTCCCGTGGGCAGTTCAGCCGAGCAGTTCACTCATGGCGATGATCTGTTCGGCGACCTGGATCAGCTTCTGTTGGCGGCTCATGGCCTGGCGCCGCATCAGGGTATAGGCCTCTTCTTCCTTGCAGTCCTTCATTTTCATCAGCAGGCCCTTGGCCTGTTCGATGCGCTTGCGTTCGGCCAGTTGCTGGTCCCGTGCCTGTAATTGGGCACGCAGCGCCTGGTCGCTCTCGAAACGGGCCATGGCCACGTCGAGGATCGGCTGCAGGCGCTGGGCCTGGATACCTTCGACGATGTAGGCGCTGACGCCGGACTTGATCGCCTGGCGCATCACATCCGGGTCGTGTTCGTCGGTGAACATCACGATCGGCCGGGGTCGGTCACGACTGACCAGCACCACCTGTTCCAACACGTCGCGGCTGGGGGATTCGGTGTCGATCAGGATCACGTCGGGGTGCACGGTTTCCACTCGACCGGGCAGGTCGATGGTCAGGCCCGACTCGTCGATGACGTCGAAACCGGCCTCGACCAGGGCGCTCTTGAGCCGCCCGACCTTTTTGGCCGTGTCGTTGATCAGCAGGATACGCAGCATGTCCGGACCTCCGATCAGTGACGCCCGAGCGCGATCGGCTCGTCGTGCATGGCATGCAGGCTGAAACCACGGGCATAGCCGGCCGGGTCGCTGCCGTCCCAGACCTGGCCGTCGAGCAGTCGGCTGCTGCGCATCACCTCTGGACCGTATTCGATGCCCATCGCGGCCGCCGCCTGGCGATACAGCGCCAATTGCTGCACCTGGCGCGCCACGCCGAGGTAATCCGGGTCCTCGCGCAGCAGCCCCCAGCGACGGAACTGGGTCATGAACCACATGCCATCGGACAGGTAGGGCAGGTTCACCGCACCGCCAGCGTGGAAGCGCAACGGGTGCGGGTCTTGCCAGCGCTGGCCGAGCCCGTCTTCGTAGTGGCCGAGCAGGCGCGGCTGGATCTGCTCCAGCGGTGCATCGAGGTAGTCGCTGCCGCTGAGCAGTTGTGCGGTGCCGCGGCGGTTTTCCGGGTTCTGTTCGATGAAACGACTGGCTTCGAGCACCGCCATCACCAGCGCCCGTGCGGTGTTGGGGTACTGCTCGACGAACGTGCGCGTGCAGCCGAGTACCTTTTCCGGATGATCGGGCCATATTGCCTGGCTGGTCGCCAGGGTGAAGCCCAGGCCCTGTTTGACTGCGCTATCGCTCCAGGGCTCGCCGACGCAGAACCCGTCGATTCGCCCGGCCTGCAGATGCGCGAGCATTTGCGGTGGCGGCACCACCACGCTGTCGACGTCATGCAGGGGATGGATGCCCTGGCTGGCCAGCCAGTAATACAACCACATTGCGTGGGTGCCCGTGGGGAAGGTCTGGGCGAAGGTCAGTCTTGCGCCGTTCTGGTGCGCCTGTCGGGCCAGTGCTTCAGCGCTGGTCACGCCGGCTTCCTGCAAGGCCGAGGAGAGGTTGATGCTCTGGCCATTCTGGTTCAGGCCCATGAGCACCGCCATGTCGGTGGCCGGGCTGCCGCCGATGCCCAGGTGCACGGCGTAGATCATTCCGTACAGACTGTGGGCGGCATCCAGTTCGCCGCTGACCAGCTTGTCGCGCAGGCTGGCCCAGGATGGTTGGCGCTTGAGGTTCAGGGTCAGGCCGTACGGCTGGGCAAACCCCTGGGTGGCGGCGACCACCAGCGAGGCGCAGTCGCTTAGCGGCATGAAACCCAGGTCGAGGCTTGGTTTTTCCGGGGCGTCGCTGCCATTGACCCAGGCCAGGGCAGAGACTGGAAGTTCGTTCATCGGCTGTGCACTCTTGATGAGAAATGCCGTATCCAATCGGTGCCAATGGCACTCTCGGGTACGGCATCGCTGTCTTTTCCCGGCCGACGTTGGCGAGGGTTTACCCGTTGTAGCAAGGCATATGCCACCGTCGCCGGCAGCCTGCGGGGCTCATCAGCTTCTCATCATGATCTGCCCGGGGGATCGAGCCATCATCGTTCACGGTTGATCGACAGACAGGTGGATGCAAGGTGCAGGCTGACGAATGCTTCGCAATGACGTGTCCAGGGGGCTTGTCCGCGCAGCGGGTGGCGTTCGTGCGGGCCGGCGACGCCGGTGTATGCCTGTCCCCCGAAGACGTGATGGTCTGCTGGTACCTGCCGCCCGGTTGGCAGGGACTGGTGGTCGGGCGCAGCGCGTTGAAGAAGGTCTCTGGCAGTTGGAGCAGTCTCGCCTGCCCCGGTACCTGCCTGATGAAGCTGCAGGTGTTCATCGACATGGGCGTGGCCTTCGAGCGTGATCGTCCATGCATGCACTCCCTGGCCGCCTTGCCGATGCCAGCCGCGACGAGCCACAGCCGGGCGTGCCTGGAGCGGTGGTACATCGATCGTGCACTGCGTGACGATCCCGCCTACCGGGTGTTTGCTGCTGTGCTGCGCCAGAGTGCCAGTTACTGGTTGGTGCGGTTCCTGCTGGAACAGGGCACCGCCAGCGAAAAACTGATTGCCCTGGCCCGGCGCTACGGGGTCTCGGTTTCGCATTTTCGGCGCTTGTGCCACCAGGCGCTGGGCGGTGCGGCCAAGCCTGAGCTGCGTGACTGGCGTGCGGCCAAGGCGCTGTTGCGGATGATCCGCGGTGGCGGCTCGCTTACCGATGTGGCGCTTGAGTACGGTTATGCATCCTCGTCGCATTTTTCCAAGGAGGTGCGCGAGCTGCTCGGTGTGGCGCCAAGCCGGCTACTGGATATCGTGGAGCAGCCGGGTTGAGATCGGCCGGGCTGCGAACCGTGTGCTGTCGGTTCGGCGCGGTGCTCCTGCTGGGCTCGCTGTGCTGGGGCGTCGGTGCCGCGCCTGGGGGGAGTGGCGACTACGTCGCGCGCGAGGAAGGCTTGCGCAGCTTTTTCTCTGCCTTGTCGGGGCCCCTGGGCAAACCGATCATCGTCAGCAAGGCGGCCGCCAGCAAGCGCATCAGCGGTGAATTCCCGTTGCACTCGGCCCGCCAGACCTTCGACCGGATCGTCAGCCAGATGGGGCTGATCTGGTACAGCGACGGCCAGGCCATCTACCTGTATGACGCCGGCGAGGTGAAAAGCTCGGTCGTTGCGTTGCGGGTCATCAGTGTCGACACCCTCAAGCAGTTCCTGCGCCAGTCGGGCCTTGAGGATCCGCGTTATCCGTTACGCAATGACGGGCGCCGGACCTTTTACGTTTCCGGTCCGCCGATCTACGTCGACCTGGTCATGCAGGCGGCGCAGCTGATGGACAATAGGCCTTCGGAACTGCTGCTTGGCCAGCAACGGATCGGCGTCATCCACTTGCTCAACACATTCGTCGGTGATCGCGAGTATGAACAGCGCGAGCGGAAGGTCTCGATTCCCGGCATGGCCACGGTGATCGAAAGTCTGCTCAAGGGCGAGCCCGGAGGTGTCGAACCTCAGGTCGAGGTGAAGACCCTGGCGGGCAGCCCGATGCGCATGCCGCAGTTCCCCCTGGAGGGATTGGCGATGCCGATCGCCGCGGACGATCCCACCGCGCCGCGGGTGCTGGCGCGGGAGGCTGCCGCTGGCAACATCCGCGTAGTGGCGTATCCGGATACCAACAGCCTGCTGGTCAAGGGCCTGCCAGAACAGGTGCGTTTCATCGAGAATCTGGTGGCGGCGCTGGACGTGCCCAAGCGCCATGTCGAATTGTCGCTGTGGATCATCGACCTGAACCAGGACGAACTGAATCAGCTCGGGGTGAGTTGGCAAGGCGGGCTCAAGGTGGGCTCGCAGCTGGAGCTGTCGCTCAACGCCGGTTCGGTGACCACCCTGGACGGCATTTCCTTCATGGCCCGGGTCATGGCGCTGGCCCGGAAAAACCGTGCCAACGTGGTGGCGCGGCCGGTGATCCTGACCCAGGAAAACGTGCCGGCGCTATTCGACAACAACCGCACCTTCTACACCCAGTTGCTCGGTGAGCGCAGCGTCGACCTGCAAAGCGTCACCTACGGCACCCTGGTCAGCGTCCTGCCGCGCTTCGCCATCGCCGATGAAATCGAGATGTCGCTGAACATCGAGGATGGTAGCGAGGTCGAGCGGGGGGAGCACGAAGTCGCGGCGCTGCCGGTTGTCGGGCGTACCCGGATCAATACCGTCGCCCGTGTGCCCCAGGGCAAGAGCCTGTTGGTCGGCGGCTTCACCCGTGACGACTATCGAGAACAGGTGGCGCGCATTCCATTGCTCGGCTCGATTCCGCTGATCGGCGGGTTGTTTCGCTATCGGATCAACAGCTCGGCGAATACCGCTCGGGTGTTTCTGATCCAGCCCCGGGAAATTCTCGGTGCACTGCAGGACAGCCCCCAGGAACTGGGCCGTGGCCTGATGAGCGACGAGCAGCAGGAAGCGGTGCGCCGGGCCTTCATGCGTGCGGTGGACGGCTGAGATGGTCGCGATCGGATCTGCCGCCAATCGCGCGTTCATGGCGCGCCTCGATGCTACCCGGCAGGATGCCCAGGCGCAGCCCGGCAGCGAGTCGAATGATCCGGACTCGAGCCCGGTGGCGCTGTTGCAGCGCTTTATCCAGAACAGCGACGACATGTCGGCGGCCCTCGCGCGTTTTCGCCATCGCCGGCATTTCGAACTCAGGGCTGAAGGCCAGGCGGAGAGCTTCGAGGCCGTTCTCGAAGAGGATGCATTGCCCAAGGCTCACCAGGTGCTGGCATTGGCCAGGGCGGCGGAAAAGCCGGTGGAGTGGCTGTTGCGGGCGGCCCGCGAGCTGTTCCCCGATGACAGTGACCTGGTGCTGGTGCTGCGCGAGCTGCTACGGCGTCGCCAGCTTGAAGCCAGCACTCGCCAGCGCCTGGAGCAACTGCTGGAAACGGTCGTCGCCCAGGCACCGCCCCGACGACTGAAGGCCGGCATCAACAGTGCGCTGAAAGCCCGGCTGTTCGGCCGGGCGATGGCCCTGCGTGCCGGGCTGTTGCGCGAAGCCTACCGGGATTACCTGGAAAGCGGGCTCGGGGCCGTCGGTTGCTACGAGGATTGGGTGGCGCTGTTCGGCGCTGGTCGGCGGGCCACGGTATTGGCCTTCATCGAAGCGGCGCTGCTGACCGATATCGCTGCCCTGGACCCCAGCTGTTCGCGTCTCGAATTTGGCCCGCTGCTCGCCCGGCTCGCCGACCTCAAGCGCCTGCGCTCGGCAGACACGGCCTTTGTCGGCGGGCTCCTGGGCAATGAGCGAGTGCGTCAATACAACGCCGAGGAGGCTGATTGGCTGGTGTTTTTCTTCGGCGTGCTCGGCCATCCCGGTGAACTCGACCAGCTGTTGTACGGTGTGCTCGGCGAACGCTTGCTGCTGGCCTTGCATCGCGAGCGTTCGATGCTGCTGCAGGCGGTGCGGCGCGCCTGCCTGCAGCTGCCTCACGGGTTGTTCGCCGAGGATGACGCCTTGCCGCGACTGGCCGACCAATTTGCCGCGCTGGCCGAGGTCGCCCTAGCCCAGGAGCAGATCGAGCGCCGGCGCGGTATCTCGGACGGAACAGGTAGCTAGCCGACATGTCCGAGCGAATTCTAAGGGCCGTCGCGGCCCGTCCCGAACTGCTGATCCTGTCGTTGATGGTGATGATCATTGCGATGCTGATCATTCCACTGCCCACGCCCCTTGTGGATTTCCTGATCGGCCTGAACATCGTCATTTCGCTGCTGATCTTCATGGGCTCGTTCTACATCGAGCGCATCCTTGGCTTCTCCACCTTCCCGGCGCTGTTGTTGCTGACCACGCTGTTCCGCCTGGCCCTGTCCATCAGCACCAGTCGGCTGATCCTGACCCAAGCGGATGCCGGCGAGATCATCGCTTCCTTCGGCGAGTTCGTGATTGGCGAGAACCTGGTGGTCGGGTTCGTGATCTTCGCAATCGTCACGGTCGTGCAGTTCATCGTCATCACCAAGGGCTCGGAACGGGTGGCCGAGGTGGCAGCGCGATTTTCCCTGGACGGCATGCCGGGCAAGCAGATGAGCATCGACGGCGACCTCAAGGCCGGCGCCATCGATGCCGCTCAGGCCCGCGAGAAACGCAACGTGCTGGAGCGCGAAAGCCAACTTTATGGTTCCTTCGACGGCGCGATGAAGTTCATCAAGGGTGATGCCATCGCCGGGATCATCATCATCTTCGTCAACTTTCTCGGCGGCATCGCGATTGGCGTCGGCCAACTGGGCATGGACTTCGGCGCGGCGCTGTCGATCTACACCCTGCTGACCATCGGCGATGGCCTGGTGGCGCAGATCCCTGCCCTGCTGATTGCCATCGGTGCCGGTTTCATCGTCACCCGGGTCAACGGCGATGAGGCCAACCTGGGGCGCAACATGCTAGCGCAGATGTTCGCCAATCCTTTCGTGGTTGGAGTGACCGCGTTGCTGGCGGTGGCGGTGGGGACGCTGCCGGGGTTTCCGCTGGCGACGTTCCTGGTGATCGCCGCGTTGCTGGCGCTGGTGGTGTTCCTGCGGTGGCGCAGGCAGCGTATGGCGGCAGGCGATGCCCGCGGGGGAGAGCCACAGGCGCCGGTCGAGGGGGCGGAGGAGGGCGAGTTGGGACTGCAGGGCAACCTCGACGAAATAGCCACCGAGACGGTGGCACTGATTCTCCTGGTGCCGTCCTCGCGGCTGGACGAGCTGCGGTCGGCCAGGCTCGCCGAACGGTTTCGCAACCAGTTCTTCGTCGACTACGGCCTGAAAATCCCGCAACCGCAATTGCGCGCCTCCGACGCATTGCCCGGTCACCACGTCGCGGTGCTGATCAACGAGGTGCGCGCCGACCAGTTCGACATCCACTTCGAGCACTGGCGAGTGCTCGACTATTCGCCGGAGCTGGCCGCCATGGGCCTGCCGCTGGTGCGCGGACGTGACAGCAACAACCTGGAGAGTGTCTGGATCGCCGCCTCGGGCAGGGCCACTGCAACGGAGCTGGGCTATCAATTGCGCGCGGCGCATGACGAGTGCTACCGCTGTCTGGTGACCCTGTTGGCGCGCAACATCAACGAGTTCTTCGGGGTGCAGGAAACCAAGGCGCTGCTGGATGAAATGGAGGGTCGCTACCCGGACCTGCTCAAGGAAGTCTATCGCCATGTCACCGTGCAGAAGATCGCCGAGATACTCCAGCGCCTGGTCGGCGAGCGGATCTCCGTGCGCAACCTGAAGCTGGTGCTCGAATCCCTGGCCCACTGGGCTTCGAGGGAGAAGGACAGCATCGCCCTGGTCGAGCATGTGCGTGGCGGCCTGGGGCGCTATATCAGCAACAAGTTCGCCCATGGCAATGACTTGCGCGTGCTGCTGCTGTCGCCGGAGTTCGAGGAAGTGGTGCGCAACGGCATCCGGCAGACCTCTGGTGGCAGCTTTCTCAACCTCGAGCCTGCGCAATCCGAAGAGCTGGTCGATCGGCTGAGCCTGGGCCTGGAAGGCCTGCACGTGCCGCAGAAGGACCTGGTGCTGCTCTGTTCGGTGGATGTGCGGCGCTATATCAAAAAACTGGTCGAAGGACGATTTCGCGAGCTGGACGTCATGTCCTTCGGCGAGATCAGCGAGACCATTTCCGTAAATGTCATCAAGACCCTCTGAAGGAAAAGTACCCATGCAGAATATGGATATCGCCGAACGCTTGCGGGCTGCGCTGTTGTACAGCGGCTGTACCGACGCGCAACTGGGACGGTTCGATGCCCACAGTACGATCGAGATGGAAATGAAGGATCAACCCAATATCTGCGTCGACGTGGTCGACGGCGACGTCTGGCTGTGGAGCGCGCTGGCACAGATGACCCCTGCGGTTTTTGCCTACAGTGCCGAGGCGCTGTTGCGCTACCTGTTCAAGGGCAATGCCGATTCCCGCACCGGGCAGTTGCAACTGTTCGAGGCCAACGGCCAGTTCGAGGCGCGGTTGATGCTGGGCGAGCAGGCACTGGGCAGCGATCGCTCCTTTGCCGAAGCGATCGACGGGTTCATGCAGGACACCGAGGAACTCAGCCGTATCATTCGCCAATGAGCGGGTTGCGGCTCGAACGCCGGGGCGCCCATCCTCGACGCCTCAGCGGCCCGCTGATCGAGGCGGCGTTGCGCGGGGTGTCCATCGGCGAGGTCTGTGAGGTCCGCCGGCACTGGCGCTCGACCGAGCTGCTGGCGAGGGCCCAGGTGATCGGCTTCAAGCCCGATGTGGTGGTTCTCAGCCTGCTGGGCGAGGCCCGCGGGCTGTCGCGTGAGTCGATGATCGTGCCGACCGGTACGTCGCTGCGGCTGCATTGCAGCACGGCGATGCTGGGTAGCGTGCTCGATGCCCGCGGCAGCATCGTCGAGCGTCTGGCACCGGCAGCGGGGCTCGATGGCCGGGACTATCCGGTGGATGCCGATCCGCCTGCCTACCAGCAGCGCCGTCCGGTGAGCGAGCCGCTGTTGACCGGTATCCGCGCGATCGACGGCCTGTTGACCTGTGGGGTCGGCCAGCGCCTGGGCATCTTCGCCGCAGCCGGCTCGGGCAAGACTTCGCTGATCAACATGCTGATCAGGCATACCGAGGCCGATGTGTTCGTCATCGGCCTGATCGGCGAGCGTGGGCGCGAGGTGACCGAGTTCATCGAGCATTTACGCCACAGCCCCAAGCGTGCGCGTTGCGTGGTGGTCTATGCCACCTCCGACCTGTCCTCGGTGGACCGCTGCAACGCGGCCCTGCAGGCGACAGCGGTCGCCGAGTACTTTCGCGACCTGGGGCATTGCGTGGTGCTGCTGCTCGACTCGCTGACCCGTTATGCCCGCGCCCGTCGTGACCTGGCCCTGGCGGCCGGCGAGATGCCGGCGCGGCGTGGGTATCCGGCTTCGGTATTCGATGCCTTGCCGCGTCTGCTCGAACGTCCCGGACACACGGTGCTTGGCAGTATCACCGCGTACTACACGGTGCTGCTGGAAGGCGACGATGAGCCCGATCCCATTGCCGAGGAGATCCGTTCGATCCTTGATGGGCATATCTACCTGAGCCGCAACCTGGCCGCCAAGGGCCATTTTCCGGCGATCGATGTACTGCGCAGCGCCAGTCGGGTCGCGCGGCAGGTGACGCATGAAGCGACGCAGCGCCTGGCGGTCGCCGCCCGCGAGGTGCTGGCGCGCCTGGAAGCGTTGCAGGTGTTTCTCGACCTGGGCGAGTACAGCCCGGGTGCCGATGCGGCCAATGACCGGGCCCTGGCCTGCCGGGATGGCCTGAACGCCTGGTTGCGCCAGGCCGCCGACGAGTCGAGCGCAGCAGACGAGACCTTGCGGAGCCTGCATGAACTCATTGGCTGATATCGACCGTTTGCTGAGCTTTGGCGCCTGGCGCCTGCGTCGGCAGGAGGCGGCACTGCTGCGGCTAAGGCAGCGACGGGCGCAGTTGCTGGGCGAACTGTCGGCGTTGGCCGAGCAGGAGGATTCACTGCGGGCCTTGCTGGATAGTCATCGCGCCGAGAACTGCGTGTTCGAACACTGGCAGTTGCTGGAGACCTTGCGCCGCCAGGCGGTGATTCGTCGGCAGTTGCAGATCGTTGCGCTGGAGCGCCAACCGCTGGCGGAGCAGCGGAGGCAACTGGACCAGGAGGTGCGGCAGGGGCAGCAGGCGTTGCAGCGGTTGCAGCACCAGCAGTCCAGATTCGCTGCGTTGCACCAACGCTTGCTCCGAGAACTGTGGCAGGCGCGGTTGCGCCGCGCTGAGCGTGAAGTCGATGAACTGATCGAGGTGAGACGATGAATAGTATTTTTCCGGTGTGGCCTGTCGTCGAGCCAGTCCTGGACGATCAGGTGGCCGGGGCGGGGCCGATCGAGCCAGGCACGTCGGACCTCGACGAGGAGTCGATGCCCGAAGGGGTTGCCCTGTTGCTGGCCGGGTTTGCGCCCGTGTCCAGGATTGATTGGGCAGGGGGCCGGCCGAGGCGCGGCGATGGACCGCCAATGGTGCGGCTGGGGCAGCAGGCGGACGTGGTGATCGGGCTCGCAACCGATGCCTGGGACGGGCAGGGCCGCGACAGCCTGGCGGTCGTCGGGGTGTTGGAAAAGGGTGACCTGCTGTCGACAGCGAAGGGCATTGGCGTGGCCGGGGACGTGTTGCCCGGCGAGTCCGGGGAGCTACTGCGCGGCACGCCAGGTGCCTCGGCCGGGACGATAGTGGATGGCGGGGACGCAGCGGCCATGGCCAGTGATGAGGGCGATGCTCCTGCCGGGTCAGCGCTAGAGACGCCAGGGCAGATTGAGCTGGCCTGGCGCGCTGGCGACGAACTGGCGCCACCGGTGGTTTCGGCCCGGTCTGAGTCCCAGTCGGCTCAAACCCTCCTCGAGGGTTTGGGAAGTGACCGGGAGACAACGGCCGACCTGCATGAGGGCCCGCCGGAGTCACCGGACCAGGATGATGAGATGACCGGCGATTTCCTCCAGGTGCCGTTTCGCAACGAGCGAGCCCAGGGCAGCGTGCTGATCAGCCGGGAGGGGGCCGGAACCGGTGGGCTGTTGATCCGGGCCACCGACCGGCAGGTATTCGAGCAACTGCGTGGGCACCTCGACCAGGCCCGGCAACCGCACTGGCGACTGGCCGAGGCGACGTTGCCCGAGAACGGGGCGCGGTCATCGTGAGCTGCTTGCTTGCGGGCCTGCGTCGCATTGACCCGCTGGATCACGCACGACAGCAGGCCGTCGAGCGCTGGCGGTTGGCGGGCTACCGGGCCGACCTGCATCAGCCGTCGGCGGATGGCGTCTACCTGGAATTCTCTGTCGAGGGTCAGGGCGGCGGTTGGCAGGGGCTGGTCGAGGCCCGCGAATGGCTCGATGGCCTGTTGCCGACCTTGCGCGCATTGCTGAAGGTGCCGTGCTCCATCGAGCGGATCGTCGGGTTGTTCCAGGCCCTGGCGCGGCCGCTGGCGATCGATCTGGATGAGCTGGGCTACGAACATCTGTCGGCCGTCAGGGTGAGTGCTGCGCCGCCGCAGCCGTTACCGCGCCTGGCAACACCCCGCGGGGCGCTGTGGCTGTCGCGCCTGCCTTCGGGGTCGCCGCCGGCGCAACCGTTGTCGCACTACCCGTGGCTGACGGGCCTGCCGCATTCGTTGCGCACCACGCTGGGCTACAGCCGGATCGGGTCGGTAGCCCTGCACCTGCTTGCCGAGGGCGACGTGCTGCGCATCAGTCGCGTGACCCGGCAATGGCAACTCGCCGGCCAGCCGGTCGGCGACTTCACCTTCACAGAGCAAGGCCTGCACATGACCCTGTCAGTCACTCCAATCGATTCACCGCAAGCCGAGCTGGCCGAACCCGATGCTGTGCTGGGCAGCGTACCCGTACAGTTGGAGTTCGTGTTGCATGAGCAGCGCCTCGACCTGATCGAGTTGGCGGCACTGATCGAGGGCCGGATGCTGTTGCTGGAGGCGTCGGTCCTGCGCAACATCGAGGTCCGCGTAAATGGCCGGGTCATCGCCTGCGGTGAGCTGGTGCAACTGGGTGAGCAGTTGGGCGTGGAATTGCAGCAGATCGGCGCGGGAGCGCCCGGATGAACAATGATGTTTCGCTGATCGCGCTGTTGGCGTTCGCTTCGTTGCTGCCATTCCTGGTAGCGGCGGGTACCTGTTACCTGAAGTTTTCCATCGTGTTCGTGATCGTGCGCAATGCCCTGGGGTTGCAACAGGTGCCGTCGAACATGAGCCTCAATGCGATCGCGCTGTTGCTCGCGCTGTTCGTGATGAGCCCGGTGGTGCAGCAGGGGTACGCCTACTACCAGGACAACCAGGTGCGCTTCGATAGCGTCGAGTCGTTCGTGGCATTCAGCGAAAATGGCCTGGGCAGCTACAAGGACTACCTGCGTCGTTATACCGACCCGGAGCTGGCGCTGTTTTTCGAGCGGGCCCAGCGCGTCGGCGAGGAAGAGCCGATGGCATTGCCCGATGAGCAAACCGAGCCCTCGCTGTTCGCCTTGCTGCCGGCCTATGCGCTGAGTGAAATCAAGAGTGCGTTCAAGATCGGCTTCTATCTCTACCTGCCCTTTGTCATTGTCGACCTGGTGATCTCCAGCATCCTGCTGGCGCTGGGCATGATGATGATGAGCCCGATGATTATCTCGGTGCCGATCAAGCTGGTGCTGTTCGTCGCGCTCGATGGCTGGGCCCTGCTGTCCACCGGATTGGTCGGGCAATACCTGACACTGCTGGAATGAGGGACGGCGCATGAGCGATCTGGTCTATGCCGGCAACAAGACTCTGTACCTGATCCTGCTGATGGTCTCCTGGCCGATCATTGCCGCGACCGTGGTGGGCCTGGTGGTCGGGGTGATCCAGACCGTGACCCAGTTGCAGGAGCAGACCCTGCCGTTCGCGCTCAAGCTGCTGGCGGTATCGGTCTGCCTGTTCCTGCTGGCGGACTGGTACGGCGAGACGCTGCTGGGGTTCAGCCGGGAAATCATGCACCTGGCACTGGGTTGAGGACGGCATGTCGATAGGCCTGTTTTTCGACCTGCACGGCTGGCTGGCGGCTGCATTGGTGGCCTCCGCGCGGTGGGCGCCGATCTTTTTCATGCTGCCGTTTCTCAACAGTGGTGTACTGACCGGAGCGCCGCGCCAGGCGGTGATCATCCTGGTGGCGCTGGGTTTTTCGCCCAGCGCCGGCATGGCCCTGCCGGCAATGGACAGCCTGGCTTTCATTGGCCTGCTGATCCGCGAGGTGGGCATCGGTATCCTGCTCGGCTGCCTGCTGTGCTGGCCGCTCTGGGTGTTGCATGGCATGGGCAACCTGATCGACAACCAGCGCGGGGCGATGCTCAGCAGTACGGTCGACCCGGCCAACGGCGTCGACAGCTCGGAATTGGCCACCTTTCTCCAGTTGTTCGCAGCGGTCGTCTACCTCGAAGGCGGCGGCATGCAACTGGTGCTTGAGACCGTGGCCCGCAGCTATCGCCTGTGTGCACCGGGACTCGATTGCCCGATGAGCCTGGCGCTGCAGATGGCATTGCTCGATGGTGTGCTCGGCAAGGTCCTGGTCATCAGTGCCCCGGTGGTTGCCAGCCTGCTGGTCAGCGAGCTGCTGCTGGGCCTGCTGTCACGCTATGCACCACAGATGAATGCCTTTTCCGTCTCGCTGACGGTCAAGAGCCTGGTGGCGCTGGCGGTGCTGATGCTGTACTTCGCCAGCCACCTTGGCGATGAAGTTCAGCGCATGGGGCAGTCCCTGGAACGGGTCGATGCCCTGCTGGGTGGGGCGGGGCAGCGCTGACATGTCCTCCAGTGCCTCGAAGACCGAAAAGCCCACGGCCAAGCGCCTGCGTGATTCGGCGCGCAAGGGCCAGACCTTCAAGGCCAAGGATCTGGTCATCAGTTGCATGATGTTGTGCGCGATGCTGTTCCTGGTTTCCGGCATTTCCCTGCTTGAGGTCATGGAAGTCTATCGACGGATCATCGCCGCCGGTTTCGCCGATGATGCCCAGCGCTACACCTTGCAGCTGCTGCAACTGGCCCTGCTGTGCGTGCTGCCGCTGGCTCTGGTGTGCGTGTTGAGCAGCGCGTTGCCGGCGCTGTTGCAAAGCGGTTTTGCCTTGGCCACCGAGGCCCTGAAGTTGGATCTGGGGGCGCTCAATCCGATCAACGGATTCAAGAAACTGTTCAGCCTGCGTACCCTCAAGGACAGCCTCAAGGCCGTGCTCTACCTGGGCAGCTTCGCGCTGGCCCTGTGGGCGGTCTGGCATTCGGAGCGCCAGTTGCTGTTCGCCCAGTTGTTTGCCCAGCCGCCCGACCTGTTCCCGGTATGGGGGCGGCTGCTCCTGATCCTGCTGCTGGCCTTCATGCTCTGTGCACTATTGATCGTGCTGCTTGATGCGCTATGCGAGTACTGGCTGCATATCCGGGAACTGAAGATGGACCTGCATTCGGTCAAGCGCGAGCACAAGGAGCAGGAAGGCGACCCGCAGATCAAGCAAAAGCGCCGCAACCTGCACCTGGAGCTGCTCTCCGAGCAGGTCAGGTCGGATATTCGCGGCTCGCGGATCATCGTCGCCAACCCGACGCACATCGCCATTGGCATCTACTTCCGCCCGGACATCAGCTTCATCCCCCTGGTCAGCGTGATCGAAACCAACCAACGGGCTTTGGCGGTACGCGCCTATGCCCGGGAAATGGGCATTCCAGTGGTCAACGACATTCGCCTGGCCCGCCGGATCTATCGCACGCACCAGCGCTACAGCTTCATCAGGCTGGAGGCGATCGAGGAAGTCCTGCGCCTGCTGATCTGGCTCGAACAGGTCGAGCAGGCCTGAGGCGACAGTACCTCGCCGGACGCCAGCATGAGCGCATTTTGGCGGTGGTCAGGTGGGTTTTTTGGCTCAATGCGGGCGTCAATCAGGCTGGCGCCATCTTCAGGAGTGTGGTCGATGAGTCGCAAAGACAGGCAAGAGGACGAACAGATGGCCTTCGAGGCGGTGCAGGCCGTCCTGGAGGGCATGCCGCTCAAGGATGTGCGCGGGATCAGCGATGAGCAGATGGATAGTCTTTATGCCTATGCCTACGAGTTCTACGAGCAGGGACGGCTGGACGATGCGGAGAAGTTCTTTCACTTCCTGTGCATCTACGACTTCTACAACAGCCAGTACTGGATGGGACTGGCAGCGGTGCACCAGCTGCGGAACAACCATCACAAGGCCATCGAGCTGTATGCCGTGGCCTTTGCCCAGGGCAAGGACGATTACCGACCGATGTTCTATACCGGCCAATGCCAGCTTGCACTCGGGCAGGGCGGCAAGGCCAGGTTGTGTTTCGAGTATGTGCTCGAACGGGTCACCCATGATGACTTGCGCAGGCAGGCCCAGGTCTACCTCGATGCCTTGAGTCATATCGACAGCTCAGCAACGGAGGATCAGCAATGACAGAAATCAATGGGTTTCCGGGCGCCGGGCCGCTGGTTATGCCTGACGCCAGCCCCTATGCCGAAGCTGCCCGAAAGGCGGCGCGGACCGATGAGTTCCAGCGGCTCAATCACGAGTTGCTGGCGTCCCTGGAGTCGGTGGACTACGAGTCCGCCGGTGGTGCCCGGAGCGACTCCCGCCCGCGGCTGCAACCGCCGCCAACGCGGCCTGGGGAGGGGCAGTTGAATGCCGAGGGCGAGTTCGTGCGGCTGATCGCCTCATTGGTCGAACTGCTGGGCAACACCAGCCTGGAAAGCCTGAAAAACCGCCTGTCGTTGCTGCGCACCATGGCACAGGCCTCCCAGCAGGCCCTGCAGCGGCTGTCCGGCGAGTATGTGCAGGCGTTGGCCGAACTGGTGGCGGCCCAGGGAGCGGTCGATACCAGCCTGGAACAGTTGGAGGCGTTGCAAGCCAGGCTCGACCGGGCGCTGCTCGACCTGGCGGCGGCTGAATCGCACCTCGCTTCGTTGAGCCCGTCATCGCCGGAGTATGCCGCAGCCCTGGCCCGTCGGGAGCAGGCCAGGGGCGTTGCCAGCAACCTGCAACAGGGTTTCCGGCAGGCGGTGGAGGCTCACGGGCAGTTGATCGCTACGGCCCGGCTCGCCGCGATCAAGGCCGAAGAACTGGCCAGGCGGGTGCAGGGCAAGGCGACCGGGCAGCCCGTCAGCGATGGAGCGGACCAGCAGCACCTGAACGCGGCGGGTGCCCTGGTACTGGCGATGGCCCGGTTGATCGGGTTGCTGGGCGAGTCGGCCGATCGACAGCTGCAGGCCGACCAGGAGCTGTTCCTGACCATGCAGGCAGCTCGCCAGGAGTTCATGAAGATCAAGTCCGAGGAATACCAGGAAGAGGTGCGCAAGGCCGAGGCGGCCCAGAAGGCCATGGGGTGCATTGGCAAGATCCTCGGCTGGCTGGTGCTGGCCGTCAGCGCGGTGGTCGCGGTGGTCAGTACCGTCGCCACCCTGGGGGCGGCGGCACCTGCTGCCGGCGCCCTGATCGGTGCGGCGATCGGGGTGGTCGGCGTGCTGACCTCGCTATCGGACATGATCGTCAAGGAACTCACCGGTAGCTCATACATGGAAAAGGCCATGAAGCCGGTAATGGAACTGTTCCAGAAACTGGTCAAGGTGATGGCGGACATGTACACCCAGGTCCTGTTGGCGATGGGCGTTGCCGAGGAGAAAGCCAAGATGGTCGGGGCGATCATCGGTGCGATAGCCGCGGTGGCCACGGTCATCGCGGCTGCCGTGGTGGGTGTCCAGGCTGCCGGACCGGTGCTCGGCTCGGTGGTGAACAAACTCATGGAAAAGCTCGGCGACGTGTTTTCCAAACTGGTGCCGGAGTTGCTCAAGCAGGCCTTCACCAGTGTCGGCAAGAGCCTGTCGCGGTTGGTGGAGCAATTGCGGAGCCTGGTGGCCTCATCCAGCGATGACGTGACGATGAACCAACTGAAGAACCGCCTCGAAATGCTCCTGGCGACGGTCCAGGCGGCGGGTACCAGCACCCAGGCGGGGTTGCAGGTCAAGACCGGAGTCCATCAGAAACAGGGGGCCGAGCATCTGGCCGATATCCGCGTCAGCATGGCTATCGTCGATTCGCTGGGAGGGTATCTGGAAGAGGCGTTGGGGACCTTCGCCCGGTTGATCGAGCACAAGGACGAGCAGATGAAACGGCTCATGGCCGACATGCAGCATGGTCACGGCGCAGCCCTGCAGGTTGCCCGCAACATCAGGCTTTGAACGGAGATAGTGTCATGCTCGGAGTTTCCCCTACATCGCAGATGCCCCAAGTCGCCGCGGAACTCAATCTGCCTGAGTCTCCAGCAGGCCAGCCGGCCCAACCGGCGAGGCCAGCCCTTGAGGGCGCGCTTTTGCAGGCCGGTCTCGATAGGCAGGTCACGCCCGATCGGTTGCTCCAACTGGGCGTCGCCCGTTCGAATGTCATGGGCGACTTGAAACGATCGTTGGATGTCCTGGGGTTCACCGACGTGCAGTTGGCAACCCTGGACAGTCGGATGGACGAGAAACAGTTCGAGACGCTGCGGGCGCTCGGTTCGTTCGGCCATTCCGAATTTATCAGCCTGGTCGGCCGTCTGGACGACCAGGCGTTTCAACGGCTGACTGATATCAGTGAGTTCAGCGATACCGACCTGGAGATTCTCAGGCAGGCAGTCGCCAGACAATCCGATGACGAGCAACTGCAGTCGTCAGGTTTCGACCCTAGGGTCTGGGAGCAGCATATCGGTGTGCTGCTGACGGCGATCATCGCCATGAACATCGCCCGGGTGGCCAATGCCCAACTGCGCGGACACTTCAGCGTGATGGCCGCTAATGCCGCGGTGGAGCAGGGCAAGGCGATCCGTGAGGGCGGCAGCGCCAGCCTGTATGCGGCGCTCGGTGGAGCAATGGTCGCCGGTGCCTTGTCCATCGGCGGCTTGGCCCTGACGCTCAAGAGTTACCAGGGCAAGCATGCCGATATCGTCGGCAATCGGCGCGAAGCCCTGGATGCCGGACGCCTGGAAACCGACCTGCGCAGGCAACTGCGCGAGCCCGACAAACTGAACGTCTCCACTCCCGAAGACCGGCAGGCCTATCGCAACTGGCTGGAGAGCCAGATCAGCGACGCCGGCAAGCGCCGCGAGAATGCCCTGTGGTTGAGTGAGTTGGGGGCGCGAGGGCCGGACCGGCTGATCGCGATGGGTACCAGCATGAACTCGATGGCCATGGTCCTCAGCAACGTGTTGAGCGCGACCATTCGTCTTGACGAGATTGCCCAGCAAGAGCGGCAGGTGTTGCAGCAGAGCAACCAGAACGTCCACAAGAGCCTGGCGGACGAGGAGAGCCAGGTCGACGCCAGGGACACCGCGCTGCTGCAGAAACTGATGGAAATCATCCAGCAGATCACTCAATCGCGTAACAGCGTCATCGACGCCCTGGTGCGAGCCTGATGGAAATCTCGAACAATCCAACCGTCCAGGCCCCGGATCTGGTGACTGGCCCTGTCGTTCAATCGTTGCCGGCTCCTGGACCGGCAGCGCCACCGCCGAGAGCCGATGAGCCGCTGGAGGTCCTGTTGGGGGACATCCAGAGCCAGTTGGAACGGCTGCGACCGAAAAACCTGAATCGGGTGCAACAACTGCTCGATAGAGCAAAGTCAGGGTCCGGACCTTTGCCGGATGGCAATGCATCGGCACTGACGCCGTATGAAAGTGCTATCGAACGAGTAGGGCACTGGCGGGATGATCTGTTGTACGTTGGTGACTCGATGAAGCAGGTGATATCGCTGTTGGAGGTAAGTAGCGGAAGTCGTCGCGAATACGCCGAAAAAGTGCTGGGCCAACGCTTGAAAGCCGTCGAACAGCAAGCGAACGCGATGATCGTCGAGGAGCCTGGTGTGATTGCCGGTGTGGCGGCCTGGCAGGCATCGGTCGTCGACGAGTTGCTGGGCCTGCTCCCGCCCGAGGTTCATGGGCAGGGCGAAGAGATTGCCGCCAGGGCTCCGGCGTTTTTCGACCAGTTGATCGAGCTGATCGACCGGATTGGCGAGCGTTACCTGAACGTCAACCAGAACATCGTCCGTAAATACTCGGCCTTTTTCGACAAGTTCAACAGTGCGATTACCTCCAGGCTCCAGCAATGGATGAAGGCTGTCAATGAGGGCAAGGACATCGAACTTGATGTCGCCGAACTGAAAGACGCCCTGCAGGCATTGATGGCCGATCTTGATGGCGAGCTGTTCAAGGGCTCCGAGACGGATGCGCGTAAGTGGTGTGAGGCCCTGGGGCTGCCGGAAAGCTGCGTGAAGAAAAATGCCGATGGCAGTTGGTCGGTCATGATCGACCTGGACCCACTGAATCAGATGCTGGAGGATCTGGATCGACTCGCTGTCGGTTCCGATGGCAAGGTGGTACTCGACAGTGCGAGTTTCCAGGCCTGGCAGTCCGGTTTCAATGTTCAGGTCGACCGGTTGAAGAACAAACTCCAGGAGTTCACGCAGAAGTACTCCAGTGCCAACGCCACATACGACAACTTCATCAAGGTCTTGTCCAATCATCTCAACCAGTTCGCGGACATGTTGAAGGCCATGGCCCATTTCTGACCCCCGCCTGAACCCTTTCACTACTTCTTGAAGGCGAAGCCTGCGGAACTTCCGTCGGCTTCGTCCTGCCTTGGACAAACTACCGATGAGCTATCTGAAACCAGGCAATTGCGAGTATTTCATCGAGCAACAGGTCATGGTGCTGCTGGCGGGATATTTTCAGCTGGAGCGGCGCAAGGTCCTGCTCGACTCGCGGCTGATCGAGGATCTGTACCTGAACTCGATGGGCATCATCGAGATGGCGCTGTTGATCAACGACGCCTTTGAGATTGACCTGCCGGAGAGCGGCGTGGCCGGATGGCGTACGGTCGCGGATGTCTGTCGGCTTGTAGGAATTACCCGGCAAAAAAGGGAAACCATGTAGATAACCGAGGTCCTGTAGAGATTTTTCTGATGTTATCTGTCTGTCGCTGCATGAAGTTTTTTAGATGTTGAAGGCTTGTAGTGTTTTTCTTGTTTTTATGGAGAAAAGTCCTACGGACTGTTGTTGGTCAAGTTTCTATAGTCGCTTGGTTCCTCGCGACAAGCCCTGGTTGCCCAAGGCTTGTTTTTGAATGTCAGTACATCTGCATAGAGGTTTCAAGATTGATATGAGTCTGGCCACTGCCAATGCTAACTTCCTGAAAAAATC
Organism: Pseudomonas sp. UTLPPB19802; assembly: GCF_059730225.1. Taxonomy (NCBI): domain Bacteria; kingdom Pseudomonadati; phylum Pseudomonadota; class Gammaproteobacteria; order Pseudomonadales; family Pseudomonadaceae; genus Pseudomonas; species Pseudomonas sp. UTLPPB19802. The sequence goes on from NZ_AP048545.1 coordinate 2,738,584, forward strand.
CTTCGCGTTCGGCGAGTGGATACTGCAGGGCGATGGAGTGCTGCTGCGCAATGGAAAGGCCGTTCATCTGCCGCCCAAGGAGTTGCATGTCCTGCGCCTGCTGCTCGGTGCTGCTGGTCGGCTGGTTACCAAGGATTATCTGCTGGATTACGCTTGGGCCGGCAGCGACGCCGCCGAGGAGTCGTTGACGCGCTGTATCTATGCCCTGCGTAAATTGCTCGGGCCGGGGCGGGGCTATATCGCGACCGTCTATGGCAAGGGCTATCGCTTCACCGGTGCGGTGGCGCCGCTGGCCCCCGTACTCGAGGAGCAACCCATGGCCTCCTCGTTGGCGGTCCTGCCGTTTCGCCACGCGGATGACCTGGCGGCGTCGAGTCTCCAGGAGGCGACGATCAGGCAAATGAAGGCGGCGTTCGATGGCGCCCTGCGAATTCTGCCGGCAGCGCTGACGATGCCGGGTCCTGGAGCGGCCGACACCCGGCAACTGATGGAACAGTTGGCGCCCGACTATTACCTGAGTGGGCGTTTCCATGCCCGGGGTGAGCAACTGGAACTGTCGGTGGAACTGATCCGTGGTAACGGTCACCATCTGGTACATGGCCCCATGGCCATCAAGGGCACGCTCGAGGACCTGCTTCGGTCGATGGTCTCGATGGTCGCCCACCATCTGCCCGATGTGCGTCCTGCTGTCGGTGGTTGTTCGTCCTACCCGTTGGCGCTGGCTTTTCTCAAGGGCATGTACGGCCTGCAGCGTCATACTCCGCAAAGCGTCAGGGAAGCCCTGCTGTATTTTCGCCAGTGCGTGCAGATGGACGCCAGTTATGTGCCCCCCTGGTGTGGCGTGGCCGACGCGTATCTGGCGCTGTCGCAGTTGGGGCTGGTCGACCAGCAGAGTGCGGTTGGCAATGCCCGCGATGCCGTGGCACAGGCCCTGCTGCTGGAGCCTGGAAATCGCGAGGCGCTGGCACGGTTGGCGTTGGTTACCAGCCTGCAAGGCTGTGCCGATGCCGCCCACGTGTTGTTTCAGCGTTGCCTGTTGGGTTGTGATCGGGCTGACATCCACTACCTGCACGCCTGGCATCACTGGTTCGGCGGGCGCACTGATCGGGCGCTGGAGTGCCTGGAATCGGCGCTGCGGCATGATCCTTCCTCGATCGCCGCGCAACTGATGCGCATTCGGATCGCTTTCGCCCGTGATCCACGCACCGCGTTGGCAATGACCCGCGAGGTGCTGGAGGGGCAGGACGACCAGCACCCGGTGCTGCAGGACCAGTATGCCTCCATCGAGGCCCATTGCCGGAGCCTGGATCCGTCCGGCGCGCATCCGCAAGGCGGGGCATGAACAGGCAGTATCACCGCGTAGGCTGGCTGCTGTTGGCATGGGCGGGACCGCTGGCGGCTTTCTGCTGGGAAACCGCTGGGCGCGAGCATCGCATCGAGCCGGAACTGCTGTACGCCATTGCCCATGTTGAGAGCGGACTGCGCCCGCAGGCCATGAACCACAACCCGAATGGCAGCCGCGACATCGGCCTGATGCAGATCAACAGCCTGCACCTGCCGCGACTCGCCGGGCAGGGGATCAGCGAACAGCGGTTGCTGGACGACCCTTGTCTCAGCGTGCAGGTCGGGGCGTCGATCCTGGCACAGTTCATCGGCCAGCATGGCTACGGCTGGAGGGCGGTGGGTGCCTACAACGCTGGCAGTGGCGTGGACCGTGAGGATATCCGCGAGCGTTATGCGCGCAAGGTCTGGCATGTCTATCGACAACTGGTGCCTTGAGCGGGAGGATTCTGATCGGAATATTCCTGCAGCAGCGGTGGGCCGATCAGGATCGACCCAGGGGGGCTGGATAACATTCCCGAACGCTTTCCCATCGTAGAGGGTGGTGATGTCGGATAACGCCTTTTTACCCTGTGTGCTGAGAATCGGCAGTGGCCTGTTGCAAGGCTGTGAGTTCAGGCTTCGCAGTCGGTGCACGCTGTTCATCGTCGGCACCCACGACGTGCTTGGTGACGATGGATTGGTCGCAGCCGTACCCGCTGAAGCGATTTTCGTCCCACTGGAGCAGCCCTCCTGCAACTTCGAGGTACTGCTCGGCGACAAGGGCGCGAGCCTGCGGATACTCGGCGAGGAAGTCGAGGAGCGAGACGTGGTATTCCAGCGCAGCGAGCGGATCGGCGAATTGCTTGTAGCGCTGCGGCCCGAAAGCGAGCCGTGGGGGAGTGGGTTGTTCAGCGCCATGGCATCGGGCGAGCCAGCACCGGCCATTCGCAACAGGCGGCCATGGCTGAAGAAAGTGCTGGTCACGGTCCTGCTGTTCATCCTGCTGGTGGTCTGCGCGGCGGTCTCGTCGCTGCCGATGGAAAGTTCGCGGGCGGATATCGCGGCGCTGGTCGCAGGAACGCACGAACCCACCACGGTGCAGCAGGGACGGGATGAGCGGATCTATGTGTTCGTCAGGTCCGAGCACGATGCGGGCTGGAGTCGCCAGGTGCTGATGCGCCAGAGGGTCTCCGGCACGGTGCTGGATGTGCAGGATGAGAGCCGGCGATTGGAGAGGCTGCTGGCCGAGCGGTTTCCCATCTTGAGGGTTCATCGCGTGGACCTGGAGCGGCCCGCCAGTGTACGGGTACTCCATGGCGCTGCGGACGACCTGGTCGATGCCGGGCTCCGGCAGCAGGTCTCGCGACTCTTGCTCGGCGAGGCCGCCTACGTGCGGCAGGTGGATTTCGAGGTATTCGACGAGCGCGTGCCCGGCATGCTGGCCGCGCAAGGGCTGGAGCAACTGGGTTTGTCGTTCGAACGGGTCGAACAGGGTGCAGGCACGCTATTCACCATCGCTGGCGATCTGCGCGATGCCGAGCGGGAAGATGCCCGGCGTTTCGTCGACGAGTTCTATCGGCGCTGGGGCAGCCGCCAGGTGCGGTTCAACATCGAACTGCGTGACGATCCGTTCAAGGGCCGTTCGTTCCAGGCCGGTCCCGAGGGTTACATCAAGACGAGCCAGTCGTCCTGGCATTTTCCAACGACGCAACAAGTGAGGTGATGGATGGATGCTCCAAAACGTATCGAGTTTGCCGACGATTTCCTGGGCAAGCAGGCAGCCGCTTTCGAGTCGGGAGCCCAGGACCTCAAGGAAATACTGGACGATGCGCTGCTCGCACTCAAGGGCGACCCATCGAATCCCGGGCTGCTGGCCAGTTACCAGGCTGCGTTTTCTTCCTACACCGTGTTCCGCAATGTCCAGACCAACACCGTCAAGGGCTTCAAGGACACCAGCCAGACCATCATCCAGGCGGCGCGCTGACGTTCTGCCAACGAGCTGGCCGGTGCTGTTAACCGGCCAGCAGGAGTAACCACCATGCCCCCTTCGAACCAGGCTGTCAGCCTGCTCGAGCAGATCAACAGCGTCGAGTTGCAGAGTCCCCAGGAGCGCTCTGCGGTGTCCCTGGAGTCGCGCCTGATCGAGGCCCTAGCCGGTTCCGTGGTGGATTCGACGGGGCAGGTCGATGCTATCTGGCAGATACTCAACAGCCCGGATGTCACCCATCCGGAGCGATTGGCGCTGCTGCAAGAGCGGCTTGGGCAGTACAGTGTCGACATCAACCTGCTCAATACCCTGGTGCGCAAGGCCGTGGGTACCGCAGAAACCCTGCTACGCTCGTCATGAAAGCGTATGCCTGGCTTCTGCTCCTTTGCGTGGTCCTGGCGGGCTGTCGGCAACCCGATCTGCTCGAGGGGCTCGACCAGCACCAGGCCAATGAGGTGCTGGCGGTGTTGCAGCGCAACAACATTGGAGTGACCAAGCAGGACAACGGCAAGGCCGGCTACAGCGTCAAGGTGGCCAGGATCGATTTCCCGGCGGCGGTGGACCTGCTGAACCTCTATTCCCTGCCGTCCAGGCCACGCCTGGAAGTGGCCGAGCTGTTTCCCGCCGATTCCCTGGTTGCCTCTCCACGGGCGGAAAAGGCCCGTCTCTACTCGGGCCTGGAACAGCGGCTGGAACAATCGCTGAGCCTGCTCGAGGGGGTGGTATCGGCGCGGGTGCACGTCAGCTACGACCTGGATGCTGGCGATGGCGGGCGCAAAGCCTTGCCGGTGCACCTGTCGGCCTTGGCAGTGCATGAGCGCGATGTCGAGCCGGGGTTGCTGATCAGTGATATCAAGCGCTTGCTGAAGAACAGCTTCGCCGCGCTCGAGTACGAACATATTTCGGTGGTGCTCAGTCGTCGCGCGCCCATCCAGCATGTGGCACCGACAATCGCCGAGCCGCAGGGCGGTAACCAGTGGCTGCCTGGCGTGGTGTTGGTCGCGACCCTGGGGCTGTTGGCCGTCGCTGGCGGCCTCTACCACCTGCGGACCAGGCCCGCGCGATGACGGACGATCTGGATGAGTGCCTGCGGCAGATTCTCTGGCAGCCGTTGGACTATCTCGCCTGCGCGCGCCTGGACCTGGCTGACGCGTTCGAGGCCGAGCCGGCACGACAGGCGCTCAATCGCCTGCTGCTGGAGGGGCTGCAGTTGCCCATGACGGCGGCGCTATCTGGCCCATTGGCGACTGCCTGCGTACGCCAGTGGCAAGACTTGCCGCATATCGCCCGGTTGATGGGCGCACAGCGTGTCTGGCCGGAGTTGGCGCGAGGCGCGCGAATGGGACAGTTGCCGGCCCAGGTGCGGGATTTCGCCCGTTGTAACATTGGTCACCGCCTGGCGCTGGAACTGAGTGGCGAGTGTCCGTTGCTGCAACAGGTGGATGGTGTCGGCCTGGCCCACTTGCGGGCGTTCAGCGAGGTATTGCCGGCGGCCCTGCTTGAGCGGCTGGTACTGCTGTTTCCCGAATCGGTGGTCGCCTGGCAGGCCCGCTTGCCCGCCGTGGCCGCTGATCCCGCACTGTTTTTCCTGGCCGCACAGCATGTTCGACGCCTTGCGTAACCTGGGTGAGTGGCCGGTTGCCGACTCGGACAGGGTGCACATCCGCCGCGAGGAACTGGCGACGGTCCGGCGCTGCCGGGTGTTGGAACTTGAGGCCCGGCGCCGTGCCCGTGACTTGCTCGACGAGGCACAAAGGCAAGTCGAGATGATCCAGGCTGCAGCCTTTGCCGAGGGCTATGGCGAGGGGGTGCTTCAGGCGGCGGTCGATCTGGCACGGGGCTTGTGTGCGTCCCAACGCCTGGCTGACCAGTTGCACCGGCAGATGGCCGAGGCGGTCCGGCAACTGCTGAAGCACCTGTTGGAGGACCCGCGCTGGTTCGACGAGATGCTGGAGCATTGGCTGGCGGAGCAGGCCGATACTTCAAGGATGACCTTGCAGGTGCTGCTGCCCCAGCGTTATCGGGGACGGGTGGCGATCCTGCGTGAGCAACTGGAAGGGCTGGGGGTGGCCTCGGTCAACTTCGAGTTCGCGGATGAGGAGCGGCATGTGGTTCGCCTGGATGAGCAACTGTTCGAGTTCGAACTCGAGTCTGCCCGGGAACAGCTGGCGCCGCGGGTGCTGGGCCGCCTGGCGGGCCTGCCCGGAAGCTCGCGCGAGTTGGACGAGCAGGCACGGCAAGCCCTGGCAAGACTGGTCGCGACCTTCTCCGAAGGTCGTGAACCGGTGCAGGAGGAAATCGATGATGGGGATTGAAGGTAAGCTGGGAACCCCTCGGGTCACCGCTTCGCCACAGGCTCCGATCTTCACCCTGGAGCAGCGTATGGCCGAAGCCTTGCCACCGGAGCCGGGTTTCGAGGATTTCTACCTGCGTTTGCTGGAACTGTCTGGCCTGGGGGAGCAGGAGATCCTGCAATTCATCAGCACCTACCGCGGCAGTGGTGAAGGCCGGCCGGCCTACCTTACCGTCAATGAGCAATTGACGGTCGTCGGACAGGCCCTGGCACGGTTCAAGGAGGACGGATTGGCAGGCTCGGCCCAGGAGCGTGAGCTGCGTGGGGTGATGACCCGTCTGCTTGGCAGCAGCCTGTTCATCAGCCAGTACATGCACCAGATATTCCAGCAGCAGGATGACGATAGTTGGCAAAACGCAGACTGGTGACCTCGCTTGTCTGGGAACTGCCCGGCTATAATGACCGGCTCAATTCGCCGCCATCCGAGTCAAGTCCGCCCATGTATAACCTGGCCCGCCAGCTGCTGTTCAAACTTTCCCCGGAAACCTCCCACGATTTGTCCCTGGACCTGATCGGTGCGGGAGGTCGCCTGGGACTCAACGGCCTGCTGTGCAAGGCGCCCGCGGCGAATCCGGTGACCGTCATGGGTTTGAACTTCCCCAATCCGGTGGGCCTGGCGGCGGGGCTGGACAAAAATGGCGCGGCCATCGACGGTTTCTCCCAGTTGGGTTTCGGTTTCGTTGAAATCGGCACGGTCACGCCACGACCGCAGCCAGGCAACCCCAAGCCACGGATCTTCCGCCTGCCCGAGGCCACGGCGATCATCAATCGCATGGGTTTCAACAACCTCGGGGTGGACAACCTGCTGGCCCGGGTTCGTGCCTCGCGCTACAGCGGTATCCTCGGGATCAACATCGGCAAGAACTTCGACACTCCGGTGGAGCGCGCGGTCGACGACTACCTGATCTGCCTGGACAAGGTCTACGCCGATGCCAGCTATGTCACGGTCAACGTCAGCTCGCCGAATACCCCCGGCCTGCGCAGCCTGCAGTTCGGCGACTCGCTCAAGCAGTTGCTCGAAGCCCTGCACAAACGCCAGCAGGAGCTGGCCACGCAGCACGGCAAGCATGTACCCCTGGCCATCAAGATCGCCCCGGACATGACCGACGAGGAAACCGTACTGGTGGCCCAGGCCCTGCTGGAATCGGGCATGGACGCGGTGATCGCCACCAACACCACCCTGAGCCGGGTTGGCGTCGAGGGCCTGGAGCATGGTGACGAGGCCGGTGGCCTGTCCGGCGCGCCGGTACGTGAGAAGAGCACCCACACGGTCAGGATCCTCGCGGCGGAACTGGCAGGGCGCCTGCCGATCATCGCCGCAGGCGGGATTACCGAGGGGGAGCATGCGGCCGAGAAAATCGCTGCCGGGGCCAGCCTGGTGCAGTTGTACTCGGGCTTCATCTACAAGGGCCCGGCGCTGATCCGCGAATCGGTGGACGCTATCGCGGCCTATCGTCGCTGAAACCGGACGGACGGTGAATCACAGGCATTAAAAAGGGCTCCACCTGGAGCCCCTGGGCCGAAGCCCGCCGCCCGGATGGGGCGCGCTTGGTTAAATCGTCATGCTCGAATTGTGATGTCGGAATGTGCCCTGATCAGCCGACAGCGTGAAGTTCGTTGAGTCTGTGGATGCCCGCGGTGCCGGTCATACCGTCCCAGTTGTCGCCACGTCCTTCTCGCCAGCCGTTGATCCAGGCTTGGCGTACCGACGGTAGAGTAAAAGGGCAAAGCTCACGGGATTTGCCGTTAACGCCGTATTGATATCCGCGTAAAAACGCTCTTTCCAACGGATCACGCTTGAGTCTTCTCATAGGGTGTTGCCCTCACTGGTTGACTGTTATATGTCCCGTCGACCTCTCATGGAGGTCGCGCAGATTGCCTTGCTCTGCATCTGCTTGGTGCTCGCTGCCGGCGTGGCGAGCTCCGCTCCGTACGTAACGACCCGACACGCGTTGGTCGGCGTGTTTCGTCCGGGGCGGGATGTTGACGCCATTGCGACGTCAACCTGAGTTGATTTCTAACCAATGCGCGGTGGTGTGTGAATGATCGTTTTGTCATAAGGACGTAACGATATGAGTGTTAAGGCCATAAGATTGGCTGGCCATTTGCTCGGTCAGCGGCAGAAAATCCAGCTATCATCAGCCCTTGCATGAACAATGAGTCCAATTCGCCACTGTGAATACCGACCCCTTGTACTCAGGTATTATTCGACGAAGGGTCACGATGTGACCTTTTGTTACGGAAAGATTGACCTGCTCCGGCGTCCAAATGTGTTTGACCCCTGCTTTTTCAGCATTAGGGCAAGCAATCCAGCCGGGGTGGAATGGCGCAACGGTGCGCTACACGGGCACTCTTCAAGAAAAGTGCTCGATCAAAACCGAGCGGGCGATGCGTCGCCCGTTCATTGACTGCTCAAAGCCCTGGAACTCCCATGTCCGATCGTTACGAACTCTTCCTCACTTGCCCCAAAGGCCTTGAAGGCCTGCTCCTCGAGGAAGCCATCGGGCTTGGCCTTGAGGAAGCACGCGAGCACACCTCGGCCATTCGCGGCCAGGCCTCCATGGAGACGGCCTATCGCCTGTGCCTCTGGTCGCGCCTGGCCAACCGTGTGCTGCTGGTGCTCAAGCGCTTCCCGATGAAGGACGCCGAGGATCTCTACCATGGGGTCCTTGATGTCGACTGGCAGGACCATATGCTCGCCGATGGTACCCTGGCGGTGGAGTTCAGTGGCCATGGCTCGGGTATCGATAACAGCCATTTCGGGGCGCTCAAGGTCAAGGACGCGATCGTCGACAAGTTGCGCACGCCGTCCGGCGCCCGTCCGAGCATCGACAAGCTCAGCCCGGACCTGCGCATCCACCTGCGCCTGGACCGTGGCGAAGCAATCCTCTCCCTCGATCTCTCCGGGCACAGCCTGCACCAGCGTGGCTATCGCCTGCAGCAGGGCGCCGCGCCGCTCAAGGAAAACCTTGCGGCAGCGGTGCTGATCCGTGCCGGCTGGCCGCGTATTGCCGCCGAAGGCGGTGCCCTGGCCGACCCGATGTGCGGCGTCGGTACCTTCCTGGTAGAGGCGGCGATGATCGCTGCCGATATCGCGCCGAACCTCAATCGTATCCACTGGGGCTTCGATGCCTGGCTGGGTCATGTGCCGGCCGTGTGGAAAAAGGTCCATGCCGAAGCCCAAGCCCGTGCCGAGGCCGGCCTGGCCAGGCCGCCACTGTGGATCCGGGGTTATGAAGCCGACCCGCGACTGATCCAGCCGGGCCGCAACAACGTCGAGCGGGCGGGCCTGAGCGACTGGATCAAGATCTACCAGGGCGAGGTCGGTACCTTCGAACCGCGTCCGGACCAGAACCAGAAAGGCCTGGTGATCTGCAACCCGCCGTACGGCGAGCGCCTGGGCGATGAGGCGAGCCTGCTCTATCTTTACCAGAATCTTGGCGAGCGCCTGCGCCAGGCTTGCCTGAACTGGGAGGCGGCGGTGTTCACCGGCGCACCGGACCTGGGCAAGCGCATGGGTATCCGCAGCCACAAGCAGTACGCGTTCTGGAACGGCGCGTTGCCGTGCAAGCTGCTGCTGATCAAGGTTCACCCGGATCAGTTCGTCACCGGCGAGCGGCGTACTGCCGAGCAACGCCAGGTCGAGCGTGAACTGGCCGAGGCGGGCGAGGAAACCGCTATCGCGGCACCGGCCAGCGAGCCGGCGCGCCTGAGCGAGGGCGGGCAGATGTTCGCCAACCGCCTGCAGAAGAATCTCAAGCAACTGGGCAAGTGGGCCAAGCGCGAAGGTGTCGATTGCTATCGTGTCTACGATGCCGACATGCCGGAATACTCCCTGGCCATCGACCTGTACCACGACTGGGTTCACGTCCAGGAATATGCCGCGCCCAAGTCGGTCGATCCGGAAAAGGCCCAGGCCCGCCTGTTCGATGCCCTGGCAGCGATTCCCCAGGCGCTGAACGTCGACAAGAGCCGGGTGATCATCAAGCGCCGCGAGCGTCAGAGCGGCACCCGCCAGTACGAGCGCCAGGGCGCCCAGGGCAAGTTCACCGAGGTCCATGAAGGCGGGGTCAAGCTGCTGGTCAACCTGACCGACTATCTGGATACCGGGCTGTTCCTCGACCACCGGCCGATGCGCCTGCGGATCCAGAAAGAGGCGGCCGGCAAGCGCTTCCTCAACCTGTTCTGCTACACCGCGACCGCCAGCGTGCACGCGGCCAAGGGGGGCGCGCGTACCACGACCAGTGTCGACCTGTCGAAAACCTACCTGGATTGGGCACGGCGCAACCTGTCGTTGAACGGCTTTTCCGACAAGAATCGCCTGGAGCAGGGCGATGTGATGGCCTGGCTCGAAGGCAACCGCGACGAGTTCGACCTGATCTTCATCGATCCGCCGACTTTTTCCAACTCCAAGCGAATGGAGGGCGTCTTCGACGTCCAGCGTGACCATGTGCAACTGCTCGACCTGGCTATGGCCCGCCTGGCGCCAGGTGGCGTGCTGTACTTCTCCAACAACTTCCGCAAGTTCCAGTTGGAGGAAAACTTCACCACGCGCTATGCCGTCGAGGAAATCAGCAGCCAGACCCTGGACCCGGACTTTGCCCGCAACAGCAAGATCCACCGCGCCTGGAAAATCACCGCCCGCTGATCCGGTAGATGCCTCGGAGCCACGATTTTTGCGGGCTCCGAGGTCAACGGAACTGGCTAATCTACTGGCTAATAGCTATAACTCAATCGAAGCCAAAGTGATGTAAACACGCCGGTGTGATGAGTTGTCGCCTATGTCGTCGCATGCCGTACGCCCCAAGATTCTTGGCTTTATCAGCGAAGACGCTTCCGCGTGGCTGGTCGCCCTGCTGGTGCTGCTGGCCGGTGGGGTACTGACACTGCTGCTGGCGGTGGAAACCCGCAATCTTTATCAGCGCCAGTTGCAACAGCGTTTCGAACTGTTGGCCAACGAACGCTTCAGTCGCATCGAGGAGCGCTTTGGCGACCAGGTGCAGCGGCTCGACAGCCTGCGGCGCTTTTTCGTCAATTCCGACGTGGTCTCCCGCCGCGAGTTCGCCGGTTATGCCCAGCCGTTGCTGCTGCGTACCCAGGCCTACGCCTGGGCGCCACGGGTCGGTGGCCGCGCCAGGGAGCTGTTCGAGCGGCGTGTCCGTGCCGAGGGGCTCACCGACTTTGCCATTCGTGAACTCGATGCACAGGGCCATTTACGCCTGGCCGGCGTGCGCGATGAGTACGTGCCGGTGCTCTACAGCGAGACGCAGAGCCCGCTGGGCTCTCCGCTTGGCTACGACCTGCTGGCACAGCCCCTGCGCCGGGGAACGCTGGAGCGGGCCCGCGACTCGGGCCTCATGGCCATTTCGCAACCGTTGAACCTGGTGGGTGTCGAGCCAGGTTACGACCGGGGCGCTTTGCTGGTGGCTCCGGTGGTGATGCCTATGGCGGTCGGCCAGCCACAACCGGGGCCCCTCGGCTATGTGCTGGCGGTGATCAGCATGCGCCAGTTGGTGGCTGACGGCTTGCCGGAGCAGAGTCACGACAACCTTTCGGTGCGCATTCTCGACCTGTCGACCGAAGGCGAGCACGAGTTGTTGTACCAGTCACTGAATCCGCCGGTGGAAAGCTCATTGGGCGCAGTGCGCCTGTTGCGCCTGGCCGATCGTGACTACCAAGTGAGCATCAGCCCCAGCGAGGCCTTCATTCAAACCAATCATTCGTCAGTGGCCAGCCTGGTGGTGCTGGGTGGGCTGTTGAGCCTGCTGCTCAGCACCTTGCTCTACAACCTGGTCAGCCAGCGCCAGCGTGCCCTGCGCCTGGTGGAACAGCGGACCGCGCAGTTGCACGGGCGCGACCTGCTGCTGGAAAAACTCTGCGCCAACGTTCCCGGCAGCATCTACCAGTACCAGCTCAACCTCGATGGCAGTTCGCACTTCGTCTATGCCAGTGCTGGCACTGCGGATACGTTCGAAGTCGATGTCCAGTTGCTGCAGGAGGACGCCGGGCCGGCATTCGACCGTGTTCATCCGGATGACCTGGCGGAGCTGCGGGCGTCGATCCAGGTTTCGGCCTTGCAGCTCGAGCCCTGGCGCGAGGAATTTCGCGTGATCCTGCCGACACGCGGGGTACGCTGGCTACGGGGTGAGGCCTTGCCCGAGCGTTTGCCTGATGGTGCGGTGCTCTGGCATGGCTATCTCTCGGATATTTCCGATCTCAAGCGGGTCGAGGAGGAGTTGCGAGCCTTGTCGGTTACCGATTCCCTGACCGGTATCTACAACCGGCGCTACTTCCAGGAGCGGCTGGGCGTCGAGATGGCGCAGGCTCAGCGTGGCCCCGGCAAGCTCTCGGTGATCATGCTCGATATCGATCATTTCAAGCGGATCAACGACCAGCACGGCCACGCCGAGGGCGATCGGGTACTCAAGGAACTGTGCCTGCGGGTTGGCCATCGACTGCGCCGAACCGATGTGTTCTGCCGCCTGGGCGGCGAGGAGTTCATGGTGCTGTGCCCCAATACCGATGCCGGGCAGGCCGGTACCCTGGCGATGGAGCTGTGGCTGGGGCTGCGTTGCGCGCCGTTCGAGCGGGTCGGGCAGGTGACGGCCAGCTTCGGTATCGCCAGCTGGCGGGTCGGCGAGGGCGCCGATGCGCTGTTGCTGCGTGCGGACTTGGGGGTGTACCTGGCCAAGCAGAATGGCCGTGACCAGGTAACGGTGGAGCAGGACTGAGACCTGGATGGATCAGTCGTCCGCCTTGGCCGGTCGTGGCTGGCGATACAGGTCCAGCAGGACTTGGTCCAGGACCGCCGAGGCGCCCCAGGGTTTCGGATCGTTGAGAATCGCCACCACCGCCCAGGTCGTGCCATTGCTGTCGCGGCTGAAACCGGCAATCGCCCGCACGGTGTTCAGGGTACCGGTCTTGATATGCGCCTCACCCGACATCGCCGTGTGCTTCAGGCGTTTGCGCAGGGTGCCGTCCATGCCGGCGATTGGCAGCGAGCTGATGAACTCGGCGGCATAGGGGCTTTTCCAGGCCGCCTGCAGCATGCTCGCCATTTCCCGCGCGCTGACCCGCTCGGCGCGGGACAGGCCGGAGCCGTTTTCCATCACCAGGTGCGGGGCGGTGATGCCTTTCTGTGCCAGCCACTGGCGGATGACCCGCTGGGCGGCCTTGGCATCGTCGCCGTCGGCATCGTTGCGGAACTTCGCGCCCAGGCTGAGGAACAGCTGCTGGGCCATGGTGTTGTTACTGTACTTGTTGATGTCGCGGATGATTTCCGCCAGGTCCGGCGAAAACGCGCGGGCCAGGAGCTTGGCGTCCTTGGGTACCACATCCTGGCGATCCTTGCCCTGGATGCTCCCGCCCAGTTCCTGCCAGATGGCCCGCACGGCGCCTGCGGTGTAGGTCGGGTGATCGAGCAGCGACAGGTAGGTCTGCGAGCTGCAGCCCTCGGCCAGTTGGCCGCTGACGGTGACGGTGGTCGTGCCATCGGCCTGGGCTACCGGGTTGTAGCGCACGTCACCGCTGCACTGCTTGGCGTTGATCACCTTGACCTGGTTATCGATGTGGATACTGGCGATGGGCGGTTCGACCGAGACCAACACCTTGCCCGAGTCGTTGCGGGCGACGAAGCGCAGCGCCTTGAGGTTCACCAGCAGGGCATCGGGCTTGACCAGGAACGGGCGGTTTTCGTCGTTGCCATCGTCGTCGAACTCCGGCAATTGTTGCGGGGGGATGAAGAAACTGCGATCGAGAACCAGGTCGCCGGTCACCTGGGTCACGCCGTTGGCCCGCAGGTCACGCATCAGCAGCCAGAGCTTTTCCATGTTCAGTTTGGGGTCGCCGCCGCCCTTGAGGTAGAGGTTGCCGTTGAGGATGCCATCGCTCAGGGTGCCATCGGTGTAGAACTCGGTCTTCCACTGGTGATTGGGGCCGAGCATTTCCAGGGCGGAATAGGTGGTGATCAGCTTCATCGTCGAAGCGGGGTTTACCGACACGTCGGCATTGAACACTGTCGGGGTGCCGGGGCCGTCGAGCGGCATCATGACCAGCGACAGGGCGTTGTCCTGCAACTTGTTGGCCTTGATGGCCTGCTGCACCTTGGGGGACAGGGAGGTGTTGACGGGGGCGGCATGGGCGGGAGCTGTGTAAACGTAGAGTGCCGCGGGGAAAAGAAGACCTGCGAGTACCAATGGACGCAAAGATTTGATCATATGAAATAAAGCCCTACAGCCGAGGGGGAAATACGAGGGCATGAATAAAAAAAGCCCTCAACGGTCATGAAAGTGACGGCATTATGCACCAGGCTGGTGATATTGGGGGGCAGCCGGTTGTGGCGTTGGCGCGATTTTTTCCTGTCGTTCGGTCGGAGTTATGCACTGGTCCGGGCAATTGCGCCCTTAAACTGCTAAAGTGCCGGCCGTTATCAATTTTGAGGATTTGTTTCATGGCGACCAACCGTTCCCGGCGTCTGCGCAAAAAACTGTGCGTTGATGAGTTTCAAGAGCTGGGTTTCGAGCTGAACCTGGATTTCAAAGAAGACCTGAGCGAACAGGCTATCGATGCTTTCCTCGACGCTTTCCTGAAAGAAGCCATGGAAGCCAACGGTCTGGGTTATGTCGGTGGCGATGACTTCGGTCTGGTCTGCCTGATCAAGCGTGGCTCGGTTTCCGAAGAGCAGCGCGCTGCCGTCGAAGCCTGGCTCAAGGGCCGCAGTGAACTGACCTCGGTTGAAGTCAGCCCGCTGCTGGACGTCTGGTACCCGGAAAAGCCGCTGAATCCGGTAGCCTGATGCTATTCGGGCATTCGCCCGAGGCACGAAAAAAAGGACACGCCAGAGCGTGTCCTTTTTTTTGTCCATTTGCCCCATCCTGAATAAGGTTTACACCTTCTGAGCTATGTTTCAGGAGGACGTAATGGAAACGTGTGTTTGACGCAATTCCTTAGTAGGAGCCGGCTCGCTGGCGATCCGCCGAAGGCGGCCATTCCCCGCCAGCAATCGTTCACATTCCCCGTCAGTCGTAGATAGCCTTCTTCTTCCAGTCCGCCTCGACTTCCTTGAGCCCCTGGGTCAATTCGTTCACATCATCCTCAGCTGGCTGGGAAGTCGCCAGTACCATCGCATTGGCCCGCGCCAGCAGTTTTTCCATCAGTTGCAACTGTTCGGCATAAACCGCCGGCTCCGGTTGCTTGCGCAGGTACTGCGCACCCCGTTCGAAGGCCAGGCGGGCTTGTCCCGGCTGTTCCTGCTGCAGGGCCTGTTGCCCGAGGTTGTTGAAGAACTCGATATGCAGCAGTACCAGAATGTGGCGAACCTCGCGGATCCATTGCTTGGCTTCATTGGCAGGCAGGAAGCCTTCCTGTGCGGCGCGGGTGATCTGGCTGTGCAGGGCCTCGAGCAGGAAACGGATGTCCTTGGCCCTGGCTTCGGTCTGGATCGGCGCCTGTGGATTGTTGATGGCGATCGATTCGCCCTGGGCGATCATGCCGTTGAGCTCTTCGATCCGCGTCTTGAGGCGCTCGTTACCCTTTTCCATGTTCAGCAGGCGCTGAGTGACGTTGAGTTCCAGGCGCGTCAGCAGCAGCTTGAGCCCAGGGCTCATGAATTGGCCGGGAAAGGTTTCGGTGAGTTCGCCGCAGCGGCGCAGGCGATCGCTGAGTTCAACCTTGAGACGAGCCTTTTCCAGCTTGCTGTTCTCGGACACATGGTTGAGGAAGACAATCGCGATCAGGAGGAAGATCCCGGCTGCGACCAGCAGGGTGATCATGAGTGGTGTCACCGTTAAGACCTCTTCAAGGTGTAGTGCAGATTCAGTGTAGTGGCTTGGCGTTGTTGCCGATAGCGTTGAATGACGTGCTGCACGGTGCCAGAGCGCTTCTCTATAAGATGTGTGCACATTGCCACTATTTAGGCCGGCGGACTATAGCGTCTTGTCGCGCGCCAGAATACAGGCGTCAAACCTTGCGCGCTAGAAAGGCTCCCGCAGGCCTGTAAAGCAGGTCGAAGTCATTGATTTAAATAAATTTATCTTTGGGGGTTGACGACCCTGCGAACCATCCATAGAATGCGCGCCACTTGCAGCGTAAAGCACACAGCGAAACGCAGCAGGGAGTGAATGTTGTAGTGTGTCCCCTTCGTCTAGTGGCCTAGGACACCGCCCTTTCACGGCGGTAACAGGGGTTCGAGTCCCCTAGGGGACGCCAATGCGGGAATAGCTCAGTTGGTAGAGCACGACCTTGCCAAGGTCGGGGTCGCGAGTTCGAGTCTCGTTTCCCGCTCCAATTTTAAACGATTCTGCTTTCGAGCAGGGTCGAGTGAAACCAGGATCAAATCCTCGGATGCGATGCTGGACACCGAAACACACACCATGTGTTCCGGGTAGCGTGTCCCCTTCGTCTAGTGGCCTAGGACACCGCCCTTTCACGGCGGTAACAGGGGTTCGAGTCCCCTAGGGGACGCCATTTGCGGGAATAGCTCAGTTGGTAGAGCACGACCTTGCCAAGGTCGGGGTCGCGAGTTCGAGTCTCGTTTCCCGCTCCAAATTAAACAAAAACGCCGCTCAGCAATGAGCGGCGTTTTTGTTCGTGTTCATTTTTTCGGTTCGTCTCGATCAGTACAGGGATAACCAACGGGGCAGGCATTTGTTGCCTGTCCTACCCCGTGGTCGCGCTCAGAGTTTCGGCAACTGCCCGATACGCCCCATCATCTCGGTGACGATCTGCAGGTCTAGCTGGAACTGTTCGACGGTCTTGAACTCGTTGTCGGTATGCCCGGTGTACTTGACCTCTGGCCGGGCCAGGCCGAATTGCACGCCGTTGGGCAGCTCATGGACCGAAGTGGCGCCAGCGGACGTGCCGAACTTGTGCGGCATGCCGAGGTTTTCGCTGGCGACCGCCAGCAGGGCCTTGACCCATTCACCCTCGGGATTGCGATACATCGGCTCGGCGATCTTGTAGTCGAAGTTCACCGCCACATGGCTTTTCTTGCTCCAGGCTGCGAGCTTGTCGGCGATTTCGGCCTTTAGAACCTCCGGAGTCTTGCCCTTTGGTACCCGCAGGTTCACCGCCAGTTTGAAGGCTTTTTCATCCAGGCCGACATAGGTCAGCGAGGTGGTCAGTGGCCCCATGAAATCATCGGAGAAACCGACACCCAGCTTGCCACCCAGATAGTCCAGGCCCCAGTTGTCGGCCGCGTAGAGGGCCGCGTCGGTGATGTGGTTGTGCTTGAGGGCGATCTTACCGCCCAGGCTGTTGATGAAATCCAGCATCCGCGCCACCGGGTTGACCCCCGATTCAGGCTCGGAGGAGTGGGCGGATACGCCGGTGACGGTCAGGATGACGTCCTTGCCGGACACCTTGGCGCTCACTTCGAAATTGCCGCCATGCCGCTTGATGTAGTCAGCCCCGGCCTTCTGCAGGCTGGCCGCCAGTTCGGTGGGTTTGTCGGTGACCAGGGTGGCGACCGAGGCCGAGGGAATCTGGTTGGTTGCCAGGCCGCCGGTCAGTGCGACGATTTCAGCACCTTGGCCCTCGGCGGTGCGTCGGGCAAAACTGGCCATGACGGTGCCGTAGCCTTTTTCGGCGATCACCACCGGATAGCCACCATCCAGCGCCAGGTTGTAGTCGGGCGTCGGGTTGCGTTCGAAGTAGTAGGGGATGGCATCGCCGCTGGTTTCTTCGGTGGTGTCGATCAGCAGCTTGAAATTCCTCGCCAGCGGCAGTTTCTCTTCCTTGATGATTTTCATCGCGTACAACGCCACTACGATGCCGTTCTTGTCATCCTCGGTGCCGCGGCCATACATGCGGTCGCCGATCAGGGTGATCTTGAACGGATCAAGGCGAGTGCCGTCCTTCAACACCCAGTTCTCCGGTGTCACCGGTACCACGTCGGCGTGAGCGTGAATGCCTACGACCTCCTTGCCGCTGCCCTCAAGGGAAATCTCGTAGACGCGGTTGTCGATATTGCGGAAGTTCAGGTTGAAGGACTGCGCCAGATTCTTGATCTTGTCGGCGATTCTGATGAGCTCCGGGTTGTCGTGCTGTGCCACGCCGTCGACCTGGAAGGTCGGTATCTCCACCAGCTCACGCAAGGTTTCGGTGGCGGCCTTGCCGTATTTCACCCGTGCATAGAGGCCAAGCAGGCGATGGATCTCGTTCTGCTGTTCCGTAGACAGGCTCTTGTTGTCGAGAAAAGCATTGATGGCCGGGCCCAGCCCGACGGTCTTCGCCAACTCGCTTTTGCCCAGGTGGCCGAGGAACTGCCGGAAATCCGTGACCGAGGTATTGCCGAAGGATTTGAGGACCGCCTCGTTCTGCTGTGCGCTGAGGTTGGCGAAGGCAGGTACGGTGATTGCCGAAAGGCTGGCCAGTAGTGTGGCGCAGGCCAGTTTCTTGAGTGCGAAGTTCATTGCGGGAGGCATTCCTTTGCAGGTGGGAAGTGAGAAAATTCTGATCGATAAGACAAAAACCTCCCCACGCTACCACCACAGAGACGTAATACGGGAGGCTTTGACGGAGGATTTTTCGCAGAAGGGCTCGCGTCCAGCAGGCCGCTCTGTTGTCTATCCGCATGCTCTCGCTGATGGATTCATGTTAATCCTTCAGGAAATTCAGAATCGCCGTGCTGGTTTCCTCGGTCTTCTCCTCCAGCACAAAATGTGCGCTGTTTTTTATGATCAGGGACTGAGGCTTTTCGGCAATCTGCGGCATCTGCTCTGCCAGTGTTTTACCGCGGGAGTGCTCTCCACCTATCGATAAGACTGGCATCGTGAGTTTTTTCCTGGCGTACGCCTGATTGTCGGGTGCGTCATTTGTCGTCCATGTCGAATAAAGCGCAAACGCTGCCTTCATCCGTTCTGGTCGTGCGTAACCCTTGGCCAATGCGTCCCTATCCATTTCGGGAACGGAGGGGTTTCCGGGAAAGACAAAATCATTCCAGAACATATCCACATAGATGCGCTCACGTCCTTTAATCAATTGCAAGGCAGTGTCGCCAAAAAATCGAAAGTGCCACTTTCCTGGGCGACCGTCATAGCCTTGTTCCCAACCTGGAATGCCGGGTAAAAAAGAATCCATGAGTACCAGTTTTTTTACCTCGGCCGGAAACTGCGCCGCATACAGGTAGGCAATGTTGGTACCGATATCGTGACCTACTATCGCCGTTTCCTTGAATCCGAGACTGTGCATGAGCGCTTGCATGTCTTGGGCCATGGTTTTTTTATCGTAGCCGGCTGTGGAAACGGAAGACTCACCGGCGCCACGAAAATCCGGAACCACAGCGGTGTAGCCCTGGCTGACCAACTGTCCCATCAGCAGCTTCCAGTTTCGCCAGTCCCCCGGAAAGCCATGTATCAGCAATACGGGCTTTGTCCCGTCGCCGGCGATCAGATAATGCATTCGCATACCGTTGATGTCGGCAAATCCATGCTTGAATCGCTCGCCTTCGATCACTTGCGATCTTCCGCTCTCGGTGGCGGAGGCTGTGTTGACAGCACAGAGATAAAAACTGGCAGCAAGCGCGGCTGTTTTTGCAAGGCGTAGAGTTATCAATGTTCATTGATCCCTTGATAGATGCACCGGTCTCTGCAAGAGAGCTTTGACTTTCTGCGGTGCAAACATGAGGGCGGTTCTGATCATCTGCTGAACAGATCTGCACGGTGTTTATGCCGCATTATGGTCATTGGCACTTCTTTAACTACGCCTGGTTTCTGAATATAGCAGGTCGGTGCAATTGTAGAGCTATATTCTCGTGTGAGTAGTTACGCTGAGATCCAGTACGCATACAGGTGAGAGTGGTGTGGATGATGTTTTAAACTTTGTCGGGGTTGTTTTGGGGAGCGTACCATTAACTGTTTTTTATGTTCGGGTTCGAATATTTCTGAATATTTTGAGTTACATGGAGTAAAAGTGTCGTGTTGGAGCGATCGCCCGTGACAACGGTTGACCAGTGACTACAGCGACAGCATCAATCTTCCGGCAAACAGGATCAGCACCACCCCCATGCTGCGTTCGAACCAGTGGCCCATCTTCAGGAAAGCCTGGCGCACCCGCTCGCTGGAAAACAGCAGGCTGACCAGGATAAACCACAGCGCATTGACGGCGCACATCCACAGTCCGTAGAGCGCCTGGATCTCCAGCGGTGTCGAGGTACTGACTACCGTGGTGAAGATCGCCAGGAAGAACAGCGTGGCCTTGGGGTTGGTAGCGTTGGTCAGGAAGCCTGTCGAGAAGGCTTTCAGCAGGCCTTGGCGTGGTGCTTCGTCCGTCGCCGGCGTGGCGATGTCCGGGCGGGCCGCCTGCGGTTTGCTCCTGAGCAGGTTGATGCCCAGGTAAAGGATGTAGCCGGCACCGACGGCCTTGGCGACGTGCAGCAGCCAGGGCGCGCTGTTCATCAGTGCGCCGACGCCGAGCAGCGTGTACAGCACATGCACCGAGATTCCCGCGCCGATACCGACGGCGGTCAGCAGCCCGACCAGGCGGCCGAAGCGTACGCTCTGGCGGATGGTCACGGCGAAGTCCGGGCCGGGGGCGACCACGGCGAGGAAATGAATGGTCGCCAGGGCAATGAATTCATGGAGGTACTGGGAATGCATGACGGTTTCCAGAGCGAGAGGTCTTTGAGGGGAATTGGCGATCAGCCTTGTCGGTGGCCAGTATAAAAATGGCCTGGACATGTGATAATCCGTTCAAATCTCAATGGACTTGTGCGTCATGAGCATCAATCCTCCCCTGGCGTTGCTCGGAGAAATGGCGATCTTCGTCAAGGTGGTCGAGACCGGCAGCTTTTCCGAAGCGGCGCGCCAGCTCGGCTCATCCCCCTCGGCCGTCAGTCGCTCGATTTCCCGTCTGGAAAAGGCCCTGGCGACCCGTCTGCTGCAGCGCACCACGCGCAAGCTGCGCCTGAGCGACAGCGGTGAGGAAACCTTCAAGCGCTGCCGGGAGATGGTCAATGCGGCCCGCTCGGTCATGGAGATCAGCGGCCAGTACACTGATGAGGCCCAAGGCCTGGTACGGGTCAGCGTGCCCAAGGCGGTCGGGCGTTTCGTCGTGCATCCGCATATGCCGGCGTTCCTGCGGCGTTATCCACAGGTGGATGTGCAGATGATCCTGGAGGACCGCCCTGTCGACCTGATCGAGGATAATGTCGACTTGATCCTGCGCATCACCGATCACCCGCCGGTCGGCCTGGTGGGGCGCCAGTTGATGCCCATCGAGCACTTGCTGTGCGCAACCCCGCAGTACCTGGCCGAGCATGGCCTGCCGCAGCATCCCCATGATCTGCTGGAACACAGTTGTATCTACCTGGGGGACACGCCCAATGATTCGCGCTGGAAGTTCAGGCGCGGTGGCAAGACGGTGACGGTCGGGGTGAGTGGACGTTATGCGGCCAATCACACCGGTGTGCGACTGGATGCGGTGTTGCAGCATATCGGTATTGGCAGCCTGCCGTATTTCACGGCGAAGCACGCATTGGAACAGGGCTTGATCGTGCAGGTATTGCCGGCCTGGACTTTCCTGGCCTCGTACCACGGTGGCTTGTGGCTGCTGTATCCACCAACGCCTTACCAGTCCCCAAAGTTGCGGGTGCTGATCGACTACCTGGTGGAGTGCCTGGCGAGGGAGCCGACCCTGAAGTCGGCGCAGACCTCGACATGACCTTGAACCTGAAGGCGCCACGGACCTTGTAGGAGGCGGGCTTGCCCGCGAAGCCCTTGAGGACGCTCAAAGCTTCGCGGGCAAGCCCGGCGCCTACAGGATGGCGTCAAGCCAAAGGAGGGGAAACTCGGAAATCAGTGCTTGCTGTCGTGATCCGACAAAGCCAGCAATTGCTTTTCCTGGTTCCAGTCGAACGGTTCGTCGTTCTGTTCGGCTTCGTAGCGGCGTTCTTCCAGGGCCTGGTACATGTCCAGTTCCTCGTCGGGCATGTAGTGCAGGCAATCGCCACCGAAGAACCACAGCAGGTCACGCGGCACCAGGTGGGCAATCTGCGGGTAGCGCTGGATTACCTGGCATAGCAGGTCCTGGCCCAGGTACTGGCTTTCGATCGGGTCGACCGGCAGTTGTGCGCGCAGTTCATCGAAACGCTCCAGGAACAACGCGTGGCTTTCCTCGGGCACCTGTTCGGCTTCGCCGACGGCGACCAGGATGCTGCGCAGGTGGTCGAGCAGGACCAGATGATCGGCAAGTACGTTGGACATGGCAGGGGCCTCAAGAACAAAAACAGGCGCGGGAGTATAAAGCTCCACACGCCTGTTGTCCCGTCGGGTGCGATGGGGCGACGGACGGGGCGTCGCCTTGGCAGTGTCAGCGCACCTTGCCGGCGCTCGGGCTGAGTTCCTCCTTGCTGAAGTCGTCGACGTCGATCACCTTGCGCCGTGCCGCTTCGGCCTGGTGCAGGCTTTGCGCTTCACGTGGTTGCAGCACCCCGGCTTCCAGGCCGGCGTCGATCGCCGATTCGCCGGGAGCCGGATCGAACTGACCGTTCTTGAGCGCCGTGTGCAGTTTTTTCCGCGACTCATGGCTGGCATTCAGCAGGTCCTGGGCATGCTGCAGTGCGCCCACCGGATCGTCCGCCGATTGTGGGCGGTAGCAGCCGGCGAGGATCGCCTCCAGGGCCGGATCGCCCTTGGCTCGGCCAAGTATGGCGGCGACTTCGGCGTCCAGCGCATCCGACGGCCCGGTGTGCCGGCGACCGAACGGAAACACGATGACCCGCAACAGGCAGCCGAGCACGCGGCTGGGGAAATTGCGCAGCAGTTCGTCCAGCGCGCGCTCGGAGTGGCCGAGGCTTTCTTCCATGGCCCAGGCGAGCAGCGGGTCGAGTGCCTCCGGCGAATCCAGGTCGTGGTAGCGCTTGAGTGCCGCCGAGGCCAGGTAGAGGTGGCTGAGTACATCGCCCAGGCGGGCCGACAGGCGCTCGCGGCGTTTCAGTTCGCCACCGAGCAGCATCATGCTCAGGTCGGCCAACAGTGCGAAGGCCGCCGCCTGGCGATTCAGTGCACGGAAGTACTTCTGGCTCAGGCGGTTGCCCGGTGCCGCTTCGAAATGCCCGAGGCCGAGGTTCAGCAGCAGGGTGCTGCCGGCGTTGCCCACGGCAAAGCCGATATGCCGCAGCAGCAGGCCATCGAACTCCTTCAGCGCCTGGTCGTGGTCCTCGCGGGCGGCCAGGGCCATTTCCTTGAGTACGAACGGATGGCAGCGAATCGCGCCCTGGCCGAAGATCATCAGGTTGCGCGACAGAATGTTTGCGCCTTCCACGGTGATGAAGATCGGCGCGCCTTGCCAACTGCGGCCCAGGTAGTTGTTGGGGCCCATGATGATGCCCTTGCCGCCATGCACGTCCATGGCGTGGCCAATGCATTCACGGCCGCGCTCGGTCAGGTGGTACTTGAGGATCGCCGACAGCACCGAGGGCTTCTCGCCGAGGTCCACGGCGTTGGCGGTGAGCATCCTGGCGCTGTCCATCAGCCAGGCATTGCCGCCGATTCGCGCCAGGGCTTCCTGGATGCCTTCGAAGGCCGCCAGCGGTACGTTGAACTGCTCGCGAACCTGGGTGTACTGGCCGGTCACCAGGCTGGTGAACTTGGCCGCGCC
This sequence comes from Pseudomonas sp. UTLPPB19802, assembly GCF_059730225.1. Classification (NCBI taxonomy): domain Bacteria; kingdom Pseudomonadati; phylum Pseudomonadota; class Gammaproteobacteria; order Pseudomonadales; family Pseudomonadaceae; genus Pseudomonas; species Pseudomonas sp. UTLPPB19802. The sequence continues at coordinate 2,761,842 of NZ_AP048545.1, forward strand.
GGTGCCCACCGCCGGCAGGGAGATCGAGCGCCCCACCGACAGGCAGTTCATCAGCATCATCCAGCCCTTGCCGAGCATGTCCCGGCCGCCGATGAGGTAGTCCAAGGGAATGAACACATCCTTGCCGGCGTTCGGGCCGTTCATGAAGGCGGCGCCCAGCGGCAGGTGGCGCCGGCCGATGTCGACGCCAGGCGTATCGGTGGGAATCAGCGCCAGGCTGATGCCCAGGTCCTCTTCTTCACCCAGCAGGTGATCCGGGTCATGGGCCTTGAAGGCCAGGCCGAGCAAGGTCGCGACGGGCCCGAGGGTGATGTAGCGCTTCTCCCAGTTCAGGCGCAGGCCGATGACTTCCTCGCCGTTCCAGTCACCCTTGCAGATTACCCCGGTATCGGGCATCGCGCCGGCGTCGGAGCCTGCCAATGGCCCGGTCAGGGCAAAGCAGGGGATGTCGTCGCCGCGAGCCAGGCGTGGCAGGTAATGATTGCGCTGTTCTTCGGTACCGTAGTGCAGCAGCAGTTCGGCAGGGCCGAGGGAGTTGGGGACCATCACGGTGGAGGCGAGGTCGCCACTGCGGGTCGCCAGCTTCATCGCCACCTGGGAGTGGGCGTAGGCGGAGAAGCCCTTGCCGCCGTATTCCTTGGGGATGATCAGGGCGAAGAAACCGTGCTGCTTGATATGCGCCCAGGCTTCGGGCGGCAGGTCCATGTCCTGGCCGATCTGCCAATCGCTGACCATGGCGCAGAGCTCTTCGGTCGGGCCGTCGATAAAGGCCTGTTCCTCTTCGGTCAGTTGCGCCTTGGGATAGGCCAGCAGCTTGTCCCAGTCCGGGCGGCCACTGAATAGTTCACCATCCCACCAGACCGTGCCGGCATCGATGGCATCGCGTTCGGTTGCGGACATCGGTGGCAGCACCTTGCGGAACCAGGCGAACAGCGGGGCGGTTAAGAGCCGGCGCCGCAGGTCGGGCAGCAGCAGCGGTACGGCGACTGCCGCAAGGACCAGCCACAGCACCAGCATCAGCCCGCCTGGCGCATGACCGAGGGTTCCCATCGCCAGGAGGTACACGGCCACCACGCCCAAGGCGGGCAGGGCGGCGATGCGCCGGTGTGCCAGGTAGGCGACGCCGAGCAGCAGGACCAGTATCCACAACAGCAACATATTCAATCCTCCGTGAGACAGGGCAAAAATACTTCAGAGCTTAGTCGGCATCTGGCGAGCCGGATGTCGAGGCTGTGTGTCCAAATCTGTGGGAGCGGGCATCCGGGCCAGTGTCATCCGCGGTTGCTCGCAAGAAAGGCGCAGTGGGTCTGTGACTTGGCCGAATCGTCGTGCTCGACGCGTGGTGTCCAAGGCTAGACTCGAGGCTTCCCAGGGAGACTGTCCTCATGCACGAGTATCTGAATCCAGGACGCTTCATCGATAGTGACCACCCGACGGTGGTGGAGTTCGCCGAGAGTCGTCGCGGTGCCAGCGGTGATCCACGGCAGCAGGCCATTAATTTGTATTACGCCGTGCGGGACGAGATCCGCTACAACATCTATGCCTTCAGTCGTAACCCGCAGACCTTGTGCGGCAGCCATGCCCTGGCGCTGGGCCAGAGCTATTGCGTGCCCAAGGCGACCCTGCTCGCCGCCTGCGCCCGGCATTGCGCGATACCGGCACGGATCGGCCTGGCGGATGTGCGCAATCACCTGTCGACGCCACGGGTGCTGGAGTTGCTCAAGAGCGAAGTGTTCGCCATGCACGGCTACACCGAACTTTATCTGGACGGACGTTGGGTCAAGGCCACGCCAGCCTTCGACAAGGGCCTGTGCGAAGCCTTCGGGGTGATCCCGCTGGAGTTCGATGGGCAGACCGACAGCGTGTTCCATCCCTATACCCATGATGGCCAGCGGCACATGGAGTACCTGCGCGACCACGGCCAGTTCTCCGACGTGCCGGAAACATTGTTCTTCAGCCACCTGGCCGAGTGTTATCCCCATCTGTTCCTGCCCGACGCCTTGCCGCTGCGGGGCGATCTTCGCAGTGATTTGAGTCGTGGCTGATCGGGCGTAGACTGCGTCGGCATTTATCCTGAGAGAGGCCGTCATGCTGAAGATCTGGGGTCGGAAGAATTCGTCGAATGTCAGAAAGGCACTGTGGATAGCCGAGGAATTGGGGCTGTCCTACGAGTCCATCGATGCCGGTGGTACCTTTGGTGTGGTGAACACACCGCAATACCGTGACAAGAATCCCAATGGCCTGGTGCCGATGATCGAGGATGGCGACTTCGTCCTCTGGGAGTCCAACACCATCGTCCGCTACCTGGCGGCCAAGCACGCCGCCGACTCCATCTGGTCGCCTGCGGACCTGCAGGCGCGAGCGCGTTCTGAAAAATGGATGGACTGGCAAACCTCGTCCTTCGCCGTACCGTTTCGCGTGGTGTTCTGGGGTGTCATGCGCACGACCGTCCAGCAGCAGGACTGGACCGCCATCAACGCTGCGTTGAAAGCCTGTGGCGAGCTGCTGGCCATGGCTGATCGAGCCCTGGCCGAGCAGCCCTACCTGTCCGGCCAGGAAATCGGCATGGGCGACATCCCTCTGGGCAGCTACATCTACGCCTGGTTCGAAATGCCCATCGAACGGCCGGCGCTGCCCCACCTGAGTGCCTGGTACGAGCGCCTGAAACAGCGTCCGGCGTACCAGCGTGCAGTCATGACCGCGTTGACTTAATAGCTACTATTAACGCGGGTTGCTGTACTTGTGCGGCGTAGCCAAGCACCATATGGGCAGTCGCGCCGCTCTTGCTCCTGATCCGGCGCGCCCTTATGTGGGGCTATGGAAGGCCGGCCATGTGGTTGGTTTTCGCGCAGTTTCCCGACTCTTTCCTTCCTTCTTGGTGCATCGTCCGATATGAGTTCCGCTCTGTCCATCCGGCAGCTAACCAAAACCTACGGCAACGGTTTCCAGGCCCTGAGTGGTATCGATCTGGACGTTGCCGAAGGTGACTTCTTCGCCTTGCTCGGCCCCAACGGTGCCGGCAAATCCACGACCATCGGCATTCTCTCGACCCTGGTGAACAAGACCAGCGGCACTGTGAATGTCTTCGGTCACGACCTCGACCGGCAACCGGCCGCACTCAAGCGCAGCATTGGCGTGGTGCCGCAGGAGTTCAACTTCAACCAGTTCGAGAAGACCTTCGACATCGTCGTGACCCAGGCCGGCTACTACGGCATCCCGGCGAAAGTCGCCAAGGAGCGCGCCGAGCAATACCTGACCCAATTGGGTCTGTGGGACAAGCGCGACGTGCCATCCCGCTCGCTGTCCGGCGGCATGAAGCGCCGGTTGATGATCGCCCGTGCGTTGGTCCATGAGCCACGCCTGCTGATCCTCGACGAGCCGACCGCCGGGGTGGACATCGAACTGCGGCGGTCGATGTGGACCTTTCTCACCGAGCTGAACGAGAAGGGCATCACCATCATCCTCACTACCCATTACCTGGAAGAGGCCGAGCAGTTGTGCCGCAACATCGGCATCATCGACCACGGCACCATCGTCCAGAACACCAGCATGCGCCAGTTGCTCAGCCAACTGCATGTCGAGACTTTCCTGCTCGACCTCAAGCATGCACAAACGGTCGCGCCGAACCTGATCGGTTATCCGAGCAAGCTGCTCGACAGCCATACCCTGGAAGTGCAGGTCGACAAGTCCGTGGGCATTACCGCGCTGTTCGGCCAACTGGCCACGCAGCAGATCGAAGTCCTTAGCTTGCGTAACAAAACCAATCGCCTTGAGGAACTGTTCGTGTCCCTGGTGGAAAAAAATCTGTCGAAGGTGGCGGTATGAGTTCGGAGCTGCAAGCCAATCTGGTCGCCCTCAACACCATCGTCTACCGCGAAGTCCGGCGCTTTACCCGGATCTGGCCACAGACCCTGCTGCCGCCAGCCATCACCATGGTCCTGTACTTCGTGATCTTCGGTAACCTGATCGGCCGGCAGATCGGCGACATGGGTGGCTTCACCTACATGGAGTACATCGTGCCGGGGCTGATCATGATGTCGGTGATCACCAACTCCTACGGCAACGTGGTCTCAAGCTTCTTCGGCAGCAAGTTCCAGCGTTCCATCGAGGAGCTGATGGTCTCGCCGGTTTCGCCGCATACCATCCTCATCGGCTACACCCTGGGCGGTGTGCTGCGTGGCCTGATGGTCGGGATCATCGTGACCCTGTTGTCACTGTTCTTCACCCACTTGCAGGTCCATCACCTGGGCGTGACCGTGCTGGTGGTGGTGCTGACCGCGACCATCTTCTCGCTGCTGGGCTTCATCAACGCCGTGTTCGCGCGCAACTTCGACGATATTTCGATCATCCCGACGTTCGTGCTGACACCGTTGACCTACCTGGGCGGGGTGTTCTACTCCATCAGCCTGCTACCACCGTTCTGGCAGACCGTGTCGCTGGCCAACCCGGTACTGCACATGGTCAACGCCTTTCGCTACGGCATTCTTGGCGTATCGGATATCCGCATCAGTGTGGCGATCGGCTTCATGCTGATGGCAACCGTGGTGCTGTATTTCGGTTGCACGCGCCTGCTGGTCAGCGGGCGGGGCATGCGCCAGTAACCGGGTGGGTCACTGTTTTGCGCGGCGCTGCTCCCGGCGCCGCTGCCACTGCCGGGCTACCCACCAGCGCCAATAGCCCATGGTCAGGCAGTAACCCAGGGCCGCCAGTATCAATCCCAACAGCACCGACCCCAGCAGGAACGGCTGCCACAGCGTGGACAACTGGTCGCTGATCCATGCCCAGGTCAGTTCGTCCGGCAGGCTGCGTGACGGTACACTCATCACCCAGGCACCCAGCTTGTAGGTGCAATAGAAGATCGGCGGCATGGTCAGCGGGTTGGTCAGCCACACCAGGCTGACAGCGATCGGCATATTCCCGCGCCACAGAATCGCCAGGCACGCGGCCAGCAGCATCTGCAGCGGGATGGGCATCAGCGCGGCGAACAGGCCAACCGCCATCGCCCGTGACACCGAATGACGATTGAGGTGCCAGAGGTTCGGGTCGTGGAGCAGCCTGCCGAAAAATCGTAAATGCTTGTGTTCCCGTATGCTCTGCGGGTCGGGCATGTAGCGTTTGAATAAGCGACGCGGCATAGGGCTTCTCGGTCGGTTCACGCGGGCAGTATGCCCGGATTCTACCGACGGCCGATTCAGACTTTGTGACAATTGATAAAGCAGCTGTCGGCCAATCGAGCTATTCCGAGAACTGAAGGCGTTCACGGAGTGAGAGATGCGCACAGGGATGTTGGCGCTGGCGGCAGGACTGCTGAGCCTGCGTTTTTTGCCGCAGTTGCCGCCGCTCGGGTGGCTGCCGGTTTTATTGTGGGTCGGCCTGATGCTGCTGCCGTTTCGCAGTTACGCCATTGCACTGTTTCTGTTCGGTTTCAGTTGGGCTGGCCTGCAGGCCCATTGGGCCTTGGCGGATCGCCTGGCCCCCGGGCTGGATGGCCAGACCTTGTGGCTGGAGGGGCAGGTGGTCGGGCTGCCGGAGAATGATGGAGCAGTACAGCGCTTCGTGCTGGACGGGGCAATCTCCCGGCGCGCCGTGTTGCCGCAGCGGATGCGCCTGGCCTGGTACGCGGGGCCGCCCGTGAGCAGCGGCGAACGCTGGCGGCTGGCGGTCAGGCTCAAGGCGCCGTCCGGCCTGCTCAACCCCGGTGGTTTCGATCGTGAAGCCTGGTTGCTGGCTCAGCGGATCGGCGCCACGGGCACGATCAAGGATGGTCAGTTATTGGCTGCATCCCCAGGCTCCTGGCGCGACGGGATTCGCCAGCGCATGCGCCAGGTCGATGCCTGGGGCCATTCGGCGACCCTCATTGCGTTGGTGCTGGGCGATGGCTCGGGATTGTCGTCCGAGACATGGCGGGTGTTGCAGGAGACTGGCACGGTGCATCTGCTGGTGATCTCCGGGCAGCACATCGGCCTGTTTGCCGCGCTGGTCTATGCGCTGGTGGCGGGGTTGGCCCGTTACGGCCTGTGGTCGCGGCGCCTGCCGTGGCTGCCCTGGGCCTGTGGCCTGGCCTTTACCGCCGCGCTGGGCTATGGCGTGCTGGCCGGGTTCGGTATTCCAGTAAGGCGGGCTTGCGCGATGATCGGCCTGGTGCTGCTCTGGCGCCTGCGCTATCGCCATCTTGGCGTATGGTTGCCGCTATTGCTGGCGCTCGACCTTGTCTTGCTGTTCGAGCCCCTGGCCAGTCTGCAGCCGGGTTTCTGGCTGTCCTTCGGCGCAGTGGCGGTGCTGGTCTTCTGTTTCGCCGGGCGGCTGGGTCGCTGGAGCCTTTGGCAGACCTGGACCCGTGCGCAATGGACCATCGCCCTCGGGTTGTTGCCGTTGCTGCTGGCGCTAGGGCTGCCCATCAGCCTCAGCGGGCCTTGGGTCAACCTGGTCGCGGTGCCCTGGATCAGCCTCGCGGTGCTGCCATTGGCGTTGCTGGGTACGCTGACATTACCGCTGCCCTGGGTCGGCGAATCCCTGTTGTGGTTGGCAGGCGGCTTGCTGGAAATACTCTTCCAGGGCCTGACCCAAGTGGCGACGCGGGTACCGGCCTGGCTGCCGGAAACCATCGCGCCCTGGGCCTGGGGGTTGAGCTGCCTGGGCATCCTGCTGCTGTTGCTGCCGGCGGGCCTGCCGTTACGCCCCCTGGGCTGGCCGCTGGTGGCGATGGTCCTGTTCGCGCCGACATCGAGAGTGCCAGAGGGGCATGCCGAAGTCTGGCAACTGGATGTTGGGCAGGGCCTGGCCATCCTGGTCCGCACCCGCCATCACAGCCTGCTGTATGACACGGGACCGCGTTTTGGCGACTACGACCTCGGCCAGCGCGTTGTCCTGCCATCTCTGCGCAAGCTGGGTGTACGCAAGCTCGACCTGATGCTGATCAGCCACGCCGACGCCGATCATGCTGGCGGTGCCATGGCGATCCGCAACGGCCTGCCGGTGGGCCGAGTGATGAGTGGCGACGCCCAGGGCTTGCCGGCGCAATTGCACTCCGGCGGTTGCCCCAGTGGCCTGCGCTGGCACTGGGATGGAGTGAGCTTCGAACTCTGGCAATGGGCGCAGGCGCAAGACAGCAACCAGCGTTCCTGTGTCCTGCAGATCGAGGCACGGGGCGAGCGGTTGCTGCTGACCGGTGACATCGATACCCAGGCCGAGCAGGCCTTCCTCGAAAGCCCGTTGGCGGTGGGTACCGACTGGCTGCAGGCGCCTCATCATGGCAGCCGCAGCTCCTCGTCGATGAGTTTTCTCCAGCGACTGGCGCCCAGGGCCGTGCTGATCTCTCGTGGTCGTGGAAACAGCTTTGGCCATCCGCATCCGCAGGTGACGGCGCGTTACCAGGTATTGGGCATGTCGGTGCACGACAGTGCCGAGGAGGGCGCTGTTCGCCTCTTGCTCGGCGCTTTTGGCAGCGTGCAGTCGCAGCGTGAGGAAAGGCGTTTCTGGCGCTGATTCATGGCGGCCGAGAAGAGGCCCTTGTGGCGAGCGGGCTTGTCGGGACGCCGCACCGCCGCTCTGGGTCGCGCAGCGGCCCCAAAACCTGCCACCGCGGTGTATCAGGCGCAACGCGCCCACCGGGTTTACGGCTGCCTGGCAGCCGAGCGCAGGCAAGCCTGCTCTCCACAGGCGGCGGTCTGCATTCATTGTGCACATACAAAAACTGAAGTGCCGTGCTGGCAGGATTCAAATAGCCCAGGGTTATTAAACCGCCGCCTAATGCGACATCACGTTCTTCGGCACGGCGAACCCCTATGTTAGAGTGGCGCACTTTTTCGAGGGGACTGTCACTGTGTGGGAATTGGTCAAATCCGGCGGCTGGATGATGTTGCCGATCATTCTGAGTTCCATCGCTGCGGTAGGGATCGTTGCCGAGCGTCTCTGGACCTTGCGCGCCAGCCGCGTCACCCCGGACCACCTGCTGGGGCAGGTCTGGGTGTGGATTCGCGACAAGCAACTGGACAAGGAAAAGCTCAAGCAACTGCGCGCCGACTCACCCCTGGGTGAAATCCTCGCCGCTGGCCTGGCTAACTCCAAGCACGGTCGCGAGATCATGAAGGAGTGCATCGAAGAGGCCGCCGCTCGCGTTATTCACGAGCTGGAGCGCTACATCAACGCCCTCGGCACCATCGCCGCCATGTCGCCGCTGCTCGGCCTGCTGGGTACGGTACTGGGCATGATCGATATCTTCAGTTCGTTCATGGGCTCGGGCATGACCACCAATGCGGCTGTCCTCGCCGGCGGTATCTCCAAGGCGCTGATCACCACCGCGTCGGGCCTGATCGTCGGTATTCCCGCAGTGTTCTTCCACCGTTTCCTGCAACGGCGCATCGATGAGCTGGTGGTGGGCATGGAGCAGCAGGCGATCAAGCTGGTCGAAGTGGTACAGGGCGACCGCGATGTGGAAATGCCCGGGGGCAAAGCGTGAAGTTCCGCCGCAAGCCTCGGGAAACCATCGATATCAACCTCGCGTCGCTGATCGACGTGGTCTTCGTCCTGCTGCTGTTTTTCGTGGTTACCACCACCTTTACCCGTGAGACCCAGTTGCGGGTCGACCTGCCGCAGGCGGTCAGCGGTTCGCCGGCCGAGGACCAGTTGATCAAGCAACTGGACATCGCCATCAGCGCCGATGGGGTGTTTTCGGTGAATAACCAGATCCTGCCGAAGAATGACCTGTCGACCCTGATGGCGGCGCTGCAGAAGGAGTCCAACGGTGACACCAACATGCCACTGTCGATCAGTGCCGACGGCAAGACCCAGCACCAGGCCGTGATCACTGCGATGGATGCCGCCGGCAAGCTCGGCTTCAGCCATCTGCGCATGACCACTGTCGAGGCGGCGCCGGCGCCCTGATGGCTCTCTCGGATCGTGTGTTGCGCGCCTGGTACGATGGCCATCCGGCCCTGACGCTGCTGCGTCCGCTGGAATGGCTGTACCGTCGCGTGGTCGATGGCAAGCGTGCGCGCTTCATTGCTGGTGAAGGCGATATCTACCAGCCGCCGGTGCCGTTGGTCGTGGTCGGCAACATCACGGTTGGCGGAACCGGCAAGACCCCGATGATTCTCTGGTTGGTCGAGCACTGCCGGCGCCGCGGCCTGCGCGTCGGTGTGGTCAGTCGTGGCTATGGCGCCAAGCCGCCGAGCCTGCCATGGCGGGTGCGTGCTGACCAGGATGCCGCGATAGCCGGCGATGAGCCGCTGCTGATCGTCCAGCGCAACGATGTACCGCTGATGATCGATCCGGATCGCAGTCGTGCGGTCCGCGCCCTGCTGGCCGAGGAAAAGCTCGACCTGATTCTTTCCGACGACGGCATGCAGCATTACCGCCTGGCCCGCGACCTCGAATTGGTGCTGATCGACGCCGCCCGTGGCCTGGGCAATGGCCGCTGCCTGCCGGCCGGCCCCTTGCGTGAGCCGCTGGAACGCCTGCAGAGCGTTGACGCGCTGATGTACAACGGTGCCGAGGCCGATCGTGGTGACGGTTTTGCCTTTCGCCTGCAGCCGACGGCGCTGGTCAATCTGCAGAACGGCGAGCGCAAGTCGCTGGAGCATTTTGCCGCCGGACAGGCGTTGCACGCGGTGGCCGGAATCGGCAACCCGCAACGTTTCTTCAATACCCTCGAGACGCTACACTGGCAGCCCGTGCCCCACGCCTTTGCCGATCATGCCGAATACAGCGCCGAGGCCCTGAGCTTCATGCCGCCGCTGCCGTTGGTCATGACCGAGAAGGACGCGGTGAAGTGCCGCGCGTTCGCCTCTGCCGACTGGTGGTACCTTGCGGTCGACGCGGTGCCTTCGGAGGCGTTCGTGGCCTGGTTCGACACGCAACTGCTGCGCCTGCTGCCCGATCGTCTCTTGCCCTAAACTCCTTCTTATCCAGGGAATCCCTCATGGACACCAAACTGCTCGATATCCTCGCTTGCCCGATCTGCAAGGGGCCGCTCAAGCTCAGCGCCGACAAGACCGAGCTGATCAGCAAGGGCGCCGGCCTGGCGTTCCCTATTCGCGACGGCATCCCGGTGATGCTGGAAAGCGAGGCACGCACCCTGAGCGCCGATGAGCGCCTGGACAAATGAGCACCCCGTTCATCGTCGTGATTCCGGCGCGTTTTTCCTCCACGCGCCTGCCGGCCAAGCCGCTGCAACTGATCGCCGGCAAGCCGATGATCCAGCACACCTGGGAGCAGGCCTGCAAAAGCAGCGCCCAGCGAGTGGTGGTGGCCACTGACGATCCGCGGATCGTCGAGGCCTGCCGGGCCTTTGGTGCCGAAGTGCTGCTGACCCGTGAAGACCACGAGTCCGGCACTGACCGTCTGGCCGAGGTCGCCAGCCTGCTGGGGCTGGAGTCGGAAGCGATCGTGGTCAACGTCCAGGGTGACGAACCGTTGATCCCGCCGGTGGTGATCGACCAGGTCGCAGCCAACCTGGCGGCCCACCCCGAAGCGCGCATGGCCACCCTGGCCGAGCCGATCGAGGAAGTCGAGGCGCTGTTCAACCCGAACGTGGTCAAGGTGGTCAGCGATGTCAACGGCCTGGCCTTGACCTTCAGCCGGGCCACCTTGCCCTGGGCCCGCGACGACTTTGCCAGGGACCGCGAGCATCTGCCGGAGGGCGTGCCGTTCCGTCGTCATATCGGTATCTATGCCTACCGTGCCGGCTTCCTGCATGACTTCGTCAGCTGGGGCCCGTGCTGGCTGGAAACCACCGAGCGCCTGGAGCAGTTGCGGGCGCTGTGGCACGGTGTGCGGATCCATGTCGCCGATGCCCTGGAAGCGCCGCCCACGGGCGTCGATACGCCACAAGACCTCGAACGCGTTCGTCGCTTGCTGGAGGCCTGATGCGCGTTCTGTTTGTCTGCCTGGGCAACATCTGTCGTTCGCCCACGGCTGAAGGCGTGCTGCGCCACAAGTTGCGCGAAGCCGGCCTGGTCGAGCTGATCGAGGTCGATTCCGCCGGTACTGGCCACTGGCATGTCGGCAAGGCGCCGGACAGCCGCAGCCAGCGTGCGGCGCGGCTACGCGGCTACGACCTGTCGGCGCAGCGCGCCCGCCAGGTCAGCAGCGCCGACTTCAATCGCTTCGACCTGATTCTCGCCATGGACCAGAGCAACCTGCGCAACCTCCAGTTGCTGCAACCTGCCCAGGGCAAGGCCGAACTGGATCTGTTCCTGCGCCGTTATGACGGTGCGGTGGATGAGGTGCCGGATCCGTACTACGACGAAGAACACGGTTTCGAACAGGTTCTGGACCTGATCGAACAGGCCAGTGATCGGCTGGTCAGCGAACTCAGGGGGCGTCTATGAGCCTGCAACCGCAAGCCAATGTTTCCCTCAAGCCCTACAACAGTTTTGGCGTCGAGGTTCGCGCGCAGTGGTTCGCCGAGGCCCGGAGTGATGACGACGTGCGCGAGGCCCTGGCTTTCGCGGCGCAACGGCAGCTACCACTGCTGGTGATCGGTGGTGGCAGCAACCTGCTGCTGACCCGGGATGTCCAGGCGCTGGTGCTGCGCATGGGGAGCCGTGGCATTCGCCTGCTCAGCGATGACGGCCAGCGTGTGGTCATCGAGGCGGAGGCGGGCGAGCCTTGGCATCCGTTCGTGCTGTCGACCCTGGCCCAAGGCTGGTATGGCCTGGAGAACCTCAGCCTGATCCCGGGCACCGTCGGCGCCGCGCCGATGCAGAACATCGGCGCCTACGGCGTCGAGATCAAGGATGTGTTTGCCGGCCTCACCGCCCTCGACCGGCAGACCGGCGAGCTGCGCGAATTCTCCCTGGAGGAATGCCAGTTCGGCTATCGCGACAGCCTGTTCAAGCATGCTCAGGGACGCTGGTTGATCCTGCGGGTACGCTTTGCCCTCAGCCGGGTCGAGCAACTGCACCTGGGCTACGGCCCGGTGGCCGAGCGGCTGAAAGAGCAGGGTGTCAGTGAGCCGGGTGCGCTGGATGTCAGCCGTGCCATCTGTAGTATTCGCAGCGAGAAGTTGCCGGACCCGACGGTACTCGGCAATGCCGGGAGTTTCTTCAAGAACCCGCTGGTCTCGGCCACTCACGCGGCTGAACTGAAACAGGCGCATCCTGGCCTGGTCGGTTATCCACAGGCTGATGGGCAGGTGAAGCTGGCGGCCGGCTGGTTGATCGAAACGGCTGGTTGGAAAGGTTTCCGCGACGGTGATGCCGGCGTGCATCGCTTGCAGTCGCTGGTACTGGTCAATCATGGCGCCGCCACGGGTGAACAATTGTTCGCCCTGGCCCAGCGGATCCAGGCCGATGTCGCCGAGCGTTTCGAGGTCGAGCTGGAGATGGAGCCGAATCTCTACTGAGTGAGGCTATGCTGATTGTTGTCCAATCGGGACGCTCCTCATCAAGCCCTGTGCAGTCGGACTGCTCAGGGCTTTTTTCGAGAACACACTGGAAGAAAGCGGGGCTTGTGCACGGTGAATGAACCGATAGCGGCAATCATCCTGGCGGCGGGCAAGGGCAGTCGTTTCCGACAGGTGGCCGGGCCTGACCAGGACAAATTGCTGGCGGCCTGCCGAGGCCGGGACGGTGTCGTTCGTCCTGTACTGGAGCAGGTGTTGCGCAACCTGCCTGACAGCTTGGGTGCACGGGTGCTGGTTACTACGGCGGACCGAGTTGAGGTCATTCGCCTGGGCCGTGCCCATGGCTGCCAGGTGCTGCTGTTGGACTCCACCGGCATGGGCGACAGCATTGCTGCCGGGATCGCAGCCAGCGCCGGGGCCGGTGGTTGGCTGATGGTGTTGGGGGATATGCCATTCACCCTGCCGGAGACCTTCGAACGGGTGCTGGCGGGCATGGCCAGAGAGCGGATTCGAGTGCCGGTGCTGGCTGGCGAGTATGGTCATCCGGTGGGCTTTGGTGGTGATTTCGGCGCGGCCTTGCGGGCGTTGTCCGGCGATCGCGGGGCGAAGGCGCTGTTTGCCACGGGACGGGTCGAGCCGGTGCCGGTGGAGGATCGTGGGATCCTCTGGGATGTCGATCTGCCTGCTGCCCTGGTGTTTGAGGCTCAAGGGTGATGGTGGCTTTTGCGGCCTATTCGCGAGCAAGCTCTGCTCCTGCAGAGTTGAGTCGCAAACAAGTCTGGTGAAAGACAAGCCTCTGTAGGAGCAGAGCTTGCTCGCGAAAGCGCCCGCCCAGACAACCGAATCCTTGAACCAATAAAAAAGCCCCGCCTGCATCGCTGCAGGCGGGGCTTTTCATTGGCCATTGAAATCAGGCGTGAGGCTTACGCTCTTCGGCTGCTTCCAGGGCTTTTGGCGCGTGGTCGGTCACTTCCTCTACGGCTGGCGAGTTTTCCTCGGTGGCCGCTTCGTTGTGAACAACCGGTGCTGCAGGAGCCTGCTCGGCTTCGACGACCACCGGGGCCGGCTCAGCAACAACGGCCGCTTCTTCAGCGGGAGCAGCGGCGGCAGCGGCCAGTTCGGCAGCCTTGCGTGCTTCTTCCTCGCGCTTGCGACGACGCACTTCGCGCGGGTCGTTCGGGGCGCGACCGTTGCTGGTCAGGACCACGGCAGGCGCTTCTTCAGCTACCGGGGCTTGTTCGACGACCACGGGTGCGGCTTCGACTACTGGAGTCGGCTCAGGCTGAGCGACGACTTCAGGTTCTACTGGAGCCGATTCAGCAACCACAGGCTCGGCAACCGGCGCTTCGGCAGCGGCAGCGGCAGGTTCGGCAGACCACTGGAAGGTGGCCTGGATTTCCTGGGCGGGTTGCTCAGCCTTCTCGGCGGCTGGAGCTTCAACGGCCGGTGCTTCAACCGGGCTGGCCTCGACAGCGGGGGCCTCGACAACCGGAGCTTCAACGGCAGGCGCGTCCACAACCGGAGCTTCGATTGCCGGCTCAGGTGCCACGAACACAGGCAGCTCCGCAGCAGCGGTTTCTGCCGGTGCTTCAGCCACTGGTTCAGCCTCCTGGGTCGGCGCCAGTTCCACTTCCGGAGCCGCAGTGGCTTCAACCGGGGTGGTCGCTTCCACGACAGGTGCTTCAGCCACAGGGGTTTCCAGGGTGGTCGCGGTAGCACGTTCAGCCTGCTGGTGTGCTTCGGCCTCGGCGTTGGCGCTGATCACGCTGCTGGCAACGGCAGCGGTCACTGCCAGGCCGGCTGCCAATTCGGCGCCAGTGGCTTCGGCCTGGTTGCCTTCGCCGGCTTCGTCCGAACCTTCGATCACGTTGCCGTTGGCATCGCGCTGACGTTCACGACGGTTGCTGCGGCGACGCTGGCCACGGGAGCGACGACGTGGGCGCTCGCCGCCTTCGGCGTTGTCCTGGCCGTCTTCCAGTTGCTCTTCACCCTGCAGCACTTCTTCTTCGCTGGCCGCTTCGGCCTGCTCGGTGCGCGGTTGGCGTTCTTCGCGTGGCTGGCGTGGCTGACGTTCTTCACGCGGCGCACGGGCTGGGCGTTCCTCGGTAACGGCAGTTGCAGCGGCAGCAGCGGTAGCGGCTACGGCACCGACCGCTGGCGTTGCGTCCAGGGGCTCGCGCAGTTCGCGGACACGCTCTTCGCGCTCGCCGCGTGGCTTGCGATCTTCACGTGGAGCGCGCGGTGCGCGTTCTTCACGTGGCTGGCGTGGTGCACGTTCTTCACGGGCGGCTGGCGCTTCGTCACGGGTTTCACGCGGTTCGCGTGGCGCACGTTCCTCACGTGGCGCACGCTCTTCGCGAGGCTCGCGCTGGGCGCGCTCTTCACGCGGTGCACGGTCTTCACGCGGCTTGCGTTCCTCGTCGCGACGACCGTTGCGATTGCGGCTCTGCTGGCGGCCATTACGGCGCTCTTCGTTGCGCGCCGGGCGCTCGGCGGCAGGCTTCTCGACCACGACTGGGGCGGCCGGTTCTTCCTTGCTGGCGAACAGGCTGACCAGCGACTTCACCAAGCCCTTGAACAGGCTTGGTTCGGCAGCCGGAGCAGGTGCCGGGGCAGCAACGGCAACCGGGGCGGCCACTTCGGTCGGTACCGGAGCATTGGCGCGGGCCGGAGCGGTCTTGACCGCGGCTTCCTGGCGTACCAGGGTGCGGGTTGCAGCAGCCGGCTGAACTTCTTCCGCTTCGGCGGCAGCCGCGGCGATTTCATAGCTGGACTGGCTGTTGTTCGCTTCCGGGTTGTCGTCGCGCAGGCGCTGCACTTCGAAGTGCGGCGTCTCGAGATGATCGTTCGGCAGGATCACGATGCGGGCGCGGGTGCGCAGTTCGATCTTGGTGATCGAGTTGCGTTTTTCGTTGAGCAGGAACGCGGCGACCGGGATCGGTACCTGAGCACGGACTTCGGCAGTGCGGTCCTTCAGGGCTTCTTCTTCGATCAGGCGCAGGATCGCCAGGGACAGCGATTCGACGTCACGGATGATGCCGGTGCCGCTGCAGCGTGGGCAAACGATGCCGCTGCTCTCGCCCAGGGATGGACGCAGGCGCTGGCGGGACATTTCCAGCAGGCCGAAGCGCGAGATACGACCGACCTGCACGCGGGCGCGGTCGGCTTCCAGGCACTCGCGGACTTTTTCTTCCACGGCGCGCTGGTTCTTGGCCGGGGTCATGTCGATGAAGTCGATCACGATCAGGCCGCCGATGTCGCGCAGGCGCAGTTGGCGGGCGATTTCTTCCGCGGCTTCCAGGTTGGTCTGCAGCGCGGTCTCTTCGATGTCGCTGCCTTTGGTGGCGCGTGCCGAGTTGATGTCGATGGACACCAGGGCCTCGGTCGGGTCGATCACGATGGAACCGCCGGACGGCAGCTCGACGACGCGCTGGAAGGCGGTCTCGATCTGGCTTTCGATCTGGAAGCGGTTGAACAGCGGAACGCTGTCTTCGTACAGCTTGATCTTGCTGGCGTACTGCGGCATCACCTGGCGAATGAAGGTCAGGGCTTCGTCCTGGGCTTCGACGCTATCGATCAGCACTTCGCCGATGTCCTGGCGCAGGTAGTCGCGGATCGCGCGGATGATCACGTTGCTTTCCTGGTAGATCAGGAAAGGGGCGGAACGGTCCTGGGAGGCTTCCTTGATCGCGGTCCACAGTTGCAGCAGGTAGTCGAGGTCCCACTGCATTTCTTCACTGCTGCGGCCGAGGCCGGCAGTACGGACGATCAGGCCCATGTCGGCAGGGGCAACCAGGCCGTTCAGGGCTTCACGCAGTTCGTTGCGCTCTTCGCCTTCGATGCGGCGGGAGATGCCACCGGCACGCGGGTTGTTCGGCATCAGCACCAGGTAGCGGCCAGCCAGGCTGATGAAGGTGGTCAGGGCGGCGCCCTTGTTGCCACGCTCTTCTTTCTCGACCTGGACGATGACTTCCTGGCCTTCGCTCAGGACTTCCTTGATGTTGACGCGGCCTTCAGGAGACTTCTTGAAGTATTCGCGGGAGATTTCCTTGAGGGGCAGGAAGCCGTGGCGCTCGGAACCGAAGTCGACGAAAGCGGCCTCGAGGCTGGGCTCGATGCGGGTGATTCGGCCTTTATAGATGTTGGCCTTTTTCTGTTCGCGCGCGCCGGACTCGATGTCCAGGTCATAGAGGCGTTGGCCGTCTACCAGCGCAACACGCAACTCTTCGGGTTGAGTTGCGTTAATCAGCATTCTTTTCATGTAGTACCGTCGGTTTCCGGGCTGCCGGAAACGGCGTTCGGCACACACGACTTCTCACGGTCGGTGTCAGGTGCGTCATGGAGTGGCGGGCCATTCCAGTGTCTAGCGAGATTTCGACCTGAGTGGCGAAGTCGCGACCGACGCTTCCTGCTTGCTGTGGTGGCATAAGCCCCGCTTTAAGCAAAACTGAGTCAGGAGGAGGAATCAACCGCGGGTGTGGACGATATGAAGCGTCTTGAACAAGCCTAATGCTACACAGTCCGGCGGTTGTGCATCTCCACCCTACACGTATCCCTGATAATTCGGGTGCTGCCGCGCGCTGAATCCGCAGCGGGTTGCATTTACCGTGAACGCCGAAAGGGGAGTTCACGCATCATGGCTAATTTAGGCGTTGTTTCCGTAGCCTTCGCCTGGACCGGTACTGCGACTGACTGCACTTTGTGAACTGTCCGTGAATATCGGCTCGGGAGACGAGTGGTTACTCAGTTTCCCGGCTCGCTTCAGGCCTCATGTCACCTGCGCTTGTTACAATCGCGAACCTGCCATTGTGGCGAAAGCCCCGTAGGACGGCCTCGCGTCCTGATGAATTGCGTGGGTCAGGGTCGGCTGTTTGCCGTTGTTCCGCTGCCCGGCCGCTTTTGGCGGCGTTCGCGACTATAGCAGTAATGATTAAGTGCTTCAATTCCATAAAAAATTGTTATCATCCGCGACATGACGACGACTACCCCCCCGACTTCAGGCGTTCAACTGCTTGAGGTTTCGCCGGAATATGCCGGCCAACGCATCGACAATTTTCTCCTTGCCCGGCTCAAGGGCGTGCCCAAGACCCTGATTTACCGCATCTTGCGTAAAGGCGAGGTGCGCGTGAACAAGGGGCGCATCAAGCCCGAGTACAAGCTGCAGGCCGGCGATATCGTCCGTGTGCCGCCGGTGCGCGTTCCTGAGCGTGACGAACCCGTACCCGTGGCCCAGGGTCTGCTGCAGCGCCTGGAGGACTCGATCGTGTACGAGGACAAGGCGCTGATCGTGATCAACAAGCCGGCCGGCATTGCCGTGCACGGCGGCAGCGGCCTGAGCTTTGGCGTGATCGAGGCCTTTCGCCAGTTGCGCCCGGATGCCAAGGAACTGGAGCTGGTGCACCGCCTCGACCGCGACACCTCCGGGTTGCTGATGATCGCCAAGAAACGCAGCATGCTGCGCCATCTGCACGAGGCGCTGCGCGGCGACGGTGTCGACAAGCGCTACATGGCGCTGGTACGTGGTCACTGGGCAACCTCGGTCAAGCAGGTGCGGGCACCGTTGCTCAAGAGCAACCTGCGCTCCGGCGAGCGCATGGTCGAGGTCAACGACGAGGGCAAGGATGCGCTGACGGTATTCAAGGTGCTGCGCCGCTTCAACGATTTCGCCACCATGGTCGAAGCCAAGCCGGTGACTGGCCGGACCCACCAGATTCGTGTGCACACGCTGCATGCCGGCCATTGCATCGCCGGCGACAGCAAGTACGGGGATGAAGACTTTACCCGGGAAATCCGCGAGCTGGGCGGCAAGCGCCTGTTCCTGCATGCCTACATGCTGACGGTGCCGTTGCCCGATGGTGGCGAACTGAAATTGCAGGCGCCGGTGGATGAAATGTGGGCCAAGACCGTGGAGCGCTTGAGTGCAGGCTGACTACAAACTGCTGATTTTCGATTGGGACGGCACCTTGGCCGATTCCATTGGTCGGATTGTCCAGGCGATGGGCATGGCGGCCGAACGGTCCGACTTGGCGCTACGTGACGAGCGGTCGGTCAAGGGGATTATCGGTCTGGGGCTTCCAGAGGCGATTCGTACTCTTTATCCAGAAATCTCTGACGAGGAGTTGGTGGTTTTTCGCCAGCACTACGCCGACAGCTACATCTCCCTGGAGGCGGTGCCTTCGCCGTTGTTTCCGGGGGTGGTCGAATCCATGTCGGCGTTTCGGGAGGCGGGCTACCAGTTGGCCGTGGCGACCGGCAAGGCTCGCCGCGGGTTGGATCGGGTGTTGAAGGCCCATGGCTGGCTGGATTATTTCGATATCACTCGAGCCGCCGATGAAACCGCGAGCAAGCCGCATCCGCTGATGCTCGAGCAGATTCTCGAGCATTGTGGTGTGCCGGCTTCCCAGGCGTTGATGGTCGGTGACTCGGCCTTTGACCTGCAGATGGCTCGCAATGCCGGCATGGACAGCGTGGCGGTCGGATACGGCGCCTTGTCCCTGGACGAGTTGCAGGTGTTCGAGCCGCGGTTGGCGATCGATAGTTTTCCTGAATTGCATGCCTGGTTGAATCGCCAGGCCAATTGATTTTACTGGGATGAGCGCGCATGGCTGATGAATGGAATGCACCGCCCAAGGCGAATGCCGATGGCGAGGATAAAAGCTGGAAGCTGCTGGAGCGCACGCTCCAGGCCGGCATCATTGAGCAGCGGCGTGCGCGGCGCTGGGGGATCTTCTTCAAGCTGCTGATCTTTGTCTATCTGTTTGTCGCGTTGCTGGCCCTCTCGCCATTGGTGGATCTGGAGAAAAGTGCCAACCGTGGCGCTCACTACACCGCATTGATCGAGGTGCGTGGGGTGATCGCGGACAAGGAGTCGGCCAGCGCTGACAATATCGTCGGCAGCCTGCGTACGGCCTTCGAGGATCCCAAGGTCAAGGGCATCATCCTGCGTATCAACAGCCCGGGCGGCAGTCCGGTGCAATCGGGCTATGTCTATGACGAAATCCGTCGGCTGCGCGGCCTGCACCCGGATACCAAGGTCTATGCGGTGATTTCCGATCTGGGGGCGTCGGGGGCGTACTACATTGCCAGCGCAGCGGACCAGATCTATGCCGACAAGGCTAGCCTGGTAGGCTCCATTGGCGTGACGGCGGCGGGTTACGGGTTTGTCGGGGCCATGGAGAAGCTCGGTGTCGAGCGTCGTGCCTATTCCTCGGGCGAACACAAGTCGTTCCTCGATCCGTTCCAGCCGCAGAAAGCAGATGAAACCCGCTTCTGGCAAGGCGTGCTGGACACCACTCACAACCAGTTCATCGCCAGCGTCAAGAAAGGGCGCGGTGATCGCCTGAAGGACAAGGAGCATCCGGAGTTGTTCTCCGGGCTGGTCTGGTCCGGCGAGCAGGCGCTGCCACTGGGGTTGATCGATGGCCTGGGCAGTGCCAGTTCGGTGGCGCGGGATGTGATCGGCGAGAAAAAACTGGTGGACTTCACTGTCCAGGAGTCGCCGTTCGACCGTTTCTCGAAAAAACTCGGGGCCAGCGTGGCAGAGCATCTGGCCATGTGGATGGGCTTCCAGGGGCCGACCCTGCGCTGACCCGGCGGGCAGGCTGACCACTGTGTGGCTAGCGGGCTTGTCGGGATGTCGCACCGCCGTGCTTGGCGCAGTGCAGTTGCAGGTCGGTCGCTTCGGTTTGCCTGGCAGGTTGCGATAGTCGGTTTCAGGGGTGCTTTGCACCCCCCTGCGCGGTTAAGCCCACTCGCCACAAGTGGCAGGGCGGGCATGGGCGATGGAATCAGGGTATCTCGACGCCTTCTGTCAGCAGCATGTCCACCAGGCGAATCAACGGCAGGCCCACCAGGCTGGTGGCGTCCGTCCCTTCGGTACTCTGGAACAGACTCACCCCCAAACCTTCGGCCTTGAAACTGCCGGCGCAGTCGTAGGGCTGCTCGGCACGCAGGTAGCGTTCGATGCGCTGGTCGTCGAGTGGGCGCATGTGCACGGTGAAGGTCACGCAATCCACCTGGCAGCGGCCATTGTGGCTGTTGAGCAGTGCCAGCCCGGTCAGGAAGCTCACACTGATGCCGCTGGCGGCCTGCAGTTGTTCCCGAGCCTTCTCGAAGGTGTGGGGTTTGCCAAGGATGCGCCCATTCAGCACTGCGACCTGGTCCGAACCGATGATCAGATGCTGTGGGTGGGTGGCGGCCAAGGCTCGTGCCTTCTCTTCGGCGAGGCGCTGCACCAGTGCTTCGGCGGTCTCTCCGGGGCGGTGGCTTTCGTCGATATCGGGCGAGCTGCACGTGAAGGGCAGGCGCAGGCGGTCGAGCAATTCCCGGCGGTAGACCGAGCTTGAGGCGAGTAACAACGGCAGCATGCGCTTCTCCTGAAGGTGGTCGACGATTCTATCTACAGGCGAAGCCGACGGACAGGGCTGAATTTCCTTTGACATGGGCGGGGGCATCCCTATAATGCTGCGCCTATGTTGAATGACCCGATTCCACCTCACGTTGACCCGCGCAAATTGGCTGATCGCGGCACCACCCTCCAGGGTGAGCTGCTGCTGGCCGATTTGGAGAGACTCTGCGACCCGCTTTCCGATACAGTCGGTACGGTGCAGGCCAAATTCGTTTTTGAACGAGATGAACGTAAGGCCGTGGTTATCCACAGCTTTATCGACACCGAAGTCAAGATGGTTTGCCAGCGTTGTCTTGAGCTGGTCACCCTGCCGATTCACAGCGAATGCAGTTACGCTGTGGTGAAGGAGGGTGCGAATACCCAGTCGTTACCGAAAGGTTATGACGTGCTGGAACTGGGCGAAGATCCTTTGGATCTGCAGGCATTGATCGAGGAGGAGCTTCTGCTCGCCTTGCCCATTGTGCCTGCTCATCATCCGGAAGAATGCCAGCAGCCGGCGGGGCTCGATGAGCCCGAACCAGCCGAGGACGAGGTAACGCGGTCCAACCCGTTCAGTGTATTGGCGCAGTTAAAGCGTGACCCAAACGTTTAGGAGTTAATCAATTATGGCTGTTCAGCAGAACAAAAAATCCCGCTCTGCCCGCGACATGCGTCGTTCGCACGACGCCCTCGAGGCCAACGCTCTGTCCGTGGAAAAAACCACTGGTGAAGTTCACCTGCGTCACCACGTTTCGCCAGAAGGCGTATACCGTGGTCGTAAAGTGATCGACAAGGGCGCTGACGAGTAAATCTTGTCCGCTCAGATCATCGCGATCGACGCAATGGGCGGGGACTTCGGTCCCCGCAACATTGTCCAGGCTAGTGTTGCCTGTCTTTGTGCTACACCCTCGCTTTCCCTGACCCTTGTCGGTCAACCCTCCCTTCTCGAAGAACTGATTGCTGGTTATCCGGCGGTTCATCGTGCGCGCTTGAACATCGTTCCAGCGACCGAAGTCATTACCATGGACGACCGTCCATCCCAGGCCTTGCGCGGCAAACCGGACTCATCGATGCGGGTGGCCCTGCAGTTGCTGCGTGATGATCGCGTCCAGGCGGTGGTCAGTGCCGGTAATACCGGGGCGCTGATGGCGCTGTCGCGCCACGTGCTCAAGACCTTGCCAGGTATCGATCGGCCGGCGATGGTCGCGGCGATCCCGACCCAGCACGGCTACTGCCAGTTGCTCGACCTCGGGGCAAACGTCGATTGCACCGCCGAGCACCTCTTCCAGTTCGCCGTGATGGGGTCGGTGGCCGCCGAGGCCCTGGGCGTGGTGCGCCCACGCGTGGCGCTGTTGAATGTCGGTACCGAAGACATCAAGGGTAACCAGCAGGTCAAGCTGGCGGCGGGGTTGCTGCAGCAGGCGCGCGGGTTGAACTACATCGGGTTCATCGAGGGCGATGGCTTGTATCGCGGTGAGGCCGACGTGGTAGTCTGCGACGGTTTTGTCGGCAATATCCTGCTCAAGTCCAGCGAAGGGCTGGCGACCATGATTGCTGCTCGGGTCGAGGCGCTGTTCCGGCGCAACCTGGCCTCGCGGCTGGTCGGTACCCTGGCGTTGCCGCTACTCGGTCGCCTGCGGGCCGACCTGGCACCGGCGCGACACAACGGCGCGAGTTTTCTCGGGCTGCAGGGGATCGTGGTCAAGAGTCACGGCTCGGCCGGTGTGCAGGGTTTGCAGAGTGCGATCCAGCGGGCGCTGGTCGAGATTCAGGAAAACCTTCCCGAGCGCCTCCATGGGCGTCTGGGGGATCTGTTGCTTTAGGCGTTTTGCCTGGCAGGCGCTTACAATGTGACCGCCCGGTTCAATGGGCCATCCAACTGACAGTTTATTGCGTTTCCGTCCATTGTGTTCTGGCGGGACGTCAACTCTCCGACGATAAGATCATTAGGGGCCGTTTCATGTCTACTTCCCTCGCATTTGTCTTTCCAGGGCAGGGCTCGCAGTCCCTCGGCATGCTGGCCGAGCTGGGCGCGCAGTACCCGCTGATCCTGGAAACCTTCGCCGAGGCCTCCCAGGCCCTGGGTTACGACCTCTGGGCGCTGACCCAGCAAGGTCCGGAAGAACAGCTCAACCAGACCGACAAGACCCAGCCGGCCATCCTCACCGCCTCGATCGCCCTGTGGCGCCTCTGGCTGGCTGAAGGCGGCCAGCGCCCGGCCTATGTCGCCGGTCACAGCCTGGGTGAATACAGTGCTCTGGTTGCCGCGGGTAGCCTGAGCCTGGCCGATGCCGTGCGCCTGGTCGAGCGTCGCGGTCAATTGATGCAAGAGGCCGTACCGGCCGGGCAGGGCGCCATGGCGGCGATCCTCGGCCTGGAAGATGCCGTTGTCGTTGCTGCCTGTGCCGACTCCGCCCAGGGCGAAGTGGTCAGCGCGGTCAACTTCAACTCGCCTGGCCAGGTGGTGATTGCCGGTGCCAAGGCTGCTGTCGAGCGCGCCATGGAAGCTTGCAAGGCCAAGGGGGCCAAGCGTGCCCTGCCATTGCCGGTGAGCGTGCCGTCGCACTGCGAACTGATGCGCCCGGCTGCCGAGCGTTTTGCCGAATCGGTTGCCGCCATCGACTGGCAGGCACCGCAGATCCCGCTGGTGCAGAACGTCAGCGCGGGCGTGGCCGCCGACCTCGACAGCCTCAAGCGCGACCTGCTGGAGCAGCTCTACAAGCCGGTGCGTTGGGTCGAGTGCGTGCAGTACCTGGCAGCCCAGGGCGCGACTGAACTGGTCGAGTGCGGCCCGGGCAAGGTCCTGGCCGGCCTGAACAAGCGTTGCGCCGATGGCGTCAACACCTCCAACCTGAATACCCCGGATGCCTTCGCCGCCACGCGCGCGGCGCAGGCCTGAATTAGGAGAAGCCTGCATGAGTCTGCAAGGTAAAGTTGCACTGGTCACCGGCGCCAGCCGTGGCATCGGCCAAGCCATCGCCCTCGAGCTGGGTCGCCTGGGGGCCGTGGTCATCGGCACCGCGACGTCCGCCTCGGGTGCCGAGCGCATTGCCGCCACCCTCAAGGAACACGGTATCCAGGGCACAGGCCTGGAACTCAACGTCACCAGTGACGAATCGGTCGCTGCCGTATTGGCGAGCATCACCGAGCAGTTCGGTACGCCAGCGGTGCTGGTCAATAACGCAGGCATCACCCGCGACAACCTGATGATGCGCATGAAGGATGACGAGTGGTACGACGTGGTCGACACCAACCTCAACAGCCTGTATCGCCTGTCCAAGGGCGTTCTGCGCGGCATGACCAAGGCGCGCTGGGGCCGAATTATCAATATCGGCTCGGTAGTGGGTGCCATGGGCAACGCAGGCCAAGTAAACTATGCGGCAGCCAAGGCAGGCCTCGAAGGTTTCAGTCGCGCACTCGCGCGTGAGGTCGGCTCGCGGTCGATTACGGTAAACTCGGTAGCGCCAGGCTTCATCGACACCGATATGACCCGCGAACTGCCGGAAGCACAGCGCGAAGCCCTGTTGACACAGATTCCGCTGGGCCGTCTGGGCCAGGCCCAGGAGATCGCGCAAGTGGTCGCGTTCCTGGCTTCGGAGGGTGCGGCATACGTGACCGGAGCTACAATTCCGGTGAACGGCGGGATGTACATGTAATTCAAATGTGACGGATTGCTTCAAAAAAATGTCATACCAGCTGTCTAAAATCCGTTATAAAGCTGCAACTTATTGACGGGCAGGGGGACACGGCGGGGTGAAGGCGAAAGCTTTCGGTTGAAAAGCTGAAAAGCCTTTCTATACACTTACCCACCGGCCAGCTGCCTGAATTTTTCCATTAGGAGTGAAAACAAGGTATGAGCACCATCGAAGAACGCGTCAAGAAAATCGTTGCCGAGCAACTGGGTGTCAAGGAAGAAGAGGTTACCAACCCTGCTTCCTTCGTTGAAGACCTGGGTGCCGACTCCCTTGACACCGTTGAGCTGGTGATGGCTCTGGAAGAGGAATTCGAGACCGAAATCCCTGACGAAGAAGCTGAAAAAATCACCACCGTACAAGCTGCTATCGATTACATCAACGCCCACCAGGGTTAATAGTTGTAATCATTGCCGCTGTCATGGAAAAAACCGCACTGCCATCGTGGCGTGCGGTTTTTTCTTTAGGTGTGAGGCAAACTGCTCAACAGGATAAAGGAGAGTGCTGTGTCGCGTAGACGCGTCGTAGTCACCGGTATGGGGATGTTGTCGCCTTTGGGTACGGATGTTCCGAGTACCTGGCAGGGCATTCTGGCTGGCCGCAGTGGCATTGGTCTGATCGAACACACAGACCTTTCTGCCTATACCACCCGTTTTGGTGGCTCGGTAAAAGGCTTCAATGTCGAAGAATACTTGTCGGCCAAAGAAGCCCGCAAACTCGACCTGTTCATTCAATACGGCCTGGCAGCCGGTTTCCAGGCAATCCGCGACGCGGGCCTGGAAGTCACCGACGCCAACCGTGAACGTATCGGCGTGGCCATGGGCTCGGGTATTGGTGGTCTGACCAATATCGAGGAAACCAGCCGCACCCTGCATGATTCCGGGCCTCGGCGCATTTCGCCGTTCTTCGTGCCTGGCTCGATCATCAACATGATTTCCGGCTTCCTGTCCATCCACCTGGGTGCACAGGGACCGAACTACGCCATCTCCACCGCCTGCACCACCGGTACCCATTGTATCGGCATGGCCGCGCGCAACATTGCCTACGGCGAAGCCGACGTGATGATTGCCGGCGGTGCGGAAATGGCCGCTTGCGGCCTGGGCATGGGCGGCTTTGGCGCTTCGCGCGCACTGTCTACCCGCAATGATGAGCCGACTCGCGCCAGTCGTCCGTGGGACAAGGGGCGCGATGGCTTCGTGCTGTCCGACGGTGCCGGTGCGCTGGTACTCGAAGAGCTGGAGCACGCCAAGGCGCGTGGTGCCACCATCTACGCCGAGCTGATCGGCTTCGGCATGAGCGGCGATGCCTACCACATGACTTCGCCACCCGCCGACGGCGCCGGCGCGGCACGTTGTATTGCCAACGCCCTGCGTGACGCCGGGATCGCGCCCGACCAGGTGCAGTACATCAATGCCCACGGCACCTCGACCCCGGCTGGCGATATCGCTGAAGTCGAGGCGATCAAGACCGTGTTCAGCGAGCACGCCTACAAGCTGGCGGTCAGCTCCACCAAGTCGATGACCGGTCACCTGCTGGGCGCTGCCGGCGCCATCGAGGCGATTTTCAGCGTCCTGGCGATTACCGACCAGGTGGCGCCGCCGACCATCAACCTCGATGAGCCGGAAGAAGGCTGCGACCTCGACTTCGTGCCACACGAAGCGCGTCGCATGCCGATCGACGTGGTGCTGTCCAACTCCTTCGGATTTGGTGGCACCAACGGTTCCCTGGTGTTCCGCCGGTTCGCCGAGTGATGCAGAGCTGGGTCGACGGTCAGCCGGCTGATTCACTGCCGCTCAAGGACCGCGGCCTGGCCTATGGTGATGGTCTGTTCGAGACCATTGCCGTCAAGGGCGGGCGCCCGGTGCTGCTTGAACGGCACCTGCAACGCCTGGCCGACGGTTGTCGGCGCCTGGGGCTGGTGGCCAACCAGCCGCTGATTCGCAGCGAGCTGCTGGTCTACAGCGCCGCGATGGGCGAGGGCGTGCTCAAGCTGATCCTCACCCGTGGCGACAGCCTGCGTGGTTACGCGGCTGCTGCCGATGCGCAGCCACGGCGCATCCTGCAAGGCAGCCCGCTTCCAGCTTATTCACCGGACCTGCAGAACCTGGGGATCCGCCTCTTTTCCTGCACCACCCGTTTGTCCGAGCAGCCTTTGCTGGCCGGCCTCAAGCATCTCAACCGCTTGGAGCAGGTGCTGGCCCGCAATGAGTGGCAGGACGGCGAGCATGCCGAAGGGCTGATGCTCGACGCCGCCGGTCGGGTGATCGAGGGCGTGTTCAGCAACCTGTTCCTGGTCTGCGATGGCGTGCTGCGTACCGCAGACCTGAGCCGTTGTGGCGTGGCGGGGGTGATGCGTGCCGAACTGCTCGACCAGGCCCGTGCCCTGGGTGTGCCTGTGGATATCTCCGACATCAGCATGGAGCAACTCCAGCAGGCTGATGAGGTCTTTCTCTGTAACAGCGTTTACGGCGTCTGGCCGGTTCGTGCCTTGGCTGATCTGAGCTGGTCGGTGGGGCCGCTCACCCGTAAACTGCAAGGCATTGCTCGCGGGTTATTGGAAGTTTGAATTGAGACGTAAATTCTTGTTGCTGCTGCAGACGGGGCTGGTGCTGGCGGGACTGCTGCTGGGCATATCGGCCTGGAAGATCCACTCCGCCCTGGAGCAGACCCTCGACGTGAAGCAGGAGCAACTGCTCGACGTGCCCGCTGGTGCGACGCCCACCGGCACCTTCAACCGCATGGAAGTAGATGGCACCCTGCGTGATGCCTTCTGGCTGCGCCTGTACTGGCGCTTCAACCTGTCCGGTGTGCAGTTGCACAGCGGCGAGTACCGCCTCACCCCGGACATGAATGTTCGCTCGCTGCTTGGCCTCTGGCAGCGTGGCGAGGTGGTGCAGTACACCCTGACCCTGGTCGAAGGCTGGAACTTCCGCCAGGTGCGCAATGCACTGGCCAAGCAGGAAAAACTCCAGCAAACCCTGGCGGGCCTCAGCGATAGCGAAGTCATGACCAGGCTGGGCCACAAGGATGTGTTTCCGGAGGGGCGCTTCTTCCCGGATACCTATCGTTTCGTGCGCGGGATGACGGATGCCGAGCTGCTGGAAAAAGCCTACGATCGTCTACAGAGCGTCCTGGCTCAGGAATGGGAAAAGCGTTCGGCCGATGCGCCGTATACCGAGCCCTACCAGGCGTTGATCATGGCCTCGCTGGTGGAGAAGGAAACCGGTGTTCCGCAGGAGCGTGGGCAGATTGCTGGCGTCTTCGTCCGCCGCATGCAATTGGGTATGCTGCTGCAGACCGACCCGACAGTAATCTACGGCCTGGGTGAGCGCTACACCGGCAAGCTGACCCGCGCTCATCTGCGCGAGGCCAATCCCTACAACACCTACCTCAACGCCGGTTTGCCACCGACCCCGATCGCCATGGTCGGCCGCGAGGCGATCCATGCCGCGTTGAACCCGGTAGAAGGCAAGAGCCTGTACTTCGTCGCCCGCGGCGATGGCAGCCATGTCTTCTCCGACGACCTGGATGCCCATAACAATGCGGTGCGCGAGTTCCAGCTCAAGCGGCGGGCCGACTACCGTTCCAGTCCGGCGCCCACTCCGGCTGCGGGTGCCACGGCGAGTCCTGCACCGGGCGCTGAAGTGAAGCCTGCTCCGCCAGTCCAGGATGCTGACGAGCCCGCGACGGCTCCGGCCGCTACTCCGTCAGAAGTCCCGTCAGCCTCCGAGCCCGATGCGAAGGGCGGGTAGTGATTCTGGCTACGGGCTGGTCTGGCTGAGCCTGTTCGGTCGGGGCCGAAAAGTCTGATCTGAAAATCGACATTTCCTTTTGAATACAGGCAGCTTCCGATGGAGGCTGCCTGTTTTGTGCTGGATCATCGGCTGCGTTTATGGCTTGTCACCTGTCGAGGCTCACTGCGGTGAACTTCGGCACTGGCAGTCGTTGAAAATATGCACTCAAGGGAATAAATTGACTTCATGGCATGGGATGTTGAATACACCGATGAGTTTGAACAATGGTGGTTTTGCCTGACTGATGCGATGCAGGTGGATGTCGATGCTTGTGTAACGCTTCTTGAAGAACGTGGGCCTCATTTGCCGTATCCGTACAGTAGCGGCATCAAGGGAGCAAAGCACGATCACATGCGTGAGCTTCGAGTGCAGAGTGGTGGAAATCCTCTCCGGGTTTTCTATGCATTCGACCCGACCCGAACAGCGATTCTTCTAATTGGCGGCGACAAAACCGGAGACGATCGATTTTATGTGCAAATGATACCCGTGGCCGACAAGCTGTATGACGACCATCTGGATGAACTGGAAAAAGGTAGGTGAGCGCCATGTCAGAAAAGAAACCTTTCTCGACCTTGCGTGAGAAAATGTCTCCTGAGGCCCAGGCACTTGGCGCCGCCAGGGCAGAGCAACTGCGAGACGAGATGGACTTGGCGGAGTTGCGCAAGGCACGACATCTCTCTCAAGAGGCCTTGGCTCAAGCACTCAGGGTGAGCCAGGGCAGTGTTGCCAAAATGGAAAAAAGAACGGATCTCTACATCAGCTCCATGCGTAGGTTTATTGAGGCTATGGGCGGGGAGCTGGTGGTGACCGCAAAATTTGCCGACCACTGCGTCAGAATCAAACAGTTTTCTGACATCTGATCATAAACGTAGCTATCCATCGATATGTCCTATGGAGGAATGGGGGGAATTTAGCGGGAGAGCGGTGTGATCATGCTGTGCCCTCTACAGCATCCTGGATGTATTTTGCTGAACTGCAGAAGGTGGCGCTGAATTCCTACGAAAGCGGCCGCTCATGGCCGCTGATGTGGGTAGCTTCAAATCACTTTTCCCTAGCCGGCGCATCGACAGAAATGTTGCCGATCACCAAGCCTGAGGTGGAATGCGTGCAATAGCTCCCAAAGCCCTTGAGGCTCAGTGTCCGATAGGTTGGCCGGCCCCACTGGCCCGTGGACCGGGGCGGAAACCGTTCGCCCGGGCTGACCAGGCCACGCCTAAGGCAATGAGCGCCAGGGCAAGCACGCTCGGGGCAAAGGCCCCGACTCCCCAATCGCTCAGCAGGATCCCACCGATCAGGCCGGCGCCGGCAATGGCACTGTTCCAGGCCACCACGTTCATCGACAGCGCCACATCGGCGCCTTCACCGGCGGTATCCGCCAATGCCGTCTGCAGCAACGTCGCCGCGCCGCCAAAGGCCAGGCCCCAGATGGCAACCCCGACATAGATCGCCACCCCGTTGCCCGACAGCCAGCAGAACATTAGCGATACCAGCGAGAAAACGCCGAGGCTGCCGAGTACGGCCGCGCGCAGGTGACGATCGATCAATCGGCTGGTAACCGCGATGCCGCCCAGTGCGCAAACACCAAAGACCAGAAGCACCAGATCGACCCGTTCAAGTAGTCCCGCCTGGGCGACAAACGGCGCGATGTAGGTGTAGAGGATGTTGTGCGCCAGCATCCAGAGCACGACAGTTCCCAACACGGGACGCACACCGGGTGTGGTCAGGACGGTACCTAGCGCAATCCGGTGCTGCCCACCCTGGCCGGGATAATCCGGAACCCTCGCCAACACCCAGGCAATCAGTACGAGAGTCAGGGCCGACATGATGCCGAAGGCGCTGCGCCAGCCGACCGAACCACCCAGCCAGGTCCCCAGCGGCACGCCAAGAGACAGCGCAATTGGCGTGCCGACCATGGCAATTGCCATGGCCCGCCCCTGTTGATGAGGCTGGACCATGCGCCGGGCATAACCGGCCAGCAGGCTCCAGGCGAGGCCGGCCGACGCCCCGGCACAGAAGCGCGCGGCCAGGGTGAGCCAGAAGTTCGACGACAGCGCGGTCAGCGAGTTGAACAGCAGGAAACCGACAATCGTCAGCAGCAGGACGCTGCGCCGCCGCCAGTTCTGGGTCGCGATGGTCAGCGGGATGGCCGCCAGTACTGAGCCAAGGGCATAGGCGGTCACGGTCTGGCCGGCCATGGAGGAGCTGACTTCCAGTCCTGCCGAAATCTGCGGCAGCAGGCCGGCGGGCAGGGTTTCGGTAACGATGCAGACGAAGCCTGTCATGGCCAGCGCGAGCAGGGCCGAGAGGGGTAACCGCTCGGTGGCGGTATGGGTGGTGGCGCTCAAGGAATTCACGATCTCTCCTGATCTACAAATATATCGATCGGTACATATATTGACGGCACTGACTCCCGCCTAGGTGGGACGAAGAGCACGTCCCGGTGTATGGCCAGGGCGTCGGCACGGCTATATATATACCACTCGATACAGAATTTAGGCGCCAGACCGATTTCTTGTCAATGATTTATGTATCGACTAGTATTTAAGTCCTCTCAAGGGAGCATTCCATGGCACAGATGGGCAGACCCCGGACCTTCGATCGCGACTCCGCGATCGACCAGGCCTTGTACCTGTTCTGGCAGCAGGGTTACGAGTCGACCTCGCTCAGCCAACTGAAGGCTGCGATCGCGGGGGGTATTTCCGCCCCCAGCTTCTATGCGGCCTTCGGCTCGAAGGAAGCGCTGTTCCAGGAGTGCGTCCAGCGCTACCTGGCTACTTTTGCCCAGGTGACCGAATGTCTCTGGAATATCGAACTTGACCCGAGGGAGGCCATTGAACTGGCTTTGCGCAGTTCGGCGCGGATGCAGTGCGAAAGCGGGCATCCCAAGGGTTGCATGGTTGGACTGGCGGTGATGAGCGCGCCTTCTCCGGAACTGGCCAGCGTAACGGCTCCGCTGGCGCGTTCACGTGCACGAACGCGTGCCGGCATCCGGTCCTGCGTCGAACGAGGCATCGAGTCCGGCACCTTGAAGGCCGACGCTTCGATGCTCGCTACCGTCTTTGACAGTTTCCTGGTTGGCCTCTCGACGCTCTCCCGGGATGGGGTGGGCATAGAGGCGATGGAGGAGGCGATCACCGCAGTGATGGGGCTGTGGGACGTTTCAGCAGCCAGCACGACTCGATCTTGAAATAATTTGGCGCGACGGAATCCAATCCGCCGATGTGTTGTATCACCACCGTTTCTGCGCTAGCATGCCGGCCTTTCTTCCACCACGCAGCCAAGGAGACCATCATGCAAAACATCGCATCTTCCCTGGCAGAGCGCGCCCAAGCTTGAATTCCCCCGTGCCCGGCACTGCTGCCGTGCACCTCGAATGGCCTCCGGCCCCGGCTCTGTCCTAGCCAATTCATTTCCTGATTTTCGTTTTACTGAACCGTCCGGTTCGGGACCGTATCGTGCCTGCGCGCTCTTTGCGACAGGCCGTCGTGTCCTGCCGGATGGATGGGACTATTCATGGGCAATTGCATGCAAACCCTGTCCGAGACCGTCACGTTGCTGGCCTCGGACGACACCTGGATCGAGGGCACCGCGATCCAGCAACTTCACACTACCGCTGCGCTACCGGGTATGGCCCGCGTGGCCGGCATGCCGGACCTGCACCCCGGCCGCGGCTATCCGGTGGGCGCGGCCTTCTTTGCCGTCGGCCGGGTGTATCCGGCCTTGATCGGTGGCGATATTGGCTGCGGCATGGCGCTATGGCGCACGGATCTGGCCGTGGGCAAATTGAGCGCGGACAAGCTGGACAAGCGCCTGGGCAATCTGGACCGGCCGCTGGACGAGAGCTGGCATGAGCAGGTAGCGGCGCTGGCGCTGCCGTCCAGCGGTTTTGACAGCGCGCTGGGCACTATCGGCGGCGGAAATCATTTCGCCGAGCTACAGCGTGTAGACCAGATCTACGACACCGAGCGTAGCGCCGAACTGGCGCTTGATCCCAGGAAACTGCTGCTGTTGGTTCACAGTGGTTCGCGTGGTCTGGGCCAAGCCATTTTGCGTGAACAAGTGGACCTGCATGGCCACGCCGGCCTGCTGGAGGGCAGTGCGGATTTCGCCGCCTACCTGGCCCGTCACAACGAAGGCCTGCGCTTTGCCGAGGCCAATCGGTTGCTGATTGCACAGCGTATGCTGGAGCGGCTGCGCGCCGAGGGCGAGCCGCTGCTGGACGTCAATCACAACCTGGTGTCGCCGGCCCGCATCGGCGGCGTCGACGGTTGGTTGCACCGCAAGGGCGCGACGCCAGCGGACGCCGGGCTGGTGGCGATTCCCGGCTCGCGCGGTGATTTCACCTATCTGGTGGAGCCGCTGCCCAGTGAACTTAGCCTGTTGTCGCTGGCTCACGGGGCGGGTCGCAAGTGGATGCGCAGCGAGTGCAAGGATCGCTTGTCGCGGCGTTTCAGCCCGGCGCAACTGGTGCGCACCCGCCTGGGTGGGCATGTGATCTGCGAAGACCGTCAGTTGATCTACGAAGAGGCTCCAGAGGCCTACAAACCGGTGGACAGCATCGTCGACACTCTGGTCCAGGCTGGCCTAGTACGACCACTGGCGCGACTGGCGCCGGTGTTGACCTATAAAACCCGCGGGGAGTGCTGCTGATGATTCTGCTGCAATTTTCCGCGGCCCAGGGGCCGGAAGAATGCTGCCTGGCCGTGGCCAAGGCGCTGGCGCGCTTGCAGGAGGAGGCCGATGCCCAGGGCGCGCGGCTGGACCTGCTGGAGCAAGAGCAAGGCCCGCGGCCCGGTACGTTGCGCTCGGCGTTGTTGAGCCTGGACGGTGCTGCCGCTGAGGTGCTGGCCGCACGATGGATCGGCACGCTGCAATGGCGGGCAACCAGTCCCTACCGGCCGCGCCATCAGCGCAAGAACTGGTTTGTCGGCGTGGCGCGCTGTCCGGAGCCGGCCGTCGGGCTGGCGGGTGAAATCCGCTTCGAAACCCTGCGTGCTTCCGGGCCCGGTGGTCAGCACGTCAATCGCACCGAATCGGCGGTACGTGCCACGCACCTGGCCAGCGGCATCAGCGTCAAGGTGCAGTCGGAGCGCAGCCAGCATGCCAACAAGCGGTTGGCCCTGGGGCTGATCGCGTTGAAGCTGGAAGAGTTGCTGGAGCAGGGCGCAGCTGGCGAGCGGGCGGCGCGGCGTTTGCTACACCACCGGTTGGAGCGGGGCAATGCCAGCCGGGTCTTTGTCGGCGAGCGATTCGAACCGTTGGGTTGAAACCGCGAGGGCGGCGGCAGGATTCTCAGTCTGCCTGTCGGCTGGTTTTGTGATGTTGCCACGCGTGCATCACGGCTGCCTGCAGTTGTTCGAGGCTGCCGTCGTTGACGATCAGCACGTCCTCGGGCTGGCGTGCCACGCCCAGTTCCGAGGAGTGCGCGTTGATTCTTTGCAGGTTGGGGCGAGTGATGTGCCAGATGACACCATGGTGTTCGCGCAGGTACCTGGCTTCGTTTTCGAAGCGGATGTCCTTGATGATGATCGTCGAGGCGCTGGCTGGCAGTGGCGGGCGGCGCTTGAGCGAGGTCAGCGGCAGTTGCGCGCGTTTAGCGGCGTAGTCGGCATCGAATGCAAGCGCATGCCGTTCGATCAGGTCGACGGCATCCCGTGGGGAAATGTTCCAGCTCGGATCGACCTGCGAGTATTGCCCGGCGTCCCAGATCTGCGCATCCGAGAAGTCGAAGAAGGACTGGGCTGCCAGGCGGAAGGGCGCATCGACAGCAGAAAGATCCGCTGTGCCGAACCAGGCACTGTCGTCCTGCGGCGGATTGATCTCGCGATCCGCCCGCTGCAACCAGTGGTCTGGGTTATGATTGCGCATCCACTCCGTGCCGACCTGCTGGAAGAACTCGCGCGGGGAGCGGTTCCACAGGTCGATTTTCTGCTCTTTTAATGTATCGTCCCAGGTTTGTTCATCGCTCAGGCCGAAGAGGGCCTGGCAACCGACCTTGAGGGGGTCGGCCAGGGCAAAGGCGGCGATTTCCGCTTGTGCGAGCAGCATTGACGCTACCGTGTCCTTGCCGGATCTGGCGAGTGCGGCGAGCCCGATGATGGTTCTCAAACTGTTGCTCCTGGAGCGTTGCCAGGGCGGCCGGCGCAGACGGCCTCCCTGTTTACCTGTTGTCGAAAGGATACCCATACTGCTGTGTTTAGATTTTTTATCAAGATAAAACAACAGGCTGGCGCGCCGTGGCGCGCGACGGGGTTACAGCATGGCTGAAGCCTATCCCTGGCAGGACACGCTCTGGCAGCAACTGGCCGGTCGTACCCAGCATGCCCATGCCTACCTGTTGCATGGCCCGGCGGGGATCGGCAAGCGTGCGCTGGCCGAACGGCTGATGGCGCTGCTGCTGTGCAAGAGCCCGGCGGGCCTGGACGCGTGCGGACAGTGCAAGTCGTGCCTGCTGCTGGCAGCCGGCAGCCATCCGGACAACTACATCCTGGAGCCCGAGGAAGCGGACAAGGCGATCAAGGTCGATCAGGTCCGTGACCTGGTCGGTTTCGTCGCCCAGACCGCGCAGTTGGGTGGACGCAAGGTGGTGCTGATCGAGCCGGTGGAGTCGATGAACATCAACGCCGCCAACGCCTTGCTCAAGAGTCTTGAGGAACCCTCCGGCGACACCGTGCTGTTGTTGGTCAGCCACCAGTCCAGCCGCTTGCTGCCTACCGTGCGCAGCCGCTGCGTGCAGCAGGCCTGCCCGTTGCCGAGCGAGGCGATGAGCCTGCAATGGCTGGCCGCGGCCTTGCCCGATTGCAGTGAAGAGGAGCGGGTGGAGTTGCTGACCCTGGCGGCCGGCTCGCCACTGATGGCGGCCAACCTGCAGGCCCAGGGCGTGCGCGAGCAACGGGCCCAGGTGGTCGATGGGGTGAAGAAGCTGCTCAAGCAACAGGCGTCGGCGACGCAACTGGCCGAGGGCTGGAACGCCATTCCTCTGTTGCTGTTGTTCGACTGGTTCTGCGACTGGTCGAACCTGATCCTGCGTTACCAACTGACCCAGGACGAGGACGGCCTCGGCCTGCCGGATATGCGCAAGGTGGTGCAGTACCTGGCGCAGAAGGCTTCGCGGGAGAAGGTGCTGAACATCCAGGACTGGATTCTCGCCCAGCGCCAGAAGGTCCTGGGCAAGGCCAACCTCAACCGCGTGCTGCTGCTCGAGGCCCTCCTGGTGCAATGGGCCGCTTTGCCTAGCCAGAACTAAGGCCTAGAATCGGGTCATCTGCATTCAGGGAGTCCGCATGAACGAACCTATTGGTCCTGGCCCGCGCAACGGCATCCTGTCGCTGACCATCAAAGACAAGTCGGTGCTGTACGCGGCCTATATGCCCTTTATCAAGAATGGCGGCCTGTTCATCCCCACCAACAAGAGCTACAAGTTGGGCGACGAGGTGTTCATGCTGCTTAACCTGATGGACGAACCGGAGAAGATTCCGGTCGCCGGCAAGGTCACCTGGATCACCCCCAAGGGGGCCCAGGGTAATCGCGCGGCCGGTATCGGCGTGCAGTTCAACGACGGCGACAACACCGCCCGCAGCAAGATCGAAACCCATCTGGCCGGTGCCCTGAAGTCCGACCGTCCCACTCATACGATGTAGTTGTCACCTTTCCTATGCTTGTAGATTCCCATTGTCACCTCGATCGTCTGGACCTGACCGCGCACGAGGGCTCCCTGGATGCCGCGCTTGAGGCTGCGCGCCAGCGCGGTGTCGGCCATTTTCTGTGCATCGGCGTCAGTGCCGACAACGCGGCCGAGGTAAAGGCCCTGGCCGATCGTTATGCCGACGTCGACTGTTCGGTCGGCGTGCACCCGCTGGACGTCAAGCCCGATGCTACCCCCGCACTCGACTGGCTGCTGCGTGAACTCGATCACCCGCGGGTGGTGGCCATTGGCGAAACCGGCCTGGACTATCACTATGAGCCGGAGGCGGCCGAGGTTCAGCAGGCGTCCTTCCGCCTGCACTTGGAGGCGGCGCAGAAGACCGGCAAGCCGGTGATCGTGCATACCCGTGGCGCCCGTGCCGATACCCTGCAACTGCTGCGTGACGCCCAGCTGCCCCAGGCCGGCGTGCTGCATTGCTTCACCGAAGACTGGGACATGGCCAAGGCGGCGCTGGACCTGGGCTTCTATATCTCGTTGTCGGGCATCGTCACCTTCCGCAATGCCGATGCCTTGCGCGATGTCGCCCGCCAGGTGCCGGCCGACCGCCTGCTGGTAGAGACCGACTCACCATACCTGGCGCCGATTCCCCATCGTGGCAAGCCGAACCTGCCGCAGTATGTGCGGGAAGTGGCGGAGTACCTGGCGATGCTGCGGGGTGTGCCCTACGAGCAGTTCGCCGAGCAGACGACCGGGAACTTCAAGCGGTTGTTTCCGCTGGCGCATGTCGGCTGAGCCTTGTCGGACCTGAGGGCCCCCAGGGCGCCGAGGTAAATCGCAGGCAAAAAAAACCCGGGTTCTGGGGGGTGAATCCGGGTTAAGACCATTAGGAGTAAAACAAAGGCGCGCGGTCCCTTGGCACCCTTATCGACGTGACACTTGGGGGATATGCCCGCCGACAGTTCAAGTATTGGCCAGTATCGCGGTACGTCCAGTCAGCTCTGCTCATTTTTTAAACAGATTTGGAATACATGCGCTGCGCTTGAGTACTCGCCTGTTCTTCGACAACGAGGGCCTTGTCGTAGAGCGACGCGGCGTGACTCCGGCGAAGACTTTTTGACCAGCGAAGGCTGATTCGTCGACAGTGAAAACGAAAAGCCGCTGATGATTCGTGCAATTTGGCGCGGCTCAGGCATAATAGCTCGCTTCGATTTTGCCTCTTCAGACCTTTCTTATGCACAAAGAACCCCGCAAGGTCCGTGAGTTTCGCCGCCGTGAGCAGGAAATTCTCGATACCGCGCTAAAGCTGTTCCTCGAACAGGGTGAAGACAGTGTCACCGTCGAGATGATCGCGGATGCCGTCGGTATCGGCAAAGGCACCATTTACAAGCACTTCAAGTCCAAGGCGGAGATCTACCTGCGCCTGATGCTCGACTATGAGCGCGACCTGAACGAGCTGCTGCACTCGGCTGACGTCGACAAGGACAAGGAAGCACTGTCGCGCGCCTACTTCGAATTCCGCATGCGCGACCCCCAGCGTTACCGGTTGTTCGATCGCCTGGAAGAGAAGGTGGTCAAGGGTCACCAGGTGCCGGAGATGGTCGAGGAACTGCACAAGATCCGCGCCTCCAACTTCGAACGCCTGACCCTGCTGATCAAGGGGCGCATCAGCGAAGGCAAGCTCGAGGACGTACCGCCTTACTTCCACTACTGCGCTGCCTGGGCGTTGGTGCACGGCGCGGTCGCGCTGTACCACTCGCCTTTCTGGAGCAACGTGCTGGAAGATCAGGAAGGCTTCTTCCAGTTTCTGATGGATATTGGCGTGCGCATGGGCAACAAGCGCAAGCGCGACACCGATCATCCGATGGCCTGAGTTCTATACTTGTCACAGGAAGGGACTTCCGAGAAAGAGCTTGCCATAACCTGATTTTGGAGTCAGGTTTTGGTAGGTGCAGTGCCTGGGTATTGGCACTGCACCTGTAGGAACCAGCATGCGGGTTCCTGCCGGGTTCGGGTTTGCCAGTTTCCACGTCCTCCGTCGGAGTGTCCCATGATCGTTGACCGTCAAGGCAGGCGTTTTCGCAATCTGCGTATCAGCCTGACTTCCGCCTGCAACTACGCCTGTACCTACTGCGTGCCCAATGGCAAGCGGCTGGTGGCTGCGCAGGACGAGTTGTCGGCCGAAGCGATGGCGCGTGGCGTGGCCTACCTGATCGAGGCCGCAGGTATCGAACGGCTGCGCATCACTGGCGGCGAGCCACTGGTCAGTCCCAAGCTCGAGTCCTTCATGGGCGCGGTTGGCAAGTTGGGCCTCGAAGATATCAGTCTGACCACCAACGGCCAGTTGCTGGCGCGCAAGCTGCCCCTGCTGCTGGATGCCGGGATCCGGCGGATCAACGTTTCCCTCGATACCCTCGATGCTGACGCCTTTCGTGGTATTGCCCGTGGCGGTGACCTGGCCAGCGTGCTCGACGGCATGGAGCAGGCGCGGTCCGCCGGGTTGAAGATCAAGGTCAACATGGTGCCGCTGCGTGGACAGAACCTGGACCAGGTCATGCCACTGCTCGACTACTGCCTGGAACGTGGCTACGAGCTGCGCTTCATCGAGCTGATGCGCATGGGCCACCTGGCCAGCGACAGCAATGCCTTTCTCCAGCAATTCGTCAGCCTCCAGCAGTTGCTGGAGTTGATCGGCGAGCGTTATCCCTACCTGCAGGCCAATGCTCCGGTCGATGCCACGGCGGTGCGCTACGAGATCCCTGGCCAGGGCTATTTCGGGGTGATTGCCAACGAGAGCGTGCCGTTCTGCCGCACCTGCTCGCGCCTGCGGCTGTCTTCCACGGGGTGGCTGCATGGCTGTCTGTCATCGAGCAATCGGCATTATGTCGGCGACCTGCTGGACAAGCCGCGCCACGAGGCCCTGCCGGCATTGCAGCGCCTGCTGGTCAAGGCCTTGGGCGACAAGCAGTCGGTGGCGTTCTCCGGCGGTGCGACGGTGATGAAAATCATCGGCGGTTGATCGGCTGACGATCTGGCGCAAAAGCTGCATCCTGCGGCTATTCGCCGGTTTTCCGTCACCGGCCTCTGGAGGATTAGGATGCGTAGCCTGGTTATGCTGCTGGCGCTGTTGGCGTTGGGCGGCTGCATGAAAGTCAGCGATCTGGAAGAAGGGGCTCGTTATCAGATGAGCGACGCGGGGTTGCTCGATCATAGCGATACGCGCCGGATCCACTCGTTCCGCATCCAGCCGGATTCCTTCATCTACATCGCGCAAGGGCCATTCGCCCCACCCGGTAGCGCCTATCCGCGGCCCAACGTGGTGGCGGAGGAGGCGTTCAACGGCTTCGTCGAATACTTCCCGATGGTGCGCCGTGCCCGTGCCCCGGTCGGTCTCGACCAGGCCATGGCCGAAGCCCGTTCCGCCGGTGCCCACTACCTGCTGTACACCCGTTTCGCCAAGGCCGATGATCGCATTGGCAACTACGACGAATGGGCCGACCAGGAAGCGGTCGACCGCCTCGGGCTCGACACCGGTGTGCTGCAGATCATGCTGATCGAAACCAGCACCCAGTACCTGATCGACACGGCGCGGATCAAGAGCCGTGGCGGTTTACTGACGTTCCACGACAACAAACCGCAAGACCTGATCGCCAAGCCCCTGGCACAATATGCCCGTAGCCTGCTGGGCTTGAGCGATCAGTAAGTCATTCGGGAGCGGACATGAGTGAATCAGGCAAGGCCAACGACCTGTTGGCGCAGATCCCCAGGACGGAAAAGGGATTGCCGCCGGTTCACTTGTGGAACCCGGATTTCTGCGGCGATATCGACATGCGTATTGCCCGCGACGGCACCTGGTACTACCTGGGCACGCCGATCGGGCGCAAGCCGATGGTCAAGTTGTTCTCGACCATCCTGCGCCGGGATGGCGACGATTATTTCCTGGTCACCCCAGTGGAGAAGGTCGGCATCAAGGTCGACGATGCGCCGTTTGTCGCGGTGACCCTGGAGGTCGAGGGGCAGGGCGAGGCTCAGCAACTGCATTTCACCACCCAGGTCGACGAACAGGTGACGGCCGGTGCCGAACACCCGATCCGGGTGCTTATCGATCCCCGGAGCGAAGAGCCGGCACCGTATATCCATGTGCGCAGCAACCTGGAGGCGCTGATTCACCGCAATGTGTTCTACCAATTGGTCGACCTGGCGGTGACCCGGCAGATCGATGGCCAATCCTGGTTGGGCGTGTGGAGCGGCGGCCAGTTCTTCCCCATCGGCCTGGAACCCTGAGGCTTCCGGAGCCCCCACGGTTCACCCGCTGCGCTTTCCTGTAGGGCAGCGCTTGCCCGCGAAGCTTTTTGGCAATCTCAAGGCTCCCTTCGCGAGCAAGCCCTGCTCCTACAAGACAGTCTCCATTCATCCCCTGAACGATAAATTCCTTGCAGCCACGGGCCTGTTTCGGTTATCAAATTGTACATGATTAGACATGTTCGATTTGACAAGAAAAAACGGGTGGTCGATGAGCTGATCCGGCGCATCGAAAGCGGTCTTCTCGCAGATGGCTTTCTGTTGCCGGGCGAGCATCAGTTGGCCGAAGAATTTTCGGTGAGCCGTGGCACCCTGCGCGAGGCCCTGGCCGAACTCAAGCGGCGCAACTACATCGCGACCCAGAGTGGCGTCGGCTCGATCGTCACCTACGACGGCATGGCCCTCGACCAGGGCGCCGGCTGGGCCCAGGCCCTGGCCGATACCGGTGCGCTGATCAACACCGAAATCCTGCGCTTCGAGGCCGTACAGCGGCCTGACCTGTCCAGTCGCTACGGTACCGAGCAATTCATCGCCCTCGACCGGCGCCGGCGCAATACCGAGGGCGTCGTGGTCTCCCTCGAGTACTCGTTGATGCCAGCCAGCAGTGGCCTGGAACGCCTGCCGGAAAGCGGGCTGATCGATAATTCCCTGACCATCACCCTGGCCGCCCACGGCTTCATCGGCGAACGCGGCGACCAGTGGATCGGTGCCGAGCCTCTCGGCGAGGTAGAGGCCGAACGCCTCGGCCGGCCGGTCGGCACGGTCTTCCTCAAGGCCCTGCGCACCACCTATGACCGCCAGGGGCGTTTCATGGAACAGGTCGAAAGCCTGCTCGATCCCCTGCATTTCCGCCTGCACCTGGCCTTTGGAAACCCGACATGACCCCGACCAGCCGCGCCCTTGGCGCCTTCTACGGGCTGGCCCTGGGCGATGCCCTTGGCATGCCCACCCAATCATTGAGCCGCGCGCAGATCCAGGCGCGCTTCGGCAGCATCCGCACCCTGGTGGACGCAGGGCCGGACCAGCCGATCGCCCCGAACATGCCCGCCGGCTCCATCACCGATGACACCGAGCAGGCGATCCTGGTCGGCCAATTGCTGATTGATGGCAAGGGCCGGATCGAGCCCGGCGTACTTGCCGAACGGCTGATTGCCTGGGAGGCGGGCATGAAGGCCAAGGGCTCCCAGGACCTGCTGGGGCCCTCGACCAAGCGGGCAATCGAGATGATCCTCGCCGGACGCAGCCCTGATGAAGCCGGGCGCTATGGCACCACCAACGGCGCGGCGATGCGCATCACACCAGTAGGAATTGCCGCCGACATCGCCGACCCCCAACGCTTCATCGAAGCCGTGGTACAGGCCTGCCAGGTGACCCACAACACAACCCTGGGCATCGCCAGTGCTGCCGCCGTGGCAGCGGTGATCTCCAGCGGCATCAACGGCAAGGGCCTGGTCCAGGCCCTTGAAGCGGGCATCGAGATGGCCTTTGCCGCCGAGCAGTATGGGCATTGGGTCGCCGGTGGCCGTATCGGCCCACGGCTGCGCTGGGGCCGGCAGTTGGCTGCCGACTGCGCCGCCTCGGAGCTGGCCGACCTGCTTTACGACGTGGTCGGCACTTCGGTGGCCAGCCAGGAGTCGGTGGTGGTCGCCTTCGCGCTGGCGCAGCGCGTGGCCCGTGGGCAGTTGAGCACCTTCGATGCCGTCTGCCTGGCTGCCAGCATCGGCGGCGACACCGATACCATCGCCGGGATTCTTGGCGCCATGCTCGGCGCCTGTGATGGCTTGGAGTGCTGGCCGCCGGAGCTGATCGCGCAGATCATCGAAGTCAACGGCCTGGAACTGGCCCCGTTGGTCCAGGGCCTGATCGCCTTGCGCAACGCCTGACTGCAACACCTGCAATGGATTGCAAATGAAGGCTGGCGTGGCACAAGCCGCACCAGGCCTTCGGCACTGCCCACAACCACAACAATGGCACCAGGAGCTGAACAGCATGACCTCATCAACCGCCGGGCAAGGTGCCGGGCAATTGGAAACCCGTGGTATCGAGCCGGCTCCCGAAGCGGAGTGCAATGGCCATCCGCTGCAACTGTTCTGGGTCTGGTTCGCCGCCAACATCAGTATCCTCGGCCTGCCACTGGGGGCGACCCTGGTGGCTTTTCGCGGCCTGGCGATCTGGCAGGCGATCATCGTCGCGATCATCGGGGCGGCGGGCTCCTTCGCCGTGGTCGGCGTGATTTCCATTGCCGGTCGACGCGGCCGGGCACCAAGCCTGACCTTGTCGCGGGCGATCTTCGGGGTGCGCGGCAACATCGGTCCGACCATCGTCTCGCTGATGTCGCGCCTGGGCTGGGAGACGGTCAATACCACCACGGCGGCCTTCGTGCTGTTGTCGCTGTGTTCGATCCTGTTCCATTCGCCGGTCGAGGCCAAGAGTGCGCCGCTGCTGACGCTGCTGTTCATTGCCATCTTCGTGCTGCTGACCTTGTCCGTTTCGGGTCTGGGCCATGCGACCCTGCTGGTGATCCAGAAGTGGGCGACCTATGTCTTCGGTGCCCTGAATATCCTGGTCGGCGGTTTCCTCTGCGCCACCATCGACTGGAGCGCGGTGTTCAATGCCACGCCGGCGCCGCTGAGCGCGATGATCATCGGTATTGGCACCATGGCCGCCGGCACCGGGATCGGCTGGGCCAACGCCGGTGCGGACATGTCGCGCTACCAGCACAAGAGCGTCAAGGCGGCACGCCTGGTGGCTTCGGCGGCCTTCGGTGCGGGCATTCCCCTGGTGCTGCTGATCACCCTTGGCGGGCTGCTGTCGGTGGGCAACCATGACCTGGCCCAGGCCAACGACCCGATCATCGCGATCCGTGACATGCTGCCGACCTGGATGGCCGTGCCCTACCTGATCACCGCGTTTGGTGGCCTGCTGCTGTCGAACAACCTCTCGGTGTACTCGGCGGGCCTGACCACCCTGACCCTCGGGCTCAAGGTCAAGCGCGTGCATGCGGTAATCGTCGATATCGTGGCGATCTTTTCCGGCTCCATTTACTTCATGCTGATCGCCGACAGCTTCTATGGTCCGTTCATCACCTTCATCTCGCTGCTGGCGGTACCGATCACCGCCTGGGTCGGGATCTTCGTGGTCGACCTGATCCATCGCCAGCACTACAGCGCCAAGGACCTGATGAACGTCGGGCCGGAAAGCGCCTACTGGTATCGTGGCGGCATCGAGTGGCGTGCCTTCGGTGCGTGGGCCGTGGCCATCGTGCTTGGTTTCAGCTTCACCACCATCGGCACCACGGCGCAGGACGTCTGGTTCCGCGGGTTCCTGTCCGACTCCTGGCTGGGTCACAACGGCCTCGGCTGGATCGTCACCTTCCTCGTCGCGGGTGGTTTCTATGGCCTGCTGGGGGGCGCGACGGACCGTCGTGCAGCCCTCGTGGAAAAGGCCAATGGCTGAGGACTCCTGTCTGTGAAACGCAACACACGATTGCTGCACACCGGTCAGGTCATCGTCGACCTGGTCATGTCTGTCGACCAACTGCCGAGCAGCGGTGGCGACACATTGGCTCATTCAGCCGCCTTCGAAGTCGGTGGTGGTTTCAACGTCATGGCGGCGGCGCAGCGTAATGGCCTGCCGGTGGTCTACCTCGGGCGCCATGGCACCGGGCGTTTCGGCGACCAGGCGCGCCAGGCGATGACTGCCGAAGGTATTCGCATGGCGCTTGAACCTGACACCAGCCGCGACACCGGGCTGTGTGTCGCGCTGACCGACGCCAGTGCCGAACGCACCTTCATTTCCCATATCGGTGCCGAGGGCGGCCTGTCGGCCGAGGATCTGGCGCCGGTTGTGGTGAGCGGCGACGACTATGTCTATGTCAGCGGCTACAGCCTGCTGCAGCCGGACAAGGTCCGGCCGCTGCTGGACTGGCTGCTGGCGTTGCCGCGTGACGTGACCGTGGTGTTCGACCCGGGGCCATTGGTCGACTCGCCGGATAGCGTGCCGATGGCCGCGTTGCTGCCGCGTATCGACATCTGGACCAGCAATGCCGTCGAGGCCCAGCGGTTCAGCGGGGCGGCGGAGATCGGCGTGGCGCTGCAAAGGTTGGCCCAGGTGCTGCTGAAGCAGGCGCTGCTGGTGGTACGCGACGGTCCGCTGGGTTGTTGGATCAGCCGGGCAGGGCAGGTCGAGCAGGTGCCGGGCTTCAAGGTGCAGGCGGTGGACAGCAATGGTGCCGGCGATGCCCATGCCGGGGTGTTCATCGCCGGCTTGGCCAACGGGCTGGACGCGGTCGAGGCGGCCCGGCGCGCCAATGCCGCGGCAGCCATTGCGGTCACCCGCTGGGGGCCAGCGACGGCGCCGGGAGCCGAGGAGGTCGACGCCTTGCTGGCGCGGGGCTGACCTTGAAAAATTGACCGGGGTCCATGGATTGGCGGTTTTCCCCGCCAGGTTGATCAGGAAAGACTGGAAACCAGCGTAGTGGCTGTTCTACCCTAGTACGTTGGCTTCCCTTTCCCGACACCTGGATTCCGGTTTCTGCCCCAGGCTAC
Organism: Pseudomonas sp. UTLPPB19802; assembly: GCF_059730225.1. Lineage (NCBI taxonomy): Bacteria > Pseudomonadati > Pseudomonadota > Gammaproteobacteria > Pseudomonadales > Pseudomonadaceae > Pseudomonas > Pseudomonas sp. UTLPPB19802. Next base: position 2,806,551 of record NZ_AP048545.1, read on the forward strand.
CAGTGTGCACAAAGGGTAGCGTTCCTCCCGACTCTTGTGACGAAGCCTGTGAAACTCATCATCATTGCTGTTTACGTACTGTCGATCGCGTATGTACACCTGCGCGGCAAAGTCCGGCACAAGCTGGGCCGCCAACTGAGCGACCACTCCAGCTTCCTGGCACCGATCAACTGCTTCCTCTACCTGTTCTCGAAGATCCCGAGCCGCCCGTACCTTCAGGTCAGCGACTTCCCCGAACTCAAGCCACTGCAGGACAACTGGCAGGAAATCCGTGAGGAGGCCCTGGCGCTGCTGCGTGCCGGCGAAATCAAGAAATCCGAGCGTCCCGACGACGTCGGCTTCAATTCCTTCTTCAAGACCGGCTGGAAACGCTTCTACCTGAAGTGGTACGGCGATAACCATCCGTCCGCCCTGGAACTGTGCCCGCGTACCACCGAACTGCTCAACAGCATCGGCACGGTCAAGGCGGCGATGTTCGCCGAACTGCCACCGGGTTCGCGACTGGTTCGCCACCGTGACCCCTATGCCGGCTCCCTGCGTTATCACCTGGGGCTCGAAACCCCGAACGATCCGGGTTGCTACATCAATGTCGATGGCCAGAACTACCACTGGCGCGACGGCGAGCCGGTGATGTTCGACGAAACCTTCATCCACTACGCCGAAAACACTACCGACAAGGACCGCGTGATCCTGTTCTGTGATATCGAGCGGCCGCTGAAGTATCGCTGGGCATCGGCATTCAACCGCTGGTTCAGCCGCAACGTGATGGCTGCCGCTGCGGCGCCGAATGGCGACGGCGACAAGACCGGTGGCATCAACCGGGCCTTTACCAAGCTGTACGGCATCCGCCAGCGTGGCAAGGCCCTGAAGAAGACCAACCGTACGCGCTACTACCTGGAAAAGTGGGCGATCTTCGGTGGTCTGCTGGCGTTGTTCCTGCTGATCTGACCCAGTCGCAACCGCGTTGTCAAAAAAGACCGGACTCCTCGTTGAGTCCGGTTTTTTTTGGCCCGTGCCTTTGCTCGGTGTTTGGTTTCTGCCAGGTAGGAACTTTCGCATCCTATTCGGGAAAAGCCCTGTGCCTGGTCCCGAATCCTGGGCCTGGGATCGAGCGATCCAGCCCCTATGCTCACTTCTCGTCCCGTCAGGAGCAGGAGCCAGCATCATGTACAAAATGAGCAAGCGCATCAGGAACCTCGCTGAAAGCGTGGCGACCCATCAGGCCTTGAACAACGACTTCTATGAGCGCTGGATGGGCTCGGCGCTGGAGGTTCATGACCTGGAGATATTTGCCCGCAATTACTGGTCGAGAACGCTCAACACCGCGACGATGGTCGCCCGCTCACTGATCCATGCGAGCCATTTGAGCGCCAAGGTTGAAATCGCCAAGAACCTGTTCTCCGAATTTGGCAACGGCCAACTGGAGAAGGCCCATGTCGTGCTGCTGCAGAACTTCCTCCTCGATCTGCTGAGCCGGGCCAAGGGACGTGTCTATTCGATGGTCGATCTGGAAAGGGTGCCGGTACTCGTCACCACCGAGCATTTCATCCAGGCCCAGCAGGGGCTCTATCAGGGGGCGGGCCAGCCAGGAGGTTCGTTGCGGGTGCTGGGGGCGCTGTTGGCCCAGGAATGGTTGGCCTACTCGATGTTGACTCGCCTTTACGAGGGCGCGCGCAACTACAAGTTTCTCTATGCCTGCGACGACGAGTTCCATGAGCACTGCGAGTACTTCCACGTGCATATCGCCAATGCGGAAAAGGACCACAAGGAACAGGCAATCAAGGCCGCGGCCCTGGAGTGCAAGACGCCGGAGGATTTCGAATACCTGTCGACGGCGTTCAGCAGTTTCCTGCATATCACCGAACTCTACTGGCGCGGGATCGCCAGGGCCATGAGCGCCCGGCCAGCACGCTGAGCTGGCTGGCTAACGCTCCAACACCCCGCGAAACGTTGCGCTCAGGGCCCGCAGTGTTTCCCGGGAGCGGGCATCCGTAGGGCGCGCATGCAGGATGATTTCCGTCAGCGGCAATGGTGGTAGTCCCAGTTGCTCGCCCACCTCGACTGCGCCGGCCGGTGCCACTCGCCTCGCCAGGGCGGCTACCCCGAGCCCGGCACTGACCGCCGCGCCCACCGCCATCACGCCGCCACCGATGAACACTTCGGTCCAGGCGATCCCCGCATCGTCCAGTACGCGTACCGCCAAGTGCCGTACGCCGCAGGGGGATGCCAGGGTGGCCAGGCGCAGGACGCTGCCGGGCACATGCCGCCAGGTCGGGGCGGCGAACCAGCCGAAGCGCTCGACCACCAATACCTCGCCGTCCTGCCGGTCACCCTCACGACGGACGATAGCGGCATCCAGCTCATTGCGATCGAAGGACGCGCTCAGGTCGCGGGACGAGGCGATGCGTACTTCGATGATCAGCAGTGGATCGTACTGGGCCAGCCGGTTCAGCAGCAGTGGCAGGTCCGGTCCGGCGACATGGTCGCTGATGCCGATGACCAGGCGGCGGGTGGGTGGGGCGGTCATGTCGCCCAGGGCGCGTTCATGGGCCAGCAGCAGGTTGCGCGCGGCCTGGATGAACTGCTCGCCGCAGGGTGTCAGCCGGACGTGGCGCGGGGTGCGCTCGAGCAGGCGGTAGCCGAGACGTTCTTCCAGGCGCTTGAGCTTGAGGCTGATGGCCGCCTGGGAGGTGTCCAGCGCCTGGGCGGCACGGGTGAAACTGGCGAAATCGGCGATCAGGACAAAGGCCTGGACGGTATCGATATCGAGAGGTTTGCCGCCATCGATCATATCAAACCCTTATCACACATATATCTGGAGATATGTTGTTGTAATTCTCCAGCTTGCGCAAGCTGGTCCCAGGTTATCCACAGTCGGTCATCTGCCCAGGAGCGCAGCCATGTTTGCCAAACAGTACTCACACCGCTTGCCCGCCCACTACGACATGGGCCTCATTCGCCGCCGAGCCAGTGAGCTTGGGCCGCTCTGGGACGATGCCCGGGGTTTGCTGTTCAAGGCCTTCGTCGCCCAGGAGCGCGGGGTTCACGGAGCCTCGACCAACCGGTATTCATCGGTCTACCTGTGGTCCGAGCCGGCTGAAGCGGGTGCGTTCCTGATGGATGAGCGGTTCCAGAAGGTGATCGACTCGTTCGGTCGGCCCGAGATCGAGGCGTGGCTGCCACTGGATTTCCAGCTGGGCGGCGCGACCGAGGCGCGGGCGCTCTATCGCGAAGAGGTGCTGGTCGAGCCGGAGGCGGATCGGGCGGTTTTGCTTGCCGCACAGATCGAGCAGAACAAGGTCATCCGGGAACAGGAAGACACCTTCGCCGTGTTCCTGGTGCTGGACACGGCGAACTGGCGGCTGGTGCGCATCACTTTGTCGTCAGCCTTGCCCGATCGCAAACGGGCCAGCCAGGCCTATGAGGTGTTGTACCTGGCTCGTCCCGGTGTTGAGGCGCTGCGTCATGGACGCGGATGAGGAGAGGGGCGGCGCGCTGTTCGCCCATCTGCTGGGCTTGGGGGGCGGTGCACTGCTGATTCTGGCGCTGACCCTGGCCGCTTGCCTGCTTTTGCGTGGGAATTTTTACTGAAATGATTCAAGCGGCAACACATTCCTAATAGCATGGGCGACTTCATTGATTCCGGAAGCGCCCATGTCCCTCGAAATACGCGAAGCACGGCCCAGCGATGCGCCGCAGATCCTGGCCTTTATCACCGAGCTGGCCGACTACGAACGTGCCCGCCACGAAGTGATCGCCAGTGTCGTGGACATCGAGCGCAGCTTGTTCGGTGAAGGCGCCACGGCCCATGGCCTGATCTGCCTGCGTGATGGCGAGCCAGTCGGTTTTGCGGTGTTCTTCTTCAGCTATTCGACCTGGCTCGGTCGTAATGGCCTGTACCTGGAAGACCTGTATGTGTCGCCGCAGCAGCGCGGCGCGGGGGCGGGCAAGAAGTTGCTGCGGCACCTGGCGAAGATCGCCTGTGCCAATGACTGCGGGCGCCTGGAGTGGAGCGTGCTGGACTGGAACGAGCCGGCCATCCGTTTCTACGAGTCCATCGGTGCGCAACCACAGAGTGAATGGGTACGCTACCGGATGGATGGCGAAGTGCTGAGGAACTTCGCCTACTCGCAGGACTGATCCCGCTTTACTGGAACCACTGCCACAGCAGCAGTGCACCGATCAGCCCGACCAGCGAGACGATGGTCTGCAAGACCGACCAGACCCAGATCGTCTGCTTGAGCTGCAGGCCGAAGTACTCGCGGACCATCCAGAACCCGGCATCGTTCACGTGGCAGAAGAACACTGACCCGGCACCAATCGCCAGGGCCACCAGTGAACTCTGGGTGGTCGCCAGGCCTGCCATCAGCGGGGCTAGGATACCGGCGGTGGTGGTGGTCGCCACGGTGGCCGAACCTGTCGCCTGGCGCAGGGCCACGGCGATCAGCCAGGCCAGTAGCACATAGGATATATGTGCACCGCTGGCGATCTTGCTGATGGTGTCGCTGACTCCGGCCTCCAGCAGTGTCTGCTTCAGGCCGCCGCCAGCACCGATGGTCAGTAGCAACACGGCAATTGGCGCCAGGCTTTTGCGCAGTACGCCGCCGACCTGGTCGCGAGCCATGCCGATCGACCAGCCGAGGCAGATCACCGCCGCGATCACCGCGATGCCCAGTGCGATCAACGGCTCACCGAGAAACTTCAGGGTAATCGCCAGGCTGCTCTGCGGTGCCATGGCGACCTTGGCCAGCGTACTGCCGAGCATCAACAGTACTGGCAGCAGGATGATCAGCAGGGAAATGCCGAAGCTTGGCTTGCGCCGGGTTTCGACCTTGGCGGTGAACAGGGCGCCGAGTTCGGCCGGCTCCTGCACATCCAGGCGTTTCGACAGCCAGATGCCATACAGCGGGCCGGCGAGAATCACGGCGGGTACGGCGATACAGAAGCCCAGCAGCATGGTCGTGCCCAGGTCGGCGTGCAGCGCGCTGACGGCGATCAGTGGCCCTGGGTGCGGTGGCATCAGTGCGTGCAGGGTGGTCATGCCGGCCAGGGCCGGGATCGCCACCTTGAGCAGCGGTTGGCCGGATTGCCGGGCGATGACAAAGATCACCGGCACCATCAGCACCAGCCCGACTTCGAAGAACAGCGGCAGGCCGATGACCATTGCCACCAACGCCATGACCCAGGGCAGCGCCTTGCCCTTCGCATGGCGCAGCAGGGTCGAGGCGATCCGGTCGGCGGCGCCGGACTCGGCCATCAAGGCGCCGAGCATCGCGCCCAGGGCGATGATGATCCCGGCCTCGCCGAGCAGGCTGCCGGCGCCCTTGCTGAAGGCCTTGGCGACCTCCTCGGGCGGCAGGGCCGCGCCGAGTCCGGCGACGAAAGTGCCGATCAGGATCGACAGGAAGGGCGGTAGCTTGGTCAGGCTGATCAGCACGATGATGCTGGCAATGGCGGCCAGGCAACAGACGATCAGTCGAGTGTCGTGGGCGAGCCACGTGGCATGTGAAAGATCCAACGAAAACCCCTTCTTGTAATGTTTTGTTACGTGTTTCGAAGGAATATACCTGAAGGATTCATATAGATGACTATCTGGGTCGGGTTTTTTACGCCTGGGCCAGGGAGGGCGACGAGTGGCTTGGGCTGCGGAAAGCTTCGCGGGCAAGCTCTGCTCCTACAGGTTTTGGGGGGCGCGTCGGATGTGAAGTGCGCCACGGTTCTTGTAGGAGCCTGGCTTGCCAGCGAAGGGGCCTTCAAGACCGCTGAAAGCTTCGCTGGCAAGTCTTGCTTCTACAAGGTTGGGCGGATCAGTTCGTCAGCACGGGCGGCAGCGTGCCCAGCAGTGAAACCGTGAGCACTGCGCCCAGGCCCAGCAGCCATTCGAGAGTGACGCTGCGCCGCAGCACCGTGAACCGCCCGCGACGGCTCATCACCAGGTTGAACAGGGCCAGCCCGAGCATCAGCAGAACCAACAGCGCCTTGATCAGCAGGATCAGCGCGAAGCCTTGGAACAGTGGCGTTGGCCAGAGGGCACCGGTGAGTACCCGGACATTGATCATGCCGGTAACGATGATCACTGCGACCATCAGGTAGCCGAGGTTGCTGAAGCGGCGCAGGATCCGCTCTATGTCATGTTCGCTCGGTCGACCCAGTACCAGCACCAGCAATATCAACCCACCGATCCAGGCGCCGACACCGCTCAGGTGCAGCATCTGGTTGAATATCAGCAACTGTCCGCCGACCCCGTCGAGCATCGCCCCGTGGCCAACCGGTGCCAGGGTCGCCAGTTGCAGGAATGCCAGCAGCAGGCTGAGCCTGGGTGGCGCATTGGCGCCCAGGGCAATCAACAGCAGCAGGCTCAAGCCCAGGTGCCAGGTCCAGACCGTGCCGAAGAAGGTTTTTCCCAGCACCAGTTGCAGGGTGGGCAGGCGGACGGCGTCCGACCAGTCATCGGTGATGCCGACGATGGTCAGCAACAGCCAGGCAACCGCACTGGCCAAGGCCAGCACGGCCATCCAGCGGCGCATCGTGAGCAGCCGTGAATCGAGCGCCGCAGTTGGCGCTGAACCGATCAGCAGGGGGCGAAACAGGCAGGCCCCGAACAGCGACAGGACCATGGTGAAATGCAGGAAACGACACAGGACCATGGCATCCAGCATGAACTCAGTGGCCCACCTTGAAGCTGTAGCTGCCTTCACTCTTGTGGGTGTCGACCGACACTGCATGCCAGTTGACCCTGTAGTCGCCGGCTGGCAGCGCGGTGGCCGGGGTCACCACCAGGATCTTCTGGTCGGCGGGGTCGGTGGCGATGCTTTTCAGCTCGACCTTGGTGTCGCCCTTGCTCAGTTCGACCTTGGTCAATGCGGCTTCGACGCCTTCGCTGAACTCCAGGCGCAATTCGCTCGGGGCACTGACGGTGCTGTCCGCTGCCGGGGTCTCGTTTTTCAGGTGGGCGTGGGCGAAGGCGGAGCCGGTCGTGGCGAAACCGCCGAGCAGGACAACGGCGCCGATGAGTTTTTTCATGGAGGAAGATGACATCGATCAGTACCTTGATGATGGGAGCAGGTGAAGATGCTGCGCAGTGGCATGGAGGCCACAATAGCCGCTATGGACACGTTTGGCACCTGCGATACAAAGGGGAAGCGGGATGACCGGCTCCTTTTTTGTATTGCTGGTGCCAAACGTGTCGCCCCTCTGAAAACTCTCCCGCTATCGTGCGCCAGGTCCGAGAAGTGAAAGTGCGTGGCAGGGGCTGACGTTCGGCATCTAGGCTGTGTACGAAATTGTTTGAAACGCAGGTTATGCAAGGCAAAAAGCGGCGAGGAAGCGGAGTTGACTGGTTGTCAATGAGCATTCCGAGCCGGTTTTTAACGCCGCATAACCAAGTTTCAAGCGATTTCGTGCATAGCCTAGAATGCGATTACAGTGGCGCCATCGTGCCGGGTTCTCACCGGCTTCTATTCTTACAATAGATACACGTGCTCGTGCGGCGTATGCCCGCACCGGGGCAGAACGGGAGAATGTCCATATGTCGATCCGGCTCAGCGTTGTTTGCCATGCCCGCACCGAGGCTCAGCGTCTGGGGCGTTTCCCGTTGGACGAGCCGGTTGAGCCCAAGGGACTGGCCAAGGCTGCCGAGTTGGCCAATCGGCTGAAAAAGCCGGTACGTATCCTCAGCGCTCCGGAGACCCGCGCCTGGCAGACAGCCGAGGCGTTGGGGAGCGAGATCGAAATCGTGCCGGAACTGGGGGACTACGATTTTGGCGAGTGGCAGGGGCTCAGCCTGGGCGATCTGCAGGAAAACGCTCCCGATGCGCTGTCGGCCTGGGTCAGCCAGCCGCAAGCAGCCCCGCCTGCGGGCGAGTCGGTGATCGAACTCTGTGCCAGGGTGGCGGCTTGGCTCGACGGTTTCCAGGAGGATGGCCACTTCGTTGTCGTCACCCATCCTTTCGTGATCCGTGCGGCGATTCTGCACGCCCTGCAGGCCAGTCCTGCCTCGTTCAACGCCATCGACATCGAGCCGCTGTCGGTGGTCGACCTGCGCCGCAACGGGCGCTGGCGTTTGCGGTTCTGAAGTAACGGTTGCCATTTGCTCTCGGAGCTTGGCATGATCGGTCCCATGAACATGATCTCGCTGCACCTGACCACCACGACCACCGCGACCGCCCACGGCGGGTGCGAGGTTGCTGTGTGAGTGGTTGAAGCGCAGTGAACCAAGGCCCCGCCAGCAATGGACGGGGCCTTTTGGTTTCCGGGCCTTTGCTGGCATCACCAGGAAGGAGAAGTACCATGCAGGTTCACCGTCCCCAGCGCTCGGCGCTGTTGATCATCGATATGCAGGTTGGCCTGTTCCACGGCCCTGAGAAACCATGGGAAGGTGAGCAGGTTCTGGCACGCATTACCACGTTGATCGGGCAGGCGCGCGAGGCGCAGGCGCCGATCTTTGCGCTGCGGCATACCGGGCCTCAGGGTTCGCCGATCGCGGCGGGGAGCGCGGCGTGGCAGGTATTGCCGGAGCTGGGATTGGACCCGGCGATGGATCACCTGCTGGATAAGGCCCGTCCCAGTTGTTTCTTTAAAACCGGCCTGGCCGAGCAGTTGGACGATGCCGGAGTGAAGCGGCTGGTGATTGTCGGAATGAAGACCCAGTATTGCGTCGACAGCACGTGTCGCCTGGCTCGGGACCTGGGCTTCGAGGCGGTGCTGGTGGGGGATGCCCATACTTGCATGGACACGCCCGGATTGTCGGCCCGGGCGATTGTCGAGCATCACAATGCGACCTTGAACGGGGCATTTGTGCAAGTGCTGAGTGCGGCCGATGTGAATTTCTGAAGAGGTATCGCCGCGTAGCCATCGCCAGCAAGCCGGCTCCCACAGGGCATTGCGCCAGACGCAAAGCCTGTGTGTGACGCAAGATTTTTGCGGGAGCCGGCTTGCTGGCGATAGCGCTGTTCCTGGCTACACGATCTTAAGGTTTCTTGACCGGCGTCGGCAGGGTCACCAGCGACACATAGTCGTTCCAGAACTTCTTCTGGTCGACCGCGAACACCACCTTGGCCTTTTGCGTGCCTACCGGCGCACCTTTCTTGTAGCCCAATGCACGGCCGTAATCCGGGCCGAAGTGGGTGTCGACGTCGATCCACATCTCCCGCGATTCGGTGACGATTTCAGGTTCGGTCAGGAACAGTGCCGGCAAGCTGTCCCAAGTGAAACTGTGATAGACCGGGTCCTTGGCGAACTCCGGTCCGAACACGCTCTTGTACAGCTCCGGCACCGCCCCTTTGGCGGCGATCACCCGCTTGTACACCGACGCATCGAAAATGACCTTCTCGCAGACATCGTTGGGGAAAATTACATGTTCGATCGGCGAGCGCAGGACGATTCGTGCCGCCTCCGGGTCGAACCACCAGTTGAATTCGGCGGCAGGGGTGGTGTTGCCGGGGATCTCGATGGCGCCGCCCATGTACACGATGCGCTTGATCAGCGGCACGATGTCCGGCGCCTGGCGAATGGCCAGGGCGAGATTGGTCAGCGGCCCGATCGCCAGCAGTGTCACTTCGTGGGGATTCTTGCGCACGCTGTCGATGATGAACTGCGGGGCGGTCTCGCTGCGCAGTCGGGTGTGGGTGGCCATGCCGTCGGGCGGTGCCACCAGTTGCGCCGCCGAGGTCGGCCGCGGATTCTTGAATGCGCCCGGCCAGCCGGAGCCGAACAGTGCCTGTTCCTGAGGGTAGGTGGCGAAGTCATGCAGCAGCGGATAGGCCGCGCCGGAGTAGACGCCGATTTCCTTTTCCACGCCCATGCGCTCGACGGCCTTCAGCGCGTCGACCTGCTCCTGGTCGACCCAGGCGTTGCCGCTGACCAGGGTCATGCCCAGCAGGTCGATTTTCTTTTGCGCATGCAACTGCGCAAGCATGATGAACGCCTGGCCGTCGTCGTTGAGTACATTGAAATCGGTGTCGAGAATGACTTTTTCCGCGGCGTGCAGCGAGCCGGCCGAGCAGCCGACAGCCAACGCCAGCGCGCAGCTCTTGAGAAAGCCTTGCATGGTGGTTTGTCCCAATGAGTTATTGTTGTAGTGCGGTGGCCCAGCATGCCTGTTGGTGCGGGGAAACGCTATCGGCAGGTAAGTGGTTACTTAACCAGGGGCTGCCTGGGAGGGGACTGCCAAGCTGTCAGGCTGTGGGGGGCGTGGGCCGGCCTGCTCACGGGCAAGCCTGCTCCTGCACTGGGGAGCGCAGGACGCCACGGATCACCAGGTCGCTGATGAACGCCAGCCAATCCTGCCGCTGGTTCTTCTCCGCCAGCGGCTCGCCGAGGAATGAACTGAGGGTGTGCTGGTTGGAATTGTAGAAATAGCAGAGCGAGGCAATCATCAGGTATACGTGCTTGATATCCAGGTCCTGGCGAAAGCTGCCTTGGGTCTGGCCGGCCTCGATGATCGGACGCAAGACGCCCACCGCCTCTCCCGACAGTCGTCGCAGTTCTCCGGACTGTCGGGCGTGCTTGCCCTGGTGCAGGTTTTCGATGCTCAGGATGGCGACGAACTCCGGGTGGCGGACGTAGTAGTGCCAGACGAATGCCACCAGCTCGCGCAGTGCCTCCTGGGGATTTTCCAGATCCAGGCGCAGCTTGCCTTCAGCCTTGTTGAACTGCTCGTAGATGTGTTCCAGCACGCAGAGGAACAGGCGTTCCTTGCTGCCGAAATAGTAGTAGAGCATGCGGTCGTTGGATTGCGCCTCTTGGGAGATACTCTCGACCCGTCCGCCGGAATAGCCGTCGCGGGCGAAGACTTTCACGGCTGCCTTGAGAATGCGGGCGCGGGTCTGGTCGGCTTGCTGGGCGCGGATGCCGGTTTTCCTGGTCACCGTCTGGCGGTCCTTCGACAGGGTTGATTCGGCATCAATCATACCACGCTGGTGTGGCGCCACCTGCCGGGCCTCCAGTGTCGAATGGGCCCATTGTGTTGGCCGGGGCCCGCTCGCCACACAAGCGGGGCTGTCACAATCTCTACCGTCAGACCTTCAGCGTCGCCATGTCGATCACGAAGCGGTACTTCACATCACCGGCGATCATCCGGCTGTAGGCTTCGTTGATGTGGCGGATGTCGAGCATTTCGATATCGCAGTTGATGTCGTGCTCGGCGCAGAAATCCAGTACTTCCTGGGTTTCTGCGATGCCACCGATCAGCGAGCCGGCCAGTACCCGGCGTTTCATCACCAGCTTGCCCGCATGCAGCGCCGGGTCGACCGGTTCGATCAGGCCGACGAGGATGTGCACGCCGTCGAAGGTCAGGGTGTCCAGGTAGGGGTTAAGGTCGTGCTGCACCGGGATGGTGTCGAGCAGGAAGTCGAAGCGCCCGGCAGCGGCCTGCATCTGCGCATCATCGGTGGACACGATCACATGGTCGGCACCCTGGCGGCGGGCTTCCTCGGCCTTGCTCGCCGAGCGGGTGAACAGGGTGACTTCGGCGCCCAGGGCCTTGGCGAACTTGATGCCCATGTGGCCCAGGCCGCCCATGCCGAGAATCCCGACCTTGTCGCCTGGCTTGACGCCGTAGTGCTTGAGTGGCGAGTAGGTGGTGATGCCGGCGCAGAGCAGCGGTGCGGCGCTGGCCAGGTCGAGTTTTTCCGGAATACGCACGACGAAATGCTCGCTGACCACGATGCTGTCGGAGTAGCCGCCCATGGTATTGCTGCCGTCGACCCTGTCCGGGCTGGCATAGGTCATGGTTGGCTCGTTTTCGCAGTACTGCTCCAGGTTGGCGTTGCAGGCGGCGCAGTCGCGGCAGGAATCGACCATGCAGCCGACGCCGACCAGGTCGCCGACCTTGTGCCGGGTGACCTGGCTGCCGATGGCGGTGACCTTGCCGACGATTTCATGGCCGGGCATCAATGGATAGACGGCGATGCCCCACTCGTTGCGGGCCTGGTGGATATCCGAGTGGCAGACGCCGCAGTAGAGAATCTCGATGGCGACGTCGTCCGGCCGCGGCGCGCGACGCTGGAAGGTGACCGGGGCGAGGGGAGTGGTGGCGGACTGGGTGGCATAACCAATGGCGGTATACATGGGACAAACCTTGCAAAAGCACTAACAGATGAGGCGCGCCATTTTCGTGATCGGCCAGGAGGAGGGCCATGACGATTCCTCCGGGTGTCATGCCTAATCCTCCGGGATTGGTCCGCGGTCACTTTCCTCTGGCGCCAGACCTGCGATGATGCTCACATCCCTCTTTCCGTGAAGTTTTTGCCATGCAGTTGACCCGTCATCTCGACGCCAATGCCACGCTGGTTTCATTGCTCCAGCCGCTGGCGACCCGCTCGGGATTCTTGCCGACGTTGTTGCCTGAGGTGCAGATCGTCGCGGCATCGGGCAATGTCGCGCGCTGCCCGCAGATCTATGAGCCGAGCCTGATGGTGATCGCCCAGGGCAGCAAGCTGGCCTACCTGGGGCCGCGGACCCTGGAATATGGTGCCGGGCATTACCTGATCCAGGCGCTGCCAGTGCCGTTCGAGTACGAGACCTTTGCCACGCCGGAGGAGCCCCTGCTCGGGGTGTCCATCGGCATCGACCGTGCGGTGTTGAGCGAGCTGGTGCTGGCGATGGGGCTGGCGGGCGAGCGCGGTGCCTCGGCGCAGACGCCCGAGTCGATGACCTCGGTGGCGCTCGACGATGCCATGCGTCATAGCGTCGAGCAGTTGCTGCGCTGCCTGCACGATCCCATGGAATGCCGAATCATGGGCCAGGCGCGCTTGCGCGAGGTGCTGTTCACCGCCCTTCGCGGGCCCCAGGCCGACGTGTTGCGGGCACTGGTGGAGCAGCAGGGGCAATTCGCCCGGTTGGCGGCGTCCCTCAGCCATCTGCACGAGCATTTCGCCGAGCCACTGAACGTCGACACCTTGGCGCGCTACGCGAACATGAGCCCCTCGACCTTTCACGAGCATTTCAAGCGCAGCACCCTGCTTTCGCCGGTGCAGTACCTCAAGCGCCTGCGCCTGCTCAAGGCCCAGCGGTTGCTGGCCGGCGACGGCCTGGGCGTGGCCCAGGTGGCGCATCGGGTGGGGTACCAGAGCACGTCGCAGTTCAGCCGGGAGTACAAGCGCTACTTCGAGCGTACGCCGGGAGAGGAGGGGGTGTTGACGGGGCAGTCGGCCTGAGCGGCTGATCCGGGATTTGTGGTGTGTTGGATGGCCTCTTCGCGCCGAACCGCCGCGAACAGGCCATCCGCTCCAAAAAAATACCTCAAAGTAAAAAGGCCCCTGCGAAGGAGCCTTTTCATTGTGCCAACCGCCGAATCACATGTTCGGGTAGGTCGGCCCGCCAGCACCTTCCGGGGTGACCCAGGTGATGTTCTGCGCCGGGTCCTTGATGTCGCAGGTCTTGCAGTGGACGCAGTTCTGGGCGTTGATCTGGAAGCGCTTTTCGCCGTCTTCCTGGGTAATCACTTCATACACGCCAGCCGGGCAGTAGCGCTGCGCGGGTTCGTCGTACAGCGGCAGGTTCTTGCTCAGCGGAATGCTTGGGTCCTTGAGCTTGAGGTGGCACGGCTGTTCTTCTTCATGGTTGGTGCTGGAGAGGAACACCGAGCTCAGCTTGTCGAAGCTGAGCTTGCCGTCCGGCTTCGGATAATCGATTTTCACCGAGTCCTTGGCCAGCTTCAGGCAGGCATAGTCCGGCTTGTTGTCGTGCAGGGTGAAGGGCAGCTTGCCGCCGAACAGGTTCTGCTCGAACCAGTTGAAACCACCGCCGATGATCGGGCCGAACTTGTGGATCGCCGCGCCGAAGTTGCGGCTGGCGAACAGTTCTTCGTAGAGCCAACTGGCCTTGAACGAAGTGACGTAGTTGTCCAGTTGGTCACCACCCTCGGCACCGGCCAGCAGCTTCTCGGCCACGGCTTCGGCGGCGAGCATGCCGGATTTCATCGCGGTGTGGCTGCCCTTGATCTTGGCGAAGTTCAGGGTGCCCAGGTCACAGCCGATCAGCGCGCCGCCGTTGAAGACCATCTTCGGCAGCGAGTTGAGGCCACCCTTGCAGATGGCACGGGCGCCGTAGCTGATACGCTTGCCACCTTCGAGGTACTGCTTGAGCACCGGGTGGTGCTTGAGGCGTTGGAACTCGTCGAACGGCGACAGGTAGGTGTTGCTGTAGGACAAGTCGACGATCAGGCCGACCACCACCTGATTGTTTTCCAGGTGATAGAGGAAGGAACCACCGGTGTTCTCGGTGCCCATGATGTCCAGCGGCCAGCCGGCAGTGTGGACCACCAGGCCAGGCTGGTGCTTGGCCGGGTCGACTTCCCAGATTTCCTTGAGGCCGATGCCGTAGTGCTGGGCATCGGCGTCGCTGTCGAGCTTGAAGCGCGAGATCAGTTGTTTGCCAATGTGGCCGCGGCAGCCTTCGGCGAACAGGGTGTACTTGCCCCGCAGTTCCATGCCGGGGGTGTACAGGCCTTCCTTCGGGTTGCCTTCGCGGTCGACACCCAGGTCACCGGTGATGATCCCGCGGACCACGCCGTTTTCGTCGAACAGCGCTTCCTGGGCCGCGAAGCCCGGGTAGATCTCCACGCCCAGGTTCTCGGCCTGCTGCGCCAGCCAGCGGCACAGGTTGCCCAGGGAGATGATGTAGTTGCCTTCGTTGTGCATGGTCTTGGGCACAAAGAAGTCCGGAACCTTGGTGGCGGTCTCGCCGTTGCGCAGGACATAGATGTCGTCGCGCTTGACCTGTGTGTTCAGCGGGGCGCCGAGCTCTTTCCAGTCCGGGAACAGTTCGTTCAGGGCCCGTGGTTCGAAGACCGCGCCGGAAAGGATGTGGGCGCCGACTTCGGAACCTTTTTCCACGACGCAGACGCTAATTTCCTGACCCGCTTCGGCCGCTTTCTGTTTCAGCCGGCAAGCGGCGGACAGGCCTGCGGGGCCGGCACCGACGATGACCACGTCGAATTCCATGTATTCGCGTTCCACAGACTCTCTCCTACTCAAGGCTCAACAGTTTTCTTCTGATTGGAGGTTTGGTGTCCCGCACCGTCGTTCCCCTGCCACGGCAGGCAGGCGGATGGTGGCTCAGACATCTTTCTCTCTAGGTGGCGCCATTATATCTACACCACTACCAGCGTCCAATACAAACGTTTGTTTGAATTCGCTGGAAGCCAGATAAATCAAAGTAGCGCGGCTTATGACTGACCATTTTGCCGTATTGACCAGAATAGGCGTTCCGGTCAAGATACGAGCGGTTTTGCGTTCGCCGTAGGCTAAACGCAGGCTGCAGGAGCACGTCTAAAGACAGGACGAAGACAACGAAAGTGAAGTGGCATGCCGATTCTGGCGCGAAGTTTACACGTCCACCGGCCTCGTGACTGTACAGTCACTCCGGACCGACGGTCGTAAACCGGGAAATGACCAGGCTTTCGTGTAGATGTCGGCGTTTTTGGAGGTGCCCTTGAGCTTCACGCGCGCGCCGCTGAGCATCCAACCGCCAGGTACGCCTGGGCGACTTTCTTTTCACCGGAGAGTGAGGAATCCATGAAGGTTCTTGTAGCTGTCAAACGCGTTGTCGATTACAACGTCAAGGTTCGCGTCAAGGCGGACAATTCCGCTGTCGACCTCGCCAACGTCAAGATGTCGATGAACCCGTTCTGCGAAATCGCAGTGGAAGAAGCGGTACGTCTGAAAGAAAAAGGCGTGGCCACTGAAATCGTCGTCGTCACCATCGGCCCATCCACCGCCCAGGAGCAACTGCGTACTGCGCTGGCGCTGGGTGCCGACCGCGCCGTGCTGGTCGAATCCGCCGACGAACTGAACTCCCTGGCCGTGGCCAAGCTGCTCAAGGCCGTTGTCGACAAGGAACAGCCACAGCTGGTGATCCTCGGCAAGCAGGCGATCGACAGCGACAACAACCAGACTGGCCAGATGCTGGCTGCCCTGAGCGGCTACGCCCAAGGCACCTTCGCCTCGAAAGTCGAAGTGTCGGGCGACAAGGTTGCCGTGACCCGCGAAATCGACGGCGGCCTGCAGACCGTTTCGCTGAACCTGCCAGCCATCGTCACCACCGACCTGCGTTTGAACGAGCCGCGCTACGCGTCCCTGCCAAACATCATGAAAGCCAAGAAGAAGCCGCTCGAGACGCTGACTCCTGATGCTTTGGGCGTTTCTACCGCCTCCACCAACAAGACCCTGAAGGTTGAAGCACCGGCTGCACGCAGCGCGGGCATCAAGGTCAAGTCGGTTGCAGAACTGGTCGAGAAACTGAAAAACGAAGCGAAGGTAATCTGATCATGACTATCTTGGTAATCGCCGAACACGACAACAAAACCGTGGCTCCGGCCACCCTGAACACCGTTGCCGCTGCCGCGAAGATCGGTGGTGACATTCATGTGCTGGTCGCTGGCCAGGGCGTTGGCGCTGTCGCCGAAGCCGCCGCGAAAATCGCCGGTGTGTCGAAAGTGCTGGTGGCCGACAACGCCGCCTATGCGCACCAACTGCCGGAAAACGTAGCTCCCCTGGTGGCCGAGCTGGGCAAGGGCTACAGCCACGTCCTGGCTGCCGCCACCTCCAACGGCAAGAACATCCTGCCGCGCGTTGCCGCCCAGCTGGACGTCGACCAGATCTCCGAGATCATCTCGGTGGAAAGCGCCGACACCTTCAAGCGTCCGATCTACGCCGGTAACGCCATTGCCACCGTGCAATCGAGCGCTGCGGTCAAGGTCATCACCGTGCGTGCCACCGGTTTCGACCCGGTTGCCGCCGAAGGTGGCTCGGCTGCCGTTGAAGCTGTGGGCGCGGCTCACGATGCAGGCAAGTCGTCGTTCGTCGGCGAAGAGTTGGCCAAGTCCGACCGCCCTGAACTGACCGCTGCCAAGATCGTCGTTTCCGGCGGCCGCGGCATGCAGAACGGCGACAACTTCAAGCACCTGTACGCCCTGGCCGACAAGCTGGGCGCGGCAGTCGGCGCTTCCCGTGCCGCGGTCGATGCAGGCTTCGTACCGAACGACATGCAGGTCGGCCAGACCGGCAAGATCGTCGCGCCACAGCTGTACATCGCCGTCGGTATCTCCGGCGCGATCCAGCACCTGGCCGGTATGAAGGACTCCAAGGTGATCGTCGCGATCAACAAGGACGAAGAGGCGCCGATCTTCCAGGTGGCCGACTACGGCCTGGTCGCGGACCTGTTCGAAGCCGTGCCTGAGCTGGAAAAGCTGGTCTGATCCAGCAGCTTCACTTATAAAAGAACCCGGTCCTGCGACCGGGTTTTTTTTACCGAATCATCGTGCCTACACCCCTTCATGCGTGCGCTGGCATCATGCTTACACCGGTATCCTGCTCCTGCAGTCAGCGGTGTTGATTGGAGAAATTTGTCATGGACGTGCTTCGCGTCGCCGCACTATCGCTGTTGCTGGGCTTGCCCGCGTTGTCCATGCAGGCCCTGGCCGTGGGCAAGTGCGAGCGCCTGATCGTCACCGGCAGCCCCGATGCGCCGCCCTACCTGTGGCGCGACCCCGATGATCCGGTGCACCTGATCGGCGCCAGTGCCGACCTGTTGCGCCAGGTGGGCGGCGAGTTGGGGCTCAAGGTCGAGGTACTCTACGGTGGCAAGCGTTCCCAGGCCCAGGAGGAGGTGCGCAGCGGGCGCATGGACCTGTTGGTGGATGCGCCGATTACCGTCAACGAGCTGGATTCGCTGGACTACATCCATCCGGCCCTGGTGCAGAACGACTTCCTGGTCTGGACCCGCAACGATTCGCCCCTCGTCTACAACGCCGCCCACGACCTGCATGGACACAGCGGCGCTGTTTCGCAAAAGGCCCGGCTGACCCAGCCGTTCGTGGAGTTCAGCAAGACCCAGCTGACGCTGCAATACACCCCGGCCTTGCCCCAGGCGTTCCAGAAACTGCTGCTGGGCGAAGTCGAGTACGTCCTGGCCGGGCGCTACGCCGGCATGGTCACCGCCCAGAGCCTGGGCATGGCCAGGGATATCGGCCCGCGGGCCCAGCCGGTCGATCAGCCCGGCCTGTTTCTCGCGGTCTCCCACAACTCGGCCTGCAATGACGCCTGGTTGCGCGGACAGCTGGCAAAAAAAATGACAGAATTGCCCGCTTCCGGCCTGACCGAGGCCGCGTTGCAGCGCAATCTGGAGCGTTGGAAGGCACAACTGCAACCGGCCGGCGCGCCAAAACAGTAGGAATTTGCTTTGAGTATTCGACCCTTATTCGCTGCCCTGGCCGTCGTGGCCCTGGCGGGCTGCGCGGCCGATCCGGCGCCGAATGAACAGATGCGTCTCACCGAACGTGCACTCGAACAGGCCCGGGCCGTCGGCGCCAAGACTGACGATGTCGCCGAACTGAAACTCGCCGAGGGCAAGTTCGAACGCGCCCAGTCCGCGATGGCCGACCAATCCTTCAAGAAAGCCCGTATGCGCGCCGAGCAGGCCGAACTGGACGCGCGCCTGGCCGAAGCCCGGGTGCTGACCGAAAAGAGCCAGGAAGAGCTGAAGCTGCTCAATACCCGTATCACGCGCTTGCGCAAGCAGTTGGGGGATGCGCAATGATCTATCCGAGCCGAATGGTCGGCATCCTGTTGGCGCTGGGTTGTGCCAGTCTCTACGGTTGCGCCGGCCAGCAGGCCAGCGAGACGGCCCTGCAGCAGGCTTCGGCCAGTTTCCAGAAGGTCAAGGAAGACAGCAATGTGCTGCGCTTTGCGCCCAAGGACGTGATCCGCGCCGGTGAGTCGCTCGCGCGCGCCGATCGCCTGTCCGGCTATTGGGG
This sequence comes from Pseudomonas sp. UTLPPB19802, assembly GCF_059730225.1. Classification (NCBI taxonomy): domain Bacteria; kingdom Pseudomonadati; phylum Pseudomonadota; class Gammaproteobacteria; order Pseudomonadales; family Pseudomonadaceae; genus Pseudomonas; species Pseudomonas sp. UTLPPB19802. The sequence goes on from NZ_AP048545.1 coordinate 2,825,308, forward strand.
CAGCAGTGGCGATGTGGCGCACTACGCCTACCTGAGCGAGCGCTACTCGGACATCGCCCGCCAGCACACCGAGCAGGCCCTGAACCAGGAGCGTGCGGCCAAGCTGGAGCTGGAGCGCCAGCGCCTGCAACTGGCCCTGCGCGAATCCAAGCTGGTCAGCGTGCAGCAACAGGGGAAGTGGGTCGAGGAGCAGATCAGCCAGGCCAGCACCCAGACCGATCGCGGCCTGGTGATGACCCTCGGTGATGTGCTGTTCGACACCGGCGAGGCGCAACTGCAGAGCTCCGCCAACCGGGCGATTCTCAAGCTGGTGCAGTTTCTCCAACTCAATCCGAAACGCATCGTGCGCATCGAGGGCTATACCGACAGCACCGGCGAGAAGGACAACAACCTGCAACTGTCCCGCGATCGGGCCCAGTCCGTGGCGGACATGCTGGTTGACCTGGGGATCGATGAGAAGCGTATCGATGTGGTCGGTTATGGCGACGAATATCCGATCGACGTGAATGCCACCGAACGGGGCAGGGCACAGAACCGTCGGGTCGAGGTGGTCTTCTCCGACGAGAAGGGCCATCTCGGCGCGGCCCGCTGAGGCACAGGCGCTTCAGGAACAAACCCGGTATCCGCAAGGTGCCGGGTTTTTTCATACTCGGCCACTTGGGCCGGTCGGAACAAAGGTCAATTGGGCAATGCACATCAAGTGTGGCGAGCGGGCTTGCCCGCGCTGGGGTGCAACGCGCCCCCACCCCAGGTCACTCGCTGTGCCTGACAGGCCCGGTCGCAGGTTTTGGGGCCGCTCTGCGGCCCAGCGCGGGCGAGCCCGCTCGCCACAGGGGGGGCTCATGGCGAAAAGATCAAGCCAATGCCACAGACAAGTGTTCCCGTACAGTTTTGCTTCTCTCGTCACTGTATTGTCGACTATTGTAGGAACTGTGCCAGTACACTTTAAAACTGTTCCGGTATCGTTGCTTCCAAGAATAAAAATGCCGTTGAAACCGAGTGCCGCTTCATGACCAACCTATTGCTCTACCAACGTATTGCGCAGCAACTGGCCGACGATATCCGCCGCGGTGTCTATCAGCCAGGCGAGCGCGTGCCTTCGGTACGCAAGATGAGCTCGCAGCTCAACGTCAGCCATGCCACCGTGCTGCAGGCCTACGCCAACCTGGAAGACCAGGGGCTGATCCGTGCCCGCCCGCAATCGGGCTACTACGTTCACCAGACGCCCGCGCTGACCGCGCCGACGCCGGATATCGCCCGGGTCGAGCGCCCGGGCCTGGTCACTCGCAGCAGCATCATTCACCAGGTGTTGGTCGAATCCCGCCGTGAGGGGGTGTTTCCGTTCGGCGCAGCGGTGCCCTCGGTCGATTACCTGCCGGTGCGGGCGCTGCACCAGCAGTTGGCCAAGGTCACCCGTTTTCATAGCCCGCGGGCCTTCAGCTACATGTTCAGCCCCGGCTTCGAGCCGTTGCGGCGCCAGGTGGCTATTCGCATGCGTGATGCTGGCGTGGTGGTCGATCCCTCCGAGGTGGTGATCACCCATGGCTGCGTGGATGCGCTGCAGATGTCGTTGCGGGTACTGACCCGTCCCGGCGACCTGATCGCCGCCGAATCGCCGACCTATTACGGCTTGCTGCAACTGGCTGACCTGCTGGGGCTGAAGGTCATCGAGATTCCCAGCGATCCGTCCACCGGCATGAGCCTGGAGGCCCTGCAACTGGCGGCCAACCAATGGTCGATCAAGGCGCTGGTATTGACCACGCGGTTGAGCAATCCACTGGGTGGGACCATGCCCGAGGAGCGGCAGAAACAGTTGCTGCGCCTGGCCTCGGATTTCGATATCCAGATCGTCGAGGACGACATCTACGGCGAGCTGATGTTCGAGGTCGGTCGCACCAAGGCCCTCAAGGCCTATGACCGTCTGGATCGGGTGATCTATTGCTCGAGCTTTTCCAAGACCCTGTCGCCCGGCGTGCGTATCGGCTGGATGATCGCCGGCAAGTTCCAGCAGGAAATCCAGCGTTTGCAGACGTTCAGTACCCATTCGGCCTGCAGCGTGACGCAGATGGGCGTGGCCGCCTACCTGGAAAACGGCGGTTATGACCGGCACCTGCGCTTCATTCGGCAGGAGTACCGCAAGAACCTCAGTGCTTTCCAACTGGCGGTGCAGCAGTACTTCCCCGAAGGTACGCAGATGACCCGGCCGACCGGCGGCTTCATTCTCTGGGTCAGCCTGCCCGGACGGGTCAATACCCAGGAGTTGCATGTTCGTGCCCTGCAGCAGGGTATCAGCATCGCGCCGGGGCTGATCTTCAGCAACACCGAGCAGTTCAACCACTGTATCCGGCTCAACTGCGGGATTCCTTGGAACCGCGAGGCCGAGCGGGCCTTGATGACCCTCGGCATGCTGGCCAGCCAGCTGTGCCAGGAAACGGCTGCCGGGCTGTTCTGAGCCGACGGCCGGGAGCGCCCATCGGGGCTCCCGGCGGCGGCATCTGGGGACGATTGCCAATCTCATTGCTTGTCATCGAAGGCTCAACGAGCGAGCATAGAGAACTCCGTTGTTGATGCCGTAGAGTTCATGAACGCGACTTTCGCTGTGCGCATGCTATTGCTTGCCTTGCTGACCGGCCTGGGCGCCGGTGGGGCGGCCATGGCGCAGGCCCAGGAAAAAACGCCAGCGGCCAGCAGTGCCGCGCAGAAAACTCAGGCCACGTCGTCGAAGAAAACCAGCGCCGCCACGAAGAAAACCCAGGCTACTCAGAAAAAAGCCCAGTCGAAAAAGACCGCTCCTACAAAAAAGGCCGCTACTGGCAAGTCCCGCCTGACCGACAATGAAGTGGCGAAAACTCGCCTGCCTGCGCCCAAGCTGGACCTGAGCCTGCCCCAGGACCTGGTCAACAAGATGCAGCCGGTCGGCAAGGTGCCACTGTCCAGGAGCCGACCATTGCTGCCGCAGATGTTCGTTGAAAAACCGGCATCGCAGACGCCTTTTCAACTCAACGGTCGGCTGCTGAGCAACGAAATGGAGCTGCAACTGCGCAACGACAGCCGTCGGGATATCGAGGGCGCGGCGCTGGATTTCGAGTTCAAGCAGTAAAAATCCCCACTCAGTCATGACGCTTCGTCGGTGACTGGCCAGTCATCTACCCTGTTATTGAAAAACAATTGTGCGACCAATTTTAAACAGCCGTTTTAGCGGTTACTCTGTCTTTTCACACTTGGGTCCGTTGCAGGGAGCGTGTCGCCATGAACTGCCGTGAAGGTTGTGGTGCCTGCTGTATCGCTCCCTCCATCAGCTCGCCGATTCCCGGCATGCCCAATGGCAAGCCGGCCGGAGAACGTTGTGTGCAGCTCTCGGTCGAAAACCTCTGTGAGCTGTTTGGCCTGCCCGAGCGGCCGGCTGTGTGCGGCGGTTTCAAGGCCGACCCGCAAGTGTGTGGCGGTAGTCGTGAAGAGGCCATCCGCCTGATCGGCTGGTGGGAGAAAATGACGGCGGCTTGAAGCGTGTTCACCTTTGACAATAAGGAATAAGAAAATGGGTTCGCTGCATCGTATGGCTGTGGTTGGTGGTTTGACTGTCCTGTTGGTCGGTACTGCACACGCAGAAACCTGGGAGACGGCCAAGGACGAAAACGGGATCAAGGTATCGCTCGCCGAAGTGAACGGTTCCAAATACAAGGCCTACCAGGGCGTGACGACGATCAAGGCCTCGGTGGCCAAGATTCGCGCCCTGCAGGAAGACGTGGCCGGCGCCTGTGCCTGGATCCACGAGTGCAAGTCGCAGGAACTGGTGGACAAGAAAGGCGACGAGAGCTGGACCTACACCCAGTTCAAGGCACCTTTCCCGGTGACCGACCGTGATTCCTACCTGCATATCACCACCGTGCAGAATGCTGACGGCAGCCTGACCCGCAAGCTGCAGGGCGTGCCGACCTACAAGCCGGAAGCGAAGGGCTATGTGCGCGTCGCCCAGGTCGAGGGGTTCTGGAAGCTGGTGCCCAAGGGCGACAACCTCACCGAAGTGACCTACCAGGTGCACACCGAGCCAGGCGGCAGCGTGCCTTCGTGGCTGGCGAACAAGTTCGTGGTCGAGGCGCCTTTCAACACCCTCCAGGCCCTCAAGGAACGCGCCGAGAAGTAACCTTCTGATGGCAGTCCCCTGCCTACGTCGTGGCAGCGGACTGCTCAAAACTCCTTGAACGATCCTCGCCGTCCCACGGTCCAGATAGTTGTGGGCCCGTGACGGGCTTGAGCGAGGAGACACCGATGAAGATGTGGGCAGTCACTTTCGTGGATGATCATGGTGTTCAGAGCGTCGAGCACTTCGATTACGAGCAACGACCCAGCATGGAACAGGCCGCGCAGTGGGTTCGTGCCCGGTTACTGCCGGTTCCGGCCGAGCTGGACCTGAATGATCTCGACGGGCGCATGGACGAGCCGACAGTCAAGAGTCTCAAGCAACAGAACAGCATTCAGATCCTGCGCATTGCGCCGGCTTCATAAAGTCGATTTTTCCACCTCAGACCCTCTGGCAGAGCTGCTGGCATCACGCTACTCTGCAATCGAGATCAGCGAGAGATTCGCTAAGGTGGTCTGATCTTGTCAGCTACATGCTTGTTTCCCGGCGGCGGGCATCTGTCGCAACGCCAGCACCGTGGGTGCCTGGCTCGGGATCGCGGAAAGTCTATCCAACGCTTGCTGAGGAGGACGTTTCATGAGCACAGCCTATCAAGAAGACATCAGCAGCCAGGTGCTGCGCCGTATGAAAGAAGGCGGTTTTGATTTCGCACGTATCCATCCCATCGAGTTCTATGCCATTTTCCCGGACGAGGAGCGGGCGCGCAGGGCAGCAGGTCAGTTTCGTGGTGAATCCCTCAACGCTCAGGTCAGCCCCAGGGACGACGGTGCCTGGTATCTGGAACTGAGCAAGGTGATGTATGCCACCTATGGCGGCATCGATGACTTCGAGCACGACTTCGGGGCGGTGGTAGAACCGCTTGGCGGTGTGATCGAGGGCTGGGGCGTCAAGCATCCGATACGTGCGCTCAACTGAACGCACTGAATCCCGATAACAACGGCTGACCCACCTGGGTCGGCCGTTTTTATTTCCGGTGTCTGGTCAGCAAAAAAAAGGCCACCGCAGAGGGTGGCCGAATGGGAAGTCCATGGCGTGGGCGAGTTATCGGTCGGACCACGTGAAGAGATGGGAGCCTTGACTGGCTGGATGGTGGAATTATCTGCCAGCGCTTTGGCTGGCGGAAATGAACTCTGGCTATGTGGCTGATAGCCAAAAGCCTGTTTTGTGAGGTGTTGCAGGATTGTGCGGCCTCTTCGCGGATGAATCCGCGAAGAGGCCCGTGGGACTTGCTGAGGCAAGCGGGCTACTGGACAGGCACCTTATGCTTGGCCATGTGCTTGAGGTAGCTCACCAGCAGGTTGAGGTCGCTGTCCGGCAGCACCGCCGGGGCGAACGCCGGCATCTTTGCCTGTGGCCAGTGGCGCAGGCTCTGCGGGTCGCGGATATAACGCTCGAGATAACCGTCGGCGAAGTATTCGGTCGGGCTGTACGGGACGTTCAGGTCTGGCCCCACCTGCGCATCTCCCGCACCGTTGAGTTTGTGACAGGCCAGGCAGTTTTTCTGAAACAACGCGAAACCTTTGTTCACCGGATCGTCGGCCGCCAGCCCTTGATCCGGCAGGAGCGCTGGAAAACGCTCTGCCACCGGGGACAGGCGCTTGATGCTGGCCACCTGGAAAGGCCATTGCTCGGGGCTGATATGTCCGGCTTCCGGGTGCGTCCATACCAGGTAGAACGGCCCGGCACCCGGCTTGCCTTCGGCGAGCGGTGGCCAGGGCCTGGCCGGGTCTTCCACTGCCAGCCAGGCCTGGGCGCCGTTCTTGGCGAGCAGTGGTGCCGCGCTCATTTCGGCGGCAAACCCGTCCAGCGCCACGGCTTGCAGATGATCGTCAGGCTTGACGCCATCCAGCAAGACGGCCACCGGCACCGCGCGATAAGTCATCTGGCGCTTGTAGGAAACATCGTTGTCGATGGTGATGGTCTGTGCCTTGGGGTGGGCCAGTAGCGCCTCGGTTTCCCAGGTCCGGTTGCCGGAGCCGAGGTCCAGGGTGAGTTGTGCGGCATGCAGGTGGCTACAGAGCAGGGCGGTCGTCAGCAGTATCAGGCGTTTCATTCGTTTTATTTATTCGATCGGTTCGGTGGTGGGGTTGGACTGGTCGGCAATGTCGTCATCATTGTCGAAGACCCAGGTCGGGGTGTCCTCGACATGGTCGAACAACGCATCGCGCAATTCGCTGTAGTTGCCGCCATTGACGATACCGAAGTAGCCACGCTTGATCAGCGTGTCTTCGGCTTCGAGGGCGTGCTGGTTGGTGTCGCTGTAGATCACCACGGTGGCATTGGGATCGAGCACCACCAGGCGCAGTTGGTAGGCCAGGCCTTCGGCGCTGATGCCGGTGCCGTCCTCCAGCGTCAGGTCCACCTGCAGGGAGTTGTGGATGTTGCCGGCGGCGAAGTCACTGTTGTTGCGCAGGTCGAGAATGAGCGCACCGTCGCGGATCTCGTCGACCGCACGGTTCACATCGATGATGCCTGCCTGGGCACAGAAGCTGCCCGACAGTCCTGTTGCCAGGGTGGCGGCGGCGATCCAGTGGCGCATGAGCCTGTCTCCATCAAGTCATGGCTCAAGATTGGCACACAAAACCGTACCCCGGTAGTTGAGCGGGGCAAGAATCCGGTTTTGCAGAAAAATGCCACGGCCTCTAGCCGGCCAGTCTGGTGAGGTTTGGCAGGATGAGCAGCAAGGTGGTGGCGAATACGATCAAACCTGCCTGGCGGACTTTCGAATGCTTGAACATGGCTGACTGCCTTTTTTTGTTATTCCTGGGGTACGGCTCGACAACAGGGTGTGGGTGCCCCGGCAAAACCCGGCAGCGGCCCTCACAGGAATAACCTTAGGGCCCGCGTTACACTTGGCTTAGAACTCTTTGCCATGTATTTAGCAGAATATCCTTTAAAAAACGCATGAAGCATATGGCCAGCTGGCTAGCGGGCCATATGCTAGACACTTGCAGCCTCTCCAATGGCTAGGCGCTTAGCTACCTACCGTTCGTCCGAGCGTGAGAGTCAAGGCCGATGAGCGGTTCGGTCATTGAATCCTGGCGAGCCGAGCCTAAGGTGGAAACGCGGCTTTTACCCCCACCCGAACGGTTCGAGGACGTCATGACAGAGGCTTTGATATTCGATGCGGTGCGCACGCCCCGAGGCAAGGGCAAGGCCGGTGGTGCCTTGTACAGCGTCAAGCCGGTCAATCTGCTGGCCGGGTTGCTCACGGCTTTGCAGCGGCGCAACGGGTTCGACACTCGTGAAGTGGACGACATCGTTATCGGCTGCGTGACACCGGTGGGCGATCAGGGTGCCGATATCGCTCGGACAGCGGCGTTGGTGGCGGATTGGGATGTCAGTGTTGCCGGGGTACAGATCAACCGCTTCTGCGCCTCGGGCCTGGAGGCGGTGAGCCTCGGGGCGATGAAAGTCCGTTCGGGCTTCGAGGACCTGGTGGTGGTCGGTGGCGTCGAATCCATGTCGCGGATGCCCATGGGCAGCGATGGCGGCGCCTGGGTGTTCGATCCACAGACCAACCTGCACAGTCACTTCACGCCCCAGGGTATCGGCGCGGACCTGATCGCCACCCTGGAGGGCTTCAGCCGCCAGGATGTCGACGGCTTCGCCCTGCAATCCCAGCAGAAGGCTGCACGGGCGCAGGCTGCGGGGGCATTCGAAAAATCCCTGGTGCCGGTGCTGGATCAGAACGGCATCGTCCTGCTCGACCATGATGAGTTCATTCGTGCCGACTCGACCCTCGACGGCCTGGGCCAGCTCAAGCCGAGTTTCGAGATGATCGGGCAGATGGGCTTCGATGCGACGGCTCTGCGGGTGTACAGCCATGTCGAGCGGATCCGCCACGTGCATACGCCGGGCAACAGCTCCGGGATCGTCGACGGTGCCGCGCTGATGCTCATCGGTTCGCCGGACAAGGGCCGTGAGCTGGGCCTGCGGCCGCGGGCGCGGATCGTTGCCAGCGCCGTCACCGCCACCGATCCGACCATCATGCTCACCGGGCCGGCACCGGCCACCCGCAAGGCGCTGGCGAAGGCCGGGCTGCAGATCACCGATATCGACCTGTTCGAGGTCAACGAGGCCTTTGCCTCGGTGGTGCTCAAGTTCATCAGGGACATGGCGGTCGATCCGAGCAAGGTCAACGTCAATGGCGGCTCGATTGCCCTGGGCCATCCGTTGGGAGCCACGGGTTGCGCGATGCTCGGCACCTTGCTCGACGAACTCGAGGCCCGGCAGTTGCGCTACGGGCTGGCAACGCTGTGTGTCGGTGGCGGCATGGGCATTGCCACCATCATCGAACGCCTCTGAACCGATCGGGAAATCTGCCATGACTGATGCCATTCGCTACGAAAAGGGTACCGACCGGATCGTCGTCCTGACCCTGGACATGCCCGGCCAGACTACCAACACCATGAACGCCGCCTACCGCGAGGCGATGGCCACCTGCGTCGCGCGCCTTGGCGCCGAGCGCGAGGATCTGGCCGGAGTGATCATCACCTCGGCCAAGCCGACCTTCTTTGCCGGTGGCGACCTCAATGAACTGATCAAGGTCACGCCAGCGGATGCTCAGGTCTTCCATGACGGTGTACTCGCGCTGAAGGCCCAGTTGCGCGCGTTGGAAACCCTCGGCCTGCCCGTGGTGGCGGCGATCAATGGCGCTGCGCTGGGTGGCGGCTGGGAGATCTGCCTGGCCTGCCAGTACCGGATTGCCCTGGACGATAAGGGCGTGCAGCTGGGGTTGCCGGAAGTCACCCTGGGCCTGTTGCCCGGCGGTGGCGGGGTGGTGCGCATGGTGCGCCTGCTGGGTTTGGAGAAAGCCCTGCCATACCTGCTTGAAGGCAAGAAGGTCTCGGCGCGGCAAGCGTTACAGGCTGGCTTGGTCGATGAACTGGCAAGCGATATCGACGACCTGCAGGTCAAGGCTCGCGGCTGGATCATTGCCAACCCGGCACCCCGCCAGCCCTGGGACTTGCCGGGCTATCGGCTGCCGGGCGGCACCCCGGCCGATCCGAAGGTTGCACAAATGCTCGCCATTGCACCGTCGATCCTGCGCAGCAAGACCCACGGTTGCTTCCCGGCCCCGGAGAAGATCCTCTGCGCAGCCGTCGAGGGCGCCCAGGTCGACTTCGACACGGCGCACCTGATCGAGACCCGTTATTTCACCGAGCTTGCCACCGGCCAGGTGGCGAAGAACATGATTGGCACTTTCTGGTTCCAGTTGAACGAGATCAATGCCGGCGGCTCCCGTCCCAAGGGTTTTGCTCCTTATGTCACCCGCAAGGTCGGCGTGCTGGGGGCCGGGATGATGGGCGCGGGTATTGCCCACGTCAGTGCCGTGGCCGGGATCGAGGTGGTACTCAAGGACGTCAGTCTGGCGGTCGCCGAGCAGGGCAAGGCGCGCTCGGCGGCATTGCTGGACAAGAAGCTGGCCCGTGGCCAACTGACCAGCGAGCAGCGCGAGGCGATCCAGGCACGCATCCAGCCCACCGGGATGGATGACGACCTGGACGGCTGCGACCTGATCATCGAGGCCGTGTTCGAAGATCGCGAGCTCAAGGCCCGGGTTTCGGCGGCCGCGCAACGGGTCGTTGGCGACGAGGTGGTGATTGCCTCCAATACCTCGACCCTGCCCATCACCGGCCTGGCCACGGCAGTGTCACGTCAGGATCGGTTCATCGGCCTGCATTTCTTCAGCCCGGTGGAAAAAATGCCATTGGTGGAAATCATCAGGGGCGCCCGGACCAGCGATGAAACCCTGGCGCAGGGCTTCGATTTCGTCCAGCAGATCCGCAAGACGCCGATCGTGGTCAACGACAGCCGCGGCTTCTTCACCTCGCGGGTATTCGGCACCTTCACCAACGAAGGCATTGCCATGCTCGGTGAAGGCGTCTCGGCGGCAATGATCGAGACCGAAGCGCGCAAGGCCGGCATGCCGGTGGGGCCGTTGGCGGTGTCCGACGAGGTTTCGTTGAGCCTGATGAGCCATATCCGCCAGCAGGGTGCCCGCGACCTGCTGGCCGAAGGCAAGGCGCCGCCCAGCCATCCGGCGTTTGCGGTGATCGATCTGCTGCTGGCGGCCAGGCGTCCGGGCAAGGCCGGCGGTGGCGGGTTCTACGATTACCCTGCGGGCGGACAGAAACACCTGTGGCCGGAGTTGAAGGAGCGCTTCGAGAACCCCGAGCGGCAGATTTCGCCCCAGGATGTGCGTGACCGCCTACTGTTCGTACAGGCCCTGGAGACCGTGCGCTGCCTGGAGGAGGGCGTGCTGCATTCGGTGGCCGATGCCAATGTCGGCTCCATCTTCGGTATAGGCTTTGCCGCCTGGAGCGGTGGCGCCCTGCAGTTCATCAACCAGTACGGCCTGGGGGACTTCGTCGCCCGTGCCCGCTACCTGAGCGAACAGTACGGCGAGCGTTTCGCGCCACCGGCCCTGTTGCTGGGCAAGGCCGCCAGGGGCGAGCGCTTCTGACCAGGCTGAACCAGGCCTGGCGCCAGCGTGTTATGTGCTTGCCTTGAATACAGGTTTCAAGGCAGGCTCAGGCCTTACTCTTTGGTCTTTCGCGTCAGGTACTTTTATGTCGTTACACATCTGTATTCTGGAAACCGATGTCCTGCGTCCAGAGCTGGTCGAGCAGTACCAGGGTTATGGGAAGATGTTCGAGCGTCTGTTCTCCAACCAGCCCATCACTGCCCAGTTCAGCATCTACAACGTGATGCAGGGCGACTATCCGAGTGACGACCTGACCTTCGACGCCTACCTGGTGACCGGTAGCAAGGCCGACTCCTTCGGCAGCGACCCGTGGATCCAGACGCTCAAGACCTACCTGCTCAACCGCTACGAGCGTGGCGACAAGCTGCTGGGCATCTGCTTTGGCCACCAGTTGCTGGCGTTGCTGCTCGGTGGCAAGACCGAACGTGCGCACCAGGGATGGGGCGTTGGCATCCATCAATACAAGCTGGCCGCCAAGGCGCCGTGGATGAGCCCGGTGCGTGAAGAACTGACGCTGCTGATCAGCCACCAGGACCAGGTCACCGCTCTGCCGGAAAACGCCACGGTGATCGCCAGCAGCGATTTCTGCCCGTACGCGGCATACCACATCAATGATCAGGTGCTGTGCTTCCAGGGCCACCCGGAATTCATCCATGACTACTCGCGGGCACTGTTGGACATCCGCCAGCAGAACCTCGGCGAATCGATCTACGCCAAGGGCGTCGCCAGCCTCGACCAGGAGCACCACGGCACGACGGTCGCCGAGTGGATGATGCGCTTCGTCGCCCACAAGCCGCAAGCCAAATCCGCCTGATCCCAGGCCTCGCTCGTTTTTGGAGGCCGGATTCATCCGCGAAGCTCTTGGTGATCTCAAGGGCCTGTTTGCGGATGAATCCGGTTCCCTCAGGTCTGTTCACAACCAGCCAGAGCGCTTGAAGCTGGCCCACAAGGCCGTGCAGCCCACCGCAATCGCCCCCAGCACGGTGAAGTAGCCGTAGTGCCAGCTCAGCTCCGGCATGTTCTGGAAGTTCATCCCATAGATTCCCGCAACGGCAGTGGGAAACGCCAGGATCGCCGCCCAGGCGGCGAACTTGCGTTGCACGATGCTCTGTCGGGTCGACTCCAGCAACGCGCCGATCTCGATGGTCTGGCTGGCGATATCGCGTAGCGTCGCCAGGTCTTCCATCTGCCGGGTGACATGGATCTGCACATCGCGAAAATACGGGCGCATGTTCTTGTCGATGAACGGGAAGGCCAGGCGCGAGACCTCCTCGCTGATCTCGACCATCGGTGCCACATGGCGGCGCAGGCGCAGCACGTCCCGGCGCAGGTGATGGATGCGCTGGATATCGCCTTCGTTGAGCGTGCTGCAGAGTATGTTCTTCTCCAGCTCGTCGATCTCGGCGTGGATGGCTTCGCTGACCGGCTGGTAGCTCTCGGTCACGAAGTCCAGCAGAGCATAGAGCACAAAGTCCTCGCCGTGCTCCAGCAGCAGCGGGCGGGCTTCGCAGCGTTGCCTCACATAGGCATAGGACTTCGAGTGGCCATTACGGCAGGTGATGATGTAGCCCTTGCCGGCAAAGATGTGGGTTTCGATGAACTCCAGCTTGCCCTCATCGCGGATCGGCGAATAGGTGACGATGAACAGCGCGTCACCGAAGGTTTCCAGCTTCGGTCGGCTGTGCTTTTCCAAGGCATCCTCAATCGCCAGTTCGTGCAGGTTGAACTGTTTCTGCAAGTTGGCCAGTTCCTGGGCGTTGGGTTCTTCCAGGCCGATCCAGACAAAATGCCCCGGTTTTGCCGCCCAGGCGGCGCCTTCATCGAGGGTGATATTGGTGACTTTCCTACCGGCGCTGTAGACCGCGGCCGCAACGACTCTACCCATAATCCTGATCGCTTCTTCTGAAGGGGAACGACAGGTTGCAGCTTAGCCTGCCTGGCCCTTTTTCAGGAGATTGCGCTATTCGTCCGGTTCATGCATGCCCGGTGTTTACCTGCCGGTCCATGGCCAGGATGCATTCGCTCATCTGTTCCCGGCACTGCGCCATCAACCGCGGCATGTCTTCCAATGTCAGCCCGGCGGTAGGAATTGCCGGCAGCGAGCGAATCATCACCTCGCCGCTGTTCCAGCGGTTCAGGCGCATGTGCCGGATGTAGCTGCTGGCACACACCGGGACGATGGGCACCCCGGCGGCAATTGCCATCTGGAATGCACCTTTCTTGAAGGCCAGCAGGTCTTGTCCCAGGTTGCGGGTGCCTTCGGGAAAGACCCAGATCGAGGTGTTCTTGTGCTGCAGGGTATCGGTGGTGGTCAGCATCGCCCGACGGGCCTTGTAGGCATTGCCGCGATCGATCAGCACGTTGCCCGCCAGCCAGAAGATCTGACCGAACAGCGGCACCCACTTGAGGCTTTTTTTGCCGATGGCGACGGTACGGAACGGCACCACGTTACCAAACACGAACAGGTCGTAGTTCGACTGGTGATTGGCAATGATCACGCAGCTGGCTGGCTTGTCCTTGAGTGACTGGACGTCGGCCTTGAGCCGCAACCCCAGGAGGCGCATCGCTGGCCTGCCATAGAGGCGGGCGCACAATCGGCTGTTGTCCGGATTGAACGGACGACACATCACCAGCAGCAGGCCGATGCAGCCGGCAACGATGAAATGCAGTCCCATCAATGACATACGCAATAGAAACAGCATCGTGCCATGCTCGTCTGGGAAAAGGCCGATGAGTGTACGGTTGTGCACTGGTTTCGGCAATTGTCGCCAGGAGCGGGGTGGGGCTGGGTGCTCGCAGGTTAAGCACTCGGAGGTAGTACAGGACTTTCGCACCGGGAGTTGCCAGAAAAAAGCCCGGCGTGGGGCCGGGCTTCGAGGTCAGTGCAACGGCGGGATCAGTTCAGGTGTTCCTGGTCGAGAATGATCGCGTTGTCGAGGGTCTCCAGCAGATCCTTGCGCACTTTCAGCTTGGTCTTCTTGTGTGCGTTCATGTTGATCTTCTTCAACTGCTGGGCTGCATTCAGGGCGGTCTCGCGCAGGGCTTCCGGAGCGACCAGCTTGTCGAGGAAGCCGGCGTCCACTGCGTCATGGGGCGAGAACATCTCGCCATTGATCACCGAGCGATGGAACGCCGAGCGCCGCAGCCGATCACGGGCCAGTTCGATGCCGGCGTGGTGCATGGTCATGCCGATCTGCACTTCGTTCAGGCCGATGCTGAACGGCCCCTCGACGCCGATGCGGTAGTCGGCCGACAACAGCAGGAAGGCGCCCTTGGCGACGGCATGGCCGGGGCAGGCGACGATCACCGGGAACGGGTGCGACAGCAGGCGGCGGGCGAGGGTGGAACCGGCGGTCACCAGGCTGACGGCCTCCTTGGGGCCGGCGGTCATCACTTTCAGATCATAGCCGCCGGAGAGAATGCCGGGCTGGCCGGTGATGATCACCACGGCGCGGTCGGCGGTGGCCTGGTCCAGGGCGATGTTGAAAGCGGCAATCACGTCCGGGGAAATCGCGTTGACCTTGCCATTGCTCAAGGTCAGTGTCGCGATACCGTCTTCGAGGTGGTAGGAGATCAATTCACTCATGACGCAATTCCTTATAAAGAAGTGCAGCAGACGTTACCCAGCCGCAGGGGACAGGTAAAGCGCCGTGACTGACTGGTGAGTCAGGCTTTTGCCTCCGGATCGGGCCAAAGGTGCTGCCAAGCGTCTGCTCGAGTTGGGTCGGAGGTGGCAAGGCAGGCCGGAGATTGGCGGGTTTGCCCTGATCGGTGGGCGCGCCCGGTGCGGAAAAACGGCTATTTCACTTAACCGCATGAAAATTCTGAAAAAAACCTTTGCCATTGGAAACGACTTCGACTACATTAGCGCGCCTCGACAGACTGAATCGGTTTGACGAGATACGGTGAAGTGTCCGAGTGGCTTAAGGAGCACGCCTGGAAAGTGTGTATACAGGAAACTGTATCGAGAGTTCGAATCTCTCCTTCACCGCCAAATTAGATAGCGTAAAACCCCTGGTTTTCTCAAGAGAGCCAGGGGTTTTGTGTTTCTGTGGTCGAAAAATATCCAGTTGAATCGGTGCCGGTGAGTAGCTGGCTGGAGCTGTTGGGGCCAGCGTTGCTTTTGTCGCCATCAAGGTCCTGGCGATTGCCTGAATGGTCAGTGCCTTCGGTCACGAGATTGGCAGTGAAGGCATTACGCTGATCATTGCCGCTGTCTGTGTGTTGATCAGTTTTGTCCTGCAGACCGGGGAGGTTATTGCCCTCTCGGGGCTCAAGCGGCACTCGCAGAGAGCGGTTCGTTCTCAGCGTCCGGTGTCGTCAGAAATTCCCTGAGTTTCCCTGCGCATAATTCCGCCCAAGAAAATCGAGCAACGCCGCATTCACTTCCCCAGGCTTCTCGTTCTGTATCCAGTGCCCGCAGTCCTTCAGCACCTGCTGTTCAAGTTGGGGCACCACGCTGGGCATGCGCTTGATGGTATGCGCTTCCAGGGCGCCCACCGGGTCGCGGTCGCCGACCAGGAACAGTGTCGGTTGCCGCACCTGGGCACCGGCAAGAAACTCGGTGTTCTGCCAGTTGCGCTCGAAGTTGCGGTACCAGTTCAGGGCGCCGTGGAAGCCTTTTCCGGCGAAGGCCTGGAGATAGGGCTCGAAGTCTTCTTCGGTGCACCAATGCGGCAGTGTCGCTGGGACGTTGACGCCATCAAACAGCCTGGCGTCGGCTGGCTTGTTCTGCAGGAACACCTCGGTGTCGCCCATGAAGGCCCGCAGGGTGCGGTCGATGTCGGCATCCAGCTCCTGTTCGGCAACCCCCGGTTGCTGGAAGTAGAGGATGTAGTTGAAGCGACCGGCGAAGAATTCGCGCATGCTTTCGATAGCCGGGCGCTTGGAACGGCCGGCGAAAGGCACCGATAGGGTCACCAGTGCCTGAACCCGCTGCGGTTCCAGCAGTGCCAGGTGCCAGGCGACCGGGGCGCCCCAGTCGTGGCCGATCATGGCGACCTGCTCGTGACCGAAAGCCTGCATGGCGGCCTGGATGTCGCCGCAGAGGGTCAGCAGTTCGTAGGCCGCGCTGTCCTGTGGAGCACTGCTGCGGCCATAGCCGCGCATTTCCGGAACGAAGACCCGATAACCGGCCTGCACCAGTGCCGATACCTGTTTGCGCCAGGAGTGCCAGCACTCCGGGAAACCGTGCAGCAGCCAGATGGGCCGGCCATCCTGCGGTCCCGCCACATGTACGCTCAAGGTGATGCCGTTGACGGGCAAGCTGTGTTGTTCGAATGCGTGCATCCCATGAGCTCCCTGGCCAGATGCATCGAACCTAGCAGAAACCCGGTCCGCCGCTAATCATCATTCATTGATCGAATGATGATTGAAATCCGCGTTTCAATTCAGTGCCACCAGCATCGAGCGGGCCGCGAAGCCGGCACCGAAGATCGCCACCAACAGCAGCATCAGGCTGGAGGCGAATGTCACCTTGGCCTTGTGTCGGGCGGAGAACATCCGGTTGGCCAGGTAGATGTACAGGCCGAGGACGGTGAAGTCGACCAGCGCCCAGAGTACGGTCAGCAGCACGGCACTATGACTGAACGACGGCGTGATCTGGATGAACTGCGGGAAGAAGGACACGAAAAAGATGATGTCCTTGGGGTTGGAGATGCCCACCAGGAACCCTTTCACGAAACCGGCACGGGAACTGGGCAGTGGCTGTTGCACGCTGTCGTCGGCTGGCGTGCGCAGGGCATCCTTGAGTCCCTGGACACCGAGATGGCCGATGAACAGGCAGCCGATGAAGCTCACCAGGTTCAGTACTTGTTCATTGAGCGAGAGGCTGCCGGCCAGGATCAGTACTGCCAGCAGCGCCAGCACCAGCGAGGCGCCATTGGTGCCAAGGACGGTGAGGATGGCGCGACCGGTGCCGGCCTTCAGGCTGGTGTTGATCGCCAGGGCGACCACCGGGCCGGGAGTGACGATCAGCAGCGAGACGCTGAGCACGTAGAGCAGCAGTAGCGAGAAATTCATGGCTGGGATGTCGCCTGTATCCGGGGGATTCGTGGGCGCCAAGCCTGAGGCGCGGCGAGAGGTTTGAAAAATGGATAAATCTGTGACCAACTATGATTATTAATCATGGTTGGTTGGTTCATGGCCGAACGTATTCCTCCGCTTTATGCCTTGCGTGCCTTCGAAGTTGCAGCGCGTTCCTGTTCCTTTACCCGGGCTGCGGAGGAACTGTCGCTGACCCAGAGTGCGATCAGTCGCCATATCCGTAACCTGGAAGAGTTGCTCGGCTGTCATCTGTTCGAGAGAAAGGGCCCGAGATTGCAACTGACCGATGCCGGGCAGGGCCTGGCCCAGGAACTCAAGGCCGGCTTCAAGTTGATCGAGGATGCCTGCCTGCCATTTCGGGCCAATGCCGGTCACCTGCGCTTGAAGGCACCGTCGAGCCTGACCATGCGTTGGCTGTTGCAGGTGCTGGAGAAGCTCAAGGCGGTCGATCCGGATCTGCCGGTGCAGCTTTCCAGCGTGTGGATGGACATCGACAGCGTGGATTTCTATGCCGAGCCCTACGACTGCGCGATCCTGCTAGGGGATGGGCATTTCGGGGCGCACACCGAATGCTGCAAGCTGTTCGACGAATGGCTGATTCCCATCTGTTCCAGCGCCGCGCTGGGCTCCGAGGCGTGGAGCCTGGAGACCCTGGACCACCACGAGTTGATTCACCCGTCTTCTGACCGTCGGGACTGGCGGCGCTGGTTGCGTCGCCTCGACCTCGACGAGCGGGTCCGGCTCGACCGCGGCAAGGTATTCGGTTCCCTGGACCAGGGCATTTCAGCCGCGATGCGCGGCCATGGTGTGTCGATCGCCGACCTCGGGCTGGTGTTGGAGGATGTGCGTGACGGATTGCTGGCCCTGCCGTTCAACACCGCCGTCAGCACCGGGGACAGCTATTACCTGATCTGGCTCAAGGGCAGCCTGCGCAAGGAGCGGATCCTGGCCTTCCGCGATTTCCTCAATGGCGAACTGCCACAACTGGATCTGCCGGAGATCCGCTTTCTCTGAGCCTGGATCAGGGCACGATAATGTAGTCGTTTCGCTGCACGATGCCCTGGTGAGGCGCTTCAAGCAGTTCGACATAACGTCCGCCGACCTGGTCGATCGGCAGGCAGTCGTCGACGTCGAGCAGGGCATCGGTGTGGGCTTTCTCCCAGTGGGCTAGCATCTGCCGCTTGCCCTTGGCCTTGGCCTGTTCCCTGTTTTCGGCAACCACCAGCAGATACCGGTGGGCTTCGCCATAGACGCCGGCCTCGTAGCCGCCGAGGTTGATGAAGAACAACCGTGGCGAGCCCGGCGCGGGGGCCAGGTCGCTGAAGCCGATTTTCCAGCGCTCAACGCCATCGACCCGCATCCAGGCATCGATGTGCAGCCCCACCTGGCTGCCGAACCAGTCCTGGCGCAACTGTGGATAGCTCGCCGCCAGACTGTCGGCGCGAACGAAGGCCACGTCATGCACTTCTATCTTGGCCCGTGGATGTTTTCCACCGAGCATCACCACCCACAACATCTTTGTTCCTTTTTCCAGGTGAACGGCGCAGGCCGTATCAACGATGCCGCTCATTATGTCGCAGTTGATCGGATGGGAGACGGCCCTGGTGCAAGGCGTCGGCATCGACGCATGCCCAGGGTCTTCTCGATCATCCGGTCTTGCCGATCTCCCTGTTGCAATGATCTGCAGCAAGCCATGGCGAAGATGAAAATTCTTTCACTGTGAGGGTTCCGCCCCGCTTATATAGTGTGCTCGCTCGTTCAAAAGCTTCCCTTGCCCGCCCTCCCGCGGGCTTTTTTTCGCCTGCCGTTCGTCGCGGCCAGCAGGTTTTTCTAAACCTTTGTCCTCCTGCGGATTCCCATTTCAGTACCCTTTTTCAGCAGGAGGACCTCCATGAGCCGCAAGGCCCCACGACTACGCCCGATGTTTTTCAGCCTGATCCTGGGCGCGAGCCTGGCCACCCAGGTGATGGCGCAGACCCCGGCCGAGTTTATCGACAGTGCATCGGCCGCCGGTATTGCCGAGATTGAAACCAGTCGCCTGGCCATCCAGAAGACGACATCCACGGACATCAACAGCTATGCCGTGGAGATGATCAAGGATCACACCGATGCCAACCGCGATCTCAAGGCCATTGCCAGCAAGCACCAACTGCCGATGGCTTCGGACGAGCAGATCATGGACCGCGCCAGGAAGCTGATCCTGCAGGTACAGGAAGGGGAGTCGTTCGACGTGGCGTACGTGGCCAACCAGATCAAGAGCCATGAAGAGGTGATCAAGCTGTTCGAGGACGAGGCCAGTCAGTCGCAGTCACCCGAGTTGAAGGCATTCGCCGAGCAAACCCTGCCCAAGCTGCGCATGCACCTGGATATGGCCAGGAAGCTGGAGATGAGCCATCACAAGGGCGAGTGATCACAGCCGCTGCAGCCGGTTGGTTTTGCTGCCTTGGCGCGACATGACCATTTCCTCGAGGATTTCCCTGGCCAGTCGGGCCAGGGATTCCTGTCCACGGTAGTCGGCCCGGACGATGCCGGTCACGGCGAAGTGATCGGCATTCGGGCCACTGAGGATGGCCGACAGGGTGCCATCAGAATGCAGCGTGCATTCGACCTCATAGCTGGGCAAACGGGAGGCCAGTTCGGTCTCGATTTCCGACTTGCTCAGTGTGTCCATTCCAAAGGCTCCATGTCCGGTAGGGTACCCACTAAAAAGGATAGAATCTCACATTGCGCCGTGTTACAAGAATGTAAGTTTATATTACGCCAAATCTGTTGGCGCGGGCCTGCTAGGCTCACAGGTGGGGCAATGATTGCCCGTCTGCCTTATCACTTCAAAAGGATGTGCGACGTGATTTCCATTCTTGAACTGCGCAATATCATCGAACTCGGATTCCTGCCCCTGCGCTGCCAGTGCACGGTGGGGCCTGATTCGTCGCTGACGGTAAAGGTGTTCGACGAGGCGAGTGGCAGGGTGGACTTGCTGGTGACGGGGATCTCCAGCAATACCCTTACCAGTTCCAGGGCAATTTCCAACCTCGTGGCCGAGTTGCGTGCGGAGCTGCACAGCAACCAGGCTTCTTCGGCGCAGGGGGCACGGGTGACCGGCTAGACACCGGCCACCGGCTCCTCCAGTGATCAGGCCGCCTTGCGCAGGGCCTCGATCAGTTCTTCCTTGCGCATCCTGTGGCGCCCGACGATGTGCCGGGCGCGGGCTTCCTGCAACAGGCTGGCCTTGCTCTGGGTCTGCAGCGAGGCCTGGCTGTCACGCGAATGGCCCTGGCGGGTGGCCGCCGCGCGTTTCGATGAGTCCGAGCGGGACTTGGCCTTGTCGGCCTCGGACTTCTCGCGCCCGGAGCCTTCGGCGCGCTCACCACCGCCCGACTGCTTGTTGACTGTGGCCCAGGCACGCGCTTCGGCCTCTGCCCGAGGCAGACCCCTCTCTTCATAGCTGGATTCGATACGAGCCGCCTGGCGCTTTTGCGCAGCGGTGTATTTGGCTTTGCTGGCTCGTGGCATCTTCTGACTCCTTTTGACGGTAATGGTCGCAAGGGCGCCCCCGGAGCGCGGCGGCGCCGACGGAGAATCTATGGGGTACCGGAGCCGCTCGCTCCACCCTCCCCGAGGCCCTTGGTGCCTGAGCCCGGGGTGTTGCCGTCACCGATGGGGCCATTGCCATCGGTGTTCAGGCCACCCTGGCGACCGGTATCGTTGCCCTGGTTGCGTGGGTCGATGCCGGTGCCGGGCGGCTGGGCACCATTCTTGATCACGCTGTTATTGTCGGTATTGATGCCGCCGGGAAGTTGCGGCGGCTTGGGGGCTTCTACCGGGTTGGTCGGTCCGGTAGTCGATTCTGCGGCGAAGCTCGCCAGGGATACCGATGACAGCAGGCCGGTCAACACCAGCGTCGCAAACCTTGAGGAAATCATGGTCAGTCTCCTTGCTCGAGAGTCCTTACCTGATCTTGGGCCTTGCTTGCCGGGTGTTGGTGCCGTCGAATCGACGAATGGCGGGGTGGGGCCTCAGTCTTCGGAAATTTCGTTGAGCGAGCAGTATTCGTCCCAATCCATGTCCAGCGCTTGCGCCACTTCACGGTGCACTTCCAGGCGCATGGCCTGCAGTTCCTGCGGGCTCTCGGCGATCAGTTGCAGCGTCAGTTCCCAGGGTTCGATGCCCTGGTTTTCGGCTTCGTCGTCGAAGGCCCACTGGAATTGCTGTTGCTGCTCGGTCGGGCTCAGGCCCTGGGTCTCTTCGCGCAGGTGCGGGTTGGCGTCGAGGAACTTGGCGAGGGCGACCTCGCTGCGGGATTCTTTGGGGATCATGCTGGCGTCTCTGTGCGATGCGATGGCCACGGGCCTGGAAACTGCGGACATGATAGTGCGCCGTGGGGAAAATGACTGCTCAAATTTGGTCTCCGGCGTTGGCATGCAGCGATGGCAATTTTTCTGCGTGCAGACATCACCACGTCATTCAACGATGGAAACAATTGCCCGGCTCTGCGAGGCTTGCACTTCCCTGGCCGCACCTGAGCCGCCCTGAGTTCAACTTCCTGTATACGGATTGGATGCGATGACTGCTGTTGATTATGCTTCCCCGGGCCCGATAAAGGCCGTGATTTTCGACATGGACGGTTTGCTGCTGGATACCGAGGGTATCTATTCGGAGGTTACGCAGATCATCGTCGGTCGTTACGGCCGCCGTTTCGACTGGAGCCACAAGCAGCACATCATTGGCCGCGGCGCGGGTGACCTGGCGCGTTATGTGGTGCAAGCCCTGGACCTGCCGATCAGCCCCGAGGAGTTTCTCGCGGTCCGCGAGCCTCTGATGCGCGAACGCTTCCCCACGGCAGGCTCGATGGCCGGGGCCGAAGCGCTGGTGCGGCACCTGTCGGCGCACAACATCCCGATCGCGGTGGGAACCAGCTCATCGCGAGGATCGTTCGAGCTCAAGACCACCCGGCACCGGGAGTGGTTTGCCTTGTTCGACACCATCGTCACGGCGGATGACCCGCAGGTGGGCCAGGCCAAGCCGGCACCGGATATCTTCCTGCTGGCGGCCAGCCGTCTTGGCGTCGCGGCCAAGGATTGCCTGGTGTTCGAGGATTCGCCGTTCGGCGTGACGGCGGCGAAGGCTGCCGGCATGTACGCGGTGGCGGTGCCCGATCCGGCGATGGCGGTGGAGAAATACCACCATGCGGATCGGGTGGTGACCTCGCTCAAGCACTTTGCCCTGGAGCCGATGGGGTTGCCGGCGATCGATTGGGCACGTGCCTGACGGGGGAGTGGCGGGTCAGGCCGACACTGTCGCCCCGATCCGCCGCTGTACCAGCGTCCAGATCCCCAGCGCCAGCGCGGAAATCAACCCGCCAGCGATGACGATCCCGCTCCAGCCGTAAGGCCCCCACAACTGTGCCCCCAGCAGTGAGCCCAGGGCGCCACCGATGAAGTAGCAGGTGATATAGCCGGCATTCAGCCGGTTGCGCGCGGCCGGGCGGACCTTGAAGACCGCATTCTGGTTGCTCACGTGCACCAGTTGCACGGCGAAGTCGAGTACCAGCGCGCCGATCAGCAATGCCGCCAGCGAGTGCCCGGCAAAGCCCAGCGGCAGCCAGGACAGCAGCAGCGCCAGCAGCCCGATGGTGGTGGCGAACTCGCCCTTGCCACGGTCAGCCATGCGCCCGCCAAGGTTGGCGGCCATGGCGCCGACGGCACCGGCCAGGCCGAACAGGCCGATCACGCCATCGGAGTAGCCATAGGGCGGATTGGCCAGCAGGAACGCCAACGGCGTCCAGAACAGGGCGAACAGGCAGAAACTCAGCAGGCCCAGGACCGCCCGCAGGCGTAGCACCGGCTCCTCGACGAACAGCCGGAACACCGAGCCGATCAGCGCTGGGTAGGTCAGTCCGGCGTTTTGCCGGTGATGCGGCAAGGCCCGGGACAGGGCAAAGGCACAGACGAACATCAAGCCGGCGGCCAGCAGATAGATCGCCCGCCAGTCACCGAACGACGACAGTGCCCCGGCTGCGGTGCGTGCCAGCAGGATGCCCAGCAGCAAACCGCTCATCAGCGTTCCGACCACCCGACCGCGTTGTTCCGGGGCGGTCAGGCTGGCGGCCATTGGTACCAGCACCTGGGCCACCACCGAGAACAGGCCGGTCAGCGCCGTGCCCAGCAGCAACCAGGGCAGGCCGGGGGCGAAGGCGCTGATCAGCAGGCCGATGGCACTGATCAGGGTCATGACGACGATCAGTCGGCGCTGCTCGAACAGATCGCCCAGCGGCACCAGCAGCAACAGGCCGGCGCCATAGCTCAATTGGGCGGTGATGACGATGGTCCCGGCGGTGGCCATGCTCAGGCCCAATTGCTGGGCGATGGTGTGCAGCAGCGGCTGGGCGTAATAGTTGCTGGCCACTGCCAGGCCGGTGGCGGTGGCCATCAGCAGGATCAGGGCAGAACTCAAGGGTTTGTTCTGGGTGTCGGACATTGTCTGTCTCGTTATGGGATCTGGGTGTGCGAAGTATTCGGAATGTCTTAGCATGACGCCAATGCATTGTTTTCATTTTATCCATCTGGAAACGAGATACATGCAATGAACCTGAAGCAGATCGAATACGCCCTGGCGGTGGCGGACGAGGGCAGCTTTACCCGTGCCGCGGAACGCTGCCACATCGTGCAGTCGGCGCTAAGCCACCAGATTGCCCGGTTGGAGGAACACCTCGGCACGCCACTGTTCGAGCGCAGTTCGCGCAAGGTCAGGCTGACTGCCGCTGGCGAAGCCTTCGTGCGCAGCGCCCGACCGGCACTGGAAGCCACCCGGCGGATTGCCGCCGAGGTGGCGGCGGTGTCCGGGGAGGTGCGCGGCAGCTTGTCCATCGGCCAGATATCGTCGCTGACCGAAGTCGATCTGGTGGAATTGCTGGCCCGTTTCCACGGGCTTTATCCACAAGTGGATATTCGGCTGAACATGAGCAAGAGCGAGTTGCTGATGGCGGATGTTCGCGAACGCCGGCTGGACCTGGCCTTTGTCGGGCTCTGGCCGGGGGAGAAGATCGACGGGTTGGCGGTGCGCCTGCTGGCCAGGGAGGAGCTGGTGGCCGTGGTACCGCCCGATCATCCATTGGCCAGCTACGACCGGCTGCCCCTCGCGGAGCTGGAGAACCAGCCGCTGGTGGATTTCCAGGCGGGCACCGTGGGACGCCGGCAGACCGACGAGGCCTTTGCGGCGGCCGGGTTGCATCACCGGGTGCAGTTCGAGGCGGGTAACGTGATGCTGGTCGGCGAGTTCGTGCGGCGCGGCCTGGCCTTGGGCCTGGTACCGAGCCAGACTGCCGAGGGCTTCAGGGGCGTGGTGACGGTGCCGGTGTACGACGCGCCCTCGCGGCATCTGTATGCGGTCTGGTCCCATCAGCCAACGCCGGCGGCTGCGGCATTCCTGGTGTTGCTGGAGCAGGCACTGGGCCGTCGTGAGGGAGTGGTCTGATCGGATTCCCCTCTTCGCGATCCGATTTGCCCGCGAAGAGGGAATGCCTGGCAACGAAGCGCTACCTGCCAGGCCCCATTTATCGGGTCAGCGGCCCGGCGATGATCAAGCGCTGAAGCCACCATCGATGGTCAGGCTGGCCCCGGTGATGTAGCCGGCTTCCGGGCCCGCGAGGTAGGCCACGAAGCTGGCGATTTCCTCGACCTTGCCATAACGTCCGCTGGCCATCAGCCCCAGCAGGCTGTCGGCGAAGTCGCTGTCGGCCGGGTTCATGTCGGTGTCCACCGGTCCTGGCTGCACGTTGTTCACGGTGATGCCGCGGGGGCCGAGGTCGCGGGCCAGGCCCTTGGTCAGGCCGACCAGCGCCGACTTGCTCATCGCATACGCGGCACCGCCAGCAAACGGCATGCGTTCGGCATTGGTGCTGCCGATGCTGATGACCCGGCCGCCGTCTCCCATGTATCGGGCGGCTTCCTGGGTGGCAACGAAGACACTGCGCACGTTGATTGCCAGGGTCCGGTCGAAGTCTTCCAGGCTGAACTCTTCCACCGGCCCCAGGGCCAGTACGCCGGCATTGTTGACCAGGATATCCAGCCGGCCGAAGGTCTCGGCCGTGTGCTTGACCGCCTGGCGCACCGCCGTGGCATCGGCGCTGTCGGCCTGGATCGCCAGGGCCTTGCCGCCGGCGGCGATGATGTTGTCACGCAGCTCCTCGGCCTTGGCTGCCGAACTGACGTAGGTGAAGGCCACTGCGGCGCCCTGGGCTGCCAGGCGCTTGACGATGGCCGCGCCGATACCACGGGAACCACCCTGGACCAGGGCCACTTTACCGCTCAGATCATGTTCGCTCATTTTCATGCTCCAAAGTTCAAGGCCGGAAAGGGAAGGTTGGGAAGGCCTTGTCGTTGGGAGCAAGTATTGACCTTGGATTGATGACCCGGTAGACGGTAATTGCTACAGTCTGTGTAAACCAAAAGTTTATAGTGGTGGTCATGGAAAGCCTTGGCAGTATCGAATGTTTCGTCCGCAGCGCTGAAGTCGGCAGCTTTGCCGAGGCGGCGCGGCGCCTTGGCCTGACACCCGCGGCGGTCGGCAAGAGTGTCGCCAAGCTGGAGGCGCGCCTGGGTGTGCGGCTGTTTCAGCGCAGCACCCGTCGGCTGACCCTGACCGAAGCCGGTCAACTGTTCCTGGCCGAGGTCGGCACCAGCCTGCACAGCATCCAGAATGCGGTGGCCAACCTGGCCAGTGCCAAGGGACGGCCGGCAGGGACGCTCAAGGTCAGCATGGGCACGGTGTTCGGGCGCCTGTATATCGTGCCGCTGCTCGGCGAGTTCTTGCGGCGCTTCCCGGATATCCGTCCGGACTGGCATTTCGATAACCGCCAGGTCGACCTGATCGGCCAGGGCTTCGATGCGGCGATCGGTGGGGGGTTCGAGTTGCCCCTGGGGGTGGTAGCGCGCAAGTTGACGGTGGCCCATCGGGTGTTGGTGGCTTCAGTGGCGTATCTGGCGGGACAGGACCCGGTCCTGCTGCCGGACGACCTGCGCCGTTGCACCGGCATCCTGATCCGCTCACCGCAGACCGGTCGCGTGCGCTCCTGGCAGTTGACCTGTCGGGATGGCGAACAACAGCCATTGAGCCTGCCGCCGTGCATGACCATGAGCGATTCGGAAGCGGCCTGCGCGGCGGCGGCCCAGGGCCTGGGAGTGGCGCTGGTGAGCATGCCCTTCGCCGTGCCCTGGCTACGGGCCGGAACCTTGCAGCGGGTGCTGCCCGACTGGCACGTGGACGATGGGCATATCTCGATCTACTACGCCGAGCATAGGCTGCTGCCGGGCAAGACCCGCTCCTTCGTCGACTTCATCATCGAGCAGTTCGCCGAGCAGCAACTGGCGGTGCGCTTTGACGCCCGCCAGCCATCCTGAAGAAACCTCCTTTCCTGGTCTTGCAGAGGTCTCCATTGATCCGGGCCGGATTTGCGGGCCTCTTCGCGGGCAAGCCCGGCTCCTACAGAAGAGCGGCGCCAACATCTGATCCGTGCACACCGCCCCCCTGTAGGAGCCGGGCTTGCCCGCGAACCGCCAAGGGCGGCCATCCTCCCCCATGCCTGGCCCTTCAGCGGCGCAGATGCCCCGGCCAGCCGATGATCTGCTTCGGCCGGGGCTTGGCATAAGTGCGCACCTTGGAGGTCGACAAGCCCAGGCGCACCAGCGACTCGGCAATGGTCACCGCCGCCGTCACGCCATCCACCACCGGTACGCCGGTACGCTGGCGGATCTGTTCATCAAGGCCGGCCATGCCACCACAGCCCAGGCAGATCACTTCAGCCTTGTCGTCCTGTACGGCCCGCTCGGCCTGCCGGACGATGGCATCGACCGCCCGTTGCGGATCTTCTTCCAGTTCCAGCACCGCCAGGCCGCTGGCGCGCACCGAGGCGCAGCGCTGATGGAGCCCGGCCAGCTTCAGCCGGTCCTCGATCAGCGGCACGGTACGATCCAGGGTGGTGACCACCGAGTAGGCGTGGCCGAGAAACATCGCCGTGCTGGCGCCGGCTTCGGTGATGTCCACCACCGGTACATCGAGCAACTCCTGCAGGCCTTCGCGGCCGTGCTCGCCGTAGCCGGCCTGGATCACCGCGTCATAGGGCTGGTCATAGGCCAGCACGCGGTCCATCACGGCGATGGCGGCCAGGTAGCTTTCGAAATTGCCTTCCACCGAATCGGCGCCGAAGTAGGGTGTCAGGCCTACGATTTCGGTACCCGGCGCGGCGACAGCCTGGGCCTGGCGGGCAATGGCCTCGGTGATCGAGGCAGTGGTGTTGACGTTGACGATCAGAATCCGCATGGATCAATCCTTGTTCGGCAGGGCCCGCCTCAGGCGGGCGGGCCTGTTTCAGTGTCAGATGTTCAGTGGCAGGGGTTGTCGACGGCGATCGCGGCGCCGCTGACCTCGGTGTAGTGGGCTTCGCGCTTGGCGATGACCAGGTAGAGCAAGCCGGCGATGCCAGCGCCGAACATCCAGGAGAACGGCGAGACGCTGGCAAAGCCCGGTACCAGGGCCAGCACGATGGCGATCAGTGCCGCCGGAACGAATGCCGCCACCGCCCGCAGGTTGACGCCATGGCTGTAGTAGTACGGACCGGTCGGGTCTTCGCTGTAGAGCGCCGGGACATCGACGCGGCCTTTGCGCAGCAGCCAGTAGTCGACCATGATCACGCCGTACAGCGGGCCGAGCAGGGCGCCCAGCCCTGAGAGGAAATAGACGATCACCAGCGGGCTGTTGTAGAGGTTCCACGGCAGGATCAGTACGGCGATCGCGGCGCTGATCAGCCCGGCGCGGCGGAAGGTCAGCAGGCGTGGCGCCAGGTTGCTGAGGACGAAGGCCGGGGCGACGAAGTTGGCCATGATGTTCACTGCCACGGTGACGATCAGGAACGCCAGGCAGCCGAGCACCAGGAAGAAGGTGTTGGGGATCGAGGCGATGATATCGGTAGGGCTCTGGATCACCTGGCCGTTGATCTGGAATTGCGCACCGCAGAGCAGCACGGTGATGCTGGCGAACATCAGGATGTTCACCGGCAGGCCCCAGAAATTGCCGACCAGGATGGTCCGGCGGCTTGGCGAGGAGCGGGCGAAGTCGCAGAAATTGAGGATCAGCGTGCCGTAGATTGCCAGCCACAGTGCTGCGCCGGCGAAGATGTTGCGCCACATCTCGCCACCGGTCAGTGGCTCGCGGATCGACCAGGCGATGGTTGCACCGGCCTGGGTGTACATCCAGGCGGCCAGGGCGGCCACGGTGAGCAGGATCACCGGCCCGGCAAAACCTTCGTAGCGGCGCACTGTTTCCATGCCGTAGGCGAGGATCACCAACTGCACGAACCAGATGATTACGAAGCAGACCCAGCCGAGCGTCGACAAGCCGAGGATCGAGTTGTGGTCGTAATCGGCGAAGCCGGGGTGGATGGCGGTCAGCAGCACCCGGAAGACCACCGAGGCCAGGTAGGTCTGGATGCCGAACCAGGCGATCGCGATCACCGCCCGGATCAGCGCTGGCAGTTGTGCGCCGTGGATACCGAAACTGATCCGGCTCATCACCGGGAACGGCACGCCGGTCTTCTGGCCCATGAAGCCCGAGAGGTTCATGAAGAAATACACCAGGGCCGCGCCGATGCCCAGTGACAGCAGGATCTGCCAACCGCCCAGGCCCATCGCATAAAGACCGATGGCGAAGGAGTAGTTGGCAATGTTGTGCACATCGTTGGTCCACAGGGCGAAGATGCTGTAACCGCCCCAGCGCCGTCCTTCGACCTTGGTCGGCGCCAGGTCCGGATTGTGCAGGCGCGGGCTGAGGGTGGTGTGCAGATCGAGCGATGAGACGGGAAGATCCAGTGCGACGTGTGACGAGAGACTGGTAGGCATTCCGGCTGGCTCCTGGCCCCGGGCTGAGTCCCGCAGGGTGGCGGGGCAGCGCTCGGTGAGCTTTTTGTATGTAGGTTTTTATGAAGTTGTATACAAATTCTATGTGGAGCTAAGCCAGTTCTGTGCCAGGTTTCGGTCTATAAAATGATCTGCTAATTTCGGTTTCTTTTTTATATAGCTAACATCATGAAATAAAAGAAATATAAGTTGACCGTTCGAACAGCAATTTCTTTCAGCGCAGAAATTCAAGCGGGAGCGCTCCCGTGCTGATCTGGACCCGACATGTCACTTAATGGTGCGGGAGAAGAATATGTGCACACTGATGTGACACTTATGGTTACAGTCGTGTGTACACTTTGATTTTCGGCTGTTTGACAGGTTCACGATGGCCGTTCGATAGTGCCGATGTCTGCCCTGGTACCGCTTTCTCTCGTTCTTCCAATAAAACCAATCGGAATCGGAGTCTCGGATGTCTGCACCTTGCAATACGGCTACTCAACACATTTCCCACGCTGATCTGATTGCGCTTTTGCAGCAGATTTTCCAGCGCCACGGCACGTCGCCGGAGGTCGCGCGGGTGCTGGCCGAGAACTGCGCCAGTACCGAACGGGACGGCGCCCACAGCCATGGGGTATTTCGCATACCGGGTTATGTCTCGACACTGGCCAGCGGCTGGGTCGATGGCCAGGCGGTGCCGGTGGTCGAGGACGTGGCGTCGGGCTTCGTGCGGGTCGATGCCGCCAACGGTTTCGCCCAGCCGGCACTGGCTGCGGCCCGCGAGCTGTTGCTGGAAAAGGTCCGCAGCGCCGGGATTGCGGTATTGGCGATTCGTAATTCCCACCATTTCGCGGCGCTGTGGCCGGATGTCGAGCCGTTCGCCTATGAAGGCCTGGTGGCGCTGAGCGTGGTCAACTCCATGACCTGCGTGGTGCCCCACGGCGCCGAGCGGCCGCTGTTCGGTACCAACCCGATTGCCTTTGCAGCGCCCCGCGCCGGTGCCGACCCGATCGTGTTCGACCTGGCTACGAGTGCCATGGCCCACGGCGATGTGCAGATCGCGGCGCGCAAGGGCGAACTCTTGCCGGCGGGTATTGGCGTGGATCGTGAGGGACGGCCGACCTGTGATCCCAAGGCGATCCTGGAGGGCGGGGCGCTACTGCCGTTCGGCGGGCACAAGGGCTCGGCGCTGTCGATGATGGTCGAGTTGCTGGCGGCTGCGCTGACTGGCGGCAACTTTTCCTTCGAGTTCGACTGGTCGCGGCATCCCGGTGCCAAGACGCCCTGGACCGGGCAGTTGATTATTGTCATCGATCCGGCGCGCTCTGCCGGACGGGATTTCGCCGAGCGCAGTCAGGCATTGGTCAGCCAGATGCAGGGTGTCGGTTTGCAGCGCCTGCCGGGGGACCGGCGGCATCGGCAACGAGCTGCCTCGATGGCGCATGGAATCGAACTGTCGAGCGAAGAATTGCGGCAGTTGCGCGAGCTGGCCGGTCAATAAACCAGCTCGGCTACGGGGTGGGCATGGCCCTGGGGGCTAACTCAGGAACGGCGGCCCAGCAGCAGACCGACCACCAGGCCGAAACCTGCGGAGATCGCCACGGTCTGCCAGGGGTGACCGCCGATGTAGGTTTCGGTCGCCTCCACCACCGGACGGGTGGTGTCGCGCACATGGGTGACCGAGTCCAGCGCCTGCTTGAGTTTCTGGCTGACCTGGGCGCGCAGGCTCTCGCCTTCCTCGCCCACCAGCGAAGCACTGTCCTTGAGCAGTTTTTCCGACTCCTGGATCAGTGCCTGCAACTCGCTGAAGGCCTGGTCCTTGATCTGATCCTCGGCGGCTTGTACGGCGGATTTACGGGCCATGGCAATGTTCCTTTGCAAGTGAATGAGGTGCTGAACAATGGGAGTCGCGCGGGGCCGGGAAAGTTGCAATTTTTTCCTGTCGTGCCCGGGACGAGCGAAAATCCCCGGTCGGATGTGGCCAGTGACAGTGTAAGATACGCTTCTATTTGTACCGCAGGATTTTCCAATGAGCTTCAATCTGGCTAACAAGTCCCTGGCCGAGCGGGCCGCCATCGAGGATGAGAAATCCCGTTTGTTCGAGCTCTGGCAGAGCAACCTGGGCAAGGCCAAGGGCGAGGCGGCACGACTGTTCGGCGAGCGCGCCAAGCGCAAGGGCAAGTGGGCGGAATGGGTACGCTCCGAACTCGATACCCTGTCCCCTCCGGAATACACCAGCATGGTGCGCAGCGAGGTCAATCGCCTGATGGCTGCAGCCAAGTAACGCCGCTGTTCAACTGACGCCGGTTACCCAATAGCGCTGGCGCACACCGGCCACGGCGATCTGTACCTCGTCGCCATCGAGCTTGCCCAGCAAGGCTTGGCCCAGCGGCGAGCGCGGGCTGATCACGGTGATCGAACGTCCCTTCCACTCCACCTTCAGGCCGGCCGCGTCCGGGGCCAGGAACAGCAACTGTTCGCTACCGTTCTCGGCTTCGAGGGTCAGCAAGGCACCGAGTTGGATGCCGGCCTGTTCGTCATGGGGCTTGAGGGGGAGTTCCCGGCAGCGCTTCAAGGCCTGGCGGATTTCCTCGGTGCGTCGCGCCTGGCCGGTCGCCAGGTAGGACGCCTCCAGGCCGAGGGTGTCGTACTTGTTCTCGGCGACGTTCTCTTCATGAGTTGCGGCTTCGTAGGCGGTTTGTGCCGCCCGCTGCAGCACGTCGAGGTCGACCGCCAAGGTATCGATTATCAACTGATGCACGCCGCGCTTGTCCACGCTCTCCAGCCCGTTCAATTGCAGAACTGCAGGACGTTGGCCCGGCTCTTGTCGCTGGGCGCGGTCTGGTCCTGCTGCAGCCAGAACTGGCACTTTGGGTTGGACAGGTTGCGATAGCTGTTGCGGGCCTGCTCCAGGCGCTGCTGTTCTTCGTTCTTGCGCAGGTTGTCCTTGTACTGCTCGAACATCTGCGTCGAGTCGCCCGGAGCCTGCGGTGCGGCGGGGGCGGCAGGGGTGCTGGCCGCGTTGGGCTGGCTCAGTTGCCGGGCAGCATCGGCGAGGGGCGCCAGCGGCTGGGTGACGAACACCCGTGCCAGCAGCCAGGCGGTAAGGGCCAGTGCGACGAAACCGAGCCAGATGCCCAGGGCGATGCAGCCGGTCAGTTGCAGTGGGTTGAGGGTGACATACAAGCGGCGCGGCGGTTGGGGGCGATAA
Source organism: Pseudomonas sp. UTLPPB19802 (assembly GCF_059730225.1). Taxonomy (NCBI): domain Bacteria; kingdom Pseudomonadati; phylum Pseudomonadota; class Gammaproteobacteria; order Pseudomonadales; family Pseudomonadaceae; genus Pseudomonas; species Pseudomonas sp. UTLPPB19802. Next base: position 2,857,083 of record NZ_AP048545.1, read on the forward strand.
GCCATGGCGGCCTCCTGGCGGTTGGGTCGGAGCAGGATGCGATTGTCCCATGAAGATTAATCGACGTGGGCCCTTCTGCGCAGGGAGATTTGCGCGGACAATCGACGCCTTTGCCAAACGGAGCCCCTGCATGCCGGCCAACTGGGATATTTTCTGCACCGTCGTCGACAACTACGGCGATATCGGCGTGACCTGGCGCCTGGCCCGGCAACTGGTGGCGGAGCACGGGTTGGCGGTGCGCCTGTGGGTCGACGATCTGCGTTCATTCGAGCGCCTGTGTCCGGAACTCGACATCGATTGCGCGCAGCAGATCCGTCAGGGCGTCGATGTGCGCCGCTGGTCGGGCGCCTGGCAGCCGGTGCCGGCGGCGGATGTGGTGATCGCGGCGTTTGCCTGCCAGTTGCCTGCCGAATACCTGGAGGCGATGGCCGAGCGCGAGACTATTCCGTTGTGGCTCAACCTGGATTACCTGAGTGCCGAGGACTGGATCGTCGGTTGTCATGGGCTGCCGTCGGTCAAGTACAGGCAGGTGCAGAAATTCTTCTTTTTCCCAGGCTTTGTTCCGGGAACTGGGGGGCTTCTGCGCGAGGCCGGGTTGCTGGAGGAGCGGCGGGCGTTCCAGGCCGACCCGCAGGCGCGTCGGGACTTCCTGCGTGGCCTGGGCGTTGAGCCGATGGACGGTGAGCGGCTGGTTTCGCTGTTCGCCTACGAGAACCCGGCGGTGGCCACTTGGCTCGACGCCCTGGCTGCCGATACCCGGCCAACCCGGCTGCTGGTGCCGGAAGGCCGGGTGTTGACGGATGTGCGTGACTGGCTTGGCGTTGCGGCTTTCGACGTTGGCGATAGCCAGGTGCGCGGGGCGCTGACGGTGCAGGTCCTGCCGTTCGTCCCCCAGCAGGATTACGACCGCCTGCTGTGGAGCTGCGATTTCAACGCGATCCGCGGCGAAGACTCGTTCATCCGTGCACAGTGGGCCGGGCGGCCACTGCTCTGGCATATCTACCGGCAGGAGGAGGACGTCCACCTGGAGAAGCTGGAGGCGTTTCTCGCCCTCTACACCCGCGAACTGTCGGCGCCAGCACAGGAGGCGTTCAGCGGTTGGTGGCGGGCCTGGAATACCGCGGGCGACATGGGGCGGGCCTGGTCTTCGCTGTTGCGCCATGAGTTGGAGCTGAACGCGCACGCCGAGCGCTGGTGCGATGAACTGGGCTCGCAGGTCGATCTGTCGACAGCGCTGGTACAGTTTCGCCAAAGTTCGATATGATATGCGGCCTAGATTTTTGTACATCCCATCCAAATTCGGATATTCGCAATGAAAACTGGTAAAGAACTGAAACCCGGTACCGTGCTGCGTATCGACAACGATCCTTGGCTGGTCCAGAAAACCGAGTTCACCAAGTCTGGTCGTAACAGCGCGATCATGAAGACCAAGCTGAAGAACCTGCTGACCGGTTACAAGACCGAAACCGTATACGGTGCGGACGACAAGCTGGACGACGTGATCCTGGATCGCAAGGAAGCCACCCTGTCCTTCATCAGCGGTGACTCCTACACGTTCATGGATACCTCTGACTACACCATGTACGAACTGAACGCCGAGGACATCGAGTCCGTTCTGCCGTTCGTCGAAGAAGGCATGGAAGACGTCTGCGAAGCCGTTTTCTTCGAAGGCCGCCTGGTCTCCGTAGAACTGCCGACCACCATCAGCCGTCAGGTTGTCTACACCGAGAACGCTGCTCGTGGCGACACTTCCGGCAAGGTCATGAAGCCTGCCAAGCTGAAGAACGGTACTGAAGTCCAGGTTGCCGACTTCATCGAAATCGACGAGTGGATCGATATCGACACCCGTGACAACTCCTTCAAGGGTCGCAGCAAGAAGTAATTGCTCGATGTCACATAAAAAAACCCGGAATTTTCCGGGTTTTTTTATGCCTTTTTGCAGGACCTGGATTACTTCAGGTGCTGCTTCAGCTCCTGGGACGCCTGCAGCAGGGCCGAGCGGACTTCCGGCACCTGGCTGACGACGTTGAGCAGGCCGTAGTCGTGGATCATGCCGTTGTAGCGCACGCTGGTCACCGGTACGCCGGCTTCGTCCAGCTTGCGACCGTAGGCTTCACCTTCATCGCGCAGCACATCGGCCCCGGCGGTCTGGATCAGCGCTGGCGGCAGGCCCTTGAGCTGCGCCGTGGTGGCCCGCAGTGGCGAGGCGTAGATCTCGCTGCGCTGCGCGGCATCGGTGGTGTAGTTGTCCCAGAACCACTTCATCATGTTCTTGGTGAGGAAGTGCCCCTCGGCATACTGGTTGTAGGACGCTGTCTCGAAGTTGGCGTCGGTCACCGGCCACAGCAGCAGTTGGAACTTGATCGCCGGGGTGCCCTTGTCCTTGGCCATCAGGCTGACCACCGCCGCCATGTTGCCGCCGACGCTGTTGCCGGCCACTGCCAGGCGCTTGCCGTCGACGCCGATTTCCTTGCCGTGCTCGGCAACCCACTGGGTCGCGGCATAGGCCTGGTTGATCGCCACCGGGTAGTGGGCCTCGGGGGACGGGGTGTAGTTGACGAACACCGCCGCCGCTCCGGACCCCACGACCAGGTCGCGGACCAACCGCTCATGGGTGGGGAAGTCCCCCAGTACCCAACCGCCACCATGGAAGAACATGAACACTGGCAAGTTGCCCTTGACCCCGGCCGGGCGGACGATGGTCAGTTGCAGCGGCTTGCCGTCGACCTGGATGGTCTTCTGGCTGATGTCGGTGCGCGGCAGGGTCAACTTGACCCCGGACTGCGCGCCGGACAGCACGGCGCGGGCCTCGGTCGGCGTCATCTGCTCCATCGGCTTGCCGGTACCGGCATTCAGTGCATCGAGAAACGCCTGGGTGTTGTGTTCGACGCCGGTGTTTTCGGCGGCGAACGCCCCCTGGACGGACAGCGCGAGCAGAGTACCGGTCAGGACCTTGCTGAAAGTGTTCATGTGCAGCTCCTTGGTTTTTCGGCTCGGGTTAGACGGTTACGTGCAGACGGACGTCGACGTTGCCACGGGTGGCGTTGGAGTACGGACAGACCTGGTGGGCTGCGTCGACCAGGCTCTGTGCGTCAGCCTGCTCCAGGCCTGGCAGGCTGATGTGCAGGTCGATGTCCAGGCCGAAGCCGCCAGGGATCTGGCCGATGCCGACATGGGCGGTGATCGATGCATCGGCAGGGATCTGGCGCTTGTTCTGGCTGGCAACGAACTTCAGGGCGCCGATGAAGCAGGCCGAGTAGCCGGCGGCGAACAGTTGCTCAGGGTTGGTGGCTTCACCACCGGCACCACCGAGTTCCTTCGGTGTGGCGAGTTTCACGTCAAGGATGTTGTCGCTGGAGATAGCACGGCCATCACGGCCACCGGTAGCGGTTGCAACTGCGGTATAGAGAGCTTTCATGGTGGACCTCGTCATTTCAGATGATTGATTTTGCGCTAAATGTTTGTGCGCTAACTGAGTACGATTTAAATGTACTGCACAAATATTTTGCGCGCAATGTAATTTTTCAAAAAAATTGCTCGCAGGCTTTTAAGGGCGTCCGTGAGCGGGGCAGTGCGGTGTGGATTTTCGCGGTAGCCAGGGCTGTCGGCTTGTACGCTGGTGCTGTAATCGGAGGGAGCTGTGCTTGTGATTGTGGTGAGCGGGCTTGTCGGGACGCCGCACCGCCGCGCTGGGCTGCAAAGCAGCCCTGACGCCAGGCAACTCATAGTGCCAGGAGATATGAAATGGCTGATTTACGGCCGCCTTGCAGCCGAGCGCGGCGGTGCGGTGTCTCGACAAGCCCGCTCGCCCCAGTGGGAAAATTTTCCTACCTGACGCGGGTTTACCCTTAGAGACTGTCCTGTAGATGCGCGCGCAATTCGAGCAGCTCGGCTTGCAGTGCCTTCAGGCGTTCCATGGAGCCGCCACCGGCGGCCAGGATGCACTGCGGAATGTTCCGGGCCTTGTCACGCAAGGCACGGCCGGCGTCGGTCAGTTCGATGATGACCACGCGCTCGTCTTCCTTGCTGCGGGTTCGGCTCAGCAGGCCTTCGGCCTCCAGCCGCTTGAGCAGCGGGGTCAGCGAGCCGGGATCGGTCAGCAGCTTGTTGCTGATCTCGCCGACGGTCAGGCGGTCCTGTTCCCACAGCACGATCATCGCCAGGTACTGTGGATAAGTCAGGTTCAGAGCCTGGAGCAGGTGTTTGTAGACTTTGGTCATCAACAACGAGGTGGAGTGCAGGGCAAAGCACACCTGGTTGTCCAGGAGCAGGTCGTCGCAGTTGTCGGTATTGCTGTTCATCACTGAAACCTTGTGTGTCACATCTGTTGAATCTAGCGGGCGAATCTTTAATGCGCCAGGGAATTTTCCCTATGAATGTCGGCCCAGCCCGCTCTGCAGCGCCAGGTCCCAGGGCGGGACGGGGCTGAACCGGCTCTTGAGAAATTCCAGCAGCAGTCGGCTGCGGGAGTTGGCGGGCTGGTCCAGGCGCAACGCATAGATGCCGGAGGTTTCCACCTTCGGCAGGCCGTTGTCGCAGAACAGTGGCAGCAGTTCGCCGCGCAGCAGGTACTCGCTGGTCAGCCAGGTCGGCAGATGGGCCACGCCCAGGCCACCCAGGGCGCCGGACAACAGCGCCTCGGCATTGTTGGAGGTCATGCGGATCCGCGCCGGGCGTTGCAATTGCATCTGCCCGTCCTGCTGGAAGCGCCAGGCCATGGGTGGTGCCAGGGCGTCCCAGTCGAGGCCGTCATGCTCGCTCAACTCCTCGGGGCGCAGCGGCTTGCCACGGGCCTTGAGGTAGGCCGGGCTGGCGCAGGCGATGCGCACGAGGCTGGCCAGGGGCGTGGCTACCAGTCGTGTATCGGCCAATTGCCCGGCACGCAGGACCAGGTCGACCTTGCCCAGGTTGGAGCCCTGCATGTCGACAAAGCTGTCGATCAGGTGCAGTTGCACATCCAGTCCCGGATAGTCGACGAGGAAGTCGGCGATGGCCGGGGCCAGGTGGCGACGACCAAACGCGGCGGGGGCGTCGATGCGGATCAGGCCCTCTGGCGCATTGCTCAGCGACACCGCCTCGGCCCGCGCCATGCGCAGCTCGGCGACGATCCGCCGGGCCCGTTCGGCGAACGCCAGCCCGGCGGGAGTGGCACGTACCGCATGGGTGCTGCGAATGAACAGGCGCGATCCGACCGAAGCTTCCAGGCTGTCGATCCGCCTGGCCACCGCCGAGGGTGTCAGCGGATGGCGGCGGGAGGCGGCGGAAAAGCTGCCGGCCTCCAGCACATCGAGGAACAAGCCGAGTTGGTCTGTAAGGCTAGTGGGATTCATGAAATTCGCTTGTGCGTAATTGGCATAGCCATTGTGCGTTGTTGTGCGTTTCCCTACCAGAGGCGACTGCGTAGCATGGCGCCCATTGAGCGGGGAGTGCGTTGTGATTGAATTGATCGAGTACTTGGTACTGGGTGTGGCGATGGGCGCGGTGGGTGGCCTGTTCGGCATTGGCGGCGGCCTGATCGCGATTCCGGTGCTGGGTATCCTGTTCGGCCTGGACCAGCAGATGGCCCAGGGCACGGCATTGGTGATGGTGGTGCCGAACGTGGTGCTGGCCTTGTACCGCTACCATCAGCGCAATCGCATCCAGTTGAAGCACGCCTTGCCGCTGGTGGTGATGAGTTTCTGTTTCGCCTGGTTCGGCGCCCTCTGGGCGGTGGGACTGGACCCGCGCAGCATGCGCCTGTGCTTTGTCGGTTTCCTGCTGGCGTTGGCGCTGTTCTACCTGGTGCGCTCGTTCATGGCGCCTTCGGCCGAGTCGGCACAGATGCGTTACCCCTGGCCGTGGCTGGGCGTTCTGGGCGCCGGATCCGGAGCCATGGGCGGGATGTTCGGAGTCGGTGGCGCGGTAGTGGCCACGCCATTCCTGACCATCGTCTTCGGCACTTCGCAGGTGGTGGCCCAGGGCTTGTCGCTGGCCCTGGCGCTGCCCAGCACCAGCGTGACGCTGGTGACCTATGCAGTTCACCACGAAGTGGACTGGCAGATGGGAATTCCAATGGCTATTGGCGGCCTGCTCAGTATCAGCTGGGGCGTGAAAATGGCCTATGCCTTGCCGGAGAAAATGCTGCGCGCGCTGTTCTGTGTCTACCTGGTGATTGGCGCGCTGCTGCTCGGCCTCAAGGCCTGAAACCGTCGACAATGTGGTCGGCCAGGCACTCGGTGATCGGCGAAGGCTTGTTCGGGTTGCGCACCAGCATGATATTGAGCAGCGGCAGCTGTGGCAGGCCTTCGGCTTCGCCGAGAATACGCCAGTCCTGGGGAACCAGACTTTCCAGCTGGGCAGTCATCGCCAGGCCGACATTGACCACCGCCATGATGGTCGACAGGCTCGGGCAGTTGTAGGCCAGGCGGTAGTCGCGGCCACGGGCGTCCAGGGCGTTGCAGGCCCATTGCGTGCAGAAACAGGCCATGCCATCCATGGCCAGGGGTAGCGGATTCTGCTCATGGATCGCCGCGTTCTGCGCCTCGGCCCATACCAGGCGTTCCTGGCGCAGCAACTGGCCAAGCTCGTCACCCGGCTTGCGGGTGACGATGGTCAGGTCCAGGTCCTGGCGTTGCAGCAACTGCGTCGAGGATTCGCAGTTCACCTCGATCTGCACCAGTGGATAAGACTGGGCGAAGCGCGACAGAATGCCCGGCAGGAAACGCATCACGTAGTCATCGGGTACGCCGATGCGCACCAGGCCGACCATGTGCGGCTCGCGCAGGGTATTGAATACCTCGCTCTGCAATTTCAGTATCCGCCGGGCATAGCCGAGCAGGACCTGGCCTTCGGCGGTCAGGCGCATCTGCCGGCCCTCGCGCTCGAACAACTGGCGCTGCAGCACATCCTCCTCCAGCCGTTTCATCTGCATGCTCACGGCCGATTGCGTGCGGTTGACCATTTCCCCGGCCTTGGTGAAACCGCCGTGTTCGGCAATCGCGACAAATGTGCGCAGGACGTCGGTATCGATGCTCGGGTAGCTGGACAATTCATCAATCTCCGAGATGTGTTGCATAAGAAACATTCGTTGGATTGATCTTAGCCCCAGGCACAGACTCCAGTCATCCCCTACTGGAGGGCAGGATGATGAAAGGTCAGAAAGGTTATCTGTTGGTGGATGGGAGTGCGCGCAAGGGTTTCTCGCTGGCGGGTTTATGGCAGCGCCTGGAGCGCTGGCATGAGTTGTCCCGGGAGCGCCAGATGCTGGCGTCGTTGAGCGACGATGCTCTCAAGGACATCGGGCTCAGCCGCGCCGATATCGAGGGGGAAACCCATCAGCACTTCTGGAACGATCCGCTGGGCAAGGGGCGCTGATGGCGAACACATGGGTGCTACACAAACCGGGTCGCTCTGGAGTAGCTTGCGGGTTCACAAGGAGGCACCCATGCCCGCAGACCTGTCGTTCTCGTTGAAGCAAGCCCGTCGCCTGGCACTGGCGGCCCAGGGATTCCATGGCCGCAGGAGCCCGGCGGCGGTCCGGCCATTGCAGGTCAATCGGCTGATCGAGCGCCTGGGTGTGGTGCAGATCGATTCGGTCAACGCCCTGGTGCGTTCCCACTACCTGCCGCTGTTTTCCCGCCTGGGCAATTACTCCGCCGATCTGCTCGACCAGGCCGCCTGGAGCCAGGGGCGGCAGCGTACGCTGTTCGAGTATTGGGGGCACGAGGCCTCGTTGCTGCCGATGGCGTTGTACCCGCTGATGCGCTGGCGCATGGCGCGGGCATCCCGCGGCGAGGGTATCTATCAGCAGATGGCGCGGTTCGGTCGTGAAGAGCAGGCGACCATTCGCCGGGTGCTGGCGCTGGTCGAGGAACGCGGAGCCCTGGGGGCTGGGAGTCTGTCGAGTCGCGAGGAAAAGGCCGGCCCCTGGTGGGACTGGAGTGCCGAGAAGCATGCGCTGGAATGGCTGTTCGCCGCCGGCGAGGTCACCGTGGCCGGGCGTCGCGGTTTCGAGCGGCTCTATGATCTGCCGGAGCGGGTGATTCCCCAGGCGCTGCTGGCACAACCGTTGATCGACGAAGCCGAGGCCCAGCGCGGTTTGCTGCGTCAGGCGGCCGTTGCACTGGGTGTGGCGACGGAGAAGGATTTGCGCGACTACTATCGACTCGATCCGGTCGACAGTCGGGCGCGCCTGGCGGAACTGGTCGAGGCGGGTGAGATAGAGGTTTGCCAGGTGCAGGGCTGGCGCCAGCCGGCGTATTGTCCCGTGGCGATCAAGGTACCGCGCAAGGTCGAGGCCAGCGCCTTGCTGTCGCCGTTCGACTCATTGATCTGGGAGCGCAGCCGTACCGAGCGGCTGTTCGATTTCCGCTATCGGCTGGAGATCTATACGCCACAGCACAAGCGGGTCTATGGCTATTACGTGTTGCCGTTCCTGCATGGCGAGCGCATTGCCGCTCGGGTCGACCTGCGGGCCGAGCGGGCGCAAGGGCGCTTGGCGGTGCATGCGGTGCACGAGGAAGCGCAAGGTTTGGACGATGCGGGGATGGTGGCGTTGGCAGCCAGCCTGCGGCAGTTGGCGGACTGGCTGGGGCTGGCGGATATCCAGCTCAATTGCCCAAGGGCGAGTGCTCAGCGGTTGCGCGGGTTGCTCTGAAGAGCTGTCCCGCACAGACTGTTTTACTGACTCAGCGCCGCACCTGCTTCAGCGTCTCGGCAATCAGGAACGCCAATTCCAGCGACTGGTCGGCGTTCATCCGTGGGTCGCAGTGGGTGTGATACCGGTCCGACAAGCCATCTTCGGTAATCGGCCGCGCGCCACCGATGCACTCGGTGACATTCTGCCCGGTCATCTCGATATGAATACCGCCGGCATAGCTGCCCTCGGCCTGGTGCACCTGGAAGAACTGCTTCACTTCGCTGAGGATCTGCGCAAAGTCGCGGGTCTTGTAGCCGCTGCTGGCCTTGATGGTGTTGCCGTGCATCGGGTCGGAGCTCCACAGTACCCGCTTGCCTTCACTTTCCACTGCGCGGATCAGCTGTGGCAGGTGCTCGCCGACCTTGTTCGCGCCCATGCGCACGATCAGGTTGAGGCGGCCCGGATCGTTGTCCGGGTTGAGGATGTCGATCAGCCGGATCAGTTCGTCGGTGTTCATGCTCGGGCCGACCTTGACCCCGATCGGGTTGTTCACCCCGCGCAGGAATTCGACGTGGGCACCGTCCAGCTGGCGGGTGCGGTCGCCGATCCAGAGCATATGCGCCGAGCAGTCGTAGTAGTCGTTGGTCAGGCTGTCGCGGCGGACGAAGGCTTCCTCGTAGTTCAGCAGCAAGGCTTCGTGGGCGGTGAAGAAGCTGGTCTCGCGCAGTTGCGGCGCGGTGTCGAGGCCACAGGCACGCATGAACGCCAGGGTTTCGTCGATGCGGTCGGCCAGTTGGCTGTACTTCTCGGCCAGGGCCGAATTGGCGATGAAGTCCAGGTTCCACTTGTGCACCTGGTGCAGGTCGGCGAAACCGCCCTGGGCAAAGGCCCGTAGCAGGTTGAGAGTGGCCGTCGACTGGTGGTAGGACTGCAGCAGGCGCTCGGGATCGGGGGCGCGGCTCTTCTCGTCGAAACCGATGCCGTTGACGATATCGCCGCGGTAGGCCGGCAGGCTCACGCCGTTGATGGTTTCATCGTTGGCCGAGCGTGGTTTGGCGAACTGGCCGGCCATGCGCCCGACCTTGACCACCGGGCAGCCAGCGGCAAAGGTCATCACCACCGCCATCTGCAAGAGCACCTTGAAGGTGTCGCGAATCTTCGCCGCCGAGAACTCCGCGAAGCTTTCCGCACAGTCGCCGCCCTGGAGCAGGAAGGCGCGGCCTTCGGTCACCTCGGCGAACTGGCGGCGCAGTTCCCGGGCTTCGCCGGCGAACACCAGCGGCGGGTAGCTGGCCAGGGTCTGCTCGACGCGCAGCAGATGAGCGGCGTCCGGGTACTGCGGTTGTTGCTGGATCGGCAGGGGACGCCAGCTGTCGGGGCTCCAGGGTTGGCTCATCATGCACTCTAGTTATGGACGGTCGGAGGCCCATGTTAGCAGCAATTAGTGCGTGACCTGCTGCCGTGGCATGGCCGACAATCGCGCTTTGCCGCTCGTTGCCGAGCGGTTGATTCATCGCGACGGCAGCGGCCGGTCGCGCCAAGGAGATGAAATGAGTGAGGAGCGCGTCGAGCGCCTGTTGGCTGAAGTGCATGACGACTTCGGCATGATTCGCGTGCTGGAAGTGGAGGACTACCGCTTCCTCGAATTTGGCGATGCGATCGAGCAGAGCTGCGTGTTTACCGCCGACCCGAGCTGGCTGGAGTATGACTACACCCGCGCGATGCTGATCGGCGCCCTGTGTCACGAGCAGCCGGAAAGTGCCCTGTTCCTCGGGCTGGGTGCCGGGACACTGACCCAGGCCTGCCTGAAATTCCTGCCCCTGGAGGATGTCGAAGCCATCGAGTTGCGTCCCGACGTGCCACGTCTGGCCATCGAGTACCTGGGCCTGGACGACGACCCGCGGCTCTACATTCGTGTCGGCGATGCTCTGGACTTGCTGGAGACGGCGGAACCTGCGGACCTGATTTTCGTCGACCTGTACACCGATGTCGGCCCGGGCGCGGGGCACCTGGCGTGGGTTTTCCTGGAAAACTGCCAGAAGAAACTCAACCCTGGCGGCTGGCTGGTGATCAACCAGTGGGCCACCGATGACGGCAAGCCCCTTGGAGCGGCGCTGCTGCGTGGCCTGTACCATCGGCACTACTGGGAACTGCCGGTGAAGGAGGGCAATGTCATCCTGATCATTCCGGCGGACCTGGAGCAGTCGCTCGACATGGAGGCGTTGATTGCCCGCGCCGACGATCTGGCACCACGCCTGGGTTATTCGTTGCGTTCGCTGATCAAGGACATTCGTCCGGCGACCTGAAAACCGTCGAGATCCATCCGACGAGTGAACCGTTTAAGCAGCAAGCCACGTGGATAGCCGGCAAGCGGCTGGTCGATTATCCGCAAAGCCTGCTGCGAAGGGCCGTGACGTGGCCTTTTGCGATAAAAAAATCTCCCTTTTTTCGCCAGTTCCGGTATAGTGCGCGCCGGCCTTTAGCCGGGCCGCGTTTAGGTATGCAATTCCCCGAAGTCAACTTCGGGTGCTGTCCGCCCTGCGGACTACCCTCGACGATCCTTTCATTCAATCGTTTTCGCAAATCCCCGCCGACAAAGCTGCCAGGGTGACTCTCCGAGTCTTACACGGCATGCGCAGCTTTGGAGCATGGGTCTTTGCGGATGCACTTAGAGGCAGACCCATGACCCAGGAAATCGGCGGCTTCGCCGCTCTTGAACTTCATCCCAGTATTGTCGCTGCAGTAGTCGCCACCGGCTACGAAGAGCCTTCGGCCATTCAGCAGCAGTCGATCCCGATCATCCTTGCCGGTCACGACATGATTGGTCAGGCACAAACCGGTACCGGTAAAACGGCCGCTTTCGCCCTGCCTATCCTGCACCGCATCGATCCGTCCAAGCGCGAGCCGCAAGCTCTGATCCTGGCCCCAACCCGTGAGTTGGCGCTGCAAGTTGCAACCGCTTTCGAAACCTACGCCAAGCAGATGCCTGGCGTGACGGTCGTGGCTGTCTACGGCGGCGCGCCGATGGGCCCACAACTGAAAGCAATCCGGAATGGCGCACAGATCGTTGTCGCCACCCCGGGCCGTCTGTGCGACCACCTGCGTCGCGACGAAAAAGTCCTGGCGACCGTGAACCACCTGGTTCTCGACGAAGCCGACGAGATGCTCAAGCTGGGCTTCATGGATGACCTGGAAGTCATCTTCAAGGCGATGCCGGAAAGCCGCCAGACCGTGCTGTTCTCGGCCACTCTGCCTGCTTCGATCCGCGCCATTGCCGAGCGTCACCTCAAGGATCCGAAACACGTCAAGATCCAGAGCAAGACCCAGACCGTCACCGCGATCGAGCAGGCCCACCTGCTGGTTCACGCCGACCAGAAGACCTCGGCTGTGCTGAGCCTGCTGGAAGTCGAGGACTTCGACGCGCTGATCATGTTCGTGCGCACCAAGCAAGCGACCCTGGACCTGGCCAGCGCTCTCGAGGCCAAGGGCTACAAGGCCGCGGCGCTGAACGGTGACATCGCCCAGAACCAGCGTGAGCGCGTGATCGACTCGCTCAAGGATGGTCGCCTGGACATCGTGGTGGCTACCGACGTAGCGGCCCGTGGCCTGGACGTTCCGCGCATCACCCACGTGTTCAACGTGGACATGCCGTACGACCCGGAATCCTACGTTCACCGTATCGGTCGTACCGGCCGTGCCGGTCGCGAAGGCCGTGCGCTGCTGCTGGTGACTCCACGTGAGCGCCGCATGCTGCAGGTTATCGAGCGTGTGACCGGCCAGAAGGTCGCTGAAGTGCGTCTGCCGGATGCCCAGGCCGTTCTCGATGCGCGCATCAAGAAGCTGACCAACAGCCTGTCGCCACTGGTGGCTGACGCCGAATCGACCCACGGTGATCTGCTCGATCGCCTGACTGCCGATATCGGTTGCACCCCACGTGCCCTGGCCGCAGCCCTGCTGCGCAAGGCGACCAACGGTCAGGCACTGAACCTGGCGGCGATCGAGAAAGAGCGTCCGCTGGTGCCGAACAGCATGCCGCGTGGCGATCGTCCGGAGCGTTCCGGCGAGCGTTCCGAGCGTGGTGAGCGCGAACGTCGTGCCCCAATGCCGCTGGCCGAAGGCCGTGCCCGTTGCCGCACCGCGCTGGGCGCGCGTGACGGTATCGCGGCGAAGAACCTGCTGGGCGCCATCCTCAACGAAGGTGGCCTGGCGCGTGAAGCCATCGGTCGCATCCAGGTGCGCGACAGCTTCAGCCTGGTGGAACTGCCTGAAGACGGTCTGGACCGCCTGCTGACCAAGCTGAAGGACACCCGTGTTGCCGGCAAGCAGCTGAAACTGCGTCGCTACCGCGAAGATTGATCAGCCCTGGGTTGATTGATCGATAAAAAAATCCCCGACTGGTTCGGGGATTTTTTTTGCCTGCGATCAAGGCATTCAGTCGAAGCGGTAGATATCCATGCCCAGCGCGCCCAGGGTGAAGCCCTGGTGGACGATGCCCATGCGTTCGCCCGCGCCGCGGGCGAAGTAAAGCGGCAACAGGTGTTCGTCGCTGGGGTGGTTGCGCACAGCATGGGGGGCCTGTCGGCGATAGTCGTTCAGCGCTGCGTCGTCATCGGCGGCGAGCTTGTCCACCATCCAGTCACGGAAGTCCCTGGCCCAGGGCTCGATGACCTCCGGCCCGGCGCGCCAGCTCAGTTCGCCGAGGTTATGGGTGATGCTGCCGGAGCCTACCAATAGAATGCCCTGCTCGCGCAGGTTGCGCAGCACTTGTCCGATGCGGGTCTGCAGGACCGGGCCCAGGTGACTGGGCAGCGAGACTTGCACGATCGGGATATCGGCAGCGGGGTACATCAGTTTCATCGGCACCCAGACGCCATGGTCGAAGGGGCGAGTATTGTCCAGTCGTGCGGGCAGGCCTGCATCCGTCAACAATTGGGCCACCTCGGCGGCCAGCTCCGGCTGGCCGGGAGCAGGGTACTGCACGGCGAACAGTTCGCGGGGGAACCCGCCGAAATCATGCCAGGTTTCCGGCCGGGGGTTGCTGCTGACCAGAAGGCCCTGGCTTTCCCAGTGCGCGGAGACGATCACGATGGCCTTCGGGCGCGCCAGCTCGGCGGCCAGCCGGGCCAGGGCCGGGCCGCTGGCGCCGGGTTCGAGGGCCAGCATCGGCGAACCATGGGAGATGAACAGGCTGGGCAACATGAGCAAGGTCCTGAGCGTTAAGATGATGCCATCTTCATTCAAATCATTGATCTAAATCTAATATAAGTTTTAGTGGGTTTTGATCGAATTATTGGGGTTAAACATGCAGCCTGAGTTTTGGCACAAACGTTGGGAGCTGGGTCAGATCGGCTTTCATCTCGACCAGGTCAATCCCTATCTGCAGCGCCACTGGCCAGACCTGTCGCTGGAATCCGGGGCGCGGGTGTTGGTGCCGCTGAGCGGCAAGAGCCTCGACCTTGCCTGGCTGGCGGCGCAGGGGCTGCGGGTGCTGGGCGTGGAGCTGTCGAGCAGGGCGATCGAGGACTTCTTTCGAGAGCACGAACTCCAGCCCCGGGTGCGTGAACACGGTGGATTCCGGATCTACGAGGCCGGGCCATTGGCACTCTGGTGTGGCGACTTTTTTGCGCTGACCGCCGAGGATGTCGCCGACTGTTCGGCTGTCTATGACCGTGCGGCGATGATTGCCTTGCCGGCCGACATGCGTGAGCGGTATGCGCGCCATCTGACGCAGATTCTGCCGGGAGGTTGCCAGGGGTTGCTGATTACCCTGGATTACGATCAGTCGCTGTTGAGCGGGCCACCGTTCGCGGTGCTCGACGGCGAGGTACGCAGTCTGCTTGAGCCGGCGTGGGAGGTTCGAGTGGAAGAGGAGAAGGATGTGCTTGGCGAGAGCTGGAAGTTCCTCAAGGCGGGGGTGACTCGCCTTGAGGAACGGGTGTATCGGTTGCAGAGGAACGAGACAGACTGAGGGTGTAATACCCATGGGAGCCAGTTCAAGCCGGCTCCTACAGGGTCTGTCAGCCGCGGCGACGCAGGGCGTCGATCCGCTCTTCCAGCGGTGGGTGGCTCATGAACATCTTCGCCAGGCCCTGCTTCAGGCCACCGTTGATACCGAAGGCATTGAGGGTGTCTGGCATGTGCACTGGCAGGCCCTGTTCGGCACGCAGGCGCTGCAGGGCGCCAATCATCGCGGCGGTGCCGGCCAGGCTGGCACCGGCTTCGTCGGCACGGAACTCGCGCTTGCGCGAGAACCACATGACGATGGCGCTGGCGAGGAAGCCCAATACCACTTCGGCGAAGATGGTCGCGATGTAGTAGGCGATACCCTGGCCTTCCTCGTTCTTGAAGATGACCTTGTCGACGAAATTGCCGATGATCCGCGCGAAAAACATCACGAAGGTGTTCACCACGCCCTGGACCAGTGCCAGGGTGACCATGTCGCCGTTGGCCACGTGGCCGATCTCGTGGGCCAGCACGGCCTTCACTTCATCGGGTGAGAAGCGTTCCAACAGGCCCTGGCTGACCGCTACCAGCGCGTCGTTCTTGTTCCAGCCGGTGGCGAAGGCGTTCGCCTCGTAGGCCGGGAAGATCCCGACTTCCGGCATCTTGATCCCTGCTTCGCGGGACAGTTGCTCGACGGTTTGCAGCAGCCACTGCTCGTGGCGGGTGCGTGGCTGGGTAATGATCTGGGTACTGGTGCTCATCTTCGCCATCCATTTGGATATGAACAGCGAGAACAGCGAACCGGCAAAACCAAAGACCGCACAGAAAATCAGCAGCTGATTGAGGTTGAGGTCAACCCCGTTGGCTGCCATGAACCCGTTGAAGCCGAAGAGGCTCAGGGTGATGCTGGCAATCAGCACGACCGCCAGGTTGGTAGCCAAGAACAGCAGGATGCGCATCATGGTTGAAAGTTTCTCCTCATCTAAAGATGTAGCTTCATGCGGGGTATATAAGGTGCCGCTTCTGCCTATTCAACCGGGTGACTATTTCAAACTGTGTCCTACAGTTCGATTGTAGAATCCTGCCGGCTATTTCCGAATTGCAGAGGTCGGCTTTTTTCGTCTGGCAGCCGCTGCCAGTCCCCGAAAACCACTGTTGCAGAGGCTTTGACCGCGCGGCGCCGGACAGTTCGGTGAATGACGCAAGTGCATACAAAAAACAGCTGATGAGAGAGGGACGCGTACAGCGACTCCTTTCGGGAGTCGCTGCCGGTTGTAGGATATTACTGACGGTAGGATTTCAGGAAGTGCCCGATGCGACCGATGGCCTGCTCCAGGTCATCGACCCGCGGCAGGGTAACGACGCGGAAGTGATCCGGCCATGGCCAGTTGAATGCCGTGCCTTGCACCACCAGCAGCTTTTCCGAGAGCAGCAGGTCGAGGACGAACTTCTCGTCGTTGTGGATCGGGCAGATCTTCGGATCGATCCGTGGGAAGGCATACAGCGCGCCCATGGGCTTCACGCAGCTGACGCCCGGGATGTCGTTGAGCAGCTCCCAGGTGCGGTTGCGCTGCTCCAGCAGGCGGCCAGGCGGCAGTACCAGGTCGTTGATGCTCTGGTAGCCACCGAGGGCGGTCTGGATCGCATGCTGGCTCGGCACGTTGGCGCACAGGCGCATGTTGGCCAGTATGTCGATGCCTTCGATGTAGCTCTGGGCGTTGTGCTTGGGCCCGGAGATGGCGATCCAGCCGGAACGGAAGCCGGCTACCCGGTAGGACTTGGACAGGCCGTTGAAGGTCAGGCACAGCAGGTCAGGTGCCAGCGAGGCGGTGCAGATGTGCACGGCATCGTCGTAGAGGATCTTGTCGTAGATCTCATCGGAGAACACCACCAGGTTGTGCTGGCGGGCCAATTCGAGCATGCCCAGCAGGACTTCCTTCGAATACACCGAACCGGTCGGGTTGTTCGGGTTGATGATCACCATGGCCTTGGTGTTCGGGGTGATCTTGGCCTTGATGTCGGCCAGGTCGGGCCACCAGTTGGCCTGTTCGTCGCACAGGTAGTGCACCGCCTTGCCGCCGGACAGGCTGACCGCAGCGGTCCACAGCGGATAGTCCGGGGCCGGGACCAGCACTTCGTCGCCGTTGTTGAGCAGGGCCTGCATCGACATCACGATCAGTTCGGACACGCCATTGCCCAGGTAGATGTCCTCGATGCCGACACCTTCGACCTGCTTCTGCTGGTAATACTGCATCACCGCCTTGCGCGCGCTGAACAGCCCCTTGGAGTCGCTGTACCCCTGGGCGGTCGGCAGGTTGCGGATCACGTCCTGGAGAATTTCGTCCGGCGCTTCGAAACCAAAGGGGGCCGGGTTGCCGATGTTCAGCTTGAGGATGCGATGGCCTTCCTCTTCCAGGCGCTTGGCGTGCTTGAGCACCGGGCCGCGAATGTCATAGCAGACGTTGGCGAGCTTGTTCGATTTGCTGACCTGCATGGTGATGTGATCCCGAAAATGGACGATCCAGGCGACCTGCTGGGGTCGCTGTGGCAATACTGCGTTTGCGGCACGTCCCGTGGCCCCTTGCTGCCGCGACGGAAAATCCGATTTGAATGCGGTTGAAGCGGGTGCCAGACTGGCGTTCAACGAGGCGCAATCATACGTGCCACCCGATCCGTGGAAAAGATACAGATCGGGGTTTTATCAGCCGCCGAGGTACAACGATGGAAAAGCTGGAGAAAACCCTGGACGAATGGCGTGCCATGCTCGATCCGGAGCAGTACAACGTCTGTCGCCTGAAAGGCACGGAGCGGCCGTTTTCGGGGAAATACAATGGCACCAAGATCGATGGTGTCTATCATTGCATCTGTTGCAACGAGCCGCTGTTCGATTCGAAGGCCAAGTTCGATTCAGGTTGTGGCTGGCCGAGCTTCTACGAGCCGATCGACGGCCACGCGATGGTCGAGATCCGCGATACCAGCCACGGAATGATTCGTACCGAAGTGGTCTGCGCGCGTTGCGATGCGCATCTGGGGCATGTGTTCCCCGATGGGCCGCCACCGACCGGCCTGCGCTACTGTATCAACTCGGTATGCCTGGACCTGGTGCCGCGGGTTCAGAGCTGAAGTTGAGGGCTGCCCCGAGTCTTGTGGGGAAACGCTGAACGTCGTGGCTGCAGCACCGAACCTGCAGGAGCAAGGCTTGCCTGCGAAGCTTTTGGCGACCGAAAGGCTCCCTTCACAGGCAAGCCTTGCTCCTGCAGGTCAGGTGTCGTTCCCATCGGCTGGTGGAGTTGCCGCAGTCCGGTGTTATTCGGTAGGGGTATGACTCTGTATAAACCCGGGCAATTGAATTGTGTGCAATCTAATTGCTCGCTATCTTGATCGACATTCAATGGAGGAACCGTCATGAGTGCAAACCTGCTGAACATTCCGTGCACCACCATCAAGGGCGAGCAAAAGACCCTCGCCGATTTCTCCGGCAAGGCCCTGCTGGTGGTCAACACTGCCAGCAAGTGCGGTTTCACCCCGCAGTACAAGGGGCTTGAAGAACTCTGGCAGCATTACAAGGACCAGGGCCTGGTGGTGCTTGGTTTTCCCTGCAACCAGTTCGGCAAGCAGGAACCGGGCAACGACGGGGCGATTTCCGAGTTCTGCGAGCTGAACTACGGCGTCAGCTTCCCGCTGTTCAAGAAGATCGAGGTCAACGGCGCCGGGGCACACCCACTGTTTGTCCAGTTGAAGAAGGACGCCCCCGGGCTGCTGGGCTCCGAGCGCATCAAGTGGAACTTCACCAAGTTCCTGATCGGCAAGGACGGCAAGCTGGTCAAGCGTTTCGCCCCGCTGACCAAGCCCGAGGACCTTGTCCGCGAGATTGAAGCCCTGCTCGAATGAATGATCTGCCTACCGATTCGCTGCGACTCGACCGCCAACTGTGCTTCAAACTCTATGCTGCGTCGCGGGCGGTCATTCGTGGCTACAAGCCGATGCTCGACCAACTGGGGCTGACTTATCCACAGTACCTGGCGATGCTGGTCCTGTGGGAGTGGCACGACGGGGCACCGCCACAGCCCACGGTGAAAGCGCTGGGCGAGCGGCTGTTACTCGATTCGGGAACGCTGACACCGCTGCTCAAGCGCCTGGAGCAGATGGTGCTGGTGCAGCGCCGGCGTTCGCCTGATGACGAGCGCGAGGTGCACCTGAGCCTGACGCCGGCCGGCTTGGCCCTGCGCGCGCAGGTTGCGCCGCTCAAGGCCCGGCTGCTCTGCGACAGTGGTATCGATCTGGCCCGGCTCGATGAGCTGCGCGACGGCCTGGACCAATTGCTGGCGTACGTCAGGTAAGTCCTGGGCTGACCCATAGCTCGAGCAGCGCCATCAGTTCCTCGCGGCGGAACGGTTTGGCCAGGTAATCGTTCATGCCCGCCGCCCGGCAGCGTTCGCGCTCCTCGGGCATGGCGTTGGCGGTCAGGGCGACGATCGGCAGGTCCGGCCAGCGCCCGCTGCGGCGTATCTGCCGGCTGGCCTCGTACCCGTCCATGACCGGCATGTTGCAATCCATCAGCACCAGGTCGAAATCCTGTTGCTCCAACTGGCTCAGAGCTTCGCCACCGTGGGCGGCGACGATCACTTCGCAGCCCAGCTTGCCGAGCATGCCTTTGGCCACCAGTTGGTTCACCGGGTTGTCCTCGACCAGCAGGATGCGGCCGCGCCGCTGCGGCTGGCTGGCCTGCGCTTCGATCGCCTGGTCCGCAGGGTCATCCACTTGCAGGGTGCGTTGCAGGATCTGGTACAGCGCATTGCGTGACAGCGGCCGCGCCTGTTGTTGCAGCGGCGCGAGGGCAGTGGCCTCCTCGTTGGGCATGAAGTTGCCGTAGGCCGTCACCAGCAGGATCGCTGCGCTGATGGCCGGGCGCAGGCCGAACAGGCATTCCGGGCAATCGGTGATCAGCAGGTCGATCTGCAGGCCCGCCAGGCTGTCGTCGAGACCGTAGCGCTTGTAGTGCAGGCCCCAGGCCGGCAACTGGCTGTCGAGCAGTTCGCTCAGGCCACTGCCTGCCGAGCTGATCGCGATGATGCGGCCATTGAGCGGTTTCGGCGGCGTGGCCGGGGTGTGGCAGGGCAGGGGCAGTTCGGCGCAGAACTGGCTGCCGAAACCGACCT
Organism: Pseudomonas sp. UTLPPB19802; assembly: GCF_059730225.1. NCBI lineage: Bacteria > Pseudomonadati > Pseudomonadota > Gammaproteobacteria > Pseudomonadales > Pseudomonadaceae > Pseudomonas > Pseudomonas sp. UTLPPB19802. The sequence continues at coordinate 2,876,802 of NZ_AP048545.1, forward strand.
CGGAGTTGATGGTCAGGCGCCCCTTCATCGCTTCGCAGAGGTTGTAGGTGAGCGCCAGCCCGAGCCCGGTGCCGCCGTACTGGCGGGTGATGCCGGAACCAGCCTGGGTAAACGGCTGGAAGATTTTCGCCTGGGCTTCCTGGGCGATACCGATGCCGGTGTCGCAGACCTCGATCCGTACCCCGCCGTCACGAGCGCTCAGGCGAACATCGACGCGCCCGAAACGAGTGAACTTCAAGGCGTTGGACAGCAGGTTGCTGACGATCTGCCGCACCCTGGTTGGATCGCCCAGTACCAGGGCCGGGAACTGCGGCTCGATCAGGCATGCCAGCTCGACGCCCGGTGCGGCGTTCTGCGAGAGCAGGTTGGCGGTGTCCTCGATCAGGGCCCCGAGGTCGAAGGGGATCCGCTCCAGATCCAGTTGACCGGCGTCGAACTTCGACAGATCGAGGATATCGTTGAGCAATTCGACCAGGACTTTTCCCGAGTCGTGGGCAATCGACAACTGCTGGCGTTGCTCGGCATTCAGCGAACTGTCGAGCGACAATGCGATCATCCCGAGCAGGCCGTTCAGCGGCGTACGGATTTCATGACTCATGTTGGCCAGGAACGCGGAGCGCGCCTGGGCCATGCTCAGCGCGGTGCTGCGGGCGACTTCCAGTTCCTGGTTGGACTGGCTGAGGCGGGCGTTGATCGCCTTGAGTTCGGTGGTGCGGGCCGAGACGATGTTTTCCAGTTGCCCGAGATAATCGGTCAGGCGATTTTCGGCGTTGCGTCGCTGCTGGATTTCGGTGGCCATGGTATCGAACTGCTGGTTGGTCACCTTGACCAGAATGCCGATCTCATCTTTTTCATGGCCCGGCGGAAACTCCAGGCGCGCCTGCCTGGGGGCCCCCGGCTGGGTACTGGCAAGGGCGTGGATGACCTTGACCAGGGGCTTGGTCAGCATCATGTAGAACAGCCCCAGAAGGATGACCGTCAGGATCAGGCCACGGACGAAACCATTGAGCAGGGTGATCTCGGCCCGCTTGAGGAAGCGGATGCCGAAGGTGTAGGTGTCGACATCCAGATGCAGGGTGCCCAGGGATTCGTTCGGCAGATGGTTGAGGAACAGGCGGTCCTCGAACTGCCGGTCGGCGCCGAACAGGAAGTCACTGAGTGCTCGATAACGGCCGGTCTGGCGCGGGCGGTCGACGCTGGCCAGTACCAAGTTGTTGTTGTCGGTCAGTTTCGCCCGCAGCACCGCCGGCGAGCGCAGTAGCCCCAGCGCCAGTTCCTGGGCCAGTTCGGCATCGATGTTGTAGGCGATCCGCGAGGCCGGATTGTGGCTGATTTCCAGCAGGGAAAGGATTTCACGATTGATGGAGGCGTTTTCGCTGGCATAATCGAGACCGATCTGCAGCAGGCTGAGCAGCGTCCCCAGAATGAACCCGACTACCACGGTCAATCGGGCTTGCTTGTAGGACAAGCGCTGGGTGAATTTTATATCCATGGGATGATGTACCACATTCGTTTCCCTTCGCCGGGCAAGCATAGCTGATCCTTCGATAGCACCGGCAGACAAGTGGTGGCGCCCTGATCGGGTGTTTGCCGAGACAGCCTGCTTGATTTTCAAGCGCCCTGTGCGCCGACGCGACATCATGAGTGTGAACTTGCCCGAGGAAAAGTCGTGGATGCTCGATTGAATGCTTTTCTGGAACGCGCCGATGCGTTCCTCACCCGCCTGGAACCGCTGTTGCCTGCCACCCGCCAGGTGATCGACTGGGATCGCTGCCTGGCAGCGCGCTGGCAACGCGAGGGCCGTACGGGGTTCCTGTTGCCGCTTGAGGTCAGCCTGGACATGCGCCTGTCCGACCTGATCGGTGTCGACAAGCAGCGTGAGCAACTGGCTCGCAATACCCGTCAGTTCATCGATGGCCTGCCGGCCAACCATGCGCTGCTCTGGGGATCGCGTGGCACCGGCAAATCTTCGCTGGTGCGGGCTCTGCTGGCCGAACATGCCGGCGCCGGGCTGCGCCTGATCGAGATCGAGCGCGATCACCTGGCGGACCTGCCGCGGGTGGTGGAGCAACTGACGAAGCTGCCGCAGCGTTTCGTGCTGTTCTGTGATGACCTTTCGTTCGAGTCCGGCGAGGGTGACTACCGGGTGCTCAAGAGTGTGCTCGACGGCTCGCTGGAGCAGGCACCGGACAATGTGCTGTTGTATGCGACCTCGAACCGCCGGCACTTGGTCCCCGAGAAGGAAAGCGACAACGAGAACTGGAAACGCGTGGATGGTGAACTGCATCCGAGCGAAGCGGTGGAGGACAAGATCGCGCTCTCCGACCGCTTCGGGCTATGGCTGTCGTTCTATCCGTTCACCCAGGAGCATTACCTCAGCGTGGTCGAACACTGGATCGGCGAGTTGGCGCGCAAGGCCGGTTTGAAGTGGCAGCGCGATGCCGAGCTGGATGTCCTGGCGGTACGCTGGGCTACCGGACGGGGCAACCGCAACGGTCGTTGCGCCTATCAGTTTGCGCGTTATTGGGTTGGGTTGAAGTTGTTGGAGCAAGCACCATGATCGATTTGCAAAAGGCTGGCGCAGGACTGGACGGCTACGGCCTGCTCTGTGCGCAGTTGGAGTCGCTGTTGGCGGACGAGCGCGATTTCATCGCCAACTCGGCACAGTTCTCGGCGTTTCTGTTTAATCAGTTGGAGGACCTGAACTGGGCCGGTTTCTACCTCAACCGCGATGGCGAGCTGGTGCTCGGCCCGTTCCAGGGACAGATCGCCTGCGTGCGCATCGCCTTCGGGCGTGGTGTCTGCGGGGCGGCGGCGGCTAGCCTGCAAACCCAGCGGGTCGAGGATGTGCATGCGTTTCCCGGGCACATCGCCTGTGACAGCGCGTCGAACAGCGAACTGGTGGTACCGCTGGTCAAGGAAGGCAAGCTGATCGGCGTGCTCGACCTCGACAGCCCGCGCCTGGCCCGTTTCACCGTCGAGGACCAGGCGGGCATCGAGCAGTTGGCGGCGATTTTCCTGCGCCTGACCGACTGCTGATCCGGCCTCAGGCCTTCAGTCCCGCCTTGGCCAAGAGCCCCGGTACGTCGATTGCGTCGATCTGCTGGGGCTGCAGGTAGCTGTTGGCGTAGTGCAGGTAGATTTCCTCCTGCATGAACAGCTCGAACAACTGCGGGTCGATATGGGCGTCTCGGCACATCGCGGCCATGATGCCCAACGCCTCGCTCAGTGACTTGGCCTTCTTGTAGGGGCGGTCGGCAGCGGTCAGTGCCTCGAAGATATCGGCAATCGCCATCATGCGTGCCGGCAGGCTCATCTGCTCGCGCTTCAGCCGTTTTGGATAACCGGTACCGTCCATCTTCTCGTGATGGCCACCAGCGATTTCCGCGACCGTCGACAGATGGCCGGGGAAGGGCAGGCGGCTGAGCATGATGATCGTCTGCACCATGTGGTCATTGATGATGTAGCGTTCTTCGCGGGTCAGCGTACCGCGGGTGATGCTCAGGTTGTACAGCTCGCCGCGGTTGAACTTGTGGGATGGCACGTCGAGCTGAAAACCCCAGGGATTGTTGGCTGGCATCCGTTCGTTGTCGTTGCGTTCGAGCAGGTGTTCGGGTTTGTCGGCCAGCAGGTACTCGGTCACGGGCAAGGTCGGTGAGTGGGTGCGAGCCTGGCGTTTGTTCTCCTCCCAGGAGACGCCCAGACGGTCGTCCAGGGTTCGGCTCCAGGTGCGCTGGGCGATGGTGCGCAAACGTTGCAGATCGGCCTCGGCCATGGCCTCGCCGCCGAGGTTGCATTGCGCGACGAAGGCAAAGTCGTTGTCCAGGGCACTCAGGCGGGCATCCCGCGAGGCCGCCAGTGCCTGTTCGTCGGCGTCATCCGTGGCGCGTGTCTGCCAATACTCGATCCAGACATCGCGCTTGAGCACTTCGAAGCGCGTGCGTATTTCGTGGATGCGGTCGTGGATGGTTTCCAGCTTGGTCGCCTTGTCGACTACGTACTCCGGCGTCGTGACCTTGCCGCAGTCATGCAGCCATGCCGCCACGTGCAGGGCCTCCCACTCGTCTTCGGAAGGATTGTAGTCCCGGAACGCCGGCTGTTCGCTGGCGGCCGCCGCCTTGGCCAGCATCAGGGTCAGCACGGGGACGCGCTGGCAATGACCGCCGGTGTAGGGACTCTTGGCGTCGATGGCGCCGGCCAGCAATTGAATGAAAGCATCGAGAAGTTGTTTCTGCCGGACCTGCAGGTGCTGGCTTTCGATGCAGGCTGCCGCAGTACCGGACACCGCACTGATAAAGGCGATCCGGTCCGGCCTGAGGTTTTCCAGGTCGGCTTCGGTGCCGCTGTCGGGCAGCAGCAATGCCAGGACACCGACGGTCTCACCGTGGCGGTTGTGCAGGCGAACGCCGATCAGGTGAATGCTCGGTGTCTCCAGGGCGATCATCACTTTCTGCAGATCACCGGCCTGCTCGAAGCCCAGGGTGCTGACCGTACTGTTGTTGCTGTCGAGTTGGCTCAGCCAGTCTGTCCGTCGGCTGTCGGTGATCGCGTCGCTGCGAATATCGAACAGTTGCAGGTCTTGCTGAACGCCATCGATGATCAGGCCCTGGGGTTCCAGCCGCCGGCTTTCGCCATTGACCAGATAGAGCAGGCCCGCACGGGCTTGTCCAATCTTCATCGTTTCGTTGAGCACCAGTTGCAACAACTGTTCGAAACGGGTTTCCGCCGACAGGCTGGCGGATATCTCGAAGAAACTGGCGAGCGTGCCCTTCATCCGGCTCATCGAGACAGTCAGTTGGTCGACTTCCAGCACCGGCGAGTTTGGCGTGGCCGGGTAGTTGAAGTTGAAGCTGCGGATCGCATCGGCTTCGCGGACCAGCGCATGCAGCGGCTTGACCAGGATCCTCGAGGTCAGCCAGCCCAGCGGCAGGCACATCAGCAATGTCGCGAGGGTCAGCAATGCACCCTGCCAGCGCATCCGGTAGGCATCGGCCAGCAACTGGTCCTCTGGCACCAGCAGGGCCAGGTGCAAGCCGTTCGGCCCGCCTTCGGCGAGATCGCTGCGGGCGACGATCCATCGCCGATCCTGGGTAGTCATGTGGCGACCGGGTTTGTTGGCCGGGTCCATGAACTGCTGCAGGGCGGGGCCCAGCTTGCGGACGGGGGTCAACCGATCGCCACCCTGGGCGGTCACCTTGCTGTAGTCGGGGTAGGCCACCGCGTTGCCCAGTTCGTCGAACAGGACGATCTCGGTATCGGGGGTGACCTTGTGCTTGCCCAGGGTGGCCGACAGGTCCGCCAGCGTCAGGTCGGCAGCCACCACCACCGTCGATGAACTGCGCCGGGCCAGGGTGGTGCCGACATTGTGGGTCGAGAAGAATACGTAGGGTGCTGTGGTGATCTGCCCGATACCGCCCAGTGCCGTGTCGAACCAGGCACGGCTGCGAGGATCATAGAGTTCCTCGGGGTTTTCCTGGCGGCTGATCAGGGTAAGGTTGGCATCGTAGAACAGTGATAGCGACTGAACGCTGCCTTTGTCTACATCGCGTTCGATGCTCCAGACCTGGAAGGCAGCGTTCTCCGGGCCCTTGACGTAGGCGCGTAGTGCCGGCTCGCGCAGAGGGCGGACCATGAAGAAGTCGCCGTCGGTGTAGCCCAGGTAAAGCGAGGCGAGGTCGGGATTGTCGTTGAGCGCCTGGGTAAAGGGCCTGAGCAGGGTCAGGCGTTCTTCCAGGGTGGTTGCCGAGTTGCATTTATCGATGGCCAGCAGGCTCAGCAAGTGGCGGATCGGTTGGTAGGTGTTCTGCAGGTCCCGCTGGACATCCTCCTGGATCTTGCCGAAGAGCTTTTCGCTGCTGGATAGGATGATGCTGGTGGTGTGCCGATAGTTGAATATCCCAAGGAGCGTGCCGGTCAGTAACAGCAGGCAGGTGAACAGGATGCTGATATGGATGTGCAGCGGGAACCGGCGCTTCTGGACGGGCGTCGAACTGGGCATCGCAGCTATCTCCTTGGTGGTGCGGTGCACTGCTCAGCGTCCAGGGACAGTCAATGGTTCGCCGAAGCGGCGGCGGTCACATTTCCCTTATGGCCCTGCCTGAGGTGGGGCTGTGCACGGAACATGCCCAGCCCAGGGCAGTTTTACTCCATTTGAGGGGGATTTGTCTGGTGGCTGGGGCCATCCTGTACGGATTTTTTTTTATCCAGTTCATCGAGGTGCTGCCGTAGGGCCTTCTCCAGTGTCGACAGGGTCTGAACGACCGCCTCACGGGCGCTTTCGATCGTACTCGCGGCGGCATTCCGCTCACAGGCGGATTCGAGTCTTTCGCACTGCTCGACCAGGGTAGCGGCCTGGATGATTCGGGCTGCTCCCTTGATCTTGTGCGCGAGGTCGATGAAGGCTGTCGCGCCGAAGCCCTGGGGCATTGCCTGCAGTTCCTGGCGGTCGGCCTCGCAACTGTTGAGCAGTTCGTCCATCAACCGGCGCACCAACTGCGGTTCTCCGCCGGTCAAGGCGTTCAGGCCTTCGACACTGAACGGTGGGTCGAACGGCAGCGCCCGCAGATCGGCAAGTTTCCTGCTCAGGGCGGCCAGGCTGATGGGCTTGAACAGGCAGTCGTCCATTCCGGCCTGCAGGCAACGGGCGCGTTCTTCCGGTTGGGCGTTGGCGGTGAAACCGAACACCGTGCAGCGCGGCAGTGCATGTTGCGCCTCGTGGTCGCGCAGTTGGCGGGTCAGGTCATAACCATTCATGACGGGCATGTTGCAATCGACGATCACCAGGTCGAAGTGTTCTTCCTTCCAGAGTTGCAGGCCGGTAGCGCCATTCTGCGCAGTGTTGTAGTGATGGCCGAGGTAGCCGAGTTGCTGGCACATCAACAGGCGGTTGGCCGGATGATCATCGACCACCAGCACATTCAACTCATGCACGGCTGGGGGGATTTCCGGTTCGCGCTCGACCTGTCCCAACAGCGGCTCCAGGCTCTCCAACCTGAGGGATACCGTGACCTGCGTGCCCTGTCCGGGTACGCTGGCGAGCGTCAGCGTGCCGCCCATCATTTCACAGAGGCTGCGGCAGATCACCAGCCCGAGCCCTGCGCCGCTGCGGGCCAACTGGCCGGAATTGTCGGCCTGGGCAAAGGGTTGGAACAGGCGTACCTGGTCGGCTTCGCTGATTCCGATGCCGGTATCTTCGACCCGCAGTTGTACCTCGACCTGGCGTCCCGAGTCGGTGGGCTGAAGAGCCAGGCCGACACGGATCTGACCCTGCTCCGTGAACTTGATCGCGTTGCTGATCAGGTTGGACAGGATCTGCTTGAAGCGCAGCGGGTCGACCAGCACGTCACAACGACGCTCGCGGACCGGCTCTTCCATGACCAGACTCAGGCTTTTCTGGCGTGCCAGGCCATCGAAGACCCGCACCACCGAATCCACCAGGTCCTCCAGGCTGACCCGCTCGGGGGAAAGGCTCAGGCGTCCGGACTCGATACGGGCGATATCGAGGATATCGCCGATCAGCTCCAGCAGGTCCCTGGCCGAGTTGTAGGCGACTTCGATGGCCGGGCGGTCGAGATGGCCCTGGTCGGCGCGTTTCAGGGTCAGTTCGAGCATGCCGATCACGGCATTCATGGGCGTACGGATTTCATGGCTCATGGTCGCCAGGAAGGTGCTCTTGGCGCGGTTCGCGTCATCGGCCTGATTCTTGGCGCTGCGCAGCTCCTCGAACAATTGGCGCCGCTCGCTGATGTCGATCCAGCCGCCGATGATGCCCTGCACCTCTCCCAGGGAGTTTCGGTAAGGCAGTATCCAGTGATAGATGGTCAGCTCGCGGCCCCGGATGTGCAGGGTGCGATCGCAGATTCTCGCGGTACCTTCCTCCATGACCTGCTGGTAGTCGGCCTGGTACTCGCTGGCCTCCTGTTCGTTGCCGAGTGCCCGCGCACCTTCCAGCGCACTTTTGCCGACCAGGTCTTCCAGTTTCGCCGAGAAGGCTTGCAGATAGCTGTCGTTGCAGGTCTGCAGCAAGCCCTGGCGGTCGCGTACGTAGATCGGGTGCGGCGTACCGTTGACCAGGGCGCGCATGAATTCGAACTGGTCGCTCAGCGCTCGTTCCGCCAATTGGCGCTGACGGATCTGCCGTCGCATGTAGGCGTTCCAGGTCAGCGACAGCAGTAACAGCACGCTGGCGCCGATGATGATCTGGATGATCAGGCGCTGATAGTTGCGCCAGTAACTGTCGGAGGCTGGTGTGTATCCGCGCCAGCGGCTGTTGACGATACCCAGCTCGTCGGGGGCGATGCTCAGCAGCGCCTTGTCTAGGATCGAACCCAGCTCGGTCGCGCCGCGGGCGGTGGCGAGGGCGAAGACCGCCTGCTGGGTGCCGATGGTCGCGCTGATCTGCAGCTTGTCATCGAACACCTGCGAGGCGATCAGGTAATTGGCGATCACCAGCGACCCCACGGCACCTTCCACCTGGCCCTGGGCGAGCAGTTCGACGGCCTTGAGACTGTCATCGGTTTCCACCAGGCGGACCCGTGGGTACTCCCGGTGCAGGTAGTCGATCAACGGGTTGCCACGGGTGATGGCCAGGCGCTTGTCCTGCATCTGCTCGAGGTTGGCGGGGCTGTCCTGGCTCCGGGTGTTCAGCAGGACGAAAGAGTTCTCCATGTAGGGCCGACTGAAGTGCAGCAGGTCCTCACGGGCGTTGGTCGGGCTGATGGCCGCGATGATATCGGCCTTGCCGCTGCCGACCCGGTTGATCATGTCGTCCAGGTTGCGCGATTTCTGGATGTCGAAGCGCAAGCCGGTGCGCAGGCGAATCAGTTCAAGCAGGTCGGCGGTTACGCCGCGAAAGTTGCCGTCGGCATCGAAGAAGGTAATCGGCGCCAGGGCCTCGTTGACCACCACGCGCACCTGCGGATTGGCCTTGAGCCACTGCGTCTCGCGTGGGCTCAGTTGCAGCTTGTGGTCGGTCAGCAGGATATCGCTGCCGGCACTCCAGCGTTGCGCGATGCTTTCGCGCTCGCCGGTGGGGATGGCCTTGAGGACGTTGTTGACGATGCCCAGCAGCATCGGCTCGTCGCCGCGTACGGCAAAACTGAAACCGTAGGCTTCATGCTTGCCGAAATTGGCCATCTTCACGTTGCGCAGGTAGCCCTTGTTGATCAGGTAGTGGGTCGAGATGGTGTCGCCGAGGAACACGTCGGCCTGGTCGAAGGCCACGGCATTGATGGCATTGAGGTAGGACGGATAGAACTGGATGATCGCTTCGGGGTACTGCGCCTTTATCTCGTCCAGCGGCAGGTAGTGATAGACCATGCTCAGGCGCATGCCTGCCAGGCCGTCGGTCAACGAGCGCGTTTCGCCCTCGCGGGTGACCAGCACTGGCTGGTCGATGGCGTAGGGGATCGACAGCGAGATGTTCTTGTTGACGGCCTCGAAGCCGTTGGCACTACCCAGCAGGTCGATCTGGCCGTCCCCCAGTGCCTGGATTGCCGCCTCCCGTGTGGCGAAGCTGTGTACCTTGACGGGCAGCCCAAGGGCGCTGGCAAGAATGCCTGCATAGTCCGCAGTGATCCCTTCGTAGTCGCGCCCGCTGGCGGTGATATCGAACGGCGGATAGTCCGGGGAGGAGGTACCCAGTACCAGCCCACGTCGATTCTGTATCCAGCGGCGTTGCTCCTGGTCGAGCCGCACCTCCATAGGGGAAGTGCCCGAGCGGCTGAGCAGGGCGAAGCTGGTAACCTCGTCGGGTTTTGCATGCGCTGACAGACACAGGAATATTCCCGTGATAATTGTCAGATAATCCTTCAAGCGCGTGGGCATCCGTTTTCTCACACTACCGCGTTGCGTTTGGCCATTTCGATCAACTCTACAAGGGTCTTGGCTTTCAGTTTTTGCATCAGGCGCTTCTTGTAGGTGCTGACAGTCTTGTTGCTGAGGAACATGCCCTTGGCGATTTCCTTGTTTGTCCTGCCTTGGGCGAATAATTGCAATACCATCAATTCCCGGTCGTTCACCAGTTTGAAAAGTTCCATTTCCGGATTGATGACTTCATCTTTTCGACCACCAATCAGCGCCTGGCTGGGAAAGTAATTGTAGCCGGATAATACTGCCTTGACCGCGCTCATCAGTTCGCTCAAATCCTCGGTCTTGCAGACATATCCCGCAGCTCCCGATTGCATGCAGCGAATGGCGAACAGCGAGGGCGATTGTCCGGTCAGCACCAGGGTTTTCAGTGGCAGGTTCATTCCGTCCAGGCGGGCCAGCACTTCCAGGCCGTCCAGCTTGGGGATGCTGACATCGAGGATGACGAGATCCGGCATGCACTCGCGGACCATCTGCATGGCGTCTACGCCATTATCCGTTTCACCCACTATCTCATAACAATCTTCCTGTTCCAGCAATATGCGAATGGCAAGACGGACCACCGGATGGTCGTCGACGATAAAAACCGAGTTCATAATAAATCCCATGCGAGCTGCGTAGAAAGCGCGCACATTAGCTCACTTGCTTCCCGAGACACATGAATAGAGATGCCTACAGAAGCTGTATAGGAATATTCCTACTTTAATTGAGCTGTCGACTTACATCCTGATCGAACTGAAAATAGGGATTTGTCTGCTTTTATAATTTTTTGTTATTAATGAGGGTGAAATGTTTAAATTCGTTTAGCGATATTTAGGATTGGTCCTACGTGTTTTCAGGGGCTCTTTGTAGTCCTGTATGCAATTGGCCGGGGTGTCCCTGGCACCGGCCAACATTCACGTTCTCTCTTCTACGATGGAATTGCGCGTGTGCCCAGGACGTTTCGCAGGGCGGGCCCGTTGAGGGGTTTGCTCAGGCAGCCCAGCAAGGGAATATGACGCAGCAAGGCGGTCTGGTTGAGTATCCGCAGTTCTTCGAGGCTGAGGCTGCTGAGCAGGATCGCCTGCCTGATCTTGCCGCGCTGATTGGCCTTGTGGATCAGTTCCAGCCCCGGTATATCGGGCAGGCACTGGTCGCAGAGCATCAGGTCGAAGGGGATTGATGTGGTTTCCATTGCCCTCAGGGCCTCGGTTGCGTTGGAGGCTGGGGTGAGAAGGTGGAAACCGTAGCTGTTGAGCAGGCTCTGCGTAGCGGCCAGTTGAAAGGGGTGATCCTCCACCAGCAATACGCGCAGGTTTTCTTTGCACATGTGATCTTCCAGGCGGGCTACCTGTTTCGAACAAGGCTTGGTGACAGGCACGCGGTGAAGTGTCGAGCCTGGAGAAAGGAGCTTGTCGAGCGAGGAGGCGGATTGAGTCTGAGCGGCAGACTAAGAGGGGAATGGATTATTTCAGCGTGTCGAACGAAAGCTCCATCAGGTGATTCCTCGGCAAATGTAGGCTCCCTCTGCGTGGCTTGCGGGGTGACGTTCCTCGGCAAGCACGGGCGTCCTTGCCGAGGACAGGGCCAGCAGCGTCACTGGGGGCTGGAGCGCCCGGTCATTTCCCTGGCCATTTCGGTGGCGTAGCTGTCGGTCATGCCGGCGATGAAGTCGATCATGCGCAGGAACGACCGGTGCAGCGACCAGTCCGGGTGTGGAGCATTGTTGCCGAGCAGGTCGAGAATCCGTCGATTCTTGAACGATGGCGTACGGCCTCCCTGCTGCTCCAGGGCGGCACCACAGAACGCGTTCAAGAGAATCTCCAGGGTGGTGTAGGCACCGATTTCGTGAAGCGTCTTGCGTTTGTCCTGGAAGATTTTCCTGCGGGCGATGTCCTTGGCGTTGAGGACGCAGCGCTTGGCCGGGCCATGCATGTGTTCCACCAGATCTCCCGACAAGGTGCCAGCCAGCAGGTCGTCCTGCTGCTCGACGAAGGCCCGGGCGGCGGCGTTGGTCAGATGCTCGATGGCCTTACCCCGCAGGATGGCCAGCTTGCGCCGGCGGGAGTCCTGCGGCCCCAGTTGCCGATAGGTTTCCGGCAGGTCGTCGCCGACCAGGCCAAGCAGCAGCGATTCGACCTGTTCGTATTCGAGCAGATCCATCTCCAGGCCGTCCTCCAGATCGATCAGGGCATAGCAGATGTCGTCGGCGGCCTCCATCAGGTAGACCAACGGATGCCGGGCCCAGCGCTGTTCTTCCAGTTGCGGCAGGCCGAGCTTGTGGGCGATCTGTTCGAGGATCGGCAACTCGCTCTGGTAGCAGCCGAACTTGTGCTTCTTGTAACCCAGCGAGTCGGCGTGACGGGCGCTCCAGGGGTACTTGAGGTAGGTGCCGAGGGTCGCGTAGGTCAGGCGGGTGCCGCCGTCGAACTGGTGATACTCCAGTTGGGTCAGTACCCGGAATCCCTGGGCATTGCCCTCGAAATTGAGAAAATCGGCCCGCTCGGCAACGCTCATGTCGTCCAGCCAGCCACGCCCGGCGGCCTGCTGGAACCAGTGACGGATCGCGTCTTCACCCGAATGCCCGAAAGGCGGGTTGCCGATGTCATGGGCCAGGCAGGCCGACTGCACGACCATCCCCAGGTCACTGGGTTCGCACCAGTCGGGCAGGGCGTCACGCAGGGTCTCGCCGACGCGCATGCCGAGGGAACGACCGACACAACTGACTTCCAGCGAATGGGTCAGGCGGGTGTGGATGTGGTCGTTGCTCGATACCGGGTGCACCTGGGTCTTGCGGCCCAGGCGGCGGAACGCTCCAGAGAAGATGATACGGTCATGGTCTTTGTGGAACGGACTGCGGCCCAGCTCTTGCGGGCTGTGCAGGGGCTTTCCCAGGCGTTCGCGGTTTAGCAGGGTTTGCCAGTCCAAGGCGGGTTCCCTCCATCGGATGATCGAACCGCCAGCTTCCCGGTTAGCTGGCGCGTCTGCAAGCAAAAACTGCTAGAGCGCGGCGGCGTCGATGTCGATCAGCAGCAGGCGCTGCCCATCGTCAAACACTTGTCCGGCGGTCAGGCAGTACTGGTTGGTGGTGGCGTCGCGATAGGTGCCGGACAGGGTCAATCGACGTCCGTCCCAGCCCTCGGCGAGCAGGTGATAGAAGTACGGGCGCCAGGACCAGTTGTGCCCGACATAGCTGTGGTCGGCGTGCCAGGCCCGGTGGCGCCATTCCAGGTTCGGCGTGAGTTGTGTGCCATGGCGATCACACTGGTAGAAACGCAGCAGCCAGGGATAGTTGTCCAGCCGTGGCAGCCGGCTGAGCGGTGCCTGTGCCAGGGCCCAATCCTGAAGTAACCCCATCAGCTCGCCTAGCTGCAGGCGTAGTTTCATCAAGCGGTTCCGTTCGGCGAGTTTCTGCTGTACGTAGCGCTCGCGCAGTTCGGCGAATTGGGCAACGAAGGTATCGCTGGGAAAAAAATCCTGTTCGGCCTTGGCGAACAGATAACCCTGGACGTAGCGTGATCCGCACTCCAGGGCGAAGCTCAGTTCTTCCGCCGTTTCGACCCCCTCGGCGATGATCCAGCAGCCGGTTTTTTCCGCCATCTGCGCGAGCGCCTTGACCACCTCGCTGCTGGGGCCGCCACGAGCCGCCGCCTGGAACAGGCGCATATCGAGCTTGAGAATGTCCGGCTGCAGGGCCAGTACCCGATCCAACTGCGAGTAGCCGGCACCAAAATCGTCGATGGCGATCCGCGCGCCGGCTTCGCGATAGCGCTCGACAACCTGCGCGAGCTGCCTGGCATCGCCGTCCAGCTCGGTGATCTCGAAGACGATGCGTGCCGGATCAACCCCGTGCCGCTGCAACTGTTGCAGGCTAGGCAGGATCTGTCCCGGTTGCAGGAGGCTGATCCAGCGCGGCGATATGTTGAGGCTCAGGAACCACTCGACCGGGGCTTCGTGCAGGCGCCCAAGGGCGTTGTCGCGCAGTTGCCGGTCAAGGTCCAGCAGGGCTGTCTCGGGGGTAAGGGGGTCTTCGAACAGGGGCCCGACGGAGATTAATTGGCCGTCATCCTGGCGCAACCGTCCCAGGGCCTCGACACCGGCAATCCGCCCGGTGGCGGTGTCGATGAAGGGCTGAAAGCAAGCGAGCGGTTGCCCGTCGATCACGGAGCCTCCTGAGGCAGGTTGGCGATTGTTCACGGGCGGACAGGGGCTCGAGGCGCCAATCGCCGAAAACAACCGGCGGTTATTGTTCGAGCCCTTGTCATTGCAAGAATGCAGCCAGATCCGCCGTGGTTTTCAGCGTTTTGCGGATGAGCCCTGCATCGCCAGCTTGATCAGCGGCAATAGGCTGGTACCCAGGCGGATCAACCGGGACAGGCCGCCCGTGCCAGCACCCTTGGCGCCCTTGCCACCGAGGAACCCCAGCAGCGTGACCACGCCGATACCCCAGAGTGGCGCATGCTTGATGCCGAGGCTGGACTGCCAACTGCTCCCCAGCCCACGCATGCGCTGCAGCGGCAGCAGCAACTGCTGGGATTCGTGGCGAATTTCCTGTCGATGCATTTCCATGCGCAGGCGTATCAGAGCCTTGCGCATCTCCCGGCGCGAGTGGTTTTGTGGCAATTCTGGCAGGCTCATGGCAGTAGTCGCTTGCGGTCGTTGGCCAGCTCTTCGAGCGTGGCATGGAAAGGGGAGGACTCATCGAAGACTGCCGCCTTCAGGCGCAGGCCACAGAACAGCGCAGCCAGGCTATAGAAGACGCATAGGCCGATGATGCCGGTCAGGCGATAGGTATCCCAGACCAGGATCAGCACCAGTGCCGACAGCCCGATCAGCAACAGCAGGGCGAAGACCAGGGCCAGCCCTGCGAAGAGCAGCAGGCTGACGGTACGGGCCTTTTGTTCCTGCAACTCGATGCCGAACAGCTCGACATGGCTGTGCAGCAGGCCAAGAAAGGCAGCGCCCAGGCGCCGGGTGGAGGAGCCGGTGTTTTCCGTTTCGTCGTTAGCCATGATCAGCGCCGCGTCGCCAGCAGGCCGACCAGGAAGCCGATGCCGGCGGCGATACCCACCGATTGCCACGGATTGGCCTGGACATAGTCCTCGGCCGCCACCACCGCCTCCTTGCCCCGTTCCCGCAGGGACGCTTCAGTCAGTTGCAGGGTTTCCCGAGCCTTCAACAGGCTGTCGTGGATTTGCGCGCGCAACTCGTCGGCCTGGTCGCCAGCCAGGGTCGCGGTGTGTTCCAGCAGGCGTTCGGTGTCGCTGACCAGGGTCTGAAAATCCGCCATCAGTATTTCCTGAGCAGTCTTTGCCGTTTTGCTGACCATGGGGGCATATCTCCTTGAGAGGCGTGTGGAAGGTTCGAGTGCAGGCCTTGTCCGAAGGTTCACTGCAATCGACTGGTACAGCTTTTGCTGTGTGCTGGTGCGTGGTCGCGGGCACGTGCGCCGTATCCGGGCGTTTATGGGCGCGAACTGCGAAAACCTTACCCTAAATAATCGAAATACGCGGAAAAAACCGAAGCGGCCCCTGGCCCTGTTTTTCGTGCTGCGCCAAAGCGGTTCGCCGCCTGTCCGGCGTGCGCCAATAAAGTGCGAAAAATCGACGCGCCAAACAGCAGCGGTGCTTTTCCCTGACTTCAGGTCTGCCGTCCCATGGAAAATTTGCAAAGTGCCGTGGATAGTCTGGTCCATGGTTCCAACACCCTGTTCATCCTGCTCGGCGCGATCATGGTGCTGTTCATGCACGCCGGCTTCGCGTTTCTTGAGGTCGGCACCGTACGCCAGAAGAACCAGGTGAACGCGCTGTCGAAGATCCTCAGCGATTTCGCCATTTCGACCCTGGCCTATTTCTTCATCGGCTACTGGATCGCCTATGGCGTGAGCTTCCTGCACCCGGCGGCGCAGATCAGCGGCGACCACGGTTACGGGCTGGTGAAGTTCTTCTTCCTGCTGACCTTCGCCGCAGCCATCCCGGCGATCATCTCCGGAGGAATCGCCGAGCGGGCCAGGTTTGCCCCGCAATTGTGCGCCACGGCGCTGATCGTGGCCTTCGTCTACCCGTTTTTCGAGGGCATGGTCTGGAATGGCAACTTTGGCTTGCAGGCCTGGCTGTTGGGGCATTTTGGCGCAAGCTTCCATGACTTCGCCGGCTCCGTGGTGGTGCACGCCATGGGCGGCTGGCTGGCGTTGGCGGCAGTGTTGTTGCTGGGACCGCGCCAGGGGCGTTACCGCGAGGGCCGGTTGGTGGCATTCGCGCCGTCGAGCATTCCGTTCCTGGCACTGGGTTCTTGGATCCTTATCGTCGGCTGGTTCGGCTTCAACGTGATGAGTGCCCAGACCCTGCAGGGCGTCAGCGGGCTGGTGGCGGTCAACTCGCTGATGGCCATGGTTGGCGGAACGGTGGCGGCGCTGATCATCGGTCGCAACGACCCGGGGTTCCTGCATAACGGGCCGCTGGCCGGATTGGTGGCGATCTGCGCCGGCTCCGACCTGATGCACCCGGTCGGTGCCCTGGCGACCGGGGCGGTGGCGGGTGGCTTGTTCGTCTGGTGCTTCATCGCCGTTCAGAGCAAGTGGAAGATCGACGATGTGCTGGGCGTCTGGCCGCTACACGGCTTGTGCGGCGTGTGGGGCGGGATCGCCTGCGGTATCTTTGGCCAGCAGGCGTTGGGTGGGCTGGGCGGGGTCAGCCTGGTCAGCCAGTTGATCGGCACGACGCTGGGCGTGGTCGTGGCGCTGGCCGGCGGGTTTGCGGTGTATGGGCTGATCAAGGCGGTGCATGGGCTGCGGTTGAGCCAGGAGGAGGAGTACTACGGGGCCGACCTATCGATTCACAAGATCGGCGCCGTGAGCCAGGACTGACGCCTATCCACCGAGCAATCGGGCTTCACAGGCCTCGATGGCTGCCAGCGGCCCCGACACCCGGACGGTGTCCCCTGCATGCAGCGTGGTGTCGGCGTCGACCTCCAGTTCGCTGCCACCGCGCTGCAGTCCCTGGAACTCCACTCCCAGCTGTTCCAGGCCAAGGTCATTGACCGTGCGACCACAGGCGTGGGCGTCAGCCCCCAGGTTCACCGCATGCATCAGCACCTTGGGCTGGCCCTGGCTGCCCAGCAGGTTGGTCTGCGCACCATGGTAGAAACCACGCAGCAGCTTGTAGCGACTGTGCCGTACTTCGTTGACCCCGGCCTGCACCCGCTGCTCCTCGACCCCGAGCATGATCAGCGCATGGGAGGCGAGCATCAGGCTCGACTCCAGCAGCTCCGGCACCACCTCGTTGGCGCCAGCTTCCTTCAACTCCGCCAGTTGGCTGTCGTCGCGGGTCCGGACCAGAATCGGCACCGTGGCGCTGAGCCGCCGGGCCTCCTTGAGCACCTGCAGGGCGATGTCGGTCTTGTCCACCGCCACTACCAGCAGGCGTGCCCGTTCCAGGCCCACGGCGCCCAGCAGGTCGCCACGGCGCGAGTCGCCGTAGTGCACGCAACTTTCCCCGGCAGCGGCTTCACGGACCCGCACCGGGTCATCGTCGAGGGCAACGAAGGGCTGCTGTTCGCGGCGCAGGAAACGGCCGATGGACTGGCCGACACGACCGTAGCCGCAGATCACCACATGCCCGTGCAACTCGGCGTTCAGCGCACTGATTTCTTCCAGGTGGGCTTCCTCGTTCGGCTTGCGGTGCAGGCTGGCGGCGATACGCGGCGCGGCGCGCAGCAGCAGCGGGGTCATGACCATGGAGCAGAAGGTCGCCGCCAGCAACGGTCCGCTGATCTCGGCAGGCATCAGCTGGTTCTGTTGCATCTGCGCCATCAGCGCGAAGCAGAACTCGCCGCCCTGGGCCAGGGCCAGGCCGCTGCGCCAGGCGGTTTCGGCATCGCTGCCGCGACTCTTGACCAGTAGCGCCACTACTGAGCCCTTGATCAGCAGCAAGGCCAGGGTCAGCCCCAGAATCAGCAGGCCATGATGGGCGAACAGTTGCAGGTCGATCAGCATGCCGATACTGACGAAGAACAGGCCCAGGAGAATGTCGCGGAACGGGCGGATATCGGCCTCGATCTGGTGACGGTAGTGGCTTTCCCCCAGCAGCATGCCGGCGAGGAACGCGCCCAGGGCCGGTGACAGCCCCAGCAGGTGGGTCAGCCAGGCGGTCAGCAGCACGATCACCAGGGCCAGCAGCACGAACAGCTCCGCCGAGTGCGACGCGGCGACCTCATGGAACAACCGGGGCAGCAACCAGCGGCTGGCCAGCAGGAGGCCAACGAACAGCACCACGGTTTTGCCCAGGGTCAGCGGCAGGGCCCAGTACCAGGCCTGGTCGCTGCTGCCGGCGAACACCGGGACCAGGGTCAGCAGCAGGACCGCGATAACGTCCTGGAACAGCAGCACGCCGATCGCGTTCTGGCCGTGGCTGCTGAAGATTTCCCCGAGGCTGGTCAGTTCCTTGCTGACAATGGCCGTCGAGGACAGGGCCAGCCCCGTCCCGAGCATCAGCGCCGCAGCCAGCGGCATGCCGAAGAACGCCAGCAGGCCGCCCAGTACCGCGCCGGTACAGGCCACCTGCAGGCTGCCGAGGCCAAACACCACGCGGCGCAGGGCAAGCATCTTCGACAGGGAAAACTCAAGGCCCAGGGAGAACAGCAGGAACACCACGCCCAGCTCGGCCAGGTCCGGCAGGGCTTCGTTGTCGTTGACCCAGTCGAAGGCGGTCGGCCCCACCAGCAGCCCGACACACAGGTAGCCCAGCACCGGTGGCAGTTGCAGGCGCCGGAACAGCGCAATCACTACCAGTGACGAGGCGAGAATGATCAACAGATTGGCAAACACAAGCATCTCCGCAACGGTTCGGAAAAAGGCCCGGAAAAGGAACCGGAAAAAAGCCGCGAGTATCTCGCAGGGGGCCAACACGGGGATTGATGGAAATCATCCGCGGGTGGCAATGTCTCATATCTGGCACGGTTCGCTATGCTCAATGCCGGAGTACCGGGGAAAAGGCACGACAACGGAGGAAGCATGGAGCGGCTGTATTCGCTGCAGGGCCTTAGGGGTTTGGCAGTTGTTGGGGTAGTGCTGTTTCATATGGCGGCGGTGGAGCTCAAGTACTCCGGTGGCGATGCGCTGCTGCCGGCACTGGTGGATTTCTTCCAGCTCGGCGTCGACCTGTTCTTCGTCATCAGCGGTTTCGTCATGGTGATCGTTACCCGTGGCCGTTTCCAGGACAAGGTGCAATTCCAGCGCTTCCTGTTCAACCGCGTGTCACGGATCTACCCCAACTACTGGTTGTATTTTTTCATCACCCTGTCGGTGTATCTGGTGTCGCCGGCGCTGGTCAACAGCTCCCACGGCGGCTCCAACCTGCTGATGTCGTTCCTGCTGCTGCCCAACGAACGGGTGTTGCTGGTGATGGTGGCCTGGTCGCTGGTGTTCGAATTGTGGTTCTACCTGGTGTTCAGCGTGCTGCTGGCGTTTCGCGAGCGCTGGTTGTCGTTCCTGCTGCTGGCCTGGGCGGTGGGCCTGGTGGCGTTCAATCTGCTTGGTTCCTGGCAGGACCATGGGCCGGCGCTGAAAATCATCCTGCACCCCTATGCGCTGGAGTTCATCGTCGGCAGCGCCCTGGCGTTGTTCTTCTATGGCCCGCACAGCGCGAAGGTGCCGACGGCGGTGGTCTGGCTGCTGGGTGCGGCGAGCCTGCTGGTGGGGTTCCCGCTGATCCATCACTTCCAGCTGTTCCTGCAGGAAGGGCTGGTGCGGATGCTCACGGTGGGCCTGGTGTTCGGGGCGCTGGTGCTGTCGCTGGTACTGTTGGAACGGCGCCAGCTGATTCGTGTTCCGACGTCGCTGGTGTTCACCGGTGACATGTCCTATACGATCTATCTGTCGCACCTGCTGGTACTCGGAGTGGTCGGCCGGGCCTGGCTGGTGATCGGCAACTGGCCGGGCAGCCTGCTCGACAACCTGCTGTTCGTGGTGCTGATGATGACGGCGGTGTTGTGCTACGGCTGGGTCGGCTATTCGTTTTTCGAGAAACCTGTGCTCGACCGGGCCACCCGCTATTGCAACCATCGTTTCCGCCGCGCTTCGTCGCGTAAATCGTCCGATTCCTTGCCGGAAAGCAGGTGAGTGCCGATGTCCAAAGTTCTCAACGGTAACCTGGATGCACTGAAGGTCTTGCTGGCGGTGTTCGTGGTGGTGCTGCATTGCCATTTCATGGGCGGCAACTACACGCAGGTGGGCTACCTGCTGTGCAACGGGCTGTTCCGGGTCGCAGTGCCGACGTTCTTCGTCATCAACGGCTACTACCTGTGGAAAACCCTGGACGCCGGCCACTCGTTCGCGGTCTGGTTCAAGCGCGGGCTGCTGCTGTATCTGTTCTGGATGCTGGTCTACAGCCCGACCTATGTCAGCCTCGAGGCGTTGCACAGTGTTGGCGGGCTGCTGTGGATCGTGAAACAGTTCGTGATCGGCTACTTCCACCTCTGGTACCTGCTGGGCATGCTCGGCGGCGGCCTGATCCTCTACCTGTTGCGCGGGCGCCCGAGCGTGCTGTTGGCGGTCCTGGCGCTGGGCGCCTTCACCATCGGCCTGGTGCTGCAGTATGCGCGGGTCTATTTCGAGCTGCCCAACGCCTTTCTCCAGCACTTCAACCAGAACGACTACACTGCCCGCAATTTCCTGTTCATGGGCTTTCCGTTCATGGCCCTGGGTTTCCTGTTGGCCCGTCACCAGGTATCGGAGCGCGTGACCCGGACGCAGGTATGCACGGCGTTGGTAGTCAGCCTGTTGGCGGTGTTTGGCGAGGCCTGGCTGAACTATTCGCACCAGGCCGATGCCCGGCAGAACTTCGACTTCCTGCTGTCGTTGCCGTTGATCACGCCGGCGCTCTTCCTGCTGCCGTTCGTGTTCTTCCGTGCCTCCACCAGCAGCCGCAATGCCAAGCTATCCTCGGCGCTGTACTACGTGCACCCGCTGTTTCTCTACGGCGCGCTGTCGCTGGGTATCCCCTACGGCAACGGCATGACCGCCGTGGTGTTGCTGCTGGCGCTGGCGGCGGCGCCGTTGCTGATCCTGCTCAGCCGCAGGCTGCGCTTCGTGCTCTGAGCGCTGTGTCGTCGGCTCGACGGGGGCGGGGGCCAGGCCTAGAATAAGGCTTTCCCCCTGTCCAGGACCCCTTGCCATGCTGCCTGAATGCCAACTCTTCGGCACCTTGGGTTGCCATCTCTGCGAAGTCGCCGAAGCGGTGCTGATGCCGCTGGTGGAGCATGGCCTGCTGGTGGAACTGGTAGACATCGCCGACGACGAATCGCTGTTCGAGGCCTACGGCCTGCGGATTCCGGTACTGCGCCGGGTGGACACCGGTGCCGAACTTGGCTGGCCCTTCGATACCGAGCAGGTCGTGGCCTTCGTTCGCTGAATACGCCTGCGCCCCCCCTCCCGGTCGCTTCTGTTTCATCAAATTGCCCTGGCTTGCACCTGGAAAACGCCTGTGCTTACGTCCAAGCATGACGTTTTGATGCAGCACGCAGCGTGGTGCAGGGAGGAGATGAAAATGAAAGGGAGACAAGTACTGCTGGTCAACCAACTGGGAGGACGCAAGTTTCTCGCCATGTTGGTGGTTGGTATGAGCACCGCCACCCTGACATGGTATGGAAAGATTGATGGCGCAACCTATGCCATGGTGATCCTCGGCACGGTGGGCTCGTTCATCGGCGGCAATGTCTATGGCAAGGTTCACCCCAGGGAGTCATGACCGCTCGCGCGGTGGGGTAATCCGTTGGCGAATTGCGCAAAATTCAGTTACTGTATATTCATACAGTTTTGTCCCGGTGTTGGTGACAGGATGTCCACCACGACATGCGCACCCAGGGATAGAACCAGGAAGATCAAGAGGGTAAAGCATGGTCAATGTCGAACAATTGAAATCCAGCGTGAATCGAATGTCCGCTGATGTGGTGCGTGAAGCGGTGTTGGAGTTGCGGCTCGATGGGCTGGTGACGGAAGGCAAGACGCCGTTCAACAAGCTGCATTTCAACACCTGTTTCGCGGAAATCGAAGCGCTGTTCCAGCGTGCCGGTTATCACCGCCAGCTGGACGTGGTGGGTTACCAGGGGCTGCTTTATGCGCTCTATGATCCGGGGCGCTGGGAAGCGGTGGATGTGCTGCGCTGGCTGAAGGACTACACCGAGGCGGCCAGCGGTTCGCCGCTGCTCAAGAGCCAGGTGGCCGCCGGTTGAGGCGTCGGGACACGATCGATTGACGGGGCGGCGGGGTCTTGCCGGATAATATCGGTCCAGCCCGCCGTTCGAGCCTACGCCATGTCGTCCGCTTCACCTTTCAATGCCGCTGAAAACCAGGCCAGCACCCTGTATTTGCCTCCGGGTAGCTGGTCGACGGTGCTGGACTGCCTCTGTGGGCATTTCACGGCCATCGGTCGCGAGCAGTGGCTCGATCGGATCGCCCGGGGGAGGGTGCTTGATGCCCAGGGGGCACCGATCACCACGCAACTGGCCTATCGTGAAGGGTTGAAGATCTATTACTTTCGCGAGGTACCGAACGAGGCACCGATTCCGGTCACCGAGACGATCCTGTACGCCGACGAGCAACTGGTGGTAGCGGACAAACCGCATTTTCTGCCAGTGACCCCGGCTGGCGAGTACGTCGAGCAGACCTTGCTGCGTCGGCTCATTCGCCGCCTGGACAACCCGAACCTGGTGCCACTGCATCGCATCGACCGGCACACCGCCGGGCTGGTGCTGTTTTCGGCGAACCCCGCGACTCGCTCGGCCTATCAATCGTTGTTCCCTACCCGCAAGATCGATAAGTACTACGAGGCGATTGCCCCGGCCTTGCCTGAGCTGTCCTTCCCGCGGGTACACAGGAGCCGGCTGGTCGACGGCGAGCCGTTTTTCCGCATGTGTGAGGGCGAGGGCGCCAGCAACACCGAGACGCTGATTGAGGTCGCCGAGAAAAACGGTGAACTGTGGCGGTATGCCCTGTCTCCGGTGACCGGCAAGAAGCACCAGTTGCGTGTACACATGGCTGCCCTGGGTGCGGCCATTTGCAACGATCCGTTTTATCCACAGGTGCTCAAGGACGTCGAGGACGATTACGCCAACCCGCTCAAGCTGCTGGCCAGGGGATTGCGCTTCGTCGACCCGGTGACCGGGCAGGAGCGCCAGTTCCAGAGCGAAATCATCCTGCGTTGGTAGCTCGTAATGGCGCGCGGAACATTCGGCTCGTCATGCCGTGGGTGATGTTGACCACCGCGCGCAGGCCGAGCAGGTAGCTGTCGACACCGAACCCGCAGATCTGCCCCATGCTCACGTCGGCCAGCAGCGAGGCCTGGTGCAGGGTCTCGCGTCCATGGATGTTCGACATGTGCACCTCCACCACCGGTACCCTCAGGTCCGCCAGGGCGTCGTGAATGTCGTAGCTGCTGTGGGTCCAAGCCCCGGGGTTGATCAGCACCGCATCCACATGCTCGCGGGCACCTTGCTGGATCCTGGCGCACATCGCGCCTTCATCGTTGGTCTGGTAGCTGATGACCTCGACGCCCAACTCCCTGGCCAGTTTCAGTAAACGGGCATCGATCTGCTTGAGCGTGACACCGCCATGGCGGATCGGCACGCGTTTGCCGAACAGGTCGTGATTGATGCCGTGGAGCATGAGCACTTTCATGATGGGTTCCACCAGCGGACAGGCCCCGAAAGGGGGGACACTTACAGGATAGGCTTCGGCGCCCCATCGTGCCTGGCGTCGACTTTCTACTCGTCGGAAACGACAAAGCCCGCACGAGGCGGGCTTTGCTGGTGATCGCGAAGGGCCTTACAGCTCCTTGACGGTGCGCACCTGATCCTTGTTGATGCGGGTGTTCTTGCCGTCCAGTTGCTTGAACTCATAGAAGCCCGACGAGGAATCATACTTCGGAGTGTCCACCGCCTGGATCTCACGCCCGTCGTTCAGGGTGATCACGGTTGGCGTCGAGCAACCGGCGAGGGTGGCCAGGCCCACAGTCAGCATGAGTGCGGCGAGGGTCCGTTGGGTCATGGTGCTTCTCCAGAAAGAGTACGGATGGATTACGAATCAGACGACAGTATTTTCGGCAAGTTCCTCAGTGCTGTCCATCAAGCCGGCTGTCGCAATGCTGAAGCAACTGCGGAGTATTGAGGTTGGCCAGCCTGGGATCGCCTGCCGGGCACTGCAGGGCCTTGACCTGCAACGGTAGCATGACCTGGCGCGGGCTGCGCTCGCCCGCGACCCAGGCGCGCTCGAAGGCTTCGGCCAGCATCACGGGGATCACGCAGAAAAGCGGCTCCCAATGTTCGCCCTGGCGCACCATCAGCGGCTGCTGCGGATGTTGGCCAGCCAGTTCGAGCATGTTCTGCAGCAATGAACGATCGACCTGTGGCACATCGCAGGGCAATACCAGCAGATGTGGATGACGCGCCACCGCCAGGCCGGCGCGAATTCCGGCCAAGGGACCGGGGAAATCGCGACTGTCGTCCGTCACCAGGCGATCGGCATAAGCCGCGTAGCGTTCCTGGTTGCGGTTGCAGGAAATGATCAGGTCGTCGGTCAGTGGCCGCACCGTGGCATGCAAGTGCGCAATCAAGGGGGCGCCCCGCCACGGCAGCAGGCCCTTGTCCTGGCCGCCCATGCGTTGGCCGCGGCCGCCGGCGAGGAGCAGGATGGAGAAGTCGGTCAGCGGCATGGCAGGGTCTCGAAGGCAGTGATCGTGCAGGTCAGGAGCGCACTTATAACAAGCAACGCTGTGATATAACACCGGGCTGTTTCTCCTACATTGGACCGAGCCTATGAAAGCCAAGGCTGATACCCCTTTTGTACCGCTGAACATTGCGGTCCTGACTGTCAGTGACACCCGTACCTTCGACACCGACACCTCTGGCCAGGTCTTCGTCGATCGCCTGACTGCGGCCGGCCACCACCTCGCCGAGCGAGTGCTGCTCAAGGACGACCTGTATCGGATCCGTGCCCAGGTTGCCACCTGGATCGCCGAGGACGTGGTCCAGGTCGTGCTGATCACTGGCGGTACCGGCTTCACCGGCCGCGACAGCACCCCGGAAGCGGTCGCCTGCCTCCTGGACAAGCAGGTCGACGGCTTCGGCGAACTGTTCCGACAGATCTCCGTGGCCGATATCGGCACCTCCACCGTGCAGTCACGGGCCCTGGCGGGCTTGGCCAACGGCACGCTGGTCTGCTGCCTGCCGGGCTCGACCAACGCGGTGCGCACCGGTTGGGACGGCATCCTCGCTGAGCAGTTGGACTCGCGCCATCGCCCGTGCAATTTCGTCCCTCACCTGAAACAGGCGGCGCCTTGTGAATCCCGCGGGTAAGCCGGGCAAGAGTGGTGCGCTGATTCCGGTCGAAGTGGCCCTGGCCCGGCTGCTGGAGCTGGCCGAGGCGGCACCGATCCGCGAAGCCGAGCGTCTGCCGCTGGCGTCCGCCGAGGGCCGGGTGCTGGCCGAGAACCTGGTCTCCAGCCTCGACCTGCCGCCTTGGCCAAACAGTGCCATGGATGGTTATGCGCTGCGTGTGGCCGATTGGCAGGGTGAGCCATTACCGGTCAGCCAGCGGATTTTCGCCGGCCAGGCGCCGGAGCCGCTGCTGCCCGGCACCTGCGCGCGGATCTTCACCGGCGCGCCGGTACCGGAGGGTGCCGACTGCGTGGAAATGCAGGAAAACGCCGAGGTCCAGGATGACCAGCGCGTGAGTTTCACCCAGCCGCTGAAACCACAGCAGAACATCCGTCCCCAGGGCCAGGAAACCACGGTCGGCGAGCTGGTGATACCGGCGGGGACTCGCCTGGGCCCGGTGGAGTTGGGGCTGGCCGCGTCCTTGGGGTGCGCCGAACTGGCGGTGATCCGCCCGGTGCGGGTCGCGGTACTGTCGACCGGCGATGAGCTGGTCGAACCGGGCCAGCCGCTGGGGCCGGGGCAGATCTACAACAGCAACCGGGTCCTGCTCTGCAGCTGGCTCAAGCGCCTGGGCTGTGAAGTGGTCGATGCCGGTATCCTGCCGGACGATCTGCCGGCCACCCGCCAGCGCCTGGCGGAACTGGGGACTGTCGACCTGATCCTGTCCACTGGCGGTGTATCGGTCGGCGAGGCGGACTTCCTGGGTATTGCCTTGCGCGAAGAAGGTGAACTGGACCTGTGGAAGCTGGCGATAAAACCCGGAAAGCCGCTGACCTTCGGGCATTTCCGTGGCGTGCCAGTGATCGGCCTGCCGGGTAATCCGGCGTCGACCCTGGTGACCTTTGCCCTGCTGGCGCGGCCCTACCTGTTGCGTCGCCAGGGTGTGCAAGAGGTCGAGCCGTTGCGCTTCCAGGTGCCGGCGGGTTTCGTCTGGCCCAAGGCCGGTAATCGCCGCGAGTACCTGCGTGCGCGGATGGAGAATGGCCGGGCGATCATCTACCGCAACCAGAGCTCCGGTGTGCTGCGCAGCGCGGCGTGGGCCGAAGGGCTGGTGGAAGTGCTCGAAGGGACGACGCTGGTGGAAGGGGATTGGCTGAATTTCATTCCCTTGAGCGAAGTGCTCGGCTAGGTTCAAGAGCTTCGCGGGCAAGCCCTGCTCCTACAGTCCTGTGATCGTACGCTGAGTTTGCATATGACACATGACCTGTAGGAGCAGGGCTTGCCCGCGAAGGCGTCCTGAAAAACACCACGAATGGCTTGAAAACCAAGCAAGCGCTAGGTAAGTTCTCTGGGACTTCCCAGGGAGCTTGCCGATGTCTGCCTTTCAGGAATACTTCGATCCCGGCCACCAATTGGTGCGCGACAGTGTCAGGCGTTTCGTTGAACGGGAAATCCTCCCCGACATCGACCAATGGGAAGAGGCCGAAAGCTTCCCCCGCGAGCTCTACCTCAAGGCCGGCGCCGCCGGCATTCTCGGCATTGGCTATCCCGAAGTCCTGGGCGGCAGCCACGAGGGTGATCTGTTCGCCAAGGTCGCGGCCAGCGAAGAGTTGATGCGCTGTGGCTCAGGGGGGCTGGTGGCAGGCCTTGGCTCCCTGGATATCGGTTTGCCTCCCATCGTCAAATGGGCACGCCCCGAAGTCCGCGAGCGAGTGGTTCCCGCCGTATTGTCCGGAGAGAAGATCAGCGCCCTGGCGGTGACCGAGCCGGGCGGCGGATCGGATGTCGCCAACCTGCAGACCCGCGCGGTGCGCGATGGCGACTGCTATCGCGTCAGTGGCAGCAAGACCTTCATCACCAGCGGCGTGCGCGCCGATTACTACACCGTGGCCGTACGCACCGGGGCGCCGGGTTTCGGCGGCATCAGCCTGTTGCTGATCGAAAAGGGCACGCCGGGTTTCACCGTTGGTCGGCAGCTGAAGAAAATGGGCTGGTGGGCGTCGGATACCGCCGAACTGTTTTTCGACGATTGCCGGGTTCCGCTGGGCAACCTGATCGGTGCCGAGAACATGGGCTTCGCCTGCATCATGGGCAATTTCCAGAGCGAACGCCTGGCCCTGGCGATCATGGCCAACATGACCGCCCAACTGGCGCTGGAGGAAAGCCTGAAATGGGCGCGCGAGCGCGAAGCCTTCGGCAAGCCCATTGGCAAGTTCCAGGTGATCCGGCACCGGCTGGCCGAGATGGCCACGGCATTGGAAGTGTCACGGGAATTCACCTATCGCCAGGCGGCGAAGATGGCGGCGGGGCAGAGCGTGGTCAAGGAAGTGTCGATGGCGAAGAACTTCGCCACCGACACCGCCGAACGGATCACCCACGATGCGGTGCAAATCCTGGGCGGCCTCGGCTACATGCGCGAGAGCCTGGTGGAACGGTTGTATCGCGACAACCGTATCCTGTCCATCGGCGGTGGTACCCGTGAAGTGATGAACGAGATCATCGGCAAGCAGATGGGGCTCTGAACCCTATTTTTCCGACAGCGAGAACTGGGTCAGGCAGTAGGTTGGCACGTTGAGGTCGTTCAGCCGCTGGGAGCCGCCCAGTTCCGGCAGGTCGATGATCGCCGCGGCTTCGAACACCTGCGCGCCCATGCGGCGGATCAGGTTGGCAGCGGCGATCAGGGTGCCGCCAGTGGCGATCAGATCATCGAACAGCAGCACCGAGTCGCCTTCGCAGAGGCTGTCGGCATGTACTTCGAGGAACGCTTCGCCGTATTCGGTCTGGTAGCCTTCGGACAGCACATCTGCCGGCAACTTGCCCTGCTTGCGGAACAGGATCAGCGGCTTGTTCAACTGGTGGGCGATGATCGAGCCGATCAGGAAACCGCGGGCATCCATCGCGCCGATGTGGCTGAAGTCGGCTTCGACATAGCGGTGGATAAAACTGTCGACTACCAGCCTAACCGCCCGTGGCGATTGGAACAGTGGCGTGATGTCGCGGAAGATCACCCCCGGTTTCGGAAAGTCGATAACCGGGCGGATCAGGGATTTGATGTCGAAGGTGTCGAAAGCCATCGTCGCGGGTTTCCTGGAAAGCTGTAGGCGTCCAGTATACCCGCGACGGCCCCTGGTGGCCTGTGCGAATTAGCCGCACAGGCCAATCGGTCAGCTTTCCAGCGATCCGCCGGCGAGGGCGCAGAGCTGGATCGGATCGAGGATGTGCACTTCCTTGCCCTCGGCGGCGATCAGTTCGCTGCCCTGGAAACGGGTGAACACCCGCGACACGGTTTCCACCGCCAGGCCCAGGTAATTGCCGATCTCGTTGCGCGACATGCTCAGGCGGAACTGGTTGGCGGAGAAGCCGCGCGCGCGGAACCGTGCGGAGAGGTTGACCAGGAACGTGGCGATCCGCTCGTCGGCGGTCTTTTTCGATAACAGCAGCATCATCTGCTGGTCGTCGCGGATTTCCCGGCTCATCACCCGCATCAGCTGGCGGCGCAACTGCGGCAGTTGCAGGGCCAGTTCGTCGAGGCGCTCGAAGGGGATCTCGCAGACCGAAGTGGTTTCCAGCGCCTGGGCCGACACCGGGTAGGTCTCGGTGTCCATGCCCGACAGCCCGACCAGTTCGCTCGGCAGGTGGAAGCCGGTGATCTGTTCTTCGCCGCCGTCGCTCAGGCTGAAGGTTTTCAGTGCGCCGGAGCGCACGGCATAAACGGAGCCGAAGGTATCGCCCTGGCGAAACAGGAATTCGCCTTTCTTCAGCGGGCGTCCGCGTTTGACGATTTCGTCCAGCGCATCCATGTCTTCCAGATTCAGTGAAAGTGGCAGGCAGAGGGGCGCCAGGCTGCAATCCTTGCAGTTGGCCTGGCTGTGGGCACGCAGCTTCACGGGCTCGGACATTTCTTAAATCCTTGTGGGAAATCACACATAAGGCGTAAGGGTACCCCAGCAAGGCTTGTTCAGGCCAGCCTGCGCCAAAATGGCGCACCCCCTGTTCAAGTTGTGCGTATCAATGTCGATACAAAATAAAATAATTCAATGCATGGAGCATTCGACATGACCGTGATCGGCAATTCCCCCTTGGCTTATAGCGTCAGCGATATCCCTGTCAGCCCGGACAGCCGGACCGCAGCAGCGGCGGCGGCGACGAAGGCCAGCCGCGCCGAGCCCGACAACGCTCAGGCCAACGCAACCGAACAGCAAACACCCACGGCACCCGAAGGCGTCAAGGTCAGCCTGTCCGCGGAGGGCAAGCAGAAAGCGGGTGACCCCATCATGTTCGGCTCCAGCTCCGAGGAGTATGGCGATATCGAGGAAAGCGGCCTGCCGGGCAGGACCCAGTCGATGATCAAGAACATCCGTGACCTGCAGCGCAAGATGGCGCAGCTGCGGGCAGAGCTGGAAAAGATCCGCAACGACAAGGACCTCGACCCCGAGATCGCCCAGATCAAGATCGCCAACGTCACGGCGGCCCTGAGCGGCATCAGCGCCGCCCTGGTCAAGGCCAATGGCGCGCTGGAGAGGGTCATGGACCAGGACTCCCTCGGCCAGGACGCCCGCAAGCTGGCGCAGCAACTGGCGGCGCCGCCTAGATGACCCGGGAGAACCGCTGGCGGTTCTGCTGTTCCAGGTAGGCATCGAACACCATGCACACCGAGCGTACCAGCAGCCGTCCGGCCGGCAGGACGGTGAGCCGCTCGTTGTCCAGCTCGATCAGGCCATCGGCGGCCATGCCCATCAGGCGTGGCCACAGGTCGGCGAAGTAGCCGCGGAAATCGATGGTGAACTGCTGCTCGATCCGGGCGAACTCCAGGCTGAAGTTACAGATGATCTGCTGGATCACTTCCCGGCGCAGGCGGTCATCGGCGTTGCACAGCAGGCCGCGGCTGGTGGCCAGTTGCGCGCTGGCGAGGGTGTTCTGGTACTGGTTCAGGTCACTACTGTTCTGGCAGTACAGGTCGCCGATCTGGCTGATGGCCGATACGCCCAGGCCAATCAGGTCGCAATGGCCATGGGTGGTGTAGCCCTGGAAGTTGCGCTGCAGGGTCGACTCTTCCTGGGCGATCGCCAACTCGTCGTCCGGCAGGGCGAAGTGATCCATGCCGATGTAGCGGTAGCCGGCGGCGGTCAGTTGCTCGATGGTGCGATGGAGCATTTCCAGCTTGTCGGCAGGGGCGGGCAGTTCGTGGCTGTTGATCCGCCGCTGGGGCAGGAAACGCTCGGGCAGATGGGCGTAGTTGAAGACCGAGAGACGGTCCGGCTGCAGGTTGATCACTTCGTCGACGGTGCGGGCGAAGTTCTCCGGGGTCTGCTTGGGCAGGCCGTAGATCAGGTCGATATTGATCGAGCGGAATTGCAGGGTCCGCGCCGCCTCGATCACCGCACGGGTTTCATCCAGGCTTTGCAGGCGATTGACCGCCCGCTGGACGTTCGGGTCGAGGTCCTGCAGGCCAATGCTGATCCGGTTGAAACCCAGTTCGCGCAGCAGGCCCATGGTCGACCAGTCGGCCTCCCGCGGGTCAATCTCGATACCATAGTCGCCGGAGTCGTCATCCAGCAGGTTGAAGTGCTGGCGCAGCCGCGCCATCAACTGGCGCAGTTCGTCATGGCTGAGAAAGGTCGGCGTGCCGCCGCCAAAGTGCAACTGCTCGACTTTCTGGTTCGGGTCGAGGTGGCAGGCCACCAGCTGGATTTCCTGCTCCAGGCGTTGCAGATAGGGCTGGGCGCGGCCGCGGTCCTTGGTGATGACCTTGTTGCAGGCGCAGTAGTAGCAGATGTTCGCGCAGAACGGCACGTGCACGTACAACGACAGCGGACGCGAGGCCTTGCGGCTGTCACGCAGGGCATGCAGCAGGTCGAAGGTGCCGACCTGGCTGTTGAATTGTACGGCGGTGGGGTAGGAGGTGTAGCGCGGTCCCGCCAGGTCGTAGCGGTGGATAAGATCAGAATCCCAACGAATGGCGTCGAGCATGCGGGCGTTCCCCCGGATTGGCTGCAATGCCCGGAGTCTAGGGGGATCGCGGGTGCGGCATGTTGACTTGTATCAACGGCGGCCTGGGCTGTTCCGGGTCAGAGGGCAACAGGCCCACATCAGGTGTCGGCGCGGGCTCTTGTGGCGAGCGGGCTTGCCCGCGCTGGGCTGCAAAGCAGCCCCAAAACCTGCCACCACGTTGTGTCAGGTACAACGCGGCGACAGCTCTTGGGGGCGCTGCGCACCCCAGCGTGGGCAAGCCCGCTCGCCACACAAATATCCCAGCCTGTTTGGCCGAAATCTGGCTCAGTGGCCCATCAACCAGTGCTGGTGCGGGCCAGGCAGGGTCCACAGGCCGAACAGCATTACCAGCAGGCCGCCGCCCAGGCGAACGCTACGTTTGCGCAGCAGCGCCGTCACTCGCTCCGCTGCCAGTCCGGTTGCCAGCAGCACCGGCCAGGTGCCCAGGCCGAAGGCCAGCATCAGCAGCGCACTGTCGAGCGCGTTGCCACGGCTCGCCGCCCACAGCAGGGTGCTGTAGACCAGGCCACAGGGCAGCCAGCCCCAGAGTGCGCCGAGCAGCAGTGCGCGGGGCAGGCTCGATACCGGCAGCAGGCGATTGGCGAGCGGCTGGATATGCCGCCACAGGCCACGGCCAAGGTTCTCGATGCGGGTCAGGCCGCTCCACCAGCCCGCCAGGTACAGGCCCATGCAGATCAACAACAGGCCGGCCAGCACCCGCAACACCGTCGCCGCCGGGCTGCTGGCCACTGCCCAGCCGGCCAGCCCGGTCAGCAGTCCGGCCGCCGCGTAGCTGAGTACCCGTCCGAGGTTGTAGGCCAGTAAAAGGCGCAGGCGTCGCGCGCGTTGCTCCTTGGGAATCGCCAGGGTCAGGGCACCCATCAGGCCACCGCACATGCCCAGGCAGTGGCCACCGCCGAGCAGGCCGAGAATGACCGCCGAAACCAGCAGTGGCGCCAGCTCAAGCATGGGGTGGCGTGCGCCGGTCGCGCTCGTCGGCCGTGCCGTCGGCTTCGTCGATGGCGGCCTTGTGGTTCGGGTCCTGGTCGTCGAACAGGATGCTGTGGGCCGGCCCGTCCAGGTCGTCGTACTGGCCGCTGTCCACCGCCCAGAAGAAAATGTAGACGGCGATGGCGACGATCAGCAGTGCTGCCGGAATCATCACGTAGAGTGCTGGCATCTTTACTCCAGGCCCGCTCGGCTCAGGCCGGTTGCGGGCGGGTCTCGGTCAGGGCGTGGTCTGCCTTCGGGCCGGGCAGGCGGGTCAGCCGCAAGGCATTCAGGACCACGGTCAACGAACTGATGGACATGCCGACTGCCGCCCACACCGGCGTGATCCAGCCGAGGGCGGCGAACGGCAACATGAGCCCATTGTACAGCGCCGCCCAGGCCAGGTTCTCGATGATTACCCGGCGGGTCCGGCGGGCCAGGGTGAAGGCCTGCACCAGCGCGTCCAGGCGATTGGACAGCAGTACCGCGTCGGCGCTGGTCTTGGCCAGTTCGGTGGCCGAACCCATGGCGACGCTGATATCGGCCGCCGCCAGCACGGGCACGTCGTTTACCCCGTCACCGAGCATCAGCACCTTGCGACCTTGCTGCTGCAATTGTTTGAGTACCTGCAACTTGTCATCCGGGCTCAAGCCGCCACGCGCTTCGTCGATGCCCAGTTGCCTGGCGACATCGGCGACCATCGGCGAGCCGTCGCCGGACAGCAGCAGGGTCCGCCAACCGCGGGCCCGGCAAGCGTCGAGCAGGGCCGGGGCGTCATTGCGCAGGCGGTCGTCGAGGACGAACCAGGCCAGTGCGCCCTGTGTGTCGCCCAGCAGCAGCCACTGCCCGCTGGCAGCGGGCGCCGTCGGCAGGGCGCAGCCACTGAGCGCGCAGACGAAATCCGCCTGGCCGATTCGCAACTGTCGCTCGCCAACCCGTCCTTCGAGGCCGCGTCCAGGCGTGCTCAGCACTTCCTCGGCCGCTTGCGGGGCGCGGCCGAAGGCCTTGGCGATCGGGTGCTCGGAGCGGTTCTCCAGGGCGGCGGCGAGGGCCAGGCAGGTTTCGCTGTCCAGCGTTGCCAGCGGGTGAATGGCCCGCAACGCCAGGCGGCCCTCGGTCAGCGTGCCGGTCTTGTCGAAAATCACCGTGTCGATCTGGTTCAGCCCTTCCAGCACATGCCCGCGGGTCAGCAGCAGGCCGAGCTTGTGCAGGGTGCCGGTGGCCGCAGTGAGAGCCGTGGGAGTGGCCAGCGACAGGGCGCAGGGGCAGGTCGCTACCAACATGGCCAGGACGATCCAGAACGCCCGTTGCGCGTCGACCTGCCACCAGAGCAGGCCGATGGCCGCAGCCGCAATCAGCGACAGCAGCAGGAACCACTGCGAGGCGCGGTCGGCGATCTGTGCCAGGCGCGGCTTTTCGCTCTGGGCCCGCTCCAGCAGGCGGACGATGGCCGACAGCCGGGTGTCCTGGCCGAGGGCAAGAATCTCCACCGTCAACGCGCCTTCGACGTTCAGCGTGCCGGCGGTGACCCGGTCGCCTGGGCCGCGCGCTTGCGGCAGGTACTCGCCGGTCAGCAGCGATTCATCGATGCTCGACTGGCCCTGGAGAATCCTGCCGTCCGCCGGCAGCACCGCGCCCGGATGTACCAGCACATGGTCGCCTAGGCGTAGCTCGTCGCGCAGGATCCGTTCGCTCTGGCCATCCGGTTGCAGGCGCAGGCAGGAAGCCGGCAGCAGGTTGACCAGTTGCGCGGTGGCCGCCGCCGTGCGCTCGCGGGCTCGGCGCTCCAGATAACGACCGGCCAGCAGAAACAGCGCGAACATGCCCACCGCATCGAAATACAGCTCGCCGACGCCGGTGATCGAGGTCCAGATCCCCGCGCAATAGGCGCTGCCGATGGCCAGCGAGACCGAGACGTCCATGGTCAGGTGGCGGGTGCGCAGGTCGCGCAGGGCGCCGCGAAAGAACGGCGCGCAACTGTAGAACACGATCGGCGTGGTCAGGAACAGCGCGACCCAGCGCAGGATGACATGCAGTTCGGGACTGAGGTCGATGTTGAATTCCGGCCAGGTCGCCATGGTCGCCATCATCGCCTGGAACCACAGCAGGCCGGCCACGCCCAGTTGGCGCAGGGACTTGCGGTTCTCACTGGCCAACTGTTCGCTGGCGCGATCGGGTTGATAGGGATGCGCGGCGTAGCCGATCTGCCGGAGTTCGGCCAGTAGCGAGCTCAGTGGCAACTGGCTGTCGGTCCAGCTGACGTGCAGGCGGTGATTGGATAGGTTCAGCCGCGCTTCGGCCACCGCCGGCAACTGGCGCAGGTGCTTTTCGATCAGCCAGCCGCAGGCCGCGCAACTGATGCCTTCAATCAGCAGGGTGGTTTCGGCCAGTTCGCCGTCGTGGCGGACGAAGGGCTGTTGCACGTCGGCACGGTCGTACAGGGCCAACTCATCCGGCAATTGCACCGGCAGGGCATCCGGGTTGGCGGAGGTCTCGCTGCGGTGGCTGTAGTAGTGTTCCAGGCCGCCGGCGACGATGGCCTCGGCCACGGCCTGGCAACCCGGGCAGCAGAACTCGCGCGTCTCGCCCAGCACTGCGGCGGTGAAGCGGCTGCCCGAAGGAACGGGCAGGGCGCAGTGGTAACAGGGGAGTGGAGTGGTCATGTCGATGTGGATTGATCAATTCCGGTGAGACTTTGGGGTGTTCAGTCTCTCATTATGAGGGAGTTTTTGTGGCGAGCGGGCTTGCCCGCGCTGGGACGCACAGCGGCCCTGAAACCTGCCACCGCGTTGTGCCTGACACGACGCGCAGCTGATGTTGGGGCTGCTCTGCAGCCCAGCGCGGGCGAGCCCGCTCGCCACAGAAGCGCTACAGCAACCGACTCGCTACTCTCAGTTGTCGAGGTCTTCGGCACCCTTGAGCGGTTCGTCGCCCAGCAGCAGGTCGCGATCCTGGCTGACCTGCTCTTCCTCGAACAGGCGCCAGGTCTTGTCGGCCTGGGTACCCAGCAGCTCGACGAAGCGCCGGCCTTCGATCCGGTCGCTCAACTGGCCGATGTAGCGGCCCTGTTCGGTCTGGCTGCGGTTGAGGCTGATCCTGCGATCCTTTTCCGGTTGGGTCGGCGAGATCAGGTTCAACTCCAGGGTTGCAGGATTGCTGTCACCGCTCAGGCGCAGGTCGACTTCACCGGTCACTTCGTCGAAGTGCACGTTGGCGCGCATCTTCAGCGACTGGGCGCGCAACTCGCGGTCCAGCGAACGGTTGATGCCCTTGCCGGCCTCGTAGTAGTTGTCGTTGACCAGGTTGTCCGGGTTCTTCACCGCGATGGTCACCATCGACAGGGTCAGGGTCACCGAGCAGGCCAGGATACCGATGATGATCCAGGGCCAGAGGTGCTTGTACCAGGGACTGGTGGCAGTTGCGACGGACATTATCGTGGATTCCCCTAGCGGATTTGCGGGCCGATGAACCGGCTCTTGGCTTCGATATGGACACTGTCGTCATCGGCATCCTTGAGGATGAACTTCACCTCGTTGGTGCTTGACGGCAGTTGTTCGGGAGCGCTGGACAGTTCGACCGGCATGCTGAAGATCTCCCCGGCCGCCACGCGGATTTCGCGCCGCCCCTGCAGGCGCAGGTCCGGCAGGCCAGCGGCGTCGAGCACGTAGGTGTGGTCGCGCTGGTCCTTGTTCATGATCTTCAGGCTGTAGACGTTTTCGATCCGGCCCTCGGCGTTCTCGCGGTAGAGCACGCGGTCCTTGCTGACGTCGAAGCCGACCAGCGAACGCATGAAGAATGCGGTAACCAGCAGGCTGATCATTGCCAGCAGTACCACCGCATAGCCAATCAACCGAGGGCGCAGCATGTGGGTCTTCTGCCCGGACAGGTTGTGTTCGGTGGTGTAGCTGATCAGGCCGCGTGGGTACTCCATCTTGTCCATGATGCTGTCGCAGGCGTCGATGCAGGCGGCGCAGCCGATGCACTCGACCTGCAGGCCATCGCGGATATCGATGCCGGTCGGGCAGACCTGCACGCACATCGTGCAGTCGATGCAGTCACCGAGGCCCTGGGCCTTGTAGTCCGCGCCTTTCTTGCGCGGGCCACGGCTCTCGCCACGACGCGGGTCGTAGGAGACGATCAGCGTGTCCTTGTCGAACATCACGCTCTGGAAACGGGCATAGGGACACATGTAGATGCACACCTGCTCACGCAGCCAGCCGGCGTTGCCGTAGGTGGCCAGGGTGAAGAACCCGACCCAGAAATACGACCAGCCATCGGCCTGGCCGGTGAAAAACTCGATCACCAGTTCGCGGATCGGCGAGAAGTAGCCGACGAAGGTCATGCCGGTGGCGAAGCCGATCAGCAGCCACAGGCTGTGCTTGCTGAACTTGCGCAGGAACTTGTTCGCGCTCATCGGCGCCTTGTCGAGCTTGATGCGCTGGTTGCGGTCGCCTTCGGTAACTTTCTCGCACCACATGAAAATCCAGGTCCAGACGCTCTGCGGACAGGTGTAGCCGCACCAGATGCGCCCGGCGTAGACGGTGATGAAGAACAGGCCGAAGGCGGCGATGATCAGCATGCCCGAGAGCAGGATGAAGTCCTGCGGCCAGAAGGTCGCGCCGAAGATGAAGAACTTGCGCTCCGGCAGGTTCCACCAGACTGCCTGGTGCCCGCCCCAGTCCAGCCAGACGGTGCCGAAGTAGAGCAGGAACAGCAGGGCGCCGCCCGCCATCCGCAGGTTGCGGAACAGGCCGGTGAAGGCACGGGTGTAGATTTTTTCGCGTGAGGCGTAGAGGTCGACAGTGTTGCTCTGTTTCTTGGCAGGCGGAGTAACGTCGTGTACCGGAATCTGATTGCTCATCATTGCATCCCACGGCAGGGGGAAAATGTCTCGGTCAGTACATGCCGACCGTGATCGGATAGCTGGTTGAAGCTTACTGCAGTGGCCCAATGATACGCCTCTGGTCCGGCTCATCGGGTGCGACCTTTGGTCGCGTTGGGTGAAGGCCTGGAATGGTGTAGCGAATGTAACAAAGGGTGACGCAGATCAATTGACTATAGGTCAAACCCGTGGATGGAACCGGGCGATTCCAGCGGTTTTGCGGGCGCGCCGCAATGAACAAGGCCCCGCCAGTCTGCACGGGCGGGGCCTTGGAGGGCGCGGCAATCCGGGGCTTATTCGGCGGGCTTGTCGTTACCGTGGGACAGGCTGTAGACGTAGGCGGCCAGCAAGTGGACCTTGTCGTTGCCCTGGGTCTGCTCCTGGGCAGGCATCTGGCCCTGGCGGCCGTAACGGATGGTCTGCTGCAGTTGTGCGAAGCTCGAACCGTAGATGAACGCGGCCGGGTGCGTCAGGTTCGGCGCACCCATGGCCGGGGTGCCCTTGCCCTCCGGCCCGTGGCAGGCCACGCAGTTGGTGGCGAACAGCTTCTGGCCATTGGCCGGGTCGGCCTTGGTGCCTTCCGGCAGCTTGCGCCCGTCGAGGTTGGTCAGCACGAAGGCGGCGACGTCGGCCACGCCCTGTTCGCCGATCACCTCGGCCCAGGCCGGCATGACCGCATGGCGACCGCCCATGATGGTCTGCTTGATGGTCTGCGGGTCACCGCCCCAGCGCCAGTCTTCGTCGGTCAGGTTAGGGAAGCCGTAGGCCCCCTTGGCGTCGGAACCGTGGCACACCGAGCAGTTGGAGGCGAACAGCCGGCCACCCATCTTCAAGGCTTTCGGGTCCTTGGCCACCTCTTCGATTGGCATGGCGGCATATTTGGCGAAGATCGGCCCGAACTTGGCTTCCGACCGGGCCATTTCCTTTTCCCACTCGTGTACGCCGGTCCAGCCGGCCTGGCCGTTGGCGAAGGGGGTCTGCTTCTCGTTGTCGAGGTAGTTGTAGCCTGGCAACACGCCTTTCCAGTTGCCCAGGCCCGGGTAGAGCACCAGGTAGCCGAGGGCGAAGACGATGGTGCCGACGAACAGCATGAACCACCACTTCGGCAGCGGGTTGTCGTACTCCTCGATCCCGTCGAAGGAATGGCCGACGGTTTCGTCGGTCTGCTCGGCGCGCTGGCCCTTGCGGGTCGACAGCAGCAGCCAGGTCAGCGCGAAGATGGTACCCAGACTGAGGACTGTGACGTACAGACTCCAGAACGTAGTCATTCTTTGTTACTCCTAGAAGCTTGCTCGACGTGCTTGATGGCTTCGGGATCGTCCGCGAAAGGCAGCAAGGTCGCGTCTTCAAACTCCGACTTGCGCTTGGGGCTGAACACCCACAAGGCCAGGCCGACAAAGGCCACCATCACCACGACGGTGCCCAGGCCACGAATCATCCCGATATCCATGAACAATCACCGTTTGCTTTTGATGATGGTGCCAAGGCCTTGCAGGTAGGCCACCAGTGCGTCCATTTCGGTCTTGCCCTTCACGGCATCCCTGGCACCGGCGATGTCTTCGTCGGTGTAGGGCACGCCGAGCGTGCGCAGGACTTCCATTTTCTTCGCGGTGTCCTTGCCGTCGAGCTTGTTTTCCACGAGGAACGGGTACGCCGGCATTTTCGACTCGGGCACCACGTTGCGCGGGTTGTACAGGTGCGCCCGGTGCCAGTCATCGGAGTAACGCCCGCCGACACGGGCCAGGTCCGGCCCGGTACGCTTGGAACCCCACAGGAACGGGTGGTCCCAGACGCTTTCACCGGCCACCGAGTAGTGCCCGTAGCGTTCGGTCTCGGCGCGGAACGGCCGGATCATCTGCGAATGGCAGCCGACACAACCGTTGGCGATGTAGATGTCGCGGCCTTCCAGTTCCAGCGCGGTGCGGGGTTTCATGCCTTCGACCGGCTTGTTGGTGACGTCCTGGAAGAACAGCGGGACGATCTGGGTCAGGCCGCCGATGCTCACGGCGATGACCATGAAGAAGGCCAGCAGGCCGATATTCTTCTCGACTACTTCGTGCTTCATCAGTGGGCTCCAACGACAGCGATCTGAGCGGCGGCTTCAGCTTCAGCCGGGTTCGAGGCGCGAACGGTACGGAAGGTGTTGTACGCCATCAGCAGCATGCCGCTGGCGAAGAACGCCCCGCCCAGTGCGCGAACGATGAAGCCGGGGTGACTGGCTTGCAGCGCTTCGACGAAGGAGTAAGTCAGCGTGCCGTCGTCGTTGATCGCGCGCCACATCAGGCCCTGGGTGATGCCGTTGACCCACATCGAGGCGATGTAGAGCACGGTGCCGATGGTGGCGAGCCAGAAGTGCGCGTTGATCAGGCCGACACTGTGCATCTGGTCACGACCGAACAGCTTCGGAATCATGTGGTAGACCGCGCCGATGGAAATCATCGCCACCCAGCCGAGGGCGCCGGCGTGGACGTGGCCGATGGTCCAGTCGGTGTAGTGCGAGAGCGAGTTGACGGTCTTGATCGCCATCATCGGGCCTTCGAAGGTCGACATGCCGTAGAACGCCAGGGACACCACCAAAAAGCGCAGGATCGGGTCGGTGCGCAGCTTATGCCAGGCGCCCGAGAGAGTCATCATGCCATTGATCATGCCACCCCAGCTTGGCGCCAGCAGGATGATCGACATGGCCATGCCCAGCGACTGGGCCCAGTCCGGCAGGGCGGTGTAGTGCAGGTGGTGGGGGCCGGCCCAGATGTACAGGGTGATCAGTGCCCAGAAGTGGACGATGGACAGGCGATAGGAGTAGATCGGGCGTTCGGCCTGTTTCGGCACGAAGTAGTACATCATCCCGAGGAAACCGGTGGTGAGGAAGAAGCCCACTGCGTTATGCCCGTACCACCACTGGATCATCGCGTCGGTCGCACCCGAGTAGGCCGAGTAGGACTTGAAGAAGCTCACCGGCAGCGAGGCGTGGTTGACGATGTGCAGCATCGCGGTGACGACGATGAAGGCGCCGTAGAACCAGTTGCCGACATAGATGTGCTTGGTCTTGCGCTTGACGATGGTGCCGAAGAACACCAGGGCATAGACCACCCAGACGATGGCCAGCAGGATGGCCAGCGGCCATTCGAGTTCGGCGTATTCCTTGGTGGTGGTGTAGCCCAGCGGCAGGGTGACCAGGGCGCCGATGATCACCGCTTGCCAACCCCAGAAGTGGAAGGCTGCGAGGCTGTCGGAGATCAGTCGTACCTGGCAGGTACGCTGCACGACGTAGTAGGAAGTGGCAAACAGCGCACAACCACCGAAGGCGAAAATCACCAGGTTGGTGTGCAGTGGGCGCAGGCGTCCAAAACTCGTCCACGGCAGACCGAAATTCAGCTCCGGCCAGACCAGTTGAGAGGCAATGAATACACCGAGCCCCATGCCCAGGATCCCCCAGACCACCGTCATGATGGCGAACTGGCGGACTACCTTATAGTTATAAGCCGTCTGACTTATTGCTGTGCTCATTCTAAGGTTCCACGGTTTGGATATAGTTATTAGGGGTGAAAATCGGCCGCAAGTATGGATAAAGAGTAGGGTCATTGCAACGCGCCATGACCTGGGTCAATACCGTGCGACGCTGATTCTGCGGCCTTTCCATGCTCGGTGTAGGGTCAAAACGCGCCCTCGCGAAAACCGTGGCCTAGCGGTTGGCGAGGGGTTGCGGATTGATCGAGGTTTGGAAAGCTTAGTACCGATTCCCGGGAGTGGGTAGGCGGACTGAAAGGGAGGTGCGACACTCGGTCGCGTAGTGGCGGGGAACTGCCGCATCCTGATCGATGCGGCAGGAAATATCCGGTATTTATTGAGCTTTGTTTTCTCCTTGACTGCCATGGGAGAGGCTGTACACGTAGGCGGCCAACAACTGCACCTTATCGTTGCCGAGCAGTTCGCTCTGGGCTGGCATATGGCCCTGGCGACCGTGGCGGATGGTCTGCTGCAATTGCGCCAGGCTGGTGCCGTAGATGAATGCGGCAGGCGTGGTCAGGTCGGGTGCGCCCATGGCCTGGGTGCCCTGGCCGGTGGCACCGTGGCAGGCGACGCAGTTGGTGTTGAAGGTCTGCTGGCCGGCGGCGAGGTCGGCACCGTTGCCTTCTGGCAGGGGCAGTTTGCCCAGGCCGTGACGCACGTAGGCGGCGACGTTGCGCACGCCATCCTCGCCGAGGATTTCGCCCCAGGCCGGCATGGCCGCGATGCGCCCTCCCATGATGGTGGCCTTGATCGTGTCGGCACTGCCGCCCCAGCGCCAGCTGTCATCGGCCAGGTTCGGGAAGCCATAGGCGCCCTTGGCGTCCGAACCGTGGCAAACGGCGCAGTTGGAGGCGAACAGGCGTCCGCCCATTTTCAGCGCCTGTGGGTCCTTGGCCACTTCTTCCACGGGCATCGCCGCGAACTTGGCGAAGATCGGGCCGAACCTGGCGTCGGCCTTGTCCATTTCCTTTTCCCACTCGTGAACGCCGGTCCAGCCGTTCTCGTAACCGGGCAGGATGCCTTTCCAGTTGCCCAGGCCGGGGTAAAGGACCAGATAGCCGACGGAGAACACCAGAGTCCCGGCGAACAGCATGAACCACCACTGCGGCAGCGGATTGTCATACTCCTCGATGCCGTCGAAGCTGTGGCCCATGGTCTGGTCGACGCTGCCCTTGGTCTCGCCCTTGCGCGTGCCGATCAGCAGCCAGGTCAGGCCGATCAGGCTGCCGATGGTCAGTACGCAGATGTACGTACTCCAGAAGGTGGTCATGGCCGATTGCTCCTTGTGGCAGGGTCTTGTTCAGGTGTTTCGGGCAATGGATCGTCGGCGAACGGCAACATGCGCGCCTGGGCGAACTCCGGATTGCGCTTGGCGTTGAACACCCAGATGGCGAGGCCGACGAAGGCGATCATCACCACCAGGGTGCCGAGGCCGCGGATCATTCCGCTACTCATCTCCATGGCTCACCTCTTGCTCTTGATCGCGGTGCCGAGCACCTGCAGGTAGGCGACCAGCGCGTCCATTTCGCTCTTGCCCTTGAGGCTGGCCACGGCGCCGGCGATGTCGTCGTCGGTGTAGGGCACGCCCAGGGTGCGCATGGCGCGCAGCTTGGTTTCGGTGTGGCTGCTGTCCAGGGCATTGGCGACCAGCCATGGATAGGCCGGC
Source organism: Pseudomonas sp. UTLPPB19802 (assembly GCF_059730225.1). Lineage (NCBI taxonomy): Bacteria > Pseudomonadati > Pseudomonadota > Gammaproteobacteria > Pseudomonadales > Pseudomonadaceae > Pseudomonas > Pseudomonas sp. UTLPPB19802. The sequence continues at coordinate 2,919,056 of NZ_AP048545.1, forward strand.
ATCTTCGATTCCGGGACCACGTTGCGCGGGTTGTACAGGTGCGCGCGGTGCCAGTCGTCCGAGTAGCGGGCGCCGACCCGTGCCAGGTCCGGACCGGTGCGCTTGGAACCCCACAGGAACGGGTGGTCCCAGACGCTTTCACCGGCCACCGAGTAGTGCCCGTAGCGTTCGGTCTCGGCACGGAACGGCCGGATCATCTGCGAGTGGCAACCGACGCAGCCTTCGCGGATGTAGATGTCGCGACCTTCCAGTTGCAGCGCGGTGTAGGGCTTCATGCCTTCGACCGGCTTGTTGGTGACGTCCTGGAAGAACAGCGGGACGATCTGGGTCAGGCCGCCGATGCTGACGGCGAAGATCATCAGCAGCATCAACAGGCCGACGTTCTTTTCGATCACTTCGTGTTTCATGGCGAACTCCTCAGGCCATCTGCGCGTTGGCGGTGACGGTGGCAGGTACTGCGCCGCGCACGGTGCGCCAGGTGTTGTAGGCCATCAGCAGCATGCCGCTGAGGAAGATGGCGCCGCCGATCAGCCGCACGACGAAGCCGGGGTGGCTGGCCACCAGGGTTTCGACGAAGGAGTAGGTCAGCGTGCCGTCTTCGTTGACCGCGCGCCACATCAGGCCCTGGGCGATGCCGTTCACCCACATCGAGGCGATGTAGAGCACGGTGCCGATGGTGGCGAGCCAGAAGTGCGCGTTGATCAGGCCGATGCTGTGCATCTGCTCGCGGCCGAAGACTTTCGGGATCATGTGGTACAGCGCGCCGATGGAGATCATCGCCACCCAGCCGAGGGCGCCGGCGTGAACGTGGCCGATGGTCCAGTCGGTGTAGTGGGAGAGGGCGTTGACGGTCTTGATCGCCATCATCGGGCCTTCGAAGGTCGACATGCCGTAGAACGCCAGGGATACCACCAGGAAGCGCAGGATCGGGTCGCTGCGCAGCTTATGCCAGGCGCCCGAGAGGGTCATCATGCCGTTGATCATGCCGCCCCAGCTCGGTGCCAGCAGGATCAGCGACATCACCATGCCCAGCGACTGGGCCCAGTCCGGCAGGGCGGTGTAGTGCAGGTGGTGCGGGCCTGCCCAGATGTACAGGGTGATCAGCGCCCAGAAGTGGACGATGGACAGGCGATAGGAATACACCGGGCGTTCGGCCTGTTTCGGCACGAAGTAGTACATCATCCCGAGGAAGCCGGCGGTCAGGAAGAAGCCCACGGCGTTGTGCCCGTACCACCACTGCACCATGGCATCGGTGGCGCCGGCGTACAGCGAGTAGGACTTGCTCAGGCTGACCGGGATTTCCAGGTTGTTGACGATATGCAGGATCGCCACGGTGAGGATGAACCCGCCGAAGAACCAGTTGCCGACATAGATGTGCTTGGTGGTGCGCTTCATCACCGTGCCGAAGAACACATAGGCGTAGGCGACCCAGACGATGGCGATCAGGATGTCGATCGGCCATTCCAGTTCGGCGTATTCCTTGGAGCTGGTGTAGCCCAGCGGCAGGCTGATGGCCGCCAGCACGATCACCAGTTGCCAGCCCCAGAAGGTGAACGCCGCCACCTTGGGCGAGAACAGTTGGGTCTGGCAGGTGCGCTGTACCGAGTAGTACGAGCTGGCGAACAGTGCGCAGCCGCCGAAGGCGAAGATCACTGCGTTGGTGTGCAGCGGGCGCAGGCGGCCGAAGCTGGTCCACGGCAGGTTGAAGTTGAGTTCGGGCCAGACCAATTGGGCGGCGAGGAAAACCCCGAGCCCCATGCCGACGATGCCCCACACCACCGTCATAATGGCGAATTGGCGGACCACCCGGTAGTTGTAGGCGGTACTGATTGAAGTGTTCATGGTTCCCCATCCACGGTTCGGGCCAACGCGCAGACGGCCTGCCAGGCGGCCTGCATGTCCGGCCCGGAGTTATAGGCAGACTAAAGCACGCCAAGCATGGGCAAATAGCCAGTGGCGGGTATTGACGGGGGTCAATGGGCTCCTCCATGAGCCCGTTTCGTGCAGGGAAAGTGGGCGCCGCCCGGCCATCGCCGGCAGCGCCCGGTGCGGACGATCAGTGGCAGGGCAGCAATTGCGTGCCGATGCCCAGGCCCGAGGCATGGTGGGTCAGGGTCACCAGGCCAAGGTCGACGGTGAGTCCTGGGTGGGTGGTTTCCGGTGCATCCGGCTTGTTCATTTCCAGTACCAGCAGGATGAGGCCCAGCGAACCGGTCTTGGGGGTCATCGACCAGGTGAACTTCTCCGTGGCGGGCTGCAGGGGCCAGCGGCTGCCATAGAGTTTGCGGATGCGCTTGAGCTCATCGATACCCGGCAAGCGCAGCCCTTTGGTCGTGGCGCGCTGGGCGGTCCTGTCACTGTTGCCGACGCCCAGGTCGTAGCACAGCAGCACGCCATGGACGTTGACCCGGTACTTCTTGAACTGCCCGACCTTGTCGCGAACCACGATATGGGTGCTGCCATTGCTGCGGACCGTCACCCGACCCTGCTGGTCGACAGCCGCGACCTGCGGGTTTTCGCTGCTGTAGGTGTAGCCGGGGACTCCACCGCTGGCGACCCGCTTGAGCGAGGTGCCCGGACCGAATTCCGGCAGGACCTGGGGGCGGCAGGGAATCAGGAAGATCTGGCCGCGCAGGTCGACCGGGCTGGTATCGAGCACCAGTTCGGGCACTCGCGTCTTGGCACGCACGGTGAGGATCAACCGGGGGAACACCAGTGCCGTCGTTTCGTCGAGGCTGCCGTCGAAGCTCACCTTGAAGGTCAGCGTCAGGCCGCTCAGGTCTTTCAGGCTGTCGAGATCGACTCGTGGCAGCGCGCCATCGATGACATCGGCGATGCTGGTGACGGCCTCCGCGCTCCACAGCGTGAAGTGGTAGCGCGTACCGTTGGCGCGAGTGCCGGCGACGTGCAGCCAGATCCGTTGGCCAACCTGGATGTGTGGCCATTTCCGGATTTCGACGTTGGCGTCGGTGGCGAAGGTGTTGAGGTCCAGTATCCGATTGTCCGGGGCCTGGCGCACGAACGGCACCGGCAGTTTTTCCTGGGCGATGGGCAGCACGTCCAGAGGGAGGATCTCGGCGGGTGACAGGACGCTGCCCCGAGTGACGACATAACCGACGTCCACGCGCTTGCCGATATTGGCGCTGACGGCGGCGTGGTCGGTGAAAAACGCCAGGCTCCCCTCGGGGCTGCCCGGCTGGGCGGGCAGCGTCGGCGTTCCGCTGCCGGGTGTCCCGCGCCAGTAGGCCTGGACGCTGTCGCTCTGGCGCATGTCGGCATAACGCACGTCAATCGTGGCACCGCGCAAGGCCAGTTCCGGCAGCAGCAGGGTGTCGAAGGCCTCGCGCACCTGCGGCCGGGGCAGGTCGAGGGCGCCGGTGCTGACCGGCAAGTGCAGGGCCAGCGAGGCCAGGGTGTCGCCGGCGGTGGTGGTGACCTCATAGTGCAGGGTGACGGAGCCGCCGCCAAGTACGCTGACCTTGTCATCGGGAATCAGGAACAGGAGATCCTTGCCGATTTCGTCTTCGCGCAGGGTGACAGTCTGGTCATGGGGCACTTCGTCGCCATTGGCCATCTTGCCGAGCCAGACCAGCCTGACCTGCTGGTTGGCCGCCATGAACGCGTAGGGCTCGACATGGGTAATCACCTTGCGAAAAGCCGGGTCCAGCACGTTGCCGTTCTGCTCGGCGAGCGGCACTCGTGGCGCCTTGAGAATCCGGGCCTGGCCGGTGATGCGCAGGGGCAGGCTCTTGGAGCGTCGAGTCGGTTGCTCCGCCACCTCGACGAAATAATAGAAGCGCGCCTGGCCCTGGAGGATGGCAATGAACTGTTGGTTCGGCACCAGGAAGGAGACGAAGGGGGCCGTGTCATGACCGGGGCTGGTGTGGGTATAGGGTTCCAGTGGCTTGCCCTCGGCGTCCTCGCGCTCGACCACCAGGCGTAGGTTGTGCAGGCTGCTCATCCCCTCGTAGCGCAGTACCAGCACCTGGACGTCGGCGCCGCCGAGTTCGTCCAGGTTCAGCATCATGCCCTGGGCCCGCGGCACAACGGGTGCCTGCAGCGACGGATCGCCGATGCCGACTTCGATGATGGCCGGACGTGACCATTGCGACCAGTTGTCGACCGCGTCGCGAATCTCGTAGCGCACGATGATCGAGTCGGAGTTGCCTGCATCGTTGATGATGGCCGGATCGATGGGAATCACCACTTCATCGCTTGGCTCCGGCAGTTGCGGATGGCGGACGTGGCGACCATGCCAGGACACGGTGATGCGGTCGCCCGGCGCCATGTTCGGATAACGCTTGACCACCACGCTGACGCCTTCCGAGTCTTCGATCACGCCGGGAGGCAGGATCTGCGGCAGTTCGAGCTTGTCGTTCTCGCAGACCGTGCCACCGTTGTCGGTCTTGCACGAGCGATCCGGAGCGCCCGGAACGTCCAGTTTGACCCGGATGGTTTTTTCCGCCTCCTCCGGTTCTCCACCGGGGAAAGGGGTGAGGACATAACGGACCCTGGTCATGCCCGAGGCGATCCAGCGGGTTTCGACCTTCAGGGTGATATGACCCGTGACCGGGGTATTGTTCTGGTGGGTATAGGTGGCGACGGGCTCGGGATGCTCGCCCCAGTACAAGGCTATCTGGTCCCTGGGCTGCAGTTGCAGGGGCCCGACCAATACCGGCAGGGCGCGTTGCGGATCGATCACATCGGTCGCTCCCACGCCCAGGTCGTGGAAGCTGTTGACCAGCGGTGGGGCCAGGGCCCGTGCGGCTCTTGGTCGGCGCAGGCTGGCAACTGTCGCCGGCGTCCAGGTGCTGTCCACCGGGCCAGGGCGCAGCCATTGCGTACTGCCGAGCAGGACACTCAGGTTGCCGGTGGCGGCGACTTTCCGGATGAAGGCGGCGTCGGCCAGTTCGAGTACCTGGTGGTCCGGCGAGGTGGCCTGCTGCGGTAGCGCACCGTTGCTGCACAACTGGCGTTGCGCCTCGGAGGCACGCGGGGTGTATTTGAGCAGCGCCCCGTCGGCGGCGGACAGATAGAGCCCGCTAAGGTAGATCTGCTGTTGTGCCAGAGTCTGGGTGACGAAGCAGATCGAGGTGCTGGAAAAGAAATCCGGTGCCGCCAGGCGGCCGTTGTCCTGATAGGCCGGGCCCGTGGCATGGGCGGTGTGCAGGCCGTACAAGTCGTAGGTGGCGTCGAAGGTCAGTGCCAGGCGTTCCTGCTCCAGCTCCTGGGTGCTGGTCGCGTCGATGGCACGGGTGACCTTGACCGCCTGGTCATGGCTGAAGGGTTCGAGGCTCGCATAGCTGTGATTGTCCTGGCGCCGGTAGATGGCATTGACCAGCAGTTGGTCATGACGACGGTTGATCCGCTGGTGGCTGTGGCGCGCGGCGTCATCGGCATGATTGAACAATGGGCCGACCTCGTAGCGCTCCAGCACCACGGCTGCCGTCCCTGCCGGGTCCCAGTGCGCGGTGATCGGCCCCCGTGTCGACCAGAAGCTGCCGCCGTGCAGCACCTGCAGCTTGCCCGAGGCTGCGACCTGGCGCAGATAGGCCAGTGGCGTCAGGCTGCCATTTTCCAACTGGTCTTGGGTGGCGATACCGTCGCCGGCGAATATCGCGCCCTCGGCGGTTTCGTCCTTCGTGGGAAACAGCTCGACCTGGTACTGGAGCAAAGCGCCATCGGCACTGGACAGGTACAGATTGACGCTCGACTCCAGGCCGGGCGTCTGCGATACCGGACAGACGCCACGGGCAGTGGCGATCAGGTGGGCGAAATCCCGGGCACCGATGAAGTTCCGGTACAACGGGTCGTCCTGCAGCCGGGTCGGGCCGGACCGGGCCGGGGCGACATAGACTCCGGCGAAGTCGTAGCCCTGGGCGATCATTTTGAACAGGTCGACATGTTCCGGAAACACCCGATAGCGGTTGAACCGGGAACCTTCGTCGGCGACGGCGGTGGTCGCTACATATTCTTCGCGGCCGGTCTTCCTGAAGATGAAACCGAACAGCGTATCGCTGCGTTGCCGTAGCGGCGCCAGGGCGTGGCGCAGGGCGTCCTGGGCGTCGATATGGACCGGGCCCAGTTCCGGGAAGGCCGTGGTATATCCATGGTTGGCAATCGGGCGGCCGTTGCCTGACCTGAAACCGTCGGCCGTGGCGTCAAGGCTGGAGACCACGCCCTTGTGTACCCAGATGGCACTCGGCACCAGCACCAGCAATTCGCCGGCCTGCAACAGGTCGCGGGCATAGCTGGCGAGTATGCCCTTGTCTTCGCTCCTGCCGCTGCCGATCCGGCGTTGCAGCGTATTGTCCATCACCTGCAACGGGTGCTCGACGGGAGGCGCCAGTTGCTTGAACAGCACCTGTTCATGGGCCGAGCCGCTGGCGGTGTAGCGAGTCAGCGAGCCGTCGCTGCCCGAGAAGTAGCGATAGCGAATGGTGCTGCGCTCCTGGATCGCCTGGTGGATGGCCCAGGTAGGAAACAGGTTGTCGTTCAGTTCGGCCTCGTCTTCGGGCAGGTGGATATCGGACGTGCCCAGGCGCGAGTGATAGATGCCGACGATGCTGTGGTGTTCCGGGAAGAACGCCTCCCTGATCGCAGCGGGAAAGATCAGCGTGTGATCGAAGGTTGCGGTTGGCGATGGCCACGGTTCGGTGGCAACGAACAGGCCGTCCGGTCGCTGCAGGACCAGGCCACCATGGATTTGGTCATAGCGCTTGGGAATCTGCCCATGGGCATGGCGCGCCGCGTCATCGGCGCGAGCAAACAGCGGCCCCAGCAGGCGGCGCTGGAAGTGCTGGTACGGCTGCCAGCTGTCGCTGACGGTGCCCGGCCGGTCCCATATCTCGCTGGTCTGCAGTACGCTCAGGGCGCCGGCGCGGGCCAGCCCATGGACGAAATACCTGGCCTCCAGATTGCCCAGTGTGACCTGTTCACCGAGGCTGGGTTGGCTACCCTGGCGCTTGAGCAGCAGATCGTCGGCCTGGGTGTCGCGCGACTGGTACTTGAGCAGGGCGCCCTCGTGGGTACTGAGGTACAGCGGCAGGGCCGCGTCCGGCGAAGCATCCGGGCGCAGGTAGGGCAGTGCGGCGGCCAGGTCGGTCGGCGTGAAACCGTTGCGGTATTGCCAGCTGTCGCCAGTGGGCAGCGGCGTTGGATACAGTGCCGCGCTATAGCTGATGGCCGCCAGCTCGAAATCGCCGGGCAGTCGCGGGTTGCCGTCGGCGTCGGTACCGAAGGCCGATGCCGGGGCGAATGTCGGGTGGCTTGCCTTGAGTGGCTCGCAAGCGACATAACGCGCCAGTTGTCGATGCTTGAGGATGAAGCTGACCCGCTGCTCCTGGTGTTTGCCCACCAGGCGTTGGTGGGCATGGCCTGCGGCGGCTTCCAGGGTGTCGAACAGCGGCCCCAGGGTCGGCGCAGGCTGGAAGGCCGGCTGGGTGATCGGATAGGGACTCCACTGCGCCGGCAGCTTGCCAGGCGCGCCCCAGTAACGATCACCCCGGACCAGGTGCAGGCCCTGGGCCTGGGCCAGCAGCTTGATGAAGTCGCTGGGCAGCAGCTCGCCATTGTCCAGCTGTTCGTCGATGGCGCTGCGGCCCGAGCGGGCCTTGGGCAGCAGGCGAATGACCAGTTCGTCCTCCGCGCGGCTGTCGCTGGGCATGTACTTGATCAGGTTGAGGTCGCTCATCAGCACATAGAAGGCTTGCAGGCCGGTGGAGCGGCCGGCGAGGGTGGCCAGCACTTCCTGGCCGGTGATGCTGCGGTGGGCCAGGCGGAATTCGTCCTCGGGCAGATTCGCCAGTGAGCCGGAGCGGCTGACCTCCCTCAGGTTGATGTTGGAGCGATACACGGCGTACAGCCGGTGTCCGGCGGGGAAGGCCGACAGGCCGGTTGCCGTGGTGGGATAGAGCTGGCTGGCGTCGAACTGCTTATCCTGGGTGGCTTGCGGGCGGGTAGCCACGAAGCTCTGGTCGTCGCGCTGGAAGATCAGTCCGCCCAACTGCTGGGCGCGGCCGCCCAGGGTGATTTCCTGGGCGTGGCGTGCGGCGTCGTCGGCGGATAGAAACGCGGGGCCAAGCTGCGGGACGGGGATATCGGCGAAAGGCGCCCAGGTGTCGGCCGAGACGATACCCAGCCGATTCCACAGGCGACTGCCGATCAGGACCCGCAGGGTCCCGGCCTCGGCCAGTCGGCGGACCCATTGCGATGTCGCCAGTACCCCGTCGAGCAGTTCCTGTTGAAAGCGCTCGGCGCGTTCCTGCCAGTCCCCGTGCGAAGGAAACAGTACTTCCTCCAGTTCGCTGTCGCGCGACTGGTAGCTCAGCAGGGCCCCGTCGGCGGTGCCGAGGAACAACGGCAACGGCAACGGCAATGCTCCCGGCTTGCGCAGGCGTCGGGCCTGGTCGAGGCCGGCGAGCAGGTCATGCGGGCGCAGGGTGTTTTCATAGAGCCAGTTTTCCCTCGGGGGCGAGTGTCCAGGCAGCAGGTCGGCCTGGGCGTAGAGACCGACCGGCACCACGGCCGGCGCTAGCTGCCGCAGGTCAATGGGCTCGAACAGCGAGGTGCTGGCGGCCACGGGCTCCGTGCCGGCGAATTCATCCTTGAGCGAGTTCTTCACGAGGAGCGACTGTTGCCGGTACAAGCCCTTGAAACCGACCTGGCCATGTACATGGCGCACGGCCTCATCCAGGCTGGAGAAGGTCCGGCTCAGGGCGACGGCGGGGCTGTCCAGGCGCGCCTTGGCGATCCTGACGGCGGCGTCGACCGGTTTCCAGGCCGCATCGATACGTTGCACCGGCCCCCAGAAGGCATCCGTGTCGATGATCGACAACTCGCCAGCCGCGGCCACCAGGTGAATCAGTGCCAGTGGTGTCAGTGTGCGGCTCTTCAAGGCCGCGAGCAGTGGCGCCGGCAGTTGCAGCAGGTTGCCGAGCATGGCCGAGGGCGCTTCCAGGCCCGCCCTCAGTTCCTGCTCGGCCTTCGAATCACTGGAGACGTAGCGCAGCAGCAGGGTATCGTCCACCGCCAGGTAGAACGTTCCGAACAACGAGCGCTGGGCCAGCGCCGGATACAGGTAGCCGATCTTGTCGGCAAAGCCCGAGCCCAGTGCCGTTTGTACCTGTTCGTCGCGGGACGGGCCGGCGGCGACCGGGCGGGAGCTGTAGGACACATAGCCACCGGCAACCCTATGCCCCTCGGGCGCTTCGCTGTCTGGCGCGGGCCATGGCGTGCCCGTGTTACCCTCGCGGGCCATGAACTCTTGCGGGGGACTGGCGTGGAACATGCCCTGTGGGTCCCGTGTGAGAATCCCCCTGAAGCGGATATCGGTGCTGAATTGCGAGGCTTGGTAGGTGGCCCGCAGTGCGTTGCATCGGGCCCGTGCGTCGAGCATGGCGGCATCGAGGCTGGTGAAGGCTGCGCCGACGGTGGGCGACGCAGGGGGCGAAACGCTAGCGCGGGAATCGCTGTGCGACGGTTCTGAGGTCATGACATTACCCGTTTGGCAAAATGAAGGCGGGTGGCCGTCCCAGGGGCGGCGGCCCGAGGCTTCTGAGTTGTCGGAAGCTGTGCGGTCATTCTCGAAAAAGACCTCGTTGGCGAGGCGTTACATATCTAGGTCGCGGGCTGGCCGGGTAGATCGGATCGAGTGAATTGAACAGTGAGGAGCGAGATGGACGGGCAGGCAGGAACAGGCCGGCAGGGTTGGCTGCATGACACGGCAGAGGCCGGCGGGGTGGTACCGACGCTGATCCTGGCTCACGGCGCCGGAGCGCCGATGGACAGCGATTTCATGAACCACATGGCCGCTCGCCTGGCTAAGCAGGGGATCGACGTGTTGCGTTTCGAATTCCCCTACATGGCTCAGCGGCGCGTGGACGGAGGCAAGCGCCCGCCGAATCCGCAGGCTCGGCTGCTGGAGTGCTGGCGCGAGGTTTTCCAGGAGGCCAGGCATCAGGCCCGCGGGCCGCTGTTCATCGGTGGCAAGTCGATGGGCGGGCGCATGGCCAGTCTGCTGGCCGACGAGCTCGGGGCACGGGGCCTGGTCTGCCTGGGCTACCCCTTCTATGCCGCAGGCAAACCGGAGAAACCGCGGGTGGCGCATCTGGCCGATCTCGCCACGCCGACCCTGATCGTCCAGGGCGAGCGCGATGCCCTGGGCAATCGGCAGGCGGTGGAAGCCTACGCGCTGTCGGCGCAGATCGAACTCTGCTGGTTGCCGGCCGCCGACCATGATCTCAAGCCGCTCAAGTCCAGTGGTTTCAGCCATGAACAACACCTGGACACGGCGGCCCTGCACGTGCAGGCGTTCATTGCCCGGCATGCCGGCTGAAACACCGAGTGCCCGCGGGTTGGCAGGTGTCGCAAGGCGGTTCAGGACGAACCGAGGCTGACCACCACCGGGTTGGCGGGCGACTGCTTCGACCAGTTGCCGACCCGGTCATGGATCTCGTAGCGCACCGGCAGGCCAGTGGAATTGCCGGCTGAGGCGACGAGGCTGGCGGGGATCGCAATCACCACTTCGCGGTCCAGGTCCGTGCTGGCGAGGGGCGGGTGATCGAGGGTCAATGGGCCCCACCTGACGCGGATCCGATCGTCTTCGCTCATCTGCGCATACGGCGCAACGATCACCCGGACGCCCTGCGGATTGACGATCACCCCCGGCGGTTGCACGGTCGGCGCCGACAGCGCTTCGTTTTCGTAGGGCGTCGCCGGATCGATGTCGATGCCGCCGGGTGGCTCCAGCTTCACCTGGATGAGGGTGACGTCGGAGTCCTGCGGGGTGCCGCCGGGAAAGGGCGTGAAGCGATAACGAACCGGCACCGGCTCGCTGGTTGAATGAAGGTGGGTGAGCGCCACCGCCAGTGTCACGAAGTCATCGATCGGCGGTTCGTCCTCGGGGTGTTCGTAGTGGCTGACGGGGTCGATACCCTCGCCCCAGTACAGGTCGATCCGGTCCCTGGGCTTGAGGTTCAGCGGGCCGACCAGCACAGGCAGGGGTTTTGCCGGGTCTTCTACGTCGACGACGCCGACGCCGGCGGGATGGGCACTGAGGATCACGGGTTGATCCAGATTTCGCGGGTTGATGTTCGCGGACATGGATGAAGTCTCCTGGTGATAAAAACGGGTAAGGGGTCAGGCCGAAGGCGGGCAGATGCCGCTCACGCGCATGTCCACATAGGCGCTCTGGCGCTTCGAGCGGCCGGTTCCGCCACGGCCATCGACGCGGAAGGTGGCTTCGGCGTGGCCGTAGCAATGGCTGTCCAGCACGGCCTTGGGCACGCGCAGGTCGTAGCCGTTGTTCACCTGCTGCGCCGTCAGCGGATCCGAGGTGTGGGGCCATTCGACCTGCTTGTCGCCGCCAATCAGTCGGTTGAAGCCCTCGTAGAGGAAATGAATGACGTCGCCTTCGCTGATGTTGAGGTAGGGTCCAATGTGGACGGGGGCACCTTCGCCGCCATTGACCGGATTGATCGCACCGTGTTCGTTCAGTGCGGTGAAAATCGGCGCCTCGGGTCCGACCGGTCCGCCGGGCAGTTCGTCGCGGGAACGGACGATGATGCCCTGTTCGACCGACACGGATGTATTCGGGTTGCCGGCCTGGGTGACGCTGTAGCTGACCCGGATATCGGTGCCGGTCCCTACCGGCCGAAAGCGGTTGTTGGGCACTGGGCGGGTCAGTTCGCGGCCGGCGCTGACGTCGCCGCTGCTGATGACATAGGGTGGTTCGAACATCGGTTGTCCGCCCCAATGCAACTGCAGTTGCTGCCCTTCGACGAAGCCGGGGTTCCAGGCAATGATGGCGCTGGCGTCACGCTCGAAGTCATGTTCGTCGATCAGATTGTCGACGGCCTCCGGCGAGGCCCCGCGAATGCGTGGTTGGCGCAGTTCGCCGGGCACCGGCAGCCGGGCGCGGACGACGATATCCAGTGGTAGCGAATAGCCGATCACATGGCCTTCGCGGCTGAGGTCATAGCTGAGGCGGATATCACCGTCTCCGGCCCGCTCGATGGTTTCGAAGTTCGCCTCGATGCGCAGGATGATCGGTTGGCCGAGGGATTCGGGGGCGAACGGGCCGAGTTCGACGGTGCCCCAGTGCAGCAGGATCCGGTCGTCCGCACCGACCAGATCCGAAGTGGGAATCGAGACTTCGATGCCGGCTTGCGCCTGTTCGTGGTCGATGGGCTCGGCATAGCCGACGATGATCGGGGCCGGCAGGTCGGTCACCGGTTCGTTCAGCAACAGCAGGACATCGGTGGCGGTCGAGTCCTGGGAGAGGTTGCCAGCGCGATCGGTGACGTTGTAGTGCACCGGGCCGTTGAAGTCGCCCAACGATTCGAGAAAGTCCCGGGGAAACTCGATGATGACCTTGCGCGCCGCCATGTCGTCCTCGTCGACCTGCCCGCCGGGGCCTTCGGTCGCGCCCCAGAACGTCCTGATCCGGTCGCCGAGGTCGAAACCGTTGTAGCCGTGAACAGTGCCAGGCAGCAAGTCGCCCAGTTGCGTCAGTTCCTCGTGGGTCAGGCCATCGCGGACTTGGGCGGGAAACTCCAGGGGGGCGAGGCTGGGGAAGCCGGGCGCGGTGGTGTCGATTTCAATCGGGGTGGGGAACGATTCGGTCGTACTGTTGTTGTCGGTATTGCGCACCCGGTAGGCCAATTGGTATTTGCCTTGGGTCAACACGTCGACGGGCAGCCAGAGTGTCAGCCGATCGCCGGGGGCATCGTCGTCTTCGATCGGGGTCGGCGTTCCCAGGGGCACCTGGTCCCAGAGCAACTGGTAGGTTTCGTTGGTACTGGGGTTGTCCCAGACGGCGAAGGTCACGGGAACGGGGGCGTTGAGGATGGCGATGGGCAGCAGCCCTTCACCGTCGTCCAGTGCGGATTCGACCCTGGGTTTTTCCAGGGCCGGTTCGAGGGTGCGGCGGTCTTTGTTTTCCAATGAGTGGTTCATGGCATTTCATCCCCAGTCCAGCTCGGCTGGACGGCAGGCGCGGACAGGTCGCTCAGACCTGCCGCGGGTGATTGACGAGTGGCTGTGCAAGGCAACCCTGGGCCGCATCGACCCAGGGGCCGGCGGTTACTGGCAGCCGAGTCCGGGGCGGCTCATGTCGACGCGCACGTGAGCCACGGCGGACGTGGCCGGTTCCTGGTTGTGTTCCGGCTTGGGTTCGACGCGGAAACTGGCTTCAGCACGGCCCACGCACAGCGTGCGCAATACCGTGGCCGGTATCTGGAAGCTGTAGCCGTTGACGATGTCCCACTGGTCCAGTTCGCGCTGGTCGATATGGTGGGTGCCCGGGATCGGGTTGTTGTTGCGGTCGAAGCCATCGAAGGTCATATGGACCGTGTGGCCTGCCTTGATGTTGTCGTAGGGATCGACATGCAGGGGCGTGCCATCGGGGTTCTCGATGGGACCGACGACACCGCCGGGAGTGGTCCGGGTGAAGCGCGGCGCCTGCGGGCCGAGTTCCCCGCCAGGTTGTTCGGTCCTGGAGCGCACCGCCACGTTCTGCGCAGGCGCGACCACCATGTTCGGGTTGCCGACACGGGTGACGCTGTAGCGCACGGGAATGGCGGCTCCGGTGCCCTGGGCCTTGAGAATCGCGTTGAGGATCGGGATGGTGAAATCCACGCCGGCGTCGAAGTCGGACTGTTTGATTTCATACCACTGCGCAACCTCCTGCTCGCCCCAGTGCAGATTGAGCCAGTCACCGGCCCGCAGCCCGGTCACCCAGCGGAAGAGGGCGCGGGCATCGAGGTCGTAGTCATCCGGGTCGATGACGTTGTCCTCGACGTTCGGGTTGCTGCTGGTGCCCTGGACAGTCAGCACGCGCAGATCGTCTTCGGCGACGGGCAAAGTCAGGAACACCTCCACCGGCTTGATCAATGAACTGCCCACCAGGTCGCCCTGGCGATAGACCTCGTAGCGGACATCGACCCGGCCTTCCGGAATCAGATTGATAACGTCGAACTGCAGGACGGGCTCGAGTACCGGGTCATTGTTTTCGTCGCCTGGGCGCAGTTCCAGCTCGGGTAGCGGGTTGTCGGCGCCCCAGAACAGCCGGATCCGATCACCCGACAGGGCCCCGTCATAGCGTGGAATACCGACAGTGACACCGGACTTCGCGTCCTGGTAATCGATCAGGCCGTCATCGGCCTGGGCAACCAGCGGCGCTGGCAGGTCCTCCGGGATGTCGGCCAGCAGCAACCTGACATAGGTCGGCTCGGAGCGTGGCGAAAGGTTCAGCGCGCGGTCGGTGATGAAGTAGGTGACGGCGGCTTCGCTGCTGCCGATCTGCGTCTCGACTTGCTCGAGGAAGGCGCGGCTGAAGGACAGGGTGACGCGTTCGTTTTCCACATCGGCCCATTGCACCGCAATGCTCGGGCCTTGGATGGAACCCCACCAGGTCTGGATTTCATCGCCATCGGCCATGGTGCTGTAGCTGGTCACCAGCACGTCCAGTCTGTCGCCCAGCGCGGTCAACTCCGCGGAGGTCAGGCCACCTTCCACTTCACGGGGAAAAATCATCGGGCCATGGAATGGCAGGCCCGGGGCGGTCTGGTCGATTTCCAGCAGGTAATCGAAAGAGGGTTCCTTGACGCCGTTATCGTTGTTCTTGATCTCGTAGCCCACCCGGTATTTCTTGTCCGTGGGGTTGAGCGGATCTCTTTTTTCCACCAGATAGTCCTGCGGAACCTGCAGGTGCAAGTGTCGGGTCGGATTGTCCAGATCATCCTGGGTGATATCTGTCCAGTCGTCCGTTATTTCTTCGCCCTCCCATAATAGTCGATAGGAATAATGCAGCCCTGCGTCGGGCGGCAAGGGAAAGGTGATATCCAGCGGCGAGTTCAAGGCGGTGATCGGCAACAAACCATCGATAAGAGCCAGCGGCACGTCGGGTTGCGGGTATTTGTCGAGTTGGGTCCTGTGGTAGCCGGTCAGTCCCAGGCTGATATGAGTCTTCAGGTTGCACATGGTTTATTTCCTCTTGGGGAATTGCGGGCGAATAAATGCCGCTCGTGGTTAATGAGTGTGCAAGTATTCAAGTTATGTTTGATAAGTATTGACGATAAAGAAAATAAAATTCTTTATCTGGATTTGAAGTAAGCGGCTTTTGTTTTTGGTGTCAATGGGGTTTCCGAAAAATAATATGTTTAATTTTTATTTTGCCTGTAGGAGGTTTTTTATTGAATTAAGAGAATCACCTTGTCAGTGCCCCGGAGATGTTTCGTGTTAACACTGATGAGTGCTCCGCAAAATGGTTCCCTCAATACTCAGGCGAGGGAAAGATATGTTGTACCTAAATCGAATGAACTCCGGGCTTATCCATAAAACCGGATTGAAGGTCATAGGATTATCCTGGGGTGCAACGCTCAGCTTTCAGGCCCACGCGATTCAGGTCGATAACGGCAATGCCGTTACCGGTACCGTCAGCAATCGGATTGAAACCTTGAATGCCTCCAGTCCGGTTGAGTCCTGGTCAGTCATTGATCGGGGGCTTCTGCAGATCTTCGACGGCGCGGTCACCCAGTCGGTGAGTGTCAGGGGGAACGCCACAGGGGCTTCCGACGTCGAGATCAACAATGGGACGGTGAATGGTGAGTTATCCCTGTCCCATGGCCGGGCCACCCTCGTCAACGGGACCGTCAACAATGCCAACGGCCGGGCCTTGCTGGTCGGTACGGTCATGAATGGCGGGTCGCCCCTGAGTTCCTCGGCGAGTCTGCAAGACAGTCGCGTGGCCGGCATGGGGATCGGGGCGATTGTCTCTCCGCTGGGGCAACTCACGCTGGACCGTTCCAGCGTGACCGCCGTGGCCGGTGCCGGCAATGATGGCGAGGCGATCCGATTGGCGGGCAGTACCCTGCAGATGACCAATGGCAGCTATGCACGCGGGGAGTCGGTTGGCCTGCATATCATCGGCGATACCAGCGGCCCCGGTTCGCCGCCGATCGATGTGTCGACCCAGGTGGTGCTGGACCATTCGACGCTGGAAGGCCTGGGCGGCCCGGCCATCCGGATCGTCGACGGCTCCAGGGCCGACATCGTGGTGCAGAACGGCTCCAGCCTGCTGTCCGGCAACGGCACGCTGCTGGATGTCAGGGAAAACAGCACGGTCGGTTTCACCGTGGGCAACTCGGTCTTGAGGGGTGACCTGGTCGCCGACGGCAGCAGTACCCTGGATGTCACCCTGCAGAACAATGCCCAGCTCACCGGCAACCTGATCAATACGCGGAGCGTCGCCATCAACAGTGGCGCGAACTGGACAATGGTCGACGATGCCGAACTCAAGTCACTTTCGCTGGGGGGCGGCAGCGTGACCCTGGGTTCGGCCGGCCAGTTTCGCACCTTGTCATTGGGTGAGTTGTCCGGCACCGGGTTGTTCAACATGCAGGTCAATCTGCGGGGTGGCACCGGCGACCTGTTGAATGTCGAGGGCGAGGCCGATGGCCGGTTCCTGCTCGACATCGAGAACACCGGCGTGGAGCCCGATTCGCCGGAAATCACCCCGCTGCAGGTGGTGCATACCGAAGGTGGCGATGCGTTGTTCGAGGTGGTCGGCGGCAGTATCGACCTGGGTGTCTATTCCTACCAGTTGCAAAGGCAGGGTGACGACTGGTTCGTCGTCGGCTCCGGCAAGACCATCAGCCCCTCGACCCAGGCTGCCCTGGGCCTGTTCAGTGTTGGCCCGACCGTGTGGTACGGTGAGCTGGCGACCTTGCGCAGCCGCCTGGGGGAGATCCGTACCAGCGGCGCGGGCGGTGGCTGGATGCGCAGCTATGGCAGCCAGTACAACGTGACCGCAGACGCCGGGTTCGGCTACAAGCAGCGCCAGCGTGGCGTGTCCTTCGGCTTCGACCTGCCCGTGCCGGTGTCTGACGGGCAACTGCTGGTCGGGGTGCTGGCCGGTCATAGCGAGTCCGACCTGAGCCTGAGTCGTGGTACCGCCGGCAAGGTCGGCAGTGGTTACCTCGGTACCTCCGCTACCTGGCTGATGGACGAAGGCTATTACCTGGATGCGGTGGCCAAGTTGAACCATTTGCGCAACAAGGCCGATATCGCGATGACCAACGGTGTCAAGACCAAGGGCAGCTACGACACCTTCGCCTATGGCGGTTCGCTGGAGTTCGGCAGGCATATCCCGTGGCTGCAGGATGTGTTCGTCGAGCCCTATGTCCAGTTGTCGACGGTCAGAGTCAAGGGCGAGCGCTATACCCTGGACAACGGCTTGCGCGCGCAGAACGACCACACCCTGTCGGTGCTTGGCAAGGCCGGGGCGACGCTGGGGCGCAATCTGCAACTGGCGGATGGCGGCCTGTTGCAGCCCTACCTGCGGGCCGCAGTGAGCCATGAGTTCTCCCGCCATGGCAATACCGTCAAGGTCAATGATGTCGCGTTCGACAACAGTCTGTTCGGCTCCCGTGCCGAGCTGGGGGCCGGTGTCTCGGCGACCTTGTCGAAAAACCTGCAGTTGCATGCCCACTTCGACTACATGAAGGGCGAGCACATTGAGCAGCCCTGGGGGGTGAACATCGGTGTGCGCTACGGCTTCTGACCCTGGCGTACCTCGATGGTCGATAGAACCCTCGACGCGTCGAGGGTTTTTTCATGGTGCGGTCAGCGTACCGGGACGGCCGTACGCGATGATATGTAGACATCGGCCGGCAGCGAGGTGGCCCGCCCCAAGCCATTGAACACTTCATAATGGGCTCGGCCACGCCCGTGTTCGATGGCCAGCAGGCGGGCCAGCGGCACCCGGAAGCGGTAACCGTAGCGCAGGTCGCGAGCGACCACGACATGCTCAGCGCTGAAGGTTGCCCGGTCGATCACGTTACCGGCGCTCGGTGCATCGAACCCGCAAAAACGCAGGATGATGCGGTCACCGACCTGCATGTTGCGATAGGGCTGCACGTGCACCACGGTCCCTTCCGGGTCCTTGCGTGGATCGATCACGTTCAGCACGCTGGCGCCGCTGAACACCGGTTCCGGCAGCCCCTGTACGCCGCCCGGCAGGCGTAACTGGAAGATCACCGCTACCGACTGCCTGGGCGAGTAGGAGGTATTGGGATTGCCTGCGCGGGTCACGGTGTAGTGCACGCCGATATCCACGCCGCAGCCCTGTTCGACGATCAGGCTGTTGGGCACATGGAGCACCAGGTGGCGACCGTTCTCGACATCCTGGAGGGTCACTGGACGTACCAGTGGCCGCGTCGACCTGCCCCAGAACAGGTTGATCGTGTCACCGGCCTGGAAGGCGTCGCGCCAGGCGATGATCACGTCGGCGGACAATTGCGCATTGTCCTCGTCGAGGTAGTTGTCCAGCGCTCCGGGGGTCGTGCCCCTGCCCTTGATCAACGGTATCGCCAGTGCTTCGTTGACCAATGTCTGCGGTGTCGGGTCCTGGGGGCCGGGCAGTTGCAGAAAAACCTCGAGGTGCAGGTCCGCCGAGATGAAGCGCTCGCCATCGCGCCATACCTGATAGTTCACTCGGGCAGGGCCGTCGCCATGGCGGGAGATACACAGGTAGCGGACCAGTACTTTCAGCAACAAGGGTTTGCCCAGCTCGTGGGCGCTGATCACCCGTTTGCCCGCGACCGGTTCGCCATTCCAGAACACGCGGATTTCGTCGCCAACGGCGATGTGCTCATAGACCGGCACGGCGATCTTCACCCCCAGTCGAGCTTGAATATCGTGAACCTGGCCATTTTCGATCTTCAAGGCAACCGGCGCCGCCAGGTGGGTCGGCAATCGTCGCAGTTGCAGCTTGAGCAGCGCCGGTTGCGAGCGCACTGATACATTGCCGGCGCGGTCTCGAACACGGTAGCTGACGGCACATTCGCCATTACCGAGTCTTTCAAGGAAATCCTGATCGACGCTGATGCGGATCTTGTCGGTGCCGGGTTCGTCAGTCCGGACCCTGTACGTCGGGCCGATATGCCTGCCCCAGTAAGTTTGTATGACATCGCCCCACTTCATGTCGAAATAACCCGGGACAGTGACGATGAGTTGCTTCCCCTGTTCCATCAGTTCGTCGTGGGTAACTCCGTCGAGAGCGGTACTCGGCAGGATAAGAGGGGCAAGGAGCGTGCCTCCTGGAGCGCAGCGATCAATGATAACGGGAGTGATGGGGGAGTCCGTCGATTGCTCATTGAAAGTGCCACGCACCCTGTACTGAAGTGCATGTCTTCCCTCTGCGGACAGCCATTGGACGGGCAATGGCAGGGTCAGTTGCTCTCCCGCCTTGTACTCACGCAACAGGGTCGGTGTTCCTACTGGCATGCCGTCCCAGATCAGTTGGCAAGTGTCTGTGGCACTGAGTTCGTGCCACAGGGTAATTGTCACGGCCAACGGTTTGTCCAGGTCGGTTACCTGCAAGAGTCCGTCTTCGGAGGCTGCGACTTCAACGAATGGGGCTCGCAGGAAAGTGCCTGAGGCTTGCATCTCCAAATCTTTCATCAGCATGTTCCTTTATTCAGTTGAGTGTTGTCATGGGCGGATCGCTATCGGCTGTTTCAGCTTATTTGGAGGTTTTTTTGCCGATGCGGGCATTGTTGGCAGATAAGGCGTTCGAGTCTTTTGGGTGTTAGCTGTCTAGGCGATATACTGCCAGTTGCTCAACGAATATTAAGTGCTGGGGGTTGTCAAGTAGTTGTGGGGTTGTTTGTGTGAGTGCTGTCTTGTAAGTTTCAGGTTTGTTTTTTTAGGAGATTTCTTACTTGTAAAAAAGAAGTCTTCAATATTCTTGCAATAAAAAACCCGATGCCTTTCGGCCATCGGGTTTTTGTCCTGCGTAACTTGAGGTCAGCGGTTGAAACGCTCCACCAGCGAATATTGCGTATGCGCCGTATGGGTCAGTTCCTCGCTCAGTTGCGCCGAGTTGTGCGCCTGCTCCGAAGTCTGGTCTGCCAGTTGGGCAATGGTGCTGATATTGCGACTGATCTCTTCGGCCACCGAACTCTGCTCCTCGGTGGCGGCAGCGATCTGGGTGGTCATGTCGGTGATGTTGGCCACCGCTTCGCTGATCCCCACCAATGCCTGGTCGGCTTCCAGCACCCGCGCCACGCCTTCCTGGGCCTGGCGATGACCGGCGTCCATGGTTTGCACGGCGGTGTTGGCGGTCTGTTGCAGCTTGGCGATCAGGGCATGGATCTGCCCGGTGGATTCGCTGGTACGTTGCGCCAACTGGCGCACCTCATCGGCAACCACCGCGAAGCCACGGCCCATCTCGCCGGCACGGGCGGCTTCGATGGCGGCGTTCAGGGCCAGCAGGTTGGTCTGGTCGGCGATGCCCTTGATCACATCGACCACGCCACCGATTTCATCGCTGTCCTTGGCCAGTTGGGTCACGGTGCCGCCGGTTTCACCGACCACCACCGACAACCGCTCGATGGCTTCGCGGGTTTCCCCGGCGATATCGCGGCCACGGCTGGTCAGGCGATTGGCTTCCTGGGTGGCGTCGGCGGTGCGCTGGACGTGGCTGGCGACTTCCTGGGTGGTGGCGGCCATCTGGTTGACGGCGGTCGCTACCTGTTCGGTTTCCTGGCGCTGGCGATCGAGGCCGCTGGAGCTCTTCTGGGCCAGGTCGTCGGACTGCCGCGCCTGGGCGTTGAGGTGTTCGGCGGTGTCCTGCAGGCGGGTCAGGCAGGTTTTCAGGCGCGCTTCCTGACTGAGGATCGACATTTCCAGGCGAGCCTGGGCGCCCCGGCTGTCGGTGTACATCTGGGCGATCAGCGGGTCCGAAGTGGTTTGCTCGGCCAGGCGTAGCAGGCGCTTGAGGCCGCGATGCTGCCAGGTCAGGCCGAGCAGGCCGAGCGGCACGGAGACGGCGGCGGCGAGGCCGAAGCCCCATGAGGAGTTGAGCCAGACACCGATCAGGAAGCTTACCTGGCTGACCAGGATGAACGGCAGCCAGTCCTGCACGATGGGCAGCCACTTGTCCCGGCGTGGAACCGCCGACTTGCCCTGGTTGATACGCAGGTACAGCGCCTCGGCCCGGCGAATCTGCTCGGCGGTGGGCTTGACCCGCACCGATTCGTAGCCAACCACCTGGTTGCCTTCGAAAACTGGCGTGACATAGGCGTTGACCCAGTAATGATCACCGCTCTTGCAGCGGTTCTTGACAATGCCCATCCATGGCAGGCCTTGTTTCAGAGTATTCCACATGTGCGCAAACACCGCGGTCGGAACATCCGGATGACGCACGAGGTTGTGCGGCGAGCGGATCAGTTCTTCACGGGAAAACCCACTGATTTCGACGAACGCGTCGTTGCAGTAGGTGATCAGACCCTTGGTGTCGGTGGTGGAAATCAACCGTTGCTGAGCGGGAAAGGTGCGTTCACGTTGAGTAATGGGTTGGTTATTACGCATGGTTTTTCAATCCGCAAGGCTTTGACAGGTTTTCGGCACGGCAAGAGAAATGTTAAATATATTTTTCAACTTTCATGACCGTTTCACATTTTTGCTCTTGCGCACTCGCACTCGTCCTTGAATACGAGTCGAACACGCTGGAAATTAATCAGTTCAGCCCTTCGGCGGGTGTTGCATGAAATATCCATTTGGTACTTTCGTTCTTGTTATCACGGTTGCAACATCGGATAAGTAAAAAATACGAAGTGCACCGTATTAAGCGCGACATGGGCCAGTATGGCCGCGGCCAGCCCGCCGAAGCGGTAGGCCAGACCATAGCCGACACCGGCCACTGTCGCCAGCAGCATCCATTGCCAGCCCGCGCCCGCATGCGCTAGCCCGAAGATCAGGGCCGCCCCTGCCAGTGCCAGGGTTTCGCCCCGTGGCAAGGACTTCAGGCAACGGCCCAGGCCGCCCTGAATGTAGCCTCGGAACAGGACTTCCTCGACCAGGCTCACCAGCAGCAGGTTGTTCAGCAGCCACCAGCCACCCTGTTCGGGCCATTTCGGTGCCCAGGCGATGATGCCCAGGGCAGCGGCACAGCCCAGTGCGAGCAGCGAGGTCACTGCCCAGGTAATCGTTGCACTGAGCAGGACGCGCGCCGGGGCCTGGCGATTGACCAGCCAGGGACAAACCAATAGCAGCCAGAAGCCGATCAGGGGTTTGTCCAGGTTGAGGTACAGGTTGAGTTTTACCGCATCCGGCGTCAGGTAGGCGTCGCTGATCACCTGGCCATTCTGGAAACCCGGCAGTTTGTGCAGGGCGAGGGCGAGGGCCAGCAGCACGAACAGCCCGTGTCCCAGGTAGCGCCCCAGGTGACTGCGGGTCTGCAGGGCGGCCGCGGCGCCGAGCAGCAGCAGGAGGAAGGTGAACAGGCTGGGCAGGCCCAGGTGACCGACACTCAATGCCAGTGCATAACCCAGGCAAAGCAGGGCCAGGTAAGGCCAGGCGGGAACGAACATGCAACTCCTTGGCGAGTCGGGCGGGCAGGGCGGCGCATGATAACCCGTGCCCCGGTCCTCCTGACCAATGAAAAAACACCGGCCAGGCCGGTGTTCTTTCAGATGTCCCCCGTTTTGCGGTCAGGAAGCGATCAGTTGTCGCAGCACATAATGCAGGATGCCTCCCGAGCGGAAGTACTCGACTTCGTTGAGAGTGTCGATGCGGCAGAGCACGTCGATCTTCTGCGAACTGCCATCTTCACGGTGGATGACCAGCGCCAGGTTCATCCGCGGCTGCAGCTCGGCGCCGTCAAGGCCTTCGATGTCGAGGGTTTCCCGGCCAGTGAGCTGCAGACTCTTGCGGGTTTGCCCGTCCTTGAACTGCAGGGGCAGCACGCCCATGCCGACCAGGTTGGAACGGTGGATGCGCTCGAAACTCTCGGCGATCACCGCCTTGACTCCCAGCAGGTTGGTACCCTTGGCCGCCCAGTCGCGGCTGGAACCGGTGCCGTACTCCTGCCCGGCGATCACAACCAGCGGCGTACCCTCGGCCTGGTAGCGCATGGCGGCGTCGTAGATCGCCAGCTTTTCCCCGGAGGGCACGTGCAAGGTATTGCCGCCTTCCTCGCCGCCGAGCATCTCGTTGCGGATGCGGATGTTGGCGAAGGTGCCGCGCATCATCACCTCATGGTTGCCGCGCCGTGAGCCGTAGGAGTTGAAGTCCCGCGGCTCGACGCCTTGTTCTCGCAGGTAGCGCCCGGCCGGGCTGTCGACCTTGATATTGCCGGCGGGAGAGATGTGGTCGGTGGTCACCGAGTCCCCGAGCAGCGCCAGTACCCGCGCCCCCTTGATATCCTCGATCACCGGCAGCGGGCCGGCGATACCCTCGAAGAATGGCGGATGCTGGATATAGGTCGAATCCGGCTGCCAGGCATAGGTGGCGGCCTGCGGCACTTCAATGGCCTGCCACTGGGCGTCGCCGGCGAACACCTCGGCGTACTCCTTGTGGAACATCTCGGTATCGACCCGGGCCACGGCATCGGCGATTTCCTTGCGGCTCGGCCAGATATCGCGCAGGTACACCGGCTGTCCATCGCTGCCGGTACCCAGCGGCTCACTGCTCAGATCGATGCGCACACTGCCGGCCAGGGCATAGGCGACCACCAGCGGCGGCGAGGCCAGCCAGTTGGTTTTCACCAGGGGATGGACCCGGCCCTCGAAATTGCGGTTGCCCGAAAGCACCGAGGCGACGGTCA
The DNA here is from genome assembly GCF_059730225.1 of Pseudomonas sp. UTLPPB19802. Classification (NCBI taxonomy): domain Bacteria; kingdom Pseudomonadati; phylum Pseudomonadota; class Gammaproteobacteria; order Pseudomonadales; family Pseudomonadaceae; genus Pseudomonas; species Pseudomonas sp. UTLPPB19802. Next base: position 2,942,667 of record NZ_AP048545.1, read on the forward strand.
GGTCCGACTGCTGGATGGCTTTCTCGATCGGGTCCGGCAGTGGTCCCGAGTTGCCGATGCAGGTGGTGCAGCCGTAGCCGACCAGGGCAAAGCCCAGCTCGTCGAGGTAGCGGGTCAGGCCGGCGGCCTGGTAGTAGTCGGTGACCACCTTGGAGCCGGGTGCCAGGGAACTCTTGACCCAGGGCTGGCGTTTCAGGCCCTTCTCGACGGCCTTTTTCGCCAGCAGTCCGGCGGCCATCATCACGCTGGGATTGGACGTGTTGGTACAGGAGGTGATGGCGGCGATCACCACCGCGCCGTTTTTCAGCCGGTGCGTCTGGCCTTCATAGCTGTAGTCCGCCTCGCCGACCAAGTCGGCATTGCCGACCGCGACGCCACCGCCGCCCTCGCTTTCCAGGCGGCCTTCTTCCTTGCTGGGTGGCTTGAGCTGCAGCCCGATGAAGTCGCTGAAAGCCTGCGCCACCTTCGGCAGTGGTACCCGGTCCTGCGGGCGTTTCGGTCCGGCCAGGCTGGCTTCGACGTTGCCCATGTCGAGTTCCAGGCTGTCGCTGAACAGCGGCTCCTGGCCGGGCAGGCGCCAGAGGCCCTGGGTCTTGCTGTAGGCTTCCACCAGGTCGACGGTTTCGGCGGGGCGACCGGACAGCCGCAGGTAGTCCAGGGTGACCTCGTCGACCGGGAAGAAACCGCAGGTGGCGCCGTATTCCGGGGCCATGTTGGCGATGGTCGCGCGGTCTGCCAGGGGCAGCTCGGCGAGGCCGTCGCCGTAGAACTCGACGAACTTGCCGACCACGCCCTTCTTGCGCAGCATTTGGGTCACGGTCAGCACCAGGTCGGTGGCGGTGATGCCTTCCTTGAGCTTGCCGGTCAGCTTGAAGCCGATCACCTCGGGAATCAGCATCGACACCGGCTGGCCGAGCATCGCCGCTTCCGCCTCGATCCCGCCGACGCCCCAGCCGAGCACCCCGAGGCCGTTGATCATAGTGGTATGGGAGTCGGTGCCGACCAGGGTGTCAGGGAAGGCGTAGGTGCGGCCGTCCTCGTCGCGGGTCCAGACCGTACGCCCCAAGTACTCCAGGTTGACCTGGTGGCAGATCCCGGTGCCCGGCGGCACCACGCTGAAGTTGTCGAAGGCGTTCTGGCCCCAGCGCAGGAAGGCATAGCGTTCGCCGTTGCGCTGCATCTCGATGTCGACGTTCTCGCCGAAGGCCGCGGCGCTGGCGAACTTGTCGACCATCACCGAGTGGTCGATCACCAGGTCGACCGGTGACAATGGGTTGATCCGCTGCGGATCGCCACCGGCCTTGGCCACGGCGGCACGCATGGCAGCCAGGTCGACCACCGCCGGCACGCCGGTGAAGTCCTGCATCAGCACCCGCGCCGGGCGGTACTGGATTTCCCGGTCGGAGCTGCGGGTCTGCAGCCAGGCGGCGAGGGCTCGGAGGTCGGCTTCGGTGACGGTCTTGCCGTCTTCCCAGCGCAACAGGTTTTCCAGCAATACCTTGAGCGACATCGGCAGCTTGCCCAGGTCGCCGAGTGCGTTGGCGGCTTGCGGCAGGCTGAAGTAGTGGTAGGTCTTGGCGCCCACCTGCAGGGTTTTAAGGGTTTTCAGGCTATCGAGAGATGACATGAAACGACTCCTTGAGGCCCGCACGGCACGGGCCGGGTGGTACAAGCAGAGCCTTGAATCTAGCCCTGTTCGAATGATCTGGCTACTTCACTGGACTGCACGGGCGCGCCCAAGGTTCCGAACTCGGCTATCATGCGCGGGTTTTTGACAGGCTCCTGCCGAGTGGCTGTCGACACCCAGGAGAATCGAATTGAACACCCTCTTCATGCACTGCCGCCCTGGCTTCGAAGGCGAAGTCTGCTCCGAGATCTCCGAGCTTGCCGCGCGCCTCGACGTGCCCGGCTATGCCAAGGCCAAGCCGAGCAGTGCCTGCGCCGAGTTCGTCTGCGGCGACGATGTCGGCGCAGCGCGGCTGATGGCCGGCCTGCGCTTTGCCGAACTGATCTTTCCACGCCAGTGGGCCCGTGGGCGCTTCCTCGACCTGCCGGAAACCGACCGCATCAGCGTGATCCTGGAGAACCTGGCGCAGTATCCGGTATGTGGCAGCCTCTGGCTGGAAGTGCTCGACACCAACGACGGCAAGGAATTGTCGAATTTCTGCAGGAAGTTCGAGGCGCCGCTGCGCAAGGCCCTGGTCAAGGCCGGCCGGCTGGTGGATGACGCCAGCAAGCCACGGCTGCTGCTGACCTTCAAGAGCGGCCGGGAAGTCTTCCTCGGCATGGCCGAGGCCGGCAACTCGGCGATGTGGCCGATGGGTATCCCGCGGCTCAAGTTCCCCAAGGACGCGCCGAGCCGCTCGACCCTCAAGCTGGAAGAGGCCTGGCACCACTTCATCCCGCGTGACCAGTGGGAAGAACGCCTCAACGGCGACATGACCGGTGTCGACCTCGGCGCGGCCCCTGGTGGCTGGACCTGGCAGCTGGTCAACCGTGGCATGCTGGTGACCGCCATCGACAACGGTCCGATGGCCGAAAGCCTGATGGACACCGGGCTGGTCCAGCACCTGATGGCCGACGGCTTCACCTACAAGCCCAGGCAGCCGGTGGACTGGATGGTCTGCGACATCGTCGAGAAACCGGCACGTACCGCGGCCATGCTGGAAAGTTGGGTGGGCGAGGGGCACTGCCGGGAAGCGGTGGTCAACCTCAAGCTGCCGATGAAGCAGCGTTATGCCGAGGTGCGGCGCCTGCTGGATCGCATCGAGGAAGGCTTCAAGGCCCGCGGGATCAAGGTGGCGATCGGCTGCAAGCAGCTGTACCACGACCGCGAGGAAGTGACCTGCCATCTGCGTCGACTGGACGTGAAAAAGCCGCGATAATGCCGAATCGGTTTCAGGAGTGAAGAATGACCCAGTCTTACGACCCCAACGTTGACGGCACCCTCGACGCCACCGGCCTCAACTGCCCGGAGCCGGTGATGATGCTGCACCAGCACATCCGCGACCTGCAGCCGGGCGGCCTGCTCAAGGTGATCGCCACCGACCCGTCGACCCGCCGCGACATCCCCAAGTTCTGCGTGTTCCTCGATCACGAACTGGTGGAACAGCGCGAAGAGGCCGGTACCTACCTGTACTGGATTCGCAAGAAGGCCGAGTGATCGGCCTTCCCTGGGCTACGCCCGGCTCATCCTGATCCGCTTGCGCGAACTGCGCGCCAGGCGGATCGACAGCATCACCGCCGCACACGACAGCCCGACGATCAGGCCCTCCCACAGCCCGCTCGGGCCGCTCGGCGCGCCGAACCAGTCGGTCAGCCCCAGGGCGTAGCCCACCGGCAAGCCAATGCCCCAGTAGGCGAACAGGGTCAGGATCATCGTCACCCGGGTGTCCTGGTAACCGCGCAACGCCCCGGCCGCCGTCACCTGGATCACGTCCGAGAACTGGAACAGCGCCGAATACACGATCAGCATGGTCGCCACCTGGATCACCACCGGATCGCTGGTGTAGATGGTCGCGATGTGTTCACGAAACAGCAGCATCAGGCTGGCCGACACGCAGCCATAGGCCAGCGCCGTCGCCACCCCGACCCCGGCGGTGAAGCGCGCTTCCCGTGGCTGCTCGCGACCCAGGGCCTGGCCGACACGCACGGTGATCGCCATGCCCAGGGAGTAGGGGACCATGAACACCAGCGAACTGATGTTCAGGGCGATCTGGTGCCCGGCCACCACGTGGGCGCCAAGGCTGCCGATCAGCAGGGCGATCACCGCGAAAATGCTCGACTCGGCGAACACCGCGATGCCGATCGGCAGTCCGATGCCGAGCAGGCGCTTGATCACCGGCCACTGCGGCCAGTCGAAACGGCTGAACACCTGGCTCGGCTGGTAGACCTTGGCCCAGCGCACCCAGCCGGCCATGCCCAGCAGCATCACCCACATCACGATCGCCGTGGCCCAGCCGCAGCCGGGGCCGCCCAGGGCCGGCATGCCGAGGTGGCCGTAGATGAACACGTAGTTCAGCGGAATGTTCAGCGCCAACCCGCACAGACCCAGGACCATGCTCGGCCGGGTACGGCCCATGCCGTCGCTGCAGCAGCGCAGCACATGGTACAGCGCCACCGTCGGCAGGCCGGTGCCGATCCCGCGCAGGTAGTCCATGCACGGCCCGATCAGTTCCGGGTCGACCTTCATCAGGTGCAGGATCGGCTCGGCGTTGTACAGGATCACCCCGGCGCCGAGGCCGACCACCAGCGCCAGCCACAGGGCCTGGCGCACCAGCGGGCCGATCTGCTCCGGGGTGCCGGCGCCATGGCGCTGGGCGACTTTGGGTGTGGTGGCGAGCAGGATGCCGGTCATCAGCAGGAACACCGGCACCCAGATCGAGTTGCCCAGCGCCACCGCAGCCAGGTCCCGTGGGCCGACACGCCCGGCCATTACCGCATCGACGAAGCCCATGGCGGTGTGGGCCAACTGGGCAATGATGATCGGCAGGGCCAGTCCCAGCAGATTGCGCATTTCCAGCAGGACGCGCGCCGGGCGGCCGAGGGCGGGGGTGTCAGTCAGGGTGTTCACCAGTGATGTATCCAGTTTCGCGAAGAAAACTGCGGATTTTACTCCTTGACGCAACGGTCAGGAAATCTCCTCTGTAGCGTATTTGTAAGGGTGTGGGCCGCGCCCAGGGGTTTTCTGCACTGGCAACCGCTCTGCGGCTGGTGGCGGCGGGCGATCTGCGCCACACTGCCGGCCTGCCAAAGGAGCCTGCCATGCTGATTGTCGCCGACGAAAACATCCCCCTGATCGATGCATTTTTTGCCGGCTTCGGCGAAATCCGCCGCCTGCCGGGGCGCGCCATCGACCGTGCCGCGGTTGCCGAGGCCGATGTGCTGCTGGTGCGCTCGGTGACCCCGGTCAGCCGTGAGCTGCTCGAAGGCAGTCGGGTACGGTTTGTCGGCACCTGCACCATCGGCACCGATCACCTGGACCTGGAGTACTTCCACGAGGCAGGCATCCAGTGGTCCAGCGCCCCCGGTTGCAACGCCCGTGGCGTGGTCGACTACGTATTGGGCAGCCTGCTGACCCTGGCGGAGATCGAGGGTGCCGAACTGGCCACGCGCACCTATGGCGTGATTGGCGCCGGCGAGGTCGGCGGGCGCCTGGTCAAGGTCTTGCGCGGCCTGGGCTGGAAGGTACTGGTGTGCGATCCGCCACGTCAGGCCGCCGAGGGCAGCGAGTATGTCGAGCTGGAGCAGATCCTCGAACAGTGCGACGTGATCAGCCTGCATACCCCGCTGACCCGCTCCGGCGCGCTGGCGACCTGGCACCTGCTCGACCGCGAGCGCCTGCAGCGGCTGCGTCCGGGAGCCTGGCTGATCAATGCGGCGCGCGGGCCGGTGGTGGACAACAGCGCCTTGCGCGAAGTGCTGCTGGAGCGCGAGGATCTGCAGGCGGTGCTCGACGTGTGGGAGGCCGAGCCACAGGTCGATGTCGAACTGGCTGACCTCTGTGTACTCGGTTCGCCGCATATCGGCGGCTACAGCCTCGATGGCAAGCAACGCGGCACCGCGCAGATCTACCAGGCCTATTGCGCCTTCAGCGGCCAGCAGCCAGTGGTGCGCCTGGAGGACCTGCTGCCGGCGCCCGGCCTGGCGCAAATCACCCTTAATTCCGGCAGCGACCCGGCCTCGGCCATGGCCATGATTTGTCGGGCGGTGTATGACCCGCGCCGCGACGACGCAGCCTTCCGCCGCAGCCTGGTCGGCAGCGTTGCCGAACAGCGGGCAGCCTTCGATCTTTTGCGCAAGCACTATCCGGAGCGCCGCGAAATCGAAGGGTTGGCGGTGAAGATCAACGGTGAGTCCGAGGAACTGCGTCGGATGGTGCTGGCGCTGGGTGCCGTACTCGTCTGACCACCCCGTGGGAGCAGGATTTATCCGCGAAGCTTTTAGCGATCATGAGGGCCTCTTCGCGGATGAATCCTGCTCCCACAACCCCGCATCCCACAGGTTCCATGCTCCCCACAGGCAGAAAAAACCCGGCATCAAGGGCCGGGTCGATAAAAAGAGTTCGGGCTGTCAGTCTTGCTGCGCAGGCTTGACCAATCGCTGTTCCAGTTCACGGCAGGCGTGCTGGATCATTTCTTCGGTGATCGGAACTTCGCGTCCTGCCGCGTCGATAATCGCGCAGCCCAGTGTCTCGGGCTTGGGATGACGAATCACCGGGATCTGGTTAGTGCTGTGTTGCAAGTCCATGGCCTGTCTCCTCATCAGGTGCTTGTCGAGTTTATATCCGCGGCATGACCAGGCTATGACAGCCTTCTACAGCTGGCTGCCGCTGGATTCAGTGCAACAGAAATGACGTATTCCCGCCAGCCGAACCTTAGACCGATAATCTCTAGGGGCTAGCGTAGCCGGTCATAATCAACCTGACTGATTACGTTTCGCAGAAGTTCACTCGAACTTGGGTGTAGGCTCTGCTCATCCCACAATGGATTCGAATCATGCTTTCTGCTCGTCAACGCCGGGCCGTGCGCCTGGCCAGCCGATTTGTCGCTCCCTATCGTTGGCAGGCGGTTGCAGCCTTGCTGGCGCTGATCGTCACCGCCGGCATCACCCTGTCCATGGGGCAGGGCATCCGCCTGTTGGTGGACAAGGGCTTCATGACCCAGTCGCCGCACTTGCTCAACCAGTCCATCGGGCTGTTCCTGCTGCTGGTGCTGGGCCTGGCGGTGGGCACGTTCAGCCGGTTCTACCTGGTCTCGTGGATCGGCGAGCGGGTGGTGGCCGATATCCGTCGCCAGGTTTTCAACCACCTGATCTATCTGCATCCGGGGTTCTACGAGAACAACCGCAGCTCGGAAATCCAGTCACGGCTGACTGCCGATACGACCTTGCTGCAATCGGTGATCGGTTCTTCGCTGTCGTTGTTCCTGCGCAATGCGCTGATGGTGATCGGCGGCGTGGTGTTGCTGTTCATCACCAATCCCAAGCTCACCAGTATCGTGGTGGTCGCCTTGCCACTGGTGTTGGCGCCGATCCTGATCTTCGGACGCCGGGTGCGCAGCCTGTCCCGCCAGAGCCAGGACCGCATCGCCGACGTCGGCAGTTATGTCTCCGAAACCCTCGGGCAGATCAAGACCGTACAGGCCTACAACCATCAACTACAGGACGAGCAGCGCTTTGCCGCGACCGTCGAGCAGGCGTTCCAGACCGCCCGCAAGCGCATCGTCCAGCGTGCCTGGCTGATCACCCTGGTGATCGTTTTGGTGCTGGGGGCGGTGGGGGTGATGCTCTGGGTCGGTGGCATGGACGTGATCGCCGGACGGATTTCCGGCGGCGAGCTGGCGGCCTTCGTGTTCTACAGCCTGATCGTCGGTAGCGCTTTCGGCACTCTCAGCGAAGTCATCGGCGAGCTGCAACGGGCGGCGGGGGCTGCCGAGCGGATCGGCGAGCTGCTGCAATCGAGCAATGCCATCACCGCTCCAACTGATGGCAGCGGGGTACGCCTGGCCGCGCGGGTGGCAGGCAACCTGGTGCTGGAGAACCTGCGTTTCAGCTACCCGTCGCGCCCCGACAGCCATGCCATCGACGGCCTCGACCTGAGCGTGCGGGCCGGTGAAACCCTGGCGCTGGTCGGGCCTTCGGGGGCGGGCAAATCGACCCTGTTCGACCTGCTGCTGCGTTTCTACGACCCACAACAGGGGCGCCTGTTGCTCGATGGGCAACCGCTGACCCAGCTCGACCCGCTGGACCTGCGCCGCTGCTTCGCGCTGGTGTCGCAGAGCCCGGCGCTGTTTTTCGGCAGCGTCGAGGAGAATATCCGCTATGGCAATCCGACGGCCAGCGACGAGCAGGTCCGCGAGGCAGCGCGCATCGCCCATGCCCATGATTTCATCATGCAGATGCCCCAGGGCTACCAGACCCATCTGGGCGATGCCGGCCTTGGCCTGTCCGGCGGCCAGCGCCAGCGCCTGGCGATTGCCCGGGCGCTGCTGGTGGATGCGCCGATCCTGTTGCTGGACGAAGCCACCAGCGCCCTCGATGCCCAGAGCGAACACCTGATCCAGCAGGCCCTGCCGAGCCTGATGCAGGGCCGGACCACGCTGGTGATCGCCCATCGCCTGGCGACAGTACAGAACGCCGACCGCATCGCGGTGATGGACCAGGGCAAACTGGTGGCAATCGGCACCCATGCCGAACTGATCGCCAGCAACCCGCTGTATGCGCGGCTGGCTGCGTTGCAGTTCAATGCACGGGCGCAGGAGATTGACGGCTGAGATGCCGCAGTGCCGGGTGATCAGGCATTATGGTGCCCTTGTCAGTCATTCCGGATCAGGCGATGCCCCATTACCAACCCCCCCTGACGTTGACCCTGCGGATGTTTTCGCTGATCGCCGAGATCAGCGAGCTTCTGGGACAATTGTCTGCCGTGCGTGGCCTGGGGCTTACCCCACAACTGCGCCGGGGCAATCGCATCCGTACCATCCAGGCCTCGCTGGCTATCGAAAACAATACGCTGAGCCTGGAGCAGGTCACTGCCCTACTGGATGGGAAGAGGGTCCTGGGGTTACCCAGGGAAATCCAGGAAGTACACAATGCCTTTGCGACTTATGAGGCCATGACCGGCTGGCGACCCGGGAGCCGGGTCGATCTGTTGCAGGCCCACGCCCTGTTGATGCGCGGACTGATTGACGATTGTGGTCGATTGCGCCAGTCCGGTGTCGGGATCTATCGGGTGAGCGCCTGCTGCACATGGCGCCTCCGGCCAGTCGGGTGGAGCAACTGATTGACGATCTGCTGTCCTGGCTTGACGGTACGGACCTGCATCCGCTGATTGCAAGCTGTGTCTTTCACTACGAATTCGAGTTCATTCATCCCTTTGCCGATGGCAATGGGCGTATGGGGCGTTTGTGGCAGACGCTGATCCTGGGGCAATGGCGACCGATGTTGGCCTACCTGCCTGTGGAAACGGTGATTCGTGAACAACAGGAAGACTATTACACCGCGCTGGCTGCTGCGGATCAGTTGGCCGAAGCCACGCCCTTCGTGGAATTCATGCTCCAGGCTCTACTCCGTGCACTCTCCGAGGCGGTGCGCAGCGAGCACTTGACCGTACAAGTAACCGATCAAGTAACCGATCAAGTAAAGCGCTTGCTGACCGTGCTTGTACACACGCCCGAACTGCGCTCCAGTGAGTTGATGGCTCGCCTGGAACTGACCCATCGTCCGAGCTTTCGTAGTACCTATCTTGCACCTGCCTTGGCTGCCGGCTGGATGGAAATGACCGATCCGGCTTCGCCACGCAGCCCGGCGCAGAGATATCGCCTGACCGAAAAAGGTCGTGAGGTACTTGCTCGCCAGTATTGAGGTCGGATACACCATGAAAAACGGCGCCCTTGGGCGCCGTTTCGGTATTACTCGCCAGGATTCAGCGGTATTCGCACAGGTAGGCGGTTTCCACGGCGACTTTCAGTTGGAACTTGCTGTCGGCCGGCACGTTGAACTGGCTGCCGGTGGCGAAGGTTTCCCACTCGCTGCTGCCTGGCAGCTTGACGGTCAGGGCGCCGGAAACCACGTGCATGATTTCACGCTGGGCGGTGCCGAATTCGTATTCGCCCGGAGCCATGACACCGATGGTGGCCGCGCCTTCGGCTTGTGCGAAGGCAATCGACTTGACGGTGCCGTCGAAGTACTCGTTGACTTTAAACATGGGCGATTCCTCGAAATGAGCTGGAAAATTTGGCCGGCCAGTATGCCCAAGCCGCCTGCTCCCGTCACCTGCTGCCGATCGCCCCTTGTGGGAGCGGGCTTGCCCGCGATCCGTCAACGGCGGCCATTCCCCCTCAGGCCGGCAGGATCAACGGCAACAACCGCGCGGTATTGCGTGCATCCTCCAGTGCCCGATGCTGTTGCCCACTGAATTGCAGTCCCGCCAACTGCAAGGCACCGTTCAGTCCCAAGGGTTTCTGTAGCTTGCGCGCCTTGGCGAAGCGCTGCTTGAGGTTGGCATGGGGCACCTGGCTCAACAGGCTGGTCAACTGCAAGTGCTGCCAGTCCTGTTCCAGTTGTCGGCGATCATAGTCGCCCCAACTGGCCCAGCCCTCCAGCCGCGCCTGATGCTGGCCAAGCCAGCGCTCGAAGGCCTCCCAGACCTCGGCCAGGGGCGCCGCCGTATCGATATTGGCCTGGCTGATATGCGTCAGCTCCCGGCAGAAAGGGGTCAACAGCGGCCGGCGCAACGGCCGCACAAAACGCTGGAAGTGGTCCAGCTCCCGGCCCTCGCGGTTGACCAGGGTCGCACCGATTTCGATGATTTCCATCTCCGCCAGCGGCCAGCCCCCATCATCCGTCGTGGCTTCCAGATCAATCACCAGCCAGTGGGGCATCTCAAGCTCCGAAGACAGCATCCTAGTCCGCGTCAAGCGTAGCCAATGCCGACGAATCCGCCTAGCCGGTCATTCAACCACCAGCAAAATCTGCCGGCTTTTAACCTGGTCCCCCCGGTTGGCCTGCACCCGTCGCACCACGCCGTCGATACCGGCCTTCAACGGATGCTCCATCTTCATCGCCTCCAGCACCATCAGCAGTTGGCCTTTGCGGACCTCGCTGCCCTCGCTGACCAGCACATCGACGATCGCCCCATCCATTGGCGCTTTCACGGTGCCCGAACTCGCCGTCGCCTGGCCTTGTGTCGCTGCCAAACTCAGGTCCCGCAGCAACAGGTTGCCCGGCCGGGTGAACAGCCAGAGTTGTTCGCCTTCCAGCCGATAGGCATGGCGCCGCCTCACACCGTCGAGTTCTGCCGTGACCCAGCGGCCGTCACAGGCCAGCAGCCGGACTTCGACCTGCTGCCCGGCATGGCTGACCAGCAGCGGTGCGCCGGGCCTGGCGAGCAGTTGCAGGTCGAACGCGGCCTCGCCCTGCGCCAGTCGGTAGCGCCGCGCCGTGCCGACGTTGTTGCGCCAGCCGGCAAGTCCGGCGTCATGGCGTCCGGCTCCGGCCTGATAGAACAGCGCGGTGGCCAGAGCCAGTTCGCTGCTCGACGGCTGATGGGGTTGCAAGCTCGGATCAGCGTTGAAGTGCTCGGCGATGAAGGCCGTGCTGAAGTCGCCAGCGGCGAACAATGGGTGACGCAACAGGTTCACCAGCAGGCGCTGGTTGCTCTCGAGACCGAGCAGCACACAGTCCTCGACCGCGCGCAGCAACCGGCGGCGGGCTTCCTCGCGGGTCGCACCATGGGCGATCAGCTTGCCCAGCAGCGGATCATAGAACGGGCTGACCGCCTGCCCCTCGAGCAGGCCATGATCGATCCGCACGCCTTCCGACTGTACCGGTTCCCAGCCCAGCACCTGGCCGGTCTGTGGCAGAAAACCCTGGGTCGGGTCTTCGGCGTACAGGCGCACCTCGATGGCATGGCCCTGGAGGACGACCTGGTCCTGGCGCAGGGGCAGCGGCAACCCGGCTGCGACATCGAGCTGCCAGGCCACCAGGTCCAGCCCGGTGATCAGTTCGGTGACCGGATGCTCCACCTGTAACCGGGTGTTCATTTCCAGGAAATAGAAGCGCCCGGCGGCATCGAGCAGGAACTCGACGGTGCCGGCACCGACATAGTTCACCGCCCGTCCGGCCTGCAATGCGGCTTCACCCATGGCCTGGCGCAGTTCGCCGGTCATGACCGGGCAGGGCGCCTCCTCGACGATCTTCTGGTGACGGCGCTGGATCGAGCAGTCGCGTTCGCCCAGGTACAGCAGGTTGCCGTGGCTGTCGCCGAACACCTGGATTTCCACATGGCGCGGCTCGACCAGCGCCTGTTCGAGAATCAGTTCGTCGCTGCCAAAGGCGTTCAGGGCTTCCGAGCGGGCGGTACGCAGTTGCTCGGCCAGTTGCTCGGGCTCATGGACCAGGCGCATGCCGCGTCCGCCACCGCCGGCACTGGCCTTGATCATCAGCGGGTAGCCGATCCGCTGGGCTTCGCGGGCGAGGGTCGCATCGTCCTGTGCGGCGCCCTGATAGCCATCGATGCAGGGTATGCCGGCGGCAAGCATGGCGATTTTCGACTGGCGCTTGCTGCCCATCAACTCGATGGCTTCGGGGCTGGGGCCGATGAAGGTGATCCCGGCCTGTTCACAGGCGCGGGCGAACTCGGCGTTTTCCGAGAGAAAACCGTAGCCGGGGTGAATCGCATCGGCGCCGCAGCGGCGCGCGGCGTCGAGCAGGGCCTGGCGGTTGAGGTAGGACTCGGCCACCTGTGGTGCGCCGATGCACACGGCTTCATCGGCCAGTTGTACGTGGCGGGCGTCGGCATCGGCCTGGCTATAGACGGCCACGGTTCGATAGCCCTGGGCCTGGGCGGTGCGAATGACCCGGCAAGCGATTTCGCCGCGGTTGGCGATCAGGATCTTTTTGAAGGCGGGCATGGTGGCGGTCCTTTGGTTGGAGGGTAATGTTTCGGGCTTGTCGGGGCTCCGAGCCGCCGCGAAGACGTCATCCGGCCCAGCGCGGTTCCCGCTTCTGCACGAAGGCCAGCGTCCCCTCGACGCCCTCCGCCCCGGTCACCGCCTCGGCAAACCCGCGCGCCGCCTGATCGAGCAGCGCCCCCAGTGGCTGCTCATCGAGCAGCAGCGCCTTGGTTGCCGCATTGGCTCCCGGCGCACAACGCAGCACCTGGCTCAGGATTTCATCAAGGCGATCCTCCAATCCCTGGGTATCACGCTCGACAAAATGCACCAGCCCCAATCGCGCCGCCTCATCGCCGTCGAAACGCGCCGCGGTCAACGCCAGCCGCCGAGCCTGGGTCAAGCCGATACGCCGCACCACGAACGGTGCGATCTGCGCCGGCAACAACCCAAGGCTGGTTTCCGGCAAGCCGAAGCGGGCGTCATGGGCGGCCAGCGCGATATCGCTGACACAGGCCAGGCCGAATCCACCGCCGAGCACCGCGCCCTCCAGCACCGCGATCACCACCTGCGGCTGGTGCTGGGCTTCTTCCAGCAACGCACCGAAGGCGCGGTTCAGTTGCTCATGGGCCTGTGCACCCTGGGCACGGGCCTGGGCCATGTCCTTGATATCGCCCCCTGCACAGAAATGGCCACCGGCCCCACGCAGCACCACGGCGCGCACGCCGCGATCCTCACGTACCGCGGCCAGTACGCTGCGCAGTTCGCCGACCATCTGCAGGCTCATCGCATTGCGGCTGTCCGGGCGGTCAAGGGTGATTCGCAGTACGCCGCCCTCGGCCTCCAGGCGCAGGGTCTGGCAGTCGGGCAGGGCACTCACGATTTTTTCCCCGGCAGGATGCCCATGAGCTTGCAGATGATGCCCAGCATGATCTCGTCGGCACCGCCGCCGATCGACACCAGGCGCACATCGCGATAGGCGCGGGACACCGGGTTGTCCCACATGAAGCCCATGCCGCCCCAGTATTGCAGGCAACTGTCGGTGACTTCCCGGCCCAGTCGCCCGGCCTTGAGCTTGGCCATGGAGGCCAGGCGGGTGACGTCGCGGCCCTTGATGTACTGCTCGGTGGCCTGGTAGACCAGCGCCCGCAGGCACTCGATCTCGGTGGACAGCTCGGCGAGGCGGAAGTGGATGACCTGGTTATCGATCAGCGGGCTGCCGAAGGTCCGGCGTTCCCGGCAGTAGGCGATGGTGCTGTCGACGCAGTATTCCAGGCCCTTGATCATGTTCGCCGCACCGAACAGCCGTTCCTCCTGGAACTGCAGCATCTGCATCATGAACCCCGCGCCTTCCTGGCCGATGCGGTTGCGTTGTGGCACGCGCACGTCGTCGAAGAACACCTGGGCGGTTTCCGAGCTGCGCATGCCGAGCTTGTCCAGGTGCGGGCTGAGGCTGATGCCGGGGCTGTTCATCGGCACCACGATCAGCGACTTGTTCACATGCGGCTTGTCGTCCGAGGTGTTGGCCAGCAGGCAGATGAAGTCGGCACTCGGCGAGTTGGTGATCCACATCTTGCTGCCATTGATCACGTAGTCGTCGCCATCCTTGCGCGCCTGGGTCTTGAGCCCGGCGACGTCGGAGCCGGCGCCGACCTCGGAGACGCCGATGCAGCCGACCTGCTCGCCAGTGATGGCCGGGCGCAGGAACTCCTCGCGCAGCTCATCGGAGCCGAAACGTGCCAGGGCCGGGGTGCACATGTCGGTCTGCACACCGATGGACATGGGGATGCCGCCGCAATGGACGGTGCCGAACTCTTCGGCGGCAACGATCGAATAGCTGTAGTCCAGGCCCATGCCGCCGAACTTCTCCGGCTTGGAAATGCCCAGTAGGCCGAGTTCGCCGGCCTTGCGAAAGATCTCGTGGATCGGAAAGCGACCGGCCTTTTCCCATTCCTCGACGTGGGGGTTGATCTCGTGATCGACGAACTGGCGAACGGTCCGGCGCAACGCTTCATGTTCCTGGGTAAAGATCATTGTTGTTGTTCTCCCTGTGATCGTTTAGAAGCGGGCTACGCCGAAACTGTTGGCCTGCAACGGCCGCACCTCGGCTTCGTGGCAGATGTCCAGCAGGTAGCCGAGCAGTGTGCGGGTATCCCGTGGGTCGATCAGGCCGTCGTCCCAGAGGTTGGCGGTGCCATAGAGGGCGGTGGACTGGCTGTCGAGTTTCTGCGCGGTCACCTGTTCGAGCATGTCGAGCATCTTTTCCTCGGCGACCTGGCCTTCCTTGAGCTGTCGGGCCTCGGTGACGATCCGCAGGACCTTGCCGGCCTGGGCGCCGCCCATGACCGCCGTACGGCTGTTGGGCCAGGCGAAGATGAAGCGCGGGTCGAGGCCGCGGCCACACATGGCATAGTTGCCGGCGCCGTAGGAGCCGCCGACGACGATGGTCAGCTTGGGTACCCGGGCATTGGCCACCGCCTGGATCATCTTCGCGCCGTGCTTGATCACCCCCTGTTGCTCGGACTCGGTGCCAACCATGAAGCCGGTGGTGTTGTGCAGGAACAGCAGCGGAGTGTGGCTCTGGTCGCAGAGCTGGATGAACTGCGCCGCCTTGCTCGCGCCCCGTGGGGTGATCGGGCCATTGTTGCCGATCACCCCGCAGGGGCGGCCGTGGATCTGCAGGTGGCCGCAGACGGTCTGCTGGTCGAACTCGCCCTTGAACTCGAGGAACCGCGAACCGTCGGCCAGGCGGGCGAGGATCTCGCGGACGTCATAGGGCTTTTTCGGGTCGTCGGGAATCAGCCCCAGCAGGTCGTCGATCGGGTAGAGCGGTTCGGCGAACGTCGGCGCGAGTGCCACTGGCAGCCGTGCATTCCACGGCAGCGCGGCAACGATCTCGCGGGCCAGGCGAATGCCATCGGCATCGTTCTCGGCCAGGTACTCGGCGGTGCCGGCCACCTGCGCATGCATCTCGGCGCCACCGAGTTCCTCGTCGGTGGCCACTTCGCCGGTGGCGGCCTTGAGCAATGGCGGCCCGGCGAGGAACAGCTTGGCCTTGCCGCGCACCGCCACCACGTAGTCCGACAGCCCCGGCTGGTAGGCGCCACCGGCGGTCGCCGAGCCGTGAACCACGGTGATCTGCGGCAGGCCCATGGCCGACATCCGCGCCTGGTTGGCGAAGCAGCGCGCACCTTCGACGAATATCTCCGCCGCGTAGTTCAGGTTGGCCCCGCCGCTTTCGGCCAGGGTGATCACCGGCAGCCGGTTTTCCATGGCGATCTGTTGCAGGCGCAGGGTCTTTTTCAGGCCGCTGGGGGAGATGGTCCCGCCCTTGATCGCACTGTTGTTGGCCACCACCAGCAGGCGCACGCCGCAGACATAGCCAATCCCGGCGATCAGGCCGCCACCGGCCTGGCTGCCGTCCTTGTCGTCATGCAGCTTGTAGCCGGCCAGGCTGGCCAGTTCGAGGAAGGGTGCGCCGGGGTCGAGCAGCAGGTTCAGGCGCTCGCGGGGCAGCAACTGGCCACGGCTGGTGAACTTGTCACGGGCCTGCTCGGCCTTGTCCAGCAGTTTCTGCTCCAGTTGGCGAACCTGTTCGAGGCTGGCCAGCAGGGCATCGCGATGGCGGGTGAAATCGGCACTGTGGCGGTCAAGCTGGGATTCGATCACCGGCATGGTTCACTCCTTGTCCTTGAGCACATCCGGCAGGTAGGCCCGATGGAAGCCGTTGTACGACTCGCTGTTGCGCACCGGCTGCAACGGCCAGGCGCGATTGCCGAGGCTGGCGGCGCCGTCGATGCGCAGGGTGCTGCCGCTGATGAAGGCGGCCGCCGGGCTGAGCAGGAACACGATCGCCGCGCTGACCTCCGATTCGGTGCCGATGCGCTTGAGGGGCACATGCTCGCGCAAGGTCGGGATGATCTGCTTGAATGCGCCTTCGTAGGTGTCCATGCCGCTGGAGGCGACCCAACCCGGTGCCACCGCATTGACCCGGACTCCGGCGCAGCCCCATTCGAAGGCGGCGGTCTTGGTGAAATTGTCCATGCCGGCACGGGCGGCGCCGGAGTGGCCCATGCCGGGCATGCCGCCCCACATGTCGGCGAGCATGTTGACGATGCTGCCGCCGTGGCGGCTCATGGACTGGTTGAACACCTCCCGGGCCACCAGGAACCCGCCCACCAGGTTGGTGCGCAGCACGGTTTCGAAACCTTTCTGGTTGATCGAGGCCAGGGGGGCCGGGTATTGGCCACCGGCGTTGTTGACCAGGCCATGGATCGGGCCGTATTCGGCGACCAGCTCGGCGACCAGCTGTTTCACCGCGTCCTCGTCACGAATGTCGCAGCTTCGCCAGGCCGCATGGCCGCCATCTTCAGTGATTTCGGTGGCGACCCGCTGCAGCTTTTCCGCCTTGCGCCCCACCAGCAGCACGCGGGCGCCGAGGGCCGCCAGTTCATGGGCCGTACAACGACCGATGCCGCTGCCGCCGCCGGTGACCATAATCGTCTGGCCGTTGAACAGATCGGGTTTGAATACGGAGGCATAGGCCACGGTCACGCTCCTTTCAGGCAAGTTGATCGGCCAGCTGTTGCGGCACGGCAATCGGGAATTCCAGCAGTTGCTGGGCCAGGGCCTTGCCCTGCGGGTCGATGCGCAGGCTGGCGACACCGCCGCCGCCCAAGGCGTTTTCCAGGAGGAAGTTCAGGCTGTGGCTGCCGGGCAGGTACCAGCGCGCGACGCGCCCGTGCAGGGGATCGAGCACGTGGTTCATCCAGTCGACGACCGCCGCCGTGGTCAGCGCCGCGGCGATCCACGGCAGGTATTCCGGGCGCCGGGCCATGACCCCGATATTGCTGTGGTTGCCCTTGTCGCCGGAGCGCGCCACCGCCAGCTTCACCAGCGGCACGCTGGCTTCGGCCGGCCCCTGGGGCTGCGCGGGCTGCAGATCTTCGGCAAGCCCGGCAGGGTCGAAGTCCGACAGGACGGGTAGTGTGCAAGAATGGGTCTGTTCGTCGAGGCGTACGCCCAGTTCGCAGGCATCCTTGTCGATCAGGAACGAAAACAGCCGGATCAGTGGGTATACCGTTGGCCGACCGCCGACGATGCCGGTCAATCCCGGTGCCATGCCCGTGGCGGCCTGGGCGATTTCCCGGGAGAACAGGATCAGTGCCTGCTTGCTCGGATGGCGTACGGCGAGCTTGATCACCACCTCGCGGCTGTCCTGGCGGCGACCGTGGGGGCCATAGCTGGCTTCGCTGCCGAGCAGTTCGATGTTCACCTCGCTGTAGGGCGCCCAGCCCCGTAGCTGGAACATCTCGGACGTCTTGGCAATGATCGCCTGGCTGACGCGCCGGGCCTTGTCCACGGCATCGATGCCGGCGATCAGGCAACTGGCGGTACACCGGAAACCATCGGGCCAGGTGGCGCTGACCTTGTATTGCCCGGTCGGCGGCAGGCCCCTGGCACCGTGCACGGCCACGCGGTTCTCGCCCTGCTGGACCAGGCTGACCCGGGTGAAGTCACAGATCACATCCGGCAGCCGGTAGGCCCGTGGGTCGCCGATCTCGTAGAGCAGTTGCTCGCCGACGCTCAGGGGCGACACCAGCCCGCCGGAGCCTTCGGGCTTGCTGACGACGAAGTGCCCGTCGGCGCCGACTTCGACGATGGGGAAGCCGATATGTTCGTAGTCCGGCACGTCGCGCCAGTCGGTGAAGTTGCCGCCGGTGCACTGCGCGCCGCACTCGATGATGTGCCCGGCCAGTGCCGCCTGGGCCAGCTTGTCGTAGTCGTCCCAGGCCCAGCCGAACTCATGCACCAGCGCCGCGCTGACCACCGCGCTGTCCACCACCCGCCCGGTGATCACGATATCGGCCCCCAGGCGCAGGGCCTCGACAATCCCCGGTGCGCCCAGGTAGGCGTTGATGGAGACGCACATGGGCGGCAGCGGTGCGCCGCTGAACATTTCCTCGATACCGCTGGCCGCCAGTTGCCGGGACTGGGGTTGCAGGTCGTCACCTTGCAGGACGGCGATCTTCAGCTTCACTCTGAGTTTGTCGCAGACCTGCTGCAGTGCGGCAGCACAGGCGTGTGGGTTGACCCCGCCGGCATTGCTGATGACGCGGATGCGCTGCCGGGCGATATCTGCCAGCAAGGGTTCGAGGACTTCGACGAAGTCGGTGGCGTAACCGGCCTGGGGATCCTTCATGCGCGCTCCGGCGAGGATCGACAGGGTGATCTCCGCCAGGTAGTCGAACACCAGGTAGTCCAGCTTGCCGCGCTCCACCAGCGGCCTGGCGGCCGTGGAGGTATCGCCCCAGAAGGCGCTGGCACAACCGACACGAACCGTTCTGTTCATCCGCACGATCTCCGAAAGTGGTGGAATGAGGCTACCAAGCAAGCGCTTGGTTTGTAAACCCCGTCGATGAGTTTGTCCCAAGCGCTTGCTTGGGCGCGCTGCTCGGCTTAAATTGCGCGCGCAACCTCCCGGTTTCCGGGCGTGCAACGGCACCAGCAATGAGGAGACTGCCGTGAACGAGCAACAAGCCCAGCAGGTAATGGGGGATCTGGTGCAGGCGGGGCAACTGACCGACCCGGACAGCGCCCGCGGCAAGCTGCTGCAGACCGCCGCACACCTGTTTCGCAACAAGGGTTACGAGCGCACCACGGTGCGTGACCTGGCCAGCGCCATTGGTATCCAGTCCGGCAGCATCTTTCATCACTTCAAGAGCAAGGACGAGATCTTGCGGGCGGTGATGGAGGAAACCATCCTCTACAACACCGCTCTGATGCGTGCGTCCCTGGCCGAGGCGACCAGTGTGCGCGAGCGGGTACTGGCGCTGATCCGCTGCGAACTGCAGTCGATCATGGGCGGTACCGGCGAAGCCATGGCGGTACTGGTCTACGAATGGCGGTCGCTGTCACCGCTGGCCCAGGCCCAGGTTCTGGCATTGCGCGATATCTACGAGCAGATCTGGCTGCAGGTGCTGGGCGAAGCTCGTGATGCCGGCTATATCAAGGGCGACGTGTTCATTGCCCGGCGCTTTCTGACCGGTGCCTTGTCCTGGACCACCACCTGGTTTCGTCCCCAGGGCAGCCTGACGTTGGATCAGTTGGCCGACGAGGCTTTGGCGCTGATTCTCAAGGACAGCTAAGTGCGTGTTGTGCAAGTGATTAATTCACGCGCGTGAAGTTGTCTATGTGAACAAAAACGCCTAGCTTAGTGATATCAACGATATTTATTCTGAGGTGCGTGGCCTTGAAGTTTTCGCCAGTGCGGACGGCATTCCGAGTTCTAGGGTTGGCGCTGGGTGTGCTGATGGTCCAACCGGTTTCGGCGGCCCAGGAAGTCAGGATCGGTGCCGCGCATTTCCCTCCCTACACCATTCGGCCCGAGCAGGGCGCTGATACTGGCGTGTTGCCGCAACTGGCCGAGGCGCTCAATGCGCTGCAGGGCGACTATCATTTCGTGCTGGTGCCGACGTCGATTCCCCGGCGCTTTCGCGATTTCGAGGACGGTCGTACCGATATGGCGATCTTCGAGAATCCGGAGTGGGGGTGGAAGGATATCGCCCATGTGAATGTCGACATGGGGCTGGAGGATGCCGAGGTGTTCGTCGCCCAGCGCAAGCCGGATCGGGGACAGGGGTATTTCACTGACCTGAAGGGAAAGCGGTTGGCGTTGTTCAGTGGGTATCACTATGAGTTTGCGCAGTTCAATGCCGATCCCAAGTATCTGGCCGAGACCTACAACGCCACACTGACCTATTCGCATGACAGCAATCTGTTGATGGTGCTGCGGGGAAGGGCGGATATCGCGTTGGTCACGCGCTCGTATCTGTTCGATTACCTGAGCCGTAATCCGGGGACGGCCAAGGAGTTGCTGATTTCGGATCGGATCGATCAGGTTTATCACCATTACGCACTGCTGCGGCCCAAGGCGCCCATTACAGGGGAGGCGTTTAGCCAGCTGCTGGAGCAGTTGCCATCGCCCGCCTGGCCGAGCATTTTGTCAGCCTGCTGCAACAGGTGACCCGGCAGCCGGAACAGGCCATTGGTGACCTGGCACTGTTGACTGCCCGTGAGCGTGAGCAGCAGGCCGAGTGGGGTGCCGCGCCCTGCGCCCCGGCCAGCGAATGGCTGCCGGAACAGCTGAACCGCCAGGCCCAACTGACCCCCGAGCGTACCGCGCTGGTGTGGGACGGTGGTCGTCTAGACTTCGCCGAGTTGCATGCCCAGGCCAACCGCCTGGCCCACTACCTGCGGGACAAGGGTGTCGGCCCGGATGTTCGCGTGGCTATCGCCGCCGAGCGCTCGCCGCAGTTGCTGGTCGGCCTGCTGGCGATCCTCAAGGCCGGTGGTGCCTATGTGCCGCTGGACCCGGACTACCCGAGCGAACGCCTGGCCTACATGCTTGCCGACAGCGGTGTCGAACTGCTGCTGACCCAGAGCCACCTGGTCGACCGCCTGCCGTCGGCAGCGGGCGTCTGTGCGGTGGCGATGGACCTGCTCAAGCTCGACACCTGGCCAAGCCAGGCACCGGGCTTGCACCTGCACGGCGACAACCTCGCCTACGTGATCTACACCTCCGGCTCCACCGGCCAGCCCAAGGGCGTCGGTAATACCCACGCGGCACTGGCCGAGCGCCTGCAATGGATGCAGGCGACCTATGCCCTGGATGCCAGCGACGTGCTGATGCAGAAGGCACCGATCAGCTTCGACGTATCGGTCTGGGAATGCTTCTGGCCACTGATCACCGGTTGCCAACTGGTAATCGCAGGTCCCGGCGAACATCGCGATCCCTATCGCATCGCCCAGTTGGTACAAACCTTTGGCGTGACCACGCTGCACTTCGTGCCGCCACTGCTGCAACTGTTCATCAACGAGCCGCTGGTGGCCCAGTGCAGCAGCCTGCGCCGGCTGTTCTGCGGCGGCGAGGCGCTGCCGGCCGAACTGCGCAACCGGGTGCTGGAGCAATTGCCGCAGGTACAACTGCACAACCGCTACGGCCCGACCGAAACCGCGATCAACGTCACCCACTGGCACTGCCAGTCGAGTGATGGCGAGCGTTCACCGATCGGCCGTCCGCTGGGCAACGTGATCTGCCGGGTGCTCGATGCCGAGCTGAACCCGCTGCCCAACGGCGTGCCGGGTGAGCTGTGCATCGGTGGCATCGGCCTGGCCCGTGGCTACCTGGGACGCGCCGGCCTGACCGCCGAGCGTTTCGTCGCCGACCCGCTGGGCGAAATCGGCGAACGTCTGTATCGCACTGGCGACCGTGCCCGTTGGGCCGCCGATGGTGTGCTGGAATACCTCGGCCGTCTCGACCAGCAGGTCAAGCTGCGCGGCTTCCGCGTCGAACCCGAGGAAATCGAGGCACGCCTGCTGGCCCTGGAAGGGGTCGCCCAGGCCGTGGTGCTGGTGCGCGAGACTGTCGCCGGTGCGCAGTTGATCGGCTACTTCACCAGCCCCGGTTCGACCGAGACCGAGCAGGCCCAGGTCGCCGAGCTGAAGGCGGCCCTGGCGGCGGAACTGCCGGAGTACATGGTGCCGGCACAACTGCTGCGCCTGGATGAAATGCCCCTGAGCCCGAGCGGCAAGCTGGACCGCAAGGCCCTGCCGGAACCGCAGTGGCAGGTGCGCGAACACATCGAGCCGGTGACCGCGCTGCAACAGCAGATCGCCGCGATCTGGCGTGAAGTGCTCGGCCAGCCGCAGGTCGGCCTGGGCGATGACTTCTTTGCCCTGGGCGGCCATTCGCTGCTGGCCACCCAGATCATTTCCCGCACTCGCCAGGCTTGCGATGTCGAGCTGCCGCTGCGGGTGCTGTTCGAGGCCCCGGAACTGGGCGCGTTTGCCGAGCAGGTGCAGCAGCTCCAGGCATCCGGCCGACGTAACCAGCAGTCGGCCATCGGCACGGTCGACCGCAGCCAGCCGGTGCCGTTGTCCTATTCACAGCAGCGCATGTGGTTCCTCTGGCAGATGGAGCCGGACAGCCCGGCCTACAACGTCGGCGGTATGGCGCGCTTTACCGGCGTGCTCGACGTGGCCTGCTTCGAGGCCGCGTTGCAGGCGCTGATCCAGCGGCATGAAACCCTACGCACCACCTTCCCGAGCAGCAACGGCGTGGCGCACCAGCGGGTGTCCAGCGAGACCGGCGTACGCCTGGCCTGGAAGGACTTCTCCGCCCTCGATCGCGAAGCGCGCGAGCAACGCCTGCAACAACTGGCCGACAGCGAGGCGCACCTGCCGTTCAACCTGGAAACCGGGCCGCTGCTGCGTGCCTGCCTGGTCAAGGCCGGGGCGCAGGAGCATTACTTCGTCCTGACCCTGCACCACATCGTCACCGAAGGTTGGGCGATGGACATCTTCGCCCGTGAATTGAGCGCGCTCTACGAAGCCTTCATTGATGAACGCCAGTCGCCGCTGCCGCCGTTGCCGGTGCAATACCTGGACTACAGTGTCTGGCAGCGCCAGTGGCTGGAATCCGGTGAGCGTCAACGCCAGCTGGACTACTGGACCGCACAGCTGGGCAGCGAACATCCACTGCTCGAATTGCCGAGCGACCGCCCACGGCCGCCGGTGCAGAGCCACCGTGGCGAGCTGTACCGCTTCGACCTCAGCGACGAGCTGGCGGCACGGGTCCGTGCCTTCAACGCGCAGCATGGCCTGACCCTGTTCATGACCATGACCGCCGCGCTGTCGGTACTGCTCTATCGCTACAGCGGCCAGACCGACCTGCGCATCGGCGCGCCGGTTGCCAACCGTATCCGTCCGGAAAGCGAAGGGCTGATCGGTGCGTTCCTCAATACCCAGGTGCTGCGTTGCCAGCTCGACGGGCAGATGAGTGTCGGCGAACTGTTCGAACAGGTCCGCCACACCGTGATCGAGGGCCAGTCCCACCAGGACCTGCCGTTCGACCATCTGGTGGAAGCCCTGCAACCTCCACGCAGCGCCGCCTACAACCCGCTGTTCCAGGTGATGTGCAACGTCCAGCGCTGGGAATTCCAGCAAAGCCGCAGCCTCGGCGACATGCGCGTCGAGTACCTGGTCAACGATGCCCGGGCGACCAAGTTCGACCTCAACCTGGAAGTTACCGACCTCGACCATCGCCTGGGTTGCTGCCTGACCTACAGCACTGACCTGTTCGACGAGCCGCGTATTGCGCGCATGGCCGCCCACTGGCGCAATCTCCTGGAGGCGCTGATCGGCGATCCACAGCAGCGCCTGAGCGAGTTGCCGCTGCTGCAGGCCGACGAGCAGCAGGCGCTGTTCGCCAGTCTCGGCGCGGAAGCCGGCGAGCAGCGGCTCGACCAGTGCATCCACCAACTGTTCCGCCAGCAGGCCGAAGCCCGTCCTGATGCGCCGGCACTGACCTTTGCTGGCCAGACCCTGAGCTATGCCGAACTGAACGCCCAGGCCAACCGCCTGGCCTGGCGCCTGCGTGAGCAGGGCGTGGGCCCGCAGGTGCGGGTCGGCCTGGCACTGGAGCGCTCGCTGGAAATGGTGATCGGCCTGCTGGCGATCCTCAAGGCCGGCGGTGCCTATGTGCCGCTGGACCCGGAATACCCGCTCGACCGCCTGCACTACATGATCGAGGACAGCGGCGTCGGCCTGCTGTTGAGCCATCGTGCGCTGCTCGAAGCCCTCGGTCCGTTGCCGGCCGGTGTCGCGCAGTGGTGCCTGGAGCAGGACGGCCCGGCGTTGGCCGACCACTCGGTCAAGAAATGCCGTTCATCAGCCTGCCGCAACACCAGGCGTACCTGATCTACACCTCCGGTTCTACCGGCAAGCCCAAGGGCGTGGTGGTCTCCCACGGTGAAATCGCCATGCACTGCGAGGCGGTGATCCGCCGTTTCGACATGCGCTCGGACGATTGCGAGCTGCACTTCTATTCGATCAACTTCGACGCCGCCACCGAGCGCCTGCTGGTGCCGCTGCTCAGTGGTGCCCGCGTGGTACTGCGTGCACAAGGCCAGTGGGATGCCGAGGAAATCTGCCAACTGATCCGCCAGCAGCAGGTCAACATCCTCGGTTTCACCCCGAGCTACGGCAGCCAGCTGGCCCAATGGCTGGCGACC
The DNA here is from genome assembly GCF_059730225.1 of Pseudomonas sp. UTLPPB19802. Lineage (NCBI taxonomy): Bacteria > Pseudomonadati > Pseudomonadota > Gammaproteobacteria > Pseudomonadales > Pseudomonadaceae > Pseudomonas > Pseudomonas sp. UTLPPB19802. Next base: position 2,967,133 of record NZ_AP048545.1, read on the forward strand.
CAGGAGCAGACCCTGCCGGTGCGCATGTGCATCACCGGCGGCGAGGCGCTGACCGGCGAGCACCTGCAGCGTATTCGCGCGGCCTTCCAGCCGAGCCTGTTCTTCAACGCCTACGGCCCGACCGAAACCGTGGTCATGCCGCTGGCCAGCCTGGCGCCGCAGCAGTTGGAAGAGGGCGCGGGCAGTGTGGCGATCGGCACCGTGATCGGTGCGCGGGTGGCCTACATCCTCGATGCCGACCTGGCACTGGTGCCGCAAGGTGCCACCGGGGAACTGTATGTCGGCGGTGCCGGCCTAGCCGTGGGCTATCACGAGCGTCCGGGGATTACCGCCGAACGCTTCGTTGCCGACCCGTTCGGGGCTGACGGTGCGCGTCTGTATCGCACCGGTGACCTGGTTCGCCAGCGTGGCGACGGCCAGGTGGAATACATGGGCCGGATCGACCATCAAGTGAAGATCCGTGGTTTCCGTATCGAACTGGGGGAAATCGAGAACCGCCTGCTGGAGCATGAGGCGATCCGCGAGGCCGTGGTGTTGGCGCTCGATGCGCCGGGTGGCAAGCAACTGGCCGGCTACCTGGTCAGCGATGTCGCGACCGGGCCTGAAGCCGAGCAACTGCAACTGCGCGAAGCGCTCAAGGTGCACCTCAAGAGCCAGCTCCCGGACTACATGGTGCCCACCCACCTGATCCTGCTGGACAGCATGCCGCTGACCGCCAACGGCAAGCTCGACCGCCGCGCGCTGCCAGCGCCGGACCCGGAGCTCAACCGCCAGCAGTACGTGGCGCCGAGCAACGAGCTGGAGCAACACCTGGCCGGTATCTGGCGCGACGTGCTCAACGTCGGCCAGGTCGGCCTGAATGACAACTTCTTCGAACTCGGTGGCGACTCGATCCTGTCGATCCAGGTGGTCAGCCGCGCGCGGCAGTTGGGCATTCACTTCAGCCCCCGCGACCTGTTCCAGCACCAGACCGTGCAGAGCCTGGCGGCTGTGGCGACCCGCAGCGAACGTATCACCGCCGAGCAGGGCCTGCTCAGTGGCGAGTCGAGCCTGACGCCGATCCAGCACTGGTTTCTCGACAGCGACATCCCCGAGCGCCAGCACTGGAACCAGGCGCTGGTACTGGAACCGGTTCGTGCACTTGAGCCCCATGCCCTGGAGCAGGCCCTGGCGGCCCTGCTGGAGCATCACGATGCGCTGCGCCTGGGCTTCACCGCCGCGGCTGGCCAGTGGCGCGCCGAGTACCGGGCGCCAAACGAGGCGACACTGCTGCAACAGGTTCAGGTCTCGGCGATGAGCCAGTGCACGGCGCTGTTCACCGAGGCGCAACGCAGCCTCGACCTGCAACACGGGCCGCTGCTGCGCGCCTTGTTGGTGGCGGGACCGCAGGGCGAGCAACGCCTGCTGCTGGCGATTCACCACCTGGTGGTCGACGGCGTGTCCTGGCGTGTGCTGCTGGAAGATCTGCAGAACGTCTATCGCCAGGTGCTGGCTGCCGAACCGGTGCAATTGCCGGCGAAAACCAGCTCCTTGCGCGACTGGGCGAACCGCCTGCAGGCTTATGCCGGCAGCGAGTCGCTGCGTGAGGAACTGGCACTGTGGCAGGCGCAACTGGCCGGGCCGAACCTTGGGCTGCCGTGCGAGCGCCCCGAGGGCGGACTGCAGAACCGTCATGCCGACACCGTCAGTGTGCGCCTCGATGCGACCCGCACACGGGCCCTGTTGCAACAGGCGCCGAGCGCCTACCGTACCCAGGTCAACGACCTGCTGCTGACCGCCCTGGCGCGGGTGGTCTGCCGCTGGACCGGCCAGCCGTCGGCGTTGGTACAGCTGGAAGGCCACGGCCGCGAGACCCTGTTCGACGAAATCGACCTGACCCGCACCGTCGGTTGGTTCACCAGCGCCTACCCGGTACGCCTGACCCCGCTGAACATCGAGGAGGCCGCAGGGCAGGGTGATTCGATCAAGGCGATCAAGGAACAACTGCGCGGCGTGCCGCACAAGGGCCTGGGCTACGGCGTGCTGCGCTACCTGGCCGAGCCGTCGCTGCGCGAGGCGATGGTGAGCCTGCCGGTCGCATCGATCACCTTCAACTACCTGGGGCAGTTCGACCAGAGTTTTGGCGACGAAGCGTTGTTCCGGCCGCTGGAGGAGTCGGCGGGCGAAGCCCATGGCGCCGAGGCACCGCTGCCCAACGAGTTGAGCATCGACAGCCAGGTCTATGGCGGCGAGCTGGTGCTGCGCTGGACCTTCAGCCGCGAGCGTTTCGATAACGCGACCATTGCCGAGCTGGCGAACGCCTACCTGGCGGAGCTGGGCAGCCTGGTCGAACATTGCCTGGGCGACGACGCTGGCGGCCTGACGCCTTCGGACTTCCCGCTGGCGCGCCTGACCCAGGCACAACTGGACGTGCTGCCGGTGGCCGCCGGGCAGATCGAAGACGTCTACCCATTGACGCCGATGCAGGAGGGCATGCTGCTGCACACCCTGCTGGAACCGGGGACCGGCCTGTACTACATGCAGGACCGCTACCGGATCAACAGCGAACTCGATCCGCAGCGTTTCGCCCAGGCCTGGCAGGCGGTGATCGGCCGCCACGAAGCCTTGCGCGCTTCGTTCTGCTGGAACGTCGGCGAAGACATGCTGCAGGTTATCCACAAGCCGGGCGGTACGCCGTTCGAATACCTGGACTGGAGCGCCGAGGCCGAGGAACAGCAGGAACCGCGCCTGCAACAACTGCTCAAGACCGAACGCGAGGCCGGCTTCGACCTGCTGCGCGAGGCGCCGTTCCACCTGCGCCTGATCAAGGTCGGCGAGGCGCGCTACTGGTTCATGATGAGCAACCACCACATCCTGATCGATGCCTGGTGCCGTTCGTTGCTGATGAACGACTTCTTCGAGATCTACACCGCGCTCGGCGAGGGCCGCGAAGCGCAACTGGCGGTACCGCCGCGCTACCGCGACTACATCGGCTGGCTGCAACGCCGCGACCTGGCCGAGGCCCGGCGCTGGTGGCAGGGCAACCTGCAGGGCTTCGAGCGCGCCACCCACATCCCGAGCGACCGGCCGTTCCTGCGTGAACATGCCGGCGACAGCGGCGGCATGGTGGTAGGTGACCGTTATACCCGTCTCGACCCGCGTGACGGAGCGCGCCTGCGCGAGCTGGCGCAGCAGCACCAGTTGACCGTCAACACCTTCGCCCAGGCGGCCTGGGCCCTGGTCCTGCGTCGCTTCAGTGGCGAACGCGATGTGCTGTTCGGGGTCACCGTGGCCGGGCGGCCGGTGGAGATGCCACAGATGCAACGCACCGTCGGCCTGTTCATCAACAGCATCGCGCTGCGGGTGAAACTGCCGGAAGACGGCGCCGGCTGCAGCGTGCGCGACTGGCTCGGCGGGCTGCTGGAACGCAACATGGAACTGCGTGAGTACGAATACCTGCCACTGGTGACCATCCAGGAGCAGAGCGAGCTGCCCAAGGGCCAGCCGCTGTTCGACAGCCTGTTCGTGTTCGAGAACGCGCCGGTGGAAGTCTCGGTGCTGGATCGGGCGCAGAGCCTCAATGCCACGTCGGACTCGGGCCGTACCCACACCAACTTCCCGTTGACTGCGGTCTGCTACCCGGGTGATGACCTGGGGCTGCACCTGTCCTACGACCAGCGTTACTTCGAGGCCGAAAGCGTCGAGCGCCTGCTGGGCGAGTTCAAGCGCCTGTTGCTGGCGCTGGTGGAGGGCTTCCATGGCGACATGGACCAGTTGCCGCTGCTGGGGGCCGAGGAGCGTGAGTTCCTGCTTGAGGGGTGCAACCAGAGTCAGCACGAGTATCCGCTGGAACAGAGCTATGTGGCGCTGTTCGAGGCGCAGGTCGCCGCTCATCCGCAGCGGATCGCCGCGACCTGCCAGGACCTGCAGCTCAGCTACGAGCAGTTGAACCACGCCGGCAACCGCCTGGGCCATGCCCTGGTGGCCGCCGGGGTCAAGGTCGACCAGCCGGTGGCGCTGCTGGCCGAGCGCAGTCTCGACCTGCTGGGCATGATCGTCGGCAGCTTCAAGGCCGGTGCCGGCTACCTGCCGCTGGATCCGGGCCTGCCGAGCCAGCGCCTGGGCCGGATCATCGAACTGAGCCGCACGCCGTTGCTGGTCTGCACGGCGGCCTGCCGTGTCCAGGCCGAGGCGCTGCTCGACGAGCTGAGTGGCGAGCGGCCGCGGCTGCTGGTCTGGGAAGAGGTGCAGCAGGGCGCGTATCCGCTGGCCAACCCGGGTATCTACAGTGGCCCGGACAACCTCGCCTACGTGATCTACACCTCCGGTTCGACCGGCCTGCCCAAGGGCGTGATGGTCGAGCAGCGTGGCATGCTCAACAACCAGTTGAGCAAGGTGCCGTACCTGCAACTGGACGAATCGGACGTGATTGCCCAGACCGCTTCGCAGAGCTTCGACATTTCGGTCTGGCAGTTCCTCGCTGCGCCGCTGTTTGGTGCGCGGGTGGACATCGTGCCGAATGCGATCGCCCATGATCCGCAGGGGCTGCTCGAACACGTCCGGCAGCAACGGATCACCGTGCTGGAAAGCGTGCCGTCGCTGATCCAGGGCATGCTGGCCCAGGACCACATCAGCCTCGACGGCCTGCGCTGGATGCTGCCGACCGGTGAGGCGATGCCGCCGGAGCTGGCGCACCAGTGGCTGCTGCGTTATCCACAGGTCGGGCTGGTCAATGCCTACGGCCCGGCGGAGTGCTCGGACGACGTGGCGTTCTTCCGCGTCGACCTGGCCTCGACCCGTGGCAGCTACCTGCCGATCGGTACGCCGACCGACAACAACCGCCTGTACCTGCTCGACGGTGCCGATGAACTGGTGCCGCTGGGTGCGGTGGGTGAGTTGTGCGTGGCCGGTACCGGTGTCGGCCGCGGTTACGTCAGCGATCCGCTGCGCACGGCCCAGGCCTTCGTCCCGAACCCGTTCGGGGCACCGGGCGAGCGTCTGTATCGCACCGGCGACCTGGCGCGGCGGCGCAGCGATGGCGTGCTGGAGTACGTCGGTCGGATCGACCATCAGGTGAAGATCCGCGGCTATCGGATCGAACTAGGGGAAATCGAGGCGCGCCTGCACGAGCAGCCGGAAGTCCGCGAGGCGGCGGTGGGCGTGCAGGAGGGTGTCAACGGCAAGCACCTGGTCGGCTACCTGGTGGCCGCCGACTCGGCGCTGGGCCAGACCGAGTGCCTGGACCGGATCAAGCAGCGCCTGCGCGCCGAACTGCCGGAGTACATGGTGCCGTTGCACTGGCTGTGGCTGGAGCGCCTGCCGCTCAACGCCAACGGCAAGCTCGACCGCAAGCTGCTGCCGGCGCTGGAAATCGGCCAGTTGCAGAGCCAGGACTACCTGGCCCCGCGCAATGAGCTGGAAGAGACCCTGGCGGTCATCTGGGCCGAGGTGCTGAAGGTCGAGCGGGTCGGTGTGCGGGACAACTTCTTCGAGCTGGGCGGGCACTCGCTGCTGGCCACGCAGATCGCGTCACGGGTGCAAAAGACCCTGCAGCGCAATGTGCCGTTGCGGGCCATGTTCGAGTGCAGCACCGTGGAGGAGCTGGCCGGCTATATCGATGGCTTGCAGGCCGACGAGATCAGTGAGGAGAAGGTCGATCGCTTGAGCGACCTGATGGCGGAGTTGGAGGGGTTGTAGTCCAGGGCACTGTAGGATACCGGCCCGGTACGCCCTGCTGCTACCGGTTCGGGTACCCGACGCACCTGTAGGCGCGTGGCTTGCCCGCGAAAGGGCCCTCAAGGCCGCTAGCAGCTTCGCGGGCAAGCCCTGCTCCTACAGGTGTGGTGTCGTCGCCGGTATCGCCAGCAGGTGTCACTTCGGCCCGAGAATCTTCACCAGCTTGTCCGCCGACGGCGCACCCTGCTGCTGTTGCAGGTCGCCGTTGTTGTCGAGGTAGAAGATCGCCGGGGTAGCCGACAACTCCAGCTCATCCATCAGCTTGCTGTTGGCGTCGAGCTTGGCCTGGATGTCTGCCGGGATCTTCGCCAGCGGTTTGAGTGAGCTGCCCTTGCCGGCCTTTTCATGGTCGTGCAGGGCCTGTTGCGGGTCCTTGGCGGCGAACAGCGCCGCGGCCTTGGCCGGGCTGTCCTCGCGGATGATTCCGACCATGATGTGGCGCAACTGCACCTTGCCGGACTCGACCCAGGGCCGGGCCTGCTCCCAGAACATGTTGCAGTACGGGCAGTTCGGGTCGCTGAACAGATAGACGATGCGTGGCGCATCCGGCTTGCCATCCTCGATCCAGTTGCTTTTTTCCATCTCGCCCCAGACCTCCTTGGACATCGGTGCATAAACCAGCTTTTGCAACGGTGCCTGGCTCAGGTCCTTGCCGTCGGCGTCATACAGGTTGCCGGCGATCACATGTTTGCCATCGGCGGTCAGGTACAGCGCCATGCCGCGGTTCTGGTATTGGGCGGCGTAGCCGCGCAGGCCGCCGGGGGCATCGAAACTGCCGACGATCTTCGCGCCCTTGGCTTCGATGCTCTTGATCGGCGCGGGCAGTTCTTCGGCCTGCGACACAGGCGCCTGCAACAGCAAGGCGCCGATGGCGCTGCCCAAGCTCAGGTTCAGCAGGTGGCGTTTGAAGGGCATAACGGTTTCCTTGCAGCGGCCACGGCGGCCTTGTTGGAGGGTGGGGGGCCGAAATTTTCAAGGGCGCGGGCCAGGCTGGCTTCGGACAGTTCGCCCAGGTGGCTGCCCAGCAACTGGCCTTCGGCGCTGTACAGGAGGGTGGTGGGCAGGGCCATGGAACCGACGCTCTGGGCCAACTGGCCACGGCCATCGAACAGTACGTTGTCGAGGTTCAGGCCCTGGGTCATCAGGAAAGTGGTCACGCTCTGCATGCTTTCGGCCTGGTTGACGAACAGGAAGGTCACGTCCTGGCGCTCGTGCTGGGCCTTCTGCAGCACCGGCATTTCCCGACGGCAGGGTGGGCACCAGGTAGCCCAGAGGTTGATCACCAGCGGCCCGCCCTGATAGTCGCTCAACTGCACCGCATGGCCCTCGGCATTGAGCAGGGTGATGGCCGGCAAGCGCGAGCCTTGTTCATAGAATGTGGTGAAGAAGGTCGCCAACAGCCAGAAGGCGATCCCGCTGCCCAGGCCGAAACCCAGGGGCCTGCGCAGCGCCGGCCGACGCCAGGCCCGCCACAGCGCACCGAGCAGGATCGCCAGCAGGCCGGGCCAGGGCAGGAAGCCACCGTCGCGGATGTCGAGGATCTGCAGCGGGTCGTTGCGGAAGTAGCTCCAGTAGGCGATCACGAAGCTGCCGCGGGCCGCGAGCATCCCCAGGATGAACAGGCTGAACAGCAGCGACTCCGGGTTGTCGCCACCGCGCTTGGCCACCCACCAGCCCACCAGCGTGGCCAGGGCGAGGGCCAGCAGCAACAGCAGGTGGTTGATCGACAGGGCGAAGGTTCCGAGGGTCAGGGTCAGCATTTAGCGGTCATCCCGTGTGCTGTTCCAGTTCTGCAGGAAACCGGCGGCGTCGATTTCGCCGGTGATGCGGCTGGCCCGGTGTTCGCTGCCATTCGGGGCGATCCACAGCAGGGTCGGCGGACCGGGTACCTCGAAGCGACCGAGCAGTTCCTGGCTGGCGGCGTTGTCGCGGGTCACGTCCAGGCGTACCAGGTGCACATTGCGCAGGGCGTCGATCACTTCGGGCCTGGCGAATACCTGTTTCTCCATGAGTTTGCACGAGGTGCACCAGTCCGCGTAGTAATCCACCAATACCCACTGGCCGTTGGCCTTGGCTGCGTCCAGTTCGCGTTGCAGCGCGGCGGGGTCGTTGACAGTGACGAAGCTGGCATGGCTCGCCGCCACCGGACCGTTACCTCCGGTGTAGATCTGCAGCGGGCGCCACGGGTCGTTGCCGCCACCGGCGGCGCCGATCACCAGCAGGCTGCCCCACAGGCCCAGCAACAGGCTGATGCAGGCGGCGGCCAGCGCCGTGCGGCCGGGTTGCCGCGCCAAGGTCCAGAGCGAGCGGGCCACCACCAGGGCCAGGGCGCCCCACAGGCCAATCCACAGCGACTCGCCGACCACCGGGCGGATCATCACGATCGCAGTGCCGAGGAACAGGAAGCCGAACAGCGCCTTGACCCGATCCATCCACAGCCCCGGCTTGGGCAGGAAACGATTGCCCACGGTCACCAGCAGCAACAGCGGCAGGCCCATGCCGATCCCCAGGCTGAACAGCACCAGGCCGCCGAGCACCAGGTTGCCGCTCTGGGCGATGTACAGCAGGGCGCCGGCCAGCGGTGCGGTCATGCACGGTCCGACCAGCAGGGCCGAGAGGGCGCCAATGATCCCTGCGCCGACCAGGCTGCCACCGCGGCGACCTTCACCGGCGCGCTCCAGGCGGTCGCGCAGGGCGCTGGGCAACTGCAATTCGAAGAAACCGAACATCGGCAGGGCCAGCACCACGAACAGCGCGGCGAAGCTGCCCAGCAGCCAGGGCTGTTGCAGAAATGCCTGCAGGTTGCCGCCGAGCAGCGCGGCGAGCACACCGAGGCCGGCATAGACCAGGGCCATGCTCACCACGTAGCTGCCGGCCAGGGCGAAACCGCGCCGCGGGCTGGCGCCACTGCCGACGACGATGCCGGCGAGGATCGGCAGCATCGGCAGGGTGCAGGGGGTGAAGGCCAGCAGCAGGCCGAGACCGAAGAACGCCAGCAGGCTCCAGCCCAGCGTCTGCTGGCTCAAACTGCTGGCCAGGGACTGGTCCTGGGCTTGCGCCGGCTGGGTGGAAGCCGCTTGCGGGCTGGCCTGTTTCTGTGGCGTTGCCGCCTGATCGCCGAGGTCGACCACCTGGGTCTGCGGCGGATAACACAGACCGGCATCGGCGCAACCTTGCCAGCCGACGCTGACCTTGCCATGGGCGTCGGCCGGAACCAGCACTTCCAGCTCGGTGCGATAGACCGGCTGGTCGCCGAAGAACTCATCATTGTGGGCCAGCGCCTCTGGCAGGGCCGGGCGTTGCGCCGGCTCCAGGCCATCGAACTTCAGGCGTTTCTGGTACAGGTAGTAACCGTCGCTGATCTGCCAGTACAGGCGGGTCTGGCCGGATGCCAGCTTTTCCGAACTGAAGACAAAAACCTGGCTGGCGGGGGGAAAGTCCGGCTTTTTCACCGCGAACGGGTCATTGCCGGCCTGGGCCAGGTTGGCGAAGATCAGGAAAAAAAAGGTCAACACCCAACGCATAAAAAGTCCTTGGTGCACAAGCTTGTCCGGCCAAGAGTGCTGGCCAGCGATTAACCGATCATTAACCCGCGCCAGCGGTGGCTGTCGCGGGCGTGAACGTTACTATCTTTAAGGAGTCGCGGCATAATCGCCGCTTAATCCGTCCGGGTTCCAATGGACATATTTGCACAGGTAATCCCATGCACGTACTGGTTTGCGAAGACGATGAGTTGATCGCCAGCGGCATCGTCGCCGGCCTGACCGCCCAGGGCATGACCGTGGAGCACGTCGCCACGGCATCCGCGGCGCGGGCCATGCTGCGTGCGGCACAATTCGACGTGATGGTGCTCGACCTCGGCCTGCCCGACGAAGACGGCCTGAAGCTGTTGACCCAGTTGCGCAGCAAGGGGCTGGAACTGCCGGTGCTGATCCTGACCGCCCGCGACTCGGTGACCGACCGTGTCGACGGCCTCCAGGCCGGTGCCGACGACTACCTGCTCAAACCGTTCGACCTGCGCGAACTGTTCGCCCGCTTGCAGACCTTGCTGCGCCGGGTGGCCGGGCGCAGTGTCAACCTGATCGAGCATGGCCCGCTCAGCTATGACCCGAGCAGCCGCGTCACCACCCTCAACGGTCAGTCGGTGGACCTCTCGCGGCGCGAACAGGCGCTGCTGCAGGCACTGCTGCACAACCGTGGCCGGGTGCTGTCCAGCGAGCAGCTCAAGGACAGTGTCTACGGTTTCAGCGACGAGCTGGAAAGCAATGCCCTCAACGTGCATATCCACCACCTGCGCCGCAAGCTGGGCAATGGCATTGTCGAGACCGTGCGCGGCCTGGGTTATCGCCTGGGGCCGGCGGGTGACGGAGAAGCATGATGAGCCTGCGACTGCGCCTTAGCCTGACCATCGGCTCGGCGTTCATCCTGATCTGGGCCCTGGCCGCCACCTGGATGCTCAGCGACCTGCGCCACCAGATGATGTTCTCCCTCGACCAGCGGCTGGTGGCTTCGGCGCGGATGGTGGCCGGGTTGCTGGAACAGTTGCCGGCGATGTCGGGCAGGGGCGAGGTCACGCATTTCAGTTCCGAACAGCTCAATATCACCGGCGGCATGGCCTGCCAGGTCAGTTCCTTGCGCGGGGAGGTGCTGGCCCGCAGCCATAACAACCCCGAGCAGGCCCTGGAGGCTCACAGCGTCGGCTTCCATGACCAGATGATCGACGGCGCGCCCTGGCGCACCTTCACCCTGGTGCGCGGCGACATTCATATCACCACCGCCGATCGCCAGGTCGAGCGCGAGGCACTAAACCTGTCGGTGCTGCTGGCGGCCTCGGTGCCGGTGGGCGTGGCCTTGCTGGTCTGCCTGTTCCTGCTCTGGCTGGGGCTCGGCCAAGGCCTGGCACCGCTCAAGCGCATGCGCGACGCGTTGAAACGGCGTAGCCCCGATTCCCTTGAGCCGTTGCAGATCCATCCGCTGCCCAGCGAATTGAAACCCTTGCTGGAAACCCAGAACCAATTGCTGCAGCGCATCGGCAAGGCTATCGAGCGTGAACGTCGCCTTACCGGCGATGCCGCCCACGAACTGCGCAGCCCGCTGACGGCGATCAAGACCCACCTGCAAGTGGCGCGCATGACCGACGGTGCGGCCCGCGACCAGTCGCTGGCCCACGCCGAGGCCGGTGCCGATCGCCTGCACCGGACCCTGGAGCAGTTGCTGCTGCTGGCCCGGGTCGAAGGCAGCCTGTCGTTCGATGATGGCGTGCAGTGCACCGCCGAACAGGTGGCGCGCCTGGCGATCCAGGATTCGGCCACCGGCGCCCGCCAGCGTATCGAGTTGCACCTGCCGGAGCACTGCTCCTCGGCACCATTGGAGATGCCGTCGACCCTGTCGATTGCCGCCTTGCGCAACCTGCTGGACAACGCCCTGCGCCACACACCGGGGGATGCGCCGGTAGAGTTGAACGTGGAAACCATCGGCAATCGCGTGCGCTTCCAGGTCCGTGACCATGGGCCCGGCATCGCCGAGGACGACCTGCAGCACCTGACCCAGCGCTTCTGGCGCAACGGCAAGAGCACCGGCTGCGGCCTTGGCCTGGCGATTGTCCAGGCGATCGTCCAGCGCTGCGGCTGCGTGCTGCACTTCGACAGCCGGCCGGATGGCCTGCGGGTCGAACTGACCATGCCGCTGCAGCCGACCGGCACCTGAAAAATCCTGTCACCGCGCCCGGCTCGCCGGGCGTATCCCCCGGCAGTATCGTCTGACGCCTGTCACTCAACGGATTGAGGTCATGCGCCATGGACACAGCCATCGATATTCGACCGGCCAGTGCCGCCGATGCCGGCATCATCAGCCGGATACTCCTGCGGTCGATCCAGGTCGGCTGCTCGCTCGACCACCGCAACGAGCCCTCGCGGCTCAAGGCCTGGACCCGTACCCGCAGCGCCGAGCATATCCTGCCCTGGCTGTCCGACCGACGGTTGCACCTGAACCTGGCGTACCTGCAAGGCAAGCCGGCGGGCCTGGGCATGGCGCGGGACGATGGGCGGATCCTGTTGTGCTATGTGCAGCCGGAATGGTTCCGGCATGGTGTTGGCCGGGCGCTGGTCGATGGGCTGGAAGCCTGGCTGGTGGAGGCGGGACACGGTATGGCGTGGCTCAACAGTACCCTGACTGGCGAGGGTTTTTTCCGGCATCTGGGCTATCGCCAGACGGAGCGTACATTCAGCGTACAGGGGCTGACCGCGATTCCGATGCACAAGCGGTTGCCGTGAGTGGGGCGCTTCGCGGATAAATCCCTCGGCGGGTGTAAATCCCGACTCGGCTGGTGCGTTTCCTGAACATGAAATTCGCGTGCACGTACCCGCGCGCGAGTGGAAGGTTTTGGCCATCACACCTGCGTATTGAGGGATAGAGAGATGTCAGTCGCCACCAGCCTTATCGAAAAGCCGTCGGTCCACTCCGGCCATCCTGCTGCGGAAACGCTCTACCAGTTCGAAGAGTCGCCATTATTGGCCCGGCAGAACCGCCAGGAATCCAATGCGCGCAGCTACCCGCGGCGCATCCCGCTGGCCCTCAAGCGGGCCAAGGGCCTGTATGTCGAGGACGTCGAGGGCCGTCGTTTCATCGACTGCCTGGCCGGTGCCGGCACCCTGGCTCTGGGGCACAACCACCCGGTGGTGATCGAGGCGATCCAGCAGGTGCTGGCCGACGAACTGCCACTGCATACCCTCGACCTGACCACGCCGGTCAAGGACCAGTTCGTCCAGGACCTGTTCGGCCTGCTGCCTGAAGCCCTGGCCAAGGAAGCGAAGATCCAGTTCTGCGGCCCGACCGGCACCGATGCGGTGGAAGCGGCCCTCAAGCTGGTGCGCACCGCCACCGGGCGCAGCACCGTGCTGTCGTTCCAGGGCGCCTATCACGGCATGAGCCAGGGCGCGTTGAGCCTGATGGGCAGCCTGGGGCCGAAGAAACCCCTCGGCGCGCTGCTGGGCAACGGCGTGCAGTTCCTGCCGTATCCCTACGACTACCGTTGCCCGTTCGGCCTCGGCGGCGCGGCCGGGGTCAAGGTCAACCTGCATTACCTGGAAAACCTGCTGAACGACCCGGAAGGCGGTGTGCAACTGCCGGCGGCGATCATCGTCGAGGCGGTGCAGGGCGAGGGCGGCATGATCCCGGCCGATATCGAGTGGTTGCGCGGCCTGCGCCAGATCACCGAGAAAGCCGGCGTGGCGCTGATCGTTGATGAGATCCAGAGCGGTTTTGGCCGTACCGGCAAGATGTTCGCCTTCGAACATGCAGGTATCGTCCCGGACGTGGTGGTGATGTCCAAGGCCATTGGCGGCAGCCTGCCGTTGGCGGTGATGGTCTATCGCGACTGGCTCGACACCTGGGCGCCGGGTGCCCATGCCGGAACGTTCCGTGGCAACCAGATGGCGATGGCCGCGGGTTCCGCGGTGATGCGCTACCTCAAGGAGCATGACCTGCCGGCCCACGCGGCGGCGATGGGCGAGCGCCTGACTGAACACCTGCGCTTGTTGCAGCGCGATTTCCCGCACCTGGGCGATATTCGTGGGCGCGGGTTGATGATGGGCGTCGAACTGGTCGATCCGAAAGGTACCCCGGATGCCCAGGGCCATCCGCCGGCCTTGCCGCGCCTGGCGCCGCTGATTCAGCGCGAGTGCCTAAAGCGCGGGCTGATCCTCGAACTGGGTGGGCGGCACGGCGGGGTCGTGCGCTTCCTGCCGCCGCTGGTGATCACACCGGCCCAGGTGGACGAGGTGGCGCGGATTTTTGGCAAGGCCGTGGCTGCGGCGGTGGCTGCACTCTAATTTTTCGGCAGCGCCGAACGTTTTCATCTACACGAGTGCTGCGCGATTGGCGTGGCCTCATTCCACTCTTAGGGAGAACCGCAATGACTTCAGTATTCGACCGCGACGACATCGTCTTTCAGGTAGTGGTCAACCACGAGGAACAATATTCCATCTGGCCAGACTACAAGGCGATCCCCAACGGCTGGCGCACCGTCGGCAAGAGCGGTTTCAAGAAAGAGTGCCTGGAGTACATCGAGGAAGTCTGGACCGACATGCGTCCATTGAGCCTGCGCCAGAAAATGGATGCCCAGGCCCTGGCCGGCTGAAGGGTAGCCCCCGTTCCAGAAAATGGATCGGGGGGCGGCTCTCAGAGATCGGAAGAGGCGCTGTAGGCGCTGAGGTTCACATGCTGTATCAAGTCACGGCTCAGTTCGTCCAGGCTGTCAAAGTGTCTGGATTCATCGTAGCCCCAGCGGCTGTGGTTGATGTACCACTTGCCTGCCGGGTCGCGCCGGATCGGCGTCACGCTCAGTGAGCGATCCCGGGAGCGATTGATCAGCACGGGGCCATTTGCCACCTCGTCGATGAGAAACATGCCGGGTCGATTGAGTTGCGGGTGGGTATCGAGCCTGGGCGTCGCGGGAATCGGTATGACTCCAGGGACGTCCGCGACCTGTACGCGGCCCTCACCCCTGAGCCCCCAGGCCAGGTCCGCGAGGCTGTGGTATCGCACACCATTGAACAGGGTGGAGCCTTGCGGTAGGGAGTATTTGCCATCGTGTATTTCGATGAGGGTCTCCTCGTAGTGATCCGCGTCCATGCGATAGCTTCTCTGCACGACGATGAAATTGTCCCCCTGCCTTTCAATCAGGAAGCTTGGCTCCACCTCCCGTACGCTCAAGCAATGCCTGATGTTCTGGGCAACCTGCTGTCTGGGGGCGGATGGGGTGTTGACCTCCAGCGTCAGGTCCGCGCGTACATACTCCTCGCGACCATAAAAGCGCTCTACGGACCCTGAGTCGGGGCTGACCTTCGGCGCGGCCAGCGGCCCTATGGCGACAGTCCGCAGGCTGGGGGCGCCTTGCAGTTGCCCCAGGCCCGGTACTCCCCTGACGTTGCCGGCGTGGACATCCAGTACCAGTGCCAGCCATTTGTGCGTACCCTGGTGGTGTTGGTCGCCGTCGATGATTTTATGGGCGATGTAGTTGAAGGCGGGCACATTGTGCTTGTGCTGCTGTTTCCGGTAGCTGGCGGCCATGTCGAGTGCCTGGATCCTGATGCCGTGCTCGCGCGCGCTGACCAGCAGGCGTTGTAGTGAATATTCACTCGTCAGGCCAAGCGCCTGGTGCAGATCCTCGGCTACCAGGGTTCTTTCAAAACGCTTGGGCATGATGCCTGTTGCCTGAAAGCTGTCGATAAAGGGTTGGTCGAGGTCGCTCAGCAGGTTTTGCACGTAGAGTGTTTCAACCTTGAGTGTCGCCAGGGTCTGCATATGGTCGAGCACAAGCTTCCTCGCGGTGAGGGATCCCTGCTCGGCCGCCAGTACCAGGCCATTATTGTTTTCATAGAGCGTTTCAAAGATCCGTGGTGCGGTGCTGTCGGCCGGTAGTGTGGGAATCTGCGCTTTGGCACGGCGGTTGCCGTTATACCCTGAGAAAAATGTCGTGCTGGCGTCGTTCAGGCTGCCCACGCGCTGAAGATAGTCACTGATGGCCGTCTCGCCCGTAGCGCGTTCGTTGAGCCTGACGTGGGTTCTCCTGACGATTTCTTCCGGGCTTCGAATCCGATCCTGCAGTGTTGTTCGATATTGCAAGGGAAGTTCAAAGGCCTGTTGCCATGACACCTTCACGGCCAGCTTCAGGTCGGCACCGACGAGGCGCATCGGGTCGTCCGCCTTATGCTTGCGGGCCGGGGCCACGCGTATGGCGGGGCCGCTCATGGCATCTTCGACCTCCACTCCCATGACCCCTTGCAGCCAGCTCAGTCCTGGCGCGGCCTTGGGGGCAAAGCCATTGGCGTGATGAACATTCACCAGTGCCAGCCACTTGCCTTGCTGCCCAGCCGGTTGAGCTGCCTGGATGACTTGATGGGCGTGATAGCCCAGTGCCGAAGCCCGGGCAAGAAGGTCAGGGTCGCGCACGCGCAGCGAATCACTGGCGGCACAATCGAGCGCCTGCACCCGGACGCCGTGGGCACGGGCGGTGAGGATCAACTGGCGGTAACTGCAAGTGCCTGGTGAGGCGTCGCCGTAGTCGCCGTCCAGTGTTCGCAGGTAACGGTCCAGGGCGGGGCTCAGGGTCCCGGTGTCATGGAACATGTCCAGGTGAACCTGTTCGACGTCCGTTCTCAGGCGTTCCAGATAGAGTGTCCTGACCCCGTGTTCAGCCAGGGTCGCCATATTGCTCACCAGGAACAGCTTGCCGCCTGAATCGGCGTGGTTTTCGCCGATGACCACACCGTCGCTGTCTCGGCAAAGTGTCTCGATCAGGGCTCGTTCGCCCATCTCCGGCTTCAGCTCAGGCAAACGCGGGCGCTCGGGCAACGTGTAGTCCTTGAAGAAAACCTCGGCATCGGCCAGCAAGCGTGCCCGGCATTGCAGGAGTGCCTGGTCGTTGGCGCTTTCGTCGGTGTGCCCACTCGCCGCCGTGCCTCTGGCCGACTCGGGCTCGGCTGAGCGCGTCACTGGCAGTTGATACTGGCGCAAAGTGCTGGCCGCGCGGTTTTCTTTCCAGATATCGCTGCTCCCGACCCGGTACAAGGCCGGGCCCGAGGGCCGGTGTTCTTCCCGGGTCAGGGCGCAGTAGGACCGGACACTTTCGTCATAGCGGACCATGACGACCTGGCCATCCTCGAGATTGACGAACCGGCGCTGCTGGACCAGCCGAAAGCCGTCGCTGTCGGCGGGCGGCAGGTTTTTCGGCGTGGGCCTGGCATAAGCACTCAAGGGGCGGCCCACTGGCAGGCTATCGGTAGTGGCACTGCTGAGGCGGCTGATGACCAGCGTGGCAGGGCCGGGGGCCTGCGTGGCGGGGATGGTCGCCAGCGTGCTGGCCGGTATATGCCCGGTCCCGCCGGGCAGCACCGGCGTGGTGCTGCCGGGTAGGCGGCTGGGTATCGCCGGGCTGGTGTCGGGCGGTCTGGTGTCGGGCGGTCTGGTTGCCGGCGTGGCGGGTTGGCTGGCACCTGATGTAGCAGGGCGAATGGGGGGCTTGGGAGACATGGTGGAATCCTTTCGTGGGTTGTGTTCTCACCAGGGCCCGCTGTTGGTGCGTCTTGCGCTGCCGGCAGGCCCTGTCCGCGCATTAGCGAGGGGTATGGATAAACAGGTCCGCAGGGTCGACCAGGGACGACTCGTCGTTGTCCGTGCACCACTGTTGTGTCCGGGTGTCGTAGATGAGCGCGCCATAGGCGCTGTGCGAGCGTGCACTCGAAGCCGATGAGCTGGTGACCTTCAGGCCTCTGACCCTGACGCGGCTGCTGGCCAGTTCGTTGTCCGCCTGATGCTGCTCGATACACCGTTTTATGGCTTCGATGTCGGTGTGGGGGCGAGCGTCCAGTTCATGCAGCAACAACTGCTCGAATATCCGGTCGACCTCATAGCGCTCGCCAGAGGTCAGGACGATGTAGATCAGGTCCAGGGGTTGCGTGGGATCGTCGTCGGCAGGCAGCAGCAGGCGGATGTTGCCGATCCATAGCTGCTGGGGCTCGATCCTGATGTCGCTGCGGGTCATGATCTGCCCGCTCGCCTGGGTATGGATGTGCCAGGTCGAGGCGTTGGCGGTTTTTCCCAGGGCGGCCGGCGTCGACAGGTGCAGGGTCGCGCCGGCACGGGGATGGAGTTCATAGGTGGAACTCATGCCTTCGAGGTGGTAGATCGTCGAGTCGCTGCCGGCTTTGAAGTCGACGCGCTGCGCATGGTCTTTCAGCACGGCGGCGCGGTTTTCCGGCAAGCGGAACAGGCAATGGCCCGTACGCTTGTGCAATGCTCCCCGGCCCTCGACGCTCCTGGCCCCCGGATGACGCTGGTCATCGGTATAGCGGGGCGGCGGGGCGCCAACCAGGTAGGAACTGCCATCGCGCAGCACCAGGACAATCCGATGGATCAGTTCCAACCCGGAAGTGTGCAGGGAGGTGCCGACATCGGCCGGCTTGCCAGCACCGGCGATCACCCAGTCCTTGAGCGTCAGGCGGGTCTGATCGTTGAACCGCAGGATCAGGCTGGCATTGCTGTAGGCAAGGTAGTTGAAGGCGCCGACGCGCTTCGGTTCGACGTGATACAGCACGTTGACCTGTTCGATCTCTTCGCTGTCGTAGTCGAGGAACAGGGTCGTTGACGGTCGGGTGTCGTCAGCGCTGATCTGGAAGACCGTCTCCTGCGTGTTCCGTGCTAGAAAATAGCCGCTCGTCGAGGCTCCGGGAAGCGGGCAATCGCCGCCGTTGACCGGTTGCGGGGCCGGTGGCAGTTGTCCGAGGGTCAGCACCGTGACCTGGATGTCCTGGTCGCCGCTGCCTTCCAGCACGGTCGGCAGGTCGGGTTTGAAGAGGTAGCCGTCCTGGGTGACAAACAGCAGCAGGTCGTTTTGCAACTGCCGTCCGTTGTCGTTCCTGTAGACCCCCCTGATGGTCAATTGATGGCTGGGTAGTTCGCCATGCTCGCCACGCAGCGAAGTGACGACCAGCGAGGTGCCGACGATACGCCAGCCCTGGATACGCTCCATGGGCCAGCCCAGTTCGAGTGTGCTGGGTTCCTGCCCGTCTTCGTCGAGGGTCACGGTTCTACCCGTCGGGGCCATCCGGTAGTAGTCCTTGCCAGGGCCGCCGGCGACCGTGGCGTCCGTGCCCTTGAGGATGAAACGGTCATCGCCGGCGCCACCGCTCGCCTGGTCATCCAGACCCAGCAGGGTGATATGGTTGGCGCCTGGGTTGCCGATTACGTGGCTGCTGCCCCCGGCAAGGGTTTCGACGTGCTCGATGGAGGCCAGCGTGGCGTAGGCGAGCGGGTCGGGGTCGGTGGCGTTGCGCCGCAAGCCCAGCTTGCCGCTGTCCAGGTCGATCTCGTGGCCGACGAACCGTAGGTCGTGACGCGGCGGCACCTGCCCTTGCAGCGACAGCGAGTCCTCGCCGTCGCCACCCTGCAGCCTGCTGAGGGCCGGTTGGGTCGCGGGTGTGCGGGTGGAACTCAGGGTCTCCTGGGCCTGAAACAGGAAGGCGTCATCGTGGTCGCCGCCGGCCAGGTTCTTTTCGCCGGTGGAAAACGCGAAGTAGTTGGCCTGGTCGCGCACACCGATGACCTGGTCGTTGCCGCCGCCCAACTGCCAGAGCACGGCTTTTTTTTTCCCAGGTGTCCCGCTGATGGCGCCGGGCACCTGTTCCAGCCCCGCCGACGCGTCGATGACATCGTCGCCATCGCGGACAACGGGTGTATTGATGTGCGTAGAGTCCTGCTCCTCGCCCTCCCAGCGATGGGCCCACTGCTTGACTGGTTCCAGCTCGACGTGGAAGTTGCCGTTCACCACCCCGGCGAGGGTTTCCTGCATCTCTCCTTCGAGCAGTGCCCTGGCGCGGGCCTCCAGGGCTTTGCCATGCTCGACCCGGGTGCGTTCGATCAGGTAGCGGTCCGTGACCTCGCGGTCCAGTTCCTGTCCGGTAAAGGCGAACCAACCCGAGCGCCAGCGTTCGTTGACGGTCAGCTCGATATAGTCGTCGATATCGTCGACCTGGCGAACGGCGCCATAGATCTTCGCGCCGACGATCAACACGGCGCACGCTACCAGTCCGATCGGACCGGCGGAGCTGAAACCCGCTGCGGCGGCTGCGCCAAGTGCCAGCGACAAGGTGGCGCTGGCGATGCTGAAACCGGCCGTGACGTAATGGTCCATGGCCTCCTTGCCCGTGGTCCTGGCAGCGTTCTTGAACGCCGTGACAGCACTGTGGATGTCGAACGGCAGGGTCAGCACATTGCCCAGCAGGCCAGCGCTGCGGCTGAGCATCAGGCCGGCGGAGGTGGCGCGAAAGCCCTGGAAAATCCTGCCGCCCTGGCCAAGCAGGGCTTCGCCGGTTTTCCTCAGGCCGCGTTCGAGCAACACCGAGGTCAGTTCGCTGGCAACGCTGCCGGTGTTCAACACGACATCCGTGACCTCGCCATGTTTCAACGCTTCGCGGATACCTACCAGGCCGCTGTAGATCCCGTAGGCCTGCATGCCGGCTCCCGAGGTGAGCATGCCGCGGCTCTTGGCGGCATCGATCCAGCCCGGCAGGCTGAAGGTGACATATTTGCGCGCGAGGATCTGCATGTCCTGCAGGCGGACGAGCAGGTGGTGCAGATGTTTCATCAGGTTGGCGGTGAGCGGCGGTTGCCGGGTCCCGAGCAGGGGTGGGGCCTGCAAGGAGCGTCGCGAGGCGATTTCAAACAGCACGTCGACCGGGCGCTGGTCGATATCGCTGCCGCTTTCCAGATGCGCTTGCAGTTCAGCGGGCTCGAATTGCAGGTCGTCAACCAGGGAACTGCCACGGTCATGCAGTTGCGGGTCGTGGCTGTCGAGGGGCTTGCCACTGAGGCGGGCCCCCATGTCGTAGAGTTCCACCCGGGTGATGACGAAAGTGTCCAGGGTGACCGGCCCCAGGCGCGCATCCAGTTCGGCGAGGCCGGTCCTGCCCCTGGCCACTGCCAGGTTGGGCGCTGTCGGCGACAGGACATGGGACTTGTGCGGGACGGAGCCTGTATCGAGGTCCGAGATGACCAGGCCGTCGATGGACTGGGTGATCCGTTCATCCCTGCTGTAGGTGTTTGCCATGGATAAATCCTTTTATCGTGAGCTTCGGGGGAAACGCACGAAGGAGTATCGCCAGCGGTGTCCTTGTCCATGAGGTACTTGTTTATGGTCGCGGCGGATTTGCCCACGCCATGCAGGGTGCGGGCAAGTCGACGGGGCCGGTTACCAGCCGCGCCCGGAGTTCACCCAGAAGTTCACCGACAGCGAGGTGGACACCGATTCGACCTGGTGGAACCAGCCTTCAGGCAGGAACAGCAGGTCGCCGGCTTCCAGGGTTACGCGCAGGAACGGCACGTGTCGCGAGGCCGGGAAGCGCTCGTAGTCCGGCGCATCGGGGTTCACGTCACAGCCATCCAGGCCGCCCTGGGGTGCGGTGGACCAGGTCCCCAGGGCCTGGCGGTGGTGCGGCGCGGCAAGGATGAAGGACTTCTGGCCCCAGACCTGGGCGAACAGATTGTCGGTGTCGTCGCGGTGCAGCGGGGTCAGGGTGCCCTTGGGGCCGATCCAGATCCGTGGGGCGATGAACAGCGAACGGTCGAAGTAGGGCGGGTACTGGATCTGCTCCAGCAACTGGGCCGGCACGATGTTGTTGCCCATGTAGGCGGGAGGCGAGCCGTCGGCGCTCTTCTGTGCCGGGCGGTCCAGCGAGGCGATGAACTCGGCCATCGAGGTGGAGCGGAAATCGCGATCGGTGGAGAAGGTCTTTTTCACGTAGTCGCCGTGACGGGTGATGCCCTGCAATTCGGCAAAATGCACCAGCGATTCTTCGCGACTCATATTGAACAGTGGCCAGTCCTGAAGGGCATCGCTGATCACCACGGGGATACCACCCGGCAGGTAATGCTCGCGAAACTCGCTGACGCTCAGTCCCTGCCGTGGGCGTCGCTCCACCTCACGCAGTACCGGCTGTGCGGCCGAAACCTGCTCGCTGGTCCGTGGCGGGGTCGGGTAGCGCTTGTTCATCTCGACTTTTTCGGCCTTGCCACCATTGTTCCGGGCGCTGTCGATGATCTGTGGAAGCAGGGTCGCCAGGCCCATGTTGCCGTCGATCTTCAGGCGGCCGCTGGCGAACAGTTCCTCGACGTTGGCGCTGCCGGTCATGATGCCCAGGAAGTCCGGCTGTGCGACGCTGATGGTCACATCCGGGCGGGCATGGCGCCCTGCGGCAGTGACGGTGTTGCTGCCGACATCGGACCAGAAGGCCTGGTTCGGGCCGAAGACGAATTGAAATACACCTTCGATACCGACCGAGCCGGCATTGGCGAACAGCTTTGACAGGATGCTCTGCAGATCCACGGCGTTCCCTCTGTATTGTGGTTTAGGCCCGAAGAGGGAACGAGTGCTTGTGGTGGAAATTTAGCGTGATCCACCCGGTTTCCATGCTAGATCGGCGCCAGTGTATCCAGCACCTGGCTGATCGAGGCTTCCAGTCCGGCCAGTGGATCGCTGCCTTCGCTGTCGAGCACCAGCAGGGTGCTGCCGGCCTTGGCGATCACCGCCTTCACCGCCTCTGGCGGCTGGCGGTGGTCCAGTACCAGCTTCACATCGGCATCCTTGAGGGTTTCGCCGAGTTTCTCCAGGGCCTCGGGGGTCCACTGTTCATCGCTGCGCGCATCGACCTGGATCATGTCGAGGTTGAGGCCACCCACCAGGTAGTTGAAGCGCTCGGAGAGGCTGAACACGCTGAGGTTGTCGGCCTTGGCCAGGCGTGTCTCGCTGTCGGCGCTGAGCTTGAGCAGGCGCTGCTTGAGCGTCGCCAGGTTGCTCTCGATCTTCGGCTTGGCCGTGGGGGCCAGGCGTACCAGGTCGGCGGCGGTCACATCGGCCATGCGCCCGAGGTTGTTGCTCGACAGCCACGGTTGGCTGTTCAGGCCATCGCTGCCCTGGCCCGGCTGCACCGCGATACCCGGCAGGCCGCCGTCGACCGGACGGGCGGCGTCGACTTCGACGATGCGCACATTGCTGCGTCGGGCCATGATGTAGAGCGGATCATCGGGCCACAGCGAGCGCAGGCCGATCACCGCATCGGCCTGGTTTGCCAGCTTCTGCAGGGCCGGGGCGCCACGGCCGCTGAAGTAGGCGCTCTGGCGGCTACCCGGCAGGTTGGCGTCGGCGGCGCGCTTGAGTTCCACGCCGCTGTCCTTGAGCAGGATCTCGCCGAGACCATAGGTAATTGGCAGGCTGGCCAGGATACACACCGGCTTGTTCTCGGTGCTGGCGTGCAAGGCAATATTGCCCAGGCCTTGATTGGCGGTGATCGGCATCGGCGCCTGGCTGGAGAACGATACGCTGCTGTACAGGCCGCCCAGCAGCAGGGCGAGGGCGAGAGGGCGAAGGTTCGGCATTTATCCAATATTCCCTTTGAGACTGGGTACGGTGCCACGGGCAATCGCCGCCAGGGCGAAGGCGGTACCGGCCACCAGGATGATCGCCGCGCCGGACGGCACGGGCAGGTCGAACAGGATCGGCAGCAGGATGCCGCTCAGGGTGCTGACGGTGGCGATCGCCACGGAGATCCAGAAGAAACCCTTGAGCGACTGGCTGAGCAGGCGTGCTGCGGCAGCCGGGATCACCAGCAGGGCGCCCACCAGGATCGCGCCGATAACCTTGACGGCCGCCACGGTGATCAGCGTCACCAGCACCACGAACAGGTAGTCGAGGGTCTTCACCGCCACACCACGCACCGCCGCCAGCTGCGGGTTGAAGCTGGCCAGCATGATCCGGTTGTACAGCGGCAGGCTCAGGCCCAGCACCAGTGCGCCCACCACCAGCAGCACCAGCAGGTCGTTACCGTTGACCGTCAACACCGAGCCGAACAGCACGTTTTCCAGGATGTGCACGTTGATCTTGCCAGCCAGCACCAGCAGCAGGCTGGCGCCAAGTGCCAGGGACACCGACAGGAACACCCCGATCAGCGTGTCGGGGGCCAGTCCGGTGCGGTTGCGCAGGTAGTTGAGCAACACGCCGAACAGCAGGCAGTAGCCGAATAGGCTGCCATAGGGGCCGGTGTAGGGCTCGCCGAGCAGGATGCCGATGGCCACGCCGGTCAGCGCCGCATGACCCACCGACTCGGAGAAGAACGCGAAGCGCTTGACCACCACCAGGGTGCCAAGACCGCCAAGCACCGGACCGATCAGCAGGCCGGCGAGCAGCGCGTTGATGACAAAACCGTAGGCCAGCGCCGCTGGCAGGAGGCCGTCGGCGGCCCAGCCCTGGATCATCAGGCGAAAAGCTTCATAGCTCATGGTCGGGTGCCCTCGCCGCGTGGGTGGGTGGAGAACAGGGTCAGCAGGCGGTCCGGGGTCAGTGCCTCGGCAGGGGAGGCGTCGAACAGGATCCGTCGGTTGAGACCGGTAACCCGGTCGGCCAGGCGCTTGACCGCCTCCAGGTCGTGTTCGATCCACAGCACGGTGATGCCGGCGCGGCGCCAGTCGCCGAGCAGCCGCTCGAACACCTGGATGCCGGCTTCATCCAGCGCCGACATCGGCTCGTCGAGCACCAGCAGTTGGGGTGGTGGGATCAGTCCCTGGGCCAGCAGCACCCGCTGGCGTTCACCACCGGACAGGGCACCCATGCGCCGCTTGCGCTTGTCCTGCATGCCGACCCGTTCCAGCGCTTCGCCGATCGCCCCGGCGAAGTGTCGGGACAGACCGAGGAATGCCGGGCGGCGCTGGCACATGGCTGCCATGAAATCGTCGACGGTCATCGGCAGGCCGCGATCGAATTCCAGGGCCTGCGGCACATAGCCGATGGTGCCTGGCGTGCCCGGCCATTGCAGGCTCAGGCGGCCCTGGTGCGGCATCTGCCCGAGCAGGGTCTTGATCAGCGAACTCTTGCCACCACCGTTGGGGCCGACCAGCGCATGCACATGGCCGGGGCGGACCTGAAAGCTGACCTGGTCGAGAATGGTGGTGCGGCCCAGGGTGAGGTTGATCGCCTCGAAGTCCAGGGTCGGGCCGACGGCGACGCGATCGATGCTCTCGGCGGCGGTCATGCCCCCGCCTCCTGGATCGCCCGGACCACGGTGTCGAGGTTGTTGCTCATTTCCTTCTCGTACTTGTCGGCGGTGTAGTCACCAAAGGAAATGTGCGACAGCGGATAGAGCTTCACCCCGGACTCACGCTGGATGGTTTCGACATAGGTGGAGGGGAAGTCCAGTTCCGAGAAGATCACCTTCACATCCAGCTCGCGCAGTTGGTCAATGGTCTTCTTCAACTGGCTCGGGCTCGGCTCGATGCCGTGGGCCGGCTCGACCACTGCGGTGACCTCCAGGCCGAACTCACGCAGCAGGTAGTCGTAGGCCGCATGCACCGTCGCCACCCGCAGGTCGGCGTTGGGCGCCTGGGTCAGCTTGGCCAGGGCATCGGCGCGCAACTGGCGCAGGCGCTTGCCATAGGCACGGGCGTTGGCGGTATAGAACTTGGCATTGTCCGGGTCGAGCTTGCCCAATTCGCGGGCGATATTGTTGACCTGGGCGATGGACGCACTGATGGACAGGAACGTGTGCGGGTTGACCACCTTGCCGGCACCCCGGGCAGCGACGCCGGTGGCGGCCAGCAGCGGCACGTTTTCGTTGGCCTCGATCAGCGGAATCTGTGGTTTTTCACTGGCCTCGATCATGCGGTCGGCGAAGTCGTCGTGACCGACGCCGTTGAGCACGATCACGTCCAGGGTTCCGATGCGCTTGATGTCCTCGGCCCGTGGCTCGTAGGCGTGGGGATTGAAACCGGCCGGGATCAGCGGCACCACCTCGGCCTTGTCGCCGACGATATTGGCCACGTAGCTGTAGTAGGGGTGCAGGGTGATGCCGATGCGCAAGCGCTTGGCCGAGTCGGCGTGGACCTGGAAGGTCGACAGGAGTGGGGCGAGCAGCAGTACCAGAAGCAGGCGACGACGGCTGAACAGGGCTGAAATGGACATGAGAGGGCGATCTTCTCCGGGTGAACGGTATTTGGAGCGGCTCAGTGGCGATGCTGGCGGGTTACGCCGGCGTCGAATTGCGCCACCACCTGCTGCCAGCCAGCGGCAACCAGGGCGCTGTCGGCGAGGTCGCCGGGTACTGTCGGGGTGGCGTTGCGAGTGAGCCAGATATCCGGTGCGGCATTCGTGTCGCTGCCGACCCGCATCAGGAACGAACCGGCGGTCGCATTGGCCTGGCTCAGGCCGAGGTAGGCATGCTGCTCCAGCAGTTGCCAGGTGTGACCACCGCGGCTGACCGAACTGGCATCCTGGGCGAAGGGCGCGAAGCCTTCCTCGGCCAGTTGCGCGGGAGCGGGCAATGCCTGCTGGTCCTGTTGCAGCAGGTGGATCTCGTCGAGGGTGACCCGCAGGTCGGCGTAGATGCCCTGTTCGCCCGGCGTGAGGTCGCGCCGCGCGTCCAGTTGGTGGGCCGCGACCGGGGCGACCTCCTGCTTCTCGCCGTGCAGCGCCACCACGGAGCCGGCGGCGAGCAGCACGACCAGGCAGAACAGCAGCACGTAGAGGGTTTCATGGCCGGCGCCGGCGGGGCGTACGACCTGGGTAGTGGTTGTACTCATGGTGCCTCGATATCTGCTTTGTCCACTTCCACGACATGGCCGGGGCCGGCATCGAACAGCACATAGAAGTCGGTGGCGGGTTTCTTGAAGGTCAGGGTCGAGTCTTCACCCAGCTTTCCGGGCAGCAGTACCGTTTCGTCGTAGCCAATCACGTCTAGGGTTACGCCAGCAGCGCCGCTGCCGTCGGAAAAGCCGCCCTTGCATTGTATCTGCTCGGCGTCGAGTTGCTTGCACTCGCACATCGGATTATGTGCCCAGGCATTCAGGCTGAGGCCACCGGCTGCCAGCAGCGCCGTACCGGTCAGCAGGCGTCGCAGGGTTGGAGATAGGGTGAAACGATGCAATGAGGTCATGGGCGTGCACCTTGTTTTTTCAGCCAGGCGATGGTTAGGGGCGATGCCTGGCCTAGGGGAATGTAGGCCTGGTGGACCGACCCGTCCCAGCCTTCGAGGGTCACCCACAATTCTGCGTCGTCGGCAGTGTTCTGCGGGATCGGAACCACGGCGCCCATGCGATAGGGCGTGCCGAAAAAGATCACGCCGGCGGCGCGCAGGCTGCGGGGTTTGCTAACCCGCAGGTAGGTGGCCTTGACCTGCGTGATGCAGTCGGCGCAGAGGCTGGCATTGAAGGCCTTGAAGTAGCCGGCCGGGCCGTCGCGGCGAGGCGCCTCATCCCATAGTTCGGCCAGTTGCAGGCTCCAGGGGCCTACCTGCAGCTCGTGGACATGTTGGCCCAGCCCGGTATCACCACGAAACAGTGCTGCGTCGGAAAAGTAGCGGGGCATGAAGCCCAACGGGATCAGTACCAGCAGGATATTCAGGTGGAAGCGCCATTTGTGCCAGAGTCGGTTCAGGGGAGAGATCGGTAGTGTTGCTTCAGCCTTGCTCACAGATTGACCTCCGGGGTTTCGGTGCCGAGCGCGGTGTGGGGCCTGGACTTGTCGGCGCGTTCAGTCTTGTTGCTGCGTTTCAGGGCATTGAGCGTTGCCAGCGCGGTGCGCTTGCTCCAGATCAGTAGTCCACTGAGCACCATCATGCTCAGGAGTAGGCCGAAAAAGAACCAGATCAACTTGACCCACAGCCCGCCGAAATCCCCTGTGTGCAATGGGCGCATCGACTCGGTGACGAACTCCAGGCCGGTGCGTTCCGTGAGTAATCGCGACTGCTCGACCTTGCCGTTGTAGGGGTTCAGTTCCAGGGTCTGGTACATCAGCGGGTACCAGCTGCGGCCGCCGACTTCGAATGCACTATAGGCGTTGGCCGGCAGGCTGATGAAACTGGCATCGAGCCCGGGTACCTGTTCACGGGCAATGCGCAGGGCTTCGTCTGCGCCGAGTCTGGGTGCCGGCTGACCATCGGGCATCAACGGTGCACTGTCGTGAGAGATGATGGCCGGAATGGGGCGGGTGGCTATGTTGATCTGGTTGTCGGCGAGAATGGCCTGGATCAGGAACCAGGTACCGGTGATGGAAATCACAGCGATGAACCAGATCGACCAGATGCCGCTCAGACGATGGAAGTCACCCCAGAAGATTCGAGCCCCATGGTTGAAACGCAGGGTTGGTTTGAAAAAGCCTTTCCAGAAGCGCTTGTACACCACCAGGCCGGTAATCAGCGAAGCCAACATCGGTAATCCCAGTATCGACACCAGATACCAGCCCCAGCTGTAGCCGTTGGTGAACGGCACCAGCCACCAGCCATGCAGGGCCCGTGTGAAGTTCTTGAAGTTGAATTGCGGGCTGATGCCCTGGATGACCCCGGTGTAGGGATTGACGTAAACGGTCACTGACCGCCCATCCGGATAGCTGATATCGGCCAGCAGCGCGAAGTGGCTCTCATCCGGTCGTTGGATCGACTGCACGATCAACTCAGGTTCGTTTTTCTTGATGGCAGCCAGTACCTGGTCGTAACTGAGCAACGGTGCGTCATCGGAGGGCTTGCCGGCGCGTATATCAGGATTGGCCAGCCAGACGATCTCCTGGCTGACCACCGCGAGGGTACCGGTGACACAGACGATCAGCACAAAGAACCAGATGGGTAGCGCCAGCCAACTATGGACCAGGAACCAGATTTTCGAGCGGGACTTCTTGGACATGGGAAGCGGATTCTCGACATCGGAGGAAGGCTTGAGGCCTGAGAAGGAGCCGCGAGCTCTGGAAAGCCGGTCGTGGCTTTTGCCTACGCGACCAACTGCATCTTAATGAGACGGATGAGCAGGCAAAAAACGTAGGACTATATGAAAGCAAATGTTTCGGTGGCCTGGCGCCGGGATGGGCGCCCGCTAATTTTCGCTGTCGATTATCCGTTTCATCCTTTGAAACCCGGTGCATCCCACGTTCAGGGATGGGGTGCCGCGGCCTAGGATCAAGGGAGAAAAGTGCTCATGAACAATGCGTTGAGTTTGGATATCCGGCCGCTGCTGACCGGTTCGGGCAGTTTGCCCATGCTGATCCAGGCGCCCGAGCCCGGACTTGACCTGCGTGAGGCGTTTGCCGAGTGCAAGGTGCTGATCGACCAGCACCTTTATCGGGCGGGCGGCGTCTTGCTGCGCGGTTTCGATGTCGGTGGCGCCGAGGCTTTTCGTGAGTTCGCCGCAGCTTTCGGTCACCCGCTGCTCAACTACGAGTTCGGCTCGACCCCGCGCAGCAATGTGACCAAGGGGGTCTACACCTCCACCGAGTACCCGGCGCACCAGAGCATTCCGCTACATAACGAACAGGCCTACACCCTCGAATGGCCTATGAAGATCTGGTTCTACAGCGTGATCGCCGCCCAGACCGGTGGCGAAACCCCGATCTGCAACAGTCGCGAAGTCTATCGCCGGGTGCCGGTGCGAATTCGCGAGCGCCTGGTCAGCAAGGGCCTGATGTATGTGCGCAACTACGGCAATGGCCTGGACGTGGACTGGAGCCAGGTGTTCAACACCGAGGACGAGGCCGTGGTCGAAGCCTACTGTCGAGCCCACTCCATCGAATGCGAATGGAAGGACGATGGTGAGTTGCGCACGCGCCAGCGTTGCCAGGTAGTAGCGCATCACCCGGTAACCCGGGAAATGGTCTGGTTCAACCAGGCGCACCTGTTCCATGTCTCGAACCTGCAGCCGGAGGTGCGTGAGACGTTGCTCGATGTGGTGGACGAGGAAGACCTGCCGCGTAACGTCTACTACGGTGATGGTTCAGCCATCGAGGTCGACCTGCTCGACGAGGTGCGTGGGGTGCTGGACGAATGCACCATCAG
Source organism: Pseudomonas sp. UTLPPB19802 (assembly GCF_059730225.1). Classification (NCBI taxonomy): domain Bacteria; kingdom Pseudomonadati; phylum Pseudomonadota; class Gammaproteobacteria; order Pseudomonadales; family Pseudomonadaceae; genus Pseudomonas; species Pseudomonas sp. UTLPPB19802. Next base: position 2,996,205 of record NZ_AP048545.1, read on the forward strand.
TTTCCCCTGGCAGGAAAACGACGTGCTGATGCTCGACAACATGCTCGCCGCCCATGCCCGTTCGCCGTTCACCGGCAAGCGCAAGGTGGTGGTAGCGATGGCCGAAGGTTATTCGCAGCCTGCCGACTGACGTCACTCGTCGCAATTGCCGCACCGATCCGCAGATTTCTACCCCTCTCCTTCGCCATACCCGAGAAACCGCCTGCCAGCACGCTAAATCCTCGGGTTGGCGGTTCGTCCTTGTTGATACGACCAGGCCCCACCGGCCGTGCCGCCGATCAGCAAGGACCCTCTCACATGAAGCCCCAAGACGCACAGAAACTCGCCCGTCGTTTCATCGAGCTGCCCCAGGAGAAGCGCAGTATCTTCCTGGCCGCCATGGACAGGGAGGGGGTCGACTTCTCGCTGCTGCCCATCGTCGCCTGCGATGGTGTCGCCGAACGGGACGGCCTGTCCTATGCGCAACAGCGTATGTGGTTTCTCTGGCAGCTTGATCCGCAGAGTGCTGCCTACAACCTGCCGATGGCCGTTCGTCTGGATGGTCCGCTGGACCTGGCGGCGCTCGAACAGGCCTTCAGTGCCTTGGTGGCCCGGCATGAATGCCTGCGCACCACTTTTGGCCAGGATGGCGAGCGGGCTTTCCAGTGTGTCGCCCCGCCGGCTGCGGCGACGGTGCGGGTCGATGACCTGCAAGCCCTGGCCGAGCTGCAGCGTCGGTCCCGTGCCCGGCAGATCATGGCCGAGGAGGCCGGACAGGCGTTCGACCTGCAGCAGGGGCCGTTGCTGAGTATCCGACTGTTGCGCCTGGCTGAACACGAACACATCTTGTTGCTGACCTTGCATCACATCATCGCTGATGGCTGGTCGATGAATATCCTGATCGAGGAATTCAGCCGCTGCTACGACGCCTGCGTGGCTGGCGCCACGGCCGAGCTGCCAGCGTTGGCCGTGCACTATCGCGACTACGCGCTATGGCAGCGTAGTTGGCTCGAAGCCGGCGAGCAGGAACGGCAACTGGCCTACTGGCGTGAGCACCTGGGCGAAGAGCATCCGGTGCTCGAGCTGCCCACCGACCGGCCGCACCCGGCCCAGGCCAGTCATCGTGGCGCGCGCCTGGAAGTGCAGGTCGACAGCGGGCTGCGCCAGCAACTCAAGGTTCTGGCCCAGCGCCAGGGTGTGTCGCTGTTCGTGGTGCTGCTGGCCTCGTTCAAGAGCCTGCTGCATCGCTACAGCGGCCAGAGCGATATCCGCGTCGGCGGCCTGATCGCCAACCGGACCCGCAGCGAAACCGAAGGCCTGATCGGCTTTTTCGTCAATACCCAGGTACTGCGCAGTGAAGTACACGGCCAGACCCCGTTCAGCGAACTTCTCCAGAGCCTGCGTCGGGCATCCCTGGGGGCGCAGGCGCATCAGGAGCTGCCGTTCGACGCCTTGATCGAAGCACTGCAGCCTGCCCGCAGCCAGAGCCACAATCCGCTGTTCCAGGTGATGTTCAACCATCAGCCGCTGGTCACCGACGTGCAGGGCCGGCAGTTGGCGAGCGGCTTGCGGGTAGCGCATCTGGATGAGGAGCAAGGCGTCGGGCAATCGCGCCAGCACGCGGCCGCCAGCGACCTGATGCTGGAGACCCGCGAGGAAGGCGAGCAGCTTTTCGCCGCCTTCACCTATGCCACCGATATTTTCGATGGCGTGACCATCGAGCGCCTGGCCGGTCACTGGCGCAACCTGCTGGTCGCCGTGTGTCGTGACCCGCAGTTGCCGATCAGCCAGTTGCCCATGTTGGTGGCTGAGGAAGTCGCCAGCCTGCTGCAGGTTGGTGGCCAGGCAGGCACTGACAGCCCGGTGTCCATGGTGCAGTTGTTCGAGGCCCAGGCCCGACGCACACCGCAGTCCACTGCACTGGTCCTGGCCGACGCGGCACAGGCGCCGACCCTGAGTTATGCCGAACTGAACCGCCGGGCCAATCGCCTGGCGCATCTGCTGCGTGGCCATGGCGTGGGGCCGGAGGTGTTGGTGGGGCTGGCGATCGGCCGCACGCTGGACCTGGCCGTCGCGATCCTGGCGGTGCTCAAGGCCGGTGGCGCCTATGTGCCCCTGGATCCGCAGACCCCGCCGGCGCGACTGGCCCATGTACTGCAGGACAGTGGCCTGAAGCTGCTGCTGACCCACAGTCAGTGGCTGGAAGGCCTGCCACCGCTGGGGGATGTCGAGGCCCTGTGCCTGGATTGGATCAACGACAGTGGTTATGCCGAGACCGACCTGGAGCTGACACCGGCTGCGCAATCGCTGGCCTATGTCATCTACACCTCGGGTTCCACCGGGCGGCCCAAGGGAGTTGCCATCAGCCACCATGCCCTGGCCGAATTCGTCGCCCGGGCCACGCAATACAGCCAGTTGGTGGAAAGTGATCGCGTCATGCAGTTCGCCACCAGCAGTTTCGACGGCTTCGTCGAGCAATTCTTCCCGCCATTGAGCCTGGGCGCCTGCGTGGTGCTACGCGACGAGCGGTTGTGGGACAGTGCCACGTTGCACGAGGCGATCCTGCGCCACGGCATCACCCTGGCCGACCTGCCGGCGGCCTACTGGTACCTGCTGGTACAGGACTGGGCGGCCCGGCCACCAGCCGGCTATGGCGCCCTGCGCCAGATCCATATCGGTGGTGAGGCCATGGCCGTGGATGGCCTGCGTCTGTGGCAGCAGGCCGGGCTGGGCGGCGTGCGCCTGGTCAACACCTACGGCCCGACCGAGGCGACCGTGGTCTCGAGCACCTACGACTGCACCGGTTTGCCGGTCGAGGCGGTTTCCTGGCGCGGCGTGCCTATCGGTTTCGGCCTTGAGCAGCGACGCCTGCTGGTACTCGACGGTGATCTCGAATTGCTGCCCCAGGGTGCAGTCGGCGAGCTGTACATCGGTGGCCCGGGCCTGGCCCGCGGTTACCAGGGCCAGCCGGCCCTCAGCGCCGAACGGTTCATCGTCGATCCCTTCACCCCGGGGGAACGCCTGTATCGCACCGGCGACCGCGCGCGCCTGCGCGAAGACGGTGCCGTGGAGTACATCGGCCGGGTCGATCACCAGGTCAAGATCCGCGGTTTCCGCATCGAGCTGGGTGAGGTCGAATCCCGGCTGTTGCAGGCTCCCGGTGTGCGCGAGGCTGCGGTACTCGCGTTGCCCCTGGGCGGTATTACGCAACTGGTCGGTTACCTGGTTGCCGATCAGCACCTGGAACCGGCGCAGCAGAGCGCCTGGCGTCTTGAGGTCAAGGCGTTCATGCAGGGCCGGCTACCGGACTACATGGTGCCCTCGCACCTGCTGGTCCTGTCGCACCTGCCGTTGACGCCAAGCGGCAAGCTGGACCGCAAGGCCCTGCCGGTTCCAGACCCGAGCCAGTTGCAGGCCAGCTACCGCGAACCGCAAACCGATACCGAGCGTTGCCTGGCGAGCATCTGGGAAGAAGTGCTGCAGGTATCCAGGGTCGGGCTTGACGATCATTTCTTCGAATTGGGTGGGCATTCGCTGCTGGCCGCCCAGGTGATTGCCCGGGTCAAGACACGTCTTGAGGTCAGCCTGCCGCTGCGCAGCCTGTTCGATAAACCCCTGCTCAGCGAACTGGCCGCCGAACTGGCGACGCTGGGGCAGGGTGCTGCAGATAACGACTGGGCCGATATGGAGCAGTTCATGAGTTCGTTGGAGGAGTTTGAAGCATGAGTGGCAACCCTGCGGTACGTATCGCCAAACGATTCATCGGCCTGCCCCTGGAGCAGCGCCGGCAGTTCCTGGCGAAGCTGAGCGAGGAGGGCAAGGATTTCAGCCTGCTGCCGATGCCGGTCAGCCGCCATGATGTGGCGCAGATTCCCCTGTCCTATGCCCAGCAGCGCCTGCTGTTCCTCTGGCAGCTCGATCCCGCCAGTGCCGCCTACAACATGGCTGCCGGCCTGCGCTTGCGTGGTCAGCTGGACGAATTGGCCCTGCAGCGTGCCTTCGAACACATCGTCGAGCGTCACGAAGTGCTGCGCACGGTGTTTCAGGTGGACGGCGAGCAGCCGCGGCAACTGATCCTCGAACATCTGGCCGTGCCACTGGCCAGGATCGATCTGTCGGCTTGCGCGACCGAGGCGCGTGAGACCGAACTGGCCGAACGGGTGCGGGCGATCACCGCGCAACCCTTCGATCTGCTCAACGGGCCCTTGTTGCGCGCCAGCCTGATCCGCCTGGCGGTGGACGAGTGGGTGCTGGTGGTGAGCATGCACCATATCGTTTCCGACGGCTGGTCGATGGACGTGATGGTCAAGGAGTTCGTCCAGGCCTATCAGGCCTTCACCCAGGGGCGCGAACCGGGCCTGGCGCCCTTGCCGCTGCAATACGCCGACTATGCGATCTGGCAACGCAGTTGGCTGGAGGCCGGCGAGGGGGAGCGACAACTCGATTACTGGCGTCGGCAACTGGGCGAGGAGCAACCGCTGCTGGATGTCGCCGCGGACTTCCCACGCCCTCCGGTGCAAAGCTTCGAAGGGCGGACCCTGGGCTTCGACTTCGGGGTCGAGCGCTCACGGCGACTGAATGCCTTCGCCCGCAGCCAGGGTATAAGCCTGTTCATGCTGGTGCTGGGCGGCTATTCGCTGTTTCTTTCGCGCCAGGCCGGCCTGCGGGATATCCGCGTCGGCGTGCCGAACGCCAACCGCAGCCGCCCGGAAGTCGAAGGCCTGATCGGCTTTTTCGTCAACACCCAGGTGCTGCGTTGCGAAGTCGATGAGCGCCAGAGTTTCCTCGACCTGCTGGGCCATCTGCGCGAAAGCAGTTTCGGTGCCCAGGCTCATCAGGAGTTGCCATTCGAGCAACTGGTGGATGCCTTGGCCCCTGAGCGCAATCTTGACCACAACCCGCTGTTCCAGGCCAAGTTCAACCAGAACGTCGGCATGCAGAAACAGCGCTCGATGCAGTTGCCGGGCCTGAACGTGGCGGAATATCCGCTGCACAAGGACGGTACGCACTTCGATCTGGCTCTGGACATCACCGACGATGGCACGCTGATCCACGGCGAGTTGACCTACGCCAGCGATCTGTACCAGCACTCGACAGTCGAAGGCTTCGTTCCGGCCCTGCTGGAACTGTTCGATGCGTTGCTGCAGGCTCCGCAGGCGCCACTGTTCAGCCTGCACCAGCCGGTGCACGAACTGCCGGCAGCCAGCCAGGAGGCCGCGCCGCTGGTGCTGCAGCACTGGGACGACCAGGTTCTGCGCCAGCCTGAGGCACTGGCCGCCCGTTGTCTGGAACAGACCCTGAGCTTTGCCGAACTGGATCAGGCTGCCAACCGCCTGGCCCACCACCTGCGGGCGCGAGGCGTGGGCATCGGCGAGCCGGTGGCACTGCTGATGGAGCGCTCGCTGGACTGGCTGACCAGCCTGTTGGCGATTCTCAAGGTGGGTGCCGTGTACATGCCGCTGGATACCAAGGCCCCGGATGCGCGCCTGCGCCAGATGCTTGAGCGGGCTGGGGCGCGACTGTTGCTGTGCAGCGAAGACGATTCACGACTGGATGGCCTGGTGCCGTCCGGCTGCGACGCACAGGCGTTCAGCCCGGTCGACTGGCGCGACCGGCCGGCCACCGCACCGAAACTGGAGCTGTCGGCCCAGTCTGCGGCTTATGTGATTCATACCTCCGGCTCCACCGGACAACCCAAGGGCGTACTGGTCAGCCATGGTGCCCTGGCCAGCTACGTGCAGGGCCTGGCACGACGCCTGGACCTGGCGCCAGGCGCCAGCATGGCGCTGGTCTCGACCATCGCCGCCGACCTGGGGCACACCATGCTGTTCGGCGCCTTGTGCGGCGGTCGTACCCTGCATGTACTGCCCGAAGCCCTGGGTTTCGATCCGGACGGTTTTGCCCAGTACATGAGCGAGCACCGTGTCGGCATCCTGAAAATCGTTCCAGGGCATCTCTCGGCCCTGCTGCAGGCGACCCGGGCAGCGGATGTCCTGCCGGAACACGCGCTGATCGTTGGTGGCGAGGCCTGTTCGCCAGTGCTGGTGCGCCAGGTTCGCGAGCTGAAGCCGGCCTGCCGTTTCATCAACCACTACGGCCCCAGCGAAACCACCGTTGGCGTGTTGACCCACGAAGTGCGCGCCGATGCAGCCATCGACCGTGGTATCGCCATCGGCCAGCCGCTGCCAGGCGCACGGACCCTGGTGCTGGACGATGTGCTGAACATCGCCGCCGCGCAGGTGCCGGGTGAGTTGTACATCGGTGGTGCCAGCGTCGCCCTGGGTTACTTGGGGCAACCGGGGCTGACTGCCGAGCGCTTCCTGCCGGACCCTTATGGCGAGCCGGGCAGCCGGGCCTACCGCAGCGGTGACCGGGTGCGCTGCAATCGCCAGGGCCTGCTGGAGTTCATGGGGCGCAACGACGACCAGGTGAAGATCCGCGGCTATCGCGTCGAGCCGGCGGAAGTCGCTCGCTTGATGCAGGGCTTCGATTCGGTTGCCCAGGCAGCGGTACTCGCAGTGCCGATGGAGGACGATGCCACGCGCCTGCAACTGGTGGCCTACTGCGTACCGGCGGCCGGTGCGGTGCTGCAGGTCGAGGACCTGCGCCAGCGGCTACAGGCATCCCTCAGCGACTACATGGTTCCGGCGCAGATCCTGCTGCTGGAGCAGTTGCCGCTGACCGCCAACGGCAAGCTGGACAAGCGGGCGCTGCCCAAGCCGGGGCTGGTCAAGCAGCAATACACCGCCCCGGTGGGCGAAATCGAGGAAAAGCTGGCGGCGGTCTGGGCCGATGTGCTCAAGCTAGAGCGGGTCGGCAGCAACGACAACTTCTTCGAACTGGGCGGTGACTCGATCCTCAGCCTGCAAATTATCGCCCGGGCCAAGCGCCAGGGGATCAAGCTCAGTCCCAAGCAGTTGTTCGAGAAGCAGACCATCGCGCAACTGGCGACGGTGGCCAGGCTGATCGAGAAAAAGGCGGCCGTCGAGGCACCCCGGCAGGTCAGCGGCGAGCAGCCATTGCTGCCGATCCAGGCACGCTTCTTCGAAATGAATGTTCCCCAGCGCCACCACTGGAACCAGTCGGTGATGCTCAAGCCGCTGCAGGTGCTGGATGCCACCCACTTGGAGGTGGCGTTGGCCAGCCTGCTGGACCACCACGACGCCTTGCGCCTAGGTTTTGTCGAGCAGGGCGGGCAGTGGCAGGCCCGTTATCAGCCGGCCAGCAGTGCCGTGTTGTGGCTGCGTGAACTGGATGATGTTGCCGAGCTCACCGCCCTGGCGGATGAGGCGCAACGCAGTCTCGATCTCAAGGACGGCCCGCTGTTGCGTGCGCTGCTGGTACATTTGCCCGAGGGTGAGCAACGCCTGTTGCTGGTAGTGCATCACTTGGTGGTCGATGGCGTGTCCTGGCGGGTGCTGCTCGAGGACCTGCAGAGTGTCTATGCCGCCGTTGCTGCTGGCCGTAGCGTGCAACTGCCGGCCAAGAGCAGTGCATTCAAACTCTGGGGCGAACGCCTGCAGGCTCACGCGCGCAGCGAGGCCCTGGCAGTTGAGCGCGATTACTGGCTGGGTACCTTGGCCGAGCCTGGTGCACAACTGCCTGGCGATCACCTGGAAAGCCCGCTGCCTGGCGTCGGCCATGCCACCTCGCGGCTGAACAAGGCGTTGACGCGGCAATTGCTCAGCGTTGCCCCGGCCGCCTACCGTACCCAGATCAACGACCTGCTGCTGTCGGCCCTGGCCCGGGTTCTCTGCGACTGGAGCCGGCAGCCGTCGGTGCTGATCCAGTTGGAGGGCCACGGCCGCGAGGATCTGTTCGACGATCTCGACCTGAGCCGCACGGTCGGCTGGTTCAGCAGCCTGTTCCCGGTTCGCCTGACCCCACAGGCGGACCTGGGCGGCTCGATCCGTGCGGTCAAGGAACAACTGCGGGCGGTACCGAACAAGGGTATCGGCTATGGCCTCCTGCGTTACCTGGCGGATGCGGATTTCTCCCGTCAGTTGCAGGCCTTGCCCGAAGCCCGGGTGACCTTCAACTACCTCGGGCAGTTCGACGGCAGCTTCGACCAGGCCGAGGGCGCACTGTTCGTGCCCAGCGGCGAGAGCAGCGGCGCCAACCAGTCCGAAGAACTGCCGGCCAATTGGTTGAGCCTCAATGGCCAGGTGTTCGACGGCGAACTGGAACTGGACTGGGGCTTCAGTCGCGCGCTGTACCAGCCTTCGACGATCGAGGCGCTGGCTCGGGCCTACGAGCAGGAACTGGCCCGGTTGGTCGAGCACTGCAGCCAGGGCGGGCAGTTGGGCGTGACGCCGTCCGACTTCCCGTTGGCGGTGTTGAGTTCGGCGCAACTGGAACGCCTGCCGGTGGTCATGCCGGATATCGAGGACATCTATCCGCTGTCACCGATGCAGCAGGGTATCCTGTTCCATGCGGTCGACGAACCGGATGGCGCGGCCTACACCAACCAGTTGCGGGCCGACGTGCGGCAACTGGATGTCGAGCGGTTCCGTGCCGCCTGGCAGCAGGGCCTGGACAGCCATGAAGTGCTGCGCTCGGTGTTCGTCTGGCCCCAGGATCTGGCCGCGCCGTTGCAGATTGTGCGACGTCAGGTCGAAATGCCGATGGTGGTGCATGACTGGCGCGAGCGCCGTGATTTGTCGGCGGCTCTCGAGCAGCTGGCGCAGGATGACCTGGCGGCTGGTTTCGAGCTGGGCCGGGCCCCTCTGTTACGCGTCACCCTGGTGCGTACCACCGCCAGCGATTATCACCTGATCTACACCAGCCACCACATCCTGATGGACGGTTGGAGTACGTCGCAACTGTTCGGCGAGGTACTCCAGCGTTATGCAGGTGCGACCGTTACCCGAGGGGCCGGCCGTTACCGCGACTACATCGAATGGCTCGGCCAGCGCGACGACCATACCAGCCAGGCATTCTGGGCGACCGCCCTGGCTGACCTGGAGGAGCCGACCCGGTTGGCCAATGCTGTCGGTAGCCGACAATCGCTGGCAGTTGGGCATGGCGAACACCGGCATGGCTTCGGTACTGTGCTGACCGCCGACCTGAATCGCTTCGCCCGCGAATACAAGGTCACCCTCAACACCCTGGTACAGGCCGCCTGGCTGGTGCTGCTGCAACGCTACACCGGGCAGGATTGCGTGGCCTTCGGCGCCACCGTGGCGGGTCGGCCGACCGACCTGGCCGGGGTGGAGCAGCAGATCGGCCTGTTCATCAACACCCTGCCGGTAGCGGCTTCGCCTTCGGCGCAGATTCCGGTGGCGACCTGGCTGCAACAGGTACAGGACCTCAACCTGGCGCTGCGCGAGCACGAACACACGCCGCTGTACGATATCCAGCGCTGGGCCGGGCTCGGTGCGGGCGGGCTGTTCGACAGCCTGCTGGTGTTCGAGAACTACCCGATGGCCGAAGCGCTCGGCCAGGCTTCGGGGACGGGTCTTGCATTCTCGGCCATCAGCCGCCAGGAACAGACCAACTACCCGCTGACGCTGGTGGCGGTGACCGGTGCCGAACTGAATCTGGAGTTGAGTTATGACCGGGCCTGCTTCGACGCAGCGACCGTGGTACGCCTGGGCCGCCAGCTCGAACATCTGCTGACGGCCTTCATGGCCGGCCCGCAGCAGGCGCTGGGCAATCTGGAGCTGCTGGCCGGCGACTCGCGCCAGGCCGCGCTGGACTGGGGCAAGGGTGTCGTGACGAAAGCCGACCCACGCCATGTGCTCGCCTGGATCGACGCCCAGGTGCGTGCCCAGCCACAGGCGCCGGCGATCCTGTTTGCCGACCGCGAAGTGGACTACGCCAGCCTCGAGCGCAGCGCCAATCGCCTGGCCCACAAGCTGCGCGAACTTGGCGTGGGACCGGAAGTACGGGTTGGCGTCTGCCTGAGCCGTACCCCGCGGATGATCATCAGCCTGCTGGCGACCCTCAAGGCCGGGGGGGCCTACGTGCCGCTGGACCCCGAATATCCGCAGGAGCGGTTGCTGCACATGCTGGAAGACAGCCGCGCGACGGTGCTGTTGAGCGAGTCGCGCCTGTTGCAATACCTGCCACAGGAGCTGTCGTCCCGGGTGCTGCTGGTGGAGGAGGGCGAGGACTGGCTGCAGGACTATCCGACCCAGGCGCCAGAGGTTTCGACCCAACCGCAGAACCTGGCATACGTCATCTACACCTCCGGTTCCACCGGCAAGCCCAAGGGCGTGGCGATCAATCACGGCAACCTCGCGGCGCTGATCCAGTGGTCCCTGGGCGTCTATGGCGTTGAACGACTGCGTGGGGTGCTGGCCTCGACTTCGATCTGCTTCGACCTTTCGGTCTGGGAGATCTTCGTCACCCTTGCCGCCGGCGGCTACCTGGTACTGGCCGACAACGCCCTGGCGCTGGCCGACCTGCCGCAGCGTGAGCGGGTCAGGCTGATCAACACCGTGCCGTCGGCGATTGCCGCCCTGCAGCGCGCCGGCCAGATCCCGGGGTCGGTCAGCACCATCAACCTGGCCGGTGAGCCACTCAAGCAGGCGCTGGTGGATACTCTCTACGCCAGCACGGCGGTCAAACAGGTCTACGACCTCTATGGTCCATCGGAGGATACCACCTACTCGACCTTTACCCTGCGTACCGCCCAGGGTTCGGCGAACATCGGCCGGCCGTTGGACAACACCGATGCCTATCTGCTCGATGCCCAGTTGCTGCCGGTACCGGAAGGAGTGGCGGGGGAGTTGTACCTGGCCGGTGCCGGGGTCACCCGTGGCTACCTGATGCGGCCGGGGCTGACCGCCGAGCGCTATGTGCCGAACCCGTTCGGGGTCGCTGGCGAACGTCTCTACCGCACCGGCGACCTGGTACGCCAGGGCGAAGGGGAGCAGATCGAATACATCGGGCGGGCCGACCACCAGGTGAAGATTCGTGGTTTCCGTATCGAACTGAGTGAAGTCGAGGCGCGCCTCCTGCAACAGCCGGCGGTGCGCGAGGCGGTCGTGCTGGCCCAGGACGGGGCGGCGGGCAAGCACCTGCATGGCTATGTCGTGGCGACGCAGGCCGGTGATGCACGTGCCTTTACCGATGGTCTGCGTACGGCGCTGGCCGGGCAACTGCCGGCGCATATGGTACCGAGCCATCTGCACCTGATCGAAGCCTTGCCGCTGACGCCCAACGGCAAGCTTGATCGCAAGGCGCTGATCGCACTTGGCGGCAACCCGCTGCAGACGCACTACCAGGCTCCGCAGACGGATCTGCAGCGCGAGGTCGCCAGCCTCTGGCAGGAGGTGCTGGAGGTCGAGCAGGTGGGCCTGGGCGACAACTTCTTCCAGTTGGGTGGTCATTCGTTGCTGGCGACCCTGGTGGTGACGCGGATCGCCGAGCGCCTCGGCTACAAGATCGCACTCAAGGAATTGTTCGCCGCGCAAACGTTGCAGGCGTTCTGCGAGCGCATCGAGGCCCTGCGCGGCGGTTTATCGCCGGCTCAGGATGAATTGGCTAAATCACTGGAGGCCCTCAAACGTCTATCCCTCGACGATCTGGAAAAACTGGTTTCCTGACCGGTTTCTTGGCTGATTTTTTGAGAGGGAACAACGCGTGCAGGAGTTAATCGAGTCGGTAGGGCAGCTCTCGGCGATGCAGCGAAAGGGGTTGGCCACTCTGCTCAGGCAGAAGGGCATCAACCTGTTCGAGATCGCGCCGGTGTTCAAGCGGGCGGCCGATGAGCCGCTGCGCCTGTCCTATGCTCAGCAGCGTCAGTGGTTCCTCTGGCAATGGGCGCCGCAGAGTTCGGCGTACAATATTGCCGTGGCCCTGCGCCTGCAGGGTCGGCTCGATGTGACAGCGTTGCAGGGCAGCTTGCAGGCCCTGGTGGCGCGTCATGAGCCCCTGCGCACGGTATTCACCGAGACCGATGGGCAGCCACTGCAAGTGGTGCTGCCCGCCGGGACTTTCGAGCTGCCGGTCGAGAGCCTGGCTGTCGGCGAGGGCGATGCACGCATCCAGGCCTTCGTTCTCGATCACGGCCAGGCACCATTCGACCTGCGCAGCGGGCCGCTGATGCGCGCCGCGCTGCTGCGCGTGGCGGACGAGGAGCACGTGCTGGTGCTGACGTTGCACCACATCGTCGCCGATGGCTGGTCGCTTCAGGTGATGATCGAGGAACTGGTGCAGTGCTACCAGGGCCTCAGCCAGGGCCTGGTGCTGGAGCTGCCGGCATTGCCGATCCAGTATGCCGACTATGCGTTGTGGCAACGCCACTGGATGGAGGCTGGAGAGCAGGAGCGCCAACTGGCCTATTGGCAGCAGAAACTCGGCGGCGAACAGCCGGTGCTGGAGCTGCCGACCGACTATCCGCGTCCCGTGTCCCGCAGTTTTGCTGGAGCGAGCTGCAACCTGACCCTCGATCCTGATCTGAGTGAAGGCCTCAAGGCCCTGGCTCGACGCGAAAGTGTCAGTCTGTTCTGCCTGCTGCTCGCTTCGTTCCAGGCATTGCTGCATCGCTACACCGGCCAGGCCGATATCCGTGTCGGTGTGCCGGTGGCCAATCGCGAGCGGCCGGAGATCGAACGCCTGATCGGCTTTTTCGTCAACACCCAGGTGCTGCGTGCCGAAGTCGATGGGCAGCAGTCTTTCGAGCAACTGCTGCGTCAGGTCTGGCAGACCGTGCAGGAGGCCCAGGCCCACCAGGACCTGCCCTTCGAACAACTGGTCGACGCCCTGGAACCAGGCCGCAACCTGAGCCACAGCCCCCTGTTCCAGGTGATGTTCAATCACCAGGCACGGAGCCGGATCAAGCCGGGCACCGTCTTGGATGGCCTGCGGATCGAGCCGCTGCAATGGCAGAGCCAGACCGCCCAGTTCGACCTGGTGCTGGACACCAGCGAGCAGGCTCATGGCATCGAAGCCGTGTTCAAGTACGCCACCGACCTGTTCGATGGCGCTACCGTCGCAGCATTGCTGCAGCACTGGGCTACCCTGCTGCGGGCGATCGTCAGCGATCCGCGCCAGCGCATCGCTGAGCTGCCGCTGCTCGATGCGGCGCAACAGCAGCAGGTGCTGGCGAGCTGGAACCCGGCACCGCAGGTACACCCGGTCGGGCGCTGCCTGCATCAGCTGATCGAGGATCAGGCCGGGCAGCGGCCGGATGCCGTCGCGGTGGTCTGCGCCGGTGAGCAGTTGACCTATGCCGAACTCAACACCCGGGCCAACCGCTTGGCCCATCGGCTGATCGCCCGCGGGGTGGGCGCCGATGTGCTGGTGGGGGTCGCGGCACAGCGCTCTCTGGAAATGATCGTGGCCCTGCTCGCCGTACTCAAGGCCGGTGGTGCCTATGTGCCGCTGGACCCGGCCTATCCCGAGGAACGCCTGCGTTACATGATCGACGACAGTGGCCTGAAGCTGCTGTTGGCCCAGGGGCATCTGCTGGAACGCCTGCCGGTACCGGCGGATGTCGAGTGCCTGGACCTGAGTGTCGTCGACCCGGGCGGCCGCCAGGACAATCCGGTGTGTCAGGTCGCAGTGGATAACCTGGCGTATGTGATCTACACCTCTGGTTCCACCGGCAAACCCAAGGGCGCGCTGCTGCCCCACAGCAACGTATTGCGCCTGTTTGACGCCACCCGGCAATGGTTCGGCTTCGACAGCAACGACAGCTGGACGCTGTTTCACTCCTACGCCTTCGATTTCTCGGTTTGGGAAATCTTCGGTGCGTTGATCCATGGTGGTCGGCTGGTGGTGGTTCCCCACGACGTCAGCCGCTCGCCCGAGGCGTTCCATGCACTGCTGTGCGAGGAGCGGGTGACAGTGCTCAACCAGACCCCCTCGGCCTTCAAGTCCCTGATGGCAGTGGCCCTGGCGTCGCCGCGTGAACTGGCGCTGCGCCAGGTGATCTTCGGTGGCGAAGCCCTCGAGGTGCAGAGCCTGAGCCCCTGGTTCGAGCGTTTCGGTGAGCATGCACCGACCCTGGTGAACATGTACGGCATTACCGAGACCACTGTACACGTAACCTACCGGCCGTTGTCCCTGGCAGATCTCGAACAGTCGGCGGGCAGTCCGATCGGCGAGCCGATCGCCGATCTGTCCTGGTGCCTGCTGGACGACGCCCTGAACTTGACACCGCAGGGTTGCATCGGCGAGTTGTACGTCGCCGGTGCAGGACTGGCGCGTGGTTACCTGAACCAGGCGGGGCTGACGGCCACGCGTTTTGTCGCCAACCCCTTCGATCCCGAGGGCGGTCGGCTCTATCGCACCGGTGACCTGGCTCGCATGCGCAGCGACGGGGTGATCGACTACATCGGCCGTCGCGACCAGCAGGTCAAGATCCGTGGTTTCCGTATTGAACTGGGCGAAATCGAATCGCGGTTGCAGGGGCACGCGCAAGTCCGGGAGGCCGCAGTGCTGGCCCTGGACGGCCAACTGGTAGCCTACCTGGTGACAGCGGATCCCACGCTTTTGGACAACGCCGAGCGCCAGGCCACATTGCGCGCGGACCTGCGTGACTACCTGAAACAGCATCTTGCCGACTACATGGTGCCGGCACATCTGATGTTGCTGTCGGTACTGCCGCTGACCACCAATGGCAAGCTCGACCGCAAGGCCCTGCCGGCTCCCGATACGGCGTTGCTGCAGCAAGCCTATGTTGCGCCGCGCAGCAGTCTTGAGCAGCAACTGGCGGCGATCTGGAGCGAAGTGCTCAAGGTCGAGCGGGTGGGGCTCGGCGATAACTTCTTCGAACTGGGCGGCCACTCGCTTCTGGCGACCCAGGTAATCGCCCGTGCACGCCAGGCCCTGGGTCTCGAGGTGGAGCTGCGCAGCCTGTTCGAAACCCGTGACCTGGCCGCTTTCGCCGAAAGCGCCGGGCAGGGCGCCAGCAGTTCGGCACCGGTGTTCGTCGCCGCCGATCGCCAGGCGCCGTTGCGGCTGTCCTATGCCCAGCAACGCCAGTGGTTCCTCTGGCAGTTGGAGCCGGACAACAGCGCCTATCACATTCCGGCGGCCCTGGCCCTGAGCGGTCGTCTCGACCAGCAGGCGCTGCGCCGCAGTTTCGAGGCGCTGGTCGGGCGTCATGAAAGTCTGCGTACCACTTTCGCCCAGCAGGACGGCGAAGCAGTGCAGGTGGTGCATACGGCAGCGACCTTCGAACTGCCGGTTGAGGTGCTTGACAGTACCGAAACCGAGCGCGCGTCACTGCTGGAGCGCATCGATCGTGAGGTGCTGGTGCCGTTCGATCTGCAGCAGGGACCGTTGCTGCGTGCCCGGTTGTTCCGCCTCGGCGATGAACGCCATGTGCTGGTGGTGACCCTGCACCATATCGTTTCCGATGGCTGGTCGATGCCGATCATGGTCGACGAACTGATAGAGGCCTATGTCGCCTTCAGCCAGGGCCAGCAGCCGCATCCCAGACCACTGCCGTTCCAATACGCCGACTATGCACAATGGCAGCGTGGCTGGATGGAGGCTGGCGAGCAGGCCCGCCAACTGGCCTACTGGAGCGCCCAGTTGGGCAGCGACCAGCCGGTGCTGGAGCTGCCGACCGATCGACCACGTCCGTCGCTGCAGAGCAATGAGGGTGCCCGTACCCAGGTCGCGCTTGATCGTGCCCTGGTAGAGGGGCTCAAGGGCATTGCCCGGCAACAGGGCGTGACATTGTTCATGCTGTTGCTGGCTTCGTTCCAGACCTTGTTGCATCGCCATTCGGGGCAGAACGACATCCGTGTCGGTGTGCCGGTGGCCAACCGGAACCGGGTAGAAACCGAAGGCCTGATCGGCTTCTTCGTCAACACCCAGGTGCTGCGTGCCGAGTTCGACCTGCACACCCGTTTCGATCAGTTGTTGCAGCAGGTCAAACAGGCCGTGCTGGGAGCCCAGGCCCACCAGGACCTGCCTTTCGAGCACCTGGTCCAGGCCTTGCAGCCGGAGCGTAGCCTGAGCCACAGTCCGCTGTTCCAGGTGATGTACAACCACCAGACCGAACTCAAGGGCGCGGTGCGGCTACTGCCGGGCCTTGAGGTCGAGGCGCTGGACAGCGGAGGTCATACCGCCCAGTTCGACCTGACCCTGGATACCTTCGAGAGCGAGGACGGCCTGCGCGCGGCGCTGACCTACGCTACCGCGCTGTTCGAGCCGGGCACCATCGAGCGTCTGGCCGGCCATTGGCGCAACCTGTTGCAGGCCCTCGTCAACGAGGGTGTGCAGCAGGCGGTCGCCGAGCTGCCATTGTTGGATGTCTCCGAAACACAGCGGGTGTTGCAGGACTGGAGCCGAATCGAAGGTCACTATCCGGCCGAGCAGTGTGTTCACGAACTGATCGAGGCCCAGGCGCAACGCACTCCTGAGTCGGTGGCGCTGGTATTTGGCGAGCAGCAACTGAGTTATCGCGAACTGGAGCTTCAGGCCAACCGCCTTGCCCACAAGCTGCGGGACATGGGCGTCGGCCCGGAAGTGGCGGTGGGGATCGCGGTCGATCGCGGGCTGGACATGGTGGTCGGGCTGCTGGCGATTCTCAAGGCCGGCGGCGCCTATGTACCGCTGGACCCGGAATTCCCCGAGGATCGCCTGGCCTACATGATGGAAGACAGCGGTGTTCGCCTGCTGCTCAGCCACAGTCCGTTGCTGGCGCACCTGCCAGTGCCGGCGGGGTTGCCGGTGTTGTGCCTGGACCAGGCCGAAGACTGGCTGCAGGGCTACGACGGGCAACCGCTGTCGAGCCCGGCCCGACTCCATAACCTGGCCTATGTGATCTACACCTCCGGTTCCACCGGCAAGCCCAAGGGTGTGGCCATCGAGCACCATGCCCTGAGTGCCCACTGCCAGGTGGCCATCGAGTACTTCCACCTGGTGCCGCAGGATCGCGTGCTGCTGTTCTCGACCCTGAACTTCGACGGTTTTGTCGAGCAGCTGTTCCCGGCCCTGTGCCGTGGGGCAGGGGTAGTGGTACGTGGCAACGAAGTCTGGGACAGCACCACCTTCCAGCGCGAAGTGCTGCGTTCGGGTATTACCGTGGCGGATCTGAGTACTGCCTACTGGTACCTGCTGGCCCAGGATTTCTGTCGCCTGGGCCTGCGCGACTTCGGCGCGCTGCGCCAGGTCAGCGCCACCGGCGAGGCAATGCCGGCCGAGGGTATCACCTTGTGGAAACAGGCGGGGCTCGAGCATATCCGCCTGCTCAACACCTATGGCCCGACCGAAACCACCATCACCGCCAGCTACCTGGAATGCGCACCCTACGTGCGTGGCGAGTTGCCACGGCCGGCGCTGATGCCGATCGGTCGACCGCTGGGTGCACGGCGCATGTATATCCTCGATGCGGCATTCAACCCGGCGGTTCAGGGAGGCAGTGGTGAACTGCTGATTGGCGG
Source organism: Pseudomonas sp. UTLPPB19802 (assembly GCF_059730225.1). Classification (NCBI taxonomy): domain Bacteria; kingdom Pseudomonadati; phylum Pseudomonadota; class Gammaproteobacteria; order Pseudomonadales; family Pseudomonadaceae; genus Pseudomonas; species Pseudomonas sp. UTLPPB19802. Next base: position 3,013,535 of record NZ_AP048545.1, read on the forward strand.
TGCGCTGCTGGCTCGCGGTTATCACCAGCGTCCGGCGCTGACCGCCGAACGCTTCATCCCGGACCCGTTCGATGAGCAGGGTGGGGGCCGGCTGTATCGCACCGGTGACGTCACTCGCTATCGCGACGAGGGCCTTATCGAGTACGTGGGGCGCATCGACCACCAGGTGAAGATTCGTGGTTTCCGCATCGAACTGGGCGAGATCGAGGCGCGCCTGCAGGAGCATGTGCAGGTTCGCGAAGCGCTGGTGATCGATATCGATGGGCCGTCGGGCAAGCAACTGGCGGCATACCTGGTGCCGAACGACCCGGCGCTGTCCTTGGCCGACGCCACGACCGAGCAGCTCCTGCGGGGACAACTGCGTGACTACCTCAAAGCCAGCCTGCCGGACTACATGGTCCCGACGCACTTGCTCGTATTGGCGCAGATGCCCATGACGCCCAACGGCAAGCTGGATCGAAAGGCCCTGCCCAAGCCGGATCCGAGTCTCTGGCAACAGGACTATGTGGCGCCGCGCAATGAGCGCGAGCAGCAGCTGGCGGCGATCTGGGCCGAGGTGCTGAAGGTCGAGCGGGTTGGCCTGCACGACAACTTCTTCGAGCTGGGCGGCCATTCACTGCTGGCGGCCCAGGTGATCTCCAGGATTCATTCGAGTCTTGGCATCGACATTCCTCTGCGACTTATTTTCGAGAAACCGCAATTGAACGAATTTTCCCAAGCATGTGAAGACGCAGGTCTTGCCTTGACCGATGACGGGCTATCCGACATCGAACGAATGATGAACGAAATGGCGGAGGCCTGAGATGGACAAGACCACGGCACAACGGATTGCCCAGCGCTTCGTCGGCCTGCCGCTGGAGCAGCGGCGCCAGATCCTGCAGAAAATGAGCGAGACCGGGCAGAGCTTCAAGCTGCTGCCAATCGCCGAAACGCGCCATGACGTCGCACGTATCCCGCTGTCCTATGCCCAGCAGCAGATGCTGATCCTCTGGCAACTGGACCCGGACAACAGTGCCTACAACGTACCCATGGCGGTGCGCCTGACGGGCGCCCTGGACGAGGCAGCGATGGGCCGGGCCCTGGCCTTGCTGGTGCATCGCCACGAGGCCTTGCGTACCCGTTTCGTCTCGGTCGAGGGGGAGTTCCACCAGGAGATCCTCGACGAGTCGCCGGTGCTGCTGCAGCGGGTGGACATCGCTGACGAACCTGCCGAGAGCCGTGAAGCGCACCTGCAGGCCCTGGTGGCCGCCGAGCTGGCTGCACCTTTCGACCTGCTGCAGGGACCGTTGCTGCGGGTCCGGCTCTGGCACCTGGGCGAGCACGAGCATGTGCTGACCCTGTGCATGCACCACAGTGTCTCGGACGGCTGGTCGGGCGAGCTGCTGGTGAAGGAGTTCATCCGCTTCTACCTGGCTGAGGAGAGTGGCAGCCCGGCGGGGCTGGCACCACTGCCGATCCAATACGCCGATTATGCGATCTGGCAGCGCGCCTGGCTGGAAGCCGGCGAAGGCGAGCGCCAACTGGCCTACTGGAAACGGCAACTGGGTGAGGAACAGCCGCTCCTTGAGTTGCCACTGGACCATGAACGTCCGGCCGTGGCCAGCCACCGTGGGGCAATCGTCCACGCCAACCTGTCGCCACTGCTCTCGGAGCAACTCAAGACCCGGGCCCGTCAGAGCGGCCAGACCGTGTTCATGCAGGCTCTGGCGGCCCTGGCCGTGGTGCTGGCGCGCAGCAGCGGCCAGGCGGATATCCGCATCGGTGCACCGAACGCCGGGCGCAACCGCGAGGAACTGGAAGGGCTGATCGGCTTCTTCATCAATACCCAGGTGCTGCGCATCCAGGTGGATGAGCGCGACAGCCTCGAACAATTGCTGGAGCAGGTCAAGCTGGTGGTGACCGGCGCACAATCCCATCAGGAACTGCCGTTCGAACAATTGGTGGATGCCCTGGCCCCGGAGCGCAACCTGAGCCACAACCCGTTGTTCCAGGTGAAGATCAACCAGAACGTGCTTTCGGCACGCAGCGACAGTGCCCCGGTACAGTCGGCACTCAGCGTCGAGGCATTCGCCATCGGCGTGGCCGATGCGCGCTTCGACCTGGCCCTGGACTTCACCGATACCCCGGAGGGTATCGAGGCCGAGTTCACCTACGCCACCGATCTGTTCGAGGCCGCGACCATCGAGCGTCTGGCTTTGGCCTGGCAGCAGGTGTTGGAGCAGATGGCAAGTTCCACCGGGGCGAGCCTGCTGGAGCAGCCGGGCCTGTCCGCCGATTACCCGGCCGCGGCCCAGGCGCAGTTCCCCTGCAACGATTTCCTGGCGCTCTGGCAGCAGGGCCTGCACGCCGGGCGCGGCAAGCCGGCGTTGCGTTGCGCTGCAGAGTTGATCGACTACGACGAACTCGAGCGCCGTTCCAACCAACTGGCGCGCCTGCTGCAATCCGAAGGCATCGGTGCCGGGGATGTAGTTGCGCTGTGCCAGGAACGCTCCATCGACTGGGTGGTGGCACTGCTTGCCGTGCTCAAGGCCGGTGCAGTGTACCTGCCGCTGGACAATCGCCAGCCAGCCGAGCGTTTGCAGCAACTGCTCAAGGACAGCTCGGCAGCGCTGTTGATTCATGCCACGGGCGACAGCATGGCGGCCAACCTGGGGGTGTGCCCGACGCTGGCCATTGAGGCGCAGCAATGGGCCGACCAGGACAGCTCGGCTCTGGTACTGCGGGTCGATCCCGAGCAGCCGGCCTACATCATCTACACCTCTGGCTCCACCGGGCAACCCAAGGGTGTGGTGATCAGCCATCGCGGCCTGGCCAACTACGTCCAGGCGGTGTTGCAGCGCCTGCAACTGGCTCCCGACGCGAGCCTGGCGCTGGTTTCGACCATTGCTGCTGACCTGGGGCATACCCAGCTGTTCGGTGCCCTGGCCAGCGGCCGGTTACTGCACCTGATGTCCCATGAGCATGCCTTTGATCCGGACAGCTTCGCCGCCTACATGCACGAGCATCAGGTCGACGTGCTGAAGATCGTCCCCAGCCATCTGCAGGGCCTGTTGCAGGCCGGTCGTGCGGCGGATGTGCTGCCACGGCAGTTGCTGATTCTTGGAGGCGAGGCCAGCAGTTGGGCGCTGATCGAGCACATCCGCCAGTTGGCGCCGGACTGCCGCATCATCAACCACTACGGGCCGACAGAGACCACCGTGGGTATCCTGACCCACGAAGTGCACGAGCGCCTGGAGGGGTGCCGCACGGTGCCCGTTGGCCTGCCGCTGGCCAACGATCAGGCACGGGTGCTGGATGCCTACCTGAACCCGGTGGCGGAACGTGTTCCTGGCGAGTTGTACCTGGGCGGCGCCGGTTTGGCCCAGGGCTACCTGGGGCGCGCGGCAATGACCGCCGAACGTTTCGTGCCCGACCCCGCATCGGAGCACGGCGAACGCCTGTACCGGGCTGGCGACCGTGCGCGCTGGGTCGATGGCCGGCTGGAATATCTGGGGCGCGCCGACGACCAGGTGAAGATTCGCGGCTACCGGGTCGAGCCGGGAGAAGTCGCCCAATTGCTGCTGGGGCTCGCTGGCGTGGCCGAAGCGGTGGTGCTTGCACTGCCCCTGGAGAGCGATGCCACGCGGCTGCAGCTGGTGGCCTACTGCGTGGCGGCGCAAGGTGTCAGTCTGAGTGGCGACGCCTTGCGCCAGCAATTGCAGGCAGGACTGCCGGAATACCTGGTGCCGGCGCATATCCTGATGCTGGAGCGCCTGCCGCTGACCGCCAACGGCAAGTTGGACAAGCGGGCCTTGCCCGTGCCGGGCGCGACACAGCAACGCTATGTCGCACCTGTAGGCGAGATCGAGGAGAAGCTGGCGGCGGTCTGGGCCGATGTACTCAAGCTCGAGCGGGTCGGTAGCACGGATAACTTCTTCGAGCTGGGCGGCGACTCGATCCTCAGCTTGCAGATCATCGCTCGGGCCAAGCGCCAGGGGATCAAGCTCAGTCCCAAGCAACTGTTCGAGAAACAGACCATCTCCCAACTGGCGACGGTGGCCAAGCTGATCGAGAAGAAGGCGGCCGTCGAGGCGCCGCAGCAGGTCAGCGGCGAGCAACCATTGCTGCCGATCCAGGTGCGCTTCTTCGAAACGCAGATCCCCGAGCGTCATCACTGGAACCAGTCGGTACTGCTCAAGGCCCGTGAACCCCTGGATGCAGCGCATATCGAGCGGGCACTGTCGGCCCTGGTCGGGCTGCACGACGGCCTGCGCCTGAACTTCGAGGAACAGGCCGACGGCTGGCGGGCCCGCTACCAGGCGGATCAGCCCGGCGCCATGCTGTGGGTACGTGACCTGTCGTCGCCGGCGGAACTGGCCGGGCTGCTGGACGAAGCACAGCGCAGCCTGGACCTGGCGAAGGGGCCGTTGCTGCGTGCGGTGCTGGTGAACCTGCCTGCTGGTGAACAACGCCTGTTGCTGGTGATCCACCATCTGGTGGTCGATGGCGTATCCTGGCGCGTACTGCTGGAGGATCTGCAGGCGGCCTACAAGGCGATTGCCCTGGCCCAGCCTCCTGTATTGGCGGCCCGCAGCAGCTCGCTCAAGACCTGGGCCGAGCATTTGCACCAGCATGCGCAGAGCCCGCTGATGGAGCAGGAACTGGCTTACTGGCAGGAACAGTTGCGTGGTGTCAGCGATACCTTGCCCTGCGACCGCCCCGAAGGCGGCCAGCAGCGGCGCCATGCTGCCTCCGTGCAGACCCGGCTGGGCGCCGAACTGACCCGGCAGTTGCTCCAGCAGGCCCCCGCAGCCTACCGGACCCAGATCAACGATCTGCTGTTGACCGCACTGGCTCGGGTCATCAGCCGCTGGACCCGGCAGCCCGATGCGCTGATCCGTCTCGAAGGGCACGGTCGTGAAGACCTGTTCGACGGGCTGGACCTGAGCCGTACCAGCGGTTGGTTCAGTACCCTCTATCCGGTCCGGCTGAGCCCCGAGGACTCGCTGAGTGGCTCGATCATGGCAATCAAGGAGCAACTGCGTGCGGTGCCGAACAAGGGCATCGGCTATGGCCTGTTGCGCTACCTCGGTACGCCGTCGGCGCGTCAGGCACTGCAGGGCATGGCCGAGGGTAGCATCGTCTTCAACTACCTGGGCCAGGTCGAGCAGGGTGTCGATCACGACAACGGCCTGTTCCAGCTTGCAGGCGAGGACAGCGGCCAAGGCCAGGACGAGAAGGCACCGCTGGGCAGCCTGATCAGCATCAATGGCCAGGTACAGGGCGGCGAACTGGAGTTGCACTGGGAGTTCAGTCGCGAGGTATTCGACACGTCCACCCTGCAACAACTGGCCGACGAGTATGCCCGTGAGCTGGAGGTGGTGATCGCCCACTGCGCCTCTGGTGCCGGCCAGGGCGTGACTCCATCGGACTTCCCGCTGGTTCGCCTGAGTCGTGAGCAACTGCAGCGCCTGCCGGTGGCGACGCAGGACATTGCCGATATCTATCCGCTGTCGCCGATGCAGGAAGGGTTGTTGCTGCACACCCTGCGCGAGGCCGGCTCGGGTATCTACCTGATGCAGTACTGCTACCTGATCGATCATGATATCGACCGGGAGGCCTTCACCCGCGCCTGGTGTACAGTGGTCGAACGGCATGAGGTGCTGCGCACCTCGTTCTGCTGGGATATCGGCGATACGATCGTGCAGATCGTCCGGCGCAATGTCGCCCCCGACATCCGCTTCATGGATTGGCAAGGGGTGGATGCCGCCGACTACGAAGCCCGCCTGAATGCCGAACTCAGTGCCGAACTGCAACAGGGCTTCGACCTGTCCGGCGAAGTACCGTTCCGCCTGCGGCTGATCCAGCTGGGGCCGCAACGCTATGGTTTTGTCCTGAGTAATCACCATATCCTGCTCGATGCCTGGTGCCGCATGGGGATCGTGGCGGAGTTCTTCGAACTGTACGCTGCCGAGGTTGAGGGTCGCACCACGCAACTGCCGCTGCCACCGCGCTACCGGGACTTCATCGCCTGGCTGCAGGGACACGACGAGCAGGTTTCCAGGACATTCTGGGAGCGCGAGCTGGCCGGTTTCGAACAGCCGACAGCCTTGCCGTTCGACCGGCTGATCAGTCGCGATGCCGGGACCTCGTCGACCGGCGACTGCCTGACTCGCCTCAGCGATGAACAGACCCAGCAGTTGTCCCGGATTGCCCAGTCCAACCAACTGACGCTCAATACCCTGGTGCAGGCGGCCTGGTCGGTGGTCCTGCACCGCTACAGCGGTGATCGCGACGTGCTGTTCGGCGTCACGGTTTCCGGGCGTCCGGTCGAGTTCCCCGAGATGCAGGCCACAGTGGGGCTGTTTATCAACAGCATTCCGCTGCGCGTGCGGATCCCCGGCGCGCATAACCCGCAGACGGTAAAGGCCTGGCTGCAGGGGCTGCAGGAACACAATCTCGAGTTGCGCGAGCATGAGCACTTGCACCTGGTGACCATCCAGGGTGGCAGTGACGTCGGCAAGGGCCAGGCGCTGTTCGACAGCCTGTTCGTCTTCGAGAACGCTCCGATCGAGGACAGTATCGGCGAGCAGGCCGATAGCATGAAGATCGAGTCCGGTTCCTCGCGGACCCACACCAACTATCCGATCACCGTGGTGATCTATCCGGGCTCCAGCCTGGGCCTGCATCTGTCCTATGATCAGCGCCTGTTCGAAGTGGCAACGGTCGAGCGCCTGCTGGGCGACCTGCGCGAAGTGCTCCAGGCATTTGCCGGGGGGGTCGACCAGGACTTCCAGGACCTGGTGGCGACCCTACAGGCACCGATGGTCGTGGACTCCACTGCCGGCAGCGAGATCGGTGGTGATCTCGACAAAGGTTATGCGCATCTGTTCCAGCGTACCGTGCAGCGGCTCCCGGATCGCCTGGCGGCTACCTGCCAGGGGAAGAGCTGGAAATACGCCGAACTTGACCGGTACAGTTCACGCATGGCCCAGGCGCTGCTGGCCACAGGGGTGGTGGCCGACGACCTGGTAGCCGTTCTCGGTGAGCGCGGCTTGCCACTGCTGGGCATGGTGGTTGCCGGGTTCAAGGCCGGTGCCGGTTATCTGGGGCTGGACCCGGCGCTGCCGGCCCAGCGGCTGGCGGATATCCTTACCCTCAGCGGCAGCCGTGTGCTGGTCTGCAGTGCCGGTTGCCTGGAACTGGCCGAGCAGTTGCTGGAGCGTATCGTCGTAGAGGCCCGTCCCCGGCTGATGGTCTGGGAGCGGGTGCTGGAACAGGAGGCGTCGATCGCACTGCCGGCTGGCTTGCCGGCGATCAGTGCTCGACACCTGGCCTATGTGATCTTCACCTCGGGTTCTACCGGCCTGCCCAAGGGCGTGATGGTGGAGCAGGGTGGGATGTTGAACAACCAACTGAGCAAGGTGCCCTACCTGGGGCTGACCGAAAATGATGTAATCGCTCAGACCGCTTCCCAGAGTTTCGACATTTCCGTCTGGCAACTGCTGACCGCCGGTCTCTGCGGTGCCCGTGTCGAGATCGTGCCTTCGGCCATCGTCCAGGACCCGGCCGCTTTGCTAAGGCATGTGGAGCAGACAGGCATTACCGTGCTTGAAGTGGTGCCGGCGCTGGTCCAGGGTCTGCTCGACCAGCCCGTAGCGCAGTTGGCGAGCCTGCGCTACCTGCTGACCACCGGGGAGGCGATGGCGCCGGCGTTGGCCGAACGCTGGTTGCTCCAGTATCCGGATATTCCATTGATCAATGCCTATGGTCCGGCCGAATGTTCCGATGACGTTGCCTTGCACCGGGTGCAATTGCAGGATCGTGAACGTGCCTATCTGCCGATTGGCCTGGACACTGATCACAACCGCCTGAGTGTTCTCAACGACCTGCTCGAACCGATGCCGGAGCGCGCTACGGGCGAACTGCATATCGCCGGCGTGGGAGTGGGGCGCGGTTACCTGGGCGACCCGAAACGCACTGCACTAAGTTTCGTGCCCAACCCGTTTGGCCAGGCTCCGGGCGAGCGTCTCTACCGCACCGGCGACCTGGTTCGGCGCCGGGCTGCCGATGGTGTGCTCGAGTACGTCGGGCGTACGGACTACCAGGTGAAGATTCGCGGCTTCCGTATCGAGCTGGGCGAGATCGAAGTCCGGTTGCAGCAGCATGAGGCGGTGCGCGATGCGGTGGTGATCGACATCGACGGCCCGGGTGGCCGGCAACTGGCGGCCTACCTGGTGCCCAGGAACAGCGACTGGACAGCTGACGATGTTCCGGCGTTGCGCGATGGACTCAAGGAACACCTGAGGGAGCACTTGCCGGAGTACATGGTTCCGACGCACCTGGTGGTCCTGGAGCGGATGCCGTTGACCGCTAACGGCAAACTCGATCGCAAAGCCCTGCCCAAGCCGGACGTCAGCCTGTTGCAGCACCACTATGTGGCCCCGCAGAGCGAACAGGAGCAGCAACTGGCGGATATCTGGGCCGATGTGCTGAAGGTCGAGCGCGTGGGGATGGAGGACAACTTCTTCGAGTTGGGCGGGCATTCGCTGCTGGTCATGCAGGTGATGGTGCGCATCCGTGACCAGTTGCATGTCGAAGTGTCGCTCAACGAGTTGTTCGAGTTGCCGGTACTGGCAGACTTCAGTCGTGCGGTCCGGCAGAAAACCGGCCAAAGTGACCAGGCTCAGGACGAATTGGCTAAATCGCTGGCCGCCCTCAAACGTCTTACTGCGGAGGAAATCGATAATTTGATCGCATAGCGGGAGAACATCAAAGTGCAAGAGCTGCTCGACTCCGTAAAATCGCTGTCCATCCGGGAGCGCAAGGCGCTCTCGGCGTTGCTCAAGCGACAAGGGGTGAACCTCTACGGGGTGACCCCGATTTTCAGGCGGGAGTCAGAGTCGTCTTCGGCGCTGTCCTACGCCCAGCAGCGCCAGTGGATTCTCTGGCAACTGGAGCCGGGCAGCGCCGCCTACAACATCCCTACGGCATTGCGCCTCAAGGGAAGCCTGGATACCGAAGCGCTGCGGCGCAGTTTCGAGGCGCTGATCCGGCGCCACGAAACCTTGCGTACGACCTTGCGGCAGGAAGCCGGGCAGGTGGTACAGGTTATCCATCCGGCCGATGTTTTCACGCTGTCGCCAGAGCGCCTGGCGACCCTCATTCCCGAAGAACTCGACGAACAGATCCGCGCTTGCGTGGAGGGCGAGGTACAGCGGCCCTTCGACCTGGAGCGCGGGCCTTTGCTGCGGGTTCGGTTGTTGCAGATTGCCGAAGAAGATCATGTACTGATCCTGACCTTGCACCACATCGTCTCCGATGGCTGGTCGATGCCGATCATGGTCGATGAACTGGTCCGTCTCTACGACGGGTTTCGCCAGGGCCGGGAGGTCGAACTCGCTGCCTTGCCGATCCAGTATGCCGACTACGCACAGTGGCAGCGTGACTGGATGGAGGCGGGCGAGCAGGAACGCCAGCTCGGCTACTGGAAAGCACAGTTGGGTGGTGAGCAGCCGGTGCTGGAACTGCCCATCGACCGGCCACGTCCAGCCCATCAGAGCCTGGCGGGGCAGAGTCTGGCCATCGACCTGCCGCCGCAGCTGGCCCAGGCCCTCAAGGCGGTTTCCCGGCAACAGGGTGTCACCCTGTTCATGCTGCTGCTGGCATCTTTCCAGACCCTGTTGCACCGCTACTGTGGCCAGACCGATATCCGCGTCGGGGTGGCCATCGCCAACCGTAGCCGCGTTGAAACGGAAGGGCTGATCGGTTTCTTCGTCAACACCCAGGTCCTGCGGGCCGAGATCGATGCCCAGGCCCCCTTCGCCCAGTTGCTGCAACAGGTGAAGAGAACTGCGCTCGATGCCCAGGCCCACCAGGATCTGCCTTTCGAGCAACTGGTTGAGGCACTGCAGCCGGAGCGCAGCCTGAACCGTACCCCGTTGTTCCAGGTGATGTACAACCACCAGACCCAGGTCCGTGGCGAGGTTCGCGAACTGGCCGGCTTGCGTGTCGAGGGCCTGCCGTGGGAAAAACGCACCGCGCAGTTCGACCTGGCCCTGGACACCTTCGAAAGCGATGAGGGGCTTGGCGCGGCTTTCACCTATGCCAGCGACCTGTTCGAGCCTGCCACCATCGAGCGCCTGGCCAGGCATTGGCGGCGCCTGCTGGAGGCCATCGGTACCGACCCGCAACAACGTATTGCCGCCTTGCCAATGCTTGACCTGGCGGAGCAGCAACACACCCTCCGGGCCTGGAACCCGGCGCCTGCGGCATATCCCGGGGCTGCCTGTGCGCATCAACTGATTGAAGCCCAGGCCCTGAGCGCTCCGGAGGCGCTGGCTGTGACCCATGGCACGCGCAGCCTGACCTATGGTGAGCTGAACTGCCGTGCCAACCAGTTGGCGCACCACCTGCGCAGCTGTGGGGTCGGACCTGACGTCCTCGTCGGGCTGGCGGTGGACCGTGGGCTGGAAATGATGATCGGGCTGTTGGCTATCCTCAAGGCCGGTGGCGCCTATGTACCGCTGGACCCGGATTATCCCGAGGATCGCCTGGCGTACATGATCCAGGACAGCAACATCCGCCTGCTGCTGACGCAGAGCCGACTTGTCGACCAACTGCCGATACCCGACGGCGTGCGTAGCCTGTGCCTGGACCAGGAGGGCGACTGGCTGGAGGGTTATCCACAGGAAAACCTGGCGACGCTGACCGATCCCGACAACCTGGCCTATGTGATCTACACCTCGGGTTCCACCGGCAAGCCCAAGGGTACGCTGCTGCCACACCACAACATCCTCAGGCTGTTCCAGGCCACCGATGAATGGTTCGGGTTCGGGCCTCAGGATGTCTGGACCATGTTCCACTCCTATGCCTTCGACTTCTCGGTCTGGGAGATCTTCGGTGCGCTGATGCACGGAGGTCGCCTGGTCATCGTGCCACGGGATATCAGCCGTTCGCCGCAGGATTTCTACCCGCTGCTGCTCAGCGAAGGGGTCACAGTACTGAACCAGACCCCTTCGGCATTCAAGCAACTGGTTCGGGTGGCCTGCGAGGCAGCGCCACCGTCCTCGCCGCTGGCCCTGCGCTACGTGGTGTTCGGTGGTGAAGCGCTGGATGTCGGCAGCCTGCAACCCTGGTTCGAGCGTTTTGGCGATCGTTCTCCGCAACTGGTCAACATGTACGGCATCACCGAAACCACGGTGCACGTGACCTACCGTCCGATCCGGCACGAGGACCTGTTGCAGGCGGGCGTCAGCCCGATTGGCGAGGTCATTCCCGACCTGTCCTGGTATGTGCTGGATGCCGATTTCAACCCTGTCGCCCAGGGCTGCAGCGGCGAGTTGCATGTTGGGCGCGCTGGCCTGGCGCGTGGTTACCACCAGCGCCCGGCGCTGACCGCCGAGCGCTTTGTCCCCGATCCGTTTGACGAGAAGGGTGGCGGTCGCCTGTATCGGGCGGGCGACCTGGCCCGTTATCGGGCCGAGCATTGCATCGAATACATCGGACGGCTTGATCACCAGGTGAAGATCCGAGGTTTCCGCATCGAGTTGGGCGAAATCGATGCCAGGCTGCGAGAGCACGCGGCGGTCCAGGAGGTCAGTGTCATCGACATCGACGGCCCGGGCGGCAAGCAACTGGTGGCCTATCTGGTGCCGGCCGATCCGACACTGCTGGAAGCCGATCCGCATGTTCAGGGGGATTGGCGACGTGACTTGCGCGAACACCTCAAGTCCGTGCTGCCCGACTATATGGTTCCGGCACACTGGGTCCTGCTGCCGCAGATGCCGTTGACCGCGAACGGCAAGCTGGACCGTCGCGCCTTGCCCGCACCGGATGTTGCCCAGGCGCAAAAAAGCCATGTGGCCCCCGTGACCGTTGTGCAGCAGCAGGTGGCGCAGATCTGGGCCGAGGTGCTCAAGATCGAGCGGGTGGGACTGGACGACAATTTCTTCGAGCTGGGCGGGCACTCGCTGCTGGCGACACAGGTCATCTCGCGAATTCGCCAGAGCCTCGCCCTGGAGTTGTCTTTGCGTGATCTGTTCGAGGCCCAGGACCTGGCGGCATTTGTACGCAATGCCGAGGACGGCTCCGCCGCCCCGACGCCGGTCGCCACCATCGAGCCGGCCGACCGCACGCAACCCCTGCTGCTTTCCCATGCCCAGCAGCGCCAGTGGTTTCTCTGGCGGTTGGAGCCGGACAGTGCTGCCTACAACATCCCGGCGGCCTTGCAGCTCAGCGGCACACTGGATGTCGAGGCCTTGCGGCGCAGCTTCGAAGCGCTGATCACCCGTCATGAAACCTTGCGCAGCACCTTCCGCGAGGAGGGTGAGCAGACCGTGCAGGTCATTCATCCGGCCACGGCATTCGACTTATCCGTGGAGCACCTGGCAGGCATCTCCGGGCCTGAACGCGAAGCGGCCATCCGCGAGTATGTCGAGCGCGAAGCCGGGCAAGCGTTCGACCTGGAGCAGGGCCCCCTATTGCGGGTTCGCCTGCTGCGGGTAGAGGACACCGAGCACGTGCTGGTGCTGACAGTCCACCATATCGTTTCCGACGGCTGGTCCACACCGATAATGGTCGACGAGCTGGTGCGCTTGTACAGCGCCTACCACCAGGGTGTTGCCGTCGACCTGCCGGCCTTGCCGGTGCAATATGCCGACTACGCCCAATGGCAACGGCGCTGGATGGCCGAAGGTGAGCAGGCTCGCCAGTTGGACTACTGGACCGGGCAACTGGGCGGCGAACAGCCGGTACTCGAATTGCCTACCGATCGGCCGCGCCCGACCATTCGCAGTCACGTCGGCGAGCGCCTGGCCATTGACCTGCCTCCCGAGCTGGCCGATGCCCTCAGGGGCGCGGCCCGGCAGCAGGGTGTCACCCTCTTCGTATTGCTGCTGGCTTCGTTCCAGACCCTGTTGCATCGTTATAGCGGGCAGGCCGATATCCGGGTCGGGGTACCGATAGCCAACCGTAACCGGGTCGAAACCGAGCGGCTGATCGGTTTCTTCGTCAATACCCAGGTGCTGCGAGCCGGGTTCACCTCGAACATGACCTTCAGCGAACTGCTGCAACAGGTCCGGCAAACGTCCCTGGAAGCCCAGGCTCATCAGGACCTGCCGTTCGAGCAACTGGTGGAGGCCCTGCAACCCGAGCGCAGCCTGAGCCACAGCCCGTTGTTCCAGGTGATGTACAACCACCAGGCCGAAGCGGCTGGCGAGCTGCATGCATTGCCCGGCCTGACTGTCCAGGGGCTGTCCTGGGACAGTCATGTCGCGCAGTTCGATCTGGCCCTGGACACCCATGAAAACACCGCCGGCCTGAGTGCCGCCCTGACGTACTCCAGCGCGCTGTTCGACGCCTCGACCATCGAGCGCATGGCCGCTCACTGGCGCAACCTGCTGGTGGCCATTGCCGTCGGTGCTTATCGTCGAGTGGCTGAGTTGCCGATGCTGAGCGACGACGAGCGTGAGCGGATCGTCGTGGATTGGAACCAGAGCGAAGCCAGCTACCCGACGGATCGCTGCATTCATCAACTGATTGCCGAGCGGAGTCGCGAAACGCCGCAGGCTGCGGCGTTGCTGTTCGATGATGCCCGGATGAGCTACCAGCAACTGGACCTGGATTCCAATCGCCTGGCGCGCAAGCTGCGTGAGTTGGGCGTCGGCCCGGATGTGCTGGTGGGGGTTGCTGTCGAGCGTGGTCCGCAGATGCTGGTGGGTCTGCTGGCGATCCTGAAGGCCGGTGGTGCCTACGTGCCGTTGGACCCGGACTTCCCGGCGGATCGACTGGTGTACATGGTGCAGGACAGTGGGTTGGCATTGCTGCTGACCCAGAGTCACCTGAGTATCCACCAGGCCGTCAGCCCCGACGTGCGCAGCCTGTTCCTCGACCAGTCGCAGGACTGGCTGGGCGAGGTCAGCGACGCGGCGCTGGTCAATCTGGCGCAGCCGGAAAACCTGGCCTATGTGATCTACACCTCGGGCTCCACCGGCAAGCCCAAGGGCGTTGCGGTTTCCCATGGTGCACTGGTCAACTTCCTGTTCAGCATGGCCGACCAGCCGGGTATCGCACCTTCGGATCGCGTGCTGTCGCTGACTTCGTTGTCCTTCGACATCGCCGGTCTGGAGCTGTACCTGACCCTGATGCGTGGTGCCGCGGTCGTTCTGCTGCGCCAACAGCAGAACAAGGATCCACAGGCGTTGCTGGAGGTTATCGGCAAGTACCAGGTCTCGGTGATCCAGGCGACGCCTTCGACCTGGCGCATGCTGCTCGACAGTGCACCGCCAGGATTGCTGGCCGGCTGCAAGATACTCTGCGGTGGTGAAGCCCTTGGCGCCGAACTGGCGCAGCGGCTGATCGAGCAGGCCGGACACGTCTGGAACGTCTATGGCCCGACCGAAACCACCATCTGGTCGGCACGACATTACCTGACGTCGAGCGACGACATCTGGCTTGGCCGGCCGATCGCCAATACCCGCCTGCATATCCTGAGCGACGACTTCGACGTGCTGCCGCCGGGCGCCCGTGGCGAGCTGCTGATCGGCGGCGACGGACTGGCGCGGGGTTATCACCAGCGCCCGGGCCTGACCGCCGAGCGATTCATTCCAGACCCGTTCGACCAGAAGGGCGGTGGTCGGTTGTACCGTACCGGCGACCTGACGCTCTACCATGGCGATGGTGTGATCGAGTACGCCGGGCGTCTGGACCATCAGGTGAAGATTCGCGGTTTCCGGATCGAGCTGGGGGAGATCGAGGCCAGACTGCAAGAGCATGCCGGGGTTCGTGAGGCCGTCGTCATCGATATTGACGGTGCGGCCGGCAAACAGTTGGCTGCGTACCTGGTGGCCGAGCAGGAGAGCCTCCACCAGGGGCCTGCGGCGTTGCAGGAGGCGTTCCGTCGGGAACTCAAGGAGCTGTTGAAGGCGGGACTGCCGGACTACATGGTGCCGTCCCACCTGGTTCTACTGGAAAAACTGCCACTGACTCCGAATGGCAAAGTTGATCGCAAGGCACTGCCAGCCCCGAGGGTAGACCTGTCGCTATCCCTGCATCTGGCCCCCCAGACCCCACTGGAGCAAGCACTGGCGAGGATCTGGGGTGAGGTACTGAAGGTTGAACGTGTCGGTCTGGGCGACAACTTCTTCGAGCTGGGCGGACATTCGCTGATCGCGACCCAGGTTATTTCACGGGTTCGTCAGGGGCTTGATGTCGAGCTGCCCCTACGTGCGTTGTTCGAGGCCGACAACCTGGCAGAGTTCGCCGAGCGGGTCGCCGAGGGTACGGCCAACAAGGCGCCTGCCCTGCAGCAGATCGGCCGTGACCAGCCGTTGACGCTGTCCTATGCCCAGCAACGCCAGTGGTTCCTATGGCAATTGGAGCCGGAAAGTGCCGCCTACAACATTCCGGCTGCCCTGCGGCTTGAGGGTGCGCTGGATATCGAGGCGTTGCGAAGCAGCTTCGAGGCACTGTGTGCGCGCCATGAGACGTTGCGTACGACCTTCCATCAGGATGGCGAGCGCGCGGTGCAGGTCATCCATCCGGCGGCAGCGTTTGAGCTGGCTTTCGATGCTTGCACGCAATCGCAAACCGAAGATGAGGTCGCCCGGTATGTGGATGAGGAAATCCGCCGTCCTTTCGACCTGGAGCAGGGCCCGCTGTTGCGAGTGAAACTGCTGCGTCTTGCGCCGGATGCCCATGTCCTGGTGTTGACCGTGCACCATATCGTTGCCGATGGATGGTCGATGCCGGTCATGGTCGACGAACTCGTGCAGTTGTATGAAGCCGGCAGCCAGGGGCGTGAAGTCGAACTGCCAGCCCTGCCGATCCAGTATGCCGACTATGCCATGTGGCAGCGGCAGTGGATGGACGCCGGCGAGCAGCGTCGGCAACTGGAATACTGGCAAGCCCAGTTGGGTGGCGAGCAGCCGATACTCGAGCTACCCCTGGACCGGCCACGTCCGACTCACCAAAGCCATGCAGGCGATCGATTGACGGTCGAACTGGATACGCAGCTGTTCCAGGCCTTGAAGGCCACTGCCCGCGAGCAGGGGGTCACCTTGTTCATGCTGCTTCTGGCCTCGTTCCAGACTTTGCTGCAGCGCTACTCCGGGCAGGCCGATATCCGTGTGGGTGTTCCTGTCGCCAACCGGACCCGGGTCGAAACCGAGCGCCTGATCGGTTTCTTCGTCAATACCCAAGTGCTCAAGGCCGAGTTCAAGCCGACGCTGACCTTTACCGAGCTGTTGCAGCAGGTGAAAAAAACGGCCCTGCAAGCTCAGGGACATCAGGACCTGCCATTCGAGCAACTCGTCGAGGCATTGCAGCCGGAACGCAGCCTGAGCCATAGCCCATTGTTCCAGGTGATGTACAACCACCAGAACCAGGTGAGTGGCGAAGGGCACCAACTGTCCGGTCTGCATGTGCAGGGGCTGGCGCTGGACAGCCACACCGCACAGTTCGACCTGACACTGGACACCAGCGAACATGAGGAAGGACTAGGCGTCACCCTGACCTATGCCACGGCCCTGTTCGACCGTAGCACGGTCGAGCGCATGGCCCGCCACTGGCGTACGTTGCTGGTGGCTATCAGCGGCGATGCTACACAGCGGGTTGCAGACCTGCCGTTGCTGGACGAGGCTGAGCGCAAGCAGATCGAGCGGGAATGGAACCAGACCGAAGCGGCATATCCGACCGAGGCCTGCGTGCATGGCCTGATCGAGGCCCAGGCCGAACGTACCCCCGAAGACACGGCGCTGATCTGGCGTGATGGACGCATGAGCTACCGGCAACTGGACCAGCGCTCCAACCAGTTGGCGCATACATTGCGCCGTGCGGGTGTGGGGCCTGACGTGCTGGTGGGGATTGCGGTGGAGCGCGGCCCGGACATGCTGGTGGGTCTGCTGGCGACTCTCAAGGCCGGGGGCGCCTATGTGCCGCTGGACCCGGACTTCCCCCAGGACCGGCTGGGCTACATGATACAGGACAGTGGCCTGCAACTGCTGTTGACCCAGAGCCAACTGCTGGCGCAACTGCCGCTCCCTGAAGGCGTGCGCAGTATCTGCCTGGACCGTGAGCAGGAATGGCTCCACGGTGCAGAGGCCCCGCTGGAGAATCTGGCACACCCGGACAACCTGGCCTACGTGATCTACACCTCGGGCTCCACCGGCAAGCCCAAGGGCGTCGAGGTGCGCCATGAAGGCTTGACCAACTTCCTCTTCAGCATGGCCGAACAACCCGGTATCGATGCCCGGGACCGGGTGTTGTCGCTGACTTCGCTGTCGTTCGACATCGCCGGCCTGGAGCTGTATCTGCCGTTGCTGTGTGGCGCTTCGGTAGTATTGCTGGACAACGGTGGCAACAAGGACCCGCAGGCGCTGGTCGAGTTGATCGAGCACCACGGGGTCACTCTGGTCCAGGCGACGCCATCGACCTGGCGCATGCTGCTCGACCAGGCACCGGCCGGCCTGCTGGCTGGGCGCAAGGTTCTCTGCGGTGGCGAGGCGCTGAGCGCCGAGCTGGCGCAACGACTGATCGAGCAGGCCGGGCATGTCTGGAACGTCTATGGCCCGACCGAGACGACGATCTGGTCGGCCGCCCATTACCTGACCTCCAGTGACGATGTCTGGCTGGGGCGTCCGATCGCCAATACCAGCCTGCATATCCTTGGAGATGACTTCGATACCCTGCCATTGGGGGCTCGTGGCGAGTTGCTGATCGGTGGCCGCGGCCTGGCTCGTGGCTACCATCAGCGCCCGGGATTGACCGCCGAACGTTTCGTGCCCGACCCGTTCGACGAGCAGGGTGGTCGCCTGTATCGCACGGGCGACCTGACTCGTTATCGTGAGCAGGGGGTGATCGAGTACGTCAGCCGCCTTGACCATCAGGTGAAGATCCGTGGCTTCCGTATCGAACTGGGAGAAATCGAGGCCCGCTTGCAGGAACATGCCTCGGTCCGTGAAAGCAGTGTCATCGATCTTGATGGGCCTACTGGCAAGCAATTGGCCGCCTATCTGGTGCTCAATGAGTCGGGCGCCGAGCAATCCTGGGAGATACTGCACGCGCAGCTCAAGGCGTATCTAAAGGCCGGTCTTCCGGACTACATGGTGCCGTCGCACCTGGTGCTGCTCGAACGGATGCCGCTGACTCCGAACGGCAAGCTCGACCGCAAGGCACTGCCGCTGCCGGATGCCAACGCGGCCCAGCGCACCCATGTCGCTCCGCGGACCGAACTGGAGCAGCGCCTGGCCGATATCTGGGCCGAGGTGCTGAAGGTCGAGACGGTCGGCCTGAACGATAATTTCTTCGAGCTGGGCGGGCATTCGTTGCTGGTGATCTCCCTGGTCGGCCGGCTGCGTGAAGCTTTCGATGTGACCATCAAGCTGCACGACTTCCTGTTGATGGAAACACTGGCCGACCTGGCCGACTTCATGCGTGAAGGCGAGGCGAAAGTGAAGACGCCGGTCATCAGCATGAACGGCTGCCGTACGGACAACGCACCGTTGTTCTGCCTGCCTCCGGGCGGTGGTGGTACCTACTCCTACTATCCGCTGGCCGGGCAACTGAAGGACGACCGGCGGGTCTACGGGCTGGTCAACAAGAGCTATGTGGTACCGGGCTGGTTCGACCGCACATGGGATGAAATGGTCGGTTACTACGTTCAGCAGATCAGACACACTCAGCCTGAGGGGCCGTACAACCTGTTGGGTTGGTCCCTCGGAGGAGCCCTGGCGATCGAAGTGGCGCATGTGCTGGAACAGGACGGCGACGAGGTGAGCTTCCTCGGCCTGGTGGACACCAGTCTGCCTGCGGCGCTGGAGGTCTTTGCGCCTGAGCAGGAGCCTGCGCAGGACGCCGCGCAGGAGGAACAGAGCCTGTTCGCGAACCTGGTCGGCAGCCTCCTGGCATTCGTCCCGGGTGTCGAGGAACAGACTATCGTCGGGCTGATCGAGCAGGCCAGGGCGCAACTGCACGACGAACAGGCGATTGCCGATTGGGTCATTGACCAGGTCGCGTTGGCCGGTGGTGTCAGTGCCGAGGGCTTGCGTGAGGTCTATCGCGATATCGCCGTACAGGACGAAATCGAAACCGGTTACCGCCTGTTGCGCATCAACGCGATCCTGAGCGAGGCTTTCACGCTCAAGCCACTGCAGGTCAAGCCGGACTGCTGGTGGGCGGGGGCAAGCAAGACCGCTGGGGAAATCGGTGCGGCGCAGGCGGTGCTGGTGGAGCAGTGCTCGCGCAATGGATTGTCGGCTTCGACGGTGCTGGAGGAGAACCACGACAGCATCATCCTCTCCCAGGGGCTGCTGGCAGCGGTACTGGAGCGTCTGAAGTCAGTCTGACTGAGCCGGCGGGACATGAAAAAGCCAGGGCCTGTGCCCTGGCTTTTTCATGTCGTGAATGGACGTGTGGCTACGGTCGTCCTGCTGGTGACTGGTGACTGGTGACTGGTGACTGGTGATTGGTGATTGGTGATTGGTGATCCGGGGCGAATCACCTTGTAGTGGCGAGCGGGCTTGCCCGCGCTGGGGCGCGCAGCGGCCCTGAAACCTGTATCCCCGATGTATCGGAAGGACCGGATACTGGGGACCTGCGGCCGCTTCGCAGCCGAGCGCGGGCAAGCCCGCTCGCCACAGAAACAGTCGCCCATGAAAAAACCAAGGGTCGCCCCTTGGTTCTTTTAACGCCAACCTTGTGCGGTCAGAAGTCGCCGCGCAGGGTGACCATGAAGTTGCGCGGTTCGCCGTAGTAGCTGCCGCGACGTATTTCGCCGGTGGCTTCATAGTACTTCTTGTCGAACACGTTCTTCAGGTCGAACGACAGTTTCCAGTGATCGTCCAGCTTGTACTGCGTACGCGCATCCCAGACAGCCCGGCCCTGATTGGTGACGGTCTGGCCCTGGGACTCGTATGTGGAGTAGGTCTGTGCCGATACACCACCGCCCACGCTCAGGCGATTCAGGTCACCTTGCAGGTTGTACATGGTGGAAAGGCGCAGCATATGTTTCGGGGTCTCGGCGTCGAGGGGGCTGCCATCGTCATTGCGGCTGATGTTGTAGGTGTAGCCGGCCGCCATCTGCCAGCCGGTCGCGACCTCGCCGGTGGCTTCGAGTTCTACGCCCTTGCTGGTGCTGGGTGGGCCGTTCACGTAGCAGGAACCGCTGCTGGGGTTGTTTCGCTGACAGGCATCTGGGTTAGCAGCGGTAGCAGCGTCGTCTGTCTGGAACAGGTCTTTCTGCTTGATGTAGAACACTGCGGCGGAGACGTTCAGGCGACCATCATACAGAGCACCCTTGATGCCGGTTTCATAGTTCGACCCAAGGGTCGGTTTCAGGTTCTTGTTGGTTTCGGTCCGGTAGTTGCTTTGCGGACGGAAGATATCGGCATAGCTGGCGTACCACGACCACTCTTCGTTCAAGTCGTAGATAAGCCCGGCGAAGGGTGTGAATTTTTTGTCTTCACGGTAGTTGTTGGGGGTCTCCTGGATCGGCGTTTGCGTGTAGTCATACCTTGTGTTGTCGTTTTTGAACCAGCTCAGACGGCCGCCGAGTACCAGGCTCAGGGGCTCGGCCAGGCGCAGGCGCAGGGTGCTGTAGAGGCCATACTGGCGCTGGGTGATGTCGTCTAGGCTTTGCCATGCCGGCTGTGTCGGCTTGTCAATGATGTGATGATCGGGATCGAAGACGTCGATCGGCTTGCTGATGTCGACCAGCGACTGCTTGCTCAGGATGTGTTGCTGCGACCAGTTCGCGCCCAGCATCAGCTCATGGGTCAGGCCGAAGGCATCGAAGTTGCCGGCGATGTGGCCGTCGATGCCCTTGCTGGTGACGTATTCCCGGCGAAACTGGGTGTTGGCGAGGAAAGTGCCATCCTTGGTCACAGTGTCAACAATGCCCTAGGAATAGGCTACCCGCTGGTTGAACATGCTTTGCGACTGGCTGACCGAGACCTTGGTGCTCCAGTTGTCGTTGAGGTGGTGTTCCAGGTCGGCGAACACCTCGTTGACTTCGATCGAGTGACGGTTCCAGTCCTGACCCAGCGACGTGGATCGTGACACATCCAGGGCCTTGCCGTCGCTGTAGCGCGGCAGGCCGAAAATGGTGTAGCCGGAATACACCGTGCGCTGGTGACGCAGGCCGACGGCCAGGGTCGTCGAGTCGTTCAGGTCGGCTTCGACAATCCCGTACAGCAGCGGGGTATGGGAATTGAGGTCATCCTGGAAGTAGCCGCGGTCTTCATAGGCAACTACCGCACGGCCGCGCAGGGTGCCTTGTTCGTTCAGCTTGCTGCTGCCATCCAGGTCCATGCGGTAGTTGTCCCAGGAACCGGCGCTGGTGCTGATGGAGAAGCGTGGCTCGGCGGTAGGCCGCTTGCGCACCAGGTTCACGGCACCGCCGGGGTTGCCAGCGCCGACCAGCAGGCCGGAAGCACCGCGCAAGACTTCGACGCGGTCGAAGACTGCCATGTCCGGACGGATCCAGCCGCTGACGTTGTAGGCCAGGCCTGGTACACCGTCGATCATGTAGCTGTCGTCTTCCAGGGTGAACCCCCGGGAGTTGAACATGTTGCCGCCGAAGTTGCGGTTGGAGCGAGTCAGGCCGGTGGTCTGTGCCAATACCTCATCGAGCTTGGTGAGGTTCTTGTCATCCATCTGCTGGCGAGTTACCACCGTGACCGACTGTGGCGTTTCACGCAAGGTGTGCGGGGTCTTGCCGATGGTGACCGCGCCGGTGGTGTAGGAACCGGTGCCGTCAGTACTCGTACCCAGGGTCTGGGCCTGAGCGCTGATGGTGGTTGCTGCCAGGTTCAGCCCCGAGCCGGAACTGCTGGCCGGGGCACTGCTCAAGGTCAGGGTGCCGCCCTGGAAGTTGTAGTTCACACCGGTGTTTTTCAGCAATTCACTGGCCGCCTGGCCCGGCGTGAACTTGCCCTTGACCGCTGCCCCCTGCAGGCCTTGCACCCGCTCCGGGTTGTACAGCACCTGGATATTGCCCTGGCGCCCCAACTCTTGCAGGGCCGTGGCCAGTGGCTGGACAGCGATGTTGAATTCGAACTCCTGGGCCTGTACCTGCGCAGCCATCGGCAGTGCCAGCGCCATCCCCATGGCGCCGAGCACGACAGGCGAGCGCAGCATCTTGCGAACCAGCAAGGCTTTGCTCAAGGGGGTCAGTCGGTGTGTTGTCGGCATTCTTTCAGCTCTTTCTAAGTGTGGAAAAGCAACTAGGAATTGTTATTACTTGAGAAGAAGACGCACCAGCCCGACAAAATCGGAAAACAAAGAAGAAATATTTCGGTGAGGGGGCTTTCTTCCACGGCACGCTGCGTGCGGGGCGCAGTCCGCAGGAAATGTCGTAGCGCTGGCTATAGGAAGAACGAAGCGGCGAGAGCGGAATTTAGGCGGGGTCACCCCGCGCGTTGCACGCGGGGTGACGGTGTCAGGCTGGCACGGCCTCGCGTTGTACGCGTTCGACCTGGATCTGTCCGGCCTGCATGCGCACCAGTTGGTCGGCCACCGGGAAGTAACGATCATCGTGGGAAATGACGATGATGGTCTTGCCCTGGTCCCGCAACTCGGGCAGCAGTTCGGTGTAGAACACCCTGCGAAACGCCGGATCCTGGTCTGCCGCCCATTCGTCGAATACCAGCACCGGGCGTTGTTCCAGCCAGGCATTGAGCAGTGCCAGGCGCTTGCGCTGGCCTGTGGACAGGTCAGTGGTGCTGAAGCTGCCGTCGCGAATGCTGACCTTGTGGGCGATGTCCAAACGCTCCAGATACTTGATCGATTCTGGCGGCAGCGGCGTGCCACCTTGAGCCACTTCATCGAACAGGTAGTAGTCGGCAAAGATGGTGGTGAACAGCTGTCGGTAGTCGTCCAGGCCCTGGGCGGCGACTGGCGCGCCATTGAGGCGTACCTCGCCCTGTTGCGGTGTGTACAGGCCCAACAGCAGCTTGATCAGGGTGGTTTTGCCGCAGCCGTTCTCGCCGACGATGAAGACGATTTCGCCCCGGCGGATGGTCAGGTCAACCGGCCCCAGGTGAAATGGCGGGACGCCCTCGACCGAGGGGTAGTCGTAGCGCAACTGGCGCAGCTCGATGCTCTGCAACGGCGTTGGATCGATGTCCCGGTCGCTGACCAGCAGGTGCGGCTCCGGCGAGGAGAAGCGCCACGACAGTTCAGCGATACGGCGGAACGCGACCTCGGCGCGGCTGATGCTCTGTATGGTTGTGACCAAGCGCTCCAGCGGCCCCTTCATGTACAGCATGACCAGCACGAAACCGCCCAGTACGGTCTTGTCGGTGGTCGGCCAGAGTGCCTGGAAGGTGATGGCGATACCGATCACCGCGAAGAACAGCATCGAGCCGAAGGTTTCGGCGCTGACGAAGATGCTTGCCGCGCGGATGTTGGCTTGGCTGATGCGCTCGGTGGTGCCGTGGATCTGCTGGTCGTGCATGTACTGGCGACGCTGGCGCTGGATACGCAGTTCCTTGGCACCGGCGGAAATCGCCTGGTAGTGTTTCTGCAACTCGTCTTCATCGTCCCGCGCCCGCAGGATGCTGCGCATGCCGATACGGTGGGCAAACCACTGTACGCCGCCGCCAATGATCACGGTCAACAGGGTCAAGGCGAGAATCTGCCAGGACAGCGCGGCCAGGTAGGCCAGGCAACCGATGGTGACGGTGAAGGCGATCACCATCGGCGCCACCGACAGGGCAAAGGTGCTGATGGTGCTGACATCATTGAGCAGCACCGGGATCAGTCGATGGGCACGATAACGTTCCAGTTGTTCGATAGGTGCTACCAGGACCTTGGCGGCCAGTTCCTGGCGCAATCGGGCGACCACCCGCTGGCCCACATAGTTGGTCAGCAGGTTGGAAACGGTCGAGCAGGCCAGGGTCAGTATGCACAGGCCGCCAAACAGCAGGGCGATGCGGGTGCCGGGGCCGCCATCCGCATTCATGGCGTCGTTGATGGTCGCCAGCAGGGCCGTGACGCTGAGTCCGCTGACAACCCCCAGGGCAGCCGAGAGGACCACCAGCAGCCAGAAGGGCTTGAGGATCCTCAGGGTTTCCTGGGCGAGGCTTTGTGCTTGGAGAGGCATGGGGGCTACTCGTGAAGGTCTTGGGAAACAGGCGCCGCGTACGGCGCCTTGAACTCTTTAGACGAGTGTTTCGCGGTGGGATTTAGAGTTCGCGGGCGACGCGGAAACCCAGCCAGTCGCCGCGGGTGTACTCGTTGCGTTCGTTGCGGTTGGCTGAACGGGAGAAGACCGGCGCTTCGCTCCAGTCGTTGCCGCGGATCGAGCGGCGATCCTCGCATTCCTGGCTATCCAGGCGCGGGCTGCCGTCGGTCGGTGCGCCCTTGTAGGTGTCGACATAGCAGTCGGCGGTCCATTCCCAGACATTGCCGTGCCCGTCATAGACGCCAAAGGCGTTGGGTGGGAAGCTGCCGGCCGGCGAGGTATAGCTGAAACCGTCCGCTGGACCATAGGTGTTGGCGTGCTTGGCGATGCTGTACTCCTTGCCCTCGTCGAAGGGGAAGGGGAACGGGCCAGTGGTACCGCCCCGTACGGCATATTCGCGCTGGGCCTCGCTGACCAGGTGATAGTCCTTGCCGGTTTTTTTCGACAGCCATTTGGTATAGGCCTCGGCCTCGTGGAAATCCATGCAGATTGCCGGCTGCCGATCGGTCATCGGGTAGCTCGGCACACCGGCCAGGCATTCGCGGCCCGGACGCGGAGTGCCATTCGGCATCTTGTAGCCCGTACTTTGCAGGTAGGCCTTCCATTCGCCGGCCAATACCTGGAAACGGCTGATGGCGAAGGCCTTCTTGAAGGTGACCTCATGCATCGGTCCTTCGTCCGGCTCGCGGCCGACTTCGTCCTCGGGACTGCCCATGGTGAACGTGCCGGCGGGCAGTACCACCATTTCCGGGCAGTCCTTGCAGTCCTTGAACACCTTGCCAGGCATCGGAGCGCTGGCGGCCAGGGCGTTGCCACACAGTCCGGCCGCGAACAGAGTGGCGAGGGTCATGGCCGACCGGAGGACGGCGCGGGTTCTGGTGCTGGGGGATTGTGCTGTCATGGGATATCTCGCAGGCAGAAATCGGAAAACAATGGGCGGCGCTGTCGAGCCGGGCTCACAGTTGCTGGCCGAGCAGCGTCATGAACCGGTCCAGTTCGGTTTCGGTGTTGAGCAGCCCTGGGGCGGTACGCACTACCGGCCCGACATCTCGGTCCACCGCATCGATCACCACCTTGTTTTTCAGCAGGTTGGCGGCGATCTGGTCGCTGTCCCGGCCCTTGACTCGGAAGAAGCTGAAGCCGGCTGAAAGCTCCGGGCTCATTGGGGTGACCAGCTCGATGCGCGAGTCGGCCTGCAGGCGCTGCTTGAGTTCGCTGTTGAGCGCATGGATCCGCGCCTGGACATCGGCCTTACCCAGCTCCAGGTGCAGTTCGAAGGCCTGGTCCAGGGCCCAGCGATGTTCGAAGGCGTGATAGCCGCCGGGGCTCATCGAGGTGGCGAAGTTGGTGTCTTCGGAAAAGGTCGGCTCCAGCGGCGTCACGTCCTTGACCTCTTCCGAGCGCGCGCAGACGATGCCGGTACCACGCGGGCCGAACATCCACTTGTGGGTACCTGCAATGAAGAAATCGCAGTTCATCTGCGGGAAATCGAGGTTGTCGACGCCGAAACCATGCACCCCGTCGACCACGTAGAGGATGCGATCCTTGTCGTCGCGATTGCGGTTCCTTTCCTCCACCAGCTTGCCGATCTCGCCGATCGGCAGCTTGACCCCGCTGCCCGAGTGCACCCAGGTCATGCCCAGTACACGGGTTTCGGGCTTGATGGCGCGAGCGATGTTGCCTAGCACCTCATCGACCGAGACGAGGTGAGGGTCCTTGAACAGGCTGATCTTGCGTACACGGGTACCTTCGCGCTCGGTACGTAGACGCAAGGTATTGCGGGTCGAGTAATGTTCGTGTTCGGTGGTGAGGATTTCCTGGTCGGGACGTACATGAATGCCGCCGTAGATCATCACCAGGCCTTCGGTGGTGCTGCCGGTCAGAGCGATCTGGCCCGGCTGGGCCTTCAGGTAGCGTCCGGCGGCGTGGCGTACCTGGCTCTCGCGTTTCCAGGTTTCTGCCAGGTCCCAGTCCATCGCCAAGCCCGGGTTGCGATCGATGGCTGCGCGATGGCGTTCGATTGCCTCGCGCACCGGCTTGGGATGGCTGGTGACGAGGAAATTGGAAAAATGCAGATAGTCCGGGTCCTGGTCGAACAGTTGGCGCAATCGAGCCCATTTGTCGCCGCCCTGCGCGGGTTTGGCGGCTGGGTTGGTCGTTGCAGCGGCAAGGTCCAGGCTGGCACCCAGTGGCAGGCTGGCGGCGAGCAGGCCGGCCTGCTTGAGAAAGGTTCTGCGGTCAGTCATGAATGATCACTTGGGTGGTCTGGATAATGGATCGGTGCCCTGCGCGAAGCGGGTAAACCCTTTTCCCGCTGGGGGGCAGGGGGAGTGCTCAGTGCTTGGCTGCCTTCTGTACCTGGTCCCAGACCCGCAGGAAGTTGCCGCCCCAGAGCTTGGCGATATCGGCTTCGGAATAACCGCGCTGGAGCAGTTCGGCGGTCACGTTGCGCGCTTCGCTGACGTCCTTGAAGCCGTCGATGCCGCCGCCGTCGTTGAAGTCCGAGCTGATGCCCACGTGGTCGATGCCGATTTTCTTCACTGCATAATCGATGGCATTGCCAAAGTCCTTGAGGTCGGCCTTGGGCTCCTTGTCGAGGATCGCGTACAGCTCGCTGGCATATTCGCCGAAGCGTTGTTCCGGCCAGACGGTGATGATCGGATCACCTGGCATCAGGGCCATGGCCAGGTTGGGCAGCGGCGGCAGGTCGAAGCGCTTGCGCAGGGCATTGAGCTTGTCCTGGGTCGATTGGCTCAGTGGCCGCAGGTAGGCCGGGAAGGCGACGATCTGGACCACGCCGCCGCTGTCCTTGATCAGTTGCATTTCCTTGTCGCTGAGGTTGCGTGGGATATCCACCAGGGCACGAGGGGCCGAGTGGGAGGCGACTATTGGCGCTCGGCTCAGTTGACGGACCTGCTCCAGGGCCTTGGTCGACATCTGCGAGACATCGATGATCACCCCCAGGTCGTTGAGGCGATGGACCGCCTGCTTGCCGATGTCGGAAAGACCGTCGAGGGCATCGGGAGTGTCGTTGAGAAAGGGCAGTGGACGTGAAGAGTCGGCCCAGTCGTTGTTGCCCACATAGCTGAAGCCGAACATGCGGATGCCGCGCGCGGCCCAGGTATCGAGCAGGCTCAGGTCGTGGCCCAGGGGGTAGGCGTTGAGCATGCTGATGAAAATTGCGAACTTGCCTTCGCCATGCAGGCGACGCAGGTCGTCGGGGGTGTAGGCGATTCCCACCTGGTTGGGGAAGTCGCGGGCAATTCCTGTGATGATCTTGTAGCGAACTTCCTGCTGCTTGCGGGCCTCATCGACGAAACCCGCCGTCGGGCGATGGGGGGCATTCGGGCCGTTCCAGATTTCCGGCCAGCCGAAAACCGTCAGCGCCGCGCCTGACAGGCGCCCGCGAGCAGCTTTCGCCAGATCGAACTGGGCGGAGCCATCCTTGTCGGCTTCTCGCCCTTCGGCGCCGAAGGTCAGGGGGACGGTAACATGGCTGTCGAAGGAGATGATCCGGTCCTGCAGCTCGTCCGCCTGCTTGACGATCTTCAGCGGGTAACCCGGGTTGGACCAGTACTGCCAGCCCAGCCAGGCGGAGGCTACGCCGATGGCCAGGGCCAGGGGCAGGCCGATATAGAGAGCCTTTTTCGAACGCGGTTTTGTCATTGCCATCTCATTCTGGTTCGCAGGTCACAGGCAGCCACAAGGGCCTTTGCTATCTGGGAGGAACGAGTGGACGCTCGAGGAATTTAGCGCTTTCGCAAACTGGTGGTGGGCTAAATTTTGCTCCGGGCTCAACGTCCTAGCTGGGATAAGGCCTGCTTCAAGGCTGATACAGGTAGGGCGATGACGATTTCTCGACGAGGGTTCATAGCGGGCCTGGCGCTTACCGGCGCCGCCATCCCCGCAGCTTATTACGCACGCCGTGAACTGACGCGCGAGGACGAGCCCGTCACGCCGGGCGAGGCAACTGTCGAGCTGCTCGACACGGCCGGCCAGCGCTTGGCGAACAACTTGCGTGGCGTCTGGAGTATTCGTTTCGAGGGCCGTGATGCCGGTCTGGTCGGGTTGCCCTTGGAAGGGGTGCAGGTGTTGCTCGATATTGCGCAACGCGGTCGTGCCGTGCACGGTTTCATCGACACCGCCGAGGGCTTGCGCGGCGAGGCCGAGCCGCGCCTGCGAGTGGTCGGTGACCTTACGGTGGCTGATGGTGCGCAATTGTTCTGGCGCCTCTTCCGGGTTGGTCAGGCGTTTCCCGAATACGAATTGAGCATGACCCTGGATGAGGTCTGGGCTACTTATGGCAATGCCGGCACTGGAACCCTCTCCGGGCGTATCGAACGGCTTGACCGACCGCTGGCATCGACCCAGCTGGACAGCCGTTTCGTTGCCACCAAGCATACTTTTCCCGAGGCCCGAGAGCGTATCGGCCTGTCCCCCCCCCTGCTGGCGCGCCTGGTGTCGCCCGAGCATCGCTTGTTCCACCAGCTCTGGCACGCCACCCGGGACAAGTGGCACAAGTTGCCTGAAGACAAACGTAACGGCTTGCGCGGCATCGGTTGGCAGCCCGGCCCCCGAGATAAGGAGCGTGACGCCCGCGGGCCGCGCAAGGACCGCAACGGCTCGGGTGTCGATTTCTTCTTCATGCACCGACATATGTTGCAGGCCGCGCGCTCGATCCAGCCGCTGCCGTCCTGGCGACGTTTCCCGCAGCCGCAACCGGAGCTGGAGCGTGATCGCCAGGGGTTCTTTGACTACGTTGACAACCATGACGGGTGGGCCGTGCCGCCGGCCTGGGTGGCCGAAGACGACGATGACTACGGCATTTGGGTCAGCGATATCAAGAGCCACGAGACCTACCATGGCAACTTCCAAGTCTGGGAGTCGCAGTATACCGACCCGCGCTACCTGTCGAGGCTGACGCTTGGTCAGTTCGGCTCCGAACTCGAACTGGGCCTGCATGACTGGCTGCACATGCGCTGGGCTGCGGTGCCCCGTGATCCATCCAACGGCGCGCCGGTGCCGATGGCTCGCGAGTTCACCGATTTTGCCCCGCGCTGGTTCGAGCCGGAAAACGATTTTCTCGGTGATCCGTTCTCCTCCCATGTGCATCCGGTGTTCTGGTCGTTCCATGGCTGGATCGATGATCGTATCGAAGACTGGTTTCGTGCCCATGAGCGTTTCCATCCGGGCGAGGTCGCGCGGATGGAGGTCAATGGCGTACCGTGGTTCGCGCCGGGGCGCTGGGTCGAGGTGGATGACCCGTGGTTGGGGCCCAGCACTCACGGTTGCAGTACTACGCCGGGCTTGAGCATCGGCAAGTCGGTGGAGATGGACCCCGAGACCATGAAACTGGCACTGCGTATCACTTTTGCCGACGATAAGGGGCTTTCCGACTTGCTGCGGCGAGTGCCGCGGCGTCCGTGGTATGCCCGTCACCTGTCGTTGAAAAACCTCTGAATGGCTGCTGCAAGGCCACTGCCGGGCTGCTGAGGTTGGGTGTGGCGAGCGGGCTTGCCCGCGCTGGGCCGCATCGCGGCCCAAGGTCCAGCCAGCACGGTGTATCAGGATGAGCTCGGAGGCGCCGGGTTTGCGGCTGCCTTGCAGCCGAGCGCGGGCGAGCCCGCTCGCCACGGGGCCGTGTTCGGCCACCCCGACACTGAAGGCCGACCCGGGCAGCCATTGAGCTCTGCGTCACCCCCCCCCCGAAACAGGCTCAGCGCTCGTTCCAGCCGCCGCCCAACGCCTTGTACAGGGCGATACTGGCTTGCAGGCGGCTCAGTCGCAGTTGTACGTTCAGGTCTTCGGCAGCGTACAGCGTGCGCTGGGTTTCCAGTACGGTCAGCAGGTCGGCGGAGCCCGCCTGGTAGCGGCTCTGGGAGATATCGAAGGCTGCCTTGGCCTGGCGCAGTTCCTCTTCCTGCCATTGGCGTTGCTGGTCCAGGCGGTCGATGCTGTTCAGCGCTTTCTCGACATCGGCGAAACCATTGATAATCGCTGCGCGATAAGTCTCCAGCAATTCTTCCTGGCGGGCCGTGGCCTTGTCCCGCTCCGCCCTTAGGCGCCCGTTGTTGAACACGGGCGCAAGCAGCCCGGCGGTAAGATTGTAGAACGGGGTGCGCAGGGCTTCGGAGGCTTCGCTGGATTCCGAGCCCAATCGGGCACTCAGGGTCAGTTTCGGCAGCAGCGCCGCTCGCGCCACCTTGACATCGGCCTGAGCCGCCGCCAATTGTGCCTCGGCTCGGGCGATGTCCGGTCGGCGGGTCAGCAGTTCACTGGGGAGGCCCGCATCGATCCGTGGCCAGCTCAGGCTGGAGAAGGGCTGGCTGCCGATCTTCAGGGTCTGCACCGGTTGGCCGAGGAGGGCGGCCAGGCTGATCAGCGACTCTGCGGCCTGTTGCTGGATCAGCGGCAGTTGTCGTTGTTGGGCGGCCACCAGGCTTTTTTGCTGAGCCAGTTCCAGGGCAGTGGTCGAGCCGGAGTCGTAGCGGGTTTGTACCAGCTTGAGCACGCTCTGGGCATTGACCAGATTCAGTTCGGCGATGCGCTGCTGTTCGCGAGCGGACAGGGTGCGGGCGTACTGGTCGGCGACGCTGCCGAGTAGGGTCAGTTCCACTGTGGCACGGTCGAATTCACTGGCCCGCAGGCTCTGTAGGGCACTATCGCGGGTAGCTGCCAGCCCACCCCAGAAGTCCACCTCATAGGTGGCGCCGATACCGGCACCGAAGCTCTTGCTGTCGTTGTCGCTGTCGGCGGTGCCGTGCAGCAGCTTGTTACGGCTGGCGTCCAGGTTCAGGTCGACCTGTGGCAGCAACGGTGCGCCGGCGATCACCGCACTGGCATGGGCCTGGCGCACT
This sequence comes from Pseudomonas sp. UTLPPB19802, assembly GCF_059730225.1. Taxonomy (NCBI): domain Bacteria; kingdom Pseudomonadati; phylum Pseudomonadota; class Gammaproteobacteria; order Pseudomonadales; family Pseudomonadaceae; genus Pseudomonas; species Pseudomonas sp. UTLPPB19802. The sequence continues at coordinate 3,044,552 of NZ_AP048545.1, forward strand.
CGTGCCGCAGCGGCTGCGACGTCGTGACTGCCCAGGCGCGCCTGTTCGATCAGTTGGTCGAGTTCCTGGCTGCCGAACTGACTCCACCATTGGCTATTGTCCTGTTGCAGTGCCTGGTGTCGGGTGAACTGCCAGCCGGCCGGCGGCACCAGGCCGCTGTCCGGATGGGGGGTGGTGCCGCTGCAGGCATTGAGCAGCAGGCAGACCGTAAGCAGGGAGAGTTGCGGCTTCATAGATCGATCATTCACTGGTAAGGGCTGCCACCGGATCGAGCCGGGCGGCTTTGCGGGCAGGCATGAAGCCGAAGATCACGCCGGTGACCAGAGCGCAGGCGAAGGCTCCGGCCACGGCGGCAAGGGAGAATGCGACGGCGACCTTGCTCAACAGCAGGATGCCGCCGACGCCCATGGCCAGCACCACGCCGGCCAGACCTCCAACCACCGAGAGCATCACCGCTTCGGTGAGGAACTGGCGCAGGATGTCCCGTTGGCGGGCGCCGGTGGCCATGCGGATACCGATTTCACGGGTGCGTTCGCGTACGGTCATCAACATGATGTTCATCACTCCGATCCCGCCCACCAGCAGCGAGATGGCGGCAATCGAGCCGAGCATCAGCGACAGGGTGTTCTGGGTGCGGGCTTCGGCCTGGATCATCGCTGCGTTATTGGTCAGGCGGAAGTCGCGGCGGCCCTTGTGCATGGTCAGCATCACCTGGTCGATGGCTTGTTCGGCGTCCTTGACATTGCGCCCGTCGCTGGTGGCGATTGCCACGTACTGAGGGTCGCGGGTGCCGAACAAGCGGACACTGGCGGCGGTGTAGGGGATTGCTACCCGCTCGTCGCTGTCGGTCTCGCCGGAGGCGGCGCCTTTTTCCTGGAGTACCCCGACCACCTGGAACGGCACATTCTCGATCAGCAGGTATTGGCCGACGGGGGTGGGCAGGTCGTGGAACAGCTTGTCGCGGATCTTGTGGCCGATCACCGCCACTGCGGCACCGCTCTGGGCATCGGCCTGGGTGAAGTAGGTGCCTTCGACCACCGGCCAGTTGAAGATCGCCGGGAACTGGGTGTCATTGCCACCTACGTAGGCGTTGTGGTCCAGATTGCCGAAACGTACTGTTGCGTCGTTGCCGTTGACCGGCATGATCATTTTCACCTGGGGCAGTGCTGACAATGCAGCCACGTCGTCCAGAGTGATCAGGCCCAGTGGGGCGCGTGGTGCGGGTGATGCTCCGCTCAGGTAGATGATGTTGGAGCCGAAGGCGCCCATCTGCGCGATGACCTGGCGCTTGCTACCTTCGCCCACGGCCAGCATGACCACTACCGAGGCGACGCCGATGATGATGCCGAGCAGGGTCAGGGCTGTACGGAAGCGGTTGATCCACATCACTCGCCAGGCGGCCTGTACGGCTTCGAGCAGTTCGCTTTTCCAGGCACCGTTATATTCGCTGCCATCGCTCAGGCGTTGGCGCAGGTCCACGGCCTGCAGGGAGCCGGGGGTAGTGCTGGGTGGGGGGGCATCAGCCTGGCTGGCGCTGTCGCTGATGATCAGGCCGTCGCGGATTTCGATGATGCGATTGGCGCGGGCGGCCACCTCACGATCATGGGTGATCAGGATCACTACGTGGCCTTGGCTGGCCAGTTCGTCGAGCAGGGTCATCACCTCGGCGCCGCTATGGCTGTCGAGAGCGCCGGTCGGCTCGTCGGCGAGGATGATATGGCCGCCATTCATCAGGGCGCGGGCGATTGATACCCGTTGTTGCTGGCCGCCAGAAAGCTGGTGCGGACGGTTGCCGCGGCGACTGGCCAGGCCCAGGCGGTCCAGCAGGGCGGCAGCTCGGGCATGGCGTTCGGCTGCCGGGGTGCCGGCGTAGATGGCCGGCATTTCGACGTTTTCCTGGGCCGAGCCGGAGGGTATCAGGTGATATCCCTGGAATACGAAGCCGAAGGCTTCCCGGCGTAGCCAGGCCAGTTCGTCCGTGTCGAGTTCTGCCACCGGTTCGCCAGCGAAGCGGTAGCTGCCTGAAGTGGGGCGGTCGAGGCAGCCGAGGATGTTCATCAGGGTCGACTTGCCCGAGCCTGAGGCGCCGACGATGGCGACAAACTCCCCGGCATGGATCGACAGATCGATGCCGCGCAACACTTCTACCAGAGGGCTGTCGTCTCCACCGTAGGATTTACGGATGTCCTGCAGTTCGATCAGTGGCGTTTGCATTCAGCCTCCGCTACCGACGGCCGGACCGATCAGCAGGTGATCGCCCTCGGCCAGGCCGTCGAGCACCTGTATGCGTAAACGGTCGCTGATGCCGGTGCGGACTTCGCGGGTCTCGATCCGACCCTCCGGGGTTACCACCCTGGCGGTCTGCCGGTGTGGTTCATTGCCACCGACCAGGGCGGCGATCGGTGCGGTAAGGATGTTCTGTGCGCGGTCGGCAACAAAGAACACTTGGGTGGTCATTTCCGCCATCAGCGCCTGATCGGCATTATCGACGTCCAGTAACACGGTATACAGCACCACTCGCGCGGCACCGCTCTTGCTGCTGCCGCTGGGGCTGTTGCTGCCACTCTGGCTGGCCTGCTCCAGTGGCTTGGGCGGCACCGGCAGAATCTGTCGCACTGTGCTGCTCCAGCGGCGGTTCCCGCCGCTTAGAGTAGTGAAGTAGGCGCTCATGCCTGGCTTGACGTGGCCGATGTCGGCTTCGGAAACCTCGGCCCAGACGGTCATTGGCGACAGTTTGGCGATTCGCAGGATCAATGGTGTCTGCTGCTGGGCGTTGAGGGTCTGACCCTCGCGGGCGTCGAGGGCGACCACGGTGCCGGTCATGGGCGCGTAGATGCGGGTATAACCCAACTCCGCCTCATCGCTGCGCAGGCTGGCCTGGGCCTGGAGAATCTGGGCCTGGAACATGTCTATGCGTGCCTGGGTAGTACGCATTTCGGCCTGGGCGCTCTGGATGTCCTCAACTCGGGTCGCTCCGCCAGCATTGAGTTGCAACTGGCGCTGGTATTTTTGTCGGGCCAGATCGTGCAGGGCACGTTGTTCCTGAAGCTGGGCCTTGAGGTTTTCGATGGAATAGCGGCCCGCGTCGAGCTTGGCCTTCTGCGTCGAGGGGTCGATTTCGACCAGTAACTGGCCTTCCTTGACCTGATCGCCGACTTCAACGTGGATTTTGTGGATCTGCCCGGAAGCCTGGGCGCCGACATCGACATAACGACGTGGCTGCAGGGTGCCCAGGGCGGTAACGCTGCTTTCTATATCACCGCGGTTGACCGTGACGGTGGCGAAGCTGTCACGTCCCGGCGGCAGGATCTGCCAGGTGGCGAAGGCGACGACAGGGATCAGGCAGAGTGAGACAAGCAGGGCGCGTCGGGTGCGTCGAGGACGTTTCATGCAGGGTTCCAGCCGATGGAAGATCGAACCGTGGCCACGCCGACGAGTCGATATCGGTCGCAGGCAGGGATACGGGAGCTTTCAGTTAGACGAGGAGTCCTGCTGTGAATTTAAGCCTTTGTCCGGAGCTGCTTTTCCAGACGTTTCAGTCTTTTGTTTGGCGGCACTTTAAATCTATATGAGAATTACTATAAATTACGTATTCTCAAATTGCCACCATCGAACCTTCGTCGTCGATGACTCAAGGACCGGCCCCGCCCAGCGTGCGGACAGGAGCCATGTTGGAAAACTACTACCGCGAGCTGGTGTCTTTCCTCAATGCAAGACTGGGCAACCGCGAGGTTGTCGAGGATGTGGTGCACGATGCTTATGTGCGGGTGTTGGAGCGTTCCAGTGACACACCGATTAAAGAGCCTCGGGCGTTTCTCTATCGCACGGCAATGAATCTGGTGATTGATGACCACCGGCGTAATGCCGTGCGCCAGAACGAGTCTCTTGAAGTGCTCGATGCTGACGAGCGTTTCTTCAGTCCCTCGCCACAAACCGAACTGGACCATGGTCTGCGCCTGGACATGCTGCGGCGTGCCCTGGCCGAGCTGCCGAGCTTGTGCCGCGACAGTTTCATGTTGCGAAAGCTGGAGGGGTTGTCGCATCCGGAGATTGCCCAGCGCCTGAATATTTCCGGCAGCTTGGTGGAAAAACATATCGTCAATGCGATGAAACACTGCCGTGCGCGTATGCGTCAGTGGGACTGCGAGTGACGCTGGCTATCCCAAACCTGAACCCTTCCTGAAGAACCTTTCGGTAGCCATGCGAAACGTCTTGTTACCGTTTACGCTGCAAATGTCGAAGTGTAAGCTTCGCGCGTTTTCATCCATTGCGGAGGCCCATGTGGGTACTTGTTCGAGTGACAGTAGTCGGCCGGTTCCGATGACCGGCATATTCTCGGCAAGATAACGCGCAGTTTCTCCCTGCCGTTGTCTCGCCCGAAAGCGAGAAGCGGCATCTCGATGGCAGCCCCTGGCGGCTGTATCCCGACGTCCCTTTTCCCGACACTGAACAGCCTGTGATGTGGCCCTTGGCCCGTCGCGACGCTATCGACACGCCTGGCGTTTTTGCCGGGTGGCTGGCTGCGCCTGTCCCCTCGGGGCCGATGCGGCCTGGCGGTATTGCGCATGCGGTTTCTGCTCGCAAGATCAACCTTGCCCGTGCCCCTGTCGTTGCAGGAACCGGGCCGGTGGCGCGGGAGTCAGCCCCATGAAACTTACCCTGTTGAAAGAGTTCTTCGCCGGTTTCCTGCGGACCCGGCATTTCGCCCGGCACTTCCGCCGCCTGGCCTTGCTCGACAGCATGACCGACGCGACGGTCAGCCGCGAGGTCCCACCCACCCTGGCGCAGACCCTGGTGGCGGCCGCCAGTGATCATCCCCAGGGGCTGCTGGAGCGCCTGGGTGCCGATGCCGAGGGTTTGAGCGAAGCCCAGGCCCAGGCGCTGCGGGAGAAGTTCGGGCTCAACGAGGTCGAGCATGAGCAGCCGCTGCCGTGGTGGGTGCACCTGTGGCACTGCTACAAGAATCCCTTCAACCTGCTGTTGACCCTGCTGGCGCTGATCTCCTGGCTCACCGAAGACTTCAAGGCCGCGACGGTGATTTTCTCCATGGTGGTGCTCTCGACCCTGCTGCGTTTCTGGCAGGAGGCGAAGTCGAACAAGGCAGCCGATGCGCTCAAGGCCATGGTCAGCAACACCGCGACGGTAATGCGCCGGGATTTTTCCGCGGGCACCGCGCCGGTATTCGGCAAGTTCCATGGTGCTTCCTTGCAGGTGCAGGGCGCCCAGCGTATCGAGCTGCCGATCCGTCAACTGGTGCCGGGCGACCTGATCGTGCTGTCGGCCGGCGACATGATCCCTGCCGATTGCCGGGTGCTCACCGCCAAGGATCTGTTCGTCAGCCAGGCAGCGATGACCGGTGAATCCATGCCGGTGGAGAAGTTCGTCCGCCAGGTCGACCCCAGTGCCACCAATCCGCTGGACCTGGACAACATCCTGTTCATGGGCACCAACGTGGTCTCCGGGGCGGCCAGCGCGGTGGTGCTGACCACAGGCAACAACACCTACTTCGGTGCCCTGGCCCAGCGGGTCAGCGCCACCGATCGGGCGCCGACCTCGTTCCAGCACGGGGTGAACAAGGTCAGCTGGCTGCTGATCCGCTTCATGTTCGTGATGGCGCCGCTGGTGCTGTTCATCAACGGCTTCACCAAGGGTGACTGGATGGAGGCGCTGCTGTTCGCGCTGTCGATCGCGGTCGGCCTGACCCCGGAAATGCTGCCGATGATCGTCACCTCGACCCTGGCCAAGGGCGCGGTGTTCCTGTCGCGCAAGAAGGTCATCGTCAAGCGCCTCGACGCGATCCAGAACTTCGGTGCCATGGACGTGCTGTGCACCGACAAGACCGGCACCCTGACCCAGGACAAGATCTTTCTCGCCCGCCATGTCGATGTCTGGGGGGCAGAGTCCGAGGATGTGCTGGAAATGGCCTATCTCAACAGCTACTACCAGACCGGCCTGAAGAACCTGCTGGATGTCGCCGTACTCGAGCATGTCGAGGTGCACCGTGAGCTGCAGGTCGGCACGGCGTTCCAGAAGGTCGATGAGATCCCGTTCGATTTCAATCGGCGGCGCATGTCGGTGGTGGTGGTCGAGCAGGATCATCCCCACCTGCTGATCTGCAAGGGTGCGGTGGAGGAAGTGCTGTCGGTGTGCACCCGCGTTCGGCACGGCGAGGCCGAGGAGCCGCTGACCGACGAACTGCTGGCGCGGATTCGCCAGGTCACCGCCGCCTTCAACGAAGAAGGCCTGAGGGTGGTGGCGGTCGCTGCACGTTCGATGGAGGCCGGGGGTGATGTCTACAGCCTGGCCGATGAACAGGACCTGACCCTGATCGGCTACGTGGCTTTCCTCGATCCGCCCAAGGAAAGCACTGCTCCAGCGCTGCGGGCCTTGGCCGCCCATGGTGTCGCGGTGAAGGTGCTGACCGGCGACAACGAGTTGGTCACCGCGAAGATCTGCCGCGAGGTCGGCCTTGAGCAACAGGGCCTGCTGATGGGCAATGACATCGAGCGCATGAGCGACAAGCAGTTGGCCAAGGCGATCGAGACCACCAACGTCTTCGCCAAGCTGACCCCGTCGCACAAGGAACGCATCGTTCGCCTGCTCAAGGCCAACGGCCATGTGGTCGGCTTCATGGGCGACGGCATCAACGACGCGCCAGCGCTGCGCACTGCCGATATCGGTATCTCGGTGGACAGCGCGGTGGACATCGCCAAGGAAGCGGCCGACATCATCCTGCTGGAAAAGAGCCTGATGGTGCTGGAGGAGGGCGTGCTCGAAGGGCGCCGGACCTTCGCCAACATGCTCAAGTACATCAAGATGACCGCCAGCTCGAATTTCGGCAATGTGTTCTCGGTGCTGGTGGCCAGTGCCTTCATCCCGTTCCTGCCGATGCTGCCGATGCACCTGCTGGTGCAGAACCTGCTGTACGACATCTCGCAGATCGCCATCCCGTTCGACAATGTCGATGAGGAACTGCTGCGCAAGCCGCAGCGCTGGCAGCCGGCGGATGTCGGGCGCTTCATGTTCTTCTTCGGGCCGATCAGTTCGATCTTCGACATCACTACGTTCGCGTTGATGTGGTATGTCTTCGATGCCAACACCCCGGATCACCAGACGCTGTTCCAGTCGGGCTGGTTCGTGGTCGGCCTGCTGACCCAGACGCTGATCGTGCACATGATCCGTACGCCGAAGATTCCGTTCCTGCAAAGCCGCGCGGCGATGCCGCTGATGGTGATGACCGGGGTCATCATGGCAGTGGGGATCTTCCTGCCGATGGGCCCGTTGGCGCACTACTTCAAGCTGCAGGCCTTGCCGTCGCTGTACTTCGTGTTCCTGCCGGCGATCCTGCTGGCGTACATGGCGCTGACGCAGGCGGTGAAGGGTTTCTACAGCCGGCGGTTCGGCTGGCAGTGAGCTGGGGTCGTATGTAAGTGGGCCATGGGTGCCATGTGTTTTTTGTGGTGCGCGGGCTTTTGGTGGCGAGCGGGCTTGCCCGCGCTGGAGTGCGCAGCACTCCCAAACCCGGCAGTCCTGGTGTATCAGGCAGACCGCGTGGCTGGGTTTTGCGGCTGCCTTGCAGCCGGGCGCAGGCAAGCCTGCTCGCCACAGGGTTGCGTCAGGCCGTGCAGTGGAGTGCCTGCCACGGCCGGATAGCCACGTAGACAACATCATCAGACGGGGAGTGAGCGGATGAAGGCCCTCGACAACATCAACCTCGAATCATTGACCGATACCCTGGTCAGCCTCGGTGCGGCCTTCATTCTCGGCGGGCTGATCGGTTTCGAGCGCCAGTATCGCCAGCGCACCGCCGGCCTGCGCACCAACGTGCTGGTGGCGGTGGGGGCGGCGATCTTCGTCGACATGGCCAACCGTCTGGGTGGCGCCGAGGGCGCGGTGCGGGTGGTTGCCTATGTGGTTTCCGGCATCGGCTTTCTCGGGGCCGGGGTGATCATGCGCGAAGAGGGCAACGTTCGTGGCCTGAACACCGCCGCCACGCTCTGGGCCTCGGCGGCGGTCGGCGCCTGTGCCGGTGCCGACCTGATCCTCGAAGCCCTGCTCGGTACGCTGTTCGTGCTGGCGGCGAACACCATGCTGCGGCCGATCGTCAACTACATCAACCGCCAGCCGCTGGACGTGGTTTCGGCGGAGGTCACCTACATCCTCTACCTGACCGCATTGCGGGCCGAGCAGAAGGTCGTGCTGTCGTTGCTGGAAAAGGAATTGGAACGCAGCAACTATCCGGCCAGCGACGTCGAGGTGCGACCGGTCGGCGACGATGAAGTGGAAATCGAGGCGACCCTGGCGGCCACCTCGATCGACGGCGACGAGCTGGATGCGCTGGTGGCGCGGCTGTCGACCTCCAGCCGGGTGCAACAGGCATTCTGGAGCCCGAGTACGACCGATTGAGCGATATCTTCCGTTGCGGAGGGCCGGTCTTGGGATTATTCCTACATATCTCGCCGGACCCGGTCGATAAAGTGCGCGATCCGTCCGGTTGGCCTGCGAGGCCGCAAGGGGGCCGTGCTCAGGCAAGTGTCCGAGAACTTTCCTACACTTGAGGTCGTTGAAGTTCTTTCTATTTCGATCGATGCAAGCACGTACCTGTCTCAAGCAGTGGCCGGCGTACTTCTCAAGGATTTGCGATGCGTACAGCACTGATTGTGGACGATCACCCGTTCGTTCGCCTGGCTATCAAGATATTGCTGGAGAAACTCGACTACGAAGTGCTGGCCGAGGCCGACAACGGTGTCGATGCGGTACAGAGGGCCAGGGAACTGGAACCGCAACTGATCGTGATGGACCTGAACATTCCCAGGCTCGATGGCCTGGAGGTGATCACCCGCATCAGCTCGCTGGGCTTGTCCAGCCGGATCGTGGTGCTGACCGAGCAGGCGCCGGAGTTCTACTCCGAGCGTTGCATGCGTGCCGGAGCGCTCGGCTACGTGTCCAAGACCGCCGAGCTCGATGAACTGCAACTGGCGGTGCGGGCGGTGATGCTCAACAAGAGTTTCTTTCCCCGGCTCGAAGACCACGGGCGCATGGCCACCCATGTCAACGAATCCGAGGCGCGGCAGATTGAACATCTCAGTAACCGAGAGCTGAGCATCCTGCGCTACATCGCCCGGGGGATGAAGAACAAGGAAATCAGCGAACTGATGCTGCTCAGCGACAAGACCGTGAGCACCTACAAGACCCGGCTGATCGACAAGCTTAACCTCAAGTCGGTGGTGGCGCTGGCGGAGTTCGCCAAGCGCAACCAGTTGCTCTGAAGGTCAGTCCCAGGCCGGGGCGCCTGGACAGGAACAGACGAGGTTGATTCCTGGAATGGCGGTGGGAATGGGCACGGGTATCCCCCATCCCCGTTTTGAGAAGAATGGGGAGTCGAGCAAAGGACTCTTTACCGGGTCCAGGAATAGCCGTTTACGCCTCCACCGGCTCGCCCCGTGTGTAACTGAGCAGATCGCCCGGCTGGCAGTCGAGAAAGGCGCAGATCGCCTCCAGGGTCGACAGCCGGAAGCCCTTCACCTTGCCTTGCTTGAGCAGCGAAAGGTTCTGTTCGGTGATGCCGATGGCCACCGCCAGGTCCTTGGACTTGACCTTGCGTTGGGCGAGCATGACATCCAGTTTTATTTCGATTGGCATCGTGGGGTCCTAGACAAACTGCTGGTTTTCGCGGGCCAGCGAGCAGGCATTGTAGAGAATCTTCGCGATCAGCGTGATCGAGGCGGCCAGGAACAGGGCGACCAACTGGGCCGAACTGAATCCCAGGGTCAGCATGCGTTCGCCTGCCGGCAGCAGGAAGGTCATCCATACGCTCAGGGCCGGCTCCAGCAGCAGGGTGCCCAGTACCCAGAAAGCGACACTCTTGCCGACCTTGCCCAGGTGCTCGGCTGAACCAACTGAAAAGTAGTCGCCGCGGCTGTAGGCCAGGAACAGGCTGCGCAGGGCCAGCAGCCCCCGGGCCAGGAGCAGCAATGGAATGCTCGACAGCACGATGCAGCCGGCCCGTTGCCACAGGGGCATGTCGTTGACGCTGATGTTGTAGCTGTTGGCCAGCAGGCCCAGGTTGAAGCCGATGCCGTAGTCGCTGACCAGGTTGGGGTAGAACCAGCAGGCGATATTGACCAGCAGCATGGCAATGATCAGCAGCAGGGTGGCGTGGGCCAGGAGCCGGCTTTGGTTGGAGAGGCGATCGAAGGTCATGACACATCCTTTAGGGTCGATGATTTTTGCGGGTAAGCGCCAGGAGTCAGGGCATGAAATGAATATATTGAAGCAATTAATTATTGTAAAACGATAATTTAATGCATTTGTAACCGAGCGATTCCCTCCAGCTCGCGTAGCGCCATGGGCCTGATCGTTCCATAGGCGGAACGATCAGGCCGATTTTTGCCGACTACCGCTAAAAACGCAGTGAATCTAAGCTATGCGCCATGACTTGATGGAGGCATCCATGAAAAAGATTCTTGGCATCTACACCAGCCCGCGCGGCCATTGGGTCGGCGACGGTTTCCCGGTGCGCACGCTGTTTTCCTACGACGGCCTCGGCCAGCAGATCAGTCCGTTCCTGATGCTCGATCACGCCGGTCCTGCCGAATTCACCCCGACTACCGAGCGTCGCGGGGTCGGCCAGCATCCCCATCGCGGTTTCGAAACCGTGACCATCGTCTATGACGGTGAGGTCGAGCACTGCGACTCCACCGGCGCTGGCGGCATCATCGGGCCTGGCGACGTGCAGTGGATGACGGCGGCGGCAGGGATCATCCATGAGGAGTTCCACTCCGAAGCCTTTGCCCGGCGTGGTGGCAGGTTGGAGATGGTCCAGCTCTGGGTCAACCTGCCTGCGCGCGACAAATCCGCGCCGGCGGGCTACCAGGGCATCCTGGATCGCGACATTCCGAACATCGCCCTCCAGGACGGTGCTGGCCACCTGCGCCTGATCGCCGGTGAGTTCGATGGCCAGCGCGGCCCGGCGCGGACCTTCACGCCGATAGATGTCTGGGACATCCGCCTGGCGGGTGGCAAGACGCTGGAGCTGGACCTGCGCGCCGGTCACAACTCGGTGCTGGTGATGCTGCGTGGCAGCGTCCGGCTCAATGGCGAGGCGACGGCAAGTGCCGGGCAACTGGTGGTGTTCGAGCAGGCCGGTGAGCGCCTGCAACTACAGGCCGAAGCCGACGCCGTGCTGCTGGTATTGAGTGGCGAGCCGATCGACGAACCGATCGTCGGCCACGGGCCGTTCGTGATGAATACCGAGGAAGAGATCCACCAGGCCTTCGCCGACTTCCACAGCGGCCGTTTCGGTCACATGAGCGACTGACGGCGCACTGTAAGCCACGGGTGAAAGCGGGCTATCCTTGGCACCTGCAGCTGTCCAGCTGTTTCCGGAGCCATGCGATGCCTGACCTGTTCACCCAACACCCCCTGCTGTCCGACCACCCGCTGCTGTGCGCGCTGTTCCTGCTGGTGATCGACCTGCTGCTGTGGCGCCTGCTCGGCTCGCGCAGCAGCAACTGGAAGCTGGTGGTCCGTCTGACCGTGTTTTCGCTGTACAGCCTAGTGCTGTTCAACGAAGGCATGAACCCGATGCAGATCGCGCCGTGGCCCGAAGACATCTCCCGGCACCTGGCCGCCACCGGTTTGCAGATCGGCTGGTGGCTGTTCGGTGCGCGAACCCTGACGGTGCTGGTCGGCACGGTGATGATGCAACGGGTCGGGCATGCCGGGCGGCTGCTGCAGGACGTGGTGGGGGCGATCATTTTCCTGATCGCGATCATCGCGGCGGCCGCCTATGTGCTCGACCTGCCGGTCAAGGGCGTGCTGGCGACTTCCGGGGCGTTCGCGATCATCGTCGGCCTGGCGTTGCAGAGCACCCTCAGCGACGTGTTCTCCGGCATCGTGCTCAATACGACCAAGCCTTACCAGGTCGATGACTGGATCTCCATCGACGGTACTGAGGGCCGGGTGGTGGATATCGACTGGCGCACCACGCGCCTGCAGACCTCCCAGGGCAGCCTGGCGGTGGTGCCCAACTCCCTCGCGGCGAAGGCGCGGATCATCAACTTCAGCCGGCCCAGCGATGTGCACGGCCTGGCCATCAGCCTGCAGGTCAGTCCGCATGTGCGGCCGCACGTGGTGGTCGAGGCACTGGAGCGGGCGGTCCTGGGTTGCCGGGCGCTACTGGCTACGCCGGCGCCGAGCGTGGCGCTCAAGAGCTCCAGCGCGACGGGCGTGGAATATGAAATCAGTGGTTTCGTCAGCGCGATGGGGCTCAAGCGCGAGGTGCGCAACCAACTCTTCGACCTGGCGTTCCGGCATCTGCAGGCTTCGGGCGTGAGCCTGCTGTCGACGGCGGAGAGTACGCTGCCCAATACCACCTCGCGGCCACGGGCGCTGCTGGAAGGTTCGACGATCTTCTCGACGCTGCGCTCCGAGGAAAAGGAGACCTTCAGCCAGAACATGGTTGCGCAGTTGTTCCGCGCCGGCAGCATGATCCTGCCACGAGGCGAGGTCAGCGATCACCTGTTCATCATCGAGTCGGGCGTGGTTTCGGTCACCCTGTTGCGCGGCGACAAGCCCGTGGAAGCGGCACGGATGGGGCCGGGCGAGGTGATCGGCGAGGCCGGGATCGTGGCCGAGCAGGGGATGCCGGCTGACTTCACGGCCAAGACCGATTGCCTGCTGTACCGGATCGAGAAGGAATACCTCAAGCCGTGCCTGGATGCCCGGCATGATATCGGCGAGGCGATGAGAAGCCTGCTCGATCACCGCCTGCATGCGGCGCAGAACTTCACCCGCGAGGTGCCCAAGCCGGTGGTCAAGCGCGGGTTCCTGCAGTGGTTGCGCAGCCGTGGCGTTTAGGGGGTAGGGATATCGCTTTCGCGGATGAACCGGTCCGACGTCCCGGTTTATCCGCGAAGCAGGCGCCGCAGTCGATCAGAAGTCCACGGTCGCCGATACTTTCAAGGTCCGCGGCGTCCCCTGGGTCAGGTACCCGCCGTTGGCCGATGCCCAGTAGGCGGTATTGGCCACGTTCTCCAGGTTGGCCCGCAGGGTGACTTCCTTCTCATCCAGCTTGAGACGGTACCGCGCGCCCAGGTCGAAGCGATTCCAGCTTGGCAGGCTCAGGGTGTTGCTGGCGTTCGCGTACTGCCCGCCGGTACGCAGCATCCGCGCGCTCAGTGCGGCCCCTTCGATGCCCGGCACATCCCAGTCGGCGCCCAGGTTGAACTGGAAGCTCGGCACGCCGACCGCACGGTTGCCGTCGTTGGTGCCGTTGAGGGTACCGCTCAACTCGGTCTTCATCACCGTCGCACCGCCCAGCAGGCGCAGGCCCTGCAGCGGTTCGCCGAACAGATTCAGCTCGACGCCCTTGTTGATCTGCTCGCCCTCGACCCGGAAGATCCGGTCGGAGCCGGTGTAGCTGGACGGTTGCTCGATGCGATAGACGCCGAGGCTGCCGCCGTAGCTGCCCATGTCCAGGCGTACGCCAGCCTCGACCTGCTTGCTGCGCACCGGTGCAAAGGTCTCGGTGTTGTTGATCGCAGTCGTGGGGGCTGAGGGCCCCTTGGCCAGGCCTTCGATGCGGTTGGCATAGAACGACACGTGTTCCCATGGCTTGATCACCAGGCCATAGACCGGCGTGGTGATGGACTCGTCGTAGCTGGCGTTGTGCACGCCGGTGACGGTGTTCCAGCCGTTGACCACGATGGACTGACGGCGCGCACCGACGGTCAGCAGCACGCGGTCGTCGATAAAGCCGAGGGTGTCGGCCACTGCCGTACTGCGGATCTGGTTCCTGCCCACTACCCGTGGGTCATGGATGTCGCTGCCGAATGAGGTCGCCACCGGCCGTGGGCGCGGAACCACATCGTAGATGTTGTTGTAGTAGCGCCCGGCGCTGGCGATGTTCTCGTAGGCCGAGCGCTGTTCGCCCCACATGCCGGCCAGGCCGAAGCTCAGTTGATGGCTGACCGGGCCGGTCTGCAGGTGACCATTGAGGCCGGCCATCAGGCTCTGGTTTTCCTCGGTGTGAGGCGAGTAGAGCATGCCGCCGCGGGCGTTGCCGGCAGTGTCGGTGAGGGTCAGCGAGGAGTACACGCCGTTCTCCCGGGTGTACTTGGCACCACCGGCGACGTAGCCGGTCCAGTTGTCGTTGAAGTCATATTCGGCGCGGGCCATGCCGAAGGTGTCTTCCAGTTGCGAATAGCTCCAGGACTGGGCGTAGTTGTCCTTGGCCGATGGGGCATGGGGCACCTTGTTCAGGCCAGCATCGAGATAGATCACCGGTCGGCCCTGGTTGATCACCTGCTTCTGGTAGCCGATATCCGCCGACAGTCGCAGGCGTTCGCCGCGATAGTCCAGGCCGAGGGTGGCCAGGGTCGAGCGCCGGTCCTCGTCTTCAACCCCGGAATCGCCCTCGCGTTGCAGCAGGTTGAGGCGGGCACCGAAGCGATTGTCCTCGCCGAAACGCTGGCCCAGGTCGACATGCGCACCAGTGCTGCCCGAGCCGCCGGCATCGAGGGTGACGCTGCGAGTCGGAGTGTCCTCGGCGCGCTTGGGTTGCAGGTTGACGCCACCGCCGATACCGCTGCTGCCGGGGGTGACGCCGTTGACGAAGGCGTTCGGGCCCTTGAACAGCTCGACCCGCTCAAGCGCCTCGGTAGCGATGATCTGCCGCGGCAGCACGCCGTACAGGCCGTTATAGGATATATCGTCGCCGTTCAGCGGCAGGCCACGGATCATGAACACCTGGGAAAAATTGCCGAAACCGGAGGACTGGCGCACCGAGGCATCGTTGAGCAGCACGTCGCCGACGGTTTGGGCCTGCTGGTCGCGGATGGTCTGGGCGGTGTAGCTGGTGACGCTGAAGGGCACGTCCTCGACCGATTGCGTGCCGAACATCCCCAGGCGGGCGCTGCGGGCCACCTGGCCACCGCTGTAGACCTCGGCGTTCTCGCCGGACTGGCCGCTGATGTTGGTCGCACCCAACTCCAGGGCACCATTGGCCTCGACATGCGGGGCGAGGGTGTATCCGCTGCTGCCACTGCTGACCAGGTCGAAGCCGCTGCCCTGCAGCAGGTTCTGGAAGCCTTCGAGCACGCTATAGTTGCCGTTGAGCCCGGAACTCTGGCGGTTGCCCAGCAGCGCCGGGTCGAACGACAGCGGCACGCCGGCGCTGACGGCGAACTGCGCCAGCACCTGGTGCAACGGGCCGGGGGCGATGCTGTAGGGACGCTGGGCGTTTTCGGCGGCGATTTCGGCGGCATGGCCGGTGGCGGGCAGGGTGACGCCGAGGGTCAGGCCGAGGGCCAGGGTCAGCGCCTGGAGCGGCAGGCGGGGCGTCAGGGGGTGGTGCCTGGAGATCATCTAGCAATCCTGTCGGAAGCGTGGAAACGCAGGGGGTTATCCACACACCGGACGAGCGTGAAAAAGGTATCAGTTCAGGGGAGATTTTTTTCTGGGAGCCTGGAGATCAGGCCCAGCCCTCGACCGACACCCAGTAGCGGGTCAACCGGCTGACCTTCAGCGGCAAGGTGTTCTGCAGCAATTGCAGGCTCGAATCGGTGTCCTTCAGCGAAAACGCCCCCGACACCCGCAAATCGGCTACTGCCGACTGGCAGCGCAGCACGCCGGGCCGATAGCGTCCCAGTTCCTGCAGCACGTCCACCAGGCGCATGTTGCGCGCCAGCAGCATGCCGCGGTCCCAGGTCAGGCTGGCGACGTCGAAGTTCTCCGCGGGTTCGACCCGGCTGTAGTGCAGTCTCGCTCGTTGCCCTACCTGTAATGTCGAGTGGGCGTCAGTGGCCTGGGCCTTGAGCTCCACGCTACCTTCGAGTACTGCGACTTCACTGCGCTGTCCGTCGATCCGGACGTTGAAGCGGGTGCCCAGGGCCCGCGCTGTTCCTTGCGGGGTTTCGACGATAAATGGTCGATGGGTCGGCGCCGGATCCCGAGCGGTACTGACCAGGATTTCGCCGGTCAGCAGGATCAGCCGACGCTCCTGGCTGCTGAAGGCAATGTCCAGCGAACTGTCGGTGTTGAGCAGTACCTGGCTGCCATCGGCCAGGGTCAGGGTTTTCTGTTCGCCAACGGCGGTGCGCTGGTCGGCGGTCCACTGTTCCCAGGTGCCGCGTTGCCAGGCCACCCCCAGGGGGGCGGCCAGCAACAACAGGCCGATGCGGTTCAGCACCTGTCGGCGACCGAGGCCCTGCTGGCGTTCGGCACGCTTGAGGGTGTCCCTGACGATCCCGCCCGGCACGTTGCGAAAGTCGCCCAGCACCGCTTCGGCCCGTTGCCAGGCCTGGGCATGTTCGGCACTGCGTTGGCGCCACTGTTCGATGGCCAGGCGATCGGCCGCCGTAGCCGTGCCGGAATGCAACTGCACCAGCCAGTCGGCCGCTTCGCCGAGGATATGCGGATTGATCGGCTTGGGGCTCATCAGGCGACGCTCAGGCAGGCAATGAACGCATCACGCATGTAGCGCTTGACGCTGATCAGCGAGACGCCCAGGCGTTCGGCGATCTCCCCGTAGGTGAGGCCATCGATCTGCGACAGCAGGAACGCCTCGCGGGTCTTGCACGGCATTTCCCGCAGCAACGCCTCGATCCGCCACAGGGTTTCCAGGATCAGCAGGCGGGTTTCCGGCGACGGCACTTCCTGGGCCGGTAAATGGGCGATGGTTTCCAGGTAGGCCCGTTCGACCTCCTGGCGGCGCCAGCGGTCGATCACCAGGCCCTTGGCAATGTGCGTCAGCAGTGCCCGCGGTTCACTGCCCAGCGAACGCCCGGCAGGGCGGCTGAGCAGGCGCAGGAAGGTATCGTGGGCCAGGTCCGCGGCATCGCAGGTATTGCCCAGCTTGCGGTTGAGCCAGCCATGCAGCCAGCCGTGATGCTCGCTGTAGAGCGTGTGAATGTGCGGGTGATGGGCTGACGACATGGCACCGACTGCTCGCTGGACTGCATCCTGCATGAATGTAATTAAGAATTGATCTCATTCTAGCGGGGTGCGCCATGGGCTGGCAATTGCCTCCTGTCAACGAACGGTCGATTGCGGTTTCAGGCGATCTGCTGGAGCAGCTCCAGCACCCGGTCCAGCGACGGCTGGATATCCAGGGTTTCGATCGAGCCGTAGCCCATCAGCAGGCCGGTGCGAGGTGGGGCGGTGTAGTAGAAGGGCGCCAGCGGATACAGCCCGACCTCGAATCTTTTGGCCAACTCGACCAGTTGCGGGATATCCACCTGCCCTCGGTCGAGGACGGCCAGGTGGTAGCCGGCGGTGGAGTGAATGCGCTCGAACCAGGGTGACAGGTCGCCGTCCAGGCGTTCGATCAGCTTGTCGCGACGGCTGGCGTAGGCCTGGTGGCAACGGCGGATATGCTTGACCAGGTAACCGTCGCCGATGAACTTGGCCAGTGCCCATTGGGTCAGGGTTGCGGTGTGCCAGTCGGTCAACTGCTTGGCCGAGATCAACGCCTTGAGCAGGCCCGGCGGCGCCACCAGGTAACCCAGGCGCAGCTCCGGCAGCAGGGTCTTGGAGAACGTCCCGACATAGGCCACCAGGCCATGCTGGTCGAGACTCTGCAGGCAGTCGGTGGGCCGCCCTTCGTAGCGGAACTCGCAGTCGTAGTCGTCCTCGATGATGATCGCCCCCAGTTCCCGCGCCCGTTGCAGCAAGGCCAGGCGCCGTTCCAGGCTCATCGGCATGCCGAGGGGGAACTGGTGCGCCGGGGTGACATAGACCAGCCGCGTGCCCTCGGGGATCAGGTCGACCCGGATGCCCTCTGCATCCACCGGCACCCCGACCACCCGAGCGCCCTGGGCGGCGAACAGCAGGCGTGCCGGCGGGTAGCCGGGGTCCTCGACGGCGACGGTGCAGCCAGGCTCCACCAGTACCCGTGCGACCAGGTCCAGGGCTTGCTGGGCGCCATTGGTCACCAGCAGGTCATCGGCGCTGCAGCGTACGCCACGGGCAAAGCCGATGTGCCGGGCAACGGCCTCGCGCAGCATCGGGATGCCTTCGGGCTGGCTGTACAGGCCGCGGGCCTGGGCGGTCTGGCGCAGGGCAAAGAGCACGCAGCGGCGCCATTCGTCATGGGGGAACTGGTGCTTGCTGGTGGCTCCGCCGAGGTAGTCGTAGCGCAGGATACTGGTGGGGTGATGCAGGGGTATCGAGGCTTCGCGCCAGTGCCGTATCACCGCCGCGCCGGCCAGTTCATCGTCGGCAGTGGGCGTGCGAACCTGGGGGCGGTAAGCGTTGACGAAGGTCCCGGCGCCGACCCGGCCGACCAGCAGATTGTCGTAGGTCAATTGGGCGTAGGCATCGGCCACGGTCTTGCGCGACACCCCCAGCTGTTCGGCGAGCAGGCGGGTCGGCGGCAGTTGCGTGCCGGTCGCCAGTTGGCCACGGGTGATGGCGCTGCGCAGTTGATCGGTGATCTGCCTGGCCAGGTCGCGACGACCCTCGAGGGTGATGTGCAGTTCCATGTGAGGGCTCGCTGGGGGGAGGGGCATGCTGCCCGGCAGTTTAGCCTGCCGCTTGGGCTCTTGGCAGCGGTCTACCGATTGGCTTCCCGATCTTGCCCGGAATTGGCTATTTGGCCTGGAGCCTGCCGGGCTTAACGTAGCGCCATTGCCAACCCGCCCAGGAGTGACACCATGCAACCTCGTATCGACTTCTACACCGCCTCCCCGGATGCCATGAAAGCCATGATGGCGCTGGAAGGCGCGGTGAACAAACTGCCGCTGGAGAAATCCCTGCTGGAACTGGTGAAGATGCGCACCTCGCAGATCAACGGCTGTGCGTTCTGCCTGGACATGCACAGCGCCGACGCACGCAAGGCCGGTGAAACCGAGCGGCGCCTGTACACCCTGTCGGCCTGGCGCGAGGCGCCGTTCTTCAGCGCCCGCGAACGCGCGGCCCTGGCCTGGACCGAAGCGCTCACCCGCATCTCCGAAACCCACGCGCCGGACGCGGACTACGAACTGCTCAACGCCGAGTTCAGCCCCACCGAACAGGTCGACCTGACCCTGGCGATCAACACCATCAACAGCTGGAACCGCCTGGCGGTGGGCTTTCGCAAGATGCCGAAGGAGTGACCGGCTGTACGGTGGTTTTTTCCCGCCACTGAGCCTGTTGGTGCCGCACGCGCATGCTCTAGAGTCCGGGTATCTGTCTCATGGGAGCGCTATCGGATGTACAGCCAGTTGCAGCCACCGGCCATGCCTGAAGCGTTTCACTCGCGGATCTACGCCGGGGAGGTGTTTGCCCTGGCGTTACCGGCCATGCAGGCACTGGTCGAGGCCGCCCGTGGCCTGTTGGAAGAAACGCTGTATCCGTTCGATCCGACCCACATCCATCAGCACCTGGACCCTGTCCAGCAGGCACAGTGCTTCACCCGCCTGCAGACATTGTTCCACCGGCACGACGGTATCCAGCGCAACTGGCTCCAGGTCCTCGACAGCCTTGGCCTGGTTTCCAGCGGCATTGCCTGCGATCGCCTGCACCTGCGCTTCCAGCCGCCGCACCTGCCTGGGGAAGCTGCACCCCGTGACCGCGCGACGGCCACCATCGCCTTCCACCGCGACACCTGGGGTTCTAACCTCTACGCCCAGACCAACTGGTGGGCGCCGATCTACCCGATCAGCGCCGGACGGACCTTCGCCCTTTACCCACAGCTCTGGGAGCGGGCATTGGCCAACAGCAGCGCCGATTTCGACCTGAGCCGGGTGCTGGAGCGCTCGCACCGCGATGGGAGAAATTCGGTGGATGCCGACCAGGCGATTCCCCACCTGCTGGAGTCCATCGATGATGAAGTTACCGTGCCGGTGGTCATTGAACCGGGCAGCCTGCTGGCCTTTTCCGGGGCCCATGCCCATGCCGGCGTACCCAATCACACGGATTTGACACGGATCTCTTTCGAGACCCGCACGGTCTGGATCGACGATGTGCTGGCCGGGCGCGGCGCGTCGAATGTCGATGGCCACGCGCCGTGGCGTTCGCCGGGTTTCTTTCGGCGGTTGAGTGATGGACGGCGCCTGCATGAGGTCTTGGGCTGCAATTACCTGGACGCCTGCAGGTAGGCCTCTGGGGTGGTGCCGGTCATCTGCCGGAAGAAACCGATGAAACCGCTGTCGCTGGCAAAGCCCAGTTCGAAGGCGGTGTAGGCGATATTGCGACCGGTGGCCAGCAGTTCTATGGCGCGCATCAGTCGCCACTGCTGGCGCCATTGCTGGTAGCCCATGCCGGTTTCCCGCCGGAAGATCCGGCCGATGGTCCGGCTGCTGGCACCGATGCGTTCGGTCAACGCCTGCAACTCCGGCGGCAATTGCTCCAATGACGACAGCAGTGGCGTCAGGCGCTTGTCCTGTGGCAGTGGCAGAAGCATTGGTTGACGCGGCGGCTATCACGGGGTGTTGTTCGGCCTGTTGGGGCTGGCCCTGGGGTCGGGGCTGGGGGCCAGCCTGCTGGGCTGCGGGGCGACGGCGCTGCTGCTGGCTTGGCGTGGAGTGTGTGGACCTGCAGCGACGGGCAGTGCCCGCCGCGCCTAGAGAGAGAGGCCGAGTGCACGGCTGGCCAGTAGCAGCGCCGCTGTCACCCCGACCACCGCGAACAACTGCTGCAAGCGTGGCCCGGCCAGCCGTCCGGCGAGCTGGCGCCCGAGCACCAGGCCCAGCACCGCACCACCGGCAAAGGGGGCGCCGACCGACCAGTGCATCACCCCGGACAGACTCGCCGTCACCACGCTGCCGGTGGACACCAGGGCAATCACCGCCAGGGAGGTGGCAACGATGCTCTTGCTGTCCAGGTTGGTGTAGCGGGTCAGCGCCGGGATGATCACGAAGCCGCCGCCGACCCCGAGCAATCCGGACAGCACGCCGGACAGCATTCCGGTGACGGTCAGTGCGCGAGCGCAGGGCAGGGTCCAGCGCAGGCGACCTTGCAGCGGGTTCAGTACACAAGGGCGAAACTCGGCACGTGGTGCCGGCTGGCCGTGCTTGAGTTCATGGCGGGCCTTCTTGAAGATTCTCACGCAGGCATAGACCATCACGAGGGCGAAACCCAGTGCCAGCGGCTCGTTCGGCAACCGGTGGGCGAGCCACAGCCCTACCGGCGTGAGCAGGATGCCGATGCCGGCGATGAAACCGGCCGCGCGATAACGCACGATGCCCTGGCGCAGACCGAGCAGGGCGCCAACCGCCGCCGCCAGGCCCACTGCCAGCAGGCCGATCGGTGCTGCCTGGACCATCGACAGCCCCAGCACGAATACCAGCAGCGGCACTGCCAGGATGCCACCGCCGGCGCCGGTCAGGGCGAGGATTGCGCCAATCAGTACCCCGAGCCCGCTGCCCAGCAAGAGATGTTCGTTCATACCGCCGGCTTGTCCGCTTGCAGGGTCGGTCGGGCCAGCCATTCATGCCCCTTGAGCATGCCGCGCCAGTACAGCGGTGGCAGCAGGCGTTCCTTCAGCCACCAGGCCAGGCGGGTTGGTCGGCGGCCATCGAGCAGCCACGGGGCGAAGGTCGGTGCCAGTTTGCCGCCGTAGGTGAACTCGGCGAGGACGATCTTGCCGCGTTCCACCGTCAACGGGCAGGAACCATAACCGTCGTAGACGGCCGGGCGCGTCAGCCGTCCCAAGGCCACCAGTACGTTGTTCGCCACCACCGGTGCCTGCTTGCGCGCCGCCGCTGCAGTCTTGGCATTGCTGGTGTTGGTGACATCACCGAGGCCGTGGATATTGGCGAACTGGCGATGGCGCAGGCTGGCAGGGTCGACATCGACCCAGCCGGCGGCATCGGCCAGCGGGCTGCTGCGGATGAAGTCCGGGGCGATCTGCGGTGGTACCACGTGGAGCATGTCGAACGGTCGTACCAGGGTTTCGCGGCTGCCATCGGGCAGGCTGCGAGCGAAGGTCGCCTGTTTCGCCGGGCCGTCGACGGCCATCAGGTTGTGGCCGAACTGCAGGTCCACGGCGTACTTGTCGATGTATTCCATCAATGCCGGCACGTAGTCGGCAACGCCGAACAGCACCGCGCCAGCGTTGAGGAAGCTTGCCTTGACCTTGCCCTGGCGGCCGCTTTTGCGCCAATGGTCGCAGGACAGGTACAGCGCCTTCTGCGGCGCCCCGGCGCACTTGATCGGCATCGGCGGCTGGCTGAACAGCGCCTGGCCTTCCTTGAGTTCCTGCACCAGTTTCCAGGTGTAGGGTGCCAGGTCGTAGCGGTAGTTGGAGGTCACGCCGTTGCGCCCCAGGGTCTCCTCCAGGCCATCGATGGCGCCCCAGTTCAGCTTGAGGCCGGGGCAGACGATCAATTGCTGGTAGCCGATGCGGCGCTGGTCGGCCAGCACCACCCGGTTGGCGTCCGGTTCAAAGGCGCTGACGGCGGCCTTGATCCACTGCACGCCACGGGGAATCAGTGAAGCCAGCGGGCGGGCGGTCGATTCGGGGCTGAACACCCCGGCGCCGACCAGGGTCCAGCCCGGTTGATAGTAGTGGGTGTCGGCCGGGTCGATGATCGCAATGTCGAGGCCGGGCGCGCGGGCCAGCAGGCTGGAGGCGGTGGCGATGCCGGCGGCACCGGCGCCGACGATCAGCACATGGTTCTGGATCGGGGTGTTGCTGTGGTTCGAAGTCATGGGAAGGGGTCCTGGCTCAAAGGGCATTCAGCGGAATCTTCAGGTAGCGCACGCCGTTGTCTTCCGGCTCCGGCAACTGGCCGCTGCGCATGTTGACCTGCACCGAGGGCAGCATCAGTACCGGCATGTCGAGGGTCGCGTCGCGGGCCTCGCGCATGCTGACGAAGGCATCCTCATCGATACCTTCGTGCACGTGGATGTTGCGTGCGCGCTGCTCGGCGACGGTGGTCATGTACTGCAGCTCGCGACCGCCCGGCAGGTAGTCGTGGCACATGAACAGCCGGGTCTGCGGCGGCAGTGCCAGCAGGCTCTGGATCGAGCGGTACAGGGTGCGCGCATCGGCACCGGGGAAGTCGCAGCGGGCGGTGCCGTAGTCGGGCATGAACAGGGTATCGCCGACGAAGGCGACGGTTTCATCGCCGTCGTGGATCAGGTAGCTCATGCACGCCGGGGTGTGTCCCGGTGTGTGCAGTGCGGTGGCACGCAGCTTGCCGATGGCGAACTCGCCGTTGTCGGCCAGCAGCACGTCGAACTGGCTGCCGTCGCGGCGGAAGGCGCTGCCTTCGTTGAACAACTCGCCGAAGACCTGCTGCACCTGGGTGATGCGGCTACCGATCGCCACCTTGGCACCCAATTGCTCCTTGAGGTACGCCGCCGCCGACAGGTGGTCGGCGTGCACGTGGGTTTCCAGGATCCACTCCACCCGCGCATCCAGTTCGCGAATTCGCGTGACCAGGCGATCGGCCGATTCGGTACGGGTGCGTCCGGACTTGGGATCGTAGTCGAGCACGCTGTCGATCAGCGCACAGCAGCGGGTGTCGCGATCCAGCACCAGGTAACTGATGGTCCAGGTGTTGGGATCGAAGAAGGCTTCTACGGTCAGCTTGTCGCCGATGTTCATTGCGTAACTCCAGGCAAAGAGGGGCGGCGACCGACGGTGTCGGGGGCCATCCCTTGTTCGTCGAGGATTTCAATAAGCATGCCAACGGGCTGGCATTTGGTTTTCCCACTGTTTATTGATGTTTGTCAGCATGATTGGCGGTTTTTTGTGCATCCGGAAATCAGTCTGGCAGAAATGGCAGTTTTCATGGCGGTCAGTGGCAGTTAAATGGCAGAGGCCTGCCAGCTGTATTAAGCTGCGGCCTTCGCCCTGGAGTCGTCATGAACCTGATTGCCACCGATCTCTACCAACCCGACATGCAGGCGTTGGTGTCCTACCTCGAACACGACGTGCAGCCAACCATCGTGCTCGACACCGACTACAACATCGTAGCGGCCAATACCGCTTACCAGCGCCAGTTCGGTGTCGAAGGCAGGCCCCATGTCGGCGCCAAGTGCTTTCGGGTGTCCCACCAGTTTGCGGTGCCCTGCGACCAGGCTGGCGAGCACTGCCCGATGCGCAAGGCGTTCGAGACGCGGCTGCCCGAGCGGGTGCTGCACATCCATCACACGCCACGGGGGCCGGAGCATGTCGACGTGGAACTGCGCCCGCTGCTTGGCCACGAGGGCGAAGTGGTGGGTTATGTCGAGCGCCTGAACAGCGTTTCGGTGGCGGCCGCGCAACCCCAGCACCAGGGCCTGGTGGGGCGTTCGGCGGCGTTCAAGGAAGCGTTGACCGCGCTGCAACGGGCGGCGCCGTCGCCGATCCCGGTGCTGTTGCAAGGCGAGTCGGGTACCGGCAAGGAACTCTTCGCCCGCGCCCTGCACGAAGGCAGCCCACGAGCCGGCGGGCCGCTGGTGGTGGTCGACTGCACGGGCCTGACCGAAACCCTGCTGGAGAGCGAGTTGTTCGGCTACGAGAAGGGTGCCTTTACCGGTGCCTTGCAGCGCAAGATCGGCCTGGCTGAAGCGGCCCACGGCGGCACGCTGTTTCTCGACGAGATCGGCGAGGTGCCGCTGGCGATGCAGGTCAAGTTGCTGCGGCTGATCGAGTCCGGCAGCTTCCGTCCGGTGGGCAGCCTGCGCACCGTGCACTCGAACTTCCGCCTGGTCTGCGCCACCCACAAGCCGCTCAAGGACATGGTCGCGGCCGGCAGTTTCCGCCAGGACCTGTTCTATCGCATCAGTGCCTTTCCGATCCGCTTGCCGGCGTTGCGTGAGCGCAGTGATGACCTGCTGCTGCTGATCGACAGCCTGTTTCAGCGCCTGGCACCGGGTGCGGTACCGCGTATCGACCCGCAGGCGTTGCAGGCGCTGACCTTGTACGCCTGGCCAGGCAATGTCCGCGAGCTGCGCAATGTGTTGGAACGGGCGCGGTTGTTTACTGACGACGGGGTGATTCGTCTAAAGGACCTGCCGCCGGAGCTGCGTCATGAGGCGCCCTTGGCCGCCGCGCCGTTACGTCGTCGGGGACGCAAGGACCTGGAGCAACTGGCCCATGCGCTGGAGGTGTTCGAGGGTTCGCGTAGCGAGCTGGCGAGGGAGCTGGGGCTGAGTGAGCGGACGCTGTATCGGCGGTTGCAGGCGTTGGGGCTGAAGGCCTGACTCGTCTGGTAGCACTCGCCCCATGCGAGCCTGTCCGCAGAGCCCGTCTAAGCTAGGGGTATTCACCTTTCTTGCAGGTAGCCTGATGAGCGTGCCCGAAGCCGTTGAGTCGGTCGAACAATACATCTCCATGTGGAAAGTGCTGGTCGGCGACCGTTGCGGTGCCGACCTGTCGGAGCAGCCAGGGCTGTCGTTGTGCTGGGCCGACAGCCCGTTTTCGTTCTGGAACGCTGCGTTTCTCAACGAACGGATGACCGACGAACACCTGTTGCGCGAGCGCCTGCGGGCCGGGGCTGCCTACCTGCGCGCCCGCAGCCAGGATGGCCTGGTGTATGTCTGCGAGGATTACCTGGGTGGTTCGGCCCGCCAGGCGCTGGAATCGATTGCCGCTGAGGAACGATTGTCCTTTGCCCTGGATATCATCGGCATGGTGGGTGATCTCCTGCCATTCGAACCATCGGCCGGGCACCCGTTGCTGACCTTCGAGCGGGTCCGGGATGAGGTTGCCTTGCAGCATTACGCCGATATCAACAGCGAAGGCTACGGCTCCACCCTCGATGCCGGACGCGCGGGACTGGCGGGCTCGACGTTCTGGACGCAGGAGGCGTTTGCCTTCATCGGCTACCAGGAGGGCCGGCCGGTGTCGACGGCAGCGGCCATCGTCAACCGAGGGCAACTCTACGTGGCCCTGGTCGCGACCCGGCCCGACGCCCAGCGCCAGGGCTTCGGCGAAGCCACGGTGCGCCACGCCCTGCAGGCGGCCCATGAGGCGACCGGGCTACGACGTACCACATTGCATGCCACTGATGCGGGACTCCCGGTTTATCTGCGGCTGGGGTATCACCGTACCACTCGGTTCATTACCTACGGGCTGGTTTCTTGACGGTCATGTGACCTGATAACGGAGTAGGGTATCGGGCGGTAACACCATCACATCAGTGATTCTTCAGACTCCACTCACCCGGACAATACGACCTGCATGATCATGCGTGTTACGGCATGGGCCATGCGCTGGATGGTAGTATCTGCGGCGTTTTCCCCCTTCCATGAGGGGGTCGGTTTTCGTTCTTGGGGTATTGATGGATATTCAAAAGTTGCGCAGGGATGTTCGTGAGCATCGGAGTCTGTTTGTTCGTGTTCCGCTGGGCAAGGTGTGGCGGGTTCGCCAGTATTTTGTGACTCTTGTCTATCTTTTGATAATTCTGGCGGCCATGTTTTGTATTGCTTGGTCAGGGCGGATAGCGGAATTTTCCGTTTTTTCCTGGTCGATGTCTTACTGTGTTTTTGTATTGCTTATTTCAATGTTGCAATGTGTTGATGTTATTTCGTTGGTGCGCGCGGCCGAGATTGAACGAAGGGCCGGAATAAATTTGCCAGAAGATTGTTCGGCAGCTATTGGTATACAGCTTCAGGAGCTACAGTGGTTTTGTAAGCGCTACGGGTGTCGTAGCGATGAGTTGGCAAAAAAGGCATTTGAGTTGGAGAATGACTGGCGCAATTGGCAGCGCATTGACTTGAAAGCCGCTCCTGATTACACGCGTGATTTCAAGGCGTTTTATGGCACGCTCCCGGAACCAGGGCGTTTCATGACGCTGGTTGTAGGTTTTTTTGCAATTATTGCAACGTTGGTTATCACGCTCGGTGCTAGTCCGGATGCCTATTTCGAGCTATGGGGCTCTTGGGAAAGTTATCTGAAGCTTTGGGCTGTCTTGGCCATTTTAATCGCTTACGCCGCACTTCCGCTGTTGGCTCTAAAGATTATGTTGAAGGAAATTTTTCTGTCCTTGCTTGATTTGCTTGATATTCCAGGGACTACCGAGCGAATGCTCTACAGATATATTCGCCAGATGGTCTGGGCCGTCGGTGTAGTACCCAGCGTCCCTGAAAAAGACAAAAAGATCCTGGGTTGGATTGACCGGGTTTTGAGTTTCTTTTCTATGCCGGTGATTGATATTCTCAAGGTGGTTGGTTTTTTCGCTTTTGGGTGTGTTTTTTTCATGGCTGTAGTTCTTTGGTGGTGTATTGTTCCTCTATTTGGCATCGTCAAGTGGTGTGTTTGGGAACTCCCGTTTTTCGTTAATTTCATTTGGGGCTTCCTTGTGTTATGGGTAACGACTTAAAGGTAGGAGTTTTCAGTCGATGAACGGACTCGTTGTCATCACCACCTACTTCAACCCCTGCGGCTACGCCACCCGCCGGAACAACTACGACCTGTTCATCGCCGGCATGCGCAAGGCCGAGGTGACCTGCATCACCGTCGAATGCGCCTTTGGCGACGAACCCTTCGAGCTGCCTCCGAGCCTGGACGTCATCCAGGTCCGCGCCCGCACACTGCTCTGGCAGAAGGAGCGCCTGCTCAACCTGGCCGCCTCCTGGCTACCCGGCAGTTGCCGCCATGTCGCCTGGCTCGACTGCGACATCCTCTTCGACAACCGGTCCTGGGCCAGCGACCTGGTACGCGTGCTGCGCGAATACCCGGTGGCCCAGGTCTTCGAAAGCTGCCTGCGCCTGGAGCGCGGCAACGTCGAGGGCGCCACGGCCGATATCGCGCATTCCTTCGCTTCGGTCATGAAGAGCAAGCCCGACAGCCTGGACGCCGGCCGCTACGACCTGCACGGTCACACCGGCTACGGCTGGGCCATGCGCCGCGAGATCTTCGATGAAGTGGGGCTGTACGAGTGCGCCGTCTCTGGCAGCGCCGACCATTTCATGGCCCATGCGATCTTCGACGACTACAACTTCTGCATCCGCAATGCCCTCAAGCACGACCCCCGGCAGATAGACCACCTCAAGGCCTGGGGCCGCCGCTTCCACCAGCGGGTACAGGGCCGCCTCGGCTTGGTGCCGGGCCGCATCCGCCACCTGTGGCACGGCGATGCCGTGAATCGCCGCTACTTCCTGCGCATGCATGACATCACCGACCTTGGCTTCGACCCCTGGACCGATCTGCAGATCGCCCCCGGCGCCCCGCTGGAGTGGGCCGAGGGCATGGACAAGCCGGGGCTGCGCCAGTACTTCGCCAACTACTTTGCCAGCCGTCGCGAGGACGGCATCCAGGCGATTCAGGAGAACCCTGCATGAACGATTTCCACAACCCGGACCTGGACGATGCCATCACCGAGCTGAGCGATGTGCTCACCACCCTTGAGTGGCGCGCCCAGGACAGCGAGCGTGTCGTCGACAAGCTGGCACGCCAGCGCAAGCTCTATCTGACTCAAGTCACCTACGACCTGCTACCGAAACTGTCCAATGGGGTATTGGCGAAACTGCGCGATCAGGCGCCAGGGTTCGTCACCCAGCAGGTGCAAGACAGTTTCGACAGCCAGCGCAAGTTTCTCGGGCTGTTCGCCAGCAAGGATTACGCCCATACCCTGGCGCTGTTGCAGACCCGGTTGGCAAGCCACCTGGACCAACTCCAATACGCCGGACTGCGCGAGCGCGACGACGAGCTCGGCCAGGTGTTGGCGCAGCGGGAAGGGCTGCAGGCCCAGCGCAAGGCGACCGGGGAGTTGCTGGCGTTGCTGCGCCAGGCAAGGCAGCAAGGCACGCCGTTGCCGCCGCAGGTGCAGGAACAGGTTCGGCACTTGGCCTCGCTGGCCCGTGCGGCTCGCAAGGAGGATGACCGGCCGTACGTGCCGGATCGTGATTACACCTCCTCGTCGCGCTATGCCAATGAGCCGAGTCGCACGACGGTGGATGATCCGGTGCCGGCGTATCGGGATAGTCCGCTGGATCTTCTGGTTTATTGGGCGACGGATATGACGACCAGCCTGCGGACGCTGGTGATTGATACCGTTCAGGAGGCGAAACGCGATGTTGAGGCGCTCCGTCAGGAGGTGATTGGTGAGCCAAGTGAGTCGAGCGCGGCGACGGAATCGAGGGATTCGGGGGCATCACAGTCGTCTTCGGCGGGGGATTCGGTGGTGCCGGTGGCGGCAGGGGTGACGGCTGCGGCGGTGACGGTGACGGGGGCGGTGATAGCTACGGATGATAGTTTGGGGTTGTTTTCGTGAGGGGTACTATTAAGTGAAAGGCTGCCTATCGGCAAGTTGTGGGCTATAGTGAATGGCGGAAATGGTCTTCGGCTACGATTATGTAGACGTATTTGAACCTAGGAATATGCACACTAGGCTCTGTATGAAAACCTTTGAAATTCCGCCAACGCCCCAGCCCGCCTGAGTTTCCGTAGAGTTCTGGCCTTTTCAGCGCGGAACTCAGCCATGCCCAAACAGCGATACGAAATTTCCGACGCCGACTGGGAATTGGTCGCGGACCTATTCAATACGCCACGTCGCACAGGACGTCCGCGTGCCGATGACCGATTGATGCTTAACGGCGTTGTTCTGGGTGCTTTGCTCCGGCGCAACCTGGCGAGACATGCCTGAGCGATATGGCCCTTGGTCCACGGTTTATCAGCGATTTCGAGATTGGCGAAATCAGGGCACGTTCAACAAGATGCTCAAGCGGATGCACGTCAAACTCAACGCACAAGGGCTGATCGATCTGGATACCTGGTGCATTGACTCAACGGCAGTGAAAGCGACCCGGGCCTCATCTGGAGCAGGCCAAAAAGGGGGGCGGAAGAACCAGCGGACCACGCGCTTGGGCGAAGTCGGGCAGGGTTAACGACGAAAATTCATATGGTCTGCGACGCCCGAGGTGTGCCACTGCACTTCACTCTATCTGGTGGACAAGCCAGCGACATCTCCCATGCTCAACCGCTACTCGATGGTGTCCAGGTGTCTACTGGCTGGGGCAGACCTCGCAAGCGGTGCCGCAAACTCGTAGCTGACAAGGGTTACGACGCTGAATCACTCAGGAAGTATTGCGATCGCTATCGCATGCAGCCTGTCATCCCTTACCGAACCATGAAGCGCAAGCCAAAACCCGGCCTACCGCGGCTATTCGATAAGCCCAAATACTGAGAGCGCAACGTCATCGAGCGTCTATTTGGCGGGCTGAAAGAGCACCGCCGGCTCACTACGCGTTACTGCAAGCTCGCAACAAGTTATGCGGCCATGGTCACATTGGCCTGCTGCCGGCGGTGTTTACGACATCTCTTTTCGTACAGAGCCTAGTGCCCGGTCTGCGTGGGGATGATCGGTATATTTATATGTTGGACGTTTAAGTCTGCTTATATAGAAATGGCTTACAATAAAATAAAATTCATCCTACATGGCCTCCTGTTGGATATTTAATACGCTCCTTGAGTGTGGTGAAATTGAAGCCGCTCACTACTGTTATGAGCTGAGCGTCAGCTCACATGAGGGAGCTATAAAATGAAGCTCAATATAAGTTTTACTAATTCTGTTAATCTTAATGTTCTTCAGCAAGTAATAGATGCTGCGGGTGTGAATACTGTCGTCAGTGTCGGGGATGCGCATGCAGTCAATATAAATAAACTTCTTGCTGCCATTGGGTTGGCGGGAAGTAATAAAATTCTAAATGTAGATTTTAACGGCGCTGGCTTGATATCCAATAACCTTCAGCAAGCAGTAGCCGCTGCGGGTGCTAATGTTGGGATTTCAATAAATACTGCTCAAGCCGTCAATTTTAATGTGCTAGAAGAAGTTATTTTAGCAGCAGGGAGCAGCAAGCAGTTGTCTGCGGTATTTAATGGTGCTCAGCTCACCGGGAATAACCTGGAAAGAGCTGTGGGATTGGCAGGTGGCCAGATTCGGATAGGCGTTAATACCGCGCAAGCGGTAAATTTGTCTACGCTACTGTCTATTCTGAATACTGCTGGAAATAGTAAGAATTTCTTCGCTGTCTTTAATGGGGCACAGCTCACGGGCAACCAGCTCCAGCTCGCTGTTGAAAGTTCCGGTGCTCTTACGCGTATTTCGGCAAATACAGCTCAAGCAATTAATATTGGGAGTCTTCTGTCGGTCATTCAGGCTGCCGGAAATTCAAAGCAGTTCTCCGCTGAGTTCAATGGCGCTCAACTAACCGCTGATCACTTGCAGCAAGCTGTAGCTGCCGCAGGAGCATTGGTTAGGGTTGGTGTTAATACCGCTCAGGCCGTAAATATAAATACACTGATTTTTATTTTGCAGATTTCAGGAAACAACAAAATCTTCAGCGCCGATTTTAATGGTGCACAGCTTACGTCCAACCATCTTCAGCAAGCTGTTGAGGCATCGGGTGCAAATACAGTCATTTCAGTCAGTTCTGCGGAGCTTGCAAATATCACCTCGCTGCTTGCCGCAATCGCCATAGCTGGAAATACAAGGAATTTCTCGGCTACTTTTGATGGAACTCGTTTGTCTGGAAGCAACCTCCAGCGAGCCGTATCCGCCGCTGGGACAAATAGCTCTATCACACTGACATCCGCCGAATCCGCTTCACTGACAACACTCCTGCAGGTAATCGACTCAGCCGGTTGAGATCGGATTATGCAGGGTCCAGTTTCTTCCATCGTGATTATCAAGGAGTGATGCATGAGCATCTCCAGCAGCATCCTCGCCCTACTGGCTAACATGGCGTTGGGGCTCGATCAGGCCAATGCTGCTACCCTGCGCTGTGGTCGGGTGTTGATCAGCGAGGGGGACACTGCACTCGAAGTCCGTGAGAAATGTGGGGAACCTGCCGACCGCCAGGTTACTCAACCCGTGCGCCTGCCCAATGGTAATCCGGTAAGAAATTCGGTTACCGTCGAGACGTGGGTCTACGGCCCTGAGAATGGGGCCCGTAGCTTCCTTAGATTTATCGATGGGCGTTTGGTGAAGGTGGAAAGCAGGCGCATGTAGTCGATTCGCTATAGTTGATCGTTCCCATGCTCCCACGCGGGAATGCCTCATCGGACACAGGATGCAGGAGCAGGTTCGGCACTTGGCCACGCTGGCACGGGCGGCTCGCAAGGATGATGAGCGGCCGTATGTCCCGGATCGGGATTACACGTCCTCGTCGCTCTATGCCAATGAGCCGAGTTGCACGACGGTGGATGATCCGGTGTCGGCGTATCGGGATAGTCCGCTGGATCTGCTGGTTTATTGGGCGACGGATATGACGACCAGCCTGCGGACGCTGGTGATTGATACGGTCCAGGAGGCGAAACGCGATGTTGAGGCGCTTCGCCAGGAAGTGATCGGTGAGCCAAGTGAGCCGAGCGCGGCGACGGAATCGAGGGATTCGGGGGCATCACAGTCGTCTTCGGCGGGAGATTCGGTGGTGCCGGTTGCGGTGGCGGCAGGGGGGGGCGGCTGCGGCGGTGACGGGGGCGGTGATCGCCACGGATGATAGTTTGGGATTGTTTTCTTAAACGATCGAAAATCAGCCAATAGTGCGCGTTTCGACAACTCGTAACCACAGCATCGCGGGCATGGAAAAAGCGCCTGCAATGGTGAGGTGGGCTCCACGGCTGCGTTTGGGGAAAGCAAAAACTTGTGGTGAGCGGGCTTGCCCGAGCTCGGCTGCGAAGCGGCCGAAAACCCGGCGCCCCCATTCTGCCAGAGGCACTGCATTGGCCGGTTTCAGGGGGCGCTTCGCACCCCAGCGCAGGCAAGCCTGCTCGCCACATGGTTGTTTGGCGCTGCTCTCGCGAAGTATCAGGGACCTAGTCGCGTAGATAACTACAGACTCAAGCTTTCCAGCTCGACGGCATCCCAACGTTGCAGGTTGATGGCGTGCCAGGCATGCCCAGGGTCAAGTGGATCTGGCTCCGCCGTTCTCGGGGTCTTCGCCAGAAGAACAGGTCATAACCTTCGGGCCTGAAGTATCGATAGGCGTCGTAGAAGAATAGGTAGGCCGATCCTTACGTCAGATGCAGGTTTGACGACTTCACCTACAGGAAAAACCAACTATTCCGTCCGCACCGGGTCTACCGTGTTAAATTGCGGCGATTCGTAACCCCATCACGAACGGCCTTAGCGGTCCCACCAAGAGCGATGTCATGCAAGCAACGGCCCGTGAAGTTCATGTACCCCCGGTTCTGCAGGATCTGCGAGCCGGCACGGCCGAGCTGCACATTGCACTGGAGAAGCGTCTTCCGTTCTTCTCCGACGCCCTCGACTCGAATGCCTTTCGACGGTTGATACAGGCCTACTACGGCTTCTATCTGCCCCTGGAACGCGCGTTGCACGACAGCGGCGAGCTCCTCGCCGATTTTGACCTCACGTCGCGCCTCAAGGCCCAGACCCTGCGCGATGACCTGCATGCCCTGGGGCTGTCGGCCGAGGCCATCGATGGCCTGCCGACCTGCGGGGCCTTGCCTGTCATCGACTCCAGCGCCGCCTGCCTGGGCGTGCTGTACGTACTGGAAGGGGCGACCCTTGGCGGGCAGATCCTGCGCCGGGAAATCTCCAGGCGCCTGGGGATCGAAGCCGACAGTGGCGCAGCATTCCTGCATGTCTACGGCGACGCCACCGGGCGGCGCTGGCGAGATTTCATCGAGTATTTGGGCAGCCGTCCGATGGGCGCCGACGAGCGCGAGGCGGTCGTCACCGCAGCACAATCCACATTCAGCCGTTTCGAGCACTGGCTTGAAAGTCGGGAGGTACTGGCATGACCCCACAAGACCAAGAAGCATTTGAAGAACTGCTGGCCAACTGCGCCAACGAACCGATCCGTTTCCCCGGCGCCATCCAGCCCCATGGCCTGCTGTTGACACTGGGCGAGCCGGCGCTGGAGATCATCCAGGTCAGCGCCAACGTCGAGACCCTGCTCGGCCGTGCGTCGCAGACGGTGGTCGGCCAGCCCTTGTCCAGCCTGATCGGCGAGGAACACACCGCGGCCGTCCGCGAGGCATTGCGGCAACCGGCGTTCTTCGATGCGCCACCGTTGCATTTCCACCTCAACGGCACCTCGTTCGAGGGTTTGCTGCATCGGCATGACGGCGTGCTCATCCTCGAGCTGGAGATCCACGTCGAGAACTTCCAGTCACTCAACGTGGCCGCAAACCAGGCCAACCTGGGGCGGATGCTGCAACGGCTGCAGGCAGCGACGTCGCTGCAGGCGCTGTACGACATCTGCGTCAAGGAACTGCAGGTCATGACCGGTTACGACCGGGTGTTGATCTACCGTTTCGAGGAGGAGGGCCACGGCCAGGTCATCGCGGAGGCGTCGTCGCCTTCGATGGAGTTGTTCAACGGCCTGTTCTTCCCGGCGTCCGACATTCCCCAGCAGGCCCGCGAGCTGTATCGCACCAACTGGCTGCGGATCATCCCCAATGCCGACTACGAGCCGGTGCCGCTGGTGCCGAAGTTGCGTCCCGACACGCAAATGCCGCTGGACTTGAGTTTTGCGACCTTGCGCAGTGTGTCGCCGATCCACTGCCAGTACATGAAGAACATGGGCGTGCTGTCGTCGATGAGCATTTCCCTGCTCAAGGACGACAAGCTCTGGGGCCTGATCACCTGTGGCAACCGCCAGCCCTTGCATGTTCCCTATGAATTGCGCATCGCCTGCCAGACCATCGGCCAGGTGCTGTCGCTGCAGATCAGTGCCATGGAGGCGCTGGAGATCAGTCGCCAGCGCGAAGCCAAGGTCGAAGCCCTGGCTCTGCTCAACCAGGCGATGATCGATTCGCCGCAGAACGTTTTCGACGGCCTGGCCCACCAGCCGGAAATGCTGATGGCGTTGGTCAATGCCGGCGGCATCGCGATCATCGAGGACAAGCAGTTGCACTGTTATGGAAACTGCCCGCAGCCGCAGGAGATCCGTGCGCTGCACCAATGGTGGCAGGCGTCCGGCGAGCCGGTGTTCGCCAGCCATCATCTGTCTAGCGTCTATCCTCTGGCCGAGCGTTACCAGCAGGTGGCCAGCGGTGTGCTCGCCATGAGTCTGCCCAAACCGGTGGAAAACGGCGTGTTGTGGTTCCGTCCGGAGGTCAAGGAGAGCCTCAGTTGGAGCGGCGATCCGCGCAAGCCGCTGAATATGGAAAACTCCGAAACCGGCCTGCGCCTGCGGCCGCGGACGTCATTCGAGATCTGGAAGGTCGAGATGGCCGGGATCTCCACCAAGTGGAGCCACGGCGACCTGTTCGCAGCGAACGACCTGCGCCGCTCGGCGCTGGAAAACGACCTGGCCCGGCAGGTGCGCCGCGAGCAGGAGGCGGTGCGTGCCCGGGATGACCTGGTCGCGGTGGTCTCCCATGACCTGCGCAATCCGATGACGGTCATCTCGATGCTCTGCGGCATGATGCAGAAGACCTTCAGCTCGGACGGCCCGCATACCTCGCGGCGCATTTCCACCGCCATCGACACCATGCAGCAGGCTGCGGGGCGCATGAACACGCTGCTGGAAGACCTGCTCGACACGTCGAAGATCGACGCCGGGCGCTACACCATCAAGCCGCAGAAGCTCGATGTCGCGCAAATGTTCGAAGAGGCGCAATCGCTGCTGGCGCCGTTGGCGCACGACAAGGACATCAGCATTTCCTTCGAGGCAGGCCCAGACCTGCGTATCCATGCCGACCCCGAGCGGTTGTTCCAGGTGCTGTCGAACCTGGTGGGCAACGCGATCAAGTTCACCCCGCGGCTGGGCAAGGTCGGGGTACGCGCGCAGTCCTCCGGTGATGAAATCGTCTTCACCGTGCGTGACAGCGGTGAGGGCATCGCCCAGGAACACTTGCCGCATGTGTTCAGTCGCTACTGGACGATGAAGGAAGGCAATCCGACCGGCACCGGCCTTGGCTTGTATATCACCCAGGGCATCGTTCATGCCCACGGTGGGCAAATCGTTGCCAATAGCGAACCGGGGCAGGGTGCCGAGTTTCGTTTCACCTTGCCGATGTTCATGGAGAGTACCTGACGGCGTGTCGGCCTCAGATGGATCGATAGCGCCGCTCAGGCGTAAAAGTAACGCCTCTAGTTATTGCGACGCCTGATCCGTCTGCGAAGACGACGTTTCGTTCTGGCTGGCCTCTTCAGCCATCTTCAGGCGGTCAGCCTTGCTGATGTACTTGGGCTTGTTCTTCGGCGCCAATTTGGCACTGGCCTTTTTGGCGTGGGCTTTCAATAGCTGGCTGATTTTCTTACGGCGGTTCATGTCGCGGCGTCCTATTCCTTGTGGGAATGAAATAAATAAAAATTATAAGTTTCAGTAATTATCTTCTGCGGCATAGAGTGGTTTCAAGATGAACAGAGGCCATCATGAAACGTTGCTGCTCCAGACCTGGGCCGAGCGCTGGCGACAGCAGGGGGCGACGCCGGATGAGGTCAAGGCCAAGCGTGCCAAGATCATGCAGGGCGCCGATCCGCCCGGCTCCGAAGAGGCGGTTTGCAGCCTCTTGTGTGAGTGCGGTTTTGGCGAGAGTCAGCGCTTCTTCAGCAGCTTGTTTTGGGGCGCCTGGGTGACCCGGAGGCGCGGTGGAGTTATCGCAGACCCAAAGCCTGCAACCATGCATTGACTTGTCCGAACGCATCCTGCTGCCATTGCTCCGGGGTGCGCTCCCCCAGGATCTGCGTTTCTTCGACGAACCTGCGCACGCAGGTCGGGCCAAAACCCTCAACAGAGTCGAACTTCTGGGCAATGTAGCCGTAGCCAGCCAAACCGCTGGCTACTTCAAGCAATTGCCTGCACTCCGTGGCCAGCGCTTCTATTCCCCCTGGATAATTCCGGATGCAGTAGTAGATGTCGTAGGCATCTTTCTGTTTGTAGCGCCCGGCAATGGCATGCCCCTTCATCGCCAGTAATGCCGGGATGGAGCAAACCGCAACCTCTACACAGTTGGTGCCGCCGTTGGGCATTTCACCGGACATGGCGACCATCTGGTAGAAGCGCAGCGCAAGGTCGGTGCCGTCGGCACGTTGCACGGCAAAGTCGCTAATCAGCGGTGGTACGTTCTTGACCAGTTCGACATCCTTGGGTCTCAGGAAGTCGATGACGATATTGATGGGTGGTCCGCCATCGTCCACATTAAGCTGACGAACCAGTTGGAACTTTCTGAATCCATTGCTCTGTGCATAACCATGCTTCAGCAACTCCTCGACCAGATGTGCATATTCGCCGTTGCCGAGTGCTTCGGGGTTCAGCCCTAGGTCGATATCCAGTGTTCCCACATGCTGCATGTCATCGTTATCGCCCAGCAACAGCCAGGGTACGGCACCGCCCACGACGGCGAACTTACCCTTGAAACTACCGAGAATCTGTCCGATCTCGATCAGGACAGACTTGACTGCCGCAGTCGTACGGTCGTCGTAATCGCTGGCGTGCTGCGGTTCGTTGGGCGTCATTGCGACCATTTCAATTGCTCCCGCCGAAGATGGTCGGCCGCCTCCTGTCCACGTTCTCCGGCTTTAAAGAGGTCCAGGTAAGTTTGGACAGGACTGGTGCAAATCACTCCGGGTGCCGGTTCTACGATGTCCAGAAAAAGACCTGGGTCGTCGAGCAGCATCACGACCACATTTTCTCCCTTGCTGGCAGGGGAGAGCCTCAGGGTTGAACGCAGGTTTTCCAGGCCTTGTTGATCGGCATAGAAGCACTGGGTGCCGGTTCGCCCGTAGGGAGCAAGCCACTGTGCTGCGGAGAACGACGCCAGTGCGGTCGAGCCTGTTTCAGTCGAAGGGGCGGGCAGCCTGCGCACGGCCTCGTCGAATGACGCACCGTGCAACGTTGTGTAGAAACCAAGGCGTTGGTGGGGAGGGGATTCGTACTCAGTGTTCCAGGCGTCCAGTAGTGCATCCGGATCTGACAGGAACATGCCGGCGTTCGATAGCTTGGCCCATTCCCGATCCAGCAGGCCGGTGCGAACGTTGCTCACCAGGCCGAGACTGACTCCAGCTACTTGTGCCAGCTCCGCGACCCGCCATGCATAGCTGGGATTACGCAGCATCTGTCGTAGTACCTGGGCGGATTTTGGCTTGAACAGTGAGCGCAGTTCACGTCGTTCAACCGGGGGTCTGCTGTCGACATGACGGGAGATGAAGAAGGTGCCAAAGGCCAGCCGCGCGTTGCCCTCCAGATCGAGGTAGGCTGTCTGGTATTTGCGGCAAAGGTCTTGCGCTTCGGCTGATAGATAGGGGGCAATGAACACGGGCGTGACGAGGTCGGTTCGCTGCTTCACGTACTCCTGCAGTTGCAGCAAGGCAGACCGTACGTACCGGGGTTGTCCGCTGGATTTCACTTCGGCCACCAGCGTATGCCGATGCCCGAAAACCTCGATATAGGCCATCAGGTCAATATCGCTGTTGCCTTCTCTTGCACGGGGCAGAATCTCCAGCCGATCGATAGCCGGTACTTCCGCCAGGATGCTGCGAAGCGCCTCGGCTGCCTGTTGTTCAATTTTCACTGAATCATGGTTTTTCATCATTTGCTGAAACTACTACTTTCAGTGAAAATTGGTCAATGGTGTTCACTGGGTTTAGTTGTTTCAACAAGTGTTGAAAGCTTTGCGAGTAGTGAAATTCATGTAGGTGAGCGTCACTCCACGTAACGCATCCACAAATGCCTTCGGCCGGAAATAGCTGTGGTGAAGGCTGAAACCAAGGCCTGTCGATGCTCTTCGGCAACGTTGTAGAGCGCACAGAAATCTGGAGGGCCCCTTCATCGAGAGTCAGGCCATGGGCTCAGGCGTCCTCGAACGAGCTGCCGGCAATCAGCTGGGTGAAGTTGTGCAGGCAGATGGCGAACTCGGCTTTGGTCGTGGGATAACCCAGGTACTCGCCATTTTCGAAACACTCCACTGGCAGCTTGGCGATGTCTTCTTCCGAGGCGTCGTCCAGATCAATGCTGTGGCGCGCATGTCCGGAGGTATAGCGGGCCTGGGGCAGGTCATCGAGAGAGAACAGGGGGATGAAGCCGGGGTGGTTGGCGGCGATCGTCCGGTGAGCCTCGATCAGTTCATCCAGGTTGGAAATGGCGCTTACGCTGTACTCGTCGCAGGTGCCGGCCGACGGGTTATGTGGTTGCGCGTTGCCGAGAAATTGGATGTCCATCGACTGTCTACCTGCTCCGTGGCGATACGGGGGCAGGAAGTAGATAACGATGCCTTGCACCCTGGCAAGGGCCCCAGGGGGCGGGGCCCTGCAACGGCAGTCACTCGACGAGTGGTGCGATCATGGGTGAAGCAGGTCCTCGGGCTGCATCGTCAGGATGATCTTGCCGATATTCTCAGCGGACTCCATGCGGCGGTGGGCATCGGCGGCACGGGACAGCGCGAAGGTGCTGTCGACCACCGGCTCCAGGCTTTCACCGCCTTCGAAACGTTCCAGCCAATGCTCGCGGAATCGCCGGATCATCTCGTGCTTCTCGTGCTGGGTGCGTGATTTCATCACCGTGCCGATGATCTGCAAGTGCCGGTAGAGGATGTCTTCCAGTTTCAACGCCACGTCGCCGCCACCGCCGAGGATACCGACCTGGATAAGCCGCCCGCCTTTGGCCAGTGAGGCAATATTGCGTGCGAAGTAGGGCTCGCCGATGAAGTCGATCACCACGTCGACGCCTCGGCCGTCGGTCTTGTTCGCGATGAATTCAGCGAAGTCCAGGGTCTTGTAGTCGATGGCGAAGTCGGCTCCCAGGTGCTCGACGCGAGAGAGCTTGCTGGCGTCGGTGGTGGCGTAGATGGTCGCGCCCGTTGCATAGGCCAGTTGGACCGCGGCGGAGCCCACGCCGCCGGCGGCGGCATGGATCAGCACCGAGTCGCCGGGCTTCAGCCGGCCCAGGTGGAGCATCGCCTCATGGGCGGTGACGAAGACTTCGGGGATAGCGGCAGCCTGCACGTAGTCCAACTGCGCCGGAATCGGCATCGCCATGCGGTAGTGGATGCGCGCCAGCTCGGCATAGGCACCCCCGCCGACGACACCCATCACCCGGTCGCCGACCTTGTAGCCGACGACATCACTGCCGACTTCGATGACTTCCCCAGCGATTTCAAGGCCGATGATCGACGAGTCGCCAAAGTTCGGGCGACCGTAGCCGCCCTTGCGGTGGGTCAGGTCGGCGCGATTGACGCCCGCCGCGTATACCCGCACCAACAGATCGCTGGGACGCACTTCGGGTCGTTGCACGTCTGTCAGTTCCAGTACATCGGCGTCACCGAAGGTTTCGAAGGTGATGGCTTTCATGCTGGGGTGTCCTGTGCCGGGTTGAGGGTGGCGTTGGCGATGGCCGAGGCGCTGATGGCGCCCGGGAAGCCGATGTAGAACGCCAGATGGGTGATCGCCGCGGCCAGTTCCTCGTGGCTGACGCCGTTGGCGACTGCACGGCGCAAGTGAGCCGGCAGTTCGTCGGCGTGGCCTGCGGCGATCAGCGCCGCGACGGTGATCAGGCTGCGCTCGCGGGGCGAGAGGGCCGGGTCGCTCCAGACCTGTGGGTAGAGGGTCGAGTCGACGAAGTGCGACAGTTGGGGAGTGAAGGCCCGCGCGGCTTCGCGCGGGCTGTTGAAGTTGATGTTCGACATGGGGCAGTCCTCAGATCTGGCTGATGAATTTGTGGGTCAGGTAGTGTTCGATGCCTTCGATGCCGCCTTCCGATCCGTGACCGCTTTCCTTCAGGCCGCCGAACGGCAGCTCGGTGGCGACGATGCGGTACTGGTTGATACCGATCATGCCGGCTTCCAGCCCGTCGGCGACGTCGATGGCGGTGCGGGCATCGCGGGTGAAGGCGTAGGCCGACAACCCGTAGGGCAGGCGGTTGGCCTCCGCCAGTCCGTCGGCCAATTCATCGAACGGCATCAGGATGGCGATGGGGCCGAAGGGCTCTTCATGCATCACCCGCGCTTCCATGGGCACATCGACCAGCACCGTGGGTGCGAAGAAGAAACCGGGGCCTGGCAGTGGCTCTCCGCCGGCGAGTACCCGCGCGCCCTTGGCGACCGCATCGGCGACCAGCTCTTCCATCTTGGCCAGTTGCCTCGGGTTGGCGAGCGGCCCGACCTGGGTCTGGGGATCGAGGCCATTGCCGATGCGCAGGGCCTTGGTTGCGGTCACGAACTCATCGACGAACTGTGCGTACACCCCGCGCTGGATCAGGAACCGGGTGGAGGAAATGCACACCTGGCCGGTGCCCCGGAAGCGGTTCGCCACGCCTTCGCGGGCGGCCTTGCTCACCTCGGCGTCATCGAAGACCAGGACCGGCCCGTGGCCGCCCAGTTCGAGCGTGATCGGCTTGACCCCTTCGGCGGCCCTGGCTGACAGCAGGCGGCCAATCGGCACCGAACCGGTGAACGTCACCTTGCGAATGATCGGCGAGGCGATCAGGTGGCTGGAAACCTGGTCCGGTACACCGAAAACCACCTGCAGGACCCCTTTGGGCAGCCCCGCATCGTCGAGCGCGCGGGCTAGTGCCAGGGCGGTGGAGGGGCTTTCCTCGCCGGGCTTGAGGATTACGCTGCAACCGGCCGCCAGAGCTGCCGAGAGCTTGCGCGCCGGAGTGATCGCCGGGAAGTTCCACGGGGTGAACGCGGCCACCGGGCCAATCGCCTGGCGCTTGACCAGTTGCAGCACGCCCGGACGGTTGGCCGGCACCACACGGCCATCGATACGCCGGGCGCTTTCGGCGAACCACTCGAAATACTCGGCGGCGCGGGTGACTTCATCCATGGCCTCGGCGAGGGGCTTGCCTTCCTCCAGGGTCATCTGCGTGGCGATAGGCGCTGCCCGCTCCAGGATCAGGTCGGCGGCGCGCTTGAGCACCTTGGCACGCTGGTCGGGCACGGTTTGGCGCCAGGTGGCGAAGCCCTGTTGGGCCACGTCGAGGGCGCGATCCAGATCGGCCGGGGTGGCCAGCGGTACCCGGCCGATTTCGGTTTCGGTGGCCGGGTTGATGACGGCGGCGGTCTCGCGACCTTGGGTGCCGATCCATTCACCACCGATGAAAAGGTAGAGCGTGTCATAGGACGTGTGCATGGCTGTGGCCTTCATTGAGTTGTCTGGAGTTGATGGCAATGTCGCCAGCGGCGGCTTGTCGAGGAGGCCGTTCAGGCGATCCGTGCAATCCAGTCTATGGAGGACGGTCCCGTTGATTTAGCCGGGCAGGAGGGAAGGACTGTTGTGCGCAGAGGAAATATCCGGCGAGCGATATGCGGTACTCTCATCCACCACGCGCCGTCACTTGCCGCCCAGGCTTGCTGCACGGCATTCATCGACAACGCCTGGCACGGGCATGAGGACGGTAGGCATGGACAAGTTTGCAAACATGGCGGTGTACGTGAAGGTGGTCGAGATGGGCAGCTTCACCGCGGTGGCGAACTACCTCGACTCGACGGTCGGCAACGTCTCCCGGGCTGTTTCGGCGCTCGAATCATTGCTCAATACCCGGCTGCTGCAGCGCTCGACGCGGCGCCTCTCGGTTACCGATGCGGGGCGCCGTTTCTACGAGCGTTGCACGGCGATCCTGGCCGACCTCGAACATGCGGAAGCGGAGGCTGGCAATGCGCTCCAGGAGCCCAGGGGGATGCTGCGGGTGCATTGCGTGCCGGGCCTGGCCCGTCAGTTGGTGACCCACGCCATACTCGGCTATCGCCAGGAACATCCGGAAGTCTCGGTCGATCTGCTGCTGTCCCAGCGTATGCCCAATCTGCTTGAGGACCAGTTGGATGTGTCGATCCTGATCGCCAGGACGCTGCCGGATTCGACGTACGTCAGCCAGAAGATCGGGGTCAGCCATTGTGTGCTGGTTGCGTCTCCCGAATACCTGGCCAAGCATGGGGCGCCGGCCCAACCGGAAGATCTGGTCGATCACGCATGTCTGTTGCTGGGCACCGTCGACTACGCCCGGGATGAATGGCAGTTGAGCAGCAACGCCGGCAGCAGGACCTTCGTACCCGCCGGACCGAGCTTCAGCGTGAACGACATGGAAGCCATGACGGTGGCGGTGCGCGAAGGTGCGGGTATCGGCCTGTTGGCTGGCTTCTCGGCGATTGACGACCTGCGTTCGGGCAGGCTGGTGCGGGTGTTGCCGGACTACCACACGCAGGAGCGCAATGTGTACGCCGTTTACTCTTCCCGGCAATTCGTCGACGCGAAAATCACCCGCTTCATCGATACCCTGAAGACTCGGGTGGGGGGCCAGTTGGCGGAGATCGCCGGGGAGCTGGTCGGCGCTTGAGCGTCAAACCCTGTGGTGTTCCAGTAGAAAGTCCACGAACACCCTGACCCTGGCCGTCATCGCGCTGCCCCCGGCAAACACTGCGTGAATCGGCTCGCGGTCTCCGGGGTTGTAGTCCTCCAACAGTGGCACCAGTTGGCCGCTCTTCAGTTCGGTGGTCACCGAGAACGCGCCAATACGGGCGATACCGGCGCCCAGTAGCGCCAACTGGGCCAGCGCTTCGCCGCTGCTGCATTCGATGGTGCCGGCGATTTTCAACGAAAAATGTTCCCCCTCCCGCAGAAACGGCCAGTCGGGCTCGGCCCGGCGGAAGTTGAAGCGCAGGCAGTTGTGCCGCAGCAGGTCTTCCGGCGTTTGCGGGGTACCGTGACGTGCCAGGTACTCGGGGGATGCGACCACCACCTGGCCGGTTTCGCCGATGCAGCGGGCACTCAAGGGGCTGTCGGGCAGGTGGCCGAAGCGCAGGGCGACATCCGCCTGGCCGCCGAGGATGTCGACGACTTCGTCGCCGAGCATCAGGTCGACCAGGATCTTCGGGTACCGGGCGCTGAACGCCGCGATCAGCGGCACCACGGTCAGCCGGCCGTGGGCCAGTGCCGCGCTGACTCGCAGCCGGCCCTTCGGTACGCCCTGGTCGGCGATCGCTTCCTCGACTTCATTCATGTCGGCCAGGATCCGCCGTGCACCGCGCAGGTACGCTTCGCCTTCGGCGGTGAAGGTGATGGCACGGGTGGTGCGCAGCAGCAGGCGGCTGCCGATGCGCTGCTCGGTGCGGGCAATGATGCGGCTGACCGCCGAAGGCGTCAGGCCCAGGGCCCGTGCCGCGGCCGACAGGCTGCCTTCCTGCGCCACCTTGACGAACACCTCCATCTCGCCGGAGCGGCCGTTGAAATCCATTTGTGCCTCATAAGCAAAGGTGATTGTCGTGAAGGCGGGCTACTGCCGAGAAGTGACGAATTGTAGCATTTGCGGCAT
This sequence comes from Pseudomonas sp. UTLPPB19802, assembly GCF_059730225.1. NCBI lineage: Bacteria > Pseudomonadati > Pseudomonadota > Gammaproteobacteria > Pseudomonadales > Pseudomonadaceae > Pseudomonas > Pseudomonas sp. UTLPPB19802. The sequence goes on from NZ_AP048545.1 coordinate 3,088,631, forward strand.
AGATGAGGAGTCAGCCATGCGTATCAATCCCCCCCTTGTAGCGCTTTCCATCGGTGCCTTTGGCATCGGTGTCACGGAGTTCGCCCCCATGGGCATGTTGCCGAGCATCGCCGCCGATCTCGGTGTTTCCATTCCAGCCGCCGGGTTGCTGGTCAGCGCCTATGCCATGGGCGTGCTGATCGGCGCGCCGCTGATGACCCTGGCCACGGTCAGGGTGCCACGGCGTTACCTGTTAATCGGCCTGATGGCCATTTTTGCCTTGGGCAACCTGATGTCGGCACTGGCGACCAGTTACGAGAGCCTGCTGGTCGCCCGCGTGGTGACTTCGCTCAACCACGGCGCCTTTTTTGGTGTCGGTTCGATCGTGGCGGCCAGCGTGGTACCGCCGGACAAGCGGGCGGGCGCCGTCGCCGCGATGTTCATGGGGCTCACGCTGGCGACCATCGGCGGCGTGCCGCTGGCTACATGGTTCGGTGAGTTGATGGGCTGGCGTACCGCGTTCTGGGGCATCGCGGCCCTGGGGCTGGTAGCGATGGTTTCGCTGTGGTTCGCCTTGCCCAACCTGCCGTTGCCGAAGAACGATGGCGTGCTGGCCGAGATCCGCGTGCTGGGCCGTGGACCGGTGCTGTCGGCGTTGTCACTGACCGTGGTCGGTTCGGCGGCGATGTTTACCGTCTTCACCTATATTGCGCCGATCCTGAGCAGTGAAACCCATGCCTCCACTACCTTCATTACCGGCATGCTGGTGCTGTTCGGGGTCGGGTTGACGCTGGGCAACATGTGGGGTGGCAAGGCGGCGGATCGCTCGATCGACCGTACGCTGGTCGTTTCGCTGGTGGTGCTGATCGCCGTGTTGCTGGCGTTCTCGGTGCTGGTGCGCTGGCCACTGCCGGCTGCGGTGGCGATCCTGATCTGGGGTATTGCGAGTTTTGCCCTGGTGCCACCGCTGCAAATGCGTGTGATGGAAGCCGCCAAGGATGCGCCCAACCTGGCCTCCGCGGTGAACATCGGCGCGTTCAACTTCGGCAATGCCATTGGCGCGGCGCTGGGTGGGGCGGTGATCAATGCCGGGCTGGGTTATCCGGCGATTTCCCTGGCCGGCGCGGCGATGGCGGCTCTGGGGCTGGCGATGGTACTGGTGTTTAGCTGGCGTTCCCGGGCGGCGACGGCGACGAGTGGCTACAAGCCGGACGCGGCGGCTTGACGAGTATCGCGCCGTTCTGGACATTGCTGGCAACGGAATCGAAATGACGGAGCCAGGGCAAGCATGATCGACCGCGAACAACTTCATCGAGACGGCTATGTCCTGTTGCGCCGGGCGATCCCGGCGCCGTGGCTGGATGGGCTTCGCGCCGTGTTCGATGCCAGTGTCGTACCCTCGCAGCATTGGCCGGTGCCACGGGGCCTGGATTGGCGACATTCCCTGCTGGATGTCGATACCCAGGTCCAGGCGGTGTGTCGGCTGCCCCCGGTGCTGATGGCGGTCGGCGAGTTGATCGGCGAGCGGTTCTTCCTGTCCCAGGTGGAAGGCCGTGAGCCGCAGGCCGATGGCGGTCATCAGGTATTGCACCGGGACTTGTCGGCGCTGCGGCCCGGCGATACGGTCAACGCGCTGGTGTATTTCGACGACTATGGCTCCGACAACGGCGCGACCCGTATCGTCCCCGGCAGCCATCGCCCGGACCCTGCTGCACCGCCCTTCGATTTCAATGATGAGTCCTGCGCCGTGCAGCTTTGCGGCAGCGCGGGCGACATCCTGGTGTTCGATGCCGACCTGGTGCATGCCGGCAGCCTGAATCCCAGTGGCAGGCGTCGTCGCTCGCTGCTGGCCAGCTATTTTGCCGAGCCCTTGTACACCTCGCACCTGGAGACACTGGGCCTGCGAAATATCCGCATGGACACGAGCGAACGCTTCGACCCTGCGGACTTGCCCTGGCAGCGCTGATTGCCGGTAGCGCCTGCCACCGGCAATCACCCGCCCATGGCCCTACTTGATGACCAGCAGCCGATACACTCCGCCCAGGCTCTCGATGCCGTGGGTGTCATGGGCGAAGGCCGGGAACGCCCGGTCGAAGCTTTCCAGGGCGCGCAGGTAGGTCAGTTGCGGGCCGTCGAGCGGACCGGCATTTTCACCCGGCATCAGCAGCGGGATGCCCGGCGGGTAGGGCACGATGCCAGTGGCGACCACGCGGTTGGCGGCTTCCTCCAGCGTCACCAGTTCCACGTCGTCCTTGACCAGTTTCTCGTAGGCTTCCACCGGGCTGTACACCGCCTCGGGCAGCGTGGCGAAGGCATTGGCCATGGCGCGGGTGGTGTTGTGCTGCTTCATGGCCTGGAAGATCCGCTCGCACAGATCCTTGAGGCCCAGGTTCTGGTACTGGTCCGGGTGCGCCTGGGCGAGATCGGGCAGGCACAGTTCGAGGTCGAGGTTGGTGTCGTAGTCGCGCTTGAAGTCGAGCAGGGCATTCACCAGCGTACCCCACTTGCCCTTGGTGATGCCGATGGAGAACAGGAAGAGGATGGTGAAGTCGGTGGTTTTCTCCACCACGATGCCCTGGCGCGACAGGTAGGCGCTGAGCACATAGGCGGGAATGCCGAACGACTGCAGCTTGCCGTCGTCGCCCATGCCGGGGGTGAGCACCGAGACCTTGATCGGGTCGAGCATGCAGTAGCCGTCTTCGATGTTGCCGAAGCCATGCCATAGGTCGTTCGGGTGCAGTACCCAGTGTTGCGGTTCGCTCTTGAGGCGCGCCGGGTCGACCTGGTGGAAGTCCACGGTCTGGCCGTCGACATTCGCCGAGGGCGGCTGCCAGCATGAGAAGAACCATTGTCCCTGGCTTTCGAGGTCGGCGTGCATGCGCGCGATCACCTGGCGGAAGGAGATCGCTTCCTCGATCGATTCGTTGGTGAGGATCTGCCCGCTGGGCTCGCTCATCATCGCCGAGCTGACGTCGCACGAAGCCATGATCGCGTAGTTCGGCGAGGTCGAGGCGTGCATCATGAACGACTCGTTGAAGCGCGCGTGGCTGATGGCCTTGCGGCCGTTGCGCACGTGGATCATCGAGGCCTGTGACAGGGCCGCGAGCAGCTTGTGGGTGGACTGGGTGGCGAACACCGTGGGCTTGTCCGCGTCGTGCTCGTCCGGGTCGCCGTGCATGGCGAAGCGGTCCTTGTACAGCGGGTTGAAGCGCGCGTAGCCGTACCAGGCCTCGTCGAAGTGCAGGCGGTCGACGCTGGCGCCGAGCAGCTCTTCCACGCGGGTGACGTTGTAGCACAGGCCGTCATAGGTGGAGTTGGTGATGATCGCGTGCATCGGCGTCGGGTCGATGCCGGGCTTGACCAGCGGGTTGCGGGCGATGGCCTCGCGGATGGCGCCGGCCTCCAGGGTTTGCGGCAGGATCGGGCCGATGATGCCGTAGCGGTTGCGGGTCGGCTGCAGGTAGGTGGGCAGCGCTCCGGACAGGGTCATGGCGTGTTCGGCGGACTTGTGGCAGTTGCGGTCGCACAGGGCGATCTGGTTGCGGGTGACGCTGGCCATCAGGATCACCCGGTTCGAGGTCGACGAACCGTTGGTGACGTAGTAGGTGCGGTGGGCGCCGAACACCTTGGCGGCATAGCGCTCGCCCTGGCCGATGGGGCCGGAATGGTCGAGCAGCGAGCCGAGTTCGCCGACCGAGATCGACAGGTCCGAGCGCAGCAGGTTCTCACCGAAATACTCGTAGAAGGCCCGTCCCGCCGTGCTCTTGAGAAACGCCGTACCACCGGCATGGCCCGGCGTGTGCCAGGAGTATTCGTAGGAGCGCGAGAAGCGCAGCAGCGCGCCGAGCATCGGTGGCAGCACGGCCTGGCGGTAGCGCTCGATGGCCGCCAGGATGCGCCCGCTGAGGAAGCGGCTGGTGTCTTCGGGCAGCCAGATGAAGTCGTCGGCATGCTGCATCACCACCAGCGGAATGTTACTGGCGGTGCTGCGGTCGCTGATCAGGAACACGGGGACCCGGGTGTTGCGTTCACGCAGGTTGTGCAGCAGGTCGATGCACTGTTGGTGGCCCTCGCTGTGGTCCATGCCCCAGTTCAGCAGCAGGCACTGGATGGCCGGGTCCGAACGGAGGATGGCGCTGGCGTCGGGCAATGACTCGGACAGCAGCACGCTGATCGAGCGCTCTTCGACTTCGGTGATCAGTTGGCCAAGGGCGCGGCCGAACACGGTGCGCTTGTCGGGGGCGGTGCTGACGAGCAGGGCCAGCATGCCGAGGTTGCTCCTGGGCTCACTCATGGAGGGTCTCCAGGCGGGACGCGGCCCGCTCTTCAGGGCTGATGTGCCGGGCACTGACCGATTGTACCGGTACGCTGACGCGGCCCTCGGTTTCCAGGCGGATCAGGCGGTTGTTGACGAAGCCGAACAGGGTGTAGCCGAAGAAAGTGGCCAGCCCACCCCACATCAGCGCCTGCTCGCCGGAGCTGAACAGCGCCAGGTAGCTGTAGGCCGCGGCGATCAGGGCCACGACGTTCGAGGCCAGGGCCTTGCCCGGTGGCACGTTGGCGACTTTCTGGATCGTCATCAGGGCGGCCATCGACAGGATGTACGGCACCAGGTTGGTCACCACGGCCAGGTTCACCAGCACGTCGAACTGCTTGGACAGGTCCGGGCTGATGGTCAGCAGGCCGATGGCGGTCTGCGCCGCCAGCAGGATCAGCATGCCGATGATCGGCGTGCCGGCCTTGTTGACCTTGGCGAAGATCGGGATGAAGTAGCCGGTGTCGGCCGAACTCTTGAACACCTGGGCGATGGTGAACTGCCAGCCGAGCAGCGAGCCGATGCAGGCGATCACCATCAGGCCCATCACCACGTTGCCCACCATGGGCGTGAACAGTTGTGCGAAGGCCAGGCCGAACGGCGCGGTGGAGGAGACCAACTCGGCATTGTCGACGATGCCGGCAATGGCGTTGGTGGAGGCGATGTAGATGACTGCCGCACCGAGAGTGCCGCCGAGCACGGCGATGGGCACGTTACGCTCGGGGTTTTCCACCGCGTCGGTATTGGCGCAGGCCGACTCCAGGCCGAGGAAGGCCCACAAGGTGATCGCCACCGAAGCGTTGGCCGCCTGCCACCAACTGAGGCCGTGGGGGTTCCAGGCGGCCATGTACTTGGCGCCGTCGAACCAGAACCAGCCTGCCGTGGAAATGAACAGCACCGGGGCGATCACGCCCCATACCGTCACCGCGCCGATGCGCCCGGTGATGCTCGCACCGCCGAAGTTGGCGAAGGTGGTGAGCCACAGCAGGCCGATGGTGGTCAGGCAGATCTGCACCGGTGTGAGGGTGAGGTGGAACAGGGTCTGGATATAGCCGACGGCGGTGATCGAGATCGCCACGTTGGCGATCAACAGCGACAGGCCGTAGGTGTAGTTGGTGATGTAGTTGCCACCCTTGCCGAAGGTATATTCGGCGTAGCCGCCCATGCCGCCGGTCTTGCGGCTGAGCATGCCGCAGCGGGCGAAGGCATAGGCCAGGGCCAGGGAGCCGGTGGCGGTGACCAGCCATGACAGGATCGAGATGCCGCCTACCTCGGCCAGCTTGGTCGGCAATAGCACGATGCCGGAACCGAGCATGTTCACCGCGGTGAGCATGGTCAACTGTACGACACTCATCTTTTTCGCCGCAGCCATTCCTTTTTCCTCCGATACGAGGGCGGTGGCTACCGGCATGTCCCGACCACTGGCAGTCCGTTGCCCTACAAGAAAAGGTGAGTGGGTTTAGCTATAGCAGAGCCGCCCCGCTAAGCAAGAATGTTTCCGATTCATCCCTTCCTGTCGGCTCGGGTTCGGTAATGAATTGCGGCTATTAATAGGAAGCATTACTATTAACGCCCCGCCTTCATAGCCCGCCGCCATGAACCTCCAGCCACCTCGCAGACCCGGTTTTTTCGAGCATTACGAAGAATTGATCGGCACCTGGACTCGCCGCCTGCGCAACCGGCAGAAAGCCGAGGATCTGGCGCACGATACCTTCGTGCGAGTGCTGGAGAGCAAGGCCGGGAGCGTCGAGCAGCCGCGGGCCTACCTGCACCAGACCGCACGCAATATCGCGGTGGATGCCTATCGTCGCGAAGACCGGCGTGGCACCCTGGAACTGGAAGCGATCGATCACAGTGCGCCGTCCAGCGGCGACCCGGAGCATTTCATGCATGCCATCCAGCTGGCCGATTCCATTGAGCGGGCCCTGGCCGAGTTGCCGGTCAACTGCCGCAAGGCATTTGTCTGGCAGAAGATCGAAGGCCTGAGCCAGGCGGAGATCGCCGAGCGCCTGGGACTGTCCAAGAACATGGTCGAGAAGTATATGATCCGCACCCTGCGGCATCTGCGTGAGCGCCTGGATGGTCCGGGTCAATGATGGACAAGGCGATGCACACTTCACCCGGACAGGACTTTCCATGATGGATACCCGTGATTGCAGTTGCGATCCCAACACGGTTCGCGACGAAGCCGCCACCTGGTTCGTGCGGGTACAGGAGGCGCCTCTGAGCGCTGCACAGCAGGCCGAGTTCGATGCCTGGCGCCACGAACATCCGTTGCACCAGGACGAGTTCGACCTGCTCAAGGGACTCTGGAGCGCCACCGACCAGCTGCCCCAGGCGCGCTTGCAGGCACTCTGCGAGGTGCCGCCGGAGCGTGCCCGGCGTCGGCCACTGCTGCGTCATGCGGTGGCTGCCGGGGTGGTCGCGGTCGCGCTCGGGCTGGGCTTGTTCAGTGGCCTGGATCATCCGGCGCCCTACAGTGCGACGTTCACCACGGTGCTCGGCGAGCGCCGCCAGGTGGCGTTGCCGGATGGTTCGGTGATCGATCTCAACAGCCGCAGCCGGGTGCTGGTGAACTATGAGCGTGACCGGCGTTCGGTCGAGCTGGAGCAGGGTGAGGCGATGTTCAGCGTCGAACACGACAGCAGTCGACCCTTCGTGGTGCAGGCCGGCGTCGGCAAGGTGACGGTCACCGGCACCCGTTTTGACGTGCGCCGCGATCCGACCCAGACGCAGGTGGTGGTCGAGGCGGGGACGGTCAAGGTGCAGGGGCGCAACGCCGCTGACGACCAGTTTGTCAGCCTCACTGCCGGCCTTGGCACGCGGATCGATGCCCAGGGCCACGTCGCGCCGGCCCAATCGGTGAAACCCGAGGAACTGACTGCCTGGCGTAGTGGCAAGCTGGTGTTCAACAACGCCAGCCTGGCCGAGGTGGTCGCCGAAGTTTCGCGCTACCGGGACAAGCCGCTGACGGTCGCGACCCCGGCGGTGGGTAACCTGCGCCTGACCAGCGTGTTCAAGGTCAACGACACCGACGCCTTGCTCAAGGCCTTGCCGAACATCCTGCCGGTAGCCGTGCGCAGCCGTGCCGATGGCGGCCAGGAAATAATTTCAAAATAGATTCAGGTTTTTTTCGAGCTCGTCGTCTTCTGTCCAACTGCAACTGGTTTGCATTAACGCTCGCATCTGTTTGCGAACAACAGGACAAGGTCAGACGTGAACAACAACAAGCCCAACGCGCTTTACCAGGCGATCCGTAACGCACTGCCCAGCTCCCAGGCCTTCGCCTTGGCGCTGGCCGTAGCTGGCACCGCGGCCGTGAGCCAGGCGGCCCAGGCCGACAGCGCCATTCATATCCAGGCCCAGCCGCTGGCATCGGCCCTGAGCCAGCTGGGTCAGCAGACCTCCCTGCAAGTGTTCTTCAATCCGCAACTGGTGGCCGGCAAGCAGGCCCCGGCGGTCGATGGCAACCTGTCGCCGGAAGAGGCGCTGAACGTGCTGCTGCGCGGCAGTGGCCTGGACTACGACCTGCAGGACGGTTCGGTGACCCTGCGCCAGGCCGCTCCGGCCGCCAGCGGTTCGCTGGAGCTGGCCCCGCTGGACGTCAAGGTGGTGGGTGACTGGCTGGGCGATGCCGACCAGGCGATCGTGCAGAACCATCCGGGCGCGCGTACCGTGGTGCGTCGCCAGGCGATGCTCGAGCAGGGTGCGATGAACGTGAAGGATGCGCTCAAGACCGTGCCCGGCGTGCAGGTGCAGGAAAACAACGGCACCGGTGGCAGCGATATTTCCCTCAATGTCGGCGTGCGGGGCCTGACGTCGCGGTTGTCGCCACGCTCCACCGTGTTGATCGATGGCGTGCCGGCGGCGTTCGCGCCGTACGGTCAGCCACAACTGTCGATGGCGCCGGTGTCGGTCGGCAACCTGGACAGCATCGACGTGGTCCGCGGCGCCGGTTCCGTGCGTTATGGGCCACAGAACGTCGGTGGGGTGATCAACTTCGTGACCCGGGCGATTCCCGAGAAGTTCTCCGGCGAAGTCGGCACCACCCTGGAAACCACCCGCTACGGTGGTGTCAAGCACCTGGACACGGCATTCCTCGGCGGTACCGCCGATAACGGCTTCGGCGCGGCATTGCTGTACTCCGGCGTGAAGGGCCAGGGCTATCGCGAAAGCAACAACGGCAACGACATCAACGACGTATTGCTCAAGACTCACTGGGCGCCGACCGATGTCGACGACTTCTCGCTGAACCTGCATTACTACGATGCCAATGCCGACATGCCCGGCGGTCTGACCCAGCAGCAGTACGATGCCAAGCCGTACCAGTCGGTGCGCGACCACGACAACTTCACCGGTCGGCGCAAGGACATTTCCTTCAAATACAAGCGGCAGGTGGATGACCAGACCCAGGTCGAGGTGCTGACCTACTACACCGACAGCTTCCGTGGCAGCAACATTGCCGCCCGCGACCAGAAGACCCTCGGTTCCTTCCCGCGCAGCTACTACACCATCGGTGTCGAGCCGCGGGCCTCCCGGGTATTTGAACTGGGCGAGACCAGCCAGGAAGTCAGTGTCGGCTACCGTTACCTGCGCGAAGCGATGCACGAATCGACCAGCCGGCTGGCGCTGCTCAACAACGTGCCGACCGTCACTCCGACGTCCGATGGCCATGTCTACCAGGACCGTACGGGTGGCACCGAGGCCAACGCCTTCTACATCGACGACAAGATCGATGTGGGCAAGTGGACCATCACCCCGGGCATCCGCTTCGAGCGCATCAACACCGACTGGCATGATCGGGCGGTGCTGGGCACCAACGGCGTGCGGGTCCAGGAGAAGAATCGCAGTGTCGAGAGCAATGAGCCGCTGCCGGCGCTGAGTGTGATGTACCACCTCTCCGATGCGTGGAAACTGTTCGCCAACTACGAGACCTCTTTTGGCAGCCTGCAGTACTTCCAGGTCGCCCAGGGCGGCAATGGCGACAGCACTGCCAACGGCCTGCAGCCGGAGAAGGCCAAGACCTACGAGCTGGGCACGCGCTATGACAATGGTGTGTGGGGCGGCGAGATGACGCTGTTCTACATCGACTTCGCCGATGAGCTGCAGTATGTCAGCAACGACGTGGGCTGGACCAACCTCGGTGCGACCAGGCACCAGGGGATCGAGACTTCCGTGCACTACGATCTGTCGGACCTGAACCCGGCGCTCGACGGCCTGACGGCGAACCTGGGCTACACCTACACCAAGGCCACTTCCCAGGGCGATATCCCGGGCTTCAAGGACCGCGACCTGCCGCTGTACTCGCGCCAGGTGCTCAATGTCGGCTTGCGTTATGCGGTCAATCGCTGGACCTACAACCTCGACGGTTTCGCCCAGTCCGCCCAGCGGGCGCCGGGGACCGGAACCAATGCCGACGGCAGCTTCAACGGCAACTACATCACCCAGCCGACTGCCGATGGCCAGTACGGCAACATTCCCGGCTACATGACCTGGGATGTGCGTGGTGCGTACGACTTCGGTGCGCAGTTGTCGAACCTGAAGCTTGGGGCGGGGGTGCGCAACGTGTTCGACCAGCGTTACTTCACTCGCTCGAGTGACAACAACGCGGGGATCTATGCGGGCGAGCCACGGACGTTCTTCGTGCAGGCAAGCGTGGGTTTCTGATGCGCTGGTGGCCGCTACAGGGCCTGGAGGAACCGGGCCCGCTCGCCACAGGTGCGACGAGCGAGTGCGCGCCAGCAGTGGCTCAGACCCGCAGGATCTTGCCGCTGATCGCGACCCCCACCAGCATCAGCGCAATCAACAGGAATGCCAGGCCCAGGCTGCTCGCATGGGCGATGAAACCGATCGCCGCCGGGCCCGCCAGAATCCCCGCATAACCCAGGGTGGTGATCGCCGGCACGGCGATGCTTTCCGGCATGACCTTCTGCTTGCCGACAGCGGTGTACAGTACCGGCACGATATTCGAGCAACCCGCACCGACCAGCGCGTAACCCACCAGCGCCGCCTCCCAGTCGGGAGTCAGGGTGGCCAGGGCCAATCCTGCCGCAGCGGTGAGCCCGCCCATCACGATGACCCGCTTGGCCCCCAGGCGCCGGACGATAGCGTCACCGGTCAGGCGACCGATCGTCATGGTCAGGGCGAAGGCGGCGTAGCCGAGTCCGGCATAGGCATCCGGCACCTGGCGCTCGGCGCTGAGGAATACCGCGCTCCAGTCCAGCATCGCCCCTTCGGCGAGAAACACGGTAAAGCACAGCAGGCCGATGAACAGCACCACGCCGTGGGGCACGGCAAACGCCGGCCCGGAGCTTTCACTGCCATAGGGCAGCAGGTGCGGCGCGGCCTTGAACAGCGACACCAGCAGGAACAGGATCACCACGCCGATGGCGCCCAGCGGCGACAGGCCCAGGCCAAGCAGGGCGCTGACCCCGGCCGCACCGGCGATGCCGCCGAGGCTGAACAGGCCATGGAAACCCGACATCATGGTCTTGCCGCTGGCCCGCTCGACGATCACTGCCTGCAGGTTGACGGTGGAGTCCACCGTGCCGAGTCCGGCGCCGAACAGGAACAGGCTGATCACCAGCAAGGGGACCGAGCTGACGGTGGCCAGCAGGGGCAGGGCGGCACAGATCAGCAGGGTGCCGACGGTCAGCACCCGGCGGCAGCCGAAGCGCCCGGCGAGGGCACCGGCCACCGGCATGGCAATGATCGAGCCGACGCCCAGGCACAACAGGAGCAGGCCGAGGGTACCTTCGTCGAGCCCGGTCCGGGCCTTGGCGTAGGGCACCAGCGGTGCCCAGGCGGCGACGCCGAAGCCGGCGATGAAGAAGGCGATGCGGGTCGACATCTGTTCCAGGCGCCCCGGACGGGTGGGGGCCTGGGTGGTGAGGGCGGTCATGCGGAATCCTTGTCGGTACGGCGAGCCACGCTGGGCTCTTGCTCTGATTTCTGTGGCAGCCGGCAAACCGGCTCCTCACGGTGCAGCCTCTGCGTTCGAGGAATGCCGGGTGCAAACAGTTCCAGCCTCAGCGCAGACGTCCGACGATATCGGCGATGCTGGTCAGCACGTCCTTGCCCAGTTGCGCCGAGCGCTTGCCCGACCAGGCGGTACGCGCGTCCGGGGCGTCGTCGTTGTCCTTGAACGGCATTTCCAGGGTCAGCGACAGGCAATCGTATCGCTGGCCGACGCTGTTGCAGGCCAGGGTCATGTTGGCCTCTCCGGGCAGGTCGCGGGTGTAGCCATGGGTGGTCTGGAAGTCCCGGGTCAGGGCGCTGAGGTGGCTGCGAAACTGCTGTTCCAGCTCGGCGATTCGCGGGGTGTAGCCAGGGTTGCCTTCGCAGCCGGCGGTGAACACGTAGGGGATTTCCTCGTCACCGTGGATGTCGAGGAACAGGTCCACGCCATACTGGGCCATCTGCTGCTGGACGAAGAATACTTCCGGGCTGATTTCCGGGCTGGCGCTTTGCCAGGCGCGATTGAGGTCCTGGCCCATGGCATTGGTGCGCAGGTGGCCATGGAATGCGCCGTCCGGGTTCATGTTCGGCACCAGGTACAGGTCGGCAACGGCCAGCAGTGCGTTCAACTCCGCATCGTCGCGGTTCTGCAGGCGTTCGATCACCCCTTCCATGAACCACTCGGCCATGTGTTCGCCAGGATGCTGCTGGGCGATCAGCCAGACCTTGCGCTTGCCCGCGTCGCCGTTGCCCTTGCGCAGCAACGGGATTTCACGGCCCTCGACGCTCTTGCCAGTGGCCAGCCGTTCGGTACCGGCGTGGGTCAGGGCCTGCTCGATCAGCCAGCCATGTCGCTCGCGGCTGTAGGGCTCGAAGTAGGCGAACCAGGCTTGCGGCTGCTCGGCCTGGAACTGGATGTGCAGGCTTTCACCATCGAAGCGGGTGTCGGTGCGAAACCAGTCATGATGGTCGTGGGAGGCCGCGGCACGGTAGCCGGTCCAGGCCTTGTTGTAGGAGGACTGGCTGGCGTTGGTCAGTTCGAAGGTATAGAGCTGGCCCGGTTGCAGGCCCTCGACCTTGAAGTGAAACCACTGGAAGTGCTGGCTGCGGGTGTCCGGCTCGATGGCCAGCAGCAGGTGCCGGGGGTTGCTGGCGTCCAGTACCTGAATGTTGCCGCTGTCGAAATCGCTGCTGATTTTGAGTGAAGGCAGAACCACGGTCATAGTCTGTGTTCTCGAATATGATGTCTTGTGGTTGCTACTGTACACGGCAAGCGGCGGTTGGCCGAGGCGTGTCAGACCTGACACGGGGAAGGGGGCGTCGTCCCTGACGCAATCTCAGGGTAGTGTTTATGATATTGATTCTCAAGTACTTCAGCGATTTTTCCGCTCGACTGCCTGGCCAGGCGGTCTTTCATTGATAGATAGTCCTTTGCTATCATGCGCGCCATCGCGACTGCCCCCTCAAGATGGCAGCGCCAAAGTCTTCATTAGCCTGAAGCCGAACCCGTAAAACGGGTGCAAAAAAAAAGACCCGGCAAAAAGCCGGGTCAAAAACCGTGATTAGCCTGATGAGGAGATAATCCAGGAGTCCGACCTAAGGTCTCCGGGGTTATCGACTGATCTCGCGATCAGCTGCTTGCAATAATAATCATTATCATTTGCAAGTCAAATGTTTTCCTGTCCCTTTTGGAAATTATTTTTCCACTCCTCTCCAGACTTCGATTTTCTCTGTCAGTAGCCGGGTATTGGCCGCTACGCGCGTGCGCGTGTCACGGCGCCGGATATTGGACATTCACGGCGCGGTCGACCATGGCCTTGGCCATGTCGATCATGTGCACCACGGAAAAGGCCAGGTCGCGGGACGAACCCTGCAGGGCGTCGGCCGCCTCATAGGCGGTGGCAGCGGCGCAGCGCAGTAGATCGGAAGCATGGATCATTGCTTCTTCGGCGCTGAGATTCTGGCGCACGGCGAACAACCGGTCCTCGCAGACCCGATGGGTGTTCCCCTCGGAAAGCGAGGTTGAAACGGTTGGTTTCAAATAATAATCGAGCGCCCGCCGGGTTGCGGGCCCGTCCCTGAGCGATTCGTAGGGGGGCGTGGGGTCGATATCGACCTTGTTCTTGATGGTGGAAGTCATGGAGAGCCTGCCTTTGAGGGGAATTCGAAACAGCAGTCCCAGATTAGTACCAACTGTACTCTGATGCTTGTGACATATAATACATTTTGTGTATTGATCCGTTGAGTACAGCCCGTATTGTGCCGTCCATGGATAAATGGATTGCACTGGTGAGAGCCAAGTTACGTGAACTTGGCCTCACCCAAGAAAAACTCGGAGAGCGCGTTGGGGTATCCCAGGGCGGCGTCGGCCACTGGTTGAACAAGCGTCGCCAGCCGGATCTCGAAACCATGAACAAGGTTTTCCTGGCCCTGGGCATGGGGCATCTGGAAATCGCCCTGGTGATCCGCGACCGTTCGGTGGCGGTGCAGTTGCCTGGCGAGCGCGATGGACAGCCTTACGACACCACGTCGGCGTTCCGTTATCCGGTCAGTGACTGGCGGACGGTGGTGCGCACTTGTGAGCCAGGGGCCGAGGACGTCGCCGGCGCCTGTTACGAAGTGGCGGATCACTATGCTTCGGGCGAGGCGTTCTGGCTCAAGGTGTCGGGAGACGCGATGACCGCGCCATTGGGGATCAGCGTGCCGGAGGGGATGTTGATCCTGGTGGACCCGGACATTGAGCCCGAGCCTGGAAAGCTGGTGGTTGCGCGTCTGCGGGACAGCGAGGAAGCGGTTTTCCGGCAATGGGTTCAGGAGGGTGGTCAGAATTATCTGAAGCCTTTGAACCCGACTTATCCGAAGATTCTGTTTACCGATGACTACAGCATTATCGGAGTGGTCGTGCAGGCGACTGCGAAGTTCTGAAGAATCTGTTTCTGTACGCAGGCTGTTGGTGTGCACAGATCTGAGGGGCCGTGATTGTTGCAGGAGCAAGCGGTGCAACGACGCGACTTGCCCGCGAAGCTTTTGGCGACCTTACAGGCCTCTTCGCGGGCAAGCCCCGCTCCTACACGAGTGGGGCGTAGGTGGGCGGGTTACTCCAACTCCACCAATGCACTACCCTCGGCGACCATCTCGCCTTCCTGGCAATACAGCGCCTTGACTACCCCGGCCTGGGGCGCGCGGATGCTGTGCTCCATCTTCATGGCTTCGAGCACCACCAGCTGCGTCCCGGCTTCGATCGACTGGCCAACCTCCACCAGCACCCGAACGATGCTGCCGTTCATCGGTGCCGTCAGGCCGCCCTGTTGACCGTGGCTGGCCTCGACCGCAGCGATCGGATCGAACGCGCTCAGCGCCAGCAGTTCTCCCTGCCACTGCAGGTACAGCTCGTCGCCGCGGCGGATCGCCCGATGGCGCTGGCGCAAGCCTTGCTGCTCGATGGACAGCTCGTCGCCTTGCAGCGTAATGGTCGCATTCGCCGCCAGTGTCACCGCGCGGTCTTCGTTGCGGCAGCTCAGGTGCAGCACGGTTTCACTGGGTAACCCACTGCGCAAACCGTTGCGTTCGGCCCACGGCGAGAAGGGGTCGTCCTTGCGACGGGGCTCGCCAAGGCTCTGCACCCAGGCCTGGGCCGCCACCTGCCAGAACTCGTCGCCCAGTGGCTCGGCCGCTGGCAGCAGCTGTTCCTGGTAGAGTGGGATGAAACCGGTATCCAGTTCCGCCGCGGCAAAGGCCGGGTGAGCGATGATCCGTCGCAGGAAAGCCAGGTTGGTCTTGAGCCCGCCGACGGCGAATTCGTCGAGCATCGCCAGCAGGCGCAGGCGGGCCTGTTCGCGGGTTTCGCCCCAGGCGATCAGCTTGCCCAGCATCGGGTCGTAGAATGGCGAGACGCTGTCACCCTCGGCCACGCCGCTGTCGACCCGGCGCCCCGGTCCGGCTGCCGACTCCCGATAGACTGCGAGACGCCCGGTGGCGGGGAGGAAGTCGTTGCCCGGATCTTCGGCATACAGGCGGACCTCGATGGCATGCCCCAGCAATGGCACTTCCTGCTGGCTGATCGGCAGCGGCTCGCCGCTGGCCACGCGGATCTGCCAGGCGACCAGGTCGAGGCCGGTGATGGCTTCGGTGACCGGATGCTCGACCTGCAGGCGGGTGTTCATTTCCATGAAGAAGAACTCGCCGCGCGAGTCGAGCAGGAACTCCACGGTGCCGGCACCGACATAACCAATGGCTTGTGCGGCACGTACAGCGGCCTCACCCATGGCCTGGCGCAACGTCGGGCTGAGGCCGGGGGCGGGGGCTTCCTCGACGACCTTCTGGTGGCGACGCTGGATCGAGCAGTCGCGTTCGTTGAGGTACAGGCAGTTGCCATGGCGGTCGGCGAACACCTGGATTTCCACGTGACGCGGCTTGAGCAGGTATTTTTCCACCAGCATCCGCGAATCGCCGAACGATGACTGTGCTTCACGTTGCGCCGAGGCCAGGGCTTCGGCCAGTTGGGCGGGGTCCTCGACCACCTTCATGCCCTTGCCACCACCGCCGGCGGTAGCCTTGAGCAGCACCGGGTAACCGATGCGCGCGGCGGCCTCGCGGAAGGTTTCCAGGTCCTGGGCTTCGCCGTGATAGCCGGGCACCAGCGGCACCCCGGCGGTTTCCATGAGTGCCTTGGCGGCGGACTTGCTGCCCATAGCCTCGATGGCCGTAGCGGGCGGGCCGAGCAGGACCAGCCCGGCCGCCTCGACCGCACGGGCGAAGTCGGCGTTTTCCGAGAGGAAACCGTAGCCGGGGTGAATCGCCTGGGCACCGCTGGCCTGGGCCGCGGCGATCAGCTTGTCGATCTGCAGGTAGCTTTCGGCGGCCTTGCTGCCGCCCAGGTCGACGCGGATATCGGCTTCACGACTGTGGCGGGCGTCACGGTCGATGGCGCTGTGCACGGCGACAGTGGTCAGGCCCATGGCCTTGGCGGTGCGCATCACCCGGCAGGCGATTTCGCCCCGGTTGGCGACCAGCAGGGAGGTGATCACGGGGGCGTTCATCAATGGGACTCCTTGTTGGATCCGGCTTGCCAGGCAGGCGGGCGTTTTTGCAGGAAGGCGCGCAGGCCCTCCTGGCCCTCGGTGCTGACCCGGATGCGGGCAATGGCGTTTTCGCAGTAGCGGCGCAGGGAAGGGGTGAGGGCACCGCCGCCGACTTCGCGCAGCAGGTCCTTGCTCACCCGCATCGCTTGCGGGCTGTTGTGCAGCAGGTTGTCGATCCAGGTCTCGACCTGCTGGTCCAGGTCGGCGGCCGGGTAGCATTCGGCCAACAGCCCGAGTTCACGGGCGCGCACGCCGCTGAAGCGTTCGGCGGTGAGTGCGTAGCGGCGGGTGGCTCGTTCGCCGATGGCCTGGACCACGAACGGGCTGATCACTGCCGGAGCCAGGCCTATGCGCACTTCCGACAGGCAGAACTGGGCGTCCTCGGCACCGATGGCCATGTCGCAGCAACTGATCAGGCCCAGCGCGCCGCCATAGGCCGCGCCCTGCACCACGGCGAGGGTGGGAAGTTTCAACCGGGCCAGGTTGTACATCAGCTCGGCCAGCTCACGGGCGTCGTCGAGGTTGGTGTGGTAGTCCAGCTCGGCCGATTGCTGCATCCAGGCCAGGTCGGCGCCGGCGCTGAAATGCCGGCCACGGGCGCGCAGCAGCAAAAAGCGCAGGGCCGGGTCGGCCTGGACCCGGTCCAGGGCGATGATCAGCTCGCGGATCATTTCGGCGTTGAACGCATTGTTCTTGGTTTCGCGGCTGAGCCAGAGGGTGGCGAAACCCCGTGGGTCGGTCTGCAGTTCGAGGGTATTGAAATCGGTCATTCTGAGCGCTCCGGCTGGAGGGTTGCAGCGTTTGGTTGATCGTTATCGCCAGCAAGCCGGCTCCCACGGTCCGGCGGCGTTGCACGAGTTGGCAGTCATGCACAACCTTGTGGGGGATTCTTATTCACGGCGGTCCGACGCCTCGGTAAATCCCACGCAAGGTACTGGCCTGACGTGGCCCCTGTGGGAGCCGGCTTGCTGGCGATAGGGCCTCAAGGTCACATGCGGAATACGCCGAACCGGCTTTGCTCGATCGGCGCATTCAGCGCCGCCGAGAGGGCCAGGCCGAGGATGTCGCGGGTCTGCGCCGGATCGATCACGCCGTCATCCCACAGGCGCGCGCTGGAGTAGTACGGATGGCCCTGATGTTCGTACTGGTCGAGGATCGGCTGCTTGATTTCGGCCTCCTGTTGCGCCGTGAACGCCTGTCCGCTGCGCTCGCTCTGTTCGCGCTTGACCTGCACCAGCACGCCGGCCGCCTGTTCGGCGCCCATCACGCCGATCCGTGCGTTCGGCCACATCCACAGGAAACGGGGGTCGTAGGCGCGTCCGCACATGCCGTAGTTACCGGCCCCGAAGCTGCCGCCAATGATCACGGTGAACTTCGGCACCTTGGCGCAGGCCACTGCGGTCACCAGCTTGGCGCCGTGCTTGGCGATGCCGCCGGCCTCGTATTTCTGGCCGACCATGAACCCGGTGATGTTCTGCAGGAACAGCAGCGGGATGCCACGCTGGCAGGCCAGTTCGATGAAGTGCGCGCCTTTCTGCGCCGCTTCGGCAAAGAGGATGCCGTTGTTCGCCAGGATCGCCACCGGGTAGCCATGCAGGTGGGCAAAACCACACACCAGGGTGGTGCCGAACAGCGCCTTGAACTCGTCGAGCCCCGAACCATCCACCAGCCGGGCGATCACTTCACGCACGTCGAACGGCTGCTTGGCATCGGCCGGGATCACTCCGTACAACTCGTCGGCCGGATAGTTCGGGGCAATCGGCGTGCGTTGTTGCAGTTCGCCGAGCTTGCGCCAGTTGAGGTTGGCGACGCTACGCCGGGCCAGGGCCAGCGCGTGTTCGTCGCTGTCGGCGTAGTGGTCGGCAACGCCGGAGACCTTGCAGTGCACATCGGCACCGCCGAGGTCCTCGGCGCTCACCACCTCACCGGTGGCGGCTTTCACCAGCGGCGGGCCGGCGAGGAAGATGGTCGCCTGCTGGCGGACCATGATGGTTTCGTCGGCCATCGCCGGCACATAGGCGCCGCCGGCGGTGCAGGAGCCCATGACCACGGCAATCTGCGGGATGCCCTGGGCGCTCATGTTGGCCTGGTTGAAGAAGATCCGTCCGAAGTGTTCGCGGTCCGGGAACACCTCGTCCTGGCGTGGCAGGTTGGCGCCGCCGGAGTCCACCAGGTAGATGCATGGCAGGCGGTTCTGCTGGGCGATAGCCTGGGCGCGCAGGTGTTTCTTCACGGTGAGCGGGTAGTAGGAGCCGCCTTTGACCGTGGCATCGTTGGCGACGATCATGCATTCGATGCCTTCGACGCGGCCAATGCCGGCGATCACCCCGGCGGCCGGAACGTCTTCGCCATAGACCTCATGGGCAGCCAGTTGGCTGATTTCCAGGAACGGCGAGCCGGGGTCGAGCAGGCGGTTGATCCGCTCGCGGGGCAACAGCTTGCCGCGCGAAGTATGCCGTTCCTGGGCCTTGGGCCCGCCGCCCTGGCGGACCTGGGCGAGCAGCGAGCGCAGGGCGCCGACCTGTTCGAGCATCACCGCGCGGTTGTCGGCGAACTCGGCAGAGCGCGGGTTGAGTTGCGTGTGCAGGATAGCCATGTGCGCGCCCCTCAGCGGGTTTCGTTGAACAGTTCGCGACCGATCAGCATCCGGCGGATCTCGCTGGTGCCGGCGCCGATCTCGTAGAGCTTGGCGTCGCGCAGCAGGCGTCCGGCGGGGAATTCGTTGATGTAGCCGTTGCCGCCGAGGATCTGGATCGCTTCGAGGGCCATCTGGGTGGCGCGCTCGGCGGTGTAGAGGATCACCCCGGCGGCATCCTTGCGGGCAGTTTCGCCGCGTTCGCAGGCACGGGCCACGGCATACAGGTAGGCGCGGCTGGCATTGAGCTGGGTGTACATGTCGGCGACCTTGCCCTGGATCAGCTGGAATTCGCCGATGCTCTGGCCGAACTGCTTGCGGTCGTGGATGTAGGGCAGCACCAGGTCCATGCACGCCTGCATGATTCCGGTCGGGCCGCCGGAGAGCACCACCCTCTCGTAGTCCAGGCCGCTCATCAGCACTTTCACGCCGCCGTTGAGCTGGCCGAGGATGTTTTCCTCGGGCACTTCGACGTCATCGAAGAACAGCTCGCAAGTGTTGGAGCCACGCATGCCCAGCTTGTCGAACTTGTTGCTGCGGCTGAAGCCTTTCCAGTCGCGCTCGACGATGAAGGCGGTGATGCCATGGGGGCCTTTTTCCAGGTCGGTCTTGGCGTAGATCACGTAGGTGTTGGCGTCGGGGCCGTTGGTGATCCAGGTCTTGCTGCCGTTGAGTACGAAGCGGTCGCCGCGCTTGTCGGCGCGCAGTTTCATCGACACCACGTCGGAACCGGCGTTGGGTTCGCTCATGGCCAGGGCGCCGACATGCTCGCCGCTGATCAGCTTGGGCAGGTACCTGGTCTTCTGCGCGTGGTTGCCGTTGCGGTTGATCTGGTTGACGCACAGGTTGGAGTGGGCGCCGTAGGAGAGGGCGACCGAGGCCGAGCCGCGGCTGATTTCTTCCATTGCCACCACGTGCGCCAGGTAACCGAGACCGGCACCGCCGTATTCTTCTGCTACGGTGATACCCAGCAGGCCCATCTCGCCGAACTTGCGCCACATGTCGGCGGGGAACAGGTTGTCCGCGTCGATCTGTGCGGCACGCGGGGCCAGCTCATGGGCGACGAAGCCCTGCACCTGATCACGGAGCATGTCGAGGGTTTCGCCGAGGTCGAAGTTCAGGGTCGGATAGCTCATGGGGCACCTTTGTTATGGACTGAGCACAGTAGAAGAGGTGTTTGTATTTACCTTTACGTTAACGTAAGTCTGATCGGGCCAGCTGTCAATTGAACATTTCCAGCTCGGTCAATGCGATAGTGGGCTTGGTCATCGTGGTTTCTCTGGTGAAGGTTAAGTCCGCAAACTCAACGTTAGCCAAGAACCACGATGACCATCCTCTTTTGCCCACTGGGCACCTTCGGCTGGTTCAGTTACACCACTTCTCGGGACACGATCGCCCGAGAATCTGCCTGACCCTGTCCATCGGCTGGCTTTCCTGGGCGAGGATAAGCTGGTAAGCCGTCTCCACCTGTTCCGGAGTGATCCCGGCAATCCGGGTGTAGTACATCTTCGAAGCTTGCCAAGGTAATTGCAGCTTTTCCCCCAGGCCGACACGGAAGGCCAGGTAGACTTCTGCTTCATCCGGGCGCCCGCCCCTGGCCCGGCGTCTGCTGATCACTGCCCGGGCTTCGGCGTTGACGCGATCCAGGCGTGATTTGCCCTTGGCCAGTTGCAGCAGTTTCGCCTCGATCCTGCTGGCGTCCGTTTCGGTGTAGGCTTCATGCACCAACACATCGAAGCCCATGTCGCTGAACGCCACGGCGATGCCGTCGGCACAGGCGTCACCTTGCGGCGCGTTGGCCTTGGCGAAGAGTTTCTCGCGCAGCGCGGTGTCCTCGACGGCGGCATCGACCATGCGCCGAACCTTGTCCAGCAGTCCGGGACGGGTGAGTGGGTCGGCATAGTCGGCCGATTCCCTGAGGTCACCGATGACCCGGAAGAAGGCTTCGGACTGATCGATCGGCTCCTCGCCGGCCAGGCGCAGCCAGTTGTTGCGAAAGGCGTCCTGCCCCCCTCGGTCGAGTCCCTCCACCCAGGCGCTTTCATCGCGTGAAACAGGCTCGCGCTAGCCCTGCGGGCTATGCACCGGCGAGTCATCGCTCAAGTCGGTATCCGATTCCGAGTCGAGCGGCATGTCCAGTCCCAGGTCGATCCCGGTTTCCGTGAAGTAGTCCACGACATCGCTCACGGCCTCGTCCTCGAGGGGGTTGCCATGCAGGTAGATGGCACTGGCGATCCGTTGACCTTCCTCGCTGGTGCCCAGGATTGACTCGGGGATGGTGCTCAGGTGGTTGGCGCTCAGGTCCAGCCGGGTCAGTTGCGTCAGGTTCTGCAGGCCGGTCGGCCAAGTGGTGAGCCCGGTGTTCTGCAGTTCGATATGGATCAGTTCCGGCTGGGCGGTGAAATCCGGTGAGCGACCCAGGCGCGGGTTGTTCGCCAGGTTCAGCTCCCTCAGTTGAGTCAGCCCGGACAGGTGATTGGCGGATTCCTCCGTCAGGACGATGCGGTTGTTGCCCAGCTTGAGGAGCGTTAGACCGGACATCGAGCCCACCGCTGGCGGAATCTCGTTGAGGAAGCCGCCGCCGATGTACAGCTGGGTCA
This sequence comes from Pseudomonas sp. UTLPPB19802, assembly GCF_059730225.1. Lineage (NCBI taxonomy): Bacteria > Pseudomonadati > Pseudomonadota > Gammaproteobacteria > Pseudomonadales > Pseudomonadaceae > Pseudomonas > Pseudomonas sp. UTLPPB19802. Next base: position 3,110,198 of record NZ_AP048545.1, read on the forward strand.
ACTGGGGGAACGTCTCGAGGAACGCGTTCAGGCCCTCCATGAGATCGGGGAGGGCCAAGGTCAGGAGCAGATTGCTGACATGGCTGAAGTTGGCCGACAGTACCGGTAGCCGGACTGTCGAGTCGAACAGCAAGAGACTCAGGTGATAGCGTCCCGGCTGCGAGTTGGCGCCCTGGAAGTGGTCACGGCGCCAGCATTGCTTGATCGATCTGGCGATGTAGTGTCGGGCCGACGACTGCGGTCCGGTTTGCGGCAGTGTTCCGACCCAGGCGTCGAGCTCGTTGCACAGGGTCTGGTACTCGACCTCCAGTTCCCCGAGGCGGTTGACCGCCGCGACGTCGTTCAGGCCGCGCATGCCGAGAAACGTCTCGACCGTTCGCCAGTGATGGTCGGGGTAAAGGCGTTGGGCCAGCTCGGTGAAGGCCACGGAGCGGGTGGCGGGGCCTCGTTGCCCTGTCTCTGCCGCCGCCGCAGGGCGGCGGGCGGCCAGGCGCATGGGCGGAGTGTAGTCAGGTCTGATGGGGGGCAGGCCGAGCAGTTTTTCCATCTCCTTGCGCGGGGGCAGGGGTTGATCGAGTACGGTCTGTTTCAGGCCGGCCGCTTCCTGGGTTTGCGCAAAACCCAGGGCCTTGCGTTCGGCATCGGGCAGCGCGTGCAGCACGCTGCTGTAGAGCGTGTCCGGGCCGTGCAGGTCCTGGCCCAGGGCATCGTAGGCCTCATACTGGTTGCCGGTTTTGACCAGTACCTTGCGAATCGGTGCCTGCGGTGCGCCGAGGCTGTCGAGCAGCGTGCCGCTGAAGTGGGATTCGCGTATTTCCAGGCGGACCTGATCCGACCAGCCGGGCAGCTTGCCGATCTGGCTCAGGATCAATCTGTCACTGTCGGGGTTGTGTATCGCGTCCAGGTACAGGCCCTCGCCGGTCCGTGCAAGACGTGTCGTGCGGCGGTAGTAGCGGGCCTCTTCGGCCAGTCGCAGCGGCACCTTGCGGGCGTCATAGAGCAGGCCTCGTTCGGCTGGGGTGGCGTTGGCGAGCAGCTCCTGCGCGACCGGCCCCGGCAGGTCCGGGAACGTCTGGCGGATCAAGGCTACGGCGGGGTCGCTGGTCTGGCTGCGATAGCTGTAGTGGGAGTCGAACAGTGCCGTTTGGCGACTGCTGGCCTGGGTCGCGAGTTTGCGCCTGAGGGCTACGGTGCGTGCATCCCGGCTGATGGGCCCGGTTCTGAAGTCCTCGCCCAACAAGCTGCGGATTTCGCTTTCGTCGAGGTTCTGCAGGACCTTTCGCAGCAGTTGGTTGGCGTTGAGCCCGGGCCATCGAACGTCGATGCGTTTTCAGCGCGCTTGCCTGGCCGGCGGGGTATTCCTTGAGCGGCGCGCCACGGCCGTCCAGCAACCGCAAGACTTTGCTCGACGGCCACACCGGCTCGGTGGTCAGCAGTTGCAGTTCCATGTGCAATTCATCCAGGGAACTGTCGGCCGCACCACCGCTTTGCAGGCTCTGCACCAGCTGGTTGAGGTCACGGTCGAGCTTGAAGCGGGTCACGCTGTCTTCGAGCAGGGCGGGAGGCGATTGCTGGTCCAGGTGCAGCTGACGCAGGACCTCTGCGCCTTGCGGCGGCTTGACCGGCTTGAGCCCCTCGATAAACGACGAGCCTTCAAAATCCATCGTCACTGCGGTGCCCAGGCCCAGCAGCTCGACGTTCAGCAGTACGCCGATACAGCCGAGTACCGCCTGCATTTTCTCGTCGTGGCGCCATTGCTCGATGCCGTTGTAGAGCTGGACAAGCATTTGCGCGCCCGCGACCGCCAGCATGGCTTCGCCGAGTCCGGGCACGAGGAACAGCAGGTTGACGGTCCAGTTCATCAGTGAGTGCAGGCGCGCGGCACGGGTCTTTTTGTCCTCTTCGTCCGTGGGAACTGCCGTGACACGGGCGTCGTCGAGCATCTTGACCGTCTGCAGGACACAGAACTCGCTGAAGGGGTTGTCTCCCAGCGAGTTTTTTTCAAAATGCAGGTTGGCGTTCAGATCCGGCTTGCGCTGCCGGGTGGTCGGGTCGAGCGGATTCAGGCGGTCATCGAGGGCCTGGAAAAACGCCGGTTGAGTGCGTACGTGAACATAGCGCTTGAAGAACCCCTGGTAGGTCTTGTCCCGCAGGCGTTCGCGCAGTTCGTTGTGGAAGGCGTTGACGGAGGGGTAGCGCTTGACGGCCTGCTGCCCATCGCCCGAGAGGCAGGCCACGCACGGCAGGTCGCCGTTACTCGAGGCGAGACTGTGTTCAATCAACAGGACACCCTTGAGCAAGGTGCCCCAGGCGCCGCTGTCGATGTTCGGGAAGTCGAGCAGGGTCAGGGAGTAGCAGCGCACGGGACGACCATCTCAGCGGGTTGGCTGCCGGGTGTCGAGCAGGCTTTGCAGCATCTGGTGCGCCGACGCGTCCACGTGTCCCTTGATCAGGGCGATTTCCGCCTGCAGCGCCAGCTCGTCGCGGGCCTGTTGTTCGAAGACAATGTTGAACAGCGGGCTGGACTGACCGTGTACGGTGGGCAGCAGAAAGCTCTCGACGCTCTTGAACCCTTCCAGCAGGCTCGCCAGCGTGGTTTTGGAAGTCTGGCTCTGTTTGAGGCGCGTGGCGAAGGCCTGGCGTCGTTCGACAGAGGCCTGGGTCAGCCAGGAGGGCAGTTGTTTGAGTATCAGGCGATGGTTTCTGGTCGAGCGTCGCGCTGCGGCAGTGCTGGCGAGTGGGGTTTTCTGGGGACTCATAAGGATCGACTTTTGGCTGAATGAGCCTTTCAGCTTATGCCGAATATTCGCGCGTAAAAGTTTAAAAACTGAGCAAATTCAGTTGGTTAGTATTAGTAATTCGAGCATTTCAAATAGCCGGTTATGGCCTGTGGAACTGGGGCTTGTGCTAATGGCCTGCGTGGCCAATGTGCCTGCTCAACGGTGGCTCACGTCCTTGCCTGGCTGCGTGGCCATTGCGCGCCGCAGCCCGGCTACGACTGATCGTGTCTCAGGAAGTGGATTTTCAGATTTCACCGTCGCAGGGAAGGGCGATAGGCTCGATTAGCGTGTGCACACGGCCAATGCCTTTCTCTGTCGGGTACCAGTAAAAGCCTTCAGCCAACTGCCCGTAACCATTCAAGCAAATCCATTTCCAGGCTGCCGGGCTTAAGGACTGTGGAGGAGAAAAGACAGTAGCGCGAGCCGTCCTCGACAAATCCCAATGGCGCTGCCAACACACCACTCTGGATATCGTCGCGCACCAGGTGCCACGGGCCAATGGCTACACCGAGGCCTGCGACAGCTGCCTGGATGCTGAAGTAAAAGTGTTCAAAAGGTTGCATCTCCACTGTTGGAGTGGGCAATCCTTTTGCATTGGCCCATTCCTGCCAAGCTGCAGGTCGGCTGGCGGTTTGAAGTAATGGGGCGCAGTCGCTCAGGCATTCGCTGCTTTTGCCAAACCAGTGATCTGTCATCTCTGGCCGACATACAGGGCCGATCTTCTCTGGAAACAACGTCTCGGCACGATAATTGTGGGGGCGAGGAAAATCGTCCCGCCGGATGGCCAGGTCTATGCCGTGGTCGAATGAAAAGATGCCACCCCCCGCTACAAGATGAATGTCAATCCCCTGATGACGTGCCTTGAAGTCGCTCCAGCGAGGGATCAACCAACGCATTAACAAGGTTGGCTCGCAGGACAAAACCAACTGACGAGCGCGACGAGCGTCGGTGCGAATCTCGCCGACTGCCTGGCTCATCAACCCAAACCCGTCACTCACCGCCTTCGCCAGGCGCCTTCCGGTATTTGTCAGAAAAACCCTTCGGTTACGCCGCTCAAATAGATCGACTCCCAAGTCTTCCTCAAGCAAACGCACTGCGCGACTGATAGCGCCGGGCGATAAGTGAAGTTCGTCAGCAGCACGAGCGAAGCTTTCGAGCCGCCCAGCTGATTCGAAGCAACGCAGCGCGAGCAGAGACGGCATGCGCACTTCGGAAACCAGTGAGCTGTAGTCACCTTTTTCGTCAGAAATCATCGTTAGTGCCAGAGTGCAGGATCAGTGAATATGGACTTCTAACATTAACTACTCGAAGGATAAAGCATGAGCGAATGGATAGCAGTGATCACTATTACGGTACTCGCATGCATCAGTCCAGGGCCGGATTTCGCCATGGTTTCTCGCAACGGGTTGCTGCTGTCTCGACGCGCGGGCGTTCTCACTGCGGTGGGGATCGGGATGGGGGTACTTGTTCACGTGTGCTACACGCTGCTCGGGCTAGGGTTGGTGCTTCAGCAAACGCCTTGGTTATTCACTGCGCTAAAGTTGGCTGGAGCTGCATATCTCATCTATCTGGGGATCAAAATGCTGTGCTCCAGGCCTGCGACGGAACCGCCGGACGCATCGGCGGCTGCGATGTCAGGCCGGGCAGCTTTACGTGCGGGATTTCTCACGAACGTGTTGAACCCCAAGACGTCGATTTTCATCGTCAGCTTGTTCATGGGGGTAGTGCACCAGGACACCACACTGACCGTGCAAATCGCGTATGGGCTGTTTATCGCAGCAGCGCATGTGGTTTGGTTCAGCCTGGTCGCGCTGTGTTTCTCAGCCGGAGTTGTACGCGAGAAAATGGTGGCCGCACGACAATCGATTGACCGGGTTTTTGGTGGATTGCTCGTAGGCTTTGGGATTTTACTGACCGCCACTCAGCGTTCAGGTTGAGCTGGATTGGCCTTGCCAAGCTGTTCATACCGGCTTTCAGCGTGTTTCTGTCGAGGCTGGAGTTGGGGGCAAGTGGAAGGATCGTGCCGTTGGCGCTGAGCGCCGATTGTGTTCCGGGGGCCGGGGCAGGGGAGGATTTCAACGAAGACCAGAAACACGAAGGGGAGCCGAAGCTCCCCTTGAATGCGTTTTGTGTGCTCTTTTCTTGTTATTGAGGGGCGGTCTGTTGTTGTTTTTGTCAACCGTGACCCTTTACCGCTGTTTTTTTGCGACCCCCATCCGGGGTCAAGAGCAAACATATTTTTTTGAGCGCTGATCTGCTTTATCAGGAGATCCAACCAGTTCGGGAGCTACCTTGAGGTAGTTTTATTGTTCTCTGCCCGGTTGCGGGTGACCCGGAGGTTCCCTGAAAACACACCTGCTCCAAAAGAATCTGTTAGCTGCGTCTCTGCCGTGTTGTTCTTGTTATGTCAGAGTCGGTACGTCTTATTTTTATTGGTTTGCTGCTTTTTGTTCTTGTTATGCCAGAGATATAGCAGGTGGCGTGCCAACTTTTTAAAATCCTTTAAAATCAATTGGTTGATGATTTTGTAGGACAATCTTCCGTGGGCAACATCGGCGAATCTGTTTCCGTGTTACTCGTTTGTGTTTCCGCTTGGTAACACACTGTCACACTCAGCCCGCCTGTCGCGCCCTGGCTACCCGCGAACCGGTAGCACGGCCGAGCACACTGCAGATTTCCTGGCCGGCCAGCAGCAGGCGGTCGAGGTCGACGCCAGTGCTGATCCCCAGGCCATTGAGCAGGTAGAGCACGTCTTCGGTGGCGACGTTACCGCTGGCGCCCTTGGCATACGGGCAGCCGCCGAGGCCGGCGATGGAACTGTCGAACACCTGGATACCCTCGAGCAGGCTGGCGTAGAGGTTGGCCATGGCCTGGCCGTAGGTGTCGTGGAAATGCCCGGCGAGCTTCTCCCGCGGCACGCTGGCGGATACCACCTCGAACATGTGGCGGGTGGCGCCGGCGGTACCGGTGCCGATAGTGTCACCCAGGGACACTTCGTAGCAGCCCATCGCATACAGCTCGCGGGCGACCACCGCGACCTGCTCGGCCTTAACCGCGCCTTCATACGGGCAGCCCAGCACGCAGGACACGTAGCCACGCACGGTCACGCCGTGCTGGCTGGCGGCATCCATGATCGGCACGAAGCGCTCGAGGCTTTCCTTGATGGAGCAGTTGATGTTGCGTTGGGAAAAGGCCTCGGACGCAGCAGCGAACACCGCTACCTCTTTTACCCCGGCGGCCACGGCATCCTCGAACCCGCGCAGGTTGGGGGCCAGGGCGGCATAGGTCACACCGGGCTTGCGCTGGATGCCGGCGAAAACCTCGGCCGAGCCGGCCATTTGCGGTACCCATTTGGGCGAGACGAAACTGCCGACTTCGATGTAGTCCAGGCCGGCATCGGTCAGGCGATCGACCAGGCGGATCTTATCGGTGACGCTGATGGGCTGGGCTTCGTTCTGCAGGCCGTCGCGGGGGCCGACTTCGACCAGACGTACGTGGGTGGGGAGGGACATGGGCGGGTACCTTCTGGAATGTGGGGGGCGGTGCTTGATCATTCGACGGTTTGGGCCAGCGCCTGGATGCAGCGCTCCTCGGCGGTGTCGAGTTCCAGTTTCATCTGTTCGATGTCCAGCAGTTGCTGCTCCAGTTGCGCACGGCGCTCGGAGATTTTTGCCAGCATGCTGTTGAGCTGCTTCTGGTTGCCTCCGGAAGGGTCGTACAACTCGATCAGCTCGCGGCACTCGGCGAGGGAGAAGCCGATGCGCTTGCCACGCAGGATCAGTTTCAGGGTCACCTTGTCACGGGCCGAGTAGATGCGCTCCAGGCCACGGCGCTCCGGGGCGAGCATGCCCTGTTCTTCATAGAAGCGGATGGCACGGGTGGTGATGTCGAGCTCGCGGGCGAGGTCGGAGATGCTGTAGGTCTGGCTGCTCATGAAGGCGCTCGGGGAGGGGCATGAGGGGTAAACTAAAGGCTGGTTGACGTATACGTCAAGCTGGTGGCGGCTGAGTGCGGGCAATGAGGGGGGCATCAGAGGGTGAGGGGAGCTGTGCTCCCCAGCGCGGGCAAGCCCGCTCGCCACAGGCGCTCGCTTGTCACAGTGGCTCAGGCCTTGTCGAGCTTCTTCTCGTGGGCGGTGACCTGCTGGCACAGCTCGATGATCTGTTCGCGCATCCAGCGGTTGGCCGGGTCCTGGTCGGTGCTTTCGTGCCAGTAGAGATGGGTTTCCACCGGTGGCACGTCGTTGACCGGCAGTTGGAAGTAGTGCAATTCATGCCGGCGGGCGAAACGTTCCGGTACGGTCATGACCATGTCGGTCTGCTGCAGCACCTGTGAAGCCATCAGGTAGTGCTGCGAGCGTAGGGCGATCTTGCGCTGGATGCCCATCTTGCCCAGGGCCAGGTCGACGTAGCCCAGGCCGTTGCGTCGGCTGGAGATATGGATGTGGGTCAGCCCCAGGTAATCGTCCAGGTTCAGCTTGTCCTTGCCCGCCAGCGGGTGGCCCTTGCGCATGGCGCAGACGTAGCGGTCTTCCATCAGCCGCACGTGGCGTACCTGCGGGTCGGTGTTGAGCGGCGCGTCGACGGCGAAGTCGATGCGTCCGGCCGCCAGTTCCTTGGTGGTCTCGCGGCGCTTGGAGAGGAAACTCTCGATCGCCACGGTCGGCGCCAGGCGGCGCAGGCGCTGGAACAGCGGCGGCAGGATCACCGCCTCGGTGAGGTCGGTCATGCTGATGCGGTAGGTCTTGTTCGCCTGCAGCGGGTTGAAGATGCGGCTTTCCTGGACCGAGGTGCGCAGCAGCGACAGCGCGTTGCGGACCGGGCCGATGATGTTCTGCGCCATTGGCGTGGGCACCATGCCTTGGGCGGTGCGCACGAACAGCGGGTCGTTGAAGGTTTCCCGCAGTCGGGCCAGGGCGTTGGACACCGCAGGCTGGGTGATGCCGACGATCTGCCCGGCGCGGGTCAGGTTGGCTTCGGTGTAGATGGCGTCGAAGACGATGAAAAGATTGAGGTCGACCTTGCTCAGATTCATTTCGCGGCGCTCTTATTGTCAGTATTCGATCAGCCGATCATATATCGGTGATGAATGTTAATACACGCCGAGAATAGCTTTGGTAAATTTTCGTAGCCGGGACTAGCATCGATTCCATATCCCCAACCACCTGTTACAGGAAGGTAGCTGCCCATGGATTTCGCCTATTCGCCCAAGGTTCAGGAACTGCGTGAGCGTGTCACCGCATTCATGGACACCTACGTGTACCCGGCCGAACCGGTGTTCGAACGCCAGGTCGCCGAAGGTGACCGCTGGCAGCCCACCGCGATCATGGAGGAGCTCAAGGCCAAGGCTCGCGCTGAAGGCCTGTGGAACCTGTTCCTGCCGGAATCCGAACTGGGGGCGGGGCTGACCAACCTGGAATACGCGCCGCTGGCGGAAATCATGGGCCGTTCGCTGCTGGGCCCGGAGCCGTTCAACTGCTCGGCGCCGGACACCGGCAACATGGAAGTACTGGTGCGCTATGCCAATGAAGAACAGAAGCAGCGTTGGCTCGAACCGCTGCTGCGTGGCGAGATCCGCTCGGCGTTCGCCATGACCGAGCCGGACGTGGCCTCGTCCGATGCCACCAACATGGCCGCCCGCGCCGTGCGTGATGGCGACGAGTGGGTGATCAACGGCAAGAAGTGGTGGACCTCCGGTGCCTGCGACCCGCGCTGCAAGATCCTCATCTTCATGGGCTTGAGCAACCCGGATGCACCGCGTCACCAGCAGCACTCGATGATCCTGGTGCCGGTCGATACCCCCGGTGTGAAGATCGTCCGGCCGCTGCCGGTGTTCGGCTATGACGATGCGCCGCACGGTCACGCCGAAGTGCTGTTCGAGAATGTGCGGGTGCCTTACGAGAATGTATTGCTGGGCGAGGGTCGTGGCTTCGAGATCGCCCAGGGGCGCCTGGGGCCTGGGCGGATTCACCACTGCATGCGTTCGATCGGCATGGCCGAGCGTGCGCTGGAGTTGATGTGCAAGCGTTCGGTCAACCGTACCGCGTTCGGCAAGCCGCTGGCACGCCTGGGCGGTAACATCGACAAGATCGCCGATTCACGGATGGAAATCGACATGGCCCGCCTGCTGACCCTGAAGGCGGCGTACATGATGGACACCGTGGGTAACAAGGTAGCGAAGAGCGAGATCGCCCAGATCAAGGTGGTGGCGCCGAACGTGGCCTTGAAGGTCATCGACCGGGCGATCCAGATTCATGGCGGAGCGGGGGTATCCAATGATTTCCCGCTGGCGTACATGTATGCGATGCAGCGGACCCTGCGCCTGGCCGATGGCCCGGATGAGGTGCACCGGGCAGCGATCGGCAAGTATGAGATCGGCAAGTATGTGCCGCGGGAAATGATGCGCCCAGAGCGTTGATTGAGTGAACCCTTGTGGCGAGCTCACCTTCCTGGGTGGGCCTGCTGGCCAACTGCTTTTGTGGCGAGCGGGCTTGCCCGCGCTGAGGTGCGCAGCAGCCCTGAAACCTGAGTCCACGGTGTACCAGGCAGATTGATGCTGCCGGGTTTGGGGCCGCTTCGCGGCCCGGCGCGGCGGTGCGGCGTCCCGACAAGCTCGCTCGCCACCAATGCTGGCCGGACCGGAGATCGTCGATCAATAGACCCACACCTCGACCCGGCGATTCCTGATCCGGCCTTCATCGGCGGTATTGGCCGCCACCGGCATCTGCTCGCCAAAACCGATGATGTCGCGAAACACCACGCCACCCTTGAGCAGTTCCCGGCGCACCGCCATGGCCCGCAGCTTCGACAGCAACTGCGCCCGCTCCGGGTCGCTCTTGGCATCGCCAAATCCCACCAGCGTCACCCGATCGTTCAGTTTGCCGCGGTCGCGCAGGTAATCGAGTACTCGCTGCACATCCTGGCGGGCCTTGCTGTCCAGGCTGGCACTGCCTTCCTCGAAACGGAAGTTCACCGATAGACGCTGGGCCTGTTTCGCCAACGCCCGGTAGTCGGCGGGCATCTGCGCGCTGGCGGGCACCGGCATGGCCTGTACCGTCTGGGCGATGAAGCCGCTGCGGGCAACGATCGCCTGGCCGGCCCGGCCCTGGGTGAACTTCACCAGCGACCGGGCCCACAGATTGCCGCTGTTCGGCGGCAGGTAGAAGAACAGCCGGCGTGACAGCGGATAGTCCTCGGTGGCGATCAGGCTGGCCAACGGCAACATCGGTTGCGAGTCGCCATCGACGATCGCCACGGCCTTGGCCTGGCGCACATAGGGCAGGCCGATGAAACCGATGCCGGCCCGGTCCTGGCTGACCGCATCGGACAGTTGCTCGCTGGACTCGAAGCGTTTGGCGCCGCTGGCCAGGGGCTTGTCGTGCAGGACCAGGTTGCGGAAGGTGTCCCAGGTGCCGGACTGGTCATCGCGGGCGTATAGGTGGATGGCCCCGCCGATGCCGCCCAGTTCTTCCCAGGTTTTCACCGTTCCGGAAAAGATCTGCGCCAATTGCCGGCTATCGAGTTGGGTCAGCGGGTTCTGCGGGTGAAGGATGATCGCCACGCCGTCGATGGCGATCACCTGTTCGGCCTCGGGGCTTTTCAGGTCGCCGAGGTTTTCCAGGGCCTGGCGTTCGCTATCCTTGATGGCGCGGGAGGCGGCGGCGAGGTCGGCGGTGCCGGCCTTGAGGGCGACAAAGCCGGTGCTGGAACCGTGGGCGGCCACTTCGACGCGCACCCGTCGGCCCTGGTCGGTGGTGGCCAGGATCCGCTGTTCATTGTCCTTGCCGGTGGCTGCGTCGTGCACGCCGCGCAGCCCCTGCTCGATGAGCCAGGCCTTGACCAGCGCGGGGCCGAGAGTGGCGCCGATGGTGTTGGAGCCTTGGATACGCAAGACCAGGCCATCGTCAGGCGGCGCGGGGAGGGCGGCGTGGGTGATGGATGTGAGGGCGCAGAGGAACAGCAGGGAGAGCGCACGCAGCATGAGGGCGGCACCTTCTGGAAACAAAAGTGCGGCAAGAATGAGTCAGTGTGGTTGCAGAAAGATGACAGCTGGCCGGGACTCTTCGCGGGCAAGCCCTGCTCCTGCAGGATTGCATCGTCCCCTGCAGGAGACTTGCCCGCGAAAGGGCGAAGACAGGCTAAAGAAAGCGAATCAGCTCAGTTCCAGCCAGATCGGCGCATGATCGGAAGGTTTTTCCATGCCCCGCAGCTCATAGTCGACGCCACCGGCCTTGACCCGCGACAGCAGCCCGTTGGAGGCCATGATCACATCGATGCGCAGTCCGCGCTTGGGCTCGTCCTCGAAACCGCGGCTGCGGTAGTCGAACCAGCTGAAACGGTCGTTCACCTCGGGGTGCAGGTGGCGGAAGCTGTCCACCAAACCCCAGTTCTTCAGGCGTCCCAGCCACTCGCGCTCTTCCGGCAGGAAGCTGCACTTGCCGGTCTTCAGCCAGCGCTTGGCATTGTCGGCACCGATGCCGATGTCGCTGTCCTCGGGGGAGATGTTGATGTCGCCCATCACCACCAGCGGTGTGTCGTTGCTGAAGCGGCTCTCCAGCAGCCGTTGCAGGTCCTGGTAGAACTTGGCCTTGGCCGGGAACTTGGTCGGGTGGTCGCGGCTTTCGCCCTGGGGGAAATAGCCGTTCATGATGGTTACCGGGTTGCCGTTCTCGTCGGCGAAGGTGCCCCAGATGAAGCGTTTCTGGGCTTGTTCGTCATCGCCTTCGAAACCCTTGTGCAGGCTCAGCGGCGCCTGGCGCGAGAGCAGGGCGACGCCGTAATGGCCCTTCTGCCCGTGGAAACTGACGTGGTAGCCCAGCGCCTCGATTTCCGCCTGGGGAAACTGTTCGTCGGCGACCTTGGTTTCCTGCAGGCCGATCACGTCCGGCTGGTATTTCTCGATCAGCGCCGCCAGCTGATGGGGCCGGGCGCGCAGGCCGTTGATGTTGAACGAGACGATCTTCATGGGCGGCAGTCCTGGCAAAACAGCGATGCTAGCCGACAAGTCCGATCCGGGCCAGCGTGGCGGTAGGACAAATGCACTGCTAACGTTAGCTGACAAGCCTTGGCTTGGTAGTCGATTTGAACTGTCGGGCGGGTCAAGGGCTCGTACATGACAGCAAGCTATGTTCCCGTAGCGTTCAGGGAGATCGACCGAAATGCCCGACACTCCAGACACCACCGCCCGGATTCACCTGCTCGACAGCGGCTATTCCCGCGAAGCCCGTTCCCTGTTGTACCACGCCTACCGCCATGAGCCGACCTTCGGTTATCTCTTCGAGTCCGAACGGCCCGGTTACGAGCAGCGGGTGCGTGCCACGGTGCGGGAGTTGGTCAGGCAGCATTTTTTCCAGGAACTGCCGGCCATCGGCCTGCTGGTCAACGACCGGCTGGTCGGGATCGCCCTGATCACCCCGCCGCAACGCCGCCTGGGTATCACCGAAAGCTGGGCCTGGCGCATGCGCATGCTGCTCGGTACCGGCGTCAAGTGCACCCGCCGTTTTCTGGAGTATCACCAGGCGGTGCAGGCCTGCGTGCCTTCGAACACGGTGCATAGGCTGCCGCTGTTGGGGATTCATCCGGAGTTCCAGGGCCATCACTACGGTGAACAATTGCTGGCGGCGGTACACGACTGGTGCGCCGAGGACGAACATTCCGATGGGGTGATTCTCGATACCGGCGATCCGCGCCACCTGGAATTCTACAAACGCCAGGGGTACGAGGAAATCGGAGAGGTTGCTGTAGGACCTGTCCTTGAACACGTGTTTTACCACGCCAATCCGCAGGCGTTACAAACAGCAACGGCTTGAGGGTCGAACTTTTAACCGCTGTCGGGGTTCTATGACGGTCCCCAGCCCGTGGTAGCATCCGCCCCTATGACGTTTTCAGGAAGATTCACCAGCGGCCTGCTTCTGCTTCTCTGCAGCACGGCGGCGCTGGCACAGAGTGAACTCGATGTTCGGGTCAAACCGGCCAACGATGAGTTGAAGTCCAATGTGGAAGGCTATATCGGCAGCCTCGGCGATCGCAGCGAGCGTGCACTCGAGCGTTTCAGCCGGGGGGCCGAAGAGCAGGCGAAGAAGGCCGCCCAGGCCCTTGGCTACTACCAGCCGCAGATAGACAGCGAGGTCGAGGGCGGCAAGACGCCGCGCCTGATCCTCAAGATCGACCCCGGTGAACCGGTGCACTTGCGCAACGTGACGGTGCGCATCGACGGGCCCGCCGCCAGCCTCAAGGCGTTCCGTGTTCCCAAGAGCGATGCCCTGCGCCCCGGTGCCGTACTCAATCATGGTCATTATGAAGACGCCAAGCGGCTGATCCAGAACCAGGCCTCGCGCTACGGTTTCTTCAGTGGGCGATTCACCGCGCAGAAACTGCTGGTCGACCCGCAGGCCGGCGTGGCCGATATCGAGCTGATCTACGACAGCGGCCCGCGCTATGCCCTGGGCTCGGTGCATTTTTCCGGCGACACGCCGTTCGACGATGACCTGCTGCAACGCATGGTGCCGTTCAAGCCCGACACCCCGTACGACTCCGAACTGATCGCCGAACTCAACCAGGCGCTGCAATCGAGCGGCTACTTCGAGGGCGTGCGGGTCGACGCCGTGCCGACTTCCGCCACTGCCCAGGTGATTCCGGTGAATGTCCAGCTGGACACCCGCAAACCCCGTACTCTTGGCCTGGGCCTGGGTTTTTCGACCGACGTCGGGCCGCGTGGCAAGGCCAGTTGGACCCGGCACTGGGTCAATGGCGAGGGCGACAGCTACGGCATCGAGAGTGAAATCTCCGCGCCACGACAGAACGTCGGCGTCTGGTATGACCACCCACTGGACCCGCCACTGACCGACAAGCTGCGTTGGGCGGCCGGCTACCAGTACGAAGAACTGGCCAACACCGACAGCCTGAGCAAGCTGCTCACCGTCGGCCCCGAGTGGCACAGCAAGTTGCCCAACGGCTGGCAGCGGGTCATTTCGCTGAAATGGCAGCGCGAGGAATATCGCCTGGGCGACGACTCGGGGCTCAGTACCTTGTTGATGCCTGGCGTCAGCTATTCATACTTGCGCAGCGACAATCGCATCGACCCGCACAACGGTTATCGCCTGCAGTTCGATGCCAAGGTCGCCAAGGAAGGATTGGGCTCGGACAACAACCTGTTGTACGGCACCGCCTTGCTCAAGGGGCTGACCACGGTGTGGGACAAGCACCGGTTCCTCGGCCGGGTGCAGTTCGGTGGCAGCGCCACCAACGGCTACAAGTCGGTTCCACCATCGTTGCGTTTCTTTGCCGGTGGCGACCAGAGCGTGCGCGGCTACGAGTACCAGACCCTGTCCCCGGAGAACTCCGACGGCGACCGGATCGGTGGCCGCTACATGGTCGCTGGCAGTGTCGAGTACCAGTACTCGATTGCCGACAAGTGGCGGATCGCGACCTTCGTCGACCAGGGCAACTCCTTCAACACCCTGGATTTTCCCAGCCTGAAGACCGGTGTCGGCATCGGCGTGCGCTGGGTCTCGCCGGTCGGGCCGATCCGCCTCGACCTGGCCCATGCCCTGGATGATCCGGGCGGTATCCGTTTGCACTTCTCCATGGGGCCTGAGCTGTGACGCGTGGTTTGAAAATCTTCGGCTTGGTCCTGATTGCCCTAGTGTTGCTGGTGGTGGCGACTGTCGCCACGCTGCTGGGCACCCAGGGTGGCAGCCGTTGGGCCCTGGCGCAGGTGCCGGGGCTGACGGTGGACAACTTTCAAGGCCGCCTGGGTGGCCAGTGGAGTGCCGACCGCCTGCATTGGGAGCAAGGCGGCAGTCGCGTCGAGGTGAGCCAGCCACGCTTCGACTGGTCGTTGCCGTGCCTGGCACAACTGAGCCTGTGTATCGATCAATTGGACGTCGAGCGGGTCGAGCTGCATTTCCCGCCGAGCGCGCCGCAGAGCGACAGCGAGCCACTGACCCTGCCGGACTTGAAACTGCCGCTGAGTGTTCGTCTTGGCCAGGTACGGGTCGGCAGCCTGCAGCTCGACGGCAGCGAGCAGTTCCGTGAGTTGCAGTTGGCCGCCCACTGGACCGCCGCTGGCTTGCAGGTCGACACCCTGCACGTGCGCCGCGACGATTTGAGCCTGGAGCTGTCCGGCCTGCTGCAACCGCTTGCCCAGTGGCCGCTGGCCTTGCAGGGCAAGCTGATGCTGCCGGCTCCCGGCGGTACGCCGTGGGCACTGGCGCTGGATATCCAGGGCGACCTGCTCAAGACCCTGAACCTCAAGGCCGACAGCAGTGGCTATCTGCAGGGGCAACTGACCGGGCAATTGCAGGCCCTGGCGGAGAACCTCCCGGCCCAGGTGAAGATCACCTCCGATGGTTTCAAGGCCAGTGCCGATCTGCCGGATACCCTGCAGCTCAATCAGTTGGAGCTGACCGGCAACGGCGACCTGAAGAACGGTTACCTGTTGCAGGGCAAGGCCAGCCTGCCGGCCGAGCAGGGGGCCGTGGGCCTGGCGCTGAATGGCCGGGTCGACGCCAAGGGCGCACAGATCGTCGCGCTGGAGCTGGATGCTGGCGCCGACCAGCACCTGAAAGTCAGCGGCCAGTTGGACTGGCAGAAGGGTTTCAGCGCCGATGCCAATGTCGATTGGCTGGATTTTCCCTGGCACCGCCTGTACCCGCTGATTGACGAGCCGGCGGTGAAAGCGCGGACCTTCGTCGGTGAAGTGCACTACACCGATGGCAATTACCTGGGCAACTTCAAGGCCGACCTCGACGGTCCGGCCGGGCGTTTCAGCCTGCTCAGCCCGTTCAGCGGCGACCTGCAGCAGATTGCCCTGCCGCAGCTCGAACTGACGGCGGGGCAGGGCAAGGCCAGTGGTTACCTCAAGCTGCAGTTTGCCGATGGCGTGGCCTGGGATACGTCACTGGACCTCAGCGCACTCAACCCCGCCTACTGGGTGGCGGAATTGCCCGGTACCCTGGCCGGTCCCTTGCGTAGCAAGGGCGAGTTCAAGAACGACAAGCTTGACCTGAATGCCGATATCGACCTCAAGGGTAAGCTGCGGGGCCAACCGGCGGTGCTGCAGGCCAAGGCCGGCGGCACCGGCGAACAGTGGAGCCTCGCTGCCCTGGAGATTCGCCTGGGTGACAACCGCATCAGCGGCAACGGCCGTCTGCAGCAGCAACTGGCCGGCCAGCTCGACCTGAACATGCCGCGCCTCGGCCAGCTCTGGCCGCAGTTGCGCGGCCAGCTCAAGGGCCGCGTCGACGTCGCTGGCAGCCTCAAGGCGCCCCAGGGCAAGGCCAGCCTGCAGGGCCAGCAACTGGCGTTCGCCGACAACCGCCTGCAGAGCCTCAGCCTCGATGCCAACCTCGACAAGGCCCAGCGTGCGCGCCTGGAGCTCAAGGGCAATGCGATCCAGCTCGGCGAAACCGACCTGGGCAACCTGCTGGTCAATGGCCAGGGCGATATCAAGCGCCAGGCGGTGCAGTTGGATCTGCAAGGTCCGCTGTTGAAGCTGGGCCTAGGGGTTGACGGTACCCTGGACCGGGGCAACTGGCGCGGCCGGCTGGCTTCGGGCGACGTCCGCACCGGCGGGCAGGACTGGATACTGCAGGCCCCGGCCAAGCTTGAACGGCTGGCCGATGGCCGCCTGACGTTGGGTGCCCACTGCTGGGCGTCCGGCGAGGCCAGTCTGTGCGGCGAGGACCAGCGGCTGATGCCCGAGCCGAGGTTGCGCATGCACCTCAAGCAGTTCCCGCTGGAGAGCCTGGCGCAGTGGATGCCTCGGGATTTCGCCTGGCAGGGCCGGCTCAATGCCGACCTGCAACTGGACCTGCCGGCCAGCGGCCCGAAAGGCCGGATCATGGTCGATGCCAGCGGCGGCACCTTGCGCGTGCGCGAGAAGCGCCGGCAGTGGCTGGAGTTCCCCTATGAAACCCTCAGGCTGACCAGCGACCTGACGCCGCGCCGGGTCGACAGCAACCTGGACTTTCGCGGTGGCAAGCTCGGTGAGCTGACTCTCCAGGCACAGATCAATCCGCTGGCGAAGAACAAGCCGCTGAGCGGCGACTTCCGTCTCAGTGGCCTCGATATCGCGGTAATCCGGCCATTCGTGCCGATGGTCGAGAAATTGGCCGGACGCCTGGACGGCAGTGGCCGTCTTTCCGGTGGACTGCTGGCGCCGCAGGTCAACGGCAACCTGTTGCTCAGCGATGGCGCGGTGTCGGGACCGGAACTGCCGACCACCATCAGCGACCTGCGGGCCCAGGCGCAGATCGCCGGGGAAAATGTCCAGCTCAACGGCAGTTGGAAGGGCGGCGAGTCGGGGCAGGGCAACTTGAGCGGGCACATCGGCTGGGCCGACGCCCTGACAATGGACATTGCCCTCAGGGGCCAGCAACTGCCGGTGAACGTCGAGCCCTACGCGGCGTTGCAGGTGGCCCCGGATCTGCGGATCACGATGCACGGCGACAAGCTGGCGGTGGTCGGCAAGGTGTTGGTGCCCAAGGGCGAAATCACTGTGCGCGAGTTGCCGCCGTCGACGGTGAAGGTCTCCGACGACACGGTGATCGTCGGCAACCAGACCGAGGAGGGCAAGCCACCGCTGGCGATCGCCATGGACATCGATGTCATCGTCGGCCAGGACAAGCTCAGCTTCAGCGGTTTTGGCCTGACCGCGACCTTGCAGGGCCAGGTGCACATTGGCGACAACCTCGACACCCGTGGCGAGTTGTGGCTCAACGACGGGCGTTACCGCGCCTACGGCCAGAAACTGAATGTGCGCCGGGCGCGCCTGCTGTTTGCCGGCCCGGTCGACCAGCCGTTCCTGGATATCGAGGCGATCCGCCAGACGGGCGATGTGATTGCCGGAATTCGCCTGAGCGGCAGTGCCGAGCAACCGACCACGCAGATTTTCTCCGAGCCGGCGATGAGCCAGGAGCAGGCGCTGTCCTACCTGGTGTTGGGGCGTCCGTTGAGCACTACCGGTGAAGACAACAACATGCTCGCCCAGGCGGCGTTGGGGCTGGGGTTGATGGGCAGTTCGTCGGTGACGTCGAGCCTGGCGAAGAACCTCGGTGTCCAGGATTTCGAACTGGATACCCAGGGCAGCGGCACCAAGACCGCAGTGGTCGCCAGTGGCAAGATCACCGAGAAACTGAGCCTGCGTTATGGCGTCGGGGTGTTCGAACCGGCCAACACCATCGCCTTGCGCTACCTGCTGAGCAAGCGGGTGTACCTGGAGGCGGCGAGTGGCGTGGCCAGTTCATTGGACATTTTCTACAAGCGTGATTTCTGAATTGGCCTGGTGGCGAGCGGGCTTGCCCGCGCTCGGCTGCATGGCAGCCGCAAACCAACCGGCTCGGTGTGCCAGGAATTCCCCGGGACAGGTTTTGGGGCCGCTTGGCGGCCCATCGCGGGCAAGCCCGCTCGCCACAGAGGATCGTGGTCGCTGCTTGAGCGTCAGCGGTTGAGACCCTGCATCACCGACTCCGCATAACGGCTACCGGCCGCCGCGTCCACCGGGAACACCTCATCCAGTGCCCGCAACTCGGCCGCGCTCAGGCGCACGTCCAGCGCCGCGACGTTCTCTTCCAGGTACTTGCGCTGCCGGGTCCCGGGAATCGGGATCAGGTAGTCACCCTGGGCCAGTACCCAGGCCAGGGCCAACTGACCGGTACTGACGCCTTTCTCCGTTGCCAGGGCCTGGACCTGCTCCACCAGTTGCAGGTTTCTGGCGAAATTCTCGCCCTGGAAGCGCGGGTTGGTGCGCCGGAAGTCATCGGCGGCAAAGTCTTCCGGGGTTTTCAGCGCCCCGGTGAGGAAGCCTCGACCCAGGGGGCTGTAGGGCACGAAGGCGATTCCCAGCCGCTGGCAGGCTTGCAGGCAGCCATTGTGCTCCGGGTCGCGGCTCCACAATGAGTATTCACTTTGCAGCGCGCTGATCGGATGGACCTGGTGCGCCCGCTCCAGGGTGCTCGCCGAGGCTTCGCTCAGGCCCAGGTAACGGACCTTGCCGGCCTTGACCAGCTCGGCCATGGCGCCGACGGTTTCCTCGATGGCCACCTCTGGGTCGACCCGGTGCAGGTAGTACAGGTCGAGTGTTTCGATACCGAGGCGCTTCAGGGTGCCGTCGATGGAGCTACGCACATATTCCGGTCGCCCGTTGACCCCACGCAGCGTCGGGTTGGCCGGATCACGCAGGATGCCGAACTTGCTTGCGAGGAAGGCCTGGTCGCGCTTGCCGGCAAGCGCTTGGCCGAGCAGTTCCTCGTTGCGGTAGGGGCCGTACATGTCGGCGGTATCGAGCAGGGTTACACCCAGTTCGAGGGCGCGGTGTAGGGTGGCGGTGGCTTCGCGGTTGTCCTGGCTGGCGTTGCCGGTGGTGTAGAAGTCGCTCATGCCCATGCAGCCAAGACCGATGGCGGAAACCTGCGGGCCGTTCTTGCCCAGTTGACGAGTGTGCATCGCTGACGCTCCGTTGAGGGGATGGTGGTCCATTGTGTTCCTCGACAAAACCGCGATAAACCGGCTAAAAGCACTATCACTATTCGTATTATCTAAACAGTTTCCCAAGAACGGGTGGCCAATGGATCGTTTCAACGCCATGCGCGTGTTTACCCGGATCGTCGAACTGGGCGGTTTCGCCAAGGCTGCGGACAGCCTGCAATTGCCACGGGCCTCGGTGACCATCCTGGTCAAGCAGTTGGAGGCGCACCTGGGCGTGCAGTTGCTGCATCGCACCACCCGCCAGGTCAGCACGACCCTGGATGGCGAGGCCTACTACCGGCGTTGCGTGCAATTGCTGGCGGACCTGGAGGAAACCGAGGCGGTGTTTCGCTCCTCGCGCCTGAATCCTCGCGGCACCCTGCGGGTCGATATGCCGGCGGCCATCGGCCGGCTGATCGTGATCCCCGCGTTGCCGGAGTTCACCGAGCGCTACCCGCTGATCGAATTGGAAATCGGCTTGAATGATCGTCCTGTCGACCTGATTCGCGACGGCGTCGATTGCGTGCTGCGCGGCGGTGCGGTGCTGGACGAGTCGCTGGTTGCCCGGCCGCTGGCGACCATCGAACAACTGATCTGCGCCAGCCCGGCCTATCTGCGCGAGCATGGTGTGCCGCAGTCGCTGGAAGCGCTGTCGGGGCATCGGATGGTCGAGTATTTTTCCAGCGTCAGTGGCAGGCGCTTTGGCCTGGAGTTTCTCCAGGGCGGCCAGGCCCGGGAGCTGCACCTGCCCAAGCAGGTTTCAGTGAGCAGTGCCGATGGTTACCTGGCAGCCTGCGAGGCCGGCTTTGGCCTGGTGCAGATTCCGTACTATCACGTGGTCGAACAACTGCGTGACGGGCGCTTGTGCGAAGTGCTGCCGGGAGTGCCGCAACCCGGCTTGCCGCTGGCCGCGCTGTATCCGCCGCACCGGCAGTTGTCCCCACGGGTGCGGGTGTTCGTCGATTGGCTGGTGCAGGTGTGTGCCCGGCCGGGCATTGGATTCAAGCGATAAGGGAGGGTGAAAGCCGGGGCAGAAATGAAACGGGTGAGCCTCTGGCTCACCCGTGAATGTCAGCGATGGTAGTAGCCGGGGCCGCCACCGTAATAACCGGGGCCGCCGCCGTAGTAGCGGTGGTCATGCCAGCCACCGTGATCGCGCGGCATGATGATGCAGCCGCTCAGTGACAACAGGATCAACGCAGGAATCAGCAGTGTGATTCGACGAAACATGGACACATCCTCATGGTTAAAGCCGGGCAGCGAAAACATTTGCCCGCCTGTATCATGAGACTGCGTTTTGGTCGGCTTATTCGTCGTGCACTGTAGGTGCTTGGCATGAAGGGCGATACAAAGCGGATACATTTCACCCGAGGCCTGGCGTTCCAGGCTTCTTTCAGGAAACAGGCAATGACCCAGGCACAACGTTTGAAATACTCGATTCTGGTGGTCCTGGTAGTGCTGGGGATCATGTTCGGCCTCACCTACCTGCAGAACACCGGCGTGATCAGCGAGAAGCTGTTCCAGTACATCGCCATTGGCGTAGCGGTGGTGGTGGTGATCATCAACGGCGTGATGCGCCGCAAGGTCAAGCCCTGAAGCCTCTGGCCGTAACTGATGCAATGCGGGTGCCCGCCAGCCTGCCTCGGGCGGCGTGCCGACGCTGAACGTCAACGCGGTACATCCCGGTACCGCGTTATCTCATCCTCAGTCCTGCTGTTCCAGTGCCGTCAGGGCGTCGGAGTGCAGGCTGTAGGTCTTGTCCGTGTTAAGCACCACTACTCCTTCGCTGCACAAGCGCTTGAGCACTTCGCGCACGCTGAGAAAGGACAGCGGGATGTCCAGTTCCAGCAGGTGGCCGTGAACGCCACGCACGCCCAGGCGACGCTGTTCGCCAGCGTTGAGCAGGGCGTCGATCACCTTCAGCCGGATCAGGCTGGTGCGCAGGCCGAAGTGCTTGAGCAGTTGGCGAATACGCTCGTTGCCATTGCGCTCGGCAGGTTTGGCAAACATGGCGCCCGAGCTGTAGGTTGGATCACGTTGCAATGAGATACCGTCCGTTGGCCTGTGCTGGTCGTACATGCGAAAAACTCCTTTTCAGAGCCTGATCAGGAAAGTGATGTCTGCTCTCTTTAGATAAAGACGAACGAGACGGATAAATCATGAAGCCTGTGATGTAGAAATTTTGTTGGAATCAGCTCGCAGCGCTGTTGCCGGGCTGAACCGCAGCTGTCCGGGCGACTAAATTTATGCAGTTCCATTCGTTTTTATGGGCAGGCATCGGCTGCCCCGTGCTTTGGCGTGGGCGCCGGTTTTTCCAGGCGCCCGGATGGTGTGATGCCCCCGCGCGGCCTGGTTTTCGACGGTCTTATCAGGAGTCTGCGTGATCATTTCCCGGCCATTTCCCAGGTGCTGTCTTGCAACGTTGTTGATCGGCCTGAGCCTGGGCGCCCATGCCCGTTCCCAGAATGTCGAACTGAGCGCCGACATTCGTCGCACCACTTTCGGTGTCCCGCATATCCGGGCCGCAGACGAGCGCGGTCTGGGCTATGGCATTGGCTACGCCTATGCCCAGGACAACCTGTGCCTGCTGGCCAATGAAATCGTCACGGTCAATGGCGAACGGTCGAAGTTTTTCGGCCCCCACGAGACCACCGTCGAACAGACGGAAAACCTCGCCAGCGACCTGTTCTTCAACTGGTTCAATACCCCGCAGGCAGTCTCCGCGTTCTGGCAAGCGCAGCCCCCGGAGATGAAGCAGCGGGTCGAAGGCTACGTGGCGGGCTACAACCGCCTGTTGCGCGAGCGCCAGGCCCAGGGCCTGCCGGAGCAATGCCAGGGCAGCTGGGTGCGGCCGATCACCGTGCTCGACCAGGTCAAGCTGACCCGTCGACTGCTGGTCGAAGGTGGCGTCGGCCAGTTTGTCGAGGCCCTGGCCGCGGCGACCCCGCCGGAGCAGACGGCACAACTCTCGTCGGCAAGATTCCAGGTGGCCGCCGAGCGCATGCAGCGGTTCGCCCTGGACCGCGGCAGCAACGGTGTGGCGATCGGTGGCGAACGCTCTTTCAACGGTCGTGGCCTGTTGCTGGGCAACCCGCATTTCCCCTGGGTGGGCGGCATGCGTTTCTACCAGATGCACCTGACCATCCCCGGCAAGCTCGATGTGATGGGCGCGGCGCTGCCGGGCCTGCCGCTGATCAATATCGGGTTCAGCCAGCACCTGGCCTGGACCCATACCGTCGACACGTCCAAACACTTCACCCTGTACCGCCTGCAGCTCGATCCCAAGGACCCGACCCGCTACCTGCTCGACGGCAAGTCCAAGGCCATGGACAAGCGCCAGGTGACCGTCCAGGTCAAGCAGGAAGATGGCAGCCTGAAACCGGTCTCGCGGCTGGTCTACAGCTCGGTGTTCGGCCCGGTGGTGCAATGGCCCGGCAAGCTCGACTGGAACCACGATGTGGCGTTCAGTCTGCGCGATGCCAACCAGGACAACGTCCGGGTGCTGCAGCAGTGGAGTGAAATGAATCGCGCCGACAACCTCAAGGCCTTCCAGGCGGCGGTGCACAAGATCCAGGGCATTCCGTGGGTCAACACCCTGGCGGTGGATGACCGCGGGCGCGCGCTGTACATGAACCTGTCGGTAGTGCCATTCGTGGACGCCGACAAGTTGGCCAAGTGCAGCGATCCGCGCGCCGGCTACGACCTGATCGTGCTCGACGGTTCGCGCCGCGACTGTGCCTGGGGTGTCGCCGCCAACGCTGCGCAGAAGGGGATTTTCCCGGCGGACCGCTTGCCGCAACTGGAGCGTGGCGACTACGTGCAGAACTCCAACGATTCGGCGTGGAT
This sequence comes from Pseudomonas sp. UTLPPB19802, assembly GCF_059730225.1. Lineage (NCBI taxonomy): Bacteria > Pseudomonadati > Pseudomonadota > Gammaproteobacteria > Pseudomonadales > Pseudomonadaceae > Pseudomonas > Pseudomonas sp. UTLPPB19802. The sequence goes on from NZ_AP048545.1 coordinate 3,133,290, forward strand.
GGTCAACCCGGCGGCACCGCTCAAGGGCTTCTCGCCGTTGATCAGTCGTGACGGCCAGCCACTGGGGCCGCGTGCGCGCTTTGCCCTGGACCAGCTGGAGCGGTTGAAGCAGGCCGGGCCGGTCAAGGTCGAGGACCTGCAGGGGATGGTGATGGACAACCAGGTCTATCTCGCCAGCCAGGTGCTGCCTGACCTGCTGCAGTTCTGCGCCGGTGATCTGGGTGCGGACGCCGCGACCCTGGCGCCCCTCTGCGGGAGCCTCAAGAGCTGGGACCAGCATGCCAACCTGGACAGCGGCGTGGGCTTCGTGCACTTCCAGAACGTCATGGCGCACCTGTTCGAGCAGGGTGATATCTGGCGGGTCAAGTTCGATCCGGCCGATCCGCAGCACACGCCGCGTGGGCTGAATATCGAGCAGGCCGAGGTGGCCAAGGCGGTTCGCGAGGCGATGCTGGCGTCGCTGGAGAGTGTCGGCAAGGCCGGGCTGACGGCGCAGGCGCGCTGGGGCGATGTCCAGCAGGTCAGCCTGGGCGGGCATCCGGTGCCGGTGCATGGCGGGCCGGCGACGCTCGGGGTGTACAACGCGATCCAGAGCGTGCCGGGCGAGGCTGGCAAGCGTGAGGTGATCAGTGGCACCAGCTATCTGCAAGTGGTCAGCTTCGATGAGCAGGGGCCGCGGGCGGTAGGGATGTTGGCGCCGTCATTGTCCAGTGATCCGGCGTCGGCGCATTTCCGTGACCAGACCGAGGCGTTCTCGAGGAAGGAGTGGAGTGTGCTGCCGTTTACCGAAGCGCAGATCAAGGCTGACAAGGCGTATCGGTTGCAGGTGATCCGCGCGAAGGAGTGAGGCAAATCCTCCGGGGCTGGCCTTGGAGGCCGGCCCGTCCTCCGTGGAGGAAGGCCTTGGCGATCTGGAGGTCTTCTTCGCGGGCGAGCCCATTCCTACAGGTGGGATCAGGCCCGTGGTTTTGCCCAGGGAATCGAGTTGAGCACCGGGTTGCCGTCCTTGTTCTGGGTCAGGTAGATCGGCAGGACCTTGGGCAGCGAAGTGACCAGCTTATTCACCTCACCGGTGCTGTAGATCCCGCCGATACGAATCGCACCGGTCGCCGGATCGGCCAGCAACACCGGCGTGGCCAGATAACGGTTGATCAGCGGCAGGGCATCGGCGAGGCTCAGGTTGTCGAGAATCAGCTTGCCGTTGCGCCAGGCCAGCGACGTGTCATTGGCGTAGGTCTGGCTGATCTGCGGCTCATAATCACCGGCCTTGTAGCGGGCCTGCATGCCCGGATCGAGGCGATAACCGCCGGGTTTGCTGCTGTCGCTGCTGACCAGCACGGACCCTTGCAGCAAGGTCACCCGCACCTGGTCCTCATACATCCAGACGTTGAATTTGGTCCCGGTGACGCGAACCTGGCCCTTGGCCGCCTTCACCACGAAGGGGTGCTCTGCGTCGTGGCTGACTTCGAAAAAGGCTTCGCCCTTTTTCAGGGTGACCCGCCGCTGATCCTTGTAGTTGCTGTAGGTCAGCTGGCTGCCCAGGTTCAGTTCAACCTGGCTGCCATCGGCGAGCGTGATGTGCTCGACCCGGTTGCCGGCCTCGAACGTCTGGTATGAGTTGGGAATCCAGCCCAGGCTCCAGCCGAGATAGCCGGCCAGGGGAATCGCCAGCAGGCTGCTGGCGGCGATGCCATAGCGCGGCCAGGTGCGGCGCTTGACGGGCAGTGGAATGACCTCGGCCTGGGGCGGACGCGGCAGGTGGTCGGCGACGTCCCAGATTTCCAGCATCGCCTTGTATTCGATGGCGTGCAGGGGGGCGGCCTTGAGCCAGGCGTCGAATTCCGCGCGTTCGGCCGCCGTGCAATCCTGCTCATGCAGACGCATGCACCAGTGCGCGGCAGCATCGGTGATCGCATCGTACTCGGCTTCTGAGAGGATCTGCTCTGTCATTGACTCTTCCCTATTTCCTACATTCTAACCTTCCCTGGGGCCTGCCGAGAACACTAGATGGCAAATGCATATCAGTTCGGGTCGAATTTTTCCTCGGATTGTCCTGAAAAACGGTCTGACGCTCAGGTTTCCATCATGACTCATGAGATGTGAAAACATTGAAAAATCGCTGCCTGCACTTTCAGGACCGCAGGGTCGAGGGAGGCGCTGGTGCGCCAGCCCAACTCGATCGGGTAGCGTGGCAGGGTCAGGGGACAGGGTAGCAGGCTCAACCCGCTGAGTTCGGCGATGGCCTGGGCCGCGTGGGCCGGTATGGTGGCGACCGCCTGGCTGCCCTTGAGCAGGTAGGGCAACGCGGCGAAATGCGTGGTCGAGGCACTGACATGTCGGCCCAGGCCCAGGCCAGCCAGTGTTTCATCGGTGATGCCGATGAAACCGCCGGATGACACCAGGATATGCTCGCGGGTCACGAACTGCTCCAGGCTCAACTCGGCCTGGTCGGCCTCCAGGCTCGCGGGGTCGACCAGGCAGCGGTAGTCACCTTCGCCCAGCACCCGTCGGCTGAGCAGGCGTTCGGCGAAGCCGCCAGCGGTGATGGCCAGGTCGAACTGGCGCTGCATCAGGGCCTCGCCGACGATCTGGCTGTGGGTCTGGCGAAAAATCAGGCGCAGGCGGGGTGCCTGGCTGGCGATCAGTTCCATCAGGCGGCGACCGTAGGCCATCTCGAAATCGTCCGACAGTCCAATGATCACCGAGCGGCCTTCGTAGTGCTGCGCCTGCGGATCGACCAGCGCCAGGCTCTGTCGACACTTGTTCAGCGCTTCGCTGATCACCGGCTTGAGCTGGTTGGCACACAGGGTCGGCGCCAACCCGCGACCGGTGCGGACGAACAGCGGGTCACCGTAGACCTCGCGCAGCCGCCGCAGGGCCGCGCTGATGGCCGACTGGGTGACGCCCAGGCGCACTGCCGCACGGCTGGCGCTGGACTCGTCGTGCAGGGCTTCGAAAACCTTGAGCAGGTTCAGGTCCAGTGTCTTGATATTCGTGCTGTTCATATCATTCAGTGATGAAGGGGTCTTTATTCATGATCGGCTCCGCCACGACAATCCGCAACACGAACTCAAGTCATGGAGAACCGCTCATGTCCAAATCAATCGTTGCCGCGCTGCAGATTGGTTCCTTGCCGGGAGGCAAGGCCGAGACCCTGGAACAGATTCTGTCCTACGAACAGGCGATCATCGAGTCCGGTGCCTGCCTGGTGGTGATGCCGGAGGCGCTGCTCGGGGGGTACCCGAAAGGCGAGACCTTCGGTACGCAGCTGGGTTATCGCCTGCCGAAGGGGCGCGAGGCGTTCGCCCGTTATCACGCCAATGCGATCGACGTTCCGGGAGCGGAAACCGACGCGCTGGCCGGCCTGTCCGCCCGCACCGGGGCCAGTCTGGTAATTGGTGTGATCGAGCGCAGCGGCCACAGCCTGTTTTGCACCGTGCTGTTCTTCGACCCACAGGCTGGCCTTGTGGCCAAGCACCGCAAGTTGATGCCGACCGGCACCGAACGGCTGATCTGGGGCAAGGGTGATGGTTCGACCCTGCCGGTGGTGGAAGGCAAGGCCGGGCGGATCGGTTCGGCGGTCTGCTGGGAAAACTACATGCCGTTGCTGCGCACCGCGATGTACGCCAAGGGCGTTGACGTCTGGTGCGCGCCGACGGTGGACGAGCGGGAAATGTGGCGGGTGACCATGCGTCATGTCGCCTGTGAAGGCCGTTGCTTCGTGGTCACTGCCTGCCAGGTCCAGCCGTCGCCGGCGGCGCTGGGCAGCAGCGTCGAGAACTGGCCGGATGAGCGCCCACTGATCAACGGTGGCAGCCTGATCGTCGGGCCGATGGGCGACGTACTGGCCGGGCCGTTGGTGGGCGAAGCCGGTCTGCTCACCGCCGAGATCGACACCGACGAGTTGGTGCGTGCCCGTTATGACTTCGACGTGACCGGTCACTACTCGCGCCCGGACGTGTTCGAACTGCGGGTGGACGAGCGAGCCAAGCCGGGCGTGCGCTTCATCCAGGACTGAAGCGCCGGGCGACTGACTGGTTGTGCCGCCACTGCTCGCCGCGCTCGGCGGCGGGTAGGGCGACATCCCGCAGTTAGCTCAAGGCCCCCGTCCCATAACAGCCTTTGATGTCAGCGATACAGCATTCACCAACCGCTGGCTCCCGACCCGCCCAGGTCCAGCCGGCCCCGTTCGACGAAACGCATCGTGCCGAACGGCCCGCCGGCCAATTTGCCGTGCAACACGTAGGGCAGCCCGTCGAGGCTGCGCGCCCGGCTCAGGCCGAGGGTCTGGCGCAGCATGGAAAAGGCCGAGGCGCTGACTGGCACCGTCAGCGTGGTTTCGGAAAAGCGCTGGAGCGTGCCCTGCTGGTTGCTGACGCCGGAGGCCAGTGGCTGGTCGTTCACCTCCAGGTCGAGGGCCACGCCGTTGTAGGCGATTGCCGTATCGTTAGGATTTTGCACGCGCAGGGTTACGGCGAAGCGCACCTCCATGTCCTGGCTGGGCAACGGTTCGATGCCGACCACGTTGATGTTCAGTGGGTCGCGCCCGGAGAACAGGGCACAGGCGCTGAGGGTCAGGAACAGCAGGCCCAGGCCGAGGAGTTTGCGCATGGTGAAGTCTCCTGGATGAATGGCTGGCGTCACGATACAACAAAGCTTGGACAACACGGCTCCTGACAGATTCTGACAGGGCTCTCTGCTAGGCTGCGCGCATCCGCGTCTGCCCAGGTTGAGTCCATCGTGTCCCGTACTTCCCGTCTGTTGACGCTGCTGCAGGTGCTGCGGGCCCGGAGCCGCCCGGCCACCGCGGCGGCCCTGGCCTGTGAGCTGGAGATTTCCGAGCGCACGGTCTATCGCGATATTGCCGAACTCATCGCCCTTGGCGCACCGATCCAGGGAGAGGCGGGGATCGGCTACGTGCTGCGCAGCGGGTTGTTCCTGCCGCCGTTGATGCTCGATGCCGATGAAGCCGAGGCAATCATGCTGGGGCTGCAGTACGTCAACCAGCGTGGCGATGATGTACTGGGCAAGGCGGCCTCTGGTGCGCTGGCGAAGATCTGCGCAGTGCTCGGGCCGGCGGCCCAGGAAGCCTTGCGCAATCCCACCGTGCTGGCCGGCCCCGCCGGCTTTGGTTTCCCGGAGAACATCGTGCCGCTGAACGTGCTGCGCCAGGCGATCGGCCAGCAGACCAAGCTGTACATCGACTATGCCGACGCGAACCAGGTCCCCAGCCAGCGGCTGATATGGCCCCTGGCCCTGGGCTTCCTGAACGAGGTGCGGGTGATCGTCGCCTGGTGCGAGCTGCGCAGCGACTATCGGACCTTTCGTACCGACCGTATAGCGGCTGCCTGCGAGCAGGGCGAGCGTTATCCGGGGCGGCGCAGCGACCTGTTGCGCGGCTGGCAGCAGGCCTGTGTACAGATGCAGAAAACCCAGCCTTTCACTCCTGACAAAAACTGACGCGGGCCTGGCTTAGGATGGTGCCAGTCCCACCAGCAAGGAGCTGTGCCCCATGACCACCTCATCCGCAATGACCACCCTGGCCCCGGCTATCGAAGCCTATATTGCCGCCGCCAATGCCCATGACAGCTCGACCGTCGAGAGTTTCTTCGCCGCGGACGCAAACGTCTTCGACGAAGGCCGGCACCAGGTCGGCACCCTGGAAATCACTCGGTGGATGGATGAAACCGGGCGCCGATACCAGCCGCGGGTCGAAGTCCTCGATGTCGCGCAACGCACCGGCAAGGTGTTGGTGCGCAAGCTCGTCTCGGGCAGCTTTCCCGGCAGTCCGGTGGAGTTGCGCTACACGTTTCGCCTGGACGAGCAGGGCAAGATCGCCCGGCTGGATATTTCCCTCTGAATCGAACTGGCATACTGCGGGGCCATGTCTTGCAACGGCCCCACCCATGATTGTCGACTCTCCCCTCAATGCCTACCAGCAAGCCGTCGCGCAGGGCTTCGTCGATGACCAGGCCCAGCGGCTGGCGGTGCAGGCGCTGCAGCGCTGCCATGAGGCGTTGCACCAGGGGCAGGTACCGCGCGGGGTATATCTGTGGGGGCCGGTCGGGCGTGGCAAGACCTGGCTGATGGACCAGTTCCACCAGACCTTGCAGGTACCGTCCCGACGCCAGCATTTCCACCACTTCATGGGCTGGGTCTACCAGCGCTCCTTCCAGTTGAGCGGCATCGCCGATCCGTTGCGTGCCCTGGCCCGCGAGCTGGCGACGGAAGTTCGGGTGCTGTGCTTCGACGAGTTGTTCGTCAATGACATTGGCGATGCGATCATTCTCGGGCGGCTGTTCCAGGTCATGTTCGACGAAGGCGTGGTCATCGTCTGCACCTCCAACCAGCCGCCCGCCCAGTTGTATGCCGATGGCTTCAATCGCGAGCGCTTCCTGCCGGCGATCGCTGCAATCGAGCGACACATGGCGGTGATCGATGTCGACGGCGGTGAGGACCACCGTCGGCATCCCGGGACGCTCGTGCAGCGTTACTGGGTGGTGCCGCTGGAAGGGCGGACGGCCTTTGCCGAGGCGTTCAGGGGATTGACGGCCGGGCAGGCCCTGGGCGACCAGCCGGTCGCCATGGGGCATCGCCACCTGGCGGTGGTGCAGGCCTCGCCGAACGTGCTCTGGTGCCGGTATGCCGAGCTGTGCGAACAGCCGTTGGCGGCCATGGACTTCATGGCGTTGTGTGATCGCTATGCGGCGATCTTCCTCGACGAGGTCCCGAACCTCAGTGCCCGCCAGCGTCCCGGCCGGATCGCCCGCGGCACCGAGGATGGCGCGCAGCGCGTCGACGCCGGGGATCGTGAGCTGCCACAACTGTCGATCCACGATGACAGCGTGCGGCGGTTCATCGCCCTGGTGGACGAGTGCTACGACCGCAAGGTGCCGTTGTACATCGCCGCGCAGGTGCCGCTGGACGCGTTGTACAGCGAAGGCTACCTGGCGTTCGCGTTTCGCCGCACCCTCAGTCGCCTGCACGAGATGCAGTTGCAACGCTTCGGCCAGTGACCGCATCGCCCCGGCAGGCATGCCCCCCTGCGGCGCAGGGGCCAGTTATGTAACGCCAATGCGGTGTGCCCGCAGGTTTGAATGCTGCCAGAGTCGTGTCCGGCAAGACGCTGCAGGAGGTCATGGCTCGTTCCCATCATTTGAACGCGTCATTTGAACGAGGGCATTCACCATGTCAACGCGGACCTCCACTGTACAACCTCCACCGATGGACCCGACACAGGCCGCGAAAGCGCCGTTCCCGGACATTCCGAGCGTGGTCGCCGCCGCCCTGCCGCTGGTCCAGGCGGTATTGGACGAGCACTATGGCGCTTTCTCGCTGGCGGCCGAGCGGGTGTGCCTCTCGGTCCCCTATTGGTCGCTGGCCCAGGGGATCGACGCCGAGCCCGCCGGGCATCATTACTACAGCCTCGGCGAAGTGCTGGTGGAAGGGTTTGCCCAGGGCCGTCCGGCCTGGACGCAATCCACCGGCCAGGATTGGGACACCCGCAGCCTGTTGTGGCGTGACCGGCCGACGGCGACGCGCAAGCCGCTGGCGATCGATCTCAACGAAATGCTGCAGCACCTGGACCGGGCCGCGCAGGGCTTGCCCGCGGCGCTGAAGCGGCAGTTGCTCGAAACCTGGAATGCCTCGCCGCAGGGGCGCGGCGCCAGCCGTTGGGAACGCCTGGCGGCGGCGCTGGGCAGCCTGCTGGTTCCCGGACAGACGCCCGTGGCGGGCGGCCGGGCCGATCTGGCGCGCCTGCCGTTCTACATGGGTTACGCACCGTCCGGCGCTGACACGGCAGACGCGGACCTGGCGGCGCTGGATATCCGTGCCCATCAGATCCGCGTCTTCAGCGTCGATGCCCAGGGCCGGCGTTATCCGGAACTGTTCCCGGTGATCAGCTTCACCCGTTATGAACAGAACCGTCCGCTGCCTTACCCGCTGTACTTCCATCCGGCCGAAGGCGGCCTGCGTGCGGGGCGGGAGACGCACGGCGAACTGGTCGGGCTGCTGATCGGCCAGGGCATGGCCGGGCGCGATCTGGAAATCGCCGAGCAGGTCATCTGGCGCTGGAACGAGCCCGTGGAGCAGATCGGCGAGAGCCTGGCACGTGGCCTGCTCGAATATCAGTTGCAGGCACTGGACCTGCTGGAGCGCGGTCAATGGCACGGTCGCCATGCGCTGCAGCAGCGGCTGGACCTGATCACCGATCCGGGCCGCTGGTTCGCCCTGCCCGCGAGAAATCACGCGAGTGGCGGCGTCCGTGTCGTCCGCCCGGAAAGTTGCGGCACGCCGGCCTTCACGCTGGGCAGCGATTCGTTGCCGGACTGGCTGTGGCAGGCCAGTGCGGCCGATCGTGCGCTCTACAGTGACCACCTGACTGAACTGGCGCGGGTGCAGTGCGCTTCGCAAGGCCGGCATTACCTGGAGGATATCGGCACCCTGGACCAGTTCGCTGTCCGGCAATTGCAAGACCTGATGCACAAGGATCATCCCGATGTCGTCGGCATCGCCCATCCGGGCGACATCCACCTGCAATTGGACAAGACCTTCGCGCAGGCCGTGCCATCGCCCGGTGCGGCGGGTTCGGTGGTGGGCACGGTGGAAACGGTGCACATGAGCCTCACGGAGTTCGCCCTGGCCAATCTCGGGGGCTTTCGGCATGTGAACCTGCGGATCGCGATTCGTCGGCGGGGGATCGAGTCGCCGCTGCCGGCCTGGCTCACGCCCGACTACGTCCGCAGCCTGGTGACGCGGGCGGATATCGGCCAGTCGTACCCCGACCTGCTGAAGGCGCGGCTGCTCACCGATGCCGCCGAGGCTTCACGCCGCGAGGCGTTGTTCGTCGCCCAGGTGCGCGCCAGCCTGCCGTTGCGGGCCCTGGAATTGAAGATCCGGGCGCTGGCGGGGTTCGACGAGGACGGTGCCGGGCTGGTTCGGGCGATGGTCCACCCGGAGGCCGGCGCCCGGCAGTGGCAGGGCATGGAGGTGGTGCTGCGGCCCCTGGCGTTCAAGGCCAGGGCCGACTGGCCGGCGGACCCGGTGATGGCGATGTTCCTCATCGGCCCACGGGACATGGCCCGTGGACCGGTGGTCCTCTATCGGCCGTTGTTCCTGCAGCAGCCACTGCAACAGTTCGACAATGGTCAGGCGCTGCTCGCGGCGATTCGCCAGGCCGGTGACCTGCAGGACGGCGTGTTGACCTGGATGAGCGATTCGGCTCGCCAGCGCTATCAGTCGGGTGGTTTTGCCGAGCCGCATATCCAGACGTTCCGCCAGGGTGACGAGTTCGCTCCCGAGCCTCGCCCGGACGGCCCGGCGACCCTGGCCGAGGCGCCTGTCGAAGGGGATTGCCTGCGGGCGATCTTTGCCGCGACGGTCACCGCCCTGGTCGAGCAGGCCGACCGGCGTTCGGTATCGAATGCCGAGCAGCGTTGGGCACAGTGGAAGTCTGGCGCCTGGCTGGTCCTGCTCACCATCAGCCAGTTGCCGTTTGCCGGGCTGGTGCCTTATTTCGGACGCCTGGTGCAAGTGCTGTCCTGGCTGGTGGGGGTGAAGATCGTCCACGACGACCTGCAGATCCTTGGTCAGGGCAGCCGAGAGGAGCAGTCGGCGGGGTTGGCGGACCTGCTGTTCAACCTCGCCACGCTGCTGTTGCACAAGCGTATCGCCAGCGCGCCCGGCAGGGTCGCGCCGCACACGGCGGAACCGTCGGTACCTGTGGGCACGGCAGCCGTCAGCATCAGCCGGGTCGCCGATCTGCCCCGTCCGCTGGTGCAGCCGTGGTCGTTCGGCTGGCCGGCATCGGAGGCACTGATGAAGCGGGTCAGGCCTTATCGTCTGCGTGCCTTCGACAAGCCGGCCTCAGCCCTGTCCGAACTGGGTACCGTCGTCACGTCGGGGCCGGCGCGTGGCTTGGTGTACATCCAGCAGGACACCCGTGGGAAATGGTGCGCGCTGATCCAGCACGATCTGTATGAAGTGGCCTGGGAGGCCGATGGCGAGGGGGTGCGTATCGTCGATGCCAGCGGCAACGCCGGCCCCTGGGTGCGTGCCGATGCCGAAGGGCGCTGGAGCCTCGACCAGCGCTTGCGCGGTGGTTCTCCCCGGCGTGTCGTGTCGAGTGTCTCGGCGCCGGTCGAGCAGCAACTGCGTGTGCTCCAGGATGAACTCCTCAGGTTCGACCGGTTGAACGAGGCGCAGGACGAGGCGTTGATGAGCGCCCAGAAGCGCTGGGTCACGGTGTCCTCCGCAGCCATGATCGAACGGCTCGGCTTCGAGCGTTTCACCCAGGAACTCGAGGCCTTGAGCCGGATGCTCGAACCGCGGCTGGAACGTTACCTGGAACAGTTGAAACTGATCGATCAGTACAAGGCTTTGCGCCGGCTTGACCCGAGGGCCACCGTCAGTGTGCTGAAAAACACCCTGCTCGATCTGCACGCGTTGCTGCACTCGCATTCCACCTGGCTCAAGGAACGCTGGAAAATCCCCTTGCCGGACTTGTTCGAGGTGTGGAAAAAATCACCGTCTTCGTCCGTGCTGATGTCGCCGGCACGCCAGCAACTGTTGCTGGAGGACCTGGAGCCGGCAGCGCGCGTCGGCAGCTACGCGATATTGGAGCGTAACGCCGAAATCATGGACAAGATGGTCGACTGGTCCGCTCGCAAACGGGATTTGCTGGTGCGGCTGGACGCCATTCGGGAGGGGCGCGAGGAGCACCAGCGGCTGGTCGCCAGCTTCAAGTCCAACCTGTCCCCCGAAACAGAGGCGCGGTTGTGGCGCATCGAGCAGTTCTATACGCGTTTTGTAAGGGCCGAAATCCATACTGACGATATCGGCAGGCAGATGCTCGAGGAAGTCTGGAGCCAGGGCGAGCGCGTGTACCAATCCTATTACTCGTCGTTCGATGCCATACAGCACAGTGAGCTGCCGACCAGCGAATGCATAAGGCTGCTGGAGTCGCTGCTCGGGCAGTCCGCCGATTTTCGGCAGAAGCTCGAATTCTGTCGAATCAGCCTCGACCACCGTCAACCCGCGACTGGACAACTGGAGAAGGTCCTCGGCTTGCTGGGGCAGCTCGAGCAGGACACCGAGGAGGATTTGCGCAAGCAGTTGAGCCAGGGGGACTGGGATCTGCCACCGTTGCCGGTGGCGTCGACATCGGCCGGCCACGGCCGGAAAAAGATCATCCGCACCCGGCACGACCAGATGCTCTCCGGTGAGGTCCAGACCTCGCAGGATGGCGCGGAAGAGGTCGAGGTCAGCGATCCCCATGGGCGTGCGGCGGAACGCTTTCGCCAGAGTGCCGCGGATGGCCTGTGGGACCGGGTCACGCTCGCTCCGGCGCTACCGGCACCGCCCCGGCCGGCGATCGGCCTGGAGAAGCTGCTGGGCACCGGACAACAGTGGCTTGACGACGAGGTGGCGATTATCCGGCGGGTGACCGCGCAGGCCAGGCACTCGGATGCACCCGGCGCCCAGCAGGATATCCTGCGCATTCGCGCCGACATGATGGAGCACCAGGCCGCCGAGATCGACAAGGTGCTGGACCTGCCGCAAACGCCCCCGCGCAACCCGGACCGGGTCAAGAGTGCACGCTCGGTGGCCCGGCAGTTGCGTGAAGCGGCGCCCAGGCTCATCGCGGCGGGGCGACAGGTGCGGATCGACGTCATCAAGGCCAATCCGCCGCAGTTGCCGCGAATCGAGTACCTGCTGGGGCTGGGCGAAGTGACCGTGCGCCGGGAGGGGCGACGGATTCAACTGGCCAGGCAGAAGAAACACAAGGACGATTGCCTGCAGGAGTTCGCGATAGTCGATACCAGCGGCAACCCGCTCTGGTACGCCCACTTTCATTACCCGAGCCTGCAGGCCGCCGAGGTGGATTTCACCGCCGCCCACCTGAAAACCCAGGAGCAACGCAAGATCGGCGGCCACTACCAGTCGCAGCAGGAGGAAGAGGCGTTCAGGAAGATTCAGGCCGGACAAGGCGGCCGGGCCAGACTGGCGCTACAGATCCATCGCAGTGCCATTGACCTGGCGTCGGCGCAGAAATACTTTTTCCCGATTGCCTGATTCGAATGACCGGTTGCAATTGCAGGCCATCGCTGGCCTGTCGCGCAGGCCGAATTTCCTTCATGCGGACTCTGGCGCGGGCTTACAATCGGCTTTTCAGAAACAAGATCTTACTTTTCATGATGCCGTCGAGGATGAACATGGACGTTGCGGAAGTACTGGTACTGCAAGCGAGCTATACCAACCCGGTGCACGCCGAGGCGATTGCCCAGGTGCTGAATCACTATGCCGAGGATCCGATGGGTGGCGGCCAGTCGCTGGACCCGGACCTGCTGCAACAACTGCCCGCCGAACTGGCCAAGCGTGCCCATGCCTTCAGCGTGCTGGCGTTTGTCGGTGGCGAGCCGGCGGGCCTGGTGAACTGCTTCGAAGGTTTCTCTACCTTCGCCTGCCGGCCCCTGGTGAACGTGCATGACGTGGCGGTGCTGAGCAAGTTCCGCGGGCTGGGCTTGAGCCAGAAGATGCTGCAGAAGGTCGAGGACATCGCTCGTCAGCGCGGTTGCTGCAAGATCACGCTCGAAGTGCTCGAAGGTAATGCGGTGGCTCGGGCTGCCTACGAGAAGTTCGGTTTCAGTGGGACTCAGCTCGATCCGAGCCATGGCCAGATGATGTTCTGGAACAAATACCTTTAACCGTCGAGGGTTGGCATGAGCCAACAGGGGCACCTGGCCGGTGCGAGGCGTTTATGGGCGGTGTTATCTTTCTGCGATTGGGGTTGACCTCGTTTGGCAACCCGATCGACCCATCTGGGTCTGTTTGCCCGTCGGGTTTTGGGTGTATATCCGTCGGCGCGTTTAGCTGATGGCGCGGTTTCGCCCCTTACGGGCGAGTCCCTTTTGGCAAACGCCCCAAAAGGAACCAAAAGGGCTTGCCCCTCCATTCGGCCCTCGCCATGCGAGGGTTCCTTCGCTCCTGTCCCGTTTCGAGAGCACGCCGCGATGGGCCATCCATGGCCCAACACGGCTCGCCCGGCATCCCTGCCGGGCGTCTCTCGAAACAGAACCTGCACTCAGCCTGCTGGGCGGGGCCGGGTAGATCAAAAACCAAAGCAAAAGCCAACGCCAACGCCAGATCAAAAGCGAGAGGCCAGGGACAATCTGGTTTGTGTGGTGTTTTTGCGGGCCCATTCGCGGGCAAGCCCGGCTCCTACAGTTTTGTGTCGTACAGAGGCTCCGTGTACTCCTATCCTTGTAGGAGCCGGGCTTGCCCGCGAATGGGCCATTGAAATCTCCGGAAACGTTCAGGCCGTTTGCGATATCTGTGTCATCGCTTTAGCTGTTGATCTACCCGGCTCCGTCCAGCAGGCCGAATGGCGCCCTCGTGTAATGGAGAACTCGCCCATAAGGGGCGAAACCAATACATCAGTCAACCGCACAAACGGCTATGTATCCGCACGCCCAGTTAAATAAAATCCAAACGAAAAAAGCGCCCAATCACAGGGCGCTAAAAGAAAACACCTCTCACAAGAAAACTTGCGGAGCATTCAGAGGTGTTATCGGGAGCTCGATCAAGCAAATCAGGTTTCAGGTTGTTGCTGAACAGCTTTCACTTCACCCGAAGCCGCGTCGTTCTTCTGCGCCTGGGCAGTCATCGTCTTCTGTTCGGCCTGTTCGCGGGCCAGTTGCTGGCTGGCCTGGAAGTTCTCCCAGCGCTCACGGGCGCGGTCGGAGCCACCTTCGGCGAGTGCCGCGAAAGAAGTAACGGACAATAAGCCAGCGATAAGCAGGGTAGGCAGTTTCATGAGTCATGTTTCCTGAATTGTTGAGAGGGTGTCGCCGTGGCGATCTGAAATTCAGGACAACTCTAGGGATGTGATATTAAGTGGTAATTAACATGAAATAATGCCGGATGAGCGGTAGCTTACTTGTCAGGTACTGCGAAGATTAAAAATATTCAAGCTACATAATGTTTATTTAATCTTTACAAGTTAATGCCGGCCTTGAAGCCGGTCTGTTTGATCTTGCACAACGGCGAGCAGGCAAGTGACCTGTTCCCACGCCAGCCGCGAGAACAGGCCAAACCCTCATTTCTTCGCCACATCTCCCTGTGACTTCGGCTTGATCAGGCTGAAATCGATCAGTGCCTTCTGCGGGCGAGCGTAGGGATCGCCAATCAGTAATGGTCGTGTCTTGAACCGATCGTTGACCACACTCTTGCTCAGGTCCTGTTCATCGAAGCTCAAGCCCGCCAGGTCGGTCCAGGTGTGGATCAGGTGCGAGCTGCTGTAGGGTCGGCCCAGGTCCGAAGCGAAGCTCCAGTCATGGGTTTCGCGCCATTTCGGCGAAGCCCAGGCGATGAACGGAATGGTGTACATCGGCGCCGTCGGCTTGGCTTCGTTACGCCCCAGGGTGCCATGGCCAGCAGAGTCGAAGACGTCTTCGCCGTGGTCCGACAGGTACAGCAGGAAGCCGTTCGGGTCGGTCCTGGCGTAGTCCTTGATCAGGCTCGACACCACGAAATCGTTGTACAGCACCGCATTGTCGTAGCTGTTGTAGGTCGGGATCTGGTCGTCGCTCAGGCCGGGCGGAGCGCCGTTGCGGTCGGTGAATTTCTCGAAGGCCGGCGGGTAGCGGTACTGGTAGCTCATGTGCGTGCCCAGCAGGTGGACCACGATCAACTTGCGCGGGGCGCTGTCGGCCAGGGCCTTGTTGAACGGCTCCAGCACGTCGCCGTCGTACTGGCGGGCGTTCTGGTTGCGGTTGTTGTTCAGGTACACCTGCTCGTCAGCCTGCTCGGAGAACGTCGTCAGCATGGTGTTGCGCTTGGTCATGGTCTGCTGGTTGGTGATCCACCAGGTCTTGTAGCCGGCCTGTTTCATCACGCTGACCAGCGACGGGGTCTTGAGGTACAGGTCGGGGTTTTCTTCGTCGGCGAAGGTCAGGACCTGCTGCAAGGCCTCGATGGTGTAGGGGCGCGGGGTCACGACATTGTCGAAGATCGCCAGTTGCTCGCGGAGCTTGTCGAGGTTCGGCGTGGTTTCCCGACGATAGCCGTACAGGCTCATGCGCTGGCGGTTGGTCGACTCGCCGATGACCAGCACCAGCGTGGTCGGCAAGCCGGCCTGGCGGTCCTTGAGGTTGTGCAGCGGCGGGATCTTGCTGGCGCTGTCGAGCATGCCCTGCATGTTGTCCAACTGGTCGCGATAGCTGCGGTAGGCCACCAGCATCTGCCAGGGCACTGCCGGCTCGATCCGGCTTTCGAAGCGTTCCAGGCCTTCGGTGAGGTTCGCGCTGCGATTGATCTGGCTGACCAGTGGATAGCCGATCACCGATGCCAGGATCGCCGTGGCCGCCGCCAGGGCCTGGCCGCGTGGCAGGTGGACCGGGCGCACGCGGCTCCAGAGCAGGAACGCCACGCCGCTGTGGGCGAGCAGCGCCAACACGATCCACCATTGGAAATACTGGGTCAGGTACTCGCGGGTCTCGGCCAGGTTCGATTCGAACATGATGAAGATCACGCTCTGCGAGAATTCCTGCTGATAGATGAAGAAGTAGCCCAGGCTGGCCAGCGAGCAGGCCCACAGCACCAGGCCGATCAGGGCGCTGAGCAGGCGGGTGCGGCCGGGGAACAGCAACATCGGCGCCAGCCAGATGGCACTGAGGAAGAACGCCTGGCGAAAACCGCTGAAGCCGGAGGTTCCGCTCAGTTGGATCAGCAGTTGGGTGATGCCGGAGAAATACCAGAAGAACAGGAACAGCCAGCCGAGTCCGGCCCAATCAAAACCTTTCGCAGACTTGTTGCTGCGTTCGTACCGCGCCATTTAGCACTCCCATCAATCGCCAACTGAACCATGGGACGAGACTGAAACGGTCGCCATGGGCAATGGCCGCACGAATTGCGCACGGCTGGAAGGCTTGGAGTATCTGTAACGGCGTGTGAAAAAAACGTTCAGGGGGTAGGCGCACCGGCGGCGCGCCTGGAAGGGGATGTATCAGGTGCGGTCGAGCGGCCTTCAGTTACCGAGTCGCGGGAGCGGGGCCTGGGCCGTCAGGGATTGGGCCTGCAAAGCGTCCTGCAATTGTGCGACCTGCAGCAGCAGGGCCTCGCGTTCGTCGCGCAATTGCCGCAACTCATCGCGGCGGATCGTGACGTACAGGGTTTGTGGGGGACGTACTGCGGATACCGTACCCATTGCTCACCTCGCGAAGGGTCTGTTTCGGTGGAACCGATCCGGCCGGATGGAGGCTGGCGGTTCGTTCAAGACAATTTTGGATTCTTTTTCAGTTTATGGGAACTTTTTTATTTTTTGCTGTCGCCGTGTCTTGGCAGCGAGTTCGAGCGTAAGAAGAGGGTCGCCCGCGATACCCGCGAACCAATAACCGTCGTATTTGACTAACCTTTGGCAGGACACATGCCGTTACGGTGGGCTAAGGTGTCGCCTTTATCTTTTTCGAGTTTTTTCGAACTCGTCGTTTTGGAGTAACGCTACATGCAACTTGGAATCATCGGACTGGGCCGCATGGGCGGCAATATCGCACGGCGACTGATGCTCAAGGGCCATGAGACCGTGGTTTACGACCGCAACGCCGATTTCGTCGCGACCCTGAGCAAGGAAGGCTCCACCGGTGTCGCCGACCTGCCGGCGCTGGTCGCCGGGCTGACTGCGCCGCGAGCGGTCTGGGTCATGTTGCCGGCGGGCGCGCCCACCGAAGACACCATTACCGAACTGGGCAAGCTGCTGCAGCCGGGCGATGTGATCATCGACGGCGGCAACACCTACTACAAGGATGATATCCGTCGCGGCCAGGAATTGGCGCAGAAGGGCCTGCACTATATCGACGTCGGCACCTCCGGCGGCGTCTGGGGCCTGGAGCGCGGCTACTGCATGATGATCGGCGGTGATGCCGAGGTGGTACGCCGTCTCGATCCGCTGTTCGACGCGCTGGCGCCGGGCCTGGGCAATATTCCGCGGACCAAGGATCGCAATCCGGCGACCGACGCCCGTGCCGAGCGCGGCTACATCCATGCCGGCCCACCGGGTTCCGGACACTTCGTCAAGATGATCCATAACGGCATCGAGTACGGCATGATGCAGGCCTTCGCCGAAGGCTTCGATATCCTCAAGACCAAGAACTCAGAGAGCCTGCCAGCCGACCAACGGTTCGACCTGGACCTGGGTGACATCGCCGAAGTCTGGCGCCGCGGCAGCGTGGTGTCCTCCTGGCTGCTGGACCTGACCGCCGATGCCCTGGCCACCGATCCCAAGCTGGACAACTACTCCGGCGCCGTGGCCGACAGTGGCGAAGGCCGCTGGACCATCGAGGCGGCGATCGAGCAGGCGGTGCCGGTACCGGTGTTGTCCAGCTCGCTGTTCGCCCGCTTCCGCTCGCGCCAGCAGAGCACCTACGGTGACAAACTGCTGTCGGCGATGCGCTTCGGCTTCGGCGGCCACGTGGAGACACCGAAAAAATGAATGCCACCGGCAAGAAAAGCAAGGTTGAGGCCGCCCCGCCGACCACGCTGTTCCTGTTCGGTGCCCACGGTGACCTGGTCAAGCGCCTGCTGATGCCGGCGCTGTACAACCTGAGTCGCGACGGTTTGCTCGACGACGGCCTGCATATCGTCGGCGTCGATCACAATGCCGTCACCGACGCCGAGTTCGCCAGGAAGCTGGAGGACTTCAGTCGCGCCGAGGTCGCCGCCAAGAGCGGGCAGGCCCCGGAGCAGGCGCTGGACGCCGCGCTCTGGAGCAAGCTGGCGAAGAACATCAGCTATGTACAGGGCGATTTTCTCGACGATTCGACCTACACCGCGTTGACCGAGAAGATTGCCGCCAGTGGCACCGGCAATGCGGTGTTTTACCTGGCCACCGCGCCGCGCTTCTTCAGTGAAGTGGCGCGGCGCCTGGGTGCGGCCGGGCTGCTCGAGGAAACGCCCGAGGCGTTCCGGCGGGTGGTGATCGAAAAGCCGTTCGGCTCCGACCTGGCCACCGCCGAGGCGCTGAACGCCTGCCTGCTCAAGGTGATGAGCGAGAAGCAGATCTATCGGATCGACCATTACCTGGGCAAGGAAACCGTGCAGAACATCCTGGTCAGCCGGTTTTCCAACGTCCTGTTCGAGGCGTTCTGGAATAACCACTACATCGACCACGTGCAGATCACCGCGGCGGAAACCGTCGGCGTGGAGACCCGCGGCAGTTTCTACGAACACACCGGGGCCTTGCGCGACATGGTGCCCAATCACCTGTTCCAGTTGCTGGCGATGGTTGCCATGGAACCGCCAGCGGCCTTCGGCGCCGATGCGGTGCGCGGCGAGAAAGCGAAGGTGGTTGGCGCGATTCGCCCGTGGAGTCTTGAGGAAGCCCGGGCCAACTCGGTCCGTGGCCAATACGCGGCAGGCGAATCGGCGGGCAAGGCCGTGCCCGGCTACCGCGAAGAAAGCAATGTGGCGCCCGACAGCAACACCGAAACCTATGTTGCCCTCAAGGTGATGATCGACAACTGGCGCTGGGTCGGCGTGCCGTTCTACCTGCGCACCGGCAAGCGCATGAGCGTGCGTGACACGGAAATCGCCATCTGCTTCAAGCCGGCGCCGTATGCGCAGTTCCGCGATACTGACGTCGATCGGTTGCAGCCGACCTACCTGAAGATCCAGATCCAGCCGAACGAGGGCATGTGGTTCGACCTGCTGGCCAAGCGGCCGGGGCCGGCGCTGGACATGGCCAATATCGAGCTGGGCTTTGCCTACAAGGACTTCTTCGAGATGCAGCCGTCCACCGGCTACGAGACGCTGATCTACGATTGCCTGACCGGCGACCAGACGCTGTTCCAGCGCGCCGACAACATCGAGAACGGCTGGCGGGCAGTGCAGCCGTTCCTCGATGCCTGGCGCGAGGACAACCAGGTGCAGTTGTACAAGGCGGGCGAGAACGGTCCCGAGGCGGCCGATGAACTGTTGGCGCGCGACGGGCGTGCCTGGCATGGCATCGGATGAGCGGCTCGGTGCAGTACCCCATCCGCCTGCTGCTCAGCGATATGGACGGCACCCTGTTGCTTCCCGATCACAGCCTCAGCCCGCGTACCGTCGAGGCGGTACAGGCGCTGAAGGCGGCGGGAGTGTTCTTCAGCCTGGCCACTGGCCGGCCGCCACGGGCGATGCGCGAGTTGATCGAGGCCCTGGGCGTCGAACTGCCGGTGGCGGCGTTCAACGGCGGTACGCTGATGCGTCCCGATGGCAGTTACCTGGTCACCCATTACGTGCCACGGGAAGCGGCGATCTGCACGCTGGAATTGCTTGCACGGCATGAGGAAGTGGAGACCTGGGTGTTTGCCGACAACGAATGGTTGTTGCGCAATCCCCGCGGCAAGATGGTGCCGCGGGAGGAGCATGCACTGGGTTATCCACCGAAGGTGGTCGAGAGTTTCGAACCTTACCTGGATCGTATCGACAAGATTGTTGGCGCCAGCGGCAATGCGCAATTGCTGATCGACCTCGAGGCGGTGTTGCAGCCGCTGGTGGCGGACCAGGCATTGGCCAGTCGTTCGCAGGCAGCCTACCTGGATATCACCGCGATGCAGGCCAACAAGGGCGAGGCGTTGGTGACGCTGGCCAGGTTCCTTGGAGTACCGCTGGCGCAGACCGCGGCGATCGGCGATGGCGGCAATGATCCGGCGATGTTCCATCGGGCGGGACTGGCGATAGCCATGGGCCAGGCTGAAGAGGTGGTCAAGCGGCAGGCGGATGTGGTGACCGGCAGCAATACCGAGGATGGGGCGGCGCAGGCCATCGAGCAATTGATCCTGGGGCCTCGGTAGGTTGGTGGAGGCTGGTCGCCTCTGGCGGTTCGCGGGCAAGCCCGGCTCCTACAGCGACCGGCGTCGAACTCAAATCTTTTGTACGGCCCGATCACTTGTAGGAGCCGGGCTTGCCCGCGAACCGCCGCAGGCGGCCAGCCCTCCAGAGTCCGGCTTTTGGCATATCCGCTACCTATGCCGGACAGACCTGCTTGCTATATTCCCCAATCTTCCACTGCCCTGCCAAGGATGCCCGTCATGTCCGAATACCAAGCCTTCCGCGTCGAATTGGCCGACAACATCGCCCATGTGCAGATCAACCGCCCGGAAAAAATCAACGCGATGAATGCCGCGTTCTGGAGCGAGATCACCGAGATCTTCCAGTGGGCCGACGACACCGACGAGGTCCGGGTGGTGGTCCTGAGCGGGGCAGGCAAGCACTTTTCCTCCGGCATCGACCTGATGCTGCTGGCCTCGGTCGGCAACGAACTGGGCAAGGATGTCAGGCGCAATGCCCGTCTGCTACGGCGCAAGATTCTCCAGTTGCAGGCGTCCTTCAATGCCGTCGACAACTGTCGCAAGCCGGTCCTGGCGGCGATCCAGGGCTACTGCCTGGGCGGTGCCATCGACCTGATCGCCGCCTGTGACATGCGCTACTGCGCCGAAGACGCGCACTTTTCGATCAAGGAAGTGGATATCGGCATGGCCGCCGATGTCGGCACTTTGCAACGTTTGCCGCGTATCATCGGAGACGGCATGCTGCGTGAGCTGGCCTACACCGGGCGGCAGTTCGGTGCAGAGGAGGCGCAGCGCATCGGCCTGGTCAACCGTGTCTATCCTGACCAGGCGACACTGCTCGACGGCGTGATGGGCCTGGCGCGGGAAATTGCCAGCAAATCGCCGATCGCCGTGACCGGCACCAAGGAAATGCTCAGCTACATGCGCGACCACCGGATCGACGACGGCCTGGAATACGTTGCCACCTGGAACGCCGCCATGTTGCAATCGAACGACCTGCGTGTGGCCATCGCGGCGCACATGAGCAAGCAGAAACCCGAATTTCTGGACTGAGGAAGGTTCCCCGGTCCCTAAGGAACCGCAATGACTCAAGGCTGGACAACCGCAGTACTGGATACCGAACAACCCGGTGGCTGGGCCGTGGCCCGCAGTCCCGAGGGGTTCCTGCTGGATGACAACGGCGTGCTGTTCCCCCGTGAGTGGCTCAAGCGCCAGGACCTGCCAGTGCTCTGCGAGCACGGCATCGGCCATCACGAGGGCGAGCCGGTGTACCTGCTGGAGCTGAAGTCGACGGCCGAGGTACCGGGTTGCCGCTGGCAGGGGCTGCGGCGGTTCATGCTTGAAGGCGACTTCACCACCTACCGCATGCTCGGCTATGCCGCGCAGATCGGCACCTGGGCTCGCGAGCACCGTTTCTGCGGCAGTTGCGGCCAGCCGACCCGCCAGGTACCGCTTGAGCGGGCGATGTATTGCCAGCCATGCGACCTGCGCGCCTACCCGCGGATCTCGCCGAGCATGATCGTGCTGGTGACCCGTGGTGATGAAGTGCTGCTGGCCCGCTCTCCGCGTTTCGTGCCGGGTGTCTACAGCACCCTGGCCGGTTTCGCCGAGCCGGGCGAGTCGGCCGAGGATTGCCTGGTGCGGGAAGTGCGCGAGGAGGTGCAGGTCGAGGTCAGCAACATCCAGTACGTCGGCAGCCAGTGCTGGCCGTTCCCGCATTCGATGATGCTGGGGTTCCATGCCGAATACGCCGGGGGCGAGATCGTGCCCCAGGTCGACGAGATCGAGGATGCGCAGTGGTTCAACATCCGCGAGCTACCGCCGCTGCCGGCGGCGAAGTCGATCGCCCGCTACCTGATCGACCTCTATGTGGCCCGTCGTCTAGGCCACGCTGAACCAGTGCTGCCAGGCTAGGCGCACGGTCAGTCCGAGGACCACGGTGATGAATACCGGGCGGATGAACTTCGCGCCGCCGCTGATGGCGGTGCGGGCGCCGAAGAACGCCCCGAGCATCACCGAAACCCCCATGCACAGGCCGATGATCCAGTCGACCTGGCCGGAAAACACGAATACCGACAGCGCGGCGATGTTGCTGACAAAGTTCATGCTGCGCGCCACGCCGCTGGCCTTGACCAGGTCGAGGGGGTAGAGCAGCAGGCTGCTGACGGTCCAGAAGGCCCCGGTGCCAGGCCCGGCCACACCGTCGTAGAAGCCCAGGCTGAAGCCCTGGGGGAACTGCCACTTCTTGCGGATCGGTGCGTCGCTGTCCAGCGGCGCCTTGGGTGTGCCGCCGAACAGCAGGTACAGGCCGCAGGCGAAGACGATCACCGGCAGCATCTTGTTCAGCCATTCGGCCGGCATGTAGTGCGCGGTCACCGCGCCGATCAGTGCGCCGGCCAGGGTGCCCAGGATCGCCAGTTTCCATTGGCGCGGGTGGAACAGCTTGCGCCGGTAGAAGGTGAAGCTGGCAGTGGCCGAGCCGAAGGTCGAACTGAGCTTGTTGGTGCCCAGCACCAGGTGCGGTGGCAGGCCGACGGTCAGCAAGGCCGGAGTGGTCAACAGGCCACCGCCGCCGGCGATGGCATCGATGAAGCCGGCGATGAAGGCTACGACAGCAAGAATGGCGAGGGTGGTCAGGTCTACGCTGAGATCGAAAGGCATGGAGTCGGCTTAGGTTGGCAGGGTGGCGCCATGGGCGCTGGAAGGCTGCCATCTTACCGGCTTGCGGATTTCATCGCGAATCTCGTGGTGGCCGGCCTCCTGGATATCGTCAGCCGTTGGCCGGTCCGTTGCCGATCTGCCAGACGAATGGCGGCTCGCTGCCGTTGATCGCCCAGTCGCCGATGATCCGTGCCTTGTAGATCACCGGGTTGTGCGACGACACCGTCCGCGCGTTGCGCCAATGACGGTCCAGCGCCTTGCCCTGGCGGACATCGGAGGCCCCGAGGGCATTGAACAGTTCGGTGGTGGCGCGCTGGATCAGCTCCGAGACCACCACCTGCGCCGTGGCCGACTCGATCTCGGCATCGACATTGGCCTGGCGCTCCTCCTTGTCATCGCCCCCGAAGCGCGCCAGGTAGGCCCGCTGTGCCGGTTGCGCGGCACGCACTGCGGCAGCCTCGGCGGCATACACCCGGGCGGCGACTTCACCGACCACCTGTTGTACCTGGGCATCCTCGCTGACCCGCTGGGCGTTGCCATGGCTATAGATACGCTTGCGTTCGCGAACCTGTTGCGCGACGTCCCTGAGTGCGGCACGGCCGATCCCGGCCAGGGTTGCCAGCAGTACCAGTTGGTAGAACGCCGTCTGGTACTTGAAGCGGGTGGCGAAGTCGATGACATGGCCGCTTTCCACCACGGCATCGACGAACCGCGAGGTGCCGCTGCCGGTGGTGCGCTGGCCGAAACCGTCCCAGTCGTCGCTGTGCTCGACACCCGGCTGGCGGGCGCGCACGGCAGCGATCACGTCGCCACCGGTATCACTGCGGCGGGCGTAGACGTCGACCCAGTCGGCGAAGATGCTGCCGGTGCTGTAGAACTTCTCGCCGTTGAGGCGCCACTGTTCGCCGTCCGGCGAGACCTGGGTCACCACGTCGCCGATGGCCACGTTGCCGATCTCGGTCCAGGCGCAGCCGACGATATCGCCGTCGACGAAACGCTTGAACCACAGGTCGCGGTTGGGGCCGGGCGCGGCGTTGAGACGATCCTCGGCAAAGGCGAAATGGCCGCGCAGGGCCTGCGGCACATTGGAATCGGCTTCGGCCAGCTCGATCAGCAACTGGAACAGTTGCGGCAGGGACGCGCCGCCGCCGCCGTATTCCACCGGCACCCGTACCGCGCCGAAGCCGGCCTGCTTGAGCCACTGGATCGGTTCGTGGGGCAGCTCGCGAGCCAGTTCCCGTTGCACGGCCCCGGCGGCGATGCGCGCGAAGACCGGCCGCAAGCGCGCGGCCAGTGACTCGTAGTCGACGCCGAGGGACAGCGGATTGATTACCTGGTGTTCGGTCATGGGACAGCTCCTTGGGACAGGCAGAGAAAACTGTGGTTGCCGGGAGCGGTTGCAGGGTCCATGCCGTTGGCGCCGGCCCCCTGTTATCAGGGCTTTGTCTCGTCGGGCGGGGCGGCAACTGTTGTCTGGGCAACAGATCTTCAACAAATCGTCCTGTACGGCTACAGACTCCCATTGGCGCCGCCAGGCTTTTCCCGTGTAGGAGCTGGATTCATCCGCGAACAGGGTTGGTTCAACTCCCACAGGGGGTGTTGAGCATTTTGGATGGGGCCATCCAGATGGTGTCGTGCTGGGACGTTTCGGCTCTGGCACGCTTGCTGCTCCAGTGAGCTCACATTCCCCTGGACCGAGGTACGACACCATGAGTCAGCAAGCCGTGAAATTCGCCTACTGGGTACCCAATGTCAGTGGTGGCCTGGTGGTCAGCAAGATCGAGCAGCGTACCCGCTGGGACATCGACTACAACCGCAAGCTGGCGCAACTGGCGGAGGAGGCCGGCTTCGAGTACGGCCTGACCCAGATCCGCTTCACCGCTGGCTACGGCGCCGAGTACCAGCACGAGTCGGTCGCCTTCAGCCATGCACTGCTGGCCGCCACCAGCAAGCTGAAGGTGATCGCGGCGATCCTGCCCGGTCCCTGGCAGCCGGCGCTGGCGGCCAAGCAACTGGCGACCATCGACCAACTGACCGGCGGACGGATCGCCGTGAACATCGTCAGCGGCTGGTTCCGCGGCGAGTTCCACGCCATTGGCGAGCACTGGCTGGAGCATGACGAACGTTACCGCCGTTCCGAAGAATTCATTCGTGCACTGAAGGGCATCTGGACCGAGGACGCGTTCACCCTCAAGGGCGATTTCTACCGCTTCAACGACTACAGCCTCAAGCCCAAGCCGCTGAGCCAGCCGCATCCGGAAATTTTCCAGGGCGGCAGCTCGCGGGCCGCGCGGGACATGGCGGCGCGGGTGTCGGACTGGTACTTCACCAACGGCAACACCCCGGAAGGTATCAAGGCCCAGGTCGACGACATCCGTGCCAAGGCTGCGGCCAACGGTCATTCGGTGAAAGTCGGGGTGAATGCCTTCGTCATCGCCCGCGACACCGAGGAAGAGGCCCGCGCAGTGCTGGCGGAAATCATCGACAAGGCCGACCCCGAGGCGGTCGGCGCGTTTGGCGATGCGGCGAAGCAGGCGGGCAAGTCGTCGCCGGAAGGCGAGGGCAACTGGGCCAAGTCCAGCTTCGAAGACCTGGTGCAGTACAACGACGGCTTCAAGACCAACCTGATCGGCACGCCACAGCAGATCGCCGAGCGAATCGTCGCGTTGAAGGCGGTGGGCGTCGATCTGGTGTTGGCGGGGTTCCTGCACTTCCAGGAAGAGGTCGAGTACTTCGGCAAGCGGGTATTGCCGCTGGTGCGTGAGCTGGAGGCGCAGAAGGCGGCGCGGCCGGTAGCCGAGCCGGCCTGACGGAGACTGCCTGGCCCTGTAGGAGCGCGGCTCGCCCGCGAAGGGAACGATGCGGTGTAACAGTTACTGCGCGTCATCGTTCTTCGCGGGCAAGCCGCGCTCCTACAGGGCGAGGGTGTCTGTGAGAGAAGGTGTTCTTCCAGCAACAGTGAATGCACATTCTGTGCTGTCCGAACACCTTCGTCGAAGCCATTGATTGATCCCAACCTCATGAATCAAAAGAAAAAACAGGTTCGGCACAGAAGCTGCAATACCCCCGGCAATACCCTTCGCCCGAGAGCGCTCCATGTCGTCCCTGCCTGAATCCGCCGTTTACCCGATCCATCGCCCCGATGCCCACCTGATCCGCGACGAGGCCGAAGCCCTGGCCGTCGCCCAGCGTGTCGCTGCCCGCTTGCTGGAGCAGGACTCGGAGCGCGATCACACGCGCCAGGTGCCGGCCGAGGTGGTCGACCTGTTTTCCAACAGCGGCCTGTGGGGCATCACCGTGCCGCGTGAGTTCGGCGGCGCGCAGGTGTCCTATGCGGTGCTGGCCGAGGTGATCGCGATCATCTCGGCGGCTGACCCGTCCCTGGGGCAGATTCCTCAGAATCACTATTGTCTGCTGGAAGACATCCGGCTGCAGGGCACGCCCGAGCAGCAGGCGCATTTCTTCGCCCTGGCGTTGCAGGGACATCGTTTTGCCAATGCGCTGTCGGAAACCGGCGGCAAGCATGTCCAGGATATCCAGGCCACGATCCGCCGCCACGGCGATGGCCATGTGATCAACGGGCGCAAGGGCTATTGCACCGGTTCGCTGTATGCCCACTGGCTGGCGGTGCTGGCCCTGGACGAGGAGGGCAAGGGCCAGTTGGCGTTCGTCGAGCGCGGTACGCCGGGTCTGGTGATCGTCGATGACTGGGACAGCATCGGCCAGCGCACCACCTCCAGTGGCACCGTGTTGGCCCAGGATCTCAAGGTTCCGGCATTCAACCTGTTTCCCACCTACCGCTCCTACGAAAACCCGACCCTGGCCGATCCGTTCGCTCAGTTGACCACCGCCGCCATCGACGCCGGCATCGCCCGTGCCGCCTTGCGCGACACCGTGACCTTCGTCCGCGAGCAGGCCCGCCCATGGATCGATGCCGGGGTCGACAAGGCCAGCGAGGACCCGCTGACCATCATCCAGGTCGGTGCCCTGGAGATCCGCCTCGAAGCCGCTGACGCGCTGCTCGAACGGGCCGGCAAGGCGTTGGACGCCGCCCGCCCCGCGCCCGATGAAGACAACGTCGCCCGCGCCTCGCTGGCGGTGGCCAAGGCCAAGGTGCTGACCACCGAGGTCGCCATCGAGGCCAGCAACAAACTGTTCGAGCTGGGCGGCACCCGTTCGACCCTGAAAAAACACAATTTCGACCGTCACTGGCGCAACGCCCGGGTACACACCCTGCACGACCCGGTGCGCTGGAAGTACCACGTGGTCGGCAACTGGCTGCTCAACGGCGTCAAGCCGCCGCGTCACGACTGGTCCTGACACCATGGCTGACCTGCTGAAGAACATCTTCTGGGCGGACATCGCCCAGGCCTGCCTCGACACCTTGAGCATGCTCGGAACGGCGCTGGCGTTCATCGTCCTTCTGGGTCTGCCACTGGGCGTGCTGCTGTTTCTCACCGGCAAGCGCCAGTTGCATGAAACCCCAGGGCTGTATCGGGTGCTGTCGGTGCTGGTGAACGTGCTGCGCTCGCTGCCGTTCATCATCCTGCTTATCGTGCTGATTCCCTTGACCACGCTGCTGGTGGGCACCTCCCTCGGGGTGCCGGGAACCATCCCGCCGCTGGTGGTGGGCTGTACGCCTTTCTTCGCCCGGCTGGTGGAGACCGCCCTGCGCGAAGTGGATCGCGGCGTGGTGGAGGCGACCCAGGCAATGGGCGCCAGCACCTGGCAGACGATCCGCCACACGCTGTTGCCGGAGGCCCGTGGCGGGCTGCTGGCAGCGGTGACCGTGACCGCCATCGTGCTGGTGGACTACACGGCCATGGCCGGGGTGATCGGCGGTGGCGGGTTGGGCGACCTGGCGATCCGCTACGGCTACCAGCGTTTCCAGACCGATGTGATGGTGGTCACGGTGATCCTGCTGCTGCTCCTGGTGCAGGGGTTGCAGATGACCGGCGATCGCCTGGTGGCCCGCTACAGCCGACGTTGATGTGCCGAACCGAACTTAAAACAACCTTGGCCCAACGACCACCCAACGCCGGCCCTTTCTGCCTCTCTGGAGCCTTGCATGAAAAAGACCCTGGCTGTACTGGCCGCCCTGATGTCCCTGGCGGCCCACGCCAATGAAAAGCTGACCGTCGGCGCTACGCCGGTGCCCCACGCGGAGATCCTCGAGTTCGTCAAACCGACCCTGGCCAAGGAAGGCGTCGACCTGGATATCAAGGTGTTCAACGACTTCATCCAGCCCAACCAGCAACTGGCGCTGAAGAACCTGGACGCCAACTACTACCAGTACCGGCCGTTCCTCGATGACTATAACAAGACCCGCCACACCAACCTGGTGCCGGTGGTTGGCGTGCACATCGAGCCGTTCGGCGCCTACTCGGCCAGGATCAAGAGCCTCTCCGAGCTCAAGGACGGCGCTTCGGTGTCGATCCCCAATGACCCGGTGAACACCGGCCGGGCCCTGGTGCTGCTGGACGAGGCCGGGTTGATCAAGCTCAAGGACCCGAGCAATACCCAGTCGACCCCGCGCGACATTGCCGAGAACCCGAAACACCTGAAGATTCGTGAGCTGGAGGGAGCAATGCTCGCGCGCTCGGTGAGCCAGGTGGACCTGGCGTTCGTGTTCGCCAACTATGCGCTGGAAGCGGGGATCGACACCAACAGTGCGCTGATCGTCGAGAAGGGCAAGGACCTGTACGTCGAGTTCCTGGTGGCGCGGCCGGACAACATCAACGACCCGGGCATCCAGAAGCTGGCCAAGGCACTGAACTCCGACGAAGTGCGGCAGTTCATCCTGACCCGCTACAAGGGACAGATCGCGCCGGGTTTTTAACCCCGGAACGACGCTCCTAAAGGGGTGATCAGCTTTCCGGCTCCAGCAGGTGGGGCCCCGGACCCTGGTCGCCAAGTACATCGCCCTGGTTGCGCAGCGGGCAGCCTTCCATCGACAGGCAGCCGCAGCCGATGCAGCCGTTGAGCTTGTCCCGCAGTCGGGTCAGGCGGGCGATGCGCTGGTCCAGTTCATTCTTCCAGCGTTCCGACATCCGCGTCCAGTCCGCGGCTGTCGGTGTCCGGCCTTCTGGCAACGCCTGCAGCGCCTGGTGAATCTCCGCCAGCGGGATCCCGAGGCTTTGCGCCACCTTGATCAGCGACACCCGCCGCAGCACGTCACGGCCATAGCGGCGCTGGTTGCCGGCATTGCGGCTGCTCTGGATCAGTCCCTTGGATTCGTAGAAATGCAGGGCCGTCACCGACACGCCGCTGCGTGCAGCGACCTGGCCGACGGTGAGTGCCTTGTCGGTGGGCAGGGCCTTGGGCAATGCCATGGGAAAAATCTCTTGACCTCTAGTTAACTTGAGGTTTTACCCTGCATCACCTCGGATCTCAAGATCCCGTGTGACTTCCTGGGGGAGCCTTCCATGTCATCGACAGCACAAAACCGCAGTTTCACTCAACTGATCCAGTTCGAGATCGAGCCCCATCAGCAGGACGCCCTGGTCAATGCCCTGGCGCGTCAGACCGAGCACCTGGCCCAGGGTTTTGCCGGCTTCATCAGCGGCAACGTGCAGGCCAGCGACGATGGCCGGCGGGTGCTGAACCTCCTGCAATGGCGCTCGAAGCAGGCCGGCGAGGCGGCGTTCGCCCGTTTCGAGAGCGGCGAGGAGGATTTCTGGCTGCTGATTCGCTCGCACCAGGCCAAGGCGGTGACCTTCGGCTCGTTCCAGGTGCTGCGCAGTATCGAGCGCAGCCACGATAACGCGCTGCACTGTGCCCTGGTTGGCTAAATCGGCTGGCTGAATCGGCCCGCCAGACCGGCCAGTCAGATTGATAGCTGCAGCATGCGATCGCCCTGGACATTCTCGCCGGGGCGGCGCTTGTTCACCGCCAGCTCGCCGATCTTGATCAGCCGGGTGCGCGTCACGTTGCGGCTCAGGCCCAGCAGGTTGGCGGTGTGCACCTGGTTGTAGTGGCTGAAACGGTAGGCGGCGCGCAGCAGCGCGTCCTCGACCTTTTCGTGAAGGGCGCCGGCCTGTTCCTCGAAGAGTTTCTGGAAGGCGCGGTCGAGCAGGGCCTCGGCCGAGTCGTCGGTGGCCGTGGTGCTGTCGTCCTGGCGCTCGATGCGCATGTTCGACAGGCGCAGGTCGTCGCGCTCGATCACCCCGTTGCGGCAGATCAGCAGGGTATGGTGGATGACGTTTTCCAGCTCGCGGATGTTGCCCGGCCAGGCGTAGCTCTTGAGCTTCTGCTCGGCCGACGGGCTGATCTGGATGTCGCCATAGCCCAGGCGCTGGCAATAGGCATCGATGAAGTGCCGGGTCAGCGGCAGGATATCGCCGGGACGTTCGCGCAGCGGGCTGAGTTCCAGGTTGACGACGTCGAGGCGGTAGTAGAGGTCCTCGCGGAAATGCCCGGCATTGATCGCCTTTTCCAGCTGGACGTTGGTTGCCGCCAGTACCCGCACGTTGATCGGGATGCTCTTGCGCGAGCCCAGGCGCACCACTTCGCGCTCCTGCAGCACCCGCAGCAGCTTGACCTGGATCGGCATCGGCAGGTCGCCGATCTCGTCGAGGAACAGCGTGCCGCCGTCGGCTTCCTCGAACCAGCCGGCCTTGGCGCTGAGGGCGCCGGTAAAGGCGCCTTTCTCATGGCCGAACAGTTCGGCCTCGACCAGAGATTCGGAAAACGCCCCGCAGTTGACCGCGATGAACGGCCGGTTGCGGCGGGCGCTGAGGTTATGAATATGCCGGGCCACCAACTCCTTGCCGGTGCCGGTCTCGCCGATGATCAGCACGCTGGCTTCGCTGGGTGCGACCTGCTGCAAGTGGGCGAGCAGGGCCTGGGACTTGGGGTCTTCGAAGACCTGGGCCGTGGCGCGGATCGAGGTCGCCAGGGCCGGCGAGGGCGGTAGGGTTAGCAGCTGCATGGGCGTCTCTACGAGTAGAAGGTGGGAATGGGATGTGTCTGGTTCAGGGCCCAGTCACCGAGCTCCTGGAGCTTGTAGTCCAGCGGATCGTGCAATGTCTGGGTGCGCAGGTTTCGCCAGTGACGGTCGAGCCGCAGGGAGGCATGGGTCGAACGCGCGCCGGTGACTTCGAACAGCTTGCTGCACAGCTCCAGGCCGTGGCGGCTGGCGGCAACCTTGGCGGTGGCGATGGCGGTCGCCAGTACGCCGCGCTCCTCGGCGCTGAGGTCCGAGCCCTTGGCCCAGGCGCGGTCCAGCCCTTGGGCGGCACGTTCGACCAGCAGCCGTACGCCTTCGAGGGCCACCCAGAAATCACCGTAGTGGCTGAGGATGTAGGGGTCCTTGCGGATGTCCTCGGTCCCCGACTTGAACCACGGACGGGTCTCGGTGAGGGTGTATTGCCGGGCTTCCTCGAAGGCGCCTTCGGCGATGCCGAGGAACATGTGGGTGAAGGTCAGTTGCGCGATCAGCGGGCGCAGGCAGGCGAAGGGCGTGCTCAGCGGGCCGGGTTCGAGCAGCAGTTCCGACTCCTCGACCCGTACGCGCTCGAAGCTGGCGCTGCCGCTGTCGGTCTGGCGCTGGCCCATGTTGTGCCAGTCGTTGTGCAGGGTGATGCCGGAACGGCCACTGGGAATCGCTGCAATCAGCAGCTTGCCGCCGGCGCTTTCATCGACGGCCGAGGCGATCAGCATTTCCGAGTCGCTGGCGCCGGAGCAGAAGCTTTTCTTGCCGGAGAATTCGCGCCAGCCGCCGAGCTTGCGCACCACGGTGCGGGTGTCCAGCGGGTTGAGAGCGTTGCCCCAGAACCAGTTCTTGCGCGCGGTCTGTTCGAACCACGGCTGCCATTGTGCGGGGCGCGAGAACAGGCGCACGGTCGCCAGCATCAGGTGATGAAAACCGAAGACATGGGCGATGGAGCTGTCGACCTTGGCGAACTCGCGCACCACGTTGAGGGTTTCGCTCCAGCTGGCACCGAGCCCGCCGTACTGGGTGGGAATGCTCAGGGCCAGCAGGCCGCTGTGGCGCAGGGCGTCGCGCTGGGCTTTCGGCGTGCCGCCGCGCTCGTCGCGCTCGACGGCGGTTTCGGCAAACTCGGCGGCCAGCAGGCGGGCGGTCTGCAGGGGATCGGGAAGAAAATTGTGCGGTTGAGCCGTCACGCGGTGGTCCTCTATCTATACGTCATCCTGTTAACCCTTCCCTGTGGCGAGCGGGCTTGCCCGCGCTCGGCTGCGGATCAGCCGCAAAACCGATCACTGCGGTGTGTTCGAGTTGTCGGTTTTGGGGCCGCTTCGCGACCCCGCGCAGGCAAGCCCGCTCGCCACATCGGGATAGGTCAGGTCAGTTGCCCGCGGTCTTGGCCGGCAACACATCGTTGGCAATCATTTCGCCAAAGGGCCCGGTCAGGTTGGTCACGCCGCGGCCGGCCAGGCTGGCGTAGGGTTCGGGCAGCAGTGGGAACACCAGTTCGGCAAAGCGATAGGCTTCCTCCAGGTGCGGGTAGCCGGAGAAGATGAAGCTCTCGATCCCCAGGTCGGCGTATTCCTTGATGCGTTCGGCCACCTGTTGCGGATCGCCCACCAGCGCGGTGCCGGCACCACCACGAACCAGGCCGACGCCGGCCCACAGGTTCGGCGCGATCTCCAGGTTGTCGCGTCGCCCGCCGTGCAGGGCGGCCATGCGCCGCTGGCCTTCGGAGTCGAAGCGCGAAAAGGATTGCTGCGCTGCGGCGATGGTCTCGTCGCTGATGTGTTCGATCAGCCGGTCCGCGGCTTTCCAGGCCTCTTCGGCGGTTTCCCGGACGATCACGTGCAGGCGGATGCCGAAACGCACGGTACGGCCCTTGCGCGCGGCGCGCTCGCGAATGTCCGCCAGCTTGGCGGCGACGGCGGCGGGTGGCTCGCCCCAGGTCAGGTAGACGTCGACCTGGTCGGCGGCGAGGTCGTGGGCCGCGTCCGAGGAGCCGCCGAAATACAGCGGTGGATAGGGCTTCTGCACCGGTGGATAGAGCGCCTTGGCATTATGTACCTTCAGGTGCTTGCCTTCGAAGTCGACGGCTTCGCCCTGCAATACCCGACGCCAGATCCTGAGGAACTCATCAGTGACTTCGTAGCGTTCGCTGTGGCTGAGGAAACTGCCGTCGCCGCGGTTTTCATCGGGGTCACCGCCGGTCACCACGTTTATCAGCAGGCGGCCATTGGAGAGCCGATCGAGTGTAGCGGCCATGCGCGCCGAAACGGTCGGCGAAATGATGCCGGGGCGGATCGCCACCAGGTAACGCAGGCGTTCGGTCAGCGGCACCAGCGCCGAGGCGATGACCCAGGAGTCTTCGCAGGAACGGCCGGTAGGAATCAGCACGCCGTGGTAGCCGAGGCTGTCGGCGGCCTGGGCCACCTGTTTCAGGTAGTTGAGGGTGACCGGGCGGGCCCCCTGGGTGGTACCCAGGTAATGACCGTCGCCGTGAGTGGGGAGAAACCAGAAGACATCCATGGCAAGTCCTTAAGCGGTTTTCAGCAGTTGCTTGGAATAGGCGCCGAACAGGGGGGCGGCGCGTTCTGCGGCAAGGCGGATGCGGGCCTTCAGGGGCTCGCTGGTTATCTGGTACTGGGTGAAGTCGGTTTCGGTGGCGTAGACGCCGATCGGCAGGGTCAGGGCCTGGAAGAAGCTGAACAGCGGGCGCAACTGGTGGTCGAGGACCAGGGCGTGGCGCTCGCTGCCACCGGTGGCGGCCAGCAGCACCGGGGTGTCGATCAGGGCGTTGAGGTCGACCAGGTCGAACAGGTGCTTGAGCAGTCCGGGGTAGGAGCCGCGATAGACCGGCGAGGCGACGATCAGCAGGTCGGCGCTTTCGATGGCCTGCAGTTCTGCCTCGACCTCGGCGCTCAGTTCGGCGCGCGACAGTGCCGCGCCGAGCGGGCGGGCGATGTCGGTCAGCTCGATCAGGCGGCTGTCGATGTGCAGCTCCTGTTCCAGTTCCGCCAGCAGTGCCTGGGTCAGTACCAGGGTGCGGGAGGGGCGGTAGGGGCCGCCGGACAGGGCAACGACTTTCAGTGTGCGGGACATGGTCAGTTCCTTTTCAAACAGTTGCTTGGCGAGCAGGTCGGCGACCGGGCTCTGGTCTTGCTGCTTGAGCAAGACCTGTACCAGGCGTCCAGGCCCTGTATCCACGGGCTTCTGGCCTGTGTGGCGAAAAACCGGGTGCTGGCTGGCGGGCTGTTTTGTTGATCGGGTGTTGGCTGGCGAACAGTTGCCTGGACAACAGCGATCAAGCGATGGGAGCAGTTGTACGGGGTTTGTGATATTCCGTAAATGAACGTATTTCCATATTTATAGTTCAATAAGGAATATGAAGTGCTCAAGCGGCAGGGATGCCAAGTGGTCGATAGCGACTATCGAGAGAGGTGATTTCTGCTCACCGGGGGGGGGGCGGTAGCCTGTGTTCATCCAATCAAACCAGGCATTCGGGAGTCACCTCATGAAACATACACCTGCGGTTCTGTTGCTTTTGCTGCTTTCTGTCCTGGTTGGCTGTGCCAGTCACCCGTCCCCTGAACTGCGGCCCTATACCGCCGAGGAAACCAGGGAGTTGGCGCTTGAGGCGCTGAGTCGCCGGGGCTTGTCCTTCGATGAATACCAGCTCAAGAAGGCCGAACTGATGGGCCAGCCACAACAGGTCTACGGTTTCGATGATCAGGCCGAAATCAGTGCCGATCGCGGTGGTAACAGGCTGACCAATAAAGGCTGAATGTGGAGACTGTACGGGTCCAAGTTTTCAACAGCTGTGCCTGAGTTTCTTCTGGGTCATGGGATAGGGTGAGTGCCTGACTGATTCGCTCTCCGGATGCCTGCCATGACCCTCTCGCTTGACCTTCTACTGGGCTTTGCCCTGTTCGCCCTGGTGACTTCCGTAACGCCGGGCCCCAACAACACCATGTTGCTGGCTTCCGGGGTGAACTTCGGTTTCAACCGTTCGGTTCCCCATATCCTGGGGATCTCCAGCGGCTTCTTTGTCCTGGTGCTGGCCGTGGGGCTCGGTCTTGGGGCGGTGTTCGAAGCCTATCCGCTGCTCTATACGGCCTTGCGCTACATCGGTGCTGCCTACCTGTTGTATCTCGCCTGGAAGATCGCCGGTTCGGGGCCGATCTCTGAAACGGAACAAGGGCAAGGCACACCTTTCGGTTTCTGGAATGCCGCGGCATTCCAGTGGGTCAATCCCAAGGCCTGGGTGATGGCGGTCGGCGCGATCAGTACCTACACGCCGCTGCAGGGCTATTTCAGCAATGTGCTGGTGATTGCTGCCGTCTTTGCCTTGATCAATGCCCCCACTGTCAGTCTCTGGGCCGCTTGCGGCAGCCTGTTGCGCAATGTACTGCGCGACCCGCGCTGGCTGCGCCTGTTCAATTTCGCCATGGCGCTGCTGTTGGTGATTTCGTTGTACCCGCTGGTGCACGAGAGTGTGCAGCAGTTGTCACGCTGAAGTAGGAGGCGGATGTTGATGGGCGGGCGCGGCTGGCGCTCGCAACGCCTTCCTTCGCGCTGTAAGCTGGATTCCAGGAGCGTTCCTACGCACTTTGCATGAAAGTCATCTTTCCTTGATCGTTTTCCATCGGGTACAGCTGCCTGTTCAACTTTCGCTTGAACACAGTGAGAGACCGATCCGCGGGACACGCTTTATGAGTCTTTTGCCATGAATCAACTTCCTCTGTATTTCGACTACGCCGCCACGACTCCGGTGGACGAGCGGGTCATCCAGGTCATGGTCGAGTGCCTGGGTTTTTCCGGCAACTTCGGCAACCCGGCTTCCAGCTCCCACGCCTTTGGCCAGCGCGCCCGGCAGACGGTCGAGCAGGCCCGGCAACAGGTGGCGACCCTGGTGGGCGCAAGCGCCGAGCAGATCGTCTGGACTTCCGGGGCCACCGAGTCGAACAACCTGGCCCTCAAGGGGGTAGCGCAGGCCCGTGGTGCGCGCGGGCATGTGATCACCAGCCAGATCGAACACAAGGCTGTCCTCGATACCGCCCGGCAACTGGAGGAAAGCGGGGTCGAGGTGACTTGGCTGCTGCCCGATGCCGAGGGGCTGATTACCGCGCAGATGGTCGACGAGGCCTTGCGCGAGGACACGTTCCTGGTTTCGCTGATGCTGGTGAACAATGAGTTGGGCACGCTGAATGACATTCGCGCCATTGGCCAGCGGGTGCGCGATCATGGCGCGCTATTCCATGTGGACGCCGCCCAGGGCGCTGGCAAGGTGGCCATCGACCTGAACGTATTGCCGGTGGACCTGATGTCGTTCTCGGCGCACAAGCTGTACGGGCCCAAGGGCATCGGTGCGCTGTATGTCGGACCCCGGGCCTTGAAGCGCCTGAGTGCGCAGATCCATGGCGGTGGGCATGAGGGCGGCTTGCGCTCGGGAACCCTGGCAACCCACCAGATCGCCGGCATGGGCAGCGCCTTTGCCCTGGCGACGGAGGCGTTCGAGCAGGAAGAGGCGCAGATTCGTGCCTTGCGCCAACGTCTGCTGGAGCAGTTGGCGGACATCCCCGGCCTGCGCCTGAACGGCAGCCCGACCGAGCGCATTCCCCACACCCTGAGCCTGACTTTCGCCGAAGGCCAGTTCAATGGCGCACAACTCAGCCAGTCGCTGGCCTATTCGGCCACTTCGGCGTGCAACTCGGCAAGCAACGCGCCGTCCCATGTGCTGCTGGCGCTGGGGCATGATGTCGGTTCCGCAGGCCGGACCATCCGCCTGAGCCTGGGCCGCTTCACCACCGAGCAGGACGTCGACCGCGCAGCTGCGGCGATCAAGGCCTGCGCCAGTGCTCCAGTGCCTTTCTGGGCAGTTGCCCCGTCGTGACAGCTGATCCATCATCAGCGCCGAATAACAATTAAACCCGTGAGTAGCAGGAGACATGATGAGCACGCAGACCTCGAGTCAGGGAACCGTACCCCAGCGCCTGGCGCGCACCCGCGAGCTGATGAAGCGCGAGGGCATCCACGCCTTGCTGGTGCCGTCGGCCGACCCGCACCTGTCGGAATACCTGCCAGCCTACTGGCAGGGGCGGCAGTGGCTGTCGGGCTTCCATGGTTCGGTCGGTACCCTGATTGTCACGGCCGAGTTTGCCGGGGTCTGGGCTGACAGCCGGTATTGGGAGCAGGCGACCAAGGAACTGGCCGGCAGCGGCATCGAGCTGGTCAAGCTGCAGCCAGGCCAGCCCGGACCGCTGGAGTGGCTGGCCGAGCAGACACCAGCCGGTGGTGTGGTGGCGGTGGACGGTGCGGTAATGGCGCTGGCTTCGGCGCGGACCCTGGGCGACCAGCTGCAAGCCCGTGGTGCGAAACTGCGTACCGATATCGATTTGCTGCAACAGGTTTGGGAAGACCGCCCGGTACTGCCGAACCAGCCTGTCTACGAGCACTTGCCGCCACAAGCGACTGTCAGTCGTGGCGAGAAGCTGGCGCAACTGCGTGACGAACTGAAGCGTCGTGGCGCCGACTGGCATTTCATCGCGACACTGGACGACATTGCCTGGCTGTTCAACCTGCGTGGCGCCGATGTGTCGTTCAACCCGGTGTTCGTCTCCTTCGCCCTGGTCAACCAGCAGCAGGCGACGCTGTTCGTGGCCCTCGACAAGTTCAGCGCCGAGCTGGTGCAGGTCCTCAAGCGTGACGGCGTGATCCTGCGTGACTACGCCGAAATTGCCGCGGCCCTGGCGGCGGTACCGGCCGGTTCCAGCCTGCTGGTCGATCCGGCCCGTGTCACCAGTGGCCTGCTGGGCAACCTGGGTGCCGAGGTCAGGCTGCTGGAAGGGTTGAACCCGACCACCCTGGCCAAGTCGCGCAAGAGCCTGGATGACGCGGTACACATTCGCCAGGCCATGGAACAGGACGGCGCGGCGTTGTGCGAATTCTTCGCCTGGCTGGAAACGGCGTTGGGTCGCGAGCGGGTCACCGAGTTGACCATCGACCAGAAACTCACCGCCGCCCGGGCTCGCCGTCCCGACTATGTGTCCCTGAGCTTCAATACCATCGCCGCGTTCAATGCCAACGGCGCGATGCCGCACTATCACGCCACCGAAGAAGAGCATGCGGTGATCGAGGGTGACGGCCTGCTGCTGATCGATTCCGGCGGCCAATACCTGGGCGGTACTACCGATATCACCCGGATGGTCCCGGTGGGGACACCGAGCGCCGAGCAGAAGGCTGACTGTACGCGGGTACTCAAGGGTGTGATTGCCCTGTCCAGGGCGCGTTTCCCCCGTGGCATTCTTTCGCCGTTGCTCGATGCCATCGCGCGGGCACCGATCTGGGCGGATAACGTCAACTACGGGCATGGCACTGGCCATGGCGTCGGTTACTTCCTCAACGTTCACGAAGGCCCGCAGGTGATTGCCTATCAGGCGGTGGCGGCGCCGCAGACGGCGATGCAGCCGGGCATGATCACCTCGATCGAGCCGGGTACCTATCGTCCGGGCCGTTGGGGCGTGCGTATCGAGAACCTGGCGATGAATCGCGAGGCGGGGGAGAGCGAGTTTGGCGAGTTCCTGCGTTTTGAAACCCTGACGCTCTGCCCGATCGATACCCGCTGCCTGGAGCCGCAATTGCTGACCCAGGAGGAGCGCGACTGGTTCAACGCCTACCACGCCGAGGTGCGTGAGCGCTTGAGCCCGTTGTTAAGTGGCGCGGCGTTGGAGTGGTTGAACGTCCGTACTGCGGCGATCTGATTTTGATGCAAGGCTTTCGGGCCTGTTCGCGGCGGTTCGGCGCCCCGGCAAGCCCGGCTCCTGCAAGGCGGTGTCGTACGCAAACTGTGTGTACGACACGGTTTGTCGCGGGAGCCGGCTTGCTGGCGAAAACGATCTGCATCTCTGCGACTGATGCTCCTGCCAGTCAGGCCAATGCCTCGCGTACGAACTCAAGGCGATCCTGACCGAAAAACAACCGATCGCCGACAAACATGCTCGGCGCTCCAAACACCCCGCGCTGTAGAGCTTGCTCGGTCTTTTCCTTCAATGCGTTCTTCACTTCCTCGTCCAGGGTCAATGCCATGACCTGCTGCGGGTCGAACCCGTTTTCCACCAGCACCTGCACGACTGTGGCGGAATCATTCAGGTTGCGTCCCTCGACCCATAACGCGCGATATGACGCATCGACGAAGTCGACGAA
The DNA here is from genome assembly GCF_059730225.1 of Pseudomonas sp. UTLPPB19802. Lineage (NCBI taxonomy): Bacteria > Pseudomonadati > Pseudomonadota > Gammaproteobacteria > Pseudomonadales > Pseudomonadaceae > Pseudomonas > Pseudomonas sp. UTLPPB19802. Next base: position 3,171,906 of record NZ_AP048545.1, read on the forward strand.
CCGCTCCGGCTGGCGCAACTGGATGCCTGTGGTCGCTCGCATCAACAGCAGGGTATTGATCGGGAAGTACGGGTTGAAGCGAAAGGGCACGCCATAGCGTTCGGCGTAACGGGTCAGGTCCTGGATCATGTAGCGCCCCTTGGCCGGAATCTCGGCGGGAGAAGCGTTACCCGTGGCTTTGAACACGCCGCCCAGCAGCATTGGCTGGTAAATCAGTTGGGCATCGGCCTGTGCACAGATTCCGGGTAATTGGGTATAGGCCAGGTAGGAGGCCGGACTGCCCAGGTCAAAGTAGAACTCGACGTTTCTTTTCATGGATGAAGCATCCTTGTTGTTGTCGTGGCATGAGCCTACCAGCGTTCGTTCCAGGGCCGCAGGTCGAGCTCGAAGGTCCAGGCGTCCCGTGGCTGGCTGTGCAGGTACCAGTAGTTCTCGGCGATATGGGCCGGATCGAGAATGCCGCCCTGATCCTTGAGGGCATATTTCTCCGGGAAGCTGGTGCGGATGAAGTCGGTGTCGATGGCGCCGTCGATTACCACATGGGCGACATGGATGTTCAGCGGTCCCAATTCCCGCGCCATGCTTTGTGCCAAGGCGCGGATTCCGTGCTTGGCGCCGGCGAACGCGGCGAATCCGGCAGCCCCACGCAGGCCGGCAGTGGCGCCGGTGAACAGGATAGTGCCGCGTTTGCGAGTCACCATGCGCCGGGCGACTTCGCGGGCATTGAGGAAACCGGAGAAGCAGGCCATCTCCCAGATCTTGAAGTACTTGCGCGCAGTTTCATCGAGGATGCTGCACGGCACGTTGGCGCCGATATTGAAAACGAAGGCTTCGATCGGGCCTATCTGGCTTTCGATCTGCTCGATCAGGGCGACCACCTCTTCTTCCTGGCGGGCATCGCAGGCGAAACCGTGGGCCTGGCCACCTTCCTGTCGGATCGCCTCCACCAGCGGTTGAAGTTTGTCGGCGCTGCGCCGCGTAACGCAGGCGGTGAACCCTTCGGCGGCAAAACGTTTGGCAATGGCGCCACCGGTGGCGTCACCGGCTCCGACGACCAGTACAACTTTGTTGTGGTTGTTTGCAGCAGTCATGGTCCGTTTCGCTCTTTTAGTAAACGATCGTTAGCTAAACGAACGTTATGCTACGATTCGGTAAGCGTCAAGGTCGGGAACAGGAACAGCAACGTGCGTTATTCACTCAGCCACAAGCAGGAAACCCGCGAGCGTCTGCTGGAAAGCAGCGCGTCTTCGGCAAAACAATCAGGCTTTGCCACCATTGGGGTGGATGGCTTGATGAAGGCCATCGGTCTCAGCGGCGGGGCCTTCTATGGGCATTTCTCGTCGAAGGATGAACTGTTCGGGGCTATTGTCGAGCGGGAGCTGAGCCAGAGCCTGGCGCGCTTGGGCGGGGAGGGGCAGCCGGATATGGCGCAGCTCGAGCGTTGCCTGAAGCTGTACCTGAGCATGAGCCACGTCGAGCATACGGAGAGTGGCTGTGCGTTGCCGGCGTTGGGGGCGGAGATCGCCCGGGCCGATAGGGCGGTGCGCGAGCAGGCCGAGGACTGGATGTGTCGCTTGCAGCAGCGTTGGGCGCAGGCGCTGGGCAGCGACAGCCAGGCTTGGTCGATACTGTCCCAGTGTGTGGGCGCACTGGTGGTGGCGCGCATGCTATCGACACCGGAACTTCAGCGGCAGGTGTTGAAGTCCAGTCGCGACGAGATCAGCCGCCAGATCGGGCAGCCGCCTGAGTCATGACGGCTGCAGCTTACTTGCAGATGATGATCATACTGCGACTGGTATAGCCGGCCGGGTTCAGGCCAAACGGATAGTCGCCCGGATCCTCGACGGCATCACCGGACTTGGCGAGGATCTTGTAGCCCTTCTCGCTGCAGGAGTTGGCGGCCTTGGTGTAGCATTTTTCCCAGGACGACGTCAGTCCCGAGCAGTTGATGTGCAGACCCCGCTTGCCGTGCTTGATCGGTTTGGAGGTTGCGGAGCAACCAGCGACGGCGAGTACTGCCAAGACAATCAAAAAACGCTTCATTACTGTCCTTATCTCCAGCCCTCGGATCAAACAGCCCGAGTTTGGCTTCTTTCGTGCCCACCGGTTTCTTCCTTGAGCGCCCCATCCAAATTTATCAAGGCTGGCATTGAGTTAGACGTAAACATGTCTTATTTGCGTGACAAATGCCAGAGTAACGTCACCTGTTGTATCAATCAGTCGCAATTACCGGCTTGGGTTCGCTACGCATGGTCAGCGTGGCACCGATGGATGCGCAGATGATACAGCCGATTGCCAGCCACTGTGCCAGGGACAGGTATTCGCCCAGGAACAGCAGGCCGGAAAGCGCGCCGAAGGCCGGTTCGATACTCATCAGGGTGCCGAAGGTCCGCGCGGGGATGCGGGTCAACGCCACCATCTCGAGGCTGTAGGGCAGGGCGGTTGAGAGTATGGCCACGCCTATCGCGACGGGAATCAGTGCCGGGCTGAGCAGGGCCGTGCCAGCGTGGGCAATGCCGACGGGGGCGACTACCAGGGCGGCGATCATCACGCCGAGGGCGGCGGTCTGGACGCCGTTGTCAGCGCCCGCCTTCTGGCCGAACAGGATATAGAGTGCCCAGCAGGCTCCTGCGCCCAGTGCATAAAGGGCGCCGACCAGATCGATGCTGGTGCCGGTGCCTGAGGTCGGAATCAATAGCAGCAGGCCGGCGACGGCCAGGCCAATCCAGAGGAAATCGATGGCGCGACGTGATGCATAGAGCGCCACGGCCAGTGGTCCGGTGAACTCAAGGGCGACCGCGATACCCAGGGGTACGCTTCGCAATGCCATATAGAAGAGCAGGTTCATGCCGCCCAGGGCGACTCCGTAGATCGCGACGGTCATGAGGGATTTGGCGGTGAGTGTCGCGCGCCATGGGCGCAGGATCAGCAACATGATCACGCTGGCGAAGATCAGGCGCAGGGTAGTGGTGCCTTGGGCGCCGACGACCGGGAACATGCTTTTGGCAAGGGAGGCGCCGGATTGAATGGAAGCCATGGCGATGATCAGCAGGGCGACGGGGAAGAGCGTCGTGGCCAGGCTGCGGGATTGCTGC